>CAVSUB010000008.1:0-42081 GCA_963730995.1 uncultured Acidobacteriota bacterium | reverse complement strand
CACCGCGCGGTGGTGCCGGTGATGCGCAAGCAGCGCTCGGGTCACGTCACTCTCGATCTCCATCCCCACATCCTTGATCCGACCGAACCGGGTCGACAGCGGGGCGCGTGCACCGCCGCTTCGGGCATCGCTACGCCTCGTGACATCCAGCGCGACGCCGTCAGCAGGTCGGTCGACCGTCCCAAGGCCCTGGACACCGCGACGCCGTTTCAGCCCGGGCCCACACCGCGACGCCCCCGGCCCACAAAGCCGCCCTGGCGATACTCGGTGCCGATGCCGCGGCCAACGCCCGTGATTGACCACACCTTCTTGTTCATCTCATCCTCATCGTGGTGCACGCGGTTACCGCGTCGCTGATTCCACTACCGGCGAGGTCCTCGACATCCAATGCTTCATCGACCGCCATCGAGCAGTCGACTCGGCGCCGCTTCAATGCGCGGCCGGCACCGGTGTTGCGAAAGCGCGTCCTGATCGTCGTTCAAGTTCTCGCCGGCCCGCACCTGGCGATTCAGCGAGCCGTTCACAGCCAGAACGGGTACGTGAACCTGCGAGAGCGTCGCCGCAGCGGCAACGCATGGTTCAACTCCTTCCTGAGCGCAGAGTGTTTCCTGTGGGCGGCGGCAACGACGGACTCGACGCCGTCCGTTCGGTCACGGCGGCTGTGTGGTTAGTTCAGGCGCGGAGCGTGTGGCCGCGGCTTGCGAAGGCGCAGGAGTTGCACGATCGTCACGATTATGGCGGTAGCCACCAGTGCCATCGATATGGGCGTCGCCGCGTCGATTGGCAGCGCCAGCCACGTCATGGCGAATCCAAGACCGCAGAGCGCCCACGTCCAACCAGCAAACCGCTGAAACGCCTGCACTCGGGCGCCGCCGCACGGCATTGACGACGTCGGCGGGAGCATCCTGGGCATGGCGTTGCCGGTCATGGCCAAGTACGCACCGATCATGATCATGGTCGTACGTCGCATCCCGCTGTCTGGATCGTCCACGACGCCATACGCGTGCGCGAGTGTCAGCGCCAGCGGAATGATCATCATCAACGCGCCGAACACGACGGCGCCGTCAACAGAGTCGACGCTCCGAGCCGACGCGGCATCTCCCGACGATCGGCTCAAGGCGAGCTGCGAGAGGCGCTGCACGACGACCATGACCACGGAGATCACGATGACTGCCGCCCACGCCCACGCCGCGGCGGGTCTGGCGTTCCAGTTCGCGAGCGCCAGCCCGATAGCAATGAGGGGCAAAACCGACCCGATCCGGGACGAGATCCAGCTGAGTGCCATGTCAGACTTCTCCTTTGACGGGCCGCTTCGCCAACTTGTGGTGAGTGACGCGAGTCGCCCGCTTCGATTCCAAGCCCCACCCGAAGGTCTGGGCAAAGCCGAGCAGCGCCTCCTCCAGGACCGACATCACCAGCCGGTAGATGATCGTCCGTCCGGATTTCTCCGCTTCGATGAGCCCCGCCTCGTGCAGCACGGCGAAATGGGCCGACATGGTCGGCTTCGACACAGCGAAGTGATCGGACAGTTCTCCCGCTGACATCGGCCGCTCCCGGAGCAATTGCAGCACGCGACGGCGCGTCGGATCCGACAGCGCTTTGAACACTTTGTTCATAATCTATATTTAGCTAACAATCGAAATGTTGTCAAGCGGGAGCTGTTTACGCGGAGCGAAACGGAACGTGCCTCCGGTGCGGCTGCGCGCCGCGCCAGGGGCCACTTCACAATGGCCCGGGGCGGGCCCGTGCATTGCATGCACCGGGTCTTTTACCGCGCACCTCGGGAAGGAGCAGAACCATGGCTCGACCCACCCTCACCATCGCGTGCGTCGTCGCGGCCCTCACGGCACCGCTCACAGACGTTAAGCTGCCGCCGAGAGCATCACGGTGCCGTTCACCGTGGACGTGACTCATGTGTTTCCCCTGGCACCGGAGATAGTGACCCAGATCACCGGTGGCGACCTGAAGGAGGGGGACGAGATCCACGGATCGTTCGTGTTCGATCCCGCCCTGCCGAACCGGGAAACCGACGAGCCCGACGAAACGCGGACTCTTCGGGCCCGCCGGTAGCTTCAGCCTCAATCTGACATGGGCGTCGCCGTTTACGCCACCGGTGTTCGACACCTTGAACAACGGCTTCTTCGGTGGGTTTGAGCCAGGAGCCGATCTGTTCGCGATGGCTGCCAACGGGCGCTCGCGGGTTGACGAGGAGGCGTTTCTACTTCCTATTCTGTCGTTCGTCGATCCTGCCGGATCCGCGCTCTCGAGCGCCGCGCTGCCGCGGAGTCTCGCCGTCGTTCGAGCATTTCCGGTGATTGAGTTCCGGATGGTATTTTCGCTCGGTGAAGAGGACGGGAGCCTGTTCGTCGGTAAGGGGCGGCTGGACGACAGCGGCCCCGTGCCCGAGCCGGCCGGTATCATCCTCGTAGGCACAGGGCTAGTGGGACTGACCTGCCGGATCCGGAAGCACTGCAGTTCGACGCACACGTAACCCGAGATCCTGACTCGACGTTGAAATCGTCACTGGCATCAAACCTCGGTGCGAACCACATCCGTTAGGGACCGCTTCCCCATTTGCGGATCCACCTGCACCTATCGCACGTGGGGCCATCTATCGCGGAGGTGGCACGCTGACCAGCAAGACGTTAAAAAAACGGCCGGGAGCATCAGGTGGCTTTGCGCAAAGCTCATTCACGCGAAGCATCTGATGCGCCCGGCTGAAGTTGTACAACAACGAATCGATAACGCCGTCGCGACAATCGATCCAGAGTTCTTTTGAATCTCCGTTGAATAGAGTTACTCCTAGCCGACTTTCTTCGCCGCGCTGGCGCCGACCGTCGCGCTCAACGACTTCGCCAATTTCTGGTGCTCCTGCAGCGTGGGCAGCGTCTTCGCGGCCCAGGCCTTCAGGTCCGCGTCAGTCGCCGCCGTGGAGGCGTGCCTGAACGCCACGACGTCCTTGTCGTGGTCCTTGACCATATCCTGCATGTAGGCCTTATCGAAGGCCGCGCCCGAGAGTTTCGCGAGACGCGCTTCGACAGCTTTCGCGGCGGGATCCACGTCCGTCGGAAGCGTAACGCCCTTCTTGCGAAGCCAAGGCCTTCAGCTCCTCGTTTGCCTTTGAATGGTCGTCGGCCATACGCTGCCCGAATTGCTTGACGTCAGGACTGGTGGCCTTCTCCGCCGCCAACTTGCCAAGGGACACCTCGGCCATGCCGCCGTTCGCTGCCTCGAGCACGAACTTGGTATCCGCCCCGGAGAGCCTGCCGGGGCCCGCGGGGCCGGCCGATTTCCCATTCTGACCCGCCGGCTTCGCCGGCGTCGTCTGCGCCGTCAGGGGTAGCGTCGCCAGCGACGCCAGCCCGATTACCACAAAGGTCCTTCTGCACGCGCCCATATTGGAATCCTCCCTAAGTCTCGACCAGATTCACATCGCCACTAAGGTGGCACCTCAACCACCTGGAAACGCAAGCCTGATACCACCGTCCCTTGCCCGTATTCTCATGCCACGCGGCATCGTGGTGCGCAGCCGAGCGGGCTCGGCCACCGCTCTTATCGACTGGAATTCCCCCATAGGAGAAGCCATGCAGAAGAAGAGGGCGCCACCTCGGCGCCCACTCCGCATCACTGGGGCGATGCGCGCAAAGACTCAGGAAGTCGAGGACACCAGGAAGACAACGCTGTGACTGATCGACGCGTTGCCGAGGCAGCTGTGTACCGGGTGGAGTTTCAGTTGTGCAAATTGGTGTCGGATTCGAGGACGGCCGCGCACGCTTGTCCAGCTCTCGCACCTGTTCAGCAATAACCAGCTGCAGTCGGCGTCCACATTGCAGTCGTCTTATGTCTGAGTTCGCGAGGAGCTGTAATGAAGAGGATGGCATTCCTATCGTTGGCTGTGATGACGACGTTGACCGCCGGCTGCTCGAGCAACCGGGGCAAGGACCTCGGACAGACTAGAGCCAGCGAGCCGGCCACCGCCGGCACGAGCGTTGCGCCCGAGATTGCCCATCAGGATTCCAAGGATTTTATCTACCACCTCGCACTGGTCAATATGGCCGAGATCGATCTCGGAAGGCTGGCGGTAGAACGCGGCAGTACGGACGCGGTCAAGACCTACGCGCAGATGATGATCGACAACCACACTGGCACCGCCGGTAAGCTCGAGGCACTGGCCTCGGATCTCAAGATCGAGGCTCCCGGGCAGCTCGACGACAAGCATCGGGATCAGCGGGATAAGCTGGCTACGAGAAGCGGCGCGGCCTTCGATCGCGAGTATGCGAGCGCGATGGTGGACGAGCACAAGGATTTGATCGACCAGCTGGCGCCGCGAATCGACAAGAAGACACTCGAGCAGTGGACCGTCGCGATGCACGGCAAGACACCTGCGACAGCCGTGACCGTCGCCCTTCTTCCGGACCCGGGGGACAATCCGACGACGATGCGGATCAATCAGTTCGCGGCCGCCATCTATCCGACCGTCTACGCTCACTTGGAAGCCGCCAAGGCTCTCGAGAGTTCGCTCAAGAAGCAGCTCACGACGCCTTAGCAACCGGCAGCCGGACCGAAGAGCACGTCGCTGCCCTTTCCGCATCGTCCGCGAGAAGCGCGGGCAGTTACGGCAATCGTCCGTCCAGCGATCTTGTCGATCGTTGCGACTCCCGCAGTGTCCACAGGCCTTCAGTTGTCGCTTGGCAGTTGGTCGCCAGAACGGCATTAAACGTTAGCGACCAGCGTCCCGCGGGCGTCGGACGATTCGCGCTCGCCACGATCGAGCGACGAGGGGCGCGGGAACTGGACTGCTGATCCTGCAGCAGGTTCGCCCTGACGTGGTGCCCGCGGGACCTGGCCGCGCGCCGGAGATTCCTCTCGCTGTGCCGGCTCGAGGCTGTGGCACAGCCTCGGGGTGGACTCGCGGGCGGTCGGATAACCGGCACACCGTTACTTGCCCCCGTCTAATGCTTCCTATCGTCCAAATCCTTCCTATCGTCCGTGAATCCGTGCCCTGGCAGCGTGCCTAGAAGACGAGGCGGAAACCCAGCCGGAACTGCCGCTCGTCGATGCCTTCCCGCGCGAGATCCTGCACGCCCGTGATCGTCATGAAGTCCGCGCCGTCGCCGACGTTGTTGTCGGGGATCCCGAGGTGCGGCGTGTTCGTGAAGTTGAACGCCTCCATGCGGAACTGCAGCTTGACGCCGGAGGTGATGGAAAACTCGCGCGTGAGCCCGAAGTCCCAGTTGAACACGCCAGGCGCGCGCAGGATGTTGTAGCCGGTGTTGCCGAACCGCGCTTCGTTCACCTCGGCAAACGACGAGGGATCGTAGTACGGCGTTCCGCTGCCGGCCCCACCGAGCTTGACGACGGGCTTCACCTGGTCCGCCGTCTGGCTGCTGCCCGGCAGGTTCAGCGACGTGCCGTCGGCGAACACGGTGAAGGGTGGGCCGCTCATCATGCTGATCAGGTTGTTCACCTGCCACCCGCCGGCGATATACGAAAGCACGCCGCCGTCCTTCAGCCACCGTCGGTTGGGGCCGAACGGGAGTTCCCACGAGTTGGTGATACCCACGTTGTGGGTGCGATCGGTGCTGATGAGCGCGTAGTTGCGGCTCGAGTACGCCAGCGCCTGAACGTTCGGCGTGAACGAGCTGTTCTCGTTGTCGCTCTTGGCCCTCGCCAGGGTGTAGTTCACGCTCAGGCTGAGGCCGTCGGCGAACCGCCGATGCAGCTGCGCCTGCATCGAGTTGTACTGCCCCGATGCCGACGGGCTGCAGGAACACGGTGGACGCCGTCCGGCCGTACTGTTGCTGCAGGGGCCGGCCTCCCTCGCCGGCGCCGATGACCTGGCCGGCATTGATGTCTCTGAGCCCGAGCTGCCGTGTCGAGTGCGTGCCCACGTACCCGATCTGGCCCGTGAACTTCCACGGCAGCTCCCGCTGGACGGTGAAATTCCACGACTGGATGTACCCGCGGTTCAGCTCTTGCGGATAGCCCGCCCACGCATAGTTGCTCGGGATGTCGATGATGCCATTGCCCGGATCGGGCACGGTAATCGCGGGAATCCCTCCGGCCAGCGTCGCCGCCGGCGTCAGGCCGTTGGGCGATTCGAGGTTGAGCTGCGTCAGGATCGGGTAGTTCGCCCGAACGATCTCGATCCCATAGTACGGATCGTTGGTCAGGCCGTAGCCCGCGCGCACGACCATGGTGTCGCCGATGCGATAGGCCATGCCCACGCGCGGGGCGAAGAGCGTCTTGCTCGCCTTGATGCCGCAGTCGGTGGGTATGTCGCCGATCCCGCAGAGCAGCACCTTGTTGGTGGTGACGTCGTACCGCTCGATGCCGCGGTCGGGTCGGGTCGGAAGCGGGAAGTACTCCCACCGCGTGCCGTAGTCGACCGTGAGGTTGTCGCCGATGGTCCACCGGTCGCGGACGTAGAAGCTGAAGGGGTCTGCCCGCACGCTGTACTCGTCCGGCACCTGCAGCGTTCTGCCGGCGCGGCTGGCCTGGCCGAGCACGAACGCTGCCGCGCTGTTGGAGCGGGAGCCGGCGGAGGTCCGCTGGCAGTTGCCCGACGCCGGATCGACGACCTCGCACCGCTCCGTGATGCCGCGGTCGAACTCGAAGCCGCCCTGCGCGCCGAAGCCGCCCGTGATGAACTCCGCCTGCGCATGGTTCAACCCCATGCGATAGAAGTCGGCGCCGAACCGAATGTTGTGCGCCTTCTTCATCAGGTTGAAGTTCACGACGTACTGCGACTGCGGATCGTGCCGGTAGTACGGCATGAAGTTCTCGTTCACACCGACCGTGGCGAAGTCCTCGAACTCGAACGTGGGCCAGCCGCTCTCGAAGAGGCGCGTGCCGTTGGTGCCCGGAATGCCCAGCACGTCGCTCCCGATGTTCGTGCCGAGGCCCGGCTGCTCCGAGTTCGTCACCTGCTTGGCAAATCCAAAGTGTGCGTCCATGAGGAACGTCGGGCTGAAAATGTAGGTGCCCATCACGGTGGTCCGGTACGATGTTGCCGTGACCCTTACCAGGGTTGCTGCTGCCGCCAATCGGCCGCCCGATCGCTTCCTCACCGAATATGGTGGGCACCGACGTGTTGAAATGGAGGAGACCGAAGGTACCGGCGAGGTTGAACTTGGAATTCACGTTGTAGTCGATCTTCGTGTCCACCTGTCGGCGGTCGGACTCGAACGGGCCCTGGGAGAAGTAGTTGCGGCTCGCCCGGTCGATGTTGTTGGCGGGAATGTGGCTCGCGATCTGCTGCGCGATCGGATCCATCCGCGCGGCGGGAATGATGTTGAGGCAGCTCGGATTCGTCGCGGTGTTGCACAGCCCGTAGTTCGGGTCGCCCGGAAAGCACCTGGAACTGCGTCCGCCCGGTGCCGTCCGCATTCCCGGAGAGCGGATCGTAAATCGGCGAATCTGACCCTGAGAAGTCACCCCGAAGCATCGACGGCGTCGGTATCGTGACCGTCCGGTCGACGACCCGATGGTCCCTCGTACCCTCGTAGCTGACGAAGAAGAAGGCCTTGTTCTCCACGATGCGGCCGCCGACGGTCCCGCCGTACTGGTTGTAGCTGGCCTCCGGCTTCTTGCCGGTGTTCAACGCGGCGTCACCGAACCGCATCGGCCAGGCCTTCAGGTCCTGGTTGCTGAAGTACTCGAAACCGGATCCGTGGAAAGCATTGGTGCCGCTCTTGGTCCGCAGGTTGATCGCGGCTCCGCCGGCCAGCCCCTGCTCGGCGCCCATGCTGCTGGTGACGACGTTGACCTCCTCGATCGCCTCGAGCGTCGGCACGTAGGAGGAGACGTGGGGCAGCTGGACGTTGTAGGTGCTGACGCCGTCGATGCGCGTGTTGTTCTGGTCGTCGCTCGTTCCGTTGACCGTGAATTCGAGGGATCGCGACGGATTGCTCGGGATGGAGTGCGAGTTGATCGGGGGCGCAAAGCCTGGCAGCATTCTGTACATCTGCTGGTAGTTGCGGCCCAGGGGCACCGGCGCATTCACCAGCTCCGCCGCGACCAGGGTGTCGTGCACCTCGGCCGTGTCGGTCTGGAGCGTCGGTGCGCTCCGTATTGACGGTGACGGTCTCGCCGACGTTGCCAACTTCGAGCGTGACGTCCACCCGGATGACGGCGTTGATGGTGACGGTGACTTCCTTCTGCTCGAAGCCTTTGAAGCCCTGCTGCTGGGCCTTCAGGCTGTACACGCCCGCAGGCAGGTTCGAGAAGGTGAAGTGCCCCCCGGCGTCGGTCACCGCCTCGCGGGAGAAGCCCCGGTCGGTGCTGGTGATGACCAGGGTTGCGCCAGGAAGCGCGCCGCCGGTCGCATCCTTGACGTCGCCCACAACCGATCCGTAGAGCACCTGCGCGGCGGTGTCTCGCGGGACGAGCGCAATCAGCACCAGCACTCCCAGGCACAGTAACGAGACGGTCCGTCTGCGTGTTCTTGCGATCATGGAACGTTCCTCCTGGACGGCTGAACGCGAAGCGATTCTGATGGGCGGCGGCAGTATACGCCAACTCACTGCGGTCGCCACGTGGAACAGAGAGCGACCCGGCTCAGCTGGCTATCGGGGTCTGCCCGTGCCTTGCCGAAGGACAACGACCCGGTTGGGTTTGACGTGGTCCCACGTTTCGCTGGAGCCGTCGGGCCACTGCACCACGAGGCCCCGCACGTCGGAACGCTCCCCGAGGCCGAAGTGAACCCGCACATCGCTGGCACTCAGATAGCTCGAGTCCGTATGCACCCTGCGCCACTGCGGCGCCGCGCCGTCCCGCAGGAGCGCAACACGTGCGCCGATGCCGGACCGATTGCTCTTCGTGCCGACCAGGCGCACTTCGAGCCAGTGCTGCCGGGCCCCGACATCGTTGTGAAGGAGGCGCACGGAGCCGTTGTTGTTGGTCACGAGGACATCGACAGCCCCGTCGTTGTCGATGTCGCCGATCGCCACGCCACGGCCGACATCGATCCGCTGGAACGCAGGTCCGGCACCATCACTCACTTCGGAGAACCGGTGCTGGCCTTCATTGTGAAACAGCAGGTTGCGCTGACCGTAAGGGTACGGTTGGCCTCGTAGCGATTCGACGATGGTGACGGCGCCGTTGGCGATGAACAGATCCAGCCGCCCGTCGTTGTCGTAGTCGAACCAGCTCGTCCCGAATCCGGTGAAGCCGAAGGTCGGCGTTGCCAGGCCATCGTGCGACGTCACGTCTTCGAACAGGCCCTTGCGGTTCCCGCGGAAAAGCGTGGCGCCTTCACGAGTGAGATTGGTCACCAACAACGTGAAGGTGCCATCATCGTCTACTTCCTCGGCGGTGACACCCATTCCGGCCTTCGCGCGGCCGTCAGCGTTGTACGCCACACCGGCTTCCAGGGCTGCCTCGCGGAAGGTGCCTGCTCCCTGGTTCACCCACAGCCGGTTGGCTGCCGTGTCGTTCGCGACAAAGATGTCCGTGCGCCCGTCCCCGTTGAAGTCCGCACAGAGAACACCGAGCGCCGGTCCGTACGAGGATCCGATTCCCGAGGACTCAGTGACGTCGACGAATGTGCCGTTGCCCCGGTTGTGAAACAGCCGGGAAGGGACGGGCGTGTAGGCCATCGGCGTGCAGTAGTCCGGCTCGCCGGTTGGCGCATAGCAATGCTTGTTGCCCTTGGCCGTGAAGTCCACATAGTTCCCGACGAAGAGATCCAGGAAGCCATCGCTGTCGTAATCCAGGAACGCCGCGCTGGTGCTCCATCGGGCATCATCCACCCCGGCCTTGCCGGTGACGTCGGCGAAGGTGCCATCGCCGTTGTTGTGGTACAGGACGTTGCTGCCCGACGTTTGTCACGTACAGATCGAGAAACCCGTCGTTGTCGTAGTCGCCGGTCGCTGCCCCCATGCCGTAGCCGATGTGACCCACGCCCGCGCTCTCGGTCACATCGACGAAGTGCAGCGTCCCGGTGGGCGACAGCTGGTTCTGGAAGAGCCGGTTGCCGGGCTTGACGCCGGCGGGCGGCGGGAAAAGCGGTGGCTTGCCGGGATCGAGCGCGGTGCCCTGGATCAAGTAGACATCGAGGTCGCCGTCGTTGTCGTAGTCAAGGAGCGCCACTCCGGCGCCCATGATCTCGGGCATGAAATGGTCGCCTGTCGCTCCAGTGACATGCTGGAACGTCAGGCCCACGTCTGCGGCGATGTCGCGGAACAGCGGAGCGGGCGCTGCGGCAATGCTGAGAGCAACCGCCGTGAGCGCCAGGGAGACGTGGGCCTGTTCATGGCGTTTCGGCGGTCGTCACCGTTTCGCCAGGGCCGGAAAGTCCCTCTCGATGCTGGCCAGCAACTCGGCCTGACCGCGAGCCGCTGCCTGCTCCTGGGCGGTGCGGGCGTACCTCAGTGCTTCTCCGCTGTTCCCGGCCCGTGCGTACGTGGCTGCCAGCGCATAGAGGTAACGGGGCGTGCTCTCGTCCTCCGGCGTGAGCGTCTTCAGGAAGTGCTGGATGGCTTCGTCGTATTCCGCCTGGTTGGCCCGAAGACGACCCAAGTGAAAATGGGCGGCCCGATCATTCGGCCGATTCTCGACGGCTTCCTCGAACTGCCGCACGGCGTCGTTCAATCGGCCTTGCTGCTCGGACAGCACACCGAGATTGTCATGCGCGTCGGCGTAGTACGGATTGATCTCGAGGGCTGCGCGAAACGCCCTTTCTGCCTCCTCAGGTCGACGCTGTTTGAGCAGGAGCACGCCGTAGTTGTAGTGAAGATCGGCCTGATTGCGATCGAGATCGAGCGCAGCCCGGTAGTGCTCGGCCGCCGATTCGTACTGACCCAAGCGGCCATGGAGCGCGATGAGGTTGATGTGCGCCTGCACGGCCTTGGGGTCTACGCGCAGGGCTTCCTGCTGTTCCTGAATGGCCTCGTCGATCTTGCCGGCGCGTTCGAGGTCCGCTCCGCGACGAATGTGAGCCACGGAGCCCATGTTGAGTCGGGCGACTGCGCCCCGCAATGGGTCGTCCAGCGGGGGGACCGACGTTCTGTTCTGCTCGTACCAGCGGAACTGCTGCCGATACCGTTCGTCGTCGCCCAGTGTGCGATAGACCAGCGCGAGCGCGTAATGAGCAGCGCCATAGTCGGGAAACAACTCGACGGACCTGAGGTACGCGGCGGCGGCGGCCGTGGCATCGCCCCGAGCCGCAGACACCCGACCCATACCATACTGGGCGTCGGCGCTCTCGGGATGCGCCGTGCTGACCGCTTGATAGACCTCGCCACTCTCCTGCCATTTGCCGATGGCGAGCAGACTCCCGGCGAGCTTCAACTGGGCGGGCACGTATCCCGGGTGCATGCGCAAGGCGTCGGCCAGCGTCAGGGCTGCGTCCTCGTGACGTCCCTGGACCGCCTGCACCCACCCAAGGTAGAAGCGCCACCGAAACGACTGGGAATCGAGTTGCTGAGCCCGCCGATAGCAGAGCGCGGCGGCATCGTACTGCTCGTAGGCGTCCAGGACCATGCCCAGCGCCCCGGCCGCCTCGGGATCTGCGGGCTGCGCCTCGGCCGCTGCATAGGCCTGCTGAAGCTGCTCCCGAATGGCCGGCAGAAAATTGCCCATCTCCAGCCGGGGCAATGAGTCCCCACCTGTTGGCTGGAGGCGCGCGTCTGCGGGTCGAGCGAGCGCCAGAGCAAGCAGAAGGATGACCGACATGCGCTGAGAACGCGGATGTCCCGCCCAGACACGATAGCCGACATTGGCGGCCGCTCGACGATGGGGTCCGCCTCGGACGTGAACCGAAGCCCGGCTATCGGACACCCCCGCTCCCACGGCCAGAGCGCAGATCAGCCCCATTGCGCTCCGAGTATGACCCGCGCCGACTCCGTGTCAAGAGGAAGCGTCTCGGTGTAGCGGTGTCAACGCGAAAGCGTCCCGGGTCACGCGTCGCGCCGCGTCACGGGGCACACGCTCCGGCGCGCCGACGGCGGGGCGTCGTTGAAGATCGTCAGAAGCAGGGCTCGATCACCCAGGTGTCGTCGTCCCAATCTTCACGATCGCGGAAGGGCATGGTCGGCGGGGGACGCGGCGCAGGGCTCTCGATCGGCAGGCCAAGGGGCCGGAGGATCCGGGCAATCACGGCCGTCTCCTCGATCCGCGCGATCAGGCGCAGCCGGCCGCCACCCCGGGGACACGCCAGCACGGCAAGCCCACAGTTTAGACGTCTACTCCCCTGCGGCTCTCGGCGTCCTGTGTCCCGGCTATCCCGGTGATCCCATTCGCAAGGCTGGTCAGGACGGTGGGTAACGTCTGCTGGCGTTCGGGTTTGGCGACCAGTAGTTCTCGAAGAGCTGAATCACCATGCAACAGGCTCCGATTGGGCTCAGCGTCGGGCCTGGCGTGCCGGACGCGGCGGGGGTTGCCAGGCCGGCGTGCCATCTTCCCACTGGTTGTCGGTGAGCTGCTGCACGTCGCTGCCGTCGTAGCGCATCACGAACAGCTCGCCGTAGGGCTGCGGCGCGTTCGTGTAGATCACTTCGTCCTTGAATCCCATCCTCGCGCTGGTGAACACGATGTGTTCGCCGTCGGGCGACCAGCCCATGTGTGCATCGTTCCCGGGCGTGCGCGTCAGCCGCTTCACCCCTGTCCCGTCAGGCTTGATCGTGAAGATCTCATAGTCGCCCTGCTCGAGGCGCGAGAACATGATCAGATCGCCGCGCGGCGACCAGAGCGGGAAGTTGTCGTAGCCGTCGGTGAGGGTCGTGACCGCTCTTCGTCGCGATGTTCAGGATGCGCAAGCCCTCGCCCGCGGGACCAAACGTGCGATAGACGACGCGGGTGCGCATCGGGCGACATCGATGGGAAGCCATTGTTGTTCGGCCCGGTCGTCAACTCACGGAAGCCGGAGCCATCGACGTTGATCATCGCGATCTGCGCGCCGCCGTCCACGCGATCGGGCTTCCCGAGGAAGAGATCGTGGAAGCCGTTGAAGAAGGCGCCGAAATGGCCGATGCCGAAGATGATCTGATCGCCCTTCACCGACCACTGCGGACCGAGGACGCTGCGCTCCTTCTCGTGAAAGAGCGGGCGTGGCGGTGTTCGTCGCCGCATCCACGATGGACAGCGTGTTGCCGCCGGCCGGCGACGGCACGTAGTCGGCGGCCGCGTACCGCTCGCCGGACGGTGAAAACGACGGCTGCATCCCGCCAAGGCGGAGATCGTAGGCAGGCAGGCGGCTCCACATCGGCTTCCCGTACGGCGGAGCGGCCGTGAGCACTTTGTGGAAGGCCACGCGCGAACCGTCCGGCGACCATGCGGCGCCGAGCAACTGTCCCTTCGGACCTGTCTTGCCGCTCACGTACTGAATGCCGGCCGGTTTGTCTTTGCGGATGAACGCGATGTCGTTGCCCGCGACGAACGCGGGCGACATCTTCACGCCAGGCCCGGCGGACACCTCTGTGGCCTTCGCGGTGGCCACGTCGATCGTGACGACGCGTGTCGCCCCGGCGTCGATCTCGCTCTCCTGCTGCCGGGAATCCATCGTCTCCTGCGGGGTGTTGCAGTACGCGATCACGCGGCGACTGTCGGCCGACCACTTCGGGCTGCCGCAGGTGGCCGTGTGGTCCGTGAGTCGTTTCACGCCTGAGCCGTCCGGGTGAATCAGATAAATGTCTGTGACGTGCAGCGCTTCCCAGCGGCCGTGCGAGAACGGCAGTCCGGCGGTGCGATCCGACGAGAAGGCGATCCATTGGCCATCCGGCGACCACGCCGGGCGGAAATCGCCGCCGGGCCCTGAGGTGAGCGCTTTGGCGCGGTGCGTCTGGACGTCGAGCGTCCAGAGATCAGCCGTGCCACCGGCACGCGTCGTCACGAAGACGATCTGCCGGCCATCTGGCGAGAAGGCCGCTTGATCGTCGTACGCGGGACTGTCGGTCAGCCGTTCGAGACCGGATCCATCCGGATGCACGCGGTAGATGTCGGCCGATCCATTCCGCTCGGATGTGAGCGCGATCCACGCGCCGTCCGCCGACCACGCCGCGTCGTAGTCGACATCCGGCGGCGAGAGCAGCGGATGTTCGTCCGTGCCATCGGCGTTGGCGATGAACAGGCCGAGTTCGCCCGGAGCCGGAAAGACACGTGAGAAGAACACGCGCTCAGGTGGCGGGTCGGCGACGGCGGCCGCCGCAAGAAGCGCGAACGTCAGCGCGCACAGTTTCATCGCAGCACCAGCTCTATCGTCATGTTCGGTGGAAGAGCTTCAGCATACTACGAGCCCATCCGCTACCGACGGACTATCCTCCTCGGGTCCTCCGTCCGGAAGGCCGTCGCGGAGTTCATATCGCTGACGAGTTATTCTAGCGAGGCTCCGCCGGCCGCCTTCGCGCCACAGGCTCTTCGGCGAAGCCTCGCAGAAGCTTCAGCGGAGGCGGGCGGGGAAGCCCCCCGGCTAAGGTAGTTGGCGCGCCACAAGCGCGCCCCGCCGGAGCGGAGCGGGCAACGGGGCCCCCGCGAGCGACGGCGTTGGGGGGTCCGGCCGCCTTCGCGCCGCAGGCGCTTCGGCGAGCCTCGCCGAAGCTTGAGCGGAGGCGGGCGGGGCGAAGCCCCCGGTTGAATAACGATGTCCGCATATCGCTTCTGCCGCACGGACGACATCGGTCTACTCGTTGACGCGCTGAATCGCTGCCGGGCCCCGTACGTGCCCGACGAGCCGGAGATGACTCCGGCGGCGTTCAAGCGATCGATCCGGGACCTCCAGGTCTGGTGCAGCAGCTGCATGGTCGCTTTCTCGGGCTCCGCTCCGATAGCCGTCGAGATTGGCGCCAAGCGGCCGTCCGGACCCTCATTCACAAGATCGCCGTCCATCCCGATCATCGACGGGAGGGTCACGGCCGCCACCTGCTCACGTCGCTGAGCTCGAAGCTCGCAATTCTGGGCCCTCCCAGACTCATCGCCGAAGTCCCCGAGGCGCTCGCCCCGGCCTGCGAACTGTTCAGCGCAACCGGATACGTGCAGGAAGCGCGCTTGACAGACTACGTCTTGCGGTGTGAAGAGAACGATGCGAGCGGGGTCCCAGGGATGCCTGGTGATCACGGCGGCGGCCGGTTCGTGATCCCTGTCACGGTCGACGATCTCGCCGCCAACGGACTCCTTGGGGAGGCTCATCCACCCGTTTGCTGGGAGCGTTCGGTCGAAACGCTGACAGCAAGGAAGAACGACATTGCAGGGCTCGCCGTCGCCTCGGACGAGCGAATCGGAGCGTACGTCCTCTATGTGAAGGACGACAGTGGACGCGGAGGGGAATGCAGAAGCGGCTCAGAGAGCAAGCGCGACGACGACCGCGATTGTGTCGCTCCGCAGTTTCATCGAGGACGGCGGGACCCGTCTGAAGCTGCTGATCTCTGAGTGTGCGCAGGGGGCCCGAGGACCTTCCGGCTCACGAAGGTCCACCCGGCCGAAATCTCAAAGGAACTCCTGGAGACGATCGGTTTCCGCGCCGGCGGCGGGCATCGGCTCTACGCAGCCAGGGCGCGGTCCGGGTAGGCCGCCCTTGGGCGTCTTCTCCAACGCCTTCCGTGCGCGCGCCGCATTGCTGCGGGACGGTGAAGGGCTTCCAAAATCCGTCGACCGGCGGAGTCGTCGACACGGCTGCGGTGGTACCGGGTCAGCGATCTCTCGGCAATCGTGACCAACAATCCGCCGGCCTTTCCGTTGGCGACGAGCAGACCACTCTCGGCGGTGGTCACGTCGGAGGGCATTCCGCATTTTCTATACGCCTCTATAATCCACACCATTGGCCCTTACCGCCCGCACCCGCCTCGGCGTCTACAAAGTCACCACGCAGATCGGTGCCGGCGGCCCCGCCTCCGCTCGTTTTGATTTCGAAGGCGAGCTACGGCGAGGTCTCGCCGAAGCCGAGGCCGGGCGATGATGGTCGGCCAAGCAATCGGGCCGTATTCCATCATCGCCAAGCTCGGCGAAGGCGGAATGGGCGAGGTCTATCGCGCGACCGACAGGAATCTGAAGCGGTCGGTGGCGATCAAGGTGCTGCCTGCATCGGTAGCCGGCGATGCGGATCGCCTTGCGCGCTTTCAGCGCGAAGCCGAAGTGCTCGCGGCCCTCAACCATCCGAACATCGGGGCGATCTACGGCCTCGAGAAGACCCCAGACTTCACCGCCCTGATCATGGAACTGGTCGAAGGCGACGACCTGACGTCGCGGATCGCGCGCGGCGCGATCCCGATCGACGAGGCGTTACCGATCGCGAAGCAGATCGCGGACGCGCTCGAAGCGGCGCATGAGCAGAACATCATCCACCGCGATATTTCCTGGCCCGGCTGATGGCTGTCGATCGCGCCGGTCATGCCGCACCGCTGCCAACTGAAGGGCATGACTACTCCGATCCGCGTGTTTCACCGGACGGCCGATCGGTCGCGGTTCATGTGCAGGATGGTCACGACGATGTGTGGGTGGCGGGCGTGAGCGGGGCGTGCTCACGCGGCTGTCCTTTGACCCGGGTGAGGATGAGACCCCGGTCTGGTCGCCCGACAGCCGCACCATCGCCTGGGCTGCGACGCGCGCCGACCGCCGTGGCATCTACAAGCGGGCCAGCGACGGGAGTGGCGACGAGCAGCTGGTGTGGATGCTCGACAAGCACACCATGACGTGAATGGTTGCCGGACGGCCGAAGCCTTCTGGTCGAGATCCAGGATATTCAAACGGAAACCGACGTCTGGCGGCTCGACCTGACCGGGCAGCCAACGGCGACGCCAGTGCTTCGGACGCCGTTCAATGAACGCAACTCACGGGTCTCGCCTGATGGGCGCTGGCTGGCGTACGTCTCGGACGCATCCGGCCGAGGCGAGATCTACATCCGGTCGTTTCCGTCAGGCGATGCGATGATCCCGGTGACGAGCGGCGGCGGCGATCAGCCGGTCTGGGCCCGTGATGCCCGTACGCTGTTCTATCGCGCGGACGGCGCCATCCAGGAGGTGTCCTTCGAGGCGGGTGCCAGTCCGTCGCTCGGGAAGCCGCGCGCGCTGTTTCCCGATTCGTTCGCGAATCCCCAAGCGGGCGGGCATACCGGCTTCGACGTGTTTCCTGACGGCCGGTTTCTGATGATCCAGTACCCGAATGCCGGCCTGGAATCAGGCCCCGCGCGCACGGGGATTGTCTGGGTCTTCAACTGGCTCGACGAACTGAAGCGCCTGAGTTCCGGCGGAAAAAACTGAAGGACCCATCAGAATCGTTGCTGAGGCGGCCTGCCGTCATGAAAACGACGAAGCGGCGTGCGAGCCCAGCGAGCAGAGGATAAGCCGCGGGGTGGAACCCCGCGGCTCTGAGGAAACTGTGACGCGTCAGGCCGTCTTCCGTCCTGCGACCGCAGCTGGTTCCGATTCACGACTCTGCGATCGCGACCGGCGTCTCGGAGCGATCGTGATGTTGTTCTGGACATCGTTGATGCTGGGAATGGCCCAGGCGATCTCGCCGATGTCCCGCTTCAGCCGCTTCTGCGTCACGGTACCCATCAACGACGTCCGTCCGCCGTCGCACCGCACTTCCACCTCGTTGGATCCAGGCAGGAGCTCGAGCGCGTCGTAGATGAAATCCTCGATTTCCGGATCGCTGGTGGGTCCGGCCGGCTGCCCCCGCCTGATAGCAATGGCCGAGACCAGCGCCGGCGCCGTGACACCAACCGGGATGTCCGCAACGCCGAACATCGGCATTGGAGCTCCGAACCCGGACATGGTTCCTGCTGGCGGGATCGCACGAGAGAATGGGTACGGTTCTCCTGAAAGTGGACTGGTGGTTGGTTTCGTGCCACCGACCGCCCCGGATCCCGGCATTGGTGCCTGGAACCACGTGACTCCTGGAGCAGGTATCGCGGACCAAATCGGCGAAACAGCCCCAAACATCGGTTCTGCCATGTGATGTCTCCTTTTTTCCCAAGCTCTGGCTGCACGATCCGCGGGGTGTCGCGTGTCCGCAGATCGTGCAGAACGACATTTCCGTCAGCTGTTACATCACGTGGCCTGGTTGAGCGCCGAAGGCCTGAGGATTGAATCCCCACTGCGGCGTCCCCGCAAAGGTGCCGAGACCCGCACTCTGACCAATCGGCTGTTGGAGCTGCGACAACTGTTGAAGCTGCTGCGGCACGTACTGGATCAACTGCTGAATCTGCTGCAGCTGCCCGGGCAGGAGCTGGACGATCTGCTGGAGCTGCTGCAGCTCCTGCAGCTGCACCGACACCAGTTGCTGTAGATGCTGCAACTGTTGCGGCACGACTTGCAGCAACGGAAGAACCTGCTGCGCTCCGAGCGACGGCCCTGCGATCGTCGAGGTGAGCGGAGCGCTCATGAGTGGCTGGTTCTGCGTGTACTGCTGAAACGCATACGGGCTGACACCCAGTCCTTGAATGCCCTGTTGGGCACCACTCCATGGTGAGAACTGGCCGGGATACGTGAACTGGGTACCAAACGCGCTAACTGCCATTTGACCTCCTTCAGGTTGACGTGTTCATCCTCCTCGTGCTGGAACATCTCCCATCTCGCAACCTCCGTTCCGACCAGGAATCGTGTGAAACGTCCGTGATTGCGCCGGCGCGGCATCACGGCGCTGATTCATCTGCCCATGCCTGGCGCACGTGTCCGCTCTCCGGGCCGCGCAACTGCTGATGATCGTGCGTGTTGATGCGACGTGTGTCGATCGGCCACGCATGTGGCGATGGGCACCAGCCTCGCGCCTCGCGCGCGGCTCAGCCGATCACGACGGATTTGCAAAAAGACTGTGACGAAGCGTGGGAACAGAACCGTGAGCCTTGAACCCGTACGCGTGATGATGTTCAATGGGCTTCAGATGCCATCGTGCTTGTCACAGAAGAAGTTTTGACCGGGATCCTCGCCGAGTCGCGCGCGATGCGCGCCGTGATGCAGCTCATCGATCGAGCAGCGTTCAGCGATACGCCAATCCTGCTGGTTGGAGAAAGCGGGACGGGGAAGGAGCTTCTGGCTCGAGCGCTGCACGCGAAGAGTCCGCGAACCTCCGGCCCCTTTCTCGCCGTGAATTGTTCGGCGATCCCCGAGGCACTCCTCGAAAGCGAGCTCTTCGGTCACCGGCGCGGTGCGTTCACCGATGCTCGTGACGACCAGATGGGGCTGTTTCAACTGGCCCGTGGCGGGACGGTGTTCCTCGATGAGATCGGCGATATGGCGCCGCCCCTGCAGGGCAAGCTCCTGCGTGTGCTGCAGGAGAAGGAAGTGCAGCCGCTCGGTGCTCCCGCCCCCGTGCGCGACAGACGTGCGCATCGTCGCGGCGACGCATCGTGACCTGCCTGTGCTTGTAGCGGAAGGGCGGTTTCGCGAAGATCTGTTGTACCGCGTCAACGTCATCGAGGTGCGGGTGCCCCCGCTCCGCGAGCGGCCCGACGACCTGGACTCTCTTGTCAGGCACCTGCTGGACAAGCACGGACCGAAGGTCGGCAGGCGTGATTGCAGCGTATCCGACGACGTGATGGCCGTGCTTCGGCGGCATAGCTGGCCGGGCAACGTGCGAGAGCTCGAGAATGTGATCGAGCGCGCGCTGGTCCTCGGCACCGGCCCGCGCATTACCCTCGCCGATCTTCCTGACAGCGTGAAAGAACGTCCGACCTCTTCAGCGGTGCCGGGAAGCCGGCGACTTGCTGACGTCGAACGGGAGCACATCGTTCGACACGCTCAGATCCGTATCAGGCAACAAGGCCGCAGCCGCGAGAGTGCTGGGGCTGAACCGGAAGACGCTCTATCGGAAGCTGACCCACCACGGAATCCCCACGCGGTGAGCGCCCGGCGCCCGACCTGAAGTCGGCCCAGCAGCGGTTCTGTCGAGTCGTTCCATCGTGGGCTCGACCTGGCCCACCCCCCAGGACGCAGCAGCGTGCGCATGCGCGCTCGCGCCAGCGCGGTCAGCTGCCGCGCAACGCTTCGATCACGAGCTCGTCGGTGTCATGCTCGAAGGGACGGCCGTCGAAGTCGGCGCTGATCCGGATCTCGCTGAACCCCGCTTGCTCCAGCAGATGCCGGATGTCGCGGGGATAGAGATAGGCCAGCTCGAGCTGCTCGAGGTAGCTTGCCGTCAGCACCCCGGAGGCGTCGAACTGATCGTAGCGAATCAGCGCACGCAGTCGCTGCCGCGGCGTGTCGAACGTCGACGTCTCGGATCGCATGACGAGCCCGCCGTCCGGTGTCGGATAGGTCGCCATGAGGCGCCACGTGTTTTCGAACGGGCCGACGTGCCGGCTCATGAACTCGAGCGACGGATGGAAGACGTTGAAGGCAAGGCGCCCCCCGGCTCGGAGGTGACGGTGCACCGAGCGGAGGCACGCGAGCTGATCCTCGGGGGTCAGGTTGTGCAGAAACGCACGGAACGGAATGATCGCAAGCGCGAAGCGTCGATCGAGCTGGACGCTGCGCATGTCGCCTTCCGTGATCGTGATGCGTTCGGCCACATCCGCAGGCTGCGCTGCACCCTTCTGTCGAAGCGTGGCGAGCATCCCGGGATCGAGGTCGACCGCGTGAATGGCGAGGCCATCCTGCGCAATGGGAATCGTGATGCGGCCCGTGCCGGCCCCGAGCTCGAGCACGGGCCCTCCGCTTTCCCGCGCCAGGCCACGATACCCGTCGATGTCTCCGCGCACGCTGCCGGGAAACGTGAGGTCGTAGAGAAACGGATGGTAGGTCGCGGGCATAGTTGAATTGGTTTGCCAGTGCTCGCTCGGATTAGGCTGTTCGCTCGCGCCGCGACCGGGGCCAGTCGGTCCGCCTCAATGCAGACACTACAATGATTGTAGTCGTCCAGCGTTCATCGGGCTTCCGGGTCCGCCTGAAGGCGGACGCTACAACAACGGTGGTGGCCGGCTTCAGCCGGCCTTTCGGGTCCACCCTGAAGGCAGACGATAGGGAGTGAAGAATCCATATGCGCGTCGCCAATGCGCCCTGCTCGTGGGGCGTGCTCGAGTTCGAAGACACTGAGAGGTCCGCGCCGAGCAGCCAGGTCCTCGACGAAATCGCGTCAACCGGCTACGAGGGAACCGAGCTCGGCGACTGGGGCTTCATGCCCACGGACCCTCCGCAGCTGATCGCCGAGCTGGCACGGCGCCGGCTCACCATGCTTGGCGCTTTCGTTCCTGTCCGCCTCGCCGATGCGAGCACGCACACGGCTGGAGCCGAAACCGCGATCCGAACGGCGCGGCTGCTGGCCGCGGCCGGCGGTACGACGCCGTTCATCGTCCTGGCTGACGACTCAGGCGCGGATGCGACCCGGATGGCGCGCACGGGGCGTCTCATTCGAGCGGACAGCCTGAGCCCGGAGCAGTGGACGGTCTTCGCGCGCGGATGCGAAGCCATCGCGCGAAGCGTCCGCGACGAGACGGGACTGCGGACCGTCTTCCATCCCCACTGCGCGGGATTCGTCGAGGCGCCGTGGGAAGTGGACGAGTTGATGGCACGGACCGATCCGACGCTTCTTGGACTCTGCTTCGACACAGGCCACCTGTCGTTCGGGGGCGCCGATCCGCTCGAGATCTTCCGGCGGCACTGCTCGCGCGTCTGGCACGTGCACTTCAAGGATTTTTCCCCGAACGTCTACGCGCGCACGCGCGGCTGAGTCATGGGACTACACTGGCGCGATCAAGCACGGTATTTTCTGCGAGCTGGGGCAAGGGCAGCGTCGATTTTCCGGCCGTCCTCCGGGCCCTGCGCGAGTCGGGCTACCGCGACTGGATCGTCGTCGAACAGGACGTGCTGCCAGGCATGGGATCGCCCGCGGAGAGCGCACGCCGCAACCGCGAGTTTTTGCGCGGCCTCGGCGTATGAGTCAACGAAGCCGATGAGCAAACTGTTCACGCTCGCTGTCGCAATCCTCGCGATCGGCGCAACCCCCGCGTGCAATCGAACCACTCATGCCGAACGCCCCCGCATCGCGCTCGTCCTCAAGACCCTGAACAACCCGTTCTTCATCGACATGCGCAAGGGTGCGATTGCGGCGGCCGAGCGGCTGAACGTCGACTTGATCGTGCAGTCGGCCGAGCGGGAGACCGACATCGAACGGCAGATGCAGATCATCGAGAACCTCGTGGAGGCTGGAGTCGCGGCGATCTGCATCGCACCGTCCGGCTCGAAGGAGATCGTCCCAGCGGTCGGAAAAGCCAAGCGCGCCGGGATTCCGGTGGTGATCGTGGACGACCGCATCGACGCCCAGGCCGCCGCCGAGGCGGGCGTGCACACCGACGCCTACGTCGGTTCGGACAACGTGGAGGGAGGCCGGATTGCCGGCCGGTATCTCGTCGAGATCACCGGCGGACGCGCGACCGTCGCGCTGCTCGAAGGGATCCCCGGTCACCAGACCGGCGACGCGCGCCTGCAGGGTTTTCGAGAAGCCATCAGAGGATCGGACGGCATCCACGTCGTCTCATCGCAGACGGCCAACTGGGAGCGCGACCAGGGCTTCACAGTCTTCCAGAACATGCTGGAGGCCAACCCGTCGATCGATGCCGTGTTCGCGTGCAACGACATGATGGCGCTCGGCGCCATCGAAGCGATCGCGGCCGCAGGCAGACCGGCCGGATCCGAGTCATCGGGTTCGACGCCGTGGACGATGCGCGGAAGGCGATCGCGAGCGGATCGATGGCGGCGTCGGTGGCGCAGTTTCCGTCGGAGATGGGACGCCTGGCCGTCGAGAGCGCAGTCAAGCTGATTCGGCACGAACCAGTACCGGCTGAGCAGCCGACGAAGCTGGGGCTGATCACGCGCGCGAACGTGGGGATGCAGTAAGCGCCAAGGAGCCGTCGCGATCACCCCGAGTACGGCGAATACGGGGCAGCGGCGATGCGACGGAGCTCGCCTGGATCCAGCCAGTTGACCTGACAGCTTTCGCAGGTGTCGATCACGACGTTCCCGCCCCCCTCGTACAGATGACTGACCATCGGCTGACCGCATCGTGGACAGCTGAGGAGCCGATCGCCGGGATGCTGGCGACGCGGCAGCGCAATCCGAGCACCACGCTTTTCGTACGCGCGCATGACGTCGATCACGGTTGCGAACCGGTTCATCTCGATCAGCAGGCCGTAACAGCGGGCGCAGCAGAGCAGCGGATGGCCCTCGAGCCGGCCGTTCGAGAGCGGTGTGGAACAGATCGGGCACACGCTCGAGGTCTCGTCCAGCAGCTCGAGGTGTTCGCTGCCCGCCGGGCCCTCTCGCTGAGTGCCGCAATGGTCGCAGACGAGAAGGCCACTGCCCGGGTCGAGCCGCAGCGGTGCGCCGCAGTTGTCGCAGTTTGCCACGAACGGATTATCGGAGAGCGCTGGCGCGACCGATAGGTGAGGACACCACGAGATCCGCCCAGCGGATCAGGCCTGCAGAGACGCCACTACCCCGCTCGGCTCTGCTGATCGCGCACCAGTTCCTTTGCGATCATCTCGATCCACCGTGCATCCCCCAGCGCCTCCTCCACGCCGGGTGACGCCGCCTTCCCCTCGAGCACCGCCGCGCGAAAGTGATGGAGCTCGGAGCGGAACGCCTCTTCGTACGACACGGTGTGCCGCTCCTGGACGTGGCTGCCGCCGTCCATGCGTTCGATGGAGAGCGGCGTCGGTGCGTGGCGAAGGTACGGCGACGGGAAGGTCAGCGTGACCCGGCGCTCCGGGCTCACGAAGCGCAGCTGTTCCTGGTAGTGGGCAACCTCGGGTACGGAAATCCATGTCATCACCGCGCGCACATCTCCGGCAAATCGCGTCAGCGACGTCTGCGCCATGCCGTTTCGCCACGTGTGTGCAGACAACACCTCCTCGGGCTCCCCGAGTACGCCGCGGAGCGCGTTGACGTCGTGAATCAGGCTGGTCAGCAGCACCAGGAGCGCGACGCGCAGCGGCGCGGACGCATCCGGACCCAGAGTCGCGTCGAGCAGGGGACGCATCTCCTGCGATTCTGATTCGTCGAGCGCCATCCGATCCAGCATCTCTTCGGTGACCGCCGCGGGTGGCCGCACGGGCAGCAGCGCGTGATGCCGCCGATATGCGTCTTCGTCGGGATGGAGTACGGTCACGTCCACGAAGCGGAGGCTCTCGAGGCGGCGGACTTCGTCGACGGTGCGCAGATAGGCCGGATCGAAGCGCTTGTGATAGCCGACCATCAGCAGCCTGCCGCTCCGGCGTGCGGCGGCGGCGATCTCCTCGGTTTCAGCGACGCTGAACCCGAGCGGCTTCTCGACGAACACGTGCTTGCCGGCTGCGAGCGCTGGCAGCACGAACTTGCGGTGCCCGCCGGACGCGAGGACCAGGATCGCTTCGGCCTGCGGGTCTGAGAGCAGCTCGTGGAAGTCGGTCGCGCGCCGCGTGACGTGATAGCGATTGGCGACCGCATCGAGCGTTGCGCGATCGATGTCGGCAAGCCCGGTTATCGTGAAGAGATCGGGACGCTCGCCGAGCGTCGGCAGGTGCATCATCTGGGCGATCGCGCCGCAGCCGATCACCGCCACACGAAGAGGACGTTCCACTAAGGATTCTCGCGAAGGGTGGGACAGACGGATCGTCTGTCCCACCCAGGGAAGGTTGAACCGTGTGTTAGAAGTTCAATCGCACCGCGAGCTGCATGATGCGGGCGTCGCCCGCCAGGCTCGTAATGGTGCCGAACGTCGCGTCCGTTCCGCCGATGTTGGGGATGTTCCTGTTCGGCAGACCGAGGTTAGTCGTGTTGAACAGGTTGAAGATGTCCCACCGCAGCGTGGCGGCCACGCGATCGGTGAACTTGAGCCGCCGCTGGATCGTCAGGTCGACGCTCTGCCAGGTCGGTCCGCGAAGCCGATTGCGGAGCTCGTTGCCGAACGTCCCGGTCGTGACCGCCTGGAACGCCGCGATGTTGAACCACTGATCGACGGTCTCGGGTCCCTTCGCATCGCCGACCAGATTCGGCAGGCCGGTCATGTTCGTGCCGACGTTGTTGCCGGACTGATTCACGGTGTAGGGACGGCCCGAGCGCCACGCCCAGACGCCGGACGCCACCCAATCCCTGGCGAAGACGTTCTGGCCAAGCGGAAGGTCGACCACGAAGTTGGTCGTCACCCTGTGGCGCACATCGTAGTCGCTCGGTCCATACCACGGGCTGAAGTCGCGCGAGTTCTGGGGAAACGCATTCGACCCCTGCGTGGTCAGCTGTTCCGACGTGTTGTCCTGCGAATCACCGATGGTGTACGACACGCCGAACGCGTAGCCCCTGGAGTAGCGCTTCTCCACGCCGAGATCGAGACCCTTGTAGGTCGACTTCCCGTTCTGCGCGCGCCACTCGATGAACCCGAAGTTCGGGTACGGCAAGGCGCCGAGCGCATTGTTGCCGGCGGCGTTCGGGAGCGGCTGATTCAGGTTGACCAGCGAGGCCAGATTGGAGCCTCGCGTGTAGATGAAGTCGGCGCTGAGCACCATGCCGGTGAGGAGCTCACGCTGCATCCCGAAGCTGGCCTGATTGATGGTGGTCTTCGGCGCGTCGTTCGTGACCGCTCGCAGCCGTACCGCTTTGAGCTGTCCGGCATTGGGATCGAGATTCGGCACTGCCAGGAAGTTTGCCGGAAAGCCTTGACGTAGCAAGAACACTGGCGAGCCCGACGTCTGGGTGATGGTCTTGTTCACCAGGCCGGGTAGATTCAGCGCCAGCTGATCCTCGCTGCCGACGCGGTCGAACAGGTTGTAGAAGATTCCCCAACCGCCGCGAATCAGCGTTTTGTCATCGAGCTTATACACCGCACCCACGCGCGGGGCGAAGTTGTTGATGTCGGGCTTGACCAGCCCGCGGTTCTCCAGGGAGCCCCCGCTGGCGAACAGGAGGCTGCCACCGCCGCTCGGATCGAAATTGGTCTGCGCGTTGGATGCTTCGAGCGCCGGCGTGATGAAGTCGTAGCGCAGCCCGAGGTTCAGCGACAGCTTCGAATTGACCTTCCAGTCGTCCTGCGCGAAGAACATCGAGGCCCAGTGCCGCTGCTCGACTACCCACACGTTGGACAACTGCAGATCGGTGACGTAGCCGAGGAGGTAATCGGCCATCGGGTTGCCGGAGAAACTGCCCCGGAACCGCAGCGAGCCGCGCGTGGCCGGGACGTCCATGTACTGGTTCGCCATCGGCGCGATGACGTCGCCGCCGAACTTGAACGCGTGGTTCCCCTTCAGCAAGGACAGCGTGTTGATGAACTCGAACTGGTTGGTGTGTTGGAATTTCGGCAGAAAGTCGGGCGATCCGATGCGACCGAGACCCGAGCCACCGAAGTAGCCGCCGTCGATCGTGATTCCGGGGAATCCGCCCGCCACCGCCGGATCTGTGATCGAACCGGGGATCGTCGCGGCGGCGGGGGGCGCCAGCCCGAACGCCTGGTGCACGGCGTCCGACGTCGATTGCGACCAGGAGATCCGGAACTCGTTGACCATCGCCGAGCTGAGGATCCGAGTCCAGCCGCCGACCATCGCATTGGTCTTGATGGTCTGGTTGCCGAATGCCGACGTTCCCGTACCATCGATCACGCCGCCAAACGCGCCGGGAATCTCGCGCGTGCGGTTCGAGTAGATGTATCGGCCGAAGATGCTGTCCTTGACGCTCGGGTGCCAATCCATGCGGCCGAGCAAGCGGTCAGAGTTGTCGAGGAGATCCGCGTTGCGGAAGAAGTTGTTCGCGCCAGGCTGGTTCGGCAACGGCACGAGGGCCATGATCTCCGAGGCGTACGAATCGATGCGGTCGGTTGGAATCCGGTTGTTGTCGAAGTTCAGCCCGGTCACCGGATCCTTGACCGGCGAGGTGAAGATGCCGGCCCGCTCGTCGGCGGTTGGCACTTTCGTGAGGCGGGACACGCCGCGCGTGATCCGCGTGCCCTCGTAGTCGCTGAAGAAGAACGCGTTGTTCTTGATGATCGGCCCGCCGAGGTTTCCGCCGAACTGGTTCTGATCATTCGCGGGCTTTACGGCGCCCGCACGCTTGGTGAAGAAGTCGGTGGAGTCCAGGGACTCGTTGCGGAGGTACTCGTAGCCGGTGCCGCGAATCAGGTTGGTGCCCGACTTGGTCGACACACTGATTGCCGCGCCCGGCGACCGCCCGTACTCCGCCGAGTACGGACTCGTCACGACCTTGAATTCCTGAATCGCATCCACGGATGGACGCGACACCTGCGTCGTCAGCTCCTGGACGTTCTCCGAGATGCTGTTGTTGTCCACCCCGTCGAGCAGGAAGTTGTTCTGAAGGGCGCGAGCGCCGTGCACGTTGATGCCGCCGGTCCGGCCGAACGACGTGCCGCCACCCTGCTCGGTGTAGCGGTCTCCCTGCACCCCGGGCACGAGCGCGAGCAGGTCGTCCCAGTTTCTGATCGCGAGCGGCAGGTTGGCCACCGCGATCTCCGGAATGACGCTCCCGAGCGCGGCGTCGCTCGTCTTGAGGATTGGCGACGCTCCTGCGACGTCCACCGTTTCGGCGAAGTTGCCCACTTCGAGCGGCATGTCGACACGCGCCCGCTGTCCGACCTCCAAGGTAACGGTCTGCGACCGCTTCTTGAATCCAGTCAGTTCGACGTCGATTCGGTACTGGCCCGGAATCAGGTTGACGACCAGATAGGAGCCGGTGTCCGTTGTCGTCTGTTGTGAGGCGATGTTGGTGGACAGATTGGTCACGGTAACGGAAGCGCCAGCCACGACGGCGCCTCCGGAGTCCTTGACGAGACCGCTCACGGTCGCCCGATCGACCTGCGCGAAGACGGCGCGAGGCGCCGCCAGCGCCAGGAGCGCCGCTACAAGCGCGAATCGCTTCATGGTTCCTCCTCTGGAACTGATGAATTGAAAAAGATGCACTCGCCCGCGCCGCCAAGGCGCGAAGCGAGCTGTTCGGCAACGCTATTCCCTGGCACCGCCGATGTCAACCACCACGGTGTAACCCCGTTGCAACATCTGTTTTCACGGCCTGCCTATAGTCACCGCACGGTCGGGAAACATGCGCCGCCGATCGGGGAGCTGCTATCGATTCGAGCCAGGACTTACTGCAGCTTCGCGTACTCCGTTCGAGCCTGCTTGAAGATCGGGATGTCGGGGTCGGCGTCTTTCCAGAGGTTCAGGAAATCCTGATAGGCAAGCTTCGCCTTGACCGGATTGCCTGTCAGAACGAGCGCCCTCCCGAGCTGGAGATGCGCCAGGGCGCCGATGGGATCGCTGATCACGATTCCGCGGTGATCGAGGATCTTCTGGAATTCCACGGCCGCCTCGGTACCCTGGTGTAGGGCCAGATAGGCTGCACCCCGAAAATACGCCGGATAGAGGACCCCGAAGAACGCTGGTGGAACGCTGCAGAGCGGCACGCCCAGTTCAAACGGAGCGGCGGTTTTCAGCGATTCGAGAGCCTTTGAGGGCTCGCCGCGATTCAGTGCGAGGACGGCCCGAATGGTTGGCAGGTACCCGAATCGGACTGCCGTGTCCTGCGGAAAGCGGGTTTCGAGATCGTTGGCGAGTGTTTGAGATCGGGAGGAATCAGCCGAGAGGGCCAGCGCCAGCGCGGCGCCATATTCCACATCCCTGTCCTTTGCAAGCTCCAGTGCTGCGATAGCGCCCTGGCTGGCTGCAGGTGCGTTCCCGGCGAGCGCCTCCAACATCGCTGCGCCGCTCGCGACGAGCGCCGCCCGTCCTCGTTCGCCCGTCTGTTGTGCCAGGGTCAGCGCACGCTGTGACATCTTTCTTGCCTGCTGCAGCTGGCCGGAATACGCGAGGACGAAAGCCGCGCGGGCGTACACCATGACCTCCGCTCCGCCCTTCCCCTGGGCCTGAGCCACTTCCCGGTCCATTCCTGGCTTGTCACCTTTCAAGAACGCGATGTCGTACCGCTGGATCGGGAACTCCGGGATATCCAGTTTCCGATCTGAGGCCCGCCGAAGCGCGTTCTCGGCTTCGTCCAGCCGCTCCAGATAACCAGAGTTGAACGAAAGCTGGTAATACCCGATGGGAAAGTCCGCATCCAGATCGATCTGTCTTTTAGCCGCTTCGACTGCCTTGTCGTACTTCCCGAGCGTCGGATAGATCGATGAGGCGAGGAGTCCGGGTGGCACGAGGTCTCGAGGATAGGTTTGCGCCCATGTCTCACAGATCTGTTGCGCTTTTTCAAGATCTCCGGTGACCTGCAGTTCATAGGCGGCCGTAATGAAGAACCGTTCGCGATCACTGGCGCGATCGCGCAGCTCATACGCTTTGCGCGCACTCTCCGCAGAGAGGGCGGCCTCTCCCATGAAGGAATAGACGAGCCCCAGCGATGCGTGGGCCATTGCGAATCCGGGGTCAATCTCAGTGGCGCGCTTGAACTGCAGCATTGCCGCGTCGAGACCCGTGGCTGACTGGAACACGCGCGAGCCAGCGCTGTAGGCTTTCAATGCTTCGAACGAGGGAGTGGTCGCCTCGGCAAGCGGGATATCGTGTTTCTCGACCGTGGAGAGCGATTCGCCGACCCGCGTTCTGAATGTGCTGGCAATCTGACTCAGGGCATTCAGAACGTCTTCCTTTCGGGCGGCCTGCACTTGCTCTTCGTCGAGCACGTCGCCGGTGCGACAATTCGTCGCGCGCAGCCCTACGACGTACTGGCTGCCGAGCCTTGCAATGGAGCCTTCGAGGACAGCGGCGCTGGCCGTTCGCGCGCAGATGTCCTTCGCGATCGCCGGACTCAGTCGCGCGTCCGCGGGCTGACCCATCAACTGCAGCATCTGATGGATGCGGTCTTCGGAGATGAGGCTCAGAAATGGCGATTGCTCCAGCTGTACGGCCAGTCCCTGGCGAAGCGTGCCGTCGAACACCGGGTCGCCCGTGCTGTTGTTGAAATCGGCGAGGACAATCGTGTCCTTGTTCGTGAGTCCTGGCGTGCGGTGAAGAGAGCGGTAGCCTCCGACTATTCATTGCGACAAGCAGGATGGCGGTCGCTGCAACCACGAGCATCCGGCGTTTGGAGTTGCCGCGTGCGGTTGCCGGCTCTGCGCGGGTCGACACCCGGCGCGAGTCCGTGTCGCGCTTCAGGCGCTGCAGGTCGGCGCGAACGTCCGCCGCATGCTGGTATCGCAGGGTGCGATCCTTCTCGAGGCACTTGTCGACGATGTGCTCCAGTTCCGGCGGCACGTCGGGATTCAGGCGTACCGCGGGGACGGGACTCTTGTTGAGAATGGCATCGAACACCAACGCCGAGCTGTCTCCGCGAAATGGCCGGGTGCCCGTCGCCATCTCATAGAGGACCACACCGAAGGAGAACAAGTCGGTGCGGGCGTCCAGCGGCGTCGCGCTGACCTGCTCTGGCGACATGTAAGACACGGTCCCTACCGTGCTACCCGGGTCGGTCAACAGCGCCTCAGCCGAACGGGTTGGTTCTTGTGAGGCGCCGACTGCTGCAAATCCGGACATCGCCTTCGCCAGTCCAAAATCCAGAATCTTCGGCCCGCGCTCCGTGAGGAAGATGTTTGCAGGCTTGATGTCGCGGTGGACGATGCCCTTGCTGTGGGCGGCGTCCAGTGCATCGACCACGGCGAGGGCGATATCCACGAGAGCAGGGAGGCTTATCGGCCCGCGTGCGACCTGCTGCTGCAACGTCTCTCCCTCGAGCAGCTCCATCGCGAGAAACGGCGGATCGCTGCCGACGTCATGAATGGTGCAGATGTTGGGGTGGTTGAGCGCGGATGCGGCACGCGCTTCGCGCTGGAAGCGTTCAAGCGTCAGCTCGGATACCGCTGCTCCGCCTGGCAGGACCTTGATGGCCACCACACGCCCGAGACGCGTGTCCGTCGCCCGATACACCTCACCCATCCCTCCGCTGCCGAGCGGCGCGACGATCTCGTAGGGGCCGAGGCGCGTGCCGGCAGTCAGAGACATGAATGGATCGGGGCCTTGATTCTAGTTGGGGATCCTGTTCGCGGCAAAGGGAAGGCAACCGATCGAGACATCACCCTTCGCGCCCCGGTGTGGGACGGTGTAGGCTAAAGGCTCAATCAACCCGGAACGTCATCAACGTGAAGACCTACCACGACATCGTCGGCGACGGAGGGTCCAAAGTCCTCGAGCAGGTTGTCGAGCAGCGCGCCCGCATCACCGACGGGCTCGCGGGAGTGCGTCATCTCGTGGCGATAGGCTCCGGCAAGGGTGGAGTCGGCAAGAGCACCCTGACGCTGCATCTCGCGGGCGCGCTGCGCGCCCGTGGGCTTCGGATTGCCATCTTTGACGCGGACTTCAACGGCCCCTCTCAGGCGCGCATGGCAGGTGTCCAGGGGGCGCTGTTCGTTCCCGGCAGCCACAAGGTCGCTCTCCCGCGAACGAGCAACGGGATCGCTGTCTTCTCGATGGGCTCGCTGATCCCGGAGTCGGAGGCGCTCGAGTTCGAGAGCGCCGCGCAGGGAGAGTCCCATACATGGCGCGCCACGAGGGAGTTCGCTCTCCTCAGCGAGATCCTCGGGTCCAGCGACTGGGGTGCGCTCGATCTGCTGTTGTTCGATCTGCCGCCGGGGGCCGAGCGGACCGTCCAGTATGCCGATTTTCTTGGGCCGCGCACGTCGTTCCTGCTCGTGACGATCCCTTCTGAGGTTGCACTGGGCGTGGTCGCGCGCTCGGTGGCAGCGCTGTCGAAGGGACCCAATCGCCTCCTCGGTTATGTCGAGAACATGAGCGGCTACTACTGCCGCGACTGCAACGCTATCAAGCCGCTCTTCGGCTCATCCGACCAGCCATCGGGCCTGCAGATCCCCTGCCTCGGGACCGTGCCATTCGACCCCGAGCTGGCACGTCACTGCGATCGAGGGATCCCTCTCGCGGAACTGCCCGAGACGCCCGTGTGGCGCGCCCTGGACCATGTCGCGCAACAACTTCTGGACAGCCTCGAATCCGACCGGGAGCCTCACCCATGAAATTCCTTTGCGTCCCCTGCGATAGCCCGATGAAGCTCCAGACTGTCGGTCCGCCGGACCGCGGCTCGCTGTCGGTCGTCTACGCCTGTCCCGAGTGCGGCTACGAGATGGCGATGCTGACCAATGCGTACGAAACGCAGGTCGTCCAGTCGCTGGGCGTCCGGATCGGCCCCGAAACAGGGGCGGGCATGGAGAGCTCCGCAGCTGCGGCAAAGTGCCCGTTCCCGTCGATGGTGCCTGGCGGAGGTGAGGCCCGGCACGTCGGGACCGGCGAGTCGGCCCCAGTGCGCTGGACGTCCGACGCCGAGGCACGACTCGCGAACATTCCCGAGTTCGTCCGCCCGATGGCGCGAACAGGCATCGAGCGATTTGCCCGGGAGCGAGGGGTTCTCGAGGTGGACGAGAAAATCCTCGACGCCGCGCGCGACTTCTTTGGCATGTGAAGCCGAGTCCCGACCCGAGCCCCAGTCCCGAGTCCCGAGTCCCGAGCTCCGATGACTACCACCAGCCCGTTCCCGCGGCCCTACGTCGTCTCCTGGAACCTCACCTATCGTTGCAACCTCGCGTGCGAGCACTGCTATCTCGACGCCGGCGGCACGCCTCTCGTCAGCACGGAGAATTTCGCCGATCGGAGCGAGCTCGGCACCGAGGAATGTTTCCGGGTGATCGACGAAATCGCCGCCTTCGCGCCTGAATGCGTGACCATCCTGACGGGCGGCGAGCCGCTCCTGCGGCGCGACATTCTCGAGATCGTCCAGCGAGCGGCGGAGCGTGGACTGTGGGTCGTCGTCGGCACCAACGGCGTACGCATCACGGAGAACCTGGCGCGGCGCCTGGCCGAGGCTGGAGCGCGGGGACTCTCCCTTTCCCTCGATGCTCTCGATCCCGATCGTCACGACCACTTCAGGAAAGTGCGCGGCGCCTGGCGGAACACGGTGGAGGGAGCCGAGATCCTCAACAGGACCGCCCTCCCCTTCATCGTGCAGACAACGGCGGGCGCGCACAATCTCGGCGAGCTCGAAGCGATTGCCGACTTCGCGCACGATCGCCTTGCCGCCAAGGTCTGGAACCTCTACTTTCTGGTGCCGACTGGCCGCGGGCAGTTCGTGTCGGACATCACGCCTTCGCAGTACGACGAGGTTCTCGACTCGCTCTACCGAATCCAGAGGAAGTACGACCACCGGATGCTCGTGAACGCGAAGTGCGCTCCCCACTACATCAGGACCGTTCTGGAGAATGCCGCTCGACCGCGTTCAGAGCAGGCCGGGGCCGAGACCGATCCGATTCCGACGGCTACCGAATCGGCGAGCGTGCCCTTCAGGACCTACTCCGGAGGGGCCGGCGGATGCCCTGCAGGAACGCATTACATGGGGATACGGCCGAACGGAGATGTCACGCCTTGCCCCTATCTCCCCGTCTTCGCGGGGACGCTTCGCAGCTCGAGTCTTGCGGACCTCTGGACGTCGTCGGGGCTATTCGCAGACATTCGCCGGCGCTCCTCGCTCGGCGGGCGGTGCGGGGAGTGCGAGATGAACGGCCACTGTGGGGGCTGTCGCGCCCGGGCATACGGAATGACGGGCGATCTGATGGCCGAAGATCCCCTCTGCACTCACACCCCCGGAAAGTTCGCGGGCTCTCCCCTTCTCGTCGTCCAGAGCGGCGCGTCGGTCTCGGGAGCGCAGGGGGCTTCCGCTATCCAGTACGGGCCCGAATCGCCGACGACGATTGCCTGGGACGATGCGGCCGCTGCGCGAATGAAGAAAGTTCCCGTGTTCGTCCGGGGAATGGTGGTGAAGGCGGTTGAGGATTCGTGCCGCAGGAACGGCATCGGTCGCGTCACCGCGGAGGAGTTGGAGAAAATCCGCGCGCGGATGCCGACACCGAAATTTTTCGGTTAGCTGCGGCGAGCGTTTCGCCACGGCGGTGCGCCGCTCGCGGCTGAAGCGCAGATGTTACCCGCGCTCGCGAAATCGCGGCAGACGTTCCTTGCAAGACTGATTCGGTGCATGTTGGCGCTCGCGATACACGGGCTCATCTCTTCGTCGGTATCCGCTGGTCGCCGGTTCGTCCCAGCTGCCTTGTCGCTCGCTTTGGCGGGTTGTGGTGGCACACCTGTCAGCCCGGAATCCAGTCTTCTCCCGCTGACCCCTGGGAACTACGTCCTCGTGGGCTACGCGCAGCCTCTCTCGACCTGCCAAGGGACAGGGGCCTTTCAGGGCGTCACACTGTTGTCCTACATAACTCTCAGCCGTCAGGGCACAGCGTGGCTTGCCCGCTCGGCGACACCCGCAGACGGAGATGTGGAGCTCTGGTTCGAGGACGAAGGGTTCGTCGTTGTCGACTCTCGTATTGGCGGGGACAGCCAGGGGCACCGCACGAGATCTCAGGAGCGTGGCTTCTCTCGGCGTCTTTTCGGTGGCGTTCTCGGCTCAGGGAGGGTCGGGCGCGGCGGACCTGCAAGGGGGCGCCTCGACGCTTCCGACACCGAATGCATACCTCTACGTCTCTGGTCGGGTCACGGTCGACGGTGCGCTAGGCCACGGGACTTGCGCACAGGCGTTCTTAGCGATTCGAAACCCCGAAGCCTGCGGAGCCGATCAGACGCCGTGCTAGAGGAAGCATGGAGTCCGTACGGCGATGAACCAGGCGATCGAGCGACTCGCTCGGATACTCGATGTGGACATCGAGCCCGGCTCGTCGAGCTGGATGATCAGGCTCTCGAACCGGCGTGCACAATTCCACTTCCCCACAGGGAACTTGGATCTCGAACTTAGTCCCACGAGCCTCTGAGATGGTACGATGCGGAAGGTTTCGTCACCGCCTGTTTGGGCCTCAGGGTGCAAGCCCTGAGGAAGGTCCCACCCGCATGCGCGCGGCAGAACCGCGTCACGTTTCCTGACTTGAATACACGGAGAGTACATGTCACGACTGCTCGGCCTGGGCGCGCCATTCCCCGAGTTCTCCTTGCAGGCATGCGTATCGGCCGAGCCAGGATCGGAATTCCGCATCGTCGATTCCCGCGAACTCGAGGGAACGTGGACGGCGATCTTCTTCTGGCCCCTCGATTTCACCTTTGTGTGTCCGACCGAGCTGGTGGAGTTCAACCGCGCGCTCCGGGAGTTTCGGGCCCTTGCCGCGAGGGTGTTCGGTGTGAGCGGAGACAGCCACCACACGCACCTCGAATGGCGCAAGGAGAACCCGGCGCTTCGCAATCTCGAGTTCCCGATGCTGGCAGACGCTGGCAAGGAGGTCGCCGGAGAGCTCGGAATTCTGGACCCGGCCGAGAACGTTCCGCTTCGGGCAACCTATCTGCTTGACCAGGAGAGGAAGATTCGGTGGCTCTGCGTGAACGACTTGAGCGTGGGCCGGAGCACCGGGGAGGTGCTACGCGTCCTCGCGGGCCTCCAGTGCGGGGAGTTGTGCCCCGCAAACTGGAGCCCGGGGCAAGCGACCCTCGCGCGGCCGACAGGCAAGCGGAGCGTGCCGTGGGAGGCCAAGGAGCATGTCGACCAACGCTGAGGGGGCCTCACGGCGCGCCGCAGGCATTCCGGTCAGTAGATGTGCAGCTTCTCCAGCAGTGCGAATGTATCACCGACGCAATGGAACAGATCTTTGTTGTGCTTGATCAACTTGGTGCGCATGTACACACGAAGCCACTGCTTGTAGATGAACTGCTCATAGCGCTCCAGCATGTCCGTCAGCGGCAGGTCGCGCTGCGCCAGCAGTCCCGCCAGGAACATCGCGCACTCGAAGCCGAGCGAGATCGATTGGAAGTAGGGTGAACCCATCGCAGAATCGCCGACCAGGAACACCGGCGAGCGAGCAAATGGGTGGTCGCCGGCGCCCGCGCGCCGCAACTGCAGGCTGGTCGCATTGCGGGCCCGGTACAGATCCAGCGGGATCCGGACGATCTCCAGGTCCCCGACCATTGCTCCGTTGGTTTCAGTATCGACCTTCGCGATGAAGCGGTCCATCGACTGCGCGACTTGAGGGAAGTGACTGCGAAGCCACTGGCCGTCGAACCGTGACGGCATCCGCTCGTAGTCCTCGGCGGGGATGGTGACGATACCCGTCACGTGGGTGACGCGGCCGTCGTAGTACGTCCGGTTGACCGCCGGAATGAACTTGTAATACGCGTTCTCGATATTCTTGTAATACTTGCAATACTCGTTGCAGTCGTAGGCCTCGCCATACAGGAAGGTGATGACGAGCGCGTATTCGAGCCGGAGCTTGAACGTATTCGCCTCGCCATCCGCCGCCCCGGCGCTCGGCACCAGCGGATCCCGCAACAGCGACTTGGTGCCTGTGCAGTCGATCAGGACGTCTCCCGGCTGAAGCATCGTCATCGCGTCCTGCGCCGTGACGACGGTCGTCGTGCGCTGCACGGGATGCGCCTGACGCGCATCGATGAGATCACTGAGGGAGCGCTCGATGTCGTTGAGCGGGCAGAACCCCAGGGTCAATCGCCGCAGCAGTCCCATCAGGTCCGGCGGAATGGACTCCCGAAACGCGAGGCCCTTCGCGAGCTCCGATGGCTCGAAGATGGCCTCGACGCTCTCCCCATCGATGTAGTCGGTACAGTAGCTCTCAATCGAGTCGGCCACGAGGTACGGCGCGAGCTGGACCATCCGGGTCCGGCTGTAGTCGCGTCGCTTTTCATACAGGTGGACGGAGAACCGGTCGGTCGACTGGAGCAGTGCGGCTACTGCGAGGCCCACGGGCCCTGCGCCGAGGACGTGCACTCGGACCGCGGGGGGCAGCGTTTCGGAGCTTGGAAAACCGGATTGCAGGGGCATTCGCGTCCTCGGCTGACGCCGCAGACTGCGGCAGCCTGGATGTACCTGCCCCTTCCGACAGGGCGAAGGATACTGAAGTCGGTTCGATTCCGGCTGCCCAGCTTATGTGATGCGGGGTTCGTTAGCAACTCTCCTGAACCTCAGCGGAGGCGGCCTCCGCGCCGCAGCACGAGGTCGGAGGACGGGATTACTTGAAGGGGTCCGCGCCCTGCTCCTTGAGCTTTGTCTCCTCGTCCTCCATCCACTTCTGGAACTCGTCGGCGCTCTGGACGGTGACAAATCCCCGCATCCGGTAATGGCCCAGACCGCAGAGCTGCGCGCAGGCGATCTCGTACTGGAACTCGGGATTCCCCGTCCGGGTCCGCATCTCCGCGGTCGTGACGTTGGGGACGAACCAGATGGGGATCGTCAGACCGGGGATGGCGTCCTGCTTCACGCGAAACTCGGGCACGCCGAAGCTGTGGATCATGTCCTTGCTCCGGAGCCTCACGATGATCGGCTTGTTCACGGGCAGATAGAGCTGATTGAGCGTCGTGATGTCGTCCTTCGCGGCAGGATCGGAGCGATCGAGTCCCAGGGGGTTGTCCTGGGCGTCGATCAGCTTGATGTCCGTGCGGCCGAATACCCCGTCCGGGCCGGCATAGTGGACGTTCCAGGCGAACTGCTCGGCGGTGACCTGAACGACCAGCGCGTCGCTGTTCGGGGGCATGCGATCGACCCTCGCGGCCCAGAGCGGGATCGCGAATCCGAACAGGAGAATCGCTTCGACCACGGCCACGCCGACCTCGAGATAACTCGACGTGTGCGACTTGACCCCCGTGTAGTTCGCCACCGGATGCCGCGATCGCCGGAAACGGAACAGGCAGTAAATGAAGAACCCTCCCCACCCGACGAACAGGATGAGCATGAACACGTGAACCCAGCCGATCATGCTGTCGATCTGCCCGCCGTGAGCCGAGGCGAGCGCCGGGAGTCCGAGCCAGTCAGTCATGATGTTCTCGACGACCCTTGGAGCTCCGACCATTCGGTGTCGAGCTCGATGTCCGCGATGCGCTTCGCGCGCTTGCGGAGATAGAGAAAGAAGCCCACGAACCCGCCCTGCACCGCAAACATGATGGCCAGCATCACCAGGACGCCGAGCTTCGCCCCGTCGATCATCGAGGTCTCCTCCGCCCCGAAGCACACCGGGCAGGCGAGGACGCTCGAGCCGCCGCCGATCATCACGGCCGCCGCCGTCGTGAAGGCCCGCCTTCGCAGCTGCGCTGCTACGGCGAAGGCGGAGCGCGAAGGCGGATGCGCGAAGGCGGAAGCGCGAAGGTGGAAGAGCGAAGGCGGACCTGCCGCGCCGTAGCGCAGCGAAGGCGGGTCATCGCAGCGTCCTCGTCTTGCGCAGGAACCACGAGTCGTAGACGACCAGGCCGACCGACACGGCGAACGCCGCGACGGCCGCGAGCAGGCTTGCCGACCCCGTCCTCCCGCCCGTACAGGCCCAGGCACCAGACGCCGAACAGCACCGCGAGGGCCGCGGAGAGGAGGATCAGCACCGCGTGGACCCACCTGAGGTTCATCAGTGAATCCAGTAGCCGTCGTGGACGGTGACGACGGGAAGGGCCAGCAGCGCGACGAAGAAGACAGCGGTCAGCGCGAGGACCGCGTAGATCAGCTTCTTCTCGGAGATCAGGTGCATGAAGTAGCACGCCACCAGCGATCCCTTGACGGTCGCGACGAGCAGCGCCACGGTCACGGCAATCGGCACGGGAAGGTGGAAGCGGGAGATCGCCACCGTGATGATGGTCAGGGCCATGAGCGCGACGAAGACGGTGATGTAGACCCTGACGTGTCTGTCGATGTCAGCTGCGTGGTCGCTGTCGTTGATGCGCTGGCTGACATGGATGCCGCCTACAGAAGATAGAGGGTCGGGAAGAGGAAGATCCAGACCAGATCCACGAAATGCCAGAAGAGGCCCGAGTGCTCGACCCGGTTGGTGAACCACTCCGGATTCGTCTTCCAGAGCTTCGAGCCGGGGCCCAGGAAATAGGCGTTCACGCACATCCCGCCGAACACGTGGAGCATGTGCAGGCCGGTCAGGGTGAAGTAGATGGCGAGGAAGTTGTTGGTGCTGGGAAAGAGCCCGGTCTCGAACTTGTGGCTGTATTCGAAGTACTTGACGACGAGGAAGACGAACCCGAGCAGGATCGTCGCTCCCATGTAGATCCGAAAGGTCCCGAAGCGGCGGCGCATCAGCGACGCCCAGGCCATGACCATCGTGACGGAGGACGAAATCAGGACGATCGTGTTGAACGTGGCGAGCGGGACGTTCAGAATCGTGGCTCCCCGCGGCCAGCTCGGCGCCCCCGTCCGGATCAGGATGTAGCTCGCAAACAGGGCGCCGAACAGCATGACCTCCGAGGCCAGGAAGAGCCAGATGCCGATCTTGCCGTTGGTGAGACCGGTGTCGCGGCGCACCTCTACGGTGTAGGGAATGTCCATCTCGATCAGGCCTCGTACTGCGGCAAGAAGTCCTTGGCCGCGCCGGGAACGCTGTACTCGTAGGGCCCCCGGTACGCTTCCGGCGCCACGAGGAAATTGCCGTGCGGCGGCGGCGACGGAGCCGCCCACTCGATCGTCGTGGCCTGCCACGGGTTCGCGTCGGTCTTCTCCCCCTTCCAGATGCTCCAGAAGAAATTGAAGATGAAGGGAATCTGGAAGATCGCCATGATCCACGCGCCCCAGGAGGACACGACGTTCAGGTGGAGGACCGGCTGCGCAAAGGCGTAGCTCGCCCCACCGTCGAACAGCCGCCGCGAGACGCCGGCCAGCCCCATGAGGAACATCGGCATGAAGACGACGTTCATGCAGACGAGCGAGCCGGCGAAATGGATCTTGCCGAGCGTCTCGTTCATCTTCCGCCCGGTTGCCTTCGGGATACCAGTAGTAGATCCCCGCGAAGAGGGCGAAGATCGTCCCGGGAGCGACGACGTAGTGGAAGTGGCCGATGACGTAGTAGGTGTCGTGCAGCGGGATGTCCGCGATGTTGAAGGCGAGCGGAAGCCCCGTGAGCCCGCCGATGCCGAACATCGGGAGAAAGCCGACCGCGAAGAGCATGGGCGTGTTGAAGCGTATCGATCCGCCCCAGAGCGAGATGATCAGGGCCGTGAGGATCACGACCGACGGGATCGAGATGATCATCGTGGTCGTCTGGAAGAACGCCGCCATCGTCGTCCCCATGCCGGTCATGAACATGTGGTGCGCCCAGACGATGAACGACATGAAGCCGAGGAAGACGAGCGAGTAGACCATCGACCGGTAGCCCCACAGGGGCTTCCGCGTGTTGTTCGCGATGATCTCGGCCACGATTCCCATCGCCGGCAGGATCAGGACGTAGACCTCCGGGTGCGCCAGGAACCAGAACAGGTGCTGCCAGAGGAGCGGGTTGCCTCCGCCGGCCTCGTTGAGGACCTGGCCGCTGACGACGAGGCCGCTCGGGAGGAAGAAGCTCGTGCCGGCCAGACGATCCATCAGCTGCATGACCGCCGCGGCCTCGAGCGGCGGGAAGGCCAGGAGCAGGAGGAAGGCCGTGACGAACTGGGCCCACACGAAGAAGGGGAACCGCATGAACGTGAGCCCCTTGGCGCGGAGCTGGATGATGGTCGTGATGAAGTTGATCGCTCCGAGCAGCGACGAGGTGATCAGGAAGATCATCCCGATGAGCCACATCGTCTGGCCCGGCGCCAGGATGGCGAGGGGCGCGTAGGAGGTCCACCCGGACTGCGCGGCTCCCCCGGGGACGAAAAAGCTGGCCAGCATCGTCACGCCGCCGAGGAAGAAGAACCAGTAGCTCGCCATGTTGAGTCTCGGGAACGCCATGTCCGGGGCTCCAATCTGGAGCGGGACCACGAAGTTCCCGAATCCTCCGACGGCGAGGGGGACCACGCCGAGGAAGACCATGATGGTGCCGTGCATCGCCCCGAGCTCGTTGTAGAAGTCGGGGAGCATCGTCCCGCCCGGCATGCGCGCCTCGCCGAGGATCCTGCCGAGCAGCGGCAGCGCGGCGCCCGGGTAGGCGAGCTGCCAGCGCATGAGCATCATCAGCGAAAAGCCGAAGAGGAGGAACAGGAGGGCGGTGACGGCGTACTGGATGCCGATGACCTTGTGGTCGGTGGAGAAAACGTACTTGCGCCAGAAGCCGAGCGCCTCGTGATGGGCTTCGTGCGCGACGTGCGGCACGCGGTGCGGCGACAGCTGCTGGCTCACTCATGCGGCTGTTCTCCGGATCGCTACTTCGCGGCGGGGACGGCGAACTTGAAGTTCTGGGTCTTCGTGTCGCTGGCGCCAACCGTGACCGAGGCCGTCTGCGTCCCCAGCCTCTCGTGCCAGGCGGTGATCTCGTAGGTCCCCGGGTCGAGGCCCGAGATCGTGAACTTCCCGTCCGTGCTCGTCACCGAGAAGAAGGGATGGGTGAAGACGCCGACGTAGGCGTTCATCCATGGGTGGACGTCGCACTTGATCTGGAAGTTCGCCTCCGGCTTGTCGAACGTCACGGTCGCTTCCTTGACCGTCGCCGGCATCGGCCTGTTGAACGGCGTGTTGATCTTGGGAAGCGCGTGGACGTTGTGGAGGACGCCGTCGGAGTTGAGGATCTTGTAGGGCTGACCGACCATGACGCCGATCACGTGCGGCTTGTACTGACAGCCATTCTGATCGAAGACCACCGGCGTCTTGGGAGCGGGATAGGTCTTCCCGGCCGGGATCCCCTTCGAGACGTAGACCATGACGTTCCCCATGGTGTTGCCGTTGCCGAGGACCAGCATCTCGCTCGGCACGGGTGCCGAGTGCTTCTTGGCGCACGCGGGGTCGGCGTCCATGGCGAGCGGCTTGAGAGCGGGGGCTTTCCCGTCGAAGGTGACGGTTCCGGTGATGGACGAGGCGGCGACGGCGACGCCCGGCCAGACCGACACGGCGACCAGCCCGGCCGCCAGCCACAACCTGTTCCCTGTCACGCGCATGCTCGGCTCCTTGGTCATCGCAAACCCGTGTTTCGATCTCCACCGTCGACGCTGCCGTCGCCCATCCTTCGATGGGCCGACTTGTACATCTGGCCCCGCGTGCGTGCAACCCTCGCCCAGCCTCGGGGCCGTCACCGTTCCGACGGCACAGACCTCGACCTCGACCGGCCCCGCGACGACCTTGGATATTGAGTGGAAATCCGAGCGCAGAATCGAGCGTGGGACGGCCCAGGACAGGGTTGTTGAGCAGCTCTGTTTCCGTCTGGACCAATCATGTCCCCCGCATTGAGTTGGAAGAGCGGCGTTTTGTATCCATCGCGCATCGCCGGAGTCAAGCACCTAAGGGGTTCAGGGTTCAGGGTTCAAGGTTCAGCGTTCAAGGTTCAGGGTTCACCGTTGCAGGTGCAGGTTCAGGT
>CAVSUB010000007.1:0-7795 GCA_963730995.1 uncultured Acidobacteriota bacterium | reverse complement strand
TCGGCCCGAGCTTCCACGAGTACGAGAAGTTCGGTCGCCTGTTGTTTGCGGATCGGTAGGCTCTGCCTGGCTCGTGTAGGGCGGGGGCTGTCCGCCTTCGCGCGCAACGAAGTCAGGCGCGCTTCGGCGAGACCTCGCCGGAGCTTTGGCGGAGGCGGGACGCCCCCGCCTTACATCCAAGAATCGCGGCTGTAACCACCCACATGTCATCAAAGATTCGCTGGGGTGTCCTGAGCACAGCGAGGATCGGCACCCGGAAAGTCATTCCCGGAATGCAGCAGGCCGCGAGCTGCGAGATCGCGGCCATTGCCTCCCGTGATCCTGGACGGGCTCGGGAGGCCGCGCAGGCGCTCGGCATCCCGAAGGCCTGCGGCTCTTACGAAGAGCTCCTGGCCGATCCGGCGATCGACGCCATCTACAATCCGCTTCCGAATCATCTGCACGTGCCGTGGTCGATCCGCGCCGCGGAGGCGGGAAAGCACGTCCTCTGCGAGAAACCGATAGCCATGAGCGCGGATGAAGCGCGCCGGCTGTTGGAAGTTCGGGACCGGACTGGCGTGTTGATTCAGGAAGCCTTCATGGTGCGGAGCCACCCGCAGTGGATTGCGGCGCGCGAGATCGTCGAGTCCGGGCGCATCGGCGAGCTCCGGCTGCTCGCGGGCCTCTTCAGCTACTTCAACGACGACCCGAAGAACATCCGCAACGTCGTCGACTGGGGCGGTGGCGGCCTCATGGACATCGGCTGCTACATCGTCCACGCTTCGCGGATGATCTTCGGCCGCGAGCCGGTTCGTGCCGCCGCCATGATGGAGCGCGATCCGAAGATGGACATCGATCGGCTGACGTCCGTGATGCTCGATTTCGGCGGACCGCAGGCCATCGGCGCCTGCGGCACGCAGATGGTGCCGTACCAGCGCATCCAGATCATGGGCACTCGCGGGCGGATCGAGATTCCCATTCCGTTCAACGCGCCGCCGGACCAACCGACTCGGATTTTCGTGGACGACGGCGCCGACCTGGCTGGCGCGACGGCTGAAACTCTCGAGTTCGGGGTCTGTGACCAGTACACGATTCAGGGCGAGCTCTTCTCGCGCGCCATCCTCGAAGGACGCGCTGCGCCGTACCCGCTTGAAGATTCCGTCAGGAACATGCAGGTGATCGACGCGTTGGTGCGCTCCGCGGATTCGGCGGGAGGGGTGGTTCCCACGTCTGCGTTCGCGGGGTGAGATCCGAAGTTCTCGGGTTCTAGAGGTTCTCGGTTCTAAGAGGCTGTATCAAAACCTCCGAGTCGAAGAGTTCTCTCGCTCCGCCCGCAGACAACATCGTCCGCGCCGCGAGACTCTCAGCGAAAGTTTTCCATCAGCATGATGTCGCTGCTGCTCTGATCTATTTGCGTGTAGAGAATCCACCGGCGATCGGGCGAAACGGAGAAGCCCCATACCCTCGACTGAACCGGCCGCTCGAGGATCGCGACCTGCCTCACGTCGCCCGCTGCGAAGCTGAAAAACTCGATGATGGGCCGCGCTGGCATTTCGGCGGTAACGAAATAGATGCCCTCCTCGGTGACTGCCCAGGAGCGCCAAAACCCGGCCCCATGATGGTCGACCACGGGAGTTTCCACACCGCCTTTCACCGGAATTCGCCAGATGCCAGGGGCGTCCCGCCCTTTGGCGTAGTAGAAGTACGTGCCGTCCGGCGACTCGAACCCCTCGAACCCTCCTTTCGTGGTTACCTGTTCGGCTCGCCCGCCCGCCGAGGGCATCTTCCAGATTTGCAGGCTGCCGCTCCGGCCCGAGCCGAAATAGATCCACCGCCCGTCGCGCGACCAGCTGGGACACGTATCTTCTGCAGGGTCCGTCGTGAGCTTGTGGTGTTGACCTCCATTGGAGCTGACGAGGTAGATGTCGCGGTTACTGCCCTCCATGGAGTCGAAAGCGATCTGGCGTCCGTCAGGCGACCAGCGCGGGTCCCCGGTCACGGGGCCGCCGATGTTCGTCAACCGCATCGGGTTCCGACCGTCGCGGTCTGACACCCAGATCTCACCGGTTCCCGAGCGGTCGGAACCAAACACGATCCGCTCCCCGTCCGGCGAGTACTGCGGATTGGAATCGGTCGCCGTCGAGGCGATCAACCGCGTTGGAATGGGGTGCTGCCCCGCAGTGCCTGGGACCTCCATGCGCCAGATATTCCGGTCAGATGACGTCTGGATCCAGGCCAGCCGGTTTCCGTAACGGGAGATCGCCGGCCTGGAAACATCTTGAGCGTCCACCTTTATTTGTGCCGGAGCGCCGCCGGAAACTGGAACTCGCCACAAAAGGAAGCTTCCAATTCGATTCGATGCGAAGACGATTTCAAGGCCATCCGGTGTCCAGGCCAGACCGTCGGTGAAAGAGCCTGGTCTGACGGTGCTTTCCCAGGTAAGTTGCCTAGGTTCCCCGCCCGTCACCGGCAGAACGTAGATGTCTCTCCCGCCCGCCATGAGCCGGGCGAATGCCAGGGTGCGCCCGTCGGGAGAGAAGGCGGGAGAGTCGTCACCGACCGACGCGGCGGGCGGGAAGGTCAGCCGTTGCTTTTCACCGGTCTCGATCTCGAGCAGGAAGATACTGAAGGGCTCTCCAGCTGCGGCGGCGTCTGCGACAGCGAGGTATTTCCCGTCTGGCGAGTAGCTCAGAGTATTCCTACCGAATTGGTAGTAGGCGCCCCTGTGGTAGACGTCTGTCGGAAAGATCTCGGCCAGCTTGCGTTCAGCCCCACCCAGCGCGGGGACCAGATAGATACCACCGGCTTCGCCCTCACGCGTAAAAGCAATATGGCGGCCGTCGGGAGACCAGACAGGGCTGTGGTCAGGAGCAGGGTCGGTGGTCAACTGCAGCTGTCCGCCGGTGTCGAGCAGCTTCACGTATATGTCGGAGTTGTTCTCTTCGACGCCATCCCAGGCGAACGCGATCTGTCTGCCGTCGGGTGAGAAGGCGGGCTGGGTTTCGCGGCCGGGGAAGCGGGTCACCGGGACAATCGCGGACCCGACCCCCGAGTCACCGTTGGCAGAACGAGACCGCTCGAGAAAACGGTAGAGGCCGACACCTGTCGCGCCGACGAGCACGAACACCAGTGCAATTGCGAACGTCGCCCTTCGAGTGGGATGTGAACGCTCAACCGGCGCTTCGGCCTCCGCATGGACGTCGCGCACGGCCGCGACGAAGCGGTAACCCCGCCTGGGGAGGGTCTCGATCCAACGCGAGCCGCTCTCGCCGAGGGCTTTGCGAAGCGCGGAGATCTGGAACGAAAGATTAGCTTCTTCGACGAACGCGTCGGGCCACAGCGCGGTCATCAACTCCTGTTTCGAGACAGCGCGGCCGTCGCTCCGCACCAGGAACACCAACAGATCGAATGTCTTCGGCGCCAGCGGTATCGCGTGACCGCCGCGTGTGAAGACGCGTCGTTGCACGTCCATCCTGAACGGCCCAAATTCGTACACGTCGGGCGCGCCGGTGGACATCGGGCCTCCCCGGGGATTTCTTCAAAATTGCTTCAATGCTGCTAGCGATCTCAAAGGACTTCCTCACCAGCCGATGCCCATCGTCGGCTCATGCGTCACATCCCCTTCCTTTCAATCGCAGGCAGAACGGGTGTCAGTTTACGCGTGTTGAGGCAGTTCGGATCCCTTCTCCTGCCGCTTCCGGCAGTTGTCCTTACCGCCCTTCATCTACACGCGCAGGTGCCCACGGCCTACACCCCGAAAGAGCTGCTGGCGACTGACCCGCGCGTCTTTACTGATTGGCTGGAAACCCACCGACCCCGGTCGGTGTCAGCGAGCCAAAAGGCTCGCATTCTGGAGGTCCTACCGGCGGAAGGCGAGATCACCAACTTGGACGACGCAGGTCGGCAAAAGCTGGCGGCGGTGAAGCAGTTGCTTCAGGCGACCGACCGCGAGTCAGGGTACGAGGTCAAGGTGATCGATGTGTCGTACGCGCGGATCGCCGTATTCGCGCGATCCGTCATCCTGATTTCGAAGTCAGCGCTCATGCTGCTCGATACCGAAGAGCTCCAGGCGCTGGCCGCCCACGAGATCGGACACGAGTACTTCACTATCGACTACGAGAGCGCCTTCAGGACCCGAAACCATCGTCGTCTCAAGGATCTCGAACTGCTCTGCGACGCCATTGCGACCGTGACGGTCCACCGGCTGGGAACGAATCCTGCCCGGCTTCTGAGTGCGATCGATAAGATTGCACGTCATGACCAGAAGCTCTTTCCGACGAGCATCGATGACACCAATTACCCAACAATCGCTGAACGGCGCTCGTTTGTGCGTAGAGTCACGGCGTGGTTGCAAGCGGCTGGTCTAGCTGACGACGCTCAGGGGACTCCCCGAACTCCTGCCACAGATAGCCGGCGCGCGTCGCGTGGCTGGAGGGCACCCCGGAATCGTTACCGACGCCCCGGCGCTCGAGGACATCAGAGCTGAAATCCTGACGCCCGTGGGTGCGCTGCCGTAGTCGCGCAGCGGTCGTACTCATCGGCGCGGTGACCGCGGCATCACTCATGCCGGCCACGCACGCACCCGGAGTCGATGTACTCACGCGGTTCGATCGGCGTAACGCTCTCGAGCTGCGTCACCAGGAGGTCATCGGGCTGTTTCGCGGCATCGTGAGCCGAAGTTCGTGCCGGGTGTGTGCCGCGCGTCGGGTCACGGGGATCGAGGAACACCCGTGGGACGGACGCGGTCACGGGCTCACGCCCGACAAGAGCCAGATGCTGCCCTTCACGCTCTGCATGGGAAGCACGAGTCTGCCGCTGGCAACGCCGATCTCGGCATTACCCATATAGGAATCGATGTGCCAATCGGGCGAGCTGAAATGCGTGACTTGAAACGGCTTCCCGCTCTGCGCGCCGCGCGCTGGGTCGATGGGCACGCCCCACAGGTTGAAGTAGCCGTCAGCTCCCCGTGAGAGGAAGTACAGCGTCCGTCCATCCGGTGACCACCGCGGCTTGTCTGGCCAGACGTGATCCTCCAGTATCCGCGTCCACGTCGTGGCGCGATTGCTGCCCGCTGCCACGATCCCGATCTCGACGGTTCCCGGGATTCCGCATACGCTGGGCGACGAAACTCACCCACGGTCATCCGGTGAGTAGCGAGCCTGCCAAAAGTTCACGCCGCTCGACTCGAGTATTACTCGCTCGGGTCGCGTGGCCATCATGGGACCGATGGGCCAGATCGCCAACACGTTATTGGTCCATACGGCCCTGTTCGAGCCAGGATCCGAGAACGGCCTTGTCGTCCGGTGCCCAATCGTGAGGAAGCATTCCGCCCGGTACCCACCGGCTCGCCAGATGTTCCCGGCCGTCGAGGTCGCGAATGGCTAGAGCCCATTCACGGCTGGTGGCGGGGGTTTCCCCCGTGGAGCTTGATACGGTGCGTGTCAGTAGGATAGACCACCCTGCGCCCGGTTCGGGAAATCACGCCGCCCCACTGCTTCGGCGACGAACGTCGTGCGGCCGGTCGTCAGGTCGGTGTAAAAGAGCCGGAACTGGTTTCTCCCTGCCTCACGCGCCCCATAGCAGAGAGCCGCCCCGTCACGCGCGAGACTGAGAGAGACGATCACGAGATCCTCGTCGGTCAGTGCCCTGGCCGTCGCCCATGAGCTGGGCGCTGTTGGCCTCGAACGGGAACAGCCAGGCGCGGGTCGACGCCTGCGCGCTCGTAAATGCCACGCGCGTCCCATCCGGCGAAACGGCCGCGCCCTCGGCGCTCGCTGGTGCCGTGGTCAGCCGCTCGGGCGTTCGCCAACGCAGGCTCACTGGTTCCACTGGCACACGCCACAGGGTCGGCACGCCGTCACTCAAGGCTTCGACGATCAACGCCGTTCCAGTCGGGTTCCAACTGATGTTTCGGATGACGTCGGGTTCGAGCAACCCGAACGGCGCTGCAGCGCTCGTATCGACGGCATTCAGCCTGCTGTTGGTTCGATCGGCGACGAAAAACCCGGCCGCCGCCCCGGGCCCGAAGACGGAGATCCGGCCCTCGGGATGGATCGCGCTCGCGATCCAAATGGTGCGACTGAGCTCGGTCTCGAGAATTCGGCGGGGGGCCTCGCCGCCGTCGGCTGCGACGATGAACGCCGCGCGGGGCATGTCGCTATCCACGAACACGACCTCGCGGCCATTGGGCATCCACGCGGGGCGCCGTCCGTCTGGCGCGATTCGCCGCACGGGACCACCTTTGACGATCGACCGTGAAGAGGCCACCGCCGTCATCTTCGGAACGAAAGACGAGACGTTGGCCATCGGGCGACCAGGCCGGCTGCGTCTCGTCCGCCGGCGAACTCGTCACCCGCGTCGGGTCGCCGCCATCGATGCTCTGCACCCAGATGTCGAAGTTCCCGTCTCTATTCCACGCGTAGGCTACCCGCCGGCCGTCGGGTGACCAGCTCACGTCGGTCTGCAGACCCGCGCCGTAGGTCAGTCGCGTCAGGTTGCGCAGGGGCGACGACGAGGTGCCGGCGACGACCGGTGCCGAGCGCCTGGACGCGACGTAGAGCCCCGTACCCAGGAGCGACAGCACCATCGCCGCCGCCACACCTGCGTAGATGACCGTCCGGCGCGCGAAGCGCGCGGGCCCGACGAGCGGCAGCTTGGACTGCCGATCCCCGTCTGCCAGGTCATCGCGCGCTGAGGCCTCGTCCCCAATCGCGCGGACCTCCGCGACGAAGCGATAGCCTCGCCGGGCGACCGTCGCGATGAACCGCTGCTCGCCCGGCACCTCGCCCAGAGCCTTCCGCACCTCGAAGATGTTCTGCGTGAGGTTCGCCTCCTCGACGGCCGTATCGGGCCAGAGCCGGTTCATCAGCTCGTCCTTCTCGAGGAGCCGGCCGGCGTGCTGGACCAGCAGCACCAGCGTATCGAGCGCCTTGGCCTTGATGGCGATGGGCCCGCCGTCCCGCATCAGCAGGTGCCGTTTCGTATCGATGCGGAACCGGTCGAACTCGTAGAAACGAACCGGGTTGGACGCACGCTCAGCCCCGCTGAGAAGCGCTGAGGGTTTCTGAGCCTCCCGCTGAGGACTTGCGTGGTTCGTCATGCCTAGCTTCCCCCACACGGAATCGGGTTCGCGCGCCCGGCGAGCGGGCACCGCGAATTCTACCGCGTCCGTCGTGAGCCAAGGGGGCGACATGATCGAGTTGATCTCTGCAATTCTGATGGCGGGTTCGACGCCGGTGACGAACGAGGCGGATCCGGATCTGGTCGCGCTGCGCGTGAGGGCCTACGCCGACGCGCAGGTCAACAAAGCCACGGTACGGTCCGCGGTGGAGGTGGCGGAGCACCTGCTGGCGTCGGCCGGACTCGTCGTGGCATGGCGTGTGTGTGACACGGCGCAATCGTGCCCGATCGAGGACACGCCGGTGCCGGAGATCGTCGTCATCCTTTCGTCCCGTGATCGGCAGAACGGCCGCGAGAACTGCGGTGTCGCCGCTCACGGCGCACGCGACTCGGCGGGGACGGTGATGGTCTCGGTCCCCTGCGTGGCCGGCGCCGCATTTCGACTGACGCGACGCGCTGGAACCGGCACCAACCCGCTGCTCGCGATGCCGAGGCATGACGACCTCGTCGGAGCCATCGTGGCGCACGAGATCGGTCACCTGCTCGGCATCAGGCATGCGCCGTCAGGTCTGATGCGTGCAAGTCTGGAAGCCGACGACATGATCGCGCTCAGAAGGGGGAAGCTGCGCTTCAGCCCGGCGGAGGCGAGCAGGATGCGGATCGCAGCCTTGTTGGCTGGGGAGGATCGCCGACGCTC
>CAVSUB010000006.1:0-167415 GCA_963730995.1 uncultured Acidobacteriota bacterium | reverse complement strand
TACGGCGCCCTTCACGGCTGGGGCTGCGACACGGGTGACTTCGTGACCACGGCGCGGCTGCTGCTGGAAGCGGGAGAGCGCGTCGATCCGGCGCTGTTGCCGACCGGTCTCGACGACCTGGACGCGCTGTTGCGCGAGTATCTGGGGCGGCGTTGACAAAAACCTTATTCACGGCTTCTCGCAGGCGAAGTTCGTCGCGTCGTCGGTGCTGCCCTGTCCCTTGTACTTGGCGACCTGGGGGAACGGGCACAGTGGTCGCGTCCGTTGCTGGCCACTCTCGGCCGGGCGCGAGGCGAGGATGGAAGCGGGCGCCTTGCCCTGCTCCACCCACGCTTCCATCGCGCTCAGCATGTCGAACCTGTTGGGACCTTCGCCACCGCTGCAATGCCCCATGCCGGGCGCCATGAACAGCCGATACGAGTCCTGGACCTTGCCGGGCCCGCCCAACCGCTCGAGGACTCGCTGGTAATACTGGACGCTGCTCGCCGGCGAGATCTGCGGATCGCTCCAGCCGTGGTACTGGATCAACTTGCCTCCGCGCTCGATGAACGATCCCAGATTGGGGTCCAGAGCGTTGATCGTGTCGTCGTCGGTTTCTTCGGCACGGACGATGTCGGTCGGGAAGTTGAACTTCTTAATCTCCCAGCCGGGATCCTTGAAGACGAGGAATCGGAACTGGTCGAGGCCGGTCGCGCGCGCGGACGCAGTCCAACCGAGATCTGTCCACCCGAGTTCGCTCCCCCGCTCGAGCCCCGTGATGGCTCGCCCGGTTTTCGGATTGGGCTGCGACGAATACAGCAGCTTGGCGGCGCTGACTTGCGCCGGGCTGAGGCATGCGGCGTTGCTCGTTCCTCCACACTGGAGAACGCCCGGATCGAACGTGCACTGCTGGGGATTCTCGAGCACGCCGTCCCTGACCCCATCGAGCGCATCGCAGGCGTCGAGCACCGCCTTGTGAAGCAACTGGAGGTTTGCCGTCGAGAGGTGGGCCGTTTCGTCCTGTTGCAGCCTGCTCGCGACGTGCACGGCCTGCGCGGCACGTCCCGTCCAGTCGAGTCCAGGCGCACCGGCGATGATGCCGTCGAAATCCGCAGGAAACCGCTGCGCCTCTTTCATGGCCTGGCGTCCGCCGGCGGAGCAGCCATTCCAATACGAGAGCCGCGGACCACCATCGTAGTAGGCGGCGATGATTTTCTTCGACGTCGCAGTCGTCTCGTGCACCGCGCGCCAACCGAAGTCGACCACCTTCTCCGGATGCCCGAGGCCGAAGCTCGCGCCGCCACCGGTGTGACCCGTATCCGTCCCGGCCGCGCTGTACCCACGGCCAAGCGCCGTCGTCATCGCTGCGTACGGAATCGCGCCGCTGAATGCGCCATTCCCGACCGCCAGGAACTTGCCGTTCCAGCCCGCGGCCGGCATCCAGAGCTCCATCTTGATCTCGGAATCGGTCGATGGTTTCAACGTCGCGGCGATGCGGCAAAACGCCCGCGGAGCGTTGATTGACGAGGGCGTTGCGGCCGGTCCGCCTGGCGAGAAGGGGCCGGCGTCGACCTGACTGGCCAGAGTGATCGTGGTGGCCGGCAGGGCGAGCCTGGCGAGCGCCTCACACGATGTGGCGGCCCACAGACCCTCGGCGCTAATCAGCACGGCGAGCAGCACCGCACAAGTCGTAGCGATCGCGAATCTCATGACATCGTTATGCACACCGTCGGTTTCGAACGCACAGAATAACTTCAAACGGAGGCTCGAACGACCGCGGATCTCGACGCGCGCGTTGTGTTCCAATCAAGCATGGCGGGGTGACCTTAGGGCCCGTCCGGAAATGACTGCACCATTCTGGCCGCCGATGCATCCCGCCGGGCTTCGTTGCTCGTCGCTTACATACGCCCGGTATGCGCGCTCCTCGCGCCTCGCCGGGCGGGGTCCTCGACGCCCAGCTTGGCGCACTTATTTCCGGACGGGCCCTTAGTGGAAATGGACGAACACCTCTTTCGGCGCGAGTCGGGGCGCCTTGTGGCGGCACTCACCCGAATCTTCGGCGTTCACAATCTCACCCTGGCCGAGGACGTCGTGCAGGAGGCGTTCTGTCGAGCGCTGGAGGTCTGGAAGGTACGCGGCATTCCAGAGAACCCGTCGGCGTGGCTGATGACGACGGCGAAGAATCGTGCCCTGGACGTGATCAGGCGTCAACGGACCGCCCGCACGTTCGCTCCGGAGCTGAGCAGGTTTCTGGAGTCCGAATGGACGACGGCTCCGGTTGTCGAGGAGGCGTTCGGCGAGCACGTCATTCGTGATGAGCAGCTGCGAATGATGTTCTCATGCTGCCATCCACGGCTCCCGGAAGAAGCCCAGGTAGCGCTGATCCTCAATATTCTCTGCGGTTTCGGGGCTCAGGAAATCGCGAGCGCCTTCCTGAGCGGCCGCGCGGCCATCGAAAAGCGGATCTCCCGCGGCAAGAAGGTTCTCGCCAGCTCCAAACGGCTGTTCGATCTTGGAGCCGATGACTTCGACTCTCGACTGTCGGCCGTGAGGAGCGCCCTCTACCTGCTGTTCAGCGAGGGATACCACGGAGCTTCCGCTGAGTCCGCGGTCCGCATGGAGTTGTGCAGCGAGGCAATTCGCCTGATCCTGCTTCTGCTCGAGCACGCCCCGGCCGCGACACCGGAAACCAGCGCGCTCGCGGCAATGATGCACCTCCATGCGGCGCGACTCCCGGCGCGACTCGACGAGGCCGGCGATCTGAGCGCGCTCGCGGATCAGAACCGCTCGCGCTGGGATGTCAGCCTGATCGCGCGCGGGCTGGCCTTGCTCGAACGCTCCGCCGCCGGACGGCAGGTGACGTCGTATCACCTGGAAGCGGCGATCGCTGCCGCGCACGCCAGCGCAACGACCCTGGACGACACCGACTGGCCGTCCATCGTCTCGCTCTACGATCGCCTGATGGTCGTGGCGCCGTCGCCGGTAGTCGCGCTCAATCGCGCCATCGCCGTCGCCCAACGCGACGGGGCCGAACGCGGCCTCGCGGAGCTCCTCGCCATCTCCGGCCGGGAACGGCTCGACAACTACCCGTTCTACCCGGCGGCCGTCGGCGAGCTGGAGCTGCGGCTTGGACGCCCAGACGCGGCGCGCGAACATTTCTCGACCGCGCTCACCCTCGCGCGCAATCCGACCGAGCGGCGATTTCTCGAAAAGCGGCTGAAGGCTGCCGGAAGAGAACTCGATGCGTCCGGCGTCGGCCTCACCGAGCCGACTGGATCAGGCCGGTGATGTCGCATTCGTTCTCTCTGCGGCCTTTCTCGGCAAATGTTCGGGCGACCCGATAGCATTCCGGGTCTATGATGCGCGGATGCGCGCATTCATTTCAGCCATAGCCCTCTCGGCGCTGATGGTCGTGACGGCGCACGACGCGGACCGTCCGAATATCGTCTTCATCATGTCGGACGACCACGCCGCGCACGCCATCGGCGCCTACGGGTCCCGAGTCAACGAGACACCTCACCTCGACCGGATCGCGCGCGAGGGCGCGATCCTGACGAACGTCTTCGCGACCAACTCGATCTGCACGCCCAGCCGCGCGGCCATTCTCACCGGCCAGTACTCGCACGTGAACGGCGTGACGATGTTCAACAGGTTCGATAGCTCACGAACGACCGTGGCCAGCCTTCTCCAGGCAGGTGGCTATTACACGGGGATGATAGGCAAGTGGCACCTCGGCAGCGATCCCGTCGGCTTCGATCGATGGGAAATCCTGCCGGGCCAGGGCGCCTACACGGATCCCGTCTTCTACGACGCCAAAGAAGAGAAGACCTACACGGGGAAGTACGTCACCGACGTGATTACCGACAGGGCCATCGACTTCCTGGAGAAGCGACCGCGGAACAAGCCGTTCTTCCTGATGGTCCATCACAAGGCGCCCCATCGGCCCTGGATTCCGGATTCGGCACACGGCGCGCAGTTCATGGACCGGTGGATCCCGGAGCCGGAAACCTTCTGGGACTCGTACGATACGCGGACGGACGCGCTGCACGAAAATCAACAGCGCGTCGCGAAGGACCTCACGCGACGCGACCTCAAGCTGCAGCCACCCACCGGCCTCGCGGGACCCGATCTCGAGACGTGGCTGTCCACGAAGCCGGAGACGGTCACGACCACGGTCGAGGGGAAGACCGTCACGCTGACTGGCGAGGCGCTCGTTCGCTGGAAGTATCAACGCTACATGCGGGACTACCTCGCGACCGTCCAATCGGTCGACGACAGCGTCGGCCGGCTGCTGGATTCGATCGATCGGCAGGGACTCGCGAAGAACACGATCGTGATCTATACGAGCGACCAGGGTTTCTTCCTCGGAGATCACGGGCTCTTCGACAAGCGCTTCATGTACGAAGAATCACTCAGGATGCCGTTCCTGGTTCGCTGGCCGGCAGCGATCAAGGCAGGGACCCGACGGGACGGCATGGCGTTGAACGTCGATTTCGCGCCGACGTTCCTGGATGCCGCGGGCCTGCCCATCCCGGCCGACATGCAGGGGCGAAGCCTGATCCCAATCCTCCGCGGTCGCAGACCGCCCGACTGGCGCACCTCGATGTACTACCGCTACTACCACGATCCCGGTGACCACAACACGCGCGCGCACTACGGCGTCCGTACGCGTACGCACAAGCTGATTTACTTCTGGAAGAAGGATCAGTGGGAGCTCTTCGATCTGGTCCACGATCCGTTCGAGCTGCACAACCTCTACGGCCAACCCGGGCAGGAAAGCCTCACCGCAACGCTCAAAACCGAGCTCGCCCGACTGAAGCAGGCTGTGCGAGACGACGATCAGCTGGCGAACGAACAAATTCCGGACGGCGTCGACGGAACCGTGGCGAAGCTCCGCGGCAAGTGACGTCGTCTCTGCGCCTCACGGCCGCCGGCGTCTTCAACGGACGTTCTGCGAAGACGCCACTGACCCACGACGCACGTAAATGCGAAGGTTTGGGCCCGGCCTTTCGACTTCGTGGAAGCCGGCGTAGGGCACGAAGAACTCGTCCTGCCGATCGTACGTATTCGCGGGATCGTTCTCGGCAACGACCGTTTTCGTGAACTGCAGGTCGTACTCGCGCTCGAGCCAGGGCGCGACGGTCGCGACATTCGGCGAGTCCAATGGGGACGAGACGACGATGACGAGCGTGGGGCGCGCCGCCGCGGTCACGTCGGACAATGCATACTCGATCTCGTAGCCGATGTAGACGTGACCGTTCGATTGACCCAGCTGCGCAATCGTGGTTCCGGGCGGGAACCTCGCCTCGATCCAGCGGCGCGCGAGAACGCGGCTGTCGTCCCGTGCGATCAAACGATCGAAAGCGATTACGGAGAGCAGCGAGGGCCACACCACTGCGGCCGTGATGACGGTCGTGGCCGGGATCCGCCAGCGTGGCCGGTGCAGATAGGTCGTCGCTGCTGCAGCCACCTTCGCGATCAGATATCCGGCGGACAGACACAGAAAGGGCACCACCGGTAGCGCGTATCTTGCAAAGACCGTCCGCCCGGTCCCCATCAGCACGTAGTACGCGACCGGGAACAGCGCCACAAAGACGCCCCGCCGGCCCTCGCGCCAGATCATCAACAGCAGGCCCACGACGCCGGCAGCCAGCAGCGGTGCGCCCAGCCCGTATCGAAGTGTTGTCGTGAAGTGGTACACCCATCCTCTTCCCAGATCCGGCCCATGGCCATTCGCGAGATGATGCGACACGTCCATGACGTCGGCGACAAACTTCTGGTGACTGATAACGGAGTACGGACAGACGATCAGAAAGGCACTCGTCATGATCGCGCAGAAGAGAACGGCCCGGCCAAGCCGCACCTGCGCGGGACGCCGAAGCGGGTCGTCCAGGAGTGCGAAGCACGCCGGCAACGCGAGCAGCGCCGCGTTGTACTTCGTGGCAACCGCCAGGCCCGTCCAGATGCCGGCAGCGGCGAGATCCTGATGCGAGCCCGACTCCGACAGTTTCACGATGGCGAGAAACGCGACAAGGACCATGCACGTCATCGGGACGTCGGTCACACCGAAGTGCGAATCGCGCACGTGAAGGAATGCGAGGGCGAGGCACGCCGCCGACACGAACCCCGTCGGCCTGCCGAACAGGCGGGCCCCGACGCGAAACAGGAGCCAGACACTGATCACGCCTGACACTGCACTTAGGACCCGCGCAGTGGTTCGCGCGGCCGCCGTGCTCGGCTCGGACGGAACGACCCGAACGTTCATCCGCGAGAGGATCGATGGCAGCTTTCGAAAGACGAGCCACAGGGCCGCCGCCACGGCGAGCATGAAGAGAGGCGGATAGGTGAAGATGTCCTGCTCGATGTTGCCGTGAAAGTAGCTGCCGGCCATTGACGACACGGCTTCCTCATCTGGTCGCGCAGCCGGATGCGGCAAACCGAACGTCAACGCCCAGAACCGCACGACAGCCGAGACGACAAGAATCGCGACGAGCAGCAGATTGTCGGGTGTGCGCAGCCAGCGTCCGGCAGCCGCGAGGATCGAGCCGGCTCGAGCGGCAGGCTTCCGCGATCGTCGTCGCAAGCCTTCGAACACCAGGAGTGAGACGACGGAAACGAAGGCGGGGTCGCTCCAGTTGCTCGATCGCAGCCTCAGACCCAGAACCGAAGTATCGATCCCGCCGAGAAACAAAACGACGAGCGCCCACAGGAGGCTCGACACGCCGATCGCCAGCGCGAAGCGCTGAGGCCGAGGAAGATTGCGAAAGGAAATCCGGAGCGAGGCGACCCCCACGACTTTCTCAGGCTGGGGTAATCGCAATGACGCGGAGGGGACTGCCGCTGCCCTTGACGATCTTGAGCGGCGCCGCAATGACGATCGCGCCGGTTGGCGGCAGCTGGTCGAGATTGCACAGGCTCGCGAGCCCGAACTTGCCGGCGCCGTGCATCGTCGCATGGTTGGGAAACGGCGGAGTGAACGTGCCTGCCTGACCCGCGTCGGTTCCGATCGTCTCGACTCCGACACCGAGCACGTCGCGGTCCTCAGCAAGCAGCTTCGACGTGCGCGCATCGAACCCGGGGCTGTGCGGGCCATCCTCGCGAGCGTTGATGAACGACGAGGCGTCGGCCCGCCTGCTCCACCCGGTCCGCAGCAGCACCCACGCCCGGCGCGGGATGTGTCCGTGTCGCGCTTCCCACTCTTCGAGCCGCTCGGGCGTCAACAGGAAATCGGGATCGCGAGAGACGTCGCCGGTGACGTCGATCACACATGCAGGACCGACGAACCGCGACACCGGAATCGTGTCGCACGCGTTGTCCGGGAGATCCCTGCCGGTGATCCAGTGGATCGGCGCGTCGAAGTGCGTGCCCGTGTGCTCGCCCATCCGGATCGTGTTCCAGTACCACGCCGGCCCCTGATCGTCGTACTTCGAGATCACGTCGATCGTCATGCCAGGTGACGACGCGAAGATCGGGGGCAGACCGATCACCGGTGTCGAGGGACCGAGTGGCTGCGTCAGATCGACCACTCTCAGCATGCCGCGATTCAGCTCGTCGACGAGTCGAGCCAGCACGTCGCTCATGTCGCCTCCGGCGTAGTCGAGCGCCGGCGGCGTCGTGGCGCCACCGACCGATGGCGCAGACGCCGATTTCCTGCCGGCGATCCACCGTTTGAATCGAAAGGCGTTTTCCGGCAGCTGGAGGTCCATGCCGTAGTGATTCGGGCCGACGGCAGCGACCTTCGCGACGATGACCGAGAGACACTCGCGCGCGAACGCCTCGATCGCCGCCTCGCCGAAGTCCATCACCGAATCGACCGCCGCGACATGCTCGATGCCGGCGCCCCGCGCCATCGCCGCGAGATCGGTGATGCCGGACGTGGTGTGCGAGTCGAATCCTCCGGTCGAGAGCAGGCTCCCGTTGTCGAAGATGAAATGGACGAGGTTGCGCGGCCGGTAACGCGCCAGCGTCGCGAGCGTGCCGAGGTTCATCAGCACCGACCCGTCGCCGTCGAGCACGACGATCTTCTCGCGCGGCAGATGCAGCGCCAGCCCGAGGCCGACCGACGACGCCAGACCCATCGCGTGCTGCAGATAGAAGAAGTTTTCCCTGTGGCCGAGGTCGTAGAGCTCCTGTGCACACGCGCCCATGATCGTGACGACGACTTTGTCGTCCAGTTCCGGATAGAGCATCCCGATGCACTCGGCGCGCTTCACGTTGCGTCTTTCTTAGATCGTCCGCGCCTCACAGCGCGTCCCTTTTTGACCGTCCGCGCTTCACAGCGCGTCCTCCATGAGGTCGCGCGTCAAGAGCAGCGCAACCGGCGAGAGCGAGCTCTGCGAGAACGTGTAGGCCTCGCGGATCTGCCGCCCGACCTCACTGGGATCGCGCGCGTACTCAAACGGAATGTTCAGCGCCCGCAGAACACCCTCGGTGACGATGCCGCCGCGGGTGTGCCAGGGATAGGGCTCGCCCCAGTGGCCGCGCAGGGCGATCAACATGCACAACGGAATGCCGTACAGCATCGCGAGCGAGACGATGCCGTTCATGGCGGCCAGGAAGCCGTGGTTCTGCATGAGGAGGATATGTCGTTCGCCCGCGAAGTACGCGCCCGCTGCGATGCCGATCGCCTCCTCCTCCTTCGCGACCTGAATCAGCCTGACGTCGGGATCCTTGTCGGCCTGCTGAAGCAGCAGCCCGAGCCACGTCTCGGGCAGCGCCGAGAGCGAGGTGATGCCAGCGTCCTTGATGCCCTGGAAGACGATCTTCGAGTTCTCGTACGAGACGGACATGAGCGAGCGGTGATTCTACACCGCGATTCCCTTCGGTTGGCGTGGCGCGGTGCCTTCCGCAACCTGGGCGGAAGTGCTCAGAACCCGCGTCGGCGGGGCTTAAAAGCCCCGCCCTACAGCCAAGAGAGGCGTCCGTGCGCGTCAGTGCAGATCGGGTTTCGCGAACCGCTTGAAGAAGCTCGTGTCGTTCCACCGCGGCCGGGCGGTGTCGTTGGCCACGCGCTGCAGCAGGCCCAGGATCACTCGATTGAATTTCGCTGCCGCTTCGATATCGACCGGCTGCTTCAGGTCGTCATTCGGCTTGTGGTACACGTCGCGGACCCAGTCGCGGCGGATCTTCTCTTCCGGGGAGCCGAACTCGTAGCCGAACTTGAACGCCAGCGACGGAATGCCGCGCCGGATGAAGCTGTACTGATCGCTGCGAATAAAGCGGTTCTGTTCGGGTTCCCGATCGGTCTGGACGTCCACGCCAAGCTCCTTGGCGGCCGCGCGCACGCTCTCGCCGAGCGACGATTCCGTCAGCCCCTGCACTTCGATGACTTTCAACGGGTACAGCGGAAGGAACATGTCGAGGTTGATGTCGGCGACGAGCTTGTCGAAAGGCACGGTCGGACGGGACGTGAAGTACTTCGAGCCGAGCAATCCTTTCTCCTCCGCAGTCTGAGCCATGAAAAGGATGGACCGCTTCGGCTGTGCGCCAGCCTCCTTCAGCAGGCGTGCAATCTCGATCGCCGACGCCACGCCCGACGCGTCGTCCATGGCGCCGTTGTAGATGCTGTCGCCGTCAACCGCGCGTCCGATGCCGACGTGATCGAGGTGCGCTGACATGACGACGTATTCGGTCTTCAGCTGTGGGTCCGACCCTTCGTAGATGCCGATGACGTTCTCGGAGTCGATCGCTTGGCGCCTCACGGCCGCCTGGACGCGAAGGGCGCCCACCAATGGAAAGCGTGGAAGCGGCTTCTTGTCGCCAATCAGTTGCTCCAGCTCGTCGATCGTGTGGCCGCTGCCCGCAAGGAGCTTTTCGGCGCCCCTGCGCGTAGCCGTGATGGACACGGCCTGCCCCGACTGCTCCTGAAGGTCGCGATCCGCGAGAACGACTGTCGGTTGGGGAGGTTGCGCACCACCGCGCCCCGAGGCCGCGGGAGCAGCATCCGAAGTCGTGCCGACAGGCGGACGAGGGTTGGGAAACGTCGCGACCCCGATCGCACCTGCCTTCTTCAGCACCGCCCATCGCTCGCCTGCGGAGCTGACGTGCGATTTCACGTTGTCCGACACGTCCACCGGAGCGGTCGTGTTCACGTAGACGGCGATTTTTCCGTGCAGATCCAGCCCGGCGAGCTCGTCCCACTTCGCCTCCGGAATCGACAAGCCGTATCCGACGAAGACCATGGGCGCTTCGACCGAGCCATCCAGCTCGCCGCGTGCGCTCAGTGCCGCGTCCTCACGCGGCGTCAGAGGCTCTTCAACACCGCTTCTCAGCAGCGTCAGCTTCGATTGCTCAGGGACCAGGACACGCGACTCGAATTTCACCGGTTGCCGGTACCCGGAAACGCCCCCGGGCCTCAATCCGATCTCCTTGAACTGCCCTTCGACGTAGGTGGCGGCCTTCTCGAACGCGGCGCTGCCGACATTGCGCCCCTCGAGCGCGTCGTCGGCGAGGAACTCGATGTGGCTCCACCACCGTTTGCCTTCGGAGGCGGGGGCCTGGAGGACAAGGGCGGCCACGGCTATCAGCAGGTATCGCAGCTTCATGCTTGTGCTCTCGACGGATGCTCAGGGTTCCGGTGGACGTTCCGGATTCATCATCGCACGGACGCCAGCGGCTGGAACCGCGCTACTGCCCGCACGTCGTCACCTTCGCCGGCTCGGCCGGCGCCACGCGCACCGTCATGAACTGCACGCTCGGAGGCATCGTCGGCGCCAGCGTGACCGAGACCTGCAGCTTCCCGCGCTCGCAGCTCATCGTCCATTGACCGCGGAGCGCGTTTTCGACCACGTCGAACTTGTCGGGCGCGGCGCAGCTCCCGGCGGTCGCGTGAAGATCGTCGAGCTCTTTGCGGCGGCGATCCTTCGAGCGATCCAGGAAGAGATTGCCTGCGGCGATCTTCTCGGCAAGGGCGTCGTCCCACTTGATCACCAGCTTCGAGACGGCTTCCCGTGCCTGTACCAGCGCCGGTGATGGCTGGACCTCGCGCACCTGGAGGCCACCCGTCTTTGCGAGGCGATCGACGGCATCCCCGATGACACGCCCCCAGCCGGTGTACGTCAGGTTCCCGAACGCTATGATGCCGACGCCGTAGTCCGGGAGCCATCGCATCTGCGATCCGTAGCCGGGCAGGCCGCCGCTGTGGGCAATCACCTTGTTGTAGTCGCACGTCTGCGTCACGCTCAGGCCAAACGCGTAACTGCCCGACGTGAGCTGCAGGGCGCCGGTCGATGGATCGCGCGTGACCCGAGTCGTCGATGGACGCCACGCCTGCTGCATCTCGCGCAGGGATGCCCGGCGGATCGGTCCGCGCTCCTGCCCATCGCGCGGCGGCCACGCATCGAGGAAAGCCGAAACGTATTTGCTCAGATCGCGAATCGACGTCAGCATGCCGCCCATCGAGCCGAACGAACCATGCGGCAGCGGTGGTTCCTCTTTCCACCGTTCGTCTTCCCATCGATATCCAACAGCGCGGCGGTTGGCTGCCACCTCCGACGGATGCAGCGTCGTGGACGTCATGCCTAGCGGCTGAAGGATGTTCTGTGAGATGTAGGCGTCGTACGCCTTCCCTGACGCCTTCGAGACGATTCGTCCGAGAATGGCAAACCCGTAGTTCGAGTATTCGTACGCAATGCCCGGAGTGTTCGAGAAGGGAATGCCCACCTGCAGCATGTGTGACAGCTGCTCCTCGGTGTCCGCGAGCTGCTGATCTCCCCACGGGTTGTCCTCCGGAAACCCCGCAGAATGCGACAGCAGGTGCCGGATCGTGATCCTCGGAGAGTCCGTCGTCGGATAGCGAAGGCCTTTGAGCTCCGGTACGTAGCGCTCGGCCGGATCGTCGAGCGACAGCTTGCCCTCGTCCCGGAGCTTCAGAATCGCCATCGCCGTGAAGCTCTTCGTCATCGAGGCGATGCGGAAGACCGTGTCGGCGTCCACAGGCGCGCCGCTCGCCACGTCGCGGACACCCGCCGAACCCGAGTGTGCGAGCTCGCCGTCAATGACGATGCCCCACGCGGCTCCAGGAACGTGCGCGCTCTTGGCAAACTCCGCGAACAGGCCGTCGATGTCCGCGAAAGCTGTCGAGAGCTTCGCCGTGCGATCGCGATCCGGGAACTGCGGCAAGGCTTGCGGCGGGGGCGCCGCGTGCGCCACGGTCGCGACGAGCGTGCAGACGATGATCCATTTCCGCATGGAGGTCCTCTTTTGTGACGAGCGCCGTCGGACGCGTGACGAGTCCCTGACGATATCAAGGACAACGTCGTAGACTCTCCCGATGCAGGACGCGCGACTCGCTCTCCGGAATCTGGTCCGTCGACCGATGTTTTCGGCGGTCGCCATCCTCACGCTGGCGCTCGGCATCGGCGCGAACACCGCGGTCTTCACCGTCTCCAACGCGGTATTGCTCGCGCCTCTGCCTTACGACAGGCCAGACGATGTCGTCATCCTCAACGAGCAGACGCCCCAATTCGCGACCCTGTCGGTGACGCGCTACAACTATCACGACTGGCGCACGAGGGCGAAGTCGTTCTCCGGAATGGCGGCGTTTCGCCCCACGAGCATGACGGTGACGGGCTCGGGCGATCCCGAGCGGGTCCCGGCGAAGATGATCACCGCCACACTGCTGCCGCTGCTTGGCGTAGCCGTCGAACGAGGCCGCAACTTCACCGACGGCGAGGATCGGGCGGGCGGAGAAAACCTGACGATTCTGAGCGCGGGCTTCGCGCAGCGGCGATTTCCTGGCGGCGATGCGATCGGTCGAACGTTCCTGCTCGACAACCGGCCTTACACGGTGATCGGCGTCCTGCCCGCGCGATTCGAGCTCTTTCAGCCGGCGGACGTCTATGTCGCTTTCGGTCCGTGGGCGGCCACGCTGCCGGAGGATCGTGGCTGGCATCCCGGCATCTTCCCCATCGCGCGGCTGAAGTCCGGCGTGACGCTCGAGCAGGCGCGGGTGGAGATGGACACCGTCGCACGACAGCTCGAGGCGGAGTTCCCCGAGTCGAACAGGAACAGCCGGGCGCTGGTGACGCGGGCGCAGGATCAGCTCGTACAAAATGTGCGCCCGGCACTTCGATTGCTGACGGGGGCCGTCGCGCTCGTGCTCCTGATCGGGTGCGCGAATGTCGCAAACCTGCTGCTCGTGCGCGCCGTCGATCGTCAGAAGGAAATCGCCGTCCGCATCGCTCTTGGCGCGAGCCGGCTGCGCATCGTCCGCCAGCTGATCGTCGAGAGCCTGGTGCTGGCGTCGGCCGGAGGCATGGCCGGTCTGCTTCTGGCTTCGTGGGCCGTTTCGTTCCTCACCACGACGACGGTGCCCGGCTTGCCGCGCGCCGCCAATATCGCCGTTCAATGGCCGGTCGTGTCGTTCGCGTCTGGTTTGGCGCTCCTGACCGGGATCGTGTTCGGGCTCGTTCCCGCGATCCAGGCCACGCAGCACGCCAATCCGGGAATCGTTGAACGAAGAAGGACGCAGCGGATCGGCGAGCGCGCGTCACCGGCGGATCCGGTCGAGCCTCGTGGTCGCCGAGATCGCGGTCGCGCTCGTGCTGCTGGTCGGCGCCGGGTTGCTGCTTCGCAGCTTCGCGGCGCTGACGCGAGTCTCGCCCGGCTTCAAGCCGGAGAAGCTGCTCGTCGTCAACCTGCCGCTCTCGCCGCTGAAATATCGCGACAGCGTTTCGCGGACGGCCGCGGTCGAGCGCATCGTCTCCCGCACGCGCGCCTTGCCGGCCGTTCAGAGCGCGTCTGTCACGACGATGCTGCCGATGGCGGGCGCCGGCGCGACCATTCATTTCAACCGGGCCGCATATCCGCCGAGAGGTCCGGACGACTACGTGATGGCCGGCTTCCGCGCGGCGACGCCAGAGTACCTCTCGACGCTCGGTGTCCCGCTTCGTCGAGGCCGGCTCCTGACGGAGTCGGATCGTGAAGGCGCGCCTCGGGTGGTCGTGATCAACGAGTCCATGGCCCGACAGTACTTTCCCGATCGCGATCCGCTCGGGCAACTCATTCAGCTTGGAACCGAGCCGTCGCCGGACTTCCCAAGGATGGAAATCGTCGGCGTCGTCGGCGACATGAAGCAGTCGTTCGAGGCGGCGTCCAAGGCGGAGATGTTCGTTCCATACGGCCAGCATCCCGACCCGATCCTCAGCGGGATGTATCTCAACACTGCGCTGATCGTCCGGACCGCCGGGAATCCCGTCGACGTCGCAGCGTCGGTGCGGTCGGCGATCCGTGAAATCGATCCCGGCCTGCCGCTCGTCAACGTGCGAACGATGGAAGGAGCGATCGCGGGGACGGTGGCACAGCCTCGCCTGCAGATGCTGCTTCTTGTGATCTTCGCCAGCGTGGCGGTCGTGCTGGCAACCGTCGGTGTCTACGGCGTGATGGCTTACACGGTGTCGCAGCGCATACCCGAGATCGGCGTGCGCATGGCGATCGGCGCGTCCCCCGGCCAGGTCGTGGGAATGGTGGTGCGCGAGGGTGCGCAGCTCGCGCTCGTGGGCGTTGCTCTCGGGCTGCTCGCCTCGGTTCTTGCGGCCTCGGCCATGAAGAGCATCCTGTTCGACGTCAGCCGGCTGGATCCGATCACGTTCGGCATCGCCCCGGTCGTCCTCGGAATTGCCGCGCTCGTCGCGAGCTACCTGCCAGCGCGCCGGGCGGCACGGATCTCGCCGCTGGCTGCGCTCGACAGGAGCTGGCGCTGAGGTTCTAGTGGAACCCTGCCTCGCAGTCGCCGGGCCGCTGGTTTACTGACCGTCGAAAGGTTTCGGAACTTCAGGAACCGTTTCTGCGAATACTGTTCATCTCATGATGGAACGCCTCCGGAACGACGTCGTCTCCGCCCTTCGCTCGCTGCGGTCCAGGCCGGCGACGGCCGCCGGAACCGTCCTGACACTCGGCATCGCGGCCGGCATCAACCTGGCCATGTTCGATCTGATCGACCGCGCGCTCCTCAGCCCGCCGGCGCGGGTCGTGGATCCCGATCGCGTGTTCACCCTCGGCTTTCAGCATTCCGGCCCGGACGGCCAGCCGTCCACCATGGCCACGACCTCCTACGTGACGTTCGAATCGGTTCGCAGCGGAGTGCCGGAAGCGACCACCAGCGCGTGGCACAGGAGCTCCACGGGCGCAGTGGTCGAGGGCACACCGATCCAGATCGACGCCCTGCTCGTTTCGGGCTCGTACTTCGCGATGCTGGGGACGGCGCCACAGATCGGGCGAACCATCCTCCCGGACGACGACCGCGCCCCGGCCGGAGCCCCGGTAGCCGTTGTAAGCCACAGCTTCTGGACGAAGACGTTCTCGGCCGATCGAAACGTCATCGGGCGCAGGATCTCGATGCAGGGCACCTCCTTCGCGATCATCGGGGTCATGCCGCCGGGCTTCAGCGGGCATTCTGCGGCTCGCGCCGATGTCTGGGTCCCGCTTCACGCCGCAATGGACCCGGCGTCAGGCTGGGATCGCAATCCTTACAGAAACGTCGTTGAAGTCGGGATGCGCATAGGTCCGCACCAGAATGACGCGGCCGCCGCGACCCAGGCCGGCACCGCCGCCGATCTTCCGGTCGTCCTCTCCCCCATCACCGGTGCGCGAGTTTCGTCGGCGGAGCACACGATCGCCTACTGGCTCGCGGCGGTTTCGGTCCTGGTGCTCGCGATCGGGCTGGCGAACACGACGACGCTGAACCTCGTTCGCCTCGCCCGTCGGCGGCGGGAGCTCGCGATTCGCGTCGCCCTCGGCGCGACGCGCGGGCGTCTGTTCTCGGAGATGCTCGTGGAGGCGGCGATCGTCGCTGCCGTCGCCATGTCCGTGGCATTGGCACTCGCAACATGGTTCGACGAGGCTGTCCGTCGTCTGCTGCTCCCGTCGCTCGTCGAGCACAGCGCCATCAACGCCCGGGTTGCGAGTGGCGCGGTGTTCGCCGGTCTGTGCGCCTTGATCGTCGGCGGCGTCGTGACGGCTGCGCGGCTGCGAACGCTCGGCCCGGTGACGATTCCTACCGAAGGCGGACGAAGCGGCAAGCGCCACGCAACCGCGCTCCTGCTGGTGCAGACGACGCTGACGGTCGTGCTCCTCGGTGGCGCCGGGATGTTCGGCAGGAGCCTGTACACCCTCGTCCTGCAGGACTTCGGGATGCGCATGGACGGCGTGCTGCTCGTGCAGTTCGAACAGGGATCCGGATCGGTGCCCGGACAGGACCAGCTCTTCGGCTCCGCGATCGAGCGCGTCCGTGCGCTGCCCGGCGTCGCGGTGGCCACACCTGTCGGCACGCTGCCGTTCACCGGTTTCAACGTGCCCCCGTTCGGCGTGCCGGGCCTGGCGCAGCCACCAACGATCAACGGCCAGCTGCCTTTTCTCATCGCCACGACCCCGGAGCTGTTCGACGTCCTGCAGCTCGAGGTCGTCCAGGGCCGCCGCTTCATGCAGCACGACGAAACAGGACCGCCCGTGGCGCTCGTCAACGAAACCATGGCTCGAACGATCTGGCCCGGAGGCAGCGCCATCGGCCGCTGCTTCCGTGTGGGGTTCGATCCTTCATTCGATCCGGCCACCGCGACAGGTCCTCCGGTCCCCTCGGCCGCTCTCCCCTGCCGCGAAATCGTCGGTGTCGTCCACGATATCCGTCAGCGTTCGGTCGTGCCCACAGGAGACGAGGCGCGACTGATGCAATACTTCCTGCCGTTCTCGCAGGCGCACATCGTCCCCCCCTTCGCGGCGGGGGGGCCACGGATTCAAGGCCTGCTGCTGCGGACGACAGGCCCGATCGAGTCGATCGAGGGGGCCATTCGACGCCTGGTCGTCGATGGCCGGACGGATCTGCCTTTCCTGCGGGTCCGCCCTTACACGGAGCTGATGGAACCCCAGATCCGGCCGTGGCGGAACGGCACGGCACTCCTGGCCCTCTTCAGCGGCCTGGCTCTGGTCGTCGCCGCCATCGGGCTCTACGCGGCGTTCGCGCACTCTGTGGGAGAGCGTCGCAGAGAGATGGCGGTCCGAATCGCGATTGGCGCGCGTCCTCGCGGCGTCCTGTTGATGATCCTCCGGGAAGCTACGATGCTGGCCTTCGGAGGAATTCTCTGCGGCAGTGTCGCGGCCATGATCGCGGCGCGGTGGATCCAGTCGATGCTGTTCGGCACGAGCGGATCGGACCCACTGGTGCTCGGAGCCGCCGCAGCCCTCATGCTGCTCGTCGCCGCTCTGGCAACCTTCCTTCCCGCCCGTACGGCCTCGCATGCCGATCCGAGCGCGCTCCTGCGCGCTGAGTGAACCTTCCAGCTCACCTTTTCGCCTCCGAAATCGCGGCCGGACGGTGTAGGCTCCCCAAGCCGGCAAAACTGCGAGCTGAAAGGAACTCATGGAGGCATTGGAACAACGTACCGTCGCGAAGGTCTCCTCGCGTCTCGTCCCCTTCTTGATCCTGTGTTATTTCGTCGCGTATCTCGACCGTGTCAACGTGAGCTTCGCTGCGTTGACGATGAACAAGGACGTCGGGCTCTCGGCGTCCTCGTTCGGCTTTGGCGCCGGCATATTCTTCCTCGCGTATTTCCTCTTCGAGGTGCCGTCCAACCTGTTCCTGGAACGCTTCGGCGCTCGCAAGTGGATCGCCCGCATCATGTTCACGTGGGGCCTGCTCTCGGGTGCGATGGCGTTCGTCGTGGGCGAAAACAGCTTCTACCTGCTGAGGGCGCTGCTCGGCGTGGCGGAAGCCGGCTTCTTCCCGGGGATCATCTTCTACCTGACGCTGTGGTTCCCGGCGTCCTATCGCGCCCGAATCATCGGGTACTTCATGGCGGCGATTCCCCTCTCGACCGTGATCGGTGCGCCGATGTCCGGCCTGCTGCTCGGCCTGGACGGTCTCATGGGCATCAAGGGCTGGCAGTGGCTCTTCATCGTGGAAGCGGTGCCCGCCCTCGTGCTCTCCGTCGTCGTGTACTTCTACCTCCCGGATCGGCCCACAGATGCCACGTGGCTGACGACCGAGGAGCGGGGCTGGCTGATTGGCCGTCTGGAAGAGGAGCGCCGCCGGCGTGAGAGCGTGCGTCATTACAAGGTCACCGAGGCGCTGTTCAATCCGAAAGTCCTCGCGCTGAGCGTCGTCTACTTCGGCTGTGTTGCCGTCAACTACGGCCTCAGTTTCTTCCTGCCGCAGATCGTCAAGGCGTTCGGCGTCACGAACATCCAGGCGGGGTTCATTTCGGCGCTCCCGTACGCGGTCGGGCTGATCGGCATCGTGTGGTGGGGACGGCGATCCGACCGTCTGCTGGAACGAAGATTCCACCTCGCGTTTCCGCTCGCACTGGCGTCCGCGGGAATTGGCCTTTCGACCGCGCTCGACGATCCGACGCTGAAGATGATCTCGCTCTCCATCGCAGGCTTCGGAATCTTCGCGAATCTGCCGGTCTTCTGGACGTTTCCGACCGCGTTCCTGTCAGGCCCTGCCGCTGCCGGCGGGATCGCGATGATCAATTCCATCGGCAACCTGGCAGGATTCGGCGGACCGTACGCCATGGGCAAGCTCAAAGACGTGACGGGCACCTATGCGGTAGGGTTACTATGCCTTGCGGCGGTGGGCCTGATTGCGACCCTCATCGTCCTGACCCTCGAGCACGACGCGGCAATAGAATGGGCGCCGGGCGACAAGGCTCCTGGTGGCGGTGGCGTCAGAGGGACCGCCCCCAACAGCGCGGTGGGCCGCAGTGAGCCGCGGTGAGCTTGACGAGCACAGACTCAGGAGACGTCAGATGAAGATGATTCGGATGATCACCAAACGAGATCTGACCGTCGCGCTCGTCGCCACGGTCGCTACCCTCGGCGTCGCAGCTGCGGCACAGCAGGCACCTCCGGTGGTCCAGAAATCGACGACGTTCGATTGGAACGACATGACCTCCAGGACAACCGAAGTGGGTTCCGTGCGGCAGGTCATCAAGGCCCCGACCCCGACGCTGAACGAGCTCGAGATCCACATCACGACGCTGAAACCGGGACTGGCGTCTCACGCGCCGCACCATCACCCGAACGAAGAGCTGATCATCATCAGGGAGGGGACGGTCGAGACGCTCACGAAAGGCGAATGGAAGCGGCTTGGACCCGGGTCGATCATCTTCAACGCGTCGAACGAGGAGCACGCACTCCGGAACGTCGGCACGACTCCAGCGACGTATCACGTCGTCAACTGGACGACGGGGGAGACGCCGAAGTAGGTTCTCGGGTTCTAAGGTTCTCGGGTTCTAAAGGTTCGAAGGTTCTAAAGGTTCGACGTTCTGGGGTTCCACGTTCCAGAGCTCCATGGTTCTGAACGGCGCCCCAGAACCTCGAACCCGGAACCCTGAGAACCGAGAACCTCTAGAACCCGAGAACCTCGGATCTCACCCCGCGAACGCAGACGTGGGAACCACCCCTCCCGCCGAATCCGCGGAGCGCACCAACGCGTCGATCACCTGCATGTTCCTGACGGAATCTTCAAGCGGGTACGGCGCAGCGCGTCCTTCGAGGATGGCGCGCGAGAAGAGCTCGCCCTGAATCGTGTACTGGTCACAGACCCCGAACTCGAGAGTTTCAGCCGTCGCGCCAGCCAGGTCGGCGCCGTCGTCCACGAAAATCCGAGTCGGTTGGTCCGGCGGCGCGTTGAACGGAATGGGAATCTCGATCCGCCCGCGAGTGCCCATGATCTGGATGCGCTGGTACGGCACCATCTGCGTGCCGCAGGCGCCGATGGCCTGCGGTCCGCCGAAATCGAGCATCACGGACGTCAGCCGATCGATGTCCATCTTCGGATCGCGCTCCATCATGGCGGCGGCACGAACCGGCTCGCGGCCGAAGATCATCCGCGAAGCGTGGACGATGTAGCAGCCGATGTCCATGAGGCCGCCACCGCCCCAGTCGACGACGTTGCGGATGTTCTTCGGGTCGTCGTTGAAGTAGCTGAAGAGGCCCGCGAGCAGCCGGAGCTCGCCGATGCGCCCGGACTCGACGATCTCGCGCGCCGCAATCCACTGCGGGTGGCTCCGCACCATGAAGGCTTCCTGAATCAACACGCCAGTCCGGTCCCGAACTTCCAACAGCCGGCGCGCTTCATCCGCGCTCATGGCTATCGGTTTCTCGCAGAGGACGTGCTTTCCCGCCTCCGCGGCGCGGATCGACCACGGCACGTGCAGATGATTCGGAAGCGGATTGTAGATGGCGTCGATCGCCGGATCGGCCAGGAGCTCTTCGTAAGAGCCGCAGGCCTTCGGGATGCCGAGCGCCTGCGCGGCCTCCCGAGCCCGTCCAGGATCACGGGAGGCAATGGCCGCGATCTCGCAGCTCGCGGCCTGCTGCATTCCGGGAATGACTTTCCGGGTGCCGATCCTCGCTGTGCTCAGGACACCCCAGCGAATCTTTGATGACATGTGGGTGGTTACAGCCGCGATTCTTGGATGTAAGGCGGGGGCGTCCCGCCTCCGCCAAAGCTCCGGCGAGGTCTCGCCGAAGCGCGCCTGACTTCGTTGCGCGCGAAGGCGGACAGCCCCCGCCCTACACGAGCCAGGCAGAGCCTACCGATCCGCAAACAACAGGCGACCGAACTTCTCGTACTCGTGGAAGCTCGGGCCGACCGACGCCCACTCCCACTGCGTCTCCTTGCCATCGTCGTGATCCATGCGGTAGAAGTTCGCACGCCATGTCGTGCCTGGCTTCGGCGGCACATTCTGGAGAGGGCGCAGCACTGTGTAGGGGATCATGAATTCCGCGCGCCACCCCTCGATTGCGGCTTGTGACTGTTTCGGGCCGCCGATGGCGCTCGTCGCCTTGCGGATCTGACGATCGCCTTCGTAGTGCCACGGCCGCCAGCCGAGAAACTGGCCGCCAAAATTAGGAATCAGGATCGGCAGCTCGTGATTGAGGGGCGAGATCTCGTACTCGAAGTACACCGGATACCGCTCGTCGGGCCAGAGGAACACCTCGAAGACATCCTCTTTCCAGAGGTCCATGTAGTCTTCGCTCATGGCCGCGGTCAGCTTCTTGTCCGTCCCTTCCATCAGGAAGTAGAGGCCCGTCTTCGAGTAGAGCACCTTGAAACGGGCGTCGTACGGGTGCCCGTCCGCCTGGCGCCGGCGAAGGGCGGTCCACTCGGCCTGACGCCAGCTGGCGTGATCGCCGGCACCCGTGACCTGGAAGTCGTCTATCAGCTTCACCGTGAGCTGAGGTTTGTCCTGCGTTTGCGCCTGCACGCCGCCATCATAGTTGGTGGGCAGCGCCAGCAGGAAACATCCAACGAGCAATACCTTCATCATGCGCACCTACCAGTGGGTCAAAGACCCATCGGGCCGTTTATAGACATTGCGGCGGCCGGGCTCCGTTACTTCGCCGATCTGCGTCAGCAGCTTGATGTCGGCCGTCACGCCGAGGCCGGGCCGCTGGTTCGCGTAGGCCTTGCCGTTCTTGAAGTCGAGACACTCGGGCAGGTAGTTGATCGGGCGCCCGCCGTAGTTGTACTCCATGAGGACAGGCCCCGAGAAGGTCGAGAGGCAGTTCACGAGCGCGGCGGTGGCGATCGGTCCGGTGAAGTGCGGGATGATGCCGACGGCGTGTGTCTCGCAGATTGCTGCCGCCTTCATCAGCTCCGTGATGCCGCCGATGTTCGGCAGCGTGGAGCGGATGAAGTCCACATCATGGTTTTCGACGAGCCTGTTGAAGTCCCACTTGAGACCCCATTCCTCGCCGTGGGTCAGCGGCACGGTCGTCATCTGCCGAAGCTTGGGGATGTCCTGAAGGGCGTTCTCGTCACGGACAGGATCCTCCACGAAGAATGGTTCGTATTCTTCGATGGCTTTGCACACGCGCATCGCGTCGTTCAGGTCGAAGCGCTGGTGGAGGTCGATGCACCAGTTCCCGCCGGGGCCCACCGCTTCACGCACGTCCCTGCAGTCCTGCGTGACCTGCCGGACGACCGAACGTGTGTCGTACACACCGCCGACGGGCACGTCGGCAGGGCCCATCCGGAACGCGCGGTATCCGGCCTCCATCGTCGAGCGCGCGCGATCCTTCAAGGGCACGGGCGCACCCGGCTTGGCGTCTGGCGGCGGAACGCCCCCCGTGGCGTAGCACTCGCAGTAGTCGCGCGCCGTGCCGCCGAGGAGCTCGTGAACCGGGAGACCGAGCGCCTTGCCCTTGATGTCCCACAGCGCGAGGTCGAGGGCGCCGAGCGCGTGCGCCTTCTCGCGGCCGGGCGGGTAGAACCACGCGATGTACGCCTCCTGCCAGAGCGCTTCCGTCTGAAACGGATTCCGGCCGATCAGCGTCCCCGCGCACTGTTCGAGCGTGTCCTTGGTGCCGCCTTCACCGATCCCCGTGATGCCGATGCTGGTCTCGACGGTCACGACCATGTTGCTCTGGTTGAAGAGCGGGTTCAGTTCCGGCGGACGATAGATCCGCACCCGCGTGACCTTGGCCTTCGGGAGCTCGGCGGCCGCCTCCCGCGGACGATACAGGCTGATGGCCGGAGCGGCCGTCAGCGCCCTGAAGAAGTTTCGTCGGTTCACGGACGGTTCCTCCTGGGGCACGCAAGAGCGAAGGCCGACCACAGGCCGGCCCGTTTCGAGTAGAGTCCCGGACTCAGGACTTCGGACCCCGAACCCCGTAAGCATCGGTCCCCGCGAACCCGAGCCGGGGACAGAGAAGCCCAGCGAGAAGCACCACCACGCACGGGCGATGTGACATCTGCCGGCGCGGATGGTAGCACGGCGGCCTCGCGGGGCCAGACCTGGGTCTGACCCCGTCGCACACCCATTTCTGCTTGACACTGTCCGGCGGCCTGGCGCGCCATTTCCGCTTGACACCCGGCGGCCGTGCCCGTTTAGTAGTGGCGTTCATGAGCACCAAACCCTCCCGACGAACGATGCTGAAGTCGGCCGGTGCCGCAGCGCTGGCCATTCCCGCGGCGGCGGCGCCTTCCCGGTCGGCCGCGGCCGTCCAGATCCGTCCGCATTTCGAAGGCAAGGACACGGCGAAGATCTGCCTCGAAGCAGGGCTCGGAGGGCCGCCCGCGGCCGGCATCTCGGCGGATGAGGCTGTCGCCGCGGCGGCACGCCGCATCCGACAGCTGGGGGTCGAGCACGTCATCTCCGGGGGCGGACAGATTCCCTGGGAAGAACCGCGGCTGAAAGAGATGATGGACCGTCACAAGGCACACGGCCTGACGGTCGCAAACCTGATGATCGCCGGCTTCCCGAACGCGATCTACAACAGGCCCGGGAAGGACGCCGACATCGAAAAGGTCATCCAATCGATCAAAGCCGCGGGCAACGTCGGGTTGCCGGTCGTCGAATACAACTGGTACGCGCACCGCGCGATGGAGGGTTACTTCGAGGAGCCGGGCCGCGCCGGCGCCGGGTGGACCGGCTTCGATTACGAGCGGATGAAAGATCTGCCGCCGCTGCCGGAAGAAGGGCCGCACACGCTCGACGAGATGTGGGCCAATATCACGTACTTCCTCAAGGCCGTGATCCCCGTGGCCGAGAAAGCCAACGTCAGGCTCGCGCTGCATCCGAACGATCCGCCCGCGCCTGTCAGCCGGAGATCCGAGCAAATCATGGCAACGATCGACGGCTGGAAGAAGCTGATCTCGATCCTCGACAGCCCGTCGAACGGGATTACGTTCGACTGCGGCGTGACGCGCGAAATGGGTGGGGACCCGGTCGAGGTCTGCCGCTACTTTGCCTCGCGCGATCGGATCAACCACGTCCACTTCCGGAACGTCCTCGTCAAGAAGCCCTACGAGCGCTATACCGAGGTGTTCATAGACGAGGGCGAGAACGACATGTTCTCGGTGATGAAGGAGCTCGTGAAGCAGAAGTACACGCGCCTGATCTATCCCGAGCACCCACGAGGCATCGACTACGACCGCGAGCGGCCGAATTTCCGCCCGCAGTATCCTGGCGGCGGCGGCTACGCCGGCTATGCGTTCAACGTCGGCTACACGCGTGCAATGATGCAGGCCGCGCTGTCGGCAGCCTGACGACGACGACCGGCGAGGCGCACTTCAACGACCAGGCGAACAGAGGGATTCATCATCATGAAGCGTTCACTCCTACCGGCCATCGGCATCGCCCTCGTCGCGCTGGTTCTGGCACCCGCACGCTCCCACGCGCAGCTGTTCAGCCTCACCAAGGAACAGATGGTCGAGTTCACGGCGCAGAATCCATTCGAACGCTTTCCGGACGGGCGGCCGAAGGTTCCCGACGGCCTCATCGAGCGCGTCCGCGGACTGTCGGCGGAAGAAGTCCTGGCCGTGCTGCCCGGAAAGATGTTCCGAAACCAGTACGCAGACGGATTCCGCGTGCTGCACCCGGGGAAGAGGCTCGCAGGGCGTGCCTTCACGGTCCAGTTCATGCCGGTTCGCCCCGACCTTGACACCGTCGTCCAGGCCAGAGCCAAGAGCGCGGGGCTCGGCCGGATGTACAACCAGGCGGCGATCGACATGCTGCAGCCTGGAGACGTGCTGGTCGTGGATCTCTTCGGTCAGGAGGAAGGCGGGACGATCGTCGGCGACAACCTCTTCTACTACATCATGAAAGCCACGAAGGGCGCGGGCCTCGTGGTGGACGGCGCGATCCGGGATCTCGAAGGGATCCAGAACATGGACATGCCGGCCTATTTTCGGGCCGCGCACCCCAGCGCCATCTCGAACGTCATGATCACCGGCATCAACGTGCCGGTCCGCATCGGCAAGGCGACGGTCATGCCGGGCGATGTCGTCTTCGGCGACGCCGAAGGCGTCTACTTCATTCCGCCTGCGCTCGTCGAACAGGTCGTGGACAACGCCGACGAGATCCACATCCACGACGAGTGGACGCGCATGAAGTTCGACGAAGGAAAATACAAGTCCGGCGAGATCTACGGCACGCCGAAGGATCCGGCGCTGCTGAAGGAATATCAGGAGTACCTCAAGAAGCGGCTCGAGGAGATTCGCAAAAAGAATCCCAAGTAGCCTGGCGGAACACCTATATGAAGAAGCGCGCATTTCTCTGTGTCGTCGTCCTGGCCTCGATCGGCACCGCCTGGCTGCTGGCCCAGCCCGCGGGCGATTCGCTCGTCGACGGCTTCAAGACCGTCGAAGTCGCGTCGGTCTCGGACGCGATCGAGCAGTTGTACGGGCAGCGAGCCTATATGTCCCACGAAATGCGGCCGCTCGCGGTGACCAAGTTCGCCGGGACGGCGGTGACGGTGCAGCTGAAACGTGAGGAGCACAAAGAAGGATCCGCCGCGTCCCAGGGGATGCTCGACGCGATCGATGCGGCGGCGCCAGGGTCGGTGTACGTGATGGTCCTCGACAATGGAGCCGGGCCCGGCACGAACTCCTGGAGTAACGCCGGCATCGACTACGCCGGCATCGGCGGCCTGATGGCGACTGCCATGAAGTATCGCGGCTTCGCCGGCGCGGTGATCGACGCGTCAGTCCGCGACACACCGCAGATCCGCAAGCTGCAGTTCCCGGTCTTCAGCCGCGGCGTCGCGCCGTCGACGACGATCAATCACTTCCGCGTGACCGGAGTCAACGTGCCCGTGACCTGCGCCGGGGTTCAGGTCAACCCCGGCGACATCATCACGGCCGACGAGGACGGCGTCGCGGTGGTGCCGGCGGCGCGCGCGGCGGAGATCCTCAAGAAATCCCAGGAGCTCGATGACACGGAGCATCGCATGATCCCGTTCATCGAGAAGTTCAAGTCGATCAAAGAAGCCGTGAAGCAGTTCGGGAGGATCTGACGCTCAGCGTTTGCGCTTTTGCGAACGGCCGGCCGCCGCGGCGGCATCGCCGACCCAGCGGCCTAGTTCGTCAGCGTCCTCCAGCACCGCCAGGGGGACTTCGTAGTATTTCGTCGATGCAGGTCGATTGGGATCAGGAGTGAAGGGGCGAGAGCCCGCACGGACAAAGCGCTCGCGCGTTCGATCGTCGCACTTCAGATACAACGTGTCGCCGGCGAGGATTCCGAAGAACACGTCGTCGGCGTACAGACCGACGCCGCCGAACATGTTGCGCGCGAGGACGTCACGTGTCCGCGACAGCTGATCGAGCGCGAACGTCCGGAATCCCTCGCTCACGCGCACCCGGCGGCCGAACTCTGTCGCCGGTTTTCGCTCAGGCCGTCGTATTGACGGCTTCTGACGCGCCATTGTGCCTCAGCTCCACGGCCGATCGTTGCTCCTGATGGTGTCCCACTCGGGCGTCGGGGCGAAGAGCGTCGAGTTCGGACGCAGGTGCTGCTTGACCGCCTCTACGTTCACCTCGACGCCCAGGCCCGGCGAATCCGGGACGATCGCAAAGCCCTTCTCGACGAGCGGCTTGCCATCCGCCGTACGAACCAGCGTTTCCCACCACGGCACGTCCAGCGAGTGGTGCTCGAGCGCGATGAAGTTCTCGGTCGCGGCGGCCGTGTGGACGTTCGCCATGAACGACACGGGCGTACCGGCGAAATGCATCGCCATCGCGACGCCGTGCTCCATCGCGTAGTCGCCGATCTTCTTCGTTTCGATGAGCCCGCCGGAGCTCGCCAGATCCGGGTGAATCATGTCGACGGCGCCCACGTCGATCAGCTTCATGAAGGGTTCCTTCAGGAAGATGTCCTCGCCCGTCAGCACCGGTATAGTGGTCGACTCGCGGATCTGCTTCAGCAGCTCGCCGAACTGCCACGGGACCATGTCCTCCATCCACGCCAGGTTCCACTTCTCCATCGCACGCGCGAGCTTGATGCAGCTGTTGACGCTGATATGGCCGTAGTGATCCGAGGCGAGCGGAATCTCCATGCCGACGACCTCGCGGATCTGGCCGACCCAGTCGGACAGCCATGCGATGCCCTTGTCGGTGATCTCGATCCCGGTGAACGGATGCATGACGCGCTCGCCGCCGCCGATGTTCGTGCCGAGCGGCATCGACAGCGCACCGGGGACGTCTTTGACGAGGCCGATCCCGAAGTCCTGCTTGAGGAACGTGATGCCCTTGTCGATCCGCTCCTTCAGCAGCTTGCCCTGCTCGAGCGGCGTGTCACGCTCGGTCGTGTCGGCGTAGAGCCTCACCCGATCGCGGAACTTGCCGCCGAGCATCTGCCAGCACGGCACGCCCCAGGCCTTGCCGGCGAGATCCATCATCGCCATCTCGATCCCGCAGACGCCTCCCGCCTGGCGCGCCGCGGCGCCGAATTGCTTGATCTTGCGGAAAATCCTGTCGACGTTGCACGGGTTCTCGCCGAGGATGCGCGCCTTCAGCATGAGCGCATATGTCTCGCTCGCACCGTCGCGCACCTCACCCCATCCGACCAGTCCCTGATTGGTGTCGATGCGTATCAGCGGACACGTCATCGGGGCGTTGATCACGACGGCGATCCGCAGGTCGGTGATCTTCAGTGCGGAGGGCTCGGATGCGCGCTTGACGTTGGCCTGAACGACATTGGCGGCCGAAGCCGCCGCCGCATCACCTCGCAGCGTCATCGTCGCAGAGGCGGTCAAGCCCAAGGTCTTGAAGAAAGAACGGCGGTCGACGGCGGCGGGAGCCGGTTCGAGCAAGTTTCGCACTGATGGCTTCATCGGAGTCTCCCTCAAGTTCAGAGTTCAACGCTCTGCACATCGACGAGCGGTTGAAAGGTGGCGGGCGGCCGTTCCGCTCGCCGCTCCCGCTTCGCCGCGTGGCAAGACAGGCCCTCCGGCGCGTGTCCTGACGACGCCGGCGTCGGTTGGGGTTTGTCGGACGCCGGTGAGCCGACTGTTCAACGGCGCGGGTTTGCCGATCGCCGTCCGCGTACTCATCGCCGACGCCGCAAGGACCGCCTGCGGCCCTGTTTTGGTGCGTTCTGCGTGTCACGCGGCTCAGAGGTCGCGACGATCGCAACGGCCGTCCGCCACCGGAGATCACGTTCGTCAGAGGGGGAGCAGGTGCCGGTCCATTCGTTCGCCGTGCGGGAGGCTGGTCCTGCCCGCGGCGGGCCCTCGGAGCACGCCGCCGCGCCGCGAAGCCGGAAATCGGCCGCCGCGATTCACCCGTGTCGACTTCGACCTGTGTGATCCGCGTAGTTCCGAAGCGACCGCCGGCGCATCTGTGCGCCTGGTGTCTGTCATCCTGACCGGCAACTAGTCGACACGCCAGCGGCAGAGTACGAGCAAGGTCGATTTCCCGGCGTGCGGAGGCGGGACCGCGGCGGGCAGGACCAGCCTCCCGCACCGCCTGGGTCGCGACGCGAGCACGCCGACACACCCGCTCGCGGGCACGAGCGCTTCCAGGTTTTGGAACCACTTCTAAAACCTAAAAGTTCACCTTGACCGAGAACTGCATCGATCTGTTGTCCACGACAGTCGTCGTGATCCGCCCCGCGGTCGGCGAATCGAAGTTCTGATTCGGGAAACCAAAGCCCGGATGATTGAACAGGTTGAACGCATCCCATCGGAACTCGGCATTCGTTCGACCGGCGAGCGTGAACCGCTTGGACAGCGACGTGTCGAAGTTCACGTGCCCCGGCCCGTACAGGATGCCGCGGCCGGTGTCTCCGTAGGTGTTGGCGAGCGGCGCCTTGAAGTCGGCAGGGTTGTACCAGAGATTCACGCTCGGGTTGTCCAGCTCTCCGGATCCGATCCGGTTCGGCCAGCTCGGCGCGCCGTTGTTCACGCCGGTCTGCATGAACACCGTGAACGGCCGGCCCGTCGTCATCGTCGCGATGCCGGCAAGCTGCCAGCCTCCGACGATTTCGCCGAGAATGCCGCCCTCGCGCATCCAGTGCCGGTTGGGTCCCCACGGCAGCTCGCAGACCCAGCTGACCACGGCGCGATGGCGCACGTCGAACCCGGATGGACCGTATCCCGCCCTCGAGGTCCGTGACGGTCTGCGGGATTGCCGACCGCGCCGCCGCCGCTCGCCGCGGACCCGCCGTAGTCGAGCGACTTGCCGTACGTGTAGCTCCCGAGAAACTGCAGCCCGCTGTGGAAACGCTGGGTGACCTTCAGCTGGCCGCTGTGATAGGTCGAGCTGTTCCGCGGATCGCACTGCAGCATGTTGTTCAGCCGATTGAGCGGCTGGATCAGCCGGCGTGATTCCTGCGATCCGACTCCCGGCTGCACCTCGTTCGGGTTGTAGCAGAACACGATGTGCTTGCCGGCGCTTCCCGCGTAGGTCGAGCTCGAGCGCCATCGCGCCAAACAGGCGGCGCTCGATGCCGAAGTGCCACTGCTCGGCGTAGGGCGTTTCGTTCTCGAACGAATGCCCGAGCACGCGCGGGTTGGCCGCCTGCAGCTCCTCGGTGGTGCGCGGCTTCACCTGCACGATCGCCGGAAAGGGATCCGTCGATCGTGCGCACAGTCGCTGAAGTCGGTCGGGTTCGTCGCGAAGCTGACGTTCTGCGAGATCGTGTACGGCACCTGCTGACCGATCATGTTCGACGCAGAGGGCTGCTCGGGGAAGTAGGTGATGCCGAAACCCGGTGCGCAGAATTGTGCGAGCCGTTGCCGAACAGGTCGTAGCTCAGCCCGAGCCGCGGCGCGAAGTTGCCGTAGTCCGTCTTCTTGTTCACCGATTGGCTGGCGCCGTCCTCACCGGCGTAGATCAGTCGCAGGTTCACGGGATCGAAGTTGACGATCTTGTTGTCTTCTTCCGTCTCCGCGCTGAAGATCTCGTAGCGCAGGCCGGCATTGATCGTGAGTCGCGGGCTGGCCTTGAAGTCGTCCTGGATGAACATGCCGTGTTCCTGCGTGCGGAGCGTGTACGGCTCGAGCAGGAATCCGCGGGCCGCGCTGTTGATGTAGCCGGTCAGCAGCGAGGCGATCCCCGACCCGCCGGTGTTGGTCACCGGGTTGTTCGTGTAGTTGCGGCCGAAATTGATCGTTCCGCGGGTGTCGGTGTTGGTGAACGGCGACGGATACCGGTCGACGAGACGGTAGCCGAACTTCAGCTGATGCTGTCCCTCGCAGCCAGACGAGCGCGTCCTCGACCTGCCAGTGGAACTGCTTCGGATTCACCGGCAGGAACGCCGGACCGCCGGAGATCCCGGTGAGGTCCGGGATATTGATGTTCGGCAGGCCCGTCGTGAACTCGGTGACGTTGATGCCGTGGATGCCGAGCGAATCGGCGGCGTGGATGCCGTAGTCCGACTGAAACGTGAACGGGATCGTCTTCGCGTAGCCGATGCGGAGCTCGTTCACGAGAGTCGGCGACACCACCCGCGAGTAGTTGAAGGCCGCGCCATGCGTCGTCAGGCGGGTGTTCTGGATGCCGGCGACGAAGGGGCCGAGATCGAAGCGCGCCGCCGCTTCCGCGGGTGTCGGCAGACAGCAGGCCGCCTGGCCCTGCGGCGCATCGAGCTTGAACTTTCCCCAGTTGAAGCGAACGAAGAACGAATCCTTGTCCGAGACGCGATGATCGATGCGTCCGGAGAACACGTTGTCGGTGACGTCACGGTTCACCGTCGACGTGTAGTTGTCGAAGTTGCCCGGACCGTTCGGCAGCGGGTAGATGCTGGCGACGTTCCGGCCGACGGCATTGATCCGTTCGGCGGGATGATGTTGCCAGGAAACTGATCGCGCAGGAACTGCGGGTTGCTGGCGCTCACCGGCAGGCTCGAATTGAACGTCGGATTCAGCCGCGTCGTCAGCGGATCGTAAATCGGGATCAGGTTGCCGTTCGTGTCGCGGAAATCGCTGAAGTCTCCGCCGGCGTGTCTGCGCGGTCGGCACCGTATTGACGAAGACCTGGCCCCGCGTCTCCTTCAGCCCCGCGTAATCGGTGAAGAAGAAGGTCCGATTGTGGCCGTCGTAGAGGCCTGGCAGGACGAACGCGCCGCCGATCGCGCCGCCGAACTGGTGCCGGTCGAGCGGCGGCTTCGGATCGACCTGCAGGCTGCCGTCCGGCCGCGGCGACCTTGCGCACGAAGAAGTTCCGCGCGTCGAACGCGTCGTTGCGCAGGTACTCGAACGCGGTGCCGTGCAGCGTGTTGCTGCCGGACTTCGTCGCCACCGACACCACGCCGGCGCCGCGACCGAACTCCGCCGAGAACACGCCCGTCAGCACCTTGAACTCGCGCACCTGCTCGACCGACGGCGCGATGATGACGGTGTTGAACGAGTACTCGTTGTTGTCGATGCCGTCGATGAGCCACGCGTTGGCGTTGGCCTGGTGGCCGAGCGCGTTGAAGTTCGACGCGCCACGCGGATTGAACGTGCTCGCGCCCGGAGAGGTTCTCGCCGGCCTGACCGGGCGTGATTCCCGGGGAGAGATAGACGAGCGTGGCGAAGTTGCGGCCGTTCAGCGGCAGCTCCTTGATCGCCCGTTCTTCGATGACCGTGCCGACTTCGGACGAATCCGTCCGCAGCAACGGCGCCTCGGCGCCGGACGGTGGTGGTCTCCTCGAAGCCCGCCGACCTCGAGCCCGACGTCGACGCGCGCACGCTGATTGACCTGCAGGATGACGCCGTCCCGCACCCACTTCTTGAATCCCTGCACGTGGACCTCGACCGCGTAGGTGCCCGGCGTGAGGAAGGGCGCCGAGTAGCTGCCGTTCTGGTCCGTGACGTACGTGTCCGAGGTGTTCTTCGATTACCTCACGGATGGTGACGTTGGCGCCTGGCACGACGCCGTTCGTGTCGCTGACCGTGCCGACGATGGTGCCGGTCGTGACCTGGGCGGCAACGGATGTTGCCGTCATGAGCGCCGCAGCGGAAAGGATCGCTGCGCGAAGGCTTCGATTCGTCATCGCTCGTGCTCCTCGCTCGGCGTGGCCGCCGAAACTAACGCCACAGACGTCAAAGCTGCGGGGGGAATCTGCCATCCGCGGGCGCGGAAGTCAAGGTGGGAATGAGGGGAATGAGGGGCTGCCGCTGACGCACCTGAACGCGTCGTGCCCAGGTCTCGTCAAGGCATCAAAGGATGACGAATCCAGATCGCAGGCATGAGCGCGTACAGTCGCGCGAGAAAGAGGCCAACCCTATGAGGAGCGGCCCCTTTCCGCCCGCGCTCACCCGCAGTATCCAGTGCACGGCGGCGGGTCCGGCGTGGAGGCGCTGTTGAGACTTCCCACCATGCTCGGGTGCAGCGAGCAGTGGTACGACTTGTTGACTGCTCCGAGCTGCTGCGGCGAAGACGACGCGCCGGGCGCTATGGGCCCGGTGTCCACGGACTGGTCGTCGAGCACGACCCGGTGCGTGACGACATCCGCGTTGTAGAAGACGACTGTCTGACCCGCTGCACAACTTGCGGGATTGGGCGTGAACGACTGCGCGCCGTTCACACCGCGGATCGTGACCGTGACTACGCTCCCCGACCCGGTGCCGCCTGGCGTCGGCGTCGGCGTCGGCGTCGTGGCGCCGCCGCCATACCCTCCCCCACCTCCGCAGCTTACCGAGACGACGGCGACCACCAGCGAGAGCGTCAGCGTTCGTGCTACCGACATCGGATCGTACCTCCAAAGTATGTGTGCCTGTTTGGGTGCAACGGCAGTACCGCGGAAGACGCGTCGAAATGCGTGCGTTTCGCGGACCAAGGGCCGGCCCGCTCTTTCATTCTGCGAAACTACATTCCATGAATGTCGGGCGGAGTGCGATCGGCTCGCGCGCCTCCATATTGACGGCGGGCGGCCTGACGCTCATCGGGCGCGGATACTGGGCTCCTGTCCGGCTGGTGATCGTCAGCTCTCGATCGGCGAGACGGGATCAGCGGAAGGTTGCCGCGCGGTCGCGTGACTGCTTCTGCAGGTGAGGCTTGAGGAATCGCCCCGTGTGCGACGCCTTGCATCGCGCGACGTCCTCGGGCGTGCCGGTGACGACCACTCTTCCGCCGGCGTGGCCCCCTTCGGGTCCCAGGTCGATGACGTGATCCGCCGTTTTGATCACGTCCATGTGGTGCTCGATCAGCACCACGGTGTGGCCGGCATCGACGAGCCGGTTCAGCGATGCCAGCAGACGTTCGACGTCCGCGAGATGCAGGCCCGTCGTCGGTTCGTCGAGGATGTAGACGGTATGTTTGGAGCGCTGCAGCGTGCTCAGCTCGGTCGCGATCTTGATCCGCTGCGCCTCGCCACCCGAGAGTGTCGTCGCTGACTGCCCGAGGGTCAGGTAGCCGAGGCCGAGGTCGTTGAGCACGTCGATCTTCTTGCACAGGGCAGGCTCGGTCTCGAAGAACGTCACGCCTTCCTCGATCGACATGTTCAGCACATCGTCTATGGTCTTGCCCCGTACCGTGACTTCGAGCGTCTCGCTGTTGAACCGTGCCCCCTTGCACACGCCACAGGTCACCTCGACGTCCGGCATGAAGTACAGCTGCGTCGTGATGACGCCTTCTCCCTGGCACTCCTCGCACCGGCCGCCCTTGACGTTGAAGCTGAAGCGACCCGGCTTGTAGTCGCGCTCGACCGAGAGAGGCGCCTGCGTGAAGAGATCGCGGATGGTGTCGTAGAAGCCGACGTACGTGGCCGGGTTCGAGCGGCTGTTCCGGCCAATCGGCGACTGATCGATGCTGACGACTTTGTGAACGTGCTCGAGGCCGTCGACTGCGTCGTGGTCACCCGGCAGCGTGCGTGTGTCCTCGAGCCGCTTCCAGACTGCCTTATAGAGAATATCGTTGATGAGCGTGCTCTTGCCCGATCCGGAGGCGCCGGTAATCGCCACCAGCCTTCCGAGCGGGATCGTCACGTCGATGTTCTTGAGGTTGTTCTCGCGCGCGCCGCGCACGACCAGCATCTTGCCGTTGCCGGGCCGACGCAGTTTCGGTATCGCAATCGTCCGCTTACCCGAGAGGAACTGTCCCGTCGGCGACGCTTTGCACGCGAGCACGTCCTTGAGCGTCCCCTGCACGACGACCTCGCCGCCGTGAACGCCTGGACCGGGCCCCATCTCGACCAGATGATCGGCGGCCCGGATCGTATCCTCGTCGTGCTCCACGACGATGACTGTGTTGCCGATGTCGCGAAGGCTTTCGATCGTCGCGATCATCTTCGTGTTGTCCTTGGGATGGAGGCCGATGCTCGGCTCGTCCAGCACGTACAACATCCCCATCAGGCCGGAGCCGATCTGCGTGGACAGCCTGATCCGCTGGGACTCGCCTCCAGAGAGCGTCCCAGATCGACGGTTGAAGTTCAGGTAGTCCAGCCCAATGCCCAGGAGCAGGTCGAGGCGGCCCCGGATCTCCTTCAGGACCTGCCGTCCGGCGTCAGCGCCGCGGCCGCTCGGCTTCACCGTGCCCAGAAACGTGTGCAGCTCGTCGAAATTGAGCTGGCCGAGCTCGTGGATAGTGCGGCCTGCAACCGTGAACAGCAGCCGCGTCGGCCGGATGCGGGCGCCGTTGCAGTCGGGGCAGGTCTTCTCGACCATGACCTTGTCGAGCCACGCTTCCATCCGCGAGTTCGCTTCGCCGCGCTGCCTGTAGCGCCGGTACCACCGCTCGATACGCCGCGCGATCCCGTGGAAGCCGACCTCGCGGCCCTCCTGATCGTCGCGTCTGACCTTCGCGTCCGGAGGCATCTGCAGAACGAGCTTCTTCGAGTCGATGCCGTAGAGGATCGCTTGACGCGCCTTCTCGGGCAGATCCTTCCACGGCGAGTCCAGCGCGAAGCCGATCGCGCGCGACAGGCTGTACATGACTCGGCCGTCCCACGTGTCCGGGTTGTATTTGAAGGCTTCGCGGACGAAGCAGCCTCCGAGAATGCTCCGTTTCGGATCGGGAATGAGCAGCTCCGGATGCGTCAGCTTGTCGACCCCGAGGCCGCCGCACGTACGACAGGCGCTCTCGGGGTTGTTGAACATGAAGTAGTCGGGCCCGATATCGCCGTACACGAGATGGTGCGTCGCGCTGCAGAGACTCTTGTAGAACCGCTCGGCATCCGCGCGGCTCGCACCCTTCGCGACGTGGACCTGCAGCAAGCCGTCGCCGACCAGGAGCGTCGCGGCGATCCCCGCCTTGATGGCTTTCTCGTGCTTCCGGCTCACGACGAACCGGTCGACGATCGCGTCCATGCAATCGAACGTCTCCGGCTCGGTCGACCGCTTGCTCACGGCGCCCATGCTCGAAGGGTCCGTCGCATCGGTTTCGACGCGGTCGGAAATGTCCAGCGGCTTGCCGTCGACGATCAGGTGGCGGCAGCCCTTCTTGCGGATCTCGGTGAAGAGGAAGTCGAGATCCTCGCCGTACACCTTGAAGACCGGCGCGCGCAGTTGGATTTCAGTCCCCTCGGGCAAAGATAGGATGGCCTCGAGAATCTGGCTGTGCGACCGGCTCGGTGCGGGCTCGCCCGTGCGTGGGCAATGCGGCTGCGCAATCGTCGCGAACAGCAGGTTCAGGTAGCTCGCGATGTCGGTCATCGTGCCGACGGTGGACCGTGGGTTGTTCGCGAGCGTCTTCTGCTCGATCGAGATGACCGGCGAGAGACCGAAGACGAAGTCCACGTCCGGTTTGGTCACCTGCGCGATGAAGCGCTTCGCGAACGTCGAGAGCGACTCCATGTAGCGTCGCTGACCCTCGGCGTAGATCGTGTCGAACGCCAGACTCGACTTGCCCGATCCTGACAGGCCCGTGATGACCACGAGGCGGTCGCGCGGAATCTCGACCGAAATGTTCTTCAGGTTGTGAACGCGTGCGCCCTGGACCGCAATGGACGTGCGCGGCGCAGCCCTCCCTCCGGCTTTGCCCGGCGCCGCTCTGCCCGCGGCTTTGGTCGAGCTCCCCTTCATAGAGCGTCGGCCGGCTCGCTCATGTACACGAACGCCAGCTCCTGAACGTCGACATTGCTCTTCTTGGTGATACGCGCGGGCGTGGACACCTTGCCGATGATGCCGCGATCGGCCAGATATTCGCACGCCGTGGTTACGCCGCCAGCGTCGAACTGCCGCGTGAAGTGATGCTCGATCTCGCTCGACGACCGCGCCTCGCCCGTCTCACGAAGATAATCGATCACGGCAGCGAACAGACGGTCCGCCCTGTCCGCGATGTAGGCATCGATGGCGTCGAGCGCGGCCTGGACGTTCGCTCGGGTCTTCTTTGCATTGAGGAGGTCCGTGTAGACCGTCGCGAAGAACTGCGGGTTCAGCTTCAGCGCCTCGGGGATCACCTCTCGATCCACCAGCCGCCCTGCCTCGATCATCTCGATCTGCGCGAGGGGCGTGGCGGAGTACAGAAGCCACAGGGCGGTGTAATCGAGATCGCCGCGCGTGACGAACCACTTGTGCGCCTTCGCGATCGACGAGAGGGCATGGCAGCCTGCCCGCAGGAGCTGGATCCGCCGGTCGCGCCTGCCGATCTCGCGCAACCGCTCGCAGAGGTCCGCAATGGTCTCGTCGTGCGTGTAGAGCAGCCGTCCTTTCGCAAGCAGCGCGTGCATGAACGAGTTGTGGAGAGAGCCCTCGACGACCGCCCGAAACTCGGTACGCGTCATCAGAAAGGCGTGCACGTTGACGCCGTCGGCGTAGATCGCGATCGAATCGGCGGAGCCTTTCTTTTCGTCGATAGTCACGAGGGCGAGATCGATGTCGGACTGCGCCCAGACCGTGTCGTGCGACAGGCTGCCGCAGAGAATCGCGGCGAGCACCGACCGATCGAGCTTGACCTGCGCGATCAGCGCGTCGAGCGCAGCGGTGAACTTCTGCTGAACGGATTCGGCGCTCATGCGGGCACGTGCGAATTGCCTGAGTGTACCCGAACCGCCCCTGCTCAGATCGTGGGGCGTCTACCATCAGGCGCCGGCCCAGCAGGACCGGCGGCGCGGGAGCTGACTCGGGAGGCCTGAAAGACCTTAACAAGAGCACTAGAAAGATCCTCCATTCCTCCCGTCCTCCTGTTGAGGTTTTCGTGACAAGTCCTCGATTAAGGATGCACCACTCGCAGGTTGTGCTCGTAGATGTACGCTCCCACTCGACGCCCCAGCAGCCCTCCGGCTTCCTGATCGAACCGGAAGTGAATCCCTCCGTAGATTCGCGCATCGTCGATGTCGTGGGTAATGGCCTCGAACGTGGTGTAGTGGAGCGTCACACCTGGCACGGCCGCCGAAGAGAACGTGATGTCGTGGCCATCCGCGCCGTACAGACTCTCCAGCACTTCACGCGCGGCGCCGCTCAAGCTCGCGTGGTTCGACGGGTAGCCGGGGAAACACGGCGCAACGATATACGGGACGTAAAAAGGATCCGCGCTGGTCTTCTTGTTGCCGTCGGTGTCTCCGGAGTGGATCGCCGTTTCTGGTCTCCAGAATGTGTAGTGGTACTTCGCCGCGAACGACGCCACGCTCGCGTCGCTGATTGCCATATTGACGAGCGCGAGCGCACGCGCGTTTGCGGTGAGCGACTCCCCCCGCGGCCCGGCCACCTGCTGCAGCGCCGAATTCGCCCACGCGACCGGTGAGAAACTCGCGTAGAAGCGCGCGACGTCGGCGCGATCCGCCGGTCGCAGCGCACTGTTGACGGCGCCGACGGCCCTTAATTCGTCATAGGCCCTCCGATAGACCTCGCTTGTGAGCGGCGGCGGAGCACCCGGCCGGAATTGACGGACGTTCGGGACGCCGAACGGCGTGACGTTCGGCCAGTGAAACGAGGTTCCACCGAGTGCAGGGCAGGAGGGCGTCAGCTGCCACTGCCCGGGGTCCGAGGAAGGCGGAAGATAGAACTGGGGCACTGCCGACCCGTCGTTTGCGCGCAGCGCGATCATTGCGGCCGCGGCCGCTCGGCCGGTAGCAATCCCATCGGTCTTCGCCTGCCCGTCCGGGATGGCTGCCAGCGACGAGGCCAGTGCCATGTCGAGTGCCACCGCCTTGGATGGAAAGTACGCCGTGAGCACCGCGTGTGCTGCGGCCGCCGCCGCTGCGTCCGGCGATGCCCCGTCCGGCGCGGCGATGGTCCCTAGGTACGGGCGAAAATCGCCGCTGATCGCGTTGACGGCCTCGAACACAGCGAGCTGCGTGATCGCCGCAAATCGCGCCGAGGCGAATGGGCTCTGCCCCGCCAGCGTGGCCATCATCGTCACGTTCCAGTCCAGCACGACGTCGGCACCTGCGAGCCGTGGGTTGAAAAAGACCATGGCCGCGAAGGTGACGACGACAATCGACAGCCCCGGTCTCGTCTGAGCCGCCTTCCACACTCGTTGGTCGCCAGCCCGTCGATCGGTCGCCGACGAGGGGCGCCGCATCCTGTGCGAGATCGTTTTGAACATTTGCTGTTTGCCTCCTGCTTATGAAGCGCTAAACAGCAGCGAAAACTGGGGCGGGTCGGAGAGAGGCGTAGAATGACGACATCACCGAGCCAGCCACCGAGATCACCGGCCTGTTGCTGAAGTGGGGCCAGGGCGACGCGGACGCCCTCGAGCGGCTGATTCCGCTCGTACACGCCGAGTTGCACCGGATAGCGCAACGCTGCATGGCTGGCGAACGGGCGGGCCACAGCCTCCAGGCCACGGCCCTCATCAACGAGGCGTACGTCCGGCTGGTCGACGGGAAAGCCGTTGCCTGGCACGATCGCACGCACTTTCTCGCCGTGTCGGCGCGCGTCATGCGGCGCATCCTCGTCGACCACGCACGCGCACGGCGCTATCAGAAGCGTGGCGGCGACGCGGTGAAGGTCACGTTCGACGAAGCGCTCGTCGTCACGAAGGAGCCACGAGAGGACTTCGTGGCGCTCGACGACGCCCTCGAAGCGCTGGCGAAGTTCGACGAGCGGAAGAGTCGTGTCATCGAGCTGCGCTTCTTCGGCGGGCTGAGCGTGGAGGAAACGGCAGCCGCCCTGGACGTGTCGCCCGACACCGTCATGCGCGACTGGCGGCTGGCGAAAGCCTGGCTGCAGCGCGAGATGCGCGAACATGACGCCTGAACGGTGGAAACGCGTCGAGGAGCTGTATCACGCCGCGCAGGTTCACGCGCCTGGCGAACGCTCGGCGTTTCTCGATCGCGAGTGCTCCGATGATCCAGGGCTCCGTAAGGAAGTCGCGTCGCTCCTGGACGAGCGGGTATCCGATGACGGGTTTCTCGCCAGGCCCGCTGCGGAGATGAGCGGGCAATCGGTCCCCGGCACTGTTCCCTCTCTGATGACGGGGCAGCGACTCGGCGCCTACGAACTGCAGGCCCTACTTGGTGTGGGCGGCATGGGCGAGGTGTACAGGTCGCACGACACGAAGCTCGGTCGCGACGTTGCGATCAAGATCCTGCCAACCGCATTCACCCGCGATCCCGATCGGCTCGCGAGGTTCGCGCGCGAGGCGAGGATGCTGGCGGCGCTCAGTCACCCCAACATTTGCGCGATTTACGGCCTCGAAGAAGCCGGCGGTGTTCAGTTCCTGGTGCTCGAGCTCGTCGAGGGCGTCACCCTGGCACAGCTGGTCCGCCGTCGAGGCGACGGCTCGCGGTTGCCGGCGGCCGAGGCCCTGACCATCGCCCGGCAGATCGCGGACGCCCTCGAGGTCGCGCACGAGAAAGGCATCGTCCACCGCGATCTGAAGCCCGCGAACATCATTATCCAAAGCGCGTGGGGCCCCACCCCCGCGCGCTATCGCTCGGCGAATGCGCGCCCCGCCCCGGGCGCAGGCGCTATTCAGGGCGCGTGCGTCGTGAAAGTGCTGGATTTCGGACTCGCGAAATCCGTCGGAGCCGACGACAGTTCGTCTGGCCATACCCGCACGCCGGGGGTTACGGACGTCGTCGGCGGAGTCGTCGTCGGGACCCCCGCCTACATGAGCCCCGAGCAGGCCCGCGGCTTTCCGGTCGACAAGCGTTCCGACATCTGGGCATTCGGCTGCCTGCTCTACGAGATGTTGACCGGCGGGCTTGCGTTCGCGGGAGACACCGTTTCGGACACGATTGCGAAGGTGCTCGAGCGCGAGCCGGACTGGCGAGCGCTGCCTGAGTCGACGCCAGTCCCGATTCGACGGCTTCTGCTGCGGTGCCTCACCAAAGATCCCAAACAGCGATTGCGCGACATTGGCGATGCGCGGATCGAGATCGACGCGATCGGCGAGGCGCTGCCCGACGCGCCAGACCCGGCCCCGACGAGCGCGCGCGCCGCACCGCGCGGTTCGAAGTGGCTGCCGTGGGTTGCCGTCGTCGCGCTCGCTACGGCGCTCGTCGCGATGCAGGCCCGACGCAGTCCCACCCCCTTCGAGAACCCTCTCGCGGACGCCCGGGTCAGCCTGTTCACGCCCTGGGACGGGACCGAGGGCCTCGCCGAGATCTCACCGGACGGGAAGTTCGTGATCTTCGTCGCCGACCACGAACGTCGATTCGACCTCTGGCGAAGCCAGGTCGGCACGGGCGTCTTCGTGAACCTCGGCCAGAACATGCCGCCGCAGCGGCCGCCTGGAATCCTCCATCGCGCCTTCGGCTTTACGGCCGACGGCTCGGAGATCTGGTTCTCGGAGACGGGCGATGCGCTCGGACGAAAACTGCTGATGCCGATGACGGGCGGCGCCCCACGCCCGTTCCTGAATCCTCGACAGACCGCGCCCGCCTGGTCGCCGGACGGCCAGCAGCTCGCTTACATGACGATCCCGACGGAGCTCGAGAGCGGCGATCCTCTCTCTGTAGCCGACGGCTCCGGAGCAAACCCTCGCACGATCATCTTTCCCGAGCCGAAGGTCCACATCCACAATCCAACCTGGTCTCCCGACGGCCAGTGGATCTACTTCGTGCGTGGGACGGACCCGACGGGCTCAATGGACGTGTGGCGCATTCGACCCTCGGGCGGCGCATCAGAGCAACTGACACACCAGCGCGCGGCCGTGAACTTCCTCGCCCCGCTGGACGCCCGAACAGTGTTGTACGTAGCGCGCGCGGCGGACTGGTCGGGGCCCTGGCTATGGTCCCTGGATGTGCAGACGAAGACCACACGCCGGGTATCTGTCGGCCTCCCGCAATACATTTCGGTGGCAGCAAGCCGCGACGGCCGGCGCGTCGTCGCGACGGTCGCACATCCTACTGCCAGCCTGTGGAAGGTCCCATTGCTCGACGGGGCGGCCGGCGAGGCCGACGTGCAGCCGTACCCGCTCCCGGTGCCGACCGATCGAGCGCTGGGCCCGCGCTTCCGGGGAACGTCTCTCTTCTACTTGTCGGGCAGCGGAGCCGGCGACGGGTTGTGGAAGCTCCAGGGCGGACAAGCGTCCGAAGTCCGGAGAGACCTGGGTGGCGCACTGACCGAGCCGGCGGCCATCTCGCATGACGGCAGCCGTGTGGCGCTGGTGGTCAGAGAGGGCGGGGAACGGCACCTGTCCGTCATGTCCGCTGACGGAACGAACACCCGGACTCTCGTGCCCTCAATCAACATCGCCGGCGCCCCTGGTCAGGGCACTGCCGATTGGTCGCCGGACGACGAATGGATTGCCACGAGCGGAACGGATGCGCACGGCCCCGGGCTGTTCAAGATTCCCGCGAAGGGTGGCGAGCCAGTCACCCTCGTCTCCGGCCAGGCCTACAACCCGGTCTGGTCACCGGACGGCCAATTGATCGTGTACGGGGACGGACTCGGAGCCGAGGTCAACCTTCGCGCGGTACGGCCGGACGGTACCCGGGTCGATCTATCACCCTTCAGGGCGCGCCCCGGCGCCTGTCGCTTCCTGCCTGACGGCGCGGGCCTCGTGTGCATCCCGTCTCAGGCGTCGCAGAACTTCGCGCTCCTCGATCTGAAGACGAAGAAGTCGCGGCCGCTGGCAAGCCTCGGCGACCTCGGAGCGTTGACGAGCTTCGACATCACGCCCGATGGCAAGTTCATCGTCTTCGATCGTTCGCGCGAGAACTCGAACATCGTGCTGTTCGAGCTGCCGGGGAAGTAACGCCCGGGAAAAGTGCGTGACTATCGGCCGAGGTTCAGCCTCGCGCCGAACATCACGCGCCGTGGATCCACGAAGAGCGATCCCTGCCCGAACGTGGATCCGAACTGGTTGTCGTTCGCCAGACTCTCCTCAGCCGTGTCGTTGAGCAGGTTGAGCACGTCGACCAGCAACTCGACCCGTCCAACGCCGGCGAATCGAATCGTTTTCGACGCGCGCACGTCGAGCAGCGTCTGCGACGACAGCCGCCTGGAGCCGCGGGGCTCGAGCAGAATGCGCTGGCTGCCCTGAGGCAAGGCCACCGTCGTCGTGGCCGCCCAGGGCTTGCCTGTGAAGTACTGCAGATTCGCAGCTACAACGAACCCGGTGCGCGGAACGTCCACAGTCCCCATCGCCCGGAACATGTGAGGACGGTCATTCGGCAGCCGGCCGTATGCGTTGGTGAGATCGTTGGGATCGCGACCGAAGGTCAGAGAACCCGGTGGAACGACCGAGCTGACCTGCGCGCCGGCAGCGCTGGTGGAACTCGACGCCTGCAGTCCGGCGGCCTTCGACAGCGTATAGGAGCCAGACGCCTGCCAGCCACGGGAACGGCGTTTTTCAACGACCATCACGAGGCCGTTGTATGTCAACGCGTAGTTGTCCTGATTCGTCAGCAGGAAGCGGCGGGCTGAGGGGGGAGTGACGGCCGTATCGAGCACGAACACCGGGACGCTGCGCCCGTCGGGCAGCGGCCGCGTCTCCTCGCGATATTGACCGGCGACGTCGGTCCAACCCATGAAGTTCGCGCCGTCCTTGCGCACATAGGCGAGCGCGAATGCCAGGCCGCCGCCGATTTGGCGATCCACACCAACAGAGTATTCATCGGTCCGCGGCGCGCGGGTGTGTGGATCGAGCAACAGGTTGGTCTTGGGATCGACCTCTGAGATTGGAAGCGTATAGCCGCCTGTTGCCGGATCGAACTGCGTGGTCTTCGTCACGGTAACACCGGGGTGGAACGAGCCAATCTCTCCGGTAAGGATTCCCTGGCTGAATCTGCCGTAGCTTCCGCGCAATATCGTCCGGCCATCGCCGGTGAGCTTGAGCGTCACTCCAACACGCGGCGAGACAATGTTCCAGGTATACAGAGTACCGAGCCCTTCGATTGTCGTGCCGGTTTCATTTCCCGACGCATCGAGGGCCGGCAGATCCTGGCTGATAGCGCGGCTGTGATCGAACCGGACACCGGCGTTGATCGTCAGCCGATCGCCAATCGTGATGGCATCGCTCGCGAAGGCCGACACCGACATCAGGGTCCCACCCTCCTGCGAAGGCGCGCGGGAGATTGCCTGAGAAGCCTTTGCCTCGCCGATGCCGTCGACGAATCTCGTGCCTGTCGGCGTGATGTTGATCGCGTGGTGCCAGCCTCGTTCGAGCTGTGTGCCCACTTTCCACTGATGATCGGCGCCAAGGAGCGCGCGCTGATAGTGGCTGACGGTCGCCTTGACGGTCGTGCGGCTGATCGTCAGCGGACCGATCTGCGGTGGTGCGCCGCTAGTGACACCTGTCAGGTTGTTGAAGCGACTCGCCGTCGCGCCATCCCACACGCTGGGCGGGTTGTTCTGGGCGAAAAGGAACCGGCCCATACGAACGTCCCACACCGTATTGGGGGACAAGGTGTGGGTGAGGTTGCCGAAAGTGATGGCCGGCACGTGCGCATTGCTGCGGTTCGTGGTCTCGAAAGGCGTCACGAACGTCGGCGGCACCGGATTGACCCAGATCTCTTCGTGGAAGCTTTGCTGCAACTGCAGGCCGGGCGCCAGCCTCCAGGTCAGCTTCGCAAAGATCTTGTCCTGGTCGTAGGTTCTTGGAAACGCCGGATCGGTGCCAGGTTGGCTGTCGTAGTCCCGCAGATGCTGGTAGCCCGAGAAGAACCACAACCGATCGCGCACCGCGGGACCGCCGATGTTGGTGGTCAGGTCCTGGTATTTGACGCGTTCGTAGCCGCTCGACAAACGGCTGGGACCTGGAACGACGAGCTGTTTGGGCTGGCTCGTCAGCCCTGAGGGCTGACCGTAGTAGGACGCGTCGGAGAGAAACCGGTCGCTCCCCTGCCGTGTCACGACGTTGATCACAGCGCCTTGCATGTTGCCGTATTCGGCCGACGCCCCTACAGACTGGATCTGCACTTCCTGGATGAAGTCGATCCCCGGTTCGGATCGAGCAACGCCGTTGCAGGGGCAGGTGAAATTGGTCCCGTCGAACAGAAACTGGTTCTCGTTCGTGCCGGAGCCGAACGCGGAGACAGTGAAGACGCTTCCGCTCGTCGGAGACGTCGGCGAGACGCCCGGAGCGGCCCTGATCGAATCGAACATGCTCGATCGCCGGACGGGAATCGACGGCAAAGTCTCGGACCCGAAGCGGGTGCTGAACCCACTGTCCCGTGCTTCCAGCCGGGAGCCCGTGCCTTCGACCACAAGCGAAACGGTGGGGCCCGCCGGTTGCAGGACAAACGTTCTCTCGATGGTGGCGCCTACCGCTATGCGGACATCCTCTTCGTGCGCCGGTGTGAAGCCCTGAAACGAGACCTGCAGCACGTAGGCGCCTGGCGGGAGAGCAGGAAACCGAAACTGGCCTCTGTCGTCGGTGGGCTGTGTCGCTGGTCCACCAATCAGGGCACGGGACGTGACACGCACGACCGCCCCCTGGATGACACCACCACTCCCGTCCTTCACGGCGCCGATGAGCGCGCCCGTCAAGCCCTGCGCGCCGGCAGTCGACGAAAAGAGGACGAAGGCCACGGCCGCCGATAACCGCCGCCGTCGCGGTCGAGCGGCGAAGGCTCCGTTCCTGGTGCACGACATGAGAGTCTCCCGTCTGAATCGGGAGCAGGGCGGCCGGCAGGGGCACATGTCCCCGCGCACGTCTAAACGTGTGGTTGCCCTGTCCCCGTTTCTAGAAAGCGAGAAAGGGGGCCGAAAACTTGAACACTCCTTGCGTACGAGCCGCGATGTAGCTGGAGGGAGGCGGTCTTACCGGACGGCGCGCGAAGACTCCCGGAACCGGGACGCTATCGGCCACGCGGGGTCATCGCGTGCCCTGAGGGCTGATTCTACGCCAGAGCCGACTCGTCCGGACGAAGATTCACCCAGTGCGGACGAAGAGCAGCTTCATCGGCGGGCGAGCTGGACGTCGAACCTCGTGTCGCCGCTGACCGTGACCTTGACCCTCCCGTATTCATCCCGCAACGTGCCGGTCGGGTCGACGATCTCGTAGCCGCTCTTGGTCACGTAGAGAGGATTCGGACCGACAGAAGTCCAGGAAAAACTGTAGGTGCCGTCCGAGTCAGTGTATGTGAAGGTGTGACCCTGAGGGCTGCCGCAGCTGTCACAGTAGACCTCGACGCCTTCGATGGGCACTTGCCCCTGTGGAGCGACTTCGAACACCATGCCGGACAGCGTATAGGTCGCACCAGGAGGCGAGGGTAACGGTGAGGGTGAGGGTGAGGGTGAGACTGAGGGCAGACCGCTCGCGGAAGTCGGAGACCGACCGCTGTCGCTACATGCCGACAGCAGCATGGCGAGACCGAGGCGCACTGCGAGCGTCAATCGAAGCGTCGTACGGATGCGGACCTCAGGCCGGAATACGGGCGTGATACTTGTCATGACCTGTTTCGCTCCTGACTGAGAAGCGAGAAACGGTCCTCGAGACTTGCATGGAGCGCGATCGATCGTGCTACCTTCCTCCCCGGCGACATGCTTTCCGGAGGCCCGATGCGCACACTTCTGATGGCTCTGGCGACGGGCGTCGCCGGCATCTCCGGCTCTTTCGCTCCGGCCGCTGCCCAGTCCGCTCGGCCCGCGTTCCTCGAATCCGAGTTCATCTTTCCCCTGGAGCACTGGCACAACCACGCTTCGATGATCGTCGAGCTGCCCGATGGCGACCTGCTGGTCTGCTGGTTCCACGGATCCGGCGAACGTACGGCCGACGACGTGGTGGTGAGAGGAGCGCGGCTGCGCAAAGGGAATCGCACGTGGAGCGATCCTTTCCTGCTCGCCGACACGCCCGGGTATCCCGACACGAACGCCACGATGTTCGTCGACCCGAAGCAACGGCTCTGGCTGATGTGGCCGACAATCCTTGCGAACGAGTGGCACACCGCGCTCATGAAGTACAAGGTGTCGTCCAGCTATCGAGGTGACGGTGCGCCGAGGTGGGACGTCAGCGAGGTTCTGCACGTGACGCCAGGCGATGAGTTCGCGGAAGTCGTGAACCGGGAGGTGGACCGACTGCTCGCATCCAGGCCGGCGACCGATGAGGCTGTCCGCCGCGCGGAGGAGCTCAAGAAACACGCGGCCGACAAGCTGTTCCGGCGGCTCGGGTGGATGACCCGCGCGCATCCCTTGGTCCTCGACGGCAAGCGGCTGATCGTGCCCCTCTACTCCGACGGCTTCAGCTTTTCATTGATGGCTATTTCGGACGACTGGGGTGCTACATGGAAGACGAGCACACCGCTCGTCGGTCTGGGGAACATCCAACCGTCGCTCGCCAGGAAGAAGGACGGCACGCTCGTGGCCTACATGCGCGATAACGGGCCCGCTCCGAAACGGCTGATGATCAGCAGATCGACGGATCGGGGCGAGACGTGGAGTGCCGTCGAAGACACGACGTTGCCGAACCCGGGATCCGGAGCCGAGGTGCTGGTGCTGCGGGACGGGAACTGGGCACTGATCTACAACGACCTCGAGCGGGATCGATACAGCCTGGCCGTGTCCTTGTCAGAGGATGAGGGACAGACCTGGCGCTGGACGAGACATCTCGAGCGCGATGCTGAATCAACCGACCAGCAGCAGCTCGGCCAGTACCACTACCCATCCATCATCCAGGCAGCGGACGGCACGCTGCACGCCACGTACAGCTTTTTCGCGCCGTCGGCGGGCGTCAAACCGGATTCCGAGGGGCGTCTTCCGCGCAAGACCATCAAGCACGCCCATTTCAATGAGGCGTGGCTTCGAGAGGCGAAGCCCTGATCCTGGAAGTCACCGATGAACTACAACGCCAGACCCGATCCGGATGGTGACGAGGCGATCGCGGCGAGTCCCGTCCGTGGCAGCCATCCCTGAAACCATTCTGCGAAGGCCGTGACTTGTTGCCGTCTCGTGGCCGTGAGCGGCAACGGCAGCGGCCCTGTGTCGATGCCGCGGGCGGCCAGCCCGATCTTGATCCCCCAGGGCGTCGGAAAGGGCGCGATACGCACGATCAGCTCGTCGAGTAGACCCTGAAGCCGCGCGACCTCGTCCAGATGCCCCGCTGCGAAGCTCCGATACACCGCGACGACGAGCTCCGGGCAGAATCCGGCAACGCCCGAAATGCCTCCATCCCAGCCTGCGACCAATCCGTTCCGCAGGAGACGATCGTCCCCGACCAGAAGCGACCACGGTTCTTCCTCTCGCGCTCTCGCGAGTGCGTCGAGGTTGGCGGCAACGCCACTGCTGTCCTTTACTCCAACCACGAACGCCTCGCTCCGGAGCAGGCTTGCGATGGTATCGACGGTGAGGCCGTTGGTGAACACGGGGAGGTTGTACAGGAGGCACGGCGCTCGCAGCGTTCCGCTCACATGGCTGCAGAACTCCTCGAGGTCCTGCTGCTCGTACCGGAAGAACATCGGCATCGGCAACAAGAGGGCCCTGCTGCCCGCGTCCATTGCCTCCCGCCCGAGCTCGATCGTGTGGTGCATCGACGACCCGCCGATGCCGACGAGGAGCGCGCGATCGCGCGGGAGCCGCGCCGCCGCACGTCGAATCACCCGCTTGCGATCTGCCGACTCGAAGTGCGGATACTCGCCCGTGGCCCCGGCAATGCAGATGCCGCTCGCTCCCGAGTCGACCAAGGCGTCGACAAGGCGATCGAACGTGTCGAGATCCAGCTGTCCGCGGTCGTCTATTGGGGTCACGACGGCCGCGAACAGGCCCGCGAGCCGCTTGTCGTCTGTTTTCGAAGGACGGGAGATTTCCATAGTGTGGCGGTTGGATGTGTAGCTCTCAGCTTTCAGCTCTCAGCTCTCAGCTTCCCGCTGGACCCCTAGAACCCCTAGAACCCGTAGAACCTCTAGAACCTCTAGAACCCTGGAACCCTGGAACCCGCCTAGTGCGTCAACCCATAGATCACATAATTGACCCCGAGCTTGTACGCCTCGTTCGAGGCGTCGAACGGGAACAGGCCTTGCCCTGACCACTCCCAGTACTCCGGCACGTCGTTGTCGTAGTTCGCGACAACCATCAGCCGCTTCGACGGATCGTTGTCCTCGAAAATCCCGTAGTAGCTCGGACGGATGCCGGACATCGGATGGACGATGGCGTCGATGTCTTTGACTTGGAAAAACGAGTCGAAGATGCGGTGTGTCTTATCGAGCTTGACGAATCGCGCATCGGGAAGCACCCGCCGCATCTGCGTTTCGAAGACGTCCCATTGCTGTCTGCCGTCGAAGTCCTCGAAGACCGCGAAGCCGCCCTTCAACAGGAACGCGCGAAACGAGGCGGCCTCGCGATCGGTGAGGTTCCAGAACCCCGGCTCCCACATGAAAGCGATCGGATGGTTGAACAGCTCGGGGTCGTCGAGCGTGAGGATCAGGCTGCCATCCAACCGGATGTGCACGCCGGTGACCTCGTCGATGATGCGCGAGAGGTTCTGCTCGGCGCGCGGATAGTCGTGATTCCAGGCGGAGCTGAAGCCGCGGCGGCCCCCACCAAACCCCCCACCAAACAAAGACGAGCTCAGGTCGGAGCCCCATCGCAAGCGCACGAACGTGAACTGCCCGTCGTAGCGGACGTCAGGCGCGCCACCGGGGCGCCCGGGCGCGTCGTACTGCGCGGCCGCAGCCGTCGCGGCGACGAGGAGAGCAACCGTGACGAGCCGCAGCCTGCGACGCACGCCGTCATTATCGAGGATCGGGACCGAATCCGCTTCCGACATCCGCCGGCAGCTATAATCCGGCATCTCGATGCCGCTCAGAGTAGGCGCCCGCCTCGGTGTGTACCAAGTCGTCGAGCTCATCGGCACGGGCGGCATGGGCGAGGTGTATCGCGCCCGTGACCCCCGGTTGAATCGCGACGTCGCCCTCAAAATGCTGCCCAGTGCATTCGCCCTCGATCAGGATCGGCTGGCGCGTTTTCAGCGTGAAGCGCAGGTGCTGGCGTCGTTGAACCACTCCAACATCGCCGCAATCTACGGCCTCGAGGAATCCAATGGCGTGCAGGCACTCGTTCTCGAGCTCGTGGAGGGACCGACGATTGCCGATCGCGTGGCTGAGGGACCTGTTCCTCTGGACGACGCCTTGTCGGCAGCCAGGCAGATTGCGGAGGCGCTCGAAGCCGCGCACGAGCGCGGCATCATTCATCGCGATCTGAAGCCCGCGAACGTCAAGCTGCGGGCCGATGGCACTGTGAAGGTGCTGGACTTCGGCCTCGCGAAGGCGTTCGCCAACGAAACCGAGACGTCTCAATCGGCACAGACGCCAACGATTACGAGCCCGGCACTCACGCGGCTCGGGATCATTCTCGGCACCGCGGCGTACATGAGCCCCGAGCAGGCTCGCGGTAAACCAGCTGACAAGCGGAGCGACATCTGGGCCTTCGGCTGCGTGCTCTACGAGATGCTCACCGGGCAGCGAGCATTCGAAGGCAGCGAGGTCTCGGACACGCTCGCGAGCATTCTGAAGAGCGATCCTGACTGGAAGGCCCTGCCTGCGGCAACACCGACCACGATCCGGCGGGTGCTTCGACGGTGCCTCGAGAAGGATCCGCGGCGAAGGTTTCACGACATCGCGGACGTGAGGCTCGACCTCGAGGAACCGCGCTCAGTCGATGCGCCGGCAGTCCTGCCGTCTGTGGCCTCGACGGCTCCGGCACGTGAGCGCGCGGCCTGGGCGCTCGCCGCCCTGTCGCTCGTCTCGCTGATCGGTCTCGCCTCGTATGTCGCGCTGAAGCCTGTCCCAGGCAAGGAAGTCACGCGATTTCAGATGTATCCGCCACAGGATACCGTGCTTGGCTCCGGACCGATCGGACTGTTTGGAGCGAGCGGGGCCACCAGCGGAAGCATTTCGCCCGACGGTACACGACTGGTCTTCGTCGCCACGGATCGATCCGGCAGGACGCTGTTGTGGATGCGCTCCCTGGACTCGTTCGATGCGCTGCCTCTGACCGGGAGCGACGGGGCGTCTTTGCCCTTCTGGTCGCCGGACGCCAGGTCGATCGCGTTCTTCGTTGGAAACCAGTTGAAGCGGATCGACGCCGGCGGCGGCACACCCCGAAAAATCTGCGACGTCGTAGGCGACATCGGTAGAGGCGGAACGTGGGGATCAGGCGGCGACATCCTCTTCAGCAGCGGCAGCTCGCCAAGGCTCTATCGCGTGCCGGCCGAGGGCGGAACCGCTGTGGCCCTTGCTGGTCATACTGAGAAGGATGTCGCCGTAGAGGCATTCTGGCCGTATTTCCTTCCGGACGGCCGCACCTTCCTGTACTGGGCCAGGAACTCGGGCGACGGACCCACCGTGTACGTCGCCTCGATTGCGGCCGCCGGCGCTCCACGGAAGCTGCTGGCGAGCGAGAGCAACGCCGCCTACGATCCCTCCGGTTTCCTGCTGTTCACGAGAGGAGGCGTGCTGCTGCGACAACGGTTCGATCTTCCGCGACTCGAGCTCAGCGAAGAGCCGTTGCCAGTCGCCGAACGGATCGCGCGAAACACCGCACTCGGGCTGGCGGCTTTTTCGGTGTCGACCACTGGCGTACTGGCGTTCCAGCCGAACAGTGACCTGACGACGCAGTTCGCGTGGTTCGATCGCAAGGGCAACCTCCTGGAAAAAATCGGGAGGCCAGGCAGCTACAGGTACCCTGCACTTTCACCCGACGGAAAGCGTCTTGTGTACTTGAACATCGGCGACGGCAACCTGTGGATTCTCGACATGAGCCGGCAGATACCCTCGAAGTTCACGACGAGTCCGGGCCTGAAAGGATCGCCTGTCTGGTCCCTCGACGGTGTGACAATACTGTACCGAACCTCGCCGCAGAACGGCGTCCCCGGCGGCATCTTCGAGAAGAGTGCGAGCGGCGCCGGTGAGGAGAAGTTGTTCTACAACGCGGCCGTGAATGGACCGTCGCAGATTTCGCCCGACGGCAAATGGCTGCTGTTTTTCGCGAACCCTGCCGGTGAATCGGTCCAGGACATCTTCGTCCTCCCGATGACGGGTGAGAAAAAGCCTCAGGCGATCGTGCAGTCCCCCTTCGGTGATGTCGAGCCGCAGTTTTCACCCGATGGCAAGTTCGTCGCTTGGGCGTCGACGGCGACGGGAGGATACGAGGTCTATGTGCAGCCGTTCCCGGCGACCGGCGATCGATGGCCGGTGTCCAACAGTGGCGGGCGTCAACCGATGTGGCGGCCGGATGGCAAGGAGCTCTTCTTCGTCAGCGAAGCCAGGAAGTTCTATTCCGTGGAAGTCCGGCCGGGTCCCACCTTCGACTACGACGCTCCAAAGTTCCTCTTCGACATCCCCGCGGACGTCTTCAACGCGAGGAACAGTTACATTCCGGGCCCTGACGGGCAACGGTTCCTCGTGAACATGTCGCTCGACTCGACTCCTCCGCCGATCCACATCGTCCGGAACTGGACGGCAGGATTGAAGCCGTAGGCCTTCGGCCCGTCACCGGACGCCAGCGCTGCGAACCGCGCTGCTCCTGTCGGCCCACCACGTCGTAGAGACACACCCGGGGGCGTTGATCGTGCCAATCGCATTGACCGGCGAGACCACCCTGCCCGACACGATAACGCCGTCTTCTTCGGCCGCCGAGAACTCCCCGCCGCGAACCGGGACGGGTAGAGAGAGGCTCACCGACGTTCCGCCGCACGAGAGACTGACGACCCCGCCGTTGCGGACGGTGAGACCCATCTCCGTCCCGTAGTCCGGGCCGGCATGGGCGATCCACTCGCCGTTGAAGTCGAAGGACTCAGGTAGTGCGAACGTGTAGCCGCCCGCCAGCCGGCTGACCAGGCCCCCCGGGTTCGTGACGACCACGTCCACGGTTCCAGCGGGGTGGGGTCCCGTCCAGAACAGAATCGTCGTGCTGTCCTGCACCCAGACCGATTTCGCCGCACCGTCTCCGATTCTCACAACGGCGCCGGGCTGGAAGTCGGCGCCGGTGATGGCTCCCCACGCATCGCCGCCTGTCGACCCGGCGTCCGGCGCGATGGACGTAACGCGCGGCTGGATCGGGACCGGTTGCGGAACCGGCCGCGGGAGCGGCTGCGGGCTCTGTTGCGGAGCGGACGATGGCGCTGACGGCCCGGTCGGAACCCTGGATTCCCCGCATCCGGCCAGGCCCTGCGCGAACACCACGAGCACGATCCCCGTTCGTATCCTGTTAATCATTTTCCTTGCCTCTACTCAGGAAGCGGGAACGAGCCACGAAAACGTGCAGGGCGCTCGAAGGGATCCACTCACTGCGCCCGCTGTGCCGTCGGATGACCGGGACAGGGCTCTGGCAGGCCAATCAAGGTTGACGCCTCCTATCGCAGAACGATGCTCCAGGTGCCAAACGGCTTGAACGGGTTGCCGCCCACCGCACGGTCCACGAACATGTCGACCGACCTCATCGGCCCGGACCCAGCCGTGTTCTCGTTCAGAGCAAACGTCGCCGGGGTCGTGTTGCCGACCAGGTAGTAGTGAGCAGGGGTCCCGCCTCTCGTTGCGCCCACGCTGCTGTTCGCAGCCGTATCGTTGAACCACAGGCGTGCAGTTCCGCTCCGATGTCCGGGGACGTCCTGAGCGATCCGGACGGACAGCCGAAGGCTCAACACGTCACCTGAAGCCAGGAGGGAGGGCTGGCTCAGCGAGAGCGCAATCGTGCGCAGGACGGCGTTGTTGAAGCCGCTGCTGCCACCGGGCACGCCGGCCAGCTGACCGGATCCCACGAGCACCCCATTGCTCGAGACCTCCGCCAGGAGGTCGAACTTGGTGCCTACGTCGTCGCTGTTCTTCAGACCCAGCCAGACGTTCGCCGAACAGAGCGAGGCGGGCGCGGGCCGGGCGATCGCGGTTACGTGAGTGGTGGCCGCGCTGACCGCGTCGTAGACGCCGTCCGGCACGGCGGCCGTGACAAAGGCATGGCCGGCGTCGCCCCAGGCGTGGAGGTGGCCAGCCTCGTCGATCGCCGCGGCGAATCCGAGTCCAGCGGCAATGTGCGTGAAGACCCCGACCGGCGGATCAGGGATGAGACCGGTCGTATCCCAGGCGGCGAGGCGGCCATCCGTCCGCAACGCAACCACGATGTCGAGGCCCGCGGCGATGGCCTTGTACGGGTTGCCGGGCTCCATCGGCGCGATGAAGTGTCCCGACCCGTCGCGTGTCCATGGATCGGTCGCCGACGTGAAGACGCCGAAGTCGGTGCCGGGCGTGACCCCGTTGGTTCCCCAGCCGAATATGTTCCCGTCTTCGGCAAGCGCCAACGTGTATCGCCCGCGTGCGGCGATGGCCTTGAAGCGACGTCCGGTCGGCGGGCCCACGCCTATGACTTTGAATTGGTCCTCCGCCGGGATGCCCGAACCGCCCCACAGAACGATCTTGCCGTTCGTGTCGAGGGCAACGCTGTAAAGCCCGGCGGCACCGGTGACCTCTATGAACTGCCCGGTCGTTGGAGCCCCGGCTCTGGCGGCTTCGGGCCAGGCGACGATTCCTCCGTCAGGTCGGATGGCCAGCAGGTGGTTGCGGCCCATCCCCGCGGCGCAGACGGTCGGGTCGTCCCAATTCGAATCGAACTGGGGAACCTGGCCGACAGCATCGTTCAGGTAAAGCTTTCCGTTGTCGCGGATGGCCAGGGTCTGTTGGGCCCCGCCCGCCGCCAATGAAACAAACGCTCCGGTCGGCACATGGGTCACCAGCGGATCCGAGGGCAATCCCCAGACGACGAGCTGTCCGGGCCCAGGTGGCGGTGGAGCGAGCGCGAGAGAGGCGAGTGCGACCGTTGCGATGGCTACGAGCGGTGCATTAGACATCGTCTGCCCTTTCTGTTGTGCAGCGAGGATTCATGGGGCGCGTGGACCCGGTGCCGGAGGTTCGGTTCCAGTTGCTGGTGCTCGCCCTCCCCCGACTTCGAAGCGGGAAAGCGCTGCGAAAACTTGAACAGGGAATACCGGCCTAGAATGGGCGGCGGTGCGCACCGGAATGACGCCCGAGCGGTGGAAGCGGATCGAAGAGCTCTATCACGGGGCGGATGCCCTGCCGCCGGAGGAGCGCATCGCGTTCCTCCGGCTCGAGTGCCCGGACGACGACGTCCGCCGTGAGGTCGAATCGCTGCTGAACGAGTCTGGGGCGGACAACGGGCTCCTCGCCCGTCACCCGCGTCTCCGGAGCACCAGCCTGCCCCCCGCCCTGGCGCCAGTGGCCATCGTCGGCCGGACTCTCGGCGCCTATCAGGTCTCCGCGCTCCTCGGCGCGGGCGGCATGGGCGAGGTGTACCGCGCCCGCGACGCCAGACTCGGACGCGACGTCGCGATCAAGATCCTGCCCGCGGCCTTCATGAACGACTCCGATCGCCTGGCGCGATTCGAGCGCGAAGCGCGGGTGCTCGCGTCGTTGAATCATCCGGGCATCTGCGGGATCTACGGCGTTGACGACGTCGACGGGGTCCGGCTGCTCGTCCTCGAGCTGGTGGAGGGCGAGACGCTCGCCGACACGCTGGCGGCACGTCGTGAGTCAGGTCAGTCTGGTCTGACGCTGCAAGAGGCGCTTCGGATCGCCCGCCAGATTGCCGAGGCCCTCGAGGTCGCCCACGAGAAGTGGATCATCCACCGCGACCTCAAGCCGGCCAACATCAAGATCACGCCGGACGGTGTCGTCAAGGTCCTGGATTTCGGCCTCGCGAAGGCCGTCAGCGGCGACGGCTCGCCGGATCTCACGCGCGCGTCGGAATCGAGCGCCGGTGGCAAGCGCGGTGTCCTCATGGGCACGGCCGCTTACATGAGCCCCGAGCAGGCGCGCGGGCTCCCCGTCGACAAGCGGACCGACATCTGGGCGTTCGGCTGCGTGCTCTACGAAATGCTGACCGGGCGCATCGCGTTCGCGGGCGATACCGTCTCCGACTCGATCGCGAGGATCCTGGAGCGCGAGCCGGACTGGTCGGCTCTCCCCCCGGCGACACCCGCATCGATTCGGCGGCTTCTGCTCCGCTGCATGGTGAAGGATCCGAAGAAACGCCTGAGGGACATCGGCGATGTCCGGATCGAAATCGACGCCATCGACGAAGCTCCACCTGGGGAGACCGCGCGACCTGCCCCGCGAACGGGCTTACGATCGACGTGGCTTCCGTGGGCCGCGGCCGCCGCACTCGGCGTCGCCCTCGTCGCGGTGATCGCCTGGAGCCTCCGACCGCTGCGGGCGCCCGCCGTCACGCGGTTCACCCACCTCCTTCCGCCCGGGCAGATGCTCAACGGAAGCCGGGGCGCTCACATCGTCGCGATGTCCCCGGACGGGTCCCGGATGGTCTATTCGGGAGCGCCGCACGGCCTGTATGTCCGCCCGATGTCGGAGACCGACGCAACGCTGCTTCCGGGCACCGAGAGCTATGAAGTGACCGAACCGGTGTTCTCGCCGGACGGCCGCTCGATCGCCTTCTTCACCATCGGGGAGCAGGCCCTCGAGAAGATCAACGCGACGGGCGGCGCGCCACAGTTGATCTGTCCGGTCGAAATCGTGCCGACCGGCATCCGTTGGGAGGGCAACGTCATCGTCTTCGGCCAGGGCGGCAGGGGCATCATGCGCGTCTCCCAGGACGGCGGCACGCCTGAGGTGCTGGTGCGGGTGAAGGAGGGCGAAACGGCGTATAACCCGCAGCTGCTGCCGGACGGTGAGCACGTTCTCTTCACGCTGGCCGCCGGCAAGGCCCCGAGTCGCTGGGACAGGGCCCAGATCCTCGCCGAGTCGCTGCGGACCCACGAGCGCACGCTGATCCTCGACGGCGGCAGCGACGCCCGCTATCTTCCGTCCGGGTACCTCCTCTACGCCCTTGCCGGGGCCGTGTACGCGGCGGCGTTCGACATCGAGAAGCTGGCCGTGCACGGCCAGCGGGTGCCCGTCGTCGAAGGCGTCAGGCGATCGTCGGGCGGCTTCACCGGCGGGGCCGCGTTCAGCCTGTCCGACAACGGAACTCTCGCCTACATCCCCGGTCCGCTCGCCGGCGAGCGATCCGCGCCGCTGGACATCGGCCTGATGGATCGGCATGGAGAGATCCAGCCGCTGCACCTCCCTGGCGGACCCTACGCGCGCCCGAGCGTCTCTCCGGACGGCAAACGGATCGCCTTCGAGTCCGACGACGGGAGGCAGGCGATCGTCGAGACGTACGAGCTGTCCGGCGCGAGCAACATGCTGCCGCTCGAGACTCGAGGAAACAACAGGTTTCCGGTCTGGGTCTCCAATCGAGCCGTTGCGTTTCAGTCGGATCGCGGCGGAGACGACGCCCTGTGGTGGCGGCCGCTCGACGGCGAGGCCGAGCGGCTCACGACGCCGAAGCCTGGCGAATCGCACGCGCCGGAGTCGTGGGCCGGCGACACTCTTCTGTACAGCGTCACGAGCAAGAGCGCCGGCGTCTCCTTGTGGGCGTACTCGCTCCGCGCGCGCACGGCCGCGCGGTTCGAGACAATCCCTCGTCGGCCGCCATGGACGCCGCCCTCTCCCCCGACGGCCGCTCGGTGGCCTATTCGACGACGAAGGGGAACCAGATGAAACTCTGGATTCAGCGATTTCCGTCGGGTGCAGCGTACGAGTACACCGCGAGGCCGTCCGACACGCCGAAGCACGCGCGCTGGTCCCGGGATGGGAAGGAGCTCTGCTACGACCCGAACGTCAACGGGTTCGAATGCGTTGGCATCACGGCCGAACCGTTCGCGTTCGGCAATGCTGTGAGCCTTCCGAAGAAGCTGCAGGGGGCCCCGCCCGGTGAGCGAACCGACTACGACATCGCCGCGGACGGCAGGTTCGTGGGCCTGATCACGGCCGGGCAGAAGGAGTTCATCCGCGGGTCCGACACCCGGATCGACGTCGTGCTCAACTGGCTGGAAGAGCTGAGCGCCCGGGTCCCGCGCCGCTGAACGGACCGGACATCACCGCCGATCGCCAATCCAGTACCGCGGACCAGGTCCGAGCCTGCTCGCTCGATCGGCGGGATTGGAGAGCTGGCACTGGCGCAACGACAGGCAGCCGCAACCGATGCAGGCGGTGAGACTGTCGCGCAACCGTTGGAGCTCGGCAATTCGCTCGTCCACCCGGCGCGTCCATCGACTGGAAATGCGCGCCCAGTCCGACCGATCGGGCGGGCGGTTTGCGGGGATCTGCGCGAGCTCGGCGCCAATCTCCTCAAGCGTCAAGCCAATTTTCTGAGCGAACACGATGAAGGCAATCCGCCGCAGGACCGCGCGCGGATAGCGCCGATGGCCGGATCCGGCGCGCTCCGACCTGATGAGCCCGCGGTCTTCGTAGAACCGCAGGGCCGACGACGCGACACCGCTGCGGCGGGAGACGTCCGAGATGGTCAGGAGTTCGGCCATGCAAACAGCGAAGAAAAGCGCTTGACTTAAAGTTAACTTTAACTTGTAGCATGGAGCCATGTCAACGAACGAACGGGCAGATTACGCAACACACCAGACGGTATCGGGCGGCCTCACGGGTCGGCGGATCGCGGTCACGGGTGGAACGTCAGGGCTCGGGCTGGCGCTCGTGGAGGAGCTCTCGACGCTCGGAGCGCACGTCGCCTTCGTGGCGCGCGGGCGGGAACGCATCGAACAGGTCAGAAGGCAATTGCCGAAGACGCATGGCATCCTCGGCGACGTGGCCCGGAAGGACGAGATCCATGCGATCGCGATTCAGATCGCCAGCGCCCTCGGGGGTTTGGACGTCCTGATCAACAACGCCTCCAGCCTTGGGCCGGTGCCGCTGGCATCGCTGGCCGACACGGATTGCGAGGACCTCGAGCAGGCGCTCGCCACGAACCTGCTCGGACCCTTTCGACTGACAAAGGCGCTGCTCGGCTCCCTCGCCTCCTCGGCGCGAGAAGGCCGGGGCGCCGTGGTCGTCAACATCTCGAGCGACGCCGCCGTCAACGCGTACGGCGGATGGGGCGCCTACGGCGCGAGCAAAGCAGCGCTGCTGCACATGACGCGCATCTGGCAGGAGGAGCTCGGTCCAGCCGGCGTGCGCCTGATCTCGTTCGACCCGGGCGACATGGACACTCCGCTCCACGCTGCAGCGATCCCCGATGCGGACCGCGCCACCCTGAAAGACCCGGCAACGTCAGCCCGCGAACTGATCCGGCTGATCGACGACCTGCTGGCGAACACGCCGGCGGTCGCGGCCGCTCACGCGCACAAGGCCGATCGATGATCCCCGCGACTGCTCCCGTCCAGCGTCCGAGGGACGCGAGGCTCCTCACGGTCGACACGTTCGGGTTCATGGAGCACGTGCCCCGGTCACAACTGGTCGACCTCTTGAGGCCGTGCGACGTCGTGATCGCGAACGACGCCGCGACGATTCCTGCCAGCCTCCGCGGAACACACGCGCCCAGCGGACGCGAGATCGAAGTCAGGCTCGCCGCACGCGCGTCGCTCTCGCCGTCCAGCATCAGCCGCGCCGTCGCCGTGATCTTCGGCGAAGGAGACTTCCACGTGCGGACCGAGGATCGTCCGCAGCCGCCGGCACTTCGTCGCGGCGATCGACTGCTGCTCGGTCCCCTCGCTGCGACCGTGGTGTCACACATGAATCATCCACGGCTCGTCCTGCTGCAGTTCGAGGGCACGCCGGACGACATCTGGGCCGGACTCGCCAGACACGGACGTCCCGTTCAGTACGCCCATCTGCAGGAGCCACTTGCCGTGTGGGACACCTGGACGCCGATCGCAGGTCCGCCGGCCGCATTCGAGCCGCCGTCTGCCGGCTTCGCCCTCAGCTGGGGCGTGCTCGACGCCATGGCCGACCGCCGAATCGCGTTCGGAACGCTCACGCACGCCGCCGGACTCTCCTCGACAGGAGATCCGGCACTCGACGCGATGCTCCCTTTCGACGAGCCGTATCTCATTCCGCGGTCGACGGCACGCCTCATCCATCGCGCCCGCGCACGAGGCAGCCGCATCGTCGCCGTTGGAACGTCGGTGGTGAGGGCGCTGGAACATGCGGGAGCGCATGGCGGATCGATCCGATCCGGGGAAGGGCTCGCGACCCAGAGGCTGGGGCCGGCCAGCATCCTGCGCGTTGTCGACGCGGTCCTTACCGGAACCCACGAGCCCGGAACGAGTCACTACGACCTGCTGCAGACGTTCGTGACCGGTTCGACGCTCGACGCAATCGACGCCGAGCTCGAGCGGTACGGCTATCGCACTCACGAGTTCGGCGACTCGGTATTGCTGGAGAAAGCGCGAGAACGTCCGGCGATTCAGATGGAACCCGGTACGCTGAGCGCACTGCAACTGGAGGCGATCTCATAACCCCTCAAGAAAATGAGGCTCCAGGCACGTCGTCTTCGGACTGCAGATCCAGTCTCCATGTGCCGGCTGGTGACCGGACAACGATGGATACTGGTCGCTTGAACGCCAGTCCGACAATCCCACCGCAAACGCGCTCCACACGCACGACGGTTCTCTCGGTCGATTCAATCTCCAGGTCACCGACTGTGACGGTGACGCGCGCGTCGGAGCGCAGGTCGCTCATTTTCTTGTTCGCCACGCCACACGTGCGGCGCGAAAAACCGGAGGGGACACGAGGAACGCGACAATCGGTCCCACCACCAAGAGCGGACGGACACGGATTGTCGCGCGGAACGCACCTCGAACGCCCGACTCCAGGAACATCGGATGACAGCGGATGTTCAGTCCCCGTACGTCCGCCAGCACAAGCACCGGCGAAAGGCATCCGTATACGAACCCCGTATCCGCTGGGTTCTCGAAGCCGAACATCGCATCCAATTGAAGCCTTTCGAGTGTCACCCGCCGGAGCAGCGCAAGGGCGAGCCGGACGACTCTCTCGATGAGGCCGCGTGTCCGCAGAACCGCAACTGCGACGCGCCGCCCTCTCCCCCTCCGTTTCTTCGGCGTGTCAGCAGGCCTGGCGGCGGCGCGCTCGGGTGCCGACGGCGCAGATCGGTTCCGCGAGCGAGGCTTGACCAGGCCGAAGAGCCAGAACAGTCGCCACCGGAACTTCAGCTTGTCAGTGCGCTCGGCCTCGATGAACAGTACGAGCGGCACGGCAAGCATCGCCACCATGAGGGCGATCGGAGCCGCTAACGCAGCAACGAGCGCGAGCATATGCGCGACCCGACCTAGGCCGACTTCTCGCCGCGCTTTTCAATGATGTGGCCGACGGCCTGACCGACCTTCTCGACGACGTTGGCCGCACCTCTGCGAACGCTCTCCAGACGCACGCCATCCTTGCTGGCGATGATGACCGCGACCGGTTTGACACCGCCTCCGGCGCCGGAGCCGCCGCCAAGGCCTTCCAAGCTCGCCGTCTTCTGGTTCTTGCCGGACGCGCCGCCAGCACAAAAGCCAAAACCAACCGCAACGAGCGGGATGATCGTCTGGCCCTCGAGGTGGATCGGCTCACCGACAACGGTACGGGTGCTGAGAAGACGCTCGATTTCGCCAAGCGTTGCCTTCAGCAAGCTCTCGACATGCTCCATAGGTGCCTCCATCTTCAGACTGCTCGTCGGGCGAGCAGCATGGTCCGCCATCCGCCCGGCACGATCCCCCGCGGCCAACCACTCTTGACGGTCGTCGTAGGAAGTGACCTTGTCAGGGCGTGCCAAGTATCTGCTTGAAGATCCTATCGTCTCTGCTGTTCCGTCAACGATGATTTTCGGCGATCGTTTCTGACAGTTACCTTGTGGTTACAGTCAGCGCGGGCGTTGGCAGCTTGGACTGATACGTAACGATCAGTCGCCTCATGGCGAGCGATGTCTGCAGCAGACAGGAAATTAGCGCGCCGTTTATCGCGGGTCACGTGCGGCTTGAGCCGCGGCGCACTTGCGATTCGCACGTTCTTCGGCTCACCGCGAAGCAGCAGACGCTCGACGTCCTGACGAATCTCGATTGCCCTGTTCCTAGGCACCGAATTGACGAAGATGATGATCCGCATGACGGTAACTGAATCTGCCCCATTCCGCTTCCGACAGGGCGCCAAACAGCGGATGGTATCCTGAGAGCTGCGCTTTCGGGCCACCGAACCGCTGAATCAGACCTCGCAATTCATCGACGTCGCGCGCAAACTCGGTTGGACGAGTGCCCCCGATTTCCTGATCGGCCTCCGGCACGGTCCTGACGCCCTGCGGCCATCTGACGTTCGTGTGTATTGCCAACCACCGAATCACGGTGCGCTCCCAGAGCGTACCAATGACCGGAACACGCCGCTCGCCCAAGGCCGCGCGACACGCATCGCTCAGATGACACACCATCTGATGCGGAGTCATCCGGCCCCACCTGCGTTCGCTCCGCGGCGTGAGCACCTCGATCCGTCGCAGGATTTCCGCCCGTGCTTCCGGATGCAGCAGAGTCCCGTTCTTCATCCCAGGCACACGCTCCTGCTGGGCCTAATCGCCCAAGTGTGTTGACCTATCCACCTGGCGCCGAGGGTGTTGAGCCCGATGCAGAGTATTTGTGAGATGGCTTCTAATGTAGAGGCTGAAGTCCCGACTGCTCTTTGACGGAACTGCCTGCTTCGATGACGTGGTGATTGTTCACCCAGGTTGACAACTGCTTGGCGGCATCCTTGGCGGCCGCCCCCCAGGACGGCCGCCCTATCCCCTTGAGCTCCGACTGATCCTCGCCTGCCTTGACTTGTATCCGCAGGATCGTCTCGCGGAACTTCGTCAGCGACTTTCCGCCGAACCCGCCTTGAGCGGAATCCCGCTCTTCACGGTTGGTGATCTCGACTGTCAGCTGCGCCTGGTCCGCGGACGGGACGAGAATGAATCGCGATCCCTTCAGCGCATCGCTCAGGTCCCGGACCGAATCGAGACGGCCCTGCTCCTCCTCTGAGACCGTCGCGCCGCCTGCCTCGGCTGTAAACACGTAGACTCGTACCGGAAGCCCGTGCTTCTGCGGCATACGTCCATCGGCCGGGAGGACGCTCGAGGCGAGCGCGAGCAATGCGACGTTCACCCAGTTCACTATCGACCCGCTATCCTGTTCCAGGTTGAGCGATTCACCTCGATTCTCCCATGAGACCTCGGTCGTGATCACGTTCATCGGGCCAGCCGCTACGCCGCGCGTCGGAATGGGCTGCATGCGACTGTCCACGGAGCGCGACCGGAATGCTTCGGACGGCATCGCGGTCCTGCACGCCGCGTTCGATGCCGGCATTACGTTCTTCGACACGGCGGACGCCTACTGCTGGGACTCCACGGAGACCGGCCACAACGAGCGGCTCATCGCGACTGCCCTCGACACCTGGACCGGAGATCGCGCGCGCATCGTCGTCGCGACGAAAGGCGGTCTGACCCGACCGCAGGGTAACTGGATCGAAGACGGACGCGCACGAGCGATCGTTTCCGCCTGCGAAGCGAGCCGCCGGGCTCTCGGCGTCGAGCGCATCCAGCTCTATCAGCTCCATGCGCCCGATCCCCGATCGCCGCTGTCTACGAGCGTCCGAGCCCTGGCCGCTCTACGACGCGACGGATTGGTCGAGCAGATCGGCCTGTGCAACGTCAACGTGGCGCAGATCGAAGAGGCCCGGCAAATCACCGAGATCGCTTCGGTGCAAGTCGAGCTGAGCGTCTGGCACGACGGCGGCTTTCTGAGCGGGGTCGTCCAGTACTGCCGCGCCAACGGCATCCAGGTGATCGCGCATCGTCCTCTCGGCGGCTCTCGGCGACGGCGCCGGACGCTTTCGGATGCGACGCTCGCCAATCTCGCGAAGCGCCACGACGCGACGGCATTCGAAATTGCGCTCGCATGGTTGATAGACCTCTCGAGCGGGATCCTGCCTGTTCCCGGCGCGACTCACGTAGATACCGCGAGATCACTTGCGCGGATCCAATCCATCGCCTTCACGGAAGCAGACCGTGCGATTCTCGACGAGCGCTTCCCGGCGGGGCGAGCGCTGCGGGCGTCACCGCGAGCGGAGGCCCCGAAACGAATCGAGGGCGAGCTCGTGCTGATCATGGGCCTGCCCGGCGCCGGCAAGAGCACGCTCGCGCGCACATTCGTCGCGCGAGGCTACGAGCGGTTGAGCCGGGACGAATCGGGAGGGTCCCTGCGCGAGATCCTCCCGGCAATCGATGGACTCCTCGCGTCGGGCCGGACGCGCATCGTTCTCGACAATACATACGTCACGCGCAAGGCCCGTACGCCGGTGATCCAGGCGGCGCACAGGCGAGGTCTCTCGATTCGGTGTGTCTGGCTCTCGACCACTCTCGAGGACGCCCAGGTCAACGCGGCCGGGCGCATCGCGGCGAAGTACGGACGGCCGCTCGGACGAGAAGAGATGCGCCAGCTGTAACGTGGGAACGGCCTCCTAGCTAGGCGCCGCGTGGGGCCGACCGTGAACGGCATTGCAGATCTTCCGCAGCGTCGACAGCAGGTCGGCATCGGCGGGTCTGAACGCTGTGCCGTCGATCACGAGCGGCGCGCCGAGCACCACCAGCGGAGCGCCCCGCCGCGGGCACTCGATCGCCTGTTGAATGGAGAGGCCGCCCACGGCCTGTACCGGTATCGACACTGCCTGCACGACCCGATCGAGCTCGTCGAGCGGGCTCAATCCCTTGATCATCGCGCGCTCGTCGAAGCCGATGTGATGGACGATGAAGTCGACGCCGAGGCTCTCCATCCACTGCGCGCAGGCGACACGGTCCTCTGCCGCGAGGTTATCGCCCATCACCTTGATCCCGAAGTCACGTCCGGCGTCGACGACGCGCCGGATCGTCGCTTCGTGCGCCCGCCCCATCACGACCACGAGATTCGCGCCGGCCCTGGCCATCATCTCGGCCTCGAGATACCCGCCGTCCATCGTCTTCAAATCCGCGACGATCGGATGGTCGGGGAATCGCGCGCGCAGCGCCTCGACCGCCCGCAGGCCGTGCGCGAGCAGGAGCGGCGTTCCCGCCTCGAGCCAGTCCACCCCCGCGGTCACGCCGACTGCGGCTGTCTCCAAGGCTTCGTCAAGAGAGATCAGGTCGAGGGAGAGCTGGACGATGGGGTAGGTGAGGTTGTCGAGATTCATTTGTCTTTTCCCTTGGTCAACCACTCGAGCCCGAATCGCGCGAACGTAATTCTCTCGTACGGCGAACGATCGCCCTGCTCGAACAACAGGCCGATCGTGCCGTCCGGCAACGCGGCCAGGCTGGAGTAGGCGGACGGTCCCTCGTGAACGACGCGGGCAATTGGCCACGTGACGCCTTCGTCGTCGCTCATGCGCACGGTCAGGCGCTCCCGTTTCGGCGCAGCGGGGTTGGCGAACAGAAGACGCCCGCGATCGTTGGCCTTCGGTTTCGTCAGGCGGATGAAGCTCGCCTGCGCGGGAGGCTCGATGAGCGCGCGATCGGGGTACGCCTTCGACAGCGTCCTGCCTCCGTCGGCGCTGGTGGCGACCATCCTGAAGTTCTCGGGCAGCGGCGGGTGGTTCCGCATGTTCATCATCAGCCTGCCGTCGGCCAGTTCCACGACCTGACTCTCGTTCGTCCCGGCATCCGCGCTTCCGCCAAGGCTCCACGTCTTGCCGTGATCGTCACTGAAAAAGAGGTGCGAGCGATGCACGCCGCCCTTCAGCTCCGTGTGGTTCGCTGGAACGACCAGACGGCCGGTCGCGAGCTGAATACCGACGCCAGGTCCGGTCGCATACCACGTCCAATCAGGCCGCTTCACGCTCGCGGTGATTTCGACTGGTGGAGACCACATCCTGCCGTCGTCCGCGCTTCTCATCACCCAAACCGTGCGGCTTTCGCGGCTGGTCCCGGCGACGATGTCCCGCTCGCGATCGGACGCCAGGTTGTGCGTCGTCAGCAGCCAGATGTCACCGGTGATCGAATCGACGACAGGACAGGGATTGCCGAACGTGTTCGGGCCATCGTCTCCGATCACCTGAAGCTCGGACCACGAGGCGCCCGAATCCACGCTGCGCCTCAGGACGAGGTCGATATCGCCGGCATCGCCGGCGCCCGCACGCCTGCCTTCGGCAAAGGCGAGCAGCGCGCCGTTTGGCGTCGCGATGACCGATGGAATTCGATAGGTGTGGTACGTACCTTCGCCGGCGACGAAGACGTCGGTCAGGCGTGGCTCAATCGGATCCTGGGAGCTCGAGGCTGCGGTCAGCCCGCCGGCGCACGCCACGAGCGCGAGGACGCACGTTCGAGCCATACGCTGTCCCGAGATCCATTTCGTCGACGCGGCGCCAGCCTGGCCGCTTCCGGACACCCGGGTCTGAGACACGAACACACACGCTCCTTCTGTAATGACAGCGACAGAAAATTCCCGCGCTTTCACCGCGATTGACTTCGGTTGGCGTAGCGCGGGGTCTTCAGACCCCGCCCTACAACCAACATATCTGAGCTTCGCGCGATCCGACGATCGGTCCGAAGTGTGAGTGAGTCCGTCGGAAGGAGCCTGACGGCCGCCCACGTGTGAAGATAATGGCGACGTGGGAACGATATGACGGCTTCGGCGGATCGCGCCAGCCGCCTGGCCGATTACTTCGCGCTCAACCGCAATGTCGCCGCGGCCTCGGGCACCGTGTTCCTGATGAGCCTTGGCGAGAATCTGTGGCGGAAGTTCCTTCCCAAGTATCTCGAGAATCTGGGAGCGCCCATCCCCGCGATCGGCCTCTTCGGAACCTTCGAGGATTTCCTGGACGGCGTGTACCAGTATCCGGGCGGGTGGCTCGCCGATCGCCTGGGGCGCCGGACCGCACTGGTCTTGTTCATCGCAATCGCGAGCGCCGGATATCTGACTTACTGGCTCGCGCCGACGTGGCCCTGGATCTTCCTGGGCCTGCTCTTCGCGATGGCCTGGTCGAGCATGGCTTCGCCGACGCTCTTTTCCATCATTGGAGACGCTCTGCCCTCGCGCCAGCGAGCCATGGGCTTCACCGTCCAGTCGGTGCTGAAGCGCATACCGATCGTCGCGGCTCCGACGCTGGGCGGCATGCTCATCGCCGCGTACGGGCTGCGTGCCGGCGTGCGAGTGTCGCTCCTCGCCGCGATCGCGCTGGCGGGCGTCACCGCGCTCTGCTGCGCTTTCATTTCGATCGGCAGGATCCCTGATCCCGCCCGCACTCGCATCGGCGGCATCTGGCAATCGCTGCCATCAGAGCTTCGCCATCTGCTGCTGTCCGACGTCTTCATCCGGACGTGCGATGCGATGGTGGATGTCTTTCTCGTGCTCTACACGACGAACGTCATCGGAATCCGGGCGCCGCAGTTCGGCGTACTCGTCGCCGTGCAAGCACTCACGGCGATGGCGGCCTACATCCCGTCGGCCCGGCTGGCAGGGATTGTCGGCCGCAAGCCGTTCGTGATCGCAACGTTCGCTTTCTTCGCGTTGTTTCCCGTCGCGGTGATCCTCTCGACGAGCTTCCTGTCCCTGATTGCCGCCTTCGTCATCGGGGGTCTGCGGGAAATCGGCGAGCCGGCCAGGAAGGCGATGATCCTCGACATGGTGCAGCCGGCGCTCCGTGGGCGATCGATCGGCCTCTACTATCTGATCCGGAGTCTCGCGATCAGCCCCGCAGCATTCGTTGGCGGGTTGTTGTGGAGCGTCTCGCCTGCGGTGCCTTTCGTCGTCGCAGGCGTCATTGGCGGAATAGGAACCGTGGTTTTCGCGGTGACGGTGGAGGAACGCTACGCGAGCTGAATCACGTCGTGGTACTCTGCGGTCGGAATCCTGCTCGTCACATCCGTGGAGGTTGAGCACCCATGGGCTTTGCCCACTTGACGTTGGCGACGCGCGAGGTAGAGAAGACGGCGTCGTTTCTCGAGCAGACACTCGGGTACCCGCGCGATCCGGTGCCGGAGAACGTGCCCTGCGAGTCGGTGTGGTTGAACCTCGGACGCGGCCACCAGCTGCACATCACCTACGTTGACGCGTTCGAGGTCTCGCCGTTCGAAGGGGAGTTCGGCCGTCACGTCGCGTTGATCCATCCGCCCGCGCAGTTCGAATCGCTGAAACAGGCGCTGGTGCAGCGCGGCGCGGAGCTCATCGAGCCCCTCAGGGGGACGCCGTTCGAGCGGTTCTTCTTCCGCGATCCGGTGAACGGGTACGTGTTCGAAGTGATCGGACGGGAGTGACGGCCCGGTAGCACGCGTCGAAAAGAAGAGGCTAGATCACGCGAGCCGATCAAGGGTCTACGCGAGCCACTTGGACCAGTAGAACGTCATCGGAAGCTTCCCGGTGTTCGTGATGCCGTGAACGACGTTCCCGGCGCAGTACATCATCGCGCCTGGCCCCACCTGTGTCGTCTTGCCGGCACACTCGATTTCTCCCGTACCGGACGCGACGATCATGAACTCTTCCTCCGGATGCTGATGAGGCGGATGAGGGCTCGAGCCCGGTTCGAGCACGCACATGCCGGCGCAGAGGCCGGTCAGATAATCGGTCGGCCCGTTGTAGTGGGTGAACACGCGGCATCCGAGGACTGGATCGCTTCCCTCGAGCGACTCGATGTCTATGACACCATCCGGAAGCTTTGGACCAGTGGCGGACGCGCTGACGACGTTGGGGGTCTCTTGAGCCATGGGCGTGATCGTATATGTCGATGCCCGCGACAATCAACCTCCGGGGCCAGCGCAGCGCCCCGTTTTCCAGAAATTTCGGCTTCCCCCATCCATCGACCGGAGCTGGCCGTCTAACACCGGGTGGGGGTGATGGGGATGCTGACCGATTTTGCGTATGCGCTTCGCCTGCTGGGAAGGAGTCCCGGCTTCACCGCGGCGGTCGTGCTCTCGCTCGGTCTGGGAATCGGCGCCAACACCGCCATCTTCACGCTGATGGATGCCGTGATGTGGCGGATGCTGCCCGTGCAGGATCCCGAGCATCTTCTGGTTGCCGCGCTTCAACAGGGCACCGACATCGGGGGCGGGTTCAACTACGACGACTACAAGATCCTCCACGATGCCAGCACGATGGCGCGTTCGGCCGGATACGCGACCGCCCCGGTCAACGTGAGCGTCGACGGCCGTCCTGAGGCGAGCGTCCAGGGTCAACTCGTTTCGGGCGACTACTTCTCCCTTCTCGGCGTGAACCCCGTCATCGGCCGCGCGATTGGTCCGGAGGACGATCGGGTGCCGAACGGGCATCCAGTCGTGATGCTGAGTCATGGCTACTGGGAGCGCCGGTTCGCGCGGGATCCGGGCGTGCTCGGACGGACGATCCGTCTCTCGGACACGCCTTTCACGATCGTCGCGGTGACGCCGCCGGAGTTCTTCGGCGTCGAGGTCGGGACGGCGCCGGACATCTTCGTGCCGCTCATGATGCAGCCCACCGTCATGCCGGCGTTCGAGAACCTCCTGGAGAACCCGATCGTCAACAGGACCTGGGTCAAGGTCATCGCCCGCACGAAGCCCGGATTCACGCCGGATCAGGCGGCTGCGGCTATGGACGCCGCGCTGCAGTCCGGGCAGGACCCTCGCCGCAGCGCTCCGAAGACAGCCGGCGAACCCGGACCGCCGCCCGCGAGACTGGTGCTCTCTCCGGCAACTTCGCTATCGGACCTCCGTCTCCAATTCTCCCGGCCCTTGTTCGTGCTCCTCGCCATGGTCGGGGTCGTCCTCCTGACGGCCTGCGCCAACACCGCCAACCTTCTCCTCGCCCGCGCGGCCGCGCGCCGGCCCGAATTCGCGATGCGGCTCGCTCTCGGCGCCGGACGTTCACGGCTCATGCGCCAGCTCCTGGTGGAAAGCGTCGTGCTGGCGGCGCTCGGAGGCCTCTGCGGTCTGGTCGTGGCGCGCTGGACGACGCAGATGCTCGTGGCGTTCATGTCGTCGGGTCGAACCGCCGTCGCTCTGGATCTCACGCCGAATCCGCGCATCCTGATGTTCACCGCGGCGGTGTCGATCGCAACGGGAATACTGTTCGGGCTCGCGCCGGCGTGGCGCGCCACGCGAATCGACCTGACGCCGGCGCTGAAGAACGTTCGAAGCTCGTTGACTCGCGGCCTGCGCCCCGGACGCATCCTGTCGATCGCGCAGCTTGCGCTGTCTCTGCTCCTGCTCGTGGGTGCCGGACTGTTCGTGCGCAGCCTCCAGAATCTGAACGGCAACGCAACCGATGCCTTCCGCCAGAGCGTGTTGATCCTCCGAGTCGAGCCGCGAGGCAGCGACCAGCGCAACATTCCAGGGACGACGGAACGGCTCGATCGAACGTATCGCGAGCTGATCCAGCGAGCGCAGGAGATCCCGAACGTCCGCCTCGCGAGTATGGCGAACGGCACGCCGACGGCGCCGACATCGACCGCCGGTGCGGGGGTGCGAATGGCGTCTGGCGAAAACGTCCGCGTGCCGCTCCTGATGGTGTATCCGAATTACTTCGCGGCGATTGGAATCCCGATTCTGAAGGGACGCGACTTCGGCACGGGAGACTTGACCGAACGTGCTCCGGCGGTCTGCATCGTCAACGAGTCATTCGCGCGTCAGGTGTTCCCCGGTGAAGATCCGCTCGGCAAGCCGTGCTACACGGGGCGCCGTGCGCGGCTGCTTGGTGCGGCGGAAGGCGGCTCGGCGCCATCGGAGCCATTCACGATCGTCGGCGTAGTGCAGGATTCGCGATATAGCAATCCACGAGGCGAAGTACGACCGCTGATCTACATGACCTTCCTGCAAACGAGCACCGGGCGAGGACAGATGGTGCTGCACGTGCGGACGACCGGGACGCCTGGCGAGGTCGTTCAGCGGATCCGCGAGCAGGTAGCGGCCATCGATCCCTCCATGCCGATGTTCGACGTTCACACCCTTGACGAGGAAATGGGCGCCGCCCTCGTGCAGCAGCGCCTCATCGCGCTGCTGTCGAGCCTCTTCGGCGGCCTCGCGTTGCTCCTGGCGTGCGTGGGACTCTACGGACTGCTCGCGTTTGCCATGGTCCAGAGGATGGGCGAGATGGGTGTTCGCATGGCGCTCGGCGCGCGTCGCGTCGACGTCGTGTGGCTGGTCGTCCGCGAAGCCTGGCTCCTGGTGGCCATAGGGATCGTTGTCGGCGTGCCTGCCGCACTCGGCGCGGCTCGTGTCGCGTCGAGTCAGATCGCGGGACTGCTGTTCGGCCTGGCGGCGACGGATCCGCTGACGATCGCGGCGGCAGCGTGCAGCCTTTTCGTCGTAGCGACTCTTGCCGCGTACCTGCCCGCGCGGCGGGCGTCGCGCGTCGATCCGATGGTGGCGCTTCGAGCGGAGTGAAGAGTGGTCCTTCGTGCCGGTGTTCGCTTGTCACGAAAACCTTCACAGGAGGAGTGGAGGAAGGGAGGACGGAGAAAAGCTTGCCTGTCCTTCACTGCGTCGGTGAGCTGCTCGCGCGCCTGCTGAAAGCGGGCGCTGGAATGAGCGGGCGGGCACGAATCGCGAACGCGTGTCGACGGTGCCTGCGCTCGCGATTTCGTGCCCGTCCGCTCATTCCGCCGCGCTACGCGCGGCGCGAGCAGCCCCTTACGTTGATAGAGGGACAGAAAGATCCTCCTTCCTCCCCTCCTCCTGTTCGGGTCTTCAGGCTTCACGAATGAGCTGCCACGCCTGCTTCGCGTAGAATTCCATCGTGCGGTGCGTCGATTGCGCAGCAGACATCCCGCAAGAGGCGCGATTCTGCCCTTCCTGTGGCCATCGATCCGGCAGCGACGCGCTGACGATCTCGGGCGATGAGAACGTCACGCGCTTGTCGCCGAGCGGGTCGTCAGCCGGCGCCCCGCAACGGACTGCTCCCCCAAACAGCGGCACGTCGCCCTCGACTGGCTGGCTGACCGCATCGGACTCGATCAGCCACGGACGCTTTTCCCCAGGCACACTCTTCGACAACCGTTTCCGGATCATCGGCCTGCTCGGCCGCGGCGGCATGGGCGAGGTCTATCGAGCCGACGACCTCCGGCTCGGCCAGCAGGTCGCCCTGAAGCTGTTGCCCGAGAGCCTCCGCCAGGATCCCGCGCGGCTCGCCCAGTTTCACAACGAAGTGCGCATGGCACGGCAGGTTTCGCACCCGAACGTCTGCCGCGTCTACGACATCGGCGAGAGCGAAGGCTTCCTGTATCTGTCGATGGAATACGTCGACGGCGAAGACCTGGCGTCGTCACTTCGTCGGATAGGACGATTCCCGGAGGACAAAGCGATCGCCATCGCACGGCAGCTGTGCGCCGGGGTGGCCGCGGCGCATCAACGCGGCATCGTCCATCGGGACCTGAAACCGGCCAACGTCATGCTGGACGGAACTGGCGCAGTACGCGTGATGGACTTCGGCCTTGCCGCGGCCGGTCAGGTCGAGAACATTCGCGCGGGGACGCCAGGATACATGGCGCCCGAGCAGCTTCTCGGCCGGGAGGTCACCACGCGAAGCGACATCTTCGCGCTGGGGCTCGTGATCTACGAGCTCTTCACGGGTCGGCGCGCGTTCAACGCCACGTCGATCGGAGAGCTCGTGAACCAGCACGAGACAGGAACGATCACGCGTCCCTCGGCGGTCATCGGCGGCCTCAGCCAGGCGATCGAACGCGCGATTCTCCGGTGCCTCGAATCCGATCCCGCGAAGCGCCCCGCAACCGCGCTGGCTGTCTCCGCGGCCCTGCCCGGGGGCGACCCGCTGGCGGCGTTGCTCGCCGCGGGCGAGACGCCGTCTCCAGAGCTCGTCGCGGCGGCGGGCGAGGGTGCCGGGTTGAGCCTCCGCGTCGCGTGGACACTCTACGGCTCGATCATCGCCGGGATGATCGCGTGCTTCGCGATGTCGATTCACACCAGCCCGCTCGACGTCATGCGGCCCAGCTACACGCCGGATGTGCTGGCGCAGAAGGCTCGCGACGCAATTCGTCAGATCGGTTACCCGCAGCGCCCTGCAGACGAGGCGTACGGGTTCGAGTGGAACGAGGCGCTGATGAAGCATGTGACGTCGACCGACAAGCCGGCGCCGCAGTGGCGCACCGTGCTGTCACAGCGCCCGTCGCCGCTGGGGTTCTGGTACCGTCAAAGCGACGACTCGCTGACGGCCACCGCATTTCACACGGACCTCCTCACGCCAGGCATCGTCCGCCCGGACGATCCGCCGCCGTTGATGTCCGGCATGACTCAGCTGGAACTGGACCACGAGGGACGACTCGAGTCGTTCGAGACCATTCCGCCGCAGCGAGTAGAGAAGCCGATCCCGAAGGCACCGGTTGATTGGGGCCCACTCTTCACGCTCGCCGGATTGGACGAGAGGCAGCTCCAGCCGGCCGAGCCTCTGTGGAACTGGCTGGCGACTTCCGACACCCGAGCGGCATGGACGGGGACGTGGCCCGGCAGCGGCCGGCCTCTGCGCGTCGAAGCAGCGGCGCTCGGAGGGCGTCCCGTTGCTTTCACGCTGATTGGCCCATGGCGGACGCCCTGGCGCATGCCGGAAGAGGCGAAGCCCGGCGAGAAGGCCACGGTGATGGCCCTCGTCGCGCTGGCGATCGGGATCCTCGCAGGTGCGGGGCTTCTCGCCCGGAAGAACCTCCTCGAAGGTCGCGGCGATCAGCGGGGCGCCGGCCGGCTGGCTCTTGCCACGTTCAGCGTGTTGATGGCCCTCTGGTTCTGCCAGGTGCACATGGTCGCCTCGCTGGGCCTGCTCGCCGAGTTCCTGATTGCCGTCTGCACCGCCAGCTTCTATGGCGTGCTCCTCTGGACTATCTACGTCGCCCTGGAACCATTCGTCCGGCGACAGTGGCCGCAGGTCCTCGTCTCCTGGACGAACGTGTTGACGGGACATGCCCGCGATCCGGTCGTCGGACGCGACGTGCTGATCGGCTCGGCGCTTGGCGTGGCGTGGGCGCTGATGATTCGAGCGGTCGACCTCTTCTCGAAGCGCAACGACCTAGCGGGCTTTCCGGGATCGACGGAGGTGCTCTCAGGCCTTCGCGGGACCATTGGAGCGACCCTGCAGGAAGCACCCTACGCGATCAGAAACGTGCTTCTCTATTTCTTCCTGCTGTTCGTGCTTCGAGTGGTCCTGCGGGGTCAATGGCGGGCCGCGCTCGGGTTCGCGGCAATCTTCATGGTGTTGAACGCGCTCGGAAGCGATCACCCGTGGCTGGGTGCCCTCATCGGCTTTCTCTACTTCGGAAGTGGCGCGTTCATCGTTCTGCGGTGGGGGCTCGTGTCGTTCGTGACCGGTACGTTCGTGAACGCATTGATGTTCGATCCGCCGCCTACGCTCGATGCGTCCGCCTGGTACTTCGGATACATGCTGCTGATCCTTGGCATGGCAGCCGGACTCGCCACGTGGGGGTTCTACGTGTCGGTCGCGGGTCGTCTGGGGCTCAGCGCTGAGTAGTAGCTCTCAGCTCTCAGCTCTCAGCTCTCAGCTTTCAGCTCGCGCCTTCTGACAAAGTCTAGCTGAGAGCTGACGGCTGATAGCTGAGAGCTGAGAGCTGAGAGCTTCTTATTCACTCCTGAGCGCCGCAATGGGATCCACGTGCGCGGCGCGTCTCGCGGGCAGGTAGGCGGCAGCAAGCGTGACGACAACGAGCGCGGCCAGAACGAATGCTGTGGTCGAGGGATCAGAGGCGCTGACGTCGAACAAGAGGCTGCGCAGCATGCGCGTCGCCCAGAAGGCGGTCCCGACGCCGACGACGAGGCCCAGGGCCACGACCTGCAGCGCATCCTTGAGCACGAGGCCCGCCACTTCCACGGCCCGCGCGCCGAGCGCCATCCGGACGCCGATCTCCTGCGTTCGTCGCGCGACGGCGTACGACAGGACACCATAGAGCCCGAGTGCGGCCAGGAACAGGGCCAGGAGCGCGAATCCCGACGCCAGGTACGCTACGAGACGTTCCCTGCCCACGTCGCGTGCCAGCCGCGAGCGCATCGTCGACACGGAATCTACGAGTAACCGCGGCTCCGTCCGGCGGAGCGCCTCGCGAACGACACTGACGGCCTGTTCGGCACTGCCGGTGATTCGCACGTCCAGACTGCCCGGCATGCGCGACTCGTCCAGCGGAAAGTAGATCATCGGCGGCGGCGGATCGCGGAGCGATTTGGCGCGCGCATCGCGAACGACGCCGACGATTTCTGTGTCGAGGTTGTTGAAGCCGAGCCGCTTGCCGAGAGGGTCCCGTCCGGCGAAGAAACGCCGGGCGACAGACTCGGTGATCACGGCAACGTGGGGGCTGCCAACCACATCACGCGGTTCGATTCCGCGGCCGCTGACCAGGGGCATGCCGACGGTCGCGAAATAGCCGGCGCCCACCCAGTTGTCTTGAACCGAGGCGCCGGATGGGGCGCCCTCGATGTTGAAGCCGCTCGAATAGAAGCAGCCGTCGACGAGGCCGCAGACCGAGACGACGGCGGAGGTGACGCCCGGAAGTTCCCGCATGGCTGCCACCAGACGTTCGCCCAGCGCGGGAAAACTCGTCGGCGGGTATCCGCTGGCTGCCGGCGAGAACGAGACACCCACTAGGCGATCGACGTCGAACCCTGGATCGACGCGTGTGAAGTTGACGAGAGTCCGGCCCAGGAGCACGGCTGCGAACACGACGACCACCGACAGCGCGAGTTGCGCCGCCACGAGCGGCCGCATGCCTCGCATCGTCGAGAGGCCGACAGCGGTGCGCTGATTCGTCCCGAGCGAGGCGCCGCGGCCGATGTGCGTGGCCCGAATGGCAGGCGCGAGACCGAACAGGATCGCCGTAATCACCGAGAGCGCGGCGGCGAAAACCATCAGGCGCCCGTCCGGCGAGAACACCGGCGGGAGCACACGGGACGTCCCAAGGACCTGGTGCGCCAGGAATCCGCTCGCCCATCGGCCTGCCACCAGCCCCGCGGTTCCGCCAGCGGCGGCGAGCATCAGGCTCTCGGTGAGGCATTGCCGAATCAGACGGCTGGTAGTTGCGCCGAGCGAGAGGCGTATCCCGACGTCCCTCGCGCGGCCGGCCGCGCGGGCGAGCATGAGGTTGGCGATATTCGCGCAGGTGACGAGCAACACGACGGCGACCATCGCGGCAAGCGCAAGAAGCGCGTCGGAGTACTGTGCCCGCAGCCCGGAAAAGCCGCGGGCGAAAGGCTCGAGCGCAAGGGAATGGGCCAGCATGTTGCGGCGATTCGTGGCGTCCGCGAACGTGTCGGCGAACTCAATCAGCGCCTGCCGGTTCGCGGCCTCCAGAAGCGAGCTGACGCGCGGCGCTTCCGCTGCCGGCACCCGCGCGATCAGATTCAGCCAGGCGATGAGGTCCTGCGGAATCCACGGCTGACTGCGATCGCCGCTGTTGTAGGAGCTGGAATTGTTCTCGTACCGCACCGCTGACTGCAGAGTGAGCGGCATCCAGACGTCGGACTCGGAATCGGTCCAGATGCCGACGAATCCCGGCGGTCCGACGCCGATGACCGTGACCGGCAGGTTGTTGACTGTGATGGTCTGGCCGATCGCGGCGTCCGAGCTGCCGAACGACCGCTTCCAGAACCCGTCGCTGATGACGGCGACGGCGTCGAGCTGACCCACGCGAACGTCACGCGCTTCGATGATCCGTCCCCTCGCCGCCGCCACCGAGAGGGTATCGAAGTAGTTGCCGGAGACGAGCTGGCCGCGTACGGCGGTCGCTCGAACGGCATTGGGCAGTCGAATCACGAACCTGGCGCTGCGAGTCATCGCTGCCAGCGAACCGTGCGATCCGAGTGCCCGTTGGAGCCGTTCGTACCTCGGGTACGAAAAGCGGAGGAAGCGGCCTGTTCCTCCGGTCGCATCGGGGACGCCGTCGGGAGCGTTCTCGTACAGCGCCACCAGATCCCGCGCCGCCGGCACCGGCAACGGCTTGAAGAGCACCGCGTCGAGCAGCGTGAAGATCGTGGTGTTGGCGCCGATGCCGAGAGCGAGCGTCGCGATCGCGGCAAGGGTGAATCCGGGCGTGCGTCGCAACGATCGCGCGCCATAACGCACGTCCTGCATCAGCACATCGAGAAATGCGCCCGTCCGCACCGAGCGCACGTGCTCCTCGACCGACTCGATCCGGCCGAGCTCCAGCGTCGCGGCGCGACGCGCTTCCGCCTGATCCAGACCGCGCTTCATCTTCTCCTGCACGAGCAGCGAGTAGACGGTCCTGACCTCGTCGTCGAGGTCGCGGTCGACACGGTCCCGGTGCACGACATTTCGCCAGAGGCTGGCGATGCGGGATTTCAACGGCATGACTCGCTCCGATGTTCGTCGCGGCCCGACACGCAGATCGGGTCGGAATTCTGCAGGCTCAGGCCTCGAGCGCGCGAGCAATCGCGATGGCGATGCGGTTCCACTGCGCGGTTTCTTCTCCGAGCTGTCGGCGCCCGGCGCGCGTAACCGTGTAGTACTTCGCCCGCCTGTTGTTCTCGGACGGCTGCCAGGTCGATGCGAGCCACCCCGCTTCCTCGAGGCGATGCAGCGCGGGAAAGAGCGAGCCGGGCTGAACCACGAACGTGCCGCCCGTGATCTGCTCGATCCGGCGGGAGACGCCGAGGCCGTGCTGCTCGCCGGTCGTGAGCGCCTTCAGGATCAGAAGGTCCAGCGTGCCCTGGAGGAGCGTGGTTCGAGAGGATGACATCAGCTGCTCCCTATAGTCGTTCGATATGAGTGCCCAGCATGTTGAGTTTCCTATCGAATGTCAATAGGGGACGGAAGAGAAGATCGGCAGCCTCAGATTCACCGACGGTCGATAGCTGAACGCGGCGGCCAGCGGCCGAGGATCCACACCCTCTTCCAGGAGATGCCGTACACCGGCGGCGGCAATGGCGACTGCCACCACCCTGCCCGGACACGCATGTGCGCCGAGGCCGAACGTGAACAGGCGGTGATCCGGCCGCTGAAGGTCGAAGCGATCCGGATCGGAGTTTGCGGCGGGATCGCGATTCGCCGCCGCGAGAAGAACGAGCACGGCATCGCCCGCCTGCATGACTTCTCCGCCGACGAGGCCGGCCGTCTCGACGAAGCGCCGCGTATTCTGCACGGGTGAGTCGAAGCGAGCCACCTCCTCGATAGTCGGCGCGAAGGTCCTGCGGCTCGCGCGTGACGCGCTCGAGCACGTCCGGCCGCCGTCCAAGGGACACGAGCGAGTTGCCGATCAGACCGGCCGTGGCATCGCAGGTCTGAAAGAGAAACCCGAGCGCGTTGGCGACGATGTGGTGCTCGTCTATCGACTCGGCATGGGCCGCGCGGCGAAACGCCCCGAGCAGGTTCACGTCCGCGTCCGTGCTGGGTGTAGACACGTGCCGCGCCATGAGAGCTCGAAGACGCTCTGCGGCTGCGGAACCGGTGGCCCGATGTCGGGTGTCGGAGTCCGGCGCGAGGCCCGCCGCGAACTCCTGCGTCGCGTCTGCAATGTCGCAAGAAGAGCCTTCGGAGACACCAAGCAGAGCGGCGATCACCAGGATTGGGAAGCGGAACGCAAATCGAGTCACAGCGCTTCCGTCCGCAGGCGCCCAGTCCGGCGCGGCAAACGTCCGGACTTGCCTACGGGCAGCGCGCTCCACGGTTGGAAGGGGAAGACTCTCGAACGCACGCTCGACGGCGTTCTTGAGAGCACGATGGCGATCGCCGTCGCTCATCCGGACGAGCGAGCCGAACACGTCTCCGGCGACCGATCCCAGGAGCGGCCTGGGAACCGGTTCAGACACCGGACGCACGCGGCAGCGCGGGTTGGCGAGAACGGCCGCGACCGTTTCCGCGCTCGACGCGACCCAGAGATGCAACCGATCGTCGAAATACAGCGGCCGCTCCGCGACGAGCTCCGAATAGAACTCGTACGGATCGGGAGCCGTCACGGCGGAGATGGGGTCGAGCGGTGCCACAGGCATGACCGTCAGCGTATCCATGGCCAGACGACCACGCTTCGGTTACGATCGAACTATGGTCGACATGCCCGACATCTCAGGGATCGCCGCGCTCGTCGGCGATCCGGCGCGCGCCCGCATGCTGACGGCCCTCACGTCGGGAGCCTCGCTGACCGCGACCGAGCTCTCGCTCGAGGCCGGCATTCTGCCTTCCACTGCCAGCAGCCACCTGGGCAAGCTGCAGGATGCCGGATTCCTGTCGATGCAACGCCAGGGCCGGCATCGCTATTTCCGGCTCGCCGGGCCGGAGATCGCAGAACTGCTCGAGAAGCTGATGGGAATCGCTGCCGGCAGCCGGAAGCGCGTGCAGACCGGTCCGCGCGACGTCGAGCTTCGAACAGCACGCGTCTGCTACGACCATCTCGCGGGCAGTCTGGCCGTGCGTTTCCTCGCTGGCCTCCAGGCGCGCGCCCTGCTCGTCGTCGGAGCGAACGGGCACGAAGACTCAACGGACCGTGGTCTCGTGCTCACGGATCCCGGCCGCCGATTCTTCAGCCGTCTCGGGATTGACGTCGCATCGCTCCCGAGCACGCGACGACCGCTGTGCCGCGCCTGCCTCGACTGGAGCGAGCGGCGTCCTCACCTCGCGGGTGCCCTGGGCGCTGAACTGCTCCGGCACATCTACAAAGAGCGCTGGGCTACGCGCGCTCCGGACGGCCGTGCCGTACACTTCTCGCCACGCGGCCTGAGATTCTTCGAAGCGCTGCTTTCGGAGTCGGATCCGAAACGCTCGACGAGACGTCCTGAAGTAGGGCGGGGTCTTCAGACCCCGCCTGGGCGTGAGTAGATGTAGGGCGGGCCGACAAACTCAAACACATTCCGGAACTCAACCATGAATACTCTCGGCTTGATTGGCGCAGGACACATCGGCAGCCAGCTCGCGCGGCTTGCCATCGCAAACGGGTATTCCGTCGTCATCAGCAACTCTCGAGGGCCTGAAACGCTGTCGGGCCTCGTCGCAGAGCTCGGGCCCAAGGCACGCGCTGCAACCCCCGCGGAGGCCGCGAAGGCCGGCGACATCGTCGTGGTCACTTTGCCGTTGAAGAACTACAAGACGGTACCTGTCGAGCCGCTCGCAGGCAAGGTCGTCATCGATACGAACAACTACTATCCACAGCGCGACGGACACATCCCTGAGCTCGACAACGAGTCCACCACTGTCTCTGAGCTCCTCCAAGCGCACCTGCCGAAGTCGAAGGTCGTGAAGGCGTTCAATCACCTCTACGCCGCATCGCTCACCACCGATGGTCAGCCGGCCGGGTCGAGCAATCGCAGGGCCCTGGTAATCGCCGGCGACGACAAGGATGCCAAAGAAACGGTCACCCGACTGATCGATCAGTTCGGGTTCGATACTGTGGATGTGGGGCCGCTCAAAGAAGGCTGGCGCATCCAGCGTGATACGCCAGGCTACGGACCGCGTCGCAACGCAGAGGAGCTTCGCCTGGACCTCGCCGCGGCGAAGCGGTACCGCGACATGAAGTAGCCGGCGGGTCGCCAGGGAGCGTTCAGTTCATCGATGCAGGACGCGCCAGAGAACAGAGAACCCAGCACAAGCAATACCTGAACGGTCCACACAGCGTCCGGTTGAGTCTCATTGTCGTATCCCCTCTCTGCCATGTGTCGAACTGCCACGCGGAAGATCGAAAAGGCAACCGTTGCAGCAGGGTTGTGGGCAACGTCAAGGGACCTGTCGATCCGGCGGTCTGTCATTCGACCAGAGGCTGAAGGGTCATGGGAAAGGACACAAACGATGCGATTCATGATGTTGCTGAAGGCGGACAAGACAACCGAGGCGGGGATCCTGCCAACACGCGAAGACCTCGAGACGATGGGCCGATACAACGAAACTTTAGTGAAGGCAGGAGTGTTGCTCGACGGCGCTGGCCTTCAACCGAGCTCGAAGGGCGCGAGGGTCACGTTCCAGAACGGCAAGGCACAGGTGATCGACGGCCCATTCCCAGAAACGAAGGAGCTGATCGCCGGCTACTGGATGATCAAGGTCAACTCCAAGGAAGAGGCTATCGAATGGGCGAAGCAGGTGCCCCTGGCTCAGCTGCCGGGTAACGACCGAGCACCGGAGATCGAGCTGCGGCAGATGTTCGAGGTCACCGACTTCCCGGACGTGCCGGCCAATGTCGCAGAGATGGACGCCGCCTTCAGCGCCTCGCGCGGGAAGTGATCGCCCTGGATTTGCATCGGCTGAGCGAAGATGGTGTGATCGGTCGCTGTGGCAGCGACCGATCCCGTCGACCAGACGGTGAACGACGTCTATCTCTCCGAATCCCGCCGCGTTCTTGCCACGCTAATTCGTCTTCTGGGTGACTTCGATGCTGCGGAAGAGGCGCTGCACGACGCGTTCAGAGCGGCGCTCGAGCAGTGGCCGCGCGACGGGATTCCGGGTAATCCCCGCGCGTGGCTCGTATCGACGGGGCGCTTCAAGGCGATCGACAGCATGCGCCGGCGCGCCCGATTCGATCCGCTGGACGAAATCGGCGACCAGGCGAACCTCGCCGTCGAGGACAACGCTGCCTGGGCCGACGAAGAGAGCGTCGGCGACGATCGGCTGCGGCTGATTTTCACGTGCTGTCATCCGGCACTGTCGCCCGACGCGCAGGTGGCCCTGACCCTGCGCGAAGTCTGCGGCCTGACGACAGAAGAAATCGCGCAGGCCTTTCTGACGCCTGCGCCAACACTCGCCCAGCGCATCGTCCGCGCCAAGGCCAAGATTCGCGACGCGCACATCCCGTATCAAGTACCCACGCAGGGCGAGCTGCCGGACAGACTCGACGCCGTCCTGCGTGTCATATATCTCGTCTTCAACGAGGGCTACAGCGCTTCTTCCGGCGCCTCGTTGACGCGGCACGAACTCTCGGGTGAGGCAATCCGGCTCGGCCGGCTTCTCGGCGAGCTGCTGCCGGAACCGGAAGCCGTCGGACTGCTCGCGCTGATGTTGCTGCACGAATCGCGGCGCGCCGCGCGAATGTCTCCGACGGGCGAGCTGATCCTCCTCGACGAGCAAGATCGTTCGATCTGGGATCGGCGTCTGATTGCCGAGGGCACGCGACTCGTGGAGCAGGCGCTCCGGGCCGGCCGGCCCGGTCCGTATGCGATCCAGGCCGCGATTTCAGCCGTGCACGCGGAGGCACCGGATCCTGGCGCAACCGACTGGACGGAGATCGTCGGGCTCTACGATGTGTTGTTGCGGGCCGATCCATCGCCCGTGGTCGAGTTGAATCGTGCCGTGGCGATCGCGATGCGGGACAGTCCGGCCGCGGGGCTCGCCCTGATTGACGCCATTCTAGACCGCGGGGACCTGCTCGACTACCGGCTCGCGCACGCAGCGCGCGCCGAGCTGTGTCGCAGGCTCGGAAGGTTTCCCGAAGCACGAAGCTCGTATCGCCGTGCCCTCGAGCTCACGCGCCAGGAACCCGAGAGGCGTTTCCTGGAGCGCCGCCTCGCCGAGCTCCCAGGCTGATCCCCGGAGCTCACATGTGGGGTCGTACGGCGTGGTCAGCTCTCAGCTCGCAGCTTCATGGAATTCACACGCGGCTCGGGTAAATTCCGGGATCGGTGGACTGTCGATCCGAGCGTCCCCCAGACGACTATCGGCATGCGGCCGACTCGTCGTGTGTCTTTCGCGAAGTCCTGGCGAGGCTCCGCCTCAGACCGGCATTGTCTGACAAAAGCAAAAGCCGCTCCGCCTCGCTAGGCTGCAAGCTTGATAACGCCGCGCGGACGGCCCGCCTCTCGACGATGCTCGGGGCGTCCTGAGTTGAGTCGAAAGGAACGGCGATGGAGGCGACAATATGAAGTACCTGTGCCTGGTCTACCTCGAAGAACAGAAGCTCCACGCCGTTCCCGACAGCGAGTGCCACGCATGCGGAACGGGGTTGAGAAACAGCGGGATCCTGATTGCCGCCGAGGCGCTTCAACCTGTCGAGACTGCCACGACCGTGCGGTTGCGGCGCGGTAAGGTCTCGATCACGGACGGGCCGTTCGCGGAGACCAAAGAGCAGCTTGCGGGCTTCTATCTGATCGAGGCCAGGGATCTCAACGATGCCATTCAAGTTGCCTCCAGGATCCCGCCGGCGCGCGAGGGAAGCATCGAGGTCCGTCCGATAAGAGAGCTGGAACCGTAGCCGGCCGTTTGCACCGAGCTCAATGCGCTGCCTGCAAGTCGGACTCCTCGAGGTCCGTCAGAGAGCTGCGCCGATTGCGCACACGCGATATCCGGCGGCGGCGGTGTGATATCGTCCGCCGAAGAAGCTCTCATGGACACGCCGGAGAAGCGATCGGAACCGACCGCGCCGCCGCACGGCGATCTCGTCGAGCTGTTGTCGCGCAAGATCGTCGGCCAGTCGAACGCGCTGCAGTTCATCATTCCGTACCTCCGCATGTATCAGGCGGGGCTCAGCGCACCCGATCGTCCCGCCGGCATCTTCCTCCTCCTCGGTCCGACGGGGACCGGCAAGACGCGGACGGTCGAAGCGCTCGCCGAGATACTCCACGGCAGCAACAAGAACCTGTTGAAGATCGACTGCGCCGAGTATCAGTCGGACCACGAGGTCGCAAAGCTCCTCGGCGCGCCACCCGGATATGTCGGTCACCGCGAAACGAAGCCGATGCTCACTCAGGAGCGTCTGCTCGACGTGGTGAGCAACGACTCCGATCTCGCTCTGGTGCTCTTCGATGAAATAGAAAAAGCCGCGCCGGCTTTGACGACGCTGCTGCTCGGGATGCTCGACAAGGCCACCTTGCGGCTGGGCGACAACACGAGTGTCAATTTCGAGAAGACGCTGATTTTCCTGACTAGCAATGTCGGCGCGCGCGAAATGCTGAAGGAGATGCACCCGGACATCGGATTCCAGCCAGCCGACACACGATCGAAGGCAGACCTGGGGACCCGGCTGGAGCAGATCGGGCTCTCGGCCGTCCGCAAGCGGTTCTCGCCGGAGTTCGTCAACAGAATTGACGCGGTCATCACCTATCAACCCCTCGACGCCGCGGCGCTCTCCCAGATTCTCGACGCGCACATCGCCGAGCTCCAGATGCACGTGCACACACGGCTTGGCGAGCGGTCGTTCGACGTCGAAGTCAGCGAGCCGGCGCGCCGCCTTCTGCTGGAGAAAGGCGCAAGTCAGGAATACGGCGCACGCGAGCTCAAACGCACGATCCATCGGCTCCTGACGCAGCCGCTGGCAGCGCTCGTCGCGGACGGACAGATTCTGCCTGGAGGCCGCGTGATCGTCGACCGCGCCGAAGGCGGCGGAGAGATGACGCTGCACGTCGAAGACCGGCCGATCTCCGACACGACGAAGCAGACGGCGCCTGCCGTGCTTATTCTCGACGACAATGCGCCGCTGGCCAGCTGGCTGGAACGGGAGGTCGCGAGAACCGGCGTCACGACGGTGGTCGCGCCCACCGCGGAAATGGCGATCGCGGAAGCGACGCGGCAGCCATTCGACCTCGCCATCGTCGACCTGATGCTGCCGGACGGCGACGGGCTGTCCGTCGCACTCGAGCTCCTTCGTCTGTGGCCGCGCCTCCGCATCGTCGTCATGACGGGCGGCGAGCTGTCGCCCGACGAAATCACGCTGTGCGACAGGCACGAGTTCCCGGTGCTTCGGAAGCCGTTCCTGGGAGCTGACATCGTGAGCCTCGTCAAGGCGACGCTCCTGCGCGCGGCCGCAGCGGCCCGATAGTCGGAACCGCGGACTTCGCCCCGCCACAGGTGGTCCGCACCGGTCCAACGCACCGACACCTTGTCCGTGCGCCCTTAGGTCGTTGAATGAACCCGTATGGACGTTGACGCCTTCATGTTGGCCGCCATCGCGGAAGCCGAGACCGGGCTTCGCGAAGGTGGCATCCCGATCGGGTCGGTCCTCGTCCACGACGGACGCATCCTCGGGCGCGGACACAATCGCCGGGTCCAGCGGAAGAGCCCCACGCTGCACGGGGAGATGGACGCGCTCGAGCGCGCCGGCCGGCAGCCGGCCGCGGTCTATCGGAGCTCGATCCTCTACACGACGCTGTCACCCTGCGCAATGTGCAGCGGAGCGGTTCTGTTGTACGGCATACCCACGATCGTGATCGGCGAGAACAGGACGTTCCGCGGCGAGGAGGATCTGCTCGTCGCGCGGGGCGTGTCTCTGACGGTGCTTCAAGATCGCTCGTGCATCGAGATGATGACGCGATTCATCGACGCGCATCCGGAGCTGTGGAACGAGGACATAGGAGTGTGAACGGCTCTGTGGGGACGGGCCTTCGGGTGTGAAAGGCTCTGTAGGGACGGGCCTTCAGGCCCGTCCTGAGTCCTGAACCGGAACCGGAGATCCCCCGCGCTTCAGCTGGTTGCCGTTCGCAGCGGCGGTTTTGCCATCGACAACGACACGAGCGCCACCAGCGCCATCGCCGAAGCCGCAAAGAACGCGTAGCGGTAGCTGCCGAACCGCACGAATGCGCGTGCCGCGATTGCCGGGCCGAGAATACCTGCGGCACCCCACGCCGTGAACAGGACGCCGTAGTTCATCCCCAGGTGCTTCGTGCCATAAAGGTCGGCGGTTGTGGAGGCAAACACCGAAAGCTGCGTGCCGTAGCACCAGTACACGACGGCCGTCAGAAGGTAGAACGGCAGCAGCTGCTCGCGCACGAGGAAGAAGACCGGCATCGCCAGCGCCGAGGCGAGCACCATGATCCTCAGGGTCGGCAGACGTCCAAACGCATCGGACATCCAACCCGACAGAATGCGCCCGGCCGCATTGCCGAACGCACCGACGGTAATCGCCAGGGTGGCTTGGGTGGCGGTCAGCCCCGAGTTCCGCGCGAAGGGGACGAGCTGACTGATCACCATCAAACCGGCGGTGGCGCCCAGGCAGTACGCGATCCAGAGCGCGTAGAAGGTCGGCGTCTTCAACATGTCGCGCGTTGGAATGTCCGCCTTGCCCGTCGCCGCACCCGGCTTGGGCTCCCAACCAGGCGGTCGATACCCTGGCGGCGGGTTCTTCAAGAGAAGGGTCCCGGCCATCGTCATCACGAAGAACACGGCGCCGAGAATCTGAAACGTCGATCGCCATCCAACCGCGGTGATGAGGCGTGTGGCGAGTGGACCGAGAATGGCCGAACCCGCACCGTACCCGCCGACCATCAGCCCGACGACCAGGCCGCGCTTGTCAGGGAACCACTTCGATCCGACCGGAGTGGGCGTGGCGTATCCGAACCCATTACCGATGCCCACCATCACCCCGAAGAAGATGTAGAGGCTCAGCAGCGAGCTCGTGAGGCTGCAGAGCATGAAGCCGGCGCTGACAAGGACGCCGCCCACGAACGCGCAGATGCGCGGCCCCTTCAGATCCTGGAGACGGCCTGCGGCGATGAACGACAGCGCGAAGCAGACGATCGCGATCGTGAAGACCCACGACGTGTCAGCGCGCGTCCATCCGAACTCTCGCTCGAGCGGCAGGACGAAGACGCTCCACGCATAGAGCGCGCCGAGCGCGAGGTTCATCAGGATGCCGCCGACGACGGGAAGCCAGCGATTCGACATGGGAGGAGCAGTTTATCTGCTTTCCACGAGCGTCACCTGGCCACGAGCGACGGCCGCTCGAGGCGGATGATTCTCGAGGTCGGCGATCGCGCGGTCAGCGGACCAGGCCGCGAGCGCTACCATGAGCCGATTCGGCTCGTGACGTGGCTTCTGTAGACAGGAGGATTGTCAATGCACTCTTACGTGATGGCTCTGATGGTGGTCGGCGCATCCGCGGTCGCCGTGAGCGGTCAGGCGCCTGCCGCGCCGGCGAAGCAAATGGCGAGCGTTCCCGCGCACATCCTGCTGACACCCGGCGACATCAAGTGGGGCCCGGCCGAGGCGCTTCCCGGGGCCCAGATGGCCGTACTCGGTGGGGATCCGTCCAAGCCGGGCTTCTTTACGCTGCGGCTGAAGTTCCCTGACGGTGCCAAGATTCCCGCGCACTGGCATCCGACGGACGAGAACATCACCGTCCTGCAGGGCCTGTTCAGAGCGGGCATGGGCGATGTCCACAAGGACGCCGAGCTTCATGACTTTCCTGCCGGATCGTTCATCGTGATGCCGAAGGCGATGCGCCACTTCGCCAGCGCGAAAGGCGAGGTCGTCGTGCAGATCGACGGAGAGGGCCCGTTCGTCGTGAACTACGTGAACCCGGCAGACGACCCTTCGAAGAAGAAAGACTAAGCCATCAGCTTCGGAACGATGGTGCCTTTGACGTCCGTCAAACGGAAATCGCGGCCCTGGAACTTGTAGGTCAACTTCTCGTGATCGATCCCCAGCAGGCGCAGGGTTGTCGCGTGCAGGTCGTGCACGTCGATGGGGTCCTCGACGACGTTGTAGCCGAGATCGTCTGTTTTTCCGATGGTCAGACCGGGCTTGATGCCGCCGCCGGCGAGCCACATCGTGAACGCGCGAGGATGATGATCGCGGCCCAGGAACTTCGAGCCGTTCCGGGCTTCGTTCATCGGCGTCCGCCCGAATTCGCCTCCCCAGACGACGAGCGTCTCGTCGAGCAGCCCGCGCTGTTTGAGATCCGTGAGCAGCGCGTAAACGGCACGGTCGGTCTCGCGGCACAGATGCGGGAGCTTCTCGACGATGTCCTCGCCGAAGCTGGCGCCGTGCGTGTCCCAGCCGCGGTGATAGAGCTGAACGAACCGAACGCCGCGCTCGACGAGCCGGCGTGCGAGCAGGCAATTGTTGGCGAACGATGCTTTGCCGGGCTCGGTGCCGTAGAGATCGTGGATCGCCTGGCGGCTCTTTCGATACGTCGGTGAGCTCCGGCACGCTGGTCTGCATGCGATAGGCGAGCTCGTACGCCGCGATCCGCGTCTCGGTCTCGGGATCCCCGACGTCGAGGTGCAGGCGATTGAGATCGTTGATGGCCGCGATCGATCGCTGCCGGACCTCGGCATCGATGCCCGCAGGATTCGAGACGAAGAGCACCGGCTCCCCGTTCGATCGAAACTCGACACCCTGGTGCACCGTGGGCAGGAAGCCGCTCCCCCAGCATGATTTCCCGCCGTCCGGGTTGTTCTCGCCGGACAGCAGGACGACGAAGGCCGGCAGGTTCGCGCTCTCGCTGCCAAGACCGTAACTGAGCCAGGATCCGAAGCTCGGACGTCCGATCACCTGATGGCCGGTATTCATGAAGATCTGGGCCGGGGCGTGGTTGAACTGCGTCGTGCGCATCGACCGCACGATGGTGATGTCGTCCACGACCTTCGACAGATACGGCAACAACTCGGAGATCTCGGCGCCGGACCGACCGTGCTTGGCGAACTGGAACGGAGACGCCAGCAGTTTCGGCGTGCCCTTGATGAAGGCAAAGCGCTCACCCTTGATCAGCTCTTCCGGAATCTCCTGTCCGTCGTGCTTCGTGAGCGCCGGCTTCGGATCGAATAGATCGAGCTGCGACGGCGCACCGGCCATGAAGAGGTAGATGACGCGCTTGGCCTTTGCCGGAAAGTCGAGCGCGCGGAGCGCTCCGGGCGCGGCGACAGCCTGTGCAGATGGACTGGCAAGGACTCCCGTATCCATGAGCGACGCAAGCGCGAGACCTCCGATGCCGAACGACGTCTGCTCGAAGAAATGCCGGCGCGTGATGGCGCGAAGAGACGGTCGCGCCGCGCTCCGAGGGTCGGGGTTCGATTTTCGGTAACCCATGGTTTGTCGTTCCTTGCCAACGTCCACGGCAATTCGCGGCGCTGCAGACCCGGCCGCGGCGCGGGCTAAAGCCCGCGCCCTACTGCTTCGTCACCGTCTCGTCGAGATTCAGCAGGACGTTCGCGACGATCGTCCACGCCGCGCGCTCCGGGGTTGCGGCGCCGTCCGTGACCGGCCCCACGACATCGGCCGCGGCGCCCGCGCTCGCCTGGTAATGTGTGCGCTCTCCCTCGAAGAGAGCCACCAATCGCTCGACTTCGGCCGGAAGCGCGTCGCGAGAGAGCACCAGCTTGAGGCCGAAGGCCGCCCGCGAACGCGTCGTCTGCCCGGCCCCTGGCTCGCCAGTTATTCGCGCGGCCAGCGCACGGGCGGCCTCGAACGACGCAGGATCGTTGAGCAGCGTCAGCGCCTGCAGCGGTGTATTCGTCCGGACGCGACGGGCGGTACAGTACTCGCGGCTCGTGGCGTCGAACGTCATGAAGCTCGGATAGGGAGACGTCCGACGCCAGAACGTGTAGATGCTCCGCCGATATCGATCCTCTCCTTCGCTCGTCGTCCACTTGTCGCTGCTGTACGGCATGTTCCAGATGCCCGCCGGCTGGGACGGGAATACGCTCGGCCCGTACATCTTCGGTACTGAGCAGCCCGCTCACCGCGAGCTGGACGTCGCGAATGCCCTCGGCGTCGAGCCTGAACCGGGGACCGCGCGCCAGCAGCCGGTTGTACGGGTCCCGCTCGAGCAGCTGCGGCGTGACGCTCGAGGACTGCCGGTAGGTGGCTGACGTCACGATGGAGCGGATGATCGCCTTCTGTTTCCATCCGTTCGTCATCAGCTCGGTGGCGAGCCAATCCAGCAGCGCCGGGTTCGATGGCGGCGTTCCCTGCGTCCCGAAATCTTCGCTGGTCTCGACGATGCCACGGCCGAAGAGCTGCTCCCACAAGCGATTGACGGCCACGCGGGCGACAAGCGGGTTGTTTTCGTCGACCAGCCATCGCGCCAGCCCCAGCCGGTTCGCCGGCTGGTCGTCACGCAGAGCCTGCAGGGCCTTCGGCGTGCCGGCGTAAACGCGCGCACCCTTCGCGGTGAAGCTGCCGCGTTCGCGGAGCTCGTACGAAGGCCGCTCGAACGAGGCCTTCTCTCCCATGACCAGCGTCGAGGGAATCTGGAGATCGACCAGCTGCTTTCGCGCGGTCGTGATGGCCTGGCGCGTCGACGCGAGCAGTGGAGTGCTCGAGAGGAAGAACGCCGTCAGATCCGCCGCGTCCGACTTGCGCCGATCCGCGACCGGGACGTCGAGCAAGGGACGGAGCCGCGCGGGCACGTCCGCGCCGACCAGCGGATCCGCCGCTGTCGTCAGGGCGAGACGGAAACGACCGAGACCCTGCCCTATCGTTCCGTCGAGATGATCGACGTGGACGGTGATGCGCGTTCCTTCGGCGAAGCCGAACGACGCGTCAGGAACGAGCACCGCGTGCCGCGCCACGCGCGTCGTGTCGCGAATCGCGGTAATCGTCCAGGCCCCGTTCTTTGCGGTGTGCGCGGACCCTCCGACCAGCAGGTCCTCCGGCTTGAACGGGATCGCGAAGTCATCCACCTTCATCGTCTTGAAGCGGAGCTGTTGCCCGCCCGCTGGCAAAGACGCCGCGGGTGCCAAAGCAAGCGCCGGGAGCGCGGAGCTGCGTTGAGACGCCGGCGTGATCTCGACCTGGAGACCGGTGATCCGGAAGTGACCATACGCATCGCGGCCAGGGCCGGTCTTCGGGAGCGATTGGTCGAGGAGCGCGTCGAGCCGCACGCCGGTGATGCCGCGGAGTGGCGACACTGCCGTAATCGTGTACGTGGTGAGCGCCGGATTCGGTCCCGAGGCGAGCACGGAGCCGTCAGGCTGGCGAGTCAGCGTCACGCCATTCGTCGCTGAGGCGGTCTCGGGCGCGAGGGGCGTCCACGACTGCTCCGCGGAGCGGATCCCGGACTCCCATTGTTCCTGCGCGCTTTGCAGGGCAGGCGTCACTGTGGTCAGTTCCTTGTCGAGCCTGTCGATCTCGGACTGCAGCTCCTTGCGCGCCTTCTCCTGTTCCGGCGTCGCCAGATCGAGCTTGGGCTCGAAGAAGCGCGTGCCGTCGCCGAACTTCGTGCTCTCGTAGTCGGTGTTGGCGAAGAACGACAGGAACCGGTAGTAATCCTTCTGGCTGAACGGATCGTACTTATGGTTGTGGCACTGCGCGCATCCGAGCGTCGTGCCCAGCCAGACGGTCGCGGTCGCGTTCGTGCGATCGACCAGCACTTCGTACAACGACTCGTCCGGGTCGACGCCACCCTCCTCGTTCGTCATCGCGTTGCGGTGGAAGCCGCTGGCAATCTTCTGATCGGGTGTCGCGTTGGGCAGCATGTCGCCTGCGATCTGTTCGATCGTGAACTGATTGAACGGCATGTCGCGGTTGAACGCATCGATCACCCAGTCGCGGTACTTCCACATCGCCCGACGGTTGTCTTTCTCGTACCCGTTCGTGTCCGCATAGCGCGCAAGGTCCATCCACGGGCGTGCCCAACGTTCCCCGAAGTGCGATGAAGCGAGTAGCCGATCCACGACGCGCTCGTAGGCGTCGTCTGACGAGTCAGCCACGAAGGCCTCGAGCTCCGCAGGCGTCGGAGGGAGCCCGGTCAGATCCAGCGCCACGCGGCGCAGCAGCGCTGGTTTGCCGGCTGCGGCCGAAGGTTTGAGATTCTGGTGTTCGAGCTCCGCGAGAACGAATCGGTCGATGGCGTTTCGCGCCCAAGCAGAGGTCTTCACTGACGGAAGCTCCGGCCGTTTCGGCTTCACGTACGCCCAGTGTTCCTGGATCGCTTCCGCGGCGCCGGCCTGTGCGGAGTCGGCGGGCGGAAACGGCGCACCCTGATCGATCCAGGCTTTGAGCAATGCGACAGCTGTGTCGGGCAGGGGATCGCGGTCGAGCGGCATCTGGTCGTCGCCGTCCAGCCCCAGGACCCGATGTATCAACAGACTCCGATCGCTGTGCCCCGCCTCGACGACAGCGCCTGACGCGCCACCCTTCAGGATGAACTCGCCGGCATGCAGGCGCAGGCGCCCGCGGGCCTTCGTCGGTCCATGGCACTCGTAACAGTTCTTCTCGAAGATCGGCTTGATGTCGCGCGCGTAGTCGATGACCTGCGGAGCGGTTGTGTTTGGACGCGGCGATTGCGCGCGCAGCGTGAAGACGGTGGCAAAGATGATGCTGATGCCGATCAGGAAGAGACCCGCCGGGCGTCGTCGAGCCGCAAGCGGCTTCCTGCAAACGGCCCTGATCGCCACGTCAGGCAGGGGGCTCAGCATGGATGGCCGAAGCATGCTACCGCGAATCAGGTGTCGTCGGTAGAGGGAGGCCGACATCCCGCCTGGTACGGTACACTCTTTTTCAATGACTGCTCAGACCAGTGCACGCCCGGGGCGCAACGAGCCCTGTCATTGCGGCTCGGGTCGCAAATACAAACATTGCTGTCTCGAGAAGGACGACGCACAAGCGGCGGCCGCACGGGCAAAAGCCGCAGCAGAGGCGGCTGTTCGGTCGTCCGAGGCGGCCACGTCGGCTCCCACACGAGCACCAAAGGTCCGGACGGACCAGCCTTGGAAGGCGACCACTTCTCGCGGCTTCATCCCGCGCACGCGGACGCCACGCAAGGTCGGTGGCAGCTGAGCGAGGCGATCCCGCCGAATCCGCCCACGACGATGGTCGAGACGAAGCGAAGTCTCTCTTCGGTTCCCATCTCGGTCCCTGCTCAGCCCTTCCCCGTTCGACAGGATCCAGCCTATGGGGTCGCTCCGCTCGTGCCCGAACGTTCAGAATAAGCCGTCGAGCAGGCCGCGGCGAGCGTGCCGACGAGCACGCCCAGAGCCACCGCCGTAACAATCAACACCTTCGACGTCCTGCTCATCTTCTTCGCGCTGGCCTTCTTGATCGTCGCGATGTCAGCAATAGGGATGGTCTCCGTCACCACCTGGTCCTGATGCTGGCGCATGAACGTGACCGCGTCCGGAGTGATCTCCTGGATGACCACCTCCATCTTCTGCCCGTCCTGCCGCTCGATTGTCGCGGTGGAGCCCCGAGTCATCTCGCCGAGGGCCTTCATGACCGCGGCCCGCTGCTTCTCCCGCTTCGCCTGATCGCGGTCCTGGCTCGCCCATGAGGTCCGGTCAATGCCGATCATCATCGTCGTGAGCGTGGCGATGAGGAGAACCGCGAGCACGCGTCTCATGACATCTCCTCGAGCATCGACCGTTCCGCCCACTGCCTGAGCGGCGCGAGCCGTGACTGCTCCAGCCCGTCCCGGTAGAACAGATTGTACGTGTCGAACGGAATCAGCCGACCGTCGGGGTGGACGATATGAACGCATGTCTTCTTCACCGACCGCACGTCGAAGGAGTAGGCGTCGATGAACTGCATGATCAGGAGTCGAAAAATATCGCGATAGCCCAGACTGGCGGGTGCATCCAGCCGCGGGAGGCAGCACAGGAGGTCGCGCAGGCTCTGTGCGCTCGACTCGGACGAGTGGTTCGTGGCAAACAACCTGAACACCGCTTCGCGCACGGCGTCGTCTCCCTCGTAGACGATGGTGTTGCGTCCGCCCTCGATCAGGACCTTCGGATCGACGAGGCCGGTCAACGGGATCAGTTTCCCGTCGATCTTGAGCGCGTACGCCATCGCGAGGCTGTCGGGATGGCACGGCACCGGGAGCAAATCCTCGGGCCTGAAAAGCGTCGTCTGCTCCAAGATCCGTCGGCGGACCTCGGTGAGCGTCAGACGATCGGTGGCAGGGTCGAAGCACTCGAGCCGTCCGGCGGCCTGGATTGGCTGGAACGTGACGCCGCGGACAGACGGCTGCGTCACCGCGAAGTCGATGATCCGGCCGATCTCACCGTCGTTCAACCCTTTCTTGAGCGTGACCACCAGCGTCGTCGAGATGCCAAGCCGATTGAGGCGCTCGAGGGCCTGGGCATGGACGTCGCGGAGATCCGCGCCACGCAGCGCCAGCAGCGGCCCGGCCTCGAGCGAGTCGAATTGCAGGTAGATCTCGAAGTCCGGCATGTAGCCCGCGAGCCGTTTCGCAAACTCCTCGTCGCGGGCGATGCGCAGCCCGTTGGTGTTCACCATCAGGTGCCGAATCGGCGCCTTCTTCGCGCGGTCGAGGATCGCAAAGAAGTCGGGATGCACGGTCGGCTCCCCACCGGAGATTTGCACGACGTCAGGCTCGCCCTCGTTGCGCACCACCGCGTCGAGCAGACGCTGAACATGATCGAGCTTCCGGTACTCGTGCCGCGACGGACCGCTGCCGGCGTAGCAGATGGGACACTCGAGGTTGCAGCGATCCGTAATCTCGACGAGCGACAGGCACGAGTGCTGCTGATGATCGGCGCAGAGCCCGCAGTCGTAGGGGCAACCCCAGCGGACCGGTGTGTTGAACGCCAGCGGCATCTCAGGCGGTTTGATGAAGACTTCACGGCACCGCCGGTAGTACTCGATGTCGTCCGCCATCAGCACCCGCTCCGAACCGTGCGCAGGGCACCGCTTGAGCATGAAGACCGAGCCGTTCTCGAACACGATCTTCCCCTCGACCTTCCGATAACAGGTCGAGCAGATCGAGACGGCGACGTCGTAGAAGAGATACGGCCGCACGCGATTAGCCACGGCGCACCTCCGCCACAAGCCGCGGCACGTGTACAGCGTAGTACGCCACGACGGCCACGCACACCCACTGAATCGCGGAGAGACCGCCAAGGCGCACGACTGGCTTGAGGAATTCAACCAGAAGCCGGAAGCCTAGATAGACGACCATGAAGAGCTTGAAGCGATCGCCAACGGTTGCGGACGTGCCGGGGCGAGACATCAGCATGGCGCCGAGACCGGCGAGCACGACGACTTCATACAGCTGCGTGGGATGCCGGGCGATCCCGTCGCCGAAATCCACGCCCCACGGCAGCGTCGTCACAAGCCCGTAGGACTGGTCGTCGAAGCCCGAAAGAAAGCAGCCGATCCGTCCGATCGCGATACCGAACACGAGCGGCAGGGCGAGGAGGTCGCCGGTCGCAACGCGTATGCCCCGCAGACGCTTGACCGACTCGACGGCGATGAGACCGCCGACCAGGCCGCCGACGATGGTCTTTCCGCCGAGGAGGAGGTGCGGCTGCCTCCAGTGGTCCACCAGGACGAGGGGATCCTCGAAGGCGGACAGGAGGCGACTACCCGCGAATCCCCCGATGATCGCCGCAGTGGTCACCCACCGTCGTGCACGGGAATCGATCACGTCCCCGCGCTGCCGGCGGAGGCGTCGATAGAGGTAAAAGCCCGCGGTGTAGGCAAGGCTCTCGAATACCCAGTGAGGATGGATGACCAGCGACCCCAGATGGAGGTACACAGGAAAGGTCATGCTGCCCCGCCGAGATTCAGGGCCGACACGAGGCGGAGTCTAACATGACCTTGCCGCAACATCTGAGCAGTGTCAGAATGCGCGCGCAGCAGGAGGCAGACAGATGAAAGCGGTCCCGGCTAACACGATCTCCATCGTTTTTCCCGGAGTGACGTCACCACCCTCGGTGATCCCGAAACGTGCATTAGCGGGTTGCAGCTGGCTTGGTCCTTGCTCTGTGTGATCGTCATGACCGAGACCACATCGGCATCGAGCGATGTTCGGCCGCTCGTCGCGGCCCGGCCCTCGTCACTGGTCCGCGTCGATGTCAGCGGCCTGACGCATCCCGGCCACGTGCGTACGAACAATGAGGATCACTTCCTCGTCACCAGGGCGACGCGCGCACTGGAGACGATGCAGACGAGCCTCCCCGCCGGCGACGTGCCGGACCGCGCAGACGAAGTCAACTATGTGATGGTGGTGGCCGACGGCATGGGCGGCCACGCCGCCGGCGAAGTGGCGAGCCGGCTGGCCATCAGCGCTCTGGTCGGCCTGGCCCTGCAGATCCCGGACTGGATCTTCTGGGCGGACGCGGAACACGCCCCTGAGATGGAGCGGCGCACCCGTCAGGCCGTTCAACAGGTCGGTTCGATGTTGATCGAGCGAGGCGATCAGGACGCCGCGCTGCGCGGCATGGGATCGACGCTGACCGCTGCTCGAAGCTGTGGCCGCGACCTTCTCATCGTGCACGTCGGCGACTCGCGCGCGTACCTGTTCCGGGCAGGTCGTTTAGAACGCCTGACCAGGGATCACACGTACGCGCAAATGCTCGTTGACGCTGGGCAACTGCCGCCCGGCGACGTCACCCTCTCAGGTTTTCGCCACGTGCTGATCAACGCGCTCGGTGGGTCTGCCAGGCAGGTCGAGGTCGACGTTGATCTCCTGCGCCTCGAAGACGGCGATCGGCTGCTCCTCTGCAGTGACGGGCTCACCGACGGCGTCGGCGACGATACGATCGCGGCGACGCTCGGCGGCGGGCTGCCCTCGGGTGAGGTGTGCCATCGACTTCTGCAGCGTGCGCTCGATTCTGGAGGGCACGACAACATCACCGTGATCGCCGCGACGTTCGGATTTCCTGCACGCGTCACTTGATTCCTTCGATGTCCGGCTGCGACCTCGGGTCCCGTCGAACAACCCCGCGTCCGATTACCGCCGCGCCATGCCTCAACGTCTGAGCGCGGTCCATGTCACGCCGGCGGCCGTGCCGCAGCCGGCGTAGTCGTTGAATCCCGCCTGACCTTCGGCCCGGTTGCCGGGCAGGAACAGACCGTTGACACTCGTACTAGGTTGTCCGTTCAGGCGTGACCCGTCGGCGAAGCTGAACGCCCGATACGACGAGACCGTCGTCGGGCACGGGCCGGGAACGCAGGTGACATCGGGCGCAGTGGGGAGGTTCAGGTTGGAAAACGTCTGCGTTCCCGAACAGGAGTTGAACCGATAGCCGAGGGTGAGGGTCGTGACCTTCTCGTCCTGGGAGACGCTGAACGCGATCGGCATGCCCTGAGAGGTGGTGCCACTCCACTCGCCGATGGCCAGCGACTGGTTTGTGGCCGATGGCGACGCCGGACCGCCGCAGGCGCCCGGCAGCGTCGAGGCGAGCGCCGCGAGGCAGAGGGCCAGTGTCGGCGGCCGCCGGGTGGCGGAACGTTTGGGAATGGCCGTCCTGCGGGTCCGCATCGCGCTCCTCTTTCTCGTCGCCCGTGTGATAGAAAAAGATCGGGTCGGACGATCCTACGCCGTGTGATCGCGCGGATCGACGTTGATTTCACGTAGGCTCCTCATCGCCTTTCGCCAGAGTTCGTGGAAGCCCTGCGCGAGGCTCTCTGCCAGCTCGGCGTCGCGCACGAGCAGGGACGCGAAACGCCCCTCCTTCACGAACGGATGATCGAGCGGCAGGACGACTGTGTCGTCGTCGACGACGTGGAATGGATGCCCGAGCTCGCCGGAGTAGCGAACGCCGGTGACCTGGCGAAGGTCGTGCCGGTGGACCCGCAGGAACTCCACCAACGCCGCCGCACTGCGGTACGAAAAACCAAAAACCATCCGGTGTTCGACACCCTGCTCTGCGGCATTCTTCGCGATGCGCCGGAGGATGGGGAATCCGTCGTTGACCGCGGTGTCGATCGCCATCAGATCGCCGGCTTCCATGTACGACAGAATCCGCTTCCTCGCCGCCGCCAACGGCACCAGATGCCGGCGAATATGGCCATCGACACCAAGCGCGAGATCGAGGAAAGGCTGGCGGCCGCGCACCCGAGTCCGCAGGCCGGCAAAGATCGCGTTCAGTGAAGTGGCATCCGCCGCGAAACGCTCCGATCGCTCGCGGGCAATCTCGATGACCCGGTTGACGACGACATCGGTCGGAAGCGCCGCGAACATCTTGGGCCGTGTCGGCTGGACCTGCACCAGGCCGAGGCCCGCCAGCTTCTCCATCGCCAGGTAGATCTTTGACGTCGGCACGTCGCCCGTCCGGCACATCGTCCCGGCGTCCGCGACGCCGCAAAGCATCAATGCCATGAGCGCTTTTCGCTCGTAGAGCGTCAACCCGATGTGCTCGAGGAGCTGCGGATCTTGCAGTCGCATGAGTGCAATTTCTACTACCTAAAGTAGTTGAATGTCACGCACGAACCGATGCACATTAATCACGTCCTCGCGAGGCGGGACAAGGAGGATCACCGTGAGTCAAGCAGTATCGGGTCGGGTCATGCCGATCATCGCGGTCCCATCCGTAGACGACGTCCGGAATTTCTATGTCGATACGCTCGGATTCAGTCACCAGATGGGAGTGATCGGGAAGGATGGACAACTGGACTTCGTGACGCTGATGCTGGGCGAAGCGAAAGTCATGTTTTCCCGGGGGCCGGCCGGGAAATCAGCCAATGGCAAACAACCGGTCGAGATTTACCTCGAAGTCGAGGACGTGGACGCCCTTCACGACCGGTTGAAGAAGAAGGGTGTGACGTTCAGCGATCCGCTGAAGCTGCAGTGGTGGGGCGACCGGACGTTCAAGGTGCGTGACCCGAATGGCTACGAGCTCTGGTTCTTCACCAACGTCGCGGAGCCGAAGCCGCCCCAAGGTACAAAACTGATCTGAGACGATGACCATGCGAGCCCGCCGGGGCAAAAAAGCCCCGGCGGTGCACCTTCGTTGTGGCGCGGGGGCTTCGCCCCCGCGGCTGGTCTGCAGGTTGTCCAAGAGCCGCGGGGTTTTTCCCGCGTTTCATGAGTAAGTCGGAGCCAATGTGCGGCTCTCGACACTGGACAAGAATGTTTTTCGGAGTGGCCTGCCCGCCTTCGCCAAAAGGCTACGGCGAGGTCTCCCCGAAGCGCGGCTGAGTCCGTTGCCCGTGAAGGCGGAAAAGCCCCGCCCTACGATCGACGCATTTGGACTCTGTGTTTAGCGAGGGTCATCCTCATCCGCGTCTCCGCTCGCCGGGAACTGGAAGAGGCCGCCGGCTCCTAGCAGCGCTCGACGCACGGGGGCCGGCATCGGGACGTCGGGCCCCTTGATGCTGTGCCAGAGAATCCGGTTGAGTGCCTGCTCGTCGATGCGATCGTAGTCGCTGAAATCCATCCTGGCCGAGATCGCAGCGCCGTAGGAGGTCGGAGAATTCGTGGTCATCAGGTCGATCCGCGCCGGCACTGCGGTGTAGCCGGAGAGATCGGGTGTAGCGGCGAACGAGTGGTACATCGCCGTCGCGGCCGCATCGTGCTGCGTGAGCGGCGGCAGCCCGAGCAGCAGTTCCATCGTGCGCAACATCGAGACGGTGGAGTACATGGTGCTGTCGACGAAGTGCCGTTTGATGTAGGGGCTCACGACGAGCCCGACCGTGCGGTGGGAATCGACGTGGTCGGGCCCGTTCTGCGCGTCATCCTCTATGAAGAAGATCGCCGAGCTCTCCCAGACTTTGCTCCTGCTGACGGCTTCGGCAATCTTGCCGATCGCCACGTCATTCGAGGCAACCGACGCGCGCGGAGTGAACGCTCCAGGGGTCGTCCCGGACGTGTGATCCTCGCCAAGGCTCATGACCATGAAGTTGGGGACGCGATTCTCCCGATCCATCTCCGCAAATTCCGCTGCGAACTGTCCGCCCCGCACGTAGTCACGTATGCGGGCCTGTGAATCGGGCCCCTCACTCTTTCCGAAGGTCCGGCTCTGGATCTCGGCGAGACCGCGACGTCCGGTGTATCCGAAAGACAGCGTGCTGAGCCCCTTCTTCTGGGCCGCTTCCCAGATGTAGGCGTGCGACTGTTCCTCGGTCAGGCGGCTGTCAATCTTGCCGTGGCCGGAATAGCCCAGCGTCCAGGCGCGCTGACCGAAATCTGTCGCGTACGCCGCGGTCGTCCACGGATGGCCGTCCTGCGAGACTTCGCCGTTGCAATAGAGATTGTCGAGAAGGACGAATTGCTCGGCGAGGGCGTGGCGGTTCGGCGTCACGTCGCGACCGAAGAGCACCAGGCTCGGATCGCCGTTCCCCTTGGGAATGTCGCCGAACACCTGATCGTATGTCCGGTTCTCCATGATCACGTACAGCACGTGCTTGATCGGCGAACCCTTGCCGACCTCCGAGGGCACGACACTCTCGCCCCTGATTTCAGCCTTCTCCAGCATCTCGTCGCGATACGGCGAGTTCTCGTACACCTGCTTCGTGTAGCCGGCGAGCGTTTCCTTCGACGGCGTCTCGACGAACGACATCGAGCCAGCGAGGTTGTTGCCGTGGTGGGCGAACATCGGCGGCGCCTTGTCGTCGGTCGGACGGATCACGTGATTCGGTCCGGTCCCGAGCCCCTTACCGCTGCCGATCAACACGCGCTTGCCGTCCGGCGTCACGGTCACGACGGTCGGGTACCAGGCGGTCGGGATGAAGCCTGCGACCCTGCTCATGCCCCGCTCGGTGATGTCGATCACCGCGACGCTGTTGTTGTCGGCATCGGCGACGAGCAGCTGCTTGCCGTCGGGCGAGAGCGCCAGAGAGTTCGGCGTGCTGCCTACGGGCGCCTTCGGCGTCGGAGCGACGCTCACGGCCTCGATGCTCTTCTTCGTCTCGAGATCCACGGCGACCACGTGATTCGTATTCCCGCACGACACGAACAACCTGCCGTCGGCCGTGACCACGAGATCGTTCGGATGCGGCTCGACGGCGATGTGATCTGCCAGCCGGGGCGCCGCGGGGTTGCCTACGTCCACGGAGACGACTTCGGCTGCTCCAAGCAACGAGACATACAAGGTCCGGCCGTCGCTGGAGAGCTTCCCGGCGAATGGGTGGTCGCCAAGCGCCAGCCTCGAGATCGTCCGTCCTGTCGCGCCGTCGAGCGTGTACACATTGCCGTCGGAGTCGTCTATCGCGTAGACGAACCGCCCGTCCGGCGAGACGACGATGCTCGAGACCGCGGTCTTTGCCTTGTCAACGCCTTCGAGCTGCACGCTCTGCCGCTGCGTCCACTTCCCGTCGTCCCATCGCTGGAACGTGTAGATGTCGGCCGCGGGATTGCCCACGCCGGCGGACACCAGCAGGCGCCTTCCATTCGGCGACCAGGCGAGTCCGCTCCAGGCCCGCTCCAGCGGAAACGTCACGATCTCTTTTTCTGTCGCAAGATCGACGAGGTGGAGCTGGTGTCGCGTGTACCCGGTGTTCGTGAAGGCCAGCGTCTGCCCGTCCGGGCTCACCTGGGCGCTGAGAATCATGTCGCCCGACTCCAGTTGACGTCCGGCAGGAGTAACGCGCCAGCCATCCGGCAGTAGAACGCCTGCGCCATCGCGGCCAGGGATCGTGATCTCCTCACCGCTGGACGGGTGCTTCATCCGCGATCGCTGGATCTCCGTCCATACGGTCGCGCTCACGAGAACAGCCAGGGCCGCAACGAGTCCTGCACGCTTCATCCTTGCCTCCGGGCGACATGGTAGGCACTTCTCGTAACGATTCTGTGAAAAAAGCGTGGGTCCGGTTCGAAAGCCTCTTGACCAAACGGTAGAGCTAGGAGATAATCGCCGCTTCCACTTGCAAACGGTTCAGCTTGAGAGGGGTGTCTATGAAGGTGTCGAAGGCGTTGTCCGTATTCCCGCTCGTCTTGCTATGGTCGAGCGCGGCGCTGGCGCAGGATCCGGTAAAGGTTGATCCCACCCACTACAAAGTCCTGCTGGACAACCCCAGCGTGCGTGTGCTGAAGGTCGACTACGCACCCGGCACCAAGAGCACGATGCATCAGCACCCGGACTCGATTGTCGTTCCGCTGTCGGCATCGAAGGTCAAGTTCAACCTGCCGGATGGCAAGTCAGAGGACGTGGATCTGCCTGCCGAATCCGCGATGTACACGCCTGCCGGGACTCACAACCCCGAGAACATTGGCAAAGGGCGGGTCGAGGCGGTGCTCGTTGAATTCAAGGCGGCCAAACCGGGCACGGCGACGATCCCTACGTCCCGGCCAAGCATGACGATCAAGTCGCTGGCCGAGGGTCCGCGCGCCGTCGCGGTTCGCTCGACAGCCGATGCGTCGTTCCAGGAGCCCGCCGGGACAAAGCACGACTTCGATCAGGTCGTCATCGCCCTTGGCCCGACAGGGCTGTCGTTGGCGGTCGACGGCAAGCCGGCGAAGACGACGTGGGCACGCGGCGACGTCCAGTTCATCGGGCGGGGAGTGGCGCACGAGTCGAAGAACACCAGCGGCAAGCCTGTGGAGATGGTGATCGTCGCGATCAAGTAGATCGCGCGCCACCAGCGAGGCGGAGACTTCGAACCGCCTCGCTCAGGGCGTTATCCGGCTGATAGCTTCAGAATTCACACGACAGGCCGGCCTGGCTTGCTCCCGTAGATCACTGCCCGCTCCAGCGAGACAGAGGCATCCGCCGACGGGTTCCGAATCTTCAGCCGGACAACGTGCTTTCCCTCCTGGAGTCCGTATCTCCAGAACGGCGTGTATCTCCGGCGCGTGATGTTGGTGGGAAGCTCGATCGTCTCGACCAGGCGATCGTCCACGTACATCTCCGCGACAATATCCTGATCCTTCGAGCTCTCGCTTCGAGCGCTCCCCTGCACGACGAACCCGATCCCCTCGAAGCTGAATGTCATTTCGTCGGAGAGCCGGCGGCGGAGAGGGATCTCTGCGATCGGGAAGTGACCCGCGAAGTTCTGCTCGACGCGAACGGCCTTGACCGGCTGCAGCGCCAACGTGACGTGGTCCTCCGCCACCTGTCCGCCGTTGCGGCGAATCAACTCCAGCGCGTGCTTGAAGGTGAGACCGTAGACGTCATTCAGAGAAAGACCAGCGTGCTGAAAGGGGGTTGGTTCAACTGCGGATAGCCCCTGCTTCCAGTACGCCGGGATCTTCGAGTACCCGATGATGGCTCCGAGAATCCCGGCTGCGGAGGACGGATTGCAATCGGAATCCTGACCGGCGCGCGTGGCGATCGAGATGGTGCGGGTCATGTCGCCTTTGCCATAGAGCAGACCCAGGACGACGTAGGCAGCGTTCAGCCGCGCATCGATGTTGAAGGCCGCGAACACGCCATCGGCGCAGCCCACATCCTCCGCCCACTTCTCTTGAATCTCGAACCAGGCGCGCTTCCAGTCGTCCGGATACTGCTTGTGGAGATCGATGACCCCGGCGATCGTCTCGTGGAAGCGGGTGCCGACGGGAATCGACTTGAGCCCTTCCGTCACGACGTAGTCGACGTCATTGGAGACGAAGGCGAGCGAGTACATCGTCGCGACGTAGACGCCACCATACCAGCCGTCGCCGGAGTTCATGATGTGGCCGACGCGGTCCGCGACGTCCGCTGCCGTGTTCGGCATGCCGGGCGACATGAGCCCGATGAAGTCGGATTCGATCTGGAAGTCGATGTCGTCCGCGTCCGGGTTGTTGCGCCACTGGCCGGACTCCGGCGGCTTCATTCCTTTCAGAATGTTGTATCGCGCCATCTGGTTGGCGTGCCACAGCTGATATCCGGCGTGGGCAAAAGCCTCGGCAAACCGCTCCGCAGGCGCGTCCACGCCGTTCTTCTCGATGACGTTGACGAAGGTGAGGTCGACGTAGATGTCGTCGTACAGTCCAGGCGACTTCTCGAAGGACTCTTTCAGGAGCGCGTCGTTCCAGGCGATCGGCGTGTAGTCGTCGATCATCGTGCCGCGGTAGCGGAATTCCGTCGGACCTCCGAACGTGACGCCGATTGTCTGCCCTGCCCACCCTCCTTTGATCTTGTCGCGCAGCACTTCCGTGGTGAGCGTGGCCGTGCCGTCAGGGCTTGAGCCTTCTGTCCGGACCGCCGAAGGAAGGCACAGGCCAATTCCGCAGACGATGACAAAAGAACGGAGTAACCGGCATGTCGCATGCGAGCTGAAGCAGGTCATGGCAGGCAGACGTTAGCACGACACGCCTCGTCCATCGCAAGCTCGGACAGCTGCCGGTGTCTGCAGCTTTTAAGCCTTTGCGCGTCAATCACGCTCCTGGCGCTCCGTGCGGCGGCGCCGGTAGGCATCCAGGATCACCGCCGCGACGATGACGGCGCCTGTCACGATGCGCTTGGCCGGCTCCGTCGCGCCAACCTCGGCGAGGCCGGCCTGCAGCACGGCGATGATGAGGACGCCGAGAAAGCTGCTGACCACCGAGCCTCGACCGCCCATCAGGCTCGTGCCACCGATGACGACCGCGGCTATCGCCGAGAGCTCCAGGCCGATGCCGCTGTTTGGATCGGCCGACTCGAGATAGGCGAGATGAAACACTCCGCCCAGTCCGGACAGCAGCCCGGAGATCGCGAATACAGCGAGCACGACGGGCCGAGGATCGATCCCCGACAGCCGTACCGCCTCTCGATTCGTGCCGACCGCGACGATGTAGCGTCCAAGAACCGTCCTCGAGAGCAGAATCTGGCCGGACACGACAGCAAGCAGGGCGAAGAGGAATGCCGGCGAGAGGCCGATGATCGGCAATGGCGTGCCGACGTTGCCGATCGCGCCGCCGACGAAGACCGACCGCGAATCGGTGACGAGGTAGGCACCGCCGCGGGCCACCTCCAGCATCCCCAGCGTGACAATGAACGACGGAATCGTCCACCGCACGGTGACGAACCCGTTGAGCAGACCCGCGAGCAATCCGACGCCTAGGCACAGAGCAATCGCGACGGGCAGGGGCAGTTGCCAGTTGACTCGCGCGACGGCAAGGACTCCCGAACAGAGCGCCATGACCGAGCCGACCGACAGGTCGATTCCGGCGGCGACGAGGACCAGCGTCATGCCGACAGCAATCACCGTCAGGGCGGGAATCTGGTTCGCGAGCGTCGTGAAGGTGAGGCGGCTCAGGAAGTGTTCGCTCATCACGCTGAAAAGCGCGACGAGCAGCATCAGCACTGCCGCGAGGCCGAGATAGTCCGCGAAACGCGGCACGCGGCGCGTGTTCCCTGGCGTGACCTGTTCAGCGTCAGTCGGCCTCAACATGGAACAGTGGGTCCGGGAGAGGCGCCATCTCCGCGTCCCGCATACTCGCTGAACGCAGCCGCCACGATCGCCTCTTCGTTCCAGCTCTCGCGCGCGAACGTCGCGACGAGGCGCCCGGCCGACATGACGGCGATGCGATCGCACAGAGCCATCAGCTCCGGCAGCTCACTCGAGACCACGACGAGCGCTCTGCCTCGCGCCGCGAGCTCCTTCAGTACCCTGTAGATCGCGACCTTGGCGCCGACGTCGATGCCGCGCGTCGGCTCGTCGAACAGCAGCACGTCGCAATCCCGCAACAGCCAACGGGCGATCACGACCTTCTGTTGATTTCCTCCGCTGAGCTTCCGGACCTGCTGATCGAGCGAGTGACTCCGGACGCCGAGCCTGGCGCGCAGTGCCTCGGCAGCACTGATTTCGCGCCCGTCGTCGATCCACCAGCCCAGGCGCGCGAAGCCCGAGAGCACGGCGAGCGTCATGTTCATGCGAACCGGCTGGGAAGCGAGGAGCGCATGCGCCTGGCGATCTTCCGGAACCATGCCGATCCCTGCGCGCACGGCGTCTCGTGGATTCCGGATCGCAAGCGGCGCACCCGACCCGCGCGTCACTCGGCCGCTATCGATCGGATCGGCGCCGAAGATCGCGCGCAGAGTCTCGGTTCGGCCGGAGCCGACAAGACCGGCGAGCCCAAGAATCTCACCTTGCCTGACTTCGAGGCTCACGTTCCGCAGGCGCTTTCCCCGCGTCAAACCGTCCACACGCAGCGCGACGTCGCCTTTTGGCCGATCCACGTGATGCTCGAGCGCCTCGACTGCGCGCTCGCCGACCATCAACTGGACGATCTCGCTCATGGAAGCTCCCGCGGCGGCTCGCGTTGCCACGACGCGGCCGTCGCGCAGCACGGTGATGCGGTCGGCGATCCGCCGAATCTCGTGCAGCCGGTGGCTGATGTAGAGGATGGCCGTTCCCGAGTCGCGGAGGCGCCGGAGATGAGCGAAGGCCAGCGAGATCTCACCCTCCGTGAGGGCCGCGGTCGGTTCGTCGAGGACGAGGACACGGCACGGGTGCGCGAGGGCCGCTGCGAGCGCAACCAGTTGCTGCCGGCCAACGCCCAGCCGACTCACGGGCATCTCCGGATCGACATCGTTCAACCCGACGGCGGCGAGCGCTGCAGACGCCTTCGCCCGGAGTGTCGTCGCGGACAGGAATCCGAAGCGACTGGGAAGATCCGTGAGGAACAGATTCTCGGCGATGCTCAGAGTCGGAACGAGGTTCAGCTCCTGCGCCACGAGCTGCACGCCCGCCCGCTGCGCTTCCTGCCTGCCTCGGGGACTATAGCGCTGACCGGCGAGCGTCATGGCGCCGCGGTCCGCAGGTGTCAGCCCGCAGATGATCCTGGAGAGCGTCGACTTGCCCGCTCCGTTCGCACCCATCAGCGCGTGGATGACGCCCCCGCGAAGATCGAGGTCCAGCTCGATCAGGACCGGCGCCGCATACCGCTTCTCGATGCCGCGCACCTGCAGCAACGGTTCCGCGATGTCCGGCTCCTTCATCAGCGTGGAGGAAGGGAGATCAGATCCACTGGAGTCTGCATGTCCTCGGGCTTCGCCTCGCCGCGCAAGATCCGCAGGGCGTACTCGATGCCGTAGACCGCGAGCCGGTCCGCATGCTGATCGGCGGTCGCCAGGATGCGCCCCTCCTCGAGAAGCTGGTGCACGGCCGCGATGTTGTCGAAGCCGACCACCTTCACCTGGCCCGTCCTTCCCGCCTGCCGCACCGCGGCAGCGGCGCCGAGCGCCATGTTGTCGTTACTCGCGAGAATCGCCTTCAGATCTGGATGCTCGCGCAGCATGGCGGCGCTCACCGCATTCGCCTCGGCCTGCTCCCAGTGGGCGCTCTGAACCTCCGCGACTTCGACTCCCGCTTCGCGCATGGCATCCTCGAACCCGAGCCGGCGCTGCTGCGCGTTGAATGCCGTTGGAATGCCTTCGAGGATAGCCACGCGATCGCCGCGCTGAAGGTGTTTGGCCAGACTGGCGCCGACGGTGTGCGCGCCCGCGCGGTTGTCGGGACCGACGAACGGAATGTCGATGCCGCTCTGTTGCAGCGTCGCTTCGTCGAGCTTGTTGTCGATGTTGACGACGACGATCTTCTGACGGAGAGCCTTGCTCAGCACCGGGACCAGTGCGCGAGAGTCGGCCGGCGCGATGACGATCGCGTCCACGCCCTGCGCCATCATCTGCTCGACCAGCGCAACCTGCTGCGCGAGATCGCTCTCGTTCTTGATCCCGTTGACGACCAGCGTGTATGCCCCGGCGTTGGCCGCCTGGTGCGTCCTGGCGCCCTCGGCCATCGTCACGAAGAACTCGTTCGCGAGCGATTTCATGACGAGCGCAATGCGCGGCGTCAAAGCGGCACGCGTTCCGCCGCCCGCGGGCGCCGGCGGCTTTCCGCAGCTCGCGACGAGACAGGCGGTGAACAGGACGACGGTCCAGGCGGGAACATGAAGGCGTAAGCACATGAACGTCAAGCCGTGCCTCAGTGGTGTTCTCGGAGAAATGTCCCGATTTCGGCGCGCCACGGGGCCGACGCCTGCGCGCCCATTCTCGTCACCGAGAGTGCCGCCGCCGCGCTGGCGAACCGGACTGCGACCCCGAGCGGCCGCTGTTCGACCAGCGCGACTGCGAGCGAACCGTTGAACACATCACCGGCCGCGGTCGTGTCGACGACGTTCACCCGGCAAGCCGGCACAAGTTCGGATTCGCCGTCCGCCGAGACGAACACTCCACGCGCGCCCAGCGTGACGACCACATTCCGTACGCCGCGCTCGTGCAGCGCGGCCGCGGCGCGCGTCAACGCCACCTCGTCGCTTACGTCCACGCCGGTCAGTTTTCCGGCCTCGCCTTCGTTCGGCGTGATCAGCGACACGTGGGAAAGGAGCGTGTCGGGGAGCATCCGCGCCGGGGCGGGATTCAGAATGAGTCGAGCCTGACGCGTCGCCGCCAGGCGCGCGGCTGCCTCGACAGTCCGGAGCGGAATCTCGAGCTGCAACAGGACCACGTCGCCCTGGCCGAGGACCCGTGCGAGCGGCTCGACGTCCTCCGGTCGCAGCTCGCCGTTGGCTCCCGCCGCCACGGCAATGCTGTTCTCCCCCTGGTCGTCTACGCAGATGAGCGCGACCCCCGACGGTACACCGGGCACGCGCCGGACGAGGCCGACGTCGATCTTCTCGCGAGCCAGGTTCTCGAGCGCCCGATCGCCGAAGTCGTCTGTGCCGAGCGAGGTGACGAAAACGACGGTGCCGCCCGCGCGAGCGGCGGCGACCGCCTGGTTGGCCCCTTTGCCGCCTGCCGTTATCCGAAAATCGCGACCCAGAGCCGTCTCGCCAGGCGAGGGGATCCGGGGAACCCTGACGGTCATGTCGGTATTCGTGCTGCCGACGACAACGACTCTGCCCACTTTTCTGGACTGGCAGTATACCGTTGCCTCCCTCGAGATGGGATGAACCTAGGGACGGCGGCGGCGTCTAAACAACGGAGCCATGTTCAACAACGCCCTGTTCCGGGACATCAAGATCGGGATCCGGGTCCTGATCAAAGAGAAGGGCTTCTGCGCCCTTGCCGTAATCGTGCTCGCGCTGGGCATCGCCGGCGTCACCACGATGTTCAGCGTCGTCAACGGCGTGATGCTGCGGGGGTTCTCCTTTCCGAACGGCAGCCGCCTTGTCAGCCTGAACTTCATCGACCCGACCAGCGCCACCTTCTTCGGCGTCAACGGCCAGGTCTCGTCGATGGACTTCGAGGAGCTCCTGTCACAGCAGAAGTCCTACGACGCGCTGGCGGCCTACCTGAACGGGTCGACCGTAAACGCCACGGTCGAAGGACATCCTGTTCGGTACACCGGGGCTTACGTCACCGAAAACTTCCTGCGGATTCTCGGGATCTCCCCGCTGATGGGCCGCGACTTCACTGCCGCCGATGACACGTCAGGCGCGGCGAAGGTGGCGATCATCGGCTACGGCACATGGCAGCGCGATTTCGGCGGCGCAGCGGACATTCTCGGAAAGGGCGTGCGGATCAACGGCAAGGCGGCGACAGTCATCGGGGTCATGCCGAAAGGCTTCGCGTTTCCGACGAACGAAGAGATCTATCTCCCGCTCTTCAGCGAGTTTCCACCGAAGCCGCGAAACGATCCCGCCGCGATCAATCCGGCGGTGTTGTGCCTGATCAGAGACGGCGTCTCACTCGATCAGGCCAACGCCGAAGCGACGACGATCGCGAGACGGCTCGCGGCGGCGTATCCCGATACGAACAAGCAGTTCAACACCGGTCGCGTCCAGCCATTGCTGGACGCCTTTACGCCGCGCCCGCTGCGCGGAACCCTGTGGACGATGCTCGGTTTCTGCGTAGGCGTGCTGCTCATCTCGTGCGTGAACGTGATGAACATGCAGTTCGCCCGCGCGACGCTGCGCGCCAAGGAGCTGGCTGTCCGATCCTCACTCGGCGCATCCCGAAGGCGCCTGGTCGCCCAGATGCTCACCGAAAGCCTGCTGGTCGCCGTCATCGGGGCCGTCGTCGGAATCGGTCTCGCGTACGGCTCGATCGACTGGCTGTCCGCAACGGTGCGGAACCTCGAGAACCCGCCTCCGACATGGATCACGTTCGACGTCGACGCGCCCGTCCTGCTCATTACCGTTCTCTCGACAGGCGCTGCAGCAGTGCTGTCGGGCCTCTTGCCCGCTTTGATGTCGTCGCGAACGAACGCCGTCGAGGTCCTGCGCGACGGCGGACGCGGCAACACGAGCCGGGCGGCAAGCCTGGTGTCGCGCGGCCTGGTCGTCTTCCAGATCGTCGTGACGTGCGTACTCCTGGTGGGATCTCTGCTTCAGCTGCGGTCGATCACGGCTCAACAGACGATCGACTACGGCTACGACACCGCGGGTCTCATCTGCGGGCGCGTGGCCCTGATGGAGGGGGACTACCCCACGCCCGATTCGCGCAAGGTTTTCTACGATCGCCTGATGCAGCAGCTCGAGCGTGACTCCGAGTTCGAGTCGGTGGCGCTCACGAACAGGTTCCGCATGGTCTTTTCCGGAAACAGTCCGATGGAGATCGAGGGCCGCACGTATCGCGCGCGAGGCGATCGGCCGACTGTGAACCTGGAACAGGTGTCGGGGGGGTTCTTCTCCGTGACCGGGCAGAAGCTCCTCGAAGGCCGCCTCTTCGCCGACAACGATCTCGACTCGCGGCAGCCGGTCGCGATCGTCAACTCCGCGTTCGCGCAGAAACACTTCGGCGCCGAGAGCGCGGTCGGACGCCGCTTCAGAACGGCCACGCCTGACGGCAACCCGCAGCGCGCGGGTCCGTGGCGGACGATCGTCGGCGTAGTCAGCACGGTTCGAATGCTCGGGCCGTTCAACCAGCCGGGCGTGGACGAGACAGGCTTCTACGTGCCCTTCTTCTCGAACCCGGTCGGCCCCATCCAGCAGGGGCCGTTCGCCACACAGTTCGCGACCATCGTGGCAAAGCCGCGCGGCGGCCAGCGCGCCGATGGGATGGCAGGCGCGCTGCGGCGGCAGCTGGCGAACGCCGACCCGAACCTGCCGCTGTATTTCGTCGGCACGCCGAAGGTCCAGATTCAGAGCTTCGTCGGGCAGAACCGCATCATCGCGACGATGTTCTCGATCTTCGGCCTGATAGCCATCGTGCTCGCCTCGGTGGGGATGTACGGCGTGATGTCGTTCTCGGTGAATCAACGGCGGCAGGAGTTCGGTGTTCGAATGGCGCTCGGCGCGCACCACGGCCGGATTCTGAGCATGGTGCTGCGCCAGGGAGCCGTTCAACTGGTGCTCGGGCTCGTCCTCGGACTGGGTCTGGCGCTGGTCGTGGCCTCGGTCGCCGGCTCCGGAATCCAGAACGTCCTGTTTGGCGTCACCGCCCGCGATCCTCTTACGTACACCGTCGTCTTCACGCTGGTGACGATCGTGTCGATCGTCGCGACGCTCGTTCCCGCTCAGCGTGCGACGCGCGTCGATCCGATGATTGCTCTTCGCGCCGAATGATTCACTTGTGTACGCAGCTATCAGCTATCAGCTGTTAGCTCTCAGCTATTGAAGCCCGCCGCGCACGGACGTGATTCGCTGGGTGTTGAACCCGAGCCAGTGCATTCGTCCTACATAGCGGGCGTGTTCGACCTTCAGGCATCGATCCATTACGACCGACAGACCCCCGGCCTCCGCGATCCGCGCGCCCTCCTCGTTGATCACGGTGAACTGGCACCAGAGAGCCTTGGCGTGGACGGCAACTGCCTCTCTGGCAATCCCGGGCAGCGCGTCCGGCGCCCGGAACACGTTCACGATGTCCAGGGGGACCGGCACGTCAGCGAGGCTCTTGAAGCTCTTCTCCCCCAGAATCTCAACCTCTCGAGGGTTGACCGGAATGACGGTGTAACCGTGGCGCCTGAGGTAGTACCCGACGAAATAGCTCGCGCGCAGCTCGTTTTTCGAGAGCCCGACGATCGCGACGGTCCTGGAGGTGTGAAGAATGCGCTGGATCGTCAGCGGATCCTGATAGCGACTGAGGTCGAAAGGCTGGCTCATAGGGATGCTACCTCGGCTGCCTTCGACGCCGCCGTCCGCGCGAAGCCCTGTTCGAGGTCCCAGATCAGATCGTCCACGGATTCGGTGCCCACGGAAAGTCGAATCGTGCCAGGCCCCACGCCCGCCGCACGCAGCTCGTCGTCATTGAGTTGACGATGCGTCGTGCTGGCCGGATGGATGATGAGGCTCTTGGAGTCGCCGACGTTCGCGAGGTGGGACCACAGGCTGACGCCCCGAATGAAGTCCTGCCCCGCCGCGCGCCCGCCGCGGCAATCGAACGAGAACACCGCGCCCGCGCCCTGAGGAAGATACTTGTCCACGAGCGGCCGGTAGCGGCTCGTGCGCAGGCCTGGGTAAGTCACATTGGAGGCCTGCTCGTGCGACTCGAGGAAGCTTGCAACGGCTGCCGCATTCTCGACGTGACGAACCATGCGCAGCGACAGCGTTTCGAGTCCCTGCAGGAACAGGAAGGCATTGAACGGGCTCATCGCGGCTCCGAGATCGCGCAACGTCTCCGCACGCAGCTTCATCAGGTAGCCGTAGGTGCCGAAGGTCTCGTGGAACTGAAGGCCATGATAGGCGGGCGACGGTTCGGCGATCACCGGAAACCGGCCGTTCGACCAGTTGAACTGCCCGGAGTCGACTACGACGCCGCCGATGCTCGTGCCGTGCCCTCCGATGAACTTCGTAGCCGAGTGCAGGACGATGTCCGCGCCCCATTCGATGGGGCGGCACAGATACGGCGTCGCGAACGTGTTGTCTACGATGAGCGGCAGGTCGTGGGCGTGAGCGATGGTCGCCAGAGCATGGATGTCGAGCACGTTCCCGCCGGGGTTGCCGATCGTCTCGCCATAGAAGGCCTTCGTATTGGGACGAACCGCCGCCTTCCAGGCATCCGGATCGTCGGGATTGACCCACGTCAATTCCACGGACATCTTGCGCAGCATGTGCTTGAACTGGTTGACCGTTCCGCCATAGAGCGCGGAGGACGACACGACGTGGTCGCCGGGCAGCAGCAGCGTGAAGAGCGCCGCCGCCTGCGCCGCGATGCCGCTGGCGAATGCGACGGCGCCGCAGCCGCCTTCGAGGTTCGCGAGTCGCTCCTCGAACACGGCGACTGTCGGGTTCATGATGCGCGAGTATGTGTTGCCGTATTCCTGGAGATTGAAGTACGCGGCGGCCGATTCAGGATCCTCGAAGACGTAGCTCGTCGTCTGATAGATCGGAACGGCGCGCGCGCCGGTATTGGGATCCGGGCGCTGACCCGCGTGAACCTGGCGGGTCTCGAACCCAAAGCTGCGAGATTCCTCCATGGATGCTGTCTCCTGACGCAAGCTTGTTTCAGGGTCCCCTCGGCTTTTCGACGAACCCTCTCGCAATGCTACATTGAAGAATCGATGTCTCCGCGTCACCCCGAAAAACTTCTGAATACGATGCGTCTCTCCGCGTTCCGCCGATCCTCGCCTCGGCTTCGCTTCGCCGCCATCGTCATGACGATCTGCGCGATGGCGGGCTGCCGCGACCGCCGCGCCGCACCAACGGTTGCCGAGGCCGACGCCGCCGCTGCCGCCTGGCGGACGAAGCACGAGGCCGACTATCGCCGGGATTGGGTGAGCATCGCCGGATTGGCCACGCTGAAACCTGGAGTCAACACAGCCGGCAGCGCGACTACCAACGATATCGTGCTTCCCGACTCGACTCCCGCGACTGTCGGACGATTCGTTCTCGGCGACGCCGGCGTGCGCTTCGAGCCCGCGCCCGGCGCAGGGGTGCTGCTCGACAAGAGCCCCGTGTCCGGCCCCATCGATCTCCGCGACGACGGGGCCCCTGAAGCCGACGAGCTCACGATCGGCGAGGTGCGGCTCGTCGTTCACCTGAGCGGCGATCGCCGCACGCTCCGGATCCGCGACCCGAACGGCCCGCTGGCGCGCGGCTTCGCCGGCTTCACGTGGTTTCCGATCGACTCCTCGTATCGCGTGTTGGGGCGCTTCGTTCCCGACGCGCAGCCGCAACACCTCCGAGTGGTCAACACCTACGCCGATGTCGACACATATCTCTCTGAAGGAGTTGTCGAGTTCGCGCTGCAGGGCCAGACCGTTCGGCTCCGGCCGTTCACAACACGGCCCAAGCGGTTCTACTTCGTGTTCCGCGACGCATCGAGCGGCATCGAAACGTACAGGACGGCGCGCTTCCTCTACTCCGATCTGAAGGACGACGGAACCACCGTGCTCGATTTCAACGAGGCCTACAACCCGCCCTGCGCGTTCAACCCGTACACCACGTGTCCGATCCCGCTGCGCGAGAATCAGCTGCCGATCAAGGTTCTGGCGGGAGAGCGCGCCTACATCGGCAGGGAGGCACCGACAGCTTCCGGGCGTTGAAGTCTCGCTGACGGCAGGCGAGGCGATCGATACTTCCGGAGGTATTCGCGGGCCCGTTCGAGCTCGGGACGCACGCTGTCTGCGTTCGTCGCGAGCGCCAGCAGCTTCGCGTAGTAGTCGGCCGCCCGCCTCATGTCTCCGGTTGCCTCCGACGCGACAGCTGCACCATAGAGGCCGCGATAACGGTTGGGAGTGAGCGACAAGGCTCTCTCGAATTCCGCCAAGGCGTCGACCGGCCGACTGGCTTCGAGGAGCAGGTCGGCGAGCAGTTCCCGCAGCGGATACAGCCGATTCTCCATCGCCACGTTCTTCAAGCTTCCGTCCTCGCCGTCCGCCGCCCGCCTCATCAGCGTCACCGCCTCCTCGTCTCGTTGCTGGGCGTGGGCGATCCAGGCGGACGCCGCGAGGATCTGCTCGTTGGTCCTGGCCGCCCAGTACCGAGTCTCTCGACTTCTCGAGGGCGCCGCGGAGTTCCTGCAGAGCGTCGACTTCCAGCATGGCGCCGGAGACATCGCGCGTGCGCGCCTTCCCGAGCGCCCGCGCGAAGCGCGTCAGCGCATCGGCCTGCGGATACGGACTGGCTGTCGGGCGCAGGGAGGCTGCGCCGGCCCAGTCTGCCCGCTCGAGCGCATAGCGCGCCGGCATGGCGGCGAGCGCCGTGTAGTTGACGATCGTGGGAGGACGATCGCCGCGCTCCGGCGTCTGCAGGGCTTTCGCAATGAGAGCCGACGCCTGTCGGTCTTGCGCGAGCTGCAGGTAGGCGTAGGTCGCGAAGTCAGACGCGTGGTAGTAGTCAGGCTGAATCTCGAGCGCAGAGAGATTCGACCGAATGGAGTCCTCCCAAAGGCCGACCATCGAGTAGATGTGCGCGGGCATGTGACGGGCGTGCGGGACGGCCGGAGCGATCTCGGCGTAGCGCCGGGCCGCCGGGATGCCCTTGTCCGCGAAGGGCGCGAAGTCGTACGCGTGAATCAGGTAGTGCGTGATACCCGGGTGCTGCGGGTTCTGCGCGTACAACCCTTCGAGGATCCGGGCCGACTTCAGCTGGCTGGCATATGTCACGTCGTTCTTCGGCGCAGCAGCCTGGAGTGCCAGCGCGTAGAAGACCTGCGCCTCGAAGTCGTCGGGGTACCGCGCGGCCAGCGCCTCCAACGCGTGCGCGTAGCCCTCGAGCCGCGTCGTGACGGGAACGGTCTCGTGATCTCGAAAGTACACCCGCGCGGTCTCGATCCAGTCGCGCTCACGCGGGCTGCCGGCGTCCATCGCACGCGCCTTCTCGAGCGCATCCCAAGCGGCCCGTGCGTCGGCCGTCGAGGGCGTCGAGACCAACGTGTTCCCGAGCAAATCCAGGGCGATGCCCCAGTAGCCGATCACGCAGGACGGATCCCGGTCGAGGACGCCACGGAAGGTCTCGCCCGCGTGGTTGAACCAATAGGAGTGCAGCATCGCCACACCGCGCTCGAATTCGGCCTGCACGACAGGACTGCACGACGTCGGGAAGTGGACCGTTCCGAGCTGATGCTCGCCGGCCTCATGGCTTTGCGCAGCGGCGAAGGAGGCCGACAGAACGAGGGCGGCGATCAGCATCGGTTGACGCTTCACTGACTATGCTTTCCGCGAGCGGTCACCGGCGGCGTTCACGCCTGCGCCCGCACGGGCAAGGAACTCCTGGATCATCGGTGTCTGGCGCGCTTCCTCCAGCAGGAAACAGTCGTGCCCGTACGGCGCGTCGATCACATGGAGCCTGACGTCCCTGCCATTTTCGCGCAGCGCAGCAGCCAGCTCCTCGGACCCTGACGGCGGATACAGCCAGTCCGAGCTGAACGCGATGAGCAGCGTTCTCGCAGAGATGCTGCGCAACGCATGTGTCAGGCTGCCTGCGCCGTACTGACGTGCCAGATCGAAATACGACAGGGCACGGGACGTATAGAGATAAGTATTGGCGTCGAAGCGTTTGACGAAGCTGTCGGCCTGATGCCGTAGGTAGCTCTCGACCTCGAACTCGGGCTCGGTCAGCTCGAAGCGGATATCGTCCGCGAACTGCAGCCGCCTTCCGAACTTTTCGTTGAGCGACCTGGCCGACAGGTACGTGATGTGCCCGACCATGCGCGCCAGGCCCATTCCGGCCGTAGGCGCGCGGCCCGTGCCGTAGTAGTGACCGTGCTGCCAGTCAGGATCGGCGGTGATGGCGTTCCGCGCGATCGCATTCCACGCGACTCCCTGCGGCTGGAGCGCATGCGTGCTCGCGATCGGAATGATTGCATCCACCCGATCGCCGTAGAGCACGGCCCACTCGAGGGCCTGCATCCCTCCCAGCGATCCCCCGGCGACCGCCGCCAGCCTAGTGATCCCGAGCTCCTCCAGGAGGGCGCACTCCGTCCGCACCATGTCCGCGACCGTGATGACCGGAAAGCCGGATCCATAGGCACGGCCCGTTGCAGGGTTTGTGGACGCCGGCCCCGTCGTGCCTCGACACCCCCCGAGAAGGTTCGTGCTGACGACGAAGAAGTGGTTCGTGTCGAAGGCCTTGCCGGGGCCGATCATGCCGTCCCACCAGCCGAGGCCGCGGCTCGCGCCGGCGTCGCGCTCTTCCGCGCGGAAGCCGTCCCTCGTGCTCTCAGCGACCGGCTGCCTCGCGAAACCGGCGGCGTGGGCGTCGCCGCTCAGGGCGTGGCAGACCAGAATGACGTTGTCGCGGGACGGCGACAGCGTCCCATACGTCTCGTACGCGACGCGAATCGGATGCAATTCCCTCCCGCAGTCGAGCGCAAGCGGTTTCGGAAGATTGAGAAACTGCGTATCCACCGTGCCGACGGAACCCGCCGCCGGCTTCGGCGCTCGAGTGGTCATGGCCCGATCATATCCCCGCGCAGGTCGAGGGCAATCGTGGCCCCAATTCCTCCCCGTTGACGATGTATCATTTGTAGCTTGCGCCTATGTGGTCGCAGGCGCCTATAACCCTCCACCACTTTTCATCGAGGGGAGCTCAAGATGGCTGAAGCGGTCGTCAACAACGGAGTCAACGTCGAAGCGCTACTGGCTGCGCGCGAGGCGCTCAAGAGCGCGCCTGAGGCTGCCAAATTCAAGTGGCGGGCCTCCTGCAAATGGCAGGACGGCACGTACAGCGTGACCAGGATCAAGGAGTTCGACGGGCTGGGCCAGGGGCAGCAGCACAAGACCGAGTTCTCGTTCGATGCGGATCATCCGGAGATTTTCGCGTCTGAGGACCGCGGCATCACCCCCGTGGAGTACGTGCTCGTTGGTCTCGCGAGCTGCCTGACGGCCGGCGTCGCTGCCGTTGCGCAGAACCGAGGCATCCAGTTGCGATCCGTCGAGGCGAAGCTCGAAGGGTCAATGGACATCCAGGGCATTCTCGGGATCGACAGCGACGTTCGCAACGGATACGACGACATCAAGGTGACGTTCAACATCGACGCAGACGCCTCGAAGAAGGACATCGAGGCGCTGGTCGCCCAGTCGCAGAAGCGCTCGGCGGTCTACGACCTCGTGACCAACCCCACGAACGTGGTCGTCGAGGTGAACGCGCCGCTGGCCAAGACAGCAGGCTGAGCCATCGAACGCATCACGACCGTCGTCATCGGGGCCGGGCATGCCGGACTGGCCACGAGCCGATGTCTCAGCGAGCGCTCGATCGACCACGTCGTCCTCGAGCGAGGTGAGGTTGCGAACTCCTGGCGTCGGGAGCGCTGGGATTCTCTCCGACTGCTGACGCCCAACTGGCAGACTCGGCTGCCCGGCCATCGTTATGAAGGCGCGGATCCCGACGGCTTCATGACGATGGCGGACGTGATCGACTTCATGTCGCGGTTCGCGTCGTCGGCGTCCGCACCAGTGCGGACGCACACGACAGTCACCTCGGTCACCCGGATCGAGTCGGGATACGAGGTGGCGACCGACAACGGCAGCTTTCGCTGCCGCACGCTGGTGCTCGCGAGCGGCGCGTGCAATGCCCCGACGGTACCTGCGCTTCAGCAGGCAGTGCCGTCTTCCGTCCAGAGCCTGACGCCGTTCGAGTATCACAATCCCGATCGACTGCCGGCAGGCGGTGCGCTGGTCGTTGGCGCGTCCGCAACCGGCGTCCAGCTGGCCGACGAGATTCGCCGTTCGGGCCGACCCGTGGTCCTCTCGGTCGGCGAGCACGTCCGCCTGCCGAGGACGTATCGCGGCCGCGACGTGTTGTGGTGGATGGACGCCTCGGGCGTCTGGAACCAGCGCTACGACGAGATCGACGATCTGACGCGCGCGCGAAAGCTGCCGTCGCCGCAGCTGGTCGGCACGCCGGAGCGCACGACGCTCGACCTCAACGTCCTCAGTGCTGCAGGCGTCAGCCTGGTCGGCCGGCTGGCTATAGTACGCGACGGCAACGCGCTTTTTTCAGGCGGACTGCGGAATCAGTTCGCGCTGGCCGATCTCAAGATGGAACGGCTGCTCGACACGTTCGACCAATGGGCTCGCACCCACGGACGCGGCCAGGACATCAGCGCTCCGGAGCGCTTCGAGCCGACACGCACGCCAGCGTCATCGCGGCTCTCGCTGGACCTCGCGAGCGGCGAGGTGCGTTCCATCATCTGGGCGACCGGGTTTCACCCGGACTACAGCTGGCTCCACGTTCCAGTCGTCGATCGCAAAGGGCATCTGCGCCACGAAGGCGGCGTCGTCGACGCGCCGGGACTCTATGCGATCGGCCTGCCTGTGCTCCGTCGCCGCAAGTCCACGTTCATCCATGGAGCTGAGGACGACGCGCGCGACATCGTCGCTCACCTGGCGGGATATCTATCGAAGTCGACCTAGTGTCCTGAAACAGGGCACTAGCCCGATCGTCAGATCTCTCCCCGCTTGGCAAACGCCGCGATGTGCTCGCCGGCCCGGAAGGCGAGCGCCGAGATCGTCTCGGTCGGCTGTCCACGGGACGAGGTCACCATGCTGCTGCCGTCGCAGATGAACAGATTCCTGACGTCGTGCGTGCGGTGGAACTTGTCGATCACCGAAGTGCGCGGGTCGTTCCCCATCCGGCACGTGCCGAGCAGATGGACGGACTGGGTCTGCGGCTGAACTGGCTCGAGACCATGTCTTGAGCGCGCCAGCCGCCTGCGCGATTCGCAGCGCCTGCGAACTGAGGAACTCTGCGTTCTTCAAATCGTCCGGATGGTCTTTGTACGTGACCCGCATGCACGGCAGCCCCCAGGCATCCTTCAGGCTGGGGTCGATCGTGACGCTGTTCGATTCGACGCGGCAGCGACGTGCCGTGGGTCGCGAAGAACATCGTTCGCGTGAACTGCTCGGCGAGGCCGCGGGCGAAACCGTCGCCCCACGTCGGCAGATCCCGGCGGGAGCCCGCCGAGCGCGAAAAGTGATCGGGTACATCCCGAAGCGCGCATCGATGCCGCCGCCGCCGTAGAATCCGCGGCGCGGATCCGTCTCGTAGAAATCGAACACGATGCGCGTGTTCTGAACGCTCTTGTACTCGTTGAGCGGGTGCTCGAACTGCGCGTTGACGCCGAAGTACGTGTTGAACATCAGGTGCTTGCCGACGAGGCCGCTCGAATTGGCAAGGCCGTTCGTGAAGCCGGCCGACTCGGAGTTGAGCAGCAGCCGCGGCGTTTCGCCGCCGTTCGCGCAGAGCACGACGGCCCTGGCGCGCTGCAGATGCAGCTGCTTCTGCGGCGTCGAAGTACGAGACGCCCGTGGCCCGGCCGTCCGGCCCGGTCTCGACGCGCGCGACGTAGCTGTCGGGCCGGATCTCGCAGCGACCGGTCGCTTCCGCGAGTGGCAGCATGGTCGCCATCGACGTCGACTTCGCGCGGAACTCGCACATGAAGAACAGACAGAAGCCGCAGTGCTGGCACGCCGGCCGCCCGTTGTAGGGCTGCGAGTTGATCGCCATCGGTGACGCCTGGGCGTGAAGGCCCAGCGCCCGGGCGCCGCGCTCCAGCAGCACACCCGAGGACTTCACCGGCAACGGCGGCATCGGGTAGGGCCGCGATCGCGGAGGATCGAACGGGCCCGGCTCGCCCGATACGCCCAGCTCCCATTCCGCCTTCGTGTAATAGGGCTCGAGCTCGTCGTACGTGATGGGCCAGTCGACGAGCGACGCGCCTGACACACCTCCGAGCCTGCTGCGCCTCATTGAAATCGCTCGGGCGGAGCCGCCAGAAGTTGGCGGTGAAATGCGCGTTGCTGCCGCCGACCATTCGCCCGTAGATGAGCGCCAGCCCTTTCTGTGCGGTCTCTGCGGGTGTGACCCGGAACGTCTGCGGCTGCGTCGCCGGATCGTTGACGTTGTGGTTCTGCAGGAATGCCGAACTCGTCGTGAGTCGAACTGCGCCTCCGTCAGCCGCGGCCCCTGTTCGAGCACGACGACGGAGTACCCGGCGGTGGCGAGCTCCTTCGCGATGATGCCGCCGGCGGCGCCGGATCCGACGATCGCAAAGTCCACCGTGTCGCTCGGCTGAAAGCGTCGCGTGACGCTTTCGGACGAGCCTGCCCCTGTTGGTCCATGCTCACCCTCTCTTGTTGATCTCGGCGTCGTAGTATCCGAAGGGCGGCTGGAACGCCGGCTGGTGCTCGAACCCGAGCATGTGCCAACCCGCGTAGTCTCGGTTGCCGCCCCACGTCGGGAGCGCGAAGGTCCCGACGATCGTGTCGAAGCGCGCGGCGCCGAAAAAGGGCGTCTTCTCGATGTCGTGAATCACTTCGTCCTGTTGTGCCGGGGTCAGTGCTGCGAAGGTCGGGCTCGCCTTCGACTTGAGACCGGCGCGCCGGTCCAGATCCGCGATCCCGTCGACATAGACCTGCTTCTGATTCGCGTTGAAGGTGGAGAGCGCCCGATCGATGAAATAGACGGCACCCGCCTCGCGAGCGCCTGGCCTGCCATCGAGTGACGGCAGGATACGCGACGTCAGCGCATCGAGGCCATCCGCCTGCGCTCTCGTCAGCACAGTCAGGGCCGCGTCCGCTTTGCCTGTTTGATGGCCGGCCCAGGCAAGCGCCTCTTCGACCTGCCCGAGATCTGCCGTCACCCACGCCGCGCCCGCGACCGCCGCGGCGCGGAGGAAGGTGCGCCGGTTGTGAAGATCGTTCATGACATCCACTCCGCGAGATTCGCCGCCACGAACTCGTCGTCTGCCAGATGCGGGTACGCCCTGTAGACGCGATCGATCTCGGCCGCCTGTCCGGTGCTCAGGGCTTCGTGCGGGTCCAGACATCTTACGCTTGCCAGCAGTCCTTGACGACGCAGGACCTCTTGAATGCCCGGAATGCAGCCGGCGAAGCCGTTCGCGGCGTCGAAGAACGCCGCGTTGGCGTCCGTGATCTCGACGCCTCGCCGCAACAAGCTGTCCGGCACCGCCGATGCGCGCGTGGCCGCGTGGCACTCGTCGAGCAGCGCCACGGCGCCCCGCGTCCAGACCGCCCACTGCCCCAGGAGGCCGCCGACGATCCGGCGCTCGACCGGCGCACCGTTCCTCACGAACCGGAACGGCGTTACGAGGTCGCTGACGATGGCGTCGTCATTCCCCGTGTAGAGAGCGATGTCGTCGCGCCCGGCATCGACAACGGCCCGGACGACGTCGAGCGTCTGGTAGCGGTTGAACGGAGCAATCTTGATGGCCGCCACCGCGGGAATTTCCGCGAAGCGTCGCCAGAAGGCGTAGGAGAGCGTGCGGCCGCCGACCGACGGCTGCAGGTAGAAGCCCACGAGAGGGATGCGGGCGGCGATCGCCTCGCAGTGCGCGATGAGCGCGGCATCGTCCGAGTCCTCGAGCGCCGCGAGGCTGAGCAGCCCCGCGTGGTAGCCGTGTCGAACCAGCAGGTCTGCTTCGCGAAGCGCCTGGTCGGTCACGCCGCAGATCCCGCCGATCCGAATCAGCGGCTCGGCACGCCCGGCGTCCGCTCGATCCATTTCCTCGCGTGCAATCGCCAGCACCGGTTCGAAGAGACCGATCGTCGGATCGCGAATCGCGAACTGGGTCGTGTGGACGCCCACCGCGAGGCCGCCGGCGCCGGCGGCGACGTAGTAGCGCGTCAGCGCGCGCTGCCGGCGCTCGTCGAACCGGCCGTCGCCATCGAGCGCGAGCGGATGCGCGGGAATGGCCCGCCCGGCCTGGAGGGCTGTCACAGGAACGTCTTCAGAAACGCCACAATCTCTCCAGCGCAGACAGCCGTCCGCGACAGTGGCACGTTAGCACAGGCGCGGATCCGCTCGATCGTGAGCGAGCGCCTGGAAACGACGACGCCGATCAAAAGCGTCCGCTCCGCGATTCGAAGTGCGTGGGCTTGTCCAGGCTCTCGCCGCCGCGTCGAGTCCAGTCCGCCGTCCACGCGAGCAGGCGGGAGGCATCGACGCTCGGCGCCCCAAGACGTTCCCAGCCTCGCGCGCCGTTGCTGAGAAGCGCATCCCGCGCCTCCTGCCCCCTGAACGACACCTCTACGCCGAGCAGGCGCGCGAGCTCCGTGGACGCCGCCCGCACACCGAGTTCTTCCCGGCCGGCCAGGTTCACGATGAACGGCGGTGCCGACGCGTGCGCCAGCGCGGCGAGGGCCATGGCATTCGCATCGGCCTGCCAAATCACGTTGAAATAGCCCATCGTGACGTCAATCGAGTCGCCCCGGCGCACGCGGCGCGCGAGATCGACCAGCACCCCGTACCGCATCTCAGTCGCGTAGTTCAGCCGCAGGATCGCGACGGGTGTCCCGTGTTCGCGGCTGAAATGCTCGAACATCCGCTCCCTTCCCAGGCAGCTCATGGCGTATTCGCCGACCGGTGCAGGGACGTCGTCCTCGCGGGAGCCGCCGCGGCCGCTTGACGTGAGGCCGTAAATGTTCCCGGTGGAGAACGCCGCGATGCGGCTGGTGCGATATCGGCGACACACGAGTGCCGGGAGGTGCGTGTTCATCGCCCACGTCAACGACTCGTCGCCTGTCGATCCAAACTTTCGTCCGGCCATGAAGATCACGTTCGCCGCATCGGGTAGGCGCGCGAGCGCGTCTTCGTCCAGGAGATCGCAGCGGATCGTCTCGACGCCGTGCTGTTCGAGCGCCCTCTGTGGGGCCGGCGACGAGAAGCGCGACACGCCAATCACCTTGCCCGGCAGGCCAGCCGCGTCGAGCGCGCGGCGCGCCATCCTCGCCAGGGTCGGACCCATCTTGCCGGCGACTCCGAGGATCACGATGTCCCCTTCCACACGCCGGATGGCGTCGATCGCTGCGGGAGAGGGCTCGCTCAGCAGCTCCTCGAGGTGGTCGACGTCGCGAATCGAAGCCGGGATCTCCATTTGCGACCTATTATGAGCCGCGACTGATGGCATCCTTCCCTGGCGTCTCGATCCGCGAAATGGTCGGGGCCGACATTCCCGCGGGGCTCCGTCTCTGTCGCGCCAGCCAGTGGAATCAGACAGAGCGCGACTGGGAGCACTTCCTGACGGCCGCTCCCGGCTACGCACTCGTCGCTGTCGAACACGGTGTTGTGGTCGGCACGGTCGCCGCCCTCCCCTATGGATCGTTCACGTGGATTTCCATGGTGCTCGTGGACCCGACTGTGCGCGGAAAAGGGATCGGGACCACGCTGCTGACGCGAGGCCTCGCGCTGGTGCCGCAGGGGTCCACCGCGCGACTGGACGCGACGCCTGCGGGCGAAGTGATTTACCGCAAACTCGACTTCGTCGCGGAGTACGGGCTGACCCGGCTGTTTCTCGATTCGCGACCGTCGGGTGTCATGCGTGGACCTGGTGTACGGCTGCTGGAGTCGAGTGACTGGCCGGCGCTTCTCGAGATGGACCTTCGCGCCTTCGGTGCCTCTCGCGCAAGCCTTCTCGAGCGGCTCGCCGCCGGGAGTCCTGGCTACGCGTGGGTGGCTGAAGACCACGGCCGGCTGCACGGCTATCTCATGGGCCGGCACGGCCATGTCCGCGATCAGATCGGGCCGCTCGTCGCGGACAGTGCCGCGACCGCTCGTGTCCTGCTCGACGCAGTGCTCGCGTCACGAACGCATCCCGAGATCTTCATCGACGTCCCGGAGCATCAACACGAATTCCGCGAGCGGCTCGCTCAGCTCGGGTTCGCGATGGAGCGGCCGTTTCTTCGAATGTACCGCGGCCGGCTCACAACGCCGGGCCTGCCATCCCTCGTCTACGCTATTACGGGACCGGAGTTCGGATGACGATGAGCAGAGGAAACACCGCAGGGACGGGCCGGAGCAATAGTCCGCACGCCAAGTCTCGGATCTGCGGGTCTGTCCGGTTCCGGGACTACCCTGTCGTGAGGGCGGACAATCGACGGCAACCCGGTTGACGCCGGAGCAGGTTGAGAGTTCGACTCTTCCGAGTCAGTGCCTTCCTGTAGCGAGTGGCACGGGCTCTGCAAAAAGCGAGGCCGCCATGTCCGACTTTCGTTACGCGCTCCGGCAACTTTGGCGCTCGCCCGGATTCGCCGCGGTCGCCCTCCTCACACTGACGTTGGGGATGGGGGCGAACACGGCGTTCTTCAGCCTCCTGTACGGTGTGGTCCTGCGGCAGCCATATCCCGGCGCGGAAAGACTCCTGACGATTCACAACGTCTGGGCTGGCGAAGTCGGCAACGGTGGGCGGCTGTCTCGAGCCGAGTTCCGCGACTACGAGCAGCGGCAGCACGCCTTCGATGCCATCGCTGCATCCAGCCTGGGGCGCATGACGCTCACGTCGACTGGCGGCCCCGACGCGTTCGCCGAGCGGGTCAAGGTGTCGCGCGTCACGCCCAGCGTCTTTCCAATTCTTGGCGCTGTTCCTGTCCGCGGGCGCGGTACGCGACCGGGGGACGAACGGGCCGGCCCGATTGCCGTGGTGAGCCACGAGCTGTGGCTGTCGCACTTCGGCGGCGCCGAGGACATTCTCCAGCGCACCGTACGTCTCGACGGTGTCGAACGGGCCGTTGTCGGCGTCATGCCCGCCGGCTTTGGCTATCCCGAGCCGGAAATGGGCGCGTGGATCCCGATCGACCTCAGTCCCCAGGACGCCTCGGACCGCACCGATCACTACCTCGAGGCAATCGGCCGCCTTGCACCAGGATTGAACGTGAACGGCGCGCGCCTCGATCTACGGCGCGTCGCCCGGGAACTTCAGGCGGACGGTGCCGCCGGCTACCCAACCGACCCACGATGGAGCGTCGGCGCCGAGTCGCTGCGCGAGACGCACTTCGGCCGCCTCCTCCTCCCGCTCGGGTTGCTCATGGTGGCCGCGTCGTTCGTGCTGCTGATCGCGTGCGTGAACGTGGCGATCATGTCGCTGCTGCGCGCGCTGGTCCGGCGTCGCGAGATCTCGATCCGGCTCGCGATCGGGGCTACACGACGTGACGTGATCCGGCAGCTGATCGTCGAGGCCGCGGTCCTGTGTGGCCTCGGCGCAATAGGCGGGCTGATTCTCGCGAACATCGGTCTCGATACGTTGAAGGCCTTCGCGCCCGGCGACATCCCAAGGCTGCGGGAAGTGAGCATCAACCTCCCCACGGCACTCTTCACGAGCGCCGTCCTGGTCGCGGTGACGCTTGTCGTGGGGCTCGCGCCGGCATTCGTCGCCATGCGACTGAATGCGTTCGAGAGTGGGTTCACGACGGGGCGCGCCTCCGACAGCCGCACGAGCACGCGGCTCCGCGACGTCCTTACGGTGACGGAGATCGCCTTGGCGGCGTCGCTGCTCGTGTGTGCCGGGCTGACCTTGCGCAGCCTTCAGGCGCTCGTCAGCGTGGATGTCGGCTTCGCGACCGAGCAGCGCTTCGCGTTCAAGACCAACCTGACGGAGCGCGGCTATCCCGATGCGGCGCGAGTCGATCGTTTCTACGACCAGCTGACGACGAGGCTCGAGTCGTTGCCGGGCACATTGTCGATCGGCGCCATCTCGTACCTCCCGCTCAGCGGTGAAGGCCTCTCGGTCAATGCGGCGCCCGTGGAGCCGTCAGGCGGACAGACAAGGGACGTCACCGTCGACTGGCGCATCGTCCGCGGCCGCTACTTCGAGACGATGGACGTTGCGCTCATGAGCGGTCGCCTCTTTTCGAGCGACGACCGCCCCGGCTCGCCAGCCGTCGCGATTGTGGACGACGTGCTCGCGCGGCGTCTGTGGACGAATGAGGGAGCGGCAATCGGCCGGACGATTCGATTCGGTTCGGGCCCACCCGCCGAGACGCGAACCATCGTCGGCGTCGTCCGCCACGTCAGCCACGTCGAGCCGGGGAAGCAATCGCTGCCAGCCGCCTACGCGCCGCAGTCGCAGGTCTATCAGCGCGGGATGTACACCGTCATCAAGACCACGAGCGCGCCACAGGCGGTCATGTCAGCGGCCAGGGCGGCGCTCAGGTCTGTCGACCCGGCGGTGCCGATGTACTTCGCTGAAACTGTGGCCGCCCGGTACGATTCAGCCATTTCGCTCCCGCGGTTCACGGCCGGCCTCGTGAGCGCCTTCTCGACGCTGGCTCTCGTGCTCGCGGGCGTCGGCATCTTCGGTGTGACGGGCTATGCCGTCGCGCAGCGCATGCGGGAGTTCGGGATCCGTTTCGCGCTCGGCGCGCAACGGCTGCACGTCGGCCGGCTCGTTCTGGGTCGCGTAGCTCTGCTTACGGGAGTCGGGCTCACGATCGGGACCGGCGTCGGCATCGGTCTGGGATCCCTGATGTCGGGCATCCTGTTCGGCGTCGAATCGAACGATCCCTTGACGATGAGTGTCGCGATCGGGGCGATCGGGCTCACAGCGATACTGGCGAGCCTCGCGCCACTTCGCCACGCCGTGCGCGTGAGTCCTGCAGAGATCCTTCGAGCGGAGTGACGGTGTCGGGCGTCAACGCGCTTGTCCCCTGTAGCTCTCAGCTTTCAGCGTTCAGCTCTCAGCTGATGGCTGATGGCTGATGGCTGATGGCTGACTCCCGCCGGCCAGGAGCCGCTACCGCCGGCCGCGCCGCGGCTGCGGCGAACGACGTAAAGGAGAGCGACCCATCGATCGTGCGCGTGGCACACTAACTTGCTGCGGATTCCTGCATTCATGATCACGACGATAGGCTTGGACGCTGACGACACGCTGTGGCACAACGAGAATGTCTTCCGGCTGACGCAGGAACGATTTCGTGGATTGCTGGCGGGAATTGCCGACTCGGACCTCCTGGACGAGAGGCTCGCCGAGATCGAGCACCGGAATCTCCGGCTGTACGGCTACGGAGTGAAGGGGTTCACGTTGTCGATGATCGAAACGGCGATGGAGCTCACCGGCAACGAGGCGCCCGGCCGCGTGATCGCCGACATCCTGGCGGCGGGCCGGGAGATGCTGTCTCATCCCGTTGAAACGCTGCCCGGCGTCAGAGAGGTGCTCGCAGAACTATCTGCGGACTATCGTCTCGTACTGATCACCAAGGGCGATCTGTTCCATCAGGAACAGAAGCTGGCGGCGTCCGGGTTGGGCAACTTCTTCGCGGCGGTGGAGATCGTGACCGAGAAGGACGCCTCGACATACCAACGCGTGTTCGATCGGGTAGGGACTGGTACCGAACAGGCCGTCATGTGCGGAAACTCGATGCGATCCGACGTCCTGGCTGCGCTCGAAGCTGGCGCATATGCGGCCCACGTACCTTATCCGCTGACGTGGGAACGTGAGCTCGCAGATGCGCCACGAGACAATCCCAGGTTCGTTGAACTGGCTTCGCTGGCGGAGCTTCCGGGGTGGGTGCGGACTCTCTGCTCTTGAGGCCTCTCAGCTGTCAGCTGATAGCTGATAGCTGATAGCTGATAGCTGATAGCTTCATGGAATTCACACCCGACTCAAGTGAATTCCGAATCTAGGTCGCCGACCGCTCGGCCGCCTGACGCACCCGCCACGCCTGCCACAAATGACGCCTCTCGTGCGCGGCGATGACGTGCAGGCCCGTCGCGAGGCTGAAACGTACCTCCGGGGATGAAAGGATTCGGAAAGCGCACACCCGTGAGGTCGATGTCGGCGTGGGCCCGAAGGAACGCGCGCACGTCCTCATGAGATGCGAGGAACGCGACGAACGCCTCGTTGAGCGCGGGCGCCGTGCGGGGGCGAATGCGGCGCGGCGCCTTTGACTTGAGCCGCGCCTTGACTGGCGGCTCGAGGTAGTTCACGAACCACCCGCCGATGAGACCCGGCCGCGCGGGGCCGCGCCGTTGACGTCCGTCGGTGCGCGCTCGGGCGGCGAACGGCTGCATCGCATCGAGGTACACCCGGTTTGCGGTTCCGAGGTGGTCGAGGCATTCCGCGACACTCCACGAGCCGGCTGCCGAGCACCAGGCGCCTCGTTCCTCCGTCAAGCCCGCAACGAGTGCGCGCGCGTCGCCTTCCACCGCGCCCAGGGCGTCGTCCAATGTCTGAAGGTCCGCCGGCAGTGCTCCGCCCATATCCGATACTCCACGGCATCGACCTGATTCCTGATCGACCGCGAAACCCGATCTTACCAAGATGGGCGGAAAAGGGCGGGCGGCAGGGCGGTCACAGGCCGAGCCGGATGAAGTGTCCGCGGATGACCTCGTAGCATTCGCAGGAGGTTGCTTCGAGCCGTTTTCGCCTGACGATGCGGATCCGTCCGTAATGGCTCGAGACGAGGCCACGCTGCTGGAGCGATCGCATCACGACGGTGACCGTGGGCCGGCGCACGCCGAGCATGACGGCGAGAAACTCCTGCTTGAGCCGGAAATCGTCGGTCTCGATACGATCGTGCGTCTCGAGCAACCAGCGGGAACAACGCTGCTTCACGTCGTGTAAGGCGTTGCACGCGGTGCTCTGCATTGTCTGCAGGAGGTTTGCCTGGGCGTACAGGCCGACGACCTCGCGAAGCGGCCCGGGCATCGCGATTTCCTTGATGAACTGAGCCACCGGCATCGCTGGCAGCAGACCATTTCCGACCTGTTGGAAGGCGCGGCCGGCTCCCGAGCGATCGCCGAAAAACGCCCCGATGCCCAGCATCCCCTCGCTCCCGACCGTTGCAACTTCCACGAGAGCGCCGTTTCTCATCTCGGTGGTGATCGAATACACTCCGCCGTTCGGGAAATACACGTTCGAGATGCGCGCGCCGTGCTCCTGAAGTGTCTCGCCGGTTCGGACCGCGTTCATCCGCAGATGCTCGCAGATCCGGTGGTAGTCACGGGCGGGAAGAGCCGCCAGCAGGCGATTGCGAAGGGGCGTGCCGCCTGGAAGGACACGGCTCGATGAGATCGTGCGCCTCCGCATGCCATCTCCTCTGAATCAGCCTGAACGTGTCAGGCGCTTCGATGAGACTGGAGGGGCGCAGTGGAACGCTGCGGGCACAGCTCAGAAAAGCCGAATCTCCAGCGTATCATGCTCACGCGTGAAATGTACGGTAGACTACATTTGCCCGCCAGACTGGTGCCACGCCATACGTGACGTCGCCTCAGCCTCCGAGCTTCCGGGAGCCTACGGGCTACCGCGCAGGAGCGTGACGACGTCGCTTCCAAGATCTCATGCAGATTGCCGGCGTTCCCGATGAGATACGCCGCATCGTTCGCGGTCGACCGTGACCACGAGCTCGTTCGGAGAGTAGAGACGGATGCGGGGGGCGCGAAAGAGCCCCGCTGACCCAAGGATTCAACGGAACATTGACCGACCTTTCGGGGTCGCGCCGTGTGCCGACTCGTGACCCGTCCGGCTGGAGCCCTCGACGCAGGCTAGCGTCTCGCGGGCGGTCGGACGTCCCGACGGCAGACGTTGATACCGGAGGAGCCGCGAGGCTCCCTCGGGAACAGCAGCCAACTCAATTTTGCAACGGCGGGCCGGCGTGATGTCTGCGGGCAGCAACACGTGGACATCTCCGATACCGCCTCACGGTCGCCCACGGTCTGGCGAGTGACGTAGGCCGAGGTGAAGGAACAAATATGACTGTCCATCTGGTGAATCCGAGCCATCTGTCGTTCGGAGTCGGCGTCATCACGCCGCGTTGGCTGTTCGTCCTCGCCGGAGCCACGCCGGCATCCCATGGCCGGCCGCAAATCACCGATGAAACCCTGGAGCCCTTCGACATGGACGGCGTGCAGCCCGGTGACGTCGTCGGCATCGGGATCCACACCGGCAATGCGCTTCGCGGGTACGAAATCGGTCGGGACGTCAAAGCCCGGGGCGCGACGGTCGTCTTCGGCGGGATACACGCCACGCTGTATCCACAGGAAGCAGAGGAGCTCGGCGGCGCACATGCCGTCGTCCGAGGGGACGGGGACGCGATCTGGCCCGTCGTCCTCGACGATGCGCGAAACGGCACGCTCAAGCGAAGCTACGAGGGTGGACGTATCGATGCCGATCGATTCGTCCCGGCCCGGTGGGACCTGCTGCCGAAAGGCCGATACATGTGGGGCTCAGTGCAGACGGTCAGGGGATGTCCGAAGCACTGTTCGTTCTGTTCGGTCTGGCGTACCGACGGCCAGAAGCCGCGGCAGCGCGGGGTCGACAGCGTGATCGGCGAGATCATCGAGCTCCGCCGTCAGGGCTTCCGGTTCGTGGCGCTGGCGGACGACAACTTCTATCCGGTCACGCTGGCAGATCTCGCCATGGCGGAACGTCAAAGAAACGTGGCGCGGCTCGAACAGCTCAAAAGCCAGCGAGCCGAGCGATTCGAGCTCATGGCGAAACTGGCGGAGCTGCCGTCGGACATGGTCTTCTTCACACAGATCACGATGGAGGCTGCTGAGGACGAGGCCTTCCTCGACGCCATGCGGCGGGCCAACATCAAGGGCGCGCTGGTGGGCGTTGAAGCCGTCACACCCGAAGGCTTGAAGGACGTCTACAAGGCCTTCAACGATTCCGGTGACGCGCTCGTGCTGCGGCTGCGCAAGTTCCGCGACCACGGCGTGCACGTCCTGGGCTCGTTCATCTTCGGCCTGCCGAGTGACCGGCCTTCGACCTTCGACGCAACGGCGGACGTCGCGGAACGTGCGGGCCTCACCTTCGCCCAGTTCGTCATGCTGACGCCGTACCCGGGTACGGTTGATTTCGAGGCGTGGGAGAAGCGTGTCGGGCCGGAAGCCGCGGAAGTGGCCGGCATCCCCATCACGCGGCACTGGCTGATCCCTCAGGCGCACCGTCCGAAGGTCTACACACCGCACCCGGTGATGGCGCCCGATGAAATCCGCGCGCGAACCCAGGCCGTGTGGGATCGCTTCTACAGCCTGCCCCGGATCTGGGCACGTTCACGCTGCACGCGGTCGCTCCGGTCGCGCGTCGCGTTCGTGTTGATTTCCAAACTCTATCGGCAGATGTACGCCAATACAGGCATCGCGACGGACAGCGCGCGCGTGAATCGTGCGAACCGATGGGCCCGCCTCATCGCGAGACCCTGCCGCCGGCTGTTCGTGGCGCAACCGATGCCGTCGCTCGCGAGGGCGGCGCCGGAGGTCTGAATCTTCCCGGCATAGGTCAGCCATCCGCCGCCGCGGGCCACCGCTCCCGTCATTCGGCCCCTGCGCCTTCGAGCGCCAGCAGACGCGCCTTGACGTCGAGGCCGCCGGCGAATCCCGTCAGCGCGCCGTTGGACCCGACGACGCGATGGCAGGGCGCCACGATCGACACGGGATTCCTGCCGTTCGCCGCACCGACAGCGCGAGCGGCGCCAGGGCTCCCGATCTGCCTCGCAATCTGCCCGTAGGATCGCGTTTCGCCGAACGGTATCGTCAGCAGCGCGTTCCAGACCTGGCGCTGAAAGGGCGTCCCTGACAGGTCCAGCTTCAACGCAAACCGCTGCCTGCGCCCCGCAAAATACTCCTCGAGCTGGCGCTCGGTCTCGACGAGCACAGGGTGGTCCTCCTGCTCCGTTTCGATGTTCAACCGCACCCGACGCGGCCGGTCGTTCTCCCACAGAATCGCCGCGAGGCCCTCGCCGGTCGCCACCAGCGTGAGCCTGCCGACGGGAGACTGCACTGTCTTGTAGACGTGGCGCTTCCGCGCCGAACGATCGCTCTTGGCCATCATGTGCACTCCTACTCTGAAGTTCACTCGTGTGGAGTAGCTCTCAGCTCTCAGCTCTCAGCTAAATCTCTGTTTGAGCAGTGAGCTGAAAGCCGAGAGCTGACAGCTTCGTGGAATTCACCCGACTCACGTGAATTCCTGGACTACGTTACCTGCATCATTCTCCTGATGCGTCATCATGGTTCTCTCTGGCAACGTCGACTCGCACACTCGAAGATAGCGCCGGCGCCTCGATGATGCTCGCCGTTTTCGGACGTCTGCAGAAATCAGTGTAGATGTCCGAAAATGGCTAGCTCCGAGGGCTGTGCCGTCGTATCGTGCGTAAATGGACCAGGATCATCGCAGGCTCTATAACGCGTTGACGGCGAGAGACACGCGGTTCGACGGCGTGTTCTTCGTCGCCGTCACCTCGACCGGAATCTACTGCCGGCCAATTTGTCCGGCGAAGACGCCGAAGGCGGTCAACTGCCGCTTCTACGACACGGCCCAGGAGGCGGAGCACGCCGGCTTCCGCCCATGCCTGCGATGTCGCCCGGAGCTGGCGCCCGGCAATGCGCCGGTCGACGACGCCCAGCGGATTGCGCAGCTGATCGTGCAGCGGCTCGAGCAGGGACACCTCGACGAGAAGGCGGGGCTCGAGGGAATCGCGGACCAGTTCGAGCTCAGCTCGCGACAGATCCGACGGATCCTCCAGAAAGAGCTGGGAGTACCCCCGATCCAGCTGCTGCTGACGCGCCGCCTGTTGCTCGCCAAGCAGCTCCTGACCGAAACGACGTTGCCGATGACCGAGGTCGCCTTCGCCAGCGGCTTTTCGAGCGTGCGCCGGTTCAACGACGCGTTCAACAAGCGGTATGGGATGCCGCCGACGCGTCTGCGCAGGAAGGCGACCGATGGCGCGAGCGCGATCGCGGCGAGCGAGACGTCAACTTTGCAGCTTTCGTATCGTCCGCCGTACGACTGGAAGGGAGTCCTGGCGTTTCTCGCGGCGCGCGGGCTGACAGGCATCGAGCACACGACGGACGGCGCGTATGCGCGGACGGTGCAATTCGGCAAAGCGAAGGGCTGGATCCGGGTGACGCAGTCGAAGAAACAGCACGCGCTCCTGGTCGAGTTCACGCACAGCCTGACGCCTGTGCTGCCGGCGCTCCTCAGCCGCTCGCGGGCGTTGTTCGATCTCGATGCGCGGCCCGACATCATCGCGAAACGACTTCGCAAGGACCCTCGTCTGGCGGCGGCGGTCAAGGCAAACCCCGGCCTGCGGGTACCCGGCGCCTTCAACGGATTCGAGATGGGATTGCGGGCGATCCTGGGGCAACAGGTGACGGTGAAGGCGGCCAGCACCCTGGCCGGCCGGTTCGTCACGGCGTTCGGTGAACCCATCGTCACGCCGATTGCCGAACTGAATCGGCTCACACCCGTGCCGGCGAGAGTCGCCAAGGCCAGTGTGGACGACATCGCCCGACACGGAATCATCGCCGCGCGAGCCAGGAGCATCATTGCGCTGGCGGAGGCGCAGGGGACGGGCGAGCTCTGTCTCGACGGAGGTGCGCATCACAACCCGGACGACTCCATTAGACGACTGTCGGAGCTGCCCGGAATCGGGCCCTGGACGGCGCACTACATTGCCATGCGCGCCTTGCGGTGGCCCGACGCGTTCCCGAAGGAAGACATCGCCGTGCGCAACAATCTCGGCGGTGTAACCGCGACGGAAGCCGAGGCGATGTCACAGCCGTGGCGGCCGTGGCGAAGCTACGCCGTCATGCACGTGTGGAGGATGGGCGCCCGGGTTCCCCCGGTTCCCCGGATTCAATGAAGCGCACGAGCCCCGCGGGGATCGCTGCGCTGCGCTATTTCGCAGGCAGGCCGTGCAGCAGCGGCCCGACCACGTTCGAATATCGATACTCCTCGCGCCGATCCGCGTCGATGGTCCAGAACATCGCTCCGGAGAAGGTCGGAGTAACCCGTCGGCTTCTGCATCCTGTAGGTTGTCGGCAGGCTCGACCGGCCGGTCGTCAGCATTCGCATCGACTCCGCCACGATCTGCGGCGTCGTGTCGCTGTTCAGATATCCGACGATCACCTTCTCGGGCGGCAGGGCCGCGAAGTGGTGCTTCGGGTCGCGTCCCACGTCGAAGCCATGAAGGAACAGCTCCGTCGCCGCGGCGTGGTAGTCCACCGATCCGGGCATGTAGTACTCGCCGTCCAGGCCCTGGATCGGCGGACAGTTGTAGTCCTGCGTGTCGGTGAACGCCAGGATGTCGCGGATGCCCTCGAGAAGAGGGAGATACGAACCGAACTGGCCGCCGTATCCCGGATACCCCGCCGGCGTCTGTGAGCCCTCCGGAACGAGACTCAGCATGAAGCTCGGACCGAAGTGATCGTGGATCTCGCGCATCGCCGCAATGAGGTTGACCGTTGACGCCGTCGTCGGACGGTTCGGATCGGTCTCCCCGGGACTCAACTCGAGGGAAGGCGTCTCGAAATCGATGTCGATGCCGTCGAACCCGAACTCCGAGCAGATCGCCTCCACGGACTTGATGAAGCGCTGCTTGTCTGCCTCCGTCTCCAGCGTGAAGCGCTGCCCGCCTCCGCCCAGGGAAATCATCACTTTCTTGCCCTGGCTCTGTTTCAGCTTGATGTCCGCCTTGAATTCTTCGGGCGTCATGTTGCCGTTCACCCGGTACTGCATCTGACCTTCGCCGGCATTGTGATCCGGCGTGGCGAAGGCCACGAGGATGACGTCCCACTGTGGCGAGACGTCGCGGATCGGGCCGTACCCAGACCAGTAACCGATCAACTTGTGCCCGTTGGGTCCGCCGGTCATTTCCACCATGGCCACCGGCTTCACGGCGTCCGCCGCGGCTGCCGTGGCCGCGCCGAACGCGCCGCCGCCGCGCCGGCCGGCTGGCGCAGGTCTGGCCGCTTCTGGAAGCGCGCTCGCGTCCGGAAAGCTGTACGCGCGGTTGAGCGAGGTCGGCGACAGCCACCTGGTTGTACCACTGCAGCAGCGCGACGTTTTGCAGGTGATAGGAGACATCTCGCACAGCAGCCACGAACGGCGTCGACGCCTGCACCGCATTCTTCCAGTTCGTGTCGGTCGGATCGTTCCCTCCGCTCGCGATGCCGGTGCCGCCGGCCCCACTGTTCTGGCGCGGTTGTTCGAGCGTGGTTCGGGCGGGCACCTTCGTCCACGCCGGAAAGGCGTTGCCCGGGACGGGCGCCCCGCGAGCACCGCGGTACAGCGGGTCGTGCAGCGGATCCCGGAAGAATCGCGCCAGCTGCTGGGCAATCGGCTGGACGTCGGCGTCCACGTCCGCCACGTTCGGATCCAGATAGGTGCCCAGCACGAAAGGCTGCCGTGCGCCTGCCGACGTGTCCACGCCATACGTGCCCCAATGGCAGCACTGTGTCGCATCGGCGTTGACGTAGTAGGTCGTATCGCGTGCCACGGCCACGAGCAGCGTGCCTGCCGCGACAGCATCCTTCGGCAATTGCTTGAACAGCTCCTGCTGCATGAACCGCAGGTCGACCATCGCGAGCATCCGGCCCGTCTTCTTCGACGTCAGGACGTAGCCGAGACCCACAGGCACATCGATGTTCACCGTGAGCACCTTCGGTTGTCCGAGCCGCGTATGCCAGTCGCCGCTGCCGCCCTGCTGGTGGAAATCCGCGCGCATGATGGCGTCGGCATACTGCGTCGTGCCCGACGCGAACTGATAGTCAGCAAAGATCGGCGACGCAATCACCTGTTTCGCAACAGGCCCCGCGTCCAGAACGGCCTTCCTGCCAGCCGCGTCCATTCGCGCTTCGATGGTCAACTTGATCGCCAACAGCACGGTGGGGATGGTCGTCGTGCCACCCTTGGCCGGGTCGTTGCCGAGCAGCGTGTACGTGTAGTTCGTCCCTGCCACGGTGGCGTTCGATGTGAACGTCGGAAGAGAAATGGTCTGGGGCGGAAATGCTGGTGGCGGCGCCGTGGGCGCCCCCTGGCCCAGAACCAGCGCGGCGGCGCTCATCAAGAGAAAGGAACGCGCGATGGCAGCCTTGGCTCGCACGGACATCCTCCGGGTTTCTGAATCCCGCGCTACACCAACAGACCAGTCCATCGGATTCATCGAGTCGTGGATTGTCCCTTGAGCGCGCCCCGCAGCTTGTCGGCAAGCGAGCCCAGAGACGACGTCGGCTCGGCATCGGGTCTGGCGGCGTACTCACGCAGCTCCGCCTGCTCCCGCTGCTGCGCCACCGCTTTCTTGCTCAGGCGAATGCGGCGGGTCGCCGGATCGACCTCGAGCACCGCGACCTCTATCTCGCTGCCGATCGGGAAGGCTCTCACCAGGTCCGCGTCGCGATCGAGTCCTGTCTCGGCGTTCGGCATCAGGCCCGTACGCCCCGGCGACAGGAACACGAAGACGCCGAACTTCTCGTGACGCTCGACCTTGCCGGTCACGATCGCACCGGGCACGATCGCGTCCTGTGAGGGCGTCGCCTCCGCGGCACGAGAGGATCCTTCCTCCACCATCGCGATGCCGATGCGCTTCTGCGCGATATCAATGGTCAGGATCTCGAACGCCGCGTTCGTGCCTGCGGGCACGGACGTGGCCCAGCCTCCGGACCGGCCGGTGGGCGCGAAAGTGGACGCGTGCGCCAGCCCTTCGACGCCCGGTTCCAGCTCGACGAAGGCCCCGAAGTCCGCCACGCGCGTGACTCGACCCGTCCGCACCTGACCCACCTCGTACTTGCCGGCGACGGTGCTCCAGGGGTCGTCCAGGAGCTGCTTCAACCCAAGCGAGATCTTGTCTGTCGCCTCGTCCACGCGCAGCACCTTCACCGTGATCTCGTCACCAACCGCCACGATGGCGTTGGGAGTGGTCGCGCGCGACCAGCTCATCTCGGAGACATGGAGGAGGCCCTGGATGCCTCCGCCCAGGTCCACGAAGGCGCCGAAGTCGAGGACAGAGGCGACGCGACCCGTGAGCACGGCGCCGGGTACGATCGACTTCCGCACGGCCGCCGCGTTCGCGCGCTGCTCCTCCTCGAGGTACTTGCGACGGGAGACCACGATGGTCTTTCCGCCCTCCTTGTACTCGATGATGCGGAAGGTGTAGAGCTTGCCCTCGTGGACCGCCGGGTCGGCGGTGCGCACGATGTCGATCTGCGAGAGCGGACAGAACGCGCGCTCGCGGGCGATGCGCACCTCGTACCCGCCCTTGACGCCCTTCTCCACCTTGCCTTCGACGGCGAGCCCGGCCCTGAATGCGTCCTCGAGCTCGCGCTGCGTAGCGGCGTTGCGCACGCCCCTGCGCGACAGCACGACGCCACCGCTGGTCGAGATGACCATCGCCTGGATGCGGTCGCCAACCGACACCTCGACGTCACCGTCGGCGTCCTTCAGCTCCGCGAGGTCGATCTGCGCCTCGCTCTTGCCGCCCACGCTGACGAATGCCACGTCCGGGCCGAAGGCGACGATGGTGCCTTCGATCGTCTGACCGCGCTCGAATCGGACCGCCTTGACGGACGCCTCGAACATCGCCGCAAAATCTTCTTCGTTCTCGCTCACTTCGTACTCCTCGAAACGGGGGGGTAGTCATTATACGAGCCCGCATGTCAGGCGCGGTTTCAGCCCTCTGCAGCCGCAGTCGTCGAGGACCCCAGCGGCGTAAGCCCGCGGGGAAAGAAAGAAGGGCGACACTACGATGTCGCCCTTCTTCCTTTCCTGGATGCCGATCACCGGGACGGCTGGCTGTCGCCGTACGTGTCGTGCCACTTCCACCACTTGTACGGCTTGGTCTGCGGGTAGCCTTCCGGCGAGTCCTCCCACTCCTCCTGGCGCCCGAGCGCCGTGATGTCGAGGTAGCTCCACGTGCTGCCCATCGCCTCGTCACCGCGATTGTTGATGAAGTAGGTGCGGAACACCTTGGCGCCGTCGCGGATGAACGCGTTCGTGCCGTGCCATTCGGGCACATCGAAGTCGGTGTCAAAGCCGTCCTTGATCGTGTACCAGGGAATCTCCCAACCCATTCTTGCCTTCAGCCGCTGGATGTCCGGCTGCGGCGCGCGCGAGGCAAATGCAAGCGTCACGTCGCGGGCGTTCAGATGGGCGAGGTGGGCGACCTGGTCGGCTACGAAGGAGCAGCCGACGCACGCATGGTCGGGCCAGCCGGCCACGCCGGGCTCGAAGAAAGCGCGGTAGACGATCAGCTGACGCCGGCCGTCGAACAGGTCGAGCAGGCTCACCTTGCCCTTCGGCCCGTCGAACTCGTACTGCTTCTCCACCGCCAGCCACGGCATCCGCCGACGCTCGGCGGCCAGCTCGTCGCGCGAGCGGGTCAAGGCCTTCTCCTTCACGAGGAGCTGCTGGCGCGCAGCCTCCCACTCCTGTCGCGACACGATCGAAGGGGTCTTCATTGCGGGTTGTGCTTTCACGTTTTCCATCTCTCTCTCCTTCTTCCTTCATGTCTTGTGCTTCCCATTTGTCGACTTCGCAGAGCCTGCTCCCGACCTGTCCCGCACGCGCCCGGCGTGCGGATTCAGGCGCACGAAGCGGAACGTCATGCCAGCCCGGCTGCTCGCGCGATCAGGACCAACCCTCCCCCGACGATGACGGCTCCGATGGCTCGCGCGACGCGCTGACCGGCCGGCGCGAGACGTTCGACGGTGATGGCTGCCGTCACGAGGGCCATCGCGCGCACGTCCATGATTCCGATGACCAGGAGGATCGCCGTCAACCCGGCACAGCAGCAGCTGCAGTGAATCCCGAGGCGCACGCCGTGCCGCCACGCAGTACGCGCGTCGGCCGGCAACGTACGGCCGCGCCCGGGTGCCTCGCGGCAGCACTCGAGGTGATGTGCCTTCCATGCGGTGAACTGATGCGCGCCGGCAATCACGACGACCACACCGATCGCGATCGGCACGGCGCGGGCAAGCGCCGGCTGTTGCATCTCGATCGCCGCCAGCGCAACACCGAGCGGAAAGACGGCCATTCCGAGCAGCGTCCACACGAAGAAGTACCCGACGCCGGCGAGCGCAGTCAGCAGGCCGAGGCGCGCTTCACCTGGCCTGCCCGGCGCCTGCAGGTGGCGCCGCAGCGTCGGGACCAGGGACGGCAGCATCATCGTCGTCATCATGACGACCCACATGCCGAGGAACGACGCCGCGGCGCCAGACCATGTCTGTCCGGGCATCCGCATCCACGTCATCGACATCGTCCAGCCGCCGGGCATCGGCATCTCACCCATCGACGACATCGACGTGCACCAGACGATCGTGACCACCGCGCTGGCCGCGAAGAGCAACGCAGAGAGGCTCCAGAACGCATGGTCAAAGGCTCGATCGACACTACCCGGCTCGTTGCGACTCTTCGGAGCACGGTCGAGCCACGCGATCATGTGCTTCGTCATCGTTCTTCGCGCCATCATCTCGCCTACGGCACCTTCGTCAGGCAGCGATCCGCGAGAGCTCGTCTCGCCAGAATACAAATCGATGCGGGCTGGTGATAGATCCAATTCGACGGTTTTCAGGTAGACCATCTCGCGAGCATGAGGTTGGCCTGCGAAGTGCGCCAAAGCCCCATGGCCGTTGGTCATGAAATAGTGTTAGCCCGGGGTACCGAACAGTGGGAGTGACAAGTGTGGCGGGATTCGTATGGACTCGCTGATCACAGCCGCGGCGCGTGCGCTCGCGGCGGGCGACCCTCTCGGCGCATTGAAGCGCGTCTCGCTGCGCGATGACGCGCCCGCGCTCGCGCTTCGAGGCATCGCGATGGCACAGCTGGGCGAATTCGTTCGAGCGAAGGCTCTCGTGCGAAGAGCGGCGCGCGCCTTCGGTCCGAAAGAGGCGGTGGCCCGCGCGAGGTGCGTCGTCGCCGAGGCCGAGATCGCGCTCGTCTCACGGGACCTGGGCTGGCCGGCACACTCGCTCGACGCGGCGAGGGCGACGCTGGAAGCACATGGCGACCGCGTCAACGCCGCACACGCCCGGTATCTCGAGATACGGCGCCTCCTCCTCATCGGCCGCATCGACGAGACCGAGCGTGCGCTCGCCGAGCTCGACCCCTTGCGCCTCCCACCCGCGTTGAGGACTGTCCACGAGCTGGTGGTTGCGGGCATCGCGATGCGTCGCCTCCGGACGAAGGCGGCGCGTGCTGCCCTCGAGCGCGCCGGTCACGCCGCGCGCGTTGCGCGTATCCCTGCGCTGACGGCGGAAGTCGAACGCGCATTCCTTGCCCTCGACACGCCCGCGGCACGCCTGATAGCGAGCGGCGAGGAGCGCCCCCTGCTGCTCGCGGAGGTCGAAGGGTTGCTGGCGTCGAAGGCGCTCGTCGTCGACGCGTGCCGTCGCGCCGTGCGGCACGCGCGCACGGTGATCTCGCTCGCAACCCGCCCCGTATTGTTCGCGCTGGCGCGCGCGATGGGCGAAGCGTGGCCCGGCGATGTGCCGAGGGACACGCTCGTGGCGCGGGCATTCGGAGGAAAGCTCGCCGACGAATCGCATCGCGCACGGTTGCGAGTCGAAGTCGGGCGGCTTCGGACGGTGCTACGGATGCTGGCCGTCGTGAGCGCGACGAAGCGAGGGTTTGCGCTGGCGCCGCGCCTGGCACGCGAGGTCGTCGTGCTCGCGCGGCCCGCTGAAGTTGACGAAGATCATGCGGCGGTGCTGGCTTTCCTCGCTGACGGCGAGTCGTGGTCCAGCTCGGCCCTGTCGCTTGCGCACGGGGCCAGCCAACGCACCGTGCAGCGGGCCCTCGACTCGCTTGCGGCAGCAGGCCGGGTGCAGTCGTTTGGACGCGGGCGCGCGCGGCGCTGGATGACGCCACCGGTGCCTGGATTCACGACGGCCTTGTTACTCCCGGCACCGCTACCGAGTGACTAGGATGGAAGCATGAATCGATCGCCTGCTGAAATCGTTCGGGAGTATGGACCCTTTCCGGGAATCGACCACGTGCACGGAGTCACGTATGACGGCCGGAACGTCTGGTTTGCTGCCGGAGACACGCTGAACGCCCTCGATCCTGCGAGCGGGAAGACGCTGCGCTCGATCGATGTCGCCGCGCATGCGGGAACGGCGTTCGACGGCGAACACCTGTTTCAGCTCGCTGAGGATCGCATCCAGAAGATCGATCCGAAGACCGGTCGGGTAGTCGCCACCATTCCGGCCCCGGGCGGCGGCGGCGACTCCGGGCTCGCATGGGCCGAAGGGACCCTCTGGGTCGGGCAATATCGGGAGCGGAAGATCCATCAAGTGGATCCCGAGACAGGGGCGATTCTTCGCACGATCGAGTCCAACCGCTTCGTTACCGGGGTCACCTGGGTCGACGGGGAGCTCTGGCACGGTACCTGGGAAGGTGACGAGAGCGATTTGAGGCGACTCGATCCCCGGACCGGAGAGGTCCTGGAGAGGATCGAGATGCCGCCCGGCGTGGGCGTTTCGGGGCTCGAATCCGATGGCGGCGATCGGTTCTTCTGCGGCGGCGGAAGGAGCGGCAAGGTGAGGGCCGTTCGCCGGCCCAAGCGAGGTACCGCGAGGGGCACCGGGGCACCGTAACTGGCTCCGTCGTCAGTTAGCTGACGACGGCGTGTTGCATCGCCCAAAGGGCGGCGGCGGCTCGCGTCGATACGCCGATCTTGTCGTAAATGTGCTGGATGTGGTGATCGGCGGTCTTCGGCGAGATATAGAGGCGATCGGCGATCGCCTGCGTCGTGAGTCCCCTCGCCGCGAGGCGCAGCACGTCCACTTCGCGGGTGGAGAGCCCGCCCGGGTGTCGCGGCCGGCTGGATACGCGCGCTTCCGGCTCGCCGTGACCGGCGGCCACGAGCACCGCCTGGGTCGCGCGAGGCTCGAGCACGCCCTGTGACACGAGCCGGCGAAGTTCGGCGGCGGCGTCCGCTGCCGAGAGCGGCGGACGGTCTGCCCGCTCGGTGGTCAACCCTACGTAGATTTCCGTCGCGGCCAGCACGCACGCTCCGGGTTCGCGGGCGTCGGCTCGCACGCGCTTGTGGTAGCCCGACCCGTCGCATTTCTCGTGGTGCGCGCAGGCCACTGCATTCAGAGCGGCCAGCGCCGCCGAGCGGCGGAGCATCTGCTCGGTCAGCATCGGGTGAAGCTCGACCCGATCGAACTCCGCCCGCGTGAGCGCGCCAGGCTTGTCCCAGATCGAGTTGGGCACGGCGGTCGTGCCGAAGTCGTGCACGAGCGCGGCCCGGCGGAGCGCGGTGATCGCTTCCTCGCTGAACCCCAATACCTGCCCGGCGTCTGCGGCGAGCTGCGCGCACCGCCGGCTGTGCCCACCCATGAAGGGCGACTTCAGGTCGATGAAGTCGGCCGCGACCGTGAGCGCGTTGTCGAGCGCCTCGCCATCCAGCATGCGGCGGGGTTCCGGCTCGAGGGCCAGTACGGCGTCCCACGGGTCGGCCGTGCGGAGCCGATCGAACCAGCCGCGGCCGTGCACGACGAACAGATCGGCGAGAGCCGGGTCGTAGGTGCGGTCGCGGCGATCGCGGGCAGCGTCGAGGGCATGATCCGGCGAGAAGAGCCGGCCAATGGCCTCCATGTCGTGACTGAGATGCACGACGCGCATCGCGAGCGGGATCGCTTCCCCCTTCGCGTGGGCAGGATAGCCGTTGCCGTTCCAGCGCTCGAACGTAAAGCCGAGCGCCTCACGGACGCCGTGACCGAAATCGAGGCGCTGCACCAGCATGTCGGCGACTTCGCATCCGGACGAAAAGTTGTGCACCGCCCACTCCCGGGCGGTCTGCTGGATCATCCGGATGATCTCGTCACGCTCTTCCTGGGTGCGACCGGCCGTCGCGAAGGCCACTACGTCACGCATCACTTCGGCTGGATTCGCGGCGTCGTGCACGAGGGTCTGGGCGCGGATGGCGATCTCGTCGCCGAACACGGTCGCGACCTCGTGAGCGTGGCCGGTGCAGCCGACGTACCGCAGCATCGCCACCCAGTAGGCGGCGTCGCGCACCTCGCGGTCGAACCCCGCGGCCTCGCACATCCACGTCGCCAGGAGGCACGACCGGAGTTGCGACTCGAGCGGCTGGCCGAACGCGTTGTCCTGCGCGAGCGCCAGCGTGGCCACGAACTCACCGAGGCGAAGGGGCGCAGCCAAAATGGGGAACTCTCCCGATGTAAAGGCCCAGGATTGAGCGCATCATTCATAACACACAGAGCGCGTCAAGACTTCGCGCCGGACAGCTCACAACGGTCTTTCTTCTACAAGGAGAGCATCATGCCGGAATCAACGACTTCAGGCGGTCGTCCTGTCAAGGTGGGAGTCATCGCGGACCAGACGGGGCCGCTCTCGTTCGTCGGGCTCGCCAACGCCAACGTGGCCAGGATGGTCATCGGCGACATCAATGCGAAAGGCGGCCTGCTCGGGCGGCACGTGGAGCTGTATCTCGAGGACAGCGCAACCGACGACGTGGTCGCGGCCGCCAAGGCGACGAAGCTGGTGGAGGAGGAACACGTCGATGTCATCTTCGGCGGCATCTACAGCTCCACGCGGCAGGCCATCAAGGGGCCGGCGGTGGTGAAGGGCCGGACGCTCTATATTTACCCGGAGCAATACGAAGGACAGGAGTCCGATCCGCTCATCTTCTGCACCGGCCCGGTTCCGGCGCAGCAGGTCGACCCGTTCATTCCGTGGTTAATGCAACAGACGGGGGCGAAAACGTTCTACCTGCCGTCCGCTGACTACATCTGGCCGCACGTGATGAACAAGAGGGTCCGCGAGGTGGTTACGGCACACGGCGGGGCGATCGTCGGCGAGGAGTACTTTCCCGTCGACCACACCGACTACCGCGCGACAGTCGAGAAGATCGCCGCGAGCGGAGCGGACGTCGTGTTCAACACCATCGTGCCTCCCGGCGTCACCCCGTTCTTCGAGCAGCTGTACAACTCAGGGTTCACCACGCGGGGCGGACGCCTGGTCTGCACGTACTTCGACGAGAACTTCCTGAACATCATGCCGGCCGCCTACGTGGAGGGCCTCTACAGCTGCCTCGACTACTACCAGGCTGTCAGCGATCCGTTCAGCCAGAAGCTGCTCGCCCAGTACGACACGCTCTATCCCGGTGACGCGGAGTTCACCGGCGGCGGTGCGTGTTCGGGCCTGTACCGCGGGCTGCGGCTCTGGGCGGCCGCCGTAACCGAGGCGGCTTCGCTCACGCAGGCAGATGTGATCGCGGCGCTGGATCATGCCCAGATCTCCGAGGGCCCCGGTGGGCCCGCAGCCATGGTGCCCGGTCAGCATCACCTGCGCCTGAACATGTACATCGCCCAGGCGAAGAATGGCCATTTCGAGATCGTCAAGAGCCTGGGAACGATCGACCCACGGGAGGCGGACGTCAGGGCGCTCGTTGGCTGACGGTCGGGGGTTGAGAACGGGCGTGACACTTCGGAATGTCACGCCCGCTGCGCTCGCTTCGCGCCGAGGCTCGGACTATTTCCTGCCCGTGACTTTCGGAGCCGTCGGCCCGGTCCACGTCCAGCCGTGGATCAGCCAACCGGTGGCGTCCTTCTTCAGCGCGAAGGTCATGTGCGCGCTCTCGGTCTTGGCAACGCCCCCTTCCGAGAAGGAGTAGACGGCAGGCACGACGACGTAGGCGTCACTGCCGGTCGTCTCGGTTCGCGTCGCCGGTTTGAGCGTGACTTTCTGATTGGTGATGCCGTTCTTCTTCGCGTCCGCCTCCAGATCGGCGGCCCAGGTCTTGAACGCCTGGGCGCCGCGCCACACGAACGGTGAGACTTCGTCGATGATCACGAGGTCCGCGCCCGAGGCATGCGTCGCCGCGGCTCCAGCCATGTCGCCCTTGTTGAACGCATCGATGAACTTGATGATGGGAGCAACCACCTGGGGATCCGCTGTTTGCGCCTGCACTGGCGCGGCCACACACAATCCCAGCACGCCGAGGATCAGATACTGCATCTACATGTCTCCTTCACGTTTCCAAATGCCACGGAGCGCTTGGTTGCCGGACGACGTACGTCGCTTCGCCCGGCGCGTCACCACGACGCGAATCGCATCCCGTGGCTTCGCATTCCCGAATGGCTGGAGGCGCTGTTCCGCGATTATAGGCTCCCCGCTCACGTCCTGGGGCCTCTACGGACGGACATAATCAACGCGTTTGGGTTGGGAGGTTCGTGGGTGAATCGCCGCCTATTGCCCGCTCACTCCTGTTGAAGCGCCCGCCGCCATCCCTCGCGAACGGCCTGCCCCGCCGGCACGACGGACGCCGCCGCGCCGATGGCGAGGAAGAGCGACACCGTCCCAAGAAGGGTTGGCACGTGAGTGGCCGGCAGCCCGTAGAAGAAGGCAGAAATCACCTGCCCGACGCCGATCGCGCACGCGAGGCCGATGCCCAGGCCAACGGCCACGAGCCACGTGCCCTGGCTGAACACCATCTTGACTACGCGCGCGCGTGGAGCCCCAAGCGCGAGACGAATGGCGAAGTCCCGACGTCTGAGCGCCACCGTATACGCCGTCACACCGTAGATGCCCATCGATGCCAGCAGCAGCGCCACGAGCCCCATCACGCCGCTGATGGTCGCGAGTACGCGCTGAGGCGTCAAGCCCAACGCAACCGAGTCGGCAAGCGATTCCATGCGCGCAAGAACGAGACGCTGATCGATGTCCTGAACAATGGTCGCCATCGCCCCTGCCAGACTGGTCTCGCCACGGCGCCGCGCCACGATCGACATCTGCCCGGTCATGCCCAGGGCGCCGCTTTGCGCGAGCGGCAGATAGACGTACGGCTCGGCGAGGCCATCGATCAAGCTGCTCGACCGGATGTCGGCAGCAACGCCAATCACCGTCGCGAGCCGCTGTTCGACGCGGCCGTCGCCTGTACGGACGGGCGGGAGACGCAGAGACTTTCCGATCGCCGTCTGCCCAGGCCAGAACCGTCGAACGAGGGCCTCGCTGAGAATCACTACGGGCGATGCCCCAGCGGTGTCGCTCGCGGCAAAGTCCCGTCCCTGGATGAGGCGAATGCGGAGCGTTCGGAAGTAGCCCGTGTCGACGATGTTCCACGCCGGCGAGAAGACCTCCGGCGAGCCCGCCTGATTTCCCCGAGCGACGCCGCCGAGACCGATGCCTTCCCAGCCGCCGGGCGGCACACGCGCGAGCGACGCACTCTCGACGGCCGGTGATTGGCGGACGCGGTCGATCACCATCCTCCAGAATGCGGTCGTACCGGCGTCCGGCTCCCCAGTCACCGACGGGTTGAGCGTCGCGACGTCGACGCCTCGCGGATCGAAACCCGGATCGGCGGCGCCTGCGTGGCGCAAGACGCGTACGAACGACGCACTGAGCACGACGAGCAGGACGCTACACGCGATCTGGCCGACAACGAAGGCGCTCCGGAGGCGCGAGCGTCCGGACGATGACCGCGCGCCGTCCTTCAGCGATGCGCCCGCATCCACGCTGGACCCTTTGAAGGCCGGCAGCACACCGAAGACCACGGCTGCGATCACCGACAGCGACAAGGCGAAGAGCAACACGCGCCAATCCAGCGTCATCGGCACCACGATCGACGTCGGCTGCGTCAGCATCGCCAGCCGCGTCAACACCCGCGCCAGGCCGATTCCGAGCAGACTGCTGAAAAGAAAGAGCACGATCGTCTCGGTGAGCAGTTGACGGGTGAGACGGCCCCGCCCGGCGCCGAGCGCCGCGCGGAGTGCCATCTCCCTCGCGCGCGCCGTCGCGCGGGTCAGCATGATGCCTGCGACGTTCGCGCAGGCCGCAGCCAGCACCAGCGAAACCAGCACCATCAGAGCGGCGGCGAAACCACCCACGATATTCCGGTTCGCTCCGGCGGGTGAGAGTGGAAGCGCGTTCAGCAGGCGTGCCTGATCCCCCGAAGTGCCCTGGTCGCGATCGATCGCCTGACCGACGGTTCTCAGTTCCGCTACGGCAGTATCGAACGACACGTCCGGCCGCAGGCGGCCTCCAGCAATGAGACTCCTGGCCGACGCGCCGCCGGACCCGATGGCGAGCCACACATCACACTTCTGCATTCCGGTGCCATGGAACTCTGGTGCAGCGACACCGACGATGGTCACTGGCCGCCCATTGAGACGCAGCACCCGGCCGACTATCGTCTCGTCGCTGTTGAAGCGGCGCCGCCAGTAGTCGTAGTCGAGGACGGCCGCAGCCTCGTCGCCGGCAGTGAACACACGTCCTCGAAACGGGAGCGCCCCGAGCGCGTTGAAGTAGTTGGCCGTGATGTACCAACCGCTGACCGCCTCAGCATTTCCTGTCCCCGAGGGCGCCAGGCCCATGACGTGCGGGAACATCTCTTCCGCGAACACGCTCGCCAGTGAAGTCGTGCGGCGCGCGATTTCGAGATAGAGCGCGTGGTTGACCGGGTTCACGCCTCCATCGCCGCGGGCCGACCCGATGACGACGAGCTCGGATGGATCGGTGATGCCGACGGGCGGACGAAAGAGGAGGGCGTTGGCCACCGTGAAGATCGCGGTGTTCGCGCCGATCCCGATCGCCAGTGACAACGCCGCCGTCGCGGTGAAGATGGGGCTGCGCAGCAACAGGCGGAGCCCGTGCGCGGCATCCTGCCAGGCGTCTTCGATCCAGCGAAAGGACCGTGCGTCCCGATGCTGCGCCTTGACGCTGTCGACGTTTCCCAGAGCCAGCCGTGCGGCCCGCCGCGCTGCGTCCGGCGACAGACCACGAGCCTCGTACCTGTCCTGAAGCATCGCCAGGTGCGCGTCGATCTCCCGGGCCAGATCGCGATCGGGCTGCCGGACGCCGAGCACGTTCAACAGGCGTTCGAAGAAACGACGCATCGGCAGCCCTCCTATCCTTCGCCGCGCAGCAGCTCGTTGACAAGCGCCGGCAGCCGCGTCCATGGCGCACTGGCCGTTCAAGTGGAAGGATGACTGGCCTTCTACTAGGAAGTCAAGTGGAGTCTGCTCCGACGAAGCCGTATCTTGGGGACCAGGACGAAATCAGCATGATCCAGCGCGCGGGCGCAGGAGGCGCCGGACGCCGGTCACTATGCCGAGCACCAGCGCGCCTGCGATGATGCCTGCGATCGCGTCGAATGCAATGAGCGTCAGCAACCGAAGCGTGTCGCCGACTGCGGGCACTTCCGCCAGGCCGTCGGCGAGGCGCTCGAAAGTATGGTGCAGCGGCGGAATGCCGTGGAGAATTATGCCTCCGCCCACCAGAAACATGGCCGCGGTACCGACCACGGACAGCCCCCTCATCAGCCAGGGCGCGCCCGCAAGAATGGCCCCACCGAGGCCGCGTTGTATCCGGGCAAACGCCGTTTCGCCGCTGCGCTGACTGAGGTGCAGCCCGACGTCGTCGAGCTTGACGATGCCCCCGACGAGGCCGTAGACGCCAACCGTCATGGCGGCGGCGAGGCAGGTTAACACCAGCACCTGGGTTACGAACGTGGAGTTCGCTACCGTCCCCAGCGTAATGACGATGATCTCGGCCGACAGTATGAAGTCTGTGCGCACGGCGCCCTTGATCTTCTCCTTCTCGATCGTCATCAGGTCGGCAGCGGAGTCGGTGAGTGCATGCGTAAGTTCGGCTTTTTGCGCCTCGTCCTCCGCCTTGCTGTGAAGCAGCTTGTGCGCAATTTTCTCGAACCCCTCGTAGCAGAGAAAGGCGCCGCCTATCATAAGCAGCGGAGTCACAGCCCAGGGCATCAGCGCGCTGATAACGAGGCCCGCCGGCACCAGGATGGCCTTGTTGATGGCGGATCCCCTGGCGACCGCCCAAACGACCGGCAGCTCGCGGTTGGGGGTGACGCCGGCAACCTGCTGGGCGTTGAGCGCCAGGTCGTCGCCGAGCACGCCTGCTGTCTTCCGCGCGGCGACCTTGGTGAGCAACGCCACGTCGTCGAGGCCCGTGGCGATATCGTCGAGCAGGGCGAACAGGCTGGATGGCATGGTCGTTTCTAATGGGCCGCAGGGAGACTCAGACAGACGCGGGTCATCGGGGGCCCGTCCATTTCAGAAGTTGCATGCCAGCGTAGATCATCCCCTAAGGTTAGGTGAATTGTTCGTGCGATCGAACGCCTCCTGAACGGCCTCGCATTAGAATGCCGGGGCATGCGTATCTCAAGAAGTCGCCGCGCTGAGCGCTGTCGTCGCTGACTCGGGGGCACGACCGTGACCTTCGTCGCACGAAAGATCGTTCCGCTCCTCGTCGCGCTCGCGGTCAACACCTCCGCATTCGCACAGTCCTGCCCCGCGCTTCACGTTCGTAATCCCGACGGCAACTACGTCATTCCGGGCGCCAGGGGCGATATCCGCTATGCCGGCGATCTCGCGCTCGACGCATACATTCAACAAAGCGCGGATCGTCGTCCGTCGGTTGTCGTGATTCACGGCGGCACCTGGTCCTCGGGCAGCCGTGTCGCTCATGTTGGACAGATTCTCGAAGTCCTGACACAGGCCGGCTACAACTGGTTCTCCGTGGACTATCGCCTGGGAGGTTTGAAACGCTTCGAAGACTCGCTCGCCGATATCCGGGCGTCGCTCGCGTGGATCCGCTGCCGTTCAGGAGAGTTGGGCATCGATCCCGAGAGGTTGATCCTGCTTGGCGAAGACTCAGGTGCACAGTTGGTGGCAATGCTCGCTGCGCAGCGCATCCCGGGCGTCATTGGCGCCGTGCTCGTCGGGGGATTCTACGACCTCACCGCGATACCCGGCACGACGGAGGAAAACGATGTCGCCCTGCTCGCGCGCGCGTCGCCCACTACGCATGTTGTCTCGAAGATGCCTCCGCTTCTCCTGGTGCACGGCAGCGCGGACGGCGAAGCGCCGATCGATCAGGCGCAACGGTATTGCCGTGCGGTTGTGCAGGCAGAAGGACACTGCCGGCTTCTGGAAGTCGAGGGGGCAAGTCACCGGAGCGAGAACTGGTGGCCGAGCCAGTGGGACTACAAGCGTGAAATCGTCACGTGGCTCTCAACGCTCGCGCCGGTTCCGTCTGGAGGACAACAGCTTCGCCCAAACACGGCGCTCTTGAAAGACATCGTCTACAGCGAATCGCAGCGCTTGAAGCTGGATGCGTTCATACCGCCTGCCCCGAAGCCCGTTCCCGCGATCATTCTCGTGCATGGTGGTGGTTGGGAGGCTGGCGATAAAGTCACGTATGTCACTCCGCTGTTCGAACCCCTCGCTCGCGCGGGGCTGGCGTGGTTTTCAATCGACTATCGACTCACGCCTGAATCGACGCACCGCGATCAGCTCGAGGATCTGCGTCAGGCAATCAAGTTCGTTCGTGCCGAACACGCTCGCTTCAACATCGATCCCACGCGAGTCGTCCTCGTTGGAGAGTCCGCGAGCGGGCACATGGTGACGCAGATCGCGGCTGAGGACGCAGCGCTGGCCGGTGTGGTTTCCTTCTACGGGGTCTACGACCTTCCCTCGATGGTGACCGATACGTCGCCTCGATCGCTGCTCGTACGGTTGTTCCGCCGCCAGGTTCTCGACGACGAGGCACGGGCACTGCTGCGGCAATACTCTCCCTTGTACCAGGCCCACAAAGGGATGCCGCCGATGCTGTTGATCAACGGCACGGGAGACCGGCTGTGGACTCAGGCCCAGGCGTTTGCACAGAAGCTCACCGAGATTGACGCCGGGCACGAAGTGATCGCACTCGAGGGAGCGCCTCACGGATTGGAGAATTGGGAAGGGCATCCTGACTGGACGACCTACAAGCGCCGCATGATCGAATGGATCGCGCGAGTGGTGCGCTGACTAGTCTCATAGGCGTTCGCTCGCATCGTGAAACGAGCAGCAGGTCCATAAGAGGGCTTCTTGGCTCAGTCCCAGTGACGATGCTGAGGACGAGGTGATTCGATGTCGAGAACGACTCGTCGCCGCTTCTGCCAATCGCTCGGTACCAGCAGCCTTCTTCTCCCGACGTCACTCCTGACGTCGAGGTCTCCTGCACCGCTCCAGACCACAGGGGCGGCGGCGGATGCGCCGCACATCGGTAGCCTGTATCCGTTCGTTCAACAGCAGGCGGACCGCTCTCCGTTGGAGCTGTCGTTCCTGCACGCCCGATTCGACCAGCTGGCGCCGTGGCAGAAGGCCGCGCGCGCTCGTGTGCTCGAGTGTCTCTGCTATTCGCCTTCGTCAGTTGCGCCGGCGCCCGAAATCATCCGGCGCACGGATCGAGGGGACTACATCGAGGAGTACCTGACGTTCCAGACGACTCCGGATCTGCGCGTGCCTGGGTACGTCCTGATACCGAAGAAGGCGTCTCTCCCCGCGCCGGGTCTCGTCGTTCTGCACTGCCACGGCGGCGCCTATGTCTGGGGCAAGGAGAAGGTGGTCGCGGTCGACAACGAGCATGCGGTCCTGTCTGAATTCAAGAACCAGTTGTACGAAGGAACGAGCATAGCGACCGAGCTCGTGAAGCGCGGTTACGTCGTCATCACCATCGACATGTTCTATTGGGGCGAGCGCCGCATGCTGCTCGAAGGCGACGCGCCGTCGTTTCGAGCGCCGCAGGGGATGACATCGAGAGAGGTCGAGGAATTCAATCGACGATCGAGCCAGAACGAACAACTCGTCGCGCGTAGCCTGATGACGGCCGGGATCACATGGCCCGGCGTCGTGCTGTGGGACGATCTGCGGACGCTCGACTATCTTGCGAGCCGACCTGAAGTCGATCGGCGCAGGCTGGGTTGCGTCGGTCTCTCGGTCGGTGGATACCGCAGCTTCCTGCTCGCCGCCCTCGACGACCGGATCAAAGCAGCCGTCGACGTCGGCTGGATGACCTCATACGCCTCGAACATTCGTCGCCACGTCATCAACACCGTTGGTTTCACGTTTCACATTCCTGGCTTGTACCGATATCTGGATCTGCCGGATCTCGCCGCGCTGATTGCCCCCCGCTCTGTGCTCGTCATGAATGGTTCCAAGGACGCGCTGTTCCCGCGGGATGGCGTTGAGAAGGCGTTCGCGAAGATCGAGTCATGTTTTCGCAAGGCCGGTGTACCCGACCGTCAACGGTGCCGCTGGTACGATGTCCCGCACCAGTTCAATCGCGAGATGCAGGCGGAAGCGTGGGAGTGGCTCGGTGCCCGCGTGTAGCTGCTGAGGATGATCTCGCTGGCTGACAGCTGTCAGCTATCAGCTGTCAGCTCTCAGCTGCGTCTGAGCGTGGGCAGTCCGACGCCGGTGGCCTCGAATCCACCGTCTACCGCCAGCACCTGACCGTTGATGTAGCTGGCGGCGTCGCTGCAGAGGTAACCGACAGCGTTGGCGATTTCGTCGGTCGTACCGTAGCGATTCAACGGAATGACATCGTGGTAGTCGGCGCGAATCGCCACGCTGTGTACAAGCTTGGCCATCTCTGTGTCGACCGGTCCTGGCGCGACGCAGTTCACGCGGATGCCAGTGGTGCCCAACTCGACCGCCTGCTGTCTGGTCAGATGCATGACGGCCGCTTTGCTGGTGCCGTAGGCGACGCGCAGCGTGCTGGCCCGGAGACCGGAGATGCTCGCGATGTTGACGATTGCACCGCCGCCGGATTCGCGCATCAATGGCACCAGGGCCTGCGTGCAGAGAAACGGGCCGTTCAGGTTGGTGCCCAGTACGTAGTTCCACTCCTCGAACGTCGTCTCGCCAATGGGCTTGAAGACCGCTACGCCGGCGTTGTTCACGAGCGCGGTGATGCGGCCGTACTGGGACCACGTTCGGGCGGCGGCGGCCTGGACCTCGCCGGGCTTCGACACATCGCAGGGGACGCCCAGCACACGCTCGCCGTCGCCCAGCTCTCCGATCGTCCGATTCAGCGTCGGCACGTCGTTATCCCAGAGCGCGACGCGATACTCGTGCGCGAGGAACCACCGGGCGATTGCGAGCCCGATGCCGCGCGCGCCGCCCGTCACCACTGCCACTTTGAGTGCCGTCGTCATAGGAGTGCCACCATTGTCGCTATCGCCGTCCGGACCCACTCGCCTGCCGGCGCACGCCGCCGGGAGCGATGTCGGGGCCATCCGGGCGCCCGATCGTCTATAGTTGCATCGCCTCTGCGGATGCCCACGCCGTGACCTTGCTCAAAGCCGTGTCGTGAAAACGATAGCGCAGATATCCGAGACAGCGACGCACGCGCGAGGGACGGTGCTGCGCCTGACGCTGGCGCTCTCGATCATCACCTATTTCGATCGGGTCGCCATTTCGTCTGCGAGTCCGGCCATTCGCGCGGCGCTGCACCTGACGCCCATCCAAATCGGCTGGGTGTTCTCGGCGTTCACGTTTGCCTACGCCGCTTTCGAAATCCCGAGCGGCTGGCTCGGCGACGTGATCGGCCCGCGGAGAGTCCTCGCTCGCATCGTGTTGTGGTGGTCGGCGTTCACGGCGTTGACCGGGACGGCCTGGAACTTCGCATCCCTCCTCGTGATGCGATTCCTCTTCGGCGTCGGCGAGGCTGGCGCGTTCCCGAACATGTCCCGCAGTTTCAGCAGCTGGATTCCGGCCGACGAACGCGGCGCCGCGCATGGACTCATCATCATGGGCACGCGCGCAGGCGGAGCGCTGACACCTCCATTGATGGTTGCGTTGATGGCGTGGCTCGGCTGGCGGGCGAGCTTCTTCGTTCTCGGCGCGCTCGGCGCCATCTGGTGCGTCTTCTGGCTGAAATGGTTCCGAGACGATCCAGCCGATCATCCGTCCGTCAATGCGGCCGAACTCGCGGAGATCAACCGTGGGCGCGCGACGCCGTCCGTCGTCGAGTCCGACTGGCGGCAGCTGCTGACGGTCAGACTGCTGTTGATCTGCCTGATGTATTTCTGCTGCGTGTACGGCCTCTCTTTCTATCTGACGTGGCTCCCGCTCTTTCTGCGCGACGGTCGAGGATTCACGGCGCAGCAGGCGGGGCTGGGCTCTGGCGTCGTTCTGTTGGGTGGCGCGATCGGGACCTGGATTGGCGGACGCCTGACCGACGCGCTCGTGCGCCGGCACGGCCTGCGTATTGGCCGTTCGATTGGCGTTGTGGCCTTGCCTTTGGCCGGGTTGCTCCTCCTCGCGACGGCCATCACCGACAACCCGATCACCACGATCGCTTTGCTCACGCTGACGCTCGGGACCGCGGATCTCGTCATGGGGCCGGCCTGGTCGCTGTGCCATGACATCGGCGGCACTCGCGCAGGAGTGGTCACAGCGGCGATGAACACCTGCGGGAACATCGGGGGCGCGATCAGCCCGCTCGTGGTCGGCTACTCTGTGCAGTTGTGGCACTCGTGGACGATGCCGTTCTACATCACGGGCGCGGTGTACATCATCGGCGGCGTGTTGACCCTTGCCATCAATCCGAAGTCATCGCCAACCTTTCCCCATGGCTGAGGAGATCAAGAACTACATCACGCCGGGCGGCTTCCGGCGGCTACAGGAGGAGCTCGCGCGCCTGTGGAAGGTGGAGCGGCCGCCGATCGTCGCGACCGTGACCTGGGCCGCGGGCAACGGCGATCGCTCGGAGAATGGCGACTACATCTACGGGAAGCGAAGACTGCGCGAGATCGACCGGCGGATCCGCTATCTGTCGAAGAGTCTCGACCGGGCCGTGGTGGTGGACAACGCAGGCAAGACGCACCAGCGGGTGCACTTCGGCGCGACCGTCACCTTCCTCTACGAGACGGGTACCGAGCGCGAAGTCATCATTGTGGGCGTCGACGAGCTCGATTCCGGCGACGTGCGCGTATCCTGGCGCTCTCCGCTCGCCAGGGCGTTGCTGACGGCACAGGTCGGAGACACGGTGACGCTGCGCGCGCCGCGTGGACCCGAGCGCCTGGAGATCGTCGCGGTTCGATACGACGACCTGCGGTAGCAGCCCGTCTACTCCCTTCAGTTGGCGCTGATTCGCGCCGTGATCTGTTGAGAGGCGAGCGAGAACAGGCAATAGGCTGCGAACCAGTAGAACCCGGCGCCGAAGTGGGCCGAGAAGGCGATGAGCGCTGGCACGGCGCCCGGTCCCTGGGTTGGCGTGACGCTGGCGCGCGCCGCCAGAAACGCGATGAACAGCGCGACGACGAAGACGTCGGCCATCGACCACTTGGCGATCGTCTCGACGAACGCAAGCGTGCGTCGCCGCCGGCGATCGCCGGCCATGAGGACGGCCCAGGCGACGAGCGCGGCCTTGACGAGCGGAACGATCACGCTGAACAGGAGAATGAGCGTGGCGGGGATGGGACTTCCGACCTCGTACAGGCGCCGAACCGATCCGAGAATGCTGCGCGTCTGCTCGTAGACGACGACCTCCCCAAAGTTCTTTTCCAACGCTGCCGTGATTTGCGGCGTGAGCTTGTCGAGCACGCTCTTGCGCAAGTCGCCGCCCGTGCCTTCGATGAACGCGACGACTGCCGGGTTCATCACCGACTTGAGTACGTTCATCGTGTCATCGGTCAGTCCCCGCTCGAGAATCTGTGGAGTGAGCTGCGCGATGCCCTCGCGCGTCAGGATGCCGCGAATCGTCAGCACCGGCGCAAACAGTCCCGGAATCAGGAGACCGATGGACACGACGAGCATCGAGAGCACGACCAGCTTGGCGGATCTGGAGGTCAGCGTCGTGGACTCGTTGAGCAGGAACTGTTGCCGGTGAACAACGCCCTCGTTTTCCTCACACGAACCTCCTGCGCACGCGCCTGTGGGTCATCCGTCCCGCATTCAATATCACAGGAACCGCGGCGGGCGTAATGCCGCGGCAGGGAATGCACTCGTTGCGCAGGGCAGTCGCCGTGGAGCTGGGTGACTTGATGAAGGCTCGCCGATCCGTCCTGGGGCGCGAAGCGCCATTTCCTCTGCTGGATGATCAGCGGCGGGTGCCCTGAACAGGGCCGATGACTGCGCGAAGCGCGATCCGGCACTCGCGGGGCGCCGGAAGAACCTGCGCCCCGCGACAATTGAAATCCGCTACCGAATCATGGCAGCGACGAGCGGGTTCAGCGTCTCAACCTCCGGCTGCGAAACGTTGACGAACGCGGGCGATGGAACGGTCAGATCGGCGAACGCGATCCCCGCGCCTGCCCCGCTCGGGCAGAAGAACTGCTCCACCTCGCGCACCCGCACCGTGACGATAATGTTGTTGGCCGGCCCGCGGAACCGCACCAGGTAGTCGTAACCGGGCAACGGGCTCGGTTCCACGGTGCAGTGCTGTGGCAGATCACTCACATCCGCGGTGGGTATGCCCTGTGGAAACCCTGGAACACCGAACAGCAGGGTCGGCAGCCGAACACCCGTCGCAAAATCGGGGTCCGCCTCGCGGTCCGTCGCGCCGAACACGACTGCGTCACGCCCAGGTCCGCCGATAAACGTTTCACTCCCATCGCCGGGCGCCCAGAGATTCACATCGTTGCCCGGTCCGCCGAACATCACGTCGCTGTTCGGCGGACCGCCGGGCGCCGCTCCGCCGTCCGGTCCACCGAGGATGATGTCCGATCCGGGACCGCCGTCGATCACGTCGTTGCCATTCAATCCAAAGATAACGTCATTGCCCGACCCGCCTTCGATGATGTCGGTGCGGTCGAGGGACTGGTTCGCCGCCGCACCAGCTTGAATAGCGACGTTGCCAATATTGTCGTCGTCCCGTCCAATCAGGAGTTGAGGCCCGCCTTTGCCCTCCTCAACGAATGCCGCCTGGACGGGACGGGCTGGGCCAGGCACCACGCCAAAAAAGGCGACCATCACCCCCCCACACAGGGCAGGCAGACCGAAACGAGAGATCGATTTCATGTGACTCATTCTTGTCGTGCTCCATTTCCGAAATTCCGATTCCGTCTTGCCTAATCTCCCGGTGGTCTGGAATATTCCGCCTGAGCAGAACGGTAGCTGGATGCGTCTGCTGGAATGCTTCCGAGGCTCACGCCGTTGCGCCGCGTTGGCGGGACGGAGTCGTGAAATGCGTTGGTCTGGGTGGTGGGTGTGGCGAGCGATTCAGGGCGACCGCGCTCATTGCGTCGGCGGCGCAGATCATGCGCGCGCGTCGCGGTGCCGTCCGCACACGCGCTGATTAAAGGTGGGCGAAGTTGTCGATGTCCGTGATCAACGAATCGATCGACGTCACGCGTCCTGCCGCGTACGCACGTGCCCACCGATCCGGGCCGAGGCGTGCGCGCACCTCCCGCTCCGCCCGTTCTCCAAGCGCCTGGAGCCATTTGTCGACGACGGTGGCCCCCGTGCGTTCCGTGACGGCGTCCCGGGCGCCCAGAATCCGCGCCGTCCACAGGTCGTCGCCCTTGAGTACTGCCGCGGCGGCCAGCGGGGCGAGCGCGTACACGATCGCAAACTTGTCCTGAAGCTGCCGGAAGAGCGTGAGGCTTTCACGCACCCACCCGATAGCCTCGTCGGGGTTCGCGCGCTTCACCGCCAGCGTGGCGCGACGAAACGACACCAGCGCAAGGAACCACGGGCCCGAGTGCCGAAGTACCGATGTGGCCTCATCGAGGAGGCGTTCCGCCTCGGCGACATCACCGAGTGCCAGTGCCACCTTGGCCATCCCGTTCAGCGAATTCCCGACCCCCCAAGGGATCGCCAGCGCGCGGAAACCTTCAACACTGCGGGTAAAGTGCGCGCGCGCGGCGGCTAAGTCGCCAACCGCATGTTCAACGTGTCCGATCTGGTGCTCGGCCTGGGCGACCATTTCCATGTCGCCGGCATCGTGAGCGAGCGCGAGGGCGCGAGTGAGCCCGTCGCGGGTGCACCCGAGTTCTCCCAGTGAGTACCGCATCATGCCCGCGCCGACCAGCGCTCTGGACTCGGCAACGGGGGCAAGCGTCGGCAGATTCAGAACCTGTTCATACCATTGAAGGCCTTCGGCCGCGTGCCCGCGGATCACCCAGAAGTACTGCAGTCCCCACGCGATGTTGGCCGCTTCGGTTGGCCGGCCTCGCTCGATGAGCCACGTCAGCGCGCTGCGGTAGCTCTCGAGATCGTCGCGCACGCGATCCAGCCATTCGCCCTGCGCAGGGCCGAACAGTTCTCCGGCAGCGGCTGCGGCTTCGGCCGTGCAATAGCGCGCGAGCCCCGCCAGCGCGTCCTCGCGCTCGCCCGCAGCGGAGAGCTCGAGAGCGGCGTAGGCACGGACGGTTTCGAGCATCTGGTACAGAGGCCGAGTCGGCACCGAGGTGTCGGCTCGGAGCAACAGGCTCTTGTCGATAAGGCTGGCCGCTGCGCGGAGGGCTTCGTGGTGCGTGCCGGACGTCTCCACATCACCGCCGACGACAGCTGCGGCTGCTTCGATCGAAAACCGCCCCGGCAGCGCGCCAAGACGGCGAAACACACGCTGCTCGTCCCGGGCCAGCAGGTGATAACTCCACGCGACGGTCGCATTGATCGTTCGTTGGCGTTCGGGGAGATCGCGGGGGCCAACCGGTGAGAACAGGACATCCTGCGTGAGCCTGCGGAGCAGATCCTCGGCCGTCAGCACTTTGAGCCACGGCGCCGCCAGCTCGAGGGCGAGCGGCAGCGCGTCGAGCCGTCGACAAATCGCTGTCACGATGGGGCCGTTTGTGGCCGTGAGGCGAAAGGCCGGGTGCAGGTCCCGCACCCGCTCCACGAAGAGCCGCACTGCGGGCGAGCGCACGAAATCGGCGGGCGACTTCGCGTCAGCGCCGACATCCAACGCGAGTGGTCCCACAGTGTACTCCCGCTCTCCTCTCACCCGGAGCGGGGCACGGCTGGTGACCAACACCCGGAGCGTGGCGACTGCGACCAGGAGATCCGCGATCAGCGGCGCCGCGTCCAGGACCTGTTCGAAATTGTCGAGGACGAGCAACGTCGGTGTGCTGTCGCAAGCGAGCCGTGCCCGCCTCGGCAAGTCGAGCGCGGTGGCGTCGAGAACTCCGAGCGTCTCAGCAATCGCTGGCGCCACGAACGCAGCGTTCCGAACCGCCGCCAACGCCACGAACAGCACACGGGAATCTCCCTCGGCCACCTTCGCGCGCGCGACCTCCAGCGCGAGCCGGGTCTTCCCGGCTCCTCCTGGTCCCGTGAGGGTGATGAGGCGTGCGGTGGGATCAGCGAGCCAGTGATGCAGCGTCTGCAGGTCAGAATCGCGGCCGAGAAGAACCGTCAGCGGCGAGGGCAGCGAAGCGGCGCTCAGTACATCGACCGCCGCGTTGGGAGCAGGCGGGCGCGCGCTCGTAAGCAGCGCGTCACGGGTGGCACCATTCAGATCGAGGGCCGCGGACAGCGCGCGCACCGTTTCGACGTGAGGCCGGCGGCGTTCCCCCCGCTCCAGCGAGCTGACGGCGTGGACTGAAAGACCTGCGATCGTCGCGAGCTCCTCCTGCGTGAAACCCGCAGCCTCGCGGAGCGCCCTGAGCTGCCCGCCAAATGACCGCGGAGCTCCAGCCTTCATGACACTTTCATCTTACCGCTGAGTTCGTACGGGCGTCGTACGAGTTCTGTGCGACCGCTGTGGGTGGTCGCCCGGTCCCCGGCACCCCACACTGGCAACATGGCAGCCGACGCAGGGACGACCGCGTTTGTCACGGGAGCCGCCGGATTCATCGGCCTCGAGTTGATCAAGCTCCTCGTGGCCCGTGGCCATCAGGTCTGCGGCCTCGCGCAGTGCCCGGAGGCCGCGCAGCGCGTGCGTCGTGCCGGCGCGATCCCGGTGATGGGCGACCTGCTCGAGCCGGGGCGGTGGCAGGACGAGGCGGCGGCTGACTGGGTCTTTCATCTGCCACCGCACCGCGAGCGTGGGCCGTGCGTGACACGAATGAGCGCCGCATCGATGGCACGCGCGCGCGTGGTCATGGATGCACACCTGCTCGACGCGGTGGCGGCGGGCGCAACACGGCGGATTGTCTACGTCACGGACACGAGCTGCTACGGCCCGACAGGCACTCGTCCCATTACCGAGGACGAACCCGCCCGGCCCTGTGCGTGGGGACGCTACCTCGCACCCGCCCTCGATCGCCTCGACGGATACCTCCTCGCCGGCCTGCCGGTCGTCGCCGCGCTGCCCGGGTGGGTTTACGGGGACGGCTCGTGGTTTCGGGAACGCGTCATCGAGCCGGTCATGGCTGGTCGCCGTGTGCTGCAGATTGGGAAGGCCGAGCGTTGGGTGTCGCCGATACACGTCCACGACTGTGCTCGCGCGCTGGTGCATCTCGCCGAGCACGGCGGAGCTGGCCGCCGCTATTTCCTCGTGAACAGCGATCCAATCAGGATGCAGGAATTCGCGGGAACGTTCGCCCGTCTTGCAAATCGTCCACTGCGCGTGTGGCGGGTGCCTGCGGTGGTGACCCGACTCGTGGCCGGGCGAGTCCTGGCCGACGACCTCCTCGGCGACGCCCTGTTTTCAAACATCCGACTGCGCGGAACCGGCTTCGGCTTCGAGTATCCCACGGTGGAACTGGGACTTCGGCAAATCATCGGGGCACTACATGCATGACCAACCTGGCAGATCGCCGACGACACCTGTGCTCGGCGAGACCTTTGACGATGTCGTCCTGCCCCATCTCGACGTCGCCTATCGACTGGCGCGCTGGCTCATGAGGAATGAACAGGACGCACAAGACGTCGTGCAGGAGGCGTCGCTACGGGCCTTCCGATACTTCCGCACATTTACGGGCGGAGATGGCCGTGCCTGGTTCCTCAGAATTGTTCGCAACACCTGTTCTGGCTGGCGCGGTCGTCGTTTCGAAGCACTGACGGATCCGTTCGATGAGCGGCAACACGTCAGCGGTCGGCCGACGTCCGATCCAGAAACGTTGCTGCTACAGACCGATGACGCCAGCTTGATCGCGCGGGCCATGCGCAACCTGCCGGATCGCTTTCATCAACTGCTCGTGCTCCGCGAGCTCGAGGGTCTGTCGTACCGAGAGATGGCTGACGTGTTGGGGATTCCCATGGGCACCGTGATGTCGAGCCTGTCGCGCGCCCGTCAGGCACTTCGCGGCGCCCTCGAGGACGAGCTCAAGCCGTCTGGCGTTTCAGCGAGGACGCACGTTGAAGAACGGGAGGCGGACGCGGTGTTGGTGTGAGGCGCGTGACCTCGAACCACACCCTTCACCTGCGCCGCGGTGTGCGATTGGAAGTACTGGCCGCTGTCGATCGAGGGCCGTGTGATCCGACGCCGGTTTCAGGGCTCTCGTTCGGCTGCTGTCCGGCTTTTGCGCATGTGCAGCTCCCGCCCACCGTCGGCGAAGCGAACGTCCTCCATGAGTTGGTTGATCAGGAAGATTCCGCGTCCGTTTCCCTTGAGCAGGTTGGTTTCATCCAAGGGGTCTGCCACGGCGGTGATGTCGAATCCCGGGCCTGGATCACGAACGACGATCAGTACATCGCCCGCGTCGTACGTGACGCAACACTGGATGGACTTCGTGCGATCGCCCTGGCAGCCGTGGCGGATGGCATTGGCGAGCGCTTCCTGCAGCGCCAGATCGATCTCGAGCTCATGGCCGACGACTCCGGGCTTGTTGCTGAGCGCCTGCAGCACGCCGTCGATCACCGTCCGGATAGCTGCCACATCGGCCTGAATCACGATGTTGAATTGGCAGGCCGAGCACAATGGCAGCAGCGCGCTGAGGTGCCTCGCGCCTTCGAGTGCATTCCGCAGTTCCTGCACGAGCTGGTCCTGCGCCTCCTCGGCCCGATCGCGATCGCGGAGCGCTGCTGTCAGTTCGTCAACGTTCAGTCTGAGCTCCAACTGAGCAATCACCTGACGTTTGAGAGCATCGAGCGCGGCATGCTGCTCGGGAGTGAACCTCCGAGGAACGCGATCAAACACACAGAGGCTTCCAAGCGCGTGACCATCGCGCGTGACCAGCGGTGCCCCGACGTAGGAGCGGACCCAGGGCTCGCCGACGACGAGCGGATTGTCGCGGAAGCGCGCATCGGCCAGCGTGTCCGGAACGACGAACAGGTCGCGCTGCTGGATGGTGTGCGCGCAAAGAGCGATGCTTCGGGCCGTTTCCGTCACGCCGAGGCCCACGCGGGACTTGAACCACTGTCGATGGTCGTCCAGAAGGGTGATGAGCGCGATCGGCGTTTCGAGAATCTGTGATGCCAGGAGTGTCAGGTCGTCGAACGCCTGCTCGGGCTCGGTGTCCAGAATCCGATATCGCCGAAGCGCCGCCAGCCGCGCCGTCTCATTGCTGCTCATGACAACAGTTCCTTGTAACCCGGCCGGAGCTGCGACCCACCGACCTTCGCTTCTCTCGTCAAGCACGACTCGTCCTTTACAAGAACAGGTGCAGTTGTGTCACGAGCGTCGACGCGGTGGCGCCTGACGCGTGATCCAGGTAGTACCCGATGTTCACGTTCCAGTGCGTGCGCGGCAGCAGGTCCGCCGACAACGCGAGGCGGCTTCGACTCGAAGCACCCGGGGCCCCGCCGGCCGTGAGGAACTGCGGCGAGACCTTCATCCAGATTCCGCGATAGATCTCGACAGACGTCTCGTGAGTCACCACCCACGAGACGCCGCCTTCTGCATCGGTCTGCAGGTTTGCGTCTATTTCCGTCCACAGCGCGACCCGGGACGTTGGCGCGAGTCCGAACGCGCCGCCTACAGCGCCTGACTGCGGATCTGCATCCGTCGCATGCCGATAGAAGCCCGAACCCACGACCGTGGCGCGCGGCGCGAGATCAACCTGCCAGCGGCCGGCAGTTGAAAAACCGCGATGTGTGGGGTCGTGCAGGATGGCCTCGGCCTTGCCGGGGCTTACCATCACCTGAACCAGCGAGTCGCCCATCGTGGCGCTGATCTCGGCGCCGTAGACCTGATCGTTGCGATCGAAATCGAGATACGTGCGCGTGTACGTGGTGTGATCGGGAAACCGCACGCCATACGCCGGCAGGAATCGCCCGGCACGAACCCGGAAGCCGCTGTCGGTCTGGTACGAAATCCAGTGCTCGTACGAAATGAAGGTTGAATCAGGCAGAGTACGGCCGTTCCGCACGGCGGCATTCGGCGGTTCACGGCCGACCGTGCCGAATGCCGTCCACCCGTTCCTTTCGATGGCTGCCGTGAGATCCAGATTCATCAGAAGATTCAAGTCCTCGTGCCCGCCCGGAAAGCCAATGCTCAAATGCGAGGGACGCAGGTCGAGCCCAAGATTGACCGGACCCAATGCGTCGCCAAGGACGCCATTCAGGAATGCCTGCTCGCCACGCGGATCGTCGTCCGCGCCAGACGGAACCGTGTCGGACGCGCCGGTCGTGGACAACTCGCGATGCGAGAGGAACCGTCCATACGGCGTCAGGAGTCCACCCCCGGTGGGCGAGTAATGGCACGCCGTGCAGCGTGAGTATTGCTTCGCGAGAAACGTCGGCTCTGCCCAGACCGGTGAGGCGAGAACCATCGTGGCAAACAAGCACAAGAGCGTTTTCATCTTCGTTCTCAGCGAGTCACGGCGAACGCCACTTCGACCTGGACGGTGTCCTTGACACCGACGCCCAGGTAGCGCGGCTTGCCGATGCCGTAGGCCGGGAGGTCGACGGGAAACGAGGCGCGCACGCGAAGGCCGGTGCCTTGCGCTCGAACGTCGACCGTTCCCTTCACCGTTTTCCTCACGCCGTGCAAGGTCAGCAATCCAGTGAACGATCCCTTGCCTTCCGACGTGCCTGCGTCGAGACCGTTCAGATCGATCTCCGACAGCGTCGCCGTATCGAAACCCGATCCTCTGCCAACTTCGAGGTACTTCTCGCGGAGATGCTCGTTTCGCAAGCTGATGCCGGTGTCCAGTGTGCGGAGATCTACCGCGACGCTGCCGTCGAACGCCCGCGCACCTGCCTCACTGGGTGTCATCGAGCCGCTGAGGGCCGTTGTCGTCGCCTCGAAGCTGCCGCCGATCGTCATCGGGCAGATGACGCGAACGTCGCCCTGCCCCACGTGCCATGTGTTCGCCGGCGCGGCCAGTGCGCCGGCGAGAACTATCCCGATAACTGTCGATTTCATGAGAAGTCCTGACTGGCTTTTTAGTAGCCTGTCGGCGGCTCCATCGCCGTACCCGCGACGAGGGTGCCGACCATGGACGGGTGAATCGAGCAGTGATATGGCCCCGCGTTGATCGACATCTGCTGGCTGGACGCGCCCGGAGCGAGATTGCCTGTGTCCAGCGATCCGTTGTCCAGGACGACCCGGTGCGTCACGCTGTCGATGTTGTGCCACACGACCATCTGGCCCGCCGGAAGCGTTGCCGGGTTCGGGGAGAAGGATTGAGCGCCATTGACGCCGACGACGTTGATCGTCACGACACCACTCGGCGGTGTTGGTGCCGGGGTCGGCGCTGGCGCGGGAGTCGGTGCCGGCGTCGGCGTCGGCGCAGCCGGGTTTCCGCTTGAGTCAGTGGTACTGCCGCAGCCCCACGCACATAGACTGAACGCGACTATTGCACTTGCGACGATTGCACGCATGTCATTTCCTTTTTCTGTGTTTGCCGTTTCTGGTTTCTCTGACTACAGACCAACGCGAGCGTCAGGCTGACGCTCGAGGTTCGCTGCCGTGGCCCGAGGTCCTCGCCACGCTATCTACTTCGCTTAATCAGCGCGCGCCCGCAGATATTCCACTCGAGCGCAAGAGGCATGCTCTTCACGGCGCTGGAATATCCCGAAGGTCCGGAGTGTTTGACTATTGATGGGCAACAAGGGACCGGTACGCGTCCTGGCGATTGCAGGGCACTCTCCGCGGGAATCTTCGAGCAGTGCGCTTCTCGGCGCTGTGGGGCGCCTTGCTACAGACGCTGGAGCGGAAGTATCGATTTACCGCGAGCTCGAGGCGCTTCCACTCTTTAGCCAGGATCTCGACGGAGAGCGTGCTCCTGCGGCAGTCGTCAGACTTCGCGCAGCGCTTCGTGCGTCCGACGCGGTTCTGATATCGAGTCCGGAATACCACGGAGGCAAGACGCAGGGCCGCACGCGCACGCCCAGGGCGCTGGAGAAGCAACGACCTGCGGCGGTCTCTCACTACAACAAATCACGTCGTGACATTCGAGACGGAGCCGGCTGCGATGTCGACACGCCCGGCAAGAGTCAAACTTGGTGACACGTGAGACAGACGTCGGTCCTGATCTGTTCGGGAAAACGACCGGATTTCCAGCACCATGTGGATGGCCTGGATCGGCCGGTCGCTTCCCCCGTCATCGTTCTACGGACGCTCTTTTTTGGGTTTCCGCAGCGGTTGCATCGCGTTCAGACTGATCCAGTCGGCGATGACCTCGCCCTCCGCATCGCTGATGCCGACGGTGCTCGGGTAATGCATCCCTCCCCAGACCCGGGCGTTGTTCCCGTCGGAGCGCGCCTGCGCGATGCTTGTGTACGTGCGGTCCGGCTGTCCGGCGGTCGTCAGGGTAAACGTCTGCTGGTCGTCGAAGTAGGTGAGGAGGATCGTGGCGGCTGCGCCGTTCTGACTTGGATGTCCGGCAGGGTACTCGGGGTGCGACGGCGTGGTGACGAGCGGTTCCCAGGCCGAGTCGGCAACGGTATCCGGATTGCCGTCGGTATCTGCCAGCGGGATCGCGGTCACCGGCCGCCACGTCACCTCAGTCGGATCGATTCCGTAGGTTCGCTTGGCACTCCAGGTGGTGAACGCAGTGTCCGCCATCGCGATGTTCAGAACGGCGAGAAGCCGGTTGCTGTCGGACATGGGCAGGTGGTTGGCGCGTGCAATCTGATTCGCCGCCTGATTCCAGTGAACGCTGGCGTTGCCCTCCCAGAACGGCGCAAGCGCCGTCTGGTCAGCCGTGCGCGTCGATCCGGTTTTGCGCCCGAGTGTCTTGACCGCGTTGACGTCGTCAGTGTAGGTGGTGCTGAGCAGACCGCGCGGTGATGGAGGTCTGAACTGTGCACTGTCGACCAATGCAAACGTGTCGGTATACGCCAATCCCTGCGCGCTCATCGGTCCGAAGGCCGGCGGCGTCGGCCGCCACTGGCCGACGACGTTCCCGCCCGTGAACGCGGGGCGACTCACGGTGAACCCATCGGCTGCACGCCAGGCCAGCACCGCCTGCGCCACTTCGATTCCCCACGCGATCCCGCGCTCTCTCGACTCGCCGCCATCCCCATCGTCGTTGCTCAATGTGGCGAGCGATACAGCATAGCTCTCATCAAGCGCCGCTTGCCGCGAAGGAAACAATCCCACCAGTGCGGTGTAGGCCGCGGCGATGACTGCGGCACGTCGCGACGCGCCCCGCGGAGCCGTCGAGCGAACGAATACTGGTTCGTAGCGCCGCTCGATACCGTTGTAGCCATCGAATATCGAGGTGTGCACGATGGCGCCGAGGCGCTGACTGGATGAATTTGGGGTATTCGTCGCGATCAGCGTGTCGATGAAGATCTGGTTCCACTCGAGAACCTGGTTCGGACGCCGGTCGAACGCCCGCGGACGCGTCCTTGCCGTCTCGACGACACTGACGGGGAGCACGCAACACGCGGCGATGAGAGCGACGGCACCGGGGTTCAATCTCCAGGAGCTGCGGTGAGTCATGTGACATGTCTCCTTCGTTTACCGACCCGAGAGTCCCGCCCCGGCCGCGCCTGGCGGTCAGGTTCCGACACACACGTTCGTCGTGCTCCACGGCGGGATCAACGGGCAAAGCGCCGCACGGGATGCGATCCGTCCTTTGCAGTGGAATGCAGTCATTGCGATACCTGGACAGCGGCGATAGAATCCCGGCCGCACTTTCCTCAGCTGGCTTACAAGGGACGCAATGGCGCAAGAACCCGCACGGCCCTCACCTCGACGTCCTGACGAGACCACCTCAGACCGGCTGGATTCCTGGAAGGACGTGGCCGCCTATGTCCAGCGCGATGTGAGCACGGTCCAGCGGTGGGAAAAACGGGAGGCCATGCCCGTGCATCGCCACGTGCACGAGAAACAAGGCACGGTGTACGCCTTCCGATCGGAGCTCGACGCGTGGTGGCGAGGCCGCGGCGTCGGGCTGTCTCAGCAGGAAGACGGCGAATCGGGCCAAGTACAGGCGGCGCCAACGTCCCGCGAACAGGGGAACCCGCGGCCCGGAGATCCGGGGCTCGCCGCCACCTCCCAACGACCGTGGTGGGCACACTGGGGCGTCATTCTCACTGGCATGGTCGCCCTCGGAATGGTCCTGACGATCGTGTCCGTACGTACCTCTCACCTGGCATCGGACGAACAGAGCGTCGACAGCACCCGGATCGGCGATCCGGTTCGCGCCGCCGCCGGAGTCCCCGACAATCGACGGTCGGGAACACCGCGAGTCAACTCGGAAGCATACGACCTGCTGCTGAGGGCGCGGTACCTCAGCGTCCGGACGACTGACGCGGACAACCAGAGTGCGATCGCGCTGCTCCAGAGGTCGATCGAGCTCGAGCCCTCGTTCGCCGCCGCCCACGCGGAGCTCGCCTCGGCCTACGTGACTCGTCTGGCGTACGTGACGCCGGACGTAACACGAGAGCTGGAGGAGAAAGCATTCGCCGCCGCTCAAAGGGCCCTGTCGCTCGACCCCAACCTCCCCGAAGCCTATCTGGCTCGAGGTGACCTGCTGTGGACCAGCTCGCAGCGGTTCGCACACGACCGTGCGGTCCAGGAATTCCGGCGGGCCTTGGCCCTGAATCCGAACTCCGATCAGGCGCACCGGCGGCTCGCACGCGTCTTCGTGCACGTAGGCTTCTTCGACGAGGCGCTGCGTCATGCCGATCGCGCTCTCACGATCAATCCCAGCAATGCGCAGGCACTCAACTCGCGCGCACAGGCCCTTCTCTGGATGGGCAAGGACGAAGAGGCGCTTGCGATATTCCGGAGCATGCCCGGCCCGGTCCTGCCGGAGCTGGTCGAGGCGAACACGGCCTTCGCGCTGCTTCGACTGGAGAGGCGAGAGGAGGGGTTGGCCTATCTGCGACGGGCGTTACAAAGGTACCCGAACGATCTGAGCGGCAACTTGCCGGCGATCGAAGCCCTGCTGCTTGCGCCATCCGACCCGATCGCCGCCACAAGGCTCGTCGCGAGCATACGACAGAGAACGACGGCCAATCCGTCGCATCACGCCGCTTACTTCGCTGCCTGCGCGTCGGCGCGACTGCGTCACGCAAGGGAGGCCGTCCAGTGGCTGCGGGAAGCCGCGGAGACCGGGTTTCCCTGCTACTCGCTGTTCGCCCGGGACCCCAACCTCGATTCGATCCGATCGGACCCGGAGTTCCAGAGTTTCATGGCGGAGTTGCAGAAATCGTCCGTCTCATTGCGGCGAACCCTATTTCCCGACGGCAAGTAGCGCCTTCCTACCGCGCTGATACTCCTCGTTTTCGCTTGGTGGCGGCTCGCAATCCTCCGATCCCCCGCCGCCTCTCTCTCCGCGGAGCGAGGGACGACTCGAGCCTTTCAGGACCAAGCTCACTTCACTGTCCTTCTGCCTGGTATTCCGCGACCAGAACCATGCTGACGTTTCTCGTGGACGCCTGCCGGATTCGTTTTGCCTCCTGATAGGCACCATCGTTGTAGAGCCCGAGAGCTGCGTCCTTCGACGGGAAACGGATGATGGCATTCATCGTCCGCGCCGTCCCTTCCACGAGAAGGCCCGCAGTATCCGAGGCCAGCACCACACCGCCATATTTCGGCAGGAGCGCCATCACGAGCGGCGGGTACTTCTGGAACTCGTTGGGGTCGACGATGTCGTAGCTTCCTATATAGAAAACGGCCATTCGCATCCTCTCCTATCTCAAAGCGAGCGCATGCGCCTGTTCGCAATTTCGTTCAGTACACGCGACTCGATTCCAACAGCCGTGCTCGTGCCCATAGCGCCCTCCATGTCAGACTGTTATAGGACGCAGACGGAGAGCCGATCTTGGCAAAAGTTGCGGTCGAACTGGAGCATGCGCGCGCGCGCCGCAGGGAGGACGGGGCGCCAGGCCGGACGACGCCGCGCGTCATCGCGGACGGCGAGAACTGGACGGTGGCTGACGTGGTGTGCACGTGTGGACCGCAGGATCACCCGTATGAAGAACGGCACAGCCGCTACACGATTGCGATCGTCCTGGCAGGTAGCTTCCAGTACCGGTCTACAGCCGGCCACGCATTGATGACGCCTGGTTCGCTGATGCTCGGCAACCAGGGGCAGCCCTTCGAGTGCGGGCATCAACACGGCGAGGGCGATCGGTGCGTGTCGGTCTGGTACGACCCCGATTACTTCGAGCGGCTGGCGGCCGACGGGGGAGCCCGAGGAAGTGATGTGCGTTTCAGAGTGCCCCGCCTGCCACAGCTGCGTTCGTTCTCGCGGCTGGTCGCGCTCGCAGGCGCGGGCGCTGTTGG
>CAVSUB010000005.1:0-222178 GCA_963730995.1 uncultured Acidobacteriota bacterium | reverse complement strand
ATCGGTGTTCCTGCACCAGGGTTTATAGGGTGGACGACCATTCTCGTTGAGATTGCTGGCGGTCTGGCTGTGCTGGTGGGTGCCTTTGTTCCTCTGGTGAGCGCGCCCATGTCGATGATCCTGCTCGTGGCCGCACTGACCGTGCATCTTCCGTACGGCTTCAGTTCGATCAAGCTTCAAGCGGTCACGGCGTCCGGCGCCCAATTCGGTCCGCCCGGCTACGAGACCGACCTCCTGTATCTTGCATGTTTAGCAACGCTCGTTCTCGGTGGCACGGGACCGCTTGCCGTGGACGGGCTGCTCGCCAGGCTCAGAGCCAGGCGAGTGTGACGTCAGCACACGACCTAGTCGACCCACCATCGTCCTTTCCCACGCAGACGGATCTGAACGCGTAGTCGCCGGGAATCGCTGCGAGAAGGGCTGGTCTCTGCTCGCGGACGATGCCATTCCCGTCGCGTGCCGCCCTACCACTAAGGCCGTTCGCATCATCGGAATATTTTGCCGCGGCTCGGACATACACCTTCGGACGCAATGCCTGGATCGAACCACAGGGGCGCGCCCGTGAACAAAAACTCACAGCGAAAGGAAGAGGTAGGTATGTCTAAGCGAGTCGCATTGTGCAGTGCCGCACTTGTGCTGGTGTGCGCCGCCGGCGTCACCAACGTGCGTGCGGAACATCGTGGCCGAACCCTGGTCGTCACGATGACCAACGATCCGATCGAGAACCGAATCAACGTGTACGACGCTGACACTCACACGCTGCTGCAAAGCCTGTCGACGCACGGAAAGGGTGGCGTGGGCGGCAATGCGCGGGGGGTTAAGCAATTCGATGGCGAACTGGTTGCGGCGGTCAACAACGGATCGAATACCGTCGCCGTGTTCAGGCGCGACGCCGACATCCTGAAGTTCGACAAGGTGGTCTCAACTACCAGCGCGCCGGTGAGCGTGGATTTCGGTAACGACCACATGTATGTCGCGGGCGCGACCACCGTCGATTCGTTCATCCTGCATCAGAACACGGTGGAATGGCTCGATGGTACCAGCGGGCTGGAACTGGTCGGAGGCGGCGCTCCTCCCAGCGGCAGCACGGCGCAGGTCGGGGTGATCAATGACAAGCAATTGCTCGTGACGCTGAAGACCGATCCGGATCCGGGCACCGTGGATCTCGTGTCGCTGGACGAGGGCCGCGTGACCGGAGCGATTCCCACGGCAATCTCCGCACCCCAGGGCACCCTGACGCCGTTCGGCTTTGCGGTCTACCGCGACGGGACGGCCGTCATCACCCTGGCACACTCCAGTCAGGACGGTCTGTTCCGCAACGGAGCGTTTACGTCGGTGGTGGACGCCGGCCAGACGGCTGACTGCTGGATGACCAGAGTTGGGAAATACGTGTTCACTGCCAACACGGGCAGCAAGACGATCAGCCGCTTGATTGGCACGGGAAGCCATGTGTTCGTGGACAGCCAGGTCGCGGCCGCCATTGCCACCGGAGGAGCCCCGGCCGACATCGACGCGGACGCAGGCGTTCTCGGCGTGATCGACCACGGCGCTGGCCAGTCTCACTTTGTCGCTGTTCAGTTACAACGAGTTCGGCGAACTCACCGCGCAAGGGACGCCGATCACGGTTGGCGTGGCCGACGCGAACGGCGTGGCGATTCTCTCGGCTGGCGACCGGGATCGCAATTGAACGCAATGCACTCGCGGTGGTAGGGAGTCGACCGGACTCCCCGTTACCGCTCATGAACGGAACATGACGATTCCTACGAGCCGAGATCAGTTCGTCGATATCTGACTCAGGAGCACACCACGTGAAGAACGCGAAGACTCCCTACTGGATTATTACAAGCCTGATGGCGGCGTTCATGCTGCTGGCATCTATTCCGGATGTCCTGAGGCTGCCTCAAGCCGTGTCCATCTTTGGCCATCTCGGGTATCCCGTGTATCTACTCCCATTCCTCGGTACGGCCAAGACGCTCGGCATCATCGCGGTTCTTATTCCGGCCTTCCAAAGACTCAAGGAGTGGGCATACGCCGGCTTGGTCTTTGACGTGATCGGTGCCCTGTATTCACACCTGTCAGTCGGCGACTCCCCCAGCGGCTGGATGCCGGCACTCATCGGGTTGGTCCTGGTCGGTAGCTCGTATCTCTCCTACCGACTGATCTCACAGGATGGGCCTGGCCGTGCGCGCAGTGCTCGCCCGGTGATGCGAACAACGTCATGAGCGCGTCGCGCGCCTCCGTCGAGGCCGGAATCAATCCACGCACCGTCGGCATCAGATGACTGAACGTAGCGCCGAGGCCTGATTGTCTAGGCGTCGATCGTAATCGGACCACGACATCATGTTGATCAAATCTTCAGCGAGCATTCCAAGCTCCGAAATCACCGACAAGCGCCTGTACATGGACCGGCGGACCTTCATGCGGTCCGCCACAACGTTGGCGACAGCCGGGGCGATGCTGGGCGCCGACGCACTTATTCATGCAGCGCAGCCGGCGGCGCATGGAAAGAAACTGGCGAACGTTGCGGCGAGCAGCTACAGCACTGATGAGCGACCCAACACGTGGGAGCAAATCACCAACTACAACAATTACTACGAGTTCGGCACCGACAAGGAACAGCCGGCACGCCTCGCCCGCACGCTCGTGACGGAGCCGTGGACCGTGGCCGTCGAGGGCGAGTGCAACAAGCCGGCGGTCTACCACCTCGAAGACGTGCTCAAGGGGAGAACACTCGAAGAGCGCGTGTATCGACATCGCTGCGTCGAAGCGTGGTCGATGGTAATTCCGTGGGTCGGGTTTCCGCTGGCCGACTTCATCAAGAAATGCGAACCCACATCAAGGGCACGCTTCGTCGAGTTCACCTCCTTGAGCGACCCGAAACAGATGCCGGGCACCCGGGGACCGGTGCTGCCATGGCCGTACGTCGAAGGTCTCCGGATGGACGAGGCCATCCACCCGCTGACGATCCTCGTCGTCGGCTTGTACGGCGAGGTGTTGCCCAACCAGAATGGCGCGCCGCTCCGGCTGGCTGTGCCCTGGAAGTACGGCTTCAAGCACGCCAAGTCCATCGTCAAGATCCGTTTCGTGGAGCAGCAGCCGCTGAACACGTGGCGGAGGCAGGCGCCGCAGGAGTACGGCTTCTACGCCAACGTGAATCCGACAGTGGACCACCCGCGATGGAGCCAGGCCACGGAACGGCGTCTGCCCGGATTCTTTAAGAATCGCAAAACGCTGCTGTTCAACGGGTACGCCGATCAGGTCGCAAGTCTGTACTCGGGCATGGACCTGAGGAAGAACTTCTGAGTTGTGACGTCGAACCAAATTGTACGGTGGGTCGCAAAGCCCGCATTGTTTCTCGGATCACTCGCTCCAGCTGCGTCGCTGGTGGTAGCCGCCCTGACCGATCAGCTCAGCGCCGACCCTCTCGCGGCTATCACCAACGAAACGGGCGTGTGGACGCTGCGTTTTCTTTGCATCACGTTAGCCATGACACCGCTCAGGCGACTGACCGGTTGGAATGGTGTGATCCGGTTCCGGCGGATGCTCGGCCTCTTCGCCTTCTTCTACGGATCCCTTCATCTCCTGACCTATCTCGTTGCGGACCGTCTGGCCAGTCTTGATCTTCCCGCCGGTATCGTCGCGTGGCGAACGGTGGGCGCTCTCGCGAAGGCGACGCTGCCTGATGTCCTCAAGCGGCCGTTCATTACCGTGGGCGTCGCCTCGTGGCTGTGCATGTTACCGCTGGCGCTCACGTCGACGGCGGGCATGATTCGACGGCTGGGCGGGCGTCGATGGCAGTTGCTGCACAGACTGACCTACGTAGCGGCAACTGCCGCAGTGCTCCACTACTGGTGGCTGGTGAAAGCCGACGTACGCCGCCCGGAGACGTACGCACTTGTCATAGGACTCCTCCTTTTCTTCCGAGCGTGGTGGTGGGGTCGCTCAGCCAGAGCACCGGTGGCAAGACGCGTCGCGGCCTGAACGGGCGAGCTTTCTCTTCGAACGAGTGCATATCGCAAAGGCAAGAGTCTTGATGGTTTCACCGAGCTGGTCGAGCGCGAGGAACTTCTGGACCATCGGTCGTGCTTGTCCCGGTTTGTAGAACATGATGTCTCTGACGAGAAACATCGGACCTGGTGATGTGTGATTTGGCCGGGCATCACATTCGTCCACGTGACGGCCTGTCCTGACGACGCGCACTGCGCGCCATGCTCCATCTGAGCGCAGCGGGCGTCGACATCGTTGTGACGATCACCATGATGACGACCGCAGAAAAGATCCCCGCATCGACGATCGGTTGGCCGCCGATGCTGAGGCTGAGGCCGATGTTCGCGAAGATGAGACCGACCTCTCCGCGCGGAGTCATGCCAATACCGATCGACAAGCGGTCGAGCGATCGGTCGAGCGCGCCAAGGGAGCACGCCTGCTTGCCGACTATTGCGGCCACCGTCAGCAGTGCCGCGAGACCCAACACGTGAGGGTTCGCAAATGCAGTCAGATCCACGCGCATACCCATCAGCACGAAGAACACCGGCACGAGGAAACTGGAGATCGGATGGACCAGGCGCTCGAGCTGCTGCTCGCCCCGGTTGACGAAATCGCGGAAGTGCGCATCGTCAAGGATCAGACCCGCGGCGTACGCACCGACGATTGGCGCCAGCCCAACGTATGCCGCCACGTAGGCCAAGCCGAAACAAAAGATTAATGCCGTCGCCAACAGCACGCCGCGGCCACTCAGACGGGATGCGATGCTGAACAGCCACGGCGACAGGTACACACCGAGAGTGAGAGCACCGAATAGGAATGCGACCGCCTTGCCCAGGATAAGGGCGACCTCGCTTGCCGGCAGTGAGGCACCTCGATCGGCCGCGGCGATCACACCGCCAACGACTGCCAGTATGACCAGGCCGAGCACATCGTCGATCACCGCAGCTCCGAGGATGACGCGAGCTTCAGCCGTTTTGGAGCGGCCAAGGTCCTGCAGGACCCGGGCCGTGATACCGACGCTCGTGGCCGTCAGCGTCGCGCCGAGGAAGGCATGGACGTACACACTCCTCTCGGGCAGGAGCAGGGCCCCAACGCCCCAGCCAAGTGCGAACGGAACAGCAACACCGAGCACTGCCACGAGGAGTGACGGCAGTCCCACCTTCAACATGTCGCGGACCGTCGACTCCAGGCCTACCTCGAAGAGAAGAATCACAACGCCCAGTCGCGCCAGGATGTCGACCGTCGGATCCCGCTCAATGCTGCCAAACCAGCTGATACCCGCAAGGTCCAGGCTGCCCAGCACCACACCCGCTACGAGCTCGCCCAAGACCGCCGGTTGGCCGACTCGCGCAGCAAGGTGACCGCCAAGTTTGGCGGCAGCCAGAATGATGGCCAGCGCGATGACGACTGGCGTGACGGGGTCTGAGTGGGACGCCGACGGCTCGTGGGTCTGCGCGAATGCGATCGCGGGCAGCGCCGCGAGAAGGATCAACAGCAGCAGTCGTTTCGCGGGGGATAGCCTGAGCGCGTGCGCCACGAGAACCCTCTGGTCGTGCGACCATTGGGGTGGCGGCCCGACCACCCCGGTTCCTGCAGCCACAACGCTGCACTCCTTTGACGTTCTGTTCAGCTCTCGCCCAAGTATTGCCGCGACCGGATCTGTTGACAACCCCACATGGCGGCGAACCTCACGCTCCCTGGTTTGGCACGCTGCCTTCAGTCCACTCGGTGCGCGCTCGACGCTGCGCGCTTGCTTGGTGTCAGCCGGCAAGCGGGGTCTCTAACAACGGTCTTCCGGTCAGTCGCGATTGGGGTTTCGTGGCGATATCCGACGCCGTGGCTCGTCCGGCCGACGTTCTTTCGAAACGCCCGCGTGCTTCCTAGGCGCAGCGGCACTCCTATCGCGGTCATCGGTCAGTGCCCTGGCGATCGCAGCCAGCACTCCCCGAGCGTGACGCACACGATCCTTGGGGATGTTTGCAAGAGCGCGTGTGACGGCTGATTCAACGGTGGCGGCCGACGCCGGAACGAAACCCTTCGCCGCGGCCTGAGGGTAGCAACCGGACGCGTCGAGTGTCTCGCCGATCGCGCTCGCATTGAAGAAGACCCTTTCGGACGAGTCGCTGGAGGATTCCCGTGATCGTGCTCGGGTGCAGGTGGACGATACGCGCGACCTCTCCAGCGGAAAGACCAGGACGTTCCGTCACGATTCGAAGTACCAGCCGTTGTGGACCGGTAATCCCGAGAGTGGCCTCCATTCGTTTTGAGGTGCTCTGAAGTCCATGCTCGACGCTCCACAGCAGGCGCATGAAATCTAGAATCGGATCCAGGTCAAGTGTTCCGGACGATTCAGTTGTAGCCTTGGATCGACGGTTCGTCATGGAGTCGAACCTTCCTGCGATCCGACCGACGCTTTGATTCCAACGGCGGCGACGACTGGTAGGCCCCAAATCGCCGTGGTCTGGGCGGTCGATGCGTAGAAGTGTGCCCCACGAAGCACGCCGACAACATCGATGGGCCTGCAGTCGATGAAGTGAGGCCAACGCCGATGTAGCCATTCGTACAGATCGATCATGGCGTTCGTCTGATCCGAGTCCGACATCGCCACGATGGCCACACGACCACCCATTCGCAGCACGCGTCCCACCTCTGCAAGCACGTTCGGAATCGCCTTTTCGAAGAGTTCGAGAGTAAAGCTCATGAACACCGCGTCAAACACACTCGATCGAAAGCACAGGACGCGCGCATCACCAATCGTGAGCGTGACGTTCCGCAAGCCAGCCGACCGAACGCGGGCCCGTGCAACGGCCATCATGCCCCAAGAGATGTCGACTCCATGAATCTGACCAGTGTGACCGACAGCGTGGGCAAGGCTGACCAGGCCGTGACCTGTGCCACATCCGATCTCGAGCACTCGCTGGCCGTGGGAGACCCCGAGCGCCTGAACACCAAAGTCGCGGACTGCGTGTTCGCTCGAATCGGCAATGAGATCGTACGCTCGGCTGATCCGATCATAGAAACCTCGCCTATTGTTCCGTGGTCCCTTTGTCATAGCCTTGGTCAGATGTGAGAGAGATCTCAGACCGAACCTGCGATTATTCGAACGGTGCCGCTGTGCTCGCGGCAGGCCGCTTCCGCATGAATTGCATGATGTGCGGAAAGGTCACCACGCCCAGGATCCTTTGCGTGTCGTCACGACTCACAATCGGAAGAATCCCGCCGGTGTGAGCCAATCGCTCCAGCACGGTCTCGGATGGATGGTCCGGATGCGCGTGCACGATCTCATCGTCGAGGAGTGAGCCGACCGCATCCGACAGGCGACCCGACTCCACGGCCGCGGCGAGCTGCTGAGCACTCACCATGCCGACCAATCGCTCCGGTGTGCCGATCAAGTACGCCGACACGGAGTCCCTCCTCGACGCAGCCCACATGTCCTGCACAGTTGTCTCAGGCAGAATCAGGCTCACGTCCGAGCCCATGACGTCGGCGGCGGTCCAAGAGGCAGACGCGATGCGAGTCGCCGGCGACGGCAGGTGCACGCGATCCTGCTGCAGCAACGCGTGGTACACGGGCGTCGGCTGAAAGCGACGAGAAATGAGGTAACTGAGCAGATTGGCCACCATGAGCGGCACGAGAATCTGATAGTCCTGCGTGATCTCGAAGATCATGAAGACGGAGGTCATCGGAGCCCGGATGATGCCCGCGAAGAGCGTGCCCATTCCGACCAGGGCATAGGCTCCAGCGTCCGCCGTCTGCAGGGGCGCGAGCTGATGGACAACACTGCCCACGGCACCGCCTGCCATGGCGCCGATATACAGGCTCGGGGCGAAGATTCCGCCGGCATTGCCGGACGAATACGACACGGTGGTGGCGACCAGCTTCAGGGCGCACAAGAGAACCATCGTCTTGAGGACCAACCCGCCATTGAGAGCCTGATCCACGTATTCGTAGCCAACGCCCATCACCTGAGGACGGAAGACCAGGAGTCCGCCAATCACAAGACCGCCCAGGGCGGGTTGCCAGATGCGGGTCCACGGGGGCAATCCCATGAACAGGCGCCGCGCAGCGAGAAGGCCTTTACAGAACACGAGCGAAACGACCCCGCCCACGATCCCCAGCGCTGCGTACGCCAACAGCTCGATCGGATGCTGTAAGTGATACGCGGGCACGCGAAACAGGGGCTCATTTCCGAGAATCGATCGTTCAACGACGACTGAGGCGACAGACGCAACAACGGTTGACCCGAGCAGCGTGGCGTTCATGTCGCCGATGATTTCCTCCAGGGCGAAGAGCACGGCAGCGACTGGCGTATTGAAGGCGGCAGCCAACGCGCCCGCTGCACCGACCGGCACCAGGTCCTTGACACGTGCTGGAGACAGCGGGACCCAACGTCCGACGACGGACGCGAGGCCAGCGCCAATCTGAACCGACGGGCCCTCGCGACCCATCGAGTGGCCCGACCCGATGCACAGCACGCCAGTGATGAATTTCCCGAGAGGCACGCGACCAGGAATGACGCCGTTGTGCAGGTGATACGCGGCTTCAGTCTGCGGTACGCCGCTGCCACGCACGTCCGGAAACACCCAAGCCAGAAGCGCGCCGGTCACGAGACTCACGGCAACGGGCACGACAAATAGCCGCACTGCGGACGGATCGAGACCAAAGAAGAGACGCGTCGTCCAATCGATGGCCACGGTGAACAGGACTGCCGACAGCCCTGCCAAGACGCCGACGACGATCGTCAGCGCCAAAAACAGTTGGTGTTCACGCAGCCGCAGCTGCTGTATCGAAGAGCCCAGGAACATCACTGCCGATCCGCTTCGTGGCGCCGCCCGATGAGGAGCAACGCGCGATCGAATGCGGACCCCTGGCCGCACGTGTCCATGGTCTGCTGTTCGATGCGGTAGATCACACTAAGGGCGGTGTCGAGCGATTCGGGTGTGCGGCGAAGTCTCTCAGGGAGGAGTTCCGGCTCCAATGCGCCCGCCTCAGCGCGCAGCGCATCGAAGGCGCTGTTGGCCACCGGCTTCTTCGTGACGCAGTCGTCCAGTGCCTCTAACGCGCGTCTGAACCCTGCCATCACACGATCCTGACGTTGGCGCAACGACAGGCCCGGCCGGACAGGATCACGGGTCAGCACCAGGTCGGTGACCGACCGGAGTTCCGACACGCGAGCGGACGGTGAATCCACCGCGTGTAAGTAGCGTTGGGCGCTGGTGTAGTCGCCCGTCTCGAAGGCCGCCTCACCCGCGCCGGCGAGCGCCGCCGCATTCTTTGGATCGATGCGTAAGGCCTGACGAAAACGATCGAGTCCCCGGCGGGGTTCGCCCGCGTCCAGAAACAATTGCCCCGCCTCCGTCTGTGACTTCACGTCGTCTGGCAGGTTACCGCTGAGCACCAGGAGCTCCGAGAGTGCGCGCCCGCGTTGTTCGTGGGCGAGCAGATACCGGATCAACTCAATGCGTACCTCACGACGTGCATCCAGCTGGTCACTACTCCACGAGCCGTACACCGCGTTCTGGTAATACCGCACCGTGCCAGTCAGATCGTCATGACGGCCTTCGAGTCGCGCGAGCTGAACGTTCACCCCAGGATCTTCGGGAGTCAGTTCGCGGACGCCAAGCAACACTTGCCTGGCCGCATCATCCTGTCGATCGGCAGCGAGCGCTGCTGCCAGGGCGAGCCGGTAGTTTCGGTTGTCGCGATTGATCGCCGTCGCGCGACGCAGCGCCCTGATCGCCAGCTGGGTCTCACCGCCTGCCAGGTACCGCTTCTCCGGCCTCGTACCACGCGGTTGCGTCGCGAAGTCGAAGTGCGCGGTTCGCTCCAGCAGCCGCACGAGTGAACACGAAACCCACGGCGACCAGCGTGCACAGCACCACGAGCACCACGATCTCCCGATGGACGAACGTGGATTCGCTACTCCGGTCGCACGCCTGACAGTACCCGTCAGCAAGCGGCCCGCCACAACGAGCGCATGAGTTGGTGTCGGCCATATCGGTCGCCTCGGGCCACTGGCACACTCCGTAGCACGATGCTCCCACCAGCCTACCAGCCTTGATCGTTTGAGGTCAAAACATCGATGAGAGACAATGCGAGGTGAGGTGCCCAGTCGGAGTGCACCGAATGCAAGGAGGCGCTCGCAACATGAGAGTCGCAATCAACGGAACCGGCATCGCAGGGCCTACGCTCGCGTATTGGCTCCGACGGTTCGGGCACGAAGCTGTCCTGTTTGAGAAGGCACCCCGTTTGCGGACAGGTGGTTACCTCATCGACTTCTGGGGTCTCGGATTTGAGATCGCCGACCGCATGGGCCTGGTTCCGACCTTGCTCGAACGCTGCTACAAGATGGAACGGCTCTCGATGGTCGACGCCGACGGTCACGAGGTCGCCGGAATGGACGTGACTTCGATGCGCAGGCAGCTCAAAGACCGCTTCATCAGTCTCGCACGAGCGGATCTCGCCGCGGTACTCTTTCAAGCCTGCGACGGAATTCCGGCCCGCTTCGGTGTGTCGATCGCGAAGCTCCAGCCGGACAGCGAGGGTGTGACGGCGACGCTCTCTAACGGACAGCAGGAGCGGTTCGATCTCGCGGTCGGCGCCGACGGCTTGCACTCCCAGGTCCGAGAGCTGACGTTCGGACCCGATGTGAAGTTCGAGACACCGCTCGGCTGCCATGTGGCAGCCTTTCGCCTCAGCGGCTATCCCCGACGGGACGAGCTCACCTACGTCTCGCACACCGTGTCCAAGCGACACGTCGCACGAGTCGCGCTACGAAATGACGAAACGCTGGTGCTGCTCGTATGCCGCTCGGAGCTGATCGACGGTGATCCGGCTCGAGAGCAGCAGAAGACGGTCCTCCGCCACCTCACCGCATAGAGCTAACTGTTGTCGCACAAGAACTTGCTGATTTCAGGTTTTTGACCGGGCTGGCTGATTTTGCTCGATTGTCCCTGAAATTGTCCCTGTCACGGCGTCCAGACGCCTGGCGGCCTCGCGGAGGTCGCCAGCGCTAACGATATTGTATCGCTCGAACACGCTCCGAGTCTTGTGCCCCGTCATCTGCATCGCGACGCGCTCGGGAATGCCGGCGCGGACGAGATGGCGCACCGCCGTTCGACGGAAGTCGTGCAGCACACGACCAGGACATCCAGCTTCCGTACACGCCGTCCGAAACGCAACGCGGAAGCTCTTGATGGGCCGGCCCGAGCGATGAAATACACGCGGGCATACGACCTTGAGCTGCCGTTGGACTTTCTCGGTGATCGCTCGCTGCTGTTCAAGCACTTCGCGGAGATCGCGTGTCATCGGGAACGTGCGGCCCTCTCCATTCTTCGTCTTGCCGGGATCGAGCCTGACCTCGCCGGTGGTGAAGTCCACCTGTCGCCACTCGAGCGACAGAACCTCACTGTCGATCCGCCAGCCGGTGATGTACGCGAAGGTCGCTGCCGGTTGCACCGGCTCCGGTAGCCGCGACAACACCGCCAAGAACTGGTCCCGCTCGAAGAAGCCGATGCGGACATTGTCCTCCTTCAGAAAAGGGATGTGTGGTTTCTGGAGGAGCTTCCCTGCTTGGATCGCGAGATTGAACATCCGCTTGAGAGCGGTCAGCTCTCGGTTGATCTCACCGTTGGAGACGCCAGCCACGGTCCAGTGCTGTTCTGGCACATGGCGAGGGGTGCCGTCCCTGGCCGTGAAGGTGAACGCCTTTCGAGAGACCGTTCTCTCCTTCTGCCGCGAGTCGATGTACTCACGAATGTCTGCCGTCGTGATCGAAGTCAACCTCCGATTCCCGAAGAAGGGCATCAGGTGCTTCTCGATTCGCCGCTCAACATCGTCGAGCGAACGCTTTCGGTTGGTTCGGTAGTCGTTGAGCACATCCTTGACGGCCTCATCGAAGCGAATTCGGCCAACTTTCGGTGTGATGGCGACGCCGCGCTCGATGTCGCCTTCGCGTAGACGCAGCAGGCTCCTCGCGTCACCTTCCTTGGTGCTGCCCGAGCTCTCTTCGTATCGTTTGCCGTTCCTGTAGTAGCGGATCCACCAAGTCTGACCCCGTTGCTTGAGTTCCCCCATCTCCGACTCCTTCCTCGTGTCGGATCGCTCGCGAACGGACCGCGCCAAGTACGACGAACCCAGCAACGCCTTCTCGAGCGATCGCGCGCGGCCTCCGCACGCGTCGGCAGACGAAATTCAGCCGCGAAGCTACTGGTTGAGGAAGCGGTTGGCCGTACCGTGATGGCGACGGCGTTCAGCGACTCCGCGCCTGGCGACGCGGAGGACGTTGCCTGAGCAACACAGGTAACCTTCTCACTTCCACGACCGAACTGGTCGCCGACGAGTATTTTCTCCTGCCTGTCGCCGATCGCGCCGCCATGCCATAGTCGGTCCCAAAACCAAACGGAACAGAAATGGCTAACGGCTACATTCTTCACGTCCCGGTCGCACGCCGCGAAGTGCTGCTCGAGGAAGACAGCGACGGTCCCGGCGCGTCGGAACCGGTTCCTGAGTTCACGCACAACAAGTCCCAGCCGCTGATCTGCTTTGCAAGCTTCCACGACGGCCTCATTACCCACGTCGCGCTTGCGCGTGCGGGCACGTGGGCCGGCAGCCGTCTGCGCCGTCTCCATCTGAAAGAGCTGACCGAGCTCCCCACCCCCGTCTGGCACTCCGCAGATGCCGATCATCGCGGAACGCGGTCGCGAGTCGGATGGTGAGCGCCACATACCGCAGCCGTCCACACCTTCAAAGAAATTGAAGTCAGCTCGGCCGGCGCGCTACACTGCGCCCGCCGCAGGCGTTTCGAACTATCACAGGTCGAGCGACTGATGGTTCGGCGCCTACTCGAAGGGGAACGAGGCAGATGACTGACGCAGCTTCGTTAGTTGGCCTGGCGATGATGGTTGCGGGACTGGTTGGGCTCATCTTTCGGCAGCAAGTGCTGTCTGCCGCGCCAGCGGTCATCGTTCTGCAGGCATGTGCGGTGGCGCTCATGGTGTGGGCACGCCTCACCTTTGGAGGGCGAAGCTTCCACGCGACGGCGTCTCCCACCGCGGGCGGCCTCGTCACAGCGGGACCCTATCGGTGGCTTCGTCATCCGATCTACACCGCGGTCTGTCTCTTCATCTGGGCATGCTTCGTCGGACACCCATCCTGGTTCACCGTCGGCATGGCGAGCCTCGCCACATCGGGCGGTGTGGTTCGGATGTTGGCGGAGGAGAGCCTGCTGCGACGCCGGTACCCTGAGTACGCAGACTACGCTCGCAAGACAAACCGGATGGTGCCCTACGTCTTCTGAGCCACTGAGACGCCGCACCGGGGCGGCCGAACAAGGGGATGGAGCTGATTGCGATGTATGGCGCTCGCAGCTTCGCCGTCGGCGCATGGGTCTCGGGTTGCACGCTGCTCGTCTTCGCATTGGCTGGGAAGATTCTCGTGCGACGCGAGTCACGGGCCCTGAGAACGCACGCGACCGTACTGGTTGCGAGCGTGGCAGCCTGGTCGATCGCAGGCCACGCGACGTTGTCCGCGCGCGGCCCCGATTCACGAATAACCATCGATCTCGCGCGAGGGACACCCAGAGAACAGCTGGCAAAACAAACCCTCGAGCAGGTGCTGGCCTCACATGACCTGAGGAAATACACCTTCACTCGTAGAGTGGTCATCGAACAAGGGGCGGTCAACCACGCGTTTCCGGTCCTGACGCTCAACCCGTACTTTGCCTCGTCGCCTGACGAGCTCCTCTCGACTTACATCCACGAACAGCTTCACTGGCATCTCAGGGATCACGCGGCGGAACAACAGGCGGCTGTCGCGGAGCTTCGCCGACTGTACCCGCACGTGCCGGTCGGCCTGCCGGCGAGCGCGGAGAATGAGTACAGCACGTACGGGCATCTCGTGGATTGCTATCTCGAGATTCTTGCCGATCGCGAGCTGCTCGGTCCCGAGCGCACCGACGTCGTGATTCACGGCAAGCCGTGGTACACGTGGATCTACACCACCGTGCTTGCTGATGAAAAGCAGATTGCCGGCGTCGTGGATCGCCATCGGCTGCGCGTGCCGTGATCGCGTGCCCGAGGACCGCGTAGCGGGCTAGGATCGGACGATGAGGAAGAATCCTTTCCAGTGGGCATTCAGCTTCACCGCGGCCGCCGCGTTGTTCATCGTCGCTGGGTCAATTGGCTACTCGTTTAACAGGCAAGTAGGGCACTACTGGGGCCATTGGACGCAGGCGCCAGTTCTGTCAGAGATCGCGTTAGGAGTGGCATGCGCCATTGTTGCTGCCGTTTCCTGGCGCCGCGCGCTCAGATCTTTGTAGCGACCATTAGCCAACTCTATATTCACTCTGGATTTGTTTTCCGACGCCGGCTGAGCGAGCCGTCTCCGTCCGTCGTGTCCCCACGTGTGAGTGGCGTCCGGCAGCAGCGATCCGTAACAATCGGATGCGACCATGCTCCTCGGCGCCATCCGACGTCACGTCGGCAGAGTAGGCGGGCACGACCGCGCCTGGCTTGCCATTCTCGCGGCATGCCTTGCGCTGAACCTCGCGGCATCGTGGCAGCGCTGGGCCAATCCGGTCGTCGACGTGGGACGCGAGATGAACCAGCCGCTGCGGCTTGCCGCCGGCGAGATGCTGTATTCCGACGTTCGCCACATTTACGGACCGCTCTCGCCATGGCTGCACGCGATCCTGTTTCGCATCTTCAATCCATCGCTGAATGTCCTCTACGCGGACGGGATCGTCACCGCCACGATGGTGCTGGCACTGGTGTATTGGCTCGGGCGCCAAATCATGAGCGCTGCTGCCGCGGGCACCGCAACGCTGACCGTCATGTCGTTCTGCGTGTTCAAACCGGCTGGAAATTACATCCTGCCGTACTCCTACAACGCGCTGCACGGAGCGCTGCTCGGTCTGGTCACGCTCGTCATCCTGGTCACCGCACTGACAGACGAGCAGCAGTCGAGTGCCGGCGCCGCCCCAGGTGGATCGTCATGGCGAGATCGGGCGACCCCTGTCGCACCGCATGATTCGTCCAGGGTGGGCTTTCGAGCGCGAACCAGACAACTGACCCTGACGTTCCTGTTGGCTGGCCTGCTGGCTGCCCTGACAACGCTGGCGAAGACCGAGATGGGTGTCGCGGCGCTGGCTGCGGGCGTGACGGCCGCCGTGCTCGGGGGGTATCCGAATCCACGGCGAACCATGTCGCTCGCCGGAGTTTTCGTCCTGTCCGCAGGAGCGCTCACAGCCGGCGTCTACTTATTCGAGGCCGCGCGCGTCGGCTGGTCAACACTCGCCTCCGACAGCTGGCTCATCGTCTACACCATGCCACCCGAAATCGCGGCCTTCAATGCCGAGATCTCGGGGCTGGCTCACCCCCTCAAATCAGTGGGCCGCATGCTCATCGCCACTGCGAAGCTAGGCCTGTTGGCTGCATGCATCGCGGCCAGCAGCAGAATCATCGCCGCGGCGACTGCCGCATCACCGACGTGCGACGTATCCAATCCTGAAGATCGTGAAACGGCCGGCATTTCACACCCGTGGCGCGTGCTTGCAGCCGTTCTGGCGTTGTTGATCGTCATGTGGATGGCGACGGGACTCGATCGGGCCAGGGGGCCGTATCTCGCCATGCCGTTCCTCCTTCTCGGCTTTCTGGTGATGCTGGCTTCAGGCCTGCGCCGCGAGAGGAGCGCTCACACGGCAACGCTGATCATCTTCACCGTCTACGGGCTCGCGAGCCTTGGCCGTGTGGTCCTGCACGTACAGAGCGGAGGCGTGTATGCGTCGTATCTGCTGCCCGTGGCCGTCGTGATATTCACCTATCTCTGGGTGGGACCGTTTGCGAGCCGATTCCGAGACGCGCGGGTGTCGCGTGTGGCGCGTACGAGCTGCCTGGCGCTGCTCGTCTGCGTGGCCCTCGTCAACATGGTCGGGCTCGCCTATCGATACCGCGCGCGAAACACGGTCGCTGTCCGAACAGCCCGAGGAACCATGATCACCGGGCCCGAGATCGGGCTGGCGTTCAACGAAGCGCTCGCGTACATCGACGGCCACACCAACGAGAAAGATGCCCTTGCCGTCGTGCCCGAGGGGACGTCACTCAATTTCCTGAGCGGACGAAGAAACCCGCTACGCGAGGAGATCGTCACGCCGGGCTATCTCGATGCCGCGTCCGAGGAGCGCGCCATTCAGCAGTTGCGCGATGCGCGCACGGCGCTGATCCTCATTCCCAATCGGCCGACGACCGAGTTCGGCCGTACGGCGTTCGGTCGTGACTATTGCCAGCGGCTGATGCGCTGGATCGAGACACACTACACACCCTGCGCGATCTTCGGCCCCGTGAAGGACGTCGGATTGCAAATCGGCGACAAGCCATTCTTCATCCGCGCCTACTGCGCGCGATGATGGATCACCGACAGCGCGTGACCTTCTCCTGTTGGTGTAGGGCGGGGTCTTCAGATCCCGCCTTGCACGACGCTCTACTTGATGGCCCGGTTGATGGTCTGCAGCTGGATCGGTTTCTCCGCGTAATCGTCTATCTGGACGCCCGACGGGCCCCCCGGCTTCACGCGCGCGGCCGCCGCCATCGTGCCCTCGAACCCGAGGCCGGAGTCGTCCAGTCTGAACTGCAGAACCGCCACTTCATATCCTTCGCGTGGCTTTGCTTTCGTGCTGCCTCCGCCCACGAAGTACACCGGCTTGTCGGTAATGAGCACAATCGAGCGGCCGGTGGGGACGGGCTGTTCCCGGGCCCAACGGATGTCGAACGTCTCGCCTGCGACGGTGACGGTACCCACGACCGGCGCTTTTCGGAGCGCCGTGAGGAATCCCGGGTAGCCACCGTGCTTGAGTGCGTCCGCGACGGCGTTGCGCTCCGCCTCCGGAGTGTAGCGGTCAATCTGCATGGTGACCCTCGTGGCGACCGCCCCGGCCGAGCCAGCCACGTGCGCGTTCGCCGTGATCGTCTCGGGCGCGGTGATCTTGCTCGCCTGGCCGCCGGCATCGGTCAGCGTGGGCGCGAGAATCCCCGCCAGCGCGAGGGTCAACGACAATCCTGGCAACGTCATTTGACGGTCTCCTTCGTGATCGGCAACGAGCCGAAGAACTACGGGCGACGATCCGCTGAGGCAACCGACATGCCTGCCCGCGAATCTGCCCTCGGTGTCGCATTCCGGGCCTGTTATTCGCTTGGACGGGCCCGCTCACCATATGTTGTGACCGGCGTGACCGTCGGCATCCATTCTATCGTGGGCCCGCCGAGCAGACCGCCTGCCTCCTGCTGCGACGGTGTTCCTACTTGCGCGGCAGCTTGGCCACCAGGTCCCGGATGACGTTCCGGAGTCGCGCCGAGCGTTCTGCCTCGGTCTTGTCCAGTTCGACTTCAGCCTGCGCGACGCCGCGCCAGACCACGTGGCTTGGGTCGGGCGCCCCGATGTCCAGCACCACCGTGCCCTGCGGGAAAATCTTCAGTGAAGTCGTCGCGGGAGCGAACGGCGGCACTCCGTACTGAGTGACGGGCGGGAGGAACTGGCCCATCTGCTGTGAATTGGTCGAAGTGGTGATGAGCACGTAATACGTCACGGTGAAATCCCCCCGGCCTCCGGTCGCCCGGGACAGACCCCGACCCGCAAGTTCGTCCTCCACCGCCTTCATCAGGACCGGCTCGTAGGTCCGCTTGACCGGCTCGGATTTCGATTCGGCCGTGAGCCATACCTTGACCTCGCCCGCGCCTGACGGATTCCAGTCCCAGGTTTTGAGCGACGCGAAGTCGAACTTCTTATCGCGCTGGACCTCGATCTTGGCCCTGGCCGTCACGACCGTGACGGCCAATGCGAGCAGGAGACAAATCGCTGCGCCTCGTCTCATGTAGTCCTCATGTCCTTGCTTTTGCCCGTCAGCCGAACGTGAGGCTTTGGGTTGCGAATTTTCTCAGCGCGGTGGATCATCCGTCGTGTTCCGGATCCGCGTCAGCTGCCTGCCGGATCCGAGGTGTCGTAGTCTGAGCCCTGTTTCGCGAAAACGGTCGGCATTTCCCACAGCCGGCCAATCGCGAGCCGCTTCAGAGCGGACACCCGCGGCCCGATCCTTGCGATGGCCGTGCACGTTCGGCCAGTGCGCCTGCAAAACCATCGCCTTTTGGCAGCGCGATGAGGCGCCGTCGTCCTCGCAGTCGAAAGGCAGGGGAGCCAATTGAAAGCGTCTCCAGGGATATCGCTGACAGGGGGTCGTGCTGTGCGGGAGCTGACGCGACCGGACGCGGCACGTCAGTGGCTGACGGGGCTCCTCGCGGGGCTGCTGGCATTGGGTTGCGCGGGATGCGCCGCGCCAATTCAAAAAGTCGCAAAGCCCGTCACGCCTCCGCCCGGGGCCGATCGCGCACCTGGGATCCTGCGAGAACTGAACCGCCCGACGGTGGGGGTTGCGTTCGGTGGCGGCAGCGCGCGCGGCATCGCCCATGTTGGCGTCATCCGCTGGCTGGAGGAACATCGGATCCCGATCGATGTTGCCGCAGGGACCAGCATGGGGGGACTGGTCGGAGGTGCCTACGCCACGGGAATGGATCCCGACGAACTGCAGACGTTCATCACGACCCTGAACTGGGATCAGCTCTTCGGCGCGTCCACGTTCGCTTACAAGAACATCCGACGTAAGACCGACGCCCGCGCATATCCATCGCGCCTCGAATTTGGCCTCAAGGGCGGGATCGTGCCGCCAAGCGCTCTCAATAGCGGCCAGGACGTCGAGATGCTCCTCCACCGCATTGCGGCCCCATACTTCGACATTCAGGACTTCGACGACCTGCCGACTCCGTTCCGGACGGTCGCCGTCGATCTGCTCTCGTCTCAGCCAGTCGTCATGCGAAGCGGGTCGCTGGCCGAAGCCATGCGCGCCACGATGTCGCTGCCCCTCATCTTTCCGCCCACCGAAGTGAACGGCCAGGTGCTGGTCGACGGCGGCACCATGGACAACGTCCCGGCGGATGTCGTGAAAGCCATGGGGGCGGACCGCGTGATCGCGATCAACGTCGGGGACCTCTCGGATCCCGAGGGCGTCAGCTACACGCTGCTCGGCGTTGCTGGAAATACGCTCGACGCGATGATGCGCGCGACCACCCGGCGCGCCATCGCTTCGGCGGACGTCGTCATCAACGTACCGCTGAAAGAGTATGGATCGCTCGACTGGCGGAAGGCCGGCGCTTTGATCGATGAAGGATACCGTGCGGCCGAAGCCATGCGCGATCAACTGCTGCCGCTCGCCGTCAGCGACGCGGCGTTCGAGACGTGGCGGCGCGGCCGCCAGGCGCGTCGCCTCAAAGAGTTGCCGCCGCCCGCCTTCATCGAGCTCGAAGGCTTCGGCGCGAATGACGCGAAGCGTCTGGATGTGCTCCTTGCCAGGCACGTCGGCGTGCCGCTCGGCATCGACGCACTCGAGCAAGACCTTGCGATCGTGGAAGGGCTGGACCGGTACGAGACCGTGACGTGGCGCATGATTCGCGACAGCGCGCGTGGGTACGGGCTGCGCGTGCGGGGCCGCGCCAAGACCTACGCTCCACCGTTCATGATGATCGGAATCAACCTCGAGAACACGACGTCGAGTGATTTCGGCATCACCGCTGCGGCCCGCTATCTGAGCTACGACGTCGTCGGTTCAGGTTCGGAGCTGCGCCTCGACGGTACCGTCGGCTCCGATCCGACGTTTGCCGGGGAGCTCTATCGGCCCATCGGCAAGACACCGTTGTTCGTCGCGCCGTATGCGGGTGTCGGCCGCGCGACCTACAACCTGATCGTCGACGATGCGGTCATTGCCCGATACCGCCAGAACCGCGCCCGCATCGGGCTGAACGTCGGCGTGAACCTTGGGGCGCGAAGCGATGTGCGTCTTGGCACCTATGTTGGACGCTCGACGTCGTCGATCACTGTGGGTGACCCGGGCTTTCCGGAACTGCGGGGTAAGGAGACCGGCGCCGAGATCGTGTGGCGCCTCGACACGCAGGATAGTTCCGTGGTGCCAAGCGTCGGCGTGCTGTCCCAGGTCCGTCTGTCGCACACATTCAACGGTCCCGACATCACCGTGGAGGACGAGGCCTTCGATTTCGACTCGAAGCTGACACAGCTGTCGGGGACGGCGAACAAATTCTGGAAGGTCCGTGCGCGCGAACGGCTCTTCGTCTACGGCGGCCTTGGCACATCCTTCGACGATACGCCGTTGCCCACCGAGCAGTTCGCGCTGGGGACGCCTTTCAGACTCGGCGCGTACGACACCGGCGAGCTGCGAGGGTCGCACTATTACATCGCGACCGGTGGCTACCTGCGGCAAATCGGCCGGCTTCCCGACTTCATGGGAGGACCGATTTACGCGGGGGGGTGGCTCGAAAACGGCGATGCCTTCGACAAGTGGTCGCTGGCCGGCTGGCGCACGAACGGCGGCGTCGGCGTCGTGATGGACACGCTCATCGGACCGGTCATAGTCGCCGGTTCGTGGGGTTTCGACGGACGCTGGCGCACATATGTCGGTGTGGGACGGATCTTCCGCTGAAGTCTAGGTCCCCTTTCTCCATTTCCCTACTGACAGCGGCTTGCCGGCGTCGTCCTGCGTGGTCAGCGTGAGCAGCGTGCCTTCGACCTGCCAATGGCGCGGGCGATTGGTGGCGAGCGGGCCGGTACCCGACGGTGGTTGGCCCTCCATGACGTAGGTCAGCGTCTTGTTCTGCATGTCGACCACGGTGCGACCGTTCGACGAGATGACGCCGTCGCTGATTTCCACTCCCGCCGCGCGCAGAACGTCGGACGACGTTTGATCGGCACGGATGTCCATCTTGAGGTTGCCGAACTCGTCATAGCTCAGCGTGCCCGAGCCTTTCAGCGTGATCGGTGGTTTGCCTGGCGGGTAGACCTCGAAGGACTCGAGCGTCCAGCGGCCCTCGAGGAATGCGCGCGCCGAGACGATGGAACCGGGTCCTTGGTCGACCGGCCCCCCCTTCACCGGTTTCTGACTTGGCGCCCCGGCGCAGGCCTCGAGGCCGAGCGCAAGTGCCACAACCGCGGCTGGAACAAATCGCAGATGCATGGGTGATCTCCGTTGCCGCCTCGCCTCGACCTTCTCCCGTCCTGCCCTGTTGCCATCTTCAACAACGATGCCGTGCATTTCCTTCGCGCCCTGCCAGCCGGGTGCCGCCCTCCGGAATCCACTCTGGATATGAAGAGGACAGTCCACTAGGCGCTTCCCGAAGGCGTGTGCGGTCGCGTCACCGGTTCAACCTGCTGAGAGCAAATAACGGCAGTTAGTAGAACCGCCTGGCGACGGACGTCAGCAATCACCACTAAACTGTGTGGCTTGGGCCGGTTCCGCGTTCGTCCCGCATGGCTTGGGTCTTGCCTCTAGGCGGGACGTGGATTGCTGGATTGGGGTCGTTCAGCAGACCGATCGTCACGTTGTGAGATTGGCCGGCAGGCTGAGTGCCGCGCAGGTGCCGGAGCTGCTAGAAGCATGCGCGAAGGCTTCTCGCGTCGAGCTCGATCTGACCGACCTCGTTTCAACCGACGCTGCCGGCATCGAAGCGCTTCAACGACTCCGACGGCAGGGCGTACTGCTCGTCGGTGCTCCCGGATATCTCCAGTTGAAGCTCGACTCGCCTGCCGGACCATCGGTGGCTGGGCTGCCACCGAAGGACCGCAGGTCACAGTAGGTCGCGCCCGATCAGACCGACAGGGAGCTCGCCGTGTTCTGGTGCCGGCCTCTCCCATCCGGGCACGTCACACCCAGCTTCTTCATCCGGAAACGTAGCGTGTTGGGATGGATCCCGAGGCGCTCCGCGGTGTTTCCCGCGCCGTTGATCCGCCAGCCGCACCGTTCCAGGACGCTCTCGATGTGCATGCGCTGAACGGCGTCGAGATTGTCCGGCGCTTCGGTCTGCCCTCTGCTCCGGGGCGTGAGCGTCAAGGGAGCGTCGAGCTGCAGGGTGTTGCCGGTGGAGGCGATCATCGCCCGTTCCACCACGTTCTCGAGCTCTCGAACGTTCCCGGGCCACGCGTAGCCCTGCAAGGCATCCATCACGGACTGCGGCACCTTCGTGATCTGCCGCCCGAGGTCACGCTGGTGGCGATGGATGAAGAACCACACCAGCCGCGGGATATCGTCCACGCGCTCCCGGAGGGATGGCAGATGAATCGGATAGACGCTCAGGCGGTAGTACAAGTCGGCTCTGAAGCGTCCCTCCGCGACCGCCGCCTCGAGGTCGTGATGCGTCGCGGCTATCACGCGAACATCCACACGCTTGGAGCGTGAGGATCCCACGCGCTCGAATTCCCCCTCCTGTAGCACGCGCAGAAACTTCACCTGAATTTCCGGCGGCAGGTCGCCGATCTCGTCGAGGAATATCGTGCCGCCGTCGGCCAGCTCGAACCGTCCCTGCCGCATCCCCACGGCGCCGGTGAACGCGCCTTTCTCATGACCGAACAACTCGCTCTCCACCAGCGTCGGTGGGAGCGCGGCGCAGTTGACCCGGACCAGCGCGCGGGCGTGGCGCCGGCTCCTCTCGTGTACTGCCCGGGCGAATAGTTCCTTGCCCGTTCCGGTTGGGCCGAGCAGCAACACGTTCGAGTTCGTCGGGGCGACCTGACCGAGCCGCGCCAGGGCGAGCCGCAGTGGTCCACTTTCGCCGACTATCTCGTCGAAGTCGTGATAGCTCTTGATTTCCTCTTTCAGGCACACGTTGTCTGCCTCGAGCCGGGCGTTCAGGCGTTGGATCTCCGCCATGCTGGAGCGTATCGCGTTCTCGTGACTGCGGCACTGCAGCGCCGAGCCCAGGATCGCTGCAACGAGCTGCAGACGTTCGATCAGCGGCTGCGACCATCGTCGCGTCAGCCGACTATTCTGCAGGACGAGCGCGCACACGACGCGGCCAGCGACCAATGCGGGGACTGCCAGCATCGAAGAGAGACCAGTCTGCTCCCGGACAGCCATTGCTTCCCTGGGAAGTTTGTCCGGCCGCGAGCCGACCACGACCTCTCCGCGCGAGAGACGCTCGATGATCCCGCGATCGAGAGCATCGGTCTGGTGCTCCAGACTCCCCGTGTTCGCGTGCTGCGTGGGCAGGTGCGTGCGCCCCACGGTACCCAGTTCGGTGAATTCGATGAGCTGACAGGACTCGACCTGGGTGCTCAGAGCCACATGCTGGAGAGCGGCGCCAATCGCCGCGTCGGGTTCATCCAGGTGAAGGCGGGTCAACACTCCAGAAAGCGTTACGGCGAGCTGCGTAATGAGCTCGAGTTCCGATTCGGGCCGAGGACGTGACGACAGGCTCAGGACAGACATGGAACCTCTCAGGATTTTCCGTTCCCGCCAACGGGGTACGACTCCCCGCTGACATGACGTTCGCCGCGGAGCGCCGAGCGGACGGCCGGCAGCAGATCGTCGCTCGCCGCGCATTTCATTACGTATCCCAGTGCCCCGGCCTCGAAGCCCCGCTCCATCAGAAGTGGATCGCAAACGCCCGTCACGAAGACGATCCGCGCGGCCGGGTGCTTGCGGACGATCTGGGCGGCAGCCGTGATCCCGTCGAGCCCCGGCATCGAAATGTCGCTGACGATCACGTCAGGCGACAGCCGGTCAACGGCGCTGAGGAGGGCGTAACCGTCCTGTACCTGCGCGATCACGTCGAACTCAGGCTGGAGGAGGTCGCGCAGCACCGCTGCGATTTCGAGGTGATCGTCGGCAAGCAGCAGGCGTGGCTGAGACATCGGGTGTACGTCTGGAACGCCCTGAGTCTATGAAGGCGGGGATTGTGTGGGAAGGGAGACCTACGGAGACTAGGCCGGAAAAACTACTTAGCTGGCTGGGGAAAATTACTGAGTCGGCTCCAGCGAAGGCGGCCTTCAGTCCTGGATCAGCCGATGCTCGATCGCGTACTTGACGAGCTCGGCAGTCGAGTTCACGCCAAGGATCTGCATCATCTGATACTTGTGGGTCTCGACTGTCCGGGCAGACAGCTCCAGGCTCGCCGCGATCTCCTTCATCCGCCGTCCTTCGAGGACGAGGCGCAGCACATCCCGTTGCCTCGCGGTGAGTTGCGGCTCAGCCCGGTCAAGGGAGCCCGCCATCCGCTCAATGACTTCCTTCGTGAGCGCCGGCGTGAGATACACGCGGCCTTCCAGCGCCTGGTGGATTGCGGTCAACAGCTCGTCCCCGGCGGAGTGTTTCAGCAGGAAGGCACTGGCTCCGGCGCGCAGGGCCCGCGCGGCCAGATCCCCATCGCGGTGCATTGTGAGGACGATGACCTTGCTGATGATGTGCTCGGCCTTGAGCCGGTTCAGCACGTCCAGCCCGCTCAGCCCGGGCATCGATAGATCGGTGACGATCACGTCCGGTTGAAGCCGCCTGGCCGCGTCGATGAGCTCGTGGCCGTCGGCCACTGCACTCACAACGTTGTAGTCGTGCTCTTTGAGCAGGCTGACCAAGCCCTCCTTGACGATGGCGTGGTCATCCGCTACGAGCACCGTAGGTTGGCGCATTGACAATCTCAACTGGTGCGGCTGCGGATCGTGGGGGATCGGCCGCCACTCCCCAGGATATCTCGCGCACTCGGCTCCTTTAAAGCGGAGATACGCACTTGCAAGCCGTAGCGTTTCAGAGCCTTAGCTTATCAATAGACACATCGCCACGCCATTCGCGAGCCAGGCGCACCCACCACTCTGGCTCGGAGTGCACCGGTCCATGACTCAGGGTTTTCCCCCACTTTGAAGCGGACAACCCCGATGCTGTCGGCTCCTGCCCTGACAGATACTATAATCTTGGGCGGGATCCAGCCAGAAGATTGGACCTCCGGCAGACCGGAGCGGCTGCCAGGCGGCTTCATGATGTCGAAGCCTGCTGGCGACGGTCTACACTTCCTCTCGCCAGGCCTGCAAATTGACCACAGCATGAACTGCTGAGTTGGAACGTTCCGGATCTGCCGGGGATGGCTCTCCTGACGATCTGCAGCCTTCGGCGTGACGCTTCGGCATCGACCCAGCGAGGCTCCTCCGGGCGCGACGGTCCTGAACAGCGATCCGGTCTCCGAGACAGGTTCGCCGACTTATGGGAGACTACGAGGCCGATCCCATGTCTATCGGGCGACCGCCGCGCGTGCTGCTTGCCGACGACTTCCCTGAACTTCTGACAGTCATTCAACAGCTGCTGTCGGAAGACTGCGAGGTGGTCGGGAGCGTCGCCGACGGCGCCGCACTGCTGGAAGCTGCGGAGCGGCTCCAACCCGACTTGATTGTCCTCGACTTGAACATGCCGACGGTCGGTGGCCTGGAGGCCTGCCGGCGAATCACAAAGGCCAATCCACGAATCAAAGTCATTCTGGTGACAGCCCAGAGGGACCCCGTGATCATGGACGCCGCGGTCGCGGCCGGAGCGGCCGCCTTCATCGAGAAGCAGGCAATCCTGGAAGACCTGTTGCCGGCGATCAAGAGCGCATGCGCCGATACACAGGCGTGATGTCGTGTTACGGGCAGGCGTCGGAACGGACCCCGCTATCGACCTCCGACCGCCAACGGGTTCGTGTCGTGCGAAAGAATGGAAACGGGTACTCTCACTTCCAGTCGGGCCCCGGCGCCGGGACTGGAGCGAAGTTCGAATTTCCCCCCCATCGCCTCGACTCGTTCGTTCACGCTGGTCAGCCCGAGCCCGTTGCCCCATGCGTGGTCGACGTCGAACCCCACGCCATCGTCCACGATGGTCAGGGCAATTCCGTCGGACACGCCGGTCAGATCAACTGACACGTTCCGCGCTTTGCCGTGCTTGAGGGCATTTTGCAGCCCTTCTTGAACGATTCGGTACAGCGACAACGTGAGTTCGGGCGGAAGCGGCGTGGGAACGCTCTCGTGGGTAAACGTGATGGTCACGCCGGGCTGGGACAGCTCCCTTTTCAGCCCCTCGAGAGCCTCCACCAGACCCAGCACACGCAACCTGGCCGGATGGAGGCGATGCGAGAGATCGTGCACGCTCGTGCCGATTTCCTCAGCGCGTTTGAGCGCTTCGGCAGCAGCGCTTTCGTCATTCCCGTGCGCCGCCCGCCTCAACAGCTTCAGCTCGATCGTCAGTACGGCCAATTGCTGGCTGATGTCGTCGTGCAACTCCCGCGCGATCCGGGAACGCTCCTCCTCCTGCGCCTTCAGCAGCTTCCAGCCGAGGTTTCGGATCCGGTCGTAACTCGTTTGCAGCGCCGCCTCGCTCCGACGCAGCTGCTGTTCGGCCTTTCTCCGTCTCGCTCGTTGAATGGTCAACCCAGCGATCAACGCGGCCTGCGCCAGGAGGGCCGTCACTGCCCCGACAATGTAGAGTCGGTAACGCTCCCACACTGAGGGTTCTCGATACTCGATTCGCGCATCGGGCGGGAGACGGGAAGGGTCGATTTTCCACCGCAGCACCTGGCGCCAATCGATGACCGGCATGACCCGCACGGTCTCGATGGGAATGTCCTGGGGCCGCGTGCCAGCGAGGACGCGCAGCGCCATGTCGCCAATGTGCGTCCCGGTCTCCCTCGTTCCGCGCATCACGCCGCCGACCACGCCCGTTCCGATGTAGAGATCGCTGGTACCGTACACCGGTACTTTCGCGGCATCCGCCACGAGCTGCGCGACCGCATTCGAATACATGCCGCCGCCGGATTCCCTCTGCGCGTGCCAGATATAGAGAATCACGCTTCCCTGGGGAATCGTTCTGACGGCGGACAACAAAAGAGGCACGGTCTCTTCGGCCAGATACGTGATCTTCACCCGGTCGGAAAAGCCGTTGAACTCGGCTCGTACGGACTCGGGCGTTTGATTGTCTGGGCGCTTGGCCACGACGAATACCCGTTCGGTCGAGGGATGCAGCGCGAGCGCGAGCTTCAGCGTGTCGGCGTACGCGTTGCCGACTCGTAATCCTGTGATGCCGCCGCCGGCGCTGCGGATGGTCTCGTCCGGGACAGCGAGCCCGAAGAAAACGACCGGCACATCGGGAAACAACTCTCCGCGGTAGTCCAGGACGAACTGCAAGCTCGTATCGGTCATCGCGATGACCAGGTCGATCCTGCGGCCGCGGTACTTCCGCTTGACGTAGTCCTTGAAAGCCAGCAAGTCCTCTTCGTCGGGGAAGAGATCGGACTCCAGGTACTCGGCGAAATAGTCAATGGGCACGCCGGAGCGTTTCAGCCGCTCGCGGACTGCGGCGTCCAGAATGGGATTGGACGGGAAGTCCTCGGCGCCCGAGTGAATCGTCAGCACGGTTCGCACTGCGGCGTCCTGTGCCTCGGCTGACACGGGTCGCGTGCACGCACACAGGGTCGCGACTAGCGCGAGCACCACACGCGCGCACATTCGCACTTGCATCTTCAGAAGGACAGCCGTACTGCCAGTTGAATCTGGCGGGAGGAGCCTGCTTCGCCGGTGGGCAGCCGCGTCCTCGTGATCCTGCCGAACGTCGGGCTGTCGACGATATTGCCCGGCGGGCCGAAGTTGGGATGGTTGAACACGTCGAACGCATCCACTCGAAACTGCATAGCAAGGCGCCTTCCGGGCCGGTCGTTCTTGATCACCGACAGGTCCACATTGTTGAAGGTCGGTCCAATCACGACATTCCGTCCCAGGTTGCCGAAGTGATTGCCGGCCACGAACGCAGACGGATCGAACCACTGATCCACCGAACCGATGATCCGTATTCGTCCGGTGACATCGGGGCGCACGCTGTTCGGGACACCATTCAGGCTGCTGTTGCTGGTGACGATGTTCACGGGATTGCCGCTCTGCGACTGAACGACCGTTGCCAGCTGCCAGCCGCGGGTCAGGGCATGGCCCGTGAACGGCACGAGATAGGTTGCGCTCAAGACGAATCGATGTCGAGCATCGAAATCGGACAGCCCGTACTGGCTGGGAATGTCATAGCCGTCCTGAACGGCGAAGCCGGACGAATTGAGAGAGTTGGTGTCGAGCGACTTCGACCACGTGTAAGAGGTATCGACCTGTAGACCGCGCGAGAGGCGCTTGGTCACGGCCGCCCACACGCTGTAGTAGTTCGAGAACCCGCTGGTCTCTACCTGGGTGATGTTGCCGAGCGCTGTGCCGGGAAGAATAGGGCTGGAGGCCGCCACCACGGGGAATGGCAGCACGCCGGCAACCGGCTGATTGAGATTGCGCGAGATGCGCAGGTTTGCGCCGTGTGAGCCGGAATAGCCGATGGTCGCGGCCAGGTCGCGCGACAGTTGCCGCTGCACGTTCGCATTCCACGACTGCATCGACGCGTTCCGGAACCGGAAATCGACGGTGGCCGGGCTGAGGCTTGCGGGTCCCGTTGTCTCGATGGCGCTCATGAGGGGAATCGGGCCGGTCGCCGTGAGTGGCCGCGCGAAGGGCGGATTCCCGGCGGTGTCGCGAACAGCCGTCGTGCCGGGCTCGTCCGCCGCTCGGCCATAGGCCGCGCGCAACACCGTTCGACCGTCAGACGAGAGACCCCACGTGACGCCCACTCGCGGTTCCAGGTTTCGATTGTTCTGCTGGTAGATGCTGTCAACGTCGACGCCGACACGCACCAGCGACGCGCTCGACGCGTCGAACACGACGAACCGGTTGTCCCGCTCCGTGGGCGTGACGTGCCACTCGTAGCGCATCCCGAGTGTGAGCGTGAGGCTATTGCTCAGCGTCATCCTGTCCTCGACGAACAACCCCATGGCGCGCTGGTCGATGACGCTCGTTCGCTCACCGAGCGTGGTGTTGAAGGCATTCGCCGTTCCATTCAGGAAGGCATCGACGCTCGGAAAGTTGAACACGCCGGTGCCCTCGGCGAAGTTCTCGTTGACGAAATGCCGGTACTCGCCGCCAAGTGTCATCGAATGGCGGCCGCGCGCATGGCTGAATGTATCGACCAGAACATACGACGTATCGGTTCGGCCCTGGGGGAGGGGGCCCGGGCCGCCGAAGTTGAGATCGCCCGCCACGATCATCTGCGGCAAGCCGATCGGGCGCGTGACCCCATTCGCGATGCTGAAGTCCGTGGGATTCAGCGCAGCAGCTGGAAGCGTTCCGCCTACCAGCCCGCTCCGTCCAAACCGGGCCTCGTTCACAGTTGCGGTTCCGAACGCGTGCGTTTCGCCGATCGTCAGGATGCTCCTTGACGGGTGCGACACGCTGCCGAATCCCGGGATGCTGTTGCCTTGTGCCCCGGGCTCGACCGAGCGGACGAGCTGGCTTCCGTAGAAGACCTGGAAGCGGTCCCTGGTTCCGGCGCTGTGCCGGCCATCAATGGTCCACCGGTCGGCATCCGCGACAGCGGGAGCCGAACCGACGAATCGCGGCGTCCCGTTCGAATCGAAGAAGTTGGCGCGAGGGATTAGCGGAATCAACTGCCGAATGGCCGGGTTCGTTGGTGATGCGCGCTGCTGGTCGCTGAGGACGAGGCTGTTCAGGTCGACTCCTTGCCGCTGCCTGAGCCCTTCGTAGGAGCCAAAAAAGAATGTCCGGTCGCGCCTGATCGGGCCACCGACCGATCCGCCGAACTGGTTCCGGTCGAAGGGGTGCGGATTCCTGGACGTGAACTCGAAGAAGTTGCGCGCGTCGAGCGCATCATTTCGATAGAACTCGAACGCTTCGCCGCGAAAGGCGTCGCTGCCCGCTCGGGTGACGATGTTGACCACCGCGCCGGACACGTGACCGTGCCCGGCACCGAAGACCGAGTTGTCGACCTTGAATTCCGCGATGCTCGAGAGAGGAGGCTCGAAGATCAGCGAGCCGAACGTCATGTTGTTGGTCGACACGCCGTTGACCTCGAACGCGACCGCCTCTTCACGATTGCCGGCGGTGTTGAACGCGAGCGCGCCGACGCCTCGAATCGGCCGCGAAGAAAACCCCGCCTGCGAAGGCGACACCGATCCGGGCACGAGCAGGCCGAGATCGGTGAAGTGGCGGCCATTGAGGGGGATCTGCTGCACGGTCTCCCCGGTGACGACATGGCCGACCGTTGGGCTCGCCCGATCGACCAGCGGCGTCTCCGAACGAACGCTCACTGTCTCCGCCACGTCGCCAATCGCCAGGTGGAAGTCGCGCACCACCGTCCGGCCAACGTCGACGTTCAGGGCGTCGATGCGTTCGGCGCGAAATCCCGGCGCCGCCGCCGTGACCGTGTACGTGCCGTTGGGAATGGCAAAGACGTAGTAACGCGCCTCGGAATCCGCGCGAACCGACACATCGAAACCGCTGGACTCATCCTGCACGCGGATGATGGCGCCTGGAACGAGCGCTCCAAGCGGGTCGAAGACACGCCCCTGCAGCGACGCAAAGGCCTGCGCTCTGACCGGGGTCGACGTGCTCACCATCAGTGCGGTGACGAGCATCCCGCGCCATCCGCCGACCCTCCGTTGACGGCATTTCTGAAGAGTCTCGGGCATTGCACCTCAACGGACCACACGCCGGTGCCGATTGTAGGCGGTCACGAGCCTCGGTGAACATCAATAACCGGTAATTTCTTAACAAAAGAGTGGATAGCCACTCTTGAGCTACACATTACAACCTATCTAAGTAACGGTAATGTCACATGGAGACCTATTGCCCGTTGGTAAATTCCGATCTTTCCCGGCCTGCGGCTGCAAGCAGCTCCGGCGAAATTGGCTTCGGCTGCGTCACTCCGAATGGCTGAGATTGGTGACAGCCGGCTGTCACCAACCTTCGCGCGGTCACGATGGCGGACGCTGCGCACGCAGGCGGTCGGATAGCGACCCGTGACGTTCTGTGGAGTGACCACGTTCCGGTGCGGTCACGTCGCTGGCATACTCTGTGCTCCGAACGCTCACAAGAATCGCCCGCTGGATTTTCGAGCGGCCCCGCGATATTTGCTCACAATCATTCCGACGGCGGATGCGGAGGCGATCTGCTCACCGCACGCGAGCCGTACGACACAGGAGGTTTCATGAAAAACGGGATCGGTCCAGCACTCGTTCTCGCCGTCCTGGTTTTCATCGGGGCCTCCGTTGCTCCGGCGGGTCAGACCAAGCAGCCCATCGCCTTGCCCCAACCCGGCGTGCCGCAGGTCTACACCATGGAGGGGAAGTTCGTTCGAGCTGCGTACAACAACGAGGGTTACGTGATCCTCGGATACCAGGCCACCAACCGGTCGGTCGGTGAGGAGTGGATGCTCCTCGACGTCGGTATCACGCTTCGCGAGAAGATGCCGTCCTTCAAGTTGACCCGCGACGCGCTGTCTATCGAGACGCCTGACGGCAAGACGCTTCCCTTGCCGTCGGTCACCGAGCACCGGGCGGGGAACACCAGTGCGTTGCAGAATCGGGCGAAGGTTCAGCGCGACTCGATCAACTACTTTCCTCCGGGCGCGAACAGGGCGTGCCGCATCGGTTTCTTCGCCGATCTGGATTCGCCAGCGACGCCGTTCGACGAGGTTGAGTTGAGCTCCGACCGCGCCTGCCTCGGTCGGCTCTATTTCCACGTGCCGGGCGGCATCACGTACGGCCAGCATTGGCTCAACGTGAAGTTCCAGAACAGTCTCGTGCGCGTGCCATTCCGAATCCTGACCGACGACGAAGAGAAACTGCTGTCAAAGAACTACAAGGACATCAGAGAGCAGGTCAAAGACGCGTTCAAGAAGAAATGACTGTCACGTCCACTCCGTCCATATCCGTCTGATGGCGACGACTAGCTCGTTTGCCGCTGACTTCTCGAAGAAGCCCGATGCGCCAGCCGCCAGCGCCTCATCCCTGATGGCTTCATCGATCCTGGCGCTGATCACGATGACTTTCACGCGCGGATTGTTGTGCGTGATCTGGCGGCAGACATCCAGCCCACTGACGTCCGGCAGGTTCAGGTCCACCACGATCACGACCGGCTGAAGCCGCGCTGCGGCGTCGGCGGCTTCGCGGCCGTCGGCCATGACGCCAACCACGTCGCAGTCGGTCGAGAGCAGACGGCTGAGCGCCCGCACGATGCCTGGATGATCGTCGACGAGCAGGACGCGTGGGCGAGTCGGCACTACGAACCCGCGCGATCGCCACCGGCCCGGGATGCGTGAAAGGCCAGGAGGTGATCGATCAAGCGCTGCGTGTCGGTCCCCTTCACAAAGAAGCCTGCTGCCCCTGCATGCTCGATCGCGTCCGCGGTCTCATTCCGAGCCAGCATGGACACCCCGAGAATCCGGATGTCTGGGAGCTCGGTGTGAATGCGCGCCGTCGCCTCGACACCGTCCATGTGCGGCATCGAGACATCCATGAGGATGACATCGGGCCGCAGCGTATGCGCGTGGGCGATGGCCTCGAAACCGTCGGACGCTTCGCCGACCACGGAGAGATGCGGCCGCTGATGGAGCATCTCTCGCAGCGCACGCCTCACCGCTGAATGATCGTCGACGATGAGAATCCTGAGCGCCTCCGGGAGCGCGCGTTCAGCGTCGACCGCCGATACCGCTCCGGTCAGAGCGAACCTCAACTCGTTCGCGGCGGCGACGGTGTCCGGCGCCGCGTCGCGCGGCGCGACGAGACGGACCCGAGTCCCCCTTCCCGGCGCGCTGTCGATGTCCATGCGGCCGCCGAGCAGCGTCAGCCGCTCTCGTATGCGGAAGAGGCCCCAGCCCACCTGGACGGCCGATCGATCGTCCAGCCTCGCCGGCTCGAACCCGACCCCCTGATCGGTCACCGTGATGCACAGCTGATCGCCGGCATCGAGCTCCAGCGCCAACGTCACTCGATCCGTCTGCGCGTATTTGATCGCGTTGAACAGAAGTTCTCTGACCGACTCGAAGAGCAGTGTGCGGACATCCTTCCGCGCGGAATCCGCGCGCGGATCGACGTGGTGATGGACACTCAGCTTGTACTTCTCGTGTGTCCATTTCGCCAGCCACGTCAAGGCGGCGGGAAGCCCCGAACGCTGCAGCACGGGAGGAAACAGCTCGACGTTCAGCGACCGCGCCACGGCCATGGCTTCATCGAGCTGCTGCTTCGCCTCTGCAAGCAGCTCGCTTGGCCCGGTTCCGCCCTCGGTCTCCCGCTTCAGCTGCTGTTCGAGGTTCAACGCCACGATGACCAGGAGTTGCTGGAGCCCGTCGTGCAGCGTCCTGGCGATCTGCTCGCGCGCATGGTGCTCGGCGAGCGTCAGGTCCCACGCCATCTGACTCAGTTGCGTCGTCCGGTATTCCAGTTCGGTCGTGCGCTCCTGGAGGGCCCCTGCGGCACGGCGGCGTTCGGTGATATCGGTCACGAACGCGAATGCGCGTCCGCCGCCCCGCGTCGGAACGTGATTGACGGTGACTTCGATTGGAAACTTGGACCCGTCTTTGCGGATGCCGACGAGGTCCTGGCCGTCCGGATGGTTCGTGCCGTCGGGAAACATCGATGGCATCAGGCGCTCGATCGGTTGGCCGATCAACTCTTCGGCGGCCCAGCGGAACATCACCTCGACTGCACGATTGGCAAAGACGATCATCCCACGAGCGTCCGCAGAAACGATTCCCTGCGTGGCGGTCTCGAGCAGCGTTCGCAGGGTGCGATCGTGTTCCTCGTCGCGACGCGCCTGGAGAGCATCCTCAGTCCTGCGGCGTTCCGTGATGTCCAGGTCGAGCCCAGTGAGCCGTGTGACTCTGCCGTCGGCGTCGCGGTCGGCTCGGCCCCGGCTCTGGATCCATGAGACTCCTCCGTCGGGCCGCACGATCCGGAACGTGTTCTCCCACGAATCCTTGGTTGTCGACGTCAAGACCTCGTCCAGCAGTGCGAGCGCGCCCGGACGGTCGTCGTCGTGCACGCGCGGCATCCACGCGTCAGGTGTCGCGGGATCGTCGGGCGCAAAACCGTACAGCGAGCGGAATCGTTGGTCCCAGTCGACCTCATTGGTCGCGGGGACCCATGTCCATGAGCCGCCGGCCGAAGCTTCGAGCGCGAGGCGGAGTCGCTGTTTCTGCTCCTGTAGTGCCGTTTCGGCGCGGCTGCGCTCGACGGCGTCCCAGGTCCGTTCGGCGACCTCGCGAACGAGCTCGATTTCCAACGCCGTCCACACGCGCGGCTCGTCGTGATTGGCGCCGAAGGCTGCAACCATCTGCCCGTCCTTGAACAGGGACGCGCCGACAAACGTTGCGATCTGCCGCGCCCGGAACGTCGCGCGCTCGTCATCGCTGAGCCGCTGATCTGTCTGCACGTCGTCGACAACGATGGTCTCGCCGCGCTGGAGGGCATCGCGCAACGTCGCCCCCACACTGATTTGCACGGGCGGTCCGACGAGCGGCTCGACGCCGCGGGTGTGCTCGCGGCGAATCATGTATTCGCGGCCCTCGAGTTCAGCGTATCCGACGCGGGCAACGCCGAGGTGCTCGCCAAGATGCCTTGCAGCCGTTTCCTGGATGGCCGCGGCGCCGCTCAACGGGCGGAGCGCGTCGTTCAGCCGGAGAAGAAACGCCAGGCGCTCTTCGTTCGCGCGCAGCTCGGCTTCCGTCTTGCGGTGCTCGAGCGTCGCCCAGATCCGATCGGCGACTTCCTGAACCAGGGCAATCTCGTCTGGCGTCCACACGCGTGGCGAGCGGCTGTGAATTCCGAACGCGCCGACGAAATGGCCGTTCCTGATCAGCAGCGGACAAATGTAGGCCTTGATGCCCGCCGCCTCCAGCGCCGCGCGCTCCTCTGGCGTGTGCGAATCCGTCGCCGTGTCATTGACCGACAGCGTCCAGCCTTTGAGGATGTCTGCGGTGCGGCTACCCGCCAGATTGCGCCACTGAACGTGGCCCGCCATCGAGGGAACACCGTCAACGTAGTCGTGGACGATGGTGCAGTCGTCGCCTTCAATCTCGCCGTAGGCGACGCGATTGACGCGGAGGTGGGTGCCGAGCAGGCGGCAGGTCTCGTGAAGCATGCGCGCAGGATCGGCGAGCGTGCGGATGGTGTCGGTCAGGCGGCGCAGGAACGCCTGGCGGCTCTCGCTCCGGCCCAGCGCCTCTTCCGCGCGGGCCCGCTCCGCGGCCGACCACGTCCGGTCGGCGGTGATTTCAACCAATGCGATCTGTTCGCGGCTCCAGCTCCGCGGCGTGGCGCTGTGGACGCCGAATGTCGCCAGCCATCGACCATCCTTGATCAGCGGCGTGCCGACGAACGCCGCAGTCTCGCCTGCGAGCAGTTGCTCGCGCTCCGCGTCCGTGAATCGCGGATCCGTATTGACGTCATCGACGGCTACCGTCTCGCCACGGCGGCACGCGTCGACGATGGCCTGGCCGAATCGGACGACCGGACCTCGACCTGCGAATGACGGGACCCCGTCGGCATAGGACCGGCTGATGACGAACTCGTCGCCATCGATGTGCGCGTAGTTGACGCGGCTGGCCTGGAGATGTTCCCCGATCAGGCGGACGGCAGCCTCCTGGATCTCGACCGGATCCTTCAAGGGTCGCAGCTGTTCGTTGAACGTGATCAGGAAATGCCACTCGACGGACATAGGTTGCGCCCGATTCTAGGGGACTGTCCTCGTCATATCTCTGCCGAAGGGTCAACCGAACCGCGGGTCCTAAACCAACGCGAATTCATGTCGAGCGCGGAGGTGCAGGAGGGTCGCGCGGTTCCGCTCCGCGCGACTGTCTCTGCGGGTCGCGCCATCGCCGCGGCCAGACACGGGCGTAGGCGTGAGCGACGAGCGGCGCGAGCAACACTCCGGCGACGAGGAATATGGCCACGCGGAGCAGGACCATATCGACGATGTGGCGTACGTCGTTGACGACGACGGCGCGCTCAGCACGCAGCGCTTCGATCGACTCGGCCAGCTCGCGGTGGACGTCGGCGATCGCCTCACGGCGCTCGGCAGTCGCCCACTCGAGCGTGGCCAGCCGCTGCAATTCGAAGCTATGCAGTATTTCGGTGCGTTCCGCGGCAAACGCCTGGACGATCGCGCCGACCGCCCGTTCTCGTTCGACGGAAACGCCCTCCATCACCAGCGCGCGCTGCCGTCCGATTTCGTCGAGGACGACCCGTCGCTCGCTCAGGATGAGGGGTTGCAGGGCTTCGGCAGTCGTAGCGATGCGATCCGCTGCTGCAGCGCTCATGTGCAGGTCGCGCTGCATCGCCGCGAAATCTTCAGAAGGCAGGATGTCAGCGCGCAGCAGGTCGACTTCTCCCCGAACCTGCCGCGGCAGATCGGCCAGGTAGATACGCGCCTGCTGGGAGAGGCCGATCGCCAGTTGCTCCAGGTTGCCGACGGACTGGAACATGTCGCCGCGCGCCGGGAATTGCTCCGCGAAGCGGGCAATCGGAGATTCGCGGACGAACGTGACGTCATGGAGGGGATGTTCGGTAAGCCACGGATCGATGAATCTGTGCTCGAAATCGTCCCTTGCCTGCGGAGTTACGGCGATCGAGCCGCCGATCTCCCGCATCTGGTCGACGAGTCGGCGCGAGACTCCGACGGCTTCGGGTTGCAATGTGCCGAAGGCGCCTGCGCCGGCGCCCTCGCTGAAGAGCTGATCCATCTGCCGTGCGAAGATCCAGGCGTCGACGAGGGCACCGATCGGCTCCAGCCGAAAGCACGCCTTCCGCATCTCGGGTATTGCGCGGACCCTCCAGAGCACCGCGTTGCGCCGGACTGTCGAATCCGCCGCCCGTTGCTCGATGGCCGTGGCCGCGAGATCGACCTCCGCTGCGAACGTGATCGAGTACTCCTGCATGCGCGCCCGCAGCGATTCGACGCGAAAATCGGGCCGGATTTCCGGCCAGGGCTTCAGATCGGGTTGCTCGGGCTTCTTACCGACGCTGGCGCAGGCCGCCAGGGACGCCAGGGCGAGGCATGCGGTCACGCGCATCAACGCTACGCGAGATCCGTGTTGGCGACCGGTGCGAACCGGAGCGCTGGCATTCTGCACGTCCGTCTGACCTCCGCTCATGCCTCCGAGATATGACGCCGATCACGAGATGTCGTAGGTCTGCCGACAGATCGAACACGCGAGCATCACCACTATTTGATGGAAACCGCGGTGATTCAGCCACTTCCGAGACGGACGGTCGACTTCAAGCGGCTGCGGTCCTGAAGCGATGAGCAGTTCTCGTTCCAGCACGCGAGATCAGGCAGCCAGCGTTGAGGACGTCCGCTGACCTGCTCAGTCAGGGCTGCTTGCCCTGGGTGAGAGGAGTGGGTTTCGGAGCGGCTCCGTCGGATCGGAGTAGGCAAGGCCTCTTGGAAACTGCGGACGAAAACAGGAATAATACTAGGCCACCAGCTCTGGCACGCGACCTGCGTGGCCGTGATGCCGTCGCGGCGCTGTCGCCGTGTCGCATAGCGGGAGAGTGCTGCGAGGACGCCAGGTTTCGGGAGTGCAACCTGCTCAGCCCATCGCTCGGATAACGGTGCGCCGTCTCGGCGTTCTCGCGGAATGCATCGCGTGGACGACTGGCGTAGTGTGCCTGGTTGCGTACGGCGCGCTGACCGTCGACGGTGCAGTGGGGGCTCGGCGGGAACTCGCGCGGTTTGCTGTCCTTCAGGCGGCTGCGCTCCAGCAGCCCCAAGCACCAGATCTGAGCCTTTGGGACTCGGAACGTATCAACGCCTGGCGGCGGGCATTGAGCCAACCGGCGCTGTCCCCGCTCGCGGTCCTGCGCGTCCCGAAGATTCGCCTGGAGGTGGCAGTCCTGCCGGGCACCGATGACTCGACACTCGACCGCGCCGTCGGTCACATCGACGGCACGGCACTGCCGGGGACGGATGGCAACTCTGGTATCGCCGGCCACCGCGACGGGTTTTTCAGAGGCCTGAAAGACATCGCGCCGGGTGACACCATCGAGCTCGAGACTCTGCGAGAGAAGGAGATGTACCGCGTCGAAAGGACCTGGGTCGTGTCTCCGGAGGATGTGTCCGTGCTCGACGCGACGCCCACACGTTCGCTCACGCTGGTCACGTGCTACCCGTTCTATCACGTCGGTCCAGCACCGCAACGCTTCATCGTCCGGGCTGGACGTGTAGAAGGGAAATGACAGCAGGACGCGGCCGTCGGTACCCACACGGCTCGCCGGAGCCGTGAACGTCCTCCGCCGGTGAACGTGCACAACCAGTCGAGGAACCTCAGTCACCGGACGCAGTCGTTCCTGACTGGTTGCTGATTGGCGATGATGAAGGCTGGCGCCGCACGCGCGCTGTCTTCATACGCGTGCGGCACCTGTTTCTGACGTGACCTCGCTGCGGTCCAGAGGTCGTCACACGATCCGCAGATTTCGACGCGAGGTCTCCAGCTCCAAACGGATGACACTGTCAGCGGATTTCGACGAAGGGCGCAACAGCGTGAGCTGTCGTGCCCTCGGTCGGTGTCTGTATCCGCTGCTCACCCTCGCCGGAGACGGAACGAGCGAAGCATGAGGCCTGCTGCCAGCGAGAGCAACCCGGCCAATCCAATCGCTGGAACCTGGCTCGCCGTCTTCGGCAGCTTACGAGGCTCTGCGGGTGCCGCAGGTGAAGCCGTCGCCGCCGGTGCCGGTGCCGGGGACGGGGTCGGGCGCGCCGCTGGCGCGGCCGGTTCAGGGCCCGGGGAAGCTGCTGCAGCCGCCTTCGGAACAACGACCGGCACCATCTTCGCCGTCAGCACGTCGAGTTCGCGAAGATTGTCCGGATTCTTGTCGGTTTCGCTCTCGAGTCTGCCGCTGATCTGCATCCAGTGGCCGACCATCGCGTCGGTCATCTTGGCTTTCTCCGGGTTATCGAGCGTCAGGGCATCGGCACCGGGGTCGACCGTGCACGTTGCCTCTGGCACGCTGGCGACGGGCCCTTTCTTCGGCCGCGCCAACACGTACTTGTCCTTCTTTCCGCCGCGGACCGCATCGCCCTTGACCAAACATCCCACCGCGGTAACCTGCCCGCTTTTGTCCTGCGGCAGCAGGTTCCCATCCCGTCGCTGCGCGTAGGCGGGTTCGACTGCCACCATACCGAACGCGACGACAACGACCGTTGCACCATAGAGAGAGTGAAGAGCCATCCGTAGACCTCCTGACCGCTGGGGACAGCAACAACCGATCCGCTCGTCACACATGCCCAGCATCACTAACGTAGTTCCGTGCAAACCAGCCGCGCGGCGTGAACTTGCGTCCCGTGCGGCCAGACATCTTCCCATAATTGCGTCGCGTGCGTCTTGCGGATCGACATTCTGAGATGGGTTCAGGGTAACTCGAGCACGGTATTCCGTAGATAGACACGGTATTTCGTTGTACGGAGACGACCGACTCACCGTCGGCGCGATTGTGGGGCCGCGTCCGGCCGACGCGCCCCCAACCTCAGCAGGCTGTCCGAGGTCTGTCCAGTTGCATGGGGAAAGGCCAACGGCCTGCTGTCGTTACGGCGCGCAGCGCTGCTCGGTGATCTGCCGCACCTTGTCCTTGAAGGCGGCGACCCACGCGTCCAACCCGGTATGAGAAGTTCCGGTCTTCGGATCCTGCCACACCTGAGATTCAGCCACCTTCTCGACGCGCGCCGTCGCCATGAGCGCGCGCACGTGGGCGTCGGTCAAGAGGAGCAGGCGATCCGCCAGGAAGGCCCGCCCGGCCTCGCCAATGCGAGGATCCCCACGGCCGCCCTCGCCGGCCGCCATCGAAACCGTCAGGTTACCGTGGCATTCCGGCACGCCGCCCGAGGAGGAAGACTTCGCAGGCTTGAAAACAGGGCGATTCGTCCACGACTTCAGGTTCATCTTCGCCGTCGATGCTTTGCTCATCTTGCCTGCACCGCCAAACGTGGCACCGATATCTTGCAGAGCGATCACCGGCTCGCTGCACGCCGAGGCATCGGGGCGCTCGAAGAACACAGGTGGCCCGTCGTCCTTATCTTTGAGTGGATGGGTGTCGCCCGCGCTCGGATCGAGCGCGCCCCGGCACTCCAGTCGCTGTTGCTCGGGCTTTCGATCACCGTGCTGGATGAACACGCCCAGGAGCGTGAGCGCGTCGAAATGCATGCGCTGTCGCGCGCGCAGCGGGCCCTCGGGCAGATTCGCGATGGCCTCATCGACCTCGCCCCAGCGCCATCCCTCGTCGACGTCGTCCCCGTCAACAATGACCAGACGGCTCGCCTCCGGTTGGAATGTTGCGAGGTACGAGCGTTTGGCGCGCGGCCCCTCGCCCGACATCGGGTTGGCCGGGCAGTCACGGCAGTCGAGCGTGATCGGATAGATCGGATCGGATACGAACCCGAGAGCCCACAGGAGTTTCGCCGCCACGACCGCTGAAAAGATCTCGCGGTTGCCATCCTTCGATCCGTCGCTGTACTTGACACGGATCGTCGTGCCGCCCGATGTCTTGCACGCGAATTTCGGCGTGTTGCCGCCGAGCTCTTTCCCTGGTGTGGCGAAAGTGCACGGCAGCGGCTCGCCGCGACGCGCAGCCTCGAGCCCTTCCGACTGCTTCAGCGGCCGGCCTGCGGTCACCATTTCGGGGGTCACGTTTCCCGGGTCGGACCAGATCTTGGCCGTCGCCAGATACTTCAGCCGCTGTTGGGCGCCGGCGACGTGTACGAATGCGACCTGTTTGTCGCTCTGGGCGACGACAGTGGTGGCGAGGACCAGCCCTGCGACCGCTACTCGTGCGGATGCCGAAAGGATTTTGGCTGACATGCTCGAACACCCTCCGTCGTCCGATACGGTCCGGAATTAGAACGGGTCTGGATGACGGGCTCGACAACCGACGAGCAAGGTGCGTTCCGTTACGTTCGCAGCAACCCGAACGACTCCGAATTCACTTGTGTTCGTGTAGGGCGGGGTCCTCAGACCCCGCCTGGACGGGCCTGGAGGCCCGTCCCTACGCGACAACACAAGCTAGCTCTGGGGATAACGGCCCGCTGTGACCAGTTGAGAGACCGCTGTGCCCAGGCGCCCAGCGCACGGTGTTTCGGAGCGGCTCCGTCTGACCGGAGTCTGCGAGGCCTCCTCGGAACCGTGCAAGATGAAACAGCCATGATTTGGGCATCAGCGCTGGGCACACGACGTGCCTTGGCGGTAAGGCCGTCGCGGCACTGGCGGTGTAGCTCGCCTGCGAAGGGTGATCGGCAGGATCACGCCCAAGTAGCCTTAACTCGACGCCCACGGTATTATGGGCGCCCTCCGCAGGTTGGGGAGCCGCGCACGGCACGCGGTCTGCACAGTCGGGCCGGGACAGGGCCATCGGTATTGCGCGGTAGCGCGCCTCTGCGAAGGTTAGAAACGCGGGACTAGGAGGACGTATGAAAAGGTTAGTGTTTGGAATCATTGCAGCGGCGGTTCTGGTGCCAATGCCGCGCACGGCGATGGCTCAGTCCAAGACCGTCAGTTCAGAGGTGAAGACGGCGACGGGCACCATTGAGGCCGTCGAAGCCGCGACCCGCACGATCAGCATCAAGAAATCGGATGGTACCTACACGACGATCGTCGCAGGGCCGGACATCACTCGGTTCGCTGAGGTCAAAGTCGGCCAGAAGGTCAACGTTCGCTACTACGAGAACGTCATCGTCCGGGTGAAGCAGCCTGGCGAGCCGGACACGGATACCAAGGCAATGGCTACGACTGGTTCCGAACAGGCGATGCCTGGTGGCACCAAAGCCAAGCAACGAACGATCACTGCCACGATCACAGCCATCGACCCCAATGTGCCGTCGGTCACCTTCACCGGGCCGAACGGCTGGAAGTACAGCTCCAAGGTGCAGGACAAGGAAGCTCTCTCCAAGGTGAAGGTCGGCGACAAGGTCGACTTCGTCTGGACAGAAGCGATGATGGTGTCGCTCGAGCCCGGCACTTAGGTCCCTGGGTTGCAGCCGGGGCGGTCCGCGGAGTGATCGCCCCCGGCTGACAGCTCTCAGCCGTCAGCTAACAGCTCCCCCCAGCGAACTTCAGAGTAGTTCCTACGCCGCGGCCGCTGGCACTGTCGGCGCCGTCAGCGTCTTGTAGTAACGGCCGACACGCCACGCCAGGATCAGCGCGAGCGACGGCGAGCGCGGCGTTCACCGCCGCGAACCCTCGCGACGGCAGCGCGAGCAAAGTGTCCCGACGAAGACCAGCGCCGCCGAGAGCACGTCCCCCATTCGGACGAAGAACGAGTCGATCGCCTGCTTGGCGGCGAACTTCTGCTCGTAGGTGCACGGCAGGAACAACATGTTCCGCACGGTGTTGTTCAGCGAGTAGTCGGTCGAGTTCTCGAGGACCTTGGCCGCCAGCGCCGCATTGAGCAAGGGCACGAAGATCAGGATGTTGTAGACGCCGAACGAGAGGGCCGGGAGGACCATCACGGCCACAGGCGACGCCGCGGTGCTTGATGATGCGTGAGACGACGAACAGCTGGAGGAGCAGGCCGATCGCGTTCGCCAGCGAGAAATACTTGGCGTAGAAATCGCCGATGATCTGTCCCTCGGTCAGCCCGCCGGCGGTTCCCGCGGCGACCATCGCCGAGGCCTGTTCCTTGACGATGCTGCCGAGGATGTACTCTCCGGTCGCGTTGATCCAGTTGATCAGCAGGATCATCAGCGCCATCAGCAGCAGATATCGCGTCTTGAACACCATCGCGAACGCGTTCTGCGCCGGAGCGGCGCTCGCCTTCTTGACCCTGACGACCGGCCGGCCGGCGGCCGCGCTCGCCGCGGTCGATGTAATTGGTGAGCAGCAGCTCGAGGCCGAGCACTCCGGCACCGAGCAGCATCAACTGCAGCACGCCGAACGGCTCGATCAGCCGATCGGCGACGCGCGCCCCGGCGACCGCGCCGAGCGACGCGCCCAGGCCGACGATGACCAGCAGACGCTCGCCTTCCTCCTTCGAGTACACGTCGTTGGCGAACGACCAGAACTGCGCGACGATCATCAGGCTGAAGATGCCGATCCACACGAAGTAGATCATCCCGAGCGGGACGCCGAACTGCGCCAGCACGTAGAAGACCGGTGGACAGAGGATGAAGAACACGGTGACGACGTTGATCAACTTCATGCGCGGAAATCTGGCGACGAGGCGGCCGTAGTAGGGGCACCACGAACGCCAGCACCACCACCTGGCCGGCGGACAGGTAGCTCTTGAGCTCCGCGGTGCCCTCGCCGAGGATCAGCGCCTCGCGCACGGTCTTCAGGATGTAGTACGCCATCAGGATCAGGAAGACGTTCAGCGCGAGGAGCAGCGCCGTCCTCGCCTCTCCCGGGCGCACCACGGTGAACAGGTTGAGGAAACGCTCGAGTCCGGAGGCGCGGGGCTGTTCGGTCATGCGGTCACTCCACCCAATGGAGAACGTTGCGGACGATCGACCAGCGCGGCTGGCGCGGCGCGGCATCCTGTCCGAGAATCCAGTGCTTGTACGCCGCGTCGAGCGTGCCGTCCTTGCGCTTCAACGCAATCCAGGTGTTGACGAAGGCCGCCAGCGGCTGGTCGCGTTTGCCGATCGGATAGGCGAGCGGCACGCGGATCGGATCGGGGCCCGGCACGACCACCGAGTACGCCGGATACATCAAGGTCCATGCCGACCCGCGCTCGGCGGGCAGCGCCAGCGCGTCGGCGTGCGTGGCCGTCCGGTCGAACAGCGGCTCGATGCCGCCGGCGTGCACCTGGATGACGGCACGCGGCAGCAGCTCGCGGAGCTTGCGGACGTAGTACGGCACGTCTGGAACGGCGATCGTCAGCGCGCCTCGATCGCGAATGGCGTCCCAGCTCGCGTAACTGATCGCGCTGGTCGTCCGGCACGACGAACGCGAGGGTTTCGTCCAGATACGAATCCGAGAAGAGCACCTCTCTCGCCCGGTCCGTCGTCACGGCCACGCCCGACATCACGAGGTCGCAGTAACCCTCCGCGAGCTGCTCCGCCAGCCGGTCACGATCGACCGGCACGAAGGCGAGGGTGACGCCCATCTCGCGCGCCAGGCGATGCGCGAGCTCGACGTCGAAGCCCACCAGGTCTCCGCTCTGATTGAAGAACGCGAAGGGCAGCGCGTCGGGCAGGTAGCCGACGCGCAGCACCTTGCGCGCGTCGATGGTCTCGAGCGGCGGCAGGGTCGTGACGGGTGCCGGAGACGACGTGCGCGCCACGGTCGCGTCGACCGGTTCGTGCAGCAACTGCATCGACGCCAGCACCTTGTCCTTCGAATACTCCTGGGAGAGTCCCGTGGCAAAGAGCACGCGCGTGCCGCCGAGGACCACGATCACGAGCGCCGCGGTGATGCCTGCGTACGACAGCAGCGGTCCGCGCCGCCAGCGAAGGTGGCCGGTGACGGCGCAGGAGACGAGGAGCGCCACCGTCAGCGTGTGCACCGCCGCCACGAGCGATCCGACGCGCGAGTTGATGACGCCGGTCGCGAGAAACAGCTGAAACGTATCGGCCGGAATCCGGAACTGGTCGAGGAGAAACGGCACGGCCGCGTTGAGGCTGCCGAAGAAGCGTCACGAGCCCGGCGAGCGCCAGCTGCGGATAGCCCGACGAGCGGCACCGGCGCGTCGGCGAACCATCCCGCGAAGAGCACGAAGCTCAGGGAGAGGAGCTTCCCGGTGTGCGGGAAGTTGAAGGAGGCCGGCACGATGACCTCCGTCAGCCGGCCTGGCTCGTCGTCGCCGGGATCGAGCCGGTCAAGCAGTCGTGCGGCTGGCCTGCATCAGCGCCGGCAGCACGATGAACAGGTCGCCGGCGATGAAGGCGGTGATGAGCGCGTCGCGCGACTCGCCGAGGACGTCCCTGGCTCGAATGGGCGTGAGCGCCGCGACCAGTCCCGGGAGCACCCACAGGCTGACCAGCAGCGCCACCGCGACGTACGCCACGAGGTAGATCTGCAGCCGGCTCAACTGCTCCAGGCCCAGCGTTCCCGCCGCGTTGGCCGCAATCGCGAACAGTCCATAAGGGGTCAGGCGGGTCACGAAGCGGGTGGCCGTCGAGATCGCGTCTTTGGCGACCTGCAGGACGTCGAGCAGACGCTCCCTGCGTTCGACGCCGACCAGCGCGATGCCCAGAATGAGGGAGAACAGGACGACGGCCGGCACGACGTTGTTCGCGAGGGAATTGAATGGGTTCGCGGGAATGTACAGGTCGATGAAGTCGAAGGCGGCTCGGCGCTCGACGAGGCTCGAGCTGAAAAACGAGGCGTTCTGAATCGTGCGGAAACGTCAGCGGGATCAGGAACGCGAACGACAGCGCCACCAGCCACAGACCGCCAATCACGGCCGCGGCCCGCAGGCCCAGCGTCCGGACCTCGGAGGGCCGGAGCGACCCGAGGCTGGCGATGATCGAGACGGTGATGTAGGGCAACACCATCATCTGGAGCAGCTTGACGAAACCGTCGGCCGCCCACTTCAGCGCCGCCGTCTTCTCGCCGAAGAACAGCCCGGTGAAGATGCCAAGAGCGAGCCCGACGAGGATCTGTCGAGAGAACGTCATGAGTCGGATCGTGCAAGAGCAAGAAGCCGACCGCCATTGCAGGATGGCGGGTGCGGGAAGACCCTCCCCAATTACGGTGATTCGCACCCGCACTCACGGCGGGCCGTCACCGTCGCAGTCGCACGTGACTTATCCTCCCAGTGCCATGGTCATGCCAACGAGAATGGACCCGAGAACAACCATCGCAATACCCACAAGCCACGGGTGACGCCCTGTCATCTTCCGAAGGCGTAGCCCGTCAGAAACAACATCACGATGGCGATGGCATTGGACACACGCAGGGCCGGTCCGACGTTCTGCATGAACATGAACGGGATTACCACCGGAAAAGTGGATACGAACACGATGAGAAACACGCCGATGGAACCTTGCCAATCGTCCTTGCTCAGGCGTGCGCGTTCCGGCGGCTCGGGTAGTTGCATCAGCCGTCGGCGCATCGTTTCCAGTTCCTCCGGCTCCAGGATCGACGCGACCACCGGCGGCAACGCGTCTGCGATGAGGCGCTGTGCCTTTTGCAGATCGGTGGCCTTGCGCACGGCCAGGTAGGTCATGAGGCCCTGGCCCTTTTCGGCGAGGCAGCCCATCAGATACAACATCGCATCGATGATGCCCCAGGCCACGTTGCACCCGAGCGCGCCGATGAGCATCGTGCGAACATCATCGCGGCCGGCCTCGGCGACGCTGAGCGACCCGGTGAACGTGAGGACCATGATCAGCCCGAAGAGAACTTCAGAGACGCGATCAATCGGGTCCAGGACTCGCTTGGAGGAGTCCATGGTCATGCCACTCGAGGCGGCAACAGGTAAAGCGTCATCGCGAAGATCGCATAGACCATCAGCAGCAGGACACCCACGAACCACGCCGAGCGCCCGCTGTTGGTGACCATCGAGGTGGTCAGTGCGGCGACGAGCATCATCACCACGGCGCCCGGCCAGAACTGAAGGTCCATCGGCGTCGGCCCGATGGCATAGCTCACGAGCACAAGCACCGGCGCAACGAAGAGCGCGATTTGAGACGCGCTGCCAAGTGCGATGCCCACGCTCAAGTCCAGCCGGTCGTTGCGCGCGCCTGAAAACGCCGTGGGCATCGCCGATGCGCCGCCGACCAGCGACAGGATGATGAACCCCACGAACGCCGGGGTCATTCCGAACGCCTCCGCCGCCTGCTGCACCGACTCGACGAAGATTTCGCTCACGAGCGCGACCAGGACCGTGACGCCGCCGAGCGTGGCCAGGGCCACGCCAATCGGCCACGGCGCTTCGCCGACCTCGGCATGTTGCACGCTGCCAAACGACTCGCGGTGCGTAACGAGTGAGAACAGCGTGCTCAGGCCGTAGCTCACGATGAGCAGCACCGCGAGCCCCACGCTCAACTTGTGGCTGAACGCCACCGCCGGCGGTGTCGACATGCGAGATTGCCGAAGGAATCAGCAACGCGACCGTGGCCAGGAAGAGCAGTCCCGCTTGCATGCGGGCGCTGACCCGGTTGTACTCCTGCTCGTGGTGCTTGAGCCCGCCCAGCAGAAACGACGCACCGAGGATGAACAACGTGTTGGTGACGATCGTGCCGGCAATGGACGCCTTCACCAGCATGTACTGCCCCGCGCGCAAGGCGGCCAGCGCAATGACCAGTTCCGCCAGGTTTCCGAGCGTGGCGTTCAGAAGGCCACCGACTGCATCGCCGGTCTTGGCGGCTACGGACACGGTGGCGAGGCTCAACAGCACGGTCAACGGCACGATCGCCAGGACGGACAGCACGAAGAGCAGCGTATGCGCGTCGTGCTGGAGTTGTTCGGCCGCGAACACCACCGGCACGAAGGCCAACAGCCAGAGCAGTTTGTTGTCGCTGGATGTCTTTGAGCAGTTGTTTCATGGGTCAGTCCAGCTTGGCGGATCTGGGCGCGGGAAACCGGCTGACGACCGCGAAGAACAATCCCGTGGACAGTCGCACATCAGGATGCCGGTCAGACGCGACGACATGCGTGGCAAGATCGCCGACCGCCCCGCGGCATGAATCGGCACCGTCACCGCCAGCAGACGCCAGGCGGTCAAGAGCTTCGAGATCGTCAGCAGCAGCCCGTAACGACGGCTCTTACCTCGTGAGGACGACGATGACAGGACCCCAGGCCGTCAGAAGGATGTTCCCGATCGCGTAGGGCACGGTGTATCCGAGAACCGGGAGCTTGCTCTGTGCTTCGTCCTGGATCGCGCGCAGGGCCGCCGTGACGGTTCCCGCCCCGGCGCAGGCGCCGAACAGGATCACCGGGTTCATCTTCAGGACGTGGCGTCCGAACAGCAGCGCCACGATGTGTGGCATGGCCGCGACGATGAACCCGACGACCAGCAGGCTCGGCCCTGTCTGGCGCAGTCCGCTAACGAACGTAGGACCGGCAGTCAATCCGACGATGCCGATGAAGACGGCGAGACCGACAGTATCGAAGATCCAGAGGGCCGGTTCGGGGATTCTGCCGAACGTCGGATACACCGAGCGCAGCCAGCCAAAGACGAGACCCATGATGAGCGCACCTCCGCTCGTCGTGAGCGTGAGGGGAAGCCCGCCGACCGTGAGCGTCAAGAGCCCAACGAGACCGCCGACGACAATGCCAAGGCCGAGGAATACAACGTCCGACTCACTCGATGGACGCTCGACGTAGCCGAACGCCTTTCCGACGCGCTCCACGTCCCGCACGGCGCCGGTGAGCCGGAGAAGGTCTCCCCGGTTGATGATCGTCTCGGGACCGAAAGGAATTTCCTCGCCGCCGCGGATCAATTTCCCAAGGGCGACGCCGCGCCCGTGCTGAAGGGCCAGGGCTGAGAGTGGTCGCTCCGCCACGTCTCGCTTCGTCACCACCACGTCGAAGGTCGCCATCGGAAAGTCGAGCAGCGCGGGGTCCTCGAGTTCCTCTCGAAGCGGCAGCTTTCCGCCGAGCAGCACTCTCCGCCGGGCTGCGATGGCGACGACGTCGCCGCTTCGCAGAATGGTCTCCGGCGTGGCATCCATGAGCTCTGCGCCTCGCCGGATGCGTTCGATGAACACGCGCTCGGACGCCTCGAAGCGCTCGAAATCCGCGACTGTGCGGCCCGCCGCGGCATCGTCAAGGCGATACGCCCGGATGCTCCATTCCTTGTATGCCATGTGAGCATGGTCTGAGGATTGGTCCTCCGACGCCACCTGGCTCGCCAGTTTCCGGCTCTCTGCCTTCAGATCGACTCGAAACAGCCGCGGCGCCCCAGCCGACAGAAACCAGACGACGAATCCTGTGCCCACCAGGTAAGCTGACCGCGTAGGCGACGGGGATGTTGTTCTTCAGCCTCGTCTTCTCGGCCTCTGGGATCTCGAGCCGGTCGATCGTGTCGCTCGCGGTACCGATGACGGTCGATTCGGTGAACGCCCCGGCCATGAGGCCTGCGGCCGTTCCGCTGTCGTAGCCAAGCACTCGCGCCGCCACGACCGTCGTCACGAGACTCGTCACACAGAACACCAGCGTCAGCGCGACCTGGCTCACCGCACTCTTCTTCAAGCCGCGAAAGAATTGAGGCCCGACCTTGTAGCCCGTCGCAAACAGGAAGAGCGAGAAGAAGACCGCCTTGACGGTGGGATCGACCTTGATGTTGAGCTGTCCGATGAGCACGCCCGCGATGAGGGTGCCCACGACGTTCCCGAGTTTGAATGACCCTATCCGGATTCGCCCAATCACGAACCCCGCGGCGAGAGTCAGAAAGACTGCCAGTTCCGGGTGGCTTCGAAGCGCGCTCAGCATGTCGTCATACCAATCTCGGACCGAGGTCCGTAGTCACGTCCGCTTCGAACACGCCCTCTCTGCGACGGAGCCAGGGCGAAGTGGCCGGACAGCCGGACCACAACGCCCGTTCCGTGGGAGTACTAGCGTGTCAGGGCCGGCTGCTTCTTGGCAGGTGTAGGCGGGCCGCCCTTGGCCAGGGAGGCCTCATACGCCTGGCGGTAGCCGCGCGCAATGGCGCGAAGTGCCCGGCCGATGTCGTCGTAGACGTGATCGTCGAGGTTGGCGAACGAGATGCGCACCGACCAGTCCGGCGCCGCAAAGCCGCTGCCGTTGAGCAGCACGATGCCGTGGTCCTCGGCCAGGCGGAACACGATGTCGAGCGGATGCACGTTGGCCTTCATCCACGTGACGATGTCTTCGCCCAGGTACTTGCGGGCAAAGAACTCGAAGTCGATCAGGCCGTAGTAGTAGTCGAAGTGGTCGTTCGGGCCGACCTCGATGCCCAACCCCTCGATCGTCGCCTCGACCCGCTTCTTGACGATGCCGATGCAGGCTTTCTGATAGTCCTTCTTGGTGTCCATCAGCTCGGCCAGCGAGAACATCGTCATCATCACCTGCTGCGGCAGCGACAGGCCCGCCGTGTGATTCAGCGCGATGTCGCGGCTGTCGGCGACGATGCGGTCGATGAAGGCGAACTTGCGCGGCTCGAGCGTGAGCCCGCCGTAGCGCTTGTCCAGCAGCTTCTTGATCGGCTCGGGATGCGCGGCGATCATCTCGTCGAAGATGTTGTCCTCGTGGACGGCGATCGTTCCGAGGCGCCAGCCGGTGCAGCCGAAGTACTTGCTGTACGAGTAGACGCCGATGGTGTTCTTCGGGAACTCTCCCATCAGCGAGCGGAAGCCCGGCACGAAGGTGCCGTAGACGTCGTCGGTCAGCAGGATCAGATCCGGCCGCTTCTTGAGCACGGCGCCGATCTTCTTGATCGTGTCGGCGCTGACATCGCCACCGCGTACGGGTTGCCCGGGTTGACGACGAAGAACGCCTTGATCTTCGGATCGAGGAGCTTGTCGAGCTCCTCATCCGGATACTGAAACTGCTTCTCCTGCTTCGCGTGCACCTCGACGAAATGGAGATCGTAGTCCTCCAGGTGCGCCATCTCGAGGTACGGCGTGAAGATCGGCACGCCCATCGCGATCGTGTCGCCTTGATTGAGAATGCGGTTGGCCTTGAGCGACTTGAAGATGTAGCACATGGCGGCGGTGCCGCCCTCGACCGCGTAGATCTTGAACTTGCCCTTCGGGTGCGGACTCCCGCACATCGCCCACTCGCAGGTACTCGTGCACGATCTGTTCGTTGTGCACCAGCATCCGGTCCGGCACGGGGTAGTGATCGCCGATGATGGAATCCACCAGCTCGTGCACGAACTTGTCCGGGTCGAAGGCGAACTTCTTCACTGCCCACGGCACCATCCGCTGCAGGAAGGGCGCGCCCGGCATGTCCTCGTGCTTCGTCAAGCCATGCCTCGAGCCGGCCGGCAATGCCCGATGCCTTGGGCATGCCGCCCACGCCAGGCGGCAGGTCGAGCACGCGCTTGCTCTCGGTGACGGCGAACTGCCCGAGCAGGAAGAACGCCTCGCGCGGCTCGGTGGCGACCCAGTTCGGGTTGCCGCGGCCGGCATTCAGGTAGGTGAGAGCGACGATTCCTGCGCGGACTTCGATCGCCACCTTGGCGAGGAAGTCCTTGATCTCGAACGGGCCCAACTTCTCGTACTCTGAGTATTTTGTGACTGTCAAATCGCCCATTGATTTCTCCTTAACCGAGGCACCGGAACCTGTGCCTCACGACAACAAGATGATCAAGACCATGCCCCAGATCGTCAGCAGCGTGTTGCCGACGGCGTAGGTCACGGTGTAGCCGAGCGCCGGCACCTGACTCTTGGCCTGATCGCAGACCAGTCCGAGCGAGGCCGTCGTCGTGCGCGCGCCCGAGACGATGCCGAGCGTGAGCGCGTCATGGAAGCGGAACAGGTACTTGGCGACGAACATCCCGAGCACGAGGGGTAGCGTCGTGGCGAGCGCGCCCCACAGGAACAGGCCGACACCCTGCGTCTTCAAGCCGTTCACGAAGCCCGGGCCGGCGGAGATGCCGACGATGGCGATGAAGATGTTGAGGCCGACCGAGTTCATGAACCAGATCGTGGGCGTCGGGACGCGGCCGAAGCTCGGACGAACGGACCGCAGCCATCCGCCGATGATTCCTGCGACGAGCGCGCCGCCGGCCGTGGACAGTGTCAGCGGCACGCCGCTGATGTTGAGGACCAGCGCGCCGAACAGGGCGCCGATCGCGACGAACAATGCCAACGAACGCCATGTCGGTGACGTCGGTCGCGCGATCGGCGACGCCGAGCTGCTTGATGGCCGTGTTGGTGTCCTGCGTGCGGCCGACGATCGTCAGCAGGTCACCGAGCTGGACCGTGGTGGTCGGCAGGATCGGGATGTTGGTTGCGGTGGCGCCGCGCGTGATCTTCCGCAGGAAGACGCCACGCATCGCCGGCATCTGGGCCAGATCGACCAGCGTCTTGCCGTCGACCGCCTTGTTGGTCACGAGGACGTCGACGCCCTCCACCGGCACTGCCAGCAACTCCGGATCTTCGACCTCGGTGGCCTGCTCCCCGAGCACCTTCACCAGCACATCGCGAGCGCCCGCGACCGCCACGACGTCGCCTTCATGCAGCACGGTGTCCGCGCCCGCCTCCTCGATCTTCCCGTTGCGACGGATGCGCAGGACAAAGAGGCGGGCGTCGGGGACGAGCGCCTCGGCTTCGACGACGCGCAGGCCCACGGCCCTGCCGCCCGGCGCCACGCGAAACGCCCGGACTTCCCAGCGCCGCCAGGCCGAGCCGGGGCCGCCCAGTTCCTTGACGCCGCCTTGCTTCTGCTCGTAGTCCTTGCACGCGGCCTCGAGGTTGATGCCGAGGAGCTTCGGGCCGAGGACGGCGATCACGACCGCCGAGCCCATGGTGCCGAACATGTAGGTCACGGCGTAGGCGATGGGCATCGAATCGATCAGGGCCTTGGCCTGATCGGCGGCCAGGCCCGCCCGATTGATGGCGTCGGTCGACAGGCCCATCGCGGCGGAGATCGTCTGCGACCCCGAGTAGAGCCCGGCCGCATAGCCGAGATCGTAGCCCGCCAGCCTTCGCGATCCCCACCGGGACCAGGAGGCTGAACAGGCACTGAACGGCCGAGAAGAGCGCCTGCGGTACGCCGTCCCTGGCGACGCCGCGAACGAACTGCGGCCCGACGCCGTAGCCGACGGCGAACAGGAACATCAGGAACACGGTCGCCTTGAGCGGCTGGTTGATCGTGATCCCGATCTGTCCGATCAGGACGCCGGCCAGGAGGGTCGCAGTGACCGATCCCAGGCCGATGCCCTTGAAGGTGAACTTGCCAAAGTAGTAGCCGATGGCAAGTGTGAGGAAGATCGCGATCTCAGGGTATTGCTTCAGCGTCGCGAAAAACCAATCAATCATGATGTGAGCTCCGTTTGCCAGGTGTCAGGCGCACTGGTTGTTGGTTGCCGACACTAGCTCTTGGCCCCTGCGGCCGCCGCCTTCACCTTCACGCGCTCCTCCGGCTTGGAGGATTCCTGGAGCACGGCCGGGCTGATCAGCTTGAGCCCCAGATTGGCGTCGTAGCCGTGGATCTCTTTCACGTCAAGCTTGCGCATGAACTCGATGGTGTCGGCCTTGATCACCTGACCGGGCACCATGATCGGGAAGCCGGGGGGGTAGGGGATCACGAAGTGGGCGGAGACCAGCGGCGGCCCGGATGCGAGCCGCTTGTCGATCTCGGGACTCATCAGCTTCAGGTGCTCGCATCCTGCCTCGTCGTAGGCCATGTAGAACGCACTACGCATGTCGCCTTCGAGCGTCTTGCCCTGCGGCTCGTCGCGGAAACGGTTGTGAAAGTGGCTGAAGTTGGGCAGGTTGGGGACGTCTTCCACCAGCGACTTCACCCGAGCCGCGAAGGCCTTCCGCGCCTCCTCGCCGCCACTCTTGAGACGCCCCTCGATCTCCTTCGAGATCTCGACGAGCACCTTGAGCAGATTCGCCACGTCGCTGCGCGTGTTGTTGATGTTGGTCTGCAGCAGGATCGAGTTGCGCGACGTCTTGTTGAGTTGAATCTCATACTCGGCTGCGAGCAGATTCTTGAACTGTGTGCCGTCGTAGCCTGCGGTTCCGCACAGAAGCGAGAGCCGTGTCGGGTCCAGGATGAACTCGTCCTCGCGGAATGCGCGAGCCGCATCTGCCCACGTGACGCCGTCGCCGATGTAGCTCTTGAGGCCGGATTGCCGGAACTCGGCGGGCACCATGTCTTCGACGTCTAGGACCCGGAAGTACTTGGACACGAGAGGGTGCTTGTTCACCGCGCGGCGAATTTCGATCGCGAGCTGGATAGCCTGCATGACCAGCCCGTAACCCTCCAGCTCCATCTGCCGGCGCGCGATGTCGAGCGACGCGATCAGCTGCTGGTTGGGAGACGTCGACGCGTGCGTGAAGACGGCTTCCTTGAAGGCCTGCTCGTGCAGGTGGTACTCGTCGTCGGCGACCAGGACCATCGACCCCTGTCGCAGCGCTGACATCGACTTGTGCGTCGAGTTGGTCTGGTAGATGCGCAGTTTGGCCTTGCGTGGATCCGGTATGAGCCGGGTGTCGAGCACGCGTGAGTCCTTGGGATCGAGGTCCGCGCCGAGCGCCTTCTCCTGCGCAAGGTAACGCTCCAGGTACGCGGGATCGGCGAAGGCTTCCTTCAAATCCGCGCGGGCGCCCATCGCGGTGCGCGGGCGGTAGAGCGGGGAGAAGCGGGCGAAGCCGAACCAGGCCTCGTCCCAGAGGAAGATCAAATCGGACTTGATCGCGAGGCACTCCTCCATCACGCGGCGCACGTCGTAGACGTGACCGTCGAAGGTGCAGTTGGTCAGCGTGACGGTCTTCACTTTGTCGAGCCGGCCCGCCGACTTGAGGTCGAGCAACGCCTTTTTGAGGCTTCGTATCGGCACCGCGCCGTACATCGAGTACGCCACCATCGGGAAGGCCTCGACGTAGTAAGGTTGGGCTCCAGCCAACACCATGCCGTAGTGGTGCGACTTGTGACAGTTGCGGTCGGCGATCACGATGTCGCCCGGCTTCAGCAGCGCCTGGTGCACCATCTTGTTCGAGGTCGAGGTGCCGTTGGTCACGAAGAACACCCGATCGGCGCCGAAGGCGCGCGCCGCGGCATCCTGCGCCTTCTTGATGTTGCCCGTCGGTTCGAGCAGGCTGTCCAGCCCGCCTGAGGTCGCGGACGACTCCGCGAGGAACAGGTTGGCCCCGTAGAACTCCCCCATGTCGCGGATCCAGTCCGACTTGAAGATCGACTTGCCGCGCGCGACCGGCAACGCGTGGAAAGTGCCGACCGGCTTCTGCGCGTATTTCTTCAGGTTGTCGAAGAATGGCGTGACGTTGCGCTCGGCTACGCCCGACAGAATCGAGAGGTGGATCTCGAGCGGCTCCTCCACTTCGTAGAAAACGCGGCGGATCCCCGCGGCGTCCGGGTCCGAGATCATCGCGTCGGGCTTCTTGTCGGCGAGCAGGATGATGTCGAGCTCAGGCCGGAAGCGCTTCAAGGTTTTAGCCAGCAACAGCCCGAGGTCGCCAGCCGCGCGCTCCTTGGCGCCGAGCGGCAGCCGCGATGCCAGGACCTCCTTCAGCAACGGAACGTCGCGCGACGACTCGTAGGAAAAGCCGTCGTAGATCACCACCGACTCGAGATTGGTGTTGAGAATCGTGGCGAGGGCGGCATCCTCGAACGAGCCGACGAACACCGGCTCGTAGACGAATTCGTCCAGTGGCCGCCTCAGCTTCCGGATCTGCTGCGCATGTGCAGGCCAGCGTGAGGATGGCGTGGGCGTCACGAACAACACCTCGAAGTAGGGCCGCCCCGTCGACTCTCCGTGTGCGGTCGGCATCGCGCGTTCCGCAGCCTGCGCGTCGTCGTCCGATTCCCACTCCCCTGCGTCGCTGCGGTAGCTCCGCGACATGAGCGCCGACGAGACGCGCTGCACCAGCCGCGCCGTGCCCAGCGCGTCCCCGGCGGCCACGCGCTCCTCGATGGCGTTGAGAATGCGCCCGCCCGGGTAGGCTTGGAAGGCCTCCATGGGCAACAGCGCGGTGAGCGCTTCGTTGCACGCGGCCTGCAAGCCTGCATCGCTGCGGCTCGCCGAATTGGTGCCCCAGGCCTGCGCCGTCCGGCTCAGGTCACGCCAGAGGTCGAGGCGCGCCGCAACCGCCGAGAAGAAGTGGTCGATCCTGGTTGCAGTAGTTGAAATCTTGGCCATCGGATGCTCCTGACTCTCGAAAAATTGCGGCGCTGCCGCCGCCGGGGATGACTCGGGATACAAGTGGGCGGCTCAGCGTGTGATGAGGAGCCATGGGCCGGCCCTTTCCGGCCGTGGCCCCAGGCGTGACGCGCGGAGCACCAGCAGGCCGATCGCCGGCCATGTCGACCAGATCGCCAAGGCGGACGGAGCGATCGATTGGAACCCACGCCGGCCAGTCGCGGTTACGCTGCCCATGTGGTTCCTACGACGGGAGGTTGAAGCGAATCGCGAACTGAAGCCGATGGGCGGTCCCGGTGTCGCCGCCCATGACCTCGCGGCGGCCATAGAGATACTCGACGCCGACCCACGCGCGGTCCGGCAAGAACCAGTAGAGGAGATTTGCGGCTCCGTAGTCGAGGCGCTTGTTGAGCGAGTCGGGGTAGAACGACTTGTCCGGCGCCGTCACCACGCTGTAGATCAGGTTCGACGAGTAACGGGATGACCAGAAGTGCTCGTAGCCGCCCATGAACGCGTTGAGACCGACGGCGTGCAACTGGTTGTTCGCATCGGGCACGGCGGTCACGCCGCCGCGGTAGCGGCCGACGCCGTCGCCGAAAGTGTACTGTCCATAGACATTATCGCGTCCGAAGGTCTTCGTCTTCGCCGACAGAAGCCCGCCCCATAGGGTTACGTCGTCGTTGTTGCCTTCCTTGGGGCGGAAGCGCGCCTCGCCGAGAAAAAACGAGGCCTGCGCGTGCCAGTTCGAGGCCTTGTACCGGAAATTCGTGACCAGGTCCGGCATCGGATATTCCGCCTTGCCCTCTATTCCTGAGGGTACCGTGATGCTTGACTTGTTGTCCTCGACCGCCACCGACCACGACCCCTTGGCGCCCAGCTTCGACGTCCAGCGCGCTTGCGCCTGACGAATCTGGGGGAAGGCGGTCGGTGCTTCGAAGTCGATCGTGGTTGGAAAGTTGGACTCGTCCACGAACGTCGACCAGGCCTGGCCGGCCAAAAGGCCTCCGTAGCTTCCATACGCCTGCCGCAAGCGAAGGACACTGCTGCTGCCGTAGAAGTCGGTCTCGACGTACATCTTCAGCTCTTTGCCTTCGACCGGGCCGCGTATGTCGATGGACAGGCGTGTCTCCTTTGCGTGGAGGTTGGAGTTGCTGCCGTCGCTGCCGTCCACGGCGATCGTGCGGGTGTCGAAGCTATCCTCGGAGGTGATCGCACTGAAGTCACGGATGATGTCCAGCTTGATCCGCCCTCCCGGTTTGAAGGTGAACCCTCCGAGCTTGAATCCATCCGGAGTCGACGAAGGCGCTTGCGCCTGCGGCTCCGCTGGCGGTTCGTTTTTCGGCGCGTCGGTCTTTGGCGCTTCAGTTGTCGCCGTCCCGGTGTTTGGTGCTTCCTGTGGCGCCACGCGCCCATCGTCGACCGGTCCAGTGGTTTGCGCGTTGGCCGAACCGATCGCGCACAGAAGAACCGCCGGCACCGCGAGCCACCGCATCACGCTGCCGACCTGCGTTCGCCGTGTCACTCGTCCTCGTCCTCGTCGCGTCATGATGATTCCCATTCGCTCGGTCCACTCCCCCCGAGGACTTGCTGCGCGCCGACGCGCTCAGCGACGTGACCAGAGCTGTAGTTTTCCGTTATTGCCTGCCCGGCTTCTCCTCGGATGTGTCGGGCAGAGCACGCCAAGTGCCAGAACCACCGACGGCGCCGTCGGCCTGCAATTGTTGATGAACGGGGGTTCCTGGCACCCGACTGTCGAGTATTGGGCCTCGATCCCTCCGGCATTTCAGAGGTCCTCCGATATTCTCGGGTCACGTTGAAGATGCCCCTGGGTGCGCCGTCTCTTCGTTGCAGGCGACGCGTTTCCCGGATGTGCCACAGCCTGTCGTCACTGCGCTGACCAGATGCCGTCACCCGCGCGACGACTACCCGGATCGATGCTGGCGGAGGACGGTCCGCGCGGCGTGGAGTGCCTTGCGGTGAACCTCGAGGGTGTGCCCCGTCTCGCTCGCCAGCCTGGGACTCGCCTCGAACAGGTGCCGCACGACGTCAGGCGCGATGACCACCACCGCCGTGTCCTCCAGCGCGACAGCCCGCAGGTTTGCGGCCTGATGGCCGTGCATTCCCGTCTCCCCGCAGAACTCGCCGGCATGAATCGTCGCAATCTCGGTCACCTGATGATTCCTGACGACTTGGAGCGAGACGGCACCTGACACCACGAAGTACACGCCGGCGAGGTCGTCGCCTTCGTCGAAGAGGCGCTCGCCTGCGCCGAAACGTCAGCGTCCGGGTCCGCTCGCGATCCTCTGGAGGGATCTCCGGAAGGCGCGGGAACTGGGCCAGCAGGTCCGCTCCTTCGGGGTGGGCTGCCGTGAACGGGCGCTCCTGCTGATGCTGCAGGGCGACGTGGACGGGATACGGCATCGTGAACCCGTGGCGTTTCGCCATGTACCAGATCCGGGTGACCAACTCGTTCTTGACGGGCCATCGGTCACGCTCCGCGGTCCAGTAGATCAGGCGGTACTTGACGCTGAACTCACCGTATCCCAGCGTCGCCGCAATCGGCTTCGGCTTCTCGAGAACGCCCTCGGTCTCGCGCATCAACTCCACCAGGGCCTCTCGCACTTTGTATGGCGGATCCTGATGGCTGAAGTCGACGTCGAAGAGCTCCATGCGCTGTGCCCGGGGTCGCGAGAAATTGACGATCGTCTCCTTGTTCAGGGTCGAATTGGGGACGACCATGATGGCGCCGCCCATCGCTTCGATATGCGCCGACCGCCAGTTGACCTCCTTGACCTCTCCGGACACGCTGCCCACTTCGATGGTCTCGCCGACCTCGAACGGCCGCTCCATCAGGAGCATGAGGCCCGAAAAGAGGTTGCCCAGCGGTTCCTGCAGCGCCAGCCCGACGACGATCGACGTGACGCCGAGGGCCGCGAGGGCGTTCTCGATCTCCCGTCCCCAGACGAACGAGTAGACCATCGCCAGGCCGATGGCGACGAGCAGCAGCCGGATCAGGTCGCGCAACAGTCTGGGAACCTTGTGCTGCCAGCTCGCGGGCTGCGCCGACTCGAACACCACGTTGTTGATGATGCCGATGATGGCGATGATCGTGGCGGCCAGCCACAGCGACTCGGTCAGCCGTACCGCGAGACCCGTCGGTGGCACGAGCGCGACCCACCGTAAGAACAGCACCACCGCGCCAAGCGGGACCACCCATGTGCGGACGAACCGCACCGACGCGGCAACGGGATGGCCTGCCCGCGCGAGTGCAAACCCCCACTCGTTCAACAGAACCAGCAGCAGCGGAAAGGCGACCACGAGAGCGAGCGCGAGTCGCCACTGCGCCTCAACGAGATTCAGGAGCTCGCTCATGCGGCGGCCTCGTCGAGAACCGAGAACAGCTCGACCGAGCCCATGCCGATCACATCGGCGCGGGTGGCGGGCCCGAAATCAATCAGCTCGCGCACGCGGTCGTAGACAGCCCGAGTGACGAGGATCGACGTTCTGCCGTCAGACGCAATCCCTCTGGCCACCTTCACCGTGTCGCCCCACAGGTCGTAGATGAACTTGCGGCGGCCGACGAGACCGCCGACCACCGGTCCGGCGTTGATGCCAATCTCCGCGACGAGGCGCACGCCGCGCTCGGCGTTGAAGCGCTTGACGATGCGCACGACCTCCCGTGCGAATTCGACCATGCGGGCGGTGTGGTCGGGACGTTCCACCGACAGTCCCGAGACAGCCAGATACGACGAGCCGATGGTGCGGACTTTTTCGACGCCCTGGTGCTCGGCGGCCTCGTCGCACGCGGCCACGACATCGCTGAGGAGGGCCATCGAACCGTCCTCGCCGAGCCCCGGTGAGAGCGACTCGAATCCAACCAGGTTGATGTACGCGACGGTGACGTCTGCGAAGGACCGTCGCGCTTCCGCGTTCCCGTCGCGTACATGAGCAGCGCCGGACGCAGGCAGCAGGCTCACCAGGAGCCGCTCGTTCTCGAGCACCTGGCGATCGAGCTCTTGCCGGTTGGTGCGAAGGCTCGTGACCATGTTGTTGAACGCCTCGCCCAGCTCGCGGTACTCGTCGGTGGCAGTGACCTCGACGGTGACGTCGAGCGCGCCCTGACTCACACGATTGGCCGCTTTGACCAGCGCGGTGATCGGCCGCGTCAGGAGCCTTGCCAGCAGCAGTGCCATGACCGTGGCGAGCAACGACAGGCCGACGCCCCAGGTGAGAACGCGCCTGGCGTAATCACCGAGCGGCGCCATCGCCTCGGCCACGTCGATCTTCGCGACGACGCCCCATCGCAACGAGTCCAGGTCGACGGGCCCGTACGCCATCAAGGCCGGAATACCACGGTAGCCGCTGATTGCCATCAGGCCCGATTCGCCCCGAAGCGCTGCCCTGGCGGCCTCGTCCTCCACGGGGACGACCAGGATCGTCGTGCCGAGCTTTTCGACGGTATCGACTGTGCGGCTCGTGAGGCCCGACACGCCGCAATGTCGCGAGGAACGCCGCCCGGTCCTCGATCAGGAACCGGGAATCGTTCCGCATCGTCTGATCCGGGCCGACCAGGTAGACTTCACCGCTCTTTCCCAGGCCCTCCGCCTGCCATTGCTGATTCCCCGACAGGGCGCTGCTGATCGGCTCGATCGGCAGTTTGAGCACCATGATCGCGATCATCCGCGGACCGTCGAAGACGGGCGTCGCGACGAACGCTTTCGGATCGCCAAGTGACGGGTAGTACGCCTCGAAATCGGCCACCCTGTAATCGTCCTCGTTCTGCGAATTGCGCAGGCTGTTCACGAGTTTCGACATCTTGCTCGCCGCATAGGGGCCGTTGATCAGGTTGGTGCCCAGAACGGAGGTCTGTTCGAGACTGAAGAACACGTCGAGCGTCTCGGGATCCACCAGGGTGATGTTTCCCTGATCCAGCAGATTGACGACGCCTTGAAGGTGAGTCGCCGTCCGGGCCGCTGCCTCGCCGTACGCGCTCTTGTCGGTGGCGGAGTGATTGGCTCGTCTCTGGCCGTAGGGCTTCGGTCCTGTCGCGATGTAGTGATAGTGCAGGTACCATCCCGTCGGCGTCGTAGGCAGCAGACTGTTTTCCGGCGGCTCAATCGCCGCGCGCTTCATCAGCGCCGGCCTGAACTCCTCCCGGTAGAAACGACGCACCTCCGCCTGCATCTCCGCGGTGACGGGCTCCCGGCCAAGCTGCCGGTACGCCGGCAACATTTCCCGGGCGGCGTTCGTCACGGCTTCCGATGCCGACAGACTGAGGGCCTCGTTGCGCGCGGATTTGAGAATGGTCTGGACCAGGGCGGACTTCGATCGCTGCAAGCCCACGAGCTCGCGCTCGGAGGCTGCGCGGAGGCTGTCGCGAGCGCTGGCGTAGCCGATCCAGGACATCACGGCGATGGCCGTCAGCGTCAGCGCAACGAAGGCGGCAATCAGTTTCGACTGAACGCTCAGGGAGCGGGAGTTTGGCATGTGAAGGCTTCCGCTGTGCGAGGATCCTCCGCGAGATCCGTTGGGCGCGCCACAGGCTACACGGCCACCGTTCCACTCGTCTCGATGATGTCCATGACGCCGAGCAGGAGTTCTTCCTGAATGGCCAGGAACAATGGATAGTCGGTCTCGAGCACGTAGACGAAGATCTCGAGGTCCAGCGAGTAGCCGGTGACCCGGATGAACCGTGTGCGTGCCGATGCGGAGTCCAGCGCGGGATGACTGGCAAGCATCCCGCGGATTCGAGCCAGCACAGAACGCAACTGATCGGCCGTCGCCTGACGTCCCAGTGCAACCGTGTGATGGAAAAGGATTCGGTCGCGAACGGTGAAGTTTTCCAGGCTCATGGCCGCAATTTGACCGTTGGGAACGGACACGACGGTCCGGTCAAGCGTCCGGATGCGAGTCGAACGAATTCCAATGTCTTCGACCGTTCCGAAGAACCCGCCCACCCGGCACGCATCGCCCACCTTCACCGGCTTGTCGGAAATCATCATGATCCCGCCGAACAGGTTCTCAATCGTTTTCTGCGCGCCGAACCCGATAGCCAGGCCGCCGACGCCCAGCCCGGTCAGCGCGGCAGTCAGATCGACATCTGAAAGATAGAGGAGAAGCAGACCCGTCAAGATCACCGTCGTGGCCTTCAAGAGACGATTGATCAAACGCACCAGCGCCGTGTCGGCCGACCGATTGCCTCGTTGCAGGCGCTTGAGGCTCAACTCTGCTACGCGATCGATCAGACCCAACGCCAGCCAGCACACGGCTATGACGATCACCGTCTGTGCCACACGGTGCCAGAAATTACGAGTGGCCAGGGTCAGACCCAAGAACGAAGCGCCGTAGAAGAGCAGTGCGAGAATCAGCAAGCGTAATGGCCACGCGCTTCCGGGCTTACGGTCGGGCTGCTCCCGCGTGAGGCTGCGGAACACCAGACTGAGCGCACCGGTCAGTACGCGAGTGGAGAGTGCGGAGATGACGAAGACCAGGGGGATGACAAGAAGGATGGCGATCCAACGATAGAGTGGCAGGGAAAGGAATCGAGTGGTGCGCATCCGTTCGGGCACATACGCTTCGAACCACCGCGGTTGGACTTCCTCATACAGCCGGGGGATTTCGTCCAGTGAGCCGGAGGCGAACAACCAGATGGCGGGGCCTTGACCTCGCTGCACGCGGTCCAGGAAGATCTCGACATTGCCGGACGGGCTTTCGACGACGCCGATACGATCCCGGTTGGTCTGCCCATCGTCGAGATCTCCGTCCGGCTTGTCGCTGACGCGATCCAGGGTCGTGAACAGCTTGCGGTCCAGAACGACGCGCAGTTGTTCTGCGAGCTCCTGCCGTTCTGAAGGCTTGAGACTGGACTCCAGATATTCGGCCGCGCGCTCGAGGTTCCCCTGTTTGGCAGCGTTGACCAGGCCGACCACCGTCCCGTGTGGAGTACTGCGCCCCAAGGGATCCTCGGCCGGCTTTGCCTGCTCCGCCGGTGGACTTTGCGGACGCTCGGATTTCGGCGCCTGGGCATCCAGTCGTTGAAGCAGGACCAGGCCGACCAGAACCAGAAACCAGCTGAGTGTTTTCTTCATTGCGACGCCGGCCTGTAGGGACGGGCCTTCAGGTCCGTTCCAGGCGGGGTCTGAAGACCCCGCCCTACGCCAACCCACGTGAGCTCCGGTCTAGCGCTCTCAGTCGCGCAGCTCCTCCATGCTGAAGGCATGGCACTGCCAGGGACCTTCGTCCAGGTACAGTCCGCGCGACTGCAGATCGCTGCCGTCTCGATCGTATGTCGCGCTGCCCATCAGGTCGTGCAGCCGCCACCGGGCCTTGCCTAGATCGGGGAACGGCAGGCGCACGTAACACTGACCTTGATTCGGGGCATAGTTCACCGTCACCAACAGACGCTCGCCGGCAGTGCCTTGCCACGCGAAGACGACGAAGCCATCCGAGCTCCAGTTGCCGTCCCAGGCAGGCGTGCACTCGAGCACTTGCCAGTCGCCGTCTCGCACGACCGGCTGACGCAGTACGGCTAACAGGCGATCGTAAAAGTGCTCCAGCCTCTGGTCGTTCGGTTCCTCCGGACCTCGAACCAGATGGGGGGAGATGCGTTTCCTGCGTCCCTGGAATTGTCCCTGGTGAAAGAAACGCAGGCCCGGGGACAGGAACGTCAGGAGTGCCGCAGCTTCATGCACGTCGTGCGGGAACGCGGTGGCCGCCCGCGGCTCGTCGTGGTTTTCCATGAAGCGTGCGAGCTTCTCCTGATAGTCGAGTCCCGCGTGGAAATGTTCGCGCACCGGCCGGGCGTGCCGCTCGTGGAGGCGGTCGTAGAGCCGCTTGTCGTAGGCGTAGTCGAATCCCTGATGCTGGAGCGCCCATTCCAGATCCCAGTAGACCTCGGCCATGAAGCAGAAGTTCGGCGCCTGCTTCCGCACGCGTTCGGTCGCGCCTGGCCAGAAAGACGGCGATTGCATGCCCCAGGTCCGTTCGAACACGTCCGGCAGCACCAGCATCGCCATGTCGCAGCGAACGCCGTCGCACTGCCCGGCAATCTTGGCCAGCTCGCCGATCATTGCTTCCTGCGTCGCCCGGTTGGCGTAATTCAGTTGCAGCGTATCGGGCCAACCCGGGAAGTACGGATCGCGCCCATGGGCCAGCAGGAGACTGCCGTGCTTGCGCTCCACCCAGGCATAGTTCTGTGGAGCCCGAGCCAGATCTTCCTCGGTGCCGCTGATGAAGTACTCGGGGTGGTCCTCCACCCAGGGGTGATCCATCCCGGTGTGGTTGGGAACGAAATCGAGCAGCAGGCGCAGACCACGTCGACGAAGACGCTCGCGCAGGCGGGCGAGCGCCGGATCCCCTCCCAGATCGGCATGCACCGTGTAGCCTGTGATCGCGAAACCCGAGCCGGCAATATCTTCCTCTCGCAAGTCCGGCAGGGTTTCGCGAAATTCCCTGCGCCACTCGGCGTTGGCGCGGGACACTCGCTGCCCTGCCAGACCGGTCTGCCAGACGCTCAGGAACCAGATCCAGTCGAATCCCTGCTCGGCCAGGCGATCCAACGCCCCATCAGGCACGTCGTCCAGGGTCGCGGCACGGCCCAGCGTCCGGGAGAGTTCCGTCAACCAAACGCGCGTGTTGATTTGATAGAGCGATGGATAGCGAGGGGAGGGCATGATTATCCCTTCGTCTTTCCGCCGCCCACCTGCTCCCTCACGAGCCGCTCGGATAGCTGACCGATCTCGAGCTCCACGTCCTTTGCGTCGAGCCGCCCGAACAGGTCGAGAAGGCTGGCGACCAACCCGGTCCACCCGGTCTGGTGGCTGGCCCCGAGCCCCGCCCCGTTGTCCCCCTGAAAGTATTCATAGAACAGGACGAGATCGCGCCAGTTCGGATCGTCCTGGAACCTAACCGTGCCTCCGTACACCGGCCGTCGTCCGTCCGCGCCGCGGAGGAAAGTAGCGGCCAACCGACGGGAGAGCTCCTTGGCTACTTCGAACAGCGTCATGTACTTCCCGGAGCCTGTCGGACACTGAACCTTGAATTCATCGCCATAGAATCTGTACAGGTTCAAGAGCGCCCGGATCAGCAGCACATTCACAGGCATCCAGACCGGGCCGCGCCAGTTGGAGTTGCCGCCGAACATGCCGGTATTGGATTCGCCGGGCAGATACTGGACCTTGTACTCGTCGCTGCCGACGTGGAACACGAACGGGTGGTCCTGGTGAAACCGCGACAGCGAGCGGATGCCATGGGGTCCGAGAAATTCGTTCTCGTCGAGCATGTAAGCGAGCACCCGCTCCAGCTTTTCCTTGTTGAGGATCGATAACAACCGCCGTCCTTTGTAGCCGATGAAACCCCCGCCGGTCGGGGCTACGTGGGCCACCACCTCGGGATGTCGCTTGCGGAACAGGGCGATCATCTCCATCAGTTTCGGATGGCGGCTGGCCGCGTCTCCCTCGAACACCGTCGACGCACACAGCGGCAGCAATCCTACGAGCGATCGCACCTTCAAACGCATGGCGTGGCCGTTGGGCAGCCGCAGGAGGTCATAGAAGAATCCGTCCTGCTCATCCCACATCTCGTCTTGCTGCTCGCCGATGCGGTCCATGGCATAGGCGATCCACATGAAATGCTCTGCGAACTTGTAGGCGATCTCTTCGTAGTTGGGGTCGTCATCGGACAGGATGAGCGCTATTTCCAGCATGCACTGGCAGTAGAACGCCATCCACGCAGTCCCGTCCGCCTGCTCCAGCGAGCCGCCGGTGGGGAGCTGGGCGCTGCGGTCGAAGACGCCGATGTTGTCGAGACCCAGAAATCCGCCGGCGAACACGTTGCGGCCGGCAGGGTCTTTCCGATTGACCCACCAATTGAAATTGATCATCAGCCCCTGAAACGATCGTTCCAGGAAGCGACGGTCCGCCCGGCCGAGCGTCCGCTCGACTTTGTAAAGGTAGAGCGTGGCCCACGCGTGCACCGGGGGATTCACATCGCCGAAGTTCCACTCGTACGCGGGGATCTGTCCGTTGGGGTGGGCGTAGAGACTCCGCAGCATCAGCAGGAGCTGCTCTTTGGCGAAATCGAAATCCACCAGCGACAGCGCAATCGTATGAAACGCCAGGTCCCAGGCCGCATACCACGGATACTCCCACTTGTCCGGCATGGAGATCACATCTGCGTTCAGCATGTGAAACCATTCCATGTTTCGTGTGCCGCGACGGGAGGACTCGAGCAGAGGGTGGCTCTTGTGCTCCTGAAGCCATCGATCCAGATCGAAGTAGTAGAACTGCTTGCCCCAGAGCATCCCCGCCAGCGCCTGGCGGTGCACGCGTCGCTCGTCCTCGTTCAGCGACTCCGGGGTAATCCGGGCGTAGAATTCGTCCGCGTCGCTGATGCGGCTCTTGACGATGTTCTCGAAATCGCCGAAGGCCTTGTCCACACGGGTGGCCGCCAGACGGAGACGGATGGTCCGGCTTCCGCCGGCGGCCACGTCGAGGGCGTAGTGGGCGGCCGCCTTGGTCCCGACCCTGGCAGGGTTGACCGCGTCGCCGCGGCCCGAGACGATGAACTCGTGGAAGGCGTCCTTGACGTAGGGAGTCGCACTGGGCTGGTTCCAGAGACGGGACGCGTTGGTCTCATTCTCGGTGAAGAGTAACTCGAGGGCTCCATCGCAGTGAAGCCAGTAGTCGCCGAGCTCATGGTGCGTGGCCTGGATGACGCCGGGTGCCACCTGGCGTAGCGAAGGCTTCGGCTGGTCCGCGTCCCAGGACCACGTGTTGCGGAACCAGAGTGTCGGCAAGACACGAAGCCGGGCGGCTTCGGGTCCGCGGTTGTGCACGGTAATTTGAACGAGGATGTCGTCCGGGCCCTGTTTCGCGTACTCCACGAACACATCGAAATACCGGTCGTCGCCGAACACCCCTGTATCGAGCAGCTCGTATTCGAACTCTTCCCGCGATCGTCTCCGATTCGTCTCGATGAGGTCCCGGTAGGGATATTCTCGCTGCGGGTATTTGTACAGATACTTCATGTAAGAGTGCGTAGGCGTGCTGTCGACGTAGAAGTAGTACTCCTTCACGTCCTCGCCATGGTTCGCCTCGCTGTTGGTGAGGCCGAACAGGCGTTCTTTCAGGATCGGGTCCCGCTCGTTCCACAAGGCCAGCGCAAAGCACAGGCGCTGCTTGTCATCGCTGATGCCGCCCAGCCCGTCCTCGCCCCAACGATAGGCGCGTGAGCGAGCCTGGTCATGGGTGAAATAGTCCCAGGCGTTGCCATCGTCGCTGTAGTCCTCGCGGACCGTACCCCATTGCCGCTCGCTGAGATAAGGTCCCCATTTCTTCCAGGGGATGTGGGCCTCGCGCGCGTCGTTCAACCGCTTCTGCTCGGTGACATCCACCAGGGAGCCTTGCCTGTCCTTCATCGAAGCCTCCAGTATTACTTGCTCTTCCCGACCTCTGCCTTCGCCGCGTTGCGTCGCTCCAGCTGATCGGCAAGCAGACGGTATGTGATGTAGTACTTGTAGATGTTGCTGACGTAGGTGACCGTTTCGCGGCCGATCCGCTCGGAAGCCACGCGCTCGACGTTGCCGAACCACACGTTGGGATCGAGGCCCCTCTTTTCCGCCTCGCTCCGAAGCTGTCTGATCCGTCCGGGCCCGGCGTTGTACGCCGCGAACGTCATGAGGCCCTTGTTCAGATTGTCCATGGGCTCATCTTTGAAATACTGGTCCATCATGAACCGCATGTACTTCACGCCGGCGTGGATGTTGGCATCGACCTTTCTGACGTCGCCGACCTTGAGTTGCTTGGCGGTAGGGGGCATGACCTGCATCACGCCAATCGCGCCAACGGGGCTCTTGACTTTTTGGTCCAGCGTCGACTCCTGATACCCCTGCGCCGCCATCAGCAGGTAATCGAGGTCGTACTCCGCGCCGTATTTCCTGAACAACTCGATCACCGCCCGGAACTTCTGGCGCTCGGCGTCGGCCGCGGCGTTCTTCACGTATTTGGTGTTCTCGAGATACCGACGCTCGATCACGTTTCGGAATGCGTCACCTTGTCCGTGCTTCCGGATCCACGTGTTGACGGCCTCCCTGAGCTGGGGATTGTCCTTGCGAAACGCGATGGCTAGGCTTCCGCCCGACCGCACGGCGATGTCCTGGTGCACCTTCATGTCTGTGAACACCTTGCTCCAGAACTGGGCCAGGTAGTCGTCAACGATGGTGATTGGAGCGAGGCCGGCGTTGACCATCTCGAGCACGTCATCGTCCTCGAGAACGGCGGGGGCCTCGACGAACACGGCCGCGGGCTTGCCGCGCGCCTTCAGTTGCTCGTTCAGCCTGATGAGGCTCTCCTCATAAATGCTCTCTTTGCGGACGAACACCTCCTGGCCGGCGAGATCGTCCACCGTGGCGATCGGTGGCGCGCCCGGCCCGGTGACCACCACTTCGCTCACGTTGGTGCGCGTCGGCTCCGAGAAGGCCACGCGGGTCTCCCGCTCGGGCGTGACGGTCACCATGGCGGCGACCATGTCCACTTTGCCGCTCACGAGGGCGGGGTACAGCTCGTGGCGCGGGATCGGCACGATCACGACGTGCAGCCTGAGGTTGCCGGTCTTCAAGTCCGCGTTCAAATCATTCTCGAACAGCTTCAACGACTCGTACGTAATCCCCCGCTCCTGCCCCTTGTCGATGAAGTAATGCGTGCGATTGAAGGTCACCGCCACGCGAATCATGCGACGCTTCACCATCTCGTCGAAGTCACCGGTGAACGGCTTGTCCACCAGGAGACGATACGCTTCCGGGAGCGCGTCGTAGGGCGAGGCCGTTTCCGGGTTTTGCGCTCCGGCCTGTGTCGTCGCCGGCGGTGCCGCCGGCTCCTGCCGACCGGAGCAGGACGCGGCGCCTGTCAGGAGCAACAGGAAAAGGCCCCGACACACAGAGGACTGCCAGCAGGCGGTTTTCATGCCTCCGTCCTTTTCAGCGTGCCCACGCGTAGCTGTAGCTCGCCGCGACAGACAGGAAGTCGGCGCCTATCGTCGTGTAGGCCCCTCGGCTCACCGACATACGGATCGCCTGATGACGATCGAGCGCTCTCGAAAACGTGGCCCCGACACGCGAGTTGCGCTGGAGATCGAGATTCAGCTTCCCGCCGATCGTCGTCTGCCCGCCGGTAAAGTAGTTGGCATCGCCGGCCAGCCACATGGTGCGCTTGAACCTGTAGGTCACGTGGACCTGCGCAGCGGCAATCGGGTCCTGCTTCCGCGTGCGCCCTCCAAAGAAGTCCGTGTTGTCCGTAAACAACCAGACCCCCGCCATCATCTCCAACACCCACGGGCCGCGGCCGCGCGCGAGGCCGACCTCCGGCTTGATCGACCAGCGATGATTGCCGAGGTTGATCAGCTTCGCCGAGTCGTATTGTCCAAGCGGGGGCGCCACGGTGACGCTGACGCCAAGAATGGTCCCCAGCTGATACGACGCGAACTCCTTCGGCGTCATCGCAGGAGCCCCATAAAGGTTCATCGCCACTCTCAGTCTCGGGTCGCCCAGCCCGAACCGGTCGACCTCCGCGTGTTCCCCCAGATAGTTGCCATCCAGATGACCACCGATAACGGGCAGCGCCAGCCCCACGTTCGCCGATCGTCCAGCCAGCCTGAACGCCCGCGTGAACGCAAACGACGTCGTGTTGATCCTGGCGCTCGCATTGTCGATTGGGGCGGAAGGATCGAACGCGAGATCGCCCGAGTTGAAACTGTCGACGACGGTCACGATGTTCAGCCCCGCAGGGATGGGCCAGTACGCGCCCGGCTCCAACTCCTGTGCCGACGCGCACATGGGCATCACCAGCAGGACGAGAGTGGTGGCCGCACGGGGCAGTCTCTTCATGCCTTCAGTGGATAGTCACCTTCCAAGCTCACGCAGCCGTAGTTGTCCAGCGGAACGGCAACGGTTGGTTCTGGTGGAGCCAGCGTACGGATGCAGTGCAGCGGACATGCCAGCCCGGCGCTCGCTCTGCCTCTTCCGGCGAACCTGCTGGGTCCACAGGTTTCTGGACGCTGATTGCGGCGGCGCTCGGGAACTACCCCAACCCGTTGCGACTCCCGTCATCCCGGAGGCACTCCGGAATGACGGAGCCTCCGTAACCGGCCGCCTGCGGAGTACCCCGGGTTGCGATCCGCCGCGGGTCGTCTTGGGCACGTCACCGTATGTTGTGAGGCATCCTGCTGGCTCGGCTGGCTGGACAGCTGGCGATCGAGGCTGAACGAGAAGTGTCCCAACGAAGCTGTCGGCGGGAGGACAGTGGCGGTCGTCTTGCAACCCGCACTCGGTTCAACCTTAACGTGCACGATGCGATGTTCGTCGGCGAACGACATGAGGAAGGTGCCATGCCCATGAGGCAACTCATCGTGATTGGGACAGTGTTGCTCGCCGCCGCCTGCGGCAGCCAGTCCCGCAGGCCACAGCGCCTCCGGCCACGCCTGCCGCGGAGCCGTCGGCCGCCGTGCAACTTGGCGGTCCGCCGACCGGCGCCGGGACGTCTACCGCCGACACCGGCGAGATCAAGCCGGCCGATCCGACCATGTTCTACAAGAAGCCTGGCTACTCGCCGTACGCAGGCAGGAATTACCCCGAGCGCCCGTACTTCGGCGACGAGCACGTCCACACCGCGTGGTCGGTTGATGCCGGCGGCAGCGGCGCGACGCTCGGTCCCGAGGAGGCGACGCGGTTTGCGCGGGGCGAGGAAGTCACCTCGACCAGCGGCCAGCCGGTGAAGCTCGGACAGCCGCTCGACTGGGTCGCCATCACGGATCACTCCGACATGATGGGCATGATCACCGAGATCAAGGGCGGCAATCCCGAGATGATGGCCGACCCGACGCTCAAGACGGTGGCGCGAGATGTTCAACGGCGGTCCGGTGGAGGCGAAGAAGGCCGTGATGGAACTGGTCGCCGCGCAGGCGAACAAGAAGCTGCCGCCGGCCGCGACGGATCCGAAGTTTGCCAAGAGCGTCTGGGCCAAGACCACCACGATCGCGGAGAAGTACAACGAACCGGGGCGCTTCACGGCGTTCATCGGCTACGAGTGGACGTCGAACGCCGGCGGCGGCGACAACCTGCACCGGAACATCATCTACCGCGACAACAAGGACAAGGCCGACCAGGTGCTGCCGTACACCACGTTCCAGAGCGAGAACCCCGAGGACCTCTGGAAGTGGATGACCGAATGGGAGAAGACGACCGGCGGCAAGATCCTCGCGATCCCGCACAACGGCAATCTCTCGAACGGCCGGATGTTCGCGCTGACGACCTTCAGCGGCGACCCGCTCACCAAGGCGTGGGCCGACGCGCGGCAGCGGTGGGAGCCGCTGTTCGAAGCGATTCAGATGAAGGGGCAGAGCGAGTCGCATCCGTCGCTGTCGCCGACCGACGACTTCGCCGCCTACGAGCTGTGGGACCGCGGCAACCTGACGCAGACGCCGAAGAAGCCCGGCATGATCGCGGGCGAATACGCGCGCGAAGCGCTCAAGAACGGCCTGAAGGTGGAACAGGATCTGGGGACCAACCCGTTCAAGTTCGGGATGGCGGGCGGAACCGACACCCACAACGGCCTGGTGGCGGCCGAAGAGGACAACTTCTTCGCCAAATTCCCGAGTGCCGAGCCCCGGCCGGATCGGTGGGACGAGGACGCGATGAACTTCGGCCCCAACCGCATCGTGAAAGGCTGGGAGATGACGGCGGCCGGATACACCGCCGTGTGGGCGACCGGCAACACGCGTGCGGAGCTGTGGGACGCGATGATGCGCCGCGAGACCTACGCGACGAGCGGTCCCCGCATGATCGTCCGGTTTTTCGGTGGCTACGACTTCACGCAGGCTGACGCCACGCGCACGCCGGCGGTGGCCGGCTACGCGAAAGGTGTGCCGATGGGCGCCGATCTTCCCGCTGCGCCGGCCGGCAAGGCGCCGACGTTCCTCGTCGCCGCGCTCAAAGACCGGTTCAGCGGCAACCTCGATCGCATCCAGATCATCAAGGGATGGCTGGGCAAGGACGGCAAGCCGCAGGAGAAGATCTACGACGTGGTCTGGGGCGACAAGGACCGGCGCAAGATCGTCAACGGCAAGCTGACCCCGGTGGGGAACACCGTGGACGTCGCCACCGCGACGTGGACCAACACCATCGGCGATCCGGAACTCGTCACCGTCTGGAAGGACCCGGACTTCGATCCGTCGGTCCGGGCGGTCTACTACGCGCGCGTCCTCGAAATCCCGACGCCGCGCTGGACCGCCTACGACGCGGCGTACTTCAAGATCAAGATCACGGACCCGAAGGTGCCGATGACGACGCAGGAGCGGGCGTTCACGTCGCCCATCTGGTATTCGCCAAAGTAGAGGTGCGACGTTCGCGTCATCGGAATGCGGGCGCTCAGGTAAACCGCATGCACATTCGAAAACTTCTCGGCGAGCCGATGCTGCACTTCCTGCTGATCGGCATCGCGCTCTTCGGCGCCTATCGATGGGTGTCGCCCGGCGATTCCGGCGGGCGCCGCATCGTCATCACCCAGGGGGTGGTAGACGACCTGGTGACACAGCATGTGGCGGCGAGAGGTCGCGAACCGTCCACCATCGAGTTGAACCACCTGATTGAGTCGTACGTACGCGATGAGATCCTGTACCGGGAAGGTGTGAGACTCGGGCTCGAACGTGACGACATCGTCGTGAAGCGTCGAGTCCGCCAGAAGATCGAGATGATCGCGGAGGAGGACGCCTCGACACGGGCGCCGACCGACGCGGACCTGTCCGCGTACCTGACGGCGAACCAGGCGCGCTTCGTTCAGCCGGCCATCCTCACCTTCGAGCAGGTGTTTCTTGGACAACCCACGTCCGGTCCGCGGAGTGGTGCACGCCGTGGCGGTCACGCGTGAGGCCCTTCGGAAGCGGTACTGACCCCGAGAAACTTGGCAAGCCGACGTTGCTGCCGTATCGGATGACGCTGACTCCTGCCGATCTGGTGGCGCGCGACTTTGGCGCCTCCTTTGCCGCGGCTCTCGAGAAAGTGCCGGTCGGCGAATGGGTGGGGCCGATCGACTCGAGCTTCGGGGCGCACTACGTGCGCGTCTCGGATCGCACGCCCGCGGTGGCGCCGCAGCTCACCGCCGTGCGCGACCAGGTCGTGCGCGAATGGGAGAACGAGCGCCGCCAGCGCGCGCGCAACGACGCCTACACGAAGATGCGCGGCGAATATCAGGTCAGCATCGAGACGGAGCTGGCGACGGAACGGCGATGAGAACGGTCTCTCTCCCGCTCGTCGTCGTGGCATTGCTCCTCACCGCGATCGTTCCAGGTCGCGCGGACGAGTTCAAGCCGGGCTACCTGCAGCTCACGCAGCTGGACCGGGAGACGTACGACGTCCTCTGGAAGGTCCCGGCGATCGACGAGTCCACCACGCTCAAGGTGAAGCCGCAGTTCCCCGACGGGACCGAGGCACTCACGGAGGTGCGCAGCACCTTCTCGCGCGGCATCACGGTGCAGCGCTGGCGCATCCGTGTGCCGGACGGGCTCGACGGGAAGGCCATCTTCTTCTCGCAGCTCTCGGAAACCCGGATCGACGTGCTCGCGCGGCTCGTGCGCCTGGACGGCACCGTGCAGCTCGAGCGCATCCTGCCGGTGAGCCCCCGCTTCGTCGGCAGGCCCAGCCCTGGTCGGCTGGAAGTCGTCAGGACGTATACGATCCTCGGGATCGAACACATCCTGTCCGGGTTCGATCACCTGCTGTTCGTGCTCGCGATGGTGCTCCTCGTGCAGGGGCCGGCGACGACTGCTCGTCACCATCACGGCGTTCACGGCGACGCACAGTCTGACGCTTGCCGGGGCAACCCTCGGCTGGGTGCACGTCCCGCGGCCGCCGGTCGAAGCGTCGATTGCGCTGAGCATTGTCTTCGTCGCGTCGGAGATCGTCCACACGCGGCAAGGCCGCTACAGCGTGACGCAACACTATCCGTGGGTCGTGGCGTTCACGTTCGGGCTGCTGCACGGATTCGGCTTTGCCGGCGCGCTCGCGGAGGTCGGCTTGCCGCAGTCGTCCATTCCGATCGCCTTGCTGTTCTTCAATGTCGGCGTCGAGATTGGGCAGTTGCTGTTTGTCGGAGCTGTGTTGGCAGTGATCGCAGTTGGCTGGCGCGCGGGACAACGGCTTCGATTGTCGCAACCCGCCTGGCTCTGGCGCATCGCGCCGTATGCCATTGGTGGCGCTCGCGAGCTTCTGGCTGGTCGAACGAGTCGCCGCGTTCTGACCACAGGGTGCGCCCGTTCGCGTCGATCGATGGGTCTCGAAGTGGGTGTACCAGATCATACGGCGCGCATGGAGCGCGCCGCCGCTACAGCGGGCCAAGAAGGACAGATCCACATGAGCCTCAGCGATTGGCGGTCCAGCTGATGGTCGCAAAAAAGCTGCTGATCGTGACTGCGTTAGTCGAGACGGCGACCGGCTTGATGCTGCTGGTGTCACCGACGCTTGTCGTCGCGTTCTTGCTCGGCGCATCGCTCGACGCGCCGGCCGCGCTCGTCGTGGCCCGCATCGCCGGCGCCGCGTTGCTCTCGTTGGGCGTCGCCTGCTGGCTGGCGCGCGATGACGGACCGAGCCTCGCCCTGCGCGGGTTAATCGCGGCGATGCTGCTGTACAACTGCGCCGCCGCCGCGGTTCTCGCACACGCTGGTGCCGTCGTGGGACTCGTCGGCGTTCTTATGTGGCCGGCGGTTGCTCTGCACGCAGCGCTCGCCGTCTGGTCCGGCGTGGCAGCTGCCCCTAGGTCCGGTGGCGAACGTCGTCAGACCAATTGAGAAAGCCTTGAAGATGCAACTGCAGTATCTGGGAGTGGAGCCGGGGTTCGACCCGTTGCGCTCGGACCGCCGCTTTGAAGGCCTGACGCGAGGGTCGGTCTCACACGATGACAGCGGTCGTGCGAACGCACGCGGTCCTCGCGGCGCATCGGGCAAGTCATCGAAGCTCGTCGAAGTGGAGCGATATCGTGGGCAGAATCCTCATCATTGGACCCGACAACGCGCTCGCGGACGCGCTCCGTCGCGAGAGAGCACTCCACGGCCACGAGATCGAGACGTGCGAAGGGCCCGTCGAGGCGGTGCACCGGCTGCAATCACATGCGGTTGATGTGGTCGTCACGGATCCGGAGACATCGGTGCGCGAAGACCTCGCGCTTTGTGCGCTGTTGCGCGAACGCCGTCCAGGCGTCAGGATCATCGCCCTCGCTCCGGCTGTGTCTCCGGATGCCGTGATCGCGGCGCTCAGGGCGCACGTGTTCGCGTGCTTCGCCCAACCGTTCGACATCCGGGAGATCGCGGACATGGCGCGCGCGGCGCTCAAGGACGATCAGTGGCGCGACGGAATCGAAGTCGTCTCAGGGGCTCCGCACTGGCTGACGCTGAGAGTGTCGTGTCGTCTGCTCACCGCCGATCGGCTGGTGCGCTTCATGACGGAACTTCAAGCGGGTATCGTAGACGACGATAGCGAACGCGATCTGCTCATGACCGCCTTCAGAGAGATGCTGCTGAACGCCATGGAGCATGGCGGGGGCTTCGATCCCGAGCAGGTGATCGAGGTGACCGCCGCCCGGACGGCACGCGCGATCGTGTACCACCTCCGTGATCCGGGTCCGGGGTTCGACCCGGCAGCCCTGGCCCATGCGACCGCGTCGAGCGAGCCCGAAGCCGTAATTGCCGCCGCCCTCAATCGCGCAGAAACTGGCATGCGGCCGGGCGGATTCGGCATGCTCATCGTGCGGCAGGTCGTGGATGAAGTCGCCTACAACGAACGGGGCAACGAGGTGCTGCTCATCAAGCACCTGTCGTAGAGCGCGGCATCACCGCGCCAGTTGTGCCCGGGCCGCGACGACAACGTTGTCGACAGTGAAGCCGTATTCCTTCTGCAAGGCCTTCAACGGCGCCGAGGCGCCGAACGTCTGCATGCCGATGACCTTGCCGGTCGTCCCCACGTAGCGTTCCCAGCCGAAGGTAGACGCCTGCTCGATCGCGACGCGCGCCGTCACCCCGGGCGGCAGGACGCTGTCGCGGTACTCCCGCGGCTGGTGCTCGAAGATGTCCCATGACGGCATCGAGACGACGCGCGAGTGCACACCCTCTTCGAGGAGCTTCTCGTGCGCCTCCACGGCCAGTGCGATCTCGCTGCCGGTGGCGATCAGAATCACGTCGGGCTTGCCGTTCGGCGCGTCTGCCAGGATGTAGGCGCCGCGGGCGACGCCAGCGGCCGACGCGTACTTGTTCCGATCGAGGGTCGGCAGCGGGTGCCGCGACAGCACGAGCACCGCGGGCTCATGGCGCAACGGCATGAGATAGCGATAGGCCTCCACTACTTCGTTGGCATCGCCGGGCCGCAGCATCACGAGGCCCGGAATCGCGCGGAGCGACGCCAGGTGCTCGACCGGCTGATGTGTCGGGCCGTCCTCGCCGTCGCTCATCGCGTCGTGCGTGAAGACGAAGATGGTCGGCAGTTCCATCAAGGCGGAGAGCCTGATCGCGGGCCGCGCGTAGTCGCTGAAGATGAAGAAGGTGGCGCCGAACGGCCGCAGCTTCGTCAGCGAGAGCCCGTTCAGGATCGAGCCCATGGCATGCTCGCGGACGCCGAAGTGCAGATTCCTTCCGCCGGGGCTGGCGGCCTGGAGACTTCCGGCGCCGGCGAACGTCAGGGTGGTCTTGTTCGAGGGACCCAGGTCCGCCGAGCCACCCAGCAGCCACGGGACGTTCTGCGCGAGGACGTTCAACACCTTGCCCGAGGCTTCGCGTCCCGCCACACCCTTCGGATCGGCCGGGAACACCGGAAGGTTCCGATCCCAGCCTGCGGGCAGCTTGCGCTGCTGCATCTGATCGATCTCCGTCGCCAGGTCCGGGTACTTGGATCGGTACTCGGCGAAGAGGTTCGTCCACGTCCGGCGAGCGTCGGCGCCACGCTTGCCGACGCCGGCGTCGAAGTGCTCGCGGACACCGTCAGGCACGAGGAAGGACGCGTCCTCCGGCCAGCCGTACACGCGCTTGGTGAGGCGGATTTCCTCGACACCGAGCGGCTCGCCGTGGGCGGCGGCGGTGCCCTGCCTGTTGGGCGAGCCGTACCCGATGCTGCTGTCGAGGATGATGAACGTCGGCCGCCCCTTGGTCTGCCGGAAGACCTTGAGGGCGTGCTCGATGCGATCGATGTCGTTCGCGTCGCCCACGCGCAGGACGTTCCACCCGTAGGCCAGAAAACGGCCCGCGACGTCCTCGGTGAACGTCAGGTCCGTGCTCCCTTCGATGGTGATGTGGTTGTTGTCGAAGATCCAACAGAGATGGTCCAGCCCCAGATGGCCCGCGAGCGATGCCGCTTCGGCGCTCACGCCCTCCATCAGGCAGCCGTCGCCGCAGATCGCGTAGATGTTGTAGTCGAACACCTCGAAGCCCGGCTGGTTGTAGCGGTTGGCGAGCCACCGCTCGCCGATGGCCATGCCGACGCTGGTCGCGATGCCCTGGCCCAGCGGACCGCTCGTCGTCTCGACGCCGGAGACCAGACGGTATTCGGGATGGCCGGGCGCCTTGCTGCCGAACTGACGGAACCGGCGGATGTCATCGAGCGTGACCGAGGGCTCGCCCAGCCGTTCGTATTCTGCATTCACGGTCCGCGTCCCCGTGAGGTGGAGCATCGACCAGAGCAACATCGAGGCGTGGCCGTTCGACAGCACGAAGCGGTCGCGGCCGGGCCAGATCGGGTCCTGGGGGTCGAAGCGCAGGACGCGATTCCAGAGGGTGTACACCAGCGGCGCGAGCGCCATCGGCGTTCCCGGGTGGCCCGAGTTGGCCGCCTGGACCGCATCCATCGACAGCGTTCGAATAGTGTTGATGGCGAGCTGATCCATCTGCGTGTCTGTGAGCGTGGTTGTGGTGGTCATTTTATTAACCGGGGGGCTTTCGCCCCGCCGGACCCCCCATCGCCGTCGCTCGCGGGGCCCCGATACCCCACTCCGCTCCGGCGGGCGCGCCTGCGGCGCGCGGTGCCGTGATTAACCGGGGGGCTTCGCCCCGCCGGACCCCCATCGCTGCGCCTGCGGCGCGCTCAAATGCCATCGTCCGATGCTACGTCCCACGTAGCTCCGCGCCGCCGATTCCAAGCGCTCGACTTTCGCCAGTCGCCGCAAATGCCGCGCCGCCTGACTGAACTCGGCGCCAAGGAACGCCTGGACGAGATCCCAGGCGACGGCCGGCCCGACCGTCCGTCCGCCCATGCAGAGGATGTTGAGGTGATCGTCCTCGACGCCCTGTTGTCGCGGAGAAATGGTCGTGGACGAGCGCCGCCCGGATACCGGCGACCTTGTTGGCGCAAACCGACGCGCCAACACCGCTGCCGCAGATCGCCACGCCGCGCTGTACCTCTCCAGCAACGACGGCCTCCGCGAGAGGCACGACAAAGTCGGGATAGTCGTCTTCGGCATTCAACGTGTGTGCGCCGAAATCCACGATTTCGTGGCCGGCGGAACGCAGACGCGTGAGGAGCTCTTCCTTCAAACCGAAGCCGCCGTGATCGGTAGCGATGCCCACACGCATGTCCGCTCCTTCATGCCCGTCACTGCGAGGCAGCCTCTCGCTGACGATTGACCGCCCCGTGCAACCCGAGGGTTCCGTTTCTCCCTGACCCGAGCACGGTGCGCGCATCAGCGATGCCGCAGATTTGCGCGAGGACGGCGACAAGCGCGGTCCACCCGGTCTGGTGGCTGGCGCCGAGGCCGGCGCCGTTGTCGCCGTGGAAGTACTCGTAGAACGGAATGCAATCGCGCCAGTGCGGGTCGTTCTGGAACTTCGTCCGTGCCGCCGAACACCGGACGCCGGCCAGTCCATGCGATCGCGCAGGAAGATGCGCTGCAGGCGATCGGAGATCTCCGTGCCGACCTCGAAGAGCGTCATCAGCCGGCCGGAGCCTGTGGGACACTCCACCCGGAAGGAGTCGCCGTAATAGGCATGGAACTGGAACAGCGCGCGAATGAGCAGGACGTTCATCGGGAACCACACGGGGCCGCGCCAGTTGGAATTCCCGCCGAACATCCCGCTGTTCGACTCGGCTGGCTGATAGGAGACCTCGTACTCCTTCTCGCCCACGCGCACGACGTATGGATGCTGCTCGTGCCACCGCGATACCGAGCGGATGCCGTAGGGGCTCAGGAATTCCTGTTCGTCCAGCATGCGTGAGAGGATCCGCCGCAACCGGTCGAGATCGACGAGAGCCGCAATGGTCCGGCCTGCGGAATTCATATGCTCTGGGCCGGTCGGGTGGATACCGCCAAGGAGCTCTGGAATGTGGCGGAACCGCATCTCGATCGACTTGCCGACCCGCGGCACGCGCTCGCGCTGCCACGGTTCGATGACGGTCGTGGCACAGAGCGGCAACAGCCCGACGAGCGAGCGGACCTTGAGACGCGCGGCCGTGCCGTCCGGCAGGCGCAGGACGTCGTAGTAGAAGCCATCCTTCTCGTCCCACATGCCGTCGTCGCCCACCTTGTTCATGGCGATGCCGATCCACAGGAAGTGCTCGGCAAACTTGTAGACGAGGTCGTCGTAGCTGGCGTCGCGGGCTGCGAGCTCGATCGCGATCTCGAACATGTTCTGGCAGAACATCGCCATCCAGGCGGTGCCGTCGGCCTGCTCGAGGTGGCCGCCCGTGGGCAGCTCGGCGCTGCGGTCGAAGACGCCGATGTTGTCGAGGCCGAGGAACCCTCCCTCGAACACGCTCTTCCCCAGGCGGTCCTTGCGATTCACCCACCACGTGAAGTTGATGAGGAGCTTCCCGAAGGCGCGCTTGAGGAACTCGACGTCCCCCTCTCCGCGCTGCGCCTGCTCCATGCGGTATTGGAAGAGCGTCGCCCACGCATGCACCGGCGGGTTGACGTCGCTGAAGTTCCACTCGTAGGCGGGCAGCTGACCGTTGGAGTGCAGAAAGCGCGGCTTCAACATCAGGTTGAGCTGATGCTTGGCAAAGTCCGGGTCGACGCCCGACAGCGCGACCGCGTGAAAGGCGAGATCCCAGGCGGCGTACCACGGATACTCCCACTTGTCCGGCATCGAGATGACGTCGTCGTTGAACATGTGGAACCAGGGGCGGTTCCTGACGGCAACGCCGACGGCGAGTCGAACGGATGCACGCCGTGCTCGCGGAGCCACATGTTGACGTCGAAGAAGTAGTACTGCTTCGTCCAGAAGAGGCCTCCGAAGGCCTGTCGCATGACGCGCGCGGTGTCCTCGCTGGCGGACTCCGGCGTGCAGGATCGGTAGAACTCGTCCGCCTCGCGACGCCTGGCCTCGACCGTCTTCTCGAAGGCAGCGAAGGGACGGGTTGCCTGCGACGCATCCGTGAGGCAGAGCCGGACCGCCACCGACTGGCCGGCACCAACCTCGAGGCGGTAGTGAGCGGCGGCCTTGGTGCCGGCTTCCGCCGGGTTGACGGCGTCGCTTTTCCCGTGCACGACGAACGCGTGGAAGGCGTCCTTGACGTACGGGCTCGCGTTGGGCGTGTCGAAGAGCCGCTCGGTATTGGTGTCGTTCTCGGTGAACAGCAGCGGCGGCGCACCATCGCAGTAGAGCCATCGATCGCCAAGTTCCGGGTGCGACGCCGCCACGACGCTCGCGCCGCTCGGTCCTTTCGCCGCCGTCAGGTGCGGTTTCGCCGCGCCCGGCCACCAGTGCCACGTGTTGCGGAACCACAGCGTGGGCAGCAGATGAATCGTCGCGGTCTCCGGCCCCCGGTTCGCGACGGTGATCCGGATGAAGCATTCCTCCGGAGACGACTTGGCATACTCGACGAAGACGTCGAAGTAGCGATCGTCGTCGAAGACGCCGCTGTCGATCGAGCTCGTACTCGAAGTCCTTGCGCGTGCGGCGCGCATTCGTCTTCACGAGGTCGTCGTACGGGAAGGCGGCCTGGGGGTACTTGTACAGCCACTTCATGTACGAGTGGGTCGGCGTGGAATCGAGATAGAAGTAGTACTCCTTCACGTCCTCGCCGTGGTTCCCCTCGGCATTGCTCAAGCCGAAGAGCCGCTCCTTCAGGATCGGGTCCTTCCCGTTCCAGAGCGCCACGGCGAAACACAGTCGCTGCTTCAGGTCGCAGAAGCCTGCGAGCCCGTCCTCTCCCCAGTGGTACGCGCGCGACCGCGCGTGATCGTGGGGGAAGTACTCCCACGCATCGCCGTCCTGGCTGTAGTCCTCGCGCACCGTCCCCCACTGCCGCTCGCTCAGGTAGGGGCCCCACATCCTCCAGGGCGCGTTCCACTCGCGCGCGTCCTCCAATCGCTTCAGCTCGGCGGATCTGCCGCGCGCCTTCTGTCCGACGTCAGGCATGCGCGGACGACGCCTCTCCTGACTCGTCGGGTTTGCCCACCCGCCGGCGGGCGTGATGTCCTCGGCGCGATGGCGGGTGGCCCCCAGGTCCCCGGCTCGTATTCGCGAACCGGCGTGTTCATCGTCCAGCACCGGATCGACGATGCGCCACGCCTCTTCGACGTAGTCCATCCGCGCAAACAGCGTGGCGTCTCCCTCGAGGGCGTCGCTCAGGACGCGCTCGTAGGCGGCCCTCTCGTCAGCGCCAGGCGTCTCGACTCGCCACGAGCTCGGCCCGCTGGCCGATCATCTGGTCGGCCTCGTCCATCGCCGTGACGCCGAACGCGATCGTCTGCCGGGGGACGAATCCGGAACCGGAAGTAGTTCGACAGGGGAGCGGCGGTCGGGAACAGGACGCCGTTGGAGGCCGCCGCAGGCGGACGACGACCTCGGTGGACGTCACGGGGAGGCACTTGCCTGTGCGGATGTAGAACGGGACGCCCTGCCATCGCCACGAATCGATGCGGAGCCGGACAGCGGCGAACGTCTCGACCTGCGAATCGGCGGCGACGCCACGCTCCTCGCGGTAGCCGCGGAACTGTCCACGAATCGACGTCCGCGGCCTCCAGAGCGAGGGATGGACTTCAGGACCTTCACCTTTTCGTCCCGCAGCGACTCGCTGTCCATTCTCGCCGGCGGCTCCATCGCGAGATTGCTCAGCACCTGGAAGAGGTGGTTCTGGACGACGTCGCGGATCGCGCCCGTCTCGTCGTAGAAGGCGCCGCGCCCCTGGACGCCGAAGTCCTCCGCCATCGTGATCTGCACGCTCTCGACGTGGCTCCGATTCCAGAAGGCCTCGAGGAGCGGATTCGAGAAGCGAACGAACAGCATGTTGTGAACGGGGCGCTTTCCGAGGTAGTGGTCGATCCGGAAGATGTCGCGCTCCACGAACGCGCCGAGCAGAATCCGATTCAGCGCGCGCGCCGACACGAGATCCTGCCCGAAAGGCTTCTCGACGACGACGCGGGCTCCTTTCGCGCACCCCGATCGAGCCAGCTGTTCCACGACGGGTCCGAAGAGCGGAGGCGGGATCGCCAGGTAGTGCGCGGGGTGCGCCGCGTCTCCGAGCTCGCGTCGGACCGCCTCGAAGGTCGCCGGGTCGTGGTAGTCCCCGTCGACGTACCGAAGCAGTCCGCACAGCGTGGCGAACGCGGCACGGTCCAGCCCGCCGTGCTTCTCGACGCTGTCCTGCGCCCGCGCGCGCAACTGATCGAGCGTCCAGCCGGCCTTGGCCACGCCGATGACCGGCACATCGAGGTTCCCGCGCTTGGCCATCGCCTGCAGCGACGGGAAAGATCTTCTTGTACGCCAGATCGCCCGTCGCCCCGAAGAACACGAGTGCGTCGGCATGTGTGTCGCCCATCTCCGCTCCCCGTTCTCAAACACTGGTTTCGTGGGCGGCTTTCTCCACGTGTCCGCCGAACTGATACCGCATCGCCCTCACGACGTCCTCTCGCTGACGTTCCGGTAGCGCCGGATGAGCGCGTTCGTCGAGCTGTCGTGATTCAGCGGGGCTCGCGCGCTGCCGCCGAGCTCCGGGATGATTCGCTGCGCCAGCACCTTGCCCAGTTCCACGCCCCACTGGTCGAACGAGTCGATGTTCCAGATCACGCCCTGCGTGAACACGATGTGCTCGTAGAGCGCGACCAGCCTCCCGAGCGCGGCGGGCGTCAGTCGCGGCAGCAGGATCGTGTTGGACGGCCGGTTTCCCTGGAACGTCCGATGGGGGACCAGCCAGTCGGGCGAGCCTTCGGCCTTGCACTTCCTCTGGTGTCTTGCCGAAGGCCAGCGCCTCACCCTGCGCGAACACGTTGGCGAGGAGCACGTCGTGGTGCTGGCCGAGCGGGTTGAGCGTCTCGCCGAACGCGATGAAGTCGCACGGGATGAGCCGCGTTCCCTGGTGGATCAACTGATAGAAGGAGTGCTGGCCGTTGGTGCCCGGTTCTCCCCAGTAGATCGGGCTCGGTGTCGTACGAGACCTCGTCGCCGTCGAGCGTCACGTGCTTGCCGTTGCTCTCCATCGTCAACTGCTGGAGGTAGGCGGGGAAGCGCTTGAGGTACTGCTCGTACGGCAGCACCGCGACCGTATGCGCGCCGAGGAAGTTGGTGTTCCAGATGCCCAGGAGTCCCATGAGCACCGGCAGGTTCTGCGCGAAAGGTGCGGTGCGGAAGTGTTCGTCCATCTCGTGGAAGCCGTCGAGCATGGCCCGGAAGTGATCCGGGCCGACCGCCAGCATCGTCGAGAGGCCGATCGCGGAATCCATGGAGTAGCGTCCGCCGACCCAGTCCCAGAACCCGAACATGTTGGCGGTGTCGATGCCGAACTTCGCCACTTCCGCGGCATTGGTCGAGACCGCGACGAAGTGCTTCGCGACCGACGCCTCGTCGCCGCCGAGCGCCCGCCAGCGACCACTCGCGCGCGGTGCGCGCGTTGGTCATCGTTTCCAGCGTCGTGAAGGTCTTGGACGACACGATGAAGAGCGTCTCCGCCGGGTCGAGATCGTGGACCGCTTCGGCGAAGTCCGTGCCATCGATGTTCGAGACGAAACGGAACGTGAGGCTGCGGTCGCTGTAGTGCCTGAGCGCCTCGTAGGCCATGACCGGCCCCAGATCGGAACCGCCGATTCCGATGTTGACGACGTTGCGGATCCGCTTGCCCGTGTGTCCGTTCCATGCCCCGCTGCGGACGCGATTCGCAAAGTCCGCCATCCGGTCGAGCACGGCATGAACGCCGGGCACGACGTTCTCGCCGTCGACCAGGATCGACGCGCCGCGCGGCGCGCGCAGCGCGACGTGGAGCACGGCACGTTTCTCCGAGACGTTGATCTTCTCGCCGCGGAACATGGCGTCGATGCGCGCGCGCAGGCCGCACTCCTCGGCGAGGCGGACGAGCAGCGGCAGTGTCTCGTCGGTGATCCGGTTCTTCGAGTAGTCGAGATAGATGCCTGCGGCCTCCGCGGTCAGCCGTTCGCCGCGTCCCGGATCGCGCGCGAACAGCTCGCGGAGATGCACGTCGCGGATTTTCCGATGGTGATCTTCGAGAGCCTTCCAGGCGGGTCGCTCCGCAACTCCTCCCGTGGCGATGGTCATGGATGAATCCTTTCGAGAGGATCGTGTTGACCGTGAAGAGCGCCGCCAGCGGCTTTGATGGACAGCACGGGAGCCGCTGCGGCCGCGCGCTTCCATTACCTCCAGTGCAGATGCGCTGCCACCTCGGCGAACTGAGGAAGGACCGGTACGTAGACGGCGCAGCCGTCAGGGCGCTCTAGACCGGAAGCGTCGAAAAGAGCACTCCGACGAGCAGGAGCCAGCTCCCCAGGGATTTGCGATCAATCCCGAGCGAGGCATCCATCTTGCGCACCTCCTCGACGTAGTCCAGGCCGCGCGTGTCCGTGACGAAATCGAACCGAAGGCTGGGTGCCTCCGGTGCGGACTCCAGCAGCTCGAAAAGCCGCGTAAACCCGCTCCGACTGTACCCGCAGGCGTATCGCCTCCTCGGTTGCCCAAACTTCCTCGTACCGCACACAGGAGTCGTGGTCCTCGGTCCAGACTCGACAGCCGAGGCAGCCCGGCTCGAGGCTTGTGGGCGAGGCCAGGAGTCTGAAGGTATGAACGAGCTGTTTTGTGCCACGGGCAGGAGCCGCCAGCACAACGGCGAGGCGTACCACGCCGCGGCAAGAGCAGCAGCCGTACCATTTGGAGGCGCGCGGAGGGGCGGCCCGATGCTCCTCCGCTGCTTGGAGTTACGGTCGATCGACGCGCTTGGGGGCGCAAATCGGGCAGTCGTGTTCCCCAGTATCGCGGAGGGAGCCCGGAATGCCGGAGTCAGCGATGCGCGCGATGGAGTCCCAACTTCGCCATGCGCGTCTCGAGAGTCGTGGCTTTGAGTCCCAGCCGTTCGGCAGCGCCGCCCACGCCGCGAATCCGCCACGCGGTACTGTCGAGCACGCTCTTGACGTGTTCCCTCTCGACGTCGACGAGCCGCACACTGTGTCGCTCGGCGGAACCCGGCGGTAACGCGATCGTCAAACGCGGACCAGACGCGCCGATCACCGCGCGCTCCACCAGATTGCGCAGCTCACGAACGTTCCCAGGCCAGGGATATCGTTGCAGCATGTCGATATTGTCTTTCGGGATCGACTCGATGCGCTTCCCGAACGCCTTCGAGAATTCCTCGACGAAGCGCCAGACCAGCAAGGGGATGTCCTCGATCCGCTCGCGCAAGGGCGGCACCCGGATCGGAAAGACATTCAGCCTGTAATACAGATCCTCGCGAAACGCGTCGGCCCGAATACGTTTCTCGAGATCCCGATGCGTGGCGGCGATGATTCGCGTGTTGATTTTTGTTGCCTTCGAGCTGCCCAGCCGCTCGACCTGCCTGTCTTCCAGGACGCGCAGCAGCTTGACCTGGACGTCGAGAGGCAGGTCACCGATCTCATCCAGGAAGATCGTCGATCCGTCGGCGAGCTCGAAGCGCCCGGCCTGACGCGAGAGAGCCCCTGTGTAGGCGCCTTTCTCCCGGCCGAACAGCTCACTCTCGATCAGGGTCGTCGGAATGGCCGCGCAGTTGACCCGGACCATGGCCCGGCCGCGGCGGCGGCTCAACTCATGAATCTGTGACGCGAACACCTCTTTGCCGGAGCCCGTCTCGCCCAGAAGGAGGACCGTCGCATCGGTCTCGGCCACCTGCCGCACCTGCTCCTGCACGTGGAGAATCGCGGCGCTCCGGCCGACGGTGGACGTTCCGAGTGTGCTTTCGACTTCACGGCGCAGGTAGACGTTCTCCGCGCGCAGCTGATCGGTCAGGCGTTTGACCTCGCCGAGCGCACGGCAGAGCGCCTCGTCGCTGTGCCGCCTGGCGAGCACGCTTGCGAAAAGGCCCGCCGAGAGCCGCAGCCGCTGAATAGTCTCCAGAGGCCAGTCCCGCTCGCTGCGCGTCACACCAAAGCTCACGAGGCCGACGATCTTCTCGTGCACCGACAGCGGGATCACGACGATCGACCGCAGCCCGAAGCGAAGCAGGCTCGAGCGGTCGACGCCGTCCGACAGCCCGTCGGGGCTCGAGAGACAGACCAGCTCGCCTTCCAGGAGCCTCGGGAACATCCAGGGGAAACTCTCCCTGGCCGACAGACGCGCGGGCGGCGCCGGAACGGCGGGACGCCACCAGCTGTAAGTGCCGAGCAGGTCCCCATCGTCGTTGGGCTCGAACAGCATGCACCCGTCGAGATCGAGCGCCTCCACGATGCAACGCTGCGCCTCACGGATCGCGGCGTCGACGCCAGTGGCAAGCGGATCGATGAACGCCACGGATTCGACGTGGTTCAAGGACGCTCCGCCCGGCACCCGGAGGTCCAGAGAAGCATCTGTACCGACCGGCTCTACAGGCGGTGAAAACGGCTCCCTTTCAATTCGCGCAGCACATAGCATTGGATTTTCCAGCACGTCCCCCCATCACCCACACGTCTCCCATCACAGGTCGTGCCCTGTGACGGCGCGGCGGCGAAATCCCGGTAAGTGGTTGAGAACTAGCGTGGATTGACGCGAATCTGGTGCCCGGTCAGCGAGAGGGACTCATTCCCTGACACCGCATATGGTGAGGACTCATCGAAATCTTGAGATCGGCCGTGGCTGGGCCGGCGCGGGTTCACCGCCAGCCCGAACTCCGGCCTGCCAGGGTGCCCCAGACCGGGGGCCCTACTTTGTTTTCTTGACGGCCGTCAGCCGGACGACCTCGCCGCTGTAGTCCTCCACGACGAACGCGTCCTGATTCAGTTTGATCTTTGCGGCCGGCGCGATCGTCCCGGTACCGCCGCCTTTGGCATCGACCTGGAGGTCGATGACGGCAAAGTCGTAGCCTTCTTTTGGCTTTGCGCCAGGCACCCCCGCGCCGACAAACACCAGCGGCTTGTCAGCGACGATGGTCAGAAGCCGGCCCTCGCCGGTGGCCCGCTCGATCGTCAAGCGCGTCGGGGTTTCGCTGCCTGCGCCAATCCGAACTGTGCCTGTGGGCGGGACCCCCACGAGTTTTTTCCGCAGCGCGTCTGCGCCGCCGGCCTTGAACGCCGCCACCAGTGGGTCCGCCTCGCTCTGGGACATCTTGCGGTCAACCTTGACGGTGACCGGCGCGCTCGCCGACGCGCCCCCGGCACCCTTGACCGCTGCCGTGGCAGTGAATACCTCCGCTGCTCCCTGTCCGCGCGGGACCACGGGCGTCATCAGCACTGCGGCCGCAAGCACGGTCGCACCAATTGTTCTGCGTGAAACGGTCATCATCCACCTCTCCTGTGCGCGGCTGCGCGGAGCGCCGACAGCAACCCACGTACCGCGCCTGCGACCACCGTTGGCGTCCTCCGACTGCGGTCCTCTGTCGACTGCCGCAGTCGCTGCCCACGGCATCCGGGGCGTCCTCCGGCATTCCGGGGCCGGCGTCCGGCGTCGACCTCGGTCGATCTGCCAACCGACCGTAACCGCTCCTGGTCATCGGCCGGCGCGCCTTCGAGACGACTGCACTATATCAGCCGACACGCCGTGGGCGGCACGCTCGGCACCGGCACCGTCGGTCCAGACCTCACGCATTCAATCGTCTCCTTCACGACGCGCGGGACGACGATGGTCTTTTCGTTGGCATTCCGATGGTGTTCGGACTCCGGCGTCGAAGGTGTCGCGGCCGCAGGCAACCGTTTCCCCCGGAATAGTGGAGGGGCCCCGAACAGCCGGAGGACCGCGGTCCACACGCCGCGACTTTGGCCTCTATGAAGCAGGAGGCTATAAAACGTCCAATGGCACGAGGAGTGCTTTTGGTGGTCAAAGCAGAGCCCGATAGCCAGTTGACCCGTGCTCAGGCCCATTCTGTAGGGTGGTTCAATGACGAAGGATTGTCGTACTCTCCGTCTCGCGCTGCGCGCGCATCACGCCTCGCGGACAGTCGTCGTCGGTCTGCTGGCGGCTGGCTGGTTGCTGGTCTCCCCGTCGGCGGCGCACGCGTCGTTGCTGTCCCCCGAGGCCGAAGACGCGATGGCGAAGTACATCGCCATCTTCGCGCTCTGCTTCGTGCCGGTGGCGCTCATCGTCCTCTTCTGGATGGTGCACGTGCTGCCGGAAAAGATCGCGCACAAGCGGCATCATCCGCAGCTCGAGGCCATCAAGACATTGTGCCTGCTGTCGCTCGTGTTCGGAGGGCTGCTCTGGCCGATCGCCTGGCTGTGGGCGTACACGAAGCCGGTCGGCTACAAACTGGCGTACGGAACCGACAAGCATCCCGACTACTTCAAGGAGCACGGACTTCCCGAGCCGGAAAGCCCCACCGCCGACATACGGCAGCGCGTCGCCGCGCTCGAAGAGCACGGTGTGCCGGCCAATGAGCTCGACGCCATTCGCGCCGACCTGGCCGCGCTCGAGACGCGGCTGGCGGCGAGCGACGCGAGCGAGGCGGAGTAAATGGAAGTCATCCTGCTCGGCATCTACTCGTTCTTCGTCTGGCTGATCTTCATCAAGCTCAAGCTGCTGCCCTGGACCACGCCGTGGAAGGTCGGCGTCGCGATCCTCCCGGTGGTGGTCGTGGGCGGCGATGCTGCTGACGTTGAACGTCTGTCGCGCCGACGACGACCGATGTTCGGGTCGTCAAGTACGTCGTGCCGATCGTGTCGCAGGTGAAGGGACGCGTGATCGAAGTCCCGGTCGAAAACAACCGGCCGGTGAAGAAGGGCGACGTGCTGTTCCGCATCGATCCGACGCCCTATGAGATCGAGGTTCGTTCGCTCGAAGCGCAACTGCTGTCGGACGAAGCGAAGGTCAAGGCCGAAGAGACCCGGCTGGCCGACGTGCAGACGCGTCTGCCCGATGCGCAGGCGACAGAACGGGAGCTCAACGAACAACTCCGCCAGGCGACGAACAAGGTTGCCGCGCTGCAGGCGTCGCTCGAACTGGCAACGAAGCGTGTCGCGCAGAACACGGAGCTCACCGCAGCCGGCGCCGGCAACCGCTTCGATCTGGAGCAGGCGCAGACCAACGTCAACGAGCTGACCGCGCAGATCGCCGCGGCGCGTGCGGCCGAGCAACAGGTGAGGGAAAAGCTCTCCGGTCGGGTCAAAGGAGACCTCGCGGCCGTCGCGGGCGCCAAGGCGCAGATCGCCACGGCGCAGGCGCAGGTGCGGGTCGCCCAGGCGCAGGCCGACACGACGCGCGCCAAGCTCGAGAACGCCCGCTGGAACCTGGAACAGACGACCGTCGTCGCCCCAGGCAACGGCACGATGGTGAACGTGCATGCTTCGAGCCGGGCTACTTCGTGTCCGGCGTGGCCTTCAACGAGGTGATGACCTTCGTCGACAATGAGTACCAGGTCTTCGCGATGTTCAACCAGAACGAACTGCACCAGGTCGTACCGGGAAACGAAGCGGAGATCACGCTCGACACCTATCCGGGCCAGATCATCAAGGCGCATGTGGATTCGGTGATCTGGGCACAGGCGCAGGGGCAGATTGAAGCGTCCGGCGACCTGCCCCGGACGACGTTCACCTCACCTCCGGGCAAGTTCCCGGTGAAGCTGGTTGTCGCGGAGCACGACAACGCACTCTTCCTGGCGGCGGGCGCCCGCGGCGCGGCAGCCATCTACACGGAACACGTGCCGCTCCTTCACCTCATTCGAAAAGTGCTGATCACGGACGTCGTCGTATCTCGACTACATCATCATCAAGCACAGTATCAGTCTCCACTGAAGGACGGCACGATGGCTCGTCTTCGCTCGAACGCCCGGCCGCCGCTTCGGTCAATCGCTGCTCTCGTCGCAACCGGACTGGTTGCGACGATGGCCGGTTGTGCGGTGAAGAAACCGCCTGATGCGGCGGCCATCAAAGAACAGGCACTGCCTGGGCTGCAGACGCCTGCACAGTGGACCGCGGCAGGCGCTGGTGCCGGCACGGTGTCCGACAACTGGGTCGCGAGCTTCCACGACGACCAGTTGGCGGCGGCGGTGACCGAAGCCATCGCGCACAACGCCGATCTGCGCGTGGGCGCCGCCCGGGTCGAGCTGGCGCTGCTCAACGCCAAGCTGGCGGGGGCGAAGCTGTACCCGTCGGTCGATGTCCTCGCGCATGGTGGCACCAAGCATGGGGGACGGCTCGGGCCTCCAGGGCATTGCGATCTCCGCGACCTGGGAGATCGACCTCTGGGGCCGCGTGCGCTGCGGCCGGGCGGCAAGCGCCGCCCAGGCCGCGTCGGCGCAGGCGGATTTCGAGTACGCGCGACAGTCGATTGCGGCACTCGTAGCCAAGAGCTGGTTCCTTGCGACCGAGGCAGGGCTGCAGGTCGAGGCGGCACGCGAGACGATTCGTGCGAGCGATGAGCTCGTGCGGCTGGCCGGCGACCGTCTTCGCATCGGGGTCGGCAATCAGGAGGAAGTGTTCGTGGCGCGCGCCAGCGTCGGCACCTATCGCGACGCCCTGCGTCAGCTCGAGCTGGGGCGTGAGCAAGCGATTCGGGCGCTCGAGATCCTGCTCGGCCGGTACCCGGCGGCCGCAGCGGCGCCGGCGCCGCAGCTGCCAGGGTTCCCCGGCGAAGTTCCTGGCGGGCTGCCATCGGCGCTCCTGGAGCGCCGACCGGACGTGATCGCCGCGGAGCGGCGCGTGGCGGTAGCCTTCCATCGGATTCAGGAGGCCAAGGCGGCCCGCCTGCCGGCCATCGCCCTGACGACCAGCGTCAGCTCCATCTCGAGTGATCTGTTCGTGCTGCAGGATCACAGCAATCCGGTGTGGAGCCTCGGCGCCAACCTGCTCGCGCCGCTCTTACAGAGGCGGCGCGCTCAAGACGCAGGTCGAGATTCGGACCGCAGAGCAGAAACAGGCGATCGCCGAGTATGCCGTCGGTGGGACTGCGCGCCTTCGGAGAGGTGGAAGGCGCACTTGCCGCCGAGATTGCCGCGCGCGAGCGCGAGCAGATCCTGGCGCAGGCGCTATCCGACAATCAGCAGGCGCTCTCCATGGTGCAGACCCAGTTCAAAGTGGGGAGCACCGACCTCAGGTTCGTCGAGCAGCGGCAGCTCGCGCTGACCGCCACGCGCTCGGCGCTGATCCGCGTCCAGGCCGAGCAGCGCGTGCAGCGCGTGAATCTCCACCTCGCGCTCGGTGGCAGCTTCGAACCGCGACCGCAGCCGCCAGCCACCCCGCCGCCGGGCGGCGTCTCACCCGATTCGCGCTGAGACTACGGGGAGTTCACATGAAGTGTTGGTCGTAGGGCTCTCAGGTCGCAGTCTAACTTCGGATCGCCTCACCCGCCTCTTGTGTCACTCGCGGTGCGATCGGAAGCCATACGCGCACCTGAGTGCCTTTGCCCTGTTCGGTCACGAAACTAAGAGTTCCTTTCGCAAGTCTGACGCGCTCACTCATGCTCATGAGCCCAAGGCCTTTGCGCTCCTTCCGCGTTCTGGCAGCATCGAACCCCTGGCCATCGTCACCGACCGTGAGCTCGACGCTGTCGCCGTTGCGGACCACCTGGACCTCAACCCGGCCGGCTCGCGCGTGTTTGACAACGTTGTGGAGAGCCTCCTGAGCGATCCGGTACAAGGAGAGCGCGGTCTCCGAGTCGAGGGCATCGACCTCGCCTTCAGTGGCGCAGGTAATCGCGATTGGATGTGCAGCAGAGACTCCAGCACAGTGGGTGGTCAGGGCGGCCGTCAGTCCACCGTACCTGAGCACGTTGGGGTGCAGATCGAGTGAAAGGTGTCGGATGCTCTCGCCGACAGCGATCGCGCGCTCCTGGATCGAGGAGATGGCCGACTGCAGATCGTCGTCGTCAACTGCCGCTCGCGACCGCCGCTTGAGACTGCTGAGCGCGATCGACAGCGCGGCAAGTTGCTGGCTCACGTCGTCGTGCAGGTCACGTGCCATTCGCGCCCGCTCGGCATCTTGCGCCGAGATGAGCGACCCAGCGAGGTACAGAATCTCCTCATTACTGGCCTGCAGCTTGGCCTCGTTGTCGCGAATCGCTTCCTCGGCTCGCTTCAGCTTCGTGATGTCCACCTTCGTTCCGACCATACGGCGCAGCGTGCCATCCTCAGCTCTTATGGCTGATCCACGTGAGAGGACCCACTTGACACTGCCATCCTTGTGGAGCATCCGATGCTCTATTTCATACACGTCGCTGTCGCCATCGACGCACGCCTTCACCCGGGCGGCGGCGATCGGCACGTCCTGCGGATGCACGCGTGCGCCCCAGTCCTCCGGGTTGGTGCCGATCTCCGCGTCTTCGAACCCCAAGAGCGATTTCAGCCCCGCGTCGATGTAGAGCTGGTTGGTCTCGAAGTTCCAGTCCCACAACCCGACCGCTCCGGCCGCTGACGCCAAGGCGTAGCGTTGCGCGCCCTCGCGAAGAGCGGTCTCGGCTCGCGCCTGCTCGGTGATGTCGCGCACCAGCGTGAGTATCTGGTTGTCGCTGCTGCGCACCAGCCGCGCCTCGAAGCGGCGATTCCCCGCCGGCAGCTCCAGGTCGTACTCGACGACGATGGGCTCGACCGGTCCCACGGCGCTGGTCGCCTGGGCGAATGCGGCTTCGATCTGGCGGAGCGGCACGGTTGGCAATACGTCGCGCATGTTTTTCCCCAGGAACTGCTCAGGGGGACGGAGCAGTTGGCCGGGATCGGAGGCGTGATAGTCGACATAGACACCGTCGGTCGTCTGCAGGAACATGAGGTCCGGCACGGCGCGCAGGATGGCACTATGTCGCGCCTCCGTCCGACGCCGGCGCGCGCGCTGCACCAGCAGCAACGCGATCAGCCCGGTCTGGAGCATCATGAGCACGCCGAAACCAAGGATCTGCAATCGGTACAGCTCCCAGGCGCGCGGCTGCCTGAAGAGGATCCTGCTACCGGCCGGCAGCCGGCTCTCGCTGATACCCCAGCGGTGCAATTGACGCCAGTCGAATGCCGGCACGCGCGCCGGCTGCTCGAACGGAATGTCCTGGGGTCTCGTCCCCGCAAGAATCTGAAGCGCCATCTCTGCTGCGCGAGTGGCGAGGCCTTGCGTGTCGTCTACCATGCCGCCGACGACGCCGGACCCGATATACGAGTCGGTGCTGACGTAAACCGGAACCGGGGAGGCCTGGGCCAACATTTCCACGACATCCGATGGAAACCGGACACGGCCCGGATCCTCCTGAGAGTAGCGGATGTAGTAAACCAACGAACGCGCGGGAGCGGCTTTGATAGCTGCAAGCAGGCCCGGCAACGACCTCTCAGCGACGTAGTCAAGTTTTATCCGCCGCTCCAACGTGCCCAGTGATGCCTGCGCGATCTTCTCTAGCCCGGGGTCCGGCACCTGCGTCACTACCAATACGCGTTCGGTCGACGGGTGCAGCTTCAGCGCGAGCTCCAGCGTGCTGTCGTATGCCGGGCCCATCACGACTCCGGTGATACCCATACTCGAGTTGCGGACGCTCTCATCTGGCGGCGGGAATCCCAGGTATACGATCGGAGCGTCGGGAAACAGCTCCCCGCGGAACCGGAGCACGAACTGGAGAGCGACGTCCTGGACCGCAAGCACCACGTCGATTCTCCGCCCCCCGAACTTGCGGGCAATGGAATCGCGCAGCGCCGGTGACGCCTCCTCCGCCGGAAAGCGATCAGTTTCCAGGTACTCCGCGTAGTAGTCGATAGGCACGTCGGAGGACAACAGGACCTTTCGAATCGCCGCATCCCGCAGTGCATTGATCGGAAAATCTTCCGAGCTCCAATGCACCGCGAGCACGGTCCGGTGCGATTGTGCTTGAGCCCAGGCAGCTTGGCAGACGCACAGCGGCGCTAGGAACGTCAGCGCGAACGTTGCCAGCAGTCGTGCCAAGGCCCGGCCGGCCATCTCAGAACGCCAGCTTCACGGCCAGCTGAATCTGGCGAGATGAACCCGCTTCGCTTGTGGGAAGGCGAGTCGTGGTGATCTTGCCAAACGTCGGACTCCCCACGACGTTGCTGGGAGGGCCGAAGTTGGCGTGGTTGAACAGGTCGAAGATGTCCGCGCGGATTTGCACCAGGAACCCCCGGGTTTCATGTTCTTGATAGACGTGTCTTCGCGACCCGACGGGAAGTTTAGCAGCCCGCCGACCGGCGGGCCAGACGCGTGAGCTGACCGTCCCTTGTCAGCACCGCCGAAGGCGCGGCGGCGTCTTCGAGCGAGGGAGTCACGCCGATTTCTTCCGAGCGATCCGGAGCACCGACCTCAGGTTCGTCGAGCAGCGGCAGCTCGCGCTGAGCGAACCCGAGTTGTAGCTGTCAGCTCTCAGCTGTCAGCTTTCAGCTGGATATGCTGTTTGAGGCGTGAGCTGAAAGCTGAGAGCTGTCAGCTTCAAGGAATTCCTACCCGACTCAAGTGAATTCCGGACCAGCTGTCCGCACGCTCACGATTAGCCGCAATTCCTTACGACTGGTGGTGGTCCGCGATGCCTCCGCTGTCCCAGACGATTTGCGCACGGCGTCGGCCGCAGGAGCCCGCTCGGCTCGTGTCGCCCGACAGATGCTGAAACGACATCGTTTTCCCGCGGGTCTTGGCGGACGTTGTCGATTTGGCACGGCGGGTGCTCTGGCCAGAGGAGAAACCGCAGATCTGCGCCGCGGCTCTCTCCTCCGCGGCGCCGATGCTCCTCCCGTTCACGTCGGCCCGGGCATCGACCCAAGCCGCCAGAGCGGGAGGAGGCCTTCTCTCAGTGCGGCGACCCCGAGCCACTTCAAGATCTCTTGCTCTCGTGTTGTGATTCCAGGTCCACCCACTGCGACACGACGAGATCAACACTCTGCCCGGACTCGAGTAAGCCGTCGTACCCCTGTTCGAAATCGACCCGACGCAGAGCATCGCGGACTTCGCCGTGAGCGTCGGCCAGCCGGAACGCGACGTCCTTCGCGCGAAACGTCCGCTGCAGTTCGCTCAAGAGCTCGGCGCCGGCGAGGTCGATTTTTGGCACCGCGCCGAGAACGAAGACGACGAGCCGCACCGCATCCGGGCGCGCGGCGAGGAGCCCGAGCAGGCGCTCGCGCACGTATTCAACGTTGAAGTAGAACAGCGACGACTCGCAGCGGACCACGAACACGCCGGGCGTCCGCTCGTGCTCCGGGCGGCGCGACCGATCGGCGAAGTAGGTCGTGCCGGGAATCCGGCCCAGCTCGGTAACCCGGGGGCTGGCGGCCTGCCGAAGCAGGAGCACGATCGAGATCGCCGCGCCGAGCAGCACGCCGTTGACGGGCCCGGATCCCAGCACGCCGACGAGGGCCGCAATCGCGACGAAGAACTCCGTTCGGCTGAACCGCCAGATGTGCCGCAAGGCGTGGATGTCGACGAGGCTCATGACGGCAGTGAGGACGATGGCCGCCAGCACCGGTTGCGGCAGATTCCGCAGCAGTCCCGACGCGAACAGGGCCACGATGAGCATGAAGAGCGCGGCGATCAGGCCGGACAGCGGCGTGCGCGCCCCGGCGCTCTCGTTGACGAGCGACTGCGACATGCCGCCGCTGACCGGGAAGCCGCGACCTATCCCCACGAACAGGTTGGCCGCGCCAATGGCCAACAGCTCCTGATTGGCCTGGAACCGATGGCCGTGCTTCTGGCCGAACATGCGCCCGATGGCGGATGTCTCCACTGCGGCGAGGACGAACATCGCCAGAGCCACGGGCAGGAGGGCGTTCAGCTCGTGCCGGCTGACGAGCGGCAGTCCGAGCGACGGTAGCCCTTGCGGGATCTCCCCGAGCAGCGCGACGCCCTTCCCCTCGAGGTTCAGGAGCCGTGCCGCAAACATGCCGGCGAGCACCACGAGAAACGACACGGGCCGGTTCTTCAGCCAGAGCTTGCCCGCGACGAGCGCCGCGAAGGCAGCGGCTCCCACCAGCAGCGAGGTCTGGTGAGTCTCGCCGAGGTGCCTGATGAAGTAGGCCGAGCGCTCCCAGAAGTCTCCGTGCGTCCCTTTGAAGCCGAACAGGTCCGGGAGCTGCGTGCTCGCCAGGTAGAGCGCCAGCCCCGATTTGAAGCCGACGAGTACGGTCTCGGAAAAGAATCCGACCGCATTGCCAGCGCGAACGAGCCATGCCGCAATCGCGATGAGGGCCACGAGCAGCGCCGCGCACGCGGCAAGCGCGGCGTGCCGCGCGGGATCTCCTCCACTCAGTTCGCCCACCGACGCGACAACGAGCAACGACAATGCGGAGGTGGTCGTTACGACCGTGTGCTTCGAGCTGCAGAAGACCCAGAAAACCAGTCCCGAAAAGAGACAGGCGTAGAGACCTGCCTCGGGTGGGAGGCCCGCCAGCGATGCGTTGCCAATCCCAGCCGGGAGGAGGTACGCGGAGAGCGTGAGACCGGCCACAAGATCCGGCCGCAGCCAATCGCTCCGGTAGTCGCGCAACCAGCGAAGAGCGGGTATCGACGCAGGCGCTGAACCAGTGTTCACGAAGGGCTTCTGCGACAAGCAGTGTCCACAGGGGTCCGGGAAACTCAGACAGATGAAATCGGCGTTCGCCCCGTGCGTCGCTTCAGAGCACGGCGCGTGCCACCGCTTCGAACGCGCACGACGACGAGAGAGCTCTGATCGTTGGGCAGTCCGACAACCTGTCGGTGGCTTCTCCGGTATTCCGGATGTTGTGCAGGATGTCCGACTCTTACCAGCAGGATCGACATATCGACGTGAAGGACGCCTACGACTGCGCCCCCTGGCCGTTCCTCCTTCAACTTCCACTGCCGGCTCCGGCATTCCGGGCCGCCTCTGAGATGCCGTGGGACGAGCCGCAACCGAATCCTCGACTCAGTGCGATCCGCAGATCTTCGGCCAGTTTTTGATTGGAACGCGAAGTGCTACAACACAGCCATTGGTGCGCGAGACCCTCGCGCTCCGCAGGGTTCAGTCTGCTGGGCCGAGCACGACAGGCGACGACCGGTTTCCAGAGGACAACACGATGAAACGTGAGAAGTACGAGAAAGCGTTGGAGAAACTCCAGGTCCGGCTGTGCGACCTGCAGCGATGGGTCAAGGAGAAGGGCCTTCGCGTCGTCATAGTGTTCGAGGGACGTGACGGGGCCGGCAAGGGCGGGACGATCCGCGCCATCACCGAGCGTCTCAGCCCCCGCGTCTTCCGGGTGGTAGCCCTCCCGGCGCCATCCGACCGTGAAAAGAGCCAGGTCTACATGCAGCGCTACCTGCAGCACTTCCCCAGCGCCGGCGAAGTGGTCATCTTCGATCGGAGCTGGTACAACCGCGCCGGTGTCGAGCGCGTGATGGGTTTCTGCTCGGACAATGAGTACAAACGGTTCCTGGAGATCTGTCCCCAGGTCGAGAAGTTCATGGTCGGGGGTGGGATCATTCTGATCAAGCTGTGGATGGAAGTCAGCAACGACGAGCAGAAACGACGGTTCGAAGCCCGCATCGAGGATCCTGTACGGCAGTGGAAGCTCAGTCCGATGGACATTCCCGCGCGCACGCGCTGGTACGACTACTCCCGCGCGCGCGACATGATGCTGCAGAAGACCGACACGCGCATCGCCCCCTGGCACATCGTCCGCTCCGACGACAAGCGGGCGGCGCGCCTGAACACCATCGCGCATCTGCTGTCGATGATTCCGCACAAGACGCTGCGGCAGAAGAAGGTGAGCCTGCCGAAGCGGTCCTCGAAGGGTGCGTACGACGACGCCAAGTCGATTGCGCGCCGGCGATTCGTGCGCGAGCGGTACTGAGGGTTGGATCTCACTGGTTGGGAGCCTTTCCAGCATGAAGACACTCGTGATCGGGACGCACGCCCTGCTCGTGTTCGCCTGGTTCGGCCTCGCACCTCCTCCAGGACCGTTTGCTGCCGAACCACTGCCATCGCAACAGCCGGCCGCGCCCGTGTCCAAGCACGCCGCGCCCGCGCCCAAACAGGCCGCGACGCCAGACGCGCTCGATAGCCTGCTCGCGCCCATCGCCCTCTATCCGGATCAACTTCTCGCGCAGATGCTTCTCTGTGCCTCGAATCCCGGCAAAGTCGCGACGCTCAACGAATGGCTCGCCAGCCAGACGCTGAAAGGAAGTGAGCTTCAAGACGCGGCGACGAAGTCGGGCTTCGAGGCCAGCTTCGCGGCTCTCGTCCTCTTTCCTCAGGTCGTGGAGGCGATGGCTGGAGATCTCGATCGGACGGCCAGGCTCGGCCAGGCGTTCACTGCCGATCGCTCCGCGGTCTTCGCCAGCATCCAGCGGCTGAGACTTAAGGCGCAGGAGGCCGGGAAACTCAAGACCACGCCGCAACAGGCCGTCGAAACCAGGACCACGTCGAGTGGCGAGCAGGTGGTCGTGATCGAGCCTGCCAACCCTCAGGTCGTCTATGTTCCGCAGTACAACCCGCAGACTGTCTACACGACGTCGTCGTCCACGGTGGTCGTTCAGGAAAGCAGCAGCAGTGATGCCGTCGCAGCGGGCCTGATCGGGTTCACGGCAGGCATCGCGATTGGCGCGGCGATCGACAACGACTACTACTACGGCCCCTATGGTTGGCGCGGTGGCGCGTACATGTACAACGATGCGTGGGACGACTACTACGACGACCGCGAGGATGCGCGCGAAGACTGGCAGGACCACCGGGAGGACCTCGCCGACGAGCGCGGCGACCGTGCGGAGAACGCGCAGGAACAGCGCACGCAACGGCAGGAGAACGGCCAGCAACAGCGTACAGACGCGCAGCAGACGCGGCAGCAGAACCGTCCGGAGTCGCAGGCTCAGCGCGAGCAGCAGCGCACCACAGCGCAGACGGCGGCACAGGACAGAACCGCCGGCACGAGCCAGGAAGCTCGAGGCCACAGCCGCGGCACGGATTCGGCCACCCGTGAGCGGAGCGGCACGAAATCGGATGCGTTTTCGGGGTATTCGAGCGGAAGGTCTGAACGTTCCGCCAGCCAACGCGGACAGCGCAGCCGAAGCAGCTCGCGCGGAGGACGCAGGTGACGGGCAGACGCTCGACGACGACCGTGGCTCTGATGGTGCTCACCTGCGTGACGTTGATGACGCTCGCCTCGTGCAGGCGCACGGCTTCGACCTCTCGAACCTTCGCGACGCCCGAGGACGCCGTGCGGGCGCTCATCGGGGCGGCCAAAGCCGGAGCGCTGGACGAGGTCGTCGCGATCTTCGGACCAGACGGACAGGAGCTCGTGGACTCCTCCGATCCGGCAACCGCCCGTCGCAATCGTGATGTGTTCACGGTTGCGGCCGCCGAGGCGTGGAAGCTGGTCGATCAGGGCAGTGGGCGCAAGGTGCTCGTCGTCGGCAACGAGGGATGGCCGTTTCCGGTTCCTCTGATGAAAGTCGACAGCGGCTGGCGGTTCGACACAGCCGCGGGAAAAGAGGAAGTGCTCGACAGACGAATCGGCCGCAACGAGCTGATGGTCATCACGATCTGCCGCACGTACGTCGCCGCCCAACAGCTCTATGCCCAAAAAGGACACGATGGGCAACCAGCGGGACTTTATGCCAGAACGTTCCGCAGCGATGCGGGCCGCGAGAACGGACTGTACTGGCCCTCGGGACGCGGCCAGAAGCGCAGTCCGCTGGGTGACCTGGTGGCCACGGCCGCGGCGGAGGGCCGGCCGATTGGGAAAGATGGCTCGCAGCCGTCACCGTTTCACGGTTACTACTTCAAGATCCTCACCGCCCAGGGCCCCTCGGCGGCTGGAGGGGCGAAGGACTTCGTGGCGGATGGCAGGATGTCGGGCGGTTTCGCGCTCGTGGCGTGGCCCGCGCAGTACGACTCGACGGGCGTCATGACGTTCATCGTCAATCGGGATGGCATCGTTCGCGAAAAGGACCTCGGTGCGGGATCGGACGCCGCGGCCAGGGCGATGACGCTCTACGATCCCGACGCGTCCTGGACGGCGATCCAGTGACGACCTGAAACCAAGCGGTGACCACCTGCTCCTTCGCTCGATTGCAGCCTACCCGGTTCAGAAGCTATACGCCACGTACGCCATGCCGTAGGCGAAGTTCTTGGTTCGACCGGTGGCTTGCTGGACGGCTTTCCCGGGGTCGGCGTAGGCGCCGACGAAGCTCACGGTAAGGTTCTGATTCAGTTTCCAGTCCGCGTACGCATCGAGTTCAAACGCCGCATCTGTCGCAGTGACGTCTGGACCGACCGATCTCGGCTGGTCGAATGCGAACTTGTAGAAAATCAGCCCTCCGCTGAAGGCGTCGCGCGGAGTCACGTGAATTCGGACGCGATGCGATTTCAGATTGGAGTTGGAGAGAAAGTACCTCGCCCGCGATCTCACCCTGCCACCATGAGCCCCAGTCGTAGAAACCGAGGAACAGGGGATCGAACGCCTCGTTAGTCGCCGTTTCCGGATCGTCTCCCTGGAAGAAGGCGTAGCGGTAGGAGAGCTTCGGCTTCCACGTAACCGTACTGAGTTCATAGGCGCCTTCGAACGTCCACGCGTTCGAGTCGAGCGCCTTGCCGTTGCGCTCGGAGGCGTACTCGACTTCGAACGACAGATCAGGTGTGTTGGGCAGGGGAGCCGTGTAGGCGCGCAGATTGAACACGTTCAGTCCGTCGCGCTCTGGTTTGATCGCCGCATCGGCGAACCACTTCATGTACGTCGCGCCGAGTGTCGTGTTCTCGCCGATGCGGTACTCGTAGTTGGTGCCCCACAGTCGGCTGCCGCTATCACTTTCCGCGAGCTCGTCCTTGTCGAGATAGAAGACCTCGACCTTGTGCGCTCCCGGCTGGAAGCGGCCGATCGCCGCGAACTGGAAGGCCTTGCGCGCGTTGGTCCAGTAGCCCCCGCGGCTGCCGCCCTCGGCAGCACCGTCCCAGAGCAGAAACCCGTGACCCAGGCGGTACTCCGTCCGCCCGATGACGAAGTCGAGAGCGTTCTCGCCAACCGACAATGACTTGCCGGATCGCCAGCCAATGGAGAGATCCTCAGGCCCGAACGACGAGACGTCTTCACCGAAGGCCGACGGCACCGAGCCATACGTGCGCTCGCCGACAACGCTCAACTTGCCGTAGATTTCGCTCGAGGTCGCGAACGTGTAGGTGCCCGACAGTGCTGGCTTGGCATAGCCCTCGAACCACTGGTCGCTGAGGTCTTCGTCGACCCCTGGCTCCCTCGGATTGATGAAGAGCGAGTTCGCGAACCCGAACGAACCCCACCCGGCGTCGAGGTTGAACGTCCACTTGATGCGGGAGGGCAATCCAGTTGGACGCGCCTGTTCTTCCTGGCTGGCCGTCGGGGCTGGCGTGTCTTGCGGGACCTCCTGAGCTCGAACGGCTGCTGGCGTTAGGAGGAGGAATGAGGTGAACAGAACGCCGTGCGCCGACCGAGTCATGGCTGCTCTCGAGTCTTCGTCCCCGGAGGTGTCCAGCGCGAGAAGATCTGAGCGGCCCGACTGACCATGACGCTTACCGCTAAGGACTGCCCCGGTGGCTCACGGTCGGATGTTGACCGCGGCGGTCAATTGAAACTGGAGCCGCGTCTCAGCCGGCAGCTGCAGATGTTCCTCCCCGCCGGCCGCAATCGCGCCGCCGGTCACGCCGCCCACGGCTGCGCCAATGGCCGCTCCGCTGCCGCCACCGGCAATCCCTCCGACGATCGCGCCCAGACCGGCGCCACCGGCGACTTTGCGCGACGTCTTCTTGCCCTCGCCCGAGCCCTTCGTCTGCACGTATGTCGTCGTAACCTCGTGCACCATTCCGCCAAAGCCGATGGAGTTCACCTTCAAAGAGATCTTGTCGCTGCCCTTCATCTTGCCCGACTGCTCTACGTGGACGGCTTGAACAACCGCGGACGCGCCGCGCGGAATAACGACGGACCCGCCAATCATGACGGGGTCATCGACAATCGCCTTGAAGGTCTGACCGGTAGCCGAGGTGTCGACGTCGATCGCCTGCGCCAGGCGTACATTCAACATCGTCCCCGCCGGGACCGTCACCGGCTTTGGAGCCGCGGCGGGAGCGGGCGCCTGCGCAGCAGGTGCAGGTGCAGGTTTAGCTGCAGGCGCAGGCGCAGGTGCGGCTTTGGGCTTCCGTGCCGAGAATTCCACGGCGATCGCCTCTTCGAGCGGGATCTCGGAAACGCTCCCGTCGTCGAGCAGCACACGGACCGATTTACTGTCCCCGCCCATGAACATGCCTTCCACCGTCTTTCCGGAACGCAACCGGACACGGTCCGCGGAGAGCGACACGCTCATCCCGACAACGAGCACCACGGCAACACCCACGGCGGACGCTCGAGCGCTTCCGATACGCATCCTGGCCACTCCTGTCACTTGACGATGGGAAGCGCGGCCGAGATCTGCAGATCGATCAGCAGCAACAGCTGATGCTCGACCTGCAGGAAGCGCAGGGCCGTGCGCGGCGACAGGGCCGTCTTGAAGCGATCGAAATACTTCGACTTCAGGGCCTGCCGTTTTGCCTCGAGGTCGAGCGCCTTGCTGGCCAGCTTTTCGGCGATCGCGTCCGTGAGGTTCGAATAGTTGCTCGCGTACTCGGCGATCAGGGCGACCCGCTCGTCGCCGAGCTTGGCCATTTCAAGGTCGTATTCGCGATAAATCGGCCAGAAGGCCGCGTCCTCGGCCTCGGTGAAGTGCATTACCTCGGTGATAATCGCGACCTTCTGCGCCCGCACGTCGCTGCGAAGCAACTCTGCGTACGCAGTGAGATTGAGCGTCTTGGTCTCTTTTTCGCTGGCCTGCCCGGACGGCGCTTGCGCCGCCGCGCTGCCGGCCATCAACAGGACGAGCGCGCACGTCATTAATTCGACGAATCGGACGAATCGAACGGGTCGAACCACGATGCCCCCCAGATACCGAGTTCAGCCGCCTATGCCTAGGACTTCTTCGGTGGGTAGTTCTTGAAGATCTTGTTCACGGCGCTGCTGATGCTCTTGTCGCGCTTCTCAGGCTTGGCCTGGGTGTCGACCTCCTTGACGCCCATTCCGCGCCAGATGACCTGTCCCTTCTTGGCGTCCGCGATATCGATGACGAGCGTGCCGACCAGGATGTCGCGCACCTGCGTGCTGGTCGTGCCGCCGCCACCCCAGCCGCCACCGTAGCCCCAACCGTAGGGGCCGTAGCCGCCGCCGTAGCCCGAGCTGTACGTCGAGATGTCCTTCTGCTTGTCGAACGCCACGTGGTAAACGACGAACATGTCCGGGTTCGACTCCGTCTTCGTGAGGCCCTTGGCCGCAAGCTCCGTGTCGATCGCGGCCACGATGCGGTCGTCGATGAGCTGCTGCCCGACCTTGGTTCCGTCCTTGAGGGCGTAGGTCTTGCCGGCAAAGCTCGCGGTCTTGTCGTAGTCGTAGCTGACCTTCTGAGCCATGGCCAGCGTCGGTGTCAGCACCATCGCGAGCGCGAGGGTTACGAGTCTCTTCTGCATACTCCGTCCTTTCGAGTCGAAGGCTTTGGTGATCGACGCGCTCCGGGTGCAAGTGCCGAGCCGTCGGGCACCCTCTCTGCGCCGCCGCCCACGAAGTCAAGTAGCGGCGAGATCCGGGGTCGCGCCATCCGCTATTTCGGAGGATCTCCGGTGTGGCGGAGGCTCCGGACGCGGGGGGCAAAGCCAGCTATCCTGGTCCGCAGGTTACTATCATAAACAGGCGACTTAAAGCCCCAACCAGAGGGCCGGTGGCGGGCATGTTCTCTGCACCTCCGAAAACCGGTGCCGCCTGCGCGAGCCCCGCGTGGGGTCCGCGCAGTCGCGCTTTCGCCTGGACGCACGACAGGTACCGGCAATCAGGGCCCAGACCGGGCGCACGGCATGCCGATTTCACTCGAACACGAGCGCGACAACGTCTTTCGCCTGGACGTGCGCGGGATGTTGCGCCAGACGGAGTTCGAGGAGTGCCAGCAGCGCCTGACGATCGAGTTGGCGCGCACCGGTTCGGCGAGGTTGCTGTTCGTTCTCGATGGATTCGAAGGGTGGGATCCGCAAGGGCGCTGGGACGACCTCTCGTATTTCGCGGAGTACGGCGATAGGATCGAACGCATAGCTATTGTCGGACCGGAGCGATGGCGGAGCGAGACATTGATGTTCGCGGGCGTGCGCCGGGCGTCGGTGAGTTTCTTCGTCGATGGGGCCATCGCCGACGCGCGCGCGTGGTTGGCAGCCTGACGGAGATCGTGGTTCGGCGGGAAGGCTCAGACACTCGCGGAAGGATGCAGAAGCGATGAACCCCAGAAGACGGCCACACCGCGCCGCGGCAATCGTCGCGGCATTCAGTATGTTGCTGCAACCGACGGCGCACCTGTTCGCCGCGATGGCGAGCCAGGGTCAGCCGACCGCGAAGCCATCTGCGGCGCCCGCTCCGACTGCGGCCGCGCCAACCGCCCCCCAGGCGGGCGCGAAGCCCCCGGCGGCGCCGATAGTCGATGGCGGGTGGCCGCGCACGTACAGCCTGCCGAGCGAAGGCAGCGTCCTCGTCTATCAGCCACAGATTTCTAGCTGGGACAAGCAGACCCACATGGTGGCGTTCAGCGCGGTGTCCTATCGCAGCAAGGCCGGCGACAAGCCCGCACTCGGCACAATCAAGATCGAGGCGGACACGAAGGTCGCCCTCTCGGATCGGCTGGTCAACTTTCAGGCAATGAAGATCGTTGAAGCCAGTTTCAGCACCCTTCAGAAGGAGCAGGTGCAGGAGATCACCGCAGCGATCGTCCAGGCGATTCCAGTCGACGATCGACTGATTGCGCTCGATCGCGTCCTCGCCAATCTGGACAAGAGCGTGATCGTGCCGAAGAACGTCGAGGGCATCAAGGCCGATCCCCCGACCGTGTTCTTCAGCAAAACGCCGGCGGTGATAGTGAACCTCGATGGGGAGCCTATTTGGAGCCCGATCAAAGAGAACGACCTGAAGTTCGCCGTCAACACGAACTGGGACCTCTTTCAGCACGTGCCGACGAACACATACTACCTGCTGAACAAGGATGTGTGGCTGAAGGCGACCGACGTCAAGGGCCCGTGGACGCCGGCCGGACATCTGCCCGACAGCTTCACGAAGCTGCCGGCGGAGGACAACTGGAAGGACGTCAAGGCCAACCTGCCGGGCAAGGCGATCAAGGCGGCGGCCGTCCCGCGGGTTTTCGTCAGTCAGCAGCCCGGCGAGCTCATTTTGCTCACAGGCGAGCCACGCTACCTTCTGGTCCAGGGCACCGGGCTCCTCTGGGTGAGCAACACCGAGAGCGATGTCTTCCGGATGGGGAAGACCGGTCCTGTCTACTACCTGGTCGCGGGCCGCTGGTTCTCGGCGCCAGGCTTTGATGGACCGTGGACGTTTGCGACGCCGTCGCTGCCGGAGGACTTCAAGAAGATCCCGCTCGAGCACGAACGTTCGCGCGTGCTCGCATCGGTGCCGGGCACCGACAAGGCCGCTGAAGCGGTCCTCCTGGCCCAGATTCCGCAGACTGCGCGGGTCAACAAGAAGGAGGTGAAGGCTCCGGACGTCGCGTTCACGGGCGATCCGCAGTTCGCGCCGATCGAGACGACGACCATCGAGCGCGCCGTGAACACCGACAAGGACGTCTTCAAGATCGGCGGGTCTTACTACATGTGCTATCAGGGCGTCTGGTTCGTCGGACAGGGCGCCTCGGGCCCATGGGAGGTCGCAAGTTCCGTCCCTCAAGAGATCTACACGATCCCCGTCAGCTCTCCCGCGAATCATGTGACCTACGTCACCGTGGAAGAGTCCAATGACGATTGGGTCGTGTACGCGGCCGCCGCCGGCTACACCGGGATGATGGTTGCCTGGGGCTGCACGGTGTGGGGTTCCGGTTGGTACTATCCACCGTACGTCGGGTATGGCGGCTTCTATCCGTACTACTACGGGTATTTTCCGACCTACGGCTACTCCGCCTTTTATAACCCGTGGACTGGGGCATACGGGCGCAGCGCCGGCGTGTATGGCCCCTACGGCGGCGCCGGCGTCGGCGCCCGCTACAACCCGCGCACCGGAACCTACGCTCGTGGCGCCGCCGCCTACGGGCCGTACGGCGCGCGCGGCGTGGCGCAGGCGTACAACCCGCGCACGGGGACGTACGCAGCGACACGCCAGGGATCGAACGTGTATGGAAGCTGGGGTTCGACCGGGGTACAGCGCGGCGACGATTGGGCCAAGACCAACCGCTATACCAACAACAGAACCGGGACCACCACGCGCACGATCAGGACCGACGAGGGCTCAGCGGTCACCAAGCGCGGGCCGGGCGGCGGCGCCGTGGGCGTCGGTGAGGGCGGCAACGTCTACGCCGGAAAGGACGGCAACGTCTATCGGAATGACGGCGGGACCTGGCAGAAGTACGACAACGGCGGATGGTCGAATACGGACAGGCAGCCGTCGTCGGAGAGGCCCCAGCCAACCGATCGATCGACCACGGACCGGCCCAGCTCGGTGGATCGCAGCACCGCGGATCAGCTCGATCGCGATGCCGCCGCACGCCGCGAAGGCACGCAGCGGACCAAGGACTACGGAAACTATAGCGGCGGCAACACTCGGAGCGGTAGTGGCACGGGCAGCTATCGAGGCGGCGGCGGATCTCGCGGGGGCGGCGGATCTCGCGGGGGAGGCGGCCGGCGGCGCTGAGTAGAGGGAATGCAGCCCCCGCCGCGACTCATGGCCTTGCTGTAGCGCGGGGTGTCTGGACCCCGCGTCGGCGAGGGTTTCCTGGGCCCGTCAACGCAGTGTCAAGTCAGCCAGAACGCCGGTCCAGGGGATTTCGGCGTACAAAAGAATCAAGACAAAGACGGTGATGTACGCCATGCGCAGCGGCCGCTGACCGGGCCGGCACTGCGCGAGGCCCATCGTCGCGATGAGCCACCCGAACCCGGCCACCGGCGCGAGCGCGTACGTCGTGGCGCAGAACAGCACCAGTGCCGCATGTCGAGCCACTTCGGTGACTCTGCTTACAGGGATCAGGCACAGTAGCGCAATCGCCATTTCGAGCATCAGCCCACCCCACGTGGCCACCGTCGCAAAGACGCGCAAACGGGGAGGCTCGACGAAGGGCGGCGGATTCAGCAGCTCGGCGCCTTCCGGCAGCGGCTCGAGGAATTTGCGGTTCTGCGTCATCTGATCGGGCGTCAGGCCGCCGAACACCATCGATGCATCGGCGAACCGCTCGTCGGTCAGGAGCGTCACCCTGAAGAAGCGCCCATCCAGGTAGTCAGGCGACAAAACCGCTTTCCACAGAACCGCCATCGCGAACGCCGCACCCAGGAGCCATCGGCTGCTCGCGGCCAGCGTCGATGCGGACGTAGGGCCCGCGAGCGCCAGCCCGATCGCCAGACACCAATAAGCCAGGAGATAGATGTGGTTGTCGGACAGCGGCCAGACGAAAACGATCCGGGCCGAGGCGAGCATCGCCAGCAACAACCAAGTGATCGGCGACCGCCTGACGCCACGAACGATCAGCGACAAACAGGCCGCAGCCAGGGCGAAGGCCGAGACCCACCAGACATCGGACGGTCGCAGCAGCAGGATGATGGCGGTCAGCTGCAACACGGAGTCGTCGACGCCGACATCGTCACTGGCGGATTGCACCGGTCGCGTCCACACTGAATTTGGAGTCGCGCACGAGTTGGAGCGTGGCCGTCAGCGTGTCGGGTGCGTAGACGATCCGCCACGTCTCGATGCGGAGGGTTTCGACGGGACGGTCATGTCGGCGCTCCCGCTCCACCACCCGGCGGGCCAGACGCGTGAACTGCCGGTCGCTCGGCAGCACCGCCGCACGCGCGGCGGCGTCCTCGAGCGAGGGAGTCACGGCGATTTCTTCCGAGCGATCCGGAGCGGTCACGAACACCTTCACGCTCCGACGGCCGGCATCGTCCGTTGTAGAGAACATCCCGAAGCCGCCCCCCTTCCACGGGCTCAGGCTCGAGACTCGGGTGAGGACGACTTGCGCGCCCGCGACTGACATCAGCAATGCGACCGGTACCAGCGTGCGCCATCGCTGGCGATCGGCCGGCCGCCCGCTTCCGACCTGGGGCATCAGTTCAGGACCACCACCTGGTACCCCGTCGACACGCGCGTGTAGGCCGTGGTGCCGCACTGCTTGTGCGCCACGCCAGCCACATCCACGGTCGTGCACCCTGCGGGAAGCGTCATGCTGACCGACCCTGGCGGAGGCGCGACGACCTGATAGGCCACCGTGCCGCCGCTCATCACTCGGGTGTAGTACACGTTGTCGTGGACGTAATACGTGGATCCAGCCACCACGACGGTCGTCGCGGCGGCCGGCGGCTTCGCCAGCAGCGTTCCGATGGCGATGCCGGTTCCGACGGCCGCCACGGCTCGCCAGGCGTCATAGCTCTCGTAGCGGTTGCCAACCACTGCGTTGCCGTAGCGGCCCACGGCCGCTGCCCCTTCTTCGCCAACGACGACGGCGCCCCGGCGGCCGACAGCGGCCCCGTCCACGTCGATGTCGTCGCCGGTCACCACATTGCCGCGCTTGCCCACGGCAGCGTACCCTTCCTCGCCGCTGACGACGGCGCCACGCCGTCCGGCCGCGGCGTAGGCGTCTTCGCCCTTGACGGCAGCGCCACGCGGTCCGGCCGCAACCGCCCCGTCATCACCCTTGGCCACTGCACCGCGGCGGCTGCTTCGCACCTGCGCGGACATCTGCGCGATTCCGATCGACGTAACGAACCCGGCCACTACGAGAGCGGAGATCGCGATCCGCGTCGGGCTCTGTGGCTTCTTCATTCGAGAGTCCTTTCTTTAGTGTCGCGTCCCCGAAGTCCTGTTACATTCGGCCGGCGCTGCATCCCGGGGCGCGGCGTTGCTCGTCGGTTGCATACTCCCGGTATGCGCCCTTCTCGCGCCTTGCGCGCCGGGCGCATCGCCGCCCTCGGTGTTAACAGGACTTCGGGGACGCGACACTAGTTCTTCGCCGGAGGAGCAGGCTCGGGGGCAGGCGACGCGGTCGCGCCCTTGACCGCAGCTGCCCGCTGCAGGATCGCGATGCCCTCGTATTCCGCCGGCACGTTGGGCGTGAATGTGGCGTCGCTCGTCTGCGGTGCGAGGTTCCAGTTCTTGAACGTCACTTCGGTCTGCGGCTGGCCGGTGCGGTGTTTGTCCACGGTCCTGAACCGCGTCGGCAGTGGCTCCCCCTGCACGGGCAGCCAGAGCTCCCACTCGACACCCATGTCGCGAAACGTGAGGTGATGGCAGGGCGTGTCGCCTACGTTCTCCGTGCCCGCGTAACCACCTGTCGTCGTGTCGGACAGCAGCGCTTTGGCGGGGTTGCTGTAGAAGAGATCGGCCAATGGCAGCGCCATGTCGTATCGCTCCGCAAGCGCGTCGAGAGTGCGGTCGATGTTCTCCGGCATCGGTGCCTGCGCGAACACCTTCTCCTGTTGGACGGCGACCGTCAGCTTCTTGCCGTCGTACCAGGACTCGAGCCCCTTGCCGCCGGCCAGCGTCGTGTGAAAACGGTCGGGACGCCGTAAGGTGTAGACGCCGGTCAGCGACACGCGGTCCTTCGTGCCCGAGCGACGCACCACGTCGCGCAGTTCGGTCGTCGACACGGTCATCTCGTTTGCCGCAGCGAGCTGCAGGCTCATTTCTTGAACGAGCTCCCGGCCGCGGGCCAGGCGTTCGGCATCGGTGGTCGGCTCCTTCTGTCCGCACGAGACGATGCTGATCGCCGCCAGCGCCGCGAGAGCCGATCGGGGCACCACTCCGGTGCCCTGTCGCAAGGTCATGGGTCTTCTCCGTCGAAAAACTCGGCCGGCTCCCGAAGACGCCGGCATTCGGATCCGTTGGCCGCATGGCGCAGCCCTGAAGCCGTTCGACAACGGTCCTCGGCGCCGTGGCAGCAAGTGGCGAGCCATGTCACGTGCCAGCGCCCGGCCGGAATTACGGTCCGGATTCGACCGCACTGCCACCAATCGTGGAGAGCCGCTCACGGCAGGCGGTCAGCGCTCATGGACGGCCGTTGAGCGGCTGCCCCCACGAGGGTCACGCCCAGGAAAGCCGGCCATTTCCAACCGGAACGGCCCGTCAGCATTCTGGCCGTCGTCTTGCGTTGACATAGCGGAACTACGGCATCAGGGTTCCCCGGACGGGAGCGCCGTCGGTCGGCGTGGAGGAAGCGACGCAATGGTGGAGCACACCCGATGAGACGACTGTCTGCAGGACTGATCGCGGCGGCGCTGCTCCTGCCACTGGCTGCGCACTGCCTGGCGCAAACGAAGGAGATGCGCGGCCGGACAGTGACTGTCAGTGCGACGGTCGAGGCCGTCGAGCCCGTCACTCGCACCGTCACCCTCAAGCTGCTCCAGGGCAACTACGTGGACGTTGTCGCCCCCGACAGTGAGACGAGGTTCTCCGAGATCAAGGTCGGGGACCAGATCACGGCGACGTACTACCAGAACGTGGTGCTGCGCCTGAAGAAGCCGGGCGAGAAGTCGGCGGATAGGGACACGACAGTGGGGACGGGCAGTGCCGGAAAGACGCCAGGCGTGAGCCCGTCCACTCAGCGAACCATCACGGCCACGATCACCGCGATCGATCTGCAGGTGCCGTCGATTTCCTTCTCAGGCCCGAACAACTGGACCTACAGTTCGCCGGTAGAAGACAGGAAGGCGCTCGAGAGGGTCAAGGTCGGCGACAAGGTGGACATCATGTGGACCGTGGCGCTGCTGGTCTCCTTCGAAGTCAAGAAGTAGAGATCGATCAGAACACGGCACTCAACAGGCGCTTCAAAAGCTCCTCGAGCGAAATCATCGTCAGCAGCAGTGGCGCCAGCGGGACGAGTGTGATGACCCCCAGCTGAAAGACCGTCTCCTTCGAGAACGGCGCGAACCGCATTGTCTTGATCACCTCGAAACTGTTGCCCAGATCGGCCAGCGATTGGATGTCGGCGCTGCCAATGAGCGGTTCGGCCGGGTCCCCGCCGCCGCGTATCCACTTGGTGTCGAACTCTCTGGTGTAGCGCTGCGCGAGCCCGCCGTAGTCGCCCAAGCCCGCCCGCTTCGCGCGTGCGAGCTGGCCAGCAAACACCATGAGCGGACAAAGCACCAGGAACACGAGTGCGCCGACTCCGCCGATAATCTCCACCGTGAATTGCTGGAGCTTCGCTCCGTCGAAGAAGATGCGATTGGCGATCATGCCCGCGAGCAGGACCCCGTGCGCGAGGAGAAGCGGAGTAAACGCGTAAACCACATTCGCGAGGAATCCCAGCCCGCCCACGCGGTCGGGATGGGTCGGGACAAGCCTGAGCTTGATGCGTGACACCTGCCAGAGAAAGCGGGTCCAGATGAACATCCGGAAATACCAGCGGACGAGCAGAAACTGGAAGATCGGCAAGCTGACCAGCGCCTGCCACCAGCCGGCCAGCGACAGATTGACGAACCCCGAGCCGCTTCCCGCCGCCGATCCCGTCGCCCAGGTGCTCGCGGCTACGGCGAGGTAGCTTCGCAAGGGGATCCCGATACCGAAGATGACCGCAATGAGCAGAAGCTCGCCGGCCAACGAATTCCGCAGACGCATTGCCGCCCCGATGGCTGCGTCGACGCGGGGGCGTTCGGCCTCGGGAATCAGGTCGCGCGCGACGAACTGCGCCAGAAGGCGCCTCATGCGAAGGTGGATGGTGAGCTCCGCCACGATGAGGAGTGGTAGTGCGAGGAGAAACCGCGCGTGTGTTTCTGCGTCCAGGAGAAAGGGGATCTCGACGACTCCCCGCCATGCGCGGCCCTCCCAGGTTGAGAGCAGCAGCAGCGGCAGCCACGTGATCAGCACGCCGGCGAGAATGCGGCGATGGACCAGTTCCAGGGCATCGTCGGCGAGGTGCGATCGGCGAAGGAGTTGGTACAACGGGCCGCCCAGGACGAGGGAGAAGTCGGCTGCTTCCCCTTTCAGCAACTCTGGCGGGTCCAGGCGCGTAGTGTCCATAGGCTACTTACGCCGATTCGATTGCGTCTTCATGATCTTCTTCACCGTGGCATTGAGATTCCCGCTTCCCGGCTTTCGGCACCCCATCGACAGCGCGATCACAGCATACTGTGACGTGGAGAAGGGAAGGAACTGGGTTTCGCGACAGGGGAAAACGGTTCAGGCCTTGCACATGCCGCCCGAGGGCCATTCACCTTCCACGGGGGGCTGACGGGTGACACATTCCATGAGGGATGACGATTCGAGCGATCCGCCGAAACTGGTTCAGATGGTGCCGCCGAGCCCCGTCGACTCTCCACCCCCGTCGGTCGTCATGGAGGTCGCGTTCGGCGCGCTGTCCCGGCAGGGCCCGGGGCGGTCGGTCAACGACGACCACTATCTGATCATGCGCTTGGGAAGGCACCTGGAGATGCTCAAGACGAGCCTCCCCGACGGGGACTTACCCAGGCACTTCGACGAGTATGGGTACGGGATGGTCGTCGCCGATGGAATGGGCGGCGCTGGCGACCTCGCCAGCCGGCTCGCCATCGCCACGCTCGTGCAATTGGCGATCGACTTCGGCAAATGGCACGTCAGGGTCAACGAGCCGATCGCCGACGAGATGATGGACCGCGCCGAGCGCTACTACCGGAGCGTCGATTCAGTACTCCAGCAGGCCAGCAACAGGTATCCCGGGGCTCTGCAGACGACCATGACCGCGGTCTACACCGCCGGCAGCGAGCTGTTCTTCGCGCACGTGGGCCATTCGCGTGCGTATCTGTTTCGCGACGACCACTTGATGCAGTTGACGCGCGACCACACCCTTGACCGCGAGCGCCCAGGCACGGCGACGATCGTGGACGTGTCCGCCAGCGCGCAGGATCAGCGTCACATCGTGACCGAGACGCTCGGCGTGGCCGGCGCGGGACCCCTGCGCGTCGACGTCGAGCGCTGCGGCCTGGTGGACGGCGACATCGTTCTCCTGAGCACGAACGGGCTGACCGACGTCGCCGACGACGCGCGAATCGCCGAGGCGCTCCGCTTGCCGGGCACCCCGGACGACCGGTGCCGCGCGCTCGTGGGTCTCGCCGCCAGTTCAGGAGCCACCGACGACGCGACAGTCCTGGTGGCGCACTATCGAATCCGCGCACCAGTTGGTGACGCCGGAGCCGGGACGAATTACTGACGCCTGTCGGCAGCTGCGTAAAAGGTGAGTCGGGCCGCCGCCGACCCTGTCTCGCCGGTGTCACCAATGCTCTCGAAAGTCTTCCTCGCATGGTCTCTGATGTCCTTGTGCGTGGCCATTCACGCGAGCGGGATTTCATCGGCCTTGAACTGGCTTCGTCGGCATGCTGTTCCAGCCGTGCGGTTCTTGCCCTGGACGTGGGTGTTCATCTGCGTTGCAGGATGGATTCTCATGTTTCATCTCATCGAGATCACTGTCTGGGCTTTGTTTTTTCAGTGGAAGCAGGCGATGCCGGACCTGTCATCCGCCTTGTACTTCAGCGCCGTGACGTACACCACGACCGGATACGGAGATCTCGTTCTGCCCGCGGAGTGGCGGCTGGTCGGTGCTGTTGAAGCACTGACCGGCATCCTGATGTGCGGCTGGTCCACTGGCTTTTTCTTCGCCGTCGTGGAACGGATGCTGCACCATACCGGAGTCGCTGGCGACGACCAGAAACACACATTCCTGTGACGATTGCCAAACGCCTGATCCTGCTGCTGGCCGTTCCGCTCCTGGCGCTGACAGGGCTTGGCGTCTTTACGCGGTGGCAGCTGACGACGATCGAGACCCGGAGCCGGTTCGTGGCGGAACTGCAGGTCCCCAGCCTCGCCACGCTTGGAAACATCTCGCGAATACTTGCCGACCTCCGCGTGCAGCTGAGGAATCACGTACTCGCTGCGAGCGAGGCCGAACGTGCCAGCGTCCGCTCGACGTTCGAGCAAGACGACGCCGAGTTGGACCGGCTGCTGGATCAGTACGAGCGCAACCTGGTCTCCGAAGACAGGGACCGCCGCCTGCTGAAGGACTATCGCGGTCAGTACCGGGATTGGCTGGACCGGGCGAAGCAGATCATGTCGCTGACCGACGCGGGACGCCGTGAAGAAGCCGGTCAGATGTTGCGCGAGACGTCGACCAGGGAGCTGGGTGAGCGGTTGAACAACGCCGCCGTCGAGTGGATTCGGCTCAACGAGGACCTCGCGGACTCCGCCAGCCGCACGGTCGTCGAGTCCCTCACTGGCTCGCGACGGCGGATCCTCGTCGCGAACTTCGTGGCGATTCTGTTGACCGGCCTTCTGGGGTTCCTCACGTTTCTGCGGCTCGTGAAGCCGATTCAGGCTCTCGACGCCGCTGTCAGGGCGATTGCTGCTGGGGAATACGACAAAGAGGTCCCGTACACGCGCGCCACCGACGAAACGGGTGGGCTGGCCCGCTCGGTCGACGTCCTCAAACAGGGCGCCCTGGCAATGGACGAACAGCGCTGGGTGAAGGCGAACGTGTCACGCGTGACGGGAATCCTGCAGGGCGCCTCATCGCTGACCGAATTCGGCCAGCGCCTCCTGTCGGACCTGGTGCCGATGCTCGGCGGCGGCGTGGCCGGATTCTATGTGCTCGACGAGGGCCCTTCCGAGCTGCGGCGCGTTGCGACGTACGGCCTGGCAGAAGTTGCCGACCTGCCCACGGTCATCCGGGTCGGCGAGGGCCTGGTCGGACAATGTGCGCAGGAACGTCGAACGCTCGGGCTCCCGAATCTCCCGCCCGGCTACCTGCGCATAACTTCCGGTCTCGGCCAGGCGGCGCCTGCGCAGGCGACGGCCATGCCGTCGATGTCCGGGGATTCGCTCGTCGGCGTACTCGAAGTGGCATCGTTCCGACCGCTCGGCGGGCGCGAGAAGGCTTTGCTCGACGAGCTGCTGCCGGTGGTCGGCATGAGCCTGGAGGTCCTGCAGCGCAACCTTCGGACCGAGGAGCTGCTCGGGCAGACTCAGAATCAGGCGCGTCAACTCGAGACGCAGGCGGGGGAACTGGTCGGCGCGAAACGCAAGGCCGAAGAAGCCACCGAAATGAAATCGATGTTCCTCGCCAACATGAGCCACGAGATCCGCACGCCGATGAACGCCATCATCGGCCTGTCGCACCTGGCACTCAGGACGACTCTCTCGACGAAGCAGCGCGACTACGTGAGCAAGATCCACAACGCCGGCACGTCCCTGCTCGCCGTGATCAACGACATCCTCGACTTCTCGAAGATCGAGGCTGGCCGGCTCGATATCGAGACCACGGATTTCAGGCTCGACGAGGTGATCAGCTCGGTCACAACGCTGACAGCGCAGAAAGCCCACGAGAAGGGGCTCGAGTTCCTGGCGTACGTCGCGCCGGGCATCCCCGATCATCTGCTCGGCGATCCGCTGCGTCTCGGGCAGATCCTGACCAATCTCGTCAACAACGCCGTGAAGTTCACCGAGCGAGGCGAGATTCGCCTCAACCTCGAGCTGATGGAGCGGACCGGAGAGAAGGTCCAAATCAAGGGCTCGGTGCGCGACACGGGAATCGGCATGACGCCCGAGCAATCGGCCAAGCTGTTTCAGCCCTTCACGCAGGCCGACATGTCGACGACGCGCAAGCATGGCGGCACCGGCCTCGGCCTGACGATTTGCCGCCGGCTCGTCGAGTTGATGGGCGGCCGTATCTGGCTCGAGAGCGAGCCCGGCGCCGGGACGACGTTCTTCTTCACCGCCTGGCTCGGCGTGGGCGCGGCGACGGGCACGGGAAAGATCGTTCCGGAGAAGCTGGCGCGGCTCCGCGTGCTCGTCGTCGACGACAACGCCGCCGCGCGCGAGATTCTGCAGGAGTCGCTGATCACCGTCGCGAGTCGCGTCGATGCCGTCGAGTCGGGGAAGGAAGCGATTGCGGCGATCCAGCAGCGCGACGCCACCGATCCGTACGACATCGTCTTCATGGACTGGCGGATGCCGGGCATGGACGGCCTCCAGGCCAGCCGGCACATCAAGAGCGACGAGACTCTCATACATCGGCCCGCGATCGTCCTGGTTACCGCATTCGGGCGCGAAGAGGTGCGCGAGGAAGCCGAACGGCTGCAGCTCGATGGTTTCCTGCTGAAACCTGTGACGAAGTCCATGATCGTCGACGCGCTCGTCAACGTTTTCGCCGGCGGCGGCGAGGATCTGCGCGCTGCTGAAGGCGAGCAGGTCTCGCGGCTGCGCGGTGCGCGAGTCCTGTTGACCGAAGACAACGAGATCAACCAGCAGATCGCCGTCGAGTTGCTCGAGGGCGCCGGCGTGACGGTGAAGGTCGCCAACAACGGCCGCGAAGCCGTCGAGATGCTGTCGGGCCCCGGTCAACCGCAATTCGATGTCGTTCTGATGGACCTCCAGATGCCGGAGATGGACGGCTATCAGGCGACGGCCAGGCTGCGCTCCGATTCGCGCCTGGCGGCGCTTCCGATTATCGCGATGACGGCGCACGCGACGGTGGAAGAGCGCCAGCGGTGTTTCGCCGCTGGCATGAACGATCACGTCGCCAAACCGATCGATCCGGCGGCGCTGTTCGAGGCTGTCGGCCGCTTCTACAAGCCCTCAGAGGTCGCACCGGCTCGCGATCAGGCGTCCAGCCCGGCGCCGCAGGAAGCCATCCCGCCGATTGCCGGCCTCGACACGAACGATGGCCTGGCTCGCGTCGGAGGAAACCGGACACTCTATGTGAAGATCCTCCGCGAGTTTGCCGAGCAACAGGGCCCCGCCCTGGATAACATCGCCGACGCCCTCGCCAGAGGCGACGATGCGCTCGCGGAGCGGCTGGCCCATACGCTCAAGGGCGTCGCCGGCAACGTCGGCGCGACGAGCGTTCCGCCGGCCGCGGCCGTACTCGAGCGCGCCATTCGCGATCGGTCGAACGCAGACGAAGTGAAGCGAGCCGAGCAACAGGTCGGGTCCGTGCTCGGACCCCTGGTGGCGGGAATTCGCACAGCGCTCGGTGCAGCCGCACCCGACGCGCCAGCTCCGGTTCAACCAGCGACGCCAACGAGCCCGGCCCGATCTCGCGAGGCGGCGGCGCAGCTCGCCACGCTGCTGTCAGACTCGGATCCGGAGGCGGTCGAGTTCGTCCAGGCACATCGCGATGCCCTCCGCCCCTTGTTTGACGCGACGAGCTGGGTGGAGTTCGACGCGCGTGTCCAGCGCTATGCCTTCGCGGATGCCCAGGCGCAATTGGAGCGCGCGCTCGAAGCCACTGCGGGGAGCCGCTGACATGAAGGATCTTTCTGCGAGCCGGGTACTCATCGTCGACGACGCGAAAACGAATATCGACATCCTGGTGCAGGCCCTGCGCGACGATTACAAGCTGAGCGTCGCCCTCGACGGCGCCGCCGCCCTTCAAAGCATCGAGAAGGGCCCGCCGGACCTCGTGCTCCTTGATATCGTCATGCCCGGCATCGACGGCTACGAGGTCTGCCGCCAGCTTCGCGCAGAAGAATCGACCCGCGAGCTGCCGGTGATGTTTCTGAGCTCGCTCGAAGACGTCAAGGACAAGACCCGCGGATTCGAGGTCGGCGGGAACGACTACCTGACGAAACCATTCGAAGTGCTCGAGGTCAAAGCGCGCGTCCGGTCGCTGCTGAAGGCCAAGGCGTATGCCGATGCCGTCCGCGAAGCAATGGCCCGCGACCTGCGAATCGCGCGCGAAATCCAGATGGGCATCCTACCCGCCGATCTCGCGGCGGCAACGAGGGGCACAGGTCTGGACGTGCATGCGGTCATCGAGCCGGCCCGTGAGGTGGGCGGCGACCTTTATGAGGTCCTGCGCGTGTCGGACGACCGGATCGTCGTCGCCCTGGGCGACGTGTCTGGGAAGGGGATTCCCGCCGCGCTCTTCATGGCTGTCGTCGTAACTGTCCTGCGGACGTTGGCGAGGCGGATCCCCGAGCCTGACGAGATCCTGATGCGCCTCAACGACGAGCTCGCCGAGCAGAACCCGCGAGGCATGTTCGTCACGCTCCAATGCCTGGTGTTCGACCTGGCGCAGGGCCGCGTATCGTGTGCGGGAGCCGGACATCACCAGCTCGCGATCGTCTCGCGCGGCCGGCCGCCGCGGCTCGCGTGTCCTTCGTCGGGACGACCAGCGGGGCTGATGGCGTTCAACCCCGTCGAACGCGAGACGCTCTCGCTCGAGCCGGACGATACATTCGTACTGTTCTCCGACGGCGTGTCCGAGGCGATGAACACGGCGGAAGATTTCTACGGCGAGGAACGCCTGCTGGCGGCGCTGGCGGCCGGCGGGTCAGCCTCGGACATCGTCAAACGGGTGCTCGCCGACGTCGGCGACTTCACGGCCGGTGCGAAGCAGTCGGATGACATCACCGTCCTGGCGGTGCGCTATGCGCCCGCGAAGGGCTGACTGATCACGCAGCCTGTCATCAACCGTTCATGGTGCTGTGCGTAACATTCCGACGACCTGCTGTGTGAACCTTCGAGCCGGTATCCCGCGTCGCGCGTGCTCGACGAGCACCTGGCCGAGGGCGTCAACGACGCGTCGGCTGGATCCACATCCCTGCCTCCTCCCCTCGACGGCCGGCGACAAACCTGACAAGTTTGGCCCGTCAAGCGTCATACTGTTCCTCTTTCTGCATTCGTCCTGACCATGGCACCTCTAATCGCACTCCTCGTCGTCAGCATCTCTGCGGCCGGCGCCGCGTCCACCGGCCGCCCGGCAGCTCACATCGAGCGGGCCACTCGAGCGACTGCACCGCAGGCGCCAGCCACACAGCCGCCAGGCACACAGCCGCCAGCTTCCGGTTCCGGACGTGTGTCGGTGACACTTGCGCTGGAAGGCGTCCGCATTCCGGCAGTGAACGTGGCGCTGCGAAGCGTGGACGGAAACGTCGTGGTCGCGCAGACCACCAGCGATGGGATGGGCGAGCTTGCGTTCCCCGACGTGCCTGTCGGCCGATACGTCGTCCGGGCCTTCCGCGACGGGTTTGCCGACAGCGAGTCCTCCCCGTTCACCGTCAAGGCCGGCGAAACGGAACGGGTCCTGGTCGAAATGCGATTGACCTTCGTCCGCGAGAGCGTGGACGTCGTCGTGCCCGCCAACTCGCCGACCGAGAGCATGCAGCCGGTCGCCGTGAGCGACGTGCTCACCGGCGCGAAGATGGACATCCAGCCACTGGCCGGCGATGACTTTCAGTCGCTCCTGACGGTGCTCCCGAGCATCATGCGCGATCCGCAGGGCCGATTGCGGATCAAAGGGGGTGCGCCAACGAGCGGCGCGCTTCAGGTCAGCAGCGCCAGCCTGAACGATCCCTCGACAGGAGACTTCGATCTGGAGCTGCCCAGCGGCGCGGTGGAGTCTGTCGAGGTCCTGTCCAATCCATTTGCCGCAGAATACGGCCGGTTCTCCACCAGTGTGACGCAGGTCCGCACGAAGCGCGGCACCAACGACTGGGTCGTGAAGCCCGACAACCTCGTGCCGGGGTTCGGAAAAGGTTTCGCGTTCGTCGACAAGTTCGAACCCCGCCTCTCGATTTCGGGACCGCTCAAGCGCGATCGCCTGTTGTTCGGCGAATACTTGCAGTACCGATTCGTTCGGAAGCAGATCAAGACCCTCCCGGACAATCCTGAGATCGGCTTGGACAGCTTCGACTCGTTCACGCGGCTCGACGCGGTTCTATCGACGCGTCATGCGCTGACCGGCGGCTTGATCTACTTCCCTCGGAAGATCTCGAACGCGACCCTCTCGACGTTTCGCCCAACGGAGACGACACCCAAGTTCACCCAGTCCGGCTTTTCGGCTGGCCTGGTCGACCGGCTGATCGTGTCGTCGCATGCCGTTCTCGAATCGACCCTGGCGGCGCGCACATTCGAGGTCGATCAGAAAACCAAAGGCGAGCTGCCAATGGTCTACGCGCCGCAGGGGCAGAGCGGCAATTTCTTCAATCGTCAGGAACGCAACGTCCACAGCCTGCAACTGGTCGAGGCCCTGACGTTCTCGAAGGATGACTGGCTGGGACAGCATGTGTTCAAGGTCGGCCTCGATCTCCAGCACTCCAGGTTCGACGGCGACGCCTACAGCCAGGAGGTCGATGCCGTCCGCTTCGACGGGTCTCTGGCCGAGCGGACCACGTATGCGCCGTCCCTGACGCATCCGGAAGTCCACGGGACCGAGTTCGCTCTCTTTGCGCAGGATCGCTGGCGCGTCAGCGATCGGTTGATCTTCGAGCTGGGCATGCGGTCCGATCGCGACGACATCGTCGAGCGAGTCAACTATTCACCGCGCGTGGGAATGTCCATCAGCCTTCTGCCCGAGGGTCGAGGCATTCTCCGTGGCGGGTTCGGCAAGTTCGCGGAGCGCACGCCGCTGACCATCGGCGCGTTCACGCAGTACGACGTGCAGACGGTGAGCCGGTTCGCCTCGGATGGTACCTCCCTCGGCGTCCCCGTCACCTTCGTTCACGTCACTGACACGTTGAAGACGCCCGAGAGCATCGTGCAGACGGTCGCCTGGGACCAGCGATTTGGCCGCCGCTTCTTCTTCAAGAGCGCCTATCTGCATCGCAACGGATCGCACGCGTACATCCTGGATCCGGATCCGAGCCGTGGCGTCCTCACGCTCGGTTCGGTCGGCGAGTCGAAATACTGGGAGCTCGAGACCACCGGACGGTTTCTGGCCAGCGAATACCGGGACTTGAGCGTGTCCTACGTGCGCTCGCACGGCGAGCGCGACCTCAACGATTACGATCAGTTCTTCGGCAATTTCAGGAACCCGATCATCCGATCGAACGCGAACTCGCTCAGCCCGACCGATGTCCCGAATCGACTGATCGTTCGCGGCACCATTGGTCTGCCCGGCAAATGGGTCTTCACGCCGCTGTATGAGTGGCGATCCGGATTCCCCTGGTCGGCCGTCGACGAGTTTCAAGATTTCGTCGGCACGCGCAACGAGTCGGGCCGGCTCCCGACGGTGTCGACCCTCGACTTCTCGCTCGTGCGTAACTTGCGTTTCAAGAAGTGGGGCTTCAGCGGCGGCATCAAGATCTACAACGCGTTCAGCACCGGCGACGAGCGCGACGTGCAGAACAACGTCGCGTCGCCCGAGTTCGGGAAGTTCTACAACCCCATTGAGCGCTCGATCGGGTTCGTGGTCGGTCCCACCCGCAAGTGAGCGTTGGATAGCGTTCGGTCCGAGTTCGCGACACCCGGGCCGCGTCCCCGGGCAGTCCCTGAGCCCGCATTTGTTGGTTGTAGGGCGGGGCTTTCAAGCCCCGCCGGCGCGGGGTCTGAAGACCCCGCGCTACACCAACTGATGTGACTGGCAGTCAAACGTTGTCGTCGATGGATCCCACCATCATCTCTCCCACCGACGTTTCGGTCAGCGGGTCCACGCCGGCGAGCTCGGAGAACTGAAGCGAGTCTCCACAACCCAGCGGACAGGCCGCCAGCCTCATCGCCGCCGCCGCCATCATCGCCGCTTGAAACACCGCGCCGACCTCTTTGAGGATCAGGCTGTAGCTGAGATCTCCGTAGACCCGTTGCGTGCGAGTGAAGCGCGCGGCGAGCACGATCAGAATCTGTGGAGGCCGCTCGACGTTGGCCGCCGCCGCCGCGTCCGAAAGCAGGCTGTCGAGCCGAGGCCCTGGTTCGCTCAACCTGACAAGCTCGTGGCGGGTCGGTGCGTACGCGTAGAGGCCCGGCGCAACGCCGCTGCACTGGTGGATGCCGACGTATGCCTTCAACGGATAGCAGGCGCCCCCGCTCGGGTAAGGACGCCTGCCGCCCTGCTCGTGAAGCGTCCGAAACAGAAACTCCGAGAGCTGGTTCGACGTAATCGGAATCGATCCCTGCCGCCTGAGGGATTGCCGCCGCTCGGAAACCAGCGCGTACGGCGGATCCTCGAGGAGGAGTCGCGCGAGATCCGGCGGCTCGAGTGCGACATGGTCCCGGCCTTCGATCGCGATGGCATCCGGCGCCGGCGCCCCAAACCCGGTTTTTCCGAGCGCTACGCGTGCGTACCCTCTCCGAGTGCGGGCGTGAAAGAGCAGATCGTGGCCGGACCATCCGTCGGCTTCCGGTTCGCCGAAGAGCCCACACCAATCCATGAGCGCAAGGACCGCCAGAATGGCCTGCCCGGAATGACCGGCCACTGCCACCTGGGACGCCGAACGGCCAACTGCCAAATCGTGCAGGAGCGGAAACAGGTCGCGGTCATGAATCGCGATTCGCGCCCAGGCGCCCGGGAGCTCGAGGACCAGGACGTGGGCTTCGACTCGAGCGAGCGCACGATGCGAGAGTCGGAGCGGCCCGTCGGGTGGGCGCTCCGGAGGCGGGCCTGGTGGAGGCCGCAGCGGCACACACGACACCAGCCGGCGTTCCTTGCTATTGATGGTTCGCGAGAGGAGTCCCAGCCGATCGAGTTGAAAGAGCAGCGCCGCGCAGCGCGTCTCCGCATCGTCGGCGTCGGGACCACTCCGAAGTCGGGCGTGGAGCTGGGCCTCGCTGCTGTCAACGCTCGCGAGCAGTTCGAGCGCTCCGATTTCGACCGCGCCTTCCATCCAGATCTCGTCAGTGGGAGTGCGAAGGAAGATACCCCCGTCGCCCGGTTCGACGCGCACGTCGGCCGCGAGCGCGTACGTCCAGTGAACCGAATCAGAGGTCATGCGAGGATATCGAAGGGATGAGCCTGATGCCGACACGTCCGCCGGGCCCACGGGGTGAGCATTCGGGCATCGTCAACTACGAGGCCTGGCAGACGGACATGTTCGGATTCCTGAGGGCGCTCGCGGATCGGTACGGAGATGTCGTTGCGTTCGATCTCGGACGCTCGCCCAGCATCCTCGTTAACGGCGCATCCCAGGTTCGCGAGCTGTTGTTCGAGCGTGAAGCCTGTCTCCGCAAACCGGAGTTCGTCAAGGACTCCAATCGCGGCCACTGGGGCGACGGCCTCACGACGCTCGAGGGATCCGCCTGGCAGGCGCACAGGCAGGCACTGCGTCCATCCTTCCGTCCGCGACCCGTGTCGGATCGCCTGCCGGTCGTGGCCGAATGTGCTGAGGCCATGCTCGATTCCTGGGAGTGCGAGCCGGCGCCCGACAAGGTCATCGATCTGGCGAGGGAACTGCGCATTCTCACGGCCAGAATCGCCGCCCGTGTCGTGCTGGACGCGGAACTCGAGGGGTACGGTCCGAGCGAACGCCGCTCCGGCATCGTTCCGTTCGACGAATTGTACGGCGAAGACTACGCCAGCGCTCCGGGAGGCGATCCGAGCGGGCCACTGGTCATGGTACGGCCTCGTGCTCCGCGGCGGATGGAGACGGCGATACGCATCATCGACGAGCGCATCGCGAGCCGTGAAGGACGCGGAGACGTCCTCTCGGACCTCGTTCAGGCGGGGTTTCCCGACGGCGGAGGGCTCACGCGCGACGAAATCGTGGGAGAAGTCATACAGATGCTCTACGCCGGACATCTGACGGTTCCCTTCAGCCTCCTGCACCTCTGGAGCGACATCGCCGGCAACGATCTCGGTGCGGCCATTGCCGCCGAGGCCGATCGGCTCTGTGCGGGCGGAGTCCCCGGTTCGTCCGATCTCCTGGAATCGTACTGCCTTGCCGCGTTGAAGGAGAGCATGCGTCTGCATCCACCCGCTCCCATCCTCTACCGGGAGGTGGACAGCGCCTTCGAGCTGGGTGGGTTCGAGTTCGCCCGCGATGCCGCCGTGTGGGTGAGCCCGCAGCTCCTTCATCTCGACCCGCGCCACTTTCCGGAACCGCATCGGTTCCTTCCCGAGCGTTTCATGAAAGGAGGCTCCGGTGCCACACTCCGGTCGGTGTACCTCCCGTTCGGCGCCGGCCCTCGCGCCTGCATCGGCGCCCGCCTGGCGATGCTGCAAATGACCGTAATCAGCCTTCTGGTGGCTCGCCGGTTCCGGTTGATCCCAGCGCGCGAAGAGTCAGGACGCTTTCGTGTGCACGCGCGGGCGGATTGGTAGTGGGTCATCAGATCGACTGCCGAGAAGCTGGGGCGGACGCGAGCAGGAGGTTGCGAAGACAACGGAGTTCACAACGGAGGAACGGAGCCAACGGGGGACGAACGGAGAAGAGGATGTGGTTCGACTCGGCCGGGTGGGGCGTGACGCCGGCCGCGGCCGGCGTCCGAGTGGCGAGGGGTCGCGACGGGCACAAGTGGCCCACGCCCCCCACCCACTTGCGCCCGTCGCGCCCCTCGTCACTCGACCGCGCTTCGCGCGGTCACGCCGCTGCGTCTTCTCCGTTTCGCCTTCGTTCTCTCCGTTCCTCCGTTGTGAACTCCGCTCTCTCCGTCCCTCCTGACCCGGGCGCGCAGGCAACCTGACCCAGTACCGGCGGATTATGTTTCTTGACAGAGCGAGGCAGCAAAGCATACGTTACGGCTCAGTCGGGCCGCGGCACTGCACCGCGTAATCGACTCCCCCTTTCAAAAGGAGACAGATCGATGGGCGCACCAACCAAGAAGGATTGGGGCCAGATCCATGCGAAGGCATGGCGTGACCCGGAATTCCGCAAGCTCCTGGAAACTGATCCGACCAAGGCCGTGAAGAAGTACGCCAAGGAAGCCGGCAAGACCTTCGATAAGGTAGTGAGGATCGCCCCTCGACCAAAGGGCGATGCCGGCTCGCTCCATAAGTCTCCTGTCGCGACGACGCCTCCCGCCTGCTGCTGAGACGAGCTTCGCCTCGAGTGCTTCACATGGACGAGGAGGCGTCGGCTCGTCCCCGGTTCAAGTGCGGCGTGCGACCCATCATCGACTCCGATGATGGGCTCTTTCTGATCGGGGAAGGCCGGCAGGCGTGGATGCCGGATCCGATCTACGCTGCTCTCGCGCCCATGCTCGACGGCGCGCACGACGTCGAAGCGATCTTCGACGGACTCTGCGAGGTCTATCCTGCAGAGCAGGTTTTCGCGGCCCTCGACCATCTGAAGACGACCGGGTACCTCGCTGAGGGCGCCGGCGGCGGCAGGCCTTCCACGGCGACATTCTGGGAAAACGCCGGTGTGGCTCCCGCCGTGGCGCGGTCGCGCCTCGCCCGCGCGCGCGTTTCGGCGATGCCGTTCGGCGACGTCGAGATCGAATCTCTCACGGCGACGCTCGGCGAGAACGGGATTTCAGTGGGGCTCGACGGTGATGTTGCTGTCGCGGTGACGGACGATTACCTCCGCCCGGCACTTGCGGCGTGGAACGTGCGATCGCTGGCGTCGGGAAAGCCCTGGCTTCTGGTGAAGCCGATGGGGATGGAGACCTGGATCGGGCCGCTCTTCGTGCCCGGCCGGACCGGCTGCTGGGAGTGTCTCGCTCAACGGCTCCGCGGGCACCGGAAACTCGAGCAGTATCTGGCGCTGCGTACGGGCACAAGTCTTCCGATAGCCCCGCCCGCCGGATCGATCGCCTCAACCGGGCACGCATCCCTCGCCGAAGCGGCCACCCAGATCACGCGCTGGATCGGTTCAGGAGGGCAATCGGCGCTCCTCGATCGTGTGCTGTCGACGAACGTCCTCACGCTCGAACGTCATCGGCACATCCTCACTCGTCGTCCGCAGTGCCCGTCCTGCGGCGGCTCCGAGTCGAACGAGCTCCTGATTCCGCGGCCGGTGCGCTTTCAGCCGCGACCCAAGATCCACGCATCTGACGGCGGTCACCGCGCTCAGCAGCCTCGTGAGGTGCTCGAGCAGCTCGATCGTCACGTCAGTCCGATCACGGGCATTGTGAGCGCGCTGGTACCCGGAGAACGGAGCGGAGGTTCGATTGACGGCCGGCCGTCGCTCACACCGACGTTCGCGGCCGATCACAACTTTTCGGACATGCACGACGATCGCTTTTTCCTCCGGGAAGGCATGCGGCGGCGTTCGGGAGGGAAAGGGAAGAGTCCGGAACAGGCCCGCGCGAGCGCGTTGGCTGAATCGTTGGAGCGGTATTGCGGCGTCTTCGACGGAACCGAACCGCGTGTCCGCGCTTCGTTCGCGGACCTCGGGGACGCAGCGATTCACCCGAACGCCTGTCTGAGATACAGCGACCGGCAGTATGCGGAGCGCGACTCCCACAATCGGCGGGACCACAAGGCCCACTGGGTGCCGGAGCCGTTTCGAGAGGACGTGGAGATCGAGTGGACGCCGCTGTGGTCCCTCTCGGCCGAGCAAACCCGCTACCTGCCAACGTCGTACTGCTACTTCGGTTATCGCAGCGCGGATCCGCTCTTTGCACGTGCCGACTCCAACGGGTGCGCCGCGGGTTCGGTCCTCGAGGAAGCCGTTCTGCAGGGATTTCTCGAGCTGGTGGAGCGCGATGCCGTCGCCATCTGGTGGTACAACCGGTTGAGACGACCCGCAGTGGATCTCGAGAGCGCGGACGATCCCTACATTTCCGGACTCGTCCGTCACTACGGCGAGCTGGCCCGCGACCTCTGGGCGCTCGACGTCACGAGCGACATCGGAGTGCCAACCTTCGCGGCGATATCCAGACGGGTGGACGCGCCCGAAGAGGATGTCATCTATGGCTTCGGATCGCATCTCGATCCCGCCGTCGCGTTGACAAGAGCGCTGACCGAGGTGAATCAGTCGCTGGAGGCGGTGCCGGCTGCGAACGGGCCGGAATCGACGCGCAGTTATAGAGGAGGCCCCGACGCCCTTCGTTGGTGGCGCACCGTCAGGATTGCGGACGCCGGTTACCTGGCGCCCGACCCCGAGGCGACTCCGAGGCGGCTGCAGGACTTCGAGCAGGTCGCTTCAGACGATCTCCAGAAAGACATCCTCCTGTGTCAGAGGATTGCAACGGCCCGAGGCATCGAGATTCTCGTCCTCAATCAGACCCGACCCGACGTCGGGCTCCCCGTCGTGCGGGTGGTCGCGCCGGGCCTTCGCCACTTCTGGGCCCGCTTCGGACCGGGCCGTCTCTATGACGTCCCCGTACAGCAAGGCTGGCTCCCTCGAGCCGTCCAGGAGGGCGAGTTGAACCCGTTCGTGGTCCAGTTCTAGATCCGAATGTGTGGATGCAGGGCGCGTCCGGGAGGGCCGCCCTCCGGCAGCGCAGCAAGGTGGAGAGTCCATGACCATGCAAAAGAGCTTCAACGACGCCGTTCCGTACGATCTGATGGTCGGATACTGGGCCGGGATCGCCACGGTCTACGATGCCAAGGGCGTCTACCAGGATTCGATTCAGAGCCGTGTCGCCATCTACTGGCACGTACCGAACAAGCTCCTCCACTTCCAGCAGGACCAGGAGGACAGCGTTGAGAACCTGCTCGACGATTCCGGCTATAACACGGCCGACGTCGCGGCCGTGCGCAACTTCTCGCAGCTGACCGTCGACCTCAAGGTCACCGGCAAGTCCTGCGGCGGCGAGGACGAACACTCGGGGACGCTCATCGACGGCGTGGAGACACGACCGGGCATCTATCTGTTCCACCTCAGGACGAAAGACAAGAACGGTCGTTACTACGCCGACTACTACAACAACCAGTATTTCGTGGGCCCGAACGAACGGCACATCATCGGGCCCTATGTCATGGCCGCGCCCGCGACGGCCGCCGCGCGGCGACAGTTCTCTTCGTCACGACGAGGCGGCGATCCTCCCGCGTACTTTCCGACGGGGACGGTCCGATTCGTCATAGCGCAGACATTCACGCGCATTTCGTACGAGATCCCGAAGGATCTCAGGGTTCCTCGCGGCCACAAGGGCTGACTCGCGGCACCGTGCACTCTACGACCATGACCGGGCAGGGAATCGTCATCGGCGGGGGAATCGGCGGGCTGCTGGCCGCACGCATGCTCGCGGCTCGATTCGAGCGCGTGACCGTTCTCGAGCGTTACCCGTATCCCGCTGATCCAGCCTCGCCCGCACCTGCTTCGCGCCGAGGCGCGCCGCAGAGCCGGTGCCTCCATCTGCTGATGGCGGGAGGAGCCGCAGCTTTCGACGAAGTCGTGCCCGGCTGGAGAGAAGCCCTTGTCGGGCTCGGCGCGGTTCCCATCGACGCATCCGCGGACGCGGTAATGCAGTTCCCCGCTGGCTGGCTGCCGCGGACGCCGTCCGGCATCATCACGTACGCCTGTTCCAGGTCTTTGCTCGAGCGCGTCCTGCGGCGTGCTCTCGAGGCGCAGGCGAACGTGCAGGTGCTGGAGGGCCAGCAGGTCGTCGCGTTGCTCGGAACCGGACGACGGGTGGCCGGCGTCCGAACGACCGGAGTCGACGGTTCCGGAGAGACGTCCGTCGCAGCCGATCTCGTCGTGGACGCGAGCGGCCGTGGCTCGAGACTCCCGGAGTGGCTCGGCACGGTGCCCGACAGGGCGGCATCGCCGGTGGACGAGACTGTCGTCGATTCCGGAACGCAGTACGTGTCGCGCTGGTTCGAGCTGGCGCCATACGACGCACCCGACTGGCACTGCCTTTCAGTCGCGCCGGCGGGCAGTCACGCTCGCGCCGCCATGATGCTGCGCGCCGAGCACGATTGCTGGGGCGTCGTGCTCCTGGCTCCTGCCGGAGACCCGCTTCCTGCAGACGACAAGGCCTTTCTGGAGTTCACCGATGGCCTCGGCGGGGGCAGGCTACGAGCAGCGCTCGAGCGGGCAAAGCCTCTCGGGCCAATCCAGCACTACGGGATCGCCGGCAATCGATTGAGGCACTACGATCGCGCCCCTGACTGGCCGGCGGGGCTCGTCGCTCTCGGTGATTCGGCATGCGCGCTCGATCCGTATTTCGGGCTGGGCATGACGGTGGCCGCCCGCGGCGTGGTTCTCCTCCGCGAGTTCCTCGATCGCGAAGTCAGCCTGCACGTCGCCGGAGGGGAATTCCAGAAGCACCTCGCGGCATTCCACGTTCAGCCGTGGCGGCTTGCGACCGGCTGCGACGCTGACGGGAATCCTGCCGCGCACAACGATGACTGTCTCGCCCGGTTCTGCGAGGCTGCTCCGAAGAGCTCCGAAATCGCTCATGCCCTTCTGGCGGTGCAGCATCTCCTTCGACCGATCGAAACCCTGACGGATCTCTGCGCACAATGAGGATCGCAGTCGTCGGCGGTGGCACTGCCGGATTCATTGCGGCCGCGCACGTGACGCGGAGTCTGCCGGAGGCAGAGCTCCTGCACGTGTTCGACTCGAGCATCCCGACCATCGGCGTGGGCGAGGGTACGACCCCGCGATTCCCGGTCTGGCTGGAGGAGGTCACCGGCCTCGGCTTCAGCGATCTCGCCGAGCATTGCGGCGCCACGTTGAAGAACGGCACCCGCTTCGACGGCTGGGGCGCCAACGGATCCGAGTTCGTGAACCGGTTCCAGCCCGTACGGCTGATCGGCTACCACTTCGACGCCACGAAGGTGGTCCGCGTGATCGCCGAGCACGTTCGTGCGCAGCACATCGACGCGCGTGTGGAGGAATTGCGAACGCTGCCCCATGGCGTCCTCGTGACGCTCGGCGACAAGACGACGCATCTCTGCGACTACGTGTTCGACGCGCGAGGATTCCCACGGCCCGCGGCCGAAGCACCGGGCGATCTGATCCAGCTGGATTGGATCCCCACAAGCCGGGCGAACCTTCGCTGGCTGCCGCCGGGTGCTCTGTCGGGAGTGACTCGCGCGGCGGCGCGTCCGCACGGCTGGATCTTCCACATCCCCCTGCAGGATGCGACGTCCACCGGCTACATCTTCAATCCCAGTATCAGTTCCGACGCCGAAGTGGAGGCCGACTTCACGTTGAGTCTGAAGGAGGAGGGCGTCACAGGCTGGACGCACCGGGGAATGCTGAATTTCCCGAACTTTCTCCGCCGCAGGTTCTTCGACGGCCGGATCTTCTGGGTGGGGAACTCGGCCTCGTTCCTGGAGCCGCTCGAAGCAACCGGAATCGCCACCGCCATCGTTGAAATCCGCTCGGCGGCGCACTGGATCGCGGAGCACGGTCCCGAAAGCAGCACGGATCTCGACGAACTCGAGGCTTTCAACGAGGGTATGGTAGGGTTCGTCTGCCGCAATTCGCTGTTCGTTGCCTGGCACTATGCGTGTGGCTCCCTGTGGGACACGGCATTCTGGCGGTACGCCCGGCAGGGCATGGAACGCGCCAGCGAGAGCGACATCGCCCGGGACCATCTCGAAGAAATGGGGGAATTCGTGGAAGCGGGGCGGACGCTGCCAGCCCTCGCGCTCTCAGGCTGCAAGGATCAGGAGACCTGGGACAGGGAGGTCTATCCGCTTCTGAGCATCTACCGGCCCTTCGGCAATTTCTCGGAGCTCAATTTTGCCCAGGTAGGCCACGGAATCGGTTACTACGACACGCCTCGACGACGGGCGGCGCGACGGCGCGCGTAAGCGGGGCATGGGGCCCCCGCGAGCGCCGGCGCTGGGGGGTCCGGCGGGGCGAAGCCCCCCGGAATAGAAAATGTCCTTCATTCAAGGCTTCCAGGTCAGAGAGCGGCTCTACGAGAGCAAGAATTCCCTGGTACTGCGGGGTGTCCGCGACAGCGACGGGCTTCCCGTCGTGATCAAGGTCCTCAAGAACGACTTTCCGACGACCGGCGAGCTCGCGCGGTACCGGCGGGAGTTCGAGATCACCCAGAGCCTCGACCTGCCGGGGATCATCCACTGCTACGAGCTCCGCCGCCACGAGAAGACGCTGCTGATGGTCTTCGAGGACTTCGGAGGGATGTCGATTGCGAGCCTGCTGAAAGACCGGTCGCTGTCACTCGACGAGTTCTTCGACACCGCAATCCAGGTGGCGGTGGCGCTCGGGCAGGTGCACCGCGCTCACATCATCCACAAGGACATCTGTCCGGCGAACCTGGTCATCAATCCCGCGACCGGCGAGGTCAAGATCATCGACTTCGGCATCGCGACGCGCTTCTCCACGGAGCAGCCGGTGCTGAAGAGCCCCGACGTGCTCGAAGGGACTCTGGCCTACATGTCACCCGAGCAGACTGGCCGGATGAATCGCTCGCTCGATTATCGAACGGACTTCTACTCACTCGGCGCGGCGTTCTACCAGATGGTCACGGGGAGCCGTCCGTTCGACGCAGACGACGAGATCGAGCTCGTTCACTCCCAGATCGCGCGCGAACCCGTCCCGGCGCATCGGCGGAATCCGGACGTCTCGCTGGCGCTCTCCAAGGTCATCTCCAAGCTGATGGCCAAGAAGGCCGAGGGCCGCTACCAGAGCGCGGCAGGCCTGGTGGCCGATCTGGAAACAGTGCGCAGCTCCGCCGGGCTCGAGCGGTTCGAGCCGGGCCGGAACGATCACTGCGAACGGTTCCAGATCCCGGAACGGCTCTATGGGCGCGACAACGAAGTCGAGCGGCTGCTCGAGGCCTTCGAGCGCACGCGCCGAGGCCCTGCGGAGATGCTCCTGGTCGCTGGTTACTCCGGCGTCGGCAAGTCGGCATTGATCCACGAGGTCCACAAGCCGATCACGAAGGCGCGGGGCTACTTCATCAGCGGGAAGTTCGACCAGCTGCAGCGCAACGTCCCGTACTCGGGTCTCGTGGCGGCGGTTCGTGACCTGGTCCGCCAGCTCCTGACGGAAAGCGAGGCGCGGCTCGCCGTCTGGCGGCGGGATCTCATCGAGGCGCTGGAGCCGAACGCGCGGGTGATCCTCGACGTGCTGCCGGATCTCGAGTTGATCGTCGGTCCGCAGCCCTCCGTTCCGGAGCTCGGCGCGGCGGAAGCCACGAACCGCTTCAACCGCGCCATCGGGCAGCTCCTGCGCGCCCTCTGCGCGCGCGAGAGGGTCATCGTCCTCTTTCTCGACGATCTGCAGTGGGCCGACTCCGCCACGCTCGCTCTGCTTCGCGTCGTTCTCACCGACGACGGGATCAGCCGCCTTTTCCTCATCGGGGCGTATCGCGACAACGAAGTGAACGCGATGCATCCCCTGTCGCTGACGCTGCGTGGCATCCGCGATGGCGGCGGCGCCGTGACGACGCTGACGCTCGCGCCTCTTGGCCTGGCCGACGTCGCCAGGCTCCTCGCCGATACGCTCCAGGCCGACGCTGCCCAGTTGACCGCGCTGGCTCGTTTGGTGGTCCAGAAAACCCAGGGAAATCCGCTCTTCGTGCGTCAGTTCCTGCTGGCGCTGCATCACGAGGGCCTCATCAAGGAGGCGCCTCCCGCGGCAGGAGAACGTTCGCGGTGGACGTGGGACATCCAGGCCATCAAGTCCACGCGGATCACCGACAACGTCGTGGACCTTCTGCTCGGCAAATTGAGACGGCTCGCTCCCGCGACGCAGGAGGCGCTGCAACTCGCCGCCTGCATCGGCAATCGATTCGACATCGACACGCTCGCCCTGATCCAGAAATCGACGCCGCATGAGACGTTCGAGAGTTTGCGACCGGCCGTAGAAGAGGAGCTGATCCGTCCGCTGTCCGAGCTCGCGGCCACCGACACCGCGGACGTGCTCTCACCGCTCGTCGTGCAGGAGTTCGGGTTTCAGCACGACCGCGTGCAGCAGGCGGCTTACGGCCTCATCGAGGAAGACCGGCAGCGTGACGTCCATCTGACCATCGGCCGGCGCCTGCAGGCCACGTTGCCGGCTGATGCGCTCAAGGAGCGGACCTTCGAAGTCGTCGACCATCTCAACTTCGGGCGCGAGCTGATCACCGACAAGGACGAACGAACCGGCCTGGCGAAGCTCAATGTCGACGCCGCCCGCAAAGCATCCGAGGCGTCGGCGTACGCCGCCGCCCTCTCGTACGTCCGCATCGCTCAGGGCCTTCTTCGTGACGACGGGTGGCAAAAGAGCTACGAGCTCACGATCGAGGCGTTCCGCCAGCGCGCCGAGCTCGAGTACCTGAACGGCAATTTCGATCGCTGCAGCGAGATCGTTGCCATCACACTGGACCAGGCTCGAACCGATCTCGAGAAGGCGGAGGTCTACTTCACGCGGATCGCGCAGCACACCCTGCTCACGCAGTTCAAAGAGGCGCTCCATGCGGGCCGCCAGGCGCTGGCCCTGGTGGGTGTCGAACTGCCGCTGACCAACGTGCAGCAGGCCGGTCAGCAAGCCATGGGCACGGTGGGAGCCATGCTCGCCGGCCGTGACACCGCGTCGCTCTTCAATAATCCCGACGTCGACAGCGCGGAGATGGCGCTGGCGCAGCGCTGCCTGCGCCATCTCACCATCGCCGCGTTCCTCTCCAACCAGGAGTTGTTCCCGCTCATCGTCGGCACGTCGGTCCGGATTTCGATCGAGCACGGCAACGCGCCGGAATCAGCCCTCTCGTTCGCGAACTACGGCCTCATCATCGGCGCGTTCATGGGGAGATACAAAGAGGGCCACGAGTTCGGCGAGCTCGCGCTGCGCCTCTGCGACAGGTTCCAGGGCCGCGCGCCCACGGCGACAGTCTGTCTCGTGCTCGGCTCCGAGCTGATGCCGTGGGTCCGACACGTCCGCCACGCGATTCCGGTCATCGACAGGGGCTACCAGGAGGGCCTCAACTCGGGCGACATCCTTTGGGCCGGCTACCTGGTCATGTACCGGGTCGTCCTGGATGCCTTCGCGGGCAGACGCCTTGACGACCTGCTCGACGGCTTGCCCGATCAGCTCGGGTTCACGTCGCGCACGCAGAACCCTGGCGCCGGCGCCGGGATCCTGGCGCACCAGATCGTCCTGTCTACGCTGGCTGGACGGACGAAATCGAGCTTCGACTTCGCCGGCGGCGGAGTGGACGAGGCCACCTTTCTCCAGTCCTGCGAGAAGCATCAGATCGCGATGGCGATCTGCTTCTACAAGATCCTCAAGGCGCAGGCCCTGTACCTGTTCGGCCGTCCCGCGGAGGCTCTCGACGCCACTCGTGAAATCGAGGGCATGCTGAGCTTCATCGTCAATCACCCGAATCTCGCGGACCGCCTGCTCTACCAGTCGCTGTCCCTGGCAGCGCTCTGGGAAGGAAGCAGCGACGAGGATCGCGTGGCGGCCATGGAGCAGCTCAGAGCGAACCTCGCGCAGCTGACGGTTTGGTCCGACAGTTGCCCCGACAACTACCTCTCGAAGCGGCTGATGGTCGAGGCCGAGATAGCCCGCATCAGCGGGGACGAAACGGCTGCGGCAGACCTGTACGACAAGGCGATCGACGCGGCGCACGAGAGCCGCTTCGTGCAGGACGAGGCGGTCGCCAACGAGCTCGCCGCGCGGTTCGTCATGGAGCGTCGTCCGAAGTCGCGGGTCGGCGCGATGTATCTGCGCGATGCCCGCTACGGCTATCAGCTGTGGGGGGCGAATCGAAAGATCGAAGAGCTCGAGGTCGAGTTTCCTCAGCTGCTCACCGAGTACCGCGACGCGCGCGGCGCAGCCTCCGGCACAGCGACGACGAGGATCGCGCCCGCTCGGCCAACGACGACGACGCGATCCGGGGTGTCAAGTCTCGACCTCACCACGCTGATCAAGGCCGGGCAGACCATCTCCGGCGAAGTCGTGCTCGGACGCCTGCTCGAGCGCCTGCTCGGCATCCTGATCGAGAACGCGGGGGCCCAGCGCGGTGTCCTTCTCCTCTCGCGTGATGGTGAGCTGTTCGTCGAGGCCGAGGGCAGCGTCGTATCCGACGACGTCGCAGTCCTCATGTCGATTCCGATCGACTCACCGGACGGCGCCGGCCTCGCACCCCTCGGCGTCGTTCATTTCGCCGCGCGGACGAAACAGGTCGTCGTTGTCGACGACGCGCAACAGGATCGACGGTTCATGGCGGACCCTTACGTGCAGAAGAAGGAGACGCGGTCCATCCTCTGCCAGCCGATTCTGAACCAGGGCCAGCTGATCGGCCTCGTGTATCTCGAGAACGATCTGGCGAGCGCGGCGTTCACGCCCGAACGCACGGAGCTTCTGGAGCTCCTGTCGGGACAGATCGCCGTGTCGATCAAGAACGCCGAAATCGTCGAGCACCTCGAGGACAAGGTGCGGGCGCGGACGGAGCAGCTCGAGGTCCGCAACCGGTTCATCGAGCAGACCTTCGGCCGCTACCTGACGAGCGAGATCGCCGACAACCTCCTCAAGTCCGTGGAAGATCTGGATTTCAGCGGCCAGAAGAAGACCGTCACGATCATGATGTCGGATCTGCGCGGCTTTGCCGCGTTCTCCGACTCGCTTCCTCCCGAGACCATCGTCACCCTGCTGAACAACTACCTCAGCGAGATGACGACGATCATCCAGAAATATAACGGAACGATCGACGAATTCATCGGCGACGCGATTCTGACGATCTTCGGTGCGCCGTTCCAGCGGCCTGACGACGCGGAGCGGGCAGTCGCATGCGCGCTCGAGATGCAGCTGGCCATGCCCAGGGTCAATGCGTGGAATGTGGAGAACGGCCTGCCCGAGCTCGAGATGGGTATCGGCATCAACACCGGGGAAGTCGTCGTGGGCAATATCGGCTCGCGCAAACGAGCGAAGTACGGAGTGGTGGGAAGCAACGTCAACCTCGCGGGCCGGATCGAGGGGTACACCATCGGCGGTCAGATCCTCATCGCCGGCGCCACTCGCGACGCCGTCAAGGCGCCGCTCACGATCCTTGGCGACCAGACCGTCGAGCCCAAAGGCGTGACACACCCCATAACGCTGTACGAGATCGGCGGGTTGGGCGGTGTGCACGGCCTCGAGCTCCCGCGGCGCGAGGTCAAATGGACCGACGTCGAGCCCGCGCTGCCCGTGTCGTTTCAGTGGGTGAGAGGAAAGGACGTCGCGCGGGAGCAGCAGGACGGGATGATCGTCAGGCTCTCGACGAACGAGGCCGAGATCCAGAGCCTGACGCCGCCGCCCCCCCTCACCGATCTGAAGCTGCTGCTGAAGCCCACCGAGGGGGGACCCATCGCCGGAATCTACGGAAAAGTGCTGCGCCGCCCGCCGGTGGATCGCTCGTTCGTGCTGCGATTTACCGCAGTACCTCAGGACGCCCGGCGATACCTGGATGGTCTGTGAGGCGTGTCTTCAGCGCCGGCGTTCACTGACAGGAAAACCTTTACAAGAGGATGGGAGGAAGGAGGATCTTTCTTTGGTTTCCGCATGTTTTTTGAGAAAAGGAGTTCCTCCCTCCTCCCATCCTCCTGTGTGGGTTTTTCATGGCTTTGACTTTCGGGATTAGCCGAACTCCTCGCGGAACAGGCCCCGGAAGACCTCCGGCTGCTCCGCGAACGCGAAGTGAGCGGCACCCGAAACGGTGGTGAGCGAGACCCTTCGGGATATTCCTTTGAAGTCCGACGGCTTCGAGAGGCGGTCTTGTCGCCCGAACACCAGGTGCGTTCCCTCCGGCAGGAACCGTGACGCCTTCCGGAAGTCGTACGACGATCGCTGCAGACCGGCGAGCACCGTTCCATAGGCAGCGGCGCTGAACTGTGGAACCGGGATGGACTCCTTCCCGCGATTGCTCTTCGCGAGGTAGTACGGAAACAGCTCCTTGATCCCCGTCGGCGCCGGGCTGGGGAGCGATCTCTTGAACCGCGCGCCGGCCCGATTGAATCCGTTCAGGGTCAGAGGCACCGGCGACACCAGTACGGCCCCGCGCACTGCCGGCGAGTCCGGCAGTGTCAGGCACGCGAAGGCGAGATACGTGCCCCACGAATGCGCGAGGACCACGGGTGGGCCATCACCGGCTGCGGCAACGAGGATCCTCCTGAGCTGTTCGGTCAAAGCCGCAGGAGAGATCGCTCCGCGTGAGCGTTGATCGTAGAACACGAGGCGGAAGTGTGGCGAAAGTGGAAGGAGTGACCGGGTCAGGTACTTGTGATTGAAGCCCGGGCCGCCGTGGACCACCACCACGGTCGGGCCGCTCCCGGCGGTCCATACCCGGCTTCCTCCCAGCTGCTTCGATCGCATCGTCACGTCGGGAATCCTAGTGGCCTGTATCTACTGATTCAGTGGCGTGTCGTCCTCTGGTTCGGCCTTGATTCCGCAGTCGCGACAACGGAGCGTCTGCTACTGATTCAGGCGTTACATCCTACTAGATCCACTCTAGCTCACTGGAGATGTGGGAGACTTGAGGACTCGAGTCACAGTGCGATGAAGTTCAACTCCGGTGACAAGCTGGGTCCTTATCATGTACGGTCGCTGCTCGGAAAAGGCGCGATGGGCGAGGTCTATCGTGCTTCCGATCCCCGGCTGAAACGCGACGTCGCGATCAAGGTGATGTCCAGCCCGGAGATCGATCGCCAGGCGCTCGATCGGTTCTCTGCCGAGACCCACGCCGTCGCTGCACTCTCGCATCCCAACATCATCACCATCCACGACGTCGGCGAGGTGAACGGTCTTCCGTACGCCGTCATGGAGCTGCTCGAGGGTGAGACGTTGCGCGATCGGCTCGCCACCGGCGCGCTCCCGGTCGCCGAGGCGATCGCCATCGCGAAGCAGGCCGCTTCGGCGCTGGCCGCCGCGCACGCCGCGCACATCGTCCACCGGGACTTGAAGCCCGCGAACGTCTTCGTCTTGCGCAGCGGCTCGATCAAGATTCTCGACTTTGGAATCGCCAAGATCATGTCGCAGTCCGATCTGGCGACGACGATGGTGACGACGCCAGGGGTGGTGATAGGAACGTTCGGCTACATGGCGCCGGAGCAGGCGCGCGGAGAGGATCTCGACGCGCGGGCCGACGTGTTCGCGTGCGGCGCGCTGATATACGAGATGGTCACCGGCAGGCGGGCGTTTCCCGGACGTACGATGGTCGAGGTGCTCGCCGCGACGATCGGCAGCCGGCGACCGGGCTTCGACGGAGCGCCGCACGTGCCCGAGCAGGTCAGGCGCGTCATCGGGCGGTGTGTCGAGATCGATCCGGCAAGCCGATTCGCGTCGGGTGCGGAGCTGCTCGCCTCACTCGAGAGGCTGGCGGAGCCGGGCCATGAAGACCGGCAGCGCGATTCGGACGCGGCACTCTCGTCGATCGCGGTGTTGCCGTTCACAGACATGAGCAAGGAGCGCGATCAGGAGTACCTGTGCGAGGGCATGGCGGAGGAGATCATCACCGGCCTTTCCGGCATTCGCGGGTTGAAGGTTGCGTCGCGGACCGCGGCCTTCCAGTTCCGGGATCGCGTGCCCGACCTCCAACGAGTTGCCGACGCCTTGAACGTCGGCTGCGTTCTGGAAGGCAGCGTGCGCACCGCGGCCAGTCGCCTGCGGGTCACCGCGAGGCTGACGACCGTGCCCGACAGTTACCTGAGATGGTCGAAGACGTTCGATCGCAAGCTCGCCGACATCTTCGACGTGGAGGACGAGATCGCGCGCGCGGTCGTGGCTGAATTGCGGGTCACGCTCGCGGGTCCGGCTGGAGCGCCGCTGATTCCGGCGGCGACCGGGGTCACCGAGGCGTACACCGCCTATCTGAAGGGCCGGTACCACTGGAACCGGCGCACGGGAGAGAGCCTGCAGGCGGCGATAGAGTGCTTCACTGCGGCGATTGCCGCCGACGCGCGGTACGCCAAGGCGCACGCGGGTCTGGCGGACACGTACGCGACGCTCGCTGTCTATGGGTTGCGACCGCCGCAGGCCGTGATGCCGAAAGCCAAGGCCATGGCCCTGCAGGCGCTCGAAATCGAGCCGGATCTGGCCGAAGCGTACGCGTCGCTCGCGCTCGTCGATTCCGTATTCGACTGGGCGTGGCCCGAGGCTGAGGGCCACTTCAGGCGAGCGGTCGACCTCGCGCCGGACTACGCGACGGCATTCCAGTGGTACGCCCTGGACTGCCTGGTACCGTGCGGTCGCTTCGACGAGGCGCGGACCGCGATCGGCCGGGCCGTGACGATCGATCCCATATCGCTTCCGGTCGCCATTTCCGCCGGCCTTGTCTCGTACTTCAGCGGCGATTTCCAGGACGCGGTGGTCGTGTTCAGGAAGGCCCTCGCGCTCGATGCGACGTTCGGGCCCGCGCACTTCTTCCTCGGACAGGCGCTGACCGAGTCCGCCGCGCACGAGCAGGCGCTGTTTCATGCCGAGCGCGCTGTCGCGCTGTCCGGCCAATCAGCGGAAACGCTCGCGGGCCTTGGATATGCGGCGGCCATGGCGGGCGATGCCGGCCGGGCGCAGAAGATCCTCCTGGAGCTGCGGGCAGCGTCCCAAAGCAGATATGTCTCACCGGGCGTCGTCGCCCAGGTACAGGCCGGCATGGGAGAGACGTCAGGCGCCATCGAATCCTTGCGGGCTGCGCACGAGCTGCGCGCGTCGGACCTCGCGTGGCTGGCAGTCCGGCCCACATTCCGGAGCCTTCGGTCCGACGCTCGGTTCCTGGACCTGATCCGGCGCCTGGGTCTACGGGCGCCTTAGGCTCAGCAGCTCAGTTGAGCGGCGACGCGGGCACGACCACCGTGGCCGGACGCGTCGCAGGTCGTCATCCCACAGCACTTCACGCAATCTGCTCTTCTTCGAAAGTCGATCGAGACGACCGCGGCCTCATGGCTTCGGCACGATCGTCCAGTCCGCCCACTCCTTGGCTTCGAACACGGCTGCCGCCATTCCCACACCCCACGTCCCGTCGACGAGATGCGACTGAAGATCCGACGTCAACGCTCTGATCGGGGGACTGAACGCCGCCTTCACGTCCTCTGAGTCCGATCCCTTCGGCCAGTACTTGTCCCGGGATGCCTTCGTCAGCGCGAACACGGTCACATAGTTCCCCGACTCGTCGCCCCGGATCGGCTTGTAGTAGAGGAGTCGGAGGTCCGGCCGGAGATTGCCGACAGCCGGGTGCAGCGTCGTTTCCACGAGCCGATCGAAGGCCGGCACGTGGTCGGGCCGTACTTTGATGTAGTGATTTCCGAGCACGTCGACTTCGGGCAGCGCCGCACCGATTTTTTCAGGGGCAACGAGGTGATACTCGACGTACTTGCCCGGACCACTGAGGAAGGGCGCCAGTCCTGTGCGGAAGTCGCCGGCGGAGGCCGTCAACGCCGCAGTGAACGGGAACTCTCCGGAGGCCGATGCGAAGCGTCGGTGATGTGCGAGAGTGTCGGTGGTCCAGACGAGCATGTACTTGCCCTGCCGGTTGCCTCGATCCTTCTTGACGAGCGTGAGCGTCATGCCGGGTGCCTGCTTCGCCCACGCGGGCGCGACCTGCCCGGTGACGTAGGCTTCGAACGCTTTCACGTCCGCATCGGGCTTGAGGTCCGGGACGTAGAACACCATCGCCTGTCCAAGCCTGATCGTCTGGGCGATGACCGGCGAGGGCAGCGCAAGCACAACCGCGCAGCCCGCAATGGCTGTCAGGACACTCTTCATGGTTGCTCTCCCTGCTCACCTGAAGGCCGACTGTCCGACCGTCCGGAAGTTGGCAACGACGCGCAGCGATTATCATCGGAAACTGCGCTTCCGGGTGGGAGCGGGGTCAGACCTAACGCCACGATTCACCGGTGTTCACATGTAGGGCGCGGGCTTCAGCCCGCGCTGGGGCGGGGCCTGAAGGCCCCGCCCCACATCGACACAGGGGAGCTGCGGTCTAGGTCTGACCCCACCCCACTCGCGGCGCACGGATTGCACAGCTCGACGGCATGAGCAGGCGCATGGGGCCGGTCCGCCGCGCATTCGTCATCCTCCTGAGCGCAGCGGCCGTCGTGGCGTTAGGTCTGCTCTTCGCCCAGGACCAGGAAACCCTCCGACCCCGAAGCGAGCTGGCGGCTGGCGATCCGCGATTCCCGGGCTATCTGGCGGCGCTCGTCGGCGCCAACCTCACGCGCGGCAACAGGTACGACGTCCTCACGAACGGCGACCAGATCTTTCCGGTGATGCTGAAGGCCATAGCGGACGCGCGAAAGCGAATCAGCTTCGAAACCTACATCTACGATACGGGGTCGGTTGCGGCGCAATTCACCGACGCGCTCGAGCGCGCCGCGAAGCGTGGCGTCCGAGTGCAGCTGACGGTCGATGCGGTGGGGGCAAGCTCGATGGAGAAAAACCATCTGGATCGGCTCCGCGCCGCAGGTTGCACCATCGTCCAGTTCAACGTGCCGCGCTGGTACTCGCTCGAAGAGATCAACTATCGAACGCACCGCAAGATCCTCGTGATCGACGGCGCCGTCGGTTTCAGCGGCGGCGTCGGGGTCGCCGACCACTGGCTCGGCAACGCCCAGGACGCGAACCACTGGCGCGACACGCAGCTCAGGATGACCGGCCCGATCGCGCGCGATCTCGAGGCGGGGTTCTACGAGAACTTCATCGAGGGGGAGACGCCGGTTGCACCGCACCTGGACGACCCTCCTGCAGCAAAGAATGAGGAAGGCGCGTCGCTCATCGTGCGCAGCTCGCCTTCGGGCGGGAGCAACGATCTCAAGCGGCTGTACCTGCTGATGATCGCGGCTGCGCGGAACACACTGGACATCACCACACCCTACTTCGTGACGGACGAGTCGACGACGTGGGCGCTGCAGGACGCAGTCCAGAGAGGCGTCAAGGTCCGCATCATCGTGGAAGGCGATAAGACGGACGCGATGCCGGTGAAGTACGCCTCCCGTCAGTCGTACGAACGGTTCCTCGCGCTCGGCATCGAGATCTACGAGTATCAACCGACGATGATGCACACGAAGGCGATCGTGGTGGACGGTGTGGTCAGCATGTTCGGCTCCGCCAACTTCGACAACCGGTCGCTCGAATTGAACGACGAGCTGAACGTCGCGGTAGCGAGTCCGGATCTGGCCGCGAGGCTGTCGCAGGACTTCGCCGAGGATCTTCGGCACACCAGGAGGCTCGAGCTCCAGGAGTGGCGCCACCGTTCGCTGCTGGAGAAGACGCGGGAGTATTTCTGGAGCTATTTCGGAGAGATATTCTGAACGCTCTCAGCTTCGAGAATCCCAGCCTGGGAAGCCTTCATCGATCGGAGCTGGCGATGCTGTGGCCTCGACGGACTCGGCTGCGGAGTCGCTCATACGGCGCGATATCCAGCGGGCACCGGCTTTCCGGCTGCGAGCGCTGCCTTGATATCGCGCGCATGACGACATTGTCCGCGGTACTCGAACCCCGGGCAGCTGCACACGATGTCGGGGCCGTCGACCGTGATCTCGTACTCGACGCCAGGGTGCGACGTACTTGCGAACCGATAGCGCTCGGTCTCCTTTCCTGCCAGCACCTTGGCCAGCGATTCGAGAGCTCGCGCGAGCGCCGCGGTCTCTTCGGGCGTACGCGGCCAGGTTCCGGACTCCGTTGCCGTCTGCGGGGCCAGCTCGAGCTGCCGCTGCCGGAGCAGGCGTTCGATCAGATCGTCCTGATCGCCGTCTCCAGTCGGTTCCGTCAACCCGGACGACAGTTCCCGCAGCGCGCGTTGGAGCTCGTCGAGTACGTCCCCCGAAAGACCCGGCGCGAGGGCCGTGCCGTCGACGATTGCGCTGACCAGCGCCGCTTTCTTCTCCAGCACGGTCTGGACGAAGTCATCTATCGTGTTGCGCGCCACCAGGTAGGTAACGTTCACGCTTCGAGTCTGTCCGATGCGGTACGCGCGGTCCTCGGCCTGCCAGTGGTTGGCCGGCACCCAGTCGAGATCGTTGAAGACGACCTGCGTCGCCGCAGTCAGGTTCGTGCCGATGCCGCCCGCTACGATGTTCGCCAGGAAGACGCGGATCTGCGGGTCCTCCTGGAATCGATCCACGAGCGCCTGCCGCTTGTCCGAAGGCGTTTTCCCTGTCAGGAGCACGGCCGCATCGCCAAAATGCCGCGAGAGCCTCTGCATCGGCTCCTCGAAGCACGAGAAGACGATGACTTTTTCTCCCTGTTCGGTCGCTCCGCTGACGAAGTCGATCGTCGAAGGCACCTTCGCGCGCGCGAGCGCCTGGCGTGCCTTCGTGACGGCCTGGAGCAGTCGCCCCCGAAGGCGAAGCTCGTTGATGCTCGACCCCGGGGCGACTCTCTCGCGGCTGATCATCAGCTCCACGGCTTTCCTCATGTCGCGCACGCCGGTGCTCTTCGGCACCTCCACGGTCAGCCACGTCCGCAGCTTGGGCGGCAGCGCCAGGACATCGTCCTTCGATCTGCGCAGCATGACACCGTGGAGCTGCACCGTCAGCTCGTCGACGTTCGACGCGCCGCGAGTCTGCCACCCATACTCGTTTCGTTCGGCCGCGCAGTAGCGCTTTGCGAACGATAGAAAGCTGCGGCCGAGCGGGTGGCCCACCAGCTGCAGCAGCACGAACAAGTCGCGAGGCCGGTTGGTCAGCGGCGTCCCTGTGAGCAGATAGATCGCGGGACCCCGGCTGCCTTGCGATTTCGCCCGATCCGCGAGGCGTCGCGCCAGCCGACTCCGCATGCTGGTGTGGTTTTTCAAGTAATGCGCCTCGTCGAAGACGATCCCGGCCCAGGCCGGCTTCTCGAGTGCGTCGACGTGCTTTAGCAGGATGTCGTAGTTGACGATGACCCAGTCGAAGCGCTCCTCGAATGCCGTGCCCTTCTCGACGACGTGCGTCGTCGCACGCGGGTCGGCGATGGCGATCTCCCGCGCCCAGTTGCGCTTCACCGACGCGGGCGATACGACCAGGTACGGGCCGTCTGGTGCGATGTGCCGCAGCGCGACGATCGCCTGCCTGGTTTTTCCGAGACCCATGTCGTCGGCCAGGATCGCGCGTGTGCGGCCGAGCAGGAAAGCGACGCCTTCGATCTGATGCGGGAACAGCCCGTTTGCCAACTCGGCGGCCTTGCGGAACGCCGCGTCTGGATCGTTTGGCGACAGAGCGAGCAGCCGGGCGAAGGCGTCGGCCTGCGCGTCGAGCACTCTATCCATCGTTATTTGCCGGGGGCCTCTCGTTTAATGCAGGACAACCAAGACAAGGATAAGATGCGAGCGTTCCCGTCGCCATCAGTCTGGAGAGCACCTGATGCGAGCAATGCAGACGATAGTCGCGGCCCTGATCCTGTCGGTCGTGGCACACGGACAGACGGCTCAGACCTCCAAGGTCACGCACGAGAGCGTAGAGGGCATCTCGAATTTCGCTCGTCTCGACACGACGATCGCGTGCGGCGGCGCGACGAAGCCCGAGGCCGTCGCCGAGCTGAAGAGGATGGGCTTCGCGTCCATCATCAACCTTCGCGAGGCGACTGAGCAAGGCGCTGACGTCGAGAAAGAGGCGGCCGCTGCGAAGGCTGCAGGCATCAATTTCGAGCACGTGCCGTTCAACATCCAGTCGCCGTCGCCCGATCTCGTCGCCCGTTTCGTGGCCGCCGTGACGAAGCCGGAGAACCAGCCCGCGTTCGTCCATTGCGCGGCAGGTGGGCGCGCAGCCAGCCTGTGGATGATCAAGCGCGTCAAGGTGGACCACTGGGACGAAGCGCGGGCACTCGAAGAGGCGAACGCGCTCGGGCTGAACGATCGCCTGCGTCCCTGGACTCTCGAGTACCTCCGCACACATCCCTAAACCAGGCAGCCGCACCTCGCTAAACGCGGCACACGAATTGCGCAACTCCACGGCATCCGCGGGGTCAGGACCTGGGTCTGACCCCACTCGTCCGCCCGGTTTGGCATCCTGAGGGCGGCGCGTTCGCTATTTGAGTATGCCCGCCGCCCACGCCGTGCCGCGTTTGATCAGGTCGGCGGTCCCGGGCACCTTCAATGCCTTCACGTCGTGGCCCATCGTCGTGTTGAACACGCGTGCCCGGTTGTATTGCAGTTCGAGCGCCATCGGGAAATCGGCGAAGTGCACTTTCGAGGTCGCCACCGCTACCGGCGTGATGGTGCGATTGCCAATCTTCGTATCCCAGAACAGCTCGTCGTCGGTCTCGTAGTCCTTCATGTCCTTGGTGATCGGGTGGTTCGGATTGACGATCTTGACCAGGAACGATCCCCGGGGATCGTGCACGCTCAACTGAGCCCGCCCCACGATGTTCACGAACTCGGGCCAGAAAGGGAACGCGCCATTCGCCCAGTGCACCGTCACGAGGCCTTTGGGCTGTCCGAGGAACTTGAGGAGGTTGGCCTCGACCTTGTCCTCCTGCGCGAGCGGATTCTGGTTGCGGAAGTCGAAAACCGCCACGTCGTAGGTGAGGAACTCGTCGCTCGCGATGAAGTTCGGATCCGGCTGGATCGCAATCTCTGCGAAATCCTTGCCTGCATCAAGGATGTTCTTGATCTCCGCTGACGTCTCCTTCCACACGTGCCCGTTGTAAGAGTTCTCGCCCGTCACGATGACGGCGCGCTTCGGCCGTGGCGCTGCAGAACTGCGCTGGCCAGGGGCAGCAGTCTGCCCCTGCACCGCGAGTGTGGCGGCAGCGACGAGCGCGAGCCATGTGGTTCCGAGCACCGAAGATGTCATGCGGGCGCCTCTGAATTCCGGACTAGGTGAACGGACTCTCGTCCGCGCTCGGGCCATAGATCGGGGGCACCGGAACTTCCAGCAGGCGGAGATACACCGACAGCTGGCCACGATGATGGTACGTGTGGTTCATGAGCAGGGCGCGCAACGCGACCGCTTTCGGCATCGACATGAGCGTCTTGCCGCCAGCGCTCGCGGTCCATGAGTTCCCGAGTCCCGCGTCTCCGATTTTCTTGAGGTTCTCCTTTACGAGCTCCACACCGCTGTCGTGCGCGGCAACGATATCGTCTGTGCACGTGGGGACCGGAGCCGGATCGCCGGTGAACTCGAAGTGATCCGTGACGGGCCAGCCCGAGATGGCTCCGGGGGCCGACGCGAGGTGCATCGCGAGCCTGCCGAGCGACATCGATCTGGAGTGCGGCGCCCACGCGAGCTTGTCCGACGGCACCCGTTCGAGCACGCGGCGGGTGGTCTTGGCTTCCGATTCGAATTCCTGGATGAGCTCTTCGATGGTCATCTTCTGCCTCCTTCAGGCGGTCACACTATACTCTCGGAGCGCACTTTTTCTCTGCATTCCCGCCTGTTTGCCGACAATCGGACTCCGGTCAAAATGCCTCATCCTTTCCCTCTGACGTTGGCCGCCGACCGCCGACCGCCGACCGCCTGCCGACTGCGACCGCCGACTGTCGACCGCCGACTGCCTGCCGACTGCGACCGCCGACTCCCGACCGTCGACTGCCTGCCGACTGCGACTGCCGACTGCCGACCCCCGACCGTCGACTGTCAGTACAATCCCCCTTGATGATTCGCGTCCGCTTTGCCCCTTCTCCAACCGGTTACCTCCACGTCGGCGGCGCGCGAACGGCGCTCTTCAACTGGCTCTTCGCACGGCGTCTTGGCGGCACGTTCGTCCTGCGCATCGAAGACACCGATGCCGAGCGCTCGTCTTGGGAGATGGTTACCGGAATTGTGGACGGCCTTCGCTGGCTCGGGCTGGACTGGGACGAGGGGCCTGACGTCGGCGGTCCGCGCGGGCCTTACTTCCAGTCACAGCGGTTCGACGGGCATCGGGCGAGAGCCGAGCGGCTCCTCCGGGACCAGCGGGCGTACTACTGCTACTGCACGCCGGAACAGATCCAGGCGAAGCGCGCGGCCGCCGAAGCGGCGGGCGGCGGCTGGATTTACGATCGCACCTGCTGCGCGCTGCCGGCCGCCGAAATCGCGCAGCTGAACGCCGCCGGCACGCCGCGGGCGATTCGATTCAAGGTGCCTGACGGCCGGACCTCTTTCACCGACCTCGTTCATGGGCCGATTGCGTTCGACAACGCCAACATCGAGGACTTCGTCATCCTGCGATCGGACGGTCAACCTACGTATCACCTGTCAGTCGTCGCCGACGACGTGGATATGGAGATCACGCATGTCGTGCGGGGCGACGATCACATATCGAACACGCCGAAGCACGTGCTCCTCTTCGAGGCGTTCGGAGCCACGATCCCGCAGTTCGCCCACGTGCCGCTGATCCTCGGCACCGACAAGAAGCGCCTGAGCAAACGTCATGGCGCGACGTCGGTGACGGAGTACCAACGGCTTGGGTATCTTCCCGAGGCGATGGTCAATTTCCTCGCGCTGCTTGGATGGTCGCCCGGGACGGACGAGGAGCTCTTCACGAAGGCGGAGCTCGTGGCCCGTTTCTCGCTCGAGGGCATCAGCGGCGGAAACGCGGTCTTCAATCCCGACAAGCTCGATTGGTTCAACCAGCAGCAGATAATGCGGCTGCCTGCCGGCGAGCTCGCGAACCGCGTCGCGCCGCTCCTCCGGGACGCCGGCCTCTGGCGCGACGCCTTTGAATCTTCCGAGCGCCCGTGGCTCGAACGGGTGATCGAGCTCCTGAAGCCGCGCGCGAAAAGGCTCGGACAGTTCGTGGACGATGGGAGAATCTTTTTCGTCGAGGACGTGGAGTACGACCCGGCGGCCGTGAGGAAGTTCCTGCAGCCGGCCGGCATGCCCGAGCATCTCGCGACGCTCCGGCGGGCGCTCGACGCCGTTGCCCCCTTCGAGGCGGCGGCGCTCGAGGCCGCGCTTCGCGCGCTGGCGGAAGCTCGCGGCATCAAACCGGCCGCACTCATTCATGCCACTCGCGTGGCGGTGACCGGCAAGGCGGTCAGTCCGGGACTCTTCGAGGTGCTGGAGCTTCTAGGTCGGCCGCGCACCATCCGGCGGCTGGAAACCGCCTTGAGCCTCGTTGCGGTGTGACTGAATAACGGACATCCAAAATTACCCAAGTGTATTGATGAGCGTCGGGTGCGACTCCGCACACGAACTCGTCAGTGAGTAGGCTAGTGCTCAGATCGGCCATGCCGGTGCACTCAAAATGATGAAATCCCCCGCCGTTCGGCACATTTCTGCCCCGCAACGGTAATGGCCTACCGCCTGGGAGCGGCGTCGCTATCTTCAAGCAAATCAATGTGTTCGTGGCACCGTGGTTGCAGAGTTACGGGTTTGGGACGCCCGTGAAGAGCTCGTCGGGGGACGAAGGAACCGGGACGGGAGGGAGGAATACCGTGGCAAAGGAAGATCGTGGATTCGCTTCGATGGATAGAAGCAAGCAGCGCGAGATTGCCAGCAAGGGTGGCAAGGCTGCCCACCAGAAGGGAACCGCGCACGAGTGGACCAGCGAAGAGGCCCGCGATGCCGGTCGCAAGGGTGGTATCGCCAGCCATCGCCGTCGCCGGGAGCAGACGGGAGGACCCGAGACCGAGGAATCGCGGCCCTCTGATTTCGAATCGCAGCCGATCACTTCCGACGATCAGCCTGACAGACCGGTAGAGTAGCGCCTGCTGCTCCGGGCGGGAGGGCTCCGGCCCTCCCGCTTCGACCTACTTCGATTTTCATTTCGAACAGATGCATGCGAGTGTCTGTACCGCAACCGGTGCCGGCCGCGGTTGTATGATCGCGGGTCGTGACGCCCGCTGATTACGCCCGCGCCCGGCGCGTGCTCCTCCGAGGCGATGCCGTTCTCGCCGCGCTGATCAAGCGCCACGGACCGTGCGGACTTGCCGCGGCACAGCGGACGGATCACTTCTCCGCGCTTGTCCGCGCGATCACGAACCAGCAGCTCTCCACGAAGGCCGCCGCGACGATTTACGGTCGTCTGGCGGCGCTGATCCCCGGAGGGACTCCGACGCCGGAAGGTCTGGCAAAACTTACCGACGCACAGCTGCGCGAGGTGGGCTACAGCCGGCAGAAGACCGCGTACCTGCGCGATCTTTCCGCGCACGTCCAGGATGGGCGGCTCGATCTCCACACAATCCACGACCTGCCGGACGATGAGGTCATCGCGGCGCTGACGAACGTGAAAGGGATCGGCCGCTGGTCGGCGGAGATGTTCCTGATGTTTCGACTGCATCGGCCCGACGTCCTGCCGGTCGGCGATCTCGGCATCGTCAACGCGATCCGGACGCAGTATCGGCTGCGCAAGGCGCCGACGCCGGAGCGGATTCGACGGATTGGCGAAGCGTGGAAGCCGTACCGGTCGGTTGCCTGCTGGTATCTCTGGCGAAGCCTCGACAACGAACCCTGACGCGCGGTTGCGCCGCCCACGGGCCGACCGGTATAATCGGGGTTTCCGCCAGCCTACTGGGACGTCGTTCAACGGTAGGACACCGCGCTCTGGACGCGGTTATTGGGGTTCGAATCCCTACGTCCCAGCCAGTTCTCTAAGTTCAAGTCATTCAGCTCGTTAGGCTCGATTGCTGGGACGCCCTCGAAGGCATCCGATCGGGCGTCCGAACCCTCGATCTTGAAAGAATCTTGAAACTTTGTGCGTGGCTTGCGTCGCGACAGGACGGCGGCCGTTTGTGGCGCCGAGGCTTCTGCCGCCGCCGCGGCGGCGGGCGCGAACCCCCGCCCTCGCTCCAGCTTCGTCACCGCGATCTGCAGGTTCTCGAGCGTCTGGTTGTCGTAGCGCTCGGTCGTCGTGATTGACGCGTGCCCGAGCAGATCGCGGACTTGCGCGAGTGGGACGCCTTCCTCGACCAGCCGTGAGGCGTACTCATGTCGCAGGTCGTGCCAGCGCAGGTTGATCTGGCGGAACGCTTCCTGCGACTCCTCGGACAGCCCTTTGTAGCCCAGCCTGGCGCTCCACGTTGGCGTCACACCGTGCGCTTTCAGCACCGTCATCACCCACGAGTGATGGAAGAGGCGCAGCGGCTCGCCGACCTCGTTGCTGAACACGAGGGTGTCTTTGGACTTCTCGTCGCCATCCGCGTCCACGCGGAGCCACCCGAGCACTGCACGAAGGCGCTCGGTCGAGATCGGCACGACTCGCGACTTCCTGCTCTTCGTCGTCACGGCGCGCAGGACGATCAGTCCGCGCTCGATGTCGATGTCGCCGAAGCGGAGTGCCAGCATCTCGCCCCGGCGCATGCCCGTGTCGATTGCCGCGATGAGCATCGCCTGGATGTGCGGCGGCGCCACCGCCAGCAGCTTGGCCTCCTCGTCCTCGGACACGCGCCGCCGCCGACGGCTGTCGTCGGGCAGTTTCTTGATCAGTGTCTCTGTCCCGCGCCGGAACGGTGAGCGCTGAATGTAGTCGCGCCCGACCGCCCAGTTCAACATGTGCCGGAGCAGGTCGACGATCCGGTTGACCGCTCCGGGTGTGAGCGTGCGAAGACCAGGCCGCCGGCCGATCACGCGCGGCTGCCGCAGATCGGCGATGAAGTCCTCGATGTCCGCGGTCTTGATGTCGGCTACTCCCCAATCGCCAAACCGCTCGATGAACGGCTTGACCGACCAGTCGTAGTCCTCCGCGAGGGCCAGCCTCTTCGCCACGACGTGTCGTTCCTTGTAGATCCCGGCGAACTCCCGGAACGACATCGGCGCGGCCTCGACAGGCTGCAGGCCCCGAGGATCGAACGTGCCGGACCGGATCGCCACCCGGAGCTCGTCAAGCGCGGCGCCGGCCTCGGCCTTGGACTGGACGTCGCGGTTCGCCCATTTGTTCAGGCTCACCCGAACGCCGCGGAAGGTGCCCCACCACGGATGCTTGCAGCGGTCGCGGTTGCGGCCGTTGTGATCGCAGAGCTTATACAGACCCACTCACCGCTCCCTTCCGCGTGCGCTCAAGCTCCCACTGCGGTGCCCGATCGCCGGAGAGTGTTACCTCCCGACAGTCGTCGCTCACATGTGACAAGTTCGCCGGTTGTGAACTCCTGTCGTTCATCTATGGGATTCGGATTCGCGCTCACGATTCGGTACTTGTCGGCGCCCTCGTTGAGGGCTTCGACTGGCCGCCAGCAGTCCACGCCTTCATCTACCAGATAAACGTAAATCGTCTCAACCGGCATCATCTTCGCTGACCACCAGATTACGCCGACCCGGGCGCGGCGTGCGTAGTGACGCGCGAGTTCTCTCCCCCGCGGATGTGCCGTTCCAACCAGGCGTCGATCCATTCCGGCTTCAGGCGTATGGCCCGTCGCCCTCCGATGCGCGCGTGCCGGATCTCGTGGCGTTCGCATGCCGTGTAGATCGTGTCCCGGCTCACTGCCGAGTACTCCGCCGCTTCCGAAACCGTCAACCAGGTCTTCATGATGCAACCTCCCCACGCTCGCACACGTTTCCGCGAGCCTCGTTGAACTGATGTTGAGAAGTTGGTGCGCTCGGCGCGCTGATCAGAAGTCAGAGCGCCGGGATCAGATGCGCAGATGTGGGCAATGTGCCGACATCGAAGACCGGGAGGCTGAACCTCTCGCTCGGTGACCGCACGATCAACGACCGTGCGACGGGAAGCGCTTCGACTGCACCATGCGGTTGGTCGTGCTGTCCCCACGATCGCCAACCCGTGCGGTTAACGCTTCGACATGGGCCGCGATTCAGGTGCCCTTGAGGCACTCGCGTGCGGCCCAGGCGCGTGCCAGTGTGCTACGCGCCAATCGGGTGGCCTGTTCATTCGCAGGCTGGTTGTCGATCGGGCCTGTTGGAGGCACCGATGACAACTCTCCGCGTCGGATGACCGACTCGCGGAGGGGTGCAGATCGCACCGACGAATGGCCGCAGAATAGCGCCACGTGGAAATCAGGTCAATCCCCAATCGATCGATTTCTTGCCTTCATACGACTCAGAAGCCTGAAAAGACGAAATCAGCACACCCCGGTCCGTGACGGGATCAAACCACTCGTGACGCCATCCAGTGGTAGAGAGATGGACAATGCGATCGGCTCAGCTCCGAACGGTTAAGGTATCCGCAGTCCTGGATCAGCCTGTCCAACTCGATCGAGCACAACGTCTTTGGTTTCGAAGTCGTGCCGGAGGTACTGACTCGATCTGAGGTCGATAGCATCGCCCAGACCATGCAATCGGACATGCTCGAGCGCAGTCGCGCCGGTGCGCGGCACCTGATGCGTCGTCCAGTCGTTGACCAGGTTGCTCACAATCCGCGCTTGCTCTCGATCGCGCGTGGCTTTCTTCAGGCAGACCCGGTCCCATTCCGAGCGACTCTCTTTGACAAATCGGCGCGGAACAATTGGCTGGTCGGCTGGCATCAGGACACTGCGCTGCCGCTCCGGGAACGTCGCGATGTTCCAGGATCGGGACCGTGGTCGGTCAAAGCCGGAATCGCGTACGCGCCGGCGTCAGCGCTGTCCCGTGTCATTGCGCTCCGGCTGCACATCGACGATTCACGTGCGGATAACGGGCCGCTGCGTGTCCTTCCCGGAACTCACACACTGGGCGTGCTGTCGGATGCCGAAGTCGAACGCTTTGCTCGAGAGACTCGGCCTGTCGACTGTGTCGTTCCGGCCGGCGGCATCGTGGCTATGCGCCCCCTTCTTCTGCACGCATCGTCCAAGGCCGAGACTGATCGTCCACGTCGGGTTCTGCACATCGAGTACGCTGATTCCTTCCGAATGAGAGACAGCCTCGAGCTGGCGATCGCCTGAACGCGAGGGCCTCCGCCAGCATGGGCCCAGAATTGAAGCTCGATGTTCCCCGGCGACAACAGTCGAACTGAGTTCAAGTCGAAGCATTGCGACAGCAGTCGTCCGGCCATCACGTATTTGCCAATTCCGGGCTGCGCGCAGGCAGCGTCAAGGCCCGAAGGCCGCGCGCAATGCGCGGTCGAAGCGGAGCGGAGAGCCTTGCACGCTGCCGAGCACAGCGCCAGCATCTAAGCCGTGATGGCCGGCGTCACATCCACCCTCACGTTCGTCGGCACATCGCGACACATAACACGATCGAAGACCATCTACTACCCCGGATCCAATGTTCTGGCGAATCGCGCCCGCATTCCGACCCAGTACCGTGCCCTCGTCCTGGCCAGGATCTTCCGTAAAGCCTGGGACAGATCGTCCATGAAATCTCTGGCACTATCGACGGGCTTTCCGACGCAGGGTCGGCGCTCTGACCGGCCAAATCACACCTGAATTGCCAGGTGCAAAGGACAGATGCACCCATGGCGTGAGCGACCCCTCCGGACAGGCGCAGGGCTGTTGCGCGCGCGCGCGATGGGGTCGCTCACGCCATGTTTCCTGCGCTGACTTTGACGGCGACGGTTGTATTGGGGCGGCAAAGAGCGCCGCCCTTCATTCCGAGACCTGCGCGCGCTCGGCTGGTGAAGATGCGCGCGGCCAATGGCTAACCGTTGCGAGTCCCGATAGCCTGCGACGAGATTCGGAGCCGCGTCATCTCAGGGGAGGTTCGACGTGTCGAGGGACGACCTCATTTTTCGGGGTTGTCCCGTAGGTCGTCCTCAGCTGTTTGTGGTCAAGCGACGTCAACCAGGGGAGAGAGAGGGAGGTACTGCCGTGACAACTCGACGCACTCGACCGTCCCGTGACCGCGTTCGATGTTGTCGGCGATGAGCGGCGAACCCGCCATCCGGATCGTGTTCGAGGGATCGTCGAGCCAGTGTCGGTACAGCGCTCGAAACTTCGGAGAGCGATAGACCTTGAGCAGGTCCAAATAGCGTTTGTCCGCCGGGCCAGCGCTGAGTTCGGCGAGACGTTTCCGCTCGCTGAAGAACCACTCGAGCTGTTCGGCGCCGGACGGGTGGAGCGGCGTGGCCAGATGCTCGCGCGCGGCGTGCAGGTAGGCCAGCCGTGACTTCCGAAGTTGGCGCGGAACCAGTAGGCGGATGGTCCATCGGAGCAGCACCTGCAGGAGTGCTGTGTGCCGGAGCAGAAACAGCCGGAAGTCCATTGGCGACGGCTGCGTCACGAGGTAGGTGAGCACGTGCGGTTCGGCGTGTGGCTGCACGCCAATCGGCAGTTTGTCCGGAAAGTAGCGCCGCGTCGCCGCTCGACGAGGGTCTTGAGGAAGTCGGTGGTCTTCTGGCCGTGGGAGATGCCGGCAAAACGACAGGTACTGGCGCTCGACGAAGACGCCGGCGTGAAGGAGGACGTTCACCAGGAACCGCGCCTGACGCTCCGTGAAGCCGAAGGCGGCGATCGCGTCCGTGCGCTCGGCATTGGCCAGCTCGATCGTCCAACGGTCGGGTGCAGGCGGCAACGTCATCGCAGGAGCTCCTCGATGATGCGAGGATGCGCCGGCCCCCGGCGGCTCCCGCCGCCCCCTCGGCCGCCAACCAACCCGCCGACCACGCGATAGCACGTGAAGCCGGACTTGACAGCCGCGCCCGCGTGAGCGCCTCGATAGTGAGCGGTCACGACCTCGATGTCCTCGTGGCGTGACCGGCCGTCCCGGTTCTCGTACTCGATCCGGGCATCGGGAAAATGCACGTGCTCGTCGCTGTACGGCAGGTCGTGCTCACGAGCCCAGCGCGCGATCTCTTCCGGTTCGCGATCCGGCCGACCGTCGCAGTCCTTTCGGCCTCGATTGCGCTCGTGCAGGAACCGCTGATAGTCCCGCTTGAGCTCGTAGTCCAGGACCACTCGTCGGACTCGGCCGCCCTTCTCTCGGAGGCGCTCCTCGGTGCGCTGGTAGGCGCGATAGACCTTGGCGTCATGCGTCAGCTCGCGGGGCTTCCTGACGCCGGCGTAGAAGGTTTGACGAGACTCGTGGAGATGGCCGTCGCGCTCATACCGGTTCGCTTCGAGAAGATCGCGCCCGCGGTCTGTCAGCGTGACAGCTCGATCCTCTGCGCTTAGCGGCGTGGGCCGAATCAGCCCTTCCTTTTCGAGATGCTTGAGGTTGTGCCTTGAGCTCTGAGCGTCCTCACGGAGGTCGTGAAGGTCACTCTCTGCGACGACCCGAAATGCGCCAATCGTCGCCAGCGCCCGGCTCTCCGAGCCGTTGATCTCGTAGACGCGATCGCGGTTGCGCACGTGCTCCCGGTCGCGTCCGCGAGGGAGGTCGAGATCGCGGGTGAATACGTCAGCCGAATCGTCACGGTCTCGTTGGCTCGTGCCGCCGCGGCTGCCGAAGCCGCGCTCCCAAGAGCCGCCACGCTCTCTCCTATCGTCGGGCCGTGGATCGTATCTGTCGAACATGCACTCTCCTCGCGGCGAGAAAATGCACCTAACAGGCATGTGCGAGTGCCTTTGCCGCGATTCGAGTATGTGAGGCGTGGACACGCTTCTCAAGCGATCGCCGGACCGTGCGGGGTGGGTATGGCTCGTGTAGGGTGCTCTGGATGACAGGAGGGTTGGCTTCCGTTGCTGTGTCGAACGCGACGACCTTTGTCAATGAGCGTTGACACCGGTGAAATTGACACCAGGAGGGATGTCACTCGACCTTCGGATCGGGAGCGCGTGCATTTCCCGACATCCTCATCCGGCGCAAGAACAAGGTCTTCGCGGTGGGGCCGGAGGTCCAGTTGGCGCTGGCAAAGAACAAGACGGTCCACGGCTTTGTGAAGGTGAACTACCAGTGGGAAGTCTACGCCCGAACGACGACGAAGGGCAGTGAGCTGACGATCCTGCTGGCCGCCACTGCGCCAGGGTGTGAACACATCACGGGAGTAGGCTAGCGACTGCTGCAGCGGGCTTTCCTGGAGGTCAGGAGGTTGAACGCTGAAATCAAGTACGTTGGGAGTTGCCCTTTCACCCCATGAGACCGACCAGCCGCAGCAGGTTCTGAAAGCGCGGGTCCGCTCGCAGCGGATCGAACCCCGGCTCCACTCCCAGGTACTGCAGCTGCATATCATGTGCTCGATACGCTTCCTCGAGCGATGCGAACGCCTGCTCGCGCTCGCCCAGTGCGGTCAGCAGGATCGCCAGCTCGCCTCCTGACACGTGCTGCTTGCTCGATTGCAACCGCTGGAGGATCGCCAGCGCTCGCGCGCGATCGCCCGCATGCGCGGACGCCGCGCCCAGATAGACCTGTGTGGCAGGCGTATCGAGACCGAGCGCAACTGCCCGCGTGTAGGCAGCAACGGCCTCCGCGTACTTGCCCTGTGCCGTATACGTGTGGCCGAGGAAGAGATGCGTGTAGGGATAGTTCGGGTCTAGCTCGACCGTCTTGTTCAGAACTTCTATCGCCTGGTCGTATCGACGAGCGGACGACAGCACGTACCCGACGGTCGCGTTGACGCCGGGTGAGAGCGGATCGAGCTCCCTGGCGCGTGTGATTTCGGTAACGGCCTGCTCGTGCCGGCCCATGAGCCTCAGATACGTGGCGTACCAACGGTGCGCCAGCGCAAGGTTCGGGTTCAATTCTATGGCACGCTTGTACTCCCGCTCGGCGTCTGCCCACTCCCAGGCATACGTCATGAGATTCGCCAGCGCGTAGTGCCCATCGGCAAGACCCTCGTCCAGTTCGAGCGCCTTCTGCGCGGCCGCCCTCGCTTTGGGCAGATAATCTTTCGGATCGAGAAGCCCGCTGCTGACGAGACTTCGGTAGATGTCGGAGAGATCGGCATGCGCGAGCGCGTAGCCGGGATCGGCGGCGATAGCCCGGGCGAAATACTCACCCGCTTTCTGCCGGTCCTCCGTCCCACCCTTGGCGCGGTGGAAATGCCCCTTGAGCAGCAATTCGTACGCGGCGGGGTTCCGCGTCTCGTGCGTCCCGAGAGCTTGCTGCTGGCCGGCGGCCCGCCCCTGCAGCTTCTCTGCAACGTCGCGAGAGATCTCCGCCGACACATGTGGCAGGTCGGCTGCTTTCCGAGCGTATTGCTCCCCCCACACCTGTGACCGGTCGCGGCCGTCGATCAGCTCGACGCTGATCGAGAGACTGTCCCCTCGCTGCGAGACCCTGCCGACCAGGATGCCGGCGACATCCAGCGCGCGTGCCACCTCCCGCGGGTCAGCGTCCTGGCCTTTGTACCGGGATGAGGAGCTGTTGGCGACAACCTTCAGCCCATGCACTTGCGACAGGCGGTTGATGAGGCCTTCGCTGATCCCATCGGACACGTAGTCTTGCTCGGGATCGTTGCTGGTGTTCCTGAACGGCAGGACCGCGATCGACGTGATGCCTGCAGGTCCGCTTGCGCCGGCGTACCGCGCGTACAGGACATAACCGGCAGCAAGGGTCGCCAGGATGACCACGGCAAGCGCCGACCATATCGCACCCGTCCACTGCTGACGTCGCGCGGGAGCAGCTGCCGGCTCCACGAGTTTTTCTTCCAACGCCGAGACGACTTCACCAGCACTGGCGAAGCGTTCTTCCGGCCGGCGCGCGAGACACCGCAGAATCGTCGCTTCCCAGAGAGGATCAAGATCCGGCACGTGGACCCGCGGGCTCGTCGGCGCCTCGTGCAGCCGTTTGGTCGCCACCTTGAGCGGGTTTTCCCCAACGAAGGGCCAGGTCCCGGTCACCATTTCGTAGAGCACGACCCCGAGCGCGTAGACGTCCGCTGCGGGCGTCACTGGGCCACCCTCGACCTGCTCGGGCGCCATGTACGCCGGGGTGCCCGAGATCTCACCCTCCGTCGACAGCGACAAGGAGAGCGCGGTGTTCTCGTCGTGCGTGCTCCGCCACGCCAGACCGAAATCCGTGACGACGACGCGCATCTCCCCGTCCGCAGTAGCCGGCTTCACGAGCATGACGTTGTGGCTCTTGAAGTCCCGGTGCACGATCCCCACGCGGTGCGCGGCCGTCAGGCCGGCGGCCATCTGACGGACGACAGGCAGGCTCTGCTGCGTGGAGAGCCGTCCCTCCCGCCGGAGCTTGTCGGCGAGCGTCTCGCCGTGCAACAGCTCCATCGACAGAAGCACCACCTCGCTGGCGGGTCTGTCAACACTCTTGGCATATCGGTGACGGAAGACATCGTAGATGCGACAGACGTTCGGGTGCGTCACCTGCCTCGCCAGGTGCACCTCGCGCTTGAACATCTGGATCGAACGCTCGTCATCGGCGATGTGCGACAGGATGGTCTTGAGCGCGATCCGCTCGCGCAGTTCGAGATCCTCCGCCTCGTAGAGCTCGCCCATGCCGCCTTTCGCCAGATAGCGGACGATGCGGAACCGGAACGCGACGACGTCACCCGTCCGGAAGACGGAGGCCCCGGGCTTCCGGGCCTCGGCCACCCGGACTCCGGTCGCGTCGTCATCGGGCGGGCCGTGTGGCAAGGCCGGCGATGCGGCCTCGACCTGGCGGCCCAGCAGTCGCTGGATCCTGAGATGCGCGTTGACGCGTGCGATCACCTCCTCCGCCTGCACGGGCTTCGTGAGGAAATCCACCGCGCCGACTTCGAACCCCCGGACTTTCTCCTTTGGATCGCTGAGCGCGGACAGGAAGATCACCGCGGCATCGCGCGTGTCCGGATCGTCCTTGAGGCGGCGGCACGTCTCGTAGCCGTCGATGCCCGGCATCACGACGTCGAGCAGGATGAGCAACGGCTTCGCGCGGCGGGCGATCTTCAGCGCGTCCTCGCCGTTGCGGGCCACGAAGAGTCGATAGTTCGGGCCCGCGAGCGTCTCGCGGAGGACGTCCAGACTCGTGGCGTCGTCATCGACAAGGAGGATCCGGCCAGCGTCCTCCGCAGGGACTGGTGTGAGGTGTTCGTTCATGTCCTAACTTTCCGGGTCGAGATCGGGATTCGTCAACTCCTGGAGGACCTGCTTGCGACTCACGCGGATCGTGGCCGCCGCTTCCAGGAGTTCCGCACGCACGACCGCGGCGCCGCGCTTGTCGAGAACCGGCGCCGACGCCGTCGAGAGTCGCGGAGCCAGCGCCGCGAAGAGGCGTGGTGCAAGGACGGTCTCGAGATACTCGAGCGCGGTGCCACGCAGGTACACGTCGCCGGAGTCGAAGGCCAGCGCCGCGATGCGCACCGGCTCGCGCTCCAGCACGAGCGCGAGAAGATTGAAGACGTGCTCGCGGACCGCGCCCTCATCAGCATCATCGGCGGGGCCCGTGAGCTCGCGCTCGACCACCGCCAGGATGGAAGGCGGCGACAACGCCAGCTCGGGACGTTTGTCCGTCAGCGCCAAGAGCGCCCGCCCGCAGCGCAGGCGAACCTCGAGGCTGGAAGCGGCAAGCGCCTGGACGAGGCCATCGCGTGCGATGCTCGATGCGCAGGACTTCAGGACAAGGGGCAGCCGGCGGCGCACGACGTCCGGCGTCGCGGGGTCGAGGAGCGCATCGACCAGCTGTCCAGCAGCGCGCACACCCGGCGCCGTCAGCGCCTTGACGACTTGACTGAGAATCTCCCTGTTCGCCAGCAACGGAATTAGCGCGCCGACGATCAGCGGGTCGGCGGGCGGGGCACGAAGCACGTGCCGCACGCGCGAGAGATCTCCCGAGCGCAGACTGGCGATTGCTGCAACAACCGGATCATCGGGTAGAGTCGTGCCCTCCCCGGCCGCCTCGTCGAGCGCGCGGCGTATCGAAGCCGCGTCGAGACCCACCATGCTTCCGGCAATCGTGAAATCGAAACGCGGCGCGGCCTGTGGGAGGTCTTCGCCCTGACGCTTGAGCCCGCCCTCGAGGGCGCTCACATAGCGGGCCCGCAGCCGGCGGGCGACGGTGAGCTCTGCTCCGGCTGCGAGCACGCCGGCGATGTTCACCGCGACGAAGGCATACAGGGGCGCGAGGCCGGCGAGCACCACGATCAGCACGGCGCCCGCGCCTTTCCCAAGACAGTCTGCGGTCACGTCCACTGTCGATTTGGCAGCCCGCTTGGCGGTCTCAGGCAGCGGCGTGTAGAAGAGCTCGTAGCCGGCCCGGAAGATTGACGCGCGCAGCGTCACATCGAGGCCGCGCGGAAGAATGGCGCGCCATGGCGTCGGGGCAACGAACCCCAGCAGGCCGGCCGCGCCCACCAGCACGGAGTGGCTGGCCACCGAGCCACCGAGCCCCACTCGGGCAAGGATGGCGCGACCGAACGTCGCCTGGAGGAGAAATGCGACGAGGGCAGTCCCGGCGTAAAAGAGGCCAAAGAAGCGCACGAGGGGCTCGCCCTTTCCGAGCCAGGCAACGGCTTCCGCCTTGAGCATGTAGTCCACCAGGGCGGCAAGCGTGGCGGCAAGCGCGATCACGAGCGCCAGGTCCCGGAGCAGCGGCACGCGGCGTATCTCGACCCACCCGCTCCGACGATCGTCGTGCGCCTCGGGCCGTGCCCGTCGCGCGGGCATTCCGCGCCCGATGACAACGGACCCGACCATGCACGCGCCGCCTGACAGCGCGAGCAGAGTGAACAACGCTCCCTGTGGCAGGAGGGCTGCCACGCGCTCCGCGCTGACGCCGCCTACCAGGCCGCCGAAGGCGGCCGCGGCAGCCACTCGCGCCATGAGCACCTTTGCCGCGTGCGGATCGAAGCGCTCGTTGAGCATCGACCAGAACGCCGAGATCCCGATTGCGCCGAGCATGCTCGTGTGAACGTAGATGAGGCCGGACGCGACCCGCGGGTGCACGCCGAGCAGACCCCATTCCGCCAGGAACAGGGTCGAGTGAAGGCCCAGGATGAAGGGGACGACGCGAGCCGGGCCGAATCGGGCCAGAAGACGGCCGGACAATTCCGCTGCAGGAATGGCAAGGACCGCTACCGCGGCCATGAAATACGGAAGGCTCGTGACCTGAAACCACGTGAGGAAGAGCCCATCGCGAACGGCGTTGGACGCGACCTGCTGCGCGATCAGCGCGGCGGCGGTGAGTGGTGCCACGAGGTGCGCTCGAGGGGTCACGAAACGCTGGTCCTCTCGAGCTGGGCCACGATGCGCGCAAGGATGGTTTGCGCTTCGTCGTACTCGTAGCGGTCCACGCGAGCTCGCAACTGCGCGAGATCGGCTTCGGCCCCGACGGGCACACCAAGGGCTGTCAGGTCTGCGAGGGCATCAGTCGCAGCCGACAGCTCGAAATCGTCAAGAGCCACCTGAAGACGTTGGAGCGCCGCACGTATCCCGACTGTGTCCAGAGGGCCGGTCGTCACCGGCTGCGCGGCCTCGGCGGCGTCGCGTAGCGTGTCGATCGATCGAAGGGCCACTGCCGCGCACTGTTCGACCTCGGCGAGCAGCGTCGCAAGGTCCGTAGTCCCCGCTCGAGCGGCGTGCTCGACAGCTATTGCCGCGTCCCGCAGTCCGTTGACGCCGAGGTTGCCGGCTGCCCCGGCAATCGTATGTGCGTGCCGCGCAGCCTCGGGTACGTCGCCAGACGCGACAGCCGCACGCAGAGCGTCCAGAGTTGGCGCCTGTCCGTCGGCAAAGCGCACGAGCATACGCCTCAGGGTATCGAAATCCAGGCCGAGTCGCTGCAGCGTGCCGGTGATGTCGAGGCCCTCGAGCGGGGGCGTGGGCGTGCTCAGGGGTGCCGGCGGTTCTGCAGCCGGGGCTGACACAGAGGCCGAAACTTCACCGTCCGTGCGTCCCGGGAGCCAGCGGCGCAGGGTCTGCAGAAGCGCCTGCCGATCGATCGGCTTGATGACGTAGTCGTTCATGCCGGCAGCCAGGCAGGCGTCGAGGTCAGCCTTCATCGCGTTGGCCGTCATCGCAATGATCGGCAGCTGTCCGAATTGCGAATCAGCGCGCAGCATCCGGGTCGCCTCGAGGCCGTCGATCTCCGGCATTTGCATGTCCATCAAGACCGCCGCATACCGGCCTGGCTTCCCGCGGACCATGTCGACGGCTTCGCGACCGTTGCTGGCGATCTCAATCTCGATCCCGAGCCGAGACAACAGCTCGGACGCGACCATCTGGTTGGCCAGGTTGTCCTCGGCGAGCAGGGCTCGCACGCCGACGAATTCCCGTTCGAGTGGCGCGTCCGCTCCGCGGCGCCGCACCTGAACCCGGGCGCCCTCTGCTTGCGCCAGGGCATCGAAGAACGCGGACGCTGTGAGGGGCTTCGGGAGGAACACGTTTACCCCGAGCTCGGCGCACCGGGTCTCCTCTTCCTTGCCGGCGTAGGCGCTGATCACGACAATCGGCAGCGTACGGGTCGGCTCGGACGCACGGATGCGGGCGGCTGCCTCAAGGCCGTTCAAGCCAGGCAGCATCCAGTCGAGCACCACCAGGCCGAACGGCGCGCCTCCGTGTTCCTGGTGGTTCCGCTGCTCTAGGAGCGCCAGCGCTTCCTCGGCGCTGGTCACCGACACGAACGGCACCGACCAGCCGGTGAGCAGCGTCTCGAGCAGCTCCCGGCTCGAGTCGGTGTCCTCGACGATCAGCACGGGTCGCCCGCCGACGCCGGCCGGGAGCGACTGGGCCGGGGTACCTGCGACCGCGTCACACGCAAAGCTCGCCCTGAAAAAGAGCGTTGTCCCGAGGCCTGGTGCGCTCTCGAGCGTCAGGTCGCCCCCCATCAGCTGCGCCAGACGCCGGCTGATGACGAGGCCGAGACCCGTTCCTCCGTACTTGCGAGATGTCGAACTGTCGGCCTGCGTGAAGGCCTGGAAGAGCCGCGCCTGCTGTTCGGGTGCAATGCCTATCCCCGTGTCCCGCACGCTGATCTGCAGCGCAACACGGCCAGGTGTCGACTCGGCGGGCATCGTCTCCGCTTTCAAGACGACCTCACCTTCGTGCGTGAACTTGAACGCGTTGCTCACGAGGTTCGTGACGATCTGCCGCACGCGCAGTGCGTCTCCGATGAGGCCGTCCGGCACGGACGGAACCACGTGCGTGACGAGCTCGACGTGCTTCTGCGTGACCGTGAATCGGAATGTCTCGGTCACTTCGTCCAGCACGTCACGCAGGCTGAACGGGGCGTGCTCGATCTCGAGCTTCTCCGCTTCGATCTTCGAGAAGTCGAGGAGATCGTTGATGAGGCCCAGCAGGTTACGGGCCGAGGAATGGGCGACGCTGACGTATTGGTGCTGCTTCGGCGCGAGGTCGGTGTCGAGGGCGAGGCCGGTCATGTTGATGATCGCGTTCATCGGCGTGCGGATCTCGTGGCTCATTGTCGCGAGGAACGCGCTCTTGGCGAGGTTGGCGGATTTGGCGCCGAGTGTCCGCGCGCGCACGCGATAGGCGATGACGATCAGACACACGGTCAAGGTGCCCGCGATGGTTCTGACCCACCACGTCGCCCACCACGGCGGCAGCACCACGAGGGCGAGCCTGACACCCGGCTCGCTCCAGACTTCACCGTTGGTCGAGGCCTGAAGGCGGAACGTGTACCGTCCGGCTGCGAGACTGGTGTAGGTCGACTGGCGCCGCCGGCTGTCCACCTCGTTCCATTCGCGCTCGAGTCCCTCCAGCCGATACCGGTACCGGTTTTTCTCGGGAGCGGAATAGCTGAGGGCCGAGAAGGCGAGCGTGAAGATGCTCTGCGCGTGCGTGAGTGTCAGCGAATCACTGGCCCAGATCGGCCGGCGCAGCGGCGAGTCTTTGCCAGGGTCCACCCGTTTGTTGAACAGCTCGAGCTCCGTCAGGACGACGGGCGGCACGTATGGGTTGGGTACCAACCTATCGGGGAAGAACGTGGTGAGACCGTTGGTCGAGCCGAGCACCATCTCGCCGGCCGGGCTCTGCCAGGCTCCCTGCAGTCCGTACGGGTTTAGGAGATTGCCCGCCAGGCCGTCGGACTCCGTGAAGTTGCGGAACGTCCTCGTTTTTGGGTCAAACCGGCTCAACCCGCCATCCGTGGCCAGCCAGAGATCCCCTTCGCCATCTTCGAGGATGGCCCGGACGGAGTTGCCGGCCAGTCCGTCCTTCCCGGTAAGGCTCGTAAACGTACCGTCGGGTCCGATCGAACTCGTTGAGACCGCTGGACGTGGCGACCCACAGCCTGCCCTGGTTGTCCTCATGAACGGCCCACACTTCGTTGTGGCTGATAGTGCGGGGATCTCGGACGTCGTGGGCATGGACGGTGAACTGTTCGGTGCGAGGGTCGAACCGGGTGACACCACCATGGCCCCCAAGCCAGAGGAGTCCCGCTCGGTCCTCGAATATTGAGTACACGTAATTTCGCCCTGGAGTCCGGTAGGCCGTGAAGCGGCCGGAGGTGCGATCGAGCCGGTTCAACGCGCCAAGCTCCGTCCCCACCCACACCACGCCCTCGCGGTCGATGAACACGCTCAGCACGAGGTCGCTGTCCAGGCTGTGTGGATCGCGCGGGTCGTGGCGGTAGTGATCGAACCTTCCTGTGGCAGGATCGAGCCGATCGAGTCCCCCGCCGTAGGTGCCGATCCATAGCACACCCGATGCGTCTTCGCGCATCCCGGAGACTTTGTCGAAAGACAGACCGCGGGGATCCTTTGGGTCGTGCCGATAGAGGGTCAGCCGGCGTGTCCGCCGATCGAGCCGGTGGAGGCCCGTCTCCGTCCCGATCCACAGGTCTCCGTGCCTGTCACCCAGCACGGACCAGATCATGTCGTCGGCAAGGGTGGCTGGGTCGCCGACGTGGTGCCTGTAGTTGACGAACGGTGGCGGCTTCCGGATGAGGGGGGCGAGCCCACTCTGGGTGCCGACCCACATCACGCCTTCGGCATCCTCGAACAGGGAGAGCACCGTGTCGTTCGGCAGAGTGTTCGTCTCCGCGGGATCGCGGCTGTACCGGACGAACCGATTGGCCTCGGGGTCGAGCTTCAGGAGACCGCTATCCATGGTGCACAGCCACAGGACGCCGTCGCGGTCCGTGTAGAGCCCGGTCAGTCCGGTGAGGGCTTGCGCGGTCAGTTCTTCCGCGTGGAAGGAATAGCGCGTGAACCGCCCGGTCTTCACGTCCAGGGCGCTCAGCCCGCTGCCGAAGTTGGAGGCGAGCCACAGCACACCGGAACGGTCCTCCGCAATCGCGCCCACGAAGTCATGTCCGAGGCTGTGGGGATCCGCCGGATCGTGCCTGAACCGGGTGATGCGTCCCGTCGCCTTCTCCAGCACGTTCAGTCCGGCGACGGTCCCGATCCAGAGGTTGCCGCGCCGATCCTCGTGCAACGCAACGACCCCGCTGTCGCTCAAGGTCGCGTCGTCTCGAGGATCGTGCCGATAGTGGATGAAGGCGCCGGTCGAGGGGTCCATTCGGTCGAGCCCGCCGGCGGTGCCCACCCACAGCGTTCCGTCGTGGTCCTGGTAGACGACCTGCGCCGGGCCCGGGCTCAAGCTCCGGTCGTCCGCCGGATCGTGACGGTAGTGTGTGAACGTCGTCTCAGTCGCGTCCAAGAGGTCGAGCCCGCCCTCAGTGCCGATCCAGAGCGCGCCGGTGCGATCCTTGTACACGGTCCAGACGCGGTCGTCGGTCAAACTGGCCGGATCGCCAGGCTCGTGCCGGTAGTGCTCGAGGCGGTATCCGTCGTATCGGTACAACCCGCTGTTCGTGCCCATCCACAGGAAACCATAATCGTCCTGCGTGATGCCTCTGATCCGGCTCCGAGGCGCGTCGTCGACCGCGAACCGGAGGAAGCGGACGTCGCGCCCATCGACGACCGGAAGACGGACGAGCGCGTTCTGATCGGACGGTGAGGCCGGACGGCGGTCCTGTGCGTGGGCAGGGGATGTCGCGATGCACGCGAGCACCAGCAGCGCAGCGGTGCGAGCGGCACCGCGACAAGGCACAGCCGTTGCCGCGCGCCAATCGCTCTTGTCCATGGCCGATCCTCGAAAGAGGCACACAACGTACCAGTTCAGCGCGGTAACTCCTAGCCGGCCACGCGCGCCAGCGGAGTTGATCACCACATACCGGGACCTGCTCACGACGACCCGCGGTGGATGACGACGCCGCGGACCACCGGAAGCGTTGGAGGCTGCGTCATTCCGATGGATGCGGATATTGACGTGGCTGACGAACGCCTTCACCAAGAAGGTCGAGAACACGCGGCCGACATCGCGCTCGACGTCATGTATTACAACTTCGCGCGGACCCATCAGACGCTCCGCGTGACGCCAGTGATGGAAGGTGGCCTAGCGCATCACGTGTGGAGCGTGGAGGAAATCGTGGCTCTGGTAAAGTAAGCCATAGCGGATGATCCCGCCTGCATCCTCAATTGGTCTGACGGCGTTCGCCACCGGACCTAGTGGCAGCTGCCACGCCGAACCAGACGGCGAGCGCTGCGTGCAGAGCAACCGCCGGCCACATAAGAACGCCGACGAGTCCCACGACGGCACCAGCGTGTGCGAGAACCGCGGCGGCGGCGCAGTTATACAGCAGCATCGCCGCGATTAACGCGCGCAGGGCGAGGCTCGGTCCGTCATCGCGCGCCAGCCAGCAAGCGCCGCCCAGCGAGAGCAGCGCAGCGCCGGCGACACGGCCCACTACCAATGCCGCCGGCGAATCGAGCGATACCCCGAGCAGTAACCCGGCGACAAGCGGCGGTGACAACAGCAAGGTCAAGCCGACCCCGGTCTCGGCTATCGCCGTGACAATCAGCAGCGTTCTTCCCATGGGCCTCGCGCTACTGCGCGATCTTCTGGTAGTTCGACTTCGTGATCCGGACCTCGAGCTTGCTCGACGGAATACTCAGCGTGATGATGCCCGGATAGTGCAATCCGTCCGGTAGCGACTGCATTTTTACCTGCAGCGTCACCGGTTCCTCTGGTTTCTCGAGCCACGTGATCACGTCGAGCTGACGGAGGCTCGTGATCGCCGAGTCGAAGGTGATCTTCAGCGCGTCGTTCGCCTTCTCGTAGCCAGGGAAGGCGAGTGTCAACGCGGCCGGGCCGGCCTGGCTGATGGAAGCCGTGCCGGCGTTCATCACCACCTGCATCTTGTCGGGCGACGGCGGCACGTAGCGCTGAACGAGCGCGACGGCAGCCTCGAGCTCGTCTTTCATCTCGCCGGTCTTCTTCGCGACAATCTTGCCCTTGAGCCCGCGCTGCTTCTCCGCAGGCGCCGGCTCCACGACCGGGGTCTTCTGCACATTGCCGTCCGGTCCGTACTTGCACATGTCGACCTTCGTGTTCTTGAGCTCACCTTTCAAGCGCAATTCGCTCTTCTCCAGCCAGGAGTACGAGCGGAGCGCCTTCTGGTTCAGCGCGGCCGCCTGTTTGGCAGCCGCAAGCTTCTGCTGCAGGTCCTGCGCCTTGATAGACGATCCCGCGGCGAGGGCGACAAGTGCGATTCCAACCACGATGTTCTTCATGATCAGCCTTTCGTTAACTAACAGCCACGTTCGTCATGATCTCGACAGTCAACGGGACTGCCAGCGTGAATGCCTGCGGCGACTGCCCGGTGATGACCGCTGCCTTGACCGAGCTCGCTGCGGTGGCGACGCCACCCGCACCCGCTCCCACTGCGGCACCGATCGCTGCGCCTTCGCCACCGCCGGCGATGGCGCCGATGGTGGCGCCGATGGCGGCGCCACCGACCACCTTCTTCGTCCCCGTCCCCTTGCCACCGGCCGCGCTCACCGCCCTGGTCTTGAGCGACAACACCTTGTCGCCGACCTGCATGTCGGTGAGCGTCACGCTGATGGTGGCCTGGCCTTTCATCTTGCTGCCATTGTCCACCGCGCTCACGACGCCGTAGACTTTCGCGCCGCGCGGCGCGACCAGTCGCCCGTCGGCCGCGAGGTCCTGGTCCAGGAAGCCCTGGACGCGATCGCCGTCGTGGGCCGTCTCCGAGCTCACGTCGGCAGCAAGTCGCACCACGACGAGTGTTCCCTCGGGGACGACGAAGCGCTCGGCAACAGCTTGAATAGGTGCGGCAGGTGCAGCGGTCGGTGCCGCACCGGCCTTTGGCGCTGGAGCGGCGGTGGGCGCCGCGGGCGCCGTCGTCGTCTTTCCGGCAGGCGGTGGAGTCGGCGGGCGGTCCACCATCACGTACAGCTCCTTGCCGTCGGCGGATAGATAGGGCACGTAGTACTGTCCCTTGGCGGAGAAGTACATCGTGTTCAATTGCACGACCTCGAAATCAGCGGGCAAGGCCTGGACGAATACGACGCCGGCGGGCGGCGTCACGACGACGAAGGTTTCCTGCGCGCCGTTCATGACGCGGCGATAAAACGCGTTGGCGTTCAAGTAGTACGTGGTGCCCGAGACGGTCACGAGGACACGTCCCGCCGGGAGCGTCTTGATGGACGCGCCGTTCGGCGGGGGGACGGATTCGTACACCTCTTTGCCGTCGCTGCTCGTGGTCTTCTTGCTGTAGCTGCCATCCTTCGACATCAGGTACGTCGTCCCGACCACCACCACGATGATCGCGCCCACCGGCGGGCTGGAGTAGTAGGCGTGGTACGGCACGGGAACGGGGTAGTAGTACGGCACACCGCGGTACATATACGGGCGGTAGTAGGCGCCACCGTACGTGTAGTACGGCCGGCCGTAATAGGTGCTGGTGCGGTACCCCGACGGCAACGTCGTCGTCACGCGGCCGCCGTACGGTCCGGCTACGGCAGTGTTCCATCCGCCGTACGGGTTGCGGCCGGCGGCGACGTTGTAGTTGCCGTTGTACTTCGTGTTGACGCTCCCGGCGACTGCGGGCTGGCCATACACGTTGCGGCCGGCAACGAGATCACTCGAGGCTTCGCGCCCGGAGCTGGTCTTGGTGCTGCCCTCGACGGTCGCGTAGCCGCCCTGTCCTTCGACCTCGCGCTCACGCGTCGCCGACTGGCCCCACTTGTTCGTGGTGGTCGACGTCTTGTCGATCTCGCGGTTCTCGACGTCGACTTCCTTGCTGACGGTCTTCGAGGCCCCGCTCTGGGTCTGGACCTGCTTGTTGACGTTGTAGCCGTCGCCCGTCTGCGTCACCGTGCGAGATCCGCTGGCCCGACTCCCCTGTACGGTGGTCGTCCCGCCCTCTTTGGTGCGGGTACGGCTGCCGCTGGAGGCGGCAGAGACGGATCCCCGGGTGGGGGCTCTGCGCTGGGCAAACAGCCCTTCAGTCGAGGCGGCCACGAACCCGATGGCGGTGATGATCGCGGTCAGCTCTCGTTTCATCGCCGTTCTCCCGCGGCCGCTCCAGGCCCACCAAATGCCACGACCTCGACCCGCGTGGCGCCCTCCGGCGGCGTGAACGCGAAGATCGCGTCCGGCAACTTCGCCTGGAGGTTCCACTTGCGGATGGTCACCGAGTACTGCGGGACCTCGTCTTCGGTCTTGTAGGTGATCACCAGCTTCCGGGGCAGCGGCTCCTTTCCGGCATCGATCCAGATCTGCCAGTCGACGGTCGCCTGCTCGAACGACAAGTGGTGGCACGGCACGCCGGCCGCGTCGTGGATGCCGAGGTAGACGCCACGCTGCACGGTTTCCATCAGTCGCGCGTAGCTGTCGGCGTAGAGGAAATCCGCGAGCGGGATGACAGTGCCGGTCTGCTCGAAGACCCAGTCCAGAGCCTGGTCGACCGTTGGCGGTACGGCGCCGCTCGTCCACACATTCTGCTCGTGGTCGACGGCGGCGAACACTTTCCCGTCGTACCAGAACGATCGGTTCAGCACATCGCCCGAGGCATCGCCGACCAGGCGGTCCGGCCGTCGCATCGCCACGCGGCGCAGGTTCGTGAGCTGCCGCCTGGGACTCTGTTCCGGCACTTCGTCGTACACCTCCTCGGCCTCAAGGGCAAACGCGGCCACGCGGGCGAGCCGCTCGCTCATCTGCCTCATCAGCTCGTCTGCCCGGGGATCGACGAGGCGCGACCCCGGCGCGAGTTCCGGCTCGATGAGCGGAGGGGGCGGCTCGAGTGCCGCGGCCTGTGGTGCGCTCCCGCGACAACCCGAAGCGGCGATCGACAACAAGCCAAGCGCGATCAAGTGGCGAATCATGTGGTCCTCAATAACCTAAACCCGGACCCAACCACGGATCCCGGTGTCAACACGTCGTACCAGCACTGCTCGTGGCCGGCACCGAGGGTTAGAACGCGGCGACTCGTTCCACCAGCCAGAAACTCGCGAGGGCGCCAATGGCATACGGCCCGATGCGCCAGAGCCAGGCCGGCTGCGAGAATCGAAGCCGTTGTCCCGCGCGCCAGCCAACGGCCATCACGGCGAGCACGGCTCCGACGAACACCAACTGCCCAATTTCCACGCCGACATTGAAGAACAGCAAAGCGACCGGAATGGACGACTGCGGCAAGCCCACCTCCGCAAGCGCACCGGCGAACCCCAATCCGTGCATCAGCCCGAACGTGAAAGACACGGCCCACGGCCAGCGTGCGGTGATCCCGGGCCGGCCACGGTGGACTTGGACGATCTCGCGCGCGACAAAGAGAATGCTCAGCGCGATGCACGCCTCGACCGGTGGCTGCGGAACGTGGACCCAGCCGAGGGCTGCCGCCGTCAGCGTCAGACTATGCGTCGCGGTAAACGCCGACATCGTTGCGACGATTCGGCGCCAGCCACCGACGAGGATCAGCATCCCGAGGACGTACAGCAGGTGATCGAACCCGGACAGGATGTGTTCGATCCCGAGGATCGTGTAGGTCCTGACCACTTCCAGTCGACCAAGGCTGGGCCTGCCGACGAAGCTGGGGTGCATTGGCAGGATGCGCTCGAGTTGCACAGTACCGTCCAGGCGCACGAGCCGCGCCAGCACGTCGACCCGCGTTTCCGAGAGCTGCGAGAAGAAGATGGCCTTCCCGTCGAGCCCTGCCGGCACACGAATGCGCCAGCGCTGCACCGTGATTCCCCGCGAGAACGTGCTGCGCACCTCGGTCAGCGCCTCGGTTCCGCTGGGGAACTGCGGCTTCACCTTCAGTGTGGTGGCTTCGTCGATCGCGGGAATCTTCCAGAGGACATCGTACGTGTCGTGGTCCAGCTGCGTGAGTTGCAGGTAGCCCGGTTTGAACTCGTCCGCGCGAGTTGGAACCACTGCGTAAAGCAGCAGGCCAACGGTCACCAGCAGGAGCGAGAGCGTTCTCATCGGCGTTCCGCGGGCGTTTTCGCCTCGATGCGGACCTCATATCCGCCACGCATCTTCGTGTAGGCGTCGTTGCGCGCGCGCTGGCGGCGTTCGTTCTCCCATTCCCGCACGAGATGGTCGCGCACGGCCGCGAGTTGCGGCGCCACGGCCGGTGTGCGATCCGAGACGCGCACGTAGTGCGCCCCGAAGCTCGAGTCGATCGGCCCCACCCACTCGCCGACCGGCACCCTCTCGAGGGCCGCGGCAAAGGAAGCGCCGAAATCGCGCGCGACCAGATCGGCAGGGGTCCGCGTCAACTGATGCGGCAGCAGCGTCGGCGTCCCAAGTTCCGCGGGATCGGCGCCGTTCCGCAGCGCCTGATGGGTGACGGCCACTGCATGCACCACCCCCGGGCCCGCGGTAGATTGTCCGAGAAACACCTGCTCGAACGTGAGGATGGCCGGCTGCACGAAGCGCGCCGGGTTCGCCGCCAGGTACGCGGACAGATCCGCGTCAGTCGGTGTCCCGGTCGAGCCGTCTTCCTCCTCGATCAGCTCGATCTTCTGGCGGACCCGACGCTTCACGACGATGTCGTCACGATCGAGCCCGAGCTTCACGCCTTCCCGGTACAGGACCTCATCGCGTACGTACGACTCGATCAGGTGGTTCAGTTCGGCGGCGGACGGTTCGCGGCCCCTCGCCGCCACGTGCTGGGTGACGAGGTCGTCCACCACTCCCTGGGTGATGACGATGCGGCGCCCGTCGGAATCGACGGGCGACATCCATTGATAGGCGGCGAAGAGCGCGATGCCGATCAGCAGGAAGTGCAGCATCGGCTCGCCGAGCAGCGTTCGCATGCGCATATGCACCCTTACTTCGGCGAATACCAGATGGGCGACGTGAACGCCCGCTCCTGCGTCGTCATCGGCACCTTCGGGTCCGTGATCTTGATCTTGAAGTACGCCGCGTCGTACGCGGTCCAGCGCGGCGTCGGGATCTCGAGGACGCGCGCGTAGTAGACCGCGCGGACCGACGGATCGAAGTCCGGGTCCTTCCACACGGTGACGAGTTCCGGATCGCCGATGGTATTGGTCCACGTCGCGGTAGCGACGTCCACGGTATTCCCCACCGGGGTCAGCTTGCCGTTGACGATCTTGCGCCGGTCCTTGTCGCCCCAGACCACGTCGTAGATCTTCTCCTGCGGCTTGCCGTCCTTGCCCAGCCATCCCTTGATGATCTGGATGCGATCGAGGTTGCCGCTGAACCGGTCTTTGAGCGCGGCGACGAGGAACGTCGGCGCCTTGCCGGCCGGCGCAGCGGGAAGATCGCCGCCCATCGGCACACCCTTCGCGTAGCCGGCCACCGCCGGCGTGCGCGTGGCGTCAGCCTGCGTGAAGTCGTAGCCGCCGAAAAACCGGACGATCATGCGGGGACCGCTCGTCGCGTAGGTTTCACGGCGCATCATCGCGTCCCACAGCTCCGCACGCGTGTTGCCGGTCGCCCACACGGCGGTGTATCCGGCCGCCGTCATCTCCCAGCCTTTCACGATGCGGTTGGGGCCGAAGTTCATCGCGTCCTCGTCCCACCGATCCGGCCGGGGCTCGGCACTCGGGAATTTGGCGAAGAAGTTGTCCTCTTCGGCCGCCACGAGGCCGTTATGGGTGTCGGTTCCGCCCGCCATCCCGAACTTGAACGGGTTGGTCCCCAGATCCTGTTCCACCTTCAGGCCGTTCTTGAGCGCTTCGCGCGCGTATTCGCCCGCGATCATGCCGGGCTTCTTCGGCGTCTGGGTCAGGTTGCCGCGGTCCCACAGCTCGTAGGCGGCGAAGTCGTCGGTCGGCGACAGCGACGGATGCGACTCGCTCTGCCCCTTCATCTGAATCGCTTCGAACAGCGGCTCCCACCGCTGCCGCGCGTCGGCCCACGCCTTGGTGAGCGGGTCGCCGCTGAAGGTCGTCAGCGCGAACATCCGGCCGTTCGAGAGATTGCCGTTGTGCGGGATCGCGAGGATCTTGCCGCCGGTCGTCTTCTCCCATTCGGTCATCCACTTCCAGAGGTCCTCGGGGTTCTCGCTCTGGAACGTGGTGTAGGGCAGCACCTGGTCGGCCTTGTCCTTGTTGTCGCGGTAGATGATGTTCCGATGCAGGTTGTCGCCGCCGCCGGCGTTCGACGTCCACTCGTAGCCGATGAACGCCGTGAAGCGCCCCGGTTCGTTGTACTTCTCCGCGATCGTGGTGGTCTTGGCCCAGACGCTCTTGGCAAACTTTGGATCCGTCGCGGCCGGCGGCAGCTTCCTGTTCGCCTGTGCGGCGACCAGTTCCATCACGGCCTTCTTCGCCTCCACCGGGCCGCCGTTGAACATCTCGCGCCACCGTTTGAGCGTCGGGTCGGCCATCATCTCGGGATTGCCGCCCTTGATCTCGGTGATCATGCCCATCATGTCGGAGTGATCCGTGATGGCGACCCAGTCGAGCGGCTGTCCGAGCTTCACCGGCTGGCCGCTGGTCGAGGTGACTTCCTCGCCCCGCGCAAACCGCGTCGCCTCCTCGGGACCGAGCGTCGCGCCGCTGCCGCCGGCATCAACCGACCACGCGGTGTGGACGTGCTCGTCGCCGAAGTACGGGCGCTCGGGATAATTCCTGCCTGCGTACGGCGAGTAGCCAGGCTCCTTGTAGAACATGGTCGGATCGGCCGGCTGGATCTCGCCGCCGTCGGCGTTCAGACGTGCCGGCGCCGGTCGGCGGACCGCCAAGTTGCACGGCCGGCGACGACTCCGCGGCAGGCGTGGCCGGAGGGGGCTGCGGCCCTCCGCAGCCGGCGGCGAGCAACACGGTCCCAATCACGATGAGCTGCCTCATGGGCATGGCACTTGTCCTCTTGTGTCCTGGCATCCTCAAAACCTGAATCCGAATCCGACCACTGGCCCTTGCGTCAACACGTCGTACCGGAACTGCTCATTGCCTTCACCGGTGTCGTAGTCGAGGTCCAGCCATCGATAGCCGAACTCCAGCGACGCCTTGTCGGTCACCCTGAGGCTCAGCGTGGGGAACACCTGCCACGTGAAATCGGAACCGGCGCCGAATCCGCCGACCTCTGTGTAGAGCCTCAATTGCACGCGGCGACCCGCCGGGCTGCGGAGGGTCACGCCCGCGATGGGATCCACCCAGGTCTGGTCCTGGCTCACTGTGACATCGGGCCCCTTGAACTTGAGCGTGCTTTGCAGCGTGTTCACCCGCAGGCCGAACGTCACGTCAGCGGCCGGACCGAGCTGGCGCAGGCCGTAGAACGCGAAGGCGCCCTGATTGACGTCGACGTTGGTGTTGCGCACGGTCGTCCCGAGCGCCATCCAGATCAGGTCGGAGCCGAATCCCCAATGGCCCTTGCGGGCCACCGCGATCCCCATCGCGCCGAACTGCAGGTTCGAGAAGACGTCAGAGGCCGACGCGTCGACGTCGACGCCGACGCCGCGCACCGTCGTCTCGCCGCTCATCGCCGCCCCCATAAGGTAAGGAGCGACGAACCCATTCCATTTGTCACTTGTCGACTGCGCCGTTGCCGGTGTCGCCGATCCCGCTATACCCACGGCAACGACTGCCAACAGACTCAAGCTCAAGCACCGCTTCACGGACAACCTCCAGCTAGAAGTTTCAGGTTCGTTCTCGGCGTCAGTCGTTTGGAGAATGCTTGTCGGGCTCAATTTGATGATCGGCGACGCCTGGTGATCGGAGCGCCGTCACGACATCGAGACCGCCGATCGGGTCCACGTCGTCAAAAATGATCTCGGGCGGCGTCGCCGACAGGTCGATGACGGCGAGCAGCAGCCGGTACTCCGCCGAGCGGACGTGCTCGTCGAAGTCCGCCCGTGTCACCCAGCGCTCGGTGATCGTCACGCTCTCGGGATCCGTTACGTCCTGGGATACCGAAACCCCCGCACAGCCCACGTTGGCCGTTGAATGCCCCAGGAAGACACGGAGCATGCGGAACACCTCGTGTCGGTGTCGATCGGGGATGGCCACGCGGACAGTGGACAGAATCATTTCGCTGAGTGGCCAGAGTGCACGTCTCGGGCCTGCGTGAGGAGGAAGCCAGCTCCCTACCCGCAAAGCACCGTGGGGAATGGCTTTCGACCCGTCTGATGGATCGCGTGATGTCGCCGCGGAGGCGTCAGATCCCAGTGAGAATCTGGGAGTTTCCCAATTAGCCGTGACCTAAAATGGGCCCGTCCATGACGTTGCCTGAGACTGATGCCGGAGCGTTCGAGCGGCTGCTGACCGATATCTCGACGCGGTTCATCAACGCGGCGCCCGCACGCGTGGACGACGAGATCGTCGAGGCGCTGCGATTGCTCGTCGAGTTCATCGGCGTCGATCGCAGCCATCTGGTCCAGTGGTCCGCGGATGGCCGCTTCCTCGAGAATACGCACCACTATGTCGTGGACGGATTGGTCCCGGTTCCTCGGCTCATCGCGCAGGAGGTCCTGCCGTATGCCTTTGGCCGGTTGCTCCAGGGCCATGTCTTCTCGTTCTCGAGCCTCGACGAACTGCCGCCGGAGGCCGTGGTGGATCGCGCGACGCTTGAAAAGATTGGGCCCAAATCGAACCTGTCGTTCCCACTGATCGTGGGGGGCACCGTGGTGGGGGCGCTGCTCTTCGGCGCGGTGCGGCACGAGCGGCAGTGGTCCGAGGACCTGAAGGAGCGGCTCGCGACGGTCGCCCACGTGTTCGCCAACGCGCTGGACCGCAAGCGGTCCGATCTCGAGCTGCAGCGCGCGCATGCGGAGGTCACGGCGCTCAAGGACCGTCTCGAGCTCGACAACCGGTACCTGCGGCAGGAGCTGGCGACCGCGGTCAGCGACGATGCCATCGTCGCCCAGAGCCCGGGGATGCGGAGTGTCCTGCACGAGGTGAGGCGGGTGGCCGCCACGGATTCCACGGTGCTCCTGTACGGAGAGACCGGAACGGGGAAGGAGCTGCTGGCCGAGGCGGTCCACAACGGCAGCAAGCGCAAGGAACGGCTGCTCGTGCGCGTCAACTGCGCGGCGTTGCCCGGACCATTGATCGAGAGCGAGCTGTTCGGCAGGGAGAAGGGCGCCTACACCGGAGCCTTGTCGAAAGAAGCTGGCCGTTTCGGGACGGCCGATGGCGGCACGCTGTTTCTCGACGAAGTCGGCGAGCTGCCCCTGGAGTTGCAGGCCAAATTGCTGCGCGTTCTCGAGACCGGCACCTTCGAGCGTCTCGGCAGCAGCCGCACCGTGAAAGTGGATGTCCGCCTCGTTGCCGCCACCAATCGCGACCTGGGTCAGGCCGTGCGCGAGGGCCGGTTCCGCCAGGATCTGTTTTTCCGACTCCAGGTATTTCCGATTCAGATTCCGCCGCTGCGCGATCGCCGGGAGGACATCCCGCCGCTGGTGTGGATGTTCGTCAAGCAGTTCGGCCAGCAGCTCGGGCACGTCATCGAACACGTCCCGCGCCAGGCGATGGACGCGCTCGTGGCCTACGCCTGGCCGGGCAACATCCGTGAGCTGCGCAACGTCATCGAGCGCTCGATGATCCTGACCGATGGCCCGACGCTTCGGGTCGTGCTGCCCGACGGCTCGGCGCACGCACCGGCGGCGCGGGCCATGGGGACGCTCGAAGAGGCCGAGCGGCACCACATTCTCGAGGCCCTCGAACAGACACGGTGGCGGATCAGCGGCGATCAGGGGGCGGCGCGTATTCTCGGCGTGAAGCCGACCACGCTCGAATACCGCATGAAGAAACTCGGCATCGAGCGCAAGGCTGCCCCGGTTCGACCGCCCTCCTGATCGAGGCGTCTCAGGCCCTCGCGACCTGCGAGCGGCGAAAGACGGCGATCGCGCCCAACATCAGGGGAATCTCGGTGAGGAAGTAGGTCGTCGCGAACACCGCGAACTCGACGCGTCCGGCGAGCGTCACGGCGATCGCCGCAGCCACCGCCACGTTTCTCGTCGCGAACTCGGTGGCCAATGTGAACCGATCCTGTGGCGATGTACCCGTCGCACGGCCGACCAGCCATCCCGTGACAAAGGATGCCGCGACGAACATCGTGGCGAGCGGCATAGTGCTCTGGAGACCGCTTCAGGAACAGGACCGGGTCACTTGCCACGATCGACACGAGCAGCGCGCCGAGCCCGCCAAAACCAATCGCCTTCAGGTAGCGCTGCCAACGAACAGCCAGTGCCGGACGGCGGAACCGCACCCACATTCCGAGAGACACGGGCAAGCGCCAGCAGCAGCAGAAGCTGCGCGACGATCAGCGGGAGCGGCGCGGTCAGTCCGAGCGGCTGACCCAACACAGCGCCGAACACTTGGCCCAAGAGCGGAATGGTCGCCACTGCCAACAGGCTCGAGATGGCAGTGAGCGAAATCGACAACGCCGTCGAGGCCCCCGCCAGATAGCTGTAGGTGGTCGAAATCCCGCCGATCGGGCACGCCGCGATCAGGAGCAGTCCTGCCTGGAGATCAGACGATGGGGCAAACACGACGACCAGCAGGAGTGCCAAGGGCGGCAGCACGAGGAGAGGGCCCACCAGGCCGGCGGCCACGACACGAGGCTGCCGACGGACACGTGCGAAATCGGTGGGGGCGAGGTCGAGACCGACGGCGAGCATCACAAGGACGGTGATCGCCGGAACGGCCAGATCGACAAGGGCTTTCACGCGCGAGGCTACCAGTCCAATCGGGCGCCGATCCGGAGCACGCGAGGGCCCGTGATCGCCGTCGGTCGCAACCAGAAGCCGCCCGAACTGGTAGTCAGCGTCTGGGCTGCATTGGTGTTGAAGATGTTGTAAACGTCGACGAATCCCAGCACGCGCGCGGCCTTGACGCGGAATCCCTTCTCGGTTCGCACATCGACGAGCAGGATGTTGGGCGTCCGATTGGCCGTCGATCGGCTCCGCTTTGATCGTCGCATTACCGTAGTTGAGCGTGCGCACGAACGTGCGCGCGAACGGTTGTCCGGACTGGTGGCGAATGACGGGGACGACCCGGAAGCCGCCCGGGAGGTTCATCGTCCCGTTCAGTTTGGCCTGCCACGTCCTGAACCGATCCTGACTGCCCGCCGAGTTGATCAAGGCGTTCGGCGTGAAATCACTTCCCATCCCGAGCGCCGCCTCGTGGCTCCAGGTGTGCGTGAAGCTCGCCAGCAGCGACCACCCCCGGCTCTGACGCTTCGTTGCAGTGATCTCCCACGTGTAGTACTCGCTGTCGCTGTCGGGCAGGTTGGTAGTCAGATTCACAGGCGACGCGCTCAACGATTCAGCCGTCAGGTCGTATGCGGTTACGGTCCCTCCGTCGTCGGCGGAACCGGGTCGGCCGTCAGGTCCAGGATCGACGACGGCCACCGGCACCGAGTACGCCCCGAGCGGCCGGCTGACGTTGATCGTGCCGTACGGCTGTCGCTTGGCGTTCAGGACCACGCCGGTTCGCACGCCGAAGTCGGGCGCGACCTCGCGCTCGATGTAGGCGCTGGCCTGATGAACGTAGGTATTCACGATGCCGGGGTCGAGCCTGGTGGACGCGCTGCCACCCGACACGGAGGTCAACGGTCCCTCCTCACCCTGATCCCACCGGCCGTTCCCGTTGGCGTCGCTGGTCCAGAGGTATGTCCGCGACCAGCCGGGTGGATTCGGATTGAAGGCCGCGGTGAAAATCGGCGCCGGGTAGACCCAGAATGTCCCGTAATGAAGTTTCATGACGGTCTTGCCGTCGCCCGTGAGATCGGCGCTCATGCCCAGGCGCGGGCCCCAGTTGTTGAAGGTGAGAACGGGATCGATCGCCGCGAACGTCTGTCCTGCCAGGTCCCTCCTGTGCCGGGAGCGTCGGCTTGATAGCGATCCAGACGCAATCCCAGCGACAGCGTGATCCGAGGGGTGAGCCGCCAGGTGTCGTCCACAAAACCGGCAAACGTCGTGAGGTCGTTCTTCGACACGTTCGTACCCAACTGGATCTGCACCTGCGTGGGCACGCCGTTGTTGAGCGTCGACACGCAGTTGCATGCGTTGCCGTACCCGTAGCTGGTCGCGTCGAGACGGTCGCTCATGTACTCGCCGCCAACTCTGAACGTGTGGCTGCCGCCCCAGCCGGTCTTCAGGAAGCTCACGGAGCCGTTGACCTGTGGGCGGTCGATAAGTCGTTCCTGCGCTAGCGCGCCGCCACTGACCGTATTCGCGCCCACATCCGCGATGCGCGGGGCCGTGCTCTTGAACGACACATTCGCGGCCGGAGTGATAGCCACCGACGCGCGCTTCGACGTAAAGCGCGTCGGTCACGGCGGCGTTGTACTCAGCCTTCCAGACGCTCACGGGAAATACGAGACTAGGCAGCGCATCGCTGGTCTCGAGCGGCTGACTCGCGCCGACAGGCGAAAAAGCTCGACTGCTCGAAGTCTTGACGCTGCAGATAGCCAATGAGCTTCTGGCGGGGCGACAGCAGGTAGGTGACCTTTGCCGGTGACGACGTCGGCCGCGAGAGTGGCCGTCGTGTCGAGCAGCCAGACGTATCGCTGCCCAACCGACGAGGAGCGGTATGCGCCGTACCACCACGCCTTGTCTTTCTTGAGGTAACCACCCACGTCCGCGTTGAAGTCCCGGAAATGCTGCAGCCGGTTCACGTCGTGCGCGTCGAGGTCGGGCCCCCCGGATACACCGCGTGAGATCTGGTTGCTGTCGATATTGGTCGCCTCCAGCGCATCGCTCTGAAAATCTGCGTAGACGCTGCCGTGATAGGCGTTGCCGCCGGATTTGCTGACGTACACGCCCAATGTGCCCGGGACGGACATGGCCGCTGTTTGCCCGACAGCCTTGATCGCAATCTCCGCAAAGGACGCGAAGTCGGAGACGTAGTTGTCGTTCGGCCCGTTGGCCCCGCCGACCCGAATGCCTTCGACCTCGTTGCGGTTCACGCCGGTAGTCGCCCGGAGGCCGTAGGCGGTGTAATCCTGCAGGCTGAGCGCGCCGTTGCCCCCCACGTCCATCTTCGAGAGCGCCACGCCCGGCGTGTTCGCCAGGATCGCAAAGATGTCACGAGCGCCTGGCAGGCTGGCAAGCTTCGCGCTGTCGAAATGGGTCGTGACTTCGGTAGACGCGAGATCGACAACGGGCGAGCCGCTGACGGTGACGCTGTCGATGACCGTGCCCGGACTCAATCTCGGCATTTACGGTCGCCGTGAAGCCGAGCCCCACGTGGATGGCTTCGCGGACAAGTGTGCCAAACCCACGAGTTCGAAAGTGATCGTGTAGGTGCCGGTCGGCACGGCAGAAAATCGGTACGCGCCTTGCCCATCGGTGAGAGTGGTCCGGTCGGTCATCAACGACGGCCCCGACAGGCGGACCGTCACACCCGGCACCACCGCTTTCGTGCCGTCAGTGACCGCGCCGTTGACGGCCCCGGTCGTCGCCGTCACGGCCTGCGCCGCCGCAATCAAGTGCACGTCCCCGGCTATCAAGCAGACGGTCAGACCGATGACCCAACCTCCGATCGACGCACGACGCAGACAAACTGCCACGCGACACCTCGAAAGCTCGTCCGCAGTATATCGCCGGGGAGCGCCTAGGCGAGGACCGCCAAGGAGTGGCCCAGGGGTATCGTTGGCGGCGAAACTGAGGCCGCCGCCACAGACGACCAGCTCCGCAACCTTCGATCTGCTCGTTCGACAGGACGCTCAGACCGCAACGAAAATCCCATGGCGGGAAGGGACATCCTCCGACTGACCCAGCATGGGCTCAGGAACCCCTTGAAAGAATCTTGAAACTCTGTCCCTGAGAACACCCACTTTCAACCGTGTCCACCCAAAGTTCGTAGAGAAAAACACCAACAAAACCGGCCCAAGCTGACATCATCGCTTCGTGCGGCGCCGTCTCTGGACGCGGTTATTGGGGTTCGAATCCCTACGTCCCAGCCAAGTCCGGACTCCGGGCCGGCTCCCAACACAAGATCAACAGTCACAAGCACTTCGTCTTTTTGATCTGCTCCTTGTGAGTGCGAGCGCGCAATTCTCAGCCCAATCCCAACTTCTGACGGTTTTCTGAGCAAAATGCTGCGATCTTGCGCCCATTGCGCCCGAAGTCACATTTGCGGGCAACTTTCTGAGTCGTCGGACCCCAGAAAACCCTTTAGTGAACCCCTCTGCGACGTACGAGGCCCGATCCACTCAAGTCCCGATCTGTGCGCCCGCGGGCGTTCTAGTGATGAACGCTTACGCTGCGGACGCGCGGACATCGCGGCGCGTCGTCAGACGCGAGGAAGGGAGAGCGGATGCGCCATCGATCGACATCAGCCGTACTTTTCGCGGTCATCCTGGCAGGCTTCGCAGCGTTCGCCCGGGCGCAGTTCGGCGGCGTCAGGTCTACGGCCCTCAGCACGCAGGACGACATCGACATCCAGCAGTTGTACGCGCTGTACGCGGTGCTGATTGACACCGGCGATGCCGACGGGTGGGCGAACACCTTCACGCCCGACGGCGTCTTCAATAATTCCAGCCAGGGTCACGACCCCCTCGTCCAGTTTGTTCATGACTGGCGGGACAAGCGTCGCGGCGCGAGGCGAGCCGTTCAATCTACATGCAGCTGCTCGACATCAGTAAGCAGGAGCCCACGGCAACACCGAGTTACCGCTACGAGGATGCCCTCGTGAAAACAGCGGAGGCTGGCGGTTCAAGACGCGAGTGTTGCACCGCGATACGGCACCGGCGATGCCGTAGATCCGACTACTTCCCGAGCGGCACCCGCCGCCGCAGCTCGTCGGCGAAGTTCTGGAGCATCACGATCTCGTGCTCCGGCGGCGGGGCCTTGGCAGTGCTTTCCGGGATCAGCGCCACAACACGCTTGCCGTCGGGGGCGAGATCCCAACCGTTGCCAGGCGCGCCGCTGAGTGAGGCGATCCACACGCGGGGTTTGTCGGCGATGAACGTGGTGCCGTTCCCGGTGTAGCTGACGGTCATCAGTTGGTCGGCCGACTGGTATACGAGCTCGTGCCCGCTGCGCGACCAGTGCGGCAAAACGCCGCCATTGTTGGAGACCTGCCACTTGCCGCCTGAGGAGGTTGCCGACGGTGGGAATGCCCGGACATACACTTCATTCTTTCCTGATTCGTTCGATTGATACGCCAGCCAGCTGCCGTCTGGTGAGATCGACGGCGCCTGGTCGTTGAAGGTGCTCTTGAGAAACGGCCCCGGCGTTCCGGCCTTCAACTGACCGCGCTGGTCTTGCAGCGCCACGGTCCAAATTTGAGTTCTTTCGAAGTACGCGAGCTGCTTGCCGTCCGGTGCGAACGACCATGGAAGCTGGGGGACGCCGCGGAGCATCAGTGCTTGTGGTTGACTGGCGTCGTCCGCGCGCGCCTGGAAGAGGCCTTGACCGATCTTCTCGAACACGATGTATTGGCCGTTCGGACTCCAGACTGGTGACAGGTTGACGCCGCCGAAGGTCAGCCGCGTGCGGGCGTCCCGCTGAGGATCGAAGACCCAGATGTCCTGATTCGCTCCCTCTGAGATGACGAGCGCGATCCGCTTGCCGTCCGGCGACAATCGAGGCATTTGATAGGCGCCGGGCGTCGCCCGCAGAGGCTCCTTCTTGCTCGGTGACCCCGTCCGATGCAGAGATCCATTGCATCGTCGTCATGGCCGCAGTGGCGCTCCGCGCCCTGCGGTAGATCAACGTGCCCGCGCGAGAGACGGCAAAGAGACCAGCATTCGTCTGGAAGCCGTAGGCGACGTCGTCGAGCACGGGCACGGCCGTGCCGCGCGTTTCAAGCGTGGCCAGATCGAACGGGATCGCGAAGAGCGTGGCTCTGTTGACATAGACCAGATGGCCGGTCCCGTCCGACGATGCCAGATAACGCGGGGATTGACCGCCTCGGGTCACGACCTTTCTGCGGCCATCGGCCAGTGTCAGGACTTCGATGGTGTACGAATCCACGCCGGTGGAGGCGTTAGCCGCGACGAACACGAGCGCTTTCCCACCCGGCAGGACCTGCGGTTCAAGCTTTACCTCGGCGCCGTCATTTGGCGCCAGGATCTTGGCCGCACCTCCAGCGTCTGGCAGTTGAAGCAGGCCCTTCCCTGCGGCGTCACCCACGAAGATGGAACCGTCCTCTGCCCAGCTCGCGCCGCCGAAGACCCCGTCGACGGCTCCCACCGGCACGACGGGCCCTCCGTCGACGGAGATCTTGCTGACCTTGTTGCGGACGGCGAAGCCAACCCACTGCCCGTCAGGCGAGAAGAACGGCAGGGCGGCTCCCTGCGTACCAGACAGCTCGGTGGCCGTCGGTTGATCGAGCCGGCGGGTGAACAATCGTGGCGGATTGCCCGAGACGAACACCAGCCGCATGCCATCGGGCGAGATCGCGACGCTCGTTCCATTGTTGAAGGTAGGGAACGCCGCGTCTGCGCCCAGATCGACATCGAGCCGCACGAGTGGCCGATCGACCGGTTTCTCCGAACGCCATGGCGCCCACAGGGCGATACCCAGCGCGACGACCAGCACCGCCGACACGGCTGGTAGGGCGCGAGCCACGACGGACCGCGGCGCGGCCACCGCAGAGAGCGCCGCCGTCTGAGGCGCGGCTGTCTCGAACGCGCCCTCGAGTGCGAGTCGCACATCGCGGATGTCGCCCGCGCGTTGCTTCGGATCCTTCCGCAGGCACACGCGGATCGCCTGAATGACGCGGGCGGGCACCGACGACGGAAGCGCGTCGAAGTCCGGCTCCTGTTGCAGGACCTTGCGAGAGTGTCAGCGACACGTCTTCGTCCCCGAACGCACGCCTGCCGGTGAGCATCTCGTACAGCACGGCGCCGAAGGCCCAGATGTCCGCACGCTTGTCGACGATCTTCCCGCGCGCCTGCTCGGGACTCATGTACGCCGCGGTGCCGAGAATCATCCCGGCGTGCGTCATCGCGGGCGCGTGATCGTCGGCGACGTCGACATGTTCGGCGACCGAGCCGGCCGCGGGTTCCATCGCTTTCGCCAGCCCGAAGTCGAGCACCTTCACCGTGCCGTCACTTCGCACCTTGATGTTCGCGGGCTTCAGATCGCGATGAATGATCCCCTGTTCGTGCGCGGCTTCCAGGGCGTCCGCGATCTGCTTCGCGATCGGCAGGCTTCATCGATCGGGATCTGCGCCCTGCGCGATCCGCTGCGAGAGATCGTCACCCTCAACGAGTTCCATCACGAGCGCACGTACAACCCCCGACTCTTCGAGGCCGTAGATGTGCGCGATGTTCGGATGGTTCAGAGATGCGAGGGTCTGGGCTTCGCGCGTGAATCGAGCCAGCCGATCGGGATCGGTTGCGAACGCCTCCGGGAGGATTTTGAGCGCGACGTCGCGATTCAGCTTGGTATCGCGCGCGCGATAGACCTGTCCCATGCCGCCTTCGCCGATCGGCGCGGTGATGTCGTAGCCTCCGAGACGGGTGCCGGGCGTGAGGGCCAAACTGCTACGAAGTATATGAGCGGGCGCCAGCGCGGCCGGGATAATCCCGGATGAGGCCGTCGTGTTTACCGGAGCGCAGTGGCGAAGCGTGCCGCGAACGCCGTCGACGAGAGCAGCTCGGGAGACGTTCGGGCGAGTGTCATTTCGAGTGACATCGCGCTGCCAAAATCCGAAAACAGAAGCGAACCAACGGGAACCGACGAAAGAATCTGAAGACACCAATTCGCTGACATCGTGCGAGTTGTGGTGAAAACGCTCGTCTTTGTTGGGGTTTCTGAAAACGACGGGAAAGACTCCCTACGTCCCAGCCATGAACTTTGGCCTGTATTTTCAACAACTTACAGCACAGAGTAATTTCACTATCGAACTTATCGAGCTCAGATTCTGTGGCGCGGCCCCGTTCAGAATGGCGCCGCCCATCGTCCGACGATCCACCCGGCCACCGCCCCGAATATCACCCCGGTTATCAGAATCGGCACCTAGGCCTTCGTCACGATCGCGTCGGGAATGCTCGTCAGCAGTCCCACGAGAAGGCCAGCCGCGATCGGGGACATGCGCAAGTTAATCGTGGCGGCGAAGGCCCCGAGCGAAAAGCGTGACGAGAAGGCCGCGAGAAGGGCCGTGCGTTTGTCCGGGAACGAGAGAGGAAGCATCAACAGCACGTCGGCAATGCCAATCGAAAGACCAAGGATCACACCCAACGTCACGCGCGGCATTCCTCCCCAACGGGCATTCCGCATCACGATCGAGGACCCGCAAGCTCGTAGGCGGCTTTGAGCCACGAGGTGAGTTGTCGATCGATGTGCGCAGGCTTCTCAAGGCGTACCTCGAGGTGCCAACGGTTGGCGGACGCCTGCTCCCGCTTCTCAATGCGCGGGCTTCGGATGTCCGTAGCGGATTTCAGCGTGAGGATGAGTGAGGAACGCCGCGTCGCGACGCCGGCAAATGCGGTGTGGCGTACCAGATGTATCGAGGTCTTCTTGGCCTCTTCCGTCACCGGGCCGAGCGTGCGTGCGACATCGATGAGCCGCTGGTAGGTCGCTCGGACCGCCGGATCCTTCCCTGCAAAGTGCGGTGCGACGCTCATTCGGGCCGATTCTAGCTGAATGACCTCAGCTTCGTGCTCCGACGCTTCGCATAGATCCGCAGTTCGACCATGCGGTTGACGTCGAACCGGTGTCTCAGCTCGTCGATGGTCAGTGACGAAAGATGTTGATCGAACGCCGCCACTTGCTCTGGCGCGAGCACACGGGGTGGTCGCCGAGCACTTCTCGCTGAATCCCTGGACGCTCGTGCGCTGGGTCCTGCGCCACCGTGAAACGGGCAGTGTGGCGCCGCTGGCGAAGCGCGGTGGCCAGACGTCGCCCGTGGACGTGGAGCTACTGGAGACGATCGTCCTCAGAAGATGGTGGACGTCAAGCAAGCCTTGCAATAGCGGACGCGCGAAAGCGCGGACGTAGCTGTGTCGATCGCCGTGTTGCCGATTGCCAATCTGAGCGCCGACCGGGAGAACGAATACGTCGGTGACGGGAACGGTCGCAAAAGGCCAGCCCCGACTATGTTGCGTAGAACGTCGTGAAGAACAGGATGAAGCGGTAGATCGTCAGGCACACCGCCAGCCAGCCGATCAACAGCACCGCCTTCACGATCGCCGCGGGCCAGCCCTCGGCGGTGAAGGGCCGAAGTTACCCACCTCGAGCGATTCCTTCTTCATGGCATCGCTCAGCGCACGATGGAGCTGCTGAACCTTCGGGAAGTCCCAGTCGAAGGACGCCACCGCATCGGTCACTTCGAAGTGGGCGACCGCCAGCTTGTCGCGAGCGCTTTGATAGCCGGCGAACGCGATCTCCGTGCCGGCAGCTGCCGCTTGCGCGAGGAGTTCTGCGTCAATGAACGCATCGGTGATTCCGTGGGCCGTCAGGGGATCCTTGAAGTAGCCGGCATCGCCAACGAGTGCCCAGCCGGGTCCGAACGACTCTCGAAAGAATCCGATCTCTCCTGAAAACCCGCGGTACTTTTCAACTTGCTTCGACCGCTCCACAATGGCCGCAAGACCGGAACCGCATTCTCTCAATACCTGTCGATACCCGGCGTCCGCGCCTCGCCGCATCGTCTCCTGGAACCGGCTCTGGGGAAGCGACGCAAAGATGCACGTGTGCCCATCGTTAGTCGGGATCACGCCGGCGCCCACACCGATGCTGTAGTACCAGTGGTATGCGTCGAACCCCGTATCCGACCAGTAGGTGAAGATTACGCCGGTCGCATGACGGCCCGTTCGATACGATGCCGCGCCGACAAGACGAGCGACTGTGGATCGTACGCCATCGGCTCCAATCACGAGTTCAGCCGACACTTGTCGCTCCCGATCATGACTATCCCTGAGGCGGACGCCAGAGACACGACCGTTGTCCGTGCGGACGAGGTCGACGAGTCGCGTTTCGAACGTGATCTCAGCACCGGCTCCTCGCGCTGCGTCGACAAGCAACCGGTCAATGACGGTACGCCGAGGCGCGTAGAGACCATCGACGCCGTTCTGCGGTTTGATCTGCACCTCGACAACCTCGTCGCCATAGTGAAACGACGTCGATTGGACCACTGGTGTGCCTGCCGCCTTGATTCCATCCAGAACGCCCCAACGAGACAGCTGAAAAACGCCGGCACGCATGAGGGCGTGGGTCGAGACCGTGTCGCTCCCGTAGCGACCAGCGTCGATCGCCAGTACTCGAAGGCCCCGTCTCGCGAGGAGCATAGCGGTGGCCGCGCCGGCGCAACGCGCTCCGACGATGACGACGTCGTAGTCGCGGGATGGAGCGGAAACGACGGTTGTCATTTCGTGTTCGCACGCGCGCACAACATCAACGCTGAGTGCGCGTTTGATTGAGTGGGAGTTAGTGCCGTCGAGCCAGCGACGGGATAAGATTAGCACGACCGGACACGGTGGCAGGTCGAGGCAACTGGCGAAACATGAGCAGCGACATCGATCACGTCTGGCCTGGTGGCATCCCACGCGTTGGGCAGGTCGCGGAGCGCTCGCGCACGGTGACCGTGAAGGATATCGAACGTTTCACAGAGATCAGCGGAGACAGGAATCCACTCCATTACGATGAGACCGTGGCGAAGGCGAGCCGCTTCGGCGAGATTGTCGTACAGGGTGGTATCACGAGCGCGATCCTCAACGCTCTCGTGGCCGAGGACCTCCCGGGGCCCGGTACTGTCTTCCTTCAGGTGAATTGGAGTTTCAAAGCGCCGGTTCGGCCCGGTGACACGATTACCGGCCGCGCCGAGGTACTGGAGGTCCGATCCGACAAACCCATCTCAAAGCTCAAGACCAGCGTCATCAGAGACGACGGAACGCTCGTCCTCGACGGTGACGCCGTGTGCTATACGATTCCGATCGCGAGAAGTTGAAACCTCCGGCGCCGCTCACTGCGGCGACGAAGCTGGCGAACGACGCTGACAGGCTGGGACGCGCAGATCTGGCTGACGCTGCAGGCGAAGTGGGACCTGTGGCACGCCGTGAAGGCGCGAGGGAGGAGACCGAAGGTCCGGCCCCTGCGCAAGAGCGCGTAGGATCGGCGGAGAACTGACGTGCCTGTAGAAGGCGAAGGGGTAAGAGAACGCGCGTTATAGTAACCGCAACACGGCCCTAATACTTCCTGGCGTCCCCGAGAGACCATGATTCGCTTGATCCTTCTGCTGTTCGCCGCGGCCACGCTGTCGGTCCCTCAGCGGTCGGAGACCCCGGCGGCAGGCCGTGTGACGCTGAAGTATCTGGGCACCGCGGGATGGGAGATCAGCGACGGCCGCACTACGCTGCTTGTCGATCCGTATCTCTCGCGGCTGCAGATGACGTCGCCCAACGACGATGTCCTGCCTGGCGATACTCGCCAGCGGTTCACCCAGGCCGATGCCGCGGAGTCGGACACGGCCACGATCGACAAGCACATCCAGCGCGCCGACTTCATCCTCGTGACACACACGCACCCCGACCATGCCCTCGACGTGCCGTACATCGCGCGCAAGACCGGCGCGACCGTGATCGGGACCGAGAGTGCCCGCAATCTCGCACGCGCGTATGGAATTCCCGGCGACAAGCTGATCGTGGCGCGCGGCGGCGACGACCTCGAGTTCAAGGGATGGTCCGTGCGTGTGATCCCCAGCCTGCACGGCATCCTGCGCCAGGCGCCGTTTCTGCGCCGCGATCCGAACTCTCCTCCGGCGCCGTCCGTTATTCCGTTGGACGTGACCGCGCCGCTTCATCTGAATCAGTTTGCGGAAGGCGGCACGCTCGCGTATCTGATCCGTCTCGGCGGCAAGCAGCTTCTCGTTTTTGGATCGATGAACTATCTCGAGCGCGAAGTGGAGGGACTGCGGCCCGACGTCGCGCTCGTCGGCGCGATGCCCGAGCGGCGCGAGATCCACGACTACACGGGCCGCCTGCTCAAAGCGATCGGCTATCCTCGAATGGTGCTGCCTACCCACTGGGACCGCTTCAACGTCTCCTACGACGTGAGTCAGGCGCCGGCGATCGAGCGGCTTCAGTCGTTCCTGGCCGACGTGAAGGCGGCATCGCCCAGGTCCGTTGTCACTGTCCCGAACTATTTCGAAGCCATTGAGGTCCGGTAGTAGATCGATGACCGGAGGTGCGTTGTTAAACAAGAGCATGGCGGAATCAGCCAGGTTCACTCCAGAATTTCCAGCCACGCGGATCCCCTGCTGCGCGTTGCCGTCGATCAGGTTGCCGGCTACGTCGGCATGTGAGGCTTGTTGAACGGTCAGTCCGTTGCGAGCACCTGGGGACGGGCTCAAGGTCAAATCGCCCGCAACCGGGGCAATCGGCGGGCGGCCACCGACAAAGCTCACGAGTTTGACGAGCACGACCACGGGCTGAGGCGGCAGGGAGCGTTTGACATCGAAGCGGCGGTCCCTTGATACTCGCAGGAGCGCGCTGACAGGGCGCCACCAACCCGCGGCAAGGGAACACTCCCACCTGTTTGGTCCGAAGTTGTGTGCGCGTGCACCTTCTTTCAGCCTGGTTTCAGCGGGGCACAGGCGATTCATGAAAGAGGGGCGCCATGACCACTTCGAAGTCCCTCCCGGCTCGTCCGTCTCTCGAATCTCTCCGCAAGCAGGCAAAGAAGCTCGCGCGCGACATCGCCGGCGGTGACGCCGCTGCCATCGCGCGTGCGCGCGCGCATCTGCCGAGCGTCGACCTGCCGTTGACGCAGCGCAACGCGCAACTCGTGATCGCGCGCGAGTACGGTCACGCCGGCTGGCAAGACCTCACGTCTGAGGTCAGCAAGCGGCTCGGAAAAAGGCTGGAGTGGGCGGCAGCGCAGGCTCGACGCGTCATTCACGACAACGATATCGAAGGCCTCAAGCAGCTGTTGGCTGAATACCCGGCGCTGCTTTCCTGGCGAGACGACGATCACGGCGGTCTGCTGGGATTCGCCACCGACGCCTATGGCGATGCAGGCGACCCGCAGCGAGAACAGTGGTTCACGCGCGGGGAGTCCGCAGAGCTGCTGATCGATGCCGGCGCGATCGTCATGCCATCGGTGTGCGAGGGCCTCCTCCACTCCCGCGCCAAGGGGCTGCTGCAGCTGTTTCAGCGCAAAGGCCTGCTGCCCCGCACACTCAAGTTCTTTGCGGCGCTTGGCGATCTCGACGCGGTCCGCTCAGCTCTTCGCGAAAACGCCAACGATCCGGCTTCCGTCAACGAGGCGTTCATCCATTCCTGCCGCTTCCAGCACGAGGCCATCGCGTCACTGCTGCTGGATCGCTCCATCACGCTCGACGCTGAATTGGGAAGCCACGTCGATCGCGGCCCGGGACGCTCCGCATTTTTCCGGCATTTCATCGCCAACAAGCCCAACTTCGTCAACGTTGCCGAGACCGGGCTGTGGCGGGGTTTCGTCATGGAACGGATCGGACGCGCGGTGCACGACGGCGACCTTACATCCTTTGTCGATGGACTGCGACGCGAAGCATGGACGTTGTCGGATGCGTGTGTGACATTTCAGGTGCGCTTGATCGAAGTGGCCACGCTGAACGATCGCGGGGAGTTCATCACGGCGCTGCTCGACCTCGATCCCGCGCTACTGCGGCGGCAGCCGCCGCCCCCGTCGCAAGCCATCGAGTTCGCGTTTACGTATACGAAGACGCGTTTGCTTCCACCGCTGCTGCGCATCTGGCCGCTGCCCGACGATCTGCCGCACGCAGCCGGGAACGGAGACCTGGCGCGCGTGAAGCGCTGGTTCGACGCGGAGGGCCAGCCTGCACTGGGCGACGTGGCGAATCATGCGCCGGCCACAAGCGTCCACCCGCGCGAACCGCAATGGGGCGGCGTCGGTGTGCAGCAGGTGCTCGACACCGCGCTCGCGTGGTCCGTGCTCAACCATCACTTCGACGTGGCCGACTTCCTCCTCGAACACGGCGCCGACATCAACACCAACTGGAACTCCCACGAGCCGGCGAGCATCCTCCACACCCTGGTATTCGAGGACGACTATGAAGCGATGCGATTCCTCATCGACCGCGGCATCGACATGACAATCAAGGATTACCGCTGGTCCGCCACTGCATGGGGTTGGGCGCGCTACGCCAAGAACGACGAGAAGATGGCCCAGTGGCTGGAGGAGTCGGAACGGCAGCGGCAACCGAGACGATGAGCCCAGATCCCCGAACGCGTCATGCCGCACGGATGCGCCAGTTGCGGAAATCGTCCCGCACACCCAGCCATTCCGACGCACTCAAAATAGCCAAGGAATTGATCTACACCGATCCGGGCACGCCTAACCCCAGAGATCAGTTGAGTTGTCAGCAGTAACCAGCATGGGCGTACCACTTGGAACAGTGTTCGGGGCGGATCACCCGCCAGGCGCGTTGGGCGGTGGCCCGCAGAGCCGCGCCGGTGCGTGGGGCGATCGAGCGGATGCGTTTCTTGATCAATGCCCATGCCGATTCGATCGGATTCAGGTCGTACGAATACGGCGGCAGAAACTCGAGGGTGGCGCCGCACTGTTCGATCAGCTGGCGGACGCGCGCGTCCTTGTGCGCACCCAGGTTATCCATGATCACGATGTCGCCGGCGCGCAGCTTTGGCGCCAAGCGACGCGCGACCCACACGACGAATCGCTCCGCGTTCGCCGCGTGCCAGTCCGTGCTCAGCGTCAGCCAGCGATCGGCTCGAATCGCCCCGATCAGCGTCAAATTGTTCCCCCAGTTCATCGGTCGCGGGTCGACCACGACCTCACCCCGCTTGACCCACGCGTGCGAGCGGCCCATCGCGAGGTTGGCGCCCGATTCATCAACAAACACGAGTCGCTCGGGATCTATCTGAGCGATCCACTGGCGGAACGCCTCGCGTTTGGCTTGAACGTCGGCGCGGTCTTGTTCTGCAGGCCGCGGCCGTTTTTTTTGAACACGTATCCGCTCCGATGCAGGGCGCGCAGGATACTCGACCGATGGACGCGGCGCGCGCGGTCGACGCGGCGGTTGTACTCCCGGGTCAGCTCCTCGGTCGTGGCGTCGCGCGTGTCATGGACCACCGTCTCGAGTAGCTCGAGGTCCACGGGCGATGTCCGGCCGCCGCTCTTGGCCAGCGGCGCCACGCTGCCCGTTTCGCGATGACGGAGGATCCAGCGCAAGGAGCGTCCAGGGATTCAACGAGAACCGCTCGGCCACCGCCGTGTGCGACCCTTCGCCTGATTCATACGCACGCACCGCCCGCTCCCGGAGTTCGATCGGAAATGGATTTGGCATGTGCACAAGAGATCACAGACTTACTGATAACTCAACTGAATTCTGGGGTTAGTGGACCGTATCAGCTGAATCAGTAGTAGTGACGGACGTCGTTCGGGCCCGCATTCCGCAGCCGTGACAACGGAACGGCTGCTACCGATTCAGGCGTTACGTCCTACTAGTGCCCGAACCGGTACCTGCACGTGAAGAGCTGTACCACGATCGCGCGTCGACGTGACGTTGAAAATCCCGCCGACGAGCCGGACGCGTTCCTCGATGCTCAGCAGGCCGAGACCACGGCGCGCCGCCGCACCGTCCTGATCGAATCCACGGCCGCGGTCGACAATCGTCAGCTCGACGAGATCCGGTGTCTGCGTCAGCGACACGCTGGCATCTCGGACCCCGGCGTGATTGGCGAAGTTTCGCAGTCCCTCCTGCACGATGCGATACAGGCACACGGCCAGATCGCGCGGAAGCGGCGCGAGCGCTCCGTCCGCGCTGAAGCGGACGTCGAGCCGATTCTGCCGAGCGAAATCGGCGCAGTGCGCACGCAGCGCCGGGATGAGCCCGACGTGTTCGAGCGTTGCGGGATGCAGATCGTGAGATAAATCCCGGACGTGGTCGACCACTGCGCCGATCCGCTCCTGCAAGGCGCGAAGGGCGTCATTCAGTTCCGACGGCTGGAGCGAGCGGCGGCGAAGCGCGCTGATCGAGATCGACAAGGCCGCGAGCTGCTGGCCGAGATCGTCATGCATGTCGCGGGCAATGCGGGAGCGCTCCAACTCCTGCGCGGTGATCAATTTGCCGGCCAGCTCGCGAACGCGACCGTAGCTCTCGCGGAGCGCCGATTCGCTCTCCCGCACGGCGTGCGACGCGCGGTCGCGTTCCCGGATCACGGCCGACAGACACAGCAGCGGGAGCGTGCTCGCCAGCAGGAACAGCTGCACGGACACGACTTCCTCGAGCGGGGAGCGTGAGGAGAAGGGGCCGCGGCTGTGGAGTACATTCCAGCTCGCGACCATCGAGACGATCAGCGCGCCCCAGCCGATACCTCCAGGTCCGAACCTGAACGCCGCCCACAGGAGCAGGGGCAGCGGCATATACAACACGGCGGCAAAGGCCTGGGATCCCGCGGATCGCGAGAAGGCGATGCCGCAGATGACGAGCAGCAGCCCGGTCAACGCGGCGCCTTCGACAACGCCTGCCGCGCGAATGCGCCTCCAGTCGCGCGCCGCCAGGTCGACGATGGCCGGCACGACGATCAGGTGCGTCAGCACGTTGGATCTCGCGCGCGTGGCGAACGCGGCATAGTAGCTGTTGCTCCACCCGGTGGCGACGGAGATGCCCGCGTCCGCGAAGGAGAGCAGCACGGTCGGAAGAATGGCCCCGAACGCGACGAAGATCATCGTAGCGGCCAGACCGTCGAACACGAACGGACGGTGCGAGCGTGTGATGCGTCGGACCAGAAACGCGCCGAGCGAGGCGTCGGCGCAGTTGGTCAGGAACAGCAGCGCCAGCGTCAGCGGCGGCGCCCCGGTCCCCACCGAAACCAGCATCTGCGCCGGGAACGCGGCGGCCAAGTACACGGGCCACCTCCTGAACGGCACGATCAGCAGCACCGCGAGCAAGATCGAATTGGGCAGCCACAGTACGGACTGCGGCGCGTTCGGCGACTGCAGCACGAACCCGATCTGCGCGCCGAGATAGTAAGCCGCGGAGACGAGAATTGGTCCGACGGCGCCCTGCCCGGGAACCCGCCGCAGGAAGGCTCGAGCATTGGCCAGCACAGTATCCACGCGGCACGAATCTTGTCACATCTGCTGAATCATCGGGCGTAAAGACACAACGCGAGCCGGGCGTTCGCGCTGGACTGCGGCCGATCGGGTGGTCGAACTCGCAACCCCGTTGGCAGAGGGGATAGCCGCCGCCCACGACAAGGGGCTCAGTACACCGTGACCTGAAGCCCGCGAACATCCTGGTGATCAGTGACCAACACTTCAAGGTGCTGGATTTCCGCCTGGCCAAAGACGTTTATGCCGTCGGACAAGACGGCCACACCGTCTCGTCGTACGAACGTGCGCACACAGGGAGTGATTATGGGCACGCCGCTCTACCTGTCGCCCGAACAGATCTCGGCAGCAGAGGTCGATCACCGTACGGATTGTTCTCGCTCGGCAGTTCCTCAAGAGATCATGCACTCACCCCGACCATCCCCGAGCACAGGAGAGGGAACCAGACAACGGGCGCAACGACGGGAGTGCACTCCCATGACCACGCGATCATTCACTCTTGCTCGGCTCCGACGGCATCGGGAAGCGTTCTTGAATCCACGCTTGCCAGAGCGGTGTCTCGCGGGCGACGGTCCCGGCCGCCTGATCGCCGTAGAGGTAGAAGCTTAGCGTGACCATGATCGGGCCGCCGCAGTTGACGGCGCCAAGGGCGGCGGTGCCCGGCCCCGGCTTGTCGAGCCGCAGCAGGGCGTTGCACGGACTCTGGCTGACGTGCTCCACCACGCCGCTGAGCGCCGGGACGCCCGCCGGGGCGGTCCAACGCTGCCCGGCGCTCACGCCTTTCAGCCCCAATGCCGCGGTCAGCGTTTCCCAGGCCTCCGCTTCGGTTCCCGCGGCGGGGGCCATCCACTGCATCATCGCGGAGCGTTGGCCGCGGAAGTGCGTGAGATAGATCCGCAGGATGCGGAAGAAGCCAGGCCAGCCGGATTCGGTGCCTTCCAGCTGATTGTCCCAGTCGTCCGTGCTGGCGAAGAGGCTATGCACGACGCGGACGACGCAGATGCCTCCGCCGCGCGCTTCGACGCTCCACTCGTCCGCGATGGGCGGCGAGCCACCCCAGCCCTCGCCCTGCGCGGCAAACCTCCGCGGCGGATCCCAGGCCGTCACGACGGAACGGGACTCCATGCCCGGGCCGAAGTTCAACGTCACCGCGACGGGCTTCCCGTCGCGCTCCTCGAACTCAGTCGGCACGAACCAGGACGAAATACCCGGCCCGGTGGCGATGGCCTGCCAGACTTCCTCCGGCGTGCCGGGGACCTCGACTTCGACCTGGACTGAACGGCGTCCGGAGGCTTCTTTCTTCACGCTCATGATGGCTCCTTGAGAATGCGGAGGGACTTCGTCCCCGGTGCCCCCCCTCACGCGCTCGCTGCGTACTCATTTCTGCGGCGCGCCTTCGCACCGAAGGCGCTTCGGCGAGGTCTCGCCGGAGCCTACGGCGTAGGAGGGCAGAGGGTGCGCCACGACCACCAGGCGATGCGCGCGGCCGCCGGGGGCGGATTCATCGTGGTACTTCGAAACCAGTTTCGTGATGGCCTCGGTGAGTTCGTTGCTGAAAGCCGCCCGGTCCGTCGCCGACCGGAAGCGAACCTCGGTATCCACCGCCAGGGTCGCCAGGCGTTTGCCCGCCTCTTTCGCACGACGAACAAGGTCGCCCACCTCGCGGACGACCCGTGCGCCCAGGGCGATGAGATAGCTCGCGGACAGCCTGTCGATTTCCCGATTCGGATCCGCGGCGACCGGACCCAGGGCGCTCGGCGAAACGACGTAGGAAGCGGCCGTCGCCACGAGCAGCCGTTCCGTCAGCCCGCCCCACTTGCGTTCCTCGGCCAGCCGCACCAGCCCGTGCGCCTCCAGCGCGTGCAGGTGGTAGTTGACTTTCTGCCGAGCCAGGCCAACCCGCGTGGCCAACGTCGCCGCCGAGGCGGGCACGACCAGCTCGGAGAGGAGTCGACTCCGCATCGGCTCCAAAGCCACCGTCGCCGCTGCCGGATCATCGATGACTTGGATGTCGAGCACGAGGAGATGGTAGTGTTGACAACTTTTATTGTCAAGGATGGATGGTGGGCCCTGGCTACCCGTCGTGGTCCTTACCAGCGCAGCTCGAATCGCAGGAGGGTATTCCGAGTTAGGGCTCAGCCGCTGGACCGCGCGGGGAAGTCTGCGATCGCGAACCACCAGGGCGTTGTGCTTAGAGGTACGCGCATGCGCCGTGTCGCTTCGTGTGCAGAAAGAGGCGCGTGCTGCTGCGCCGCGAAACCGGCAAGGCTCACTTCTTCGGGTCGTCCAGCCGGCCCGCACTCTCGGAGTGCCCGAGGTGTGCGCAATCTTTCTGCTGCTCCGGCGTGATCGGTGTCGGCGTCTCACCGGCCGGCACGGAATTGCATCGCATCGTCTCCTCGAACCCTGGCGCCGAGAAGACGAACGTCAACGCGATCGGAGTGGCGCCTATGTTCTTCCCACTGATCCAGGTGTTCGCCGGGATGAACACCAGGCCTCCAGCATGGAGATCGCGCTCCTGATCGCCGAGCCACACGTGGGCCGTTCCGCCTTGGATCAGCAGGATTTCATCCTGAACCAGGTGTCTGTGCTTCGGTAGTGTGGCTCCCGGAGCGAGCACTTCTGTCCCGGCCACCAGATGCTGGGATCCATTGTTCTTCGGGCTCACCTTGAGGATGAATTGAGACGAGGCGGGTGAAGTGCTGTCGGTGTGAATGCGGCGATTCCTCAGCTCCCCTTCATCGCTGTCGAGCAGGAGAGGCCGAGCGATTGCATCCGAACTCCGAGCTCCAGCGGATTGATCCGTCTGGGATGCCGCTGTGCCGACCACGCCCGCCATGATTGCGATCGCTGTCGCGACAGTCGAAACGGTTCTTGAGTGCACGCATCACCTCGTGTGCAGTGTACTCGTCATTGCGAGGGCGAAAGCGCACGAGCGATTGTCCGGCTCCGATCAGGTCGCACGGATGATCCAGGGTCGAAGATCGTCGACCGACGTGCGCTGAGGCCGGACTACGCTGCGATTGCGCGCGTGGAGCTGCAGACGTTGTTTGACGCCGACACGGATGCGCAGCTGATTGACCGCCTGCGCAACGCGGGGCTCGACATCGCCGCTGGTGCGCTATGATTGGCCGTTCCCATCTGACATGTCCCTGGCGCCCGGTACCGGCCTCGGTGCGTACGAAATCATCGCTGCCCTAGGCGCGGGCGGGATGGGCGAAGTCTACCGGGCGCGCGACACGCGGCTGAACCGCGACGTCGCTCTGAAAATCCTGCCGATCTGGGGGATCGACGATCCGGATTTTCGCGCCCGCTTCAAGCGCGAGGCGCAAGCCCTCGCGGCGCTCAACAGTCCGCACATCGCCGCGATCCACGACGTCGTCGACTTCGATGGCCACCAGGCGATCATCATGGAGCTCGTACTCGGAACGACGCTCCTGGACGTGATCGCCCGCGGCCCTGTCCCGGTGCGTCTCGCCATTGGCTATGCGATCGACATCAGTGAAGCGCTCCGGGTTGCCCACGGCGCCAGCATCGTTCATCGCGATCTCAAGCCCGCCAACGTTGTCGTCACCGAATCGGGATTCGCCAAGGTACTGGACTTCGGCATCGCCAAGCTCGGCGTGGACGAGGCCACGGCGACCGACCGCGGCACGATGACGGCCGTGACGCAGGACCACGCGGTCCTCGGCACGATCGGCTATATGTCGCCCGAACAGGCCGAGGGTCAGCCGCTCGATGGGCGTAGCGATATTTTCTGCCTGGGCGTCGTCCTGCACGAGATGATTTCGGGCCGTCGCGCCTTTGAAGGTGACTCGACGGCGGCCCTCCTCTCAGCGGTGCTGCGCGACGAGCCGACGCGGCTGCGGACGCTCGCCCCCTCGACACCACGCAGCGTTGAACGTTGCGTCACGCGGTGTCTGGAGAAAGATCGGCGGCGCCGCTACCAGCATGCTGCGGACGTGAAAGCTGCGCTCGAGGATATCCGTGAAGACCTCGAGCTGCCAGCACTGGCCCCCGATGGCCGCGATGTCTCCACGTCGAAGACCTCCGCGACTATCCGGACCAGAGTGCTCCGGACGCTGGCGTATGCTGCGGCGGTTCTGACGGCTGCGTTCGCCCTGTTCAGCGCAGACGTCTTCCCGTCGCCGGTCGAAGTCCCGACCTTCCGGCCTTTCATTAGCGAGACCGGATCGGTAGGACTGCCGGTGTGGGCGCCGGACGGCAGAACCCTCGCGTACGTGGCACGGATTGACAGGCAGCCGCAGCTGTTCGTGCGCGGATTCGATGCGGCCCAGTCGACGCGCGTGACGACGCAGGCGACCGACGGCATTTCCGTGTTCTGGTCGCCTGACGGCGCCCGGATCTTCTTCACGCGCTCGGGGGACGGCAACCTGATGTCGGTCAGCGCCGGCGGCGGCGAGCCGCAGGTCGTCATGCAGGCCGCTCCGGAGCCCCAGGCCGGTCGCGTCGGTCGGCCCGCCGGCGGACTCAAGGCCTGCATCAGCCCCGACGCGCAGACGGTCGTCGTCAGTCGCGGCAGTCGCGGCGATGCAGAAGGCGTCCGGCTCTGGACGCTGAATACACATACGGGCGACGCGCGCCCGTTGGATCCGGCCGGCATGCCGCCACGGCTGGCGAATATTCAGGCGCTCGCGTTCTCCCCTGACGGCTCGAGCCTTGCGGCGATCGCGAGCACGACAGCGTTGAACGACGCGAGGGGCGTCTGGTTGATCTCCTGGCCCGGTCGTTCGGCGCGTCTTTTGTTTGCCGACGCGGCGTATCTTGCATCCAATCCTTCGATCAGCTGGCTGCCCGACAGCCGCCGCTTCGTCATGAATGGTTATCCATTGCACGGCGGCGCCAGTCGACTGTTGATGGCCGACACCAGATCCGGCACGCTCAGGCCGCTGACCGGGGGAAAAGACGAAGAGGAAAGTCCGAGCGTCGCGCCGGACGGCAGCAGCATTGCGTTCGTGTCCCGTCAGTCCGGCATGGATCTGATTCAGTATCCGATCGACGGCGGACCGCCGGAGCCGCTGCTGGCGACGTCACGAGCCGAATCAGGCCCGGACATGACTCAATCGGGCGTCCTGGCGTACGTGACCGATGCCTCGGGCAGCCCGGAAGTGCGCATCCGCACAGGCACCGACGCGTGGCCGCGGCCGATCGGCGGGGGCGCAGGATCCGAACACGATCGTGCGACGCAGCCGTTCGAAGTACGGTTGTCACCCGACGGGCAACGCGTCGCGATCGGCACTTATGCTGCCGAGCATCTCATCTGGATCTATCCGACCGCTGGTGGGTCGCGCGTGCGTCTCGATGCGGAAACGACCGACCAGCACGGCCCGAGCTGGTCGCCCGACGGCAACTGGATCGCCTATCGCAGGCTGAACAACGGCAGCTGGGAACTCGTCAAGACCCCACTCGGCGGCGGGCAGATCGTTCGGCTGGACGATGCGGCTCCGGGCGGCGCAGCGACCGATTGGTCGCCGACCGGCAGGTGGATTGCGCACTGGCGACCCGACGGCATGCACCTCGTCTCGCCCGAGGACGCGTCGAAGCGAGTACTCGCAGGATTTGGCGGCGGCCCGTTTCGTTTTTCACGTGACGGGTCGCGCCTGCTCGGCGTCCGACGCGGCGCCGGTGCCCGATGGGAGTTGACCATCTGGAGCCTCGAGAGCTTTCGCGAGTTGCGCACGGTCGCGCTTCCCATCGCAGCATCCGCCGAAATCCGAGGAATGACGCTTACGCCAGATGAGTCTCATGTGATCGTCGGCACAGGTACCGAAACGTCGGATATCTGGCTGCTGGAGCATTTCCAGCCGGCGGAGCCTCGCTGGATGCGGTGGCTCGGGCGGTAGAACTCGATCGACACTAGTTCTCCGAAGGTCGGCATGATCAACGTTGGACTCGGACGTCGCGCGTTCCTCGAAGCGCTGGTCGGGTTTCCGCTCTTAGGGGCCGCTCTTTGCGGTCGCTGGGTTCGCTTTTTCAGAGCAAGAACTGGCTCCACCAGTCGACCCTCCCTAGTGGCGACTATTTGTTGCGACGAACGTACATGACAGAAACCCCGCCTGGAATGTAGTTGACGGTGACAGGAAACGGGTGCGCCTCATGACTCGTGACCGTGCGGCCTGCAATGATCCCCACCGACGAGCCGAACACTGCATCGCTCAACCAATGTCGATTGGCCGGCAATCGGGATATGGCGACGTACGACGAAAAAATGTACGCAGGAACCGCATACCGCCATCCCAGGTGACGCTCGAGGGCCGTCGCAAACGCAAATGTGTCGGCGGCGTGACCAGAGGGGAACGAGTTCTTTCCGCTCCCATCAGGACGCTCTCGTCTCGTCGTGTATTTCAGCGTTTGGGTCAACGCTTCGGACATCGCGAGCGACTGAATCAGGTCCATCCCGACGTGCGACACTCTGGGTTTGTCCTTCAGACGTCCCACGGCATACACGACCGACGCGCTCGTCAACAACGTCGGCAGCTCGCCGAGGACTTCGCCAGCCTTGAAGAAATTGTGAGCGAAGTCACTGCCCACGAGCGCTTCGTTCACGTTGTCGTCAGCCGGATGAACGGCCAGCGCCAACCCTCCGCCAATTCCCGCCCACATGAGGTTCTCGCGGGAAGGGAGGTATTTGAAGTCAATGACGAAGCCTTTCACCATCGCCTTGATTCCGGTGTGCTGAGGTGTTGGCGGTGGGCCGGCTGGCTGCTGAACCAGCTGGTCGAAGTCAACGGTCGGCGTGAACAACGGAGTGCGAAACGCGGGCATCGTCGATGATGGAGCGCCGCTCGCGTCGACGAGAGGCTGTTCGACGTTGGTCTGGGCTCGCACTGGCGCAGCCATTCCACCGGCAACGAACATGACGGCAACGACGCATCCCTTGCTGACTCGCATTCAGAACCTCCTTTAGAACTCGAAATCGATGGAAAACTGGAGCCCATTCAACCTCATGAGCAAGGCGCCTGTTCAGCGCCACCATGATTCCGTGGTAGGACGATGACGCGGCATATGCGGAACGATTCGCGCCAGTCGGCGGCGAACATCAATCGGGATCCCTTCCCTGAAAGCGCTCCTTGACGTCATGCGGGGACGACGCCACAGGGGCACGGCTCCGCGCCAGGACAACAGACCGCATGCGCGGTCGAAGCCTGGAGTGAATGCGCTTTTGAGAAGGAAACTAAACCCGAAGAGGCGTGGGAGGACTGGTCGTCGGGATCGGAGAAGCGAGGCAGGCGACAGCGACCGAAATGATTCGAGGCACTACGACATGCGGGCGAGAGTTCGAGGCCAGTGCGCGCAGACGCGCGACGACGACGATCGTGCCGATCGCCATCGCGACGCCAACGCATAGGGCTGCTACCACGGCGTCCGCTTCCGTGTCATTGCCGTCCTGGAGCGTGTGATCCCAGTGATCGAACATCTCCACGATGGGGCCGCCGATGCAAATCGCCAGAATCGCGGCGACAGCGAACCGTCGCAGTTTCACCGTAACGCGAGTGTACCACGCAGTCCCGGGGGCGTCGGTTCAGCTGAGCATTTTCAGGGTCACTCAACGACCTCCCTTGGCGAACCTGGCCGCTCAGATGGCGCAACCCGTCTTTGTCCCCGTCAGCCGCGCCGCGCTGCCTCGATGGTGGCGATGTCGATCTTCTGCATCGGCATCATCGCTTCGAAGGCCCGCTTTGCCTCACGCCGAAGTGGACATCCGTCGCCATCGAAAGAATGGCACGCCGAGCGCCACCAGTCCCACACCGAGCAGCGACTGAAGCGGCCGCTCGTGGAGCGTGTTCAAGACCAGTCCCGTCATCGCCACCACGAACACAGCCGGCACCCAGGGGTATCCAACGACGCGGTAGGGCCTCGGCATGTTCGGCCGTTGTCGTCGGAGACGGAACAACGCCAGGCCCGTGATCACGTGAAAGATGATGCTCGAGAACAGCGAATACTGAAACAGCTGCTCGTAGCTGCCCGTCAGGACGAGCAGCATCGACCAAAGGCCGAGCGTGGCGATCCCGGCCGTGGGCGTCTGGTACCGAGGGTGGATCCGAGCCATCCATCGAAACGCCGGCGCGTCCTCCGACATCGGGAGGCCGAGGCGCGACGCGCCGATGAATGCCGAGGAGAGGCAGCCGAACACCGAGACCAGAACCGCCGCCGCCAGCAGCCGGCCAGCCGTCGGACCGAGCAGCGCGGTCGTGGCCTCTTCGCCGATCCTGGCGGACGCGCCGATCGCCGATATTGGCAGCGCGCGGAAGTAGACCAGGTTCACGAGCAGGTAGACCACGCCAATCAATACGGTGCCGCCGATCATCCCGAGCGGGAGATTGCGCTCGGGACGTTCGATCTCACCGGCCGAGAGCGTCGCCTGGTACCAGCCGTCGAAGTTGCCGAGGACGGCCACGATCGCGAGCCCCATGGCCGCGGGCAGGTTGCCCCCAGGCAGCGGCGCAGTCCAATCCGGCGCGACCTTGGCAGGCGCGAGCAGTCCGAATCCAATCAGGCCTGCAACCGACAGGAGTTTGATGGCGGTCAGCGTGCCCTGGACCCTGGCTCCCTGCTTCGTGCCGAAGTAGTTCACCGCCGACAACACCGCGATCGCAGAGACGCCTGCGAGTTGCACGGTGTTCGGCTCCCACGTCCATACTCCCATCGGAATCGACGCGATCACGCGCGTCGAGGAGAAGAACGGTATGAACGCTCCCAGATACTCTCCGAATGCCACGCCGAGGTAGGCGTTGGCTCCCGCCTGGATCGCCAGCAACGAGGCCCAACCGAAGAGGAAGCCCCACAGGGGGCCGAAGGCCTGCTTGATGTAGTGGTATTGCCCGCCCGCCTCTGGAAACATCGTTCCCAGTTCGGCGTACGTCAGCGCGCCGGCGATGGCGATCAGGCCGCCGGTCACCCAGAGAAGCAGGGCCAGCGTGGGATGCGGGACCGCCCGCGGCACGAACGCCGCCGCGAGAAAGATGGCGGAGCCGAGGATAGTTCCGGCGGTGATCGCTGTGACGTCCCACAACCCGAGGGCCCTGACGAGGCCCCGCCTTTCCGGTTCTTGAACCGACGCTGGAGCGTGAGCGGGTCTCAAAGGGCGGCGCCCTGCATTGCTGCACTCTACCTCATCAGTAGTGCGCCGCGTCTATTCGAATCATCCGGAGGCGTCTACGCCGTCACTGATGACGGAAGCGAGGCCGCGCCGGTCCGGCACGGCCCGCGCCGCCGGCTATCGCAGGCGTGCGCTGCTTCAGTAGCGATACAGGGCTCCGAGAAGATGCGTCAGCTACGACGAAGTGGCCGGCTCGTCGCTGAGCACGCGCACTCGCGCCTGACCCTGACGGAGCGGCCGGATGAATGCGCCCACGAGTTCCGGATCGAACTCGGTGCCCGTGCGTTCCTCGAGATACGACAGCACCCTCTCAGAGGGCCACGCTTCACGGTACGGACGCATGGTGCTGAGCGCATCGTAGACGTCGCACACGTGCACGAGACGGCTGGCCATCGTGCACTCGCGGTTGTAGTGCAGCGCCGGATAGCCGCCGCCATTGAGCATGATGTGGTGCTCGTAGGCGACGGTGGCCGCCATGCCGACGTCTTCGTCGGTCTGCATGATGATGCGCGCGCCGTCGAGCGGATGCTGGTTCATGATGGCCCGCTCTTCGTCATTGAGCTTTCCCGGCTTGGTCAGCACTTCGAGCGGGATGCGGATCTTTCCGATGTCGTGGAGCAATCCGGCGACGCCGATCGCGCGGACTTCCTTTGGCCGGCAGCCGAGTGATTCGGCAAGACCCATGGACAGGACCGCCACATTGAGCGAGTGTGTCGTCGTGTACTGATCGAACTCCTTGAGTTTCAGGAGCGGCAGCACGATGCGGCTGTCGCCGTGCATCGCTACCGACAAGGACCGGACGACCGCTTCAGCCTCGAGCAGAGGCACCGATCCGTTCGACTGCACCTCGCTCTGCAACCAGCGGAATGTCTCAGCCTCCTCGCCCAGCGTGACATCGAGCGTCGCCATCTCGAGCGGTGCTGGTGCGGCGCCGGTTTCTTCCTGCCCCTGCAGTCCGACGGCCCCGAACCGGATTCCCAGCGAGCGCATCTGCCGCGCTTCGCTCGTATCAATCGAGGACAACATCAGTCGGCCGAGTATCTCCTGCAGAAAGCTCTCGAATTCATCGCGAGTGACTTCGCGCTCGAACTCGAGCCTTTGTACACCGGCCGCCACCAGACGTTTGCCCCAATCCCAGGACTTGAGCTCACGCAGGCGTTCCCGCCCGAAAACCACTTCGTCGTCCAGGAACGTGAAAGACGGATGCGCACCGCGACTGGCGATGCCGTTCAACTCGCTGAATGCGGCATCGACCGCCCGCTCGCGCGACGGGTGTCCCTCCGGATACAGCGTCATGACGCCAAGCGCCTGCGCAAACGCATTGAGAAAGTGGACAGGATCGCTCATGTCGCCGAGACACCCCCGGCCTTTCGAATCTCGGGATCGGATGAGCGCGCCGCCACCGCCAGGACAGCAGCGGCCCGGGGATCGGCCGACCAGAATCCAGCGAGCGCACGAATCGCGGCCAGCAGCGCGGGACTCTTCGAAGGCAGCTTCTGCCGTCCCAGAAATGATCGACCGCCGTCTGCGATCTGCAGCAGCGAATCGAGCGCCCGCGCGTGCTTTACATGGGCAAGAGCCGCGACGGCGGTCAGCCGGATGTTCTCGTCGGACTCGGGCGGTGCCTGCGCCAGCTCGATGACGCGTCCGAGCAGGTCGGGCGGACAATCGTCACGGATCGCGGTCAGCCCCACATGGACGATGCGCGGATCGATGTCGTCGAGGGCGGCGTGAATACCCAGGTCTCTCTCGTTCGGCAGTGTGAGCTGAAGACGAATCGCTTCGACCCGCACGCGCGCATCCGGGTGTGTCGTCCAGGGCAGGGCAGAAAAGCTCTCTGGCACACGGCTACTGCGTCCGAGCAGCATCAGCATGTTCCGCTGGACGTACCAGCGCTCGTCGCCGAGGCGTGCGATGACGAGCGGCGAGATGTCGACACGGGTTTTCGACAGCAGCTCGAGCAACCGACGCCGGACGAAGCGGTTGTCAGACGAGCCCAGCGCTTCGAGCAGCGGATCGTAGCTATCGAGCGTCAGGCGGGGCAGCAGATTGTCCAGCCCCGCAAGATCCACCTTCGTGCCGGCGAGCATGCCCTTGACCGACTCGGGCCGACTCACCATCCCGAGGATGATTTCCGCCGAGGGCTCGGCCCCGGGGGGTGGCGAGGCGAGCAGATCGAGCAGCACGTTGAGCTGTCCGGCGTGAATCGCCTGATCGACTGCTCTTTCGAGCAGCGGTCCGAACGCACCTGCCTCGAGGCCGATCTGCACGATGCGAAGAGGGTCGGGCTCTTCCCCCACAACCCAGTCCGGCCGCTGGCCATCGACTGTTGTGTCAGCGAGGCGGTCGAGGGCCTGCCGATAGCGCTCGGGATTCGGATCCTCGAGACGCCAATCGCTGAGCAGGGAACTCACCTGCGCGCGCAGCTCTGCGTCCGCGCGCGGGCGTGTGCGTTCGGAACCGAGTTCGGCGTGGGCCGCCAGCTTCTTGAGCAGCCGGACCAGGCCGTGGGAGATCGTCTGACCCGACGCGTCGGCTGCCGCCCTGACGATCTCGAGCACCGCATCGACCGCCATACCATCGGCCGCGTCGAGGACGAACTGCTGGCGTTGCGCGTGGTTTCCGCCCATCTCGACGAGACGCCGGAGTGTGCCGGGTTTGAGCGAGGCGATCAGCCGCGACGTGCGGCGCCGCAATTCATCGGACTTGTCAGCCGAGGCGGTCTTCAGCTGCTGCGCGATTTGCAGCAGGTATCCGACGATGACCTGGTCGTAGGCTTCGGCACGAGGCGCAGCGTCGATCGCTTTCGCGACGTCTGACGGTTCCGTTGACACATCGGCGCCGACCTCTTTGCCGTCGTTCGACATGAGAGCGGCCCTAGCCAGTCCGACCCACAACTCCCCACCAAGCGTCGACTGCTCCCTGCGGCCGGAAGACGGCGCCTCGCCCGCGAGCGTCAGGCCATCGAACGTGAGGGGATGGAGCTTGACGTGCGGCCATGTGGGGATCGCGTTTTTGCCGGCGGGGCCGGCATGCTCGGCTTCGGTCGCGAGCGTCAGGAGCGCTTGGCCGAGCTCCTGCTCCTCGACGCCGCGCAACAGGCTGATGGCTCCGATGTGATGCTGGTGCAGGGCCTCTGCAAGGCGCCGGAGCACCGGATGATCGGGGTCGGTGGTCACGCCGTCGATGATCAATTGCCGACGGGCGACGCCGAAGGCGATCGTCTGGCGATCTTCGAGCAGTTTGTTGGCGCGGCCGACCACCGATGCGATCGTCGGCGCGAGCGCCGGATGGCCGATGGGATACATTGACTGCCGATGCAGCGCGATCGACAACTCGACGAGAAATTCACTCAGATCGCGGGGGAGGGTAGGGTTCAGAGAGGGGAGCCTCCATTCGCTACACGCAGACTAGGCCAGTGAGCCCGTCAGCGCAAGAGCTTCCCGGCGGGGAATTCTTACCTATATCCGCGGCGCCGCCAACGGAGATTCGCGTCGTGCTCGGCTGGCAGGCTCTGCTCAAGTGAGCGGGCTCCCCGCAATCCGGCGAAAGGATGGCCCGGACCCGGTCGTCTTGGCGTCGGTCCGTTCTCCCTCCGTCCTCGTTCAGGCGGAGGGTCGGGAGGGGTCAGACCTGGGTCTGACCCGGGCGAACCTTTCTGGAGGTCTGCATGATCAGCGTTGGTCTCGGACGTCGTGCGTTCGTCGAAGCGCTCGTCGGGATTCCATTGGGCGGCGTCGCTCTATCCGCTCAGACGTCGCCTCCGTCCGTCGTGAAGGTGGCCGCCGGATCCGGGCGAGCGAACGACATCATCAAGCTGCCGGGCGGCGACCGCATTCACGTCAAGGTCGCGACCCAGGACAGCGGTGGCACGCTCTTCATGACCGAGCAGCCGATCGAGCGCCGTGGATCCGGTCCACCCAAGCACTACCACGAAGAGCAAGACGAGTGGTTCTATTGCCTCGGCGGGGAATACGTCGTCGAAATCGGCGATCAGCGGTTTCGGCTGGGTCCAGGCGATTCGGTCCTCGGACCTCGACGCGTTCCGCACGCGTTTGTCTATGACGGTGCAGGGCCGGGACGAATCCTGATCGGATTCACGCCCGCGGGACGCATCGAGCAGTTCTTTCGTGACCTCGAAAAGCGGGGCGAGTACTTCGGCAATGGCTCGCCGGAAGACAAGGAGCTGGTGCACCGGCTGTATGGCATCGTGAATGTCGGACCACCGCTGAGACTGTGAACTGAGAGCTGAAAGCTGAGAGCATGGAACACGAACCCGTTCGCCGATCAGCATCGTCGTGGGCAAGCCGCTGGCTTGAGGGCGTGTGGCACGAGTCCCGAGGGGCGCACCACCTTTTCTTAGTAACGCGCGCGAAGTCCTGCAGCAGATCGAGGCGTTCGTGTCGTCGCCGCCGGCGACTCGCTGATCGTCGGCATTGCTTCATCCTCCTCGGCCGCGATCGACGACAATGCACTCGACGAGGTTGCCATGAGTGCTTTCGAAGAGACACGCCGATCCCTGCTTTTCAGCCTCGGGGCGCTGGCCATGGGCCGGGCGTTGCCGGAAGCCGTTGTCGAAGCTCAGACGCGTCCACCGGGTTCTGTGCTGAGTACGACCGAAGGTGAACAACTGGTTCACTTTCGTGATGGCGGCAAGATCCTGATCAAGGTCGGTTCCACGACAGGGTCCGAGAATCTTGCGCTGGGGACCCAGCAGGTGATGGTCGGCACAGGGATACCGATCCACCGCCACCTCCAGATGGACGAAGCCATCTACATCCTGGAAGGCAGTGGAAACTGCACCCTCAACGATGAACGTCATGCGTTCGAGAAAGGCGCGACGGTCTTCATTCCAAAGAACTCCTGGCACGGCTTCGCGAACCCTGAACGAGAACTGCTCCTGCTCTGGATCGTGACGCCCGCTGGCCTGGAGGGCTTTTTCCGTGACACGTGCAATCCCCCCGGCGTGCCGCCGCGACAGCTCACTCGGGAGCAGATCAACGAGATTGGTCGGAAATATGGGACGGAGTTCAAATGACCGGTCAGCTGTCAGCTGTGAGCTGATAGCTATTTATGGAATCGGTCGCCATGCTGGCGGTTGTCGTCGTGGCTGCTGGACAAGCGCCGGCTGGGCCGGGAGGCGGAGGCCGCGCGGGCGGCGCGCCCGCGGCGCAAGCCCCGACGGACCCGACGGTCGTCGGTCGCACGCCGGAAGGCTTCACGCTGCGGTTGGCGCGGAAGACCAATCACATCTCGAACTACAACGAATCGGTCGTGACGTCCTACACCCTGCCCGATCCGCTCACCACGTTCGACGGCCGGCCGGTCAGGACCGCCGCGGACTGGAAAGCGCGCCGCGCGGAAATCGTGAAGGCGTACGAAGAAGACGTCTACGGCCGCGTGCCGGCCAACGCGCCGAAAGTCCGGTGGGAAGTCGCCTCAACCGATCCAGCCGCCCGAGCCGGAGCGATCCTGCGTCGGGTCGTCGGTACGGTCGGCACGGCCGCTGACGGGCCGAAGATCAACCTCAACGTGTACACGCCGGCTGGTGTGGCGCGTCCCGTGCCGGTGATTCTGCTGGTCAACTTCGGTGGCGGGCCGCCGCGCGTGGCGGCGGCCGGTGCCACGCCCGGGGCGGCGGCTGGTCAGCCCGCTCCTGGACAAGGCCGTGGCAACGTCGCCCCCGGAGAGCCGCCGGTGGCCGCTGAAATCCTGGCGCGCGGCTGGGGCTACGCTACGGTGGGCTACGCAGACATTCAGCCGGATCGCGCCAACACCTTCACCGAAGGCGTGATCGGCACGACACTCGCGTCCGGGCAGACCAAGCCGGCGCCGGGCGACTGGGGCACGATCAGCGCATGGACCTGGGGGATCAGCCGAATCATCGACTACTTCGAAACCGATCGTTCCATCGACGCGAAGCGGGTCGCAGTTCAGGGCTTCTCGCGCCTTGGCAAGACAGTGCTTTGGGCCTCCGCGATGGACGAGCGCATCGCGGCGGTGTTCTCCGGGTGCGCCGGGGAAATGGGGTCGTCGCTCGCGCGCCGAGACTTCGGCGAGACCGTCGACGACATGGCGCGAACTATCACTGGCAGTTCAACAGCCGATTCCAACAGTGGGTGGGCCGCTGGAATGACATGCCGGTCGATGCTCACATGCTGATTGCGTTGAGCGCGCCGCGTCCGGTGTTCATCACCGGCGGGACGACCGATCAATGGTCGGACCCGAAGGGGGAGTTCCTCGCCGAAGTGGCCGCCTCTCCCGTCTATCAGCTCCTGGGCGGGAAAGGCATCGGCGCTACCGAGCTGCCGCCCGTCGACACGACGCTCGCCGCAGGCGACCTCGCCTGGCATTACCACACCGGCGGCCACATGCTGACCGTCGATGAGTGGAAGGCGTTCCTCGTGTTCATGGATCGATACTTCAAGAACTGATCGGATGATCACCTCTCAGCCGTTCATCGACGGATAGAGCGTTGGACCTTGGAGGCTGGTCACCCTTCAGCCCTGTCCAGGGCAGTCACAGCGCCTGCGCTACAAGGCTTTGAAACCAGTTCTAGAATATGAACAGATGAGCTACACGATCGACGAGCGGAATCCTGAACGTCAGTACCTGCTCGACCAGGTTCTGAACCCGGCCACGCGTGAGGTCCTTGCGCGACTGCCGCGCATCCCGGCCGCGAACTGCCTGGATCTCGGTTGTGGACAGGGCAACACGACCAGATGTCTCGCCGACGCCCTCCAGCCGGCGACCTGCGTCGGCCTCGAGTACGACGCCGCACTGGCCGACTACGCGGCGGCACACTCCGAGAATCCACCAAACGTGAGGTTTCAGCAGGGCGATGCGGCGCAGCTGCCGTTCGCTGACGGGTCGTTCGACATCGTGTTCTGCCGATACCTCCTGATCCACATCCCGGAGCCGCTCCGGGTCGTTCGCGAAATGATGCGAGTCGTACGGCCCGGCGGTTTCGCCATCGCCTACGAGGCCGACTTCGCGATGGAGCTCAGCTCTCCGCCGTGCGCCGCCCTGGGGCATATCAACAGGATCTGGCAGGGGCTGTTCCAGAATCCCTCGCTCGGTCGGAATCTGGTTCACTACTTTCGCGAGGCCGGCGCATCCGAGATTCAGGCGGGAGCGGTCGTACAACTCGAACACGACGCCTCAGTCCTGAAACGCGTCTACCGGCTGACGGCTGAGGCGACGGGAGCCCTCGCCGAGTCAAAAGGCGTACTGACGGCGGACGAGGTCAAGGAAATGATCGCCGGGTTGATCCGGATGGAAGAGGATCCCTCCAGCGTGCTGATGAAATTTCCGGACATGTGGGTGATCGCGAGGCGGTGATCGACGGAACGCGGTCACTTGGTCGCGGGTTCCTTGCCGATCGCGGGCCAGACGCTGGTGAAGGCCCAACCCCTGGGGAAGAGGACCGTGGTCGCTTGATCTATTCCTCCGCGTTCGAATGGGAGGAGCACCCGGTTCGCGTCAGGGTGCTGCGGTGGATTGTTATTTCCTCGACGGATCGGAAGCGCGTGTCCGGCTTCGACTCGCCGGCGATTGCGACCTTTGGGATCCTGCCGGTCTGGGCGCCGGACGAGAGCGGCCTCGACCACGTCGTGACCCAGAGCGGCGTGTCCAATATCTGGCGGCAGCCGCTTACCGGCAGACCACCAGAGCAGATCACCTATTTCAGCACAGGAAAGATCTTCAGCTTCGCGTGGTCGCCCGATGGCCGATGGCTGTCGCTCGCCAGCGGCGTCAACAGAAGCGATGTCGTCGTGATGTCGCGCCAGCCATAGCCATATCCCAACCTGAAGGTTCGGGCGGCAGGTGTACCGCATGCGACAAGCAGCGCGTGTACGCCGTCGAGTGTCTGGACAAGCGGCTGCTGCGCGGCCGCGAACACCATCCTCAATGAGGGAGCGATCGCGGCAGCCCGAACCATGGGAGCACGGTGCTCTCGAACCGGGTCATGGCGCAAATCCGCTCGTCGGTGAGCGTGAGGACGTAGAGGCCGATCCCGTGGCGGATCCCGGTCGGGGCGCTCAGGTACGCCCCGAATGCCGGCTGACCGTTGGCTCGCGTCGGCACGAGGTCGAACCTCCGGCCCGCGCGGAAGAGGCTGGCGCAGAAGCGCGCCACGACGTCTCGGCCCGCGTACTCGAACGGCATCGGTGGCATCGAGACGAAGACCTCGTCCGTCAAAAGGGCCACCAGCGCGTCGAGATCGGCGGACTGCCACGCGCTGACGAACTTCGCCACGATCGCTTGCTCAGAGAGTGACCCGGCAGCAGGAGCCGGTTCGTGGTCGGCAGTCGGCGGCAAACTGCGATGCAGGCTGCCGCGGGCTCGTTTGAGCGCACTGTTGACCGATTCGACGGTCGAGTCGAGCATGTCGGCCACCTCGGTGGCCTGGTATCCGAGTACCTCGCGCAAGATCAGCACGGCGCGCTGGCGAGCAGGAAGGACCTGCAGCGCGGTCACGAAGGCCAGGGAGATGGCTTCGGTCTGTGCGTAGCGGGCCTCCGGGCCGAGCGGTATGTTGAACAGCGCGTCGGGATAGGGCTCGAGCCACACGACTTCGCCGAGGCGAGTCGGCTCGGGCGGTTGAACCTCGGGGATGTCCCACTCCTTGGCCGGCCGTCGACTGGCTGAGCGAAGCGTGTTGAGGCACCGGTTGGTGGCGATCCGGTAGAGCCATGTGCGGAAAGAGGCGCGGCCCTCAAATCCTCCGAGGCCTTGCCAGGCGGAGAGGAGCGTGTCCTGCAGGGCGTCCTCGGCGTCCTGGAAGGATCCGAGCATCCGGTAGCAGTGCATCTGCAGCTCTCGGCGATGCGGCTCGGTCAGCTCTCGGAACGCGTCGCTGTCTCCGGCGCTCGCCTTGATGATCAGGTCGGTTGTCACTACACCACCCGGCGTCGCGTCTTTCGCTCTCCCAATCACCTTCCAAGTATAGACACCGGAGGAGCAGCGAACTGGGCGCGCCCACTTTCTCGACAGCGTGGTGTCTGCATCACTGACGGCTCGGACGATCGGCCGCCAGTCTTTCCTCAGGAAGTCGGCGTGGTGGAACCACCAGTGGCACAGGAACAAGGAGCCAAGGATGATGCTGAAGGACAAGGTTGCGGTGATCTACGGAGCCGGCGGGGACGTCGGCGGCGCTGTCGCGCGCGCATTCGCTCGCGAGGGCGCGAAGCTCTTTCTGAGTGGACGCCACCTTCGCAAGGTGGAAGCGGTCGCGGCCGACGTCATCGGCCGCGGTGGAGTCGCCGAGGCAGCGCAGGTCGACGCTCTTGACGAGCAGGCGGTTGAAAAGTACGTCGGCGCCGTCGCGGCGAAGGCCGGGCCCATCGACATTTCCTTCAGCGCGATCGGGATCTCCAACGCGTTGCCGCAGCGGGCTCCGCTGCTGGAGCTCTCGGCCGAGCAGTTTGCGCTTCCCATCACGACCTATACGCAGGCGCATTTCCTCACGGCGCGGATCGCCGCGCGCCGGATGGTCGCGAGGCGATCCGGCGTGATCTTGACGATCACCGGCACCCCGTCTCGCATGGCATTCCCGAACGTCGGTGGCATGGCGCCGGCGTTTGCTGCGGTCGTCGCGCTGAGCCGCACCCTCTCCGTCGAGCTCGCACCGCAGGGGGTCCGCGTGGTGTGCCTCATGCCGAACGCGATGCCAGAGACGGGGACGATCCGCGAAAGCTTTGCGCGCTACGCACAGGCCACGGGCCTCACTTCCGCCGAGTATCAAGCGCGGCTCGAGAGCATGACGCACCTCAGGCGCCTGACGACGCTTACGGAGCTCTCCAACGTGGCCGCGTTCATGGCGTCCGACCAGGCCAGCGCGATGACGGGCACGGTCGCCAATTTGAGCGGTGGAGCCATCGTCGACTGAGAGGACTGCGAGTAGTCGCGCGCGGTTCCAGCTGACATCTCGTGAAGCCGATCCCCGCGCGGTGATCTCTGCAACGGGCGCCCGACCGCGTGATGTGGGCGAGAACGTCGCAAACGCGGTTTCGCTACCGTCCCGCCGCGGGAACCGGCATACCACGACCGGATTCGAGGTACGCGGCGAAGGTGCCCAGCCAGTGGCCACCTTCGTAGTGTTCTTCCGTTACGCCTGTCATTCCAGCGGTGCTGTGAATCCGCGCGGCGGCCATGAGCGCCGTGCCGCGCGGATCGGATGCCGGGAGGCTTCGCGCGATTGCCTGGAGCATCCACGCCCTCGAGAGGTTCAGTCCGTAGAGGTGCCCAAGCTTGGGATCGGTGGGGTCGGTCACGACCCCGGGGGCCAGCCAGTCGCCGCGCCCGTCGGTGGGCAACGACGGCAGGAAGTCGTGAAGCCAGCGCGCGAACTCAGCCTCCGGCAGCACGCGCCGCATCAGGTCGGCTTCCGCCAGGCAGGGTGAGAGGAAGTCTTCTCCGGACGGCTCGTAAGCAAGCGGGCATGCGCGATCGTTCAGGTAGAAATCGCGCGAGCGGGACAGCAGCATCGACTCCAGTTTCTTCTCGCCCGTTGCGCGCGCCCAGTCGAGCATCAACCCGAACGAAAAGGCCGTCTGCGAGTGTTCGCCGATCCGAATCGGCGCCGTCAGCTTGGGCAGCCAGTCGGCGATCCGCGAGATCGCTGCGTCGGTCAACGGCGCCAGCGTCTCGGCCCATTTCCGAACGTCGCCGTCAGCCGGCTGCTCGGTTGCCCACTCGTGAAGCTCGGCATGAAGTTGGAGAAGCCACGCCAGCCCGTACGGTCTTTCGAACGAGACGCGGCCCGCTCCATTCAGGTAGCGCACCTCCGCGGCGATATTCGCCGCCGTGATGCTCTCGTCGAGCGCCGCTCGCGCGCGGGCGGCAAACGGCGCGTCTCCGTGGAGGCGCGCGACGCGCGCCAGGAGCCAGTGGCCGTGGACGGACGAATGCCAGTCGTAGCATCCGTAGAACGCTGGTGTCAGCTCGTGCGGCGCCTTCACGTCGGTATCGCCGTTCAGGACGTGGGCGATCTTGTTGGGGTATTCCTTGTGAACGCACGCGAGCGCCAGCTCCGCGGATCGGCCCAACCAGGGAGCTGTGGCCGCGGAGGAAGGCTGGGCGGGACCGGCGAGGAAAAGGAGAGCCAGCGGCAGGACCATGCCGCGATGATAGTGGTGGCCGGGTGATTTTGCGCGATCCCGGGCTTCTTGATGGCGGGAGCTCGCGGCGTCGCCCTGCTCGCACAGGTGTGACCGCCAGTCACGCGGGGTTTGCGCTATCTTCTTGAGCACAAACAGCTTCGCTATGGGCTCACTCCTTGCTCTCGGCGCGGGCATGCGCACACTTGGCTTGCTCATCACGCTGCTGGCCGCCACGCCGCAGGCGGCGACGGATCAACGCGTCGCGGTGCCCGAGGGCACCGTCATCTCCTCGGCGCAGGTGACCGGGTTCGATCTCGATCGCCTGAGTCCCGGCCTTCAACAGGACATCCGGAACCTCGCCGGCACGCAACTCAAACAGGAACGGCTCGACGAACTGGCGGCACGCATCGAGGAAGAGAGGCCTCGCTACGTCGCTGCGGTGCGCACCGTCATGGATCCCGACGGCCAGGTGCGCGTGTTCTTCGTCGTCGGAAGTCAGGGCGAGCCCGGCCACGACGAGAATGTCAACGCGCGCTATGTCGTCGAGCACGCCGACATCACGGGCGTGCCGGACGCCGAACTGACGCAGGCGCTTCGAGACGACCTGCAGGCGCTGGTCGGAAAGCGTCTCGATTCCGGCGACGCCGATCGGCTGCAGGAGCGGCTGGAGCGCGATCTTCCGGGCTACGAGGTGTCCCGGCGGATCGAGCGCGGGAGCGAAGTGGGCCGGATCCGTCTCGTCTTCGAGGCGCGCAAGAAGGCGCCGCCGAACTGGCTGCGATTCGAGCCTCTGCGATCGAACCTCCTTTATCACTCCGACCACGGGTGGGGCGGGTTCTGGGACGTCAATATTGGTGACCGGACGATCCGGTTCACACCAATCTTCGCCCTCGACTACTCGGACGATCTCGTCGAGGAGTACTCCGGCTACGGTCTACGGTTCGAGACGAGGAAGCTCGGTACCCGGCGGCTTGGAGCCAGCTTCGAGTGGTCCTGGTTCGAAGCCGACTGGAATGAGGCGAGCCTCAGCGCGCTGGCGCTGAATCCGGAGATTCCCACGGTCTACGAGAATCGATCGACGATTACGCCGCTGCTGAAGTTTGCGTTCAGCCCTGACTTGTCCATCACCGGCGGCGTGAGCATCGCCGAGCTGGACCCACTGGAGCCGGCCGCGGACAAACAGATGGCCAACGCGGTGGTCGGATCGATCGACTACAACCGGCAATCCACGCAGGACTCCAGCGGGAAGCACACCGTCGATGCGAGCTTCGGCGTGCGTGCCGGCACCCGCGAGCTCGAGAGCGATCTCACCTATACGAGGTACCTCGGCCAGGGCTGGTATCGCTACGATCTCGGGCGACATCACGTGCAGGCGAGCGGCATGGCCGGTGGCATCACCGGACACGCGCCGCTCTTCGAGCGCTTCACGCTGGGCGATTCGGCGACGCTCGTGGGCTGGGACAAGTACGACATCGCGCCTGTCGGCGGCGACCGGGTCGTCTACTCGTCGATCGAGTATCGCTACACCGGGCTGGCGCTCTTCCTGGACGTCGGTTCGGTGTGGGACGCGAACACCGAGCGCCGCGTCCGCGTCTCCGCAGGCTTCGGGTTCCACGCCGGACCGGCCTACCTCGTCGTCGGCTTCCCGCTGAACACCGACGATCTGCGCGCTGTGTTCACCATGGGAGTGCGCCTGACCCCGGGGCTGCGGTGGTAGCATCCGCCCGGCACGCCGCCGCCGTGTTGCTGGCGCTGGTGGCGTCGGCGCCGATCCGCGTGTCGGCGCAAACGGTCACCGTCGACACCGTCGGCGACGCGCTGCGGATCCACGCGCCCGGCTTCAGCTTTCTGAAAGGAGAGTCGCTGGCGCGATTGAAAGACGGCCGCTCGGTGCGAGTCGAGCTCGTGGCAGCGGTGCTGTCCGCGCCGGGGAAGTCGGCCGCGGCCACGACCCGGCGGATCTTCGCATTGAGCTACGATCTCTGGGAGGAACGATTCGCTGTGACCGCCGTCGATGCGCGTTCCCGGTCGGTCTCGCACCTGATGGCTGCCGCCGCCGAGGCCTGGTGCGTCGAGCAGCTGGCCGTTCCCGTGAGCGCGCTCGGCGCGCTGGGAGGCGATCTGCCGTTCTGGATTCGGCTCGAGTACCGCCTTCTGGATGTTGACGCGGCTCAGGATCCCTCCGACTCCGGTTACACCCTGCAGTCCCTGATCGACGCCTTCAGCCGCCGCCGCAAGACCGAGTCGTCCATGCATGCCCTGGAGGCCGGTCCGTTCAGGCTGCCGCCGCGCGGCACGCCGCCGCCGCCGTCGATTCGATGACCCGTCTGCGCACCCGGCTGATCGCCGCGTTCCTCGCCTCGACCCTGCTGCCGCTGGGCGCCACTGTCTGGATCACGACGACGCTCCTCGATCGCAGCCTTCGCTATTCGACGACGGGCGAGCTCGATCGCCTGTCCCGGACGCTCGAGAACACCGCGAAGCAGTTCTACCAGCGCGAACGCGCCACTCTGAAGGAGGACGCCCTCACCGGGCGGGCGCACCCGACGACCTACCCGGCAGCGGACACGTCGCGGTGGCCCGAGCCGGTCCGATCGTTCTGGGAGAGCGGTGAGCCCGAGCGCTTCGGCGTCTCCGGCGCTGGCGGCGAGCGTGTGGACTACATGCGGCGGGTCGACAGACCGAACGGCGCGCCGGAAGTCGAGGTCTACAGCCGTGATCTGGGAGGCGTCAGCATGGAACAGCTGTCCACCCAGCTTCGACAGACCCGTCAGCTCGTCGACTCCATCGATACGAGGGATCTGCGCCGCGGATTCACGCTGACGCTGCTCCTGCTCCTCGGTGCGGCATGGGCGCTCTCGCTGCTGCCGCTGGTGTTCATCGCGCACCGCGTCAGCCGGCCGATCCAGCAGCTCACCGCAGCGCTCACTGATTTTGCCGGGGGCGACTGGTCGCGGCGGCTGGAGACGGGTCAGCGGCCGGGCATTCCCCCGCGGGACGAAGTGGCGCGCGCCGTTCACGCGTTCAATGACATGGCGGATCAACTCGAGGAGAGCCGCGAACGGCTGGTGCACCTGACGCGAATGGCGAGCTGGCAGTCGCTGGCGCGAAAGACCGCGCACGAGCTGAAGAACTCGCTGACGCCGATCCGGCTGATGGTCGAGGAGATGCAGGCGCGGCAGCCGGCCCCCGAGGATATCGAAGCCCGCGCGTTCATGGACCAGGCGGTCCAGATCGTGGTCAGCGAAATCGAGTCGCTCGAGCGCCGCGTCAGGGCTTTCTCCGAGTTCGCGACCGAGCCTCTGGTGCGTCCCGAGGAGCTCGACATCAACGCCGTGGTCAGCGACCGTGTGGCGCTCCTGCGTCCGGCGCACCCGGGCGTGACGTATCGGCTCCGGCTCGACGACGACCGCCCGCGCGTGCACGCGTCGCCGGACCTGGTCAACGGGATCCTGACCAATCTCCTGCAGAATGCGGCGGAGGCGGCCGGTCCGGGCGGCGCGGTCCTCGTGCTGACCCGAGGAGGGGGAGAACGCGCAGTGATCGATGTGCATGACTCCGGGCCAGGTCTGAGTGAGGACGTCTCCAACACGTTGTTCGAGCCGACGATTACCTTCAAGAAGCACGGGATGGGGCTCGGTCTCTCGATCGCGAAGAAGAACGCCCTGCTGTCCGACGGCGACGTCACGGTGATCCCCGGTGAGCTGGGTGGCGCCGCGTTCAGGGTCACGCTGCCGTCATGACACGCAAGCGGCACATCGTCATCGTCGACGACGAGGCGAACATCGGCAGGTCGCTCCGGTTGATCCTCGAGGGGGAGGGCTATCGGGTCACCGTGTTCGAGTCGGCGACGGCCTTCGCAAAGGAACGAAGCCGCGCGGCCGCCGACGTCTACCTGCTCGACGTGCGGCTGCCCGATGGCAGCGGCATCGACCTGTTGCGGTCCGTGCGGCAGTGGGACGAGCGGTCGGCTGCCGTGATGATCTCCGGGCACGGCACGGTTGCCGACGCCGTCCAGGCGACGAAGATGGGCGCGTTCGAGTTCCTCGAGAAGCCGCTCGCGCGCGACCGCGTCCTGTTGGTCGTCAAGAACGCGCTCGAGTGGTCGGACCTTCAGTGCGAGAACCAGCGTTTCCGCGAGCTGGTCGGGGATGCACCAAGGATGATTGGATCGTCGCCCGTGTTCCGGCAGGCCGTGCAACAAGCGACCCAGGTGGCGCGATCCGACGTCAGCGTCCTGTTGTCGGGAGAGTCGGGGACCGGCAAGGAGCTGCTCGCTGCCCACATCCATCGCGAAAGCCCGTTTGCCGCCGGTCCGTTCGTGAAGGTGAATTGCGCCGCGATTCCGACCGAGCTGATCGAGAGCGAGCTGTTCGGCCATGAGAAGGGGGCCTTCACCGGCGCCGCGGCGCTCAGGCGCGGCAAGTTCGAGCTGGCAGACGGCGGCACTATCTTTCTCGACGAAGTCGGCGATCTGCATGAGGCGTCGCAGGCCAAGCTGCTACGGGTCCTGCAGGACGGCGAGCTCCAGCGCGTGGGCGGCGAGCAGACGATCAAGGTGGCCAGTCGCGTCGTCTCGGCAACGAACCGGCGGCTCAACGAGCTCGTCTCGGACGGCCGGTTCCGGGAGGATCTGTACTACCGTCTCAACGTCGTGCCGATCGCCGTGCCCGCGTTGCGCGAGCGCATGCAGGACATCGTCGAGCTCGTGCCGTATTTCCTCTCCGAATTCTGCGCGCGGAACAACTTCCGGCCGCGGACGATCGATCCGGACGCCGTCGAGGGACTCGAGCGCTATACCTGGCCCGGCAACATCCGCGAGCTCAGGAACGTCGTTGAGCGGATGGCGATCCTCACGCCCGGAGATCGGATCACCGCCGATGCGATCCCGTTGGAAGTCAGGTCCGGCCAGGCGCCGCGCGCGGCGACGGGGCTCCAGGAAGTGCGCGACTCCGCCGAGCGCGAGCGGATCCGGCAGGCGCTGGACCAGACCAGCTGGAACGTATCGGCTGCGGCGCGGCTGCTCGAAACCGAGCGCACGGCCCTCCACAAGCGGATCCGCGCCCTCGGCCTCAAACGGTTGCTGTAGCGCGGGGTCTGAAGACCCCGCGCTACAGCACGGCGTGGTTGTAGGGCGGGGCTTTCAAGCCCCGCCGCACTCGGGTCACAAACCCGGACCTCGCGCGTTATACCTCTGGCTACACGAATGGCGAACCCGGACGATCCGCGAATCGCGGTAGTCGACTTGTTCCGAGAGCACGGGGCCGCGATCTACCGATTCGCGTTGCTCCTCGGGCGGCATCGCGACGACGCGGAGGATGTGGTCCAGGAGACGTTCTTGAAACTCCTGACGCATCTCGAAGCCGCGGGCGACACAGCGAACCTCCGCGGCTGGCTGTTCACGGTCGCGGCGAATGCCTGCCGGGACCGTATGCGCCGCCGGCTCCGGTGGCTGCCGTGGACTCCGGCGAACGAGCCATCCGTGGAACCCGCACCGCTGCGGGACGAGGATGGCCGGCTCAGGGCAGCGCGCGATGCCCTGCGGCAACTCGCGCCTCGCGATCGGCTTCTGCTCACGCTCAGAGCGCAGGGACTGTCCTATCGGGAGATCTCGACCGCCGCCCTGATACGCCAGTCGTCCGTCGGCCGCCTGCTGGCTCGCGCCGTGGACCGCTGGGAGCGGGCATCCGTGGCCGTCGCCCCTCTTCCGCACGTAACAGGAGATCGTCATGAAGTGTCTCGATGATGCCCAGGTTCAGGCCCTCGTGGATAACGAGGCCGCCGATGATGTTCGTGCGCATGCGGCATCCTGCGCGGGATGCGCGGAGCGGCTCGAGAAGCGGCGGATGGTGATCGGCACCGCTCTGCTGGCGCTGGACATTCCAGCGCCGGTGGCCTCCACGCTGCAGCGGCGAGTCGAACAGGCGGTCGTGTCCTCATCGCCGCGCGGCGCGACGCGGCTGCGCGAGACGGCCGCGCCCAGCAGCCGCTGGGGCCGCGCTGCGTGGAGCGGCGCCGCGGTCGCAGTGGCGACGCTCGTGGTCGTGTTCTTTGTCGTGCCAATGGTCAAGGGACCCGCGACGGTCTCGGCTGCCGAGATTCTGGCGAAATCGGCGAATCGGCTGGCGCAAACAGCCAGCGCGGGAGTCGAGCTCCTCGAGTACGAGCTCGTCCTCGACGGAGTGCCCCGCGAGATGATGCCGGACAACAGCAATGGCACGTACCATGTGTCTCAGGTCATCGATCACGATTCGCCGGGGCACTTCCGCTATTCGAGCTTCGCGCCTGACGGCCGCCTCCTCACGTCGATCGCGCAGGATCCGTCCAGACGCCAACGGGTCTCGTTGATCCGCGTCGACGATCAGCGCTATCGCTTCGAATTCGCCGTGCCGGACGGCGAGGTCCCGTCGCTTCCGGAGATCGAGCGCCTGCACATGCAGGCCACCGTCGCGATGATGCAGGCAAGCGGGCAGCAAGTGATGCAGACGGTCGACAGCCCCGATGGACCGTTGTACCGAATCGAAGTTCCCGAGGTGAGGACCGCGCAGACCGGCGCCATGTGGGATCTCAATCGGGCGGAGGTGCTCATCGACGCCAAGGACTTCCGGATCATGGAGTTCTCTGCGCGAGGCACGTTCCTCGAGCAGCCCTACAGCATGTCGTATCGGTTGCTCACCCGGTCGATCGTTGGATCCGTGCAGCCGGAAGTGTTTACGGTACCCTCGGAGCCGGGCGAGATCGTCATCACCGGAGACGGCACGGCGAGCCCCGCGACGGACGTTGTCTTCGCCGCGCTCCGCGAGCTGGCGCGCGCGAAAGGCGTTCGGTGATCTCCTCGGCCATCCGCGCCGACGGTCTCACGAAGTACTACGGACCTGTCGTCGCGATCGAGGATCTCTCCTTCCAGGTCGAGCGCGGAGAGACGTACGGCTTTCTCGGCGCGAACGGCGCAGGAAAGACCACCACGATCCGGCTGCTGCTGGATCTCGTGCGACCGGCGCGGGGAACGGCCGCAATCCTGGGAGTCGATTGCCACAGCTCGAGCCTCGCGGCGCGCAAGCTGGTCGGTTATCTCCCGGGAGAGCTGCCGATCTACCCTGACTTGAGTGCGGCGGGCTATCTCGACTACCTGCGCGCGCTCGACGGCCGTCCTGTCGCGGACGGTCATCTCCGATACCTGCTCGAGCGGTTCGACGTGAGCGGCGTCGATCTCCAGCGCCGCCTCCGTGACCAGTCGCATGGGATGAAGCGCAAGATCGGGATCGTCCAGGCGCTGATGGGGCGCGCGCCGGTCATCATCCTGGACGAACCGACCGCTGGCCTGGATCCGCTGATGATTCAGGCGTTCGCAGAGACGCTGGCGGACCTGAAGCGCCAGGGAGACACGACGGTGTTCTTGTCCTCGCACGTCCTCGCCGAGGTCGAGAGCACGTGCGATCGCATCGGCGTCGTCCGCGGTGGACACATGGTGACGGTCGGGACCGTCGAGGAGTTGAAACGCAAGGCCCCAAGGCATGTGAAGGTTGAGTTCACCGGCCCGGTGCCCGTCGAGCTTCCCTCAGTCCCTGGCGTCACGGTCCGTTCGAGCACGTCGACCGCTTTTGTGTTCGAAGTGCGCGGGCCGCTCGGGCCGCTGCTGCAGGCGCTGGCGGCATATCCCATCCACGACGTGCACGAAGAGCCCTTCAGACTCGAAGACTACATCGTCCAGTTCTACGCCTCACGTGAGAGCTGAAGCGTGATCGTCGCGGCGCTCGTCCGTCGATCGGCCGTCCAGTCCCTCTACGTGCTGGTGCCGTGCCTCGTGTTGCTGGCCCTCTTTCAGCTGATCATCGTCGCCCAGGCGGCGTCGATCGAGTCGACACGGTCCTTCGAGCGGATGGCAGAGCTGATCCCGGCGTTCCTGCAGCGCGGTATGGGCGGCCGTGCAATGCTCCTCGCGTCGTTCAAGGGCACCGTGACGTTCGGCTATTTCCATCCGGTGATCGCGATCATGGTGTCGATACTCGCGATCTACATGGCGAGCGAGCCTGCCTACGACGTGGAATCCGGGCGTGTCGATCTGGTGCTGGCGAGGTCGATCCCCCGACACCGGCTGATGACGCGCTCGCTGATCCTCTTCACGGCGGTGACCTTCGCGGAGGCACTCTCGATGGCCTTCGGGACCTGGATCGGACTGCACACGTTCGCGTCGCCCGCATCAGACTGGCCCAGCCCACGGATTGTCGGTCTGCTGCTGGTGCACCTGGTGTCGATCGGCTGGTGCTTCGGCGCGCTGGGGCTGGCGGTGGCGGCTGGTGCGCGGCGCTGGAGCGCAGCGTTCGCGTCCGTCACCCTCGGCGCGGTGGCGCTGTACCTGATCGAGGTGCTGGCGATCGGCTGGGCGCCGGCGAGGACCGTCGCGTGGCTCTCTCCCTTTCACTACTATCCGGCGCTGCCGATCGTGGCGGGTGATCCGATTGACCTGACGAATGTCGGCGTGGTCCTGGCGGCCGCCGCCGTCCTGACCGTGGTCGCCTACTGGCGGTTCAACCGGCGCGACCTGTAGTGGCCTGCATCTGCTGATTCGTTGCGTGTCGTCCCTTGGTTCGGCCCCGATTTCGCAGTCGCGACAACGGAGCGGCTGCTACTGTTTCAGGACACCGGTAGATGCCCGGAATGCCCGAGGGCTCACTCCGAATTCACAGCGGAACGCCCGGTTGAAGTTCGATACGTCGCCGAAACCGCAGTCGAGCGCGACGTCGAGCACCTTTTCCGTCCCGGTTGCCAGCCGCGAGGCCGCTTCGCGCAGGCGGGCGCGCAACACGTACTGATGGGGCGTGATGCCTGTCAGACGCCTGAAGGTGCGGAGGAAATGGTACGGGCTGAGATTCGCCTGTCGCGCCAATTGTCCAAGTCGCAGCGCCGTGCCAGGGTCGCGATCGATCGTTCGGGCTGCCCGCGTCACGCGAGCTTCGGCGTTCAATGGCAACGAGTTCCCGCTGGACGGCACGCCTGCCGCAAGCTTCACAGCGCGAACCGCGAGGGTCACTGCGAATTCCTCCCATGACATCG
>CAVSUB010000004.1:0-638426 GCA_963730995.1 uncultured Acidobacteriota bacterium | reverse complement strand
GTGACCACCGACTGGGTGGCACGACCGCAGCTGATACTGGAGTTCGCGTCGTCGAAGTCGATGTCGATACGACAGCGTACAGACCAAGGCCACGTGCCCGGCGCCGCCGGATGGAACTGGACCACAAGCTCTGCAACACACTGATCCGCAACATCGAGATCAGAGGCTGGAGAGTCTGGGCAAGAGCGGCATCGACAACAAGACCACGATCGTCTTGTACGGCGACAATGACAACTGGTTTGCTGCTGGGGTTGCTGGCGTCAGAATCTACGGCCGTGGACGTCAGGATAGTGGACGGAGGGCGGAAGAAATGGGTCGCCGAAGGGAAGGAACTGAACACCGACGAGCCGTCTTTTACCGCCGAGAAAGTACAGGGCGAGCGCACCGATCTCTCGATTCGAGCGTTTCTACCCGAAGTGCAACAGGCGGTGGCACAAAAGTCGGCTGCCCTGCTTGACGTGCGGAGTCCGCAGGGGGACTGCGCCGGAGAGATCCTCGCTCCCCCTGGGCTTCCGGAGACCTGTCAGCGTGGCGGCCACATTCCGGGAGCGAAGAGCATTCCCTGGGCCAAGGCATGCAACGACGATGGGACGTTCAAAAGCGCCGGCGACCTCCAGGCGTTGCAGAAGGCGCAGGAATCACTGCTGACGAGCCCCCGTAATTGCGGCCTGCCGAATCGGCGAGAGGTCCGGCCACACGTGGTTTGTCCTGAAATACCTGCTTGGGTTCCAGAACGTGAAGAACTACGACGGCTCCTGGACTGAGTGGGGCAATCTGGTCGGAGCGGCGGTGGAGAAGCCGTGACGTTCTGAAGCCAGAAGAACAGTCACGCCAGCAACTGGAACTGGCAGGCTGGCCGGTCATCGTGGAGAGCTACCGGCTGGGCGGGTCGTCCACTAATATCTCCAATGCCGACCCTGGCGCGCGGATTACACGCGCCGACGGCTCGACTCGAAACGGAGCAAGAACAAAGAGCGATCGAGAAGGCGACACGGTATCTGGGGCAGGCGCAGGTTTTCGACGCGGTGATCTTCAACTGATCTCGAGTTTCGTCACAAGGTGCCGGATCACGTTTTCGGCGATTTCCAGGTGCTGGCGGATGATCAACGCGCGGAACTGGACGCCGGAGATCGCCAAGGAGGTGAACGTTGGTCAAGGCCCGCAGGTCGGCCGTGCGCGGCGTGTCGGCTTCAATCGCGGACTGGCCGACCACCTGTCCCTCGCGCGCTTTCAACACCACGCGTCCCCCCTCAACGCGCCTGATGATCTCAATCTCGCGCTTCAGGACAATGAAGAGTTCCTGACCCAGCTGTCCCTGCCGGCAGAGATAGGTTCCGGCGCTCATGTACGTCTGCCGATCGCGCCCACGGCCACGAGCTGCTCGGTCATGAACGGACCGGAAGCGTCCGCAGACGTTCCGTGCGTTCCAGCAGGAGTGCTTCCGGCAGCGCCAGAAGATTGGCGAGAAGCCTGAACGCACCGGGCACTCCGGCAGGCACCTGGCGGAACGAGAGTAGCCGACGTAGACGAACGTCCCACGGCCGTAGCCAGCGATGACGCCGGCCCGCCACACTGAGCTCTCCACCAGGCTCGTTGCATTCCCAGAATCGGCGTGTAGCGGTCGTCGAAGCTCCCAAAGAAGTAGAGCCCGCGGTCGTGAGTCCAGCCGCCGAAGTCGTCGTGCGAAATGTCGTTTGGATACGTCATGAGCGGATGCTGCGGCTGAAGATAGTCGACCAGGCGTCCGGGTCTGTAATTCGATCGTGTGGGTGCTTGTAATCGAATCGGATACGGTGCGTATTCGTGAAGCTCGTATCCGTATGCCTGATACTGCACGATCAACGTGCCACCCTTGGCGACGTAGTCCAGGAATCGACGGGCGTTGCGCTAACTCGTCGCGGAGCAGGTAGGCATTGGGACCGACCACGATGGCATCGAACATCGACAGGTCGAGGAAGCTCATTTCCTCGTCGCTGATCGCGGAAACATTCAACTCGAGGTTGACGAGCGCAGCGAGGAGTCCTTCGGCAGCGCCACGCACGTAGCCATAGAGCAATCGTTTGCGCGAAGGTCGCGTTTATCACGTGCACGTCAACCGCCGCCGGAGTTGTCAGAAACGCTTCGCGGATGCATGTCGTGGCATCGGGTGCGCGCGGCAGCCCTGGCGCACCCATCCACACGGGCTCGAAGGTCACGGCCCGGTGCGCGTCGCGTGCGCCGAGCAAGTAGTTCGAGACGATACCGTCCCGCGGTCGTGCACGAGGAACCGTGATCTGGAAACGCGTCGACACGACATCGCCCTGTATACCGGCCGAAAGTTCTACGAAGAGCGATCCACCGACCACCCTTCCGCGGTCACGATCTGCAGACGGTCCGTCTCGAGACCGTTGGTCGACATGGCGGTGCACCGCAGCGTTGACATCGATCTTGCGGCGAGTGGCGTCGACGGGCAGGAAGATCCGGCGAATCCGTGGTCGAACGGAAACCGCGGGGAGCACGGAGAGCGGAAGCTCTCGATAGCCGCCCGCGAACCGCTCCCGCCGCGTGGCAGGACGCTGGACCGTCAGTCGTTGTCCCGCAAAAACGAAGTCACATTGAAGAACGACTGGCGGCGCGTCGAGCGCTTCACAGGCGAAAGTCTCATCTGCCACCTTATACCGGTAAGCGTCGTGTGCCTCCCTCAACCAGGATGGCGTCGACACCGGAGCATCGACCGGCACCACGACGTCGTAGTCCATATGCTGCACCGGAACGTGTGTCGAGACTGGCGTAATCTCCCATCCGTCTGGCACGCAGAGGCTGAGGCGACTTGCGTCGAGGCGGACGTCGAGCGGATTCAACAGCCGTCCATGGATGCGCACCCGTTGCCGGGGGTGGCATGCGCACGCTCGGCAACGCATTCGACATCCAATCCAAGACATCCGAGGATCGCGTCTTCAAAGCTGGCAATCTGTAATCGAGCTGTCGACCGAGTGCCTGGATGTCATCGACCTGTGTCCGCAATCGACGAAGTCTCTCCAGCCCTTCGACGAGCGGACCCGCGGCCGCCGTCGGGTTATCTGGACGAAGGTGCAACAGGGCCGCATCGACCTTGGTGAGGATCGTTTCAAGCGTCCTAGAGAAATCGGACGGAGTTCCGCCGCCTGGACAGCTGGCGAGCCCGATCAGAGGTCGGGATACAGTCCGTCGTACAACGATCGTTCATGCGCGGGCGTGGGAACGAGGCTTTTCTTCAGCCTGTAGTAGTAGAAATAGCTGCCGGCTTCGGGGACGAAACCAATCGCCTGCGTCTGGTGGCAGTTGACGCAAGCACTGCCTGCTGCTGGTATGACATTCCCGCCGATCGAATCGTGCTCGCCGGTGTCGATCCGCAGGTACCCGTCGCGCTCGAACTCCGGTCGCCGTTGCCCCGAGGCGTGCTGTTCATCAGCCTGCCAGTCGCCATCAGTGGACTGATAGAGTTCCGACGTTTGCCAGACGGGAAGACGCAGCTCAGGGAAGCGCGCCGGATGGCAGCAGCATCGAATGCCTCCACTGTAGCGGCACCGATCGCTTGATGCTGACCATGGCCGTCGGATGCTTCACCGGAGTATCGACCGACGAGGACTTGCGGTTGCACGAGCCGGATGGCTCTGACGATCTCGCGGACCAGCGCTTCCCACCCCCACTTGGCCACCGCCTCGGGTCCACTGGAGCCGTCGCCGAAATCGTCAACGGACCGTACCAGGACTCGCCGCCATCAATCGCACGTGCCGCGAGGCTCTCCCACGTGCGATAGATGCCGAGCGCGTCGCCTGAATGGGATCCGATGCGGTTCTGTCCCGCTTCTCCGCGAGTAGCCGACCAGTACGCCGTCCGTGCGCCGTACTTTCGGGCCACGAAGGCCATCAGCCCCGCGTCTTCATCGTCGGGATGTGCGCCGACGTGCAGCACATGCCCAATCATTCGCAGACCGCGGATTCGGTAGAGAACTTCGGCCAGGTGTCGCGGCGAGGCGTGCGCCTCAGTCAAAGGGCGGGCCCGATGTGTGACCGCCACGCGTATCCTCCAGAGAACTTGCGAATGGCCGCGCCGCCAAACAGGTTCCACCCTGGCGGAGCGGAGAGCACGACCGAGAGTACGAGCGCAACGCGACGAACTGCCGAGGCCGTTGAACCATACTATCGACTTACTGTGAGCGGTGCTGGAAACGGCGCTCTCCCCGCGCGCGTGAGTGTCCGATTGCGGTATGCTCGGCCTGCAGATGCGACCTGCCGACCGTCAGTGGAGCGCGTGGGCAATGAAGAGGATTAACGCGGACTTTTGCCGATCCTCGGACACGCATCTGCTCCCTGTGAGACTCTCCGCGTTTCCAGGCATCCAGCTATACCTCAAGGACGAATCCGCTCACGTCACAGGCAGCCTGAAACACCGCCTTGCGCGTTCGCTGTTTCTCTACGCCCTTGTGAACGGCCAGTTGAGGGAAGGCAGCCTCGTCGTGGAAGCGTCCTCCGGCAGCACGGCGATCTCAGAGGCCTATTTCGCCCGTCTGCTCGGGCTGCCGTTCGTTGCGGTGGTACCCACGTCGATCTCGAAGGAGAAGGTCGCGTTGATCGAGGCGGAAGGCGGTCGCTGCCACCCCGTCGAAGCTTCAAGGACCGGTCTACGCCGTCGCTGCGCAGCTCGCGGCGGACGCCGGCGGTTACTACATGGACCAGTTCACCTACGCCGAGCGCGCAACGGACTGGCGGGGGAACAACAACATCGCGGAGACGGTCTTCGCGCAGATGCGCGAGGAACCGCATCCGATCCCGACGTGGATCGTGCTAGGCGCAGGAACCGGCGGCACCGCCTCGACGGTCGGTCGGTTCATTCGCTATCAGGGACATGACACCCGGTTGTGCGTCGTCGATCCCGAGCACTCTGTGACGTTCGATTACTTTCGAACGGGTGACCACTCACTGACACTGGAACGCGGCTCGGGCGTGGAAGGTATCGGACGCCCCCGAGTCGAACCCTCGTTCATCCCTTCTGTCGTCGATCAGATGATCAAGGTGCCCGATGCGGCCTCTTATGCCGCGATGATGTTTCTCTACAAGCTCACAGCCAAACGCGCCGGGCCGTCGAGCGGCACCAACCTCTGGGGTGCGTTCGAAATGATCGCCGACATGGCGGCTGCCGGTGAAACAGGCTCGGTCGTCACGTTGATTTGCGACTCGGGCGAGCGGTACATCCAGAGTTACTACAACGACGTATGGCTGGCGCAGCGCAGAGTCGACCTGAGACCCTATCGGCGCCAGCTCCAGGCGTTCATCGAGCGCGGCGAATGGCCCCATCGTCAACCACGGGCGGTCGCCGAGCGCAGCGACCAGGCGCTTCATGCGACCGCCGTGGTGACGCCGGGGTCGTGAGCTGATGGGCGATGTCGACGCCTTCATCGCGCAGATCCGCTATGAGCTGCGCAACCCGATCAACACGATCCTCGGCTACAGTCAACTGCTGTTGGAAGACGGCGACTCGTCGCCGTTGAGCGTTGCCGAGCGACACGACCTCGAGGGTGTCGCGGACGCCGGAAAGCAACTTCTTCAAACGATCGGCGCTATGCTGGATCCTGCCGCGGTCACTGATGGTATGGAAGAGTATGCCTTCCGGCTGCGATACGCGACGCGCGTCCCGCTGACGACGATCCGGGGCTGCATCAAGACGTTGCTCGAGGGGCACCCGAACGCTCCGATCGGCGACGATCTGCGGCGGATCGGCGTCGCGGCCGTTCGGTTCTTCAAGCTCATCGACGGCATCGAACACGCCTTCGTCTCCGCTAAGGGTGATGTGCCACCGTCGGTGTCCGTCACCGCCGCGGACATCGAAGCCACCGTCCATTTGGCGGGCGGCGGCTCGATTCTCATCATCGACGACGAGGAAGCGAACCGGGCTCTGCTCTCTCGTCGACTGATTCGCCAGGGGTACTCGGTGCTGGTTGCCGCAACCGGTGAGGCCGGCTTGGCGATCGCGGCACGCGAATCGGTCGACGTGATCCTACTCGACGTCTGGCTGCCGGGTACCAGCGGATACGAGATCCTCGCCAGGCTGAAGAGCAATGAGGCGTCGCGAGAGATTCCGGTGCTGGTCATCACCGCGGTGGATCGCCCGGAGAGCGTCGCGCGATGTCTTGCACTCGGCGCCGACGACTATCTCCCCAAACCCTTCGATCCGGTGGTGCTCGGCGCCCGCGTTCGCAGCTGCCTGGCGAAGAAGCGGGCCCGCGACTTCGATCTCGCATATCTGCGGGGCGTCGCCAGGGTCACCGCGGCGGCGCTCGCCGTCGAGTCTGGCACTTTCGCCGCGGAGAGTCTCGACGAGGTTGCTCAACGGCCCGACGCCCTCGGTAATCTCGCCAGGCTTTTCCGGCGCATGGCAATGGAAGTGGCGGCGCGGCAGCGCCGGCTCGAAGACCAGGTCCAGCAACTGACCATCGCCATCGACGAAAGGAAGAAGGCCGCTCAGGTCGAGGAGATTACCGATTCCGACTACTTCCGGGATCTCCAGATCCGGTGCCCGTCACTTTTCAGCGAGGCGCGCCGCCCGCAGCAGCGAACCGGACTGACCGACTCCAGTGGCCAAAATCGTGTCCATTCACTCGTACCGCGGCGGCACGGGGAAATCGAATCTCACGGCCAACCTGGCCGCGTGCCTTGCAGCAGCGGGGAAGCGCGTGGCGGTGGTCGACACCGACATCCAATCGCCCGGAATCCACATGCTATTCGGGCTCGAGGACACCAGTCGAGCGACGCACTCTGAATGACTACCTGTGGGAGCGGTGCCGCGTTGGAGAGACGGCCGTGGACGTGACACCTGAAAGGATCGAGGCGGCCGGGGGACGCATCTGGCTCGTCCCCTCCAGCCTCAATGCCGCAGAGATCGCCAAGGTGCTGCGTGAAGGCTACAACGTGGGCCTCATGAACGACGGTCTCCAGGATTTGATCGACGAGTTCGTGCTCGACTATCTGCTCATCGACACCCACCCGGGGCTGAACGAAGAAACGCTTCTCAGCATTGCCATCTCCGATGTCCTCGTGGTCCTGCTTCGGCCCGATCGACAGGACTTTCAAGGAACAGCCGTCACCGTGGAAGTCGCCCGGAAGCTCGAGGTCCGTCAGCTCGTCATGGTGCTCAATAAGGTGATGCCGAGCGTGATCGCGCGAGGGTTCGTCGAAGAAGTCACTCGCGCGTATGGAGCACCGGTGATCGGCATTCTTCCCGAGTCGCCCGAGATGCTGGAACTTGGGAGTCGCGGACTCTTTACGCTGCCAGTTTCCCGATCATCCGCTGTCGGCGGAGATTCGTCGGGCTGCTGCTCGCCTCGCGTGAGATCCGCACTCGTCAGCGTCTTGCAGTCAAGGTGCTGTGCGGCGTGGCCGCGAGGTGCGGAATGCGACGTTGAAGTTGGCGAAGACCGCTGATGCACCTGCCCGGTTCGTGATCGTCGCCTCGGCTCGCCTGCAGTCGACTGGCCGAGGATCCGCTCTGGGTGGTCTGTGGTTTCCTGAGCGATCGCTGCATGTTGAGGTTCCGCTGCCGGGCGATCGTTCGAACCTCAGACAATCCGACTGGGTTAGCCGTAGTTCCCTATGTCGATGTGCCGAGCCTCGAGCTGTTAGATCATTCGAGCTTCTCTGACCAAAACATGGTTCCAGCGCCGGAGCAGCCGATACCCTCACCCCGCGTGCTGCCGCCTACAACCACCGTCCGACCACCCGTCAGCACCGACGAATGTGCGCATCGTCGGTGGCATCGAGTAAACCGCCATGGGTACAGTTTTTAGGGTACAGCCCGCGCGCGCGCAACGCTCGAAGCCCGTTAGTTGTTGAAAGGAATGGCTCCTCAGGTAGGACTCGAACCTACAACCCTCCGGTTAACAGACGCCGGGCCAAAAATCGACGGAGTGATACCGAAGGCGACGAAGGTGACGGGAATCAATGAGTTGCGGGCATCGAGGTATCCCGGATCAACGGGCGTCGATCGTGGTATCTCGCGGTACATCGTCGCCACTTGAGAGGGTTACGTCACAACCGCGTCACACCTCAGCCGTAGAAGCCTCATGTCTCACCTCACTCCGTCCGAAGAAGCCTTACCAAGATGCGACCGATCGCGCCAACGTCGGTTTTGGCGAACGACAGGTTCCTCCTGGATGACCGCGACGCGCGGTTCACTGCTGCGTTTGCTGACACGCTGTCAGCAGCCGGCGTCGAAACCGTCCGCCTGCCGGCCCGTTCGCCCAACCTCAATGCATACGCGGAACGCTTTGTTCGGACGATCAAGGAATCGTGCTTGGACCAACTGATCCTCGTCGGCGAACGGTCGCTTCGGACCGCCGTTCACGAATTCGTTCAGCACTATCATCACGAACGCAACCATCAAGGCATGCGGAACAAGCTGCTCTTCCCGTTAGAGAGAACGGGGCCTGGCGACGGGCCGAGGGCGTGTCGTGTGCGGCTGGGCGGATTGCTGAAGTACTACGACCGACCTGCCGCGTAGCGCGGCGGCGCATGCATCCGTCGGAGACAGATGCCGGTGTGTCGCAAGGCTATCCGTCCGTGAGTGTCCGCCGATGGGGCGTTAGATCAGCGGCGCTGTCGCCTCAAGGGAGGCGACGGCAAGCTCAGTGGTCCTCAGCTGCGGCGAGACTCCAGCCGCCAGTCGATTCCTGGGCGGACGGCGAGGCTGCAATCGCGGACACACCGCGCAAACGTCAGCTTGAGACAGGCCAGGCGCCGTCGATCCAGTTGTTGGACACTACGGGCGATCGACGATGCCCGTGTCCCGCCTGTCCTTTCCGGCGCCTGGCTTGCGCGGACGCGAAGGCTGACCGGAAGAGTCGGCTGCGATTACAATCCCGTCCACATGGCCATTGCCTCTGGCACGAAGCTGGGCCCGTACACGATCCTGGGTGTTCTCGGCGTTGGCGGAATGGGCGAGGTCTACCGAGCCCGCGACAGCCGCCTCCATCGCGATGTCGCCATCAAAGTTCTGCCCGAGATTGTCGCCGCCGATCCCGACCGCATCGCCCGGTTCGACCAGGAGGCGCGCGCGACCGCGGCGTTGAATCATCCGAACATTGTCGCGCTCTACGACATCGGTGCCGAACGCGGCGTCGCCTACGTAGTCTCGGAGCTGCTCAGCGGGTCGACACTGCGCGACCGCATCGCGGCGGGGCCGATGCCGCCGCGGAAAGTCGTCGAGATCGGCCTTGAGATTCTGAGCGGTCTCGCGGCGGCGCACGAGCGCGGCATCGCGCATCGCGATTTGAAACCCGAGAACATCTTCGTCACGGAGGACGGCACGGTAAAGATCCTCGACTTCGGGTTGGCGAAGCTGTCCCCGGCCGTCGCAGCAGGCGCCAGCACGGTCGCGACCGTCACCTCGCCGCAAACGACGCCGGGGTTGGTGCTTGGGACCATCGGCTACATGGCTCCCGAGCAGGTGCGTGGACTGTCCGCCGATCACCGCGCCGACATCTTCGCGTTTGGCGCCATCGTCTACGAAATGATTACCGGCCGGCGGGCCTTCCACGGCGCCACCACGGCCGACACGATGACGGCGATCCTCACGGCGGACCCTCCCGATCTCTCGAACACGTCGGCGGGAGTCTCCGCGGCGATGAACGCGGTGATTCGGCGATGCTTGGAGAAGAACGCGTCCGATCGCTTTCAATCCGCGCGCGACCTGTCGTTTGCGCTCGAAGCGGTCGCCATGGGGTCGCGAAGCGGGTCCCTTGCCGCGGCGGGACCAGGGCGGACCCGGGCGCGGCCGCTGGCGATGTTCGGCATCATCGCGACGCTGGCTGCGGCGGCGCTGACGACGTGGGCGTGGGCGCTGACTCGCCGGCCGGCGGCCGTTGCGTCGGCGTTGGCGCTGTCGATCAGCGCGCCACCCGGAACGACGGTGGAGGACACGCCTGCGATTTCACCCGACGGCCGAACCATCGCGTTTGTTGGCGCGGACAGCACCGGGACGCGAATCTTCATCCGTTCGCTGAACACGTTCTCCACTCATGCAGTCACTGGTACCGAAGGAGCGGTGCAGCCGTTCTGGTCGCCCGACAGCAGGTCGCTTTGTTTCTTCGCGCGCGGCCGGTTGTGGCGGGTGGAGGTCGCCGGAGCCGTGCCACGGATCATCGCCGCGGTCGCCGACCCGCGCGGCGGCACGTGGGGACCCGACAATACCATCGTGTACTCGCCGCAACCGGACGGCGGCCTGTACAAGGTTTCTGCAGATGGCGGCACGCCGACGGAATTGACCACGCTCGATCAGGCTCGACAGGACATTTCGCATCGTTTCCCGCGATTCCTTCCGGGCGGGCATCACGTGTTGTTCATCAATCGGATCGCGACGCAACAGCTGACGCGCTACACGATCACCGCGGTTCCGGTGGCGGGCGGCAGCACCCAACCATTGCTCGATGCCATGTCGCCCGGCGTCTACCATGACGGCCGGCTGTTGTTCGTGCGCAACGAGAAACTATTCGCCCAGACGTTCGATCCCGGCGCCTTGACATTGTCGGGCGTCCCAGAGCTCGTCGCCGATGAGGTCTGGGCGGATGCAATGGGAATCGCCGGCATGGTCGGCTTCGACGCGGCCGGCGGCGTCCTCGGGTGGCGACAGGCGAGCACCCCTCGCACCCACATCACATGGAAGGGCCGCGACGGGCAAACGGTGGAACGTATTCAGGCGGCGAACGCCATATCAGGCACGCCTTCGACCGATGGACGTCTGATCATGCTGGTCCGGTTCGAGGATCAGATGAACATCGTCAGCGCCGCGATTCTCGATCCGGCGCGGGGGACGACGACGCGGTTTACGCCTCCCGATACGTCGTTCACGTCGCCGGTCTGGTCGCCAGACAACAAGCGCGTGGTGTACTCGCTGCTGCGCGACGGCGCCTACGACCTCTACATCAAGGAAACGAAACCGGGAGACGTCGAGCAACGGCTGCTCCATACCAACGGCATGAAGGCCGCGCAAAGCTGGTCTAGGGACGGCAAGGTCATCCTGTTCAATGCCCTGGGCGCGAAGACCCGGCTCGACCTGTGGGCGATCGACGCGACGCCCAACGCGACGGCGAGGATCCTGGTTGGCGGCGAGGCCGATGAATGTTGCGGCAGGTTTTCTCCGGACGGGAAGTGGATCGCCTACGTGTCGAATGCCTCCGGACGGCCGGAGGTGTTCGTCAAACCCTTCGGCGATGAGGGTGAACCGATACAAGTGTCGAAGGACGGCGGCGGCGCGCCTGACTGGCATGCGAGCGGACGCGAACTGTTCTTCCTGAACCGGGAGAACCGCCTGATGCGGGTTCCGATCGCCATAGCGTCAGGACGCGTGAGCGCTGGGACATCGGTCCCGCTCTTCACGATCAGTTCCCGAATGAAGCCGGCAGTGCAGCTGACTGTCGCCGACGACCGGCCTTACGGCGTGGTCGGCGATCGCTTTCTGGTGACCGAGAACGAGAACGATCCGTACGCCTCGACGATCAACCTGCTGTTGAACTGGGCGGGTCCGGCGCGGCGCTAGAAGCGTCGCGTTTCCAGACGTCGTCGCGTCCACAGCAGCACGAGCTCGTCGCGGGTGGTGGCGTCGGCACACGCGTGACCGGCTACCAGGGCTCCCTCACGGCGTAGTGTCCAACAACTCGATCGACGCGGCGACAGTCAGGCCTGAACGAACGTTTTCGCAGCGGTACTGGACTCGGCGCGGCCTTCCTGGGTGCTCTGATACGCTGCGACCGTGATTCCTCTCTGGCATCCGGTTCGGCTCCTCCTGGTCGCGTTGGCCGGCTGGATCAACCAGCAGCAACGCGACGTCATCGACTATCTGCAGGAGGAGAATCGCGTGCTGCGCGAGCAGCTCGGATCTCGCCGACTCCGGTTCACCAATGACCAGCGGATCCGCCTCGCCGCGAAAGCCCACCTCCTCGGTCGACACGTGCTGGAGGAGCTCCGGTCGATCGTGACGCCGGACACGTTGCTCGCGTGGCACCGGACGCTGATCGCCCAGAAGTACGACGGCCGCCAGCGCCGCGGTCCGGGACGACCACCCGTCGTGGCGGAACTGCGCGAGTGCGTGATCCGGATGGCGACGGAGAACCGCTCGTGGGGCTATACGCGGATCCAGGGCGCGATGGCCAACCTCGGTCACGAGGTGAGCCGGGGGACCATTGCCACCATTCTGAAACGTGCCGGGATTGAGCCCGCCCCCGAGCGAAAGCGACGGACCACCTGGCTGGAGTTCCTCCGCCGGCATCGCGAGGTCCTCGTCGCCGCGGATTTCTTCTCCGTTGAACTCTGGACGATCAGTGGCTTGACGCGCTTCGCCGTCTTGTTCGTGATCGACCTCTCGACGCGGCGGGTGGAGATCGTCGGCATCCACCGTGAGCCGGACAGCGCCTGGGTGGTCCAGTGCGCTCGACAGCTGACCGATCCAGATGACGGCTGCCTGCGCGGGAAGCGGTTCCTCCTGCATGACCGCGATGCGCGGTTCACGGCTGCGTTTGCTGACACGCCGTCAGCGGCCGGCGTCGAAACCGTCCGCCTGCCGGCCCGTTCGCCCAATCTCAATGCCTACGCGGAACGCTTCGTTCGGACGATCAAGGAATCGTGTTTGGATCAACTGATCCTCGTGGGCGAACGGCCGCTTCGGACCGCCGTTCACGAATTCGTTCAGCACTATCATCACGAACGCAACCATCAAGGCATGCGGAACCAGCTGCTCTTTCCGATAGAGAGGACAGGGCCCAGCGACGGGCCGATGGCGTGTCGTGCGCGGCTGGGCGGCTTGCTGAAGTACTACGACCGACCGGCCGCGTAGCGTGTCGGCGGCCTCCGTTAGAGACAGAGGCCGGTGTCGAGGTCATGCGTCCGTGACTGCGTCCGGACGGAGCCTGGTCGGCAGTGCTCCCCTTCCAGAGACGACAGCGCGCTGAGTCCTCACCTCATCGGCGAGATACCGGCCGGCAGACGAATCCCGGGAAGCGCGGGAGGCCGTCGATCCCATGACCGTGCAAAACGTCAGCTTGAGACGGGCCAGGCGCCGTCGATCGAGTTGTTGGACACTACGAGGGCGTACGTGCCCCCGAGGGCCTGGAACAGGAGTTCGCGGTGTTCCTCGTGGCCTCTTATGTCAACGACCGCGATCTTGCGGATCCGGAAGACGGATTTGTCATCGTCCAGGCCGAGTGATTAGATTGCCCCGGATCATGAAAGGCAAAGGATGAATGAAAATCGGACTCCCAATTACGGCCTGGATGCGCCTCTGGCGGTGCGCAATATGCTCATCGTCGCGGCGCTGGGGATCATCTCGCTGATCACGCGGCTGCTGGGCGTGTGGTCCCGGCAGGATGTCATCGCGGTGATTGCCCGGCCGTTAATCGGGGCCGGCCTGGGCTGCGGCGCGATGGCGTTGTGGATGATTTACGATAGCAAGATCGGGAAGATACGCGAGCGGGACACATATCTCAACAAGATCCATTGGAACGGAAACGAGCGCGTGCTGGATGTGGGGTGCGGGCTGGGATTGTTTCTCATCGGCGCGGCCAAACGGCTCTCGACCGGCCGCGCCGTCGGCATCGACAAATGGCAGCAGGAAGATCTCAGCGGCAACAACGCAGCGGGCACGCTACGCAACGCGATGATCGAAGCCGTCGCCGATAGAGTCGAAGTGCACACCGGCGATGCGCGAAAACTTCCCTTCCCTGACGCCAGCTTCGACGTGGTGCTCTCGAGCATGGCGCTGCACAATATTTACAACGCGGGCGAGCGGCAGACCGCCGTGCGCGAAATCGCGCGCGTGTTGGCGCCTGGCGGGCGCGTGCTCATCGTCGACGTGCGGCACACGTCGAAATACGCCGCCACGTTGCGCGACGCAGGGCTGACGGATGCGCGCTGCGTGCAAGGCGTGTTCTCGTATCTGCTGACGCTGATCACGTTCGGCTCGGTGGGATGGGGCTACGTGATCGGCAGCAGGGTGATCGGCAGCAACTCGTGATGCGATTAGACGTCGCCGAAAATTCCGTGGGCTCGATCCCCAGCGATCTCGACGATTTCGATGCCTGATTCGCACGTTCTGCCAAGCCTTCAGGCGCAGGCGGCGAGCACACTAGACGCGGCGATTGGCTGTCAAGGTGAGAACGATGCCGCCGATCAGCGTCAGGAGATCGAAGAATCCTTAAGGAAAGAAGTGAGCCAGATTTTCGCCAGTTGGAACCAGATGGCAGAGTGGCTGAGGCGGGTTGACGGCGCCCGTGCTGCGGCATGACCCTTGGTCTCACTAACTACTCGCGCCACATCGCTGCCTCGACCAGCGTTGTTATTCTCGAGTGTGCGTCGCATGGGATGCCGTGCGGACACAGTCCCGCCGGACGGCTCCGTCCGTCTGGGGCGTTCTTCGAGCCCATCATCGGCTGAATGTCGGTTGGACGACCAGCCACTAAATCAGGCGGCTACTCCTTGCGCAAGGCCATCAACGGGTCGATCCGTGTCGCACGTCGCGCCGGGAAATAACTGGCCACAAGACCCGTCGAGACCAGAACGATCGCCGTACCGACAAAGGTGATCGGATCGGTTGGACTCACCCCTGCTACCAGATCGGCGATCACGCGGGTCATCAGCAACGAAAGCACGGTGCCGACGGCTACACCCAGTCCAACGAGCCGGAGTCCCTGGGCGAGCACGCTCCGGAGAACTCGGTGCGATGAAGCGCCGAGCGCCATCCGAATGCCGATCTCGGGCGTCCTCGCGGCGACCGCGTATGAGACGACGCCGTACAGACCGATCATGGCCAGCACCAAGCCGAGCCCACCGAGCGAGCCCAGCAACACGCTGCCCAGCCGCCGCACCGCGAACTCGAACGTCGTCGCTTCCCTGATGGTCTTGACGTCGAGCGCGACCGTGTTGTCGACGTCCGCAATGGCCCGCGTGACGGAGCGAATGGCAGCCGCCGGGTCGCCTTCTGTTCGGAGGTAAAGCATCAAGGGTCGCACCTGAGTGGAGAGGCTAGGCACCTGCGCAAACGCGAAGTACAACACCGGCGTCGGCTCCTCGCCGACGGATGCGTACGCACTATCTTTGACAAGCCCCACGATCTCCGAGAAGGGTTCTCCAGTAGCCCACGTGTTGGCCAACGGCATCTCCGCCGGGGAAATAGGCTTTCTGAAAGGCTTCGTTCACAATCGCCACCGGTGGGCTGCCGAGCCGATCGGTCGGCTGAAAATCGCGGCCACGAAGCAAGCCGAATCCCCATGGTCTCGAAGTAGCGGGGACCGACATTGTTGAGGTATGTACGTGCATTCTTCGTCGTTGCCCGCCCCTGAACCTGGAAGCGACCGGCACTTCGGTCGCCGGCAAGCGGCATGATGCTGGCCACGCTGCTGGATCGCACCCCGGGGACTCGGTCCACGCGTTCACGCACGCGCTCTGCGAACAGCGCGGGGCCCGTCCCGGAGTACCGATTGGGCTCCAGGTAGAAGGTGGCCACGAGCCCATGATCGAGGTCGAAGCCGGGATTCAGCGACGTGATGCGAATCAGGCTCCGCAGAAACAGCGACGATACGACTAGAAGCACGACGGAGGCGGCGACCTGACCGACGACGAACGCATGCCGGAGCCAGAGGCGACCCGTAATCCCACGGCTACCGGCGTGCTGCACGTCGGCAACGACGCTGACGTTGCTTGCCCTCAGGGCGGGAGCAATCCCGCACAATAGTCCGCTGGCCAGGGCGAGAGCCAAACCGTACAAGTAGAGCATCCGGTCAGGCTCAATACTCAACTGAATGGGCTGCTGGTTCGGAAGGGTGACGACGCTGAGCATCGGCACCAGCCAGACCGCCAACAACGATCCCGCGACCGCCCCCAAGGAGGCCAGCAGGAAGCTCTCGACGAGCATCGCTTGGATCAGGCGGGACCTGCCGGCGCCCAGCGCGACACGGATCGCCATCTCGCCTCGTCGGGCGGTCGCACGCGCCAACAGAAGACCGGCCACATTTGAACACGCGATGAGCAGCACGAGACCGAAGAGCACGAGCAACAGGACCGGAATGAGGATCAACTCGGGTGCACCACGGACCTGCATGCCGCGCACCGGGAAGACCCGAGCCGGCTGACTGAATCCCTCGTTCTCTTTGGAATACGTGCGCTCGAGTTGTTGCGCCAGCGCGGTGACCGCGGCCCGCACCTGCTCGAGTGTCGCATGTGCCGGAAGACGCCCGAGAACGGCAAGACCATTTCCGTTTTCTCGCCTGTTGAGATTTGGAAGGACGAGTGCGCTCAGAGGAACGTACACATCGGGCGCCATGAAGCCGGTCACAGGCCGGTACTGCTGCGGCAGAACGCCGAGGACGAGAAATGCCTGTCCGTTCAGGTTCAGCGCCTGCCCTAGAACAACCGGGTCGCCAGCAAATCTTCGCTGCCAGTAGGCGTAGCTGAGAACCGCCAACCGGGGTTCACGCTCGGGAGCTGCTTCGTCGCGCGTGAATACACGGCCAAGGCCCGCGCCGATTCCCAGTCCCTCAAAAAAGTTCGCGGTGACCGCCAATCCGTTGACTCGTTGGACCTGCTCACCGGAACGCAGATTCAGCACGGTCAGTCTGGAGCCGACCAGATCCGTAAAGATCTGGCTGTCGCGGAGATCACGATAGTTGAGAAAGGAGAACTGATTACTGTTACCAGGCTCGACGCCGACGACGCCAGCCGGGTCGGTCATCGTGGGAACCCGCAGGAAAATCGCTGACAGCGCTCCAAGGAGCGTCGTGTTGACGCCGATCCCGAGTCCAAGCGAGAGCGTGGCCACGAGAACGAGAACCGGACTGCGGCGCAGACTGCGCCAGGCGTAGATCACATCTCGAAGCGCATTCTCAACACGGGTACGCTCCTCGTGTCGCGACACTGTTCCTTGTAGCGCTCGATCCCGCCGAAGTCGAGGCGCGCCTGTCGCTCTGCGTCGTCGATGAGAGGCCCGTGCGGACCAGGTCGTCGGCGCGACTCTGAATGTGAAACGTGAGCTCATCGCCCATCTCGCGTTCCGTTCGTGAGGGTCGGACAAGGTTGCGAATCGCCAGATGAGGGACCTGACTGCGCGCACGTCAGATCTCCCCCAACTTGGCGCTCAAGGCCGTCGCCATCACCGCCGCCAACCGCTGCCATCCGGCTGTTTCTTCGCGGAGCCGCTTTCGGCCAGCCGTAGTCAGCTGGTAGTACTTGGCCTTTCGGTTGTTGTCGGAGATGCCCCACTCGGTATCGAGCAGCCCTTGACCCTCGAGCCGATACATCGCCGGGTAGAGCGCGCCCTGCTCGATCTGCAGCGCGCCGCCGGACATCTGGGCAATGCGCAGCAGCACACCGTATCCATGCAGCGGCCCGAGCGACAGCGCCTTCAGAATCAAGCAGATCGAGCGTCCCCGGCAGTAGACCGACCTCACCAGCCATTCGCACTCCTAGCGCGCTTAGGGTAACACCGTGGTCTCCTAAGCAGTCAAGGGGAATCTCCGGTGGCGAGCGTTGTGGGCGACGTTTGCGCCAAGTGTCGTGATCCTGCAGCGTTGTGCAGCGGGCCTCGTTTAATTAAGGGGATGGATGGCCGGTTCGATATCCTGTTTGGGTTCGAGCCTTCGATGCCTGGAAGTCGTTGACTGCGTGAGGGCGAAAGTTGGTGACCCAGATTTTCACCAGTTGGAACCAGATTCGCAAATGGTTGAGGCGCGTGGAGTCACTTCGCCAAACAGCGTGAGGGTCTGGGTTTACCGCGTTCGCCACGGGCAAAACTAGGTCGAACGACATGATCGCTATTGCTGCGCGGCAGCCTTCGCCCGCGCGAGCAGCTGATCGAGCGCGGTTCTGTCGAAGAAACGTCCCGCGGTGATCACGGCGCGGATGCGGCGCACGTTGCCGATGTCTTCGAGCGGGTTTGCATCCAACAATACGACGTCGGCTTGTTGACCCGCTGCCACGGTTCCAAGTGTCGACTCGCGACCGAGATAACGCACCGGATTGACGGTCGCCGTCTGCAGCGCCGCCAGCGGCGTCAAGCCTCCAGCAACCATTCTCGCCAGCTCGTCGTGCACGCAGAACCCTGGGATCATCGCGTCGCATCCGGCCAGGAGGCCGACGCCGGCCGCAGCCATGTCGCGAGTTACGACCTTCCCAACCTCGGCGGTGTGCTTCAGGATGCCCACGATCTCAGGTTGCTTGACGAAGAAGCTCTGATTGCCCGCATGCATCTCGAGTAATCGCTTGTTCGCGTACGCCATCTCGTCGCGGCTGATCGACGACGCAGGCGTCCCTATGACGGGGAGCTCCGCCAGCGCGAGCAGAGTTGGGGTTTGCCACACACGACGACGGGCGAGCATCTCGAAAAACGGACGGCAGGCATCGGGGCGATATTCCGATCCGCCCGAACACGCCTTCCAGACGCGACCGTCCTCCGAAAAGTGCTCGATGCTCACCATTCCGGCATCGACACCTTCCTGGATCGTCACCTTCAACGGCACGTGTCCCGCGACCGGCAGCTTCTGCCGCCGCGCTTCGTCGACGATCGCGAAGAACACGTCTCGCGGTGTGTAGTTGTGGACTTTGATCAGATCCACACCGCGGCGCTTGAGGAGCTGCACCGCGGCTCTGCCCTCATCGGGCGTTTTGACCCGCATCCTGAACGGCCAGTCCGCCGGGGCGTCGTCGAGAATCGGTCCCGCGGCAACGATCCGCGGGCCGACCGTGCGCCCCGACGAGGTCGCGTCCCGCAAATTCAGAATGAAGTCCAGGGCGGAGCCCATGTCACGGATACCGGTGACGCCGTTCGCCACATAGAGCTGGAGCGACGACTCTCCAGTCGCCTCCATGTGTGCATGCATGTCCCAGAGGCCCGGAATGAGGAACCTGCCCTGGCCGTCCACGATCTGCGCGCCTGCGGGCGGAGCGCCATTCTGGACGACGCCCGCGATCGTGTTGCCGCGGATCGTCACCGTGTTGTTCGGAACAACTCGTCCGTCGACAACATCGATGACGTTCACGCGAGTGATCGCCAGAGGTTGCGTCTGGGGCGCGACCGAGACTGCGATGATGAACGTCGCCGCGAGTGAAAGCAAACAAATCGTAGCTTTGCGATCAACCATGAAACTCCTCCACTGGGACGACGCGGAGAGTGCCCTAAGGCGAAGCGACGGTATCACGGCTGAGGAGACAGCCCAGCGCCCAATGCTTCACCCGCGGTCGCAGAAACGTTGGAACGGTTCGGAAAGGGATTTGAGCCAAATTTTCGCGAGTTGGAACCAGCTGATCGAGTGTCTCAGACGGCTAGACGCGACTCGACGCGTGGCTGAGCGAGTGCCTTGGTCCGTCCGGCCGCGGACTCTTTCTGTGCGCTAGCGCTTGAGCCAAGCCCCTATGGCCGGCAATGCCCGAGCGGCAGCGTAACTCGCTGGCGGCTCACGGTACTTTTGCCGGCTCCCATGTCGTCACGAATGGTGTCGGCGCGATCGTCCCGACGCACGATGTGTCGGGCCGGCGCGTCGGGTCGTCGAAGAATTGCGTAACAATCGCCATGTGACACGGACCGGGGCGAGCGTCGTGGCCCTCGTTCGGCATTTCGACGAGGTACACGCGGCTGAGCGTGGCGGCGATGCGACGAGCCTGGTCGGACGGAGTTCTGTCGTCGAAATAGCCTGTCAGGATCAACGTCGGAATGTCACTCCGTACTGGTGTTTGCGTCGACGCATCGCCGAATCGCGGAAGCCACGCTTCGCATTCCCGGTCATCGCCGCGCCGGAAGGACGGACGCACCAACGCGTTGACTAAACCAAGGGACCTCCGGTAGTCGGGACCGTAGCCGTCGTAACAGGTAACGAGCTCGCGCACGACACGGCCCGTCAAGACCTGCGATACCGAGCCGTCGCCGGCAATTTCGCGGGCGGCCCTCGAGTGATCCCCCGATCGAAGCTCGCGCAGCAGCAGCGGCACACGGCTGATCTGCAAGCGTGACAACATCCGGTCGCGGATGTAGGCGACGAGACGATTACCATCGATCCAGACAGTATTCGTTGGACCGTCCAGGCTCGTGACCGGTACGGGAACGGGCGACTTTGTCAGTTCATCGTACGAAGCATAGAAGTCCTGCTCGACGTTCGGAAATGCATCATGACAAGAAGGCTGGAGTGCACACGCGGCGAACAGGCGTTCGAACGCTCGCTGGGTGGAGAGTGGTTGTTCGGCACGCAAGGGAAAGCCGCGCGCCACCGGACTTGCAAGCTCGACGGCGCGGATCCCTCGTCGATCGCGCACCATCACCTCTTGGGCCAAACGCGCGCCGTAGGATGTGCCGCGAATGTCCCACTCGGCGTAGCCGAGCGCGCGTCGTAAGTCGATCAGATCGGCACCGCTTGCCGCTGTGTTGTACGCGGATCGATCGATGTGCTTCGCGTCCAGTTCCGCGATGCACGCGCGGCGAGCCGCGAGCAACCTGGCATCTCTCTCAGCGCCATCGCGAAGGTTGTACGCCGATTCGGCAACGCGGTCGTACGCGGGGCACACAGTCGGTTCCGAGAGTCCGGCGCCCCGCTGATCGTAAATGACGACATCCCGATGTTTGGGCCACGGACTCATCGCCACTCCGGCAGAGTACAGCCGGATTCCGCCGGGACCACCCGGTCCGCCATGCAGCAGGACGAGCGGCGGCGCGCCATTCGGCTCGCTGGCCCGAAAGATCTCCACCGCGAGGCGAATCGTCGTCGTGTTGGGCCGATCGCGCGACTCTGGCACGACGAGCCAGCCGCACTCACGCCGGACGTCGCGCGCCCAGTCGCCATTCAGCAAGCAGTCACCGCGCTCGAATCGCGGTACTTTGGACTGTGCCGCACCCGTCGGCGCGAGCGCCCCGGCCAGCAGTGCTGCACCAACGAGCCGGTTGACGTAGCGCAACACGTAACACCGAGGAAAGGTCATCTCAAGCATCCGAGAACGATGACGGGAAAAGCATTGGCCGGCTTCCTCGCGCGACCGTCTCATATGCGCGGCTCGGAGCATAGCAGAAGGCACCAGACATGGGTTGCGAGACAGTTCTTCATCCACAGACCGCTGTGCAAGTGCTGAACGCTGCTACGCGCTGACTCGCCGGCTCGCCGCATCGTGGTCGTCGGGGTTCGATTCCTATCGGCGGTCACCCTGGCAACCGATGGCAAGTTGTTGACGGCGCTGAACTGTGATGATGGTGAGCCGGACGGGAATCGAACCGCCCCAGTCGCATTACTCGCGGAAGGTCGCCATGTGTGAGGAATCCGGCCGCCTGCGGCCAGATCGACCCTGCGGCGTTTTTCAGGCGCGATTGCCCTCTGTTGCTCCAACGGCTTACACTTACGCCCCAATCGGTTGAGCAACATTGAGAAATCGCGCGGCTTGCATGCTTTTCATTTGCATTCTGGGAGGATTGGCAGCCGCCCAGACATCGACGCTACCCGAACTGCGAACAGCGGCCGCGACGATGACGCCCGGCAATCTGCTGCGCCATATCCGGGAACTTTCCTCTGACGCATACGACGGCCGCCTGCCGGGCACTCCTGGCGAGGAAAAAAGCGTCGCATATGTCATCTCGCAGATCAAAGGCATCGGCCTCCAGCCTGGCACACCGGCAGGCGGCTTTGTGCAGAAGGTGCCTTTGTACGGTACCCGCTCGCGAGGCAGCCTCGCGATCACCGTTAGCGGCGAGGACATTCCGATGTCGCCGGCTGAGGACTTTGTCCTGTGGTCGAATTTGCCTGACGAGCGGATCGAAGTCCGTGATTCCGACGTCGTCTTTGCCGGCTACGGAGTCGTGGCGCCCGAATACAAATGGAACGACTACGCCGGTGTTGATGTAAAGGGCAAGACTGTCATCGTCATCACCGGCGATCCGCCCGTCGCCGACTCCGGTGACTCCACCAAACTCGACGAACGAGTCTTCTTGGGCAACGCCCTGACCGTCTACGGCCGAAACGGAACAAAGCTGGCGACTGCGTTCAACCACGGAGCAGCCGCAGTCCTCCTTGTTCCGCCCGCCCAGCCGTTTCGTTACGTTTGGGAAAACAACGCGCGCGAGAACATGACCCTGCGTGACGGCAACGAACGCCGGCAGTTAAAAGCGCAAGCTCTTGTCAGCATCGATAAAGTCGCCACGATATTCGCTGCCACCGGCAACGATTTCGCAAGAGCACGCGCCGCGGCCGCCGCGCCCGGCTTCCGGGCCGTCGCACTCTCTGCGCGCGTCACCATAACAGTGACCAACCAGGTGCGCAGGTTCGAATCGCAGAACATTCTGGCCAAGATCGAAGGCAGTGATCCGGCTCTCAAGAACGAGTACGTGATTTATAGCGGCCACTGGGACCACCACGGTCGGGAAAGGAATCGGATCTTTCACGGGGCGAGTGACAACGCCGCCGGAACCGCCGGCGTACTTGAACTTGCCCGTGCCTTTCGTTCGCTCAATCCGCGACCGAAACGCACTATGGTCTTCCTTTGGCCGACGGCCGAGGAAAAGGGACTACTGGGCGCGCATTACTACGTGGACCACCCGCTCTATCCTCTCGCCTCTACCGTCGCGAATATCAATCTCGACTACTTCAGCAACTGGGGATGGGGACGCACCAGGGACTTCAGCATTGTTGGCATCGGCAATTCCACGATGGACGATCTCACCGCCGAAGCCGTTCAACGCCAGGGCCGCATCCTTACGGGAGATACAGCCCCGGAGTTCGGCTTCTACTTCCGCTCCGACCACTACGAATTCGCTCGCGTCGGCGTCCCTTCGCTCGAAACGGCTCCCGGGGTCGAGTATGTTGGGAAACCCGCTGGCTTTGGACAAAAGAAGCGCGCGGACTATATCGCGAACGACTACCACGATGCATCGGACGTGATCAAACCCGATTGGGATCTACTCGGCGCCGTGGAAGACCTCCAGATTCTGCTCGAAGTCGGCTACCGCGTCGCCCAACAACCGGACCGCCCCACATGGAAGCCGGACGCTGTTTGGCGCCCGCGGCCTTCACGGTAACCTTTGCCGCCACGAGTCCCTGCCGGCCCGACAACATTTGCCTGTCGTGAAGGTGCTCGGCACAGATAGCTCGCGGGTAGTCGCCAAGGGTTGACGAATCTGCGCCGTCTCTACCGGCTCACGACCAACCCGACCACACCTCCCGCAGCCCCGCCGCCGTAGAACCCGACGAAAGCTGCCTCCGCACCCACCGTCGCATGAACGAGGCCCGCACCCGCAGCGGCGCCAACGAGTGTACCGAAGAGAACCGGATGCCGCCTCACCCACGACCGGTTCGGCGCCGTCGCCGGCTGACTTCGTGTGCGCAGGACGGCTCGCCGTGCCCGCCCGCCGTCCACTATGCGCGGTGTCGCAACCCCGTCGGCAGGGCTCGCGCTGGCAGCTCGAGCGAGCACGCGAGCGATCGGGCCCTCGGTCGTGCCCGTGGTCAGGCGGACAGACCCAAAGAGGAGTCGGTCGTCGACAGTGAGTTCGCCGCCGCACTCCCCAGCCGCGCTGGCGGCAACCGCTATCCCTATCACCGAAGAGGCGATGACCAAGATAATGACCGAACGACGAATGGCTACAGAGAGCATGTTCATCTGATTTCCCTCCACACTGGAGGGTAGTGCCTGTCAATGACAGAGTCCTGATGGGTTCCTGAAGAACCCTGAATTGGTGTGAGCGCCGTCAGCGGCGCAATGCGAACAGGCGGGCATCGCAGCGACGCCTCGGTGCTCTCACCTGACCGACGTCGATCGTGTTCCGGATCATCTGACTACAACTCGGCGTCGTCTGACGAGACCCTTCGGCTGCCCTCTCCAGCCGTGTAGTCGCACGTGCGATCACTCCCGCTTCGTGTACCGTCCGGGCGCCAGACTCACGGTCGATGATCCCTGCGGCGTTTATCGTTCCCGATGACACGAGTTGACCTGTCCGGACGACGGGCATAGCCTCACTATCCTGATGGTCCAATTGAGACAGATGAATGCCCTCGTCGACATGCTGGCCGATGTGAAGTACGCGCTGCGGCGATTCAACAAATCACCGGGCTTTACCGCAACTGCTGTCGTGACGTTGGCACTCGGCATCGGCGCGACGGCCGCGATCTTCACCCTGATTCAGCAGGTCATGCTGCGATCGCTGGCGGTCGCGAAGCCGGAGCAGCTTTGGCGCATCGGCGACGCCGTCACGTGCTGCTACTCGACCGGATACACGCAGAGCAATCACGCGGCGGAGAACGACTGGACACTATTCTCGTGGGAAGCGTACCAACGTTTCCGCGCCGACACCGCCGCGTTCGAGCAGCTCGCCGCGTTCCAGGTCGGCACGGGTAACGGCTACGTCGGCGTCCGCCGCGCCGGCTCGCGGGAGCCGGTGCAGTCGCGGCTCGGCGAGTTCGTGTCCGGCAATTTCTTCCAAACCTTCGGGATCTCCGCGTGGCGCGGGCGTCTGTTCACCGACGCCGACGATGTGCGGGGTGCGCTGCCGGTCGCGGTGATCAGCTTCCATACGTGGCAGGAAAAGTACGGATCCGATCCGTCCGTCATCGGCGCGCCGTTCGACATCAACGGTCGGGCGTTTTCGATCATCGGCGTGGCGCCGCCCGGCTTTTTCGGAGCGAAAGTCGCCGCCTCGGACATGCCTGACATGTGGCTGCCGCTGACGACAGAACCGCTCATCGCCGGCGCGACGTCTCGCCTCGAGAATCCTGGCCTGGCCTGGCTCGATCTGATCGGGCGGGTGCGACCGGGAACGAACCCGCGGACGCTGGAGGCACAGCTGCAGGGCGAGCTGCGCCAGTGGCTGGCGAGCCACCGCCTCGACATGAGCGCGCATGACCGCGCGCGGTGGAACGAGCAGACGTTGCATCTCACACCGGGTGGCGCCGGCGTGTCGCTGATGCGCGAACAATACGAGGATGGGCTGTGGCTGCTGCTGACCGCCGCGATCTGCGTCCTGCTGCTCGCCTGCGCCAACATTGCGAACCTTCTCCTCGCGCGCAATTTGAGGCACGCGCGCCAGACGGCGATGCGCGCGGCGATCGGCGCATCGCCCGCGCGGCTCGTGCGCGAGGCGCTGATCGACAGCGCGGTGCTCGCCGGCATCGGCGGCGCCGCCGGCATTGCGGTGGCCTGGGCCGGAGCGCGCCTGATCGTGCATCTGGCGTTCCAGGATGCGTGGGTTCCGGTGAGCGCCGCGCCCTCGATGCCGGTGTTGCTGTTCGCGCTTGCCGTGTCGCTGATGACGGCGCTGCTCTTCGGCATCGTGCCGGCGTGGATCACGTCGCGCGCCGACCCGATGGACGCCATGCGTGGATCGACCCGCACGGCTTCAGAGACGACCGGCGCGCAGAAAGCGCTCGCGATCGCGCAAGCGGCCGTCTCGGTTGTGCTGCTGAGCGCGGCCGCGATGTTGGGCCAGAGCCTGTACAATCTGGAGCATCAGAACCTCGGCTTCGCGGCCGACGGCCGCTATCTGGTGTCGATCGACTCGAAGCTGTCCAACCAGCCGCAAGAGCAATTGCTCCCGCTCTTCCGCGAGATTGAAACCCGTCTGCGCGCCTTCCCCGGCGTGCGCACCGCGAGCGCGGCGCTCTACGCGCCGATGAGCGGCAGTTACTGGTCGCATGACGTGCGCATGTCGGGTCAGCCCGAGCCGGGCCCGAGAGACGATGTCTCGTCCGCGTGGACGCGCGTGATGCCGAGCTTCTTCGAAACCATCGGCGACCGAATCGTCATAGGACGGCCGATCGTCGACGCCGACAACGCTACCGCGCGCCGCGTGGCCGTGATCAACGAAGCGTACGCGAGGAAGTTCTTTCCAAACGAGAATCCGATCGGCAAGCACTTCGGCCCTGCGGCGGGGAAAAACGCCGGGTTGTACGAGATCGTCGGCGTCGCGGCCGACGTCCGCTACTTTCCGTCGACGCTGCACGCGGTGCCGGCGATGTACTTCGTGCCGGAAGCGCAGGGCGCGACGTTCCAGGATCGAGAGCTCGAAAGCCGCGAGCTCTGGTCGCACTACCTGTACAACATCGTGATCTGGGCGCCCGGCAATCCGCCGGGACTTGCGGCCGCGGTGCGCGACCAACTGGCGGCGGTCGCTCCGGACGTCGTGATGGGCCGCGTCCAACCATATGCCGACGTCGTTCGCCGTCAATTCGCGCAGCAAGACATGATCGCGAGCCTGACGTGGCTGTTCGGCGCGATCGGGCTCCTGCTCGCAGCCGTGGGGCTCTACGGCATCACGGCGTACACCGTCGAGCGGCGGACGGCCGAGATTGGCGTGCGCATGGCGCTCGGCGCGGACCGGGCGTCGGTCGTCGGGATGGTGCTGCGCGGAGCGTTCGTGCAGGTCAGCGTCGGATTGGCGCTCGGCATTCCCGCGGCGATCGTCTCGGGCGCGTTGATCGCGAGTCGGTTGTTCGACGTGCGCCCGTGGGACCCGGCGCTGCTGGGACGCGCCGCGCTGCTACTCGTCCTAGCGACGCTCGTCGCGGCGTTCATCCCGGCACGGCGCGCGGCGGGACTGGATCCGATGTGGGCGTTACGCATCGAATAGAGTCACGAGAAACGGCAGTTGCCGTTCGGGGCAGACGCGGTGACTCGAACATGACGATGCTGGCCCACCTGCTGCCATGCATCACGCGTCAGCGGCCAGTGGTTGACACAATCCGCGATGACGGTGCGGCCGAGCGCGAGGTTGTCCGCTGCTGCGGCTGCCCGATTTCGTATCCAACGCCTTCGACCGCAAGACCCGCTCGACGCATCGGTCGCTCGATTCGAATCGATCCGTAAGTAGACCGCGCTCAATTCCCCGGCCGCGAGGCTTGCTACGGTTGTCTTGCCAGTTCCTGGTAAGCCGCTCAGCGAAATCAGCATTGGCGTATCGTTGCGAGCCTGAGACCGCCTGCGCCGGCAGATTTTGTGCCGGGGAAATCAATAACGAGAAGTCGCGCAGCGTCTATCGATTCTCGTCGAAGTGTGGGCTCACTCGGGTCCGTCATCGTTGCCGGGAACCCCTCGAAGAGTGGTGCGCCGGACGGGAATCGAGCCTGCCGAAGGAAGGGGCAACGCAGCTAAGGATTGCTCCTGTGTAGTCGCCCAGGGTTCTACGGATTCGGACCTGCGGCGTGGCTGCCCTACCTACGGTGCTTTTTGACCACGCGCCTCCCTCGTGGCGGCTTCGAGCAACGCATCGAGATCATGTCGGTCCAGCCAGCGGCCGTCATGCATGACGCCCGCGATTCGCCCTGTGGCGCGAATATCGTTCAGGGGGTTGCTCTCGAGGAGCACCAGATCGGCTCGGTATCCAAGGCGGATGGCGCCAAGCTCGCCCTCCAGACCGAAAAAGCGGGCAGGGTTGATCGTCGCCGCCCGCAACGCCTCCGCGGTCGTCAACCCCACGTGGTGAACGAGGCTGTCCAGTTCGCCATGCAGGCTGAAGCCGGGATACATGAACACGACGGCGGCGTCGCTGCCGGCCAGGAACTCCATGCCTGCGGCGTGCATCTCGCGGAGGTCACGGTAGGTGTTCGGTAAGGCCCGCGCGAAATCCTCAAGGGCGCGCGCCGCCTCGGGCCCTTTCTTCTCCTCGACCTGCTCGGTCCAGTCGGAGGCGAGGTACTCGCCCACATAGCGTCGCAGCGGGTCCGCGTTCAGTCGGGCGACAGCCGTGTCGTAGGGCACGAGGACGGACTGTTCCAGATTCACGGTCGTCGTGCCCATGCGAACGCCGGCGGTGCGCATACGTTCGAAAAGTGCCCGGCGCTGCGCGAACGGGATGTCGAGCGGCGGGAACGTCAGCACGTGCTCCACGCTGCCGATCCCGATGTCGGCAAGTACGTCTGGCGATGCGACTGGGTGCCCGGTCAGGCGCAGACCGCGCGAACGAGCGGCGGCTGCGATCGCGCGCAGAGTGGCCTCGTCTGCCACGGTGCGGACCTTCAGGAAATCTGCACCGCCATCCGCCAGACGCGTCACGGCGTCCCGCGCTTCCTCAGGGGAACCGACGGACACGCGGATGCGGTCGACCGGTTCGACCGTGCCTTCTCGCTTCATCCGCTCCACGTTGGCCGCCGACTCCAGAATCTGCCCCGGGGTCTTGATGCGTGGACCGACACGCGTGCCGGAGACGATGTCGCGTCGCCACTGCAACACCTCCGCGAGATCGCTGCCCATGTCCCGCACCGACGTCACACCGTTCGCGATGAACACCGGCAGGCTGGACGCGCCCAGCTTCGTCAGGTGCACGTGGGAATCCCAGAGGCCCGGGATGAGGAACTTGCCCGCGCCGTCCACGACCACGGCGTTCGCCGGCCTGGCGCCGGTGGCGCGCGCGACGCGGGTAATACGACCATCCGCCACCTCCACGACCATTCCAGCGCGCAAGGTCCCGGCCGCGGTGTCGACGGCCGAGACGTTCCAGAATGCGGTTGGCCGTTCTGCCCGAGCCGGCTGCAGGAGGAATGCAGCGAGGAGCAGAAGGGGAATTCGTTGGACCATTGCCCGCTGTTCTACACTCCGGCGTTAGGGAGGACCCATTTTAGTGAGCCAAACGCTTGGCAGTTGGAAACCGGGTGCTCGGCTGGCTTCAGAGGTTGTGCCGTCCGCTACATCGGCGGACGGCACCGACCACCGAAACCTGATCGTGGGTGACGATGAGCGCCATGCTCGAGGATCGTCGCCACCGCGTTCATCAACCTCCCAATCCAACCTCCAACTCCAACGAACTCTCTTCGAAGAGACGCGCTGGGAGCTGGAAATTGGCGTTACTGGGTTTCAGCGTGTCGGCGGCGTGAACGTGGCCTTCACGGTGATCAGTGAGCCCGCGGCCTCGACGGTCGCAGGGTCGAACTCCCACTGGCGCACAGCGTCGATGGCAGCCTGCGTCAGCATCGGCTGGCTCTTGATCACCCGCAGCTGGGCGACCTTGCCCGCCACGTCGATCTTCGCCTCGAGCACCACTTCACCCTTATAGCCACTCGCAATCACCATCGGCGCGTAGACGGGACGCATGTCCTTGGTCTTGACTGGGGCCTTCCCCACGGCGGTGATAGCAGTGTCCGCGTAGACCCAGTTGATCGGGCCGTCGACTCCTCCAGGAGGCGGCGGAGGCGGGGGCGGCGGCGGGCCGGGCGTGACAACCGTGCCTTCCGGTATGGTGTACGACGCAGGCCGGGCCCGTTGCAGTTCGAGCGCGCGGTTGCGCAGCGTGTCGGCCTCGTGCAGCAGTGATGCCTGGAGCTCCGTGTCGGTTTCAAGGGTCGCCTGGGTACGAAGCAGCAGGTTCTTGTACACAAGCGCCTCGATGTAGTCGGGATCCGCCGCGAGGGCGCGGTCTTCGGCCGCGAGTCCGCGCTTGATGTACGCGCGCTTCTCGTCTGCCGTCAGCGACTGATCGCGGGTTTTCTCGAAATAGAGAGATCCGACCAGATGCTGGACTGACGCGTTCGCCGGTTGCGCGCCGGCCGTCTGCTCTAACTCCGAAACTCTCCGTTCGAACGCCGCGCGGTCGCTGCTCCGCTGCTCGTTGGCCGTACGGTCGCGAGGCATCTGTTGCTGCGTGCTGCGCTCCCGCGCCAAGGCGCCCAGCGAAACGACGGCTACGACGCCGAGTGCGACTCCGAAGCTCTTCGCCATCTCATCCTTCGTTCTCTTGAACTGAGGTTAGACCCCGGTCTGACCCCGAACAACCTGGTGCACTTGCCCGAGGCCTAGCGGGAATGGGCGGCGGTGGTGGAGGTGGGCGGCGGTTCACCCACACGCCATGCGACGATTTCCGCAACGACTCACGCAGACGCCAACAAATTGGGGCGACCCTTATCTGCATATATCTGTTCATAACGACGACACCCGAACACCATGCATCGGAAACATCATCGCCTGCTTATCGGGACGATCCGGAGCACGGCGCCAATGCGCCGACGGCACGGCGTGCTACCACAGGCGTCATGGCGAGCGTCCGAAGCTTACGCGGACGGTGAGCAGCGCCGGACGCTGCAGGCCGTTGGGGGCAGCGGCAAACTGCCATCGTTGGACTGCGGCGATTGCGGAGTGCCCCAGGATCCCGCTTGGCGCGACCTCCGCACTGATCACCCGCCCCCCTTCAGTAATCGTCGCCTGCACCCGCACTAGTCCTTCGAGTCCGCCCGCCACAGCCACTGGTGGGTAGATCGGTTGCACTTCCTTGATGAGGACCGGGGGAGGCCCTTCCGTCACTACCGAGTACGAGGTTCGACCGTATTGAAAGATCGGTTTCCACCCAGGTGTGGCATCCGGCGGGGGTGGCGGAGGCGGCGGATCCGGGACCCTCCTATGCACCTGCAGCGACGCGACGGGTGGCCTGGGCAGCGGCGGCACGTCTCTCGTCAACTGAGACAGCATCGCAAACAGCAGCAGCATGCAGAGCACGGCAGCCGCCATCAGGGAGCGAAGTGTCACGTGCGTGGTTACCGTCAGCTGCACGAACCGCCATGCGAGATCGTCGGCGACGCCCAGCGTCATACGCATCACCGTTTGGATGGCGAGCTCCGCCTGATTCATGCCGGGGTCATGCGAGCTCTCCCACAGATCCGATTCAATCTCCTCGCGCCTCGCATCACGAACCGCTAGCGGCAAGCGCCAAGTGTACAGGCGCGTCCAGCAGCGCACGCACGCCATGACGAAGGACGTGAAGCGTGTCATGCAGGAGCCTCTCCGCGTCGGCGGCGGACGGGAGTGCGTCGGCGTGAAGCCGACGACTCGCGTACCACCGACTCGGCAAGCGCGGTAAGCGTATACAGACGCCGGCCGGGCCGATTCTCCTGTGCAGCGACCGTCGGATCTTCACGACGACTCTCAAGGAGTCCCATGGTTTCCAGACGAGCTAACGCGCGATACAAGGTGCCATAGGCGGTGAGCAGTCGCCGATCGCTGATGTCGGCCAGCTGTTTGGCGAGTTCGTATCCGTGAAATTCGTCAATACCCCGGCGCCGCAATGCGGCCGCCGCCGTGCAGATGGCGACCTCCAGGGGTACGAGGGTGCCAGGCTTCCGTCGCATGCCGCCATTATGCGCAGATATATGCCTATTGTGTCAAGCGGGTGGCCCGCTCATGCTGCGCAACTCGCGCGCGCCGACGGAGCGCCGCTGATCCCCGACGATTAGCTCACGCGACCAACGACAGCAGGCCACCCGTTCGCCGAGAAGGCGAGCTTTTCAGGAGGTCACATCATGGTCGTCAAGATCGTTCCGAACGACAAAGGCAACCCCCCAGGCAAATTCGCGGATGCCGAGCTGCACTTCACCGACGGCGTGCTCGACGGCTTGAAGCTGATCGGGTTCGCCGTGTGGGAGCGACGAAGTGGCGGTGGCCGCAACGTCACGTTCCCGGCGCGGCAGGTACTCGGTCAACGGTGAGCGCCGCAGCTTCGCGCTGCTGCGCCCGCTCGCTGACGCAGCGGCACAGGAGCGCGTGCGTGATTTCGTGCTGGAGGTGTACGCGGAGTACGAGGAGACACGCACTTGAGGCCGCTTCGTAAATCGGTCGATCCCGGACGCCGCCAGTGCGGCGGCGTCCGGCGTTTCCATAGAGAGGACGCAACAATGACATCCCTCGAAAATGCAGAACCAGTGGTGCTGAACGCCAGCAACCAAGCGCTCACAGAGGCCGATGCCGCGGCCAGACTCGGACTGAAGGTTGCTACCCTTCGAGCGTGGCGGCATCGGAGCAAAGGCCCAGCATCCGTACGGCTTGGGCGCGCAATCAGGTATTTGGCGACTGACCTCGACGAGTTCCTGAGAGCAAATCGGCATGGATCGGCGCCGGGCTCCCACCAGTGTCTTATCATCGACAACATGTAGGCGGAGCAGTTATGGGTCTCTGGAAACGCGGCAGACAGTACCTGGCTCGATGCCATCGTTCACGGTCACCGCTATCGCGAACCGCTGGGCACGACCGACTGGCGGGAGGCGAAGCGCCTAGAGCGGCAGCGAATCGAGCAACTCGAGGGCCGGGCGACGGTGCCGACCGCTCAGAGCCTGACGTACGCCGTTCTGGACGTCGGCACCGCGATCGCTGCCTACGCGGAAGAGCGCGTGCCCAGGTGTCGAAGCGAATGGTAGCCTACTGGCTCGAGAACGCTCGTCCGCTCTCCGCTTTCTTCAAGGATACGAAGCTTCGGCACATCACGCCGGCGCACCTAGCTGCGTACCAAAACGCGCGCACGGACGCCGGGCGGGCTCCGAAGACGATCAACGGCGAACTCTCAGTCCTTCGCCAGATCCTGAAGCGCGCCAAGCTCTGGTATCGCTTCTCCGACGAGTACACCCTCCGCAACCGTAAGCCGCCAGTCGGCCGGGCGCTGACGGCGGAAGAACAGCATCGGCTGTTTGCTTTGGCCCGAACCAAACCAGCATGGCTGTACGCGTACGTCGCTAGCACGCTCGCGTTCTACTGCGGCCTGCGTGCCTGCGAGATCAAGGTGCTATGTTGGCGAGACATTGACCAGACCAATCATCTTCTGCACGTGCGCCGGTCGAAAACTCCGGCGGGCTGGCGATCGCCGACCCTGAACACGACCTGCCTCGAGGTGCTCGGCGAACTGCACGATCGCGCAGCCCAGCTCGGATTCGTGGAGCCGGACCACTTCGTCTTCCCGTGGCACGGCCGCAACAAACGTCTCGATCCGACGAAGCCCATGACGTCCTGGCGGACGGCGTGGCGCGCGATGCGCAAGGCGGCCGGGCTGACAGAGGTGCGCTTCCAGGACGGCCGGCACACGGCGATCACGACGCTCGCCGAAAAGGGCCTGGCGGATTGGGTGATTCAGGCGCAGGTGGGGCACGTCGCGCCGACGATGATGAAGACCTACAGCCACATCCGGCGGCAGGCGCTGAACGAAGCCGCGGACGCGCTGGAACCAACGGCCAAGCCGGCCCCAACTCCGAGTCCCACGCCAGCGGCTGCGAGGGCGTCCGCGCGCGTACCGAGAGTTACGTCACAGTCCACGTCACAATCGGCCCATCGGACCGGTCGCGTACTCAGATTTGCTAAGGAATTTGGCTCCTCAGGTAGGACTCGAACCTACAACCCTCCGGTTAACAGCCGGATGCTCTGCCATTGAGCTACTGAGGAACGGTGAGCGCAGGACCGCTCGGGAAAGACTTCCTAGTGTACCGAATCGCCCGAGTCGGCGCAACCGCCGCTCAGCGCCGGCGGAGGAAGAGGCCGACGCTCAGCAGCGCGCCGAGAACGATCACGCCGATACGCAGCCAGCGCTCGTTGGCTCTGGACAGCAGCGCGGCGCCGACCAGCCCGCCGACGATCGCGCCGACGCCGAGGATCGCGGCGTGCAGCCAATGGACGTCGCGCGAGAACAGGAACAGCGCCACCGCCGACGCATTCATCGTCGCCGCCAGCACATTCTTGGTCGCCGAGGCCGGGCGGACCGGCAGGCCGGCCACGGTCAGCGCCGCCAGCATCAGGAAGCCGATCCCGCCGCCGAAATAGCCGCCGTAAATCGCGATCAGGAACTGCGCCGCCGAAGCGAAGCCGGGACCGGCTGGATTGGCGCCCGCCGACGGGCGACGGACGAACGAGCCCCAGACGAAGACGCCGGTTGCGAACAGCACCAGCCACGGCACGAGACTGGCGAAGAACGTCGGCGGCGTCGCAAGCAGCAGGGCCGCACCCAGGACGCCGCCGGCCAGGCTGATTCCGAACAGCGCCGTGAACGAGAGCCTTGGGGTGCCCGATGCCAGCCGCCGGCCTGCGTACCCGGTTGTCACCTGGCCAGGAAACAAGGCGATCGTCGACGTGATGTTCGCGGCCCGCGGCTCGAGTCCGGCTAGGACCAGGACCCCGAGCGTGACGAACGAACCGCCGCCTGCAAGAGCGTTCTGCACACCCGCGACGATGCCGGCGAGCAGCAGCAGGATCAACACCATCACGACGGGCGGTCCGCCGACATCGCTGACCGGCCTGCGGTCAGTTTGTCCATGTCTACGTCAGGGACATTGTCGCACGGGCTCATCAGTGCATCCGTGCTGATTGACGGTCGAGCTGAATAATGCTCAGATATGGACCCGCACACACCCGCACACCCACAGCAAAGGAAGGTCTTATGAGTCACAGGTGGCGTCTGTCCGCGCTCGTTTTCGGCGTCGGGGTTACCCTACTGGCGACCAGTTCCCTCACGTCGGTGCTCCAGGCCAGGGCCACCGTCACGACCATCGCCAGCAATCTGGTCAACCCGCGCGGCCTGAATTTCGGACCTGACGGCGCGCTCTACGTCGCTGAAGCCGGCTCTGGTGGCAGCGGTCCGTGCATCGTCGGCAGCGACGGGCTGACCAAGTGCTACGGAGCGACCGGCGGAGTCACGAAAGATCGTTCCTGGCAGTCCTCCGGGCACTCCCTTCGATCGTATCCTCGACCACTTGCCGTCAATCGCCCCGACGGGCGGCAACCTGGCGACCGGGCCGCACGACGTCGACTTTCAAGGGCTCGGTAATGGATACGTCACGATCGGATTGGGCGCGGATCCTGACAAGCGGCAGGATCCGGCGTTCGCGTCGGTCGGTAGTAAATTCGGCCGGTTGATCCGCTTCCAGCCGAATGGCAAGTGGTCGTTCGAAGAGGACCTTGCGGCCTTCGAAAACATCGCCAACCCCGACGGCGTCGAGCCTCCGGACTCCAATCCCTACGGTCTGCTCGCCGGGCCCGGCCGCACAATTTACACCGACGCCGGCGGCAATTCGCTCAACGCCGTCGCCGCGAATGGTTCGATATCGAACCTGGCCGTGTTCCCACGCGGCGCAGCGCCGTTCCCACCCTTCCAGGCGGTTCCGACCTCGGTCGCCCTCGGCCCCGACGGAGACCTGTACGTCGGACAGCTGACGGGCGGGCCATTCCCCGGCGGCGCGGCGAGTGTCTGGCGGGTACCCTCCGGAGGCGGGAGTCCGGTCGTTTACCAGACCGGCTTCACGAAGATCATCGACATCGCGTTCGGCAAAGACGGCTCCCTCTACGTGCTCGAGATTAGCGCGCCGGCTGGCGCGCCGCCGTTCGGTCCACCCGGCGCTCTGCTCCGCATCCCCCCGGGTGGCGGCACGCCCGTCAATATCACCCCGACGGTTACGGGAGGATTCGTCGCACCGGGCGGCATCGCGGTCGGCAGCGACGGAGCGCTCTACATCACAGTCAACTCCATCTCTGCTGCGGGCGGGTTCGTGATCAAGGTTGTGGAGTAGCGGGATAAATGACAAATGCCAGAGTGCCTTGGTCCAGGTGCCTCAGTGCACCTTGGCACGTTGGCACCCTGGCCTGATCACTTGGCCGCCGGCGCCGGCAGCATGTTACGGATGGCTGCGATCTTCCAGCCATCCGCTTCCTTCACCATCACGAACGTGGACCACATCCGGCGATCGCTGCCCTCGCCGGTGATCGAGTAGCGCCCATCCGCAATCGCGACGTCTGTCGAAACGAAGCGCACGCGCTCCACGTCGATCGTCCGCTTGCCTGCGCTCTGCGCGGAAGACGCAAGACTGCCCGATACGACGTTATCCCTCCCGAGCCGCCACTCGCCCGACGACACGAGCTGATCGGCGTCCGCCGTGAAGAGCGCGCCGACGGCCTTGGGATCGCGCGCCTCGCGAGCGTCGACGTATTGCCGGACGACGTCGCGCACGGCGGCATTCGTCGTTTGCACGATCTCCGCCGGCCTGATCGGTTCCCGCCAGGAGTCGCCAGAGCGATGAGCGACGCTGTGATAAGACGCATGCGTGTCTGGCCTCCTGCGAGTTGACGGTGACCTGTCCAAAGAAAGCGGGGGTCTGACCGCCTCCGCCAAGGCTTCGGCGAGTCTCGCCGGAGCGCTTCGCGCGAAGGCGGAAGCCCCCGCTCTACAGCGTGTCCTACCGGACTTCCGTCTCGAGCTCGATCTGCATCGACCCCCGAAGCGCGTTCGAGATCGGACAGCCGGCCTCCGCCTGCTTGGCGACGGCCGCGAACTCGCTCTTGTCGATTCCCTGAAGTCCCTCCGCGATGACCTTCAGCTTCGACGTCGTCAGCTTGATCCCGGACTCGCCCTTGTCAGCGGTCACGGTGGCCGTGATGAGCGTTCTGCCAATCGAACCGCCCTTGCGGCCGACGGTGGCGTTCAGCGCCATCGCAAAGCAGGCGGCGTGCGCCGACGCGACGAGCTCTTCAGGGCTCGTGTGCCCGGCCGGCTCGCCGATGCGCGCGGGGAACGTCACCGGCAGCGCGAACGCGCCGCTTCCGGCCTTGACCTGCCCCTTGCCTTCCATGATCGAGCCAGTCCACTCCACATCGGCATGCCGCGAAAATGTCGCCATTCAATCTCCGTGTTTAACCGGGGGCTTCGCCCCTGCCTTCGCGCATAGCGCTCCGGCGAGACCTCGCCGAAGCCGCTTCGCGGCGGAAGCGGGCCGGACCTGCCCTCCGCGCCCTTGGCGCGCTCTCAACGTCTACGCCGATCGCTGCTTGCCTCCTTTGGCCGTGATGCCGAGCTGAACGAACGCGCCGATCAACCCCATCACGAACCAGACGAGAAGCACCCAGCGCTGCCCGGGTGCCGGATTCAAGGGATACGCCAACCAGACGTCGTTTTTCGACGCCGCCTGATTTGCCACGCGATCGCCTGCGAGCGCGAGGCCGCCGACGATCGCCGTCCACGCTCCGCCGAACGCGGTCGAGAGAATGATCACGTAGCGCTGAAGCGCGAGCGCTGCGAGCGCGCCCGCGATCGCCAGCAGAATGACCGCCCACATTCCTGGCTCGCGGCCGAAGGCCGCCCAGGCGACGTTCGCCGTGAGCGCGCCGACGCCGGCACCGATGAGCGCAACGCCGACGAAATACGCCAGGATCAGGATCACCGATCCCGCGAGTCCGCCTGCCAACGCCGCCACGATCATCCAGAGCGTCTGCTCGGCGCCCATGAACGAGCTGGCCAGCAGCGCACCCAGAATGAAGCCGTAAATCCCGAGCACGACACGGAAAACCCGGTGGCCGGCGAAGCAGGACAACAGGCCGCCGGCCACGAGCACGATCGCGGCGGGGGTCTGAAGCGACGCGGGGAGCATAGCCGCCGATTATATGATGGCGCGATACGGGCGGTTGCGCCCGCACTACCAAATCGTGCATGATGCGGGCGATCTGGAGGTTCCATGGCGAAGGCCCGGCGCACCACTCATCGCAGTAGCAAAGGCAAGAAGCTCTATGCCGTCCGCGACGCGGGCGGACGCTTCAAGGACATCCAGACGTACGAGCGCGCCCACCGCGCCGACCTGGCGAAGACTTCGAAGACCGAGAAGACGGCCCGCAAGAAGGCCGCGCGCAAGACGGCCGCACGCAAGACAGTGAAGAAGCGCTGAGCGTACTTCGCGGAATCTCGCACGCGAACCACCACGAACCGCAGCGGGACCTCCACAGACCTCTACACTCGACCAGACCCGCCGACTATATGATGGCGTGATGGCCGACCAGCGCCCGGGACGCCCGCTCACGGCGGTTGGTGCGCTCACGACCGTCGGCGGCGTGCTGCTGTTGGTGTGGTGGGTTCGCCGGATCGGCATCGACGACATCCGTGCCGGCTTCGCGCAGGTCGGCTGGGGGCTCGCCTGGATCGTGCTGCTCGGCGGTGTACGGTTCGCGCTTCGCGCGGTGGCGTGGATGCTCTCGATCGAACCGCCTTATCGTCTGCGCTTCAGTGAAGCCTTCGGCGCCGTTGTCGCCGGCGATGCGCTGGGGAATCTCCTGCCGCTCGGACCGCTCGCGAGCGAGCCCGCCAAGGCGGCATTCGTACGGCGCGGAGTCCCGCTTGGTCCCGCGGTGACCGCACTCGCGATCGAGAACGTGCTCTACACGCTGTCGGTGGCCGCGATGATCGCAGCGGGAATGGCGGCGCTCCTCTTCGTCTTCGACATTCCCTGGCAGTTGCGCGAGATTGGCGAGGTCGCGATCGCGGGAGTGGCCGTGACGTTTGGACTCGCGGTCGTTCTGCTGTGGATGCGTCCCGCCGTCGTCAGCCGAACGCTCGCCGCGGTCCTTCCGGGATCCGCGAGCGAGCGGCGCATCGCGACTGTGCGCGCGCTCGAGGACCAGATCTACACGTTCGCCAGCCGGCGCGGCACGCTGATGGTCCCGATCGTCGGCGCCGAACTGCTCTTTCACGCGCTTGGAGTTCTCGAGGCCTACATCACGCTCTGGTGGCTGCTCGGCGCCCAGCCGTCGCTGGTCATCGCGTTCATTGTCGAAGCCGCCGGACGGCTGCTGACGGTCGTCTTCAAGTTCGTTCCGCTTCAAATGGGTGTGAGCGAAGCCGGGACGGCGTTCCTCACCGGCGTCCTCGGACTTGGGACGACACTCGGGACGACGCTCGGCCTCGTGCGGAAAGTGCGGATGATCTGCTGGACCGGAATCGGGACCCTGCTGCTGGTCAGACGCGGACTCAGCGCCACGAGCGTGCTCGCAGATCCGCAGCTGAATCGAACGCCCGAATAGAACAGGCTGGCCGACAGCTGAGCGCTTCCCGTCCGACTGCTTCGTAGCCCCACGTGTTGTCTCGTCGAGGACGACGACCTACCGGCCACACTGTTGCATCCCCACTTTCGTCGCCGGTGTGAGCCTCGGCGCAGCGTTTCTACGCCCTCGATAGTGCCGCAGGTCGACAGCGGCTCTGCTTGTGTCGCTCCGCCCTACGCGGGCTTCGCTGCACCCTTACAAGCATGCCGCGCGTCCAATTGCTTTGAGGAGGGTTGCGGCGCGTGCCGGCCCGTCAGTTTCGTTCAACAGGACTGCAACGTTCGGGGCGGTATCCGACCTCGCTCCTGCGTGCGATCGCCAAGACGAGGTCACCGTGAACGTCATCCCGCATATCCCGGCAGCCGCCACCCGAACCGTTCGAGACGCGCTTGTGCTCGCCGCCGGCAACGGAGATCGCTTCAAGAACGGATCGTCTGAATCAAAGCTCCTGCAGCCTGTTCTGGGCCAGCCGCTGATACTTCGAACGCTGCACACGGCGCGCGAGGCAGGGATCCACACGTTTCACATCGTGCTCGGCTACCGCGCGCGCACGTTGCGCGCCCTCGTCGAAGCCAATGTCCCGGCCGGCGCCCTCGTGAACTTTCTCTACAATCCCGACTGGCAGCTGGAGAACGGGCTGTCGGTTCTCGCTGCGCGCAGAACTCTCCGGGATCGGCGCTTCGCGCTTCTGATGGGGGACCACCTGTTCGACGCATCGGTGCTCTCGAGGCTGCTCCGCACGCCGGCGCAGCCTGGTGAGTCGCTGCTCGCCGTCGACTCTTCGCTCGCCGATCCAGACCTGGCCGCGGAAGCGACAAAAGTTCGGCTGTCCGGAAATCGCATCACGGCAATCGGCAAGGAGCTCGGCCGATACGACGCGCTCGACACCGGCCTGTTCGTCTGCGATCCATCACTGTTCCCCGCGCTGGACTCCGCCGTCGCCGAGGCCGACACGACACTCAGCGCCGGCATCCGCAGGCTGGCCCAGCGCGGCGCCATGCGTGCGGTCGACGTTGCCGGCGCGGCGTGGTTCGACATCGACACCGTGGCCGACCTCGAGACTGCCGAGTCCCAGCTGACGACATCGCGCCGGGCCCCCCGGCGCGCGTTGTGTGCGCGCTGGAGTGGGCAGGCGGAGGCGGTATGAGCGCGGAGCCTGCGAAGAGGAGATTCGTCCGCTGGGGCGCGCTCGGCATCGGCGTCATTCTCTTCTTCGTCACCCTCTACTACATCAACTTCAGGCTCGCCGTCGGAACGATCCGTCAGCTCGGCATCGCCCTCCCGCTCGTACTCGTCGTCAGCGGGCTCTGGCATCTCGTGCGCACCTGGGCGTGGGCCTGGTGCTTTCCGAGACCGCTGAAGGTCAGCTTCCTGCGACTCGCGCGGGTGCGCCTGGCGGCGGAGGCTTTCAGCTATCTGACGCTGCGCGGAATCGCCGGTGAGCCGCTCAAGGTCGTGCTGCTCGCCGACTCCATCGATCCGCGCGAAGCCACGGCTGCTGTCGCCCTCGAGCGCCTCGCCTATCTCGTCGGCACCACGATCATCGTCGGCGTGGGATCTGTGCTGGCGCTGATCGGCTTGCCGCTCACGCCCGTCTGGTTCCGCGTCTTCCGTGCGTTCGCGATTACCGGCGGGCTCATCGCGGTCATGACCGCCATCGTCGTATCGGGCCACGGCACGTACTTTCAATCCTGGGTTCGACGCTTCGACGAAACGATGGGTACGCAGTGGTCGTCGCGGAGGATTTCGCGATTCGTCTCCGCCGTTGAGCGCCAGACGCTCGAACTTGTGCGCGGCAATCCGAAACGCCTCGCGATTCTCCTCGTCGCGACCGTCGGCGCGTACGTCTGCATGGCGCTCGAGTGCTGGGTCATTCTGAGGTCGACGGCGACGCCGATCACGCTGAACGGCGCGCTGGCGGTGGAGACATTCTCCCGGGTCGCCAGCTTTGGATCGGCCTTCATCCCTGCCAACCTTGGAGCGCTGGAAGCCTCGAGCCTCGCGGCTGCCGCCGCGGTCGGCGCTGCGGGCGGCGGAGCCGCACTCGCTCTCGCACGACGCTTGCGAGGCCTGTTCTGGGCGGGTCTCGGCCTTGCGATCTATCCGCGTGCGCGACGAACGGAGATCACCGCCGACGCCAGCAACGGCATCGACAAGCGCTCGAACCGCCATCCGACGATCTTCTATTTCCCGCAGGACGACGACGTCGTGGTGAAACCGTCGGCGCGGCTTGCGGGACTGGCGCTGGCGGAGCGCGTGCTACGCGCGTCCCTCAAGGCGGGCTATGCGCGAATCGTGGCGTGGGCGCCAAGCTCCAATGAGTGCCGCTCGAGCGAGACCAGACGGCTGCGCAAGATCGTCCGCGACCTCGGCGGGCGCGTCACCGTGGCGACGAATGAAGACGAGTGGCAGGCCGCCGTTCGCGCGCTCGACGCGTCCGAGCCCGTTTCTGTCGTTGGCCCCGGAACCATCGTGGCGCATGCCCTTCTCTCTGCCGCTCGCGCGGTGCCCGTGCATGGTGGAAACGACGCCGTGGTCGACGTGCCGGCCGGAGTTGAGTGGCCCGAAAGCGGCGTGTTGCGCGTACCTGCGGCCGTCGCGATCGATCGCGAGCGGATCCTTGCCGAACTGCGCGAGAGGCGCACTCGTGCGCTGCCGCTGCCATCCGGTCTGGACGTCGCGGCAGGTCGCGCCAGGCTGGCGCTGCGCATCACGACGGATGGCGAGCTCGGCGAGGCGGAACAGACGATCCGGCGCGCGAGCTACAAGGACACCGACGCCAGGGTCGCACGCTTCAACCGCCGGATCTCGCTGCCAATCAGCATCACGCTGATCCCGACGCCGCTCACGGCCAACCAGCTCTCCGTCATCCTCGTCGCGATCGGGTTCTATGCGGCATGGCTCTTCAGCATCGGGCACTACTGGACGGGCGTCCTGGGCGGGTTCCTGTCGCTTGCCGCCAGCGTCCTGGACGGGTGCGATGGCGAGATCGCCCGGTTGAAATATCAGGAGTCGGCGCTGGGATGCTGGATCGAGACCGTCGGCGACTACTCCTACTACCTCGCGATTTTCGTCGGGCTCACGATCGGCGCCGTTCGACAGACCCAGTGGGCGATTTTCTACTGGCTCGGCGGGACAGCGCTGGCAGGTATGGTCCTCACGTTCGGGCTGCTCATCTACCTGCGCAGCCGCCTGACCGCCGGTCAGCCGGAGCGGCTCCACGCGATCGCCAAGGCGCGCTTCAGGACCGAGCCGACACGCTGGTCACGCCTCATCTGGAAGATCTCGTTCGTCGCCACGCGCGCAGCCATGCCTTACGGCATCATGGCGTTCGCCCTGATCTACGCGCTGCCGGGGATCGTCGTGCTGGCCGCGATCGGCGCGAACATCTACTGGGTGAGCCTGGTATTGAAGCTGCGACACCTGCTCGGGGACGAGGAGGCGGTAGCTGCCTGATAATGTCGGGATCGGGGATCAGTGATCAGGGATCCGTAAGAGCTTCGAAATCCCAACTGAAAGCAGGCTGTCGCCGGTAACCAGGTTCGAGCGAAGCGAGCGCCGAGTGGCCGCGGGGGTGGGGCCCCGCGGCTGTAAAAATGCGGACTCTGTCGATGTATCCAACGGGAGATTCTCCCGCATCCCTGATCCCTGATCCCGGATCCCGAGTCCCGTCTAGATCTCCCTCCGTCCCTCCATCGCCTTGTGCATCGTGACCTCGTCCGCATATTCGAGGTCGCTGCCCACGGGCACGCCCATCGCGATACGCGTCACGCGCACGCCCAGGGGCTTCAGCAGCTTCGCCAGATAGATCGCGGTCGCTTCCCCTTCGACATTGGGATTTGTCGCGAGGATGACTTCCTCGACGCCGCCGGCGGCGACTCGCGTCAGCAATCCCCTGATCTTCAAGTCGTCCGGGCCGACGCCGTGCAGAGGCGACAGCGCGCCCATCAATACGTGATAGACGCCCCTGAAGTCGCGCGTCTTCTCCACCGCCGTCACGTTTTCCGGTTCCTCGACGACGCAAATGATGCGGTGGTCGCGCGACGGGTGCGTGCAGTAGTAGCAGGGATCGGCGTCGGTGATGTTGCTGCAGATCGAGCAGTAGCTGACGCGATCCTTGACCTCCCGCATCGCGTCGGAGAGACGCTCGACCTCCTCGCGCGGGGTCTTGAGGATGTGAAAGGCGAGCCGCTGCGCGCTTTTCGCCCCGATGCCCGGCAGGCGCTGCAGCTGCTCGATCAGCCTGCCCAGCGGATCAGGACGCGACATCAGAACAGGCCTGGGATCTTCATACCGCCCATCATGCCGCTCATTTGCTGCGACATCGCCTCGTCGGCCTTGCGCTGCGCGTCGTTGATCGCCGCGAGAATCAGGTCCTGAAGCATCTCCACATCGTCTTTCGAGACGGCTTCCGGATCGATCTTCAGCGAGAGCACCTGCTTCGATCCGTTCATCACCACGGTGACCATGCCACCGCCGGCCGTCGCCTCGATCCGCATGTCGGCCATCTGCTTCTGCATGCGTTCCTGCATCTGCTGGGCCTGTTTCATCATCTGCTGGATGTTCATTCGTGATCCTTATCGCTCAGGCGGCCACACCGCCCACACCCGAATCAGCGTTCTTCGACTTCCTTGATTTCGGTTCCGAAGACGTCCAGCAGCGCCTGAACGCTCTTGTCGGCGAGCGCCTGCTGACGCAGCTGCGATTGCCGGTCCTGACCGACGGGTTCGCCCGGCTTCCCTTCCGCCGGCTGTTCGGCCGACGCAATCTCGGTCGCGACAACGGCGACGCGGCGGCCGGCCAGCCGCGAGGCAATGTCTTCGAGCGTCGGCCGGACCGGATCGACCTGCACCCGCAGTGCTTTGTGCTGCGGTGCAAAGGCGATGACGATGCGATCGGGTTCGACGTCGATGTGATGCGCCTGGGCGATCACCGTTCCGTAGAAGAACTTCTTCGCCTTTTGTACTTCCGCGAGGAAGGCTGCCTTGAGGGCGGCTGGATCGCTCACCGCTGGCGTGCCCTGTGTTGGCTCGTTCGGCGCTCGCACCGTCAGCGGCTTGTCGATGAGCCCGGGTGACGACGGGGTCGCCTTCCCCTGCTCCCGGCGTGCCTCGACAGCTCGGACCGTCGCTGCATTCCCCGCCGCCGCCGGCGCCGGACGAGGCGTGATCGGTGCCGAGAGCCGAGGCTCGCCAGCGGCGGGTCTCGCGACCTGTGGAGCGGTGCGTGGCGCCGCAGGCGCCTGGGCGTCGAGGCCATGAATCAGGTTCGAAAGGGGCACGAGCCTCCGCAGGTGAATCCAGCGAAGGAGCGCCATCTCGAGGTGGTAGCGCGGCTGCATCGACGCGCGGATGTCGACTTCAGCTTTCGTCAGGACCTCGAAGGCGCGCATCAGATCCTCTGCCGAGAACTGCGTCGCCAGGGCGCGGAGCCGCTCGCCCTCGCCGTCGGCCGCAATCTCCGGATCGTTCACCCGTGAGGCGTCGATCGAAACCACGAGCAGGTCTCGCGTGAGGCGCGCCAGCTCGCGGATGACGAGCCGCAGGTCGTAGCCGGATTCGACCGCGTGGCCGGCCAGTAGAAACGTCGTCGCGGCATCCTCCCGCGCCACCGCATCGGCGATATCCAGAACGACGTCGCGCCGGACGAGGCCGAGGACCGTCGCGACATCCTCGGAGACAATCGTCTGACCCGCGAAGGCTATCACCTGGTCGAGTGCGCTCTGCGCGTCGCGCATGCTGCCGTCGCCCGCGCGCGCCACGAGCATCAACGCGGCATCGTCGACCTGAATGCCCTCGGCGTCCGAGATCCGGCGCAGTTGATCCGCAATCGGCTTGACGCCAATCGACTTCAGCTCGAAGACCTGGGAGCGCGACTGGATGGTGGGCGGTACCTTTTCGATCTCGGTCGTCGCCATCATGAACACGACATGTGGCGGCGGCTCTTCGATCGACTTGAGGAGGGCGTCGAACGACTGCGGAGAGAGTCGATGAACCTCGTCGATGATGAAGATCTTGTAGCGGTCGCGGACGGGCGACATCCCGAGGCCGGCGATGATCACCTCGCGGACCTTGTCGACCTGAGTGTTCGTGGCCGCGTCAATCTCGAGCACGTCCATGTCGCGGCCCTGCGCGATCTCGACGCAGGCGTCGCACTGGCCGCACGGGTCGCCGGTGGGGCCCTTCTCGCAGTTGAGACATCGCGCGAGGATGCGCGCGGTGGTGGTCTTGCCAACGCCGCGCGGCCCTGAGAAGACGAACGACTGCGCGATGCGGCCGACGGCGATCGCATTGCGCAACGTCTGCGTCACGCCGCGCTGACCGATGACGTCGTCGAAGCGCTGCGGACGCCACTTCCGAGCGAGGACCTGATAACTGGACACGTTTGGATGGCTTGAACGCTGATTGTGACGGGATCGGCCGGCCCGCTGCTCGCGCGGCCCACCGCGACCCGGAAGGGCCTGCGGCACATGTCAGTGTCTGCTTAGCGCTGCTGCCTTCCGGCCCTGACGCGGTTCGCAGGCTGAAATTGCACAGGTTCCGGGCCGCGGTGCGACGCGCCAGCCTCGAACCGTACGAGTGTACTCCGGGGTGGCAGAGCGGGCAAGCATTGGAGCACCTGGGTAGTGGTCAGATCGACTGCCGAGAAGCTGGGGCGGACGCGAGCAGGAGGTTGCGAAGGCAACGGAGTTCACAACGGAGCAACGGAGCGAACGAAGACGAAACGGAGAAGACCCAGCCCCCGCGGGCGTGACCGCGCGGAGCGCGGTCGAGTGACGAGGGGCGCGACGGGCGCAAGTGGGTGGGTGCCGAGGGCCACTTGCGTCCGTCGCGACCCCTCGCCACTCGGACGCCGGCCGCGGCCGGCGTCACGCCCACCCGCCGAGTCGAACCACATCCTCTTCTCCGTTCGTCCCCCGTTCTCTTCGTTTCTCCGTTGTGAACTCCGCTCTCTCCGTCCCCTCCGTGCCGGGCGCGCAGCCAAACTGGCCCGGTACCAGCACTTTGTCCTCGGCGGCATCCGCCATCACTGACGTCCGACGATCTGGACGATCGCGCCGGCGAGATCCTTCTGCCGGGCGGGATCCGTCGTGCTTCCGAGGCGCTCGGCGAGAGCGCGGAGGGCGTCCTGCGAGCCGAGTGCTCCGACCCGCTGCACGGCAAACGAGAAGAGCCGCGGCAACTTCGAGTCACCGGCGAGACCCATCGCGCGCGGCATATCGAGCTCGACGACCGGTTCAGCGGCGTACCACACCATCAACGGCAGGTTGGGATCGCTGGCGTCCTCGGCGTGCGCGAAGAGTCCTTCGAGCACGCTCCAGCGCTTCGCGAGCGGGACGCGCTGGAGTCCGCTGGCCAGATAGAGCCGCACGAGCGGGGACTGATCCTCCCTGGCCATTTTCGCGAACTGCGCGAGCATCGCGTCCGATGCTTGTCGTCCCTCGAGCGACAGCTGGATTGCCCAGCTCCTGATGTATTCGCTCTCGTGACCCATCAGCTGCAGCAGATCCTGCTCGGTGAGGCCGTTGGTGGCATGGAGGGCCCAGAGCGCGCGGAGCTTGCGGGTGACGTCGGGGTTCTCGCTCAGGATCTGCTTCAGGCGCGCGTGCACGGTTGGATCCGGCCCGCGCTCCTGGAGGATGCGGCGCGCGTGCTGAACGTACCAGTCGTTCCGATTGAGCTGCAGCTCCACCAGGCGCTCCGACGAGAGCCTGGTCAGGTCGACCTTCACCCATTTGTCCGTCTGATAGCTGATCTTGAAGATGCGCCCGAGCGTCTTCTGATGAATATCGGGATTGGTGCTGTGGCACTGGTTCTTGTCGTACCAGTCGATGACGTGAACGGATCCGTCGGGTCCGTATCGGAAGTTGATCATCTGGCTCCACGAGTCGTTCGCCAGCAGGAAGTCGGGGCCGTGCGCTGCGGCATAGCCGGAACCCTGTCTGGTGAGCCGATCGGCGTTGGTGCGGAACCCGTGGATGTTGTTCATCAGGATCGTGTCGCGGTACTCCTTCGGCCAGCCGTCGCCGCCGAGATAGATCATCGCCCCGGCGTGCGCGTGACCACCCCCCGCGGCTGCCGAGCGGCTGTTTCCTGCGTGCGGCCCCTGACGTCCCACCCAGTGCACGTGATCCGCGATGGTCTTGATGTCGTCGTACGTGTACGGCTGAACGTGGTCGCCCGCCTGCCGCTTGAACCTCGCGCCCTGGATCATGTGGTAGAGATGCTCGATCACGCAGGCCGTCACGAAGGCGTGGCCGTAGTCGTTGAATGCCAGGCCCCACGGGTTGCTGGTGCCCTCGGCGAACACCTCGAACGTGTGCTTCGTCGGGTGGAACCGCCACACGCCCGCGTCGAGCTTCGTGCGCTCCGATTCAGGTGTCCCGGGCTTGCCGACGTTCGAATGGGTGAAGACGCCGTGGGTTCCGTAGAGCCATCCATCCGGTCCCCAGGTGAACGTATTGAGCGTCTCGTGCGTGTCTTCGTAGCCGAAGCCGTCGAGCATCACCTGCGCAGGTCCGGCCGGAACGTCCGTGCCATCCTTGATAGGAATGAACAGAAGATACGGTGAGGCGCCTACCCACACGCCGCCGAACCCGATCTCGATGCCGCTCACTAGGTTCAGGTTCTCGATGAACACCTTCCGGCTGTCGAGGCGTCCGTCGCCGTTGGTGTCCTCCAGGATCAGAATCCGATCCTGACCCTGGCCTTCCGGCGCGCGCAGCGGATAGGTGTGTCCTTCGACAACCCACAGCCTGCCGCGGTCGTCGAGTGTGAAGGCAATCGGCCGCACGACGTCCGGCTCGGCCGCCGCGAGCTTGACGGTGAAACCCTTCGGCACGGTCATGGCGGCTGCGGCCTCTTTTGGTGAGAGGCCCGCGTGCGGCACCGGATCCATCGGCGGCAGGATCGCCGTCTCGGTCGGGGTGATCTCGTTCGGAAAGTACGGCTTCGACGCGTGGAACCTGAAGTTGTCGAAGTTGATGTGGGCCCACGGGCTCTCCTTGAGATACACGGCGGTCGGCGCCCCCGTCTCGTCGTCCACCACGCGCACGAAGATGTCGCGTCCGACGTAGCCGGACAGATCGACAACCGCCGGCCGGAGCATGTCGTGGTTGGCGCCGGAGATCGTGTAGAACACTTTGTTGTCGCCGGCGGTGACCAGCTCCACCCGGGTGCTTGCGAAGGCACCGCCCGCGATCAGGAAGCTCGCGTAGGGCGCGCTGACGCGGAACGGCGTGGACGACAGCGTGCCCCGACGCGAGTTCCCGCCCGCCATGCTGCTGACCGAATACGACCCGGCCCGCCCGCTGACCGATGCTCCGGTTCCTGAAGCGGCCTGGCCGCTCACGACAGCAAAGGCGTCGCCTTCGACCGTCCAGTTCTCGAGCGTGCCTGACTCGAAGCCCAGATCGAGCGGTTTCCCGTTCGCGACCGGCAACTCACCTTCAGGTGGGACGCGCGGGGCGTCAGACACATCGATGCGCCCTTCCATGCCCGCCGCGCGATGACCCGGCACCGTGCAGAAGTATGTGTCGTTCGCCTTCGCCACGAACGTGATGCTGGTGCTGACGCCCTTGTCGAGAATCTGCGCGCTCTTGACGTTCAGTTTCTCGACCGCGATGTCGTGCACCATGAGCTCGCCGTTCACGATGGTGATGCGAACGGTCTCGCCCGTCAGCGCTGTGAGCGTTGGATTGCGGATGCCGTCGATCGCTCCGCCGACGCCTCGAAAGCCGAGCATGGTCGCCTCGAGGGTGTAGTTCCGCTCACCTGGTACCGTCGCTGGGGCTGATTGGCTCGAAAGGTCTTGGGCGGCAGTGGTGAGGATGAGGGCGACGATGGCGAGGCCCGCGCGAAGATTCATGAGCGTCTCCGGCGCTAAGACTAGCAGATGTGTGGTGGTGTAGCTGTCAGCTATCAGCTATCAGCTCTCAGCCGATCGGTGGTTACGACTGAGCGCACAGCTGAAAGCTGAAAGCTGAAAGCTGAGAGCTGAGAGCTGAGAGCTGAGAGCTTCCATTGACGCCAGTCTAATCCCGCGTGGCCGGGCCTGACGGCCCGGCCCTACGTGCCACACGCAAGTGAGGCGCGCGCGGCACGAGCCATCATCAGATCTTCGCGTGCCGTTATGACGAGGATCGCGGCGCGCGACGCGGTAGTCGAGATAAGAGCGTCGGGCTGGGCGCTCGCGTTCGCGTCCAGGTCGATGTCGAGTCCGACGCACGCCAGGCCGTCGCAGACAGCGGCGCGGACCTCTCCGCTGTGCTCGCCGATGCCGCCGGTGAACACGAGGGCGTCGACCCCTCCCAATGTGGCGGCCGACGCGCCGATCGCCTGACGCGCGCGATGGGCAAAGATGGCCATCGCCAGCGACGCCCTCGAGTCTCCTCCGTGTGAAGCCTCCGCGACTTCTCGCATGTCCGCCGACACGCCCGACACGCCGAGCAGCCCGGACGAGTGATTCAGTGCGTGTTCCAGCGCTCCTGCAGAAACTCCGCAACGGAGCTGAAGGTGCAGGAGAAGTCCAGGGTCGACGGAACCGCTTCGGGTGCCCATCATGAGTCCTTCGAGCGGCGTCAAGCCCATGGACGTGTCGATGGAGCGGCCGTCCCGGATTGCGGTGACGGACGCGCCGCTGCCCAGATGCGCGACGATCACCCGCGCGCCATCCGCGGGACGGTTCAGCATCTGCACGGCGCGCTCAGCTCCGTAGGCGTGACTCAAGCCGTGGAAGCCGAACCGCCGAAGCCCCCAGCGCGCCGTCCACTCGCCCGGCAACGCATAGGTGAACGCCTCGGGAGGCAGCGTCGCGTGGAAGGCCGTGTCGAACACGGCTACGTGTGGGACACCCGGTAACAGCGCCATTGCGGCGTCGATGATCGCGAGACTGGGCGGGTTGTGAAGAGGCGCGAGCTCGTTCAGCTCGTTCAGGCCGCTGCGGACTTCGGGAGTGACCCGGACGGCCTGGGTGAAACGCGTGCCGCCGTGCACCACCCGATGCACGACCCCTTCGATTCCACCCATCGGCTGCAGGGACCATCGCGACCGCACTTCATCGACGACCGCGCGGACGCTCTGCCCCTCGCTGCTCTGGCCCTGCATCCAGACCTGCTCATCGACGGCGTCGATGACGCTGTACTTCAGGCTGCTCGACCCCGCGTTCAATATCAGCAACCGCATCGGACCCTGGACGATGGTCAGACGGCAAGCGCGCCGTAGACGATGGTCTGCGCCTCGGACACGATATCGGCCAGGTGCGACGCGCTGCGAAAGCTCTCCGCGTAAATCTTGTACACGTTCTCCGTTCCCGAAGGTCTTGCCGCGAACCATCCGCTTCGCGCCACGACCTTGAGACCGCCGATCGGTTCATCGTTCCAAGGCGCGCGCGTCAGCCTCGCCTCGATCGACTCGCCGGCAAGGCTGGTCGCGCGCACGTCCTCCGGCGACAGCTTCTGGAGCCTTGCTTTCTGTTCGGGTGTCGCTGGAGCGTCGATTCTCGTGTAGTGAAAAGCGCCGAAGCGCTGCTCCACTTTCCTGTAGCGGATCCCGGGATCTTCGCCGGTGCGCGCCACGATCTCCGCCGCGAGCAGTCCCATGATCAAGCCGTCCTTGTCCGTCGTCCAGACAGCGCCGTTCTTCCGCAGGAAGCTCGCCCCGGCGCTTTCTTCGCCGCCGAAGCACAGGCTGCCGTCGAACAGGCCTGGCGCGAACCACTTGAATCCGACGGGCACTTCCGAAAGGCGCCGTCCGGATCCGTTGACGACGCGATCGATCATGGTGCTGCTGACCACAGTCTTGCCGACAGTGACCGACGGCGACCACAAGGGGCGATTCGCCACCAGGTACTCGATCGCGACGGCAAGAAAGTGGTTCGGGTTCATGAGCCCCGCGGACGGCGTCACGATGCCGTGTCTGTCCGCATCCGGGTCGTTGCCGAGCGCCACCTGATACTGCTCGCGAAGCGCGACCAGGCTGGCCATCGCGTAAGGGCTCGAGCAATCCATGCGGATTCGTCCGTCGTGATCGAGCGTCATGAAACCGAAGGTGGGGTCGATCTTCCGGTTCACGATGGTGAGGTTCAGCCGGTAGCGGTCGGCAATCGCCTCCCAGTACGCGAGTGAGGCCCCGCCCAGGGGATCGACTCCAATCGTCACGCCTGAGTCCCGGATCGCTTCGAGGTCGACGACGTTCTGGAGGTCGTCGACGTACGGCTGGACGAAATCTTCCGGATGGATACCGGGCGCGTTCGTGACGGCCCCTGTGACCCTCTTGACTCCGGCATTCTTCGCCAGCAGCAGCTCGTTCGCACGGTCCTGGATCCAGCGGGTCACGCCGGTATCGGCAGGACCGCCGTGCGGAGGGTTGTACTTGAATCCGCCATCCTCCGGCGGGTTGTGCGACGGCGTGACGACGATTCCATCCGCCGACCGATCGCCCGTCCGCTGATTCCACGCGAGGATCGCCCGGGAGACGACCGGCGTCGGCGTGAAGCCGTCGTGCTGCTGGACGATCGTCTGCACGCCATTCGCGGCGAGCACTTCGAGAGCGGTTTCCTGGGCTGGCGTGGACAGCGCGTGCGTGTCCTTGCCGATGTAGAGCGGACCGTCGATGCCGTTCTGCCGTCGATACTCGCAGATGGCCTGGGTGATCGCCGCGATGTGCGCCGCGGTGAAACTCCCATCGAGCGGCGTCCCCCTGTGGCCGCTGGTGCCGAACGCGACGCGTTGACGGATGTCCCCCGGGTCAGGCACCCGCTCGAAGAATTCACGCTCGAGCGCACGGACATCGATCAGCGTTCCGGAGGGGGCCCCCTGGCCCGCGAGCGCGTGCGGCATTCATCCTCTCTTCAGTTAGCTCTCAGCTCTCAGCCTTCAGCTTTCAGCCGTCAGCTCTCAGCTGGCAGCTTGTAGCGTGCCGTCCTGCGGTTCGGCCCTGATTTCGCAGTCGCGACAACGGAGCGGCTGCTACTGATTCAGGCGTTATTTCCTACTAGAAGTCCGCCGCTGTCTCCGATCGCGATCCCTGCTGCGCGGCGTCGACCGCCCCGCCCCAGCGCCAGTTCTGGATGTCGGGCACGTCCCGGCCGTACCTGCCGATGTAGTGGGTGTGCTCCTCGAGGCGCTCCAGCATGAGCTGCTTCACGTGCCCGGCGCTCCTGGCCAGGCCGGGTACGCGATGGATCACGTCCATCACCAGATGGAAGCGGTCCATGTCATTCCGAACGACCATGTCGAAGGGCGTGGTCGTCGTGCCCTCTTCCTTATAGCCACGAACGTGCAGCTTGGAGTGGTTCGTCCGCCGATACGTGAGCCGATGGATGAGTGTTGGATAGCCGTGGAACGCAAAGATGATCGGCCTGTCGCGTGTGAACAGGGCGTCGAATGCGTCGTCCGACAACCCGTGGGGATGCTCTTCGGAAGGTTGCAGTTTCATCAGATCGACAACATTGATCGCCCGAACCCTCAAGTGTGGAATGTGCTCGCGCAGGAGCGTGATCGCCGCGAGCGTCTCGAGCGTGGGGACATCTCCGCAGCAGGCCATGACCACGTCCGGCTCACCGCCTTCGTCGTTGCTGGCCCACGACCAGCGGCCCAGCCCCGCGGTGCAGTGCTGGATGGCCTCGTCCATGGTGAGCCACTGCGGCGCCGGTTGCTTGCCCGCCACGATGACGTTGATGTAGTTGCGGCTGCGAAGGCAATGGTCGGTCACGCTCAGCAGCGTATTCGCGTCCGGCGGCAGGTACACGCGCACCACCGACGCCTTCTTGTTCACGATGTGGTCGAGGAAGCCGGGGTCCTGGTGGCTGAAGCCGTTGTGATCCTGACGCCAGACATGGCTCGAGAGCAGGTAGTTGAGCGACGCGATCGGCTTGCGCCAGGGAATGTCCGCGCAGACCTTCAGCCACTTCGCGTGCTGATTGACCATCGAGTCCACGATGTGGATGAAGGCCTCGTAACATGAAAAGAAGCCGTGCCTGCCGGTCAGAAGATAGCCTTCGAGCCAGCCCTGGCACTGGTGCTCGGACAGCATCTCCATTACGCGTCCCGTCGGCGCCAGGTGCTCATCGTCTGCAACGCGAGCCGCGTCCCACGCCCGGTCTGTCACCGAAAGCACGTCCTGCCAGCGATTGGAATTGAACTCGTCCGGGCTGAACAGGCGAAGATTGCGCGATTCGAGGTTGCTGCTCATGACGCCCCGAAGAAACGCGCCCATCACGCGGGTGGCCTCGACATCGACGGCTCCTGGACGTGGAACCGCGACGGCGGAATCCCGAAAATCAGGCAGCTTCAGATCCTTCAGCAGGAGGCCACCGTTTGCGTGCGGAGTAGCGCTCATTCGGGACGTGCCCTTCGGCGCAAGTTCCGCGAGCTCCGAACGCAGCCGCCCTTCGGCGTCGAAGAGCTCCTCGGGCCGATAGCTCTTCATCCAGCGTTCGAGAAGCTTCACGTGCTCGGGGTTCTCGTGCATCTCCCCCATCGGCACCTGATGGCTTCGCCAGGATCCTTCTGTTTTCCTCCCGTCGACTTCCTTGGGACCCGTCCATCCTTTCGGCGAGCGGAGGACGATCATGGGCCAGAGCGGCCGCTCGGTGGCGATGCCGGCGCGTGCCTGCGTCTGCACACGCTGGATGGTCTCGACAACTCTGTCGAGCGTCGCCGCCATGCGCTCGTGCATCGCCGCTGGCTCATCGCCTTCGACGAAGTGCGGCGTGTAGCCGTATCCAGACAGCAGGTCGAAGAGCTCGTCGCGGCTGATTCGCGCGAGCACCGTCGGGTTCGCGATCTTGTACCCGTTCAAGTGGAGGATCGGCAGCACGGCGCCGTCGGTCGCCGGGTTGAGAAACTTGTTCGAGTGCCAGCTGGTCGCAAGCGGGCCCGTCTCCGCCTCGCCATCGCCGATCACGCATGCGACGAGCAGGTCCGGATTGTCGAAGGCGGCGCCGTAGGCATGAGAGAGCGAGTACCCCAGCTCGCCGCCTTCGTGGATCGATCCTGGCGTTTCCGGCGCGACGTGACTCGGAATCCCCAGCGGAAACGAAAACTGCGTGAAGAGGCGTTTCATGCCCGCTTCGTCCTGCGAGACGGACGGATAGACCTCACTGTACGTACCTTCCAGATACGTGTTGGCGACGAGTGCGGGTCCGCCGTGCCCTGGACCGGCGATGTACATCATCGAAAGGTTGAACTTGCGGATGATCCGATTCAGGTGGACGTAGATGAAATTGAGACCGGGGGTCGTACCCCAATGGCCCAATAGTCGCGGCTTGATGTGCTCGCGCGTGAGCGGCTGTCTCAGCAGGGGATTGTCGTAGAGGTAGATCTGGCCGACGGAGAGATAGTTCGCTGCGCGCCAATACGCATCGATCTTCTGCAGCTCATCGCTCGAGAGGGGACGCCGATCGTCAATGCCTTCGGTCACGGTGTCAGGTTACTCCAGCCGGGCGCGTGGCGCTCGCGAACTTCGCTCGACTCGCGTGATTCTCCGTGGCTCAGCGTCATCTCTCGGACGTCAGCGCGATTGACAGTGAGGCTTTGAGCGCGTAGCTCGTACGGGCAGTGTCGGGCGGAAGATCACGGAGAGCGCTGCTGGTGCGTCCCGTGTCCGACGAGTGGAAGACAGGACCACCGGTCGCCGTGAACTGCCACCGTCGCCCCGCAGGCGCGACGTGGATGCTCGGGCCGGCGAGCAACCGGGCACCCCCCCCAGCCTCTTGCGAGTCCCAGAAACCCTCGAGGTCTTCGCCGATGGCTTCAACGCCCAGCGACACGCCGCGAGAGAGTTTCCGGGCCCACCCCACGCTCGTAATGAGATCGAACTCGTCGCGCTCGGACGTAGTCCACTGCGATTCAAGCGTGAGACAGTACGTGATGCGTGTGATTCTTTTGTAACGAGGCGATCGAGATTCCCCCGACTCGAACAAGTCCAGGGCGCATCTGGCGCCCCCGGTGAGCCACCTCGACTGCCGCCATGCCATAATCGTCGCGCCGTGAGCTCCAGACCGTGCGCACGACTGGTTCTGTTGACGATCGCCAGTGTCGGGCTTTTTCTGCGACCGTTCTCCGCTCAGACACGCACTCCAACCGCAGCGGTCCCCACAACCATCAACGAAGCGCAGCCGGCGATAGATCGTGATCTCCTCGAAATCAGCATCCAAGAGCTTCACCGGCTGTATGCCACGCACAAATACACGGTCACGGACGTCGTGCAGTGGTACCTCGCCCGGATTGAAAGGTACAACGGCATCTACCGCGCGATCGAGTATGTCGACGGGCCTGGCGCCTTGAAGATCGCTGCGCGGGAGGACGCCGAGGCCCGTGCTGGCGGAAGCGACTTCAAGCCCGCGCCGATGTGGGGCGTACCGATCGTCATCAAAGCGAACACCAGCGTCGAGGGCCTCGTCACGAGCGACGGATGGAAGGGCTACAGGATCCCGGGCCATGAGCTCGTCGCGCCGGCCGATGCGACGGTCGTCAGCAAGCTGAAAGCCGCCGGGGCCGTGATCATCGGCCAGACGAACATGCCCGACTTTGCTGCAAGCGACACAAACCGCAGCAGCGCCTTCGGCCGAACGGGCAACGCGTACGACGTGCGCTTCAGTCCTGGTGGATCGTCCGGCGGCACCGTGACGGCCGTGACGGCCAACCTCGCGATGCTCGGCACCGGCACCGACACCGGCAACTCCATTCGAATGCCGTCCGCGACGAGCGCGGTGGTGGGCGTGTTTCCGACGCGCGGGTTGGTCAGCATCGCCGGCATCGCCCCGCTCGATTGGCTCCTCGACAACACCGGGCCAATCGCGCGAACCGTCACCGACGCCGCTATCGCGCTCAACGTGATGGCCGGAGCCGATCCTCTGGATCCCCGAACGGCCGATGCCGCAGGGAAGGCGCAGCCGGGTCCGTACATCTCTTACTTGAAGGCCGACGCCCTCAAGGGCAAACGCTTCGGGGTGCCGGCGTTCATCATGCGCGGAACCGGCGTGCCCTTTCATGGCGCGGCCTCATCGGGCTCCGCGCAGGCCGCCGCGCAGAGAAGACGTGACGAGGAAGTGCCGCTGCAACCGGAGACGCGCGAAGCGTTCATGAAAGCGATCGAGGGGCTGCGCGCAGCCGGCGCCACCGTGATCTTCGACGATTCGATTCTGCCGGACAGCTTCACCGATATCGCCGCTGGCATCTACACACGCCCGTATATCGCGGAGGGAACCGAAGCGTTCCTGCAGCGCTTCGGTCCCGCGCAATATCACTCGGCCGCCGAGTATCAGAAGGTTGTCGGTTCGGCGCTTCCGCCGGTCATCACGGGCGACGCCGGATCCGGCGTCGATGGCGAGCGACAGACCGCCGTGGTCCAACGGAAGCTCGAAACGGACCCGGAGGCAGAGGCGAACTACCACGCACCGCGGCGAAAGGCGCTCGATGCCTACGCCGAAGTCTTCGAGCGGCTGCGCCTCGACGGCCTCGTCTACCCTGCCACGCAGATGCCCCCGCCCGACGAAACGATGCCGCAGAGCGGCCGCTTGAGCAGCGGTCCGCACAGCGACACCAGCTGGGTGAACATGATCGGCGTGCCGGCCATAGTGGTCCCGGCTGGCTTCTACGCCACGGGGCTGCCGTTCGGGCTCGAGATCTCCGCACGCCCGTGGCAGGACGGCGATCTCCTGGGCTATGCCTATGCCTACGAGCAGGCGACGAGACATCGTCGTCCGCCTGTCCTCGTCGAGAAGGGCCTGCTGCCGGCGAAAACGACGAAATGACGGAGCGGAGGTGATTCGCGAAATGGAATTCTCACGTCGAGAAGTACTCGGGACCGCCGCGGCGGCGTTCAGCGCCGGAGTCGTATCCCCTCCAGCCGTTGAGGCCCAGGCGCCAAAGGCCGCTGCCCCGCGCGCGCGCCCGGCGAATGAGCCCTTCGGCTATTGCCTGAACACGAGCACGATCCGCGGCAACAATCTCGATATCGCCGGCGTCATTGACGCCGCGTCGAAGGCCGGGTTCCACGCGATCGAGCCCTGGATCACGGAACTCGACGCCTACACGGCCAAGGGAGGCACGCTCAAGGATCTGGGCAAACGCATCGCCGACGCCGGCCTCACCGTCGAGGATGCCATCGCCTTCAACTCGATTCTCGACGACGATGACGCTCGGCGCGCGGCGTCGATGGAGAAGCTGAAGGCAGACATGGACAAGGTGGCGCAGATCGACGGCAAGCGAATCGCGGCCCCGCCTGGCAACAGTCGCGCCGCCGTCACCCTGGACAACGCCGCGAAGTACTACCGCGAGGCGCTCGAACTGGGCGAGAAGATGGGCGTGTCGCCGCTGCTCGAGCTCTGGGGGACCCATCCGGTGCTCGGGCCACTGTCACACGGCATCTACGTGACCGTCGCGGCCGGACGCGCCGACGCCAGCCTGCTGCTCGACGTGTTTCATCTCTACAAGAGCGGGACGCCCTTCACGGCGCTCAAGCAGATCAACGGCGCCTCGCTGCACGTGATGCACCTCAACGACTATCCGCAGGCGGCCGATTCGTCCACGCTCAACGACGGCAATCGCGTCTACCCGGGCGACGGGGTTGCGCCGCTGCGCCAGATCCTCCGCGACATGCGAGACAACGGATTTCGCGGCTACTTCTCGCTCGAGCTGTTCAACAAGGAATACTGGACCCACAGCGCGGACGAGAACCTCAAGACGGCGATGGAAAAGATCCGGGCGACCGTGCGTTCGGCGATGGCTTAGTCCGCCTGGACGGGCCTGAAGGCCCGGCCCTACGTGAAAAACACAAGTGGCGAACTTAGCGGAAACCCACGACCTGGCGGATCATGCCGTCAGTCTTCGTCAGGATGTAGAGCTCGCCGGCGCTGTCCTCGGCGAACCGAACATCCACGCGGCCGCGACCCGCGACGGCGGCGGCGCCAGGCAGCGCGTCACCCTGCCCCCCGCGTGCGCGGAACGTCTGTTCGACGAGGCGGCGAAGGCCGGCATCTATCTCGTGCATCGCGGCGAGCGTCGCCGGGTTGCCGTCGTCGGCGGCCAGCACGTCGGCCATGTCGGAGTACCAGACGTGGCCCGTCGTGATGTCGCCGAAGATCAGTTTGCCCTTCAGGGCGGGGATACGGCTGCCGCGATAGATGACCCCACCGGCAATCGCGTCGCCGCCGCTGGCGGCATGCGGGTAGGCGATCACGGGATAAGTCGGCTTCACTGTGCCGCGCGTGATCGTGTCCGTGATCTGCAGCGGGATGGTGTCGTCCGCCGGCACGGGGACCATCCCTTCGGACGTCCTGGCCTGAGGGCCCTCACGCAGCGGGTAGCCGTAGTTCGCCCCCTTTTTGACAATCACCATCGTCTCCCACGAGGCCAGGCCGATGCTGAACGCGAACAGGCGCGGCGCTGCGGGTTGAGCGGGGTCCACGTCCCAGATCAGACGATGGGGATTGCGCAAACCCGCGGCCCAGATCTCCTTGCGCGCTCCCTCGACGGAAGCGAAGGGATTGTCGTTCGGAATGCGATAGCGTCCGTTCTCGCTCACCGTGCTCGTGGCGGTGTGTTCGCGCAGATCGGGCACGATGCGGAGGATTTTCCCGGCCAGGTTGTCGAGTCGCTGCGGATTCAGCCGGCGGATGTCGCGCTGCTCGCCGGTACCTGCATCCCCGCTGCCGATGTACATCACGCGCCAGTCCGCGTCGCCGCGCCGGGCAGTCGGATTGAACGTCATCTCACCCAGCGGATGGATCGGCGACGGCAGCTGTATCCGCAGTACCTCTCGCGCGGTGCCTTCGAAGGTCGTGTTCGTGATATTCCGATCGGTCCACTCAACCACGACGGACTCGCGGTCGATCGTTGCGCCAGGCAGTGTCGGCGTCACGATCGCCGGCGTGGTCCGGTAGCCCGAGACGGCGAGGCCGGGCACGGCGCCAGCCTTCGGCTCCGCGGGCGCCGCGATCGTGGGGTCTTCCATGTGGATCGTGTAGAAGACCCCGTTACGCGCGTAGTCCGGATCGAAAATGACGTTGATGAGACCGGTTGCGAGGTTTCGCTCGTACGTCAGTCTCGCGAAGAGACCCGGCCGCTCACCAACGCCGTTGAAATCCAGGTATTTCGTCAGCTTCTTCGTTTGCTTGTCGAGGATGTAGAGCGGTCCGTTGAGATCGTTCACGAAAAAGCGTCGCCCTCCCGGCTCGTCGCGCAGGAAGTTCACGCGCGCCATCTGTCCGCGCGTGTTCTCGCCGCCGATTTCGCCAGTCATCGGCATCTGGACGTAGTCGGCCAGCTCCAGTGTCGGCCGTGGCGTCGCGTTCGCGTCTGCGGCAACCGGTGCCGCGGCAGTGATGTTCCTGTTCGTCGGGAGCGCGCGGATGTAGTTGATGATGTTCCAGATCTCGGTGTCCGACAGCCTGCCGTCCCAGCCTGCCATCATCGTGGGCGGCACGCCTTTCTTGATGACGGAGAAGATTTCGCCATCGGTCGCGCCATGGTCCCATGCGTCGTCGGTCAGATCGGGAGGCTGCTTTCCGCCCTGCTCCTGGATGATTGAGATCACGACGCCGGCTTTGACGGCACCCTGGGCCCTGTTGCCATGGCAGCTGGCGCAGTTGGCGTCGTAGCCCCTCTGGCCCGCCGCGATTGACTCTGGCGTCGCCGCGACCGGGTTCTTCAGCGCCGCGGCGCTCTGATTCCGTGGTTCCTGCGTCGAAACGGCGCGGACCAGGAGGAGGATGGCGAACACCGGAAGAGCCGCGCTGGTGACTATCGAAGGTCTGTTCATGTTCCGTCCATAAGAATAGCGCCCCTGCCCAGCGGCCCGGTCGAGAGATCGCAAGGGTGCATGAGTCCGAACGAGCGGGTCCGAAAGCGCTCCGGGGCTTGCCGCCCAACGGGCCGTTTCGGAGGATTCCTAAGGACGAGTGATGGGCGGGGCCGTCAACCGCACGGCTCGAGACTGGACGCCGCCATCGGCCGCATGTGCGCCAGCCTCTCCGCGGCCGCGGGATCGTGCGACGGCAGGTACACGAGCGGCAGGTCCGCCGCCAACTGCCGGATGCGCGCCATCGTTTTGCGCGCCACGTTTTCGTCGGGGCTGACGCCGTCAACCACACCGGCCCGCAAGAGATCCTCGGTGTAGCTCGTGTCACCGGCGATGAAGACCGACACCTCGCCTTCGACGACGACGGACACGTGACCTGGCGTGTGGCCTGGTGTCGGCACGACAAAGACATCGCCGCGGCTGGTCAACGGCATCCGTTCCGGAAACGGGCCGAACGGTCGCGGCTCGAACCGAACCGGCTCGAAGTCGATCCACTGCGGCCACCGGTGCGGCAGATATCCCTTGACTCGACCCGGAAGCCCGCGTGCTCCATCGAGTTCTCGCGAATCCACCCAGATGCGCTGACCCACGAGATGCGCCAGCCCACCGGCATGATCGGTGTGGAGATGGGTCAGGACGACGTGACGAATGTCGGTCATCGCAACGCCCATCGCACGCAAGACAGGACCAATCTCGTCGTCGGGTCGCACGCGAAACCGCGATGCTCGCCGATAGAACGGGTGCCACCGCGGATGATAGCCGCGCTCGTGCACGCGCGATGTCTCACCGGTATCTACGAGGATGGCCCCCTCTTCGTGTTCGATCAGCCAGGCGTAGATCGGTACCCACTCCGACCACTCGTCGTCGAGCAACACCGCCGCCAGTCGCATTTGACCGCGAGCGGTCGCCGCCATCTGTTTCGGGCGAACACGTACCGTGCCAGTCTGAATCGCGTGCACTTTGGGGGTCATGATCGCCGCCTGTTCTCCCGCCTCGTCATTCGCAGCAGATTGAGTATCGAGATCAGTCCTTCGACCGGGCCATGACAACGACCGGTCGCCGACCAAGGATGGGGTGTTGGTGCGAGAACGTCCACTCATACCGACGATATCAATATGACGCCGCATGCGATGCCTCAGGCGAACGTGAACCTGGAGGTCGTCTTACGTCGCTGGCGGAAGAGGTTCTAGGGCAGGATCGAGAGCTTGGCACTCGCGGAAGAGCGACGCTGCGGGGTCGAAGTTCACATGTAGGGCGCGGGCTTCAGCCCGCGCCAGGCTCGAAGTTCACTCGAGTCGCAGCGCCTCGACCGGATCGATTCGCATCGCTTTGCGCGCCGGCACCAGCGCCGCGAGCGCCGAGATCAGCAACAGCGCGGCTGGCACGCTGACGAACGTGGCCGCATCGATCGAGTGAATGCCGTACAGCTGTCCGGCGAGCAGCGGCGCCATCGGCAAGGCGACGAGCACTCCGATCGCGACGCCGATTGCACCGAGCGTCGCCGCCTGCCCGACAATCATCCCCAACAGCTGGGACGGTTTCGCGCCGAGCGCGAGCCGCACCCCAACTTCGCGCGTGCGCTCGCTGACGATCAGCGACATCACTCCGTAGACGCCGATCGCGGCAAGTCCGAGTGCCAGGACGCCGAACGCGCCAACGATCAGCAGGATGAAGCGCCGTGTCGAGATCGCTTCCGACCGCAGCCTCGCCATGGTCCGCATGTCGTAGAGCGGAATGTTCTTGTCGATGCGGCGCATCTCCGCGCGAACCGGTTCCGCGAGCAGCGCGGGATCGCCGGCGGTGCGCATGACGATGAACGGCGATACGGGCGGGCCCTGCAGGTAGTTGATGTACATCTCCGGCTCCGGTTCGTCTTCGAGGCCGCCGTGACGGACGTCCCCGACGACCCCGACGATCGTCGTCCACGGGCCGGTTGGCGTCGAGCCGATCCTGACGTGTTGTCCGATCGGATCCTGATTCCGAAAGAGCTTGCCCGCCATCGTTTCGTTGATGATGGCGACTGGCGGCGCCGTGCTGGTGTCGGTGGCATCGAAGCCGCGGCCGCTGCGAATCGGGATGCCCATCGCCTGGAAGTAATTGTGCATCGCGCGGCGGAACTGGACTTCCGGCAGCTCGGCGGCGGGCAGCGGATAGCCCTCGCGCTGCAGCGTGGTCGACACGGACGTGCTGCCGAGCGGCACTCGGGTGGTGCCCCCGACCGATACCACGCCGGGCAGCGCTTCCATCCTGGTGAAGAAGTCCTGGTAGAACGCGAGGCGATCGGCGTTGTCGGTCAGGTGCGGCGGCAGGTTCATCTGCCAGGTGAGCACTCCCTTGGTCTCGAAGCCCGGATTGACGTTCGTCACCGACACGAAGCTGCGGAGCAGCAGCCCGGCTCCGGTCGTGATCGCGACGGCGAGCGCGACTTCGGCGATCACGAGTGCGGCGCGGGCGCGGCGTCGGAGTCCGCTCCCAACGGATCCGCGGCTGGCGTCCTGCAGGCTGGCTTGCGGGTTGACCGTCGCCGAGCTCATCGCCGGCAACACGCCCACGAGGAGGCCGGTGAGGATCGTGGTGAGCGACGCCGCCAGCAGCACCCGCCAGTCGATCGTGACTTCGTTGATGCGAGGGATGTCGGCCGGCGCCAGCGCGATGAGCGTGGTCAACGTCGACCACATCACCAGCAGACCGGCGATGCCCGCCGCGGCCGCGAGCAGCAGGCTTTCGGTGAGCAGCTGTCGCGCGATCCGCGACCGGCGAGCCCCCAGCGCCACGCGAGTCGCAAGCTCCTTTTCACGGGCGACGCTGCGGGCCAGCAGCAGATTCGCAACGTTCACCGACGCCATGATCAGCACGAACGCGATGCCGACGAGCAGGATCATCAACGCCGGACGGATCGCTCCCACGGATTGATCGATCGAGGGCACGACGGTTGTGCTCCAGCCCTTGTTCGTGGACGGGTACGCCTGCTCGAGCTGCGCGGCGATTCGCTTCAGGTCGGCGTCTACTTGCTGCAACGGCACTCCATGCTTGACGCGGCCGATCGCGCCCCACCAGTGAGCGGAGCGAACGACCTCCCCGCTCGGCGTCAGCATCCGGTTCGAGGCGGCCACCGGGCCGGAGTAGGTGATCGGCAGCCACAAGTCGATGCTGGTGACGCGCGTGAATCCGCTCGGCCCGAGCATGCCGGGATATGGGAAGACGAAGTCGCGCGGCATCACGCCGATCACCTGGTAGGGCATCCCGTAGAGCGTCAGCTGCCTGCCGACAATGCCAGGATCGGCGCCAAAGCGCCGCCGCCAGTACCCGTCGCTCAACACCACGGCCGGCGCTTGTTCGTTGGCAGCGAACGCGCGGCCGAGCGCGGCGGAGCGGCCCAGCATGTTGAACAGATTCGACGTGACGAACAGCCCGAAGACCACTTCGGTGCCGCTGTCGGCCTTCAGCTGGGTCGGCGTCACGATAGCGAAGTAGCCTTCGAGGCCGTCGAGCGTCGTGTTCATTCTCTGGAAATCGAGAAAGTTCGCCGGCGAAAGCGGATTGCGCGGCCGGCTCTCGCTGGTGTTGTTGCTCCAGACGTTCACGAGCTGCGCGTCATCGCGGTAAGGCAGCGCTCTCAGCAGCACGCCGTTGATGACGGCGAAGATCGCGCTGGTGGCGCCGATACCGAGGGCGAGCGTCAGGATCGTCAACGTTGTGAAGACCGGCGTCTTGACCGCGAGCCGAATCGTGTGCCTGACGTCCGCGCGAAGCGTATCGAGAAACATATGGTGCCTGCCTGTAGGCTCGTACAAGTGGGGAGTCGCGTTCGAGAACCACGCCCACCGCACGACCGCCGACCAGCGTTCAGCGAGGCCGTTGATCGCAAGCGTCCCCAGGGTGCGTAGCGTGCCGGCCGTACCAAGGGGCCTGCGACGGAAATCGTCGTACATTTCGTCGCCGAATCGCCGGCGGAAGGCCCGGGGATAGGCGAACAGTGCCAGTGAGAAGAGCCTGCGCATCACGTCCGGGCACCTTTCAGCAGTCGCCGCGAGCGAGCGGCCGACAGCTGCCCCTCCAGCCGGGCGACTTCCGACTTCGCCACGGCGATGCCGCGCGTCGTCAGCCGGTAATACCGCCGCCGGTCGTCGTCATTGTTCGGATCGGGTGCTTCTGTCAGCTCTTCGATGAGCTCGCTTTCCAGCAGCCGCGCGAGGGCGCGATACAGCGTGCCGGCATGCAGCGACACCGTGCCGCCCGACCGGCGTTCGACTTCCTGCAGGATGCTGTAGCCGTGGCGCTCGCCGTCGGCCAGCGCGAGCAGGATCTCGAACGCCACCGGAGTCAAGGGAAGAAAGGATTCAGGTCGGAATCTGTCCATGTGTGCCTTGAGACTATACTCCCAAAGCACATAGACGGTGGAGAGTGGAAAAAGGTTGCTAGCCACTACCTTGTCAGATTCTCCGAATGCCGGCGAAACACGGTCCGCTCCAGCAAGCTAACGCTGGCGTGGAAAAACGCGCGCTCCGCATCGCGGGTCGCGGTCCGCAACATATACGGTATCGGCTACCCTGGCTCTTCTTCACGTTGACACGAATAACTTTGCATTGTAAAGTTACGGCGTTGGCACGTGCAAGGAAGGCCGAGGCCTGAAGCCCCCACGAGAGATATGAAGAGTCGGAAAGAAACGTGGATCGCTCTGTTCGTGGTGGCCGTCGGCCTGTTGCTCGCGGCGATTCTGGGGCTCTTTGCCTACGTGAGCGCCACCGCGACGCCGCTGCACCCGGACCCGAAGGCCGTGCCATCCGTAACGCACGGGGCCTTGTCGCGACAGTGGGCCGGCGCGGTCGAGCAGGGGCGGCAGATCGTCCGGACTGCGATCACCGAGCAGAACCTGCCGGGACTATCGGTAGCGGTCGGTGCGGGTGGCGACCTCGTATGGGCCGAAGGCTTTGGCTGGGCGGATCTCGATAATCGTGCGCCGGTCGCGCCACAAACGCGGTTCAGGATTGGAACGGCCTCCGTCGCGCTCACGTCGGCCGCCGTCGGCCTGCTGCTGGAGAAAGGCCGCATCAAACTGGACGACGAGATTCAGACGTACGTGCCCGCGTTTCCGGCAAAACAGTGGCCCGTGACGCTGCGCCAGCTGATGGGACATCTGGCAGGCGTCAGGCACTACCGCGGTGAAGAAGACTACATGCCGTCGGCGCACTGCGAGCGGGCGCTGGAGGGCGTGCAGAAGTTCGCGGTCGATCCGCTGCGGTTCGAGCCGGGCACGCAGTTCAGGTATTCGACGTATGGCTGGGTCCTGGTGAGCGCGGCGATCGAGGCCGCTGCGAACGAGCCGTTTTCGGCGTTCATGCGCAGTCAGATCTTCGAGCCGCTGGGCATGGGCGACACGACGACCGACTCCCCGAAGGAACCGATCCCGGACCGCGCGACCTTCTATTTCCCGAGGTTCAACGAGGATACGCACTACGGTCCCGAAGTGGCGACCGAAGTGGACTACTCCTGCTTCGCCGGAGCCGGCGCGTTCCTGTCCACGCCGTCCGACCTGGTGCAGTTCGGGATCGCGGTCAGCAACGGCAAGCTGCTGAAGCCCGACACCATCGGAATGCTCCAGAGACCACAGAGGCTGACCTCGGGAGAGGAAAACAGCTACGGGCTTGGCTGGGACCTGGAGACAGTTCCACTCGCGGGCGAACCAACGCGAGTGGCGGGCTGCGGCCGGCCCCTGCTGGCGGAGGCTGTCATGCTGGGTGGTTCGACGTCGCTCCTGGTGTTTCCCGAACGCGGTCTCGTGGTGTCCGTGACTTCGAACATCTCCTTCGCGGACCCGTCGGCCGTTGCGTTGAGAATTGCGGAGGCGTTCGCGGAACAGGAGAAAATGTCCTGCCCGCAGGTGATGCATCGGTCCAGCTAGCGTCAGACCCAGGTCTGACCCCCGGGTCTGACCCCAAGCACCTGAGATCCATTCCTGTCCACCTAGACTGTGACGCGAACGTGGACGGAGATACGATCGCAGACATGCAGAGCGCGCGAGAGTACTTCGACTACCTGAACCACGCCTACGTCGCCGTGCACAGAGACCAAAGAGGATCTGTTCTGGGCGACCTACATGGCCACGAGCGACGACCACGCCGCCTTCGCGCGCGCCGAGGGCGCCTATAAGGAATTCATCGGAGATCCTGCCAAGCTGACGAAAACCCGCGACGAGCTGGCGGCTGTCCGGGCGGCTCCGCCGGGCGCCGAGCGCGACGCCCTGCTGCATGGCCTCGGCGGATGGCTGGCGCTGTTCGAAGCCAACATCATCGACAGCCCGGACGGCCGCACGCTCATGCGCGAGATCGTCGATGCCGAATCCGTCCTGTTCGAGCGCAAGCGTGCACACGAGCCGCGGCATCTGAACGACCAGGGAGAGTGGGAAGTCGCCTCGCTGCCGATGCTGGCCACCAACCTGGCGACCAATCGCGTCGAAGAGCGGCGAAAGAGCTCATTCGACGCCTTCCGCGACATCGAACGGTGGGTCCTCGATCACGGGTTCCTGGAGCTGGTCCGCCTCCGCAACCGCTTTGCCCGCGCGCTCGGCTACGAAAACTACTTCGACCTGAAGCTGCAGAAGAACGAGCGCATGGCAGACGCCGGCGCTGCTGCATCTGCTCGACGACTTCGTCCGGCAGACCGACGCGGCCAACGCACGCGCCCTCTCGGACCTTCGCACGCGTCACGGTGCAGCCGCCACCGCGCCCTGGAATCTGCGGTTCCATGCATCCGGCGACGTCATCCGCCGGCTCGACCCGTACCTGCCCTTCGGACTCGCGCTGCGTCGCTGGATCGACAGCTTCCGCCGGCTCGGGATCCAGTTTCGGGGTGCGACGATGCAGCTGGACCTGCTCGAGCGTCCGGGCAAGCATCAGAACGGGTTCTGCCACGGACCGGTGCCGAGCTGGATCACCGAGACCGGGCGCTGGGTGCCTGCCGCGATCAACTTCACCGCGGAGGCGAAACCGGATCAGGTCGGCAGCGGCCTCCGCGCCATCAACACGCTGTTCCACGAAGGCGGCCACGCCGCGCATTTCGCCAACGTGGTCCAGAACTCGCCCTGCTTCTCGCAGGAGTACCCGCCGACGTCGATGGCCTACGCGGAAACGCAGTCGATGTTCTGCGACCAGCTGCTGTCGGATGCAGACTGGATGATGCGCTATGCCGCGTCCGCTGACGGGCAGCCGATTCCAGCCGTCGCTCATCCTGGACCGCATCGCCAGCAGCCAACCGATGCGCGCCTTCGACGCCCGCTCGATCGCCGTCGTCCCGTACTTCGAGTCCGCGCTGTATCAGATGGCAGACGACGACCTCACCCCGGAGCGCGTGCTGGCGCTGGCGCGGGAGACGGAGGTGCGAGTGCTCGGCGTCGAAAGCCCCCGGCCGCTCCTGGCGATTCCGCATCTGCTCAATCAGGAATCGGCCGCGTCGTATCAGGGATACCTGCTCGCGTACATGGCGGTCGCGCAGACGCGCGCGCACCTGCTGGGCGAGGTCGGGCTATCTGACCGACAACCCGGCGATTGGGCCGACGCTCGCCGCCCACTACTGGGAGCCGGGCAACAGCGTCGATCACAACCAGATGCTCCGCAGCCTGACCGGCGAAGGCTTCTCTGCCCGGCATCTGGCCGAAGACTGCAACGCCAGCGCGGAAGAGGCCTGCGCGCGTGCCGAGTCGTCGATGCGCGCCGCGGCCACACGCCACTATCCCGAGATCGTGCCGGCGTCACTCGATGCGCACATCCGTATCGTGCACGGCGACGCGCTGCTGGCCGACACGAGCGACGGCGAAGCGGCGATGTGCGATCGATTCGAAGAGTGGGTGCGCACGCACTTCAGGTGCCGGGGGCACCGGCGGCGTAGCGGCCGCCGCGTGCTCACGCCTGAACATCGCGGCGACCGATTGGCTCAACGCGGGAATTCCAGCGGCTTGTCGATCGCTTTGAGGTAGACGTTGCGATACCAGATCTGACCACTGCCCTCGAGCTGCAGTGACAGGATGCCCTGCGGCGCGCGCGCTGACGGGTCGTCGTCGATCGTGACCGACATGACCTGGCCGTTGATGATGTGGACCAGCGTGTTGCCGCGGGCGATGATTTCGATCTGCTGCCACTCGCCGTCGAGTCCCTGATGCGGCTTCACGGCCGACTTCGGATCGGGATTGATCGTGCCGAGCAGAATCTTGCAGGCGCCCGGCAGCAGCATGCCGATCGTGCCGGGCGACGTGATGATGTTGCGTCCCTGACCTTCATAGAGTTGACCGGTGTATTGGTTGGCCGAATCCATGTCGAACTGGTAGCCGCTCACCTGCCAGGGATTCCCGGTCGGCGCAGCACCGGGCGCGGTCCCTTGTGCCGCAGACGGCGCTGCGGGTCTGAGGCGGCCGACTTCTCCGACGCAGGCATTCGCGTCAGGAGGGGACGTGGCGCCGGGACCGCCCGGGCGAGCGCCTCCGCCCGGAGCGCCGCCGGGGCCCGCACCCGGCGCGCCCCCTCGGCCTCCCGCGGCACCCGGGCCCCCGCCCCGCGGGGCGGGCGCGGACGTGATCCCCGCCGCCACCGCCTGATCCATCGTCGTCACGTTGGCGGGCAGCGGCTTGCCGAGCGGATCGGCGATCGACCCGCCGTGTGCTGGGTGGAGGAGCCGGCTGCGGTATTGGACGCCGCCATTGGCGCCAGTCGCGGAGAGTTTCACCTCGACCTTGAGTGTGAAGTCACGCATCACCGCACCGGGCCCGACGTAATGGATGTGATGCTGCCCCGGCGTCTTGGTCGTGTCGGCGTGGAGCGTGCCGTCCTGAATGGACCACACGTCCGTCTCGCCCAGCCAGTTCGTGAACGTCTTGCCGTCGAAGATCTTCGTGAAGCCCGTGTAGTCGTCATAGGGCGTCTTGTCGGTGGGCGGTCCGAACGCCACTCCCCCGCCACCACGGCCCTGACCTGCGGGCGGTGCCTGGGGCGCCCCGCCTTGTGCGAACGTGGCTGACGACCACGCCAACATCGCCGTGGCGAGAACCGTTGCAGAAGCGAAGGCGCGGCGCACGTGCATACTCACTCCCTCATCAATGGACTAGTGAAGGCTGGGCTATGGGGATGGTAACCGAAGGAGCGGCTGGCGCGCGGAGTACAAGGCTCTCAGGTGCTCGATGTCGGACGCGGCCAATCCTGAAACGGCGGCGATGTCGGCTCTCGATCTGAGCTGCCGACGGTAGCGCATGAAATACTCGACCAGGTCGCCGCCGAACTGAAAGGAGTACATGATTTCGGCGAACACGTCCGTGTGGTGCAGCCCGAGCGCATGCCCGAGCTCGTGGAGGCACGTCAGATAGACGATGCTGTCACGCAGCAGTGGGTCGCCGCGGGTGTGACGAGCGATCTCAGGACCGAGCGCCGCAGTATCTGGTCGGATGTAGAGTGCCGCGCCGCGCCGCTCTCCGACCATGAAGGGCACCATTTCACCGTACTGGCCGTCGGCCGGATCGGCCCAGTACACCCGCAACAGTGCCTGCTTCTCAGGTGCCTGCTCGAATCGCAGCGTGGGGCCGGCACTCCGCTGCCACGCGGCGAGTGCCCACGTCGCAAGCTCCCGATCTCCGGCGCGGTAACCCGTCCGGCCGGTGCCGTCAGCGACAAAGTAGGGAATCGCCCCGGCGGGGCCCGTCGCCCCGTCCACCGCCGCCTGTCGAAAGTTGCTGGCACTGGAGGGCGAGACGATGATCAGGCTGAACGCGGCCGAGACAATCAATGCGCGCATACACAGCGGCCGGGGAGTTCTCAGACTCATTTCGGCCCTTTGAACGGCCGCGCGATCATCACTTCGGTCGACTTCACGATTGCGATAGCATCCTCGCCCCTTCGAAGCTTCAGCGCTCGAACCGCATCAGCAGTGATGACCGCGGTGAGCACCTGGTTGCCTATCCGAAGGCGGACCTGGGCGAGAAGGCCGTCCACGCGCACCTCGTCGATGAATCCCCACAGACGATTCCGCGCGCTCAATCCCCCCAGCGACTCGGCATCGACTGGAGCGGTCACACGCCGGCGTGGAGGCGCCTGTTGACGTGCCAGCAGTCTTTCGATCTCCGAATCCGCGACTCGATGATGACCGCCCTCGGTCCGAGTCGTTCGGACCTTGCCGTTGCGGACCCACCGTTTGATCGTGGAGTACCCGACTCCGAGCCTTTCAGCCGCGGCTCTCGCTGTGAGAAGTGCCATTCGACCCTTTCAGCGCAAATCGGTCCGAATCGTATCACCGTGAGTCGGGTCTTGCCGCGGCACAGTGGGCGTACCCTCGGGCTTTCCGCCACCGACGATTCCAGCCGACAGCCCCATGACCGAGGCGAAGGTCGACCTCGGACGACATCTGTTCTAACGACACGCGGCTTTCCGGCAACCGGACGCACGCCTGCGCGTCCTGCCATGAGCAGGCGCGGGCCGCTGATATGATTGACGTTCCCCACTTCAAGTTCTCACGTCTATTTTCTTATGGGATACCTTTGAGACCATCCGCGCGAAGGCATCGAGGCATCGACGGCCTAAAGCGGGGTCGAACAAGGACATCGGTCGGATTGCCCGAAAGGCGAGGATGAAAGCCAGATTCGGTCTACTCGTGGGTCTGCTGCTCATTGCTGCGCACGGCACCATGCGCTCGCAGGAGCCGGCCGGGCGGACGGACGACTCCCTCTTGAAGGTGACGCTCCTGGGAACGCTCAGTGGTCCGGTTGCCAATGCGCAACGACTGGGCATCAGCACCCTGGTGACGGCCGGCTCGGAGACGCTGCTGTTCGACTGCGGCCGAAGCCTGATGACTGGTCTCGCCCGGCTGAAGATCAATCCCGCCGGAGTGACGAAGGTGTTCTTGACGCATCTTCATTCCGACCACATTGCCGGGCTGCCGGAGCTCTACTTGTTTCCGTGGGCATCTTCGGGCCGCTCCGTGCCGTTACAGGTGTGGGGGCCGCGCGGCACACGCGACATGGTCGGCCACCTGCAGAAGGCGTTCGCGTTCGACATTCGGATTCGGCGCGATGTCGACGAGAAGTTTCCGGCAGACGGCATTAAAGCCAACGTGACAGACATCCACGAGGGCGTCGTCTACACGGCCAACGACGTCAAGGTCACAGCATTTCTGGTCGATCACTCGCCGGTGAGCCCGGCGTTTGGATACCGGATCGACTACCGGGGCCACTCCGCCGTTTTGTCCGGAGACACGAAGCCCTCTGACAATCTCGTCAAGTTCTCGCAGGGTGTTGACCTGCTGATTCACGAAGTCGGCAGATCGAAACAGGACCCCGTGCTCATCGGTCCACCGGACGAGCTGATTCCAGGCACGCGGACAACACGCAGGCAGGGCCGGGTCATCGCCGAGCATCACACGGACGGCGCGGAAGCCGGACGAATCTTCGAGCGCGTGAAGCCAAAGCTCGCCGTCTTCTCCCACTACAACGTCGACCCTGCGGCCACGCTTCCGCTCGTCAGGCAGGCGTACGCAGGACCCGTTCAATTCGGCGAAGACCTGATGACCATTGAGATCGGCGACCGCGTCACGGTAAGGCGTTGACGATTCCCACAAGAACGCTAATCATTCCTGCGAAAAAGGAGATCACGATGAAAGAAATCCGAAAGTTGATGCAGCGGTTGTCCGTACCTCCGGGCCGGAAGGTTCGACTCAAGAAGTACGATCCGGACTGGACCGGCTCGGTGAAGGACGCCACCAAGGCCAAGACGATGCTGCTGGATGGCGTCAAGCGGTTGTCCAAGCAGCAGGCGTTGTTGTACGCGCAGGACACGTACTCGGTGCTGGTGATCTTTCAGGCCATGGACGCCGCCGGGAAAGACGGGGCAATCCGGCACGTGCTCTCCGGCGTCAACCCGCAAGGGTGCCAGGTGTTCTCGTTCAAGGGTCCGTCGGCCGAAGAGCGGGACCACGATTATCTGTGGCGTTCGATGAAGGCGCTCCCCGAGCGCGGACGCATCGGCATCCACAACCGGTCGTACTACGAAGAAGTCCTCGTCGCGCGCGTGCACCGGGAGATCCTCGCATCCCAGCAGCTTCCCGAAAATCTGAAAGGGTCAGGAATCTGGAAGCGCCGCTTCCGGGAAATCTGCGCATTCGAAGAGTACCTCACCAACAACGGCACGGTCGTCCTCAAGTTCTTCCTGAATGTTTCGAAGGACGAACAGCGCCGCAGGTTCCTGTCGCGCATCGACGAAGAAGACAAGAACTGGAAGTTCTCGATCGGCGATGCCAAGGAGCGCACGTTCTGGGACGACTACATGAAGGCCTACGAGGACATGCTCGCGAACACGAGCACGTCGCACGCGCCGTGGTACGTCGTCCCTGCGAACAACAAATGGTTCACGCGCCTGGCCGTGGCTGCGATCGTCTGGCAGACGATGGCCGACCTCGAGCTCTCGTTTCCCAGGGTGACCGAGGCAAAGAAAAACGAGCTCCAGGAGGTCAAACGGATCCTGATGGCCGAGGACGGAAAGGGGTAACCGAACTCAACAGCACGATCTGGCAGGCTCTCCCCGGGGCGGCCGCCATCGGCTGAGGGTGTCGGCCTGCTCGGCGACGGCCCCGGAACACCCGTGTTCTACGTTCCGGTCATGGAAGGCTACGGAGTGTTTCCAGCGCCGATGGTCAAGGCACTGGCCGGGCGCCATCCTTACTTCGATCGCCTGGCGTTTCCGCCGATCAGGGCCGACGACCCTCACAGCACCGCGATCGAGGAGGTCGCCGCGTCCTGGTTTCGCAGGTCCGTCGAATCTGCCCGAATGGCCCTTACTGTTTCGTCGGATTTTCGTTCGGTGGCCTTGTCGCGTTCGAGATGGCGTGCCAACTCAGCGAGGCAGGGGAACGCGTCGAGGAGTTGATTCTCTGGGACTCCTACCCCGTTGTACTCGAACAGCGCTCTGTTCTGGCCGCCGTTGCGAGTCTCATCCGCACCGGACTATCGCCTTCCGCACTGGGCGACAGGTCAGCGCTGTCGAGCCGACTGCGCAATATCCAGTGGCGGCTGCGGGGCCTGAAGGAGCGCCTGATCGGCACGGTCAAGGGTGACCCGGTCAGGAAAGCGGTGCCCTACAGGAAGACGTATCGGGCCGCACAGGACTTTCGTCCTCGTCCCTACAACGGGCGCGTCCACGTACTGACGTCCAGGCAGGAGCATCAGGGCGTCTTCGATCGCCTCGTGCCTGCCCGCGACGCCTGGGCGACTGTCGTTACCGCCGACCGCCTCTCCGTGTTCGAGTTGCCTTGTGGCCATGTCGATATTCTGAGGCCACCCCATCTCGATTCATTGATCCGGAAGACGCTGGACATCCTTGGATCCTCGTCGAAATGAATTGACGCGGACCCGCCACCTCGCGGCAAGAGGGTTGGGGTCGCGGAGCCCACAGGGAAATCAGCGTATCGCTCGGCTTTGAGGAGTCCGGGTTCCGCGTGGGCGAGCGGCAGCTCGAGCCGACGTGTTCAACGCCACGGCGGCGCGAATGAGCGCCTTCAACGCCTTTTCATCGATCTTGTCGCCCTCATGGAAGTCGATGGCGCGACGGGTGTTGCCCTCGAGGCTGGAGTTGAAGAGGTCCGAAGGGTCCTCCAGTGAGGCGCCCTTGGCGAAGGTAACCTTTACGAGATTCTTGTACGTCTCGCCTGTGCAGATCATTCCGGCGTGCGACCACACCGGAACCCCTCTCCACTTCCACTCCTCGACCACTTCGGGGTCGACCTGCTTGATGAGCATTCGGACGCGTGCGAGCATCTCGCCACGCCAGTCACCCACCTCCTTGATCCTCGCATCTATCAGCCGGGAGGGAGAGTCTCCTCCTTCTCCTAGCTTCGAGGCACTCTTCCTTTTCATCGTCTTGATCATCGTGGTTGTCGCTTTCTTCATGGTTGTCACCGGCCGCTGCGCCACCTGGTGGCATACGGAAGCACGAACATGTACAGACCGGTGAACAGGAGCAAGGCGAGCGGGGGCAACGGCGAGTAGGTCACCCACGGCGGCGGCATCCCACCCCCTGTGCCAGCGCGATGAAGTTGGCGATGACCGTCACCGTAAAGGCAATGGCCACCCAGCGGTGCGTCTGCCGAATCCACCTGTTCCAGTTCAATGGGACCTCCTCAGAAGACGGAGCCCGAAGCGGAAGTTCGTGCTTTTGTGAGGAAGAAGCTATCACCAGTGGTCCGTCACCAGCATGACGGACCGCGAGGGAGGAATGTGACCGATGCCTACGCCTGAGCGGCTCTCGCCGTCAGCTGTCAGCTGATCGGGCGCGGCTCGTTGCGCTGAAGGAGATCTGAAAAGCGGAGCCTGTTTGCGGGGCGCGCGCGATCGGGCGAGCGGTCTAGCGCGCGTCGAGATCGTAGAGCGACGCAGCCAGCCGCTTGAGGCCGCGATCGCGGGCAATCATGTCGAGGTGGAGTGACGTCCAGTCGGCGAGCAGGACGCTCTCGCTCCCCTCGCCGTCGTAGGTCTTGAGATAGCCGCTACACCCGTCGCAGTAGTCGATGCGCAATCCCGCCTCGCCTTCGACCGCCACCACTGCCAGACGATGTTCGCCCTGCGCGTCGCAGAACGGACAAGCGGTGCGGCTGTAGCGCCAGCGGGTGCGGCAGCGGCCGCACGACAGCATGCGCATGCGGCCCGGATCCTTCCCCACCAGCTGCGCCATCGTCGGCGGCTCGCCGCACATCGGGCAATAGTTGCGGAGCCACTGCTCCTCGTCCCGCCACGCATCGAAGGCGCTGACGACCGGTGCCAGGTAACGAACCAGGACTACCCATCCCAGGTAGTGGAGCAGTCCGGGATGCCCCGGCGAGCGCGAATCCGTCGTCTCGATCTCCGCTTCGAGGTCCCGGCACGGTGCCGCCAGCGGTTCCGGCAATGAAGCCGACGCAAGACTCCTGATAAGCGAGTGAACGGCCGTTTCGACCGCGCTGAAGTCGAACGCAACCGTGGAGCTCCGCAGCAACGGCATGCCCGCGTGAAAGTCCGCGGCGTAATGCTCCCAGTCGGGGGTCGGCGCGCTGGGGACGGCAATCCCGTCTGCCGCCGCTTCGACGAGCGATTGCACGTCCGCGACCGGCTGCAGGTAGGGATGCCGCGCCAGCCACACGTCCCGGGTCATGCGGTGTGCGCCACTTCATTCTTTGACAGCACGGGCATCAGCCGCGCGCCGAGACCGAACAAGAAGATGGTGGCGGCGATCAGGCCGATCGACACGCCCCACTCGACGATCGACGGCGCGTACACTTCCGGTGCGCCCCAGGGCATCCGGCCCCGGAAAGTCATCGCGAAGAGGACGACGTTCATGCGGTTGTACGCCACGCCGAGGACCGTGAGGAGGGCCGCGACGAACAGCACGTCCGCACGCTGCCGAAGCGACTTGCGGGCCAGCAGGATGAGCGGAAGCACGCCACCGAGAAGAATCTCGGCCGCGAAGGCCATTCCGAGCCTTCCGGCGAAGGCGCCGGAGAGCTGGTTGCGGATCGCCATGTCGCCGAGGCGAAACACGAGGTAGGCGAGCAGCGCCCAGAATGCGATCTGCCCGACCGAGGCGAGCCGCGCGATCTCGAGCGGGCGGCGCCACCCCTTCGAGATCCACATGTCGATGAGGATCACGAGCGCGGTTCCGGCCGCGATCGACGACAGGAAGAAGGAAACGGGCATCACGGGAGACCACCACTGCGAGGCGAGCATGTTCGGCATCAGCAGGTACAGGGAGCCGAGCGAGCTCTGGTGCATGGTCGACAGCGTGACGGCGGCGATCGCGAGCATGATCGGTTCGGCTTTCTGGTCCCGCGCGCGGAAGATCCAGGCGAGGGTGCCGAAGACCACGGCCGTCGCGAGGGCGTAGAGGAGGTTGCGCGACATCAGGTAGACGAAGAGCGTCACCGCCGCCGCAACGTAGGCGCCGTTCCATCTCCGCAAGACCGCCGCGGCTCGCTGGAATCCCCATTGCTCGAAGGGCACTGGCAGGAACTCGAGCAGGAGGATCGTGACGTAGAGGCCGACACACCACGAGACCTCGAACATCGCCGAGTGCTCCGGAGCCTGGAGGGCGAGCTGGTATGAGTTCCAGGGCAGCCCGAGGTCGGCGACGAGAGTGACCGTCACGAAGGAGTAGCTCAGGAGGCCCATCAGGACGGCGGTGCGCCCCAGCCCGTAGAGGTCCTTTCGCTGGAAGACATAGATCACGCCGGCCAGCACGAAGGCGCCCGCGGCCACCGCGATCCACACAAGGTCGAAGAGGATCCACAGGCCCCACGGGTATGTGTCGGAGAGGTTCGTGCTTCCGCCGAGCCCCAGAGCGAACCGCGCGACGAACGTGATGGCGCCAAACGCCATGATCAGGAGGAGGACCCAGTTGAAGGGGGTCATCAGCTCCTTCCGGAGAGGCTCGAACTCGACGTGGCCGTGGTGTTCGGAATGCTTCGACGCAGCCGAGGCGTCCGCCACCTTCTGAACCCGTTTTCGGAAGGAGGCGTACGCGGCGCCGAGCAGGGCGCCGACGGCCATCACGGCGGGGGGAACGGCGCCGAGCGCCGTCTTGGTGAAGGCCGGAAAGGGCTTCTCGCCATACGTCGGGAAGCCGAGCTTATCGAACGGCACTCTCGACAGATACAGCACGCTCGTCCCGCCCAGCTCCTTCTCTCCGTAGACGTGGTCGACGTACTTGTCGGGCCGGTCCGCAATACGCTTGTGCGCGAGCGCCAGCATCTCGTCCCGGGTTCCGTAGCGCAGGGCGTCGGCGGGGCACGCCTTGACGCAGGCGGGAACCGCGATGGTGTCGGCGAACCGCTTACCCGCGTCCTCGGACAACGCCTGTCCGTTGAACGCGATCGGCACCGGCTGAGCGACGCGGTCGGCGCAATGCGTGCACTTCGAGATCTTCGGGGCGCGCGAATTCCAATCCGCGGTCGGCACGTCCCACGGACACGCCAGCATGCAGTAGCGGCAGCCGATGCACTCGTCGGCGTCGTACGACACCGGACCGTCGGGTTGGCGCTGGAGCGCGGTCGTCGGGCAGGCGGAGACGCAGGCCGGCTCCAGGCAATGGAGGCACCGCTGCATCACGTAATTGGCATCCAGCCCGCCCGGCTTGGCCGGGTTCTCCATCTCGAGGAACTTGATGAGGGTGTACGTCTTCGCGCTGAGCACCGCCGGGTTCTGGAACCCCAGGTCAGCTTCGAGCTCGGTGTCCTCGCCCTCGCGCTCGTTCCACTGCTTGCAGGCCACCTGGCACGCCCGGCAGCCGATGCAGTTGGCGATGTCGATCAGCGTCGCCCTGATCGGGCCCGTGGAAGGTTCCGACGTCATGTGCGCCCCCTCGGTGAGACGGATCTTCGCGCGGCCGAGCGGCCGGTCTTGACGACGTTGACGAGGCAGGCCTTGCTCTCCTGGGTTCCCGCTCCGGGATCCGCGGCGTCGATTGTGAGGTGGTTGACGCTCGGGCCGGTCGACAGCCCCTGGAAGCCCCAGTTGTACGGCATCCAGACGACGGTGACCTCCTGCTCGCCGATTTTCAGCGCCTTCATGCGGGGCGTGACGAGGGCCTTGACCTCGAGCTCACCCCGCGCCGACGAAACGCGGACCCAATCCCCCGATTTCACGTCGAGCTTCTGAGCGAGGACGACAGGCAGCTCGAGCACCGGTTCGGGAATCAGCTCGTTGAGCCAGGGAATGTTTCGCGTCGTCGAGCCGCAGCACCAGTGTTCGGCGACGGTCGACGTCATCAGCACGTAGGGGTACTTCTCGGCGGTGCCGATGGGCTGATGCGACGGGACGCGCGGATACTTGACCGTCGGGTTGCTCTTCACCTCCGGGTGAAGGACGTTTTCCACCGGGCTTTCGATGGGTTCGTACATCTCCGGGAGCGGGCCGTCCTTCGGCACGTAGGCCACGTCGCGCCAGTAATCGGTATACCGGGGGTCGGGGTCCGAATACACGGCCGCGAAGAGGCGCCCGACGCCCTCCGCGCCGAGGTGGAAGGGCCGCTGGCCGTTTGGCGTGTCGGGACCGTCAGTCGCGACAGGAACGTCCGGCACGTCATGCCCTGTCCAGCGCTTCGCTTTCTCGTCCCACCAGACGATCGGTTTCGACCCCGGATACGGCTTGCCGTCCCGGTCGCACGAGGCACGGTTGTAAAGGATTCGCATGTTGTTGGGCCAGGTCCACCCGAAGCCCGGGAAGAGGCCGAGGCCTCCGGGATCGGTCTGCGAATCGCGACGCTTCGAGAGGTTCTCGCCGTTCGCGAACACTCCCGCGTAGATCCAGGCGCCCGACGAGGTGGACCCGTCGGCTCGCAGATCGCTGACTTTGCGAATGAGGTCGCCTTTCTTGAGGCCGGTCTCCGGATTGTCGCGCAGGGCGTACCCGTTGATCTCGCGCAGGACGTCCTCGGCCGTGGTGTAGGTCCAGAACGCCTTCTTGATGATCTCGTCGCGCGGCGCCGTCGAGTCCTTCACGAGATCGCGGACCTTGCGGAACACGAGGTCCACGATCTCGCCGTCCGGCTTGGCCTGTCCCGGTGGCTTCACGGCGGCGTGGCGCCATTGCACCATGCCGCCCGAGTTGCTGATGGTGCCGTTCTTCTCCATGAAGAACGCCGCTGGCAGCAGGATCACCTCGGTGTTGATCGACTTCGGGTCCACGCCCGGACGCTTCCAGAATGCCGCCGTCTCCGTTTCCCAGATCTCCTGGACGACGAGCGTCTCGAGCTTCGCCATCGCATCGAACGTCAGCTTGAGGTTGGGCAGCGTGACCGCGGGGTTCTGGCCGACGATCCAGAGCATCTTCAGTTTGCCGGCGAGCGCATCCTCGAACATCGGCAGCGTGCCGTAGTCCTTGGCGGCGTCGCGCTTGGGCAGCCACTCGTAGGCGTAGCCGTTCTCCTTGGTGGCGGCGTCTCCGAAGAAGGCCTTGAGCGTGTTGACCAGGTAGCGGCTGTCGGCGATCCCGTTCTTGCGCACGTAGTGGTAGATCGTCGGCTCGGCATTGGTCGCCGAGTTGAGATAGCCCGGCATGTAGTTGTAGAGCACGGCCATGTCGCACGCGCCCTGCACGTTCGGCTCGCCGCGCAGCGCGTTGACGCCGCCGCCCGGCTTGCCGATGTTGCCGAGCAGGAGTTGCAGGATCGTGAACGCCCGGATGCCCTGCACGCCCGTCGTGTGCTGCGTCATCCCGAGCGCATACAGGATGGATCCCGGCCGGTTCTTCGCCATCGTCTCCGCGATCTGGCGAATCTGATCGGCAGGGATGCCAGTGATGCGCTCGCCCATCTCCAGCGTGTACCGCGAGACGAAGGTCTTCAGACGCGAGAACACGCAGTGCGGGTCGTCGAGGCTCTTGGCAATCCGCGGCTTGCCCTTCGGGTCGAGCTGGTATCCCCAGGTTTTGGTGTCGTACTTGTGGTGCTCCGCGTCGAACCCGCTGAAGAGCCCGTCCTTGAAGTCGAATGCCTCGTCGCCCAGAAAGAGGGCGTTGGTGTGCGTGACGACGTAATCCTCGTCGTACAGCTTGTTCACGATGATGTGGCTGATCATCGTGTTCTGAAACGCGGCGTCGGTGCCGGGCCGGATACGCGCGTAGACGTCGGCTGCCGAAGAGGTCCGCGTAAACCGCGGATCGACGTGGATGATCGTCGCCCCGTTCTCCTGGGCCTTCCGGATCCACTTGAAGGCCATGGGATGGTTTTCGGCGACGTTGCTGCCTTCCACGAGGATCGTCTTGCAGTTCTGCAAGTCGACCCAGTGGTTGGTCATCGCGCCTCGACCGAATGTGGCCCCCAGACCGGGGACCGTGGGGCTATGTCAAAGTCGGGCCTGGTGTTCGACATAGGGCATGCCGAGCAGCCGGGCCGCCTTCTGAAAGAGGTAGCACTCCTCGTTCGTGTTCTGCGCGCCGCCCATGAAGCCGATCGCGTCGGTCCGATTGACGGGCACTTCTGCGGGGCCGCCCTCCTGAGGGACGAACCGCGGGGCGCTCTCGATCCGATCTCCCGCCGCGGAATCCACGACGAGTTTAGGCGCATCCACCTTCTCGGTCGCGATCCACGTCTCGTCGCGCGTCTTCCGGATCTTCTGCGCCACCCGGTTAATCGCGTCGTCCCAGGAGATGTCCTCCCAGTGGTCGCTGCCCGGCGCGCGGTAGCGCGGCGTGGTGAGCCGGCTGGGGGAGGTGTGCGTCGCGAACATGGAAATGCCTTTGACGCACAGCGACCCGCGATTCACGATGTGGTCGTAGTCGCCCTCCATCCTCAGGAGCTTGCCGTCCCGGACCGACGCGACCATGCCGCACCCGCACGAGCAGAAGTTGCAGGACGTCGTGAACTCGCTGACGTTCGCCAGCTTGAAGTTCCTGCGCCGCCGCTCTTACCGCCGGCACGTCGAGCAGGCCGCCGAGCGCGAGCCCGGTGCCGCCGCCGATGCTGGCTTTCAGCCAGTCACGGCGATTGAGCTGCTGGCGGGAGGATCGGTCCCGTTCTTCCATGGGCGGTTCCTTTCGAGAAGCCACCCCAAGTGCAAGCAACATGCCTTGGGGTTCCGGGCGATGTCTTTGATTCGACGCGATTTGCTTCGTGAAACGGCCCGCGGCGGTTACGGTATGTTGGAGCCGTCACGGAATATCGGAGCCGGTCGCCTTGGCGTGAGTGCGGCGAAGTCACAGAATGCCACTGAATTCCGGCAGGTGTCGCGCCTCCACCGGCGGTATGAAAGTTGCGCGCGGGTCGCGACGCGTGAATCGGAATCCGCTTCTCTTCAGGCTCGGATTGATCGCGTGGATCGTGTGGGTCGGCGTGACGGCCGATCGCCTGGTCGATGCGCAGCAGCCACCGCGCGGGGACAGCTCCCGCGGCGACAACGCCCGCCCAGACACCGCCTGCCCAGGCAACGCCCACCAACCTGCCTCCGGGCTACGCCGGCACCGACGCCTGCGTGCTCTGTCACGAGCCGGAGGAAAAGAGCATCACGCACTCGCGCCACGGCCAGGCCAAGGATCCGCGTTCACCCGCCGGCACGCTCGGATGCGAAAGCTGCCACGGTCCAGGGCAGGCACACGTGGACGACGACGCGAAGGGGCACATCAAGAAGTTCAAAGCCCTGACGCCCAGCGAGGTCAACGAGACCTGTCTGTCCTGCCACAACCGCGGCACGCACGCGGGCTGGGAAGGGCAGCGCTCATGCGGCGCGGAACCTGACCTGCACCACGTGCCACAGCGTGCACGCGCCGCAATCGATGCAGGCCCAGCTGGTGAAGCCGACCGAGACGCAGGTGTGCGTCGGCTGTCACCGGCTGCAGGTGGCCAAGACCGAACGCGCGGTCGCGCACATGCCGGTGCGCGAGGGCAAGATGTCCTGCAGCTCGTGCCACAACCCGCACGGCTCGATGACCAACGTCAAGAACCTGAAGACCGGCGGCTCCGTCACCGAGTTCTGCACGAGCTGTCACACCGAGATGCGCGGACCGATGCTCTTCGAGCACGCGCCGGTGCGCGAGAACTGCGCGACCTGCCACGATCCGCACGGATCCTCCAACGACCGGATGCTCGTGGTCCGCATGCCGATGCTCTGCCAGCGCTGTCACATCGCGAGCAAACACCCGGCGACGCTCTACGACAAGGACCAGATCACCACCAACAAGAGCAACCGGATGTTCGGCAGATCGTGCGTGAACTGCCACTCGAACGTGCACGGCTCGAATCACCCATCGGGCCAGTTCTTCATGCGGTAAGCGGAGCCGTTGTATGCGCCGATTCGCCATCACGACGATCGCCCTGCTCGGCCTCGCCGCGCCAGGTGCCGCACTCGCACAGGGAACCGCCCAACCGCCGGCGTCCCCATCGACTCAGACCCAGCCGGCCGGCAGCCGGCAGCCGCCGCGGCCGAGCCCGCGGCGGCCGACGAGGACGCGTCGCGCAGTCTCTTCGAGCCGACCGAGCGCGAATTCCTCATCGGGGGCCGCTTCACGAGCGTGGACGGCGATCAGGCGCGCTACCAGCGGTACCAGGACCAGCGCGATGGGCTGCTGTTCTCGAACTTCCGCTACTCGTTCGCCAAGCCCGACGGTACGTGGGACTTCCACGCGCGCGCCGAGAACGTCGGCTACCGCGACCAGGAGTTCATGGGGAGTTACGAGCGGATCGGCAAGCTGTCGCTCAGCGGCAGCTGGCAGCAGATTCCGCAGTTCTACAGCGTCGATACGATGACGCCGTATACGGGCAGCGGCGGCACGCTGGTGCTCGACGACGCGACGCAGCGCGCGATCCAGAACGGCGATCCGGCGAAACTCAACCTGTACGTCCCGCTGGCGCCGGCGTTCGACCTGCGCGAGCGGCGCGACATCGGCCGTTTCGACGTGGTCGCGACGCCGAAGCCGAACCTCGACGTCACGGCCAACTTCACCACGCAGAAACACAGCGGCGAGCTGCCCTGGGGGGCCAGCTTCGGCTTCAGCAACGACGTCGAGGTGCCGCTCCCCTACGACTCGCGCACGAACGACCTCACCATCGGCACCGAGTGGACGAACGCGCGCAACATGCTGCGTGTCGCCTACAGCGGCTCCTGGTTCGACAACATCGCGCCGACGCTGGTCTGGGACAGCCCGCTCCGCCTCGACGACGCGTCCGGCGCACCCGGGACGCGGACGCATGTCCCTCTGGCCGTCGAACTCGGCCCAGACCATCAGCTTCGGCGGGTACACCAAGCTGGCGCACAAGACGCAGGTGACCGGCTCCTTCTCCTATGGACTGTGGAGCAACGACGAGCCGCTGCAGCCCTTCACGATCAACTCGGCGCTGCCGCGTGATCGCGCTGCCCCGCGCGAACACCGACGGGGAAGCGCACGTCTTCTCGACCAACCTGAGCCTCAACTCGCACCCGTCGACCGACTGGCGGTTCAGCGCGCGCGTGCGCAACTACACCTACAACAACCTCACGCCGGCCACGTCCATCACGGACATGGTCAGCTACGACTAGCTCGGTCTCGGAGACGCCCACGGGCGGTCCAGACCTCTACGCGCACAGCCGGACGAACTTCGACGGCGACGCCACGTGGACGAAACTGATGCCATTCGCGGTCACGGTCGGCTACTCGCACAACGCGAACGGCTACGATGCGCGGATCATCGAGTCGAGCCGGCGAGAACGTGTTCCGCGTGTCGGCCGATGCCGTCGGATCCTCGTGGCTCACCTTCCGGACGCAATACGAGTACGGCGATCGCACCGGTTCAGGGCTCGACGAAACGCAGCTGACGGCGATTGGCGAGCAACCCGAGATGCGCCACTACGACCTCGCCGATCGCACGAGGAACCGCTTCACGGCACAGGCCGATATCGTGCCGTCCGACGCCTGGACGTTCAGCGTGTCAGGCGGCGTCCTCAAGGACAACTTCAACAACAGCTTCTACGGCCTGCAGGATTCCACCGGCCGCACCTTCTCGCTGGCCGCCGATTACCACGGTCCCAAGGGGCTCGGCGCGGGCGGCAGCTACAACTACGAGCGCTACGAAGGACTGCAGCGCTCGCACGAGGGGGATTCGTCCACGGCCCAGTTCAACGATCCGCTGCGCGACTGGACCGCCGATTCGACCGAGACGGTGCACTACTTCTCGATCTACGCCAACCCTCCTCGCATCGGGCAGAACACTGACATCCGATTCTCGTACGACTTCAGCCACGCAGAGGGGAACTACCTCTACGCCATCCCGGCGGGCAGCCCGATACCGACGCCCAATCAGCTGCCCAACGTGTTCAACAAGCTGCAGCAGCTGCACTCGACGTGCGGTACCGGCTCTCCAGCCGCCTCGCCGCGCTCGTTCTCGTACCTGTACGAGCCGCTGAGCATCTACGACTTCGCCTTCGATCCGAGCGTGGTCAACGGCATCGCGCAGCCGAGCTCGCTGGTCATGGGCTACGTGTACCGGCCCTACACCGCCCACTCGGTGGTGATCGGCCTCCTGTATCATTGGTGAGTTTCACGGCGGTGAGCTTCACGGCGGTGAGTTTCACGGCAGTGAGTTTCACGGCGGAAGGGGAGACACAATGCAGAGAGTGACCATGAAGGCCAGCCTGTTCGTCACAGGTATCACGCTCGCGCTTGTCACCGGCGTTCCACGCCCGGCTCGAGCGCAGGATGCGGCAGCCAAAGGGGCAGGAGGTCTACGCTGCCCAGAAGTGTTCGATGTGCCATTCCATCGCCGGCAAGGGCGGCAAGAGCAGCCCGCTCGACGGCGTAGGCGCGAAGCTCTCGGCCGACGACATCCGGCAATGGATCGTCGATCCGGTGGCGATGGCGAAGAAGTCGAGCTCGACCAAGAAGCCGCCCATGCCGGCGAAGTACGGCAAGCTGCCGGCGGCTGACCTCGACGCGCTCGTCGCCTACATGCAGAGCCTGAAGTAGAGCGGTTCGTGCGAGACCGCGTCCTCGCCCGACATCCAGCTTCGCTGGTCGGGCGCCGTGCTGGCCACGGCGAGTCGGCGGTGGCGTTCATCGCCCTGCTCGTCGCCGAGCTGCTGGGCCTCTTCGAGAATCCGTACGCGTCGCTCGTCGTCTTCGTGGCGGTGCCGGCACTCTTTGTGGCCGGACTGCTCCTCATTCCGTTCGGGATGTGGCTCGAGCGCCGCAGGCTGCTGCGGCACCCGGGCTCGGAGCGGGAGTGGTTCGTCATCGACTTCAGGTCGCCGACGACCCGCCGCAGGGCGGTGCTGTTCACGGCGTTGACGGCCCTCAACGTCGTGATCGTGCTGGTCGCGGGCTACGGCTCGCTGCACTCGATGGAGTCCCCCTCGTTCTGCGGCCAGACGTGCCACACGCCGATGCATCCGCAGTTCACCGCGTGGCAGGACGCGCCGCACTCACAGGTCACGTGTGTGCAATGCCACATCGGTGAAGGAGGCCGCGCCTTCGTCAAGTACAAGATGAACGGCCTGCGGCAGCTGTATCACGTCGTAACGGGCGGCTACCCGCGGCCGATTCCCGGTGTTGCCGACCTGCGTCCCGCGATTGAGGTCTGCGGGAACTGTCACTGGCCCGGCAAGGCATTCGGCGATGTCGTCCGCGTCAAGCGTGAGTACGCCGACGACGAGACGAATACGGAGACGGCGACCATCCTGCAGATTGTTCGTGGGCGGTCCCGGTGCGCCGACCGCGGCCGGCCGCGCCATCCACTGGCACGCCGATCCGCGCGTGCAGATCGAATTCACCTACACGGACGCCGAGCGGCAGACCATCCAGTACGTCAAGTGACACGGATGCGCAGGGCCGCGTCCGCGAGTACGCCGCCGAGGGGACGACGCCCGAACAGCTCGCCAACGGCAGCCGGCGCGCGATGGACTGTGTCGACTGCCACAACGTCCCGGCGCATCGCGTCGCCCCGGCGCCGGAGCAAGCGGTGGATGTGGCGATCGCGGCGGGCCGGATCGACCGCGGCCTGCCGTTCGTCCGTCGCGAAGGCGTCCGCCTCATGAAGGCGAGCTACCCGACCGACGACGACGCCTCGCGGATGATCGACGGAGACTTGCGAAAGTTCTACACCGCACGTGGCGCGCGCCGATGCCCAGGTCACGGGTGCGGTCGCCGCGCTGCAGAACATCTACCGGCGCAACGTGTTTCCCGAGATGAAGGTCACCTTCGGCACCTATCCGGACAACCTCGGACACACAACGTCGTCCGGATGCTTCCGCTGCCACGATGGCAGCCTCGTGGCCAAGGACGGCACTTCGATCAGCTCGGACTGCGAGTACTGCCACAAGCAGATCGAAAAACCCTGACACCGCGACGATCCGCGGATCCCACCTTCAACCCAGCTCGTCCTCCGCGTGGCTCGATTCGTCAGCGCCCGGAGCCACGCGTCCTGCATGACATCCTCGGCTTCGCTGGCGCTGCCGAGCATCCTGTACGCAATCGAGAACAGCAGGGGTCGATGCGCCTCGAACGTTTCCTCGTCCCAGTCAGTTGCTGCCATGGCTCACGTGCCTTGCACTCCTCCTGATCACTAGACGAATGACGGAGGCCGTCAGTGACAACGGCGTGCCTCGGCGCCGGCGTCACAGGATTATTTGTGATTCGTCTTGGTTTGTGGAGGCGAAAGACATCATGAAAGCTCGAATCGATCTCATGCACGTGACCCCAGGCGTCATCCAGGCCATGCTCGGCCTCGAACGTCAGATTCGTCAGGCGGGCCTCGATCCCGGACTGCTCGACCTCGTCCGGATGCGCGCGTCGCAAATCAACGGCTGCGCCTATTGTCTGGACATGCACAGCAAGGACGCGCGCACGAACGGCGAGACCGAACAGCGGCTCTACGGCCTCGACGCGTGGCGCGAGACGCCGTACTACTCGGCGCGGGAGCGCGCCGCGCTGGAGTGGACCGAAGCGCTCACGCTCGTCTCCGAGACCCGTGTCCCGGACGACGTGTACGAGCGCGTGCGGGAGCAGTTCTCGGAGGACGAACTGGTGCACCTGAGCCTGGCGGTCGTGTCGATCAACGGCTGGAATCGACTCAACATCGCTGCGCGCACGGTGCCCGGCGGCTACGTCGCCGAAGGACACGCGAAGTTGCACGCGGCGAGGTAACAGCGCGCTGCCGATCCCCTATAGACGCCGCAGTCGATCGCAACGGTGACGCAACCGTCATCAACCGCCTTGGTGCCGATTCCTCCGTTAGAACGAAAGCGGTACCGGGAGACTTGTGGAAGGAGTGCTGACCAGGAACCCCTGTTATCATTAGGCACCCCTTTCATGGCGCCGGCAGTCGGGTCCCGTATCGGACCGTACGAAATCATCGCGCCCCTCGGCGCCGGCGGCATGGGGGAGGTCTATCGGGCGCGTGATGCGCGCCTCCAACGCGACGTCGCCGTCAAAATACTGCCCGACGGCGTCGCGAACGATCCGGATCGACGAGCTCGCTTCGAGCGTGAGGCACGGGCCGTCGCCGCACTGTCTCACCCGAACATCCTCGCGATTTTCGACTTTGCATTGGCCGACGCCACGCCGTACGCGGTGACGGAACTGCTCGACGGTCAGACGCTGCGCGAACACCTCAGCGCGCAGCTCCCGGCGCGAAAGGCCCTCGAGATTGCGACGCAGATCGCGCGAGGGCTCGCGGCTGCTCACGACAAGGGCATCATCCATCGAGATCTGAAACCGGAGAACGTCGTCGTGCTCGGCGACGGGCAGGTCAAGATTCTGGATTTCGGGCTGGCCAAATATCTTGCGGACGAGGGCCAGCCCGACGCCCAAACCGACGTGCGGACCGACGCCGGAACCGTCCTCGGAACCGTGGGCTACATGGCGCCCGAGCAGGTCCGCGGGCAGGCCGTCGATGCGCGGACAGATCTGTTTGCGTTGGGCGCGATCCTCTACGAGATGCTGGCCGGGCGGCGCGCTTTCCAGCGCGACACGGCGGCGGAGACGATGACCGCCATCCTGAAAGAGGATCCGCCGGATCTGTCGTCCGCGACACCTGATCTCCCGTGGGCAGTCGGCGGAATCGTGCGGCATTGTCTGGAGCGCAGCCCCGCTGACCGGTTCCAGTCGGCGCGCGATCTCGTGTTCAGCCTGCAGGCCGCTTCAGCCGCGACCGTCGCGGGATCAGGTCCGGCGGCGGCGATCACAGCCAGGCCGTCCCCAAGATTCGCCGCGCGGGAAGCCATCGCGTGGCTGCTCGTGGCCGGCCTCACGGCGGTCGGGATCGCAGGTTTCATGATGTTCCGCGGGAGTTCACGTTCCGCGCCGCCCCTCGCCGCGCGATTTCAGGTGACCGCCCCGGACCGCGCGTCGTGGGCGTCGCCGCTCGGTGCGCCGGACGGATCGAACAGCGGCACGATCTCACCCGACGGGGCCAAGCTGGCATTTGTTGCGCTCGATACGGATGGCAGGACTCTGCTCTGGGTGCGTCAGATTGACAACTTCATAGCGCGCGCGCTTCCCGGGAGCGAAGAGGCGGCGTTTCCGTTCTGGTCGCCGGACAGCCGTTACCTCGCGTTCTTCACGCAGGGTCGCCTCAAGAGAATCCCGGTCGATGGCGGACCCGCACAGACCATCACGAACCTCTCAAGCACGGCACGAGGCGGGACGTGGAACGGCCATGGCGACATCCTCTTCGCGACGGCTGGCTCACCGATCTTCCGCGTGTCTGCTGACGGCGGTCAGTCGACGCAGGTCACGAAGCCGGACGCCGAGAACCCTGGACATCAGTGGCCCTCGTTCCTGCCCGACGGTCAGCGGTTTCTGTACTACGGAGCCGCGACGCGTGCCGTGTATCTCGGGTCGCTGGAGTCGGGCACGACCAAGCGGCTTTTCAGAAGCGATACCAACGCGCTGTTCGCACCGCCCGGAGATATTCTGTTCGTGCGCGAGGGTACCCTGTTCGCGCAGCGCTTCGACGTGACGCGCTCGGAAATCGTCGGAGAACCAACCCCCGTCGTGGAACAGGTGTCGTGGACGATCGGCCCCTGGAATCTCGGAGCTTTTTCAGCGTCGGCCACCGGAGCGCTCACCTATCGACGCGGTGGCAGCAGCCGGACCCAACTCTCGTGGTACGACCGATCCGGACGGATGGTCGGCGCAGTGGGTCCACCTGGTGAGTACGTGGCGCCGGAACTCTCACCGGACGGATCGAAAGCCGCGTTCATGCGGCGCGACCAGCAATCGGCCGGCGACATCTGGACGATGGATCTCGCGGAGCAGACGCTCTCGCGCTTCACCTTCGATCCCGCGTCGGAGGGCTTCCCGCTCTGGTCTCCAGATGGCCGGACGATCGCCTATGGGTCGACGCAGGACGGCATACTCGCAAAAAACGCCGACGGGAGCGGCGCCGTGAAACATCTCTTCGCAACACCGTCGGGCCTCATCCCAACGCAACTCCTCGCGAATCCCGACCGGCTGTTGTTCTTTGCCGATTTCGGCCGTCCCACCGGCTTTGACATCTATGTCCTGCCGCTCGAGGGTGGGGAGAAACCAATCCCGGTCGTCCAGACTCCCGCCACCGACGTCGAACCGCAGTTGTCGGCGGACGGACGATGGATTGCGTACGCAGCGGCCGAGATCGGCACCTACGACGTGTTCGTGCAGCCGTACCCGGCGACCGGTGCGCGCTGGCAGATTTCGACCGGTGGCGGCCGCCAGCCGCGCTGGCGCGCCGACGGCCGTGAGCTGTTTTTTGTCACCAACGATCGGAAGTTCTACGCTGTCGACGTGCGACCGGGCGCGAGCCTGGAGTTCGGCGCACCGCGCTTCCTGTTCGACATGCCATCCAACACCATCTCGGTACGGAACAGCTACGTCCCGAGTCGCGACGGCGAGCGCTTTCTCGTGAACAGGCTGCTCGATACCGTCACGCCGCCGATCTACGTCGATCTCAATTGGGCCGCCAGCGTCAAGCGCTGAATTCGCTTGCCGTTGTGGACCGCGGTCGGTAACGATTCCTGCGTGAGCGCTCTGCAACAACCGCACAGAGGCCTCCATTCGTTCAAGGGGCTGCCGGACCCAGAATGAACCCCGAACGCTGGAATCAGGTCGATAAGCTGCTGCAGTCGGCGCTCGATCGTCCCGAGGCGGAGCGCGACCTGTTCCTGCGCAGCGCCTGCGACGGCGACGAACAACTGGAACACGAAGTCCGTTCGCTGCTCGCCGCACACGAGCGCGCGGACAGCTTTCTCTCCGTTCCGGCGATCGAGCTCACCGCGCGCGAGCTCAACGGACCACGCGGCGGCGAGGACAGCCAGGCCGGCCGCGATCCTCTGATCGGTCAGACGCTCTCGCACTACCGCACGGCCGAGAAGCTGGGCGGCGGCGGGATGGGGGTCGTCTACAGAGCCGAGGACACGCGCCTGGAGCGCTCTGTCGCGCTGAAGTTCCTGTCGCCCGACCTCGCCGATGATCCCGCGGCTCTCGCCCGATTCCGGCGCGAGGCGCGGGCCTCATCGGCGTTGAACCACGCCAACATCTGCACTGTCTACGACATCGGCGAACAGGACGGCCGGGCATTCCTCGTGATGGAGTTCCTCGACGGGACGACGCTGAAGCATCGCATCGCCGGGCGCCCGCTCGAGATCGATCTGCTGCTGCCGCTCGCGATCGAGATCGCCGACGCGCTCGAGGCTGCGCACACCGCCGGGATCGTCCACCGCGACATCAAGCCTGCCAATCTGTTCGTCACCAGCCGCGGCCACGCCAAGATCCTCGATTTCGGGCTGGCCAAAGTCCGTCCGATCGGCGGCGGTGACGCGACGGCAGCGACCCTGACCGCTCTCGCGGACCTGACGAGTCCGGGGAGTGTCGTGGGAACGGTCGCGTACATGTCGCCCGAACAGGTGCGGGCGGAGGACGTGGATGCCCGCACCGACCTGTTCTCGTTCGGCTCGGTGCTGTACGAAATGGCAACCGGCACGATGCCGTTTCATGGCAACAGCCAGGGACTGATCTTCGACGGTATTCTGAATCGCACGCCCGCCTCCGCGATGCGACTGAATCCCGCGCTGCCGCAGGAATTGGAACGCATCATCGACACGTGCCTGGAGAAGGATCGCGAGCGTCGCTACCAGGATGCCTCGGAGATTCGCGCGGACCTGGAGCGGCTGAAGCGCGATCGCGATTCGGGCCGGGTGACCAACAGGGGTGTTCACCGCGCGCCAACACTCACCGACAAGGACACGATTGTCCTCGCGGATTTCGATAACAAGACCGGTGATCCTGTATTTGACGACACGCTGCGCCAGGGACTGTCCGTGGAGCTTCAACAGTCTCCGTTCCTGAGCCTGATTTCGGACCGGCAGGTCCAGCAACAGCTGGCGCTGATGGGGCAGCCGAAAGAGGCGCGCCTGACGTCGGACGTGGCGCGGCAAATCTGCGAGCGAACGGCCAGTACCATGGTGCTGGAAGGCTCGATCGCCAGGCTTGGAAGCCAGTATGTGTTGGGCCTGCGCGCCAAGCACGGCAGCACCGGAAACGTTCTCCATCAGGAGCAGATCCAAGCGGCGAGGATAGAAGAAGTTCTAAATTCCCTGAGTGAGATCGCTCGTAAACTCAGAACCCGGCTGGGTGAATCACGAGCGACAGTGGAAAAGCATTCGACGCCGCTTGCTGATGCGACGACCCCTTCACTCGAAGCCCTGAAGGCGTACAGCACCGGCCTGAAGCTGACCTTGACCGTCGGGTATCCCGCGAGCATTCCTTTTTACCGCCGTGCTGTCGAAATCGATCCTCAATTCGCAATGGCCCACGCGAATCTGGGGCTCATCTACAGCGCGATGGGAGAGTCTGTCTTATCGGCGGAGAGCACCACAAAAGCCTGGGAACTGCGGGAACGAGTCAGCGACCGCGAGAGGTTTTTCATCGACTTTTCCTACGACCGGCATGTGACGGGAAATCTGGAAAAGGCGTACCTGACCCTCGAGTCGTGGTTTCGGACCTATCCTCGCGGGGAGCCGCCAGATGCCCAGGGGTTGCTGGGAGGCCTTTCCACCCATGGGACAGGCCGATATGAACGAGCGATCGAGGCGGCCCGGGAAAAGATCGCGGCCGACCCCGATTTCATGATGGCGTACCACAATCTTGCCTATAGCAATTTTTTTCTCGACCGCTTCCCTGAAGCCGAGAGCACTCTGCAGCAAGCTTCCGAACGCAAGCTTGAGGAACAAAATGTTCTGGTGATGCAATACACCATCGCGGTGTTGAAGGGTGACAGGCGCCAGATGGATCGGATCGTGGCTCTGGCCAAGGGAAAGCCTGCAACGGAACACGGAGTTGCTCACGCGGAGGCTCTTGCCCTGGCTCGTACCGGCCGGCTCCAGGCCGCCCGGCAGTCATCGAGCCGGGCCGTGGTTCTCGCCCTGCAAGAGGGGAAACGCGAAGAAGCAGCGAGTTACCAGGCCGCACGCGCGGTGTGGGAAGCCGTTTGCGGGAATGCGGGGGAAGGAAAACGGAGCGCCATGGCGGCACTCGAGCTTTCACAGGGCCGCGACGTCCAATACGCCGCCGGCCTTGCCCTGGGTCTTTCGGGTGACGTTTCTCGATCGGAGGCGCTCGCCGGCGGCTTGGAAAGTCGCTTCCCGGAAGATACGTTTGTGCAGTTTACTTACGCACCGGTTCTTCGCGCGTTAGCCGCCCTGGGGCAGGGCAAGCCCGCAGACAGCGTGGAGCGGCTGCAAGTCGCTCTTCGCTATGAGCTGGCGGTGAATGGCCTCAACTTCAATCATTTCTATCTTGGCGGTCTGCACTCGGCCTATGTGCGCGGCGAGGCGTTGATGGCCGCGCACCGGTATGCGGAAGGCGCGGCCGAATTTCAGAAGATCCTCGACCATCGAGGGATCGTCGGCGCGGACCCCATTGGCGTTCTGGCGCACCTGCAACTCGGCCGAACCCTCGCGTCACTGGGCGACATGGCCAAAGCTAAATCTGCCTACCAGGATTTCCTGACACTGTGGAAGGACGCCGACTCCGATGTCCCGATCCTGAAGCAAGGCATGGCGGAGCACTCGCGGTTGGCGTAAGCGGTGGGTTCATCGAACTTTTGTCAGGCGGTCTTCGTCCGAACGACCAGGTCAACGTCACAGTTGAGCACTTGCAGCAGGCCGAGCAGCTGATCGACAGACTTGCGGTAGTTCGTCTGATCGAGCAGTCGATACAGCTGCGCCGGTGATGTCTCCAGCCGGCGTACGATCTCGCGCTTCGAGAGCGGGCTCTCAGCGACTCGCTTCTGTGCTTCGATCGTCAAGCGGTACAACAGGAGATCGCGGAGGTAGGTCGGATCCTGGTTGTACTCGAGCACCTGTTCGACGTGCACCGTGCCGGTGCGGCCGGAGTGGAGGACGTAGGTAAACGCCTCCCGACCAGCCTCTCCGTCGACGGCGAGCCGCGTGACCGGGTCTTCGGTCGTTGGTATCGGCGCCGCCTTCGAGAACGGGAACACGAGCGTCTTCGTCGAGGTGCCGACCTCGAACACCCTCTTCCGGTTATTGTGCCTAACAGAGCGGATTCTCACAGCAGGCCCTCAGCTTCCAGCTCGCGGATCAGCTCCAGAATGCGCCGCGTCGCCGCGCCCTTCATCGCTTTCTGGTTGTCCGAATCCCACCTCACGATCATCGTGCCGTCCGGTATACGTGGACATGCCGCGGCGGATGATCGCCTTTCCACGTGATGAAGACATACCCGCCCCGCCGATACTTGCCCACCGGATTAAAATGTTACCATCTAAGGTAACAGTTGGCGCTGTCGACATCCAATATTGCATCGCTCAGATCGGACACCAAGTCTGGAGTGCAACGGATGGCCGACGCAGTCACCTGGATCCGCACGATTTCGCGCAACCAGTCACGGTCGAGGAGATGGCCGCGTCCGTCCACATGAGTGCGTCATCATTTCATCAGAGCTTCAAAGCGGTGACCACCCTGAGCTTGCTGCAGTATCAGAAAGGCGCTCGGACGGAGGGCGGCACCTGCGTTCTTCGAGATCGCCGGCTGGTTGACCAGCGCGACGGTCTTATCGCCTGACGGTGAAATCAACCGCGAACTGGCGCGAAGGTCCAGGACGTCCGGCAAATGCCGTGGGCGGGGTGCCGAAGGTTCCCGTGACGTAGTCCGTGTTCGTGAGGTTTCTGGCGTAAGCGCCGACGGTCCACCGGCGATGGCCAGGGCCGTATTCGACCCGGGCGCCGAGCAGGCCATACGGACTCTGCCGCTGGATGCTGTCGTTGAACGGCGTGTAGAACACCGTCGACTGAGCCGTCGACTCGGCTGAGATCGATAGGCGACGCGAGTAGCCAATGTGGCCGGTCCACTCGATCCACAGGCGTCCCGCCCACTCTGGCGCGTTGTTCAACCGGTTACCCGAGACGTCTCCTGTGGTGCTGTCGACGGCGACGGCAATGTACTGGTCGTAGGTGGCGTCGAGCCAGGCCAGATGCCCCCCGGCCTCGATGCCGCGTCCCAACCGTGATGTGTTCTCCACTTCGACGCCGCGAATGGTCGCGGATGCGGCATTGCGGATGTCGAACACCGCGATGCCCACGGGCGTCTGCACCTGCAGGTTCGTGTAATCCATCACGAACGCCGACATGTCGAACCGGGAACGGCCTCCCATCAGCGTGCCCTTCCACCCGCCCTCGTAGCTCCACGCCCACTCGGGAGCGTAGCCGCGGCCCACCTCCCTTGACGATGGGTTGAAGCCGCCGCTCTTGAACCCTCGTGTCGCCGACACGTAGGCGAGCGCGCCGTGCGGCAGTTTCATTTCGATGCCGATCTTGGGCGTCCAGGCGTCGTGCGCGATCGAATCAGAGTAGCCGTAGACCGACCCGGGAACCGGCGCATACGGAGCCTCGAGACCGTAGCGTCCCCCGGCATTGTCGATGTCCTTCCCGTCGTGCGTGTAGCGAACGCCGGCGGTGGCCGAGAGCCGGGACGTCAGTCCAATAGTTCCCTGTCCGAACACCGCGCGGCTGGCCGCGCCAACGCGCGGGTCGAGCCGCGCCTGGAATCCGGGCGCCGGCTGATCGGACCAGATGGTCTGGTGATGCGATTCGTCGAAGAGGAACATGCCGCCGACCCACATCAGTCCGGGCTGCTGATGCGAGACCGTGACCTCCTGCGAGAGTTGATGTTGCCGCTCGTCTATGTGCGTCCTTATCAGGTCGAGTTCGGTGCTGTCGGAATCCACGACGAATTCGCGGTCCAGCGTGCGAAACGCTGTCAGGCTGACCAGGGTAGTGGCAGGCGTCAGCGTCATCGTCAGGCGGGCGCTCGCGCCGTCGTGCAGCGTGTGATTCCACGCGAGGAGTGACGAGCGGACGTCGTGGAAATCGGTGGGGTTGTCGAATTGAAATCCAGGCTTCGCGACCAATACCTTGTTGTAGGTCAGCGGAACTCCATCCTGGTGGTCGACGTCGGTCGACAGCAGCAGGTTCGTCCGGCGATCGAACACCACGCGCAGTTGGCCCCGCGCGGCGGTGACGTCGTCGCCGCCGAGCGGACGGTCCGGATGCTCGATGTCGCGGACGAAACCGTCCCGGACGCCGCGCTCGAACGCGATCGACCCCATCACTCTGTCGCGTTTGAGCGGCCCGCTCACGCGCGCGTCCGTGCGAAGCTCTCCGAAGTTTCCGGCTATGAAATGGGCGGACGCCTGGAAGTCATTCGATGGCGGGCGAGGTATGAGGTTTATCGCCCCGCCAACCGCGTTCCGTCCATACAGAGTGCCCTGTGGTCCACGGAGCACTTCGATGCGCTCCAGATCGAGAAATCGCTCGAACACCATCGACGGCCTGGCGAGGTACACACCATCGAGATACATCGCCGAACTTGGATCGGATCCGGCGAGCAGAACATTTGAAGTACCGATCCCACGGATCGTGAGTTGGCCCCAGCCGGTGTTCTGGGACAATGTCACCGAGGGGGCCAGCGCGGGCGCCCCTTCGATGTTCTGGGATCCCAGGCGGTCGAGATCGGCTTGCGAGACGGCAGTGATCGCGATGGGAGTCTCCTGAACATCGCGCCCGCCCGCCTTTGCGGCTGTGACGATCGTCGTTTCCGCGAGGGCAACTCGCAAGGTGAAGGACACGGTGACCCGGTCGCCCGCCCGCACGTGCACGGCACGCCCCTGCCGCTCGAAGCCGGCCAGTTCCGCGGAAATCTGGTAGTTGCCTCCCGGGAGGTCTGGAAACGCGAAGTCGCCCGCGGCGTCGGTGTCCGCGGCGCGGATGGCGACACCCCGAATCGTTACGCGAACGCCTGGCAGCGGGGCACCGGTCTGGTCAACGACGGAGCCGGATACCCCCGCTACAGACTGTGCGGCCGCGGAGCCGTCCACGCAGAAAAGCAACAGGGCCGAAGCGAGCAACAATTTCATGGTTCGACGGGAGATGTATATCCTTACATAGAGCAAACACTTGGTGGGATCTGTACGTTGCTTCGTGTCTAAAACCGGCCCGGGTCGCAAATTCCGACGCCTGGCGCTGACTGCTCTCCTGGTGCTCGGCGCAGCGGCGAACGCGGCCGCTCAGCCCCTGGTCCAACAGGTCCTGGTGCTGCAATCGTTCGACCGGGGCAGCCTGCCCGTGGACCACTTCACCGGCAACTTCCGCGTAGACCTGGACCAGCGCGCCGAGAGACCGGTGAACGTCGTTGAAGTCGTCGTCGGTCCGACAGGATTTGTCGGCGCGCCTGAACAAGCGGTCGTCGACTACATCCGATCCACGTTCGCCGATCGTCCCAAGCCAGAGCTCATTGTGACTGTCGCCGGCCCTGCGGCGGTCTTCGCGCGCAAGCATCGACAGGAACTCTTTCCCGACACACCCCTGCTGTTCGCGTCTGTCGATCGACGATTTCTTCGCGACGCGCCGCTTGGAGACAACGAGACCGCCGTCGCGGTCGCCAACGATTTTCCTGGACTCGTCGATGACATCCTGCAACTGCTTCCGCAAACCAAGCAGGTGTTCATGGTGCTGGGATCCGGACAGTTGGGACAATTCTGGCGTCGGGAGCTCGAGGAGCAGTTCAAACGCTTTCGCGGGCGGCTGACGTTTGTCTGGTCCACCGATCTGTCCTTCCCGGAGATCCTGCGTCGCTGTGCGAGCCTTCCACGCGACTCGGCGATCCTGTATCTCGCCTTCGGCACGGACGCGCAGGGTGGGGCGTATGCGGACGAGCGAGTGCTCGCCGACCTTCATGCCACGGCGAATGCTCCCATGTTTGCATCGCTGAGCCCGATGCTCGGTCATGGCATTGTCGGCGCAAGGCTGCTGTCCATTGACGACGTGAGCCGCAGCGCAGCCGAGATCGCCACGCGAATCTTGAACGGCGCCCCGGCTGGCAGCATCGACGTACCGCCACAACAGCCGTCAGATCAAGCGATATTCGATTGGCGCGAGTTGCAGCGGTGGGGCATCCCGGAAAGCCGGTTGCCGCCAGGGAGCGTCGTGCGCTATCGCGCTCCGAGCCTGTGGAGCGCATACAAGGGCACGGTTCTGAGCGCCGTCGGCGTGCTCGTCCTCCAATCCCTCCTGATAGCCGGACTCCTCTACCAGCGCCGCGCGCGGCAGCGTGCCGAGAGCGAGAGCCGGAGGAACCTGGCGCTCGCCGCCGACGCCAATCGTCGCCACACGATGTCGGCGCTGACCAGCTCGATTGGACACGAGCTCGGTCAACCGCTCGGTTCGATCATGTACAACGCCCAGGCGCTGCAGATGATGGTCGCCACGAATCGTGCGACGTCCGACGCGATCGGAGAGATCCTGTCCGACATCCAGACCCAGGGCGTACGCGCTACGCAGATCATCGATCGCCATCGGACAATGCTCAAAAGCCATCAGCTGGAGAGGAAACCGATCGATCTGCACGCAGTGATCGACCAGACCCTTGCGCTGGTCGCGCACGACATGACCGCGCGGCAGGTCTCGGCCACCGTCAATCAGTCGTCGGGTCCGTGCGTGATCGACGCCGATCAGGTGCTCCTGGAGCAGGTGCTCGTGAACCTGGTGATGAACGCCATGGACGCGATGGCCGAGACGCCGCTGGGCCGGCGCCACGTCACGATCAGCTGCGACGTCCGGACCACCGATGTCGACGTCTCCGTTCGCGACACGGGGCCGGGCGTGCCGGCGCCGATCCTCGGCACGCTGTTCGCACCCTTCGTCACGACGAAAGCGGACGGCCTTGGGATAGGCCTCACGATCGTACGGTCGATCGTCGACGCGCATGGCGGCACCATCGTCGCTCGCAACCACCCCGATGGGGGCGCGACGTTTACGGTGACGCTGCGCCGGAGCGAAGGGACAGCAGTCGTTACAGACAAGTTACAATAGGCGAATCACTAGTCCGAACGGAGGTCAGCGGTGTCGACGCGTCCCCGCGTGCTGCTTGCAGACGACTACCCTGACATGCTGAAGGCCGTCAGCCGGTTGCTGGCACTGGACTGCGAGATCGTGGGAAGCGTCGCAGACGGCAGCGCACTGGTGGAGACGGCGCACCGACTCCAGCCTGACGTGGTTGTGCTCGATGTGAACCTCCCGAACGTCCAATCACTGGAGGCGTGTCGCGAGATTACGCGCGCGAACCCCGAGATGAAAGTGATCATGTTCACGGCCATGGACGATCCGAACACCAGTCAGGCGTTCTTCGAGGCCGGGGCATCTGCCTTCGTATCGAAACTCGCGTCCGTCGACTTGCTGTCGAACACCATCAAGCGCCTGTGCGTCGACCGAGGCTGACGCCCCTGGTCCTGGCTCAACAAGATCGCTGCAGGTGATCGCCCCACACTATTCTGAGCCGCGGCGCGGGGTCAGAGGGCCTGAGCCGAGGCGGCGCTACTGACCACAGGCTCCGGACGGTTTCCAGTCAGAGGGGATGCCCCTGTCCTGGGCCGAATCGTGGATGACCAGGGCGAACGCGCGCCGGAGCGTCGTGCCAGTGACGTTGAGTTCCATTGGAATATTCGATTCTACCGTCATGGTTCCTCCGGCCCGAGCCCTGCTGGCGCCAGCCGGGGTCTCCAGACACTGCTCTCCCGCCAGCACGTACCAGCCCTCGGGGCCCGGGTGTGTATGCACCCTCGAATTGTCGCCGGGGCGCATGACCGCGTAAGAGAGCACCGCAGCGTAGCTCTTGGCTGCGGGAAGCTGCAGTGGTCCGACGATGGCGATCGCTTCACCTCCCCGCGGAGCCGTGTTTCGGGGACCGAATTCGGAGAGCCACACTCGCCCGTCTTCCTCCACCACAATTCCAGTCGCACTCCTGGCCGCCTCTGCAGCCTTCCTGCTTGGAAACGCCCGCAGATGCCAGTAGACGGATGCTTGACTGAAATGAAGTCCGGTGGCCACGCCGATGTTGAAGCAGCCAAACTCCGGTCGCTTGTCGCCCGGCGGCACGTCCACGCAGGCCACTTCGGTCAAGTGCTCGTGTCCGGCGGTGCCGGGCACCTGAGCCCGCAGGTGGCCGATTGGCACGATTTGAAAGGCGACCAGGAACAGTACGAGTACCCGGATGAATGGAGTTCTGGCCATGTCCGATCCTCCGAGAAAGATGTACCGTTTCGACGGTCTGAATCCGTGATGCCGGAGCGCTGCGAGGCACAGCGCGTGAGCGGCGCTGTACGCAAGATCGAACCGGCTGTCCAGCGAGTTCTCGGCGTTCTCCACATCCTTCAACCGCGCCAGACCCGAACGGACCAGGCCTGCGAACTCCTTCGCATCGGGAGGTTCCTTCGCGAGAACGTTTCCCGGACCCGCCAGGCGATCAAGCGGCGATGGGGAGGTCATGTTCCGATCCAATCACCCAGAGTTTCGGCTGCTCGAGGCGCACGATCAGATTCACTCGCGGGTGACCGGCAGCGTGATTGAGAACCTCGCGCCGCGGTCGGGATTGTTCGCAGCCGATATCCTGCCGCCGTGGCGTTCGATGATGGAGCGACAGATCGAAAGGCCCATTCCCAGTCCTTCCGGCTTGCTGGTGATGAAGGGATCGAAGATCGACTCGAGCGTCTCGGCGCCGATTCCAGTGCCGCTGTCCTGAACTTCGATCAGCACATTCGATTGATCAATCGCATTCGTGCGCACGACCAGGCGCCGCGCACCGTCGAGTCCGGTTCCGCTCATGGCGCTGAAAGCGTTGAGCATCAGGTTCAAGATGACCTGCTGAAGCTGGACGGTGTCACCCTTGACCGGCCGGACGTCGGACGACAAGTCGAGGTGGACCGTGACCCCGTGCAGATTCGCGTCGCCGTGCGTCACGCGCTCGACGATGCGGATCACATTGTTCACATCGACGTTGGTCAAGCCGGCCGCCGTGCTGTCCCGCTTGAGCAAGGCGCGCAGGCCGCCAATGACTTCGCCGGCGCGCTCGGTGACTTCACGGATGTCGGCCATCGTGCTCCGCACCTGCTGGAGATCGGGCTCGGGTGCGTCGAGCAAACGCCCGACGACGTGGGAGTTGGTGAGGATCGCGGCGAGTGGCTGCGTCAATTCGTGCGTCAGGGTTGCGGTGAGCTCGCCGAGTGTGGCCACGCGTGTGACGTGCTCCAGTTCTGCGCGCTTTTGCGCGGCGGACGCCTCCGCCTGTTTACGAGCCGTGACATCCATCGAAACGCCGTAGAGCTTTGGGCCAGTGCCGTCGTCAGGCGCCACACACCGCCCGCGCCCATGAATCCAGCGGGCGATGCCATCAGTTTGTTGCAACCGATACTCCACTTCGTATTCGCCTCGCGTCTGGAGCGCCTGTTTGATCGCCGCTTCACGGGCGGAGCGATCCTCGGGGTGCACGCGATCGAAAGTTGCAGCAAAATCGAGGGGCGCGTCTGGCTCGAGGCCAAACAGCGACCGCCCCCGCTCGGTCATCCACACATCGTTGCCGGACGCATCCCACACCCACATGCCCAGGTCTCCTGCCTCCGCGGCGAGACCCATCAGGTTGGCGCTCTGACGCAGCGCTTCTTTCGAGCGTCTTTCCTCTTCGATGACAACCGCGAGCAGCATCAGCGGAGTGGCTGTCACCAGGAGGAATAGTTGTAGCGCCGTCGCATTCTCGGCGGGGGTTTGGGCCAGGAACGGGCCGTGCCCGCGCATGGTTCCCCAGATCGCCTGGAACGTCACGATCAACATCGAGACGCTGATTCCACCAAGGCCGAAGCGGAGCGCCGCCCAGATGAGCAGAGGAATCGGCGTATATAAGAGAGCGGGCGAAGTGGTGGGACCCGCGGGCGTTTTGTCGAAGACGAAGGCTCCTAGCGCCACCGTACACGCACCGATGAGAGCCGCTTCCAGCACGCGTCGAGGGAACAGGGCTTTCGGGCGTCTGACGAACAGATGGTGCGCACCCAGCAGAAATGCCGGCACCAGGACAACGGTCGTTACCGCATTCGAGATTCCCAGGTTGCGCCATTCGATCCAGTATTGAGTGCCGAAACCGTAGGAGACCGTAAAGGAAGCACCCCAGAAGGCAGTCCCGAAAGGAACGAACACCACAGCGATGAGGACGAAGAGAATCGAGTCACGAAGCGTGATCGCCTCGAGGGGAGATTTGATCAGAATGCGAATCCCGGCCGCTGCCGAGACGCATTTCACAGCGTCGAAAGCCTCGCAGTTCAATGCGTACAACGGCGGCCAGTGCGCCTGCTGGGTCGCCGCCAGAAAATGAACGCTGGCGGCGGCCAGCACGTAGGCCCACCAGTGCCCAGTGGGGACGAGCAGCAGAATGCAAAGCAGAACCGCCTGCGGAGGAAAAAACAGTGAGACTTTGCTGTCGGGGAAAGTCAGCGACCAGGCGATCTGCGTGGCGACGTAATAGCTGACGGTGCTCGCCAGGACGTAGCACAGCGTGCGGAGCGATGCCCCGCCGGAGCGTCCCTCGCGTCCGGCGTTTATCGGAGCCGAGAGTTCGCGACTCAGCCACGGTCCAACAGCCTTCAAGTGTGGCAGGAAACGTATCACATCTACTTGGGGGATCCTCGCTTAGCGGCTACCCTCGCCGCGTTCAGCCGTCACCATCTCCTTGTCAGCGGAGGCGGTCCTGCCTGACGGCTTGGCAATCGAGCGCGAATTGAAAAACAATCAACGGCGCCTTCACGAACGAGGGCTACGCTCGCGCGAACATTTCGCGTAACCGATCCTCCTGCTCTTTCGAGAGATTCGTCGCGATGATCTCGAATTTGATGTTCTTCATCCGCTCGGAGACACGGTCCATGACCGCGTCGCTGGTCATCAGAAAGAGGGCGGACGTCCCTTCCGTGACTTCGCTCCGAACCCGCTTTATGAAATCGTCGTCGATGCCATAGTCCCGAAAGGCGCCGCCCAGCGCACCGAACGCCGCGCCGATGGCCATGCCGAACAGTGGCGTGAGGAAGATGAGCCCGAGGAGCAATCCCCAGAACATGCCGCCCATGGTCCCGATCGTGACGAGGTCGACGAGTTGCCTCGTTTTTGGACTCTTCTTCCCGTGAGGCCAGGACACAATCGCCGCGTCAAGCAGTTTAATCAGGTGTTCTGTTTGCAAAGCCCGAACCTGGCTCAAGGCATTCTCGGCGCCATCCGGTTCAGAAAACTTGAGCACGGTTACAGCTGCCACAACGCACACTCCTTCTGGTCATTCGAAGTCCGGTCGCCGACCGCCGAGAATCTGCCGGAACGGCAGGCCACGGCAGGCCGTCTCAGATACGGTATTTCGTAGTTCGCAAGGCACGAGCCCTCAAGCGATCACCGAGATTGCCGGAGGAACTCGGCGGCATCCAGATTTCGTTGTCAGCGACAGCAGGAAACGTGCCCAGCTCGACGGAGGCCGCTTGCCTGCGAAGCGCGACGCGATTTCAGACGGAGTGCTGCCGACACCGCGTCGAGCAAGGTAAGCCTGATTGTCTGGGCGTTAGCAGCGATCTAGATGCGTCGTGACAGGCAAGGGCGTTGAAGGTGCTTCATCTGACTGCGAGAGCTCACGCGCGAGCCAGGCGCGTGCGAGGCTCCAGTCGCGCATCACCGTCTGAGGCGAAACCTGGAGTACTTGACCGGTCTCTTCGACGGTGAGCCCACCGAAGAAACGCAGCTCGATGACCTGCGCTCGCCGCGGATCGATCCGCGTCAATGCGTTCAGCGCCTCGTCCAACGCACAGACCTGAGCGCTCATCTCCGAGGCGGGACTCGGCAGCTGGTCGAGATTGATTGCGGTTGAATGCTCCACACGATCGGCTTGTCCGCCCCGTTTGATTGCCGCACGTGACCTCGCGGCGTCCACCAGAATCCGTCGCATGACCCGGGCGCACACCGCGAAAAAGTGCACCCGATCCGTCCAATCCACATTCCGCGTATCGACCAGGCGGAGAAACGCCTCGTTCACGAGGGCCGTCGCCTGCAACGTGTGCCCCGGCCGCTCGTTGCGCATGTAGCTGCGCGCCATCCGGCGCAACTGTTCGTAGACGAGCGGGGTCAGGCGATCCAGGGCCGCCGAATCTCCGCGTCCCCAGGCCCTCAGCAAACCGGTGATTTCCGCAGACTCTCCGGGACTCCCCACTGGTTGGTTCTCCCGCGACGGCGTGGATTGTAGTGCCTCCGCTGTTTTTCCGCTTACCAGAGCAACCGGAGTTCCGGGGTCGGAAAGGGGCCGTCGGATGAGGTCGATTCCTATCCAGCTGGTACCCGTCCAACCGTCGTCAGAGAGGAGATTCTCATGAGCACGAAACGCAGAGCGTACGTCCGGATCGTTGCCTGCCTGTTCCTGATCGCCTTGTCGCCGGCCCGTGCGCCAAAAGCAGTGGCGAGCTTGTCCGCAAGTTTGACAGGACCTGCAGTGCTCGACGATTGGGGCAACCGATTCACTTCCCTCGGTGCATCCATCCCCGAAAACGCGTTGCGGACGCAGATCCGCACCACCATCGCACAGCTGGCGATGTTCGACGCCGTGAACGCGGTCCTTCACGGACCCTATCACGCGTTCGCGTCGAGGCCTCCGTCGCCTTACGGAGCATCACCCGAAGCTGCGGCAATCCGTGCTGCGTACATCGTCGCCCGCAACGAGTTCCCGACGAAAACGGCGACGATCGATAGTGCCTATGACGCGTCGATCGCCGTCCTTGGCGCGAGCCCTGGCGCGATCGCCGATGGCATCCTGGTCGGCGAAGCCGCTGCCAATGCGGTGCTCGCGGCGCGGGTCGGAGATCACCGCAACGATCCGGACCTGGCGGGCTACACGCCCGGCAGCGGCCCGGGCGTGTGGATCCCGACGCCACCCGCATTCGCGAACCCGCAGACTCCGTTCCTTCAGTTCGTCACGCCGTTCGGGTATGACGACCCCGCGCGCTTCCGTCCCCATGCTCCGCCGGCGCTCGGCAGCAGGAGGTACACGGCCGACTACAACGAGAGCAAGGACCTCGGTCGAGCTACGGACACGAATCGAACCGCCGAGCAGTCTGCGACGGCCTTGTTCTGGTCGCCGTCGGCGAGCGCGCTGTGGAACGCCAACATTCGCAGCCTGGCCGGCGAGATGGACTTACTGACCGCCGCTCGTTTCGAGGCTATTGGCTTTGCGGCGGTGATGAATTCGCTGATCGCAGTTTGGGATGCGAAGTACACGTACATGTTCTGGCGCCCGGTCACCGCCATCCAAGCCGGCGATACCGACGGCAACCGCAAGACCGAGGCGGATTCGGTGTGGGCGCCCTTTATTGCCACGCCGTCCCACCCCGAATACCCCGCCGCTCACACGACCGTCGGTGCTGGCGCGCTCGCGTTCTACACGGAATGGTTCGAGACCGATCAGTTCCCGCTGGCGTTTACAGGGAACGCCGGCGCGGTTCGTTACTACACGAGCGTCGCAGAGATCCATGCCGAGGAAGGCAACGCGCGCGTGTGGGGCGGAATGCACTGGCGCAACAGCACCGAGGTGGGTACCGCGCTCGGTCGTAGGGTCGGAAGGTACACGGCGAGGCATCTCCTCAAGCCGCTCGATGACTGATCGAAATGTCAGCGGGAGCGCGGCCAATCGAGTGAGCTCGTGTTCCGCCTCACTCGAGCTCTAGCCGATCGGCGACTGGCGTCACGACGGGCATGGACGTAGACTCTTCCCGGCCAGAGATCCCCATGAACCCTGACCGATGGCGTCAGGTCGCCGACGTTTACGAGGCGGCGCTGGAGCGCGAGCCGGCGGCGCGCGGGCCGTTTCTGGCGGAGGCGTGCCGGGACGACTCAGATCTTCGCCGTGAAGTGGAATCGCTGCTCGCGCAGGAGCACACGCCGCTGGTGGTCGACCACGGGATGCTCACGGTGGCCGCGGCCGTGCTCGAAGGCATCTCGCGCCTCGAGCCAGGCACCGCTCTCGGCCCGTACCGCGTAGAAGCCCTGATCGGCGCCGGCGGCATGGGCGAGGTCTATCGCGCTCGTGACACGAAACTGAATCGCGACGTTGCGCTGAAAGTCTTACCCGAATCGCTCACGGGTAACGCCGATCGTCTCGCGCGGTTCAGGCGCGAGGCGCACGTTCTCGCGTCGCTCAATCATCCAAACATCGCCGCGATTCACAGCATCGAGGACCGGGATGACGTGCACGCCCTCGTCCTCGAGCTCGTGGAAGGCCCGACCCTGGCCGATCGCATCGCTCGGAGACCGCTCGCCCTTCCGGAAGCCCTCCCGATTGCGCGCCAGATCGCGGATGCGCTGACCGCCGCGCACGAGCACGGCGTGATTCACCGTGATTTGAAGCCGGCGAACATCAAAGTGCGCGACGACGACGGGACCGTGAAAGTGTTGGACTTCGGTCTGGCAAAGCCGGTTCAGGATGCTCCGTCGCCGCAATCAGGAGATGCACCTCCCAGGTCTCCGTTGCCGTCACCGTCGGTCATGAGTCCCGTGGTCACGGCGATGGGTCTGATTCTCGGGACGGCGGCCTACATGAGCCCCGAACAGGCCAAAGGCCGGCCCGCAGACAAGCGGAGTGACGTGTGGGCATTCGGCTGCGTGCTCTACGAGATGCTCACCGGGAAGCGCGCGTTCGATGGCGACGACGTGTCGGACACGTTCGCAAGCGTCCTCAAAAGCCAACCGGATTGGACTGCGCTGCCGAACGACACGCCCGCAGCGATCCGTCGTCTCCTCCGTCGCAGTCTGGAGAAAGACCCGAAGCGCCGTCTCTCCGATATCGCAGACGCACGCCTCGAGATCGACGAGGCGCAGGCACTCGCAGGAGCCGACGCCTCGGCCGAGACTCCGCCTGGCGTCACGACCCGCGTTCAACGGGCGCTGCCGTGGGCGATTGCCGGGACGCTGACGGTCGCGCTCATCTCGGCAATCGTGCTGTGGAGTCCGTGGCGCGCCGTGCCACTCCCTGTGTCGCAGCAGCTGAGCGTCGATCTTGGCGCTGGGGCATTTCTTGCCGGATCACCTGGGGGCATGCCGCAATTCGCCATTTCGCCCGACGGCAGCATGCTCGCGTTCGTCGGCGAGCGGGATCGCGTCGAAGGACTCTACCTGAGACGGTTCGCGCAACTACAGGCCCTGCCGCTGGTCGCGGGACCGGTCAGCGACCCGTTCTTTTCGCATGATGGCGAGTGGGTTGGATTCTTCAGCACGTCGGACCGCAAGCTGAAGAAGATACCGGTCGCGGGTGGGACCGCCGTGGCGATCTGCGACATCGACACCTTTTATCCTCGCGGCGCCTCATGGGGCGACGATGGTTTCATCGTCTTCAACCCGGACGCGTCGGCATGGAGGCCGTTGCTGCGCGTGCCAGCGGCCGGTGGCAAGCCGCAGCCCATTTCGACACTGAGCGAGGGGGAAGTTGCGCATCGATGGCCACAGGTACTGCCGGGCGCGAACGCCGTTCTGTTCGCCGCGTTTGGAACGCAGGGCGGCATCGACTCTGCCAATATCGTCGCCCAACGCCTTCCCTCCGGTCCTTCGAAAATCGTGCTCCGCGGTGCCCACTATGCCCGCTATGTTCGGAGCGGTTATCTCGTCTACGCGCAGGGAGCCACACTGTTCGAGGTCCCCTTCGACGTCAACCGTCTCGAAGTCACGGGGCAACCAGTCGCGGTCGTCCAGGGCGTCAAGGTCTTCAAGGTGAGCGGCGCGTCATTATTCGATATATCCGACACCGGTACCCTGGCGTATGTGGCTGGGGATCTGATAGGCACGGACGCTCCTATGATGTGGATGCGGCGCGACGGAACCACGACCCTGATGCGAGCGGTCCCGCGTGATTGGAGGGCGCCGCAGTTCTCGCCAGATGGAAAACGGATCGCGTTCCACCTCGATGACGGCCGGCAACTGGATGTCTACACGTACGAGTGGGCGCGTGATTTCACGACGCGGCTCACATCCGACCCGGCGGTGGATTCGTATCCTGTATGGTCCCCGGATGGTCGCACCATCGTCTTCTCCTCCTCACGCGGTGTGAAGCAATTGGCGAACCTGTACTGGGTTCCGGCGGACGGCTCGGGAGAGGCTCATCGTCTGACGGAAGGCGATGAAAGAAAGATTGCCAGCTCGTGGCATCCGAGCGGCAAGTACCTGGCATTCGACCAGCAGATCTCGCCGCAGCAATGGGACCTGATGGTCCTGCCCATGGACGGCAGCGGCTCGGGCTGGAAGGCGGGGACGCCGACACGCGTGATGAGCAAGATCGCGCAGCCTCCGACTGCTGTGTTCTCTCCCGACGGACGGTGGCTCGCGTACACGTCGAACGAATCCGGCCGCTCGGAGGTGTCGGTGCGTTCGTTTCCTGGTGCCGGTGCTCAGTGGCAGGTCTCGACGTCGGGCGGTTGGCTTCCAACGTGGTCCCGACGCCGCAACGAACTGTTCTACCTCTCACCAGATTCTCATCTGATGGTTGTTTCGTACACGATCGAAGGCGACACGTTTCGAGCCAATCCTCCGCAGAAGTGGTCGGAGCAGCCCATTACCGGACGGCCCACGTCGCGCTGGTTCGATCTGCATCCGGACGGCGATCGATTCCTCGTGAGCGGAGACCTGGGGACGAGAACGAATGTCGACAAGGTCGTCCTCGTCACCAATTTCTTCGAGGAACTACGCCGGCGGTTATCCGACGCCAGGCGATAGATCTGCGCGGTTATCGCCGACTCATCGATGCTGGGCGACCTGTGCGTTCTCTTCGGTCAACCCGACGCGCCGACAGGGCCATAACGGGGGCCATCGCTACAAATGGGGACCACGGCGGATGTGGTCATTCACGGGAACCGCGCCAGACGGGGAAGCGGTGAAGCTGCGCGAGAGGTGGTGTGTCCGGCGCAAGGTTGCGGACGAGTAATGTGTTGTCGATCTTACGCCCGCCCCATCCACTGCAGCAGCCCCAGCGTCAGCCACGGCACATAGGTGATGAGCAACACGCCGAGCGCCAGGATCCCCAGCATCGGCAGCGTCGCCCATGTCACCTCCAGCACCGGCTTCTTGAACCGCACCGACGCCAGAAGCAGGTTCAGACCCAGTGGCGGGTGCAGGAAGCCCAGCTCGAGGTTGGCGATGAAGATGATCCCGAGGTGCACGTAGTGAATCTGATAGATCTCGGCCAGCGGCATGATCAGCGGCACGACTACGACGATGGCCGAGAAGATGTCCATCAGCGTGCCAACGATGAGGAGGAACACGTTCAGGCAGAGCAGGAACACGAGCCGCGAGTCGACGTGCGCCCGGGTCCACTCGACGAGCGCGCCCGGCAGCTGCGCGTCGATGAACCAGTCCGTCAGCCCGCGCGCGACAGCAAGGATCAGCAGCACGCCGCCGACGAGCGCGATGCAGTCGGCCGCCACGCGAAAGACGTCGCGCCACGACGGCAGATCCCGATGGATGTATCGCTGCACGACGAGCGTGTAAAGCGCGGCCATCGGCGCCGTTTCGACCAGCGTCGCCACGCCGGCGACGAACATGCCGACGACGAAGATCGGCAGCATCAGCTCCCACTTCGCCTCCCAGATCGCGCCGAAGGCCTCCGGCGCGCGGAACGACGTCCGCCCGGCGCTCGCCACGAGTCCTTCGCGCACGCCGAGCAGCGCGAGCAGTCCGAGCATCAGCAGCCCCGGTAGCAGCCCGCCGATGAAGAGATCCTCGATCGACGCCTTGCCCTGCGAGACGATTCCGTAGAGCATCAGCGGCAGCGATAGCGGAAACAACAGGCCGAGCGAGCCGGACGCGGTCAGGAGGCCGATCGAAAACCGCTCGCGATAGCCTTCGCCGAGGAGCGCCGGCAGCAACAGCCCGCCCAGCACGAGAATCGTGACGCCCGAGCCGCCGGTGAAGAGCGTGAAGAACGCACAGAGCGTCGCCGCCGCCACGGCTGTGCCGCCGGGCGCCCAGCCGAACCAGGCGCGAAACACGCGCAGCAGTCGTTCCGACGACTTGCCTTCCGCGAGCAGGAATCCGGCGAGCGTGAAGAGCGGGATCGCCGCGATCCCGCTCGACGTCGTCAGCTCCTCGTAGGCCATTGCCGGCAGGACGGCCGGTGGACGGCCGGTGGTGAGTGAGGCGAAGAGCGCGATGCCGCCGAGCAGCGCGAAGATCGGCGCGCCGACGATGCCCCCGAGAAGGAGGACGACGAGCCAGGGCGTCAGCGACTGATTCTCGAGCAGCGCCCGGTACTGGTTGAGGAGGAGACCGGCGGCGATGCCGAGCGCCGCAAGGCCGCGGCCCGGCCAGTGCGGCGAGGCGCGAAGCGCGAGGCGCACGGCGATCAACCCGAAGCCGACCGGCAGCGCGAGATCGGCGATCCAGGTCGGCACGCCATCGGTGGTGATGGTGCTGCCGGCCGCGCGGTCGACGTTGAGGAGCGCGATGCTGCCGAGTGCCAGGATCGTCGCGACCATCGAGCCGATGGCGCCGGCGACGATGTGCGCGGCGGTGCCGATCGGGCCCTTCGGCAGGAACTCGCCGGTCGCGAGCGTCAGCAGCTTGCCTTCGCGGGCGGCGATCGCGGCCCCGAGCATGCCGAGCCAGAGCGTGAGGTTCGACGCCAACGCGGCCGATCCCTGGACCGACCGGCCGAGGACCTTACGCGAGACGATCTCGGCGAGCGGCAGCAGCATGATCCCCGCGAGCGCGAAGCTCGCGAGGCGATTCTCGGCCTGGACCGCGAGTGCCTTTATCGACACGGCATGATGCTCACGCGGTCGCGGCCCTCACTTGCCTTTCGTCTTCCGGAAGGCATCACGCTCCTGAACGGCCGCGTCATAGATGTCGGCCGGCACCATGCCGCCGCGCATGGTCTTGACCAGCTCGGTCGCGGCGGAGCGGAATTCCGCTTCGGCCTTCGGAACGAGCTTCGTCACCTGGAGCCCGTATTTCGTCATCGCCGCCACCGACTCGGAATCCTGCGCCGGCGTCCTGGCGCGGACCGTCTTCTCGAGCTCCACCGCGGCGGCGGTCACCCTGGGCTTGTCTTCGGCGCTGATCTTGTTCCAGGCGCTGTTGGAGACGAGCATCGCCGCCGTCAACGGCGCGATGCGAAGGTCGAGCATGTACTTCGCATCGCGAAAGATCTGGAGCGAGAGCGCCAGATATGGTGGATTGGGCGCCGTGTCGATGAGGCCGGTGCCGAGCTTCAGCTGCGCCGGGATGTCGGCTGGCAGGAGCGGCACCGGGTGAAAACCGTTGGACACGTACCACTGCACCCAGTTGTCGTCACCCTTGCTCGTCCAGAGCTTCGCCCCCTTCAGATCGGCGAGCGAGCGGATCGGATTCTTCGAGAAGACCTGGATCCAGCCGCCCGTGCCCCAGCCAAGCAGGTGGAAGCCCTTGGCGTTCAGCCGCTGCTCGAAGATCGGCGTCAGCTTCTTCTCGACGGCGGCTTCCTCCTCGTCGCTCTCGAAAAAGAACGGCATCGCGAAGACGTTGAACGCCTGGTCGAGCTCGGCCAGGCCGGCGGCGGTGAGGAAGCCGGCGCCGAGCGTCTCGAGCCGCATCTTCTTGAAGGTCGTCGATTCGTCCCCCTGCTGCCCGTCGGCGAACACGGTGAGCGTGACGCGGCCGTCGGTATTCTTCTTCCACGTGTTGCCCATCTCGAGCAGGGCCTTGTGCCAGGTGGTACCGGTCGGGACGAGCGTCGCAAGGCGGATATCGTTGGCGGCCACGAGCGGCATCACCGCAAGGGTGACAAGGCTGGCGAGCGAGAATCGCGTTAGGCGGGACATGTCGGGTACTGCTCCTTGTTCAATCGGACGTCACTAGGGGTTCAACGGACGCCCCCGGAGACGCGTCACTTGGGAATTCGGGTGTCGATCTGATCGAGCAGCGCGCGCGCGCGCCGCTGCTGCACGAGCGTGACGAGCCGGTTCGAGGGATCCTTCTCCGGATCGATCGCCAGCGCCTCGTTCAGCAGCTTCTCGTACTCGGCGCGATCCTGCGCCGGCACCACGACGCCGAGCGCCAGCGCGACGTACGGCCCCGGCGACAGACCCTTCTGCTGTTCGACCGCCTTAGTAAAGTGCATCCGAGCCCGTTCGGGATTGCCGCCGAGCGCCGCCGGCAGGCTGTCGAGCGAAACGAACATCTCGTGCAGCGTTCCCCGGCTCCACGTTTCGTCGAGCGCAATGGCCCGCTCCGCGAGCGCCCGCACCGTCGGCATGTCGATGACGAGGTCCGGACGATCCACGCCGAGGGCGATTGCCGAGCCCCACGAGGCCGCCATCCAGTACAGCAGCGGCACGTCCTTCTTCTCGGCTTTGGCGAGCGCACTCACCGGGTCCGCCGGCAGCTTCTGCATGATGCCAGGGAACCGCACCTCCATTGCCCGCTCGCAGTAGCCCTTCGCGCGGAGGTAGAGCTTGAGCGCACGCTCGTTCAGGTGCACGACTTCGTCGTGATGCTGAGCTTCCCCCAGGACCAGCGCCTCGGTTTCGACGTAGGCGACCCCGTACTGAGTGAAGTTGCTGCACGTCGCGATCAGCAGATCTTTGTTCGTCGGCGCCGAATCCAGCAGCGACTCGTAGAGCTTGAGCCCAAACGGAATGGCGTCGCCGACGAGCTCGAGATCGTCGTCCCTGGTAAATACGTCGCCGCTCGACGCCAGGGTCTCGGCGACCATCCCTACGGCCTTCCGCTTGAGCATCGCGCATCCCTGCAGGAGGGTTAACGCGCACACGACGACGGCCAGGCGAGGAGCACCAGAAGGGGAAAATCGAAGCATACCGAACTATCAACTATATACAGGAAGCCCGCACGGCCGTTAGCATCGGCTGGTGCCTGGAATCTAACCCTCACACGGCTCCGCCGCGGCCATGATGCGATCGAGTGGAGTGTTACGGCCCCGTTCGAACGCATCGCGGAAGGCGGCTTCTCCGAGCTCCTCCCGCAAGGGACCCACGTAGCGATCTTGCACGCGCGAGAACGTCACCTGACCGGTGGCTCCGATGCTGTGGAGCAGCGCATCCGCCGCTCCATACAGCGATGCCGCCCGGGCGGCACGTCCGCGCACGGTTTCCAGCATCCCGAGGGTCTGCAGGCACCAACCTGTACCGCGGCGATCGCGGAGGCGTCGGCACAGCGCCAGCGCTTCTTCGGCCGCGTGCTCCGCGGCCTCGTGACGCCCCTCGATCACTCGCAGCGCGGCCAGGTCCGAGAGCAGGATAGCCAGCCCCCAGATTTCGCGAACCCCACGGAGAAAGGTGACTGCCTCTTCGAAGGTGGTTCCCGCACGCTCCAGGTCCCCGGACTGGAGTGACCAATACCCGAGCAATCGCCATGTCAGGCCCAGTGGCTGGAGACTGGAGTGGGATGTGCTTCGCTGTGCTGCGTCGCGCGCGGCGAGCGCCAGTTCTCGTGACTGCTCGAAGCGGCCGGCGTCGGCTTCTTGGACCGCCGCGAAATTCAGGGCATAAGCCTCGGCCCAGCCGTCCTTTGCGCGACGCGCGGCGTCGAGCGCCTGCGGTACCAGGCCGCGCAACGCTTCCACATCACCCTGGAAGCTGGTCATATGCACGAGGCCGATGAGCGCGCACGCGCGCAGCCCGAGCCGCGGTTGCGCAGTGGCACTCAGTGCGCGCTCCAGGCGGCGACGCCCCTCCTTGAAATAGCCTCGCTTCAGCCAGAACGGCCAGAGAGAGTTCGTTAGTTCGAGCGCTCTCTCGCAGCGAGTTGGTTCGGCCATCGCCCAATCCAACGCCCGCCGGAAGTTGTCATGCTCGCTTTCCAACTTGTCGAGCCAGGCGACTTGGTCCGGGCCGACGATTTCCGGCTCAGCGCGGCGCGCGGCCTCGGCGAAGTAGGAGAAGTGCGCCTCGCCCACCATTTCCATCTCGCCCGCGTCTTCCAGGCGGACGACCGCATACTGACGGATCGTCTCGAGCAATCGGTGGCGGCTGACGCCGTCGGTAGTCTGCTCGACAACCACCAGCGATTTGTCGGCCAGACGTGAGAGCAAGTCGACGACATCGTGCTCGCGAATCTCGCCTCCGGCGCAGACGCGCTCGGCCGCTTCCATCGACCACCCACCAGCGAAGACCGCGAGTCGCATCAGCAGGCGGCGCTCGGCATCGGTCAGCAGCTTGTAGCTCCAGTCGACTGTCGCCTCGAGCGTCCGCTGACGAGGGACAGTCGTCCGGCTGCCGCTCACGAGCAGGCGGAAGCGATCGTGCAGTCGATCGCGAATCTCGCTCACCGCGAGAATCTTCGCGCGGGCGGCCGCGAGCTCGATGGCGAGTGGGACGCCGTCCAGCCGCCGACAGATATCAGCGACGACCTCCGCCGTCTCCGACGTCAACACGAACGGCGCAACGGTCGCCGCGCGCTCGGTGAACAGCCTGATGGCGTCGCACGCCGACAGGTCGGGTGTCGCCGACCCGGTTGCAAACGCCATCGGCGGGACCCGCCAGATCATTTCACCCGGCACACTCAACGCCTCCCGGCTGGTCGTCAACACTCGAATCCGTGACGTGCCGCGGAGCAGATGGTCCACGAACGTGGCGCACGCTTCGACGAGATGTTCGCAGTTGTCCAGGATCAGCAACAGGTGACGGGGCACCAGCCATTCAAGGAGCGTCTCCGTCAGCGTCGTGCCTGGCTTTTCCGGGACGTCGAGAGTCCTGGTGACGACGGCCGGCAGCAGATCCGGATCCCTGATAGGAGCAAGATCGACGAACCACACGCCATCGGAGAAGCGCGTCGAAGCGCGGCTTCCGGCCTGTTGGGCCAATCGTGTCTTCCCACAGCCGCCGGCGCCAGTCACGGAGATGAGGCGGTGCGCGGCAATCAGCGGCAGGAGTTCCTCGAGTTCCGCCTCGCGACCCACGAAGCTCGTAAGGTCGAGCGGCAGGTTGGTGGGTGGATTCTCGAACTGTGGCGACGTCGCAGCGCGTGGTCCCGGGCCGGCGCCCCTCTCAACCAGGCGAACCGGCGCAACGAAGCGGTATCCCTGCCCGGGAACGGTCTCGATGAAGGCCGGCGGTTTGGTCTCGCCAATGGCCTGCCTGATTCTGAGGATTGCCGTGTGCAGCCCGGCATCGCGATCGAGAAAGACATCATCGCCCCACAGCCGCCGGGCAAGGTCCTCTCGTGACACCAGCTCCCCGCGGCGCTCCACCAGCAGCAACAGGGCCTCCATCGGCTGTCTGGTGAGCGGGACGACCCGACCGGCACGTCGGAGCTGGTAGGCCGCAGCGTCGAGCTCGCAGTCGGCGAAGCAGAACGTCGGCTCTTTGGACAACGGCCCCCCGGATTCAGAGTGATTCAAGAATCTTTCAAGACCACGGCAATGGCGGCGGACATCGCGCGGCGCCATAGTGTGCCGCAGTCGAGGAACGGCGACCACAGGAAAGTGCCCGCCAGCCCCTCCGAGGAGGATCCAATGACACGTTCGACGCTTTTCCGTGAACTCGCGAGTCGTGCACTGCTCATCGGCGCGCCCCTATGGTGCCTGCCGGTGGTCCATGCGCAGAAAGCCGATCGGGCATCTTCATCGGCGGAAGGGCGGCGCTGCTCGAACAGCACGCTCAATGGCGCATACGCCTTCGCCATCGAGGGCGTTTTCGTCGATGCACCGAGTCCCCTTCCCCTTCGTGGTGTCGCCCTCACGCGGTTCGATGGGCTCGGCCATGTCACGCAGGTGGATCACGTCGTCTTCAACGGCGGCCCCCCGCCGGTCGACTGGACGCCGGCGACCGGGTGGTATCGAATCAACGCCGACTGCACCGGAGAGATGGAGCTCGACATTCCAGGCTCACCATTTTCCCCAGTGATCCTTCGCCTCTCGGTTGGGGCCAATGGCACTCACATCAACACCGTCGTATCGAAGCCTGGCTACGTGGTGAGCAGCACCGGTACCAAGGTCGACCAGGACAAGGACGACCGGGATTGACAGCGCATCGCCGGGCGAAGGTGGCATGCCTCGTTCGCCCGGCGAGTTCCCCTACGCGCCTCCCGCCGCGCTGCCGCGTACACTTTCAAAGCCCCCTGCTCGAGGAGGGCATGAACGAGCGCCGCACCGATGCCCCGGTTGGCGCCTGTTACCAATGCGATGGTGTTCTTAATCTCGATGCTGTCATCTCCTTCAATTCGCTTTTGTGTGTACCGAATGGTCACCAAACGGTCAAGACAGGCCGCCGCAAACGGGAGAATGCACGCACCTGGGGCTTCACGCTACGTCGAAGGAACGATTGGGTTCGCGGCCGCTGCGATCAGAGCCCGCACCAGTTCCGCCACGCGACGGTCGTGCTCCGGCCCTTTGGGAATCGGTTCTCCGCCGACGATCGTGGCGCGGACTGCGGAGAGCGTATCGCGGAGCGCTTGCAGCCCGCGACGACCGCGGTCCGGTGCGGGCACCGCGGCCGTGATCGCGACGACTTTCCCTTCGAGCTCGCCAGAGCCGATCACCCAGTCGATGCCGTTCTTCAGGACGCCAGGCAGGCTGAACCCGTATTCGGGTGTTGCGATCAGAACGGCGTCACTTTCTGACAGCGCGCGCCTCAACCGCATGACGCTCTCGGGCGTTCCCCTCGTCTCGATGTCGGGATTGAAGTGTGGGAGCTCCGGAAGGCCGTCAAACAGTACCAGCTCGACGCCTGGCGGAGTGGCGGCGGCGGCGATCTTGAGAAGCGCCAAGTTGCCGGACTTCCTTTGGAGGCTGCCGCAGATGCCAAGAATCCTCATGGATGGCGACCATCGAGCACCAACGCGTGCACGCTGACAGGGCTGCTCACGATTCCGAGATCGAGCGGGATCATGTCATCGATAGGACGATCTGTTCCCGACGATGGATTCAGCCCGTTCCGGCTCTACTGGGGTAGCTTGACCGCCAGGACATCGACTCGCTCAATCGTCGGCGGCTTGGCGAACAGTTCGGACGCCTTCTCCCCGAGTGCCGCCGCGACGCGTCCTGACAGGTGTGCGCTTCTGCCGGCCTCATCGGGAAACGCATCAAAGATGCCAAAGGTCGACCGATCGAGGCGAATGCCGAACCAGGCCGTTGTCGCGGGCTCCGCTTCGACGAGCGTAAGACCACCACGGAGAAATGCTTCGACATCCGCTTCCTTACCGGGCTTGGCTTCCAATCGCACCAACAACGCAACCGTTACCATCGTTCATCTCCTCTCATGTTGATACTAGATGTCGGCGTGAAATATTCCGGGGCGACTGATGGTTGTGGATGTTCGACCTAGTCGACCCATCATCGTCCTTTCCAACGCTGACGTATCTGAACGCGTAATCGCGGGAATCGCTGCGAGACCGGGCTGGACTCTGCTCGCGAACGATGCCGGTGGACACCGGTTATTTCGGCCACTCATCGTTCGTGCGGATCCACGTCTTGTCAGGGTTGTAACGGGTGATCTGCTTCGCCAGGGGCACTGAATCCGGCCCGAGATCTTTTTGATACACGGTGCCGTCGTGATTGACAATGAACGTCTGCACGCCGGTGACACCGTATTCCGCTGGCGTCGCGATCAGCGCGAACCCGCCAATCATGGCGCCACCGATCACGTAGTCGAGCTCGCCCAGCGGCGCCGCCGGGCCCTGACCCGCCAAGACGTGAAAGACGTAGCCGTGATACGCAGATGCCGTGTCCACGCTGTAGCCTTCTTCGATCGCCTTGGCGACCGCTTCGCTGATCGGTCCGCCGTCGGTGCCGTCGGCGTTCTTCCAATACAGGCCGTCCTGCTTGCCGGGTGTGCTGATGATGCGCTGCGCGTACTGGTGCGTGCGCGAGCCATCGTGCAGGTCGAGCGCGTAATCGTGCTGCGCCTCGACGAACCCGCGACATACTTCGATCGCGTCGAGTTCGTTGGCGCCGACGCGGCGGAACAGGATCTCGTCGTGCCCGGTCCTGGCGTCGAAATACCACTTGCCGCCAGTCCTCACGATCGGCACCGGCAGCGGCCAGTGTTCCTGTCCGACCTGCAGCGTGGCCCGGCCGGGATTTGTCGGGCTCACGACCACCGCGTGCCCCTCCTGCGCGAGCGAGGCAAACGCGAGGGCATAGGACCGGTCGCGAACAGGATCTTCGGTGCTCACGAGATCCTTACCGTCCGGGCCGAACATCGCCTCGATCGCCGGCTCGTCGAACGTCGACGCCGCCTGGATGAGTGCGCTCGCGGCCGCCTGCGCAGTCGGGAATGCCCTGGCGCCGGGCGGCGGCACGGCCGCGCCGGCCGGTTTCGGCGTCGAGGTTGTCTGAGAGAACACCACCGGCGCACCAAACATACCGAGGGTGAGCGCCGTCACGGCGAGGCCTCGCGCCAGCATCGATCGTGTGGACGTGGAAGTCATTCTTGAGTTCGCCATCGTTACCTCCGTCGTCCGCCGCCGCCGGAGCGTGCGCGCGACCCTCCGACACTGGCCGACCCGCGCTGGCTGCTGCTGCGGGCGGCGCTGCCGCTCGGGCGGCTGCTCGCCGCGCCGCCAAAGGCGTTGCTGTTTCGGTTCGAGGAACCCGGATTGCTGGGGATGCTGCGATTGCCGACGCGGTCGCTGCTGCGCGGGCTCGGGGTACCGCGATTCGCGCCCGCGCCGCTCGTGGCGGGCGACGCGCCGGCACGATTCGCACCGGCGTTCCCGCTCCGATTGGCCCCGGTGGCGGGTTGTGTCCGCCCAGACGCGCCAGGGTTCTGCCGGGGGGCCGCCTGCCGGGACGCCCGTGAATCGCCCCGCGCGGCGCCGCCATAGCGGTTCGCGGTGTTGCGATCCGCGTACGGCGTTCCGCCGCGATGCTGCGGATTGTGATTCCAGTTGCCGCCGTATCGGTTGTAGCTGTTATAGCGGTTGTAGTGATTCACGTACCGGTTGTTCACGTTGATGTGGACGCTGCCGTAGCCCCATCGCGGGCCGTAGCCCCAGCCGCCGCCCCAGAACGCGCCCATCGCGACGCCTACGCCGAACCCGATCGCGACACCCGCAGCGTAGTAGCCCACCGGCGGGTAGTAGATAGGCGGATAGGGATAAATCGGAGGGCCGTAGACGACGACCGGGTTGTAAGCCGGCACGTAGATCACCTGCGGGTTCGCTTGCTGAATCACGATGACTTCTTTGGTTTGGACAACCTGCGTCGTGACCTTCTGCTGCTCAGTCGTCTTCAGGTTCCCCGCCTCTGAGGCCTTCGTTCGCATGCGCTGCACGGCGTCCATCACGTCGCTTTGCTGAGCGAGGAAGGCATTGCCGAGGTCGGTCGTCCACTGGATGTCGTCGCCCAGGCGTTTGACCACGTCGGGCAGGCCGGCGAGCCCTTGCACGGCGGGATCCCAATTTTCCTTCTCGACCGCGGCGGCGAGCGCTTCGCCCTTCAAGTCGGGGTGTTTGGTCATCCACTGTTGCAATTGGATGATTTCGAGAGGGTACGTCGAGGCGGCAAGCGTCTGCGCCAGGAGCGGGTCCGGATAGAGAGCGATCGGGGCCACCAGCGAATCGAGCTGGTCATTGGGAATCTTCGCTGCGGTCGTTTGCGTCTGGGTCCGTGGATACGGCACCGGGGAAGAGACGACACTCGACGGGATGAGGAGCGCAGCGCACAGCGTGGCGGTGATTCGCGTGCTGAGGCTCGCGTGGTTTGAGGTCATGGCCGCCTTCCAAGGCCGCGCACTAAGGGCGGGGCCGATTCAGTCTTCAGAGATGGTCAGCACAACAATGTCCGTGCCCGATCAGGATTCTCGATTTCCTTAGCGTTTCTGAGATTTCGCGGCATGTCTTCCCGCCGCCCTACGGTCAGCGGCCGATGTCCCACGGTATTTCGGAGGCCGCGAATTCGGCGGTTGCATCCTGCCCGCTCGTCCGCCCGTTCCGAGCCGCGGAGCAATCTCGCGCAGGATCACCAGCCTGATCAAGTGGCAAAGCGCTGACCATCTTTTCGGAAGTCGCTGTCGAGTGAGGCAGCCCACGCCCCGCGCATCGATGGGGTGGCTCCAAACCATTGCTTGCGCGCGGCGGTGACGCATGCCCCGACCGCTTGCGGCCGCGGTCGTCAGCCCCCGATCGTCATTTCGCAAACGATGCGCTTGGCCTGGGCGCTGTTCTTGAGGCCGGCGCCGGCAACGAAGACGCCGGCCTTGGCCAGCTCCTCGATGAAGCGGTCCATCGCCGCGAACGCCTCGGGCGTGGGGGGCTCGCCCTTTTCGCTGTCCTCAGTGGTTTTCGCGAACACCATAACCCGCATCGTCTGCCTCCTTGTTTGAGCCGGCCCCATTTGGCGTCTCATTGGAACGACGAACGAGCTTGCCGGAAATCGACATCGTTCTGCAAATTTTGCGCGACGTTCGAAGCGCGCGGAAGGAACGGCCGCTGGTGAACTCGAAGTGCGCGCCCACCGGCTGCGCCCACCATCGGGCTCGATACAGGAGAGCGCGGACGTTTCGTAAATTCTTGGCGACGAGGCAGGACGGATCCGAGAACCCGCCAAGTGCCGCACAGTCCACAGGCGTTATGATTCAAGAAAGAGGCGCAGAAGATGAGAAACATGGACCGGCGGACATTCCTTGAGGCGGCCGGCAGTTTTCCGATAGCGCTCGGACAATCATCCGCACTCCAAAGATCCGATCGCGTCGTCCATGTAGAACACGGCGCGGATCGGTTCAACCAGCAGCGAACGATCGCCGGCGCGAACCAAATCGCGTACAAAGTCTCCAGTCGGGACACCAATGGGGGGTTGTTCGTATTCGATCAGGTCAGTTTGCGCAAAGGCGGTCCGCCACGTCATCTCCATCACAATCAGGAGGAATGGTTCTATGTGATGGAGGGCGAGTATGTCTTCGAAGTCGGAGAGGAGCGGATACGGTTGGGACCCGGCGATTCTCTTCTGGCGCCGCGGAGGGTTCCCCACGTCTGGGCGTACGTCGGCGAAATGCCAGGGAAGATACTCATTGGCTTCCAACCTGCTGGAAAAATGGAGACATTCTTTCAAGAGGCGGCAAAGATCTCCGACTTCGCGGCGGACGAGAAGCTTTACCGCGCATGCGAAATGGAAATCGTTGGCCCGCCGCTTTCGCTGGGGTAGTCGGCGGATCTGAGCCTCGAAGCAGGCGTTCTTCGAGGCGGGACCATCTGCCTTCCTATCGAAAATGGGGTCCGTCGACCTGGTATCGACCATCAAGCGCTTGTGCGTCGACCAAAGGCTGACGCCCTGGTCCTGACTCAACAACCATCGTCAGCCGCACACCGGACGATACGGCGTGAATCCAGACGACATCGTCCTTGCGGTCCATACCGAGGACATTCCCCTCGGTATAGATGCCGCGATCTCGTGCGGATTGATCGTCAACGAACTGGTCTCAAATTCGCTCAAGCACGCTTTTCCGGGGCGTCGTTGCCGGGGGTTTCGGGAGTATGTGACACAGTTCTGACACGAAAACCGGTCGTACTTATAGCGTACGACTCGGTGTGCACTCGTACGTGTAACGCCCATGGTCCAGTCGCGGCCCAAATTTCGTATATACTAAATCAGTGTTCGAGTGGGACCCGCGAAAGGCTGAGGCCAACGCGGCGAAGCACGTCTCGTTCGACGACGCCGTGACCGTCTTCCTCGATCCCGCCGCGCTCGACGGCCCAGACCTGCAGCACTCGTCGGCGGAGTCGCGGTTCCTGCGGTTTGGGCGCTCGGCGAGCGGCCGCGTGCTTATGGTCGCGTCCACATTCAGGAGAAGTGGCGATGCCGAAGCGATCCGGATCATCAGCGAGCGTCGCGCAACCCGGCGAGAACGTGCGGCGTACACGGCGCAAGATTGATTTCTCGGACATTCCCGATTCATCCGCGAAGCAGCTGAAGTCCATGCGGCCCGTCGGGCGCCCTCCGATTGGGGACGAGCCGCGCCGGTTGATTGCGATCCGAGTCGATCTCGGAGTGCTCGATCAGTTCCGCAAGGAAGCACGTCGACGCCGAGTCGGATATCAAACCCTCATCAACGAGGTGCTGGCCCGGCACGTCCGCAAGGATGTCGCGTAGACCCACCTTGAAGTCTAGAAGGTCGCGCGGAAGACGAACTGGATCTGGCGCGCCGAGGTGGCGGCCTCGGTGATCGTGCCGAACTGGGGCGTATTCACGAAGCGGTTCGGCGTGTTGTAGTTGACCGTGTTGAACAGGTTGAACGCTTCCAGCCTGAAGTGGAACTTCAACGCACCGTTCAGCGGGATCTCGCGATCGAGCGCGAGGTCCGCTTTCTTCAGTCCGGGGCCCCAGAGGCTGTTGCGTGTCGCCGTGCCGAATGTAAACGGCGGCGGCGTGACGAACGCCGCCGTGTTGAACCACATGTCTGCGTTCGGATGCTCAACCTCGGGTGACACGCCGGGGACAACGTTGGCGCGGATCGGATTGACGTTCAAGAGCGATCCGGCGTTCGCGGTGTCGCCGAAGACGCTGACCGTGAACGGGAAACCGCTCTGCAACTGGTAGATCAACGACGCCTGCCATCCTCCGAAGACGCCACGCGCGATCTTCTCGCCGGTCGTGACGCCGCCCGTCGACGCGTACGGAATCTTGTAGATGACGCTGGCGACGAATCGATGGCGGATGTCACAACCCGCCGGGCCCCAGTCGGCCGCAGGGTCGAAACTGTTCTGCGGCACCTCGGCTTCCGCGTTCGGCGAGCGGAACGTCGGCGAGTCGCTCAGGCTGTCCGAGTACGTGTAGCTCGCCAGGTAGCTCAACCCGCGCGAGAACGACCGCTTCGTGAGAATCCAGACTGAGTTGTACTGCGACTTGCCGCTGCTCTCGAGCAGGTTGATGGGGCCAACCGGAAATGTGGTGCTCGCCACCGTCACATCGGGCGGCAGCGTGCCGAGATCGGTTCCGGGCACGAACGGGATGGTCTGAATCGGACGTCTTGGCTGCACGCCGCCAGGACCGGGCTGCGCGTTGTTGACCAGGCGCGATCGGTCGAGGCTCGATCCCCACGCGCCCAGATAGCCGACCTGGATCATCGACGTCGCGGTCAACTGTCGCTCGAAGCTCACACTGACCTGATCGATGCGCGGAATCTGCAAGTGCGTGTCGATGGCGGTAAAACTCGTGAGCGTCTGCCCGAGCACCGGCGGCGCGAAGCCGAAGCCGACGGCAGGCGTGGCGGCGTTGTTCACGCGGATCTCTGGAAAGACCAGCGGGACGTTATGCACCTGGTTGCACCAGAGATTCATGTCCGGGTACGAGTAGAAGATGCCGCCTCCCGCGCGCAGCACGTTCTTCGCGTCGCCCGGCGACCACGCGACGCCGAAGCGCGGCGCGATGTTGTTGTTGTCGATGTACACGAGGCCTTTGGGATACCCGTTCTGGCCGCCGACGAACGCGACCGGCGCGCCCTTGCTGAAATCGAGGTTCGTCAGGATCTTGCTGATGTCATGCAGCGGCGTCTGGATCTCGTACCGCAACCCGGCGTTGATCGTGAGCGCCGGCGAGACGCGCCAGTCGTCCTGCACGAACGCGGAGTAGGTCATCTGACGCATGACCATCGACGGCGTCCCGGCCTGCCGCTGCGAAAGCGCCGGCGTGCCGAGGAGAAAACTCGCGAACGCGTTGCCGGTGCCGTCCGCGAGCGACGTGCGGCTCGTGATCGGCGTCGTGAACTGGAAGTATCCGCGGTTCTGGAAGAACCCGAGCATGTCCCAGTTGAACTTGCGCGCGTCGCCGCCGAACTTCACCGAGTGCTTCCCCGAGCTCCAGGTCACGCGCTCGCCGAACTGGAAGTTGTTGTTCCAGTACTGGCACGGCGTGCAAAGCAGCGAGTCGCCGATCGGGTCGTAGCCCTGAATGTCGAACAGCGGCAGGCCGTACGCGTCCTCACCACCGTATCCGACGCCTGGAATCCCCAGCTGCGCGATGTGGTCGGTGCCGTTCGCCGATTCGCCGTACCGGTGCATCCGCATGCGAGCGAATCCGAACCGCGTCTCGGTCAACATCCGCTTCGTCGTCGGGTTCAGCAGCGTGACGGTCAGGTTGTGCACGCGATTGTCGTGGTACGCGCCGAAGCCCGGGAGATTCTGCGGAGTGAAACCGGTCTCGTCGCTCAGGCTGTAGCGGCCGTACAACAACGTGCCGTTGCCCCACGCGCGATCGAGACGGATGTTGTAGCCGTTGTTCTCGAAATCGTGCGCGCGCGTGTCGAGGTAGTTGTCGGTCGGATCGTCGCGGTTCGGCTCCACGACGTACTTCGCCAGGACGTCGCGCGAGACGGAATTGATCCGGTTGGCGGGGATCGTGTTCCCCGGAAACTGATCGCGGATGAACTGCGGGTTGGCCGGGCTGACCGGCAGCGCGGGATTGAACGCCGGGTTGGCCCGATTCGTCAGCGGGTCGTAGATCGGCGCGTAGCCCGTGAAGTCGCCTGACCTGACGGCCATGTCGGGCACGAACATGATGTTCGACATGTGCTGCGTCGTCCGCAGCCCCTCGTACCCGCCGAAGAAGAAGAAACCCTTCCCGGCGGCGCCGCCGAGCGTCCCGCCGAACTGATTCTGCTTGAACGGCGGCAGCTCGTCGGGGTTGGTGAACTCCGGCGAGTCGAACTTGCTGTTGCGCACGTACTCGTAGACCGATCCGCGCGTCTTGAACGTCCCCGACTTGGTGACGACGTTGATCTGGCCGGTGCCGGCGCCGCCGAGTTCAGCGGTGTACGTGCCGGTCTGGATCTGGAATTCACGAATCGCGTCGGGCGGCAGGCTGATCACGAACGTGTTGAAGGTCGGATCCGTGTTGACCGTGCCGTCGAGGAGGTACACGTTGGAATTCGGCCGGCCTCCGCTGATCGTGATCGCGGAGTTCTGACCCGGCCGCCAGTACAGCGGATTCATGTCGCCCATCTGCGCGCCGTGCGAGGTGTGCGCGCCGGGCACTAGCAGCGCGAGCTCGAGAAACTGCCGGCCATTGAGCGGCAGCTCGGCGACCTGACGCTGATCGATCACTTCGCCAACCGTCGCGTCGCTCACGTGCAGCAAGGCCGCGGTCTGCGTCACCTGCACCTGCTGCGTCAGGCCGCCTGCCTTGAGCACGACGTCCGTGCGGACTCGTTGATTGACTTCAATATGGACCGCGAGCTCCTGGCGCGTGAAGCCTGATAGCTCGACGGTCATCTTGTAGTCGCCCGGCAGCAGGCCTGGCAGCTCGAAGCCGCCATCACCGCTCGTCGTCACCGTTCGGGAGAAGGTGTTTTCCGTGCCTGCCAGCGTCACCGTGACGCCGGGAGCGACAAGGCCCTGTTCATCGCGCACCGTACCGGCCAGAGATGCCGTGCTGCCTTGTGCGTGGATGCGAGCGAACGCTGTCGCTGCAAAAAGGACGACCACGACTGCACGCTTCCCGAGTCTCACTGGTGCTTCTCCGTTGGGGGGGACGAAAGCCAACGACACTCTACGAGCGGAAGCGTACTCGCGCCAATAACCTGTCTATACTAGCGACCATTGACGCGAGTCGCCGTCCCAGTGCCTTTCGCCCGGCTCGAACCACACGACGTCACCGGCGCGGATCTCCTGGATCGCTCCACCGTCGCGCTGCACGCGAATGCGCGATCGCTCTCTCCCAGCGCGATGTGCACCATCGCAACGCGAATGGGCTGGAGTTCCGCTGAAACACGTCACACCTGTCGCAGCGCCTCGGTCGGTTGAACACGCAGCGCTCGGCGCGCAGGTGCGGCGCACGCAAGCACGCCCACCGCCGCCATGATGATGGACGTGATCACCGACATTACGAGGAGATCCGCGGTCAAGCTGTCGGCGCGCCACGCGAGGAGCAGGATGATGCTGTTACCTGCGATGATGCCGCCGCCGAGCTGACGGCCGGCGCGGACGAAAACGCTACGGAGCACGTGCCGGGGGGTGGCGCCGAGTGCGATACGGATCCCAATCTCGCGGGTGCGACGCGCCACGGCGACGGCCATGAGCGCGTACAGACCGGCCGCTGCGAAGACCAGCGCCACGAGCAGAACGCTGCCAAAGACGACGCTGCCGCCCACCATCCGTATTTGCTCCTGTGCGACGATGTCGTCGAGGGTGACGATATCCCGGAGGTGCAGACCCGCATCGACCTGCCGCGCGACGGCGGCTACGCGGGGGGCAAGCAGCGCCGCGTCCTCCGCGGCGCGCACGGCGACCACGACAGGATCGAGTTCCGCCGCGGAGGCTGCACGATAGAGGTACGCCGCCCCACTCCAATCGGCGGGGAACGTCCACAGATCGGTGACCACGCCGACGATCTCGTGCCAGGGACCCGGCTCGCGCTCGCTGCCCCGCTGGAGCGTTCGGATTCGGGCGCCCACGGGATTCCTGCCTACCACGCGCATGAACGCCTCGTTGACCACGACGGGGTCGTTCGGCGTTCCGGCGTCAGCGGCATGCAAGGCGCGGCCGGCCACGATCCGGGCGCCGAACGCGTCGTGATAGCCGGCACCGACAGCCGCCATCGCGAATCCGCCCTCGTAATTGCCGATCAGGCGGGCCGGAGGTGCACCGTCCTGCTCCATTTCCACCGGCACCCACTCCGGGGACGCCGTCGGCAGCCGATCGCCGAACGTCACGTGCGTCACACCAGGCTCCTCACGCAACCGGCCCGCGAGTTCTTCGTATGCACGCGCGCGACGCGCGCCGATCTGCTCATCGTCAGGCACACCGCGCTCGCCCGCCAGCGCCTCGTTGTCCATCCTGACGTTGAAGGTGAGGTAACGCTCCGTCGGAAACGCTGCCGACTTCGACCGGTCGTGGAAGGTGTTGGTGAAGATTCCCACCGCGGCGGGCACGAACAGCAGCGTGCACGCCACCTGCGCGCCGATGATGAACGACCAGATGCCGCCGAACCCCATCGTCCCGCCTGTGCTCGTGATCCCCTGCAGTCCCCGCTGGACCGACACGCCTGTGGCCTTCAGTGCCGGCAGCAGGCCGATCAGTACCGCGGCGACGAGCGCGAGCAGCAGCGCATACGCAATAGTGGCAGGCTCGAGCTTCAGATCCACCCAGAACGGCAGGCTCTCCCCAGTGATCTGACTCGCCCGGGCCCAGGCATAGCGCACTGTCGTCTGGGCCACGACGAGCCCGAGCACGGCAGCGGCGAGGGCCATCACGAGCCCTTCGGTGACGATCTGCGCGATCACGCGGGCACGGCTCGCCCCCAGCGCGTGACGGACGACCATCTCCGATTCGCGCATCGCCGTGCGCGCGAAGATCAGCGTCGCGACGTTCGCCGACACCGCCCCCAGCAGCAGCAGGACGATGGCGTGGACCGCCAGATCTTCCAGCCGCAGCGGATCACCCGGCGTGCGCCCGGCGAATGCGCGAACGCGCGTCCGCAGCTGCGCGTGGGTGGTCGGCTGGTCGGCGGCAAAGCGTGCCGAGACGACGTCGAGCTCCGCCGCGGCATCCTGCCAGCTCGCTCCGTCGGCGAGGCGGCCGAACACCTGCACGGCCGGCCCTTCGCGCGGCGGCGCGTCCTGGACCGGCAAGGGCACCCATACCTGCTGATCGTGCGGAAAGCCGAAGCGCGGCGGCATCACGCCCACCACGGTGCGGGCCGCGCGGCCCACCGTCACGATACGGCCGATGATCGCCGGGTCGTGGAGGAACTGTCTCTGCCAGACGTCGTAACCCAGGACCGCGACGGGCTCCGCACCCTGCATTTCGTCCGTCGGCTGCAGCGGTCGGCCGAGCAACGGCGGCACGCGCGTGAGCGGAAACGCAGACGCCGTGATCTCCGCCACGCGCAGCGATTCGACGCGGCCTTCGCCCGTGAGCACGTTGCGCTCGCTCACGCGGGCGGCGCCGAGCTCCGCCACCGTCTTCAGAGACCGCCGCCAGATCGCGAAATCGTGGAGCACCCTCGGCTCCACGCGTAACGCCGCCGTGTCCTGCGTCTCGAGGCGCACGACTCGGCTGCCTTCATCGAACGGCAGCCGTTTGTACAGCAGTTCGTCGGCGACTTCGATGCCGACCGCCCCGATCGCGATGGCACCCGCCAGCGAGAGGCCCCCGATGATTGTGAGCGCGGGATATTTCAGCAGCAGACGCGCGCCCAGCTTCCAGTCGAGCCACGAGACCACGGTCAGGCGGGCATTCATACCCTCCACTCCTCCCGTCCGCACATGTCGGTGCATCGGGCCATGCTCATCGAGCTGGCGGATCGAAGCAAAGATCTCGTGAACATGGCCACGATCTAATCACGAATACATTTGTAATACAAAGTAATCCTTTTTAAAGAGCGAGAACTCCGAGGCGTCCGCCCACTGCAAACACAATGAACGGCCAAGCATCGAATGCGTCAGGTTCTTCTCGATCTGGCCTTCCGCCCCTCGGACTCTCCTATGGCGGGCGTTGGTTCGAGAAGCACGCCATTGCGCGACATCGAAGGGTCGGTGCATTGACTGCGGTTGAAGCAGCAGGCCGCCCGCTTTCCCGACCGGAGTTTCGAGAGCGTCTTTTCTATCCGGATCGCGCGCGTGTCATGGTTTCTGGTTGAGCCTATCCAGCGAATCCAATCCCAGCGCGCCACCGGCGTGATGTCCATCCACAATCTGCGGGCTTCTGGATCAGACGCAAACGCTTCCGCCAAATCCGCGGGCACCTTGGGCTCCGGCCAGAGTGCCATCGGCTCTAGCGCAACCGACACAGAGTCGCCCACCTCTGCTCCCGCAGCCCTGAGCATGGTGTTGCTGACCCTGAACCAGTGGCTTCCTATTCCGTCAGGCTCAAGCGGCGCCTGAAAAGCGTGGCCGTTCAACGTGCCTTCAACCATGCTCATCCCGCGCGAGGGAAGCCTGCTGCTGGCGGCCTCCGGCAGTCTGAGAATCGCTTGCGAGCCGACTGCTGTTAATTTGGCTTGGAATCTGATTTTTGGCATAAACCATCAGACGTTCGGCCGAGTCTAGCGCTTTCAAGACCGCCGAGCCGCGTTCGACTGCTGCGAGATCCTGCGCGGAAAGAAATGAGGCTCCATCTCCTTGTGTACTCGACCTTCGGGATCAAGGGCTCGGAAGTCAAATCCTCTCGATCTTGAAGTTCCCAAAAACTCACGCAAGTTGATTCTCCGACCGCCGAAGCCGTCCTGACGCTATTCTGACCGCACTAAGTCTTGGACCGAGAATGGTAATCGAGTGCCGCGCAAAATCAGCAGCAAGGAACATCAACGCAGACTCCCACAACGACTTCCCCTACAACGAAGTTCCTCGCTTGGTCAGTCTGGAAACAAGTACTCCGAGAGGCGGACGGTCTTGAACGCCGAACGATCAACTGCGAGTGACACGTCGCGCACAGATCGCCGCGACGCGAGCGAGACCGCTACTGCCTCGGACCGGTTGGGATATTGTGGTGCTGGATGAGCACACTCGGGAGCAGCGGCGCCCAACTCTTGTAGTAGGTTCGGTCGGCTAACTCGCACGCGGCCGCGGTCATCCCCTCGGCATCCGTCGGTCCGCCGTCGCTCTCCTCCGGCTCCAGGTAGTCGCGGATCAAGTTCCAACCGAGTTTCTGACCTGCGGGGTACTGCACGTCGCGCGAGAGCTTTCTGCCCATTGCGCTCTCCACGTAGTGCACGTCTGGGTTGAAGCGGACCCATCGCGCACGGGCATCGAGCCACGCGTTCACATGCGCGATCGCCTGAGAATGGTCGCTGGCACGAACGTGGTGTTGCTGCGATTCGAACACAAGAATCGCCATGCGTGGGAATCGTCTCACTGCCGCTGGAATCTGACCCAACCCGTCCGTTTCGCGAGCTCGACGTTCAACTGCCTCCTGCGAAGCGATGTGGGCGGGCCAGACAGGGCCGAAGACACTCCGCTCTGCCGCTTGACGAATTACTGTGGGTGAATAGAAGACCTTGAACGGCGGTCCGAGATCGACGTCCGCCGTGAACGCGTAGTCTCGGTCCTTATTGAATCGGCCGTTCCCGTCGCCATCGAGGAACAGACCGCCTCGAGGCCAATCCGCCTGAGGCTGCAGCCTCAGCGTCGGCGATGCCCACACCGGCATCTCTGGATCGTACCGGAGACGATCGAATTCGACCGTGTCGGTATCCTGGTGGTAGAAGCGGTTCGACTGAAATCTGCTTCCACGTCCATCGTCCCATGTGCCTGCAATGGGAGACTCCCAACTGGCGAACCACTTCATCTCCGAGAAGCGCTCTCCGTATCTCGCCATTGCGAGCGTCGCCAGCGTCCCGCCGAACGACCAGCCGATGAGGCCAACCTGGTCAGTCAGGGCATGTATGCGACCGGTGTAGTCGTGAATCGACCTACCGTCCAAGGAGCGTGTCTTTCCGGTGGCAAAGGAGAGAACATCTGCCAAGGGCTCGATGCAGTTCTGCGCGTGAGCCTGATCGACCGGCCCTCGGCCTCCGCTTCTCGACACGGTTCCGTCCGACTCGGTGTACCGTCCGCCGGGGCACAGGAATCCGACGTCGACGAACCGTTGTTCGCTCAGGCAAGCGAGCGAGCCGCTGACGCTCGGGGTTGCGCTGAACATGTGCACGACAATTGGAGCTCCCCTGAGATAGCGCACCGATGACGGAGGCGAGACCCGTACAACCAGGCCCTCCGATCCGGCGCCCGCGGATGCGATGCGGACGAAAGGACCACTGAAGGTACAGAAATTCAAAGACGGTGGAGGCGCTATTGTCGGTTCCTGTCCACTTGGCCCGGGATTTTGCGCTGCCGATCCAAGGAGGACCGACATGAAGGACAAGCAAACGAGCTGTCGGTCGAGCGGAAACGCGGGGTCGAGGGGGCGAAGTAGCGGCATGAGAGGCTCCCTACACTCGAGGTGAACCCGCATCACCGCCGAGCGTCACTCGTCGTGCTGACCGAGAAGGGGCGCTGGACGTTCGACGAGGCCACCGTGTGCAAGCGCCGTGGGCCAACGGTCTTTCCGAGGACCTGGCGATCAAGGACATCGACACGACTCGCCGCGTCGTCGCGGAGCTGCGGAAGAAGCTCGAGCTGAAACTCACGGGCGAACGCGGATGATCGTCTTCCCCCTGATCCGCTTGGTCGGGTTCAAGGCGGCGACGGCATCGTCGAGGGGCGAGAGGCTGCCGATGTTTGTCCGCAGCCGTCCGTCACGCACCCGCCGGACGATCTCAGTCAGTTGGGCCCGATCGGACTCGACTACGAAGTCGACCGCCAGGCCGTCGGCGGGCCGCGCCTCGGGCGGCCCGACGATGGACACCAGTGTTCCTCCGGCTCGAATCAGGCCTGCGGACCGCTTCCCGATGTCGCCGCCGATGACATCGAACACCAGATCGACTTCGCCGACATCTTCGAGGACGTCGTTCGCGAGGTCGACGAACTCCTGCGCGCCGAAGTCGAGCACCGTCTGACGGTCGGCGGCGCGTCCGGTGCCGATCACGTAGGCGCCGGCCTCACGTGCGAGCTGCGTCACCATCGACCCGACGGCGCCGGCCGCGCCGTGCACGAGGACGCTCTGCCCCGCCTGAAGGCGGCCGTGCTCGGACAGGCCCTGCCACGCGGTCAGGCCCGAGATCGGCAGGCTCGCGCCCACCGTGAAGTCGACGTCGCCCGGCAGCGGCGCGAGGTTGCGTGCCTCGACGGCCGCGTACTCCGCGAGGGTGCCGTCGCGATACCAGTCCGTGAGGCCGAACACCCGCTGTCCCACCGACAGCCCCCTCGTGCCATAGCCGAGGGCGGTGACCACTCCAGCCAGCTCGTGCCCGGGGATCGACGGCGTCCGGTCAAGGTCGAGGCGATCGGTCCAGGTCGAGGGCCACGCCAGCTCAGTCGGAACGAATCCCGACGCATGAACCTGAACAACGACATCGTTTATCGCGGCCTGCGGCTCGGGCCGCTCCACCAGCGTCATCCCGGCCGTTCCCGCGGCCTGGTCCGTCACCACGATCGCCTTCATCGTCCGCCTCCCTGTCCTGTCCCTGTCCCATTATTCGTTCTGAAGCGGTCGTTCCGTGCGGTCTTCCAGCGTGACGCGGTTCTGTTCTGGCGTCAGCAGCGACACTGCTTCGAGATTCGTTGTTGTTCCATCACCATCATCGGAAGGGATCCAATGAACGCGTTCGCGACGTTGCCCGACGCGGTTTTGAGCGCGACAAGATCGCCGCCCGACTCGTCGCGGTAACGGATTCTCACTTCGTCCGCCTGTCCCCCCGGATACTGCTTCGCACTGATTGCGTTCGCTGTGTACCAGCCCGAGCCGGGTAAGAACTCTGCACGCTTGGAAATTGATTCCGCTCGCGCCGTGCTGACGCACATCAAATCCCACCAACGCACTTCCGATTCAACGACTTCCGCAACATCGATGTGCGTCGACGTGTCTCCGTAAATGACGGTGTTGCCCCAGGGTTTCGGGGGGTATGTGACACAGTTCTGACGCAACGCGGCCTTCCACTTCCGCGACACACATCTACACACACTGACGAACACCGGTGACGTGCGCTCGCGGTGATGACATCAGGCACTCCGTGTTACTGCGGGCAGTCGATACGACCCATCGAGGATCGGACTCTCCGCGCCGTACAGCCGCATCGTCAGATTGAAACCGTCGGCCGGCGCTGGCAGCCAGTTCGACTGTTTGTCCGGACCTGGGTTCTCGTGCTGGATGTAGATCGTGATCGATCCATCCGCGTCCGACTTCAGTCCGTCAGTCGTGCTACCGATGCTGTAACGCTTGAAATCGTTCTCGATGAAGAACTCCTTGTCGTCGTACATGCTCATGTTCCAGAACACCGATACCGGCGGGATCTTGTCTTTCTCGAAGCGCAGCACGTACTTGTTGCTGCCGGTGAGCGGGCGATTCTGGGCGTCAACTCGGACGTTCGGATAGAACAGCTGCTCCGGAACATTGGCGCCGAGCAGATGCGTGGCGAAGGCCGCACGCAGGGCCAGGTCGTAGCCTGCACGGCCGCCGCCCATCGAGTAGCGCCAGCCGTTGACGATCTCCGCGGCATTCGCGTAGGTGTCCTCGTTGATCTGTTCCGCGGTGATGGCGGCGCGGGCCAGTCCACGCGTGGCCGCGTCATCCAGCGTCTGCCATGCGAATCCCTTCGCGACGCTCAGACCGATGCGATGAAATGACACCACCATCGGGTCCGCATGGTCGTCGCTGGCGGAGAGATAGCGCGTCATGCCGAAGCCAATCTGGTCGACGAGTCGAAGGGGCTCCGGCGCGGTCGGTACGAATGCCAGGCGTTCAGGGTCAGGCTTCGGCGTCTCGTACTTCAGGCCCTGGCGCTGGAACACCGACAGCGGCAGCATGTGGATGCCGGCCTGCACCGCGCGGGCGGCCGGGATGTCGGCCTCGCCGTTCACGAACACGCGGTTGGCGACAACCGCCATCGTCGTGCGGACTTTGATCTCCTTCATGTTCGCGGGAATCGGGCCGTGATAGTCGGGGCTGGTGAGACAGAACAGACCAGGCTCCGCGCCCTTCGAACCGCCGATGTTGTAGACGATCTCGTCGAACATGTCGCCGATCTGGACGATGTACCAGCGCGTCTCGCGGAGCGCCGCCACGCTGATGACGATCGGTTCGTCGCGCAGATCGGCGTTCCCGTAGGCATCGATCGAGACGTTGTTCGGCGTGTTGACATACCGATCGGCGGCCGTCTTCAGCGCGGAGAACTTGTGCAGGTAGTTCAGATACCCCGCGCCCGGCTTGATGCCTTCATACATGCTGTGCGTACTCGGGAAGTGGGCGCCCCCAGAGGGCCGCCTGAACCCCGACGACATACGCGTGCTCTTCTCTGATCTGATCCGACGTCCGTTCGGTAGCCACAGGGCCCTCTCGTGATGATCTAGATCTGCTCGATGTCGGGCAGCGTCCACGTCTTGTCGAAGAATTCTTTCGTTGGCCCGTACCAGCGAAAGTAGGTAAAGCAGCCCTTGTCGGCGATCGTCTTCACCCAATTGCTCTCGAACCCGGCTGGAGCTGCCGGACCGAAGAACAGATCGACCGACCCGTCGGCAGTCACCTGCAGTTGCTGGTGGGAATCAAGACCGGCTTTATTGGTGTCGGTCTGGATCATCGAGCGCGTCATGTTGTCGTAGACCGTCACCGACCAGAATTCCTTGACGGGGACGTTCGCCGGCACTCGTAGTCGATAGTTCTTGCCGCCATCCAACCACGCACCGCTCTTGTCCCTGGCCGTGCTCATGTACTGCGAGCCAGCGCCGACGATCGGTTTGATCATGCCGGCCGCGACTGAGAAGGCTACGAGCGCCGCAAAAGAGTATCGCAGGTGGGCATCCGTCAGGTACTTGCGTAGCTTTTCGCGGTCCGTGGAGATCTCATTGCTGTCTGAGGGCTTGACCTCGATGGCTAGGAGGTTCCGGTCATCCCGGCGGCGCTGGTGAACAACGATGTCCGGCGTGACGTCCTTCGTGCCCTGCCCTTTTGCGGGACTCTGGCAAAGCCGGACTGGCACTCACGCGCTTCGTGTCGCGCGCCCCCTCCTTGCCCTGCCGGTTGAATTCACAATCCACGTGCCATCCGCCGAACTCGTTCTCGAGGTAAACGGCGAGCCGGTGGGCAATGCAGCGCTCGCCGGTGGAGTCCTCAAGCAGCACGGAGTCACGCTCGATCACGCGCGCCATCGCCGCCTTCAGACGGCGCTCGACAGTGGCCCAGTCCTTCCACTCATTGAAGAAACGCTCTTCCCGTTCCATCTGTTCGCGCAGCTCCTCAATGATTGGCTAACGACGATTGCGGATGTGATGGAAGCGCTGTGCCAAAACTTCCAATCAATTTCAGCGCCTCATTGTCTCCATTCACCATGCGATCGCGGGAGACCGCGCGGTCGTCGAAGAATCACGCGAGTTGCGTGATCGAGTGACGGGTGCACTTCGCGAGGTCGACATCGTCATCGAGTCAGCGGTAGGTGACTATCCGGTGTTCCTCTGCGTCGAGTGCTGTGACCGGTCGCGCCCTGCCACGGTCGAATGGGTCGAGCAACAGCACGGAAGGCACGCTACGCTTCCAACGAACAAGCTGATTCTGGTTTCCCGCTCTGGTTTTACGCAGAATGCCCTGGACAAGGCGCATTCACACAATATCGAGACGTTGTCGATCGCCGACGCTGTGGCTGTTGAATGGACAACGGTCGTGCATCGGATGCACCGGGTGATTGTCGATACGACCAGCGTTGTTCTGATGCTGTTCCCGTGTCTGCAGCCGCGCCCGAAGGATCCGGCATGTCGAGCGCTCCCGTTCGACGACATCCTGATCAGCCCGGAAAACGCTTGGCGAGTTCGGTCTCACGGTTTGTTGACACGCTGCTCAACTATCCTCCGATCCGCAGCCGAACGGTAGACGCAATCGCCGCTGGTGCCGACGCCGGATGGATCGTCAGTTTTCCGGTGGCCGCTGGCTCCTTCGTTGAGACGGTGAAAGGTGCGAGGCAGAGTCTGGGCGGCCTAGGATAGATCGTGCTGACAAAACGCCGAATCGTACCGTTCGATTTGAGCCCAATCGGATTCGGTACCCATCAAGTTGCGTCCGGCGGCGCTGATTCCGACATCGGGGACCTTCTCCTGACTGTCCTAGAGCGAGAAGACGCGGCGCCAACGGCAGTGTTGCTTCGACGGTTGGGCGAATTCACCAACGCCGAGACGATTCCCGGGCGACCGCTTTCGCAAGCGGACTTGGCACCAAACGAAGCCATGGCGGCACTGATGGGACGGTTCGACGAGGCCATCTGACATCGCGATACCGCAGGTTGGGCTCTACGGTTGACCGTCGCTTCTGATGTGTCGGGCATCGCCGCAGTGCGCGACGCCAGCTATACTGGACAGGGTTCGCCGCGGGCGCGTCGCGGCTGTAAGTGATCGCGAGACATTCAGGGGTCTATCACAATCGCTATCACGATTCGGGTTTGCCGGCTCAACCACTAGCCTGTAAACTGTTGATTCGAAATACACGGAGAGATGTCCGAGTGGTTGAAGGAGCACGCTTGGAAAGCGTGTGTAGGGGAAACTCTACCGTGGGTTCGAATCCCACTCTCTCCGCCATAATCAAACCAACAACTTACGGGAATCAGACGAGATTTGCGGGCAATAGCGGGCAATCCTGCTAGAATGCCCCATGGCCGTTCACCTGTACAGGCGACATCGTCCAGGCTGCGAAGGCGGCCACTCTGCCGAGTTCCGCTCCGGCGAGTTCGACGAACGCAAGAAGGGCTGGAAGCGGTGCGGGTGCGTCATCTTCGTCTCAGGCACACTTGGCGGCAAGTTCTCCCGGAAAGCCACGGGGACCGCCGACTGGACTGAGGCGCACCGGCTCGCGGACAAGTACATTAACGCCGACTCCTGGACCGGCACCCCGAAGCCGGAACCAATCGCCGTCTCAGAGACGCCGCCGCGTATCACGATCGAGGAGGCCTGCAATGTCCTTCTCGCCACCCGTGAGGCTACCGTCGCCAATCCCACGTACCGCAAGTACAAGACGTTCACGAAACAGCTCCAAGCGTACGCCGATACGCGGGGCTACGTGTTCCTCGATCAGTTCCGACCTGGCGACATGGACACCTTCTACACGAAGAGCAAGCTGGGACCCCGCTCGAAAGCCAAGATGCTCGAGAGGCTTCGCAGCTTCTTCCGCTTCGCCGTCAACCGCGAGTGGCTCGTCAAGTCGCCCGTCAGTCCTGACCTGAAACCACCAACTGGCGCTCATCGCCTGGTCAACAAGGCGCCGTTCACCGACGAGCAGCTCGAGGAGATCATTAGGGCCTGTGACGTCATCAACGATTTCTACGGCAGCGGCAAATGGGGCAACCGTTACGGCAACGGCACGTGGAGCGGCGAGGATCTAAAGGACTTCATCTGGCTGATGGTGTATACGGGCCTTCGGATCTCGGACGTGGTCCTATTCGATATCGAGCGTCTTCATGGCAATGAAGTTTTCCTCCGCGCGAAGAAAAACGGCGGTGATGTGTTCACCCATATCCCCGATTGGCTGCGCGATCGCTTGAACGCCCGGGTCAAGCTGCACGGCAAACGCCCGTTTCTGATCGGTGGGACCGAACGGCTCGACAGCGTGATCGACAAATGGCGAGAGCGGCTCGGAAAGGTGTTCGAGCTCGCCGACGTCGGAACAGAACGCGCGACTCCGCACAGGTTTCGCCACACTTTTGCGCGAATCCTGTTGCAGAAGGGTGTTCCGGTTGCCGATGTTGCGGATCTGCTCGGCGACGATGAGAAGACGGTGCGGGAGCATTACGCCCGCTGGGTGCCGGAGCGCCAAGCCAGGCTCACAAGAATTCTGAAAGAGGCCTTCAGCGACGGGCCCAAGCTGGCAGCGATTCAGGGTGGCAGGGCCTAGCGTTCACGTGTACCCGGCTTGTTAACCGGAGGGTTGTAGGTTCGAGTCCTACCTGAGGAGCCAAATTTCTTAGCAAATCTGAGTACGCGACCCGTCCGACGGGCCGATTGTGACGTCGACTGTGACGTAACTCTCGGTACGCCTGCGGACGCCCTCGCAGCCGCTGGCGTCGGACTCGGAGTTGGGACAGGCTTGGCCGTTGGTTCCAGCGCGTCCGCGGCTTCGTTCAGCGCCTGCCGCCGGATGTGGCTGTAGGTCTTCATCATCGTCGGTGCGACGTGCCCCACCTGCGCCTGAATCACCCAATCCGCTAGGCCCTCTTCGGCGAGCGTCGTGATCGCCGTGTGCCGGCCCTCGTGGAAGCGCACTCCCCTCAGCCCGGCCGCCTTGCGCATCGCGCGCCACGCCGTCCGCCAGGACGTCATGGGCTTCGTCGGATCGAGACGTTTGTTGCGGGTGCCACGGGAAGACGAAGTGGTCCGGCTCGACGAATCCGAGCTGGGCCGCGCGATCGTGCAGTTCGCCGAGCACCTCGAGGCAGGTCGTGTTCAGGGTTCGCGACCGCCAGCCAGCAGGGGTCTTCGATCGGCGTACGTGCAGCAGATGGTTGGTCTGATCGATGTCCTCCAGCAGAGCACTTTGATCTCGCACGCACGCAGGCCGCAGTAGAACGCGAGCGTGCTGGCGACGTAGGCATACAGCCAGGCCGGCTTGGTGGCGCCAGCGCAAAGAGCCGGTGCTGCTCGTCCGCCGTCAGAGCGCGCCCGACAGGCGGTTTGCGGTTGCGGAGCGTGGTGTACTCATCCGAGAAGCGATACCAGAGCTTGGTTCGTTTCAGGATCTGGCGGAGGACCGACAGCTCGCCGTTGATCGTCTTGGGCGCGCGCCCGTCATCGGTGCGAGCGTTCTGATACGCCGCCAGCTGCGCCGGCGTGATGTGTCGGAGCTTCGTGTCATTGAAGAACGCCGTGAGCGGGCGAGCATTCTCCATCCAGTAGGCGGCCATCCGCTTCGAGACTTGGGCACGCCGCTCCTCGGCGTACGCGCTGATGGCGGTGCCTACGTCCAAGGCCGCGTACGTCAGGCTCTGGGCTGTCGGCACCCGTCGCGCGCCCTTCGAGTTGCTCGATCCGCTGTCGTTCGAGCCGTTTGGCTTCGCGCCAATCGGTCGTGCCAAGCGCTTCACGATACCGGTGACCGTGAACGATGGCATCAAGCCAGTACTGCTTGCCGCGCCTCCAAAGACTCATCCCCGCTCCGCTCGTTAGGCTTGGTCGATGATAAGGCAGTTGGCCGGGTCAAGTGCCGGCGCGTGTCGGTCGCCCGCAGGAACTCGTCGAGATCGGTCGACAGGTAGCGGACCGCACGTCCAAGGCGCACGAATGCCGGCCCCTTGCTGCGGTGGCGCCAGGCACGGAGCGTGGCGACCTTCAGCCCCAGCCGGGCGGCAGCATCTCCTTCGGTCAGTGATTCGGCGAGCGCCAAGGTCGGCGCTGTACTGGTGTTCTCTCTGCGATGGGCATCATTGTCATGTCCTCCCGCTGTGTCCTGATCCATGCCCGCCCCCGTCCTCCAAGGGACGCGAAGGCGGTATTGCCGGCCGCCCAAGTGGGAGACCGAGTGCAAGTCATCTGTTGTGCAGGAGGCCGCGGGGCGTGCCGCACGGCAGGACCAGGTCAGGTGACGTGGCGAGAGGCGTCAGCCGAGGATCCCGTCAGCGCCGGAGCGCCGAGGGGGCCATCGGAATTGTGCAGCGGCAGGCGTAAGCCGTCGCCTCGTAAGGCAAATGAGCAAGCTTGGTGTGCTCGCCGGAAACTGGCCGGGCTTCATCGATGTCAACTCTCAGCCGTTCCGCAATGCCCCGCCCCTGGCAGCCCGTATATGGACTCCTCCCGGATGTCGAGCGAGGGGTCGCGAACAGAGTTCCCACCGGATCGGATGCGGTCGTATATCCGGCCTGTTTGTGGAGGCGTTGATCCTCCTAGCCAAGATGGACATTCGCGCACCGCGGGCCAATCGTGCTGCCGGCTTCAAGAGCCAGGGCTGCTATCGGCCTGCCGCTAGTGTCTTGTGTCGATCGTCGAGCCGCGCGTACGCGGTCACTGCAATCGCGGGCACCCATTTCGGCGACGCGGAACGCTTCCTGGCGGTATCGGCAATATTGCGGGGTGGATCGCCAGTGCCCAGCATTTGAACCCAGGCAACGCGATGCAGTCCTACGAATCGCCTCCAGGGGCCTCAATTGCGTGCTCTCGCGGAGTATCTCGAGTCACCGAAGTGATCCCGCGAAGGTCGGGAGTTGCCGCGACGCGTGTCTGTTCGAGTCGGATCAGTCCACCATGTTGGCGGGTAAGGGTCGCGAATCCAACCGCCCCGGTCGCCAACTCGACTGTCAGAAGTTGCGATGCAGGCAGGGTCCATGAGGAGGCTCAATGTTCGGTATATTCTTGGCTGTCGACTTCCCCCGTTGGCAGCGGCTTCGCTATCATTGGCGGTCGGCATCGCCCGCGCGTGCAACGCAGAACTAAGGGCGCTCCACGTAATACCGTCGGGAAACACGGGGTCGGCGTAAGCTTCAGCTCGCTTATCGTGAGGACGTCCTGTCGCAACTGCGCGAGTGGCTGGCGGAGGCTGCGCCTGGCTACGATCGCGTCGGAGCGGCCGAACGCGATGGCGACCCTGGTGTCCAGATTCTTCGATTCGTGCGATGGATGCCAGACTTGATCGTGATGGGCGCTCCGGGCGCTGACGGTCCGGAGCGGCCCTTGCGTCCTGTGCCGTTGGTGGTCGTTGCACCCTCGGAGTGTCCCGCCCTGACCGTGCCCGCGCAACGAAATTTGTCGTTGAATGATCCGGTCCTCCTGACGCATGACGGGCGGGCCCTTACCGCGGCCAACAGCGGATGGCGAGTAGTCCATAACGAGACCAATCGGTAGTTACCTCGACGAGGTTATCGCGATGCCATGGTCATGGAAGCTCGGACGCGTTGCCGGAATCCCGGTCTACGTGCACGCCACGTTCTTCATGTTGCTCGCCTGGATCGCGCTGAGCTACTGGCGTGAGAGTCAGAGCCTCGCGGCGGTGGTCGAAGGCGTGGGATTCATCCTCGCGCTGTTTGCCTGCGTCGTGCTCCACGAGTTCGGTCACGCCCTCACGGCGCGGCGATACGGCATCCGTACAAAGGACATCACGCTCCTGCCGATCGGTGGCCTGGCTCGGCTGGAACGAATGCCGGACGTGCCGATTCAGGAGCTCTGGGTCGCATTGGCCGGCCCCGCCGTGAATGCGGTCATTGCCCTGGTGCTCTTCGGCTCGTTGCACGCGTCTGGTGCGTGGGAGTCCATCACTCGAGTGGGAGTCGCGACCGGCGCGTTTGCTGAGCGGGTGATGCTCGCGAACGTGGCCCTCGGTGTGTTCAATCTGCTGCCGGCATTTCCGATGGACGGCGGTCGCGCGCTCCGCGCCTTGCTGGCGACCCGAATGGAGTACACACGGGCCACGCAGCGTGCGGCGGCAATCGGCCAGGGAATGGCGGTGCTACTTGGGTTCATCGGGCTTCAGGGCAATCCGATGCTGATCTTCATCGCGCTCTTCGTGTGGATCGGTGCCGGACAGGAGGCCAGCATAGTGCAGATGAAATCCGCGCTCGCCGGCATTCCGCTGCGGCGCGCGATGCTCACGCACTTTCGTGCCTTGACGCCGACGAGCACGCTGGGAGACGCGATCGATCTTCTGCTGACAGGCTCTCAACAGGATTTTCCGGTGGTTGTGAACGGGCGGGTCGAAGGCATGTTGACACGTAGCGACCTGGTCAAAGCGCTGACGCGAAGTGGAAGGGATGCGTCCGTCCGCGACGTCATGACGCGGGAATGTTCTGCAGCGGACGCATCGGAAATGCTCGAAACGGTGCTCGGGCGTTTGCAGGGGCGGGACTGCCATACGATACCGGTGCTCGAGCATGGTGCGTTGATCGGTCTCGTCACCATGGACAATGTTGGCGAGTTCCTGACGATTCAGGCCGCTGAACGGGGACGCTCGTCCTGAGTCGAGCTGTCAACAGTGGCTACTAACGCGCGAGCTGTCGTCTGCGTCGTCCTCGATTCCTCGAGGGCATCGTGACGTCCACACTGTCCTTCTCCTCTAGCCATTTGTACGCGCCGGCAAGTACTGGAAGTACCAACACAGGGATCTTCATCGGACGCTGTACGGCTCGGAGGGTGGAACCAAACAGCACTTCGTCGAATCGGCTCCGGGGCGGCACGCCCATCACGATGAGATCCGCTTTCACCTCTGATGCGATATCGAGAATCCCGCGATGAGGATCACCGGTCGTCACACGCACGTCAGCGTGAATACTGACGTCGGCCGGAATCTTCTGTCGAAAGTGTTCTGCAACCTGGAGCGGCGAGCCCTCTCAGATTCCTTGTGAGTCTGACGGCCTCGCCGCCGGAGAACACCATGTTCGGGAGGGCATTTCTCAATGCGTGCCGAGGGTCAGTCGGGCGCCGGTCCGGCGAATCAGATCGAGTACCGTTCGCACCGCTACTACGGACGCGACCGTGAAGTCGACAGCCGAAACGATGTGACCGAACGAAAGCGACTTGGTCTTCTCTGGGCGTCGGCGTGGTGGCAAGACGAGGACGGGAACAGGTGCCGCGCGGCTGAGGGTACTCACGATTCGTGTGTTCCGCCGCCAGCGAGCCGTTCCGTAGTACTGACCAATCACGAGCAGCCCCGCCTTCACGAGCTCCACATACGACGTGATAATCGTGGTCGGGTCCCCGCGATACGCGGCAGCTCGCACTTGTATGCGCTCACGCTTTGCCGCGTGTATTGAGTCCTCCAACTGGGACCAGTCGCCCGTCGACGTCACTGGGCCGCCTGATCGGATGTCGGCTCTGTCATCGAAGAGTGAGGGGCCGCGAGGCGTAGCGACTTCGAGCAAATGAACGTGAGCTCCGCACTTCTTTGCAAGCGCGAAGGCCGGTGAAACCGTCGCCTCCATCCCTCTGAGAAATCAACCGGCACGACAAAGAGTGGAGTTTTTAGCATGCATTCCCTAGCCGGAACTTGCGTATCGCCGCTCTGCCGATTCTTGTCATCTCCGTCGCGGTACGTTTGGGGTGGACGGATATCGATCTCTCAAACCATCGTACGGTGAACCGGACATCGTTCTGCGATCTCGAGGAGCCTTGTGCGCTGCTCGTCAGTCAGCTCGCCGCTGAGCTGGGGCCACCACTCAATGCGGTCGATGCGTGCTTCTTTCGTTTCGCCTTCCGCGCAGTCCGAGGCGTGCACTCTCGAGTGACGCAAGCGCACCGTAACGTCCTGCAGCAGCCAATTTTTGCGTCGCGTGTACAGCATGACCGTCATCGATGCTCAGGTGCCCAGGGCGGCCAGGAGCAAATCATATGGCGTAGACCCAGCATCTGTGCCGCCAAAGGCGAGAGGCTCGTCTGCAACGAGCCAGTGCGAGCGTGTTTCCACAGTCTGCGCGAACTCTGAGGCCACCCCGCGGACCGTCACCTGGTCTTCAGGTGCCGCCTGATTCCGATTCGTCATTCGGAACTCCTTGATCTGGAAGCCGTCCCTTCTGATTTTTGACGGTTTTTGGACATCGCGCACTCTTCGTCCGTGGCAACCGCGCGACCGTAGCATACTGAAGCGGATCGGCTGCCATCTGCTCTGAGCGTATGCAAACCACCTTGGTCGATTCCGCGAACCTGTTCCGTCTCGTCCATTTCTTCGACATCCTTGCGGCCGTCGTGTTCGCCGTGTCCGGAGCGCTCGTCGCGTCGCGCAAGGGCATGGACGTGATGGGGTTCATGTGGCTCTCCGTCATTACTGGCGTCGGGGGCGGCACCGTGCGGGACTTGATTCTGAACGTGCCCGTATTCTGGGTTCAAAACCCGGTTCACGTCTGGGCCTGTCTTGTGACGGCCCTTGTGATGCACTTCGTCGCCCCACTTGTCGAATCGCGCTACAAGACGCTTCTGTGGTTTGATGCCTTTGGATTGGCTCTGGTCACCGTGGCCGGCACGGTCAAGGCCTCGGACGTGGGAGCGCCCGCGCTTGTTGCCATCGCAATGGGCGCCGTCACCGGGTCCGTCGGAGGGATCATTCGCGACACGCTCGGCCACGTACCCTCGGTTCTCCTCGGTCATGAGATTTACGTCACGGCGTCGGTGCTTGGCGCCTGCGCATATGTTGGACTCAACGGACTCGGCGTCGGTCGTCTGTCCGCGATGATCGCGGGGTTCCTTGTGACGTTCGGCGTAAGGAGTTTGGCGATCAAGTTCGGCTGGTCGCTGCCAGCCTTCCGTCAATCGACGAAGCGCGAGCGTTGGAAGAGCGATCGGAGAGACTCGCCCGGAGACTAGCGACGATGACTGGAGAGCCAGGTCCGTATCGTGGCAACGACACGCTCCTCTTGGGCATCATTCTCAGTGTGCTCGCCTTCTGGCTGTTTGCTCAGACGACGCTCAACATCGCGCCAGCAATGGCGGCCGACCTCGGAATTCCGACCAACGTCATGAATATCGCCGTGGCTATCACGGCGTTGTTCTCGGGCATCTTCATCGTCGTGGTTGGCGGTCTCGCCGATCGGATCGGACGGGTGAAGATTCTGATGTGGGGCGTTTCACGTGCGCCTTCCTTCGGCGTTCCTGGGCCATTTATCGATCGGCTCCGCGCACTCGCCAGGAGCAACGTGAGCCCCTCTGCGGCTGTCGGGTGTGTGAACAGGGCGTCGCGCAGCGATGTGTACGGAAGATTGCCGAGCATCGCCGCCTGAACCGCTGCCATGAGCTCGCTCGCCTCCGCGCCGAACGCTACCACCCTTCTAAGGCCCTTCGGCTCTCTACGCTTTGCGCCAACCACGGCCATTCCCGCCGCACCAGATTACGGCCCTTTCGCCATACGTAGTCCCAACCGGCCGGCGCATCGGTGTTGCGGATGAATCGTTTGAGACGTCGCTGAACAGTCTCGAGGTATTCCGTGCCCGAGGCATCATGCGCGTTCGCTATGCCGCGATTGTAGGCGCGGACGGCGAGATCCAAGTCCCCGCGTGCCTCATCGAGCAGGAGGGTCATCCACAGGGCGACAAATCGTGTCGCCTTCCACGGATCGTAGTAGTCGTTGTCCGCAAGGTACGCGTCGACGAGGCCAAGCCCGTGAAGCTGGCGGAGCCTCTCCCTAGCAAAATCCGAGGCGCCGGCAAGCCCGATGTCGTGGCTTCCATCGCGATTGACGAAGAACCCGCGATGATCGAACCAGGACTCTGACATAACGATGGCGGCGAGGATGTCAGCGACAAGAGGCGGTGCCAACTCGTAGGCTCCGCCGACGTCGTAGTAGCCGGCCCAATAAGAAACCATCTGCCGATACGCCACTGTCCGCATCGGCTGCGGGACGAGATCCCAATCACGCGCCTCCATCGCATCCCAGCGACGCGGATTCGCCAGAACGTCACGGTACCGAGTAAACATGCGATCCAACGCGTTGTGCCGAAGCGGCTCCGAGACCGTGTTCCAGTCGGCAAGGTGCATGCTGCGCCAGAGCGTTAGGTTCAGTCGAACGTCGTGGACGGTTGTGGGCCACTCGAGGCGTTCGTCGCCCACGGTGATCGTCACTGTGATTGGTGTGTTGTCAACGAGTGCGGCGTTGATATCGACCGCCGGCATCCGCGGCGTCGAGAGAGCGACCTGATGTTGCAACCATAAGAATCCCGAGGCGGCTAAGCCAGCCAAAAGCAGCAACGGGAGCAACGAAGCGCCGATGAACCGTACGAGCCGCGGCGACAGATGGAGTATGTCGGCAGGCAGGATCCAGTCGCGGGCGCGCTGGTCCGAAGGTACGCTTGCGACCGTCATTGTATTGTGTGTCATCTCGCCTGGCACCCGGTCGCCCTCTACCCGCGAAATAGAAAGTATTTCTCACGGGACTCGTTCTGAGCCAACATTCACGACGGAATGGCCGATCGTCGCTTGCGAGGTCGGCGAGCCGTCGTCGACACCAGTTACGACGCTGATCCGTAGCACTCGGTTGCTGTACGCCTTCATGCCACCGGCAAGTTCACTACTCTCGGGGTGCGGACTTCACGATTTGTCCACGGCTCGTGAAGGAGACACCGGCGTTGCCGCTCTGACCGACCATAACCGCTTCAATCAGGGGCTCATCGACGTTCGCCGGCCCGTCCCAGCGAATCAGAAAATTGGCGCCGGGCCCACCGGCCGTATCAGAACGCTGGATCACAAACTCGACTGAGCCGAGGGGCGGAAGCGCGGACGGTTTATCCAGATAGTCCCTCACTTTTTTTCCCGACGAATCGTAGTACCGGACCCAGTGCAGGGTGATTGGATGCACGGAGCTAGTGTTGCGCACACTGACCGTGGCAGCCAAGTCGACGGTCTGCACTCTGGCGTTCACGCCGCGATAGAGACTCGAATACACGGGTACGTAAACGATGGTGCCGTCTGCGGATGTCGGCGTACCCGCGGGTGCTGGCTGCAACCGCTCGCTCGCGCTGCTGTGAGTTGGCTCGTCCCTGTTGCGGTACGAACCGAGAAACAGACCGGCCCCAAACAGCAGAATCACGAGCACCAATCCCTGCCAACTAATTTGCAGCCGCATTCGAGACTCCTTCCTGTCCATTCCGGTGGACATTGATGAGGATCCGTCTTGCGAGATCTCATCTCGGCGGCGCCGTCGAGCACGCTCAAGAGTTCCGCCTTGACCTCACCGCGACGCAGGATACCAGTTGTCTTGTTTAAGAGGCCGACCGATCGAATTGTGGAACGGCTTCGGCGTGAGTCAGACTACCCGGCGCCGTGTCTGGCAACGGCCCGTGCTTTCCGTTCACGTGCGTTACGATGCCTGCCGGAAGCGCCCTCACGCGTCGACAGGGCCGATGGCCTGCTGAACGTCTCCGCCCTGACATACGCCTCACCGCGGGTGCGCCTCAGGACGCCGCGATGGACCAGGGTGTCCAATGCGCGTTTGCATGTCGTGTTGTAGAGCCCCCAAAGCCGCTGCGGCTGCGCTTCCGTGACGCCCAGTCCTGGCATCTCCCGGTACTCGGCCTCGATCTGCCGCAAGGCGTCCGCGATGCTCGGCACGCCCGTTTGAGAGTGACGGAACTGTTCCTTAGCGATGCGGCTCATCTGATCGGCCTCCTTGACACACCGACGATGAGTGATGAGGCGTGAAGTATGCTGCTGTTCAGAAGTCGTGTGCGTCATCGGGGTAGGTCGCAAGATTCAGACCGCACCAGTAGTCCGGGATTGCGCCAGAATCAGCCGTCTTCCGCGGCTTCTGGGGTTCGATGGCGGCGTCCGCACGGAATCGACCGTTGCACGTTGAAACGGATAATTTCACACTGAAACCCTCCGCAGGAGGCCGCACGCCGGTCTTCGAGCGGCAGTCACGAGCCGAAAGCGAACGTGCCGTCTGCAGCACTTCACATCACTGTCATCCTCGCCCCCTTTCTGGCGATGCCGCTCGCTGGCTGGTTGGGGCGTCGACGTCTTGCGTCACTGTTGCTCGCCGCCCTCCCCGCGGCGCTCACAGGCTACTTCGCGTACACCTTCTTGGTCGTCAGCCGCGACGGGCCGTTTAGCGTCACGGCACCTTGGGCTCCAGCGCTCAATCTGTCGCTGTCGTTTCGATTCGATGGCCTCAGTCTGCTGTTCGCAGTTCTCATCACTGGCGTCGGTACGCTGATCGTCATCTACGCGAGGAAGTACCTCGAGTCCCATCCCTACGTGGCCAGGTTCCACGTCGCGCTGTTCGCGTTCATGGGGTCCATGCTTGGCCTCGTCCTGAGTGATAACGTGATCCTGCTGTTCGTGTTCTGGGAGCTCACAGGATTCACGTCATTTCTGCTCATTGGGTTCGAGCACGATCGACCGGCAGCACGTCACGCTGCCACGCAGGCGCTGATCGTCACGGGCGGGGGAGGCCTCGCGCTGCTCGCCGCAGCTATTCTCGTGGTTGCGGCCGCCGGCACGCCGCTGTTGTCGGACCTGATGAACTCTAGCGGCCTCGTTGGTCATCCTCTTTACGTGGGCATCGTCGTCCTGGTGCTCGTCGCCGCGTTCACGAAATCCGCGCAGTTCCCATTCCACTTCTGGTTACCCAACGCGATGCAGGCACCGACACCCGTGAGCGCTTACCTGCATTCCGCAACGATGGTGAAGGCTGGCGTGTACCTTGTCGCACGCATGACGCCTATCCTCGGCGGCGCCCCGATCTGGACTCACACGATCACCGTGATCGCCACGCTAACGACGGTGCTCGGCGCGATCCGCGCCCTGCTCGAGACGGACCTGAAGCGTGTGCTCGCGTACTCCACGATCAGCGCTCTGGGGATCCTGATGCTGCTGTTCGGGATAGGGTCGCCGCAAGCGGTCAGTGCTGGCTTGGCTTATCTGCTCGCGCATGCTTGCTACAAAGGGGCTTTGTTCCTTGTGGCGGGAGCAGTGGAGCACGAGACCGGCACGCGAGACGTGGCGTCACTGGGAGGACTGCGCCGAATGATGCCGCGGACCGCGGCCGGGGCCGCGCTGGCCGCCGGGTCGATGGCCGGCATCTTTCCCTTTTTCGGTTTCATCGCGAAGGAGCAGTTCTACGAAAGCGTCCGCGGGTTGGCGCTTCCCCACGTCTGGAGCGGCATCCTCATCGCGCTGGCCGTGGGGGCGAGCATGTGTCTCGGCGCGGCCGGATTCATCGCCGGCATCGGGCCGTTTGGTGGCCGGTCGATGACCAGTCCAGCGTCGCAAGATGCACCGGCGTCGCTCTGGCTCGGGCCTGTGATCCTCGGTGCTCTTGGTTTGGTTCTGGGCGTCCTGCCGGCGCTTGCGGCCGGTCCCGTTGCTCTCGCGGCGGCCTCCGTGACTGGCGCGGTATCGAGGGTCCCGTTTGTCCTGTGGCATGGCTTCAACACAACCCTTGTGCTGAGCATGCTGACGCTCGCGGGGGCGTTGGCTCTGTTCGCCTTGCGTTCTCGCCTGTGGCAGCTTCGTTGGCCCGCCGCGCTGCACGCAGAGCGCCTGTACTCATTCACCGTCTCCGCCCTTGATGCCTTGGGGCACCGCATCGCTCCAGCGCTGCAAAGCGCGTCGTTGCGTTCCTACGTGCTCACCGTCATTGCGACCGCAATTGCCCTGGTCACACTTGCGCTTGGCGCGGACGGTGCACTTCCGCCGCCGCGGCGCTGGACACCCGTCGCGTTTAACGAAGGCCTGCTGGGGATCCTCATCGTCGCGGGGGCGGTGACAGCGGCGTTCGCCAGGACTCGAATGGCCGCGGTCTTATCACTCGGTACGGTTGGCTATGGAGTGGCGGTGCTCTACGCACTCCTCGGCGCGCCCGATCTCGCGATGACACAGTTCGCGGTCGAGACGCTGACCGTCGTCATTTTCGTACTCGTCTTCTACCAGCTGCGTGGCTTCGGCGATCTCTCGTCTCGTCTGATCAAGATGCGTGACGCGATAGTGGCCGCCGCCGCGGGTACCCTCGTCACCACCTTGGTGTTGTTCGTTGGTGCATCTGGTACGACGTCACGGCTGGCCGACTACTTCGCGGACGCAGCGCCGCGTCTGGCTCACGGACTCAACATCGTCAACGTCATCCTCGTCGATTTCCGTGGTTTCGACACACTGGGCGAAATTACCGTGCTCGTCACCGTCGCGATTGGCGTACGAGCGCTGCTGCTGATAGGGAGGGAGCCTCGCCAATGACATCGACGATTCTACAGACAGCTACTCGCGTTCTGATGCCACTCCTCCTTCTCTTTGCGGTGTTCCTGTTACTGCGTGGGCACAACCAGCCTGGCGGTGGATTCGTCGGCGGCCTCGTGGTCGCGTCATCATTCGTGCTGTATTCGATCGCATTCGACGTCGGCACGGCTCGCCGCGCGCTTCTCGTCAAGCCGGCCACGCTTCTCGGCGTGGGGCTTCTCGTCGCGTTGACGAGCGGTCTTCCAGCCGTCATCACCGGGCAGCCGTTCATGACCGCGCAATGGACAGTAGTGCCCTTAGGGACGACTGCTGTTGCTTTGGGAACACCGCTCGTGTTTGACGTCGGCGTGTTCCTCGCCGTGATCGGCGTGGTACTGACGATTGTGTTCACGTTAGCGGAAGTGAGCCTCAGCGAGGATTGATATGGAACTCCTACTCGCAATTCTCGCGGGTGTCCTTTATGCGACCGGGCTGTACCTCATGTTGCGGCGACGCCTCGCCCAGCTGATCATCGGGCTCGGTCTGCTTTCGAACGGCTCCAACATTCTCATCCTGGCGGCTGCGGGCGTGACACGGGCTAAGCCGCCGCTCATCGAGGATCCTCCACTGCCAGCGGATCAATTCGCAGATCCCGTTCCGCAGTCCCTGATCCTCACAGCCATTGTCATCGGCTTCGGAGTGCTCGCATTTGCGCTCGTACTCGCTCATCGTGTGCATCGGTCGGCCGGTTCTGACGACATCGACATGATTGGGCCGGACCAGGCGTGATGCTGCTGGCGCTTCCAATCCTCGTGCCGCTCGGCACGGCGATCGCGCTGCACCTGCTGCCGCAGCGACGCCAGCTGCTGCGAGTGATTGCGTTCGTCGGCGCTCTGCTGATCCTCGGCGTCGCTGTGGCCATTCTCGGCCGCGTCGGCTCCGAAGGCATTCAGGTACTGCAAATCGGGTCGTGGGCGGCGCCGTACGGCATCACTCTCGTGGCCGACCTATTCAGCGCCCTCATGGTGCTGATGGTCGGCATCATTGGCGTGGCGGTGACGGGGTCGTCGTTTTCGGGTGTCGATCCCCGGCGCGAAGCGCTCGGCTACCACGCCCTGATTCACGTGCTGTTGATGGGGGTCTCGGGGGCCTTTCTGACTGGCGACATCTTCAACCTGTACGTGTGGTTCGAGGTCATGCTGATCGGCTCCTTCGTCCTCATGTCCTTGCACCGCACGCGGGCTCAGCTTCATGCCGCATTTACGTATGTTGGCCTCAACCTGCTGGCGTCAGCCTTCCTCCTGACAGCCATCGGACTGTTGTATGGACAGGCGGGCACTCTCAACTTCGCAGATCTGGCCCGCGCTTGGCCGGGGCGACGTACGCCAGGACTCGACGCCGCCCTCTCGATGCTGTTTCTGACAGCGTTTGGCATCAAGGCCGGCTTGTTCCCGTTGTTTTTCTGGCTTCCGGCTTCGTATCACACGCCGCCGGCTGCCATTGGGGCGCTGCTTGCAGGCCTGCTCACGAAGGTGGGGGTCTACGCGATGATCCGTGTGTTTACGTTGTTGTTCCCTGATCCGACCGCCAGCGTATATACGGCGCTGTTGGTGATGTCGGGCGTCACGATGGTCGTTGGCCTGATTGGCGCCCTCGGCCAGCACGATCTGCGTCGTGTCCTCTCTTTCAATCTGGTCGGTCATATCGGCTTCACCACCGTCGGTCTGGCGCTGTGGACGCCAGCTTCCCTGGGCGGTTCCATCCTCTACGTACTGCACCACATGCTCGTGATCTCGACGCTCTTCCTTGTGAGTGGGCTGTTCTTGCGGCAGAGGCGCACGACAGACCTGCGGGTGCTGGGGGGCCTTTATCGGACGCAGCCGTTTGTGGCGTGCCTCGCGATGGTCCCGTTGTTCTCTCTGGCGGGAATACCGCCACTGTCTGGATTCCTGGCGAAGCTGGCCGTGGTGGGGCCCATGATTGGCCAGAGACAGTATGCGCTTGCGGGGATCGCACTCACGGTGAGTCTGCTGACCGTCCTCTCGATGGCGCGGGTTTGGGAAGAAGCGTTCTGGAAGCGAGCGACCGATCATGCCTCCGAGCCGGTCCACCCGCGTCTTGGTGGGGCGATTGTCGCGCCCGTGGCGCTACTGGTGAGTCTGACGATCGCCTTCACCGTGGCCGCAGGTCCCGTGTACGCTCTGGCGACCCGCGCGGCACAGCAGCTCCTGGACCGCGACGGGTACGTTCGTGCGGTGCTCGGAGAAGGGGGTCAGCGTGCTGCTCGGTAACATGCTCCTTGCGTTGGCGTGGGCTGCACTTCAGGGAGACTTTTCGCTGGCCACGTTAGTGACCGGGCACGTTCTCGGGTACTTGATCCTCCTTGCGCTCGTCCGCGGCGGCGTCCTGCACACGTCGCCGTACATCGGACGGGTCCATCGGGTGGTCGGCCTGCTGACGTATTTTCTGTGGGAACTCGTTCGCGCCAACCTGCGGCTCGCCCTTGACGTGGCGACACCCCGGTATCACATGAAGCCTGGAATCATTGCCGTACCACTCGATGTCACGCGGGACAGTGAAATTCTGCTGCTATCGATGTTGATCAATACGACGCCGGGTAGCGTCGCTCTCGATGTCTCGCCTGATCGCAAGCTCCTCTACGTCCACGTCATGTACATGACCACGCCAGATGCGGCACGGGATGATATCAAGACCGGATTCGAACGTCGGGTCCTCGGAGTTCTTGGCTGAGTGTCGACCATGGGTGCACTGACCGCTTCGCCCGTCGTCGCGTTGACCATGCTCGCTGCGGCTGCTTGTCTGACGTTCATTCGACTGCTGAAGGGACCAACGCTGCCCGATCGAGTCGTCGCCATTGACCTCATCGGTGTGCTGATGGTGTGCATCCTTGTTGTCACGGCCGCCGCGACCGGGCAGCAGGCCTTTCTCGACGTAGCAATGGTGGTCGCGTTGATCAGTTTCGTGGGAACCGTCGCGTACTCACGTTACATCGAGCGGATTCGATCATGACGGAATGGCTGTCAGGCGGCTTGTTCATAGCCGGTGCAACGTTGGCGTTGCTGGCAAGCATAGGCGTACTCCGAATGCCGGACGTGTTCACCAGGATGCAGGCGTCGACCAAGGCATCGACGCTGGGTCTCGGGTGCCTGCTGGTCGGACTGGCGATACGAAATCCCGAGTTTGCCTTTGTGGTCCGCGCCGTAAGCATTGCGGCCTTCATGCTGTTGACCACAGCCGTCGGCGCCCATGTCATCGCGCGGGCGGCGGCGCTCACCGGCGCGCCGCTATGGAAGGGTAGCATCGTCGACGAGCGTCAACGCGACACAGCTGGTGACGATGGCGCTCGGTCCTGACTCGAAAAAAGTCACCGAGGTCACGATCAGGCACCTGCTCTGCGCCGTCGATCTCTCCACGACCGTAGCGAAGGCCCTACGCTATGCCGCCGGGCTCAGATCGGCGCTCGATCCGTCTGATGCTCGGATCTGTCGCGGAGGACGTGCTCCGCTAAGCGTCACGCGAGGTGTTTCTCGCTTGTAACGTTCGGACCGCGCCGAAAGGCCGAGCGCATCAACTCTCAAACGCCAATTTGAATTGACCACGAGAGAAGCGACCTGCGTCGTCAGCGCTCATGGATTGGCTCGGTCGGTGTGACGATCTGCGCGCCTGCGGCGCCCACTCAATTCCGAGGATCGACCTGAATGTTGTACTCGGCCATCTGCGTTATCTGGTTCTCGCGCACGACGTACTTCTGCACCCACTCGTTGCGGAACGACGCTCCAGTGCTCCGGAGAGTGCCTGACTCGCTACCAAAGACAACGACCGTGTCGCCCTGAACAACGAATTCGGTGGTATCGAACGTCGTGATCTCGAGCCGATTGATAATGCCCTCGAAGAAGCGCCTGACGCTCGTGTGGCCCACAAGTTCCGCTTTGGTCGGCCTGGGGTTAGCGCCTACGTAAGTCCAGCGACTATCAGAGTGAACGGTTTCGAGAATCCGATCGAGATCGCCGGCTCGGAACGCCGCGAACATCCGTTGGACAGTGCCCAGAGGATCGTTTGTTGCCATAGTCGTCATCCAACGGGAAAGGGCCAGCCGGACACTCATTCCCCGTGCTCTGCTTCTGCCGCAAAGGCGTCCAACACACGAGCCGAGTACACCAGAGCTGCCCCAGCCGTTGCCGCAATCTCCACGCCCAACGCTTCGGCGAGCTCTTCTGCCGTCGCTCCGTGCTTGCGGGCTGAAGGACATGTGTCGTGATGCAGCCGTCGCATTGGCGTATGACACCAACCGCGAGCGCAATCAGTTCGCGCCTCTTCGCGTCGAGCCGAGCGGTCTTGGTGCCGGCTTCACTCAGCTCCCCAATAGCCCCGCACGTCCGCTTGCTGAGCCGCCCGAGATCGTCAATCGCCTTCAGCAAATTGCTCGCGATACTGGTTCCAATCGAGCATCATCGTCCACCGCCTTGGCAGCGCTTGCGTGAGCTCAGCGAGTCTCCCAAGCGAATTCCGGCTATTGTCAACTCTGAGAACCATTCTTCCTAGGAGGACAGGTGCTGCCGCAGCCTCGGTCGTCCGCTGGGGACGCTCTTCCTCAGCGCTGCCAGGTTATTGAGATCCGCGTTGCAGAGCTGCGACAGCTCTTCAACGCGATCGATCCTTCTCCGTTCCGTGAGCGCGATCTCGACCCGCGAGCCGAGGAATTCATCGTCGACTGGGCGAGAGATCTGCCGATCGACAAGCCCTGGGCCCTGGTGGTGCATTTGGACCGCCCGGCGGGGCGAGCCGACGAAGCTGCAGCCCTGCGAGAGGCGATTCACGAGTACTTCGGTCAGCGCGTCATCGGTTCCAAGCGGAAACTTCGGGCGCTCTTTCGCCGCGGTCGGATCAGTCTCGTCATAGCACTGGCATTTCTCACCGCGTCCATCGCGGTTGGCGACGGCGTCGCCGCCTACATCGGCGAGAGCCGTCTCGGCGGAGTGATTCGCGAAGGGTTCCTGATCGTTGGCTGGGTTGCGATGTGGCGTCCGCTGGAGGTGTTCCTGTACGACTGGTGGCCCATTCGCGCCGAGGGCCGTCTGCTGCAACGCCTCAGCACGATGCCTGTTAGGATCGAGTACATCGAGACAGCTCCCCCTGACGCGTGGCGCTCGGACTGGCCTGAAGTGCCAGCCACCGAACGTCCAAGGAGCGCGCTGACGGAACCACGTGCACGCAATGCCGTTACGACCGCGGAGCGAACGATGGCACCACAACAAACGGGGCATGATCACACGCTAGAGGAAGAACGTCGGATTCGGGAAGCCGCGCTCGACAAGACGATCGCCGACTCGTTTCCGGCGAGCGATCCTCCTTCATCAGATCCCAATCCAGACGATCATTCAGCCATTGAGCGTGAGCGTCCAACTGATGACGATGTCAAACGTCGGAAACCGTAGACGCAGCGGGCAATCGTCACTCAGACGTTCTGGCCTTCAACCGGACGACCGCCTTGCTGCCTTCTCTGAGCCACAGCACGGAGCTTGCAACTGCGATACAGAGAATCCAGTCCGAGCCATTCAATGCTGCGGTTCCGAAGGCGCTCTGGAGGAAGGGAACGTAAACGACTACTACCTGCAAGGCAACGGACCCGGCGATCGCCGCCCACAACCAGACATTCCTGAACGCATGAACGAACGCGCTTTGCACGTCGGACCGCGCGTTGAGCACATTGAACATCTGAAACAACATCAGCGTGGTAAACGCCATCGTCTGCGCGTAGCGTAAGTCACCGCTGCCATCCACGAAGCCGCCTGGGAGGGAGGCGTCGAGCACGAACAGTGTGCCGGCGGCCATGATTGGCCCGACGAACACGATGCCGCTCCACATACGCGCGGTGATCACGCGTTCCCCCGGCGGTCGCGGAGGCTGATCCATGAGGCCGTCGTCAGCGGGATCGACGCCGAGCGCCAGTGCCGGTGCGCCATCGGTCACCAGGTTGATCCACAGAATTTGAGTTGCGAGAAGCGGCAGGACCACTGCGTCGCCGCCAACATCGAGACCGATCTGGCGGGCCAGCAACACCCCGAAGAACATCGTCATGACCTCACCGATGTTCGACGACAAGAGGTACCGCAGGAATTTGCGGATGTTCGCAAAGATCGCGCGCCCTTCCTCTACCGCCGCGACGATCGAGGCAAAGTTGTCATCGGCGAGCACCATGTCGGCCGCCTGCTTCGAGACGTCCGTCCCGGTGATCCCCATCGCCACGCCGATGTCGGCTTTCTTCAGGGCGGGCGCGTCGTTGACACCATCGCCAGTCATGGCCACGACCGCACCCGACCGGCGGAGTGCATCGACGATACGCAGCTTGTGTTCGGGATTCACCCGCGCGTACACGGAGACTTCCGTGACGGTGCGGGCGAGTGCATCCGCCGTCAGTCTCTCCAACTCTGAACCCGTCATTGCGCGACCGTCGGTGCTGATGCCGAGTTCCTTCGCGATGACAGCCGCTGTTCGGGGATGGTCTCCCGTGATCATCATGGGTCGAATACCGGCATGCCTCGCGCGTACGACCGCGTCCCTTGCCTCGGGACGAGGAGGATCGATGATGCCTATCAATCCCGCGAACGTGAGGTCGTGCTCGATACGTTCGTCAGGGTGCGCGGACTGTTCCGCAAGCGTCTCGCCCGTGAGCCACCGGCCGGCGACACCCAGCGTTCGCAACGCCTGGCTCGCGAGGGCTTCGTTGGTCTCGAGGATGCGTGCTCGCCGCTCGTCGGTGAGCGGCCGGCGATCTTCGCCGACGAGTTCGCGCGTGCATCGCGTCAACAGCACGTCCGGCGCGCCCTTGGTAAACACGATGCCGCGGTCCTGCTGCTCGGTATCCCGGTGCACCGTGCTCATCAGCTTCCGCTCTGACGAGAATGGCACTTCACCCACCCGCGGAAGTCGGGCGTCGAGAGCGTCTGAGCTCAATCCAGCTTTCCGCGCGGCGACGAGAAGTGAGGCCTCGGTCGGGTCACCTTGGACGGTCCACCGCCCGTCAACCTCTTGAACGGTAGCATTGTTGGCGCGGTCGGCGGCGGCCAGCGCGCGTTCGAGTTCGGCGCGGAGCGAACCGGTGATGGCGCCGCCTCCTTCCGCCTGGACGGCGCCGTAGGGCGCGTAACCAGATCCCTCGAAGTTCACGCGTCCGCTGGCGGTAACTGCGACCCGCACGGTCATCTCGTTCTTGGTGAGCGTCCCTGTCTTGTCCGATGCGATGACGGTGGCCGACCCCAGCGTCTCGACCGCTGCTAGATGCCTTACGATCGCGTTCCGCCGCGCCATGCGCTGGACGCCAATCGAGAGGACAGCAGTCACAACTGCCGGGAGCCCCTCCGGCACCGCGGCAACCGCAAGCGCCACCCCGAGGATGAGCACGTCGAACAGAGCGGCGAGGCCGCGGACGTCCTCAACCACCACAATGGTGACGATCATGAGCACCGCGATCGCGACGACGACGAGTCCGAGGATCTTGCCGGTGCGATCGAGCTCGCGTTGGAGAGGCGTCGACTCGTCTGGAGTGTCCTTGAGCAGTCCGGCAATGCGCCCCATCTCGCTGCGCATTCCAGTGGCGGTGACGACTGCCTTCCCGTGCCCGTAGGTGGCGGCCGTCCCACTGAACACCATGTTGTTACGATCACCGAGCGGAACTTCGTCGGCGATCGACGCAGTGTCCTTGCTGACAGGCATGCTTTCGCCGGTCAATGCTGCTTCTGACACCTGAAGTGAAGCCGATTCAATCAAACGGCCGTCGGCTGGAATCGTGTCTCCTTCTTCGATGATGATGACGTCACCGGGAACCAGTTCCGAGGCGGGGACGCTGTGTCGTTCACCGCCGCGAATCACTGATGCGTCGGCCGCGAACATGGCACGCAGCGCCACCACGGCGGCCTCCGCACGTGACTCCTGCAGGAAGCCCATCGTGGCGTTCAGCAAGACGACCGCGAAGATCGCGATGGCCTCGTACGGCAGCGCAGCGTCTCGCTCGACAGCCCACAGCGCCGCGGAAACGCCCGTTGCGACGAGGAGCAGGATGACAAGCACATCCTGAAACTGCGAGAGGAAACGCCGCCACGGGGGAACTCGTTTCTCGGCGGTCAGCTCGTTCCGCCCGTGATGCGCGAGTCGTGATCGCGCTTCCGCTTCACTCAGCCCGCGACGCTCATCCGTTGCGAGCCGCGCCAAGAGTTCGCCGATGATCAGGCGGTACGCAATACTCGCATCTAGCTGTTCACTCGCGGCGGTGGTCACTTGGCTGGCTCCTTATCTTCGTGACGATTCCTCCACCCGAGCCTTGAGCGCTTGGTTCATGGCCTCGAATCCCTCCCGTGTGCCACGATCGAGGTTCTTGCGCAACAGTGGCACCAGGAGACCAGTGAATCCTTCGACCTGGATGAACCTCGTGCGGCGGCCCTCCTCCAGCGGCTCGATCTTAAAGAAATGCTCTCCATCGAAAATACCCGGAAACACGACGCGCCCCAGCCATCGCAGCTCCTGATCTGGCACAGCACGAAGGACGCGCGGGCGAAATGTCGTGTCCTTACCGCCGACCGGTTTAATAGATACCTTCACCGTTTCACCCTCCCGCGGCGATCTTCGATGCTGCGAACGAAAGGGTTCCACTGCGGATGCGCCTGGAAATCCACCAACACCTTCCGTACACTTCGCGGCGGCGCGTTGATTTCCATCGTCGTGATGATCTCGTGCATTTCGCACCTCACGTTCGGTTTGGCGCAACTGAGCCGTCGTCTGGCAGTCTCGCGCACGGCCGCCATAACTGGAGCTGCGACCGCGGCGATCAGTCCTCAACACGCTCCTGAGCAATACTGAACCGGCGCGTCGGTCACTGTCATGGCCCAGTGGCTTAACCCCAGAGATCAGTTGAGTTGTCAGCAGTAGCCAACATGGGCGTACCACTTGGAACAGTGTTCGGGGCGGATCACGCGCCAGGCGCGTTGGGCGGTGGCCCGCAGAGCCGCGCCGGTGCGTGGTGCGATCGCGCGGATGCGTTCTTGATCAACGCAGAGCGACTCATGTGCCCCAGATATTGATGAGCGTCGGACCGCTCAGCCACGCTGATAGCTTCAACAGCAGGAGGGAATGATGGCAGGTTACAAGGTCGGCTACTTCATCGGCAGTCTCGCGACCAAATCCATCAACCGGTTGCTCGCACAGGCCCTCGTGAGACTCGCACCGCCGGAACTCCACATGACGGAGATCTCGTTCAGGGATTTGCCACTCTACAGCTACGACTACGACGCGAACTATCCCCCGGTCGCGATCGAGTTCAAGAACGCCATAGCGGCGGTCGATGCCGTGCTGTTCGTCACGCCCGAGTACAACCGCTCGATTCCGGGCGGCCTGAAGAATGCTATCGATTGGGCGAGTCGGCCTTACGGCAAGAACGCGTTCACACGAAAACCGTCTGCCTTCATCGGAACGTCGCCAGGAAAGATTGGAACAGCGATCGCCCAACAACACCTGCGCAGCATTCTGGCGTTTTGCAATTCGCCGCAGATGAATTCGATCGAGGCGTACATCCAGTTCGAGCGAGGCCTCATCAGCGAGGACGGGGAGGTCAACAACGAACCGATACGGGAGTTCCTCCAAAACTACATGGCGGAGTTCCACAGCTTCATCGCGCGAGTTTATACGGTGCTGCCGCGCAACGCCTAAGCTTTCGGACCGGCCAAAGGGGTTCTTGGCCGCCGGCCTCGCGATACGCTTGAATAAGCCCGCTAGAACCTGCCGAGGAGGCACCAGACATGAGCACGGCAAGAACCCGTTCCATGACCGACGAGCAAGCAGACCAAGGTGTCGTTATCGTGCGCGGGGCCGCCGATGGTTTCGCGCAAGAGGTTCTGGCGGGTTCGCACCATTTCCGCACCGACGAGCCTGCGGCGGTTGGCGGAACCGACAGGGGTCCTACACCTTACGATCTGTTGTTGGCCGCACTCGGGTCCTGTACTTCCATGACCCTTGCAATGTATGCGCGGCGAAAGAGATGGCCGCTGGAGCGGGTCACCGTGTACCTTCGTCATTCGCGAGTTCACGCTGAGGATTGTGTCGCCTGCGAGACTCAGGATGCGAAGCTCACGGTGATCGAACGCGACATTCAACTCGATGGAACACTTGGCGAGGACCAGCGTGCGAGGCTGTTGGCGATCGCGGACCGCTGCCCAGTGCACCTGACACTCACATCGAAAATGGAGATCCGTACGAGACTGCAATGAGCGAGCACCGGCATCGGAGACGCCTGACGCAATGGTGCGATCACGGGGCTCCGAGGTCCTCTATCAGGGGGCAACAGAATGGATAGCCGCGGGCATGAACAAGGCGATTTCATCCCCTATCCGACCCATCGGGTCGTTGGCACGATTGTCGATCCAAAGGACGCCCGAGCGGCGATCGAGGGGTTGTTGAGTGCCGGTTTTCAGGCAGCCGATATTGACATCCTTCATGGAGAGGAAGACCTGCATCGCCTGGACCCGACAGGCGCAGAGCACGGTTTCCTATCACAGTTCCAGCGGACATTGATTCGCATGGCAGGGCGTGCTGAGGAATTCAAGCATCTGAGGCATCACATCGGCGATGTGCGAGCCGGTCGGTTCGTGATCATGGTCCTTGCGAAGGAGCGTGAGAAGCGGGACGTGGCGGCGGACATCCTGAACTCGCACGGCGCCGAGTTTGTCGGTTTCTACGGCAGATGGGCGTGGCAGTCGTTGGAGTCGGAACCGGGCGATTCTGCAGACCTTGCGAGGCGCGACAAGCCTGCCGACATAGGAACAACTACAGTGAAATTGGAGGCCAACAAGGCCACCGTCACCGCCTTCTATGACGTGATGTTCAATCAGTCGGATCCGGTCGAGGCCGTTCGGCGGTATGTTGGAGACAGTTACATCCAGCACAACCCAACGGTCGCGGATGGCAAGGGAGCATTCATCGAGTATTTTCAGCGTGTGGCGCACGAGTACCCGGGAAAGCATGTCGAGTTTCGGCGGGTTCTCGCCGACGGTGATTTCGTTGTTCTGCAGTGTCATCAACATTGGCCGAACGACGGTGACTGGGCTGGCATTGACATTTTTCGGCTGGATGCGAACGGCAAGATCGTGGAGCACTGGGATGTGCTGCAACGCATTCCGCAAGAATCAGCCAACCGGAACACGATGTTCTGAGTGGACTCTTCCACGCGCGGCTGCTCGCATTGGGCGTGCCGGCGAAGGGTCCTCACCACCGCCACCGCGGCGTGTGCCTGAGACACGGACTGTGACGAGCCATCCACCGTGTGATTGCTAGTCGGCGGCCCGCAGACGCTCGGGCGACATGACCTTCATACCGTCACTCCTCGATTGACATTCTCGCGGTCACCGTGCGCGGAGCGACGCCTACGACACCAGAGCGACCTCCTCGAGCAGTGCGATCTGTTCCCATCCACCCGACATCGACCTCTCCCGCTGGAAGCGCCAAGATCAGGGCCGGTGCCAGTCCCAGCACGCGATAGGCGATCGACCCTGGCCGCGCCCCCAAGATGTGTTGTTGTCGCCGAAGGCCCATGACAATCAGTCCCACATCTCGCGCGGCTGCGGTCTTGGCTATTTCCTCCGCAGGCGATCCGATCGCCACGACCGATTCGATGTCGATCGACTTCCGAATCCTGGACGTGAGTTGCTGGGCCTCTCGCTCGGCCAGCTCGAACTGCGCGCGATTGTGGACGTCGATGTGCGGCCGCAGACGTTCGAGGCCCTTGATCGGAGCCACTACGTGAAGGACCAGCAGAGGGACGCCGAGTCTCTGCGCGATATCCGCTCCCGCTCGCAGATCCCTTTCGGACTCGTCCTTGAAGTCCACCGGTACCAACACGTGGCCGATTCCCGTCATCACTGAATCGGCGCCCGGCACGCTCTGGTCGGACGGAGGCGCAATCAGGACCGGCACGGTCGCGTGACGGAGTACCTGCTCGGTCGTCGAACCCACAAGCCTTTTGCGGTAGCCAGTCAGGCCGCGAGTAGCCATGACGATTAACTGCGCACGCTCGCGTTGGGCGAGTGCCACGATCTGCGTTGCGGGATGCGCCGACAAGCACAGTGGTTTCTGGCGAGGGGCCGACTCCAGTCCCTGTCACTCGTCTTCATCACGAATTTGCGGAGATCAGGCCATACCTCCTCCCGGGCGAGATCCATGTCATACGTTATGGCCGCCGCACCTACTAAAAGGGGTTCGAGGACCGTCACAACGATGAGCCGCGCTCCGAAATACCGAGCCCACGCGGTTGCCCACCCCAGCGCCACCGCGGAATGATGTGAAAAATCAACCGGGCATACAATCGTGGCAACATTGGACATGACTGAACCCTGAGAGCGTGTACCTGATATAGCGCCGCGTTTGGCGACGACTGTCGTGTCACATCAGGGCAAGCAACGCGCCAACTGTTCGCATCGTCGAACGGCGGCCGTCTCGGAACGTCACGTCGATTTGAAAACCTGCCGTTTCACTCTGAATCTCACTAACAGATCATTCGAAACGGAACCCGCCGAATGTCTCCATTCCGCGCCTGGCACACCTGGCGCGCGCCGTGCAGTTGACGAACACAGACACACGGAACCTCGGCCGTCTTTTCACAGCATCGTGACGGCCTCGGACACTCGCCCCAGGGGTCCTGGATGGAGTGCGACAGTCACCTATGTCCTGGACCTCACAGTAGGAGGACAAACGTGGCAACACAGACAAAGCAATCACTGCAATCAGGACACTCTCAAGACCGGCGACGCAAAGTGTTGTTGCACAAGACGCGATCGCTCTCCGCGCCTACGAGCTGTTCGAGGAACGCGGACGCACCCCCGGACGCGAACTCGATGACTGGTTACGCGCTGAACGCGAGATGCAGGAAGCCACTCTAGCCACGCCCAAGCGTAGGTGATACGGGCCGGGCTGATGGCTCCGGCCCTTCATCGTCGCGCTCGCTTCGGTGTTTCCGGGCGGTGGCTCAACATGCGTGACTCTAGCGTCGGCGTCGGTGATCGCAGTCATCCCTCGCCAATCGACACACCCGCAAGCCGTGGTCTGCAAGCGCACGCCGGAAAAGAGTGACGCGTCGTCGGCTGGGCGGTCGAGCACCATTTCAGAATGAAAGGCCACTCTCAAAGTGAAACCGTCCCACGGAGCGAAAGCCGCATTTCCCTGGCTTTTCAGATCGGCTCGTAAATTGCTCTCTTGGTGCGCGAGCGCAGTCGTTGGCCTTGCTGCTGTCTCTTGCTCTCGAGTGAAGATGCTGGTTTCCTTCATCCCCTCGTTCGGCGCCGGCCTCTGTCACGGCGGTGGTGCGGGCGCGAATCGCATGGACCGCCGCCTTTGGCGGTCGTCGTGATTCGCGCCGACGCCTAGCGGCACCCACACCGCCGGTCCCACCTGTCCGTAGGTCCGCGTCGCTCGTAGTCAACTGAGTTCGCTTTACGCGGCGCAGGTAGCCGGCCGCTGGATAGCGTTGTGTGGCGCGTCGCGAGGGTGCTCAGACTCCGACACCGACGCTTTCATTCTTTAGGAGACAGTCATCGTGAATGGTTCAGTGCAAACGTTGGAAAGACCCACCCACACTCCCGCGACCAACGCGCTCAGCGAGGCGCTGGAACGGTTCGTTGACTCGGGCGGGACTGTGATCGCCCTGTCGTAATGGAATGCCGAAGAAGGTCAGGCACACACGTTTCGGAAGCCTTCGGGTGTTGATCCGCAGGAACTGACGGCACTGACGACAGGTTCGGAACTATCGATCGCGCCCGGGCAGCCGAGCACGGCGACGAGGTTCTGCCTGGAGCGACGTGGCTCGATCAGAACGTCGACGTCCTGATACCCGCCGCAATGGAGAACCAGATCACAGCCGCGAGTGCGTCGCGTATCCACGGCCGAGTGCGAGTCATTGCGGAAGGGGCGAACGGATCGACGACATCGGAGGCGAACCGGCTGCTCGAGGATCGCGGGATTCTCATCATCCCGGACATCCTGGCGAGGCCGGCGGCGTGACCTGCAGCTTCTTCGAGCAGGTTCAGGGACAGTCGACCTACTACCTGGACGCTCGGGAAGTACTGCAGAAGGTCGATTCGCGGATGACGGCGGCTTTCGGCGAAGTACACCAACGAGCGGAGTGCGAACAGGTGTCCCTTCGTGATGCGGCTTACCTGATTGCTGTTGAACGTGTGGCGCACGCGTGCCGCGAGAGGGGGTGGGTGTGACATGAATCTGTATCTGATGCTCGGTTCCGGTCTCGGCACGAACGAAGCGACATCGCTCGGCGCTCGCTTGTCCGCTTGGCACGACGCCATGGTGGCCCACGAACGCCGCCTCCGCACAGGCAGAAAGAGTGCCGTGTGCGACGATGAGTGCCCGCACGCCGACGCTCGAGCGCTCTGGTCCGAAGCCATAGCGATCTTTGGAGCGCGCGCCGACGAACTGACGTTTCTGCGCTCTTGTGCGAACGAGTCTACTCGTCGCTCGAAGGCTGGCGCCGCGGCACGAGAACCGGTGTCAGAAGCGGCCGATACCGGACGTGCGTCGAGCCGCACCCGAGAGAAACAAGAGCACCGAGCGCTGCTGGCTTCCGCCAACGCCAATCCTGCCCTGGAGGTGTGATCGTGACGCTTCGACAGGCACTGGGCGGTGACGCTCGCCGAATTCATGAACTGGTCGACAAGCTGCTCGACGGTGAAGACAGCCTCATCGTGCTCATCGATGGACGGCGGGCCATCAGCTTCGCGGAAGGATTCGGTTTATCACCATGCCAACTTGAGCTCGTGACGATTGAGATCGAGCGGGCGGTGAGGGCCGTGGGGGGAACGGAACGAATCAAGAGAAGGGAGAGGAGGACACGAAATGAAAAGGTCGATCGTCTTGGCAATCGCGCTCGCGTTCGTGAGCATTTGGGTGGTGGTGGCTGCCGGTATGACCGCGGTCTGGCTGACCGGGGAAGTGCGAGTGTTCGGTCTGGTGATGCTGCCGACGGCAGTCGTGGCATCCCTTCTGGTCGTGTACTTCGACTGGCTAGCAAGGTTGCAGCGTCGAATTCTGGCTAAGCCCGACCAACGTCGAGATCTGAACAAGGCCGCGTAGGAGAAGGTCATGCTTCAAGCAAACACCACGACATATCCGTCCGGCTCGGCGCTCAACGTGTTGGACGCGCCGTCGTCCCGCCATCGGCCAACAGATGAACATGCCGCGGTTCGGCGTGAACGACAGAGCGAGCTCGCCATCGATGACGCTCTCGCGGGGTCGTTTCCTGCGAGCGACCCTCCAGCCTGGAATCCGGGAATGGCACGCCCCATTCCAGTCGATACGTCACGAAATCGCGTCAACAACCGCCGACCGAGCGTGGCGCGGGACGAGACCGCTCCTGGCGCTCCAGGTGCGATCGACCCGTCGCGCCCCTATCGCGCCGAGCGGACGGTGCTCCAGGTCCTCATCTCACTTGTGGGCGCAGTCGGTATTGCCCTGCTGGTACCGTTCGCCATTCTGCTGGTAGGACTCCCGATCGCGCTCGCGGTTCGGGGGCTGCTTGAGGCTCTCGCGTTGCTCTTCGCTGCGATCCGCTGATGAGCCGTATTGAGCGTCTCGATCCCGCAGTCGGGCCGTTGATCAGGCCGAGAGTCGAGTAGTTCTGCGAGGTGCAGGTCTCTGTGCTCCGGCGTGTCGTCGTGACGCGAATGGGCCTTCACCGTCCAGCCATTTTACGGCAGGCCGGATGCCGCTCAGGGCGCTCACGACCGCAAAATCTCGCGCCGACGTGTTGACGTTGCAGATCTCGCCGCCTACGCGTAGTGCCGCGTGAGTTCCTGTTCGGCGAGCAGCCAATCGTCGACATCGTGATCGTCCCGCCGGCCACGCGCCTCGTAGAGGTGATAGGCGAGCCGGGATACCTCATCGAGTGAGGGCCGCTCTCGACTCCCGGTGTCCTTCGCCACCCAGCTCTCGCTGGTGACGTGCGTCATGATGAAGTCCACTATATTGCCAATCATGACGTCCCTCCTTGAGTGCGCTGCACAGCAGCGTCAGACTATGTCGCGTCAACCGGTCAGTTCATCGCCCCATGGTCACGCTGGAGTGTGTAGCGCCCCACATGTTGCGGGTTCCTTCATGCCGGACGGTGTCCATGTACGTCAGGAACAGTGCGAGGCAGTTCTCTTTGGCGGGCGGCGCTGCGATGCCGTGATGGTCCAATACCCAGGACGTCCGTAATGCTCATAGACCGCCTCTTCCCGTTGGCGATCGAATTCTGCCGCCGAGTCGTAGGAAGGCGCGTCTTTGACGGCCTGACGAGTCAGATCGACAGAGACCTTGGCCTCTGGCCAACTGACGTCTCCGATCCACTCGGGTGCGACGAGCACACGGTGACCGCCCCACCAATTGCTCGTGTTCACAACGAGGTAGCGAATCGCCCAGCTGTGATCGTCAACGAGCAGATCTTCCAGGTGGCCGATATCACCGTCCGTCGCCGTCGTGTGGTAACCGATGACCGCGTTGCTGCTGCGCAGGTGGCAGTCATCCGGCGTCGGCGTTGCGTGAGTCTCGTGCGCCTTCAGGTCTTCTTCTATCCTGCCCTGAGTCGTAAGACTGCCCGGATATGCGCCCATGCCCCACAAGCCCGCGCCGCCCCAATAGTACGGATACCCGTAGTATCCGAAGTACTGAGCTTCGTGCTGCCGTGAGACCGGCTTCCTCGTGTCGATGTTGGGGCTGCCTTGCACCTGCGCCCTCGTCAGAGCAACCGGGAGTTGCATGCCCCTCCAGCCAGCGTGGGCGAGGGCGATGGGCGAGATCAGCACTTTCCTGCCAGACAGCCAGTTGCCGGTGTCGACGACCAGGTAGCGGATACCCCAATCTTCGTCGTCAAAATACAAATCGTCCACTTTGCCGATGACCCCGTCGGTCGCGCGTATCGCGTAGCCCCTGAGATCCTTGACTTTGCGTAACATGGTCCTTCCCCCCTTACAGGATTAGCTGAATGGTCACCCTGGTACATCAATCGCTCTCGACTGTCCTGATGGCGCACCGACGGCCGGATGCGTGACCTGGTTTCGGTCACCCGTGCCCAGGGCGTCAGCCAGTGAGGTCGCGTGCAGACGCCGCCGGCGGTGTCGCCCGCTTCGATGCCTGTGACCAGCAACTCGTCCGCTCGATCAGTGAGCGCTGGCACCGACGCGAGGTAATGATTCCTGCCGGTGAGGACGTGCGTGAACTTGTCGCCTTCCGCCAGAAAGGGCGCGACGATCAACGCGATGTATAGAATCTGTGCCCTGGTACGTTGAGCCCGTGGTTGTCGCGATCGTCTAGGCCATCTGATTCCTTCGACTTCTGTCGGATTGGCGGAGCCCTACGACTGATTCGCCTTCGCCTGCCTTGTCGAACTGCACGCGGCGCGCCAGATCCTCCACGCCCAGAATGGGCGTCACAGCGAGCTGTGCCCCCTGGACATCCGATCCGGAGATTCAGAATGAAACCCCACACTTCCAAAAGGAAATGAGAGTTCTTCGCGGATAGCCTTTGGCCGGGCCGGCGCGCCTGCCGCGTCGTTGCGAGCAACGACACGTCACTTGGAGAGCGCGTGTTCCGTGGGCTGGCTTCCACTTCCGGACGCTGGTGGGCCTGTTGAGCGTGGTGATGACATGTCTGAACTGACTGCCGGCAAGACGCGAGAGGACTCGCCCGCCAGCATTGCCGCGACCGGCTGGCGCTGGCCGGCTATCCCATCGGTGTGGAGCGGGGATTCATGACACGCAACCACGCGGTGAAGATCGCGCTCACGACACTGCTGTTCTTCCGAAACAGCGCCCAGGGACGGAGCGGACGCGGCCGGCTACAGAGGGTTCTATCAAGTGACATTGCTATTCGAAGACTTCTCGACGCCCCCCCTCTTCTCGACGGTCACGCTGTCAAGAGACGCACTCGACGCTGCTGCCGATGACGTTGAGCGTCGATTTGCTCGGGTCCATTACGTGATCTTGCGCAGCGCCGAGCCCATGTGCATGGCGATGTGCTCGGTCTTATCGCTCTTGATCTCGTACTGCGGTTCATCCTCGCTGGCGTGGCGCGGATGCCCCTTGTACTCGGTGTCGCGCGTGTGAAGCTTGATAATTCTGCCAGTGACGTGCCCAGCCTCCGAATTCCATCGGACGTGATCGCCGACCTTAAATCTGTTCGCCATAATGGTTCTCCCCTCGGTGCCGGGTTTCGACGCGACGCACGGTGGATCCGATGATCATTAAGACATCTCCCTAAGTTCAGCCAGCAACGTCTGTGCGCGGGCACAGACGTTGTCGACTGTGAGGCCGTATTGCTGCAGTATCTCGTTGCCAGGTGCGGATGCACCGAAGTGATCCACGCTGAGTACGTCGCCCGCGTCGCCGACGTAGCGATGCCAGCCCTGCGCCACGCCCGCTTCGACTGCCAGCCGCGCGCCCACGAACGGCGGCAACACGGCGTCACGGTCTGCCTGCGGTCGATCATCGAATAACTCCCAGCTCGGCATCGACACGCAGCGGACGGCGACGCCCTGCGTATGCAGTCGCTCCGACGCGGATACGATCAGGCCGACCTCGGAGCCGCTGGCCATCAGGATAAGTTCGGGCCTGCCGTCTGGCGCATCGGCCAGTACGTAGCCGCCTCGACGCAGGCCGTCCGCTGGGGCATAGCGGCTGCGATCGAGCGTGGGCAGCGGCTGTCGGGTGAGCACCAGCGCCACCGGACGATCGCGCACCTCGAGCGCGACGCGCCAGGCGACCGCGGTTTCGTTGGCATCGCAGGGCCGGATCACGGTCAGGTTCGGAATCGCGCGCAACGCGGCCAACTGCTCCACCGGTTGGTGGGTGGGGCCGTCCTCGCCAAGCGCGATGCTGTCGTGAGTGAACACGTGTACGACGTGCAGTCCCATCAGGGCAGCCAAGCGGATCGGCGGTCGCATGTAGTCAGAGAAAACCAGGAAGGTCGAGGCGTACGGAATGGTTGCACCGTGCGCTGCCAAGCCGTTGACGATTGCGCCCATCGCATGCTCGCGCACGCCGAAATGCAGGTTACGTCCGCCATAACTCCAGCCGCCGCCGGCCGAGCCCTGAGTATCATCGCCGTTGCCGGCCGGCGGATTGAAATCGCCGAATCCCTTGAGTGCCGTATAGGTCGACGGATCCAGGTCCGCCGACCCGCCCGTCAACGCCGGCAGGCGTGGCGCGAGCGCATTCATCACCTTGCCGGACGCCGCCCGCGTGGCAATGCCTTTGACGTCGGCGGGAAAGACCGGAATGTCGGCGTCCCAGTCTGGCGGCAACTCACCACACAAGGTGCGCCGCAACTCCCGCGCCAGGTCTGGAAAGCCCTGCGCGTACGCAGCCATGCGATCGTTCCACTCCGCTTCTGCGCGCGCGCCACGCGCCAGCGCCGCGCGAAAATGCAGCAGAGCCGGTTCGGGAATTAGGAACGGCGGCTCGGTCGGCCAGCCGAGGTTCTGCTTGGTGAGGCGCACTTCCTCGACGCCGAGCGGCGAGCCGTGCGCCTCGAAGCTGTCTTGCTTGTTCGGTGAGCCGTAGCCAATATGCGTGCGCACTAGAATCAGCGTCGGGCGCTTCGTTTCTGCGCGGGCAGCCTGCAGCGCGACGTCGATCGCAGCGAGATCGTTGCCGTCCGCGACAATAACCGTGTGCCAGCCATAAGCGTCGAAGCGGCCGGCACGATCCTCCGAGAGCGTGATATCGGTGCCGGCAGCCAGCGACACGTAGTTGTTGTCGTACAGGCAGGTCAGCTTGCCGAGCCGTAGATGACCGGCCAGCGAGGCCGCCTCCGCGGCGACGCCCTCCATGAGGTCGCCGTCGCTAACGATCGCGTACGTGGCGTGGTCGATGACTTCGAAGCCGGGGCGGTTGTAGCGCGACGCGAGCTGCGCTTCCGCGATCGCCATGCCCACTGCATTGGCGAAGCCCTGCCCCAGCGGACCGGTCGTGACCTCCACGCCAGGCGTATGCCCGCGCTCAGGATGTCCTGGCGCCCTGCTTCCCCACTGCCGGAACCGCTTGATGTCGTCCAGGGAGAGGTCGTAACCGGTCAGGTGCAGCAGGCTATAGAGCAACATCGAGCCGTGCCCAGCCGAGAGCACGAACCTGTCGCGATCGAACCAGTCCGGATTGCGCGGATTGTGCTTGAGCAGGCGCGTCCATAGTACATAGGCCATTGGGGCGGCCCCGAGCGGCATGCCCGGATGCCCGCTGTTCGCCTTCTGCACGGCGTCCACCGAGAGGAAACGCACAGTGTTGATGCACAGCTGATCCAGTTCGGCCGCCATGATCGCCTCCTTAAAAAGTGCACATTCGTCGACTCCCCACGAGACGCTCCCGTTACGGCTCCGCAACCGCGCGGCCGACAAGCCTTGGAGTGGTCGAGATAGCGTCGAGGAGCCTAGAAGCATCGACCAGATCGCCGACCTGCGCAGGATGGCCGGCCAGCGCGCTGATTCATTTGTTCCTCGGTGGGGCTCTCGCAAGCCGCGGTACCCCTGGCTCATCCACCTTCGGGCGATCGGTTGTACGCTTGTCAGCTGTCACCCGATCCGCTGTCCGGCGTCTGCGAGCACCGCACCCTTTTCGTCGATGCGCTGCAGGAGCTCCTGCCACGACTTCACGAACGTCTTTGCGCCGTCGCTCTGGAGCTGTTTCGCGAGTGCCTCGACATCGATGCCGGCTCGGGCAAAGCGTGCGAGCACCGCTTCGGCGTCGCCGCCGTCTTCGGCCATCGCGCCTTTGAGCTCGCCGTGCTCCGCGAACGCGTATAGCGTCTTCTCGGGTATGGTGTTGATCGTGTCGGGCGCGGCTAACGCTTCGACATACAACGTGTCGGATGCCCTGGGATCCTTCGTTCCGGTACTGGCCCAGAGCAGACGCTGAGGGCGTGCACCTGCGGCCGCGAGCGTACGCCAACGCGGAGACGCCAGCATTTCGCGATAAACCCGATAAGTACGCGCGGCGATCGAAATGCCGAGCCGGTTGCGCAGGTCCGCCGGCACCATGTCGCTCACCGCCTTGTCCCAACGGCTGACGAACAGCGAGGCGACCGACGCGACCCGCGGATTGAGCCCGGCGGCGAGGCGGCGTTCGATGCCACGTAGATAGGCTTCGGCGGCGGCGACGTACTGCTCCCGCGAAAACAGCAGGGTCACATTGATCGGCACGCCAGCGAAGATCGATGCCTCGATCGCGGGAACACCTTCCGGCGTACCTGGAATCTTCACGAACAGGTTGCGCCGGTCGGCCTGCCGGTAGATCCGCGCCGCCGCATCAATGCTGTGTGTCGTATCGTTGGCCAGCAGCGGCGACAACTCCATCGAGACCCAACCATCGATTCCATCGGTGGCGTCGTATACGGGCCGGAACAGGTCAGCGGCGCGGCGCAGATCTTCGAGCGCCAGCTCCATGAACAGCCCTTCTCCTCGTTGCCCGGCCTTCGCCTTGTCGTGGATGCTGTCGTCATAGGCGTCAGTATTTCCGATCGCGTGGTCGAAAATGGTCGGGTTCGAGGTCAGCCCGGTGACCGAGAACTCATCGATGTAGCGGCGGAGGCCGCCGCTGTTGAGAAGCGGGCGGGTGATGTTGTCGAGCCAGATGCTCTGGCCAAGATCGTGAAGTTGTTGGGTCCTCTTCATCCTCTTCATGCTGTGTCCTCCGTCGGGGCCGCCGAAAGCGGCGCCGCAATGTCATCGAGAAATCCCGCCACTACGACTTGACGTTCCACTCACGCACCCGGCGCGAAGGCGCGCCCGCGTCTTCGTGTATGTGCGCCGCCTACTTGACCCACCAGCACCATCGTGACTCAGAGAACACGAATCGGCAGCAACTCCTGATTACCCTAGACGACCTCAACACGGGGCGCCATCCTGCGTTTGCTTCCGTCAGACAGTGCCACGCGGAGCCAGACACAGAGGCTTACGGCGAACTGTCCCTCATGGCTCGGCGGTCCAGGCAAATGATGAGCAAACGTCGATCCCGCGGGTAGTGTCGTTTGCCAGCACGTTTCGCCTTTCCGCACGAACGTCGCGTTGCAGATTGCGATGTTGCATTTCACCATGAAAGATCAGTGGATTCGCCGTTTGCGACCGCGGCCGTGTCATAGCTGTTGCACGGCCGGCTCGACCACCCCCCATGTCATCCGTGGCCTTTTGGTCATCGCCGCGGAATCGAGGAGCCATGAGCGAGTTCGCATTCCCGCCGAGTTTTGTCGGCAGTATGGATGCTAACGGTTACGGTGAGAGATGCGACGTCCCGGCCCGAGCGTCGCACGCAAACTCCTACCGTTCAGAGGCTTCATGCGTCAGCGATCGCGCTCTGCCGAACACCTCGCGCGATGGCGCCGAGGCGCCGTGCAGCGCGCGCCGTGCCGCGCTACAGCCGGTACCAGATTCAGCCTGACGATCCAGCTATTCGAGCTGAATGGGGCCGCGCGAGCACCATTAGTCGACGTAGACGACAAAATCTGTTCCTTCCCATCGCTTCGCCTCTGGCCAGTACAACGTCAAGGCCACGCGGTCGCCCAGGCGCAGATCCAGCGTCGAAAGGTCCGCCACGTGGACGCCCAGGGTCGTGTCGCGTGTCGGGGTATCGCGTACGGTCCGCCAGCCATCGACGCTCCAGTGGACGACGGCCGGGTCGAGTGTCTCGATACGCAGGGTTCTGCCCAGCGGCATCGTGCGCACCTTGTTGTTGAAGCGCCAGATGATGTGGCGGGAGGTGGCCTTCTCCACGAGGTACCGCTGAACGGTCTGGGGCGGCCGATCGAAGATCTCCCCGTCTCGCAGGGAGCGGCACAACTTGACGTACTCGGCATGCGCCCACACGAGCGGCATGGCCGAGCCGGACGCGTGCCCGAGGAACAGTCCCCGGTCCGGAATGTCGGCGCTATCCCAGACCTGCTCGGGAAGGAGACCGGTCTCCCCCGCCAAAGTCTCCATGGCGCGCGCGAGCTGCTCGGCGACGTCTCTCCGGCCGGCGGCGAGCTCGTAGTGGGCGCGCTCACCGGTCAGCAGCGGCCATGCGCGACCGACGCCGGTTCCGTCGAACGGCCCGCCGTCGGCGTGTTCGCCGTACCCGTCCCCCTGATAGCGATGCCAGGCCGGACCGCGCGGCGTGTCGACCCTGAGCATCGCGTCGACGATTGTCACCGTGCTCACGATTCGCGGATCATCCGGCGCGCGCAGCCCGAAGCGCACGAACGCGAGCGCGTCCAGGCTAACCATCAAGGCCGCTGGTCCGACCGATTGATCTGGAGGTCGGTTCTTGATCGGCACGAATCCCTGACACGGAGACGCCGCGTCTGCCCGATCGGGCACTGCCGCGCGCACGTAGTAGCCGTCGACAGCGTGCTGACGCGCCAGTTCCGTCCCAGACACATACAGCCATCTTTCGATGCTGACGTTCCACGTGTCGGCCGTCTCGCGCAGATACTCCGCCGCCATCGTGTTGGCTCCTGCGTCGGCCAGATCCGCCGCGACGAGGAGCGCGGCAATTTGCGTCGCGATGGTGAACGGAGCATAGCCAGGCTCCTCCTCCCAACGATCTTGCGGACTCACGGGACCATTACGCGCCAAAAAGGACGCGGCTCGGCGCACCATCGGCCACAACTCGTTTTTCCAGCCGGTGTCGATGACGCCGTGACGAGCGGCGAGATCCACCAGGAGAATGGGAAGAGCTGTTTCGTCCATCTGAATTCCGTGCCAGTACGGTGTGCCGTCGAGCCACATGTTCTGCGACCAGTGGCCGTCGGGTTCCTGCGTCACCTGGAGGTATCGCAATACGCGCCTGACGTGCTCGTGCGCACCCATGGCGATGAAGCCACCGGCGGTCTCCACGAGATCGCGCGGCCACACCAAGTGGTAGCCTCCCAGGTCGTCGTCTGGCTTGGAAAAGCCCCACGGGATCGAAAGGCTGGCAATAATCCCGCCTTCCACGCGTTTGGATTCGTGCGCGCGCAACACTGCGGCACTGGTGTGGTACAACGGGGTTCGCGATTTCGGTGGGATGCCGCTCTTGAGCCTCGCGTGCCAAGCCTGCCAGGCTCTGACGTACTCGGTTCGTGTGCTGTCAAAATCTTCAAGCAGGCTGATGAGCGCATGCTGCCCAGCTTCCATCGCCGTGGGACCGAACCCGAGCGCCATCACGAACGTGCCGTCCGATGAACTCAGATCGATTTCGCCGGTGACGGCGACGTTCCCGTTCTCAGCGCGTGTGTAGGTTCGGTCCAATCGCTTGTGGGCCTGCAATTCCTGCCATCCATCGGACACACCGACAAACCCGGCCGATCGAGCGAGCCACGGCGCCGTCGAGCCGAGGGCGAGCGCGTGATGGTCCCGCTCGGCGAACAGCATCGGCGTACCCTTGTAGTCGCCCACCCATGCCGTATTCCCGCTGCCTCGGTTGGCGAGGTGCGGCGCCAGCAGCACGTACAGCCGAAAATCAGCCAGCGTGCCCTGGAGCGGCACGAAACGCACGCGTTGGATCACCACGTCGCGCCAGGGGTCGGTCAGTACCTCCTTCTCGATTCGATAGCGACCATCAACCGCGGTGTTCCGAATCCGATACGCAAGAATGCCTGGCGCCACCTGGGATGTCTCGGACCGGGCATCCCGCTTTTCCTCGGAGAAGTAGGTCTGCCCATCGGTTACGAGGAACCCGAGATCGCGCGTGCACGCGTGATCAACGCGTGGATAGTAGATTTCGTTGAGAATCCCGTGACTCAGCGTGAACCAGACACGGCTGTCGCGACTGACCGACGTACCGAGCCCACTCTTGGCACTCGACGTCCAGCGCGCCGGAATACCCGGCCAGCCCGGGGCAAACGTATCTCTCATTACTTGACCTGCAACGTCGCCTTCATCGTCGGATGGAAGGTGCAGATGTAGGCAAAGTCGCCCGTCTTGTGAATTGTGTACCTCCAGGACTTGTCGGCCTGAATGTCCTTAGAATCAAAACCGCCGGCCTCGGAAGTCGCCGTGTGAGGAACCAAGTCCTTATTGACCCACACGATCGTGTCGCCGGATGCAACGGTCAGCACTTCTGGCTGGAACCGCATGCCCTCGATGGTCACCTCATGCGTCTGTGGTTTTGGCGGGGCCGCAACGGCTAGGCTCATGGCCCACATGATCAGGCCGAGCGAAGCAGTTAAAATGGACATCCGCACGATTACCTTTCCTTCTGCCGTGGACGAACGCGAACGCTTTTGCATTGGTCGAGATGCTGGACAAAGGCCGGCCCACACCTTGATCAGCAGAACCTTCAGTTCCTCGTTGTGGTCAACTTCCCGACCTGTCAAAGAAGAAGAAGGCAACCAGCGGGCCAGTGACGCGTCGGCCATTGGATCCTGCAAAACTGCTGACATCCGAGTGACTTGCTGGCGTACATGCACCTGTCCCGTCAGGGTCCTCGTTAAATCCAACATTTCAGATTGAAGGGTTCGCCGTCAGAGTGAAAGCTCGGAGACGTGCGCAGCGCGAAGACACATGCAGCGGGGGCGACGTGCTGGTGTCCAGGCCTACAGCTTGTGCTGACCGCCGGCGACCCCCAGCATGGCCTCTGCGAGTTTCGCACAGTCCGGATTCACGAGATCAACGGCTCGATCGGGAAACCGTGCTGCCCGCACTTCGAGCTGCACAAACCCAAGGGATGCGCTGTTGAACACCACGGCCTTGACCGGCAGACCAACCTGACGAAGCATGAGGAGATCTCGCAGCAGCATCGACAGACCGCCGTCTCGCGACATGCTGATGACTTGCCCGGCTGGCTACGTCAGCTGCGCACCAATCGCCTGCGGCAGGGCTGGCGTTCTCCATCGGACGGTGCGTGAGAGACTCGAGTAACCGTGGGTGTGCATTCATCGTGAGATAACGGGCCGCCCACACCGTAGGGGTTCCCATATCACACGTGAACACCGCGTCGTCCGCCGCGAGCGCATCAAGCGTACGGGCGACGAACTGCGGGTGAATCGGTTTCACACCGGGGAAACCGGTCGCGAGATCGTCGAGACCCTGGCGCGCTGCGTGATAGTGCGCCAGTGACGCGTCGAGGTGTCTTCGTTCGGTCTTGCGCCTAATCCTCGGGAGTAGCGCCTGGAGGGTGGTCTTCACGTCACCGACAATGCCCAGATCGAGCCGCGTCCTGCGTCCGCGCTGCTCGCGACGCAGATCCACGGGATGGTGTCTGCCTTCTCGGGGGAGAACCGCGGATATAAGAAGTCCGTGGCGAGCATCAGCAGCCTCTCACATTCCTTCATCGCCAGGCACATTCGGAAGGAGATGGTGGCTGGTCGCCGAGTCGTCGTGGTGGGCATGGGATTCATAGGTTCGGAGGTCGCCGCCTCGCTTCGGCAAGAAGGCCTGGACGTGGTCGCCATCGACCCATCGAAGACCCCGCTCTTCCGCGTGCTCGGCGAAGCGGTCGGCGAGACCATCGCTGACCGCCATCGCGCTCACGGTGTTCGCACCATCTTCGAGGACAAAGTTGCCGCGTTCGAGGGAACGCGGCGCGTAGCCTCCGTGGTCACAAAAGCAGGGCTGCGTCTTGAGTGCGACTTCGTCATCGTGGGCATCGGCATCGAGCCAGCGGTCGACATGGTGAGAGCCAGCGATATTCAACTGGACAATGGCGTTGTCGTTGACGAGTACTGCCGCACCCACGTCAGCGGTGTTTGCGCCGCAGGTGACGTCGCGAATCACTATCACCCCGTCTTCGGCCGCCACATTCGAGTGGAGCACTGGCAGAACGCCATCAAACAGGGCGCCGCTGCCGCACGCAACATGCTCGGCAAGCCTGTCGCGTACGACGAGGTCCACTGGTTCTGGTCTGACCAGTACGATGCGAATCTGCAGTACGCTGGATTCCACACGAAGTGGGATCAGCTCGTCGTACGCGGGCGTCTGGACTCCGACAGCTATCTGGCGTGATATGTGAATGATGGCCGAATCGATGCAGCTGTTGGTCTCAACCGCGCGAAGGACGTGCGCCGTGTGATGCCGCTCATCAAGGCTCGGCGCGCGGTGGATCTCGAGCAGCTCCGGGACAAAGGAGTGGATTTGCGCTCTCTGCACGCGAGTCCGTAAGGGCGACCCATTAACTGACCAATAGCTTTGATATCAGCGTTGGTAGATCGCCAGACGGCGAGCTTTCCTGCATCGACATCAAGCCTGGAACTGACGACGGGAACGCTTGGCGGCCACATCATCTTAGCGCCCGGGCCTGCGAGAAGCTGAAAACGAAACTGGGGCTCGTCGCTGTCATCAGCCCGCCGGTCCGCTACGACAGAGGCAACCGGTGGCCAGCGATCGAGACTCTATGACATCCGGCGGCGAACTGCTTGCTGGTGTTGGTGCTGCGGCCTCAGGAGGACACTGCCTACAGCGGCAGTTTCAAACTGAAAGAATGGGCGTCAAATGTGAAAGCCTCGAACGGCCGACGACTGCGGAGTCTGCGTTGCCCACGCAGCCCTGCGAATGGCCCGTATCTTGCTCCTTAAGCTACGCAAACGAAGTCGAACAATGAGGGAGGATCCGAATGAATGCGGGCGAGTCTCGTATCGGACCTGGAGGACACAGTGCAGCAGCTTCGACAATGCCTAACCAGCGGGCAGTCCCGAAGGCCGGTGACGTGCTTGTTTCGACGCGCACCGCTCGCGCTGACCTTTACGAGATCAGCGTATTGCCGACAGAGGCTTGCATGACCGCTGTGCACTACGACGACGCAATGGAGAAGGTTCGCAACCTTGCTCGTGGACTGCGAGTGGATGGGTGGTACACATGCGACCACACTCATTTCGCACGAATCGCGAGGCACAGAACCTAGCAGGTTGCTGAAAAAGTAAGAGAAAGGGGATCGACATAAGGATCCCCACGTACTACCATGCTCCCACACCTGAAGGGAGCGAGCCGATGCGTGGAGCCGACGAGCAATCCGGATCGATGTTCAGCTATGTGTCGCTGGAGGACCGGGTCCCGGCGGACCATCCGTTGCGGGCCATCCGGCACATCACCGATCGTGCGCTCGAGCGGCTCTCGCCCAAGTTTGGCACGCTGTATATCCAGTTCGGCCGGCCGTCGGTGCCGCCGGAGAAGCTGTTGCGGGCCCTGCTGTTGCAAGCGCTGTATACGATTCGCAGCGAGCGGCAGCTGATGGAGCAACTGGATTACAACCTGCTGTTTCGGTGGTTTGTCGGGCTGGGGATCGACGATGCGGTCTGGTCGCCGACAACGTTCAGTAAGAACCGCGATCGGCTGCTCACGGGCGACATCGCCGCGGTGTTCTTTGAGGCCGTCCTCCTGCACGCGCAGACGGAGCGGTTGCTGTCGGACGAACACTTCACGGTGGATGGCACGTTGCTCAAGGCCTGGGCCAGTCACAAAAGTTTTCAGCCCCGCGATCAGGATCCGCCGTCGGCAGGGGGCGGCAATCCGACGCGGGATTTCCATGGGCAGCGACGCGCCAATGACACGCATCAGTCGACCACCGATCCCGATGCACGGCTCTATCGGAAAGCGCGGGGGCGCGGCGCATCTCAGCTATCTGGGGCATGTGCTGATGGAGCATCGGTCTGGGCTCATCGTGAATACGATGGTCACGCCGGCGGACGGCCATGGCGAACGCGACGCCGCGGTGGTGATGATCGAACGCCGGCCCGGCGCGCACCGCCTCACCGTCGCGGCCGACAAGGCGTATGACACGCGCGATTTTGTGAAGAATCTGCGGGACATGCACGTCACCCCGCATGTCGCGCAGTACCCCGCCACCCGACAGCGGAGCAGCGCGATCGATGGCCGCACGACCCGGCATCCCGGCTACACGATCAGTCAACAGAAACGAAAGTTGGTGGAGCAAAGCTTCGGGTGGATGAAGACGGTGGGGGGCTTGCGGCAGCTGCGCCATCGGGGCGGGCCCCTGGTGACCTGGATCTTCACCTTCACGGCGGCGGCCTACAACATCGTCCGGATGCGTCGGCTCCTGGCCGTGCCGGCGTGAGGACCCGCCAAGACCAGCTGACGGTCGTGGTCGAGTGTCGAACGGACGGACCACGCGGGCGCACGGGATCGTCGTGAACGGAAAGAACGGCACCATGAAAGTTACTTTTTCAACGACCTGCTAGAGATCGATTGGTCGGTGACTCTCAGGCATCACTTGACCCTGCCGCTCGCGTGCGCGACCCACGATTGCCCCTCGAAGCTCCGCGCCACCTTCTCAATGATACGAAACCGTAGATTTCAGGATGACAGGCGCTGCGCGGTTCGACGGCGCATGAGATCACCGATTCGTTCTACGGCACTATTGATTGCGGAATACGCATGTGGCCCGAAGGCGCGCGTGCGGACGGAGCCAGAGGGCTCCAGCTCCACGGTCACGGCGCAGACAACCGTGTCACATCTCCCGCGACGTTCACCCCGTTGCAGGACGACCCGGGCGCTGCGGACACGGGGCGTGTGTCGGGCGAGCGCAGCGAATACTCGATACTCCGCATAGGTGCGCGCCTGCGCATCAATCGATTCGTCTTCGCCGACAACCTGAATACGCATGAGCTCCACACAGAGGGGAGGACGCTTTGGCGCGCGCGATGTTTTCCAAGCTGAAGCGACACCAGGCTCATCCCCTTCTTGACGTGAGGCAAGGACCACGCCAGCTACGGCCCGACTGCTCGACATGACCGGACGGCCGAATTGTCTGGTGGTTGTGAAACTGTGAAGCGCCACCGATCGAAAGAGCATTTCGTTCAGAAAGCACGACTTCAACATGAAAGGTTAGCTAGCGGCTGGAGCCCTTCGCTTCCATACGCAGGCTGTCCGTGAGAAGTCTCAGCATTCGCGCGTACTCTGCGTCGGCCTTCTCGAGTTTCGCGCCGTACTCAGCTTTCGTGACCTTGTGCCGCTTCCAGTCGCCGTCAAAGATTGTCTGCGTCTTACCCTGCTCGTACATGATGTCCACCCCTCCGTCCTCGTTCGTCAGGCCGTCGCAGCCCATGTCCTGGAAGAACAGTTTTGTCTCCGGAACAGCGGCGGAGTTGAGCATCGCGTAGACGTCCCGGTACTGCTGCTGGGCGATCTGGGCCTTCAGATACGGTAGTGCGATCGACTCGGCGGCGACCACCAGCAATTGCACGTCAGGCAGCAGCATGGCCGCGACGACGCGACCGGGATTCTGGGGGTCCACGGCGGCGACCGCGTCGAGGCTGCGCGACTTCATCAACGTGACCAGCGCGTCCGCCGCCGCGGTCGAACGCTCAGGCCCGGTGTCCGCCGTCGCGACGACGACGCAACCGGTCAACAGCCACATTGTGATGAGAAACCGAGAACACAGGCGACCCATGGACGTCCTCCTTTGACCTCAAACTATTTCAGCACTTGCAGGAACGTGGCCAATACATGGCGCTCCCAAGCGTGTGCGACAGGAAGCTTGGAACGTCGTGCCGGGTAATGCACCGATCGCTCAGAACCGGGAGAGCTGCAGCACGCATTGCAGAAGCCGTCGTAACGCCCGTTCGTCTCGTTTCGTACCGGCGCGAAGCGCCGTCGCGCAAGTGAGACTGCACTGCCGGAACTGGCATGCGCTGGGGGCCCCGAGGCCTTCGGCCGCTCACCCCAGCGGTACTCGATTGTTCGTTGCCATTCGGAGACTGGCGGTGATGGCGCCCTCGCGGGCGAGATCAACGCGAGCGCCGCGGTCCAGGTCTTCATGGGCAGACGATTGGCGCGATGAACAGCGGATTCACAAAGCCCGGCACCCCTGAATCGGGGACCGCTTTGACGTGGTACCATCCGCGGTATTTTGAGCTCCAAGCGCCTCACCAGAGTTCCCGGTGCCAGGAAACAGCCGTCACGATCCGTGCTCGGTCAGGCTCGCGCATCTGAGCTGCCAGACGTCCTGGGGTTCATGCAACTCCTCTGGGCGATCGTGCATGGACTGCAGAAGCAATCGAAGCGAATGAGCAAGGACTTGGGGCTGACCGGCCCTCAGCGCATGGTGCTGCGAGTCGTGGGGCTATTCCCGGGACTCTCCGCGGGTCAGCTCGCAGCTGTCCTTCATGTTCATCCGAGCACGTTGACCGGCGTACTGCAACGCCTGGTCAGGCTGGGGCTGCTCCGTCGACATCAACAGAGGACAGACCGACGCGTAGCCGCGCTTTCGCTCACGCGAGAGGGGGCCCGCCTGAACGCCAGGCGAAAGGGCACGGTGGAGGCAGCAATTCTCAAAACGCTCGAGGTCGTGCCAACCGAGGAACGACAGTCGACTCAACGGGTATTGGTGCAGCTGGCCCGAGCGCTGACGACCAGGCCTGCCGTCTGAGAGCAAGGCTTCGCAGCACGCCTTCGACCCGTTCCTGACCGTGTTTGACCGCGACTCGCAGGCCGATCTCATCGCTGAACCGAGGTGGGTAGCTCGCGTCGACATGCTCCGGCCCCGCTTGCGAGACGAAATGCGTGAACGCGTGCTGGTGATCTCGGTGATGATGCCGGTGCTCTGGCTGTCGTGCCAGAGATGCGGGAGTCGAATCCGGACTACGCGACGAGACCGTACTGCTTCATCTTGCGCCAGAGGGTGACGGTGCTGATCTTCAGCGCGTCGGCGGCCTGACGGCGATTGCCGTTAAAACGCTGGAGCGCACGCTCGATCATGGCTCGTTCCTGCGCCTGAAGATCGAGGCTGTCATCGGTCGGACGCTGGCGTGTCTTCTGCGAGAGCTCGGGCGGCAGGTCGCGGACCTTGACGCTGGTTCCGCGAGCAACGATGACGGCCCGCTCGATAGCGTGCTCCAGCTCTCGAACGTTGCCCGGCCAACTGTAGTTCATCAAGGCCGTCAGGGCTTCCGCCGAGACTGTCTTCACGTCCTTCTTTACGCGCGCGGCTGCCCGTCCCAGGAAGTCGTGAACCAACGGCGGAATATCCTCACGGCGCGCGCGCAGTGGCGGCACCGTGATCACGAACGCGCCAAGCCGAAAATACAGGTCCTCGCGGAACGTGCCCGCGTCGACCGCGGCGCGCAGGTCGCGATTGGTTGCGGCCACCACTCTGGCGTTGACTTTGACGTTGCGTTCCGCGCCAACCCGCCGGATTTCGCGCTCCTGGAGCGCTCGCAACAGCTTCGCCTGCACGGTCGGGGCAACCTCGCCGATCTCGTCCAGGAACAGCGTGCCGTTCCCTGCCACTTCGAACAGACCCGCCTTGTCTCGCACGGCACCAGTGAACGCACCGCGGACGTGGCCGAAGAGCTCGGACTCCAGCAGCGTTTCAGTCAGGGCGGCGCAGTTGATGGATACGAACGGTCCGCCCGCGCGCGGGCTCTGGTCGTGGATTAGCTTCACGATGAACTCTTTCCCGGTACCACTCTCGCCGTACACCAGGACCGTTGTGTCCAGGGGGGCGACGCGCGCCGCAAGCTCGAGCACTTCCTGCATTGCGGTACTGCCGGCGATGAAGTGCTTCGCGGCCGCGTGACGAGCAACCCGCTCGCGCAACAGGTTCAGCTCGCGCTCGCGTTTCGCCACGTGCCGTTCGCGGCGATCGAGTTCTTGGAGGCGCCGATGCACAGCTTCTCGCAGGCGCTCAACCTTTTGTCCGAGATCAGCGCCCTGAAAGTCGAAGCGAAGCGCCGCCAGAGCATCACCCCAGCTCTCTGCATCCTTTCCCACGACCGAACACTTTGGCGCACCTTGTCCTAGGCACTCGGTTTCGCGAAAATAGATCTCCTGGCCGAGACAGGCGCTCACATACCCGCTGGCATAGCCCACCAAAGACCAGCAAACGGGCGCATCGCTCTTACCATAGTGGTGTACGTGCTGTTCGGCCACGTACGAGTCGTGCCAGACCACGTCCTCCGCGAATCGGCCGGAGGTGGCATTGTGCTCCACTTTCGTGATGTCAGCCCGCACGATGCCTTCAAGTCTGTGAAGGACCGCACCCGCACGGAGCCCTTCCAAGGGATTCGCCCAGTTGGACCGATCGCGCAAACTCACCGCATCGTGGTACCCGTCCGCATACCCAAACCGTAGCATCAGACGCCTGGCCGCCTCGAGCCCCAAAGTATCAATGAGCTCTTTGCGCAGGAGGCCCATGGCGGCCGCGCTGAGGATGACGACCCGCTGCTCGTGGAGCCGGATGATGCCCTGATCAGGGCGGAAATCGAGTACCTCGCGGAGATCCAGCCGCTCCAAATCGACCGCGTCGGACTGCGGGAGTCTTTTCACATCGACCTGTGGCGTCCATTCTATGACAGCGCGACGTCAATCCAAGACCCATCACTGCCGCCCAGTGCCGGACATGTCCCTGACAACAGCGGCTCACCTCTGGACGACTGCCGTCGGGCATGCCGCCGGTTCGAGGATACCTCTCGTGACTACAAAAACGGTTGAGGGGTTCCGAAGGAAGTATCGTGCGGGAGGTGACGTGGCGCCGACCCAGATGGTGATCGAGCTTCCGGGTACGGCCGCATCTGAAGCGTCGTGCTAGCTTCGGTCTCAAGAGCGGTCGTGACTGACGCACCTGGTTCAGTCCTGGTCGCCCGCGCGAAACACGTCGCCTGGGATACGAGTCTCGGCCTAGCGTAGTTGCTACCATCCGGTATGGTGACGCGATGGTTAAGTACAGGCACCCCTCCAAATGGAATATGTAGAAGCGGGCGTAGAGGCAGAACGATGACGGAGCGGCAACGCTCGTGGCGCGACGCGTTCGCAACCTTCGTCGAGCGCAAAACGCGTGAAGCGATCGTGGCGGCGACGCCGCCATACGTCACCGAGTTTGCTGCGCCTGCACAGTCGATGAGGATTGTCGGGAACGCCTGGTCAGTCGCACGATTTGATGGTCCGTTTTACGTCACTGCTCCCGCACAACCAGAGAGACCAGTGTGCTCGCTGGTATTCGTGCAGTCCGCTGACGGGAACACGGTCGTCAGCGATCCTACGTCGCTCGGTGGCGGCCAGACCGACAAACACGTCGTCTATGAAGGACTGTCCCGAGTGGCCGCCGACGCTGTTCTTGCCGGCGCCGGCACTATACACGCGGGTCAGACGATCTTTTCGGTCTGGCACCCCGAACTCGTAGAGCTGCGGGAATCGCTTCGCCTTCCAAGACATCCGGTGCAGGTTGTGGCGACACTGAGCGGACTCGACATCGACAGCGGTCTCCTCTTCAACATCCCCGAAATCTCGGTCATTCTGCTGACGGTGCCCGACGGTGCGGCGATGATGGAGAACCGCGTGGCGGAGCGGCCGTGGATTCGGATGGTCACGATGCTGCAGCCCGCTCATCTCGGGGAGGCCTTCCGTAGATTGCGAGAGCTCAAGCTCCGGTACCTTTCGTGCATCGGTGGGCGCACACTGGCGACCGAGCTTCTCGACCTGCGTCTGGTTGACGACATCTATCTCACAACGTCCCCGCGACCAGGCGGCGAACCAGGTACGCCGATGTATCCACGCCGATTTGAAGGCTCGCTCGTCGTTCGGAAACACGGGACGGCCGAAGACTCGGGAGTGTTGTTCGAGCACTTTCATCTTTAGCGCGACGAAGTGTCGTTATCGAGAGCGATAACTGGCAACACGCGCATAGTGCGTCTGATCGCAGGTATACCAGCCATCGACTCGCCGTGTACGTGCGAGTTCCTCGACGCGCTCAACCGCTGCTGAGTATCGGGTCACGGTTACGTTGCTGTCGGTGGGCACGATGCTGACCGTAAAAACATCAGCGCGAGCGCTCCGCTAGGAGGCGAGTTTGTCGCCAACTTGGGGTGCAGACTGCCAGGCTCTAGGCGGCGGTTTTTGAAGAGTGTCGTCGTATGTCGCGATGGCAGGGCCGCGCGTGCACATGGTGCATCCTCCTGGATCCGGGACCTGACGGATCGTCGGCAAGTCGCGATCCACCCCCACGACAGCGGAGACCGAAGTCTGGCGGCTGCCTTTACAACAGCTCCATTCAGATTGAAGGCAGACCCTTTCATTTTGAATGCTGAGCATCGGTCACGAATCCCTTCTCGACTGCCCTCCGCTAGGAAGAACACTAGCAAAACAACGTACATGACCTACGCCGCCAGTCCAAAATCGGCGCGGCCCGTCCCTTGCCTCTGTGGTGAGAGAGCGCCTTGGCGCGCTCCATGTCACGTCCATCGCCGCAGGCACTCTAACTGATATCAGCGATGGGATCCTGCGGCTGCACGCAGGAGTCTCCCCTCAATCAAGAGCAGGCGCCCAATGGCAACGACTGAGCCGCGACCGTTGCCAAGCCGGCTGATATCAAAACTGACGAACGTGCGGCATTCGACGTGGACGGAGCCCGTATCGCTGTCGCCAATGGGGATGGACACTTCTTCGCGATCGACGATACGTGCACGCACGCAGTGCTCACTCCTCGCCGAGGGACGTTGGAGGTGACAGTCGTAACCTGTGAGTGCCATCGTGCCCAATGCGGTTAATCAAAACCCGCGCAACCGTAGGTCCCTGCCAGCTCGGCGACGAGGACTTGGACCTACGCAGCCTCGTACCGGGCCACGTCAGTGGAGTCAGACGTGAACCATTCCCCAACCGATGCACGTGCTGCGCAATTGGAACCTAACGAAGCACGGCACGCCGCGGCGCCGAATCCGATCCCCACCCTGCAGGGGTTTGGCCGTCTGTCTGGTTGGGCTACCGGCGCCGCAGCTTGTTCACAATGCATAAAGACGTACGTCTGGTCGTAGCGGATGTCGACGGCACATTGCTAACGCCCGACAAGATCCTGACGGCGCGCGCGCGCGCCGCCGTCCGCGCGATCATCGAGGCGGGCATTGCCTTCACCATCACCAGCGGCCGCCCTCCGCTGGGCATGAGGACGCTGATCGACGAGCTTCAGCTTCAGCACCCCATCGCAGCGTTCAACGGCGGCCTGTTCGTGCACCCCGATCTGTCGGTGATTCACGAACACATGATTCCCGGCGAAGCCGTCCCGCTCATCATCAATATCCTGACGAAACACACGCTGACCGTATGGAGTTACACCGACAAGGAGTGGCGCGTCCCGTCGCGCCACGGCGCGCACGTGGATCGTGAGGAATGGACTGTCAAGTTTACGCCTACCGTGGTGCCTGAATTGCCGGCAGCGCGGGATCGAATGATCAAGATCGTCGGTGTCACAGACGATCACGACGCGATGGCCAAGGCGGTCGAAGAAGTGCAGCGGACCTGCAGTCAGCTGGTGTCAGCGGCGCTTTCGCAACCGTACTACCTGGATATCACCCATCCGGAGGCGAACAAAGGCCAGGTGGTCGACGTGTTGTCAGGCCTGCTGAACATTCCGATGGCACAGATCGGGACGATCGGGGACATGCCGAATGACGTCCTCATGTTCCAGCGCAGCGGCGTGAGCATCGCGATGGCGAATGCGAGTGCAGAAGTACAACACGCGGCGACATTCGTGACGTCGTCCAACACCGAAGAGGGCTTCGCGGTGGCCATGGAACGGTTCATTCTTCCTGCGTCGAGTTCCAGGTGGAACCAGATCTGAGGGTGTTCCCCGATCTCAACGAGATGAGCCTTCGAGCGGCCCAGGCTACGGTTGGCACGATCAATGGCGTCGTTCGAGCCACGGGAAAGTGCTCGCTCGTGTTGTCGGGCGGCAACACTCCGAGGGCGCTGTACGGCCTGCTGGCCTCTCAGTTCAGGAACCGAATCCCCTGGGAACATGTGCACGTGTTCTGGGGAGACGAACGCTACGTTCCGGCCGACGATCCGCAGAGCAACTACCGGATGGCAAGGCAGACATTACTGGATCACGTCGCGTGCCCTGCAGCAAACGTCCACCCCATGCTGACTCACTTCGCGACCCCAGACCTCGCCGCCCGAGACTATGAAGCGACATTGAAGAACTGTTTTCAAGGTGATTGGCCGCGGTTCGACTTAGTGCTGCTTGGACTCGGAAATGACGGCCACACGGCATCCCTCTTTCCCGGATCATCAGCGTTGGAGGAGAGCACCCTTTGGGTGATCGCTGTGCAGGCGCCGGCCGATCCGCGAAGCCGCCTGACGCTGACCTTGCCGGTACTCAATCGAGCCGCCACCGCATATTTCCTCGTCGCAGGTCCAAGCAAAGCACCGGCGCTGCATCACGCGCTCTCTCGGACGGCTGACTCGAACATGTACCCAGCCGCGGGTGTCCGGCTCGATAAGGGAACAGTGGTCTGGTGGGTGGATCGTGACGCCGCGCTTCGGCACATGGACGTACGGGATGCGCAATGAATGCGGTCCCTCGACTGGTGCAAGAGGTTCTTCTCATGAGTAAACACTCCTCACACACGCTGCAAATCATGCAGCAGGCTGCCGCGTTCAGGCTTCGCCAACTGCTGGACGAACTCGGCATGGTGATAAGTTCCTTCCCCGATCTTCGAGATGCGTTCGATCCAGACGAATTGCCGCTCGAGTTCATCCTAAAGAGAGACTCTCAGACGGAACCAGCCGGCAGGCGACTGAGGCCGATACCGGCGCCAGTCAACGCAACCAGCCGAAGAATGCTCGCACATGCCGCCGAACATCGCAGTGGACCAAGAAAGCAGATCACAGATGAATGAGGGTCTCGAGGCCCGGGAGGAAAAGGACACCGGTAACAGAGGCCGTCGACGAGCTGTACATGGAACGGTTCCGACAGTGGAACAGCTCAGACACCAGGCCACCGGGAATGCGGTGCACGACAGGCGTGGAGATGACGACGGGCCGCTCGGTCAGGGGTTCCCGGATGGATGTGAGACTTCACGGCCGGCCTTCACACAGGACGATGGCGAGCTGGCCACCCGCGACGCCGGTAGCCCAGGTGCTCAATGCCTTGACAGCAGTCGCTACCGAACCTCACCGGTGGGTCCGCGGATCTCGATCCCTCGTTCGTATGATTCGGGATGCCATACGCCCGCCGATAGCCGTGGAGAGTCGCAAAGCCGGCGACAAGACATTTCGTAATGAGCCTCAATCTTTCAGTCTGAAAGCATAGCCTCGCCGTTCGAGCTTCCCTCGCTCGCGGCTCTGGGCCGGAACTCCATTGATAACGCCAGTTCCGAAGGATCCATCGACCATCGCCCCCGGCGCGTCCCTTGCCTTTACTACCGTTGTCTCGTTCAGCCGGCCAGCATCGGCTTGCTAATTCATCGAGGAGTTGCCCATGAAGGTTTTAGCCATCGTCGTCGCAGTTGCAGGTGTGCTCTTGTGTCCGATTTCCAGCGCGTCCGCGCAAGGCGTGAACGACGCGCAGATCGCGTCCATTGTCGTGACCGCCAATAAGGTCGATATCGATGCGGGCAAGCTGGCTGCTTCGCGCTCGGCGAATGCCGAGGTGAAGTCGTTTGCGCGGCTGATGGTCACCGATCACACGGATGTGAACAAGTCGGCAACGGACCTCGCCACCAAGCTCAAGCTCACGCCGCAAGACAATGCAACCAGCCAGAGCCTGAAGGCGGATGGCGACAAGAACCTCGCTGATCTGAAGACGCTCAAGGGTGCGGCATTCGACAAGGCGTACATCGATCACGAGGTCGTGTACCACCAGCAGGTCATCGACGCGCTCGACAAGACGCTGATTCCGGGCGCCACCAATGAAGAATTGAAGGCTCTGCTGGTGAAGGTCCGGCCCGCGTTCGTCGCGCATCTCGAGCACGCCAAGCGCCTGCAGGCGTCCCAGAAACACTGACCGTGCATGCAGCCACGTTCGCGGTCGCGGTCACCCTGATCGTATGCGCCATCGGCCTCGCCGCCCGTGAACGGCCCAAACCGAAGACGCACACGATCACAATGGAGAACATACGTTTTCAGCCCGAGACCTTGACGGTTGGCGCGCGGCGACACGATCGTCAGGGTCAACAACGACCTGGAGCCTCACACCGCCACGTCTGAGGCTGTCGCTTTCGACTCTCAGATCATTCAGCCGGAGAAGTCCTGGGAATTCATCGCAACGAAGAAGGGCGAGTTCGCTACTCTGCACGTTCCATCCGGCCATGAAGGCAATGCTGCACGTCTAGTAGCTCATGGCGGCCCGCTCGGGCCGCCATGTCACCTTTTTCTTCACGCGAGCTCTGATCTGTAATAGCTGTTGTGACCACAGACTCGACGCCCGCCGGGAACGTCGCGTTCAGAGCCAAACACTCTGAGACGTTCGCGCCTGGCTGGCCAGGCGTTCCCGCACGCTGGACGTCCAGCGCAAAGTCGCGTCGTCACACGGTCGTGCGCAAGCGCAGAACCGGCGTCGAGCAGGGCGTCCTATTCGAGCCCCTGTTGCCGAACGACGTCCGGTGCTGACCTGGGAAGGGCGATCAGATTCGATCAGATCAGGACCGCGCCAAGCGCCGGCCGGGACTTGACGCAGGACCGCGCGATTCGTGTGCGGCGGCCACGTCGGGATAGGTGACCTGGATTCCGTTGACCTCAGCCCATGGCGTCAGGGAGTGCGGCCGCGCCCGAACGCCGCTGGTGATCTCGCTCACGGCGATGCCTCTGACGAGGAGGGCGTCCGCGACAAGCGAGCGATGACAGCGCCATGGAACCGCCTCCGCGCACATCAGCACGATGTGCTGGTGCTTCGCGAGATCGATACACCGTTCCAGACTTCTTCTGAATGTGGCGGTCTGCATGTAGTCGGCATACCCGCGGAAGCCCGCATTCCGCCACCCGCTGTTGACGGAGTCGCGCCGGGGGTGTCGCAGTCCGCCCAGACCGGACATGTGCTTGTATCGAATCCCGGCGCGACGCAGAACGGGATAGAGCGTCTCACGACTGAACTGCGGGTTGTGGCGCGATCGCGGAATCGTGCGGATATCGACCACACGATCGACGCCGTGGGCGGTGAGCAAACGGATGAACTCGTCGATAGATCTTGTGGAATGCCCAATTGTAAGGACAACGAGCGGTGACACATCACCGTGAGTGCCACAGACATGCCAACGAACGAACGCTTGCAGGCGACCATGAGCTTCAAACGTGTCCCGTCGGTTCCGGGCGGTCGCGCTTCGCGAATGCCGCTACCGCCGACCCGCCTGCGGGGCGCGTGACGCACAAATGGTCGCTGGGTCGTGCTCCTCTTGTTGCTGCAAAGTGATGAAGCGCAGTTTCGTTAAGGTCTAGGCGCTTTGGTGGACACGGCAGAGCCGGCCGGAGGATCGAACACGCCGGAGAGATCCAAGTGACGTATCGCGGCCAGCGCCGCCTCCCACCGGCCATCGCCGCACAGTCCACGGATCCCAGCATCCTCGTACGCCTGCATCGCGGCATCCAGGAAGGCTGCGCGCACTGCTTCGGCCAAAATGGAGGCGGTGTCGAGTCGATGTGACATCACTTAACTCACTCAGATATCTACTCGAGTGCGACAGACGTGCCAACGCTCGCAGGCGATCATGAGCTTTCAAAACGTGTCGTAGGCTTTCACATTGTAAGCACGAACTTGCACAACCGGTCACCTGCTGTTCGCTCGTTGTTCGGAAGTTATTCTGTTTCCTGATGTTGTCCTCACTTTCCCGAATACGCTCCTGGATCAAGACTTGCCCTTCATGCTCTGGACGGGCGTGAGTTGCGGGGGTATTCCTCCACTCGGCCCTACAGCCACAAACGGAAGCCCATCATCATGCCAACTGACAGGCTTGAACGGCCTTCGACGACACAGCCACGGACGACTTCGGGAATTCCGGCACTCCTGCGGCGGATTCAGCGTGAGTACCAGGAGATGCCGGGGCTAAGACTGACCCAGGCGCAGGCACAGCGTCTATGGGATCTCGACGCGAAGACGTCTCGCACCGTTCTGGCGACGCTGACCGAACGAGGATTCTTGAAGCGGACCGCCGCCGGCACTTATGTTCGAGCGTGGGACTAGCGCCGCCTGGATCTGAAAATGGAGAGTGCGATGATCAAACTGAAGCGCGTCTACGATCCCGTCTCCCGGACTGACGGGACGCGATTCCTCGTTGAGCGCCTGTGGCCTCGCGGTCTCTCAAAGGCACAACTGCACCTGAGCGCTTGGCTGAAGGAGGTGGGACCAAGCACCCAACTGAGACAATGGTTCAATCACGATCCGCTGAAATGGTCCCAGTTCCGCAGGCGCTATTTTCGTGAGCTCGACTCACAGCCGGAATCCTGGCGGCCTGTCCTGACCGCTGCCAGACGCGGCATGGTGACGCTCGTCTACAGCTCGCATGACGAGGAACATAATAACGCGATTGCACTACAGGAATACCTGCGGGCGAAGCGCCGCAGACCTTCACCGTCCCGGCCATCTACCGCGGCGAATCGGCCGCGGCGAGGGGCTCGATCAGGATCTCCCGCCTGAGGCATTGCATACGGTGATTATCCGGCCGATTCCGCCGTTCCGCCTCGACTTCACCGTGTGGGTGCTGCGCCGCCGGCCGCACAACGCCATCGACCGCTGGGACGGCACAACCTATCGTCGTACCGTGACGATCGGGGGGCGCGTCACCGAGCTCGCTATACGGCAGTCGGGCACACCTGCAACGCCGCGCCTCGTCGTCACCGCAACCCCGTCACTCCGCACGTTGGCGGACAGACGCCATATGCGCTCAATCGTTGACCGGTTGCTCGGAGTGCGCATCAATCTTGACGAGTGGTACCGGTTGGCGCATTGTGATCGGCGGCTGGCTGAATTGGCTGATCGGTTTCGCGGTATGAAGCCACCGCGGTTTCCGACTGTGTTCGAAGCGCTGGTAAATGCCTTCGCCTGCCAGCAGCTGTCCCTCGTCGTCGGTCTCGAACTGCTCAATCGGCTCGCCGCCGTGTGCGACGTGAGACGCGGAACCGGCGCGGCGGCCCAGTACGCATTTCCAGCGCCGCGCGATGTGGCGGGAAGGCCGCCGGCCAGCTATCGCGCCATCGGTTTCAGCCACCAGAAGGTTCGCGCGCTACTGGCGCTCGCTCGGGGAATGGACAGCGGTGCGATCGACCTTGACACGCTCGCCCTCGACACCGACGGCGACGTATACGCGAAGCTGCTCCAGCTGCGTGGGGTCGGACGCTGGACCGCCGAGTACGTGTCGTTGAGGGGACTCGGCCGGCTGCATGTGTTTCCCGGCGACGATGTCGGCGCGCAGAAGAGCCTTGCCCGGTGGCTTGGCCGGCCGGTTCCACTCGATTATCGTGGCGTAGGAAGGGCTCTCGAACACTGGCAGCCGTACGCCGGCATGGTGTACTTCCATCTACTACTCGATGGCTTGTCCAGGTCAGGTGCTTTGGAACCAGCGGCGTGAAACGGCACTAAGAAGGTCGTCAATGGCCGACAGCGCGCCACCTCCTGGCTCACATCCCGGCATATCCCGACGAACGCCGCCACCGCCCAGAATGCTGCGCCCCCGGTCCTGGCGCCAGACGGTCGACGTCAGCAACAGATTCAATGACGGAATGGACCTCGCCAAGTGACCTCGGTCTTGCACTTTTCCAGAGGGGTCATGCTCTCGATTCATGGCGTCCCCACGTGAGCGGTCGGTACGACGGGCTTAGGGTTGTGCCATCCACCGGGCGCCACGATGATTTGATCGGCTTCCGCCGGACCCCACGTATTCGGTTCGTATTCATGAACCGGCGTCTTGTTGCCAAGCACCGGATCGACCACGCGCCAAGCCGCTTCGACCGCGTCCTCCCGCACGAAGAGCATTGCGTCACCACGGATAGCATCGCCCAGCAGGCGTTCGTACGGCGTCATTTCATCGCCGGCCATGTGGCGCACGAGCAACTCGACGGCCTCGCCGACCATGGCTTCTCCGGGCAGTTTGACCCGCGCGCCCAACGAGATCGTAACGTTCGGGCTGAGGCGGAAGCGAATGTAATCCGCTTCGCGTGCCGACATCGTGTCGAAGACGGCTTGCGGCGGGGGCTTGAATTCCACCCGTACTTCGGTCGCCGTAAGCGGCATGCGCTTGCCCGCGCGGATGTAGAACGGCACTCCCGCCCATCGCGGCGTGTCGATGGACAGCCGGACGGCGGCGAACGTTTCGACGCGCGAATCAGCCGCGACACCGTCCTCGCTGCGGTAGCCGCGAAACTGCCCGCGGACGACATCGGTGTTGGCGAGCGGACCCATCGCGCGAAACGCGCGCTGCTTCTCGTCCCGTAGCGCATCCGGATGATGCCCGACTGGCGCCTCCATGGTGAGCAGCGCGACGACTTCCAGCAGATGGTTCTGCACGACATCGCGGATGGCGCCGACCTCTTCGTAGAACCGGCCGCGTCCCTCGACGCCGACGTTTTCGGCCATGGTCAACTGCACACTCGCGATGTACTGGCGATTCCACACCGGCGCCAGGAACGAGTTGGCGAATCGAAAGTACACGAGGTTCTGGACAGGTTCCTTTCCAAGGTAATGGTCGATTCGAAAGATCGCATGTTCCCGAAAGGACCGATGCAGCGTTCGGTTCAGGGCCTGGGCGGAGGCAAGGTCGCGGCCAAATGGCTTTTCGACGACGACGCGCGCGCCGTGATGATTGTCGGACCCGGCCAGCCCTTCGGCCACGGTCGCGAACAGATCTGGCGGAATCGCGAAGTAATAGAGAGGCCGAGTCGCTCCGCCGAGCGCGGTTCGCAATCTCCGGAACGTGTCGGGATCGTGGTAATCGCCGTTAACATATTGCAGGTGCGCCGCCAGCGTGGCAAATGCGCGCGGATCGACGCCGCCGTGTTGCTCGAGACTCTCGCGCGCGCGCGCTCGGAGCGCGTCGAGGTCCATCGCCGACTTCGCCACGCCGATAATCGGCATCTCGAAGTGACCACGTCGGATCAGTGCCTGAACTGCTGGAAAGATTTGCCGAAACGCGAGGTCTCCCGTCGCGCCAAAGAACACGAACGCGTCCGACTCGAGAGTCATCGCTTCTTCGCGCGCACGTGTCTCAGCGCCTGTCCTTTGTGAATCGGCACATGGTCCGTGTTGACGCTCTCGATGACGTCTTGCGGTTCGGCGCCCGAGGCGTGCTGCACATAACCGTTGAGGCGGATGTTCGACACCAGCTTCTTCACGATGGACGCCTCCCACGCCTCGGCCGCTCGAAGACTCAGCTCGTTGACATCCGGGAGGACACGCACATCTGGTTTCACGTTGAGCTCCAGGACGTTCAGGCCGCCCACTCCAACACGACTTTGATTTCGTCTGAACCATGATGCTGAAACGCCGCGTCGAAGTCCGTGTACGAGTGCCGGTGTGTGATCAGGTCCGCGACTCGGTGAGGCCAGCGGGTCTCGGCCAAGACAAGATCGTCCACGGCGAGCTGGAAATGATCGCGCGACGAGTTGACGCTTCCCACCACCACCTGGTTCCGTAGCACGAGGCGGCGCATGATCTTCGCGCCGTCGATGTTCAGCGGGCGGTCGCCGGCCGCGATTCCTGTGACGGCGTACACGCCGTTGATGGCCAACGCGTCGAGGAGGTCGAATTCAAGGGTCGCAATTCCCGTCGCCTCGACAATCACGTCGAATGTGCCGATTTGATCGATCGGATGGTCCGGCGTCACCCCACGTCCGTCGATATAGTGGCCGCCGATGAGGTTCAGCCAGCGAGGTCGTGCCGTGTTGGCGTCGACGACGTCGAGACCCGACACCTCGGCGTTGCGCAAGCGCAAGGACAACGCCGCGAGCAGACCGATTGGGCCTAGTCCAGCCACGAGACAGCGCTTCCCGGACAGCCAGTCGAGCGAGGTCGCCATGTCTGGAAGCCGCGTGAGTTGAAGGTGCACCGCTTCCGAGATCGCCTTTTCCGCCACTGAGAACGGCTCGGCGAGCACGCCCACCGCTTCCAGCTCCGGCGCCACGCGCACCGCGAACGGCTCGCGGTCGACCACGAATTCGGTCTGGTACCCGTCCAGGCCCCAGATGCCGCGTTCGGCGTACAGTCCCGTCCGGCACATATCGGAACGATTCATGGCGCACGGCCGACAAGTTCCACAACCGCGACGAACGGTGAAGACGGCGTAGTCGCCGGGCTTGACCAGCGTCACTGTGCGCCCGATGTCCACGACCTGGCCGAACATTTCGTGGCCGATTACAAGGTCTTGGTGGGAGGGCCCCGCCTTGGCCCGGCCGCCGGCGGCCTCCTCGCGATCGGTGCCGCAAATGCCCACGCGCACCACTCGGAGTTTGATGTCGTCTGGCGCCGCGATCGACGGTTCCGGCCGATCGACGAGACGGGCGGTCTTTGCTCCAGGAACGATGGCAATGGCCTTCATGCGTGGCCGTTCCGTCGGCTCGTCGAGCCTGCCATGTCGGGGTGCTTAGGTCTGCGCAACTCAGCCAGGATCTGTTCCACGATCGCGCCTGGTGACTGTGAGACGTCGACGATGAGCGCGTCGGAGGGTTCCTCCAACGTCTCGAACTGGCTGGCCAGCATGTTTGCCTTCATGTAGTGGCGGGTCCGGTGCTGCAGCCGCGATCGAATGAGTGCCGCAGAGCCTTTGAGATATACCCAGGTGATTGGGATGCCTTCGGAGAGAACCGTCCGATATGATCGTTTGAGCGCCGAGCAACCGACGACCAGACTCTTGCCGCGCCTGAAGGAGTCGAGTAGGCGCGTATGGATTGCCGCGAGCCACGGCGCACGGTCGGCATCCGTCAAAGGAATCCCGTGGCTCATCTTCTCGACGTTGGCAGCGGAGTGCAGCGAATCCCCCTCCATAAACGCGCAGTGCATCGCATCCGCCAGCATCGTGCCCACGGTCGTTTTTCCGGATCCGGCCACGCCCATCACCACGACGATCTTGGCCATGCCTAGTTCATAGCCCGCGCACCAGAGAACGAACCGTTCCGTGGCGAGGGCAAATCCTTCTTCAGTGTTGCACTTCGTCACGAACTTCGCAGCGTGCTGCACTACCATCATTTACAGAGGCAACAGGTAAGCCGTCCTCACCCCCGCCGTGGAATTGGCCGCATCTGTCGGTGCCTTGACGACTTACCGGTTCCGGCAAGCGTGTGCGGGAACGGCGTTGCGTCGCTTCAAACTGAAAGCGGCAGGATCAATCTGAAACGTCTCGGCCTCGGAGCGTCTCGATGCCCGGGGTCCTCAAGAACGCGGTTAGTTATCACGACCGACGGCTGACATTCCGCGTGTGTCCGTGGCGACGTGACACGACTCGTTGGTCGCCCACGACCGGGCGCTCCCGTGTCGCAACGGTGTGGCGTGTGACCACGAGTGTTCTCATCTAGGGCCCGCACGCTTTCAGGCTGAGGCGGTGATGACCGATGGCGCGCGAGCCCAGGATTTGGCATTTCTGCGCTCGCGTGGGACGGACGCCAACGCGGCCGATGCGGAATGCCGCCGGCCGGCGCATTCGGAGAAGGGCAACGACCACGAGATCGTTCGGTCCTGTCCGAATTAGTCACCGTATAGGCGCTGCGCCGCTGGCCGCGCAGCCGCACGCTCGCCGACCTTGGCGTCAAATAGTTCAAGGCCAGCGGATCGCGTGCCAATCGATGTGCCCTAGTTCAGTGAGAGCAAGCGTCGCAGCGTCGTCCGTTCGATGAGACTGCGTCCCAAGCGGCTGAGCAGCTCACGCCACGCGGAGCCTTCACAATATTCTGCGGACTTTCACATTGAAACGACGGCCGCACTTGGTCGAGCAGTCGCGGACACCCCCCTGGATGGAATCATTCCCATATATCGCGCCGTCCCGCCTGGCATTGAGAGCCGTCGTTGGATCGCTGCTTGCGTTTACATTTCCTGAACGGGCATCGTGCGTCGGCGTTGGCATGGCCGCGCCGCCGTCTCTAGCCCTGAACATGCACCGCGCGCCCGCACGAAACAGCAGAGAACAGAGCGTCGCCTGCCATCGCCAGGCAATAACAAAGGAGGAGGGTGATGCTCACACAGAACGTGCCTTACGAGCCCGTCTGGGGAGACGACGGCAGGCGCTTCTTCATCGATCGCTTCGGATTCGGGGTATTTCGAAGACGAAGTTGCACCTCGATCCATGGCTGCTGTGGTCGAACCAACCATCGAACTCAGGCGAGTGGTTCAGTCATCAGTCGGAGAAATAGTCGCAATTCCGCGCGGGGTACTTTTCGAGATCTCGACTCGCGTCCCCGAGTCGTGGCGGTCGATCCTTTCAGAAGCCAGACGCCGCACGGTGCTTGTCTACGGCTATCAGGCACGATGGCGGGAGCATTGGGAATCAAAGGCGCGGACGCATCAGCGATAGGAGATGGGTGACAGCGAAGTGTTGGATCAGATTTCGAGGAACACTGGGAGACCCACGATGTCAGATGCACCGAATGAACACCGACGGCCACAGCCACATCCACAGCGCATGGCCGCTCCGTACCTCGAATTCGATATTGCGAGGGAACTGGAGCAGCTCCATCGCCACGCAGGGTGGCAGTCTGGCCAGAACGCCCAGACCCTCGTCAAGTACGACGGTCTGCGGATTGTGCTGATCGCCTTGAAGGCCCGTTCGCGAATTCCAGAACATCACGCAGAGGGCCAGATCTCGATCCAGACAGTCGCAGGGCACATCAAGGTACGTGCGCAGGGGCGAAGCTTTCATCTGCCAGCAGGAGGGCTGCTCGCGCTGGGCCAAGGCTTACCTCATGACGTGGAGGCGCTCGAGGAGAGTGCATTCCTCCTGACGATCGCGTGGCCTAGCGAGAAGGACAGGCCAGTCTTGTGAACAACGGTTCGAAAGCACGAAATGGCGAGATGCTCCCGTGGGCGCCGCCCCGTGTTGGGGTGCCGGTCGAACGTCGCGACCCCTGGGAAGTTGCAATGCACGGCGCGCGCGCCGGACTTCTCGCGGGCGTCGCGCTGGGTGTCGTCGAGATCGGCGCCAGCACCATACTGAGCGACGACCCCTGGTTGCCGTTCGACTTCGCTGCGGCCCTCATCGTCGGGCCGGAGGCACTGGTGCCGTCGTTTCCGCTTGCCGCATCGCTGGCGTTGGGCACCGTGACTGCACGTGCTGCTCTCAATCATATTCGGCGTGGCCTTTCTTGGAGGGCTGGCGCTGACGTTTCAGCTCAGCGCCAGGCCGTCGCTGATGGTTCTTTACGGAATGTTGTTCGGCGTGACAGTGTGGGAGATCAACTTTCTCGCCGTCCTGCCTGTAATAGCTCCGGAACTGACAGGTCGACTCGATCTCGCGACGCAGCTGTGGAACGGGATTGTGTCGTACTGCCTCGTATATGGCCCGGTCCTCGCGCTGTACGTCATCTGGGTGCGTCCCGGGCATGCTCGATCAGTGGTGGCGCACTGACGACGGCGAGGCGACGTGATGCCGCCAGTGCCGCTGGTCGAACTCGGGTTCCCGCTCGGCATTCGGCTCACGCACGCGTTCAATCTCGTCTTTCTGACATTGCTCATCCGCAGCGGCATCGAGATTCTCGGCGGCCATCCGATGCTGTATTTCAACGATCACTGTCGGCCGGGCAGCGAGTGGATCCGTTTCACAAGCAAGCGCATGTTTCGAAATCAGCGATGGACCGCCGAGGACGAGAAGCAGCCGTACACGCCGTGGGTGGCACTGCCGGGCCGAGACAACCTCGGGCTGGGCCGCTTCTGGCATTTCGTGGCGGTCGTCGGCTGGTTGATTACCGGGACTGATCTACCTGCTGGTGCTGGCCACCAGCGAGCAGTGGCAGCGGCTTGTCCCGACCTCATGGGCCGTGTTGCCCCACGCGTGGGAAGCCGCGATTGCGTATCTGCGTCTGGACATCCCGCGAGCAGGTAATCCGTACAACGCGCTCCAACAGTTGACTTACTTCGCCGCTGGTCTTCGTGCTCACACCGCTTGCAGATCGCTACGGGTCTGGCGATGTCACCCGCGCTCGCCGGCCGTTTCCCTTGGTTTCCACGTCTGTTCGGCGGACGGCAGGCCGCCCGCAGCCTGCACTTTCTCGGACTGATGGCCTTCGTGGCGTTCACGGTTCATCACATCGCGCTGGTCATCGCGCATGGCTTGCGTGACGGGCTGGCCGCGATCGTGCTGGGTGTTGAGGCACCGACCGCTGCGCAACAGGCCGTCGCCATTGCGATTGCGCTCGCGTTCCTGACCGCATTGATCGTGCTGCATGTCTGGGCCACTCGACGCTCGCTGCGGGAGCCGCGCGCCATGCAGGATGCCTTGCAGCGCATCGTGGATCCAGCTGCAAGCGCGCCTGCTTCAGCCGTTGGTCTCCCGTCAACGCTACCGACCGGAGAGCATCACGGCGGATCCTCGGCCGAATGGCCGTCCACCGCGCCACGAGCGATATCGCGAACTCGTCGAACGGGGCTTCAACGGTTGGCGCTTCGAAATCAGCGGTTTGGTCGAGCAGCGGCTGTCATTGAGCCTCGACGAACTGCGGAACCTGGAGCCAGAGCACCAGGTCACACTCCACAAATGCATTCAGGGATGGAGCTATATCGCCGAGTGGCAAGGCGTCCCGTTGACAGCCCTGCTCGACCGTTGTCGGCCGACTCCGCAGGCTCGCTACATCCTGTGTCGCACGTTCGATGACAAGTGGGAAGAGCCTGGACACGGAGAGTACTACTGCGTCATCGATCTCGATCTCGCGCGTGCCCCTCAAACGCTGCTCGCGTACGACATGAACGGGCAGCCCCTGCCAACCGAATTCGGTGCGCCGCTGCGGCTACGATTGGAGAACCAGCTCGGGTACAAGATGGTGAAGTGGATTCGCTCGATGGAGTTGATCGCCAGGTATGACGACATCGGCGCCGGGTACGGCGGCTGGCGTGCCGACTTGCTGCACTACAGTCGGCTCGCTCCGATCTAGTGCGGACTGGGACTGTTGTGCATGTGAACTGAGCATGGCGTGAAGGACCCGTCGAGAAAGTACCTATCGGACTCAGGCGGCGCAAACGAGGCGCTCCAGGACAGTCTTCGGAGAAATGAGGCGCGCATCCGGGCGAGCTCCGCTCTGATCGGAGCAATCCTCCTGCTCGGCGGAATCGGTTACGGCGTCGACTGGTGGGCCGGCACGTCACCATGGTTTCTGCTGATTGGATTAGTCGGCGGGATTCTCTTCGGTTTCTATAATCTCGTCAGCAGTCTTAGACGCGGATCTGACGCGACGTGACCAGCAGGCATGGCAAGGAAAAAGACTGTCGCTCAGGTGATTGTTGACGTGCTCGCGAGCGTGGGCGTGAGACGGGTCTACGGCGTAGCCGGCGATTCGTTGAACGGCCTCACTGATGCGATCTTCAGCCACGACGACGTTTCATGGATACACGTGCGCCACGAGGAGGCGGGCGCCTTTGCTGCCGGCGCCGAAGCGCACCTCACAGGCAAGCTGTGCGTCTGTGCGGGGAGTTCGGGACCGGGCCACCTGCACCTGATCAACGGTTTGTATGATTGTCATCGAAGCCGCGTTCCCGTGCTGGCCATCGCCGCGCATATACCGAGCCGCGAGCTTGGCAGCGGATACTTCCAGGAAACCCATCCGGAACGGCTCTTCACCGACTGCAGTCACTTCTGCGAGGTGATCTCGCATCCCGGGCAGGTCCCTCGACTTCTCGAGATCGCCATTCAAACCGCCGTCGCGCAATCGGGCGTCGCAGTCATCGTACTCCCCGGCGACGTGGCGCTACGGCAGGCCGAGCAGGATGTCGCGCGCGTGCACGTGAGCTACGAACGTCCCGCGATCTGCGCATCCGAGACCGACGTGGCGGCCGCCGCAGAGCTGTTGAACGACGCAACGAACGTGACGATTCTCGGCGGCGCCGGTTGTCGCGACGCGCATGCCGAGCTCGTATCCACCGCCGACGCTCTGGCTGCGCCGGTGGTCCATGCGATGCGCGGGAAGGAGTTCATCGAGTACGACAACCCGTTCGGCGTCGGCATGACCGGGCTCCTGGGGTTCGCGTCCGGATACCTGGCCATGAAGGAATGTGAGACCCTGCTGATGCTTGGCACGGACTTCCCATATCAGCAGTTCTTCCCCGAGAATGCACGCACCATCCAGGTGGACCTGCGTCGTGAGCAGCTCGGACGCAGGACGCGGCTCGATCTGGGCATTGTCGGTGACGTGAAGACCACCCTCCAGGCGCTACTCCCCAGGATTAGGCGCAAGACCGAACGAAGACACCTCGAGGCGTCACTGGCGCACTATCACGCAGCGCGCCAGGGTCTCGACGATCTCGCGACCGGTTTCCCCGGTGTGAAACCGATTCACCCGCAGTTCGTCGCCCGTACGCTTGATGCGCTCGCGACGGACGACGCGGTGTTCACCTGTGATGTAGGGACTCCAACGGTGTGGGCGGCCCGTTATCTCACCATGAACGGACGCCGGCGGCTGCTCGGGTCCTTCACGCACGGGTCGATGGCCAACGCCCTGCCGCAGGCGATCGGTGCGCAGTTGGCGTATCCGGACCGGCAAGTTGTCAGCATGTCTGGAGACGGTGGTCTTTCGATGCTGCTGGGAGATCTCCTCACGCTTCGTCAGGTTGGTCTGCCGGTCAAGGTCGTGGTGTTCAATAACGCATCCCTTGGGTTTGTGCAGCTCGAAATGCGGGCAGCAGGGTTTCTCGATCGAGGCGTTGATCTCGTCAATCCGGACTTTGCGAAACTTGCAGAGGCCACCGGCATGCTCGGGGTCGCCGTGGATGGCCCCGAGCAAGTGCGACCAGGGCTCGAGCGGGCACTGCATCATGATGGCCCCGCGTTGCTCGACATCCGCGTCAACACTCAGGAGCTCGTAATGCCGCCGTCGCTGCAGATGGAGCAGGTTGGTGGGTTCGCCTTGTACATGGCAAAGGCGGTCTTGAACGGTCGTGGCGACGAGCTTGTCGATCTCGCTCGAACGAATCTGTTCCGATAGGCCTGACCGCCCTCGCTCAGCGACCCGCCTCGACGTCCGCGACTCCCACTGCGTCCCCCAATTGACGGCAGAACAGGGAGCTGGAACGTCGCAGGCACAGTCCTGAAGGCAATCCCCAGACGGTTCCATCCGCTGATCGCCACAACCGCGAGCGTCAGCTCAACCAACTCCTTCTTCGTGAACAGGCCAGCTCGCGTCCATCTATGCCGCCCACCCGAGCACCGCTTCGTCGAGCGTGCTCAGCGCCCGCTTGACGTGCATAGCGGGAAGGACCAAAACAGGAAGCGGTGAGCGGCGACTTACCCGGAGCGCTGTAGAACCAAGGAATCGGCGACGCAGACCCGCCCGTCGACTGGCACCAACCACGATGAGATCGGCCTTCATCTCGCCTGCCACGCGAAGGATTTCATCAGGGACCGACTTGGAACTGACGGTGACGAGCACCTCTGAGTCAAGGTCCTGACTGTCGAGCATTGTTTGAAGCCGTTGACGCTCGTCACGGCCCGTTGCCCCCGGGGATTCCGGAGCGGCGACGCGTCCGTGATGACGTCGGAGTACATGGAGAAACGCCAATCGCGCCCCGTCTTCGGCGAAGCGCGAGACGTTCGTGATCATTTCCGGGGACCGTGAAGACAGATCGATCGCACAAAAAACACTGTGGAACGTCGGCGTGACGTGTGTCGTTGCAGCTGGAACGAGCAGCACGGGACACGCGGCTCCCTTTACGACGCGATCCGCAATCGACTGGAATCGAAAACGGGCGAGGCCGACCGGCTCGTAGGAACCGAGCACAATCAGATCGGGAGCCTGAGCTCTTGCGTGCAACAGAATCACACCCCCGGTGTCGCCCTGTTGAACGCGAACCCTCACGGGAATGTTCAGGGCTTCTGCACGTTCACGCAGCGCCGCCAAGGCTGCCACCCGTTCGATGGCACCCCAACTGTAGGCCGTGTCCTTGGATACCGCGTGCACGATGACGAGTTGTGCCCTGCGGCGAGCGCTCATGGCGAGAGCCTGCTCAAAGGCGGCAGCGGCCGGCGGCGAAGCATCCACGGCACACAAGATCCGAAACGGGTTTGTCAACACATTACTCCTTTGGGTAGTGGGTCATCAGTGTGAAATCGGCCTGCGGCCCGGGCCGTTTGGGATGGGCCATGCGCAACCGTCTTTCGCACCCATCGGTTCGCGTGCTCATGGCGATTTTTGTCGGCGGCCTCGTTCATAACGTTCTGCCGCTTGGCATGTTCGGGCCGCCCGACTTGCTGTTCCGCGCGCTCCTGACGGGAGCCGCTGCGGGATTGTTCACCGTCGTGCTCCAGGGCGCATCTCGAACGACGCCGTAACCGCTGTCAGCCCAACAGTCGGTAGGTGGTAAAGTGTGCCGCCCGTCGCCTCGAAGCGAACATCTAGTAGTCAGCGAGGGCGTCTGTTCCGCGATAAGAACGCCATGACGCCAACGGCCGCGACGAGAACCACAAGATAGCCAACCATCAGTGGAAGATGTTCACGCAGGAACGTACCACGGCAGTGGTTCGATGCGCTGTTCCATCCGGAACACCAGGCTCCTCGGAAGCCAAGATACGCGATGAATAGCCGTGGTCCCTGGACCGGACACCTGACGAAGCCCGCAGGTTTGCTTCTGCAACGAGGGGTGGATCCGCGAAGAGCATCCGGCGCTGGGCTGGCCACTACCCTCCTTCGACGATGCACGAGGCTGACGATGATGCGGCGCGAAGCGTCACCAATGAGAAGAGCACACAATGCTCCAGAAAACCCGTCCACTACCTTGAAGCTGGTGCGGACGAGTCACTCAGTTACGGTTCAGAATGACACCTCTCGGAAACGGGAGTGAAGCGGATAGCCGTCCCGCGTTCACCATGAAGTTGCCCAAGTCGCTGAGTTCCTGCGACTAAGCGGCTTCATGCGCCTCCGACCGACACTTCGTCGGACCGCCTGCTCCGTCGCGCGCAGCGCGACGTCGATGGCCGCGTGCAGTGCCGCGTCGCGGCGCTCGACTACCACGCTTGGGAGCCCGCTGAGGACCACCTTCACGTTGCACACCTGATCGATTCCGCCACGCGGCCCGTTGGTATCGGTCACACGAACGGTGACGCGCTCGATCGACGTCGCGAATTTGCCAAGCCTCATGCCCAGCTTGCGCCGGATCAGGGCACAGTTGTTCTCATCGAATTCGACTCCGATCACACGCACGTGCGCCGGTGTTCGCAAGGTCTCGGTACGGCCGCTCGCTCGCTTCACGGGTCTCGGCACCGACGCGGGCAGCGGTGCGCGATGAGCAGTATCCTCGGCCGTTTGGTAATCGTCTCTGGGCTCCATCATTTCGTCTCTCCTCAATTCGTTTCCGCAGTCTCTTGCTGCTGCGTAACCAGTTGGTTGAGCACATATGGCATAATCGCTCACCGGTAAACGCGAAATGCTCGCGACGCCGGTCTTTTCGGGGCAGCAAGTAGTAGGTGCTGGAAGCGCCGGCAGTCGCAAACGCTGGCGCGCGTCGATCATATGTGCCTCGCGACGCTCTGATGATCAATCTGCTTGGCGATTCGCACCGCCTCTCGGACCAGCTGACTCGAATAACCCCATTCGTTGTCGTACCAGCTCATCACCTTGACCAAATCGCCATCGACGACCTGCGTCATGCCGAGATCGACGATTGACGCGCGAGGATCTTTGATGATGTCGGACGAGACAATCGGATCTGTGGTCACGCCGAGGATGCCGCGATAGCGCTCACTCTCGGCTTCTTCGACAAACACGCGGTTCACCTCGTCGACGGTCGTGGTCATGGCGACGAGAGAAACGATGTCGGCAAGCGATCCAACAGGAACTGGAGCGCGGACGGCGACTCCATCGAACTTGCCGCGATACTCAGGGAGCGCCCTCGCGGTCGCGGCCGCTGCACCGGTCGATGTGGGCACCAAGTTCGCGCCGCCGGCCCGACCTCTTCGGGGTCGGCTGTGCGCCGCATCAACGATGGCCTGGCTGGCGGTGTACGCGTGAACGGTGGTCATGATGGCCTTCTTCACGCCGATCCGCCGCCCAAGAATCTCCATCACTGGCGTGATGCAGTTCGTGGTGCAACTCGCGCACGAGATGATCGTGGTGTTGCCCTGCGGCGTGTTCACTCCATGGACGATCGTTTCCACACCCTCGCCTTTCGATGGCGCCGAGAGGATCACGTACCCGACGCCGGCACGGATGTGACCGTCGAGATCCTCTCGCCTGACGAACGCGCCAGTACACTCGAACACGATGTCCACGTTCATCGATTTCCACGGCAAGCGCGCAGGATCCCTTTCACGCAGCAGCCTCAGCCGGTGGTCGCCAATTTTTAACTGCCCGTTGTCTATTACTTGAACCGGTTTTTCATACCGGCCGTAGACAGTGTCATATTTCAAGAGATACTCGACACTGTCGGACGCCCCAATGTCGTTCGCGGCGACCAGGTTCAGGTCGGGGGTGTCCATCACGATCTTCAGAGTGGCTCGGCCGATCCGCCCTAGCCCGTTGATAGCGACATTGGTCATGAGCTGTCCTCGCTTGGCCTGTGAGAGATCGAGTGAGTAGCGGAGAGAATGGCGGACCTCATATCTGCCAATCGCCGTCCGGTTCAGAAGCCCGCGTCGTCGAGGAAACGCAGTGAGGAATCGCGACGCAGCGCCATGGTGCGTTTGCTCTGCTCGGGAGTCTCGCGAGCCTGTTCACAATTTTTGCACCGCAAAGCGAACGGAAGAGCTCGGAGGCGTGCCTCGGCGATCTCGTCACTTGTAATGGCTTGTTTAACGTTGCTTCGATCACCGACTCGGGAGCTTGTAAAGGCGCTGGGCGATACCGCGCTCCTATCGCCAACCGCCCATCATCCCGATGACCCGCACAGGTAGGTGCCATTCATTCCGCGCCTCAGGACCCGGCGTTCGATAAGCGTCGCCAGGGCGACCTCGCATGTGCGGCGGTCGAGTCCCCACAATCGCTCTGCCTGGGGCAGGGTGAGGCTCAGTCCTGGCATCTCCCGATACTCCCCCTCGATTCGCCGAAACAGTTCTTGGAGCGCCGGCGGCGTGCCAGGTTCTGTCTTGCGGGTGTCCCCATTTCCTTCAGGCGACTTGGTAACTCGCGCGGCTCCTTTACTTACCTCTTCCCGTGCCTCTGCAGTCTTACGAGCTGTCAGCATTCCTGAGTCCTCGTGGCGCATCGCATCCGATGAACAGGTTCCCGTCGCAGCGCCGAGTGCTTCCCAATTGGACGGGCGAAGCCGAAGGTCGCACACCCGAGCGAAGCCACGTGGTTGCGGCTCGTGTCGCCAGGCCGTCGCACCTGCACATCGCAGGTGAGAGCCTTTAAACGTAGCTGCGGTTCGTCGCTGCTTGCCTCCGCGCCCCCTCGATAGTGGTTAGAGGCAATGGGCGAGCCACCATCACGTGCTCTGTGAATCGGCTGGAACTACCTGCATTGAGACGGCTTGTCGTGGCACGCAGACACAGGTGGAAAGCTTCGAGAATCGATCACAGTTTCAAAATGAAAGCTGAGGGCGCAATCTGAAACACTTCAACTGGATCGACGCTGTAACGGCGCACAGTTTCAGGGCAAAACAATCAGGCTCGAGCGGTGGGGGGAGCGAGGAGACCTCGCGCAGGTGCTGAAATAGTGGCCGCGGGCTTGCCGTCGCGATCCAATTCTGGCTGCCACGAATCGTGTCGTCGTGCGTACTCTTCAGAAGTCGAGCAGTCAATCTCGGTGCGCATGCTGCTCGCCATCACGACAGCTTTGTCCGGCATGGCCGCGGTCCTGGACACTCGCCTGCGCCAGGCCCAGGCGGAGAAGCTGGCGCCCATCGACCTCGTGTCCGCCCTCGTGGCGGACGAACTTCACCGGCGTCAGGATCGCCTGCTCGAGCGCCGACACAAGCTCGCCCGCTTTCGCGATCCCGAGCGCGCCCTCGACACCTTCGATTTCGAGTTCAACAAGAAGATGAATCGTGCGCTCGTCTACGAACTCGCCACCGCGCGCTTCATCGCCCAGCGCGAGGACGTGCTCTTCCTCGGACCTCCCGGCACTGGTGAAGAGCCACCTCGCGCGAGCGATCGGCCGCGTCGCGAACCTGCAGGGCTATCGCGTCGTCTGGATAACACTCGGGCCGAGAAGAGATCAAACTCGCCCTCCCCCCGAGCGTTGCTTCACGGCAAGAATCAACCGTCCCACGAGGCGCTGCTGATTACCGTCTGCCCGTCTGGAGCGAAGCGGGCTACTGAGACGTGACCGCGCTGATTGGTCCGAGAAATCAACCGGGCACAGGATTGAGCGCAGGACGACCATCTCATTCATACCTACATCCCAGCCCATTCCTGCTGCTCCATTTCCGTCGGATTGTAGACCGTGGCAAAATCGCTCTCGTCCGTCAGGTCGTAACGCGACCTGATCGCCGCGACAATCTGATCGAGCGCCTCGGTGTGTTCAGTGTTTTCATCCCGCTCATGGCGTTGAAGCTCCCGCTCGAGGGCATGGTCTCCGAACACGTCGCCGATCCATCGTGAAAAATCGCCGCGTCGCAAATATCCCTCGGCTTGTGTCACGTTCAGAGTCTCGAGAATCGCGACGAACTCGCGCAGCGTGTGAGCCCGCGCCGTCACGCCGTGCCGGACCGATCCGAACACGAATGCGCGTCTCTTCGAGACTGGCACGTCGACGTACTTCTGGCGATGGCGGACGTGAGGTGTCAGGCGCTCGCCGATTGTGAACGTGCGCAGCGCACCGCCAACCTCCTCTGTCACTGGCAGAGCCACTGCCTGGTCAATCGGGAGGTGCGCCAGGATATCCCACGCTGACGCACTGAGATGCCGGCATGTGGGGCAGTGGTTCCGGAGGGCCTCGATCTCCTCGAACTTGTATTCTCTCGTGACGAGGATCACTTCCGTCGCGGCGACGAGCTCCGGTGGAAGCTGTGACGGCCAGTAGGTCACGACGGTGTACCCATTGAAGTCGAGATCCAGCAGTCCGCGATCGACGCCGTCATACAGAAAGTAATGTCCTTCGTCGAGGATGATCCGATGTGGAGTGCCCGTTCGCCGCCGCATGACGTTCAGAGCCGGCAACACCGAACGGATGTACTCGAACTTTGCATCATGTTGCAGGGACGATAGGTCAATGACGACGCTGTGGTCCGGATGTCGCAGCGCGTGAAGGAGCGCACGCGGAGCGGGCGGAGGATCCTCACCGCCAAGCACCGTGACGCCAGGCAGCGCGTCGAGGGTCCGATAGTCGCCTTCAGGATCGATGACACAGACGCTGTATCCCTCGAGAATCTGGCGCTCGCACAGCAATCCCGCCAGCCACGACTTGCCGGAATTCGAGTCGCCGACGATCAGCACGTTGCGGCCCCGGACGGCAAGGGAGAAGTCGCGACCGTCATCCGTATATCCAATATGCAGACGGCGTCTGGCTCGGACCGGGGTGGGTAGCCGGCCGTTCGCTGCTACACCTCTGATGAAATCCCCTACCGCGTCTGGACTTTTGCCGGCGATCACGACGTCGGCTGCGGCCTGCAGTGCCGGGCTGCCCCACTCCACCGCTGCCCCGACTTCTGCGAGGCGCAGCAACTCATGATCGTTCTCAGCATCTCCGATTGCCACGGTATTGCGCGGGGTTGCGCGAAGAATGTTCAATGCGGAGTTGAGACCTGTGGCCTTGCTGACTCCCTGCGCCGACGCCATGACCCGGCTCCGATTGAACAACAACACAATCGGCAGCTCGAATTCCCGGATGACGTCGAGTAGACGATGTGCCGAACTCGCATCTGCGTCCACCAGACATTGGCCGGCCCCAAATGGGATTTTCAACTCCTTGAGCCGAGCTGTGAAAGTACTGGGGATAAGCGGGGCCAGGATCGTGGTCTGACCGCTGCCCGGAAAGTGGACCACCGCACCGTTTTCCGCCACGACCGCATCGACGAAGGTGAGATCGCCGGCGACACGGCGGAGGTCATCGAGAATGCGACCCGTGACGAGGATCATTGTCACATTCTGACGTCGCGCGTCGGCGATAGCATCGAGTACGGATGAGGGCACGCGGTCGTTGCGGGCGATCGTGCCGTCGTAGTCGAACGCCAGAACTGAAAGCTTCATACGCAGGGCTCCATTGCCGGTCGTCCACCCAGAATCACCAGAGCCGTCCTTGCGATCCACAAGACGACGTTCGCAGTATGCTCCTGTGAACGTCAACGAGCGAAACACGAATCGACCACCCCATGCGCTGTCTCCTCTCGGACACGGCAGCGCAAGGAACCAAAGGAAGATTCGATGGACCGTGAGCAACGAACGGAAGGTGTCGTGATCGTACGCGGCGGAGGCGACGGTCTTGCCCAGGAGATCACCGCGGGTGCACATCACCTGCGCAGCGACGAACCGATCTCTGCGGGAGGAACGGACAGCGGCCCGACGCCCTACGAGCTGCTGCTGGCCTCGCTCGGCTCCTGCACCTCAATGACGATGGCCATGTACGCGCGGCGAAAGCGATGGCCTCTCGAACGTGTCACGGTCAGCCTTCGCCATTCCCGAGTGCACGTTGAGGATTGTGCTGCCTGCGAGACGCATGACACGAAGCTCACCGTCATTGAGAGGAACATCGCGCTGGATGGGCCTCTCAGCGACGGCCAACGCGCCAGGTTGCTGGAAATCGCCAATCGCTGCCCGGTGCACCTGACACTCTCCTCCAAGATGGATATTCGCACCAGAGTGCAGTGAGAAGTCGCGGGTACATCGACATCGGGCTCCGCGCCCCTTCAGTCCTTCAACGTGGCTGCAATACTTCCTCGGTACGTCGTGCCCGTGAGTCCGAATGCCCATTCGACCGCGGGAAGCTGTGCGACAGCTCGTGGTTGATGACGCCGTTTGCGCCAAGAGTGGTTTGGTTCGACATCATTGTATTTCGCGCCGTCCGAGCGCTCGGTCGAGCTTCGTATCCTGACCGTAGATGTCCTCGGCAAAATGAATCGATCCGTCGTCGGGCATAACGGTCGCCGTTACGTAGAATAGGATCACCTGTATCGGCCTCTTTAGGTTCACTTGCTGCGGCCGGCGCGCATTCATGGCCGCAAGAATCCGATCGCGATCCCACTCGTCTTGACCTTTGAGCGCCCACTCGGCGAGGGCGACCGGATCCTGAACGCGGACACAGCCGTGGCTAAAATCCCGTCGTGACCTGCTGAACAAGTCGACGGCTGGCGTGTCGTGCAGGTACACGTTCACGTCGTTGGGAAAGATAAACTTCACCAATCCAAGTGAGTTTTTCGGTCCTGGGCGCTGTCGCACGCGGAGCCTTCCCTGCTGGAGTTGCGCCAGGCTTTCCTCCGTGAGGGGAACGGCCCGAGCATCGTCGCCAGCTCCGGAAACGATCTCCATGTCGTGTCGTTGCAGGTAGTCAGGCTCCCGGCGGAGCGCAGGGAGAATCTCGCCCCGGAGGATCGACGAGGGTACGTTCCAGTATGGGCGGAAGATGAGGTACTCCATCTCCTCTACGAAGATGGGTGTTTGTCGATTGAGTCCGCGTCCAACGATCACATCCATTCCGAATGACGGTGCGCCGTTCTGTGGACTCGAATCCCATACCCACAGACGAAACATCGGGATGTTCACTGCGAGGAATCGGTCCTGATTCAGGTGCGGCAACCAACGTAAATCATCAAAGTTCCTGCTTTCGTGCGCAGTTCACATTCCGCGTTCAACGAGCTCCAATCTCATGGCGATGCCCGTGATCGATTTGCGATAACGAGTGGTCGACTCAGTGGCCTGGGGAATCCGACGCCTTCAACCCGTATGGTGCCGGGCCAGCTACTTCGGGCTCAGCCGCGCTCGGATGATGTCACCTACGAGAATGGCCGCTGGGTATAGCACTTCCTCCTCCGTCCGCGCGTGCAACGCCAGCTCTTGCGCGAATTGCTCGTATGCGGAAGCTTTCTCCTTCTGAGCCACGACGCGGAGGTTCTCTGTCGCAGCACGAATCTTTGTGTGTTCCTGGAGCATGCGGGGCAGCTCCTTGCGCAGCGCGTCGCTCATGGCGAGCGCTTCGTCCATACCAGCTGGCTTCTCGCCCGCGGCCAGAGCCGCGAGAAGGCCGAGCGGAGGCAGCGCAATCTCGTTTTCGCGCCTGAAGTGGGGGCCAAGCACCGCTGCCAGCTCCTTGGCGGCGGCGCCGACCGGGCCCGGTACCTGTGTTGCCTCGGTCAGCGCGTCGTGAATCGCCTTGTGTTCAGTCTGCAGAGACTGCGGGATTGTGATCACGGTGTTCTGATCTCCTGGTCCGACTAGTCTGACGAGGCGCGCCGAGAGCGTCCGAAAATTCCGTGGCGGAATCGCGAGAACGTCGATGGCTGGGATGACATGCGACAACAGTCACTCTTCAACGCCAAGATGACTATGTGGTCCGCTTCCGAAAAGCATCTTACGCTTCTCGGCGGTCGTGCGAACCGCAGAACTGGGGCTGTTGGGATGCGATGCCGCGAATCAGATCTCCTCCAATTCTGACGAAACGACTGCCTTTCAGACTCAAGGCTCTCCCTCGAACGCGGATTACGTTGACATGCCGGACCGCGGCGTGTGGTGGGACCGTGCGCTGAAAGCACTGGAATCCGGTGGGAAATGCATTTGGCCGTCAACTTCCGTCTTGCGAAGCATTGGGCGAGTGCGGATTGTCACCAGTAGCGTGGGAATACTTCGCATTTAGAGTCTTAAACATGAAGCGAGCTGGCGTAATCTCGGTGCACGGCATCGACGTGCCGAAACGCGGTTCGGGGGACTTCAGTACTCAAATGCTGGTTCGGTCGTTGTTTTACAGGACGAGACGACTGACACCAAGCGAACGCACCACGGGTACCCATACTGCAGTCGACCTCACGGAGTACACGGCATGGCGACACAAAGAGAGCTTCGTGTGCTGGTGGCGACGGACGGATCCCGCCACGCGCAGGCGGCCGTCACGACCACCCTGCACTTTCCATGGCCGGCGCGGACGAAAGTTCGGGTGATCAGTGCGCGAAGAACAGGGGCGGATTACAGGATGTCGATTCTGTTGTCGGCGCTGGATCGCGGCGCCGAAAAGGCCGCCGAGAGTGCACGCCGGACGCTTTCGCGTCGCTGGCCGGACCTCGAAATCGAACTCCTGGACAAGACACCCGTGCAGGGAATCCTCGGCGAAGCGGAACGTTTTCGAGCTGATGTGATCGTAGTCGGCTGGCGCGGGCATGGCGCCGTTCGTCGCCTGCTCATGGGCAGCGTATCTCGAGGGGTCGTGCGGGGTGCCAAATGTGCGGTCCTCGTGGCGCGGCGGGCGCAGCGCGCACGCACCATCGTCGTCGGTGTCGACGGATCTGAGCCCGCGAGGCGCGCCCTCGCATTCATCGGCCGGCTGGTCCCTCCTCGCGGAGGGCGCGTGACGCTCGTCAGCGCTGTGGAGTTGCTGACGGCTCCTTCGCGCGGCCGCGTCCCTGGTGCGGCCAGCATTGCCAGTGAAGTCAGACGCCAGAACACGATTCGAACTCGAGCGGCGACGAAAGAGCTCAATCGTGCGGCGGCCGAACTCAAACGCATTGGATGGCGGCCGCGGACCATGCTCGTCCATGGCGAACCGCTGCGCGATCTCCTCGGTGCTGTCGCAGCGACTCGCGCGCAACTGCTCGTCGTGGGGGCGAGGGGTACCAGCGGCGTCCGGTACTTGCTGTTAGGCAGTGTCGCTGAAGGTGCGCTTAACCAGTCTCCAGTCGCCGTTCTCGTCGCACGCTGAACGACGACCAGCGCGTGCCAACCTTCGAATCGATGTAGGTGTGCGTGAGAGCGTGATCGATCGTGCGCCGTTTGAATGGACGGATCCTGAAGAAGGTGACAACGATGACTCGACAAAGCGGGAAGCCTGCGGCCCCGACTCAAGAAACTCGAGCTGGACGAGGCCCTGATCGCTCTTTTCATCGGCGCGATGGACGCGAACCACCATGTGGCACGGGAGGAACTGGCCCGCGCCCATCACCTGATCTGGTCCACGAAGCGGTTTCGGCGGAAATCAGGCGAGACCGTCGGTCGGCTGATCGATCGGATGAAACGGCTGCTCGAAGAGCAGGAACCTTTAGACGTCATGGAGGCTGCCGCCAAGGCCATCCCGGCGAAGCTCAGACCATCGGCGTTCGCTGTCGTCGCTGATCTCTTGCTTGCCGATGGCCAAATCGATGCACGAGAACGGAAATTCCTGCAGCGTCTGGCTGTCAACTTCAACATTCGGGCTGGGATAGCGAGCCACGTCATCGAGGCTATGCTCGTCAAGAACCATCTCTAAGGCGATGCTCCCGGAGGATCAGAACGACGTCATCGCGTTCGTTGCCGCGTCTGCATCCACGGCCACGCCTGCCGCTCGATGTCTCGTGCTCGTTTCCAGACGTAGTCCCACGCTGGAGGGGCGTTCTGGTTCCGGATGAAGACGTTGAGGCGTCGGCGGACCATTTCGACGTACGTCGTGCCGAAGCTGTCGTCAGCGTCAACAATTCCCCGGTGGTACGCGCGAACCGCCACTTCCAGATCGCCACCAGCCTCGTCGAGCATGAGCGACATCCAGACAGCCACGAATCGTGTCGCCATCCACGGGTTGTAGTACGCCTCGTCATCGAGCGCCACATCGACAATTCCGAGCTCGTGCAACTTCCGCAGGCGATTTCGGGCGTAGTCCGACGCGCCGGCGAGGCCGATGTCGCTCGTGCCGTCGCGGTTGACGAACACACCCCGGTGGTCGAACCATGACTCGGACATCACGATAGCCGCGAGTGTGTCGGCGACCCGTCGAGGTGGCAGTTCGTACTTGGCTCCGACGTGATAGAAACCAGTCCAATAGGCGACCATCTGCCGATAGGCGACGGTGCGAATCGGCTGAGGTACGAGATCCCAATCGGTCGCCCGCATCGTGTCCCATGCAGAGGGATTCATCAGGATGCCGCGATAGCGGGCGAGCATGTTGTCGAGCGCCTCTTGCCGCAAACCGTCCGGAACGGTGTTCCAGTCGGCCAGATGCATGCGCCTCCAGAGAGTCCAGTCGGTTCGAATCTCGTGCACCGTCGTTCGCCACGCAACGCGCTCGCTACCCGCGGTAACAGTGACGGACATCGGCGTAAGGTCGAAGAGCGCTGAGTAGAGATCGATCGAAGGCACTTCAGGCAGCGACACCTGCAGGCGTCTATCCAGCCAAATAAATCCATCGACAACTGATGTGGCGACGATCGCGGCAAGCGCGGTCCAAGCCAGAATTCGGCCGCGTTTGCGTCTTGACCCAGGCCGTTCGACGAGCTCGGGAGATTGTGGCGCCGCAATCACGACGTCGGACACCCCACCTCCTTTTGATCGCTCGTACAGTGACGGTATCACGCTGCTCCCGCCTCGAAAGATCGATGTGGCGTGTACGCGTCAAGAACAGGCCGTGTCACGCATAATCGCAAGGTGGGTGAAGCGAACACTCGGACGGTCCCGCCGCCCAGGAGACCGATATCGCCGAACGAGACGAGCAGAACTGTCCGCAAGGACATCGTCGCCGGATTCGTGAACGCTGTTGTCAGCGTGCCTGACGGGCTCGCGTCAGCAACGCTAGCGGGCGTCAATCCGGTGTACGGGCTGTATACCAGCATCGCCGCACCGATTGCCGGCAGCGCGCTGGTCAGTGCGCAGCTAATGCAGATTGCCACGACCACTGCCTCCGCGCTCGCGGCCGGGCAGGTCATCAACGGGTATCCCGTCGGCGAGCGAGACGGCGCCTTGTTCACGCTGGTCGCCCTGATCGGCGTGTGGCTTGCGCTATTTGGCCTGCTACGAGCCGGCCGTCTCGTCCGATTCATCTCCCATGCAGTCATGACGGGATTCTTGGGAGGCGTTGCGGTGTTGCTCATTCTGGACCAATCGGCGCCGTTTGTCGGCGTCAACGCACAGGGCAGCAATGAAGTGGCGCAATTTTTTGATCTGCTCACGGCGCTTCCGACTTCAGCGTCACCACGATTCTCACGGGCACCGTCGCCTTGGGCCTGGCGATCGGACTCGGACGCACCGTCGTTGGAAATTTCTCCTCGGCCGTCGCAGTCGTCGTGCCGTCGGTTTTGGTTGCGCTGTTCAAGTGGCAGAACGTCCAGCGGGTCGCAGACATCAGCCCGATTCCAAGCGGCATCCCTATACCGGCATTGCCGAATCTCACGCTTCTCACACCCGGGCTGATCACTGCCGCGTTCGCCATTGCCGTGGTCGTCGGCGTACAAGGTGCGGGTGTCAGCCAGAGTGTGGAGAACCCCGACGACAGTGCCGTGAATCCGTCTAGGGATCTCATCGCCCAGGGAGCCGCGAATATCGCCAGTGGTCTGTTGTCGGGCATTCCTGCCGGCGGTTCCGTCGGGCAAACGGCGTTGAACGTGGCGGTCGGCGCACGGACTCGATGGTCCGGCATCCTGGGCGGCGTGTGGGTGCTGGTCATTGTACTGACGGCTCGCCGCCTCGTCGGTGAGGTTCCGATGACCGTGCTTGCCGCCCTGATGATCATGTCGGGCATCAGCGCATTGGATTTTCGAGAGGCCCGCTCGATCTGGAACACTGGCGGATCCGCGCGCCTGGCCATCGTCGTCACGTTCGCGGCGACGCTGTTCCTGTCGATTCCAGTAGCCGTCGGCGCCGGAGTCCTCCTGACGATCGTCCTGTATCTCTTTTCCTCCGCGTCCGATGTCAGGGTGCGCGCGCTGACCCCCGTGGGCGACGGAAGGTTTGCGGAGCAGACTCCGCCAGCGCGGCTCGAGAGCAATGCGGTCCTCGTCCTCGATGTCTACGGCAGCCTGTTCTTTGCGGGTGCTCGCACGCTGGCGGACGCGCTGCCGAGCGCGGACGGAGTGGTGAGGTCAGCAGTTGTCCTCAGGTTGCGCGGGCGGTCGAGCGTCGGCGCCACGCTGATCGATGTCCTCGCCGACTACACGAAGTCGTTGGCCGAAGCGGGCGGGCGATTGTACCTGGCGGGTGTCAGTGATCCCGTCGCGACGCAGCTTCAAAGCTCCGGCAAACTCGACCTCGGAGGCGTGGTTCATATCGTTCCGGCCCGCACCGTTCTCGGCGAGTCGCTGAGGGAGGCCCTCGTGCTCGCGGACGATTGGCTGCGGCGCTCACGCCAGGATCCCCACAAGAACTGATGCGAATCTCTTCCGCTACTCGGACGCCTCCGCGCCCGACGCCAGCCACGCCTCCGCATCAGCGACGGCCGCGCCGGTAGACTCCCACACGATCGGAGTGGAGTGGTGCGCACGCACCGCTCGTCCACCGTGTAGCTCGTCGGCGCGGACGATCTGCTGATATGCGGCCTCACTCACGCCGGTGAGATACAGCCTTCCGTTTACCTTTGCCAGATCATCGGCGTAGTGTCCGAGCACATCGATCAGCGTGGCCCCCAGCGTCCGTCGGCCGCGCAATCGCAGCAGGACAACCGGATGATCGGCGTCTCGCGCTGACGGAAGCAGCCGCTCAAACGTCCGCGCGCCAGCGTAAAAGAGGTCCCCATATACGTCGAGTACGGTCACCGCACGATCTGGTAGTTCTCGCGGTGGCGTGCGTTCTTCGATCCGCCCGTCATCACGCTTGGACAACTCAACGATCGTCACCTCGCTGGCCGTTCGGCTGAGGAAGAGGAGGGCCGAGAGCACCACGCCGAGACCGACCGCAACTTGAATCGGCAGAAATAGCGTAGCCAGATACGTCGTGGCTCCGGCCATCAGCGACGGCCACCCGGCGTTGCGCAGCACCGCCACCTCCGACGGCTTCAGGCTGCTGGCGCCCGCGACCATCAGGAGTGCACCAAGCGCCGGCATTGCGATAAACGCGACTAGCTGGGGTACGCCGATCACGATCACGGCCATCCAGAGCCCAGCGAAGATGGATGCCCAGCGGGTGGCGGCACCGGAGATCACGCTGATCGCGGTGCCGCTGAGCGATCCGCCCACCGGTAACCCCTGAAAGAGGCCGCACGCCACGTTCGCAGCACCGTGCGCGATGAAGTCCCGCGAGATCCGTGTTCGTGTGCCGTCGCGGTTCGGCACACTCTGACTCACCCCGACGCCCTGCACCAGCGTTACGATCGCGACCGATAGGGCACCTGTCACGACATTCAGCGTATCGACGAGCGTAAACGCCGGGAGCTGCGGCGTCGGAATGGTACCGGCGATCTCTCCCACGTCGGACACGATTTGCACCTTGGCGCCGACCAACGCGATCAGCAGCGAGGGAAGGATCACCGCGACCAGACGGCCGAAGGTTTTCATCCTGGTCCGAGGAAGCACCACCGCCAGTACCAGTGCAAGCAGTCCCGTAGAGAGCGCCGCCACGTTGATCTCTTTAAGATGCGTGAGCACGTCGAGCGCTTGCATGATCTTGTTGCTGCCGCTCGCCGAGTATCCGGCAAGGGTAGGTACTTGGCTCACGATCAACAAAGTCGAGATGCCCGCCAAGAATCCTGTCGTCACCGAATAGGAAACGAAGCGTGTCATCCGCCCGAGCCCCAGCACTCCAAGCAGCAACTGGAACACACCGACGAGGAGCACCAGCGCAAACAGGGCCTCGCTGCGATGCGACGCGGCGGTCTGCGCGAGCGACTGCCCCGCCGTGAGTGAGGCTGCGGCGGTGGTCGTGATCACCATCAGTTGTGTGCTCGACAGGAGACCGCCGACCAGCGGTCCCATCATGGTGGCGTAGAGTCCGTAGAGGGGATTGACGCCAACGAGAACGCCATTCGCCATCCCGTCTGGCACGTTCGCGACGGCGAGGCTGAGGCCCGCCAACCCATCGTGGCGCAGCGACTGCCCACGCGGCAGATGCCGGTGCGCGTTCGCCACCGCCTCGCGTAATTCGCGCAGCCCGGGCTGCGTGGCGTCTGTAGCCTCGTCAGTCGATGCCGCATCTTCGGGAAATCCCGATGCGTCGGGGCTCACGGGTTATTCCTTGACGAGCGCAACTTCCAGGCGTTGTTCGTCAGGAACCTCGTTGTCACAGTCGCGCGAGTCGTCTGGGATCTCGATGTCGACCCAGCGCACCGAGCCGGTGAATCGGCGTACGGAATAGTCGCGTGTTACCGCGGATCCCGTATCCGTGCCGATCTCGAGTGGCTCATCGCTCGCGAACGGGAGCGGTTGCGTCCGCTCGACTCTGCCCTCGCCGACGGGTCGATCGTCAATGAACAGCGTCACGGTTCCGCCCTTCGCCGGACCGCCGCCGTCGTATCGGAACTCCATCCGGACGCGGTGCGTGCCTTCCAGCACTCGCTCCGTGCTCTCGACGTGAAATAGATCGACGCCGTAGAAGTTGTAGCAATACTTCGGGCGGCCCTCCTTCACGTAAATCGACCAGCCACCTGGGAATCCGCCCTGCGCGACGATCACGCCCTCGCAGCCGGTTGAGGGAACGTCAACCTCCGCAGTCACCCGATGAGACTTGTTCTTGATGCTGATGACAGAAAAGGCGTTGAGCCGACCGATCCCACGATACAGTCGCTGCTGCCGCGTGTGGGCCAGTACCGGACGCCCCGCGGTATCGGGGTTAGCCAGTTCGGCGACGCGATCCTCGAGCGGCAGCACGTTATGGCGGGCGGCCTCGATGAGGAACAGGCGCTGTAGTTCCCGCAGCTTCTCCGGGTGTTCGCTTGCGAGGTCGCGCGCCTGGGACCAGTCGGTTGTAGTGTCGTACAGCTCCCAAACCGCCTCATGGAGGTCCCGATGAGACCAACCTGCCCCAGGGGGATTGTGGGGAGCGCCCGCTGTCCATCCCTTGTGGTAGATGCCGCGGTTGCCGAGTATTTCGAAGTACTGCGTCTCATGTCGGCCCGGCGCATCGGCCTGGTTGAAGCTGTACAACATGCTGACGCCTTCGATCGGCTGCTGCGTGACACCGTTGACCAGAATAGGCTGCGGCAGCCGTGCGGCTTCGAGCAAGGTCGGCGCAACGTCAATCACGTGGTGGAATTGATGTCGCACCTCGCCGCGGGCTGCGATGCCGCGAGGCCAGTGGACGATCAAGCCGTTCCGCGTGCCACCCCAGTGTGATGCAATCCGCTTGGTCCACTGATACGGCGTATTCATCGCGTGGCCCCAGCCGAGTGAGTACTGCGGGTACGATTCGGGCGTGCCAAAGGATTCCAGACGCTCGCGGAGGAATTCCGGTGTTTCGACGTGTTCCATCCCCGTCATCGTCAACGATTCGTTCCACGTCCCATTGAGCGTGCCTTCGCCCGACGCGCCGTTGTCGCCCGTGATGACGTAGATCAGCGTGTCGTCCAGCGCACCGATCTCTTCGATCGCCGTGATCACCTGACCGATGCAGTCGTCCGTGTGCTCGAGGAACGCGGCATAGAGCTCCATCTGACGCGCGAGCACCGGTTTCATGTCAGCCGGAACGTCGCTCCAGGCGGGAATGCCATCCGGGCGGCCGGTGAGCTCGCAATCAGGTGGGACGATGCCGAGCTGTTTCTGGCGCGCGAAAATCTCCTCGCGCAGTGTGTCCCACCCCTGGTCGAACTTGCCTCGATAGCGGTCGCGCCAGGCGGCAGGGACGTGAATGGGGGCGTGGGTCGCGCCCGGCGCGAAGTAGAGAAAAAATGGTTTGTCAGGCACCAGCGCCCGCTGCTGCCCGAGCCATCTGCGCGCTCTCTCTGCGAGATCCTCGGTGAGGTGATACCCCTCTTCCGGAGTGCGGTCCGGCGTCACGGGCGTCGTGCCTTCCGTCAGACTCGGATAGAACTGACTCGTCTCGCCGCCAATGAAGCCGTAGAAGTACTCGAATCCGCTGCCGGTCGGCCACCGGTCGAACGGGCCCATGGGGCTCCACTCCCACGATGGAACCTCGTGGCACTTGCCAAACTGCGCCGTCGAGTAGCCATTCGCGCGTAACGTCTCTGCAGTGGTAGCCGCGGTATTCGGCCGCCGCGACGTGTAACCCGGCGCCGCTGAGGCCATATCCGCTACCGCGCCCATCCCCACCGAGTGATGGTTCCGACCGGTCAGCAGCGCCTGGCGTGTGGGCGAGCACATCGCCGTCGTGTGGAACCGCAGATAGCGCAGCCCTCCGGCGGCAAGCCGTTCGAAGGTCGGCGTCCGGCACGGACCGCCGAACGCACTGTTCGAGCCAAAGCCGGCATCATCCAGCAGGATGAGCAGGATGTTCGGGGCGCCAGCGGGCGGACGCACCGGCTCGATCGGTTCGTACTTGGCATCCGGATCGCGGGCGTCGTACATCGTCGGTCCCGCATACGGGCGATCTGGAATGGGAAGCACGTGACGCAGGATATCGGACGGCATGTTCGGTCTCTCCTGATCCTATGAATGGGCGAACGCGACGCTCCCTCGATCACGCGATGGCGGACTGCCGGCGAGCGCGCCGGTTGAGCAATTTGGTGGCGGGAAACAGAACGGCCATGGTCACGAGCGACACGACCACGGCCATGACCACGACCCCCGGCGCCTCGAACGTTTGTGTGGCGACGACGAGCGCGGCGGCGAAGTTGCGCTGCGCCGTGCCGAGCGCCATCTCGTCGCGCAGATGCTCGCCGAACACGCCGCCGAGCGCCCACCCGATCCCGAACGCGCCAGCGACGAACAGGAATGAAGCGGCAATGGCGCCGGTGCCGACGACACCCACAACAGTCTGGAGATTCAGCGCAAACGTCAGCACGACGAGCGTCAGGAGCGACACGTTCGTAATCACACGAAGAAGCGGCAACATGCGGCTCGAGGTCGGCGCCAGTTGCTTCACCACAAGGCCCGCGACGAGCGGCAGCAGCATCGTCAGGACGAGCGGCGCGGCAATGGCCCATGCGCTGATCTCGGAGCCTGGCGCGAGCAGGGGAACGACGAGAGGCATGTAGCCCATCGAGACGACGATCAGCAGCACCAGCAATCCCGCGCTGAACGCAACATCGCCGCCAGCGAGTTGCGTGAACTTGATGATCATGGGCGCTCCTGCCGCCGATGCCACGAGAACGAGGCCGATAGCGTACGGCGTTTCAAGATCGATCAGGTGCAGAATCCCGAAGGCGAGCAGCGGAACAGCCACGAAGTTCCCCACCAGAGCCAGCACGACGGCCCACACGTTGCGCAACGGTCCGGTGATGTCTGCGACGCTATAGCGCAGGCCGATCGCTGCCATGCTGGCGATCGCGAAAAGCTGCACGGACAGATTCGAAAATCCCCTCAGCGCCTCAGACATGCGACCTTCCGTCTGTGGGCCGGAGAACGCAACGAAAGCCGATGTGACACGTGGAGCTATCCGCCGCCTCCCCTTGCCGTGCCGCTGGCCGATACCGCAGGCAATAATTCGGCGCGCAGAGGTGTGAGCCTCCTTTGATCACTCGTCGCGGAAAGACTCCGTTCGCATGATTCGCTGCGTCGGTCTGTTGACTCAAGGCAACGTGTGCGTTTTTGTCGGGCGAGCAGCACGGCTTCACTCGGGCGGGTGCATGCCGTGGTGAGAAGACATCGGACGTCCACTCCCACACCTTGCCCGCCATGTCGTAGAGGCCGTACCCATTCGGCGGAAACGCGTCCACAGGGGATGTGCCTTCGAATCCGTCGAGCCGGAGGTTCTCCCACGGGAACCGGCCCTGCCACGTGTTGGCCAGCATGCGGCCGTCGGGAGCGAAGTCGTCACCGCACACATACGCCGCATCGTTCAGGCCTCCACGCGCCGCGAACTCCCATTCGGCTTCGGTCGGTAAATCCTTGCCCACCCAGCGCGCGTAGGCGAGCGCATCCTCGTACGCGACGTGCGTGACTGGATGTTGTTCACGGTGGTCGAGCGTGCTGTCAGGACCTTCAGGGTGCCGCCAGCATGCTTCGGGCACATATGCCCACCAGGCGCGGAAATCGTGCAGCGGCACGGGTCGATGTGGCCGCCGAAAGACCAACGAGCCCGGTACGAGCAGTGCGGGATCGGCGCCCGGATAACTGGTCGGATCGAGCGGACGCTCGGCGGCGGTCACATACCCGGTGGCATCGGTGAATCGACGGAACTCTGCTGCGGTGACAGGGCGCGGATCGATCCAGAACCCCTCGACAGAACACTGATGGGCGGGCTGCTTTTCAGGGTAGAAGAGGTTCGAGCCCATAACGAACCGTCCGCCCGCGACCCAAATCATCGAGGTTTTGCGCCCACGCTGGTGAGCCAGGGCCCGGCCGCAGCAAGCATTGCCTCGATCCCCACCCGGAGGGTGGGCGTCGTGATGGGCGCAAACTGCGGCGAATGGTTCGATGGAAGCTCGTTCAAACGGCCAGCCTTCTCGGCCTCGGCATACTTCTGCGGATCGGTGCCGCCGACGAACCAGAACACCGAAGGCACGTTCCAGGTCCGGGCGAAGTTGCTGAAATCCTCGCTCGCGGTTGCAGGATTTCCCGGTTGCACGTTGCTGCCGAAGCGACCCTTGAGCGCCTCGGTGACCTTCGCCGTTGCGGCTTCGTCGTTGCTGGTCAATGGAAATTCGCCGACCACGGTGTATGCCGGCGGCTTCGGAGCGTGCGACGCGGTCGCTTCGGCATTGATGATGCGTTTGATTGCCGACAGCACAGTCTCTCGCACCTGCTCGTTGAACGTGCGAACGTTCAGCCGTAGCAGCGCGTCGTCTGGAATGATGTTCGGGCTGCTGCCGGCCTGCAAAGCCCCGACGGTCACCACAGCGCGATCCATCATCGAGATCTCGCGCGAGACGACGGTCTGCAAACGCATGACGGTGGCCGCCGCCATCACCACTGGATCAACGGTGAACTCCGGACCCGAGCCGTGTCCGCCACGCCCAAATAGCTTCACTTCCCAGCTATCCGACATCGACAGCACGGGCCCGCTCCGAATAGCGATCCGGCCGGCGGGGAGAGACATCACGTGTTGGGCGAGCGCGATGTCGGGTTTCGGAAAGCGCTTCACCATCCCGTCCTCGATCATGGCCCTGGCTCCCTCGCCGGTTTCTTCCGCCGGCTGAAACACGGCCATGACCGTGCCTCGCCACTTGTCCCGATTCTCGGCGAGGATCCGCGTCGTCCCCATCAGCCACGTGACGTGCATGTCGTGTCCGCAGGAGTGCGCGATAGCCGTCTCTTGTCCGGACGCCTCCTTGCCAGTCTTAGTGCTCGCGTAGGGAAGGCCGCTGTCCTCCTTCATAGGCAACGCGTCCATGTCGGCGCGCAGCAGTACGGTTGCTCCCTCGCCGTTGTGCAAGAGGCCGACCACTCCCGTGCCGCCGATTTTCTCAGTTACCTCGTATCCGTACTGGCGCAACCACGCGGCGGCAATGTCGGCCGTCCGCTGTTCCTGCATCGAGAGTTCAGGATTGGCATGGATGTCTTTGTAGATGCTTTCGAGCTTGGCGAGCAGATCATCCGTCGGGCCAGGCAGGCCCTGCGACGTCCGGGCTCTGGTCACATCCTCTTTGATGGCTGTGGGCACCTTGCCGGCCTGCGCCCATCCTGTGGCTGCCGAGAGCAGTAGGATCACGCTGAAAAGCGAGGTCCACCGAAGCGTACGAATCATTCGCATCGAGAGACTGCGTGCGGAATTCATCGTGATTCTCCTAACGGCCTCGGTCTCCTGATCCGTGGCGCCGCGGCCACGCCGTCGCGAGGTGCCAGCATGGATCGAGCCCCGGACCCGGAATGTCCAAAAGGTGACAGCACCGAGCGGCGTCCGGCCGCGTAATGGCAGGTGCCGCTGTCCTGGCTGTTGCGGAACAATGGCACGTGCCGCAGCGGAGCGACACGGACGTTTGAGTAGCGACACCAGAGGGATCAGCAAATGGCAGCATCGGGTGTGCAGGCGCCTCTGGACCGGCAGGCAGAACATCCACCTTCGGGACCCTCCACCTCGCCGCCGTCGCGGCCTTGGCGCACCGAAGGACTTCCAAAGCGAGCGCAGCCCACAACCCCGAGACGGCGATGGCAGACGGCCGCGATCTGGCTCGTCGGCTACTTAATTCTGTTCGGAGTGTTGACGGTTCAAGATCGCATGTCTGGACCGCAGGCGGTCCCCTACACGGAGTTCAAGAGCCAGGTCGCGAACAAGAATGTCGGAGAGCTCTTCGCGCGTGGCAATTCAATAGAAGGTCAATTGAAGAAGGCGGCGCCACAGCCGGGCCAGGCGGATCGCAGCTATCAGCAGTTCACCACCGAGCGGCCGACCTTCGCAAATGACGATCTCCTGCGCGAACTGATGGAGGACGGAGCCAGCGTCCGTGCGACACCGCTGGTCCAGCAGCGGGGGTTCCTGACGAACCTGCTCATCTCGTTCGCGCCGATTCTTCTCCTCGTCGCCTTCTACGTGTGGATGTTCAAGCGCCAGCAAGGCGCCATGGCGGGAGGCCTGTTGGGGGGCGGCAAGCAGAAGCGGGTTGACCCAGAGACGGTTCGGGTCACGTTTGAAGATGTCGCCGGGATCGACGAAGTCGAAGCCGAAATCAATGAGGTCGTCGACTTCCTAAAGGAACCCGAAAAATATCGCCGACTCGGCGCCCGCGCGCCAAAGGGTGTGCTGCTGACCGGAGCTCCAGGAACGGGCAAGACGCTGCTTGCGCGCGCCACGGCTGGCGAGGCAAAGGTTCCCTTCTTCAGTGCCAGCGCCTCGGAGTTCATCGAGATGATCGTTGGAGTCGGGGCCAGTCGGGTCCGTGACCTGTTTTCTGAAGCGCGCAAGGTCGCGCCCGCTATTGTCTTCATCGATGAAATCGACACGATTGGGCGAGCGCGCGGCGGTGCCCGGTCATTCGGGGGACACGACGAACGTGAACAGACGCTGAATCAGATTCTCACGGAGATGGATGGTTTCTCCGGACACGAGGGGGTCGTCGTCCTCGCCGCCACGAACCGGCCCGACGTCCTCGATCCAGCGTTGCTCCGACCAGGACGATTCGATCGACAGATCATCATCCATCCTCCAGATCAGAAAGGCCGCGTCGAGATTCTGAAGGTCCACACGCGCAGTGTTCCTCTCGCCGGCGACGTCGATCTGGAACAAATGGCTTCGTCGACACCCGGCATGACCGGGGCGGATCTCGCCAATCTGGTCAACGAAGCCGCCCTCCTCGCGGCGCGTCGCAGCCAGGACGCGGTGCATCAGCGCGACCTGACGGACGCGCTGGAGAAGGTTCAACTGGGCACCGCGCGGAACGTAGTGATCCCCGAAGAACAACGACGCCGGACCGCATACCACGAGGCCGGTCATGCCCTGCTCGGCATGCTCCAACCTGGCGCGGATCCCGTTCGGAAGGTCTCGATCATCCCTCGCGGCCGCGCGTTGGGCGTCACGTTGTCGACGCCGGAGTCAGACCGATACGGCTATGACGTGAACTATCTTCGCGGCCGGATTATTGGCGCGCTCGGAGGTATGGCCGCGGAGCAGGAGGTGTTCAACATCGTGACGACAGGTGCCGAGAGCGACCTTGAAATGGTGACACGCATCGCCCGGTCCATGGTCGGCCGCTGGGGCATGTCCGAGCGAATCGGGACGCTCTCGGTCCTGCCCGCCGAGGGCGATCCCCGCATGGCCGGAATCTCGGACGGTCTGCTCGACGCCGTCGATGAAGAAGTCCGGCGGATCACCGACGAGTGCTACACCGAGGCGAGACGGCTCTTGAAAGAGAACCGCAGCAAGCTCGACGCGATCGTGGCGCAGTTGCTGGTGCATGAAAGCCTCAACGAACCTGAGATCTACGCCGCTGCTGGACTGACGCGCACAGCCGTCACGCCGTCGCCCACGCCGGTCCCCGCCTAGAGGCTCGTGAAAGCATTCCTTCGACATCGTGAAGGCCACCGAACGAGTCGCACGGGCTGGCTCCGCGCCGCCGTTCTTGGCGCGAACGACGGCATCGTCTCTACAGCCAGCCTGGTCGTCGGCGTCGCCGCAGCGGGTGCCGCGCGAGAGGAGATTCTCCTGGCCGGTGTTGCCGGGGTGGTTGCCGGCGCCCTTTCAATGGCAGCCGGCGAATACGTCTCCGTCAGCTCACAGGCCGATACGGAACGAGCGGACCTGGCGCTCGAGCGGACCGAGCTGGCGGCGGACGAAGAGGCCGAACAACGGGAGCTTGCGGCGATCTATGTCCGACGTGGTCTCGAGCCGGCCCTCGCACGAACCGTGGCGCAGCAGTTGATGGCACACGATGCGCTCGGTGCTCACGCACGCGACGAACTTGGATTGTCCGATCAACTCGCGGCGCGGCCGCTGCAGGCCGCGTTTGCCTCCGCCGCGACGTTCGCGGGTGGAGCACTGCTACCGATTCTTGGGGTCATGCTGCCGCCACGGCCGTGGGTTGTTCCGGTCGTATCAGGTGCATCGCTGATTTGCCTCGCCGCTCTCGGCGCACTGGCTACGCAGGTAGGGGGCGGGTCAGCGTGGCGCGGGGCGATGCGTGTGGCCTTCTGGGGCGCCTTGGCCATGCTGGCAACGGCAGGCGTAGGAGCGCTTTTCGGAACGACTGTTGGATAAGCCAGTAGCCACCGGCCAATCGGTACCCTGCGCTACGGCGTCAGACGAGTCCGCCGGCGATACAATCGTCCCGAGAAGTGCGTCATGACATCAAACGAGACGAATCGGCATCAGCACACCGCCGAAGAGGAACGAAAGATCCGGGAAGCCGCTCTCGACGAGACGATCGAGGCTTCGTTTCCTGCGAGCGATCCGCCGTCCTCGAATCCGAATCCCGATGATCATGACGCCGGCGAACCCGCTTTACAGCCAGACGATGATTGAGATGCGTCGGCGCGCTGGCGTCAGTGGCTCCGAGCCATGCGCGCTATTAACACTCACCCTTGCGGATCAATCACCCCGGTGCTACCTACCGGGGCAGAGGTCGTGTTTCCTTCGCTCAAGACGTCGAAGATCGCGATCGCAAAGACAACCGGCCCCATCACGATCCCAAGGAGGCCGAACACCTGTAAGCCCCCCAGGACGGCAAAGAATATGACCAATTCGCTGAGGCCGACACGATCTCCGACAAGCTTCGGCCTGAGGAAGTTGTCCACCCCGCTGATCACTGCGGTTCCCCACACCGCAAGAACAATTGCCTGGGCCCAGTGCCCGATTACGAGCAGGTAGAGCGTTCCGGGAATCCAGACAGCCGCCGCGCCGATCAGCGGCAGGACGCTCGTCAAGACGGTCACCATTCCCCAGAGCGCGGCAGACGGAATCCCAAGAACCCAGAACATGATGCCGCACAGCGCACCCTGGATCAGGGCGATCCTAAACCATAGACGCTCGCATAGATGACGTCCCGAATACGAACGACCATGGTCTCACTCTGGATCCGTTCGAACGGAAGCAGATCGGGAATCTTGCCAACGATCCGTTCCCAATCACGAAAGAGCAGCAACATCGCGAACATTGTGAACACGAACGATACGACGACCCCCGTCACGTTCGCAGCAATCGCCAGTGAACGTTCTGCGATCAGAGGGCCGAACTCATCGGAGTGCTGCGCGATCCACGCGGCAACGTCTGTCAGTTCAAGCCCGAAACGACGAGCCACCCATTGAGATGTCGGTCGGAGCGATTCAACCGTGGTCAGGTCAAACCCATCCTTGAACCTCTCCTGCAGGTAATCCGTCAAGGCTAGCAATTGATTGACGGCGAGCCCGCCGATAACCAGAAGTGGGATAAGAATGGCAACCACCACCAGCACGCTTGAGATGAGCGCGCTGAGGGTCAACCGACGGTCCTTCGCACGATGCGCTGATGGACTGGATGGAACGCGATGGCGAGAACACAAGACCAAGCGATGATGTTCAGGAAGGGGCGACGGATCAGAAGGCAGAAATAGACAACAATGCCGGTCGCGCTCAGGAAGATGGTCCACTTCACCGCGCGCTGCATCCGAGTGGCCGAGTGTGCAGGACTGTCAGGCATGGCTACAGCTTGGCGCCGCGTAGCAACTGAGCGTTGATCGCCACGATTACCGTGCTTGCCGACATCAGCACCGCAGCAAGAGCCGGCGGAAGCAAAATCCCTCGCGCCGCCAGGACGCCGGCCGCCAACGGGATCGCGATGATGTTGTAGCCGGCGGCCCACCACAAGTTCTGCATCATTTTCCGATAGCTGGCTCGGCTCAGCGCGATGATTCGTGGCACGTCTCTCGGATCGCTCCGTACGAGGACCACATCGCCGGCCTCGACCGCGACGTCAGTGCCTGCGCCGATTGCGACCGCGACGTCTGCGGTGAGTAACGCGGGCGCATCGTTCACGCCATCACCCACCATGGCCACGCGTTTGCCCTGAGCTTTGAGCTCCTTGATCTTGTCCACCTTCTCGCCCGGCAGCACCTCGGCAAAGACCGTGTCGATGCCGAGATCCGCGGCGACCGCCGCGGCGACTGCCTTCGCGTCGCCGGTCAGCATGACCACTTCGATCCCCTGCCCGTGCAGCCGCTGAATCGCCTCTCGTGACTCCGGACGCACGGCGTCTGCGACCGTGAACGCGGCAACGGCCGTCGTCGACGTGAGGAGATAGATGGAGGCCTGCCCACGCGCCGCCGCCCGGTCCGCCGCTTCTCGAACCGCGGCGGACGGCGTGAGCGATAGACGTTTCAGCATCGCCGGCCCGCCCATGTAAAATTCTTTGCCCTCTACGACCGCTTTGACGCCGTGTCCAGGAATCGCCTCGAACCGGTCAGCGTTCGGCACGCTCAGTGCCTGCTCCTCCGCGCTGTTGACAATCCCCTGCGCAATCGTGTGCTCGGAATCACGTTCGACCGCCGCCGCAATCCGAAGCGCCTCGTCCGCACTCAGGCTTCCATCCGTGGCGATGTCGACGACCCGGAACTCGCCCCGCGTCAAGGTGCCGGTCTTGTCGAAGACTACGGTAGTGAGGTTCCGCGCCTCCTCGAGGCCACGGCGATCCCGGACGAGCAGTCCCGACTGTGCACCAAGACTGGTGGAGATGGCCGCCACTAACGGCACGGCGAGTCCGAGTGCGTGCGGGCAGGCGATGACGAGCACGGAGACCAGCCGGTCAACGGCAAAGGCGCCTGTCGCTCCGACCGCCAGCCATACGACAAAGGTGAGCGCGCCCGTGACGACGGCGACGATGGTCAATGCGAAAGCGGCGCGGTCAGCCAGCGCTTGCGCACGAGATCGGGACGTCTGCGCCTGTTCGACCAACCGCATGATGTTCGCGAGCGCGGTACGCTCGCCGGTGCCCGTCACCGTCACGCGGAGGGAGCCGGAGCCGTTGACGGTGCCAGCGATGACTTTGTCGCCCTCGACCTTTGGCACTGGCACCGACTCGCCGGTGACCATCGACTCGTTGACGTCGCTCTTGCCGCTCTGCACGATGCCATCGGCGGGCACGCTCGCGCCTGGTCGCACGAGGACGACATCGCCTTCACGCAACAGCGAAATGGGCACATCTTCGATCGTCTCGCCGACGATGCGTTGCGCCGTGCTGGGCAGCAGCTTCGCCAGCTCGCGGAGGGCACCTGAGGCCTGAGAAATCGAACGCATCTCGATCCAGTGACCGAGCAGCATGATCGTGACGAGCGAGGCCAGTTCCCACCACAACGCCTCACCTGGATATCCGAGCGTCACCGCCAGACTGAAGACGAATGCGACGGTGATGGCCAGGGAGATCAACGTCATCATCCCAGGCTTGCGATCGCGCAGCTCTTGCACTCCACCCTTGACGAAGACCAACCCGCCGTACAGATAGACGGCGGTCCCAAAGACGGCGGCCACGTAGTCGGACCCCAGGAAGGTTGGCGCCGAAAAGCCCAACATGTGCTGCACCATCTCGCTCCACAGGAGGGTGGGGATGCTGAGCAGCAACGTGATCCAGAACTTGTCGCGGAACATCGCGACACTGTGCCCCGCGTGACGATCGTGCGCGCCCGCCTCACCATGGCCGGCGTGCCCCGTCATTCCATGGTGTTCGTGGCCGGTGACAGGCAGGTCGGCAGGTTGTGGCATCGCGTGATGGTGATCGTCCGGTGCCGGCGACGCCCCGTTCATATCGGTGCTCCGATCACGCCAGGGAGGTGGGGATGCAGTCGACCACGACATCGAGTGTTCCGCGGTGGCGCCGAACAGCGACAAGCCGTTCCGGAGACCACGTCAGACACTCCGACGAGGGAGATGTTCTCCTGCCGCTCTGACTGTTGATCATCCCCGTCCGGGCCAGGCAATAGTGAGGAGAACCGCGCTCTCTTCAAGTGCGTGGACGTCGTGGGAGACACCGTGGTCTAGCGCAAGCAATCCGCCTGTGCGAAGGTTGAAGGTCCGCCCCGACGCTCTCAGTTTAATGTGCCCTGACAATACGTGGAGCGAGATGCGTCCGTCGGTCTTGTGCTCTTTCATCCGCGCTTCAGCCGCGAGCCCGATCAGCACGACACGGAAGTCGTCGTACTTGATGAGCGTTCTCGCGTTCTGACCGGTGTTCCAGGTCGTCTCAGCGTGCAAGCGGTGAATTTCTGCGGGTAAGTCGAACTCCATGAACGGATTTGCCATCGGCGGCGTATGCGGCCGTCGGTGGCCTTCGTGCTCGGGAGCATCGGACATCTGAATCTCCTGGACGCTACGGGATAATCACCGCCCGACCCGCGACCTGACCCTGCTTGACACGCTCGTAGACGTCGTTGATCTTGGCCAGGGGCCAGAACTCCAAGGGAATTGGCGTGAGTCGACCGCTCTCCGCCAAAGCAAGCACCTCGCGCAGTTCACGGATGTTGCCCCACCACGACACTGACACCGAGACTTCCGGCTTGACGGTCTTGAGTGCCGCGACGTGCGCGGTGCCACCCGCGAGGCCTACCTGAACCACGCGACCGGCCGTCCGCGTGCTGGCCATCGCAAGTGCGAGCGTGCTGTCCGCCCCCACGAAATCGAAGGCGGCCGAGACACCAATTCCGCGGGCGATCTCGACGATCTTCTGCGCAACCTCTGGATCGCGTGCGTTGATTGCGTGCGTCGCACCGGATTCACGAGCGATTTTGAGCTTCCCGTCATCGAGGTCCACGGCGATGATTTCAGCGCCGGATAGAAGCCTCAGGATCTTTACGCCGAACTGGCCGAGCGCACCGCATCCGATGACGAGCACCGGGTAGTCTGGGCGTACGTGTGGGAGTGCCCGCTTGATTGCGCGGTAAGGCGTCAACGCCGCATCAGTGAGCGGCGCCGCCGCCTTGGGCTCGAGCGTATTCAGCTTTACGAGATACCGCTCGTGCGGCACGAGCAGGTACTCGGCGTAGCCGCCCTCATGCTGAGACAGTCCGACCCACTGCATCGTTGGGCACAGGTTCTCTTCGCCCGCAACGCAGTAGTCGCAGAATCCATCGCCCCAGCCGCCGTAGACCGCAACGCGATCTCCTTCCTTTACGGCGTAGACGCCGCCGCCAATCGCCGAGACCGTGCCGGCGTTCTCGTGGCCAAGGGTGAGAGGCATCCTCGGTAAAACCCGGATGTCCCCAGAGATGATGTGGAGATCGCTGTGACAGAAGCCAGCGCCTTCAACCCGGATGACGACTTGTCCGGGACCAGGCGTCGGTTTCGGCACATCGTCGATCACAAGTGGTTTGCCGTACTCGTGGAGTCGCGCGGCTTGCATGTCGGTTCTCCTAAAGTGTCGGATTACTCGATGGCGTGGCTGCTTCGCGCATCTGTTCGTGTTTTAAGCAGTAGGACGCCCACGGCATGGCGTCGAGTCGTTTCTCTTCATCGGGCCGCCATCCACGATGCAGCTGCCGAACGTGCCGGCGTCGACGCGGGTCAACGCGTCGCGCACCTGTTGCAGCATCGCTGACCTCTGTTCGGCTTCGGTTGAACTGCTCAGACGCAACTTCTTCCGCGGAGCTCGCGTCGCCAACATCGTGAGCGACGTCGATGATCACTCCCCGCGCCTCTGCGACCGCTTGCCCCGTCCGGGCGGCCAGACTCTTCTCAAGGTCGAGCAATCGGTGCTTGTAGTGCTGAACATTCATCTTGAAATGCTCCGACTTGGTGTGTGCTACGTGTTGGAATGCGCCGTTACGAATTCCTGGGCAGCACGGTGTACACGCGTTGGATGAACGCGAGAACTCATTCATGTACATCTGCAGGAATTGTTCGGTCGACGGCGTGGTCACGTGCCCGTCCTCGGCGATCAATCCGGGCGTGAATTGAATGTATGCCTCTGGCGCGTTCATCTGTGGTGAGTTGCAGTAGCCGAGCAGGCTGCGAAGGTGCTGCTGCGCAATAGCTGTTCCGAGCGACCCCGGGGAAGTCCCGATGACGGCCGACGGTTTGCGGGAGAACGAGTTCTTCCCATAGGGACGGCTGGCCCAGTCGATCGCGTTTTTCAACCCTCCGGGAATCGAGCGGTTGTACTCGGGCGTGATGAACAACACGGCGTCAGCCGATGCGATTGCATCCTTCAATGCCTGCGCCACAGCGGGATAGTCGGCTTCGTTGTCGGGACTGTAGAGCGGTAGATCTCTGAACGGGATCTCGACCATCTGTAGTCCCGGTGGCGCCACGCGGATCAGTGCCTTCGAAAGCAGTCGATTCAGCGACGCCTTCGCCAGGCTGCCGACGAAGTACCCGACTGTGAAATTGTTCACGCTATTCACTCCCATTGCCGGGCGAACGCTCGATCGACCTGCAGCACTCCGACCGTCGTCTCTGGACTGAGTGCGATTTCGGACAGCGTATGGTTCAGGAGGATGGCGGGCTGTCCCATTTGAGACAGTGCGGTCCGGGGCTATGGCAGATGCTTCGTGACAGTACGGCGCTCGTGTCGTAGATGAACATTTCCGCACCGTACAGGAGTCATGATGACCAAAACGCTCGACGCCGACGCGATTCTCAAGCACGCGAGTCCACTCGTGAACCAGAGGGGCCACGAGACGCAGCCCTACGGCCACCTGATTCGGCTGCCGATCGCACTGGCGGAGTCCGCATGTAAAGAGAGTGTCGAGAACCTGAACCAGCTACTCGCCGACACCATCACGTTGCGCGATCTGTACAAGAAGCATCACTGGCAAGTGGCCGGGCCCACCTTCTACCAACTCCACTTGCTGTTCGACAAGCACTACGAGGAGCAGAACAAACTAGTGGACGCAATCGCGGAGCGCGTCCAGCTCCTCGGTGGTGTGAGCATCGCGATGGCGCACGACGTCGCCGAGACGACCTTGATCCCTCGTCCGCCAAAAGGCCGCGAACCAGTGCCGGTACAGGTGTCGCGGTTGCTGCACGCGCACGAAGTCGTCCTCAAGGAAGCCCGCACGATGGCACGCAAGGCTGCGCAGAGCGACGACCAGGGCACGAACGATCTCCTCGTGAGCGATGTGATCCGGACCAACGAATTGCAGGTGTGGTTCGTTGCGGAGCACGTCGTGGAAACGGCGGTGGTCAGAGCGGACTGACATCTGGCGGACGTTTCGGGCACTGCACTGGCGTCACTGCCGTTCGAGGTTGGCCTTTGTCGCCTTCAGCACCGCTAGTGTGCCTTTCTCCGCTTCGCGCCGGACCCGTCCGCGTATCAACCGCCCTACGAAGCCTTTGAGTCCATCGGAACGGCTGCGGCTAATCGTCACGAACCAGAATCCGGGGCCCTTGGCAGGATCGGACTGCAGCACCCGCTGTTCGAGGGCAGTCCAGAAGTAATGTGACGCATACAGCATCTTCGATGCGATCACCGTCTGTCCGGGGCGGTCCTGGACGATCAGATGATTAATCCTGATGGTCGGCTTCAGTCCGAACTGCGATTCCTGCCAGTACAAAAACTCTGACGCCCCCCGGCAAGCTCGCTGAGGGATATTCAAGCAGGTATTTCTGTAGATCCGGCATTCCCACCAGCGACGGCGCGCGCTCAATCATCGAGCGAAACTCGTTCGCGACGAACACCGGGTCGTCGGAGTCGCGGTAGATGGCGAGCTTTGCGTTCCCGCCCTCGCGATAGCCCCTGACGTACTCAAGTGCGAGATGACGGAACGTAGCGTTTGCATCCGAGTTTTCTGTCGGCGTATGCCAGCGGACCTGCGACCGGAGCGTTTGCAGAGCCGTGGCACTCAGCTTGACCTCGCAGTCGCCCACCTTGCAACCGCGCAGATCCCGGATATCTTCGTCCGGCAGTTGCAGATCTGCGAAGTCTTCGAGCTTCGGCGGATCACTGATTTTCTTGGTGACGTGGAACGCGCCTCCTTTCTCCATGTTCTCGATATCTTTGATGCGGGCAACATATTTCGATGTCGCCGCATTGATCCAAATAGCGCCAAACACGAACACTTCTTTGCTCTCGTCCGACGGCAGGAGTTTCGTGAGAGGCGAGCCGGACAGCAGCGTCGCCCGTTCCTTGGCAGTCGGCGGACTTCGGATGCGAGGTACTTTTCAAGGTCGGCGGGCAGAGGCGCCGGCGTCTTCGAGCCGAGCGTCGCCGGCCGGGTGGCAACGGGTACCGGCGCGGCTAATGCAACGAGAAGGAAGCCGTGAAAGACCACCTTCATTATTGACAGGCGCTGTTGACGGCCCGCGGAATGGCGATGAACGTGACAGTGGCAGGCGCAAGAGTGACGGTTCCTGCCGCCGCCGCAGCGCCGGTCAGGGTTGGCAATGCGTCGTTTGCCCCAAGCGCGAGCGGCGCGCCGTTCAACTCCACCTTCTTGCTGTCGAGTACAGGCCGCAGACAGGGTGTAGCGCTCTGACGCGAGTGGGATCGTGAGCGCCCGAGGCGTGGATTTGTCCGTGTTGATCGCCAGCAGCGCAACGCCTCCGGGAGTGCCGCGCAGGCACTGCGCATAGACATGCAGACCCGCTTGGATCGGCACGCCCGATTCGAGCACCGTGGTGCCCATGAGTTTGCGCCACAGTAGCGACGCCCAGTAGTTCGGCTTCGGTGTAAACGTGTTCTCCTCCAACAGGCCGTAGTCGCTTGCGACGAGTGTGTTGTGAGCGACAACCCGGACGTCCTGTTTCGCGAGCCGCCCGAGTTGGTCCAGGTAGCGGAACGTGTCGAGAAACGTGCCGCCCCAAGGATTGCCGCCGCACGCGGCATCAGCCGTCTCGGTATTCCAGAACGGCTTGCCGGGTTCAAACTTGTCGCGGAGAGGGCGGTAGAACGCAAGCGTCTCGTCGGTTTTCGCCAGCCATTTCTCAGACAATGCCGCGTCCGCCGTGGTCTGCGTTTGCGGTCCCACGGCGGCGCAACGGATCGAACTTGCGCCGTAGTGGTGGTAGGAGAACGCATCCACGCCGGGACCCGAGGCGGCGAGGAGATCTGCCGTGTTGAGCACACCGGGGATGCCGTACGCCACCCCGCCGTCGCCCGCCGTCTCGCCCACTGAGCCGGGACCAAGTACCAGCATGTCTGGGGCCGCCTGCTTGACAAACGCGCGAAACACCTTGAAGTCGCGGCCGTACGCCGCCGCATCGTAGCCGGCGGGCGCGCCGCCCATCGCGGCCAAAGTGGGCTCGTTCATGTACTCGGCCGCGGCTATCCGACCACCGACGGACGAGGTGTAGTCGAGAAACCGACGTGCCTGCGCGGTCGTCCAGACGCCGCGGGCGTCGCGAGTTCCCACGCTCGTCGCGAACGAAGTGACGATGCCTGCATCCACCGCGTTCGCGAAGTCGATCAGGTTCTTCCACTGCTGGCGGGTGAGTACTCCATTGAAGCCACCGGGTGGCGCCTTCGGAGCGGTATCCGAATCGGGAAAGTAGGTCGTGTTCGCCCACGTTCCGCTGGTCCGTACATACGCCGGGCCGAGAGCGGTAGCCAGTTTACGCAGTCGGGTGTTCGTGAGGTCGAGGGGCGGCAGGTACTGGTACAGCGCGGGGTTCATGCCAGCGGGTGTATCACCGGCGTCGGTTGGAGCGGCGCTCGGCGCCGGCTGCTTGAGGATGGCATCGAGCTCCGGCCCGTAGGGCTTCCAGAACTTGCCGCCCGTGACCTCGAGCATCTCGACGTTGTACGACAGATACCGATCGTCCACGACGCCAACCCGAGCCATGCTCGCCGGCGTGACCGAGACCGAGGGAGACATCGTGACCTCTTGTTGCGGTGTAGACGTACAACCCACTGCATTCAGCGCCGCGGCGATCAGGCACGCTGCGACGCCCGCCTGTCCTTGATTCGTCATGATGCTCTCCAGATCAGATCCCGACAACTTGTCAACGAACCAATGACGTTTGCCTTGCGCCGCGACATATACGGCCGACAGCGGAACTGGGCTAGAGGATCCGCGTGATCAATTGTGCTGCCCACTCCGTCAGTCGCTCAAACCATGACCGCTTCCCAAAGCGCTCGCGGGTGACCTCGGTGGAGTGACTGAGATCATCGAGGAAGATGGCGTTCATTTGCTGGCCGACCGTGCGATCGAGAACCATCAGATTGGATTCGTCGTTCAGCACCAACGACCGGTTGTCAAAGTTCATCGAGCCAATCGTTGACCAGATGCCGTCGACGACAAAGGTCTTCGAGTGCAGCGTCGAGGGCTGCCATTCGTACACGCGAACGCCTGCAGCCAGCAGCGTGTGGTACCATGCGCGACCGGCCAGCCGACCGTTCGCACGTCCGTCGCAGGACCCGCTGTAAGAATGCGCACGTCCACTCCCCGTCGCGCGGCGTCAGTCAGGAGGCCGACAAAGTTGCTCTCGGGCGCGAAGTACGAGTTCGTGATGTACAAGGTCTTTTGGGCACCAGCGATGGAGATCGCGACGAAACGCTCCGCGGACGTCCTCCCCAATGTCGGGGTCGTGGACAGCAGCCCGGCCTCAGCGGCGCCGCCCTCGTATCGCTCAACCGTCGCCCGACGGGTGAAGAGGGAACCAGTCGTCTCGGCCCAAGCCCCCGCAAAGGCAGCCTGAAGCTGCCGAACCGCCGGTCCCTCGAAGCGGACGTTGGTCTCGCGCCACGAAGTGGGACTGTGCCCGTCGCCAAGCCACTTGTCATCGATCCCGAATCCCCCCGTCCAGCCGATGCGTCCATCGACGACGATGCCGCGGACGTGCGATCGGTTCTGGAACAGGTGCAGCGTCGACAGGCGCAGTGGACGGAACGCCTCGACGAAGACACCGCTGGCGCGCAAGGCTACCAGGTGGTCGCGCGGAATATCCTGCGATCCGAAAGCATCGTAGAGCAGGAACACACGAACTCCGGCACGAGTACGTTCGGTGAGGGTGTCCCGCAGTGTGTCCCCCATCCGTCTCGGATGCCCGTAATACAGCTGAAGCGCGATCGACCGGCGCGCCGCCTGCAAATCCTGCCACAAACGTTCGTACGTGCCATCGCCATTGAGCGCCACGTCGACGCGGTTCCCGGACAGGAGTGAGGCACCGGTGAGCATGGCGACGCTCAGTGGAAACTCGGGTTCGCTCACCGCGACCGGGACACTGTCTGCGCCAACACCCCGAACGTGTCTTACCGCCGTTCCCCGCGTCAGATGCAAAACCCGATCAACGCCAGGACGACGATGACGACTATCAGCGTCCAGCGCGCGACCTCGCCCACACGGCTCCTTTGCTTTACGACCTCCATCGTTCCATTGACGTCCGTCGCTATGGCTCATTGGCGCGGCGCTACCGCAGAGAAGCTACTGCTTGGCCACTGAAAGAATCGCCACCCACGCCGGGCCGCTATCGGTTTGCTGCGTGACGGTATTCTTCATTCCGCCGGCAATGGCGACATACTGGACGCCGCCGATCTCGTAGGTGACGATACCGCCGCCGATCGGGTCCCCGAGTGGCTTCTTGAGCAGCACCTTGCCGTCCTTCGCGTCGAAGGCGAGGAAGTTGCCCTTCGTGTCGCCGGTGAGAACCAGGCCGCCGGCTGTCGGCGTGACGGACGCGACCATGGAGGTGTCGGCATCGTACTTCCACAGCACCTTCCCGGAGTCGGCGTCGACGGCCGTCACATGTCCAAGGCGCTGAGCGACGGGATCTTGATCCCCGAACGCATTGGCGGAGCCGAGGAATGGAGTGCCGGGTGTGAGCTTAAGAGTTTCGGGTCCGCCTAGCTTGATCGTGGTCGCCCAATCGATCGTCGGAACGTAGATGGCGTCGACTTGCGGTGAGTAGGTCGGCCCGTACCAGTTCGTGCCCCCCTGCGCACCTGGCAGGAAGCGGGTACCCTCTTTGATCAGCGGCGCGTCAACGTTTTCTATCCTCGTGACTGCGACGGTGTAACGCACGTTCTTGAGGTCGCGGTCCAGGCCGTACAGATATCCATTTTTCCCAGCAGCCGCCACCATCTTGACGCCCGCTCGAGACGTGAGCAGGATCGGACTCGCGGCCAAGTCCCAGTCATGGAAGTCATTTTTCACGAGCTGGTGATAGCCACGAAGCGCTCCTGTTCGCACGTCGAGCATCACGATACTGGAGGTAAAAGGTTGTCACCAGGACGGTGCGCTGCGACGAAATCTGGTCCTGGGTTGCCGGTTGGCGAATAGAGGATCCCGGTATCGGTATCCAGGGCGAATGACGAATACACACCGCCGCCCACCCTCGGTTTGTCCGCGGGCCATGTTTCCGAACCCGGCCCGCTTAACGGTACGACGTCGAAGTTCCACATCTGCTTGCCGTCCTGTGCGCTGAAGGCGCGGATGTGCCCGATAGCGCCGACGTCGCTGCCGGAGTTCGCCATATAGACGCGGCCGTCCCACACAACAGGGGCCGCCGTGTAGTACTCACCAACCGCCGCGTTCGCGCCAACGACGTCCCAGATCACCTTGCCGGTTTTGGCGTCAAGGGCGAGCAGATGACCATCTGGCGTCCCGCGGAACAGCCGCCCGTCCGCGTATCCCACCCCGCGGACGGGCGTCCCGATGCCCATGCTCTTCGGCTCAAAGTGCTGGACCCACCGCTGCTCGCCGGTTCGCGGATCGAAGGCGTAGGTATTCGTCGCCGTTGTGACGAACATGGTGCCGTCGATCAGCAGGGGTCCTGACTGGAACGCAGTCGATTCGGGAAGCTTGAACCGTGCGACCTCGCTGAGCGAGGCCACGTTGCTGGTGTTGATCTGGCTCAGGGAGGAAAAACGCGTCGCGTTGTAGCCGCCGTTGTACGACGGCCATTCGGAACCCGATTTCATGTCTCCTGGCTGTGTCGCCGCGGGCACACCCACACCGGACGCCGCCGCGGCGGTATCGGGCCTGCCTGACGAACACGCCGCACAGACGATGATCAATCCAAGAAGATGTACTGCGAGGACTGCGCGGAGCGCAGCAACGATCGTCTGCATGGTTCTCCTCCTACTGCCGCGAGGACCGCGCCCGACGCGCATGCCTTGCGATTCAGCGCGATTCGAATCGGGACAGTCCGACCCATCGCCGCACGATAGGACCTGTGCCCGGTGCCGACTGTCACAAAAGGGACACGTGGTTGACGTTCTGAGAACATCGCTGGAACTGCGGCATCGCCGCGGCATCGCGATGGGCCGGAGCGTTCCTGAGACGAAAACCGGTGGAATCTTCGGCAGGTCACCGATCGAAGACATCAGGGTGTGGGCCGAGCCGCAGCTTCAGAGCTAAGGTGCTGGGGCTTGCCGCGTGGGCGCCAGCCGTTCGGCCGAGGTGGCGGTTTCCGCGATAGACTGCTTTCAAGAGACGCCGCATCGAATCCCCGGCGCGAAATGGCAAAGCGGAACCGACCCCAGGCGCCCCGGACCGACCCGATCGAATGGGCGAGCGTGCGAGCGGAACGCCTCACCTACGAATCCGGCACCACGATCTTCCGCCAAGGGGAGCCGGCCACAGCCGTTATCCACATCGAGAAGGGCTCGGTACGTCTCACCGTTGTGTCTCACGCCGGGAAAGACGCCGTCATCGCGCTTCTAAATGGGGGCGACTTCTTCGGTGAGGGCTGTCTAGCAGGCCAGCCAGTCCGGATGGCAACCGCCACCGCGATGTCGGCGTGTTCCGTCATGCGAATCAAGCGACAAGAAATCACCCGAAAGCTTCATACCGACGAGAGCTTTGCGGATCATGCGTGTCGCACATCCTGAAAAGAAGCGTTCGGATGGAGGAGGACCTGATCGACCAACTCTTCAACTCCACCGAGAAGCGCTTGGCTCGAACGCTCTTGCAGCTCGCGCAATACGGGAAGAGTGACGGGCCCCAGCGCGCGCTGCCCAAAGTCTCCCAAGAGATTCTCGCAGAGATGGTTGGAACCACCGGCCAGCGCGTCAACTTTTTCATGAACAAGTTCAGACGACTCGGGTTCATCGAGTACGACCCCATGGGCGTCAATGTGAATCACGCCCTGATCGCAGTCGTTCCGGCCGACTGACAATCGCTCGCATGATACGGTGCACGATCATGACCATCGACACGCACGCACCCAGAGACTTCATTCCGTATCCCGTGCAACGCGTAGTAGGGACGATCGCCGACGCACAGCATGCGCGTGCGGCGATCGAAGCGCTATTGCATCAGGGCTTCCAACGGTCGGACATCGACGTTCTGAGCGGTGAGCAAGGCCTGCACCGTCTTGATCCAAGCGGAGCAGGCCATGGGTTTTTTGCGCAGTTCCAACGGAGCTTGGTACGGACGCTTGGACCAACCGAGGAGTTCAAGAGTCTGAGCCGTCACGCAGACGACGTACGCGCAGGTCGGTTCGTGATCATGGTGCTAGCGGAGGAGCGTGAGAAGCGCAACCTCGCCGCAGACATCCTGAATTCGCACGGAGCGGAGTTCGTCGGCTTTTACGGCAAGTGGGCGTGGCAGTCGATGGCGGCAACGACCCCGCCTCAGACAATCACTGCGGCGAATCTCGACGAACATAAAGCGACCGTCACGGCCTTCTACGACCTGATGTTCAACCAGTCACGGCCCGAGGAAGCTGTGCAGCGCTACGTTGGAGCGACGTACACGCAACACAATCCTGTGGTCGGCGATGGCAAGGAAGCGTTTATCGAGTATTTTCAGCGCATGGCGCGCGAATTTCCGGGAAAGCACGTGGAATTCAAACGCGTCATCGCCGAGGGCGACATCGTCGTCCTCCACTGCTTCCAACGATGGCCGAACGACGGTGATTGGGCGGGCATCGACATTTTTCGGCTGGACGCCACGGGAAAGATTGTCGAGCACTGGGATGTCCTGCAACGCATCCCGAAGGAATCAGCTAACCAGAACAAGATGTTCTGAGAGGCATCACCAGGTTGAACGGTCGCATGACGAACTTGCGGCTCGGATTGGCAACGTGCGAATAGAAAACATGAACATGAGCACGCAACCATCCTACGGAATCCAGCCGCCGGCGTACCGTCTTCCCAACGGAACGCATGTCGGCGCCGTGCATCTCCTCGTCAGCGATATAGCCCGATCCCGCGCATACTATGAGCAGGTACTGGGCCTGCGACCGCTCGCCGTCGGGCACGAGCGCACTGTGCTCGGATCTCACGACGACCGTCCTCTGGTGGAGCTCCAGACAAGAGTCGGCGTCAAGCCATCGAGGCGTGGCGCATTCGGCCTGTTTCATTTTGCGATTCTGCTTCCAAATCGCGCCGCGCTTGGCCGATTTGCGGCACACATCGCATCACTGAGTATCCGCGTCGGAATGGCGGATCACCTCGTGAGCGAGTCCCTGTACCTCTGGGACCCCGACGGTTTGGGCATCGAGGTCTACGCTGACCGGCCGCGAAGCGGCTGGAAGCGCAACGGTCGGGAACTCCTGATGGCGACCGACCCGCTCGACGTCAGTAACGTCATTGCAGAGGGTGCTGGTGTTATGTGGAACGGCGCGCCTGCGGGTACAACGATGGGGCACGTGCATCTGCACGTCGGCAGCCTTGAAGCGTCCGAGGCGTTCTACCATCAGGCGATCGGTTTCGACAAGACCGTGTGGAGCTACCCTGGCGCGCTGTTCATGGCGGCGGCGGGGTACCACCATCACCTCGGCACGAACGTGTGGTCATCTGGGCCCGGACCGGAATCGGACGAGGCGCAACTCATCGAGTGGGAGCTCGTACTGCCGTCACCCGACGATGCGGCCGGAGTGGAACAGAGCCTTTGCGGGGCCGGCTACCACACTGAACGCGGTGCACACGGATTGGTAGCGGCCGATCCCTGGCACACGCGGGTGCGCATCCTCGCAGCGAGTGAGTTGCGGGCGACATGATGCCCCAGGGCTCCCAGCGTCGCATCGGCCGGCATGACCAAGCCTGCTCTGACGTCGCAACCGTCCGCGGCGCTCGTTGTTTCGCCGTTCCGCATTTCTGGAACAAGGGGCGACCGAAGCGCGGGTTTTACTTCGCGGTCTTGATCGAGGTGCGTTTCGTCGAACCGTCTAGCCGATCGAGCGCGACCTTCTTCGCCTTCAGGCGGATATGCGAATAGTGCTCCAGCATCCTCCGCGAACAGGTGCCCGGTAATCGACTCGACGACGTGCTCAACCCGACCGTGCGGACGATGTGCTGTACCATTGGACGACCATACGAGCGGCAGCTCGAACTTGCGGATCACCTCAAGGAGACGATGTGCCGAACTCGCATCCGCGTCGACCAAAATTGGCCGGCTTCAAACGGGATTCCCAGCTCCTTGAGCCGAGCCATGAAAGTACTGGGGATGAGTGAGCCGGGATCGTGGTCTGGCCGCTGCCTGGAAAGTGGACCTGCTCCCGGTTTTCGGCGACGACCGCTTCATGAGGAAATGCTGCATTTCAAACTGAATCTCTCCGTCCGAACGCCGGACCAAATTGACCTGCCCGGCTGCCGCTTTGTGCGCGGGACCGTGCCTGAAGGCATCGGAATCCGTCAGAAATGGACTTGGTCGCAAATTTCCGTCTTGCGAAGCATTGGCCAGTGGGACCTTCTTGCCGTTGCGTGGGAATACTTCGCACTTCGAGTCGTGAAACATGGGCCGGCTGGCGTAATCTCGGTACACGGCATCGACGTGTCGAGACCGGGGTTCAGAGGACGGCTTTAGCACTCATACGCTGGTTCGGTCGTTGCCTTAGAGGACGTGACGGACATTCCGCGATCCGACCCGGAAGCGTTGGACGCGGCGACAGGATGAGAAGACTCGATTTGCGACATCTCCTCTGCCCGATTGACTTCGCCGCTGGTCCGGTGCCGCGACCGACAACGAAGGCGAACGCACCACAGGATTCACACTGCAGTGTGACCCACGGAATACACGGCATGGCCACACATAGAGAGCTTCGTGTTCTGGTGGCGACGGACGGATCCCGCCACGCCCAGGCGGCCATCGCGACCACCTTGCACTTTCCGTGGCCGGTTCGGACATGCGTCCGGGCGATTACTGCGCGAAGAACCCGGGCGGAGTACTGGCGGTCGATTCTGTTGACGGCGCTCGATCGCGGGGCGGAGAAGGCCACAGAGAATGCACGACGGACACTCTCTCGCCGCTGGCCGGACGTCGAAATTGAAATCGTGGACAAAACTCCAGTTGAGGGAAGCGTGTTCGAATCGTGTTCTGGCGTCTGACTTCACCCGCAATGTTCGCCGCCAGGGACGCGGCCCCGTGAGGGGGACGTCAGCAACTCCACAGCGCTGAGAAGCGTCACGCGGCCCCCACGAGGAGGGACCAACTGGCCCACAAAATGCAAGGGCGCGCTTTGCGCGCCTCAGATCCGTCGACACCAACGACGATTGTTCGTACGCGCTACGACCGCCGGACGACGAGGTACTGCGCACTTGGAGCCACGGACGACGCTTCGGGAGACGCTGCCCATGAGCAGACGACGAACGGCGCCATGCCCGCGCCAGCCGACCACGATCACATCGGCCTGAAAATGTTCGGCTTCGCCGAGAAAGGAGGTCATCGCGCGGCGGCCGAACTCAGACGCATCGGATGAAACGGCTACTCGAAGAGCAGGAACCTCGGCCGTGATGGCGGCCGCCGCTAGGGCGATACCGGCGAAGCTGAGACGGTCTGCGTTCGCTATCGTCGCCGATCTTTTGCTTGCCGATGGGAAGATCGATGCACGAGAACGGAAGTTCCTGCAGCGTCTGGCCGACAACTTCAACATCCGTGAACGCGTAGCGAGCCACGTCGTCGAGGTTATGCTCGTCAAGAATGACCTCTGAGGGTGTCTGCGGCAACCGCTTCGAGCGCCTTCCTGTCGATGTCGCAGCCAAAACACCCGCGCCGGTCGCGCCAAATGCCCGCGCCATCTCTCGTCCGATCCCGGAGGCTCCCGACGTGATGAGCACTCGCTGTTTTGCCAATTCTGCTCCTCGCCGACGTTCTCTAGATGGTATGGACAGCCTGCCGTCGGTTTCCGAATGGGCTAATCAGCTCTTCTCGCGTACGTCTGGTGCGCCGTTGTGCGACGGCAATCGCGTCGTCCTGCTGAAGGACGCCGCCGAAAACTATCCGGCCTGGCTTCAAACCATCGACCGTGCGCATCGGACGATTCATTTCGAGATGTACATCATGCACGAGGACGCGCAGGGGGCGCTGTTCGCGGAGGCGCTCCTCCGGAAAGCGGCCGAGGGCGTACGAGTGCGGGTGCTCTACGACTGGATGGGAGGACTCGGGAAGACCTCGCGTGAATTTTGGAATCGGCTTCGCGCCGGCTCGATCGAGGTGCGCTGCTACAACCCGCCCCGGTTCGATCGTCCGTTGGGCTGGCTCAGCCGCGATCACCGGAAAACAATCGTCATCGACAGTGCGGTGGCCTTCGTGACCGGCCTATGCGTCGGTCAGGCGTGGGTAGGTGATCCGGCGCGACATCTCGATCCGTGGCGCGACACGGGGATAGAGATCCGCGGGCCCGCGGTGGCCGATATTGAAGCGGCGTTCGCCGAGGCTTGGACGACCGCCGGTCTCCCCTTGCCGGCGAACGCACTTGGACCGCCGCCTCCTCTGCGCGGCGATGTTGCCCTCCGAGTCGTCGCGACTGTCCCGAACACGGCAGGTTTGTTCCGCGTCGACCAACTCGTCGCGGCGATGGCGCGCAAACGGCTTTGGCTCACCGACGCCTATTATGGCGGGACGGCGCCATACGTGAACGCGTTGCGTGCAGCGGCGCGAGATGGCGTCGATGTGCGTCTTCTTGTTCCCGGTGCATCCGATATCCCAGTGGTCCGGCTGTTTTCACGCGCCGGGTACCGGCCGCTCCTCGAGGGGGGTATTCGCGTATACGAGTGGAACGGATCGATGATTCATGCGAAGACGGCGGTCGCCGACAGCCGCTGGGCTCGCGTCGGATCGACGAACCTCAACGTCGCAAGCTGGCTCGGGAACCGGGAGCTGGACGTGATTGTGGAGCACGAACCGTTCGCCCGCGAGATGGAGGAGATGTTCCTTCGCGATCTGGAAAATGCGACGGAGGTTGCGCTGCAGCGGAACCGGGTCCGGGCGCCAAGTGCACCTGCGGGTCATCCTCGTCGTCCGAATGGCGGGAGCAGCGGCGGCCGCGTGATGGCCGGAGCTGTGCGAGTCGGCAACACGGTTGCGGCCTCAATTACCAACACCCGCATGCTCGCCGGGGTCGAATCGAACATCGCACTCATCGCGGGGACGGTTCTTGCCGTCGTCGCCGCTCTGGCGTTCAAGTATCCGCGAGCTATCGCATATCCGCTTGGCGTATTCGCGGCTTGGGTCGCCGCTGCAATCCTGTATCGCGGAGCAGTGTTGGCTCGCCGCGAAAAGCATCGGTCGAGCACCCGTGATAATGGGCAATCCGATCGGGTGTGACACCCTGATGTAGCATCTTGCGCAACAATCGTCCACAAAGAACCGTTCAGATGTCGTGAGCACGAGCAGCGCAGACCAGTCGCGCGTGGAGGTCACTGCGCCGCCGAGTCGGATGTCCGTTCTGTCATCGAGGAGTGAAGGGCCACGGGGACCTCGAGCAGGTGAACGTCGGCTCCGCACTTCTTCGCGAGCGCGAAAGCCGCTGAAACCGTCGCTTCCATCTCCGACGAACAATCAACCGGCACGACAAAAGTCGGAGTCTTCAGCTGAATTACCCGGACGCCGATCGGCACCGCAGCCCGAACAGAGGTACAACCAATATTGATGTGGTGCAGACGGTGGAGACGAACCTCATCGACGAAGACGGCACATTTCGTTCGGCGAAGAACGGAGTGTGATATCTCCTGAACGGAACACGAGTCCTTCGGGCGGAGACGAGCATCATGTCATCGGTACGAACGGTAACGCTGGTTGCTCTTGTTTCTTACGGGCTTAGCGGCGTACACGGCGTCTGGGCCAAGGCGCAGCTGACGATCGAACCCCGACTCCCGCGGAGCTCCATGGACGGGCGACCCGGGAGAACTGATCCGAATTGGGAGCCTAATCGCCCTCAACTCCTGATGATCGACAGCGCCCACGTCGCGCGAGTGCGTGACAGCTTGAGTCGTGGAGAAACGCAGTTCAAGCCCGCGTTGGCTGCGCTCGAAGCAGATGCGAACCATGCGCTGACTGTCGCCCCAGTGTCCGTAATGCACAAGGACGTCCTGCCCCCGAGCGGCAACAAGCACGACTACATGAGCCAGGCGCCGTACTGGTGGCCCGACCCTTCCAAGCCAAACGGCCGACCGTACATCCGGAGAGATGGTCAGCGGAACCCAGCGATCGATCGCATCACCGATCGGGAAAATCTTGAGCGTCTCACCGATGCGGTCTCGACGCTGGCACTCGCCTTTCATTTCACCGACCGCGAAGTGTACGCGTATCACGCCGCGCGACTCGTTCGGGTCTGGTTCCTCGATGCGGCGACGCGGATGAACCCCGACCTGCAGTTCGCGCAGGGTATCCCTGGCGTCGCGGCGGGACGCTCGGCCGGCATCATTGAAACCCGATTCCTGCCGACCATCATCGATGGCGTGACGCTTCTGCAACGCTCGTCCGTCTGGAGCGCCGCCGACCGTGAGGCTTTCAAGAAGTGGATGCGGGCGTTCCTCCTCTGGCTCGTTGAGAGCGCATATGGACAGGAGGAACTCAAGAGGGGCAACAATCAGGAGACCTGGTACGACGTCCAGGTCGTGGCGCTTGCGCTCTATACCGGTCAGGCGGAAGTGGCGCGGACGAGACTCACGGGAGCGCGGACCGAGATCGGGCGACAGTTCGAGCCGGACGGACGCCAACCGCGCGAGATCGCGCGCACACGCGCGTGGGACTACAGCATCTTCAACCTGACCGCGTTCCTCCACTTGGCAACGCTCGGTGAACGCGTGGGAGAGGACCTGTGGAGCCACCGCACCGCAGACGGCCGTAGCTTCCGACAGGGGGTTGAGTACCTGATCCCGTTCGCGACGGGCGGGAAGCGCTTCCCGCACGAGCAGATCACAGAATTCCGTCCTTCCGCTCTTCATCCCGTCCTTCGGCGCGGGGCCGTCGGCTGGAACGAGCCGAGATACCGGGACCTCGCGCGGCAAATCGGAGGCGACACCAGGAGGCTGCAGTTGACGCTTCCATGATTCCGGTTGAACAGCAGTGCAAAGTGAAGCCGCCGTGAAGTCATTAAAGGGGTTTCAGCTGAGCGCTGACCGCTACGCTATGGCAATGCGGAAACGAACCTCGGCGCCCGAGACCAACCCGCTCGAATGGACCGGTCTCAACGTGGAACGCCGCAGGTACGAACCGGGCGTCACGATCTTCAGGCAAGGGGAACCCTGCACAACCATTCTCTACATAGAGCAAGGCTCTGTCAGGCTCTCCGTCGTGTCGCACGCCGGCAAAGAGGCCGTGATCGCTGTTCTGGACGGGGGGGACTTTTTCGGTGAAGGCTGTTTGGCGGGCCAGTCAGTCCGGACGGCGACCGCAACGGCGATGTCTGAGTGTTCCGTCCTGCGCATCAGACGACACGAGGTCGCGCGAAAACTACATGCTGAGGAGAGCTTCGCGGATTCTTTCGTCTCGCACATCCTGAAAAGAAACATACACATGGAGGAGGACCTGATCGACCAACTCTTCAACTCCACCGAGAAGCGCCTGGCCAGGACAATCTTGCTTCTCGCGCAATACGGGAAGAACGCTGGACCGCGGCGGGTGCTCCCCAAAATATCCCGAGAGATTCTCGCAGAGATGGTCGGGACGACCCGTCCTCGTGTCAACTTCTTCATGAACAAGTTCAGGAAGCTCGGGTTCATCGAGTACGGCGTGAGCGGTGTGAAGGTAAACAACTCGCTCCTCGGAGTCGTCCTGGCCGACTGAGGTCGGCGATCCTCGCGCGTGACGGCACGCTCCACGCGTCACACTGCTTCCTCACTCGACGAACTGTGTCCCCCACATTGCTAAACGCGTCGTTATCGACACGCAGTGTTTGCGGCCTCCGCGAATTCCAGAAAAGTGACTGTTGCCGGGGCCAGAGTGATGTCGCCCCTGCCGATCGACTCGCCGGCCAGGGTCGGCAAGTCGTCATTCGCGCCCAATTTGAGTTCGGTTCCGTTTAACTGAACGCGCTTCTCTTGGAGATTGCCGACAGCCAACGACGACAACGTGTACCTCTCGCCCGCGGTCGCCACCGTCAGGGATCGGGAGGCGGTCTTGTCGAGTGTTGATCGCCAGCACCGCGACGCCTCCGGGTCTGCCGCGCAGGCAGTGCGCGTACACGTGAAGACCGGCTTGAATTGGTACGCCTGATTCCAGAACGGTGGTTCCCATCAACTGCCGCCAGAGCAGGGCCGCCCAGTAGTTCGGCTTCGGCGCGAACGACTTCTCCTCCAACAGTCCATAGTCGCTTGCGACCAGTATGTTGTGAGCGACAACGCGGACTTCCTGTTTCGCCAGCCGTCCGAGCTGATCCAGGTAGCGGAACGTGTCGAGAAACGTGCCGCCCCAAGGATTGCCACCGCACGCCGTGTCAGCCGTCTCGGTATTCCAGAACGGTTTGCCTGGTTCAAACTTGTCTCGGAGCCCGCGGTAGAACGCAAGCGTCTCGTCGGCACACTCGCACGGACGCGAGTCACCTGGGCACTGCCGACCATCAGGAGTTCGGGATCAGCGGAGCCGGCCCTCCTCCAGCACCCGGATGGCCGGGTGGCAACCAGCCACCATTGACACATACCCACGCGGGTCCGGGCTGGACCGTCGTGCACGCCGTGGGCGGAGTGAGTGACGGAGGCGGTGTCGCTCCACCGCCAGCACCCGGATGGCCAGGTGGCAACCAGCCACCATTGACACATACCCACGCGGGTCCGGGCTGGACCGTCGTGCACGCCGTGGGCGGAGTGAGTGACGGAGGCGGTGTCGCTCCACCGCCAGCACCCGGATGGCCAGGTGGCAACCAGCCGCCATTGACACATACCCACGCGGGTCCGGGCTGGACCGTCGTGCACGCCGTCGGTGGAGTCGGTGACGGAGGCGGTGTCGGTCCACCGCCCGCACCCGGATGGCCCGGTGGCAACCAGCCGCCATTGACGCATACCCACGCGGGTCCGGGCTGAACGGTCATGCATCCTCCCGGCACGAGACCCGGCAGCGTCACGCTCTGCTCGAGTGCGGTGTTAGCCGAGGACGTTCCCACGTGGACCGTATAGTCCCCGTAAGCTCTACTCCAGCTGCCTTGTGACCACCCAGGTACGGGGGCGTCGTTGAGGGGCACCCAATACGACAACGGATGATTCGACTGCGACGAGTCGATGGCAACCAGAACCTGCTGGCTCGCGCCGGGCATCAGATCGACTTTCTGGAAACCAACCAGCCGTTTGGAAGGCTCCCCGGCCGCCAGAGGAAGGGTGAGATAAACTTGCGAGGTTTCGGCTCCCCGTCTCGTGCCGGTGTTCGTGATCGTGTATCTAGCCGACAACACTGCTCGGCCTGTCTGCTGGTCAATCGCCGTTGCCACTGACAGACCGCTGTACGCGAACGTCGTATAGGACAAACCAAAACCAAATGGGAACACCGGCCTGACGTTGTTGGCTTCGTACCACCTATAACCCACCTGGAGCCCTTCGGTGTACTGCGCCTCCAACCGTGGCCGGTCCAACCAGTGTGGCGGGTCGATGAAGAGACCGGGGAACTGCGCCGTGGTGGAGTAGGCCGCCTCGGTTGCCGAATTGCCGAATGTCATCGGCAGCTTGCCCGACGGATTGCGCAAACCGAATAGGATGCTCGCGACAGCGTTCCCATCCTCTTGCCCCGGGTACCATGCCTCAAGCAGTGAGGAGATTTTGTCCAGCCACGGCATCAGCACCATGCCCTCCGTCTTGAGTACGACGAGCATCTTCTGCGCCACACCTGGCGCGGCAACCAAGTCTTGCATGAGCGCTTCCTGGTCAGTTCCCGTACCGCGGGGAGGGTTCGGCAGCTCCAACATTCCAGTGCTAGTTCGTGCCACATCTGACGACGCATCCTCGCCAACCTTCGGCTCTTCCTCCCCGGGTGCGATCTCGTCCCATGCACAAAAGTTCGGGTCGGCCGGCGGGATGATTGGCAGGCCGAGCGTTTCTCGGTCACAAAGCTCGTGCGGGTTGTCACCAACCATCACGATGACCACGTCGGACCTTTGCGCGAGCGCGACCGCGCGGTCGCGGTCGGCTTTTGTTCCGGTCCCGCCGCCGCTTTCGTACGTGACGGTTGCCGCAGAGCCCAGTGCCCGCAGCACGTTCTGCAATCCGTCCCGCGGAGTGACGGTGTAAGGAGCGACGACGTTTGAGTTATCTGCCCTGACCGACCGAGGCGGCAACTTCGCCTGGCCAGCAAACCATTCGGCGCCGATGAGGGCGACCGACTTCAGGGTCGCGGCGTTCAGCGGCAGCATGTTGTTCTCGTTCTTGAGCAGGACGATGCTTTGCTCGGCAATCTCCCGTGCCACCAGGCCGTGGCCGAGAAAGTCGGGCGCCGCCTGAAACAGGACATCGAAGTTGGTGTCGAAGTGCCCAAACTTGAACATCTGCACATAGCGGCGCCGCAGCATCTGATCGATGTCGCTCACTGTAATGGTGCCGGCGGCACGTGCCGCTCGGATCCCTTCGCTTCCGGGATTGCCACGCTGCCCTGGCTGGGGGTCGAGTGAATAGTGCAGGGGTGTGATATGGGCCAGCTCCCAGTCGACCCCGGCCTTGATCGAAGGTCCCACGTCGTGCACAGCGCGGCGGTCGGTGACGACGTATCCGTCGAATCCCCAGCGTTCGCGCAGCGTGGTCTTGAGCAAATCCTCGCTCGAGCACGCGGACACGCCGTTGATCTCCGGGAAGGCGCACATGACAGATGCCGGCTGTGCATCCCGAACCGCCATCTCGAATGGCAGCAAGTACAGCTCGTACAGCGCACGCGGCAAGATGCGCGTTGCCATTTGACGCCGCTGGGTTTCCTGTTCATTGCCTGCGAGGTGCTTTGCATTCGCGTGAATACCGTTGGCCTGGATACCTTTGATCTGTTCGACCGCCATCACTCCGGACAGGTACGGGTCCTCGCTTTGGTATTCGTAGTTTCGCCCGCCGTAGGGATGTCGATGCAGGTTCATACTTGGTGCGAGCATGACTTGGTGCCCGTCTCGGCGTGCCTCGTCGCCCAGGATCTCGCCCAATTGACGGTTCAGGTCGGGATTGAACGTCGCCGCGCTCGCCGGCGTAGACGGCAGCGCCGTAGCAACCGGCTCGGGCAGGCAGTCGCCTCCGCGGACGCCTGTGCCGCCGTTGATCATGCGTACTGTGGGGATGCCAAGCTCCGGAATGCCCTGAATGTGACGCCCTATTGGCTGGAATTCACAGCCGGGTGGTCGATTCGCCGCGTCTTCTGCCGGCCGAGTGTCGTTGGAGAGCTGCTCGACCTTCTGTTCGAGCGTCATTCGCGCAATCAGTAGGTCGCTCGCTGCGCCGGATCAAGATTCGTGTTCATCCACGGCAGTTCGGCCCTCCCCTGCGCCTTAGAAACGACCCCCTGTGCAGAACTGAGAGCGAAAGACATGAGCGCGATCATTCCTGCTGTTCGCCAGCCCTTGAATATGCCGCCTTTACTCGTCTTGTACATTTGTTCCACCTCAGCGCTGAACCGTAACGTTGGACACCGCCCCGCTATTACGGTCCGGAAGCCAAGTCGCGGCTGTCATCTCTTGGACATCATGACGACACCCCACGAATCATGCTGAGGTCGATTGCTGGCCGGCAGATTGGATCTCTGACCAGGTCGCGTCCCGTGCATGCGCCGGCACGCGCTTTTGACGTGTCAACGACTTGCCAAGTGATGCCGACTGGCGTCATCGACATTTTGTCGCTCGGACGATGATGGAGAACGCATGTGACGTCCCGCTGATACTCAGGAACGAAACAGGCTGAATCCACAGGCCGCCCAAAGACAGGGCGTCGCTAAAGGACGAAGGGGAAATTGATCGGATTCTCGCCGACTCGTTCCCCGCCAGTGACGCGCCGCCATGGACCCTTGGTATCACGGCGACCGGCAGGAAAAGCATCCAACACCCAATGGGCACCGAGGCCGATCGGTCAGGAGATATCGGTGAGCACGATCACGACAATCCTGTGCGCAATCGATCTCACCAAGGCTAGCCACAACGCCTTCGAGCGAGCGCTCAGTATTGCTCGTGCTAACAAGGTCTACATTCTTCACGCCGTCCCCGCCAACTATCCGTTTTCATGGCACCAAAGCGAACGCCTCGAACTTCTGACCGGCCTACGGCAACGCGCAGAGCGCCAAGGAGTTCTGGTATGGACCCTCGAGCAACACGGCGGTCCAGCCGGGACGATCGTGCTCCATCCATGCCAATTCGAGGAAGGCTGATCTCGTCGTCCTTATCCCGACGCGACACGGCAGGGCCACAACGCCGTAATGCGCGAGCGCGTTCCGATACAGCGGATTCAGCGCGGGATCGTAGACGTCGGGCCTCAGCACGCCCTCTTTGAGATTGTCGAGGACGATCACCCGCACGGTCCCGCCCAGACGACGAAACGCGCGCTCGTGGAGCTCGGCCCACGTCTGCGCGCTCGATTGCCAGACCAACAAGCGAACCGATTTGCGGGAGTAGCCGAGCGTCAGGACGAACAGGCGGCAGCGCCGGTACTTGCCGGTCTTGGGGTACCGGACCATCGGCCCTTCGCCGTAGTCCACTTGCCCTTCTTCACCGGGCGCGGTGGTGATCACAGCGCGGGCGTCGGTCGGCGTGCGTCCGCGCAGCGCGACGACAATCCGCCGGACGCTGGCATAGCGAGCCGGAAACCCGTGGCCATCGACCAGGTCTTGCCAGATGGCCATCGCGTTGCGGCCGCGCGCCAGCGCTTCAGTGATCAGCTCGCGATACGGCTCGCAGGCATTCGCACTTGGTGCTCGGCCCGGTCGGACGGCCGCAAGGTCGGTGGACACCTCCGATGAAATGGCCGGATTTGAGGAGCCGGGGTCGGTGGACACCTCCGATGGCGAAATGGCCGGTTTTGATTTCCTGACGGTCGGCCGTCCAGGTCCACGCATCACGATCCCTGCGGCTTTCAAGTAGCCGCTGATCGTTTCGCGGCGGACGCCCGTCGCCTGCTCGATGCGCCGCAGCGACCAGCCCAGTCGCCCCAACGCCACAATCTGATGTCGCTTGTCGTCGCCCAAGACGTTGCTCATGCAGCGTAGGAACTCCGCGTTCCTCGCCGGCGTCAACGTCTCGAACCGCTACTCGAAATGGCCGGTTTTCAGGTGTCCATTGATGGCCGGTTTTGGGTGTCCACCGAGGCTTGAAGCTGGCAGGAAATTGACAGCGACCAGAATATGGACGAGAGCGCCAGCCTTCATTGGTTCTGTCAGCGTCCCGTCGACGACGAGAACTGGACAGCGCGCGTCAATCGCGAGTCGCACATCCAGCGGGCTCACGCTCCCGTCCTGCGAATGCATTCCGACCACAATTCGGTCCGCTTTCATGAGCCCAGCATGACGCAAGATTTCGGCAACTGCATCACCTCCCGTAATGGCTGCGCTAATTCTCGGACGGCCCCGGAAGATGTGTCGCGAGCGCGAACAGCTTCGTGAGCGCGCGTTCGGAATCGGGCTCCGAGGTCGCAGACGCCCGTTCGACAGCACGCGGGAACGCGTGGAACAAGCGGACTTCGCCTTCGTTCGCGCCCGCCAGGGATGCGGCCCATGCAATCACCCGCCGAGCCGAGGGCGCGTAAGTGACGGCGCGGAGAACGCGTTCGATACGGACAGTGCTGGTGGCCGTTAGTGAGAAGGTGAGCACGCCTCCACGCACGCGATAACGCAATGGGCTCGCCGTTGTCGCCGTCGTCCACAGAGGCGGAACAACGGCGATTGGATGCAGTCGAGTGTCGACGAGGTTACGGACTGAAAGCTGGAGATTTCAACGTGAAATCGCTGCTGAGGCGATGAACATTGCTAATGCGAGCTTTGCTGTCACCGTCGTTTCTTGCCCGTCCCTTTCATTCTTTAACGGCATTACATTCTGAATCGTGCCGCGCGAGCGGGTTTGGTGCCGGTTTCTCGAACGTTCACAGAAATCGGCGGGAAACGGGTTTGTCGCGTTCGGTCTCAACTGGATCAATCCTTGCGACGATAGCTACTGAGAAAGGAGGAACTGTGAGAAGTCGAATCGTAGTCGTTGGACTTGCGCTGATCGTCGGACTTGCGCTGCTTACACAAAGCGTGCTGCTATTCGGGTACTCCGCAGCGGCCGCTTCGTCACTGATCATTGTGACTCTGCTTGGCAGAAAAGCGCTCGGCGGTGAATCGGTTCTGCACATTCAGTCGCCCGTATTTCGGTGGGCCGGTTCCGAAGACCGGGAGGCGGCGTGACGACGTACCTAATCGAAGATGGGTGTCCAACCGCCATCAGATCGACGAGCGCCACGTTCGGCGAATTCGCAGTGAAAGTTTTAACGCCTGAACTCTGTCTGACGATCGAGCAGGCGCAAGGCGTCTGGTGGCTGGGCCGCGAACGTGTGAGGCGATCCTGAAGTCATTGATTACATGTGTTGCGCACGCCACGCGGATAGGCGCGCGTTTCCGACGGCGCTTTACTTATGGAGAGAGCATGCCAATAGGTGACATCGTTTTCCTTTTTCTCGTCGCCCTATCCATCGGGTGGGTCGCGGCAGCGGAGATTCGCTCGCGCCGCAGAAAATTGTGAGGAGTCGATGCTATGAATGGTGGGCTGCAGCAATCGCAGCTCCACAAGAACGAAGACGGGACAACAGGCGCGTACGCGGCTCGAATCAACACGGACGATGACAGACGACGAACGGCTGTCCGCGTATGCCAGCGTCAACGACGATCGCGGCCTCTCGATCGACACGTCAATCGGGTGAACTTTGCGATTGACGCTGCGCTTGGCGCGCTGAGTGCGTCCGCGCAAATCCCGGGCGATAGCGTTCATTGTGTGGCGATAGTTGGGTCCGGCCTGGATTTGTTTGGACAAGGCCGATGGCAGCGATTTTTATCCACCGCAGACGCTTCAACCGTTCGCCGTGATCGATTCCCTGCGCCGGCTGCACTTGTCTGCCGAGAATCTGCATGCCATGACTCTGGACGTGAGCCGGCGGGTGAACGCACATATCGACACGGCGGCGAGGCTGGCAGCGGCAGACACTCCCTACGTGCTCAGCTGCCAGTGGTCACCTTTGCCAACGTTGTTGTTAGAGGCAATGCACATGAAGTGACGACTTCAGTCTGAAACAGGACCGCGAAGCGCACGTTCACCAGAACGACACACATTTGGGCCACGGAGGGATCGAGTCGATTGGCGCACAACTTGCGGATGCTTAGGAAAGGGGATGCAGTGACCGACCCGAAGATGTTGCAACGCGGCGACCAGGTTCCACATTTCAAGGTGCGGACTGTCGGTGGAGAGGAGTTCAGCTACTCGACCATCTGGCAGCGGAAGAACCTGCTCCTTGTTTTCTTACGTCCGGTCGAATCCGGCGGCAAGTACGTCTCTGGTCTTAGGTCGCGCACGGCCGGGTTCGAAGCCCTTGAGACGGAGTGCGTCATTACGCGGGAGGATGTGCCCGGCGTGCGAGCGCCTGGCGCGCTTATCGCGGACAGGTGGGGCGAAATCATCTACATCACAGCTGTCGCCGAATCGGCGCGATCGCCGGCACCGGAGGATCTGCTCGGCTGGCTCGAGTACGTCCAGAATCGATGCCCTGAATGCGAGGGCGAAGTCAAGTGAACCGAAGGAGCTCCGATGGATGCCCAAGTCGAGTACGTGATACGAGATGCACGGCCTGAAACGGTCGGTGCCTTCCGCGACTACGCAAGGCACCGCCTGTCATTTGCGCTTCGACCGTTCGCGTAGCGTATCCGTCAAGTCACGCTGCCGTTCGTTGACGTAAATTTACCCCGCCGAAGTGTCGACACTCGTTGCTCAATCGAGGCGGGTCTTCGAGACGGCAGCCATCTGTTCGTCGAGGCGACGGAAGCATGGCCGTTTGCTGCCGTAACTGATGCGCCGCAGGTTAAGCGAAGCGTTGGGTCGTCATGTATGCAGCGTCACCAAAGGGCGCGGCAAACAGCGGCGTGAAATCCGCCATGCGGACGACCGCCAGCTCAGAACCGGGTGAGCTAACGGCATGCTGGTCCATTGACCGCCGATGGAGATGGCCCGGTGATCGCGGCAAGCACGTTTGGCAATGACTCCGGGTTACTGTGGCTCGTTCGTGACAACGCGCCCGACGCTCGTGAATGAGATTCCCGCGTTGGCACTCCGTTCGTAGCATGACAGCTTCGATCAACGGCGTCACGACAGGATACGGAGGACTGACGTTGCGGACACCGAACGTGGACGTCTGACTGGTATCGCGTCGCGCCAACCGCCGCGCCGTGTTAATCAATGCCGTGACGCTAATAAGGAATCGACTCTCATGAGCAGATTCTTGAAAGCGCCGCTTCAGCGGCGTCGTCACTGAGCCACAGTGGGATCGCCTGTTTCGCAGTCTGGGAGAGAGGCTCTACTCTTCATCGGCCATGTGGTTGGGGGCCGCGAGCGCGAAGTACTTGAGCGCGCCCTCGAGTGCGCCTCGATGGGCGCCGTCAAAGTGGCCATTCGCGTCAAGCCGTTGTCTGGACGTTGACCGAATTGAAATGCCAGTTTTCTTCAGGCAGCTGCACCGTTCAGCCCAACGTTAACTGTTTTACGAGGGAAGTCTTTGCGCAAACGCAAAGAGAGACAAGACTTGAACGACAACAGAACTTTAACGAGGATTGCGCCGCTGATATGCGCCATCGTGAGCGCTGAAGTGACCGGCCTGTTGAAGCCGGTGCCATTGTTCGTTTCTCTCGGTTGCCGCGGCACTGGAAGAAGTAGCGGACACGGCCCGTACCTAGAACGATCAAACGGCTCGATGTGTTTCCGTGAAGGGGATCCCGCGGATTCGTTCGTCGTCGGTGCAGAACGGCTCAGTGAAGTTGACACAGCTCTCGCCCGAAGAACACCAGGTTGTGCTTCGGCTGCTTGCGCCGAGCGACGCATTGGCGGTGTATCCGCCTTTGCGTCGGATTTGGCGCCGCCGGACTGGATCAGCATGGGTGCGGTATTACGACTCCGTTGGCAAGCACGTGCGTGATTATCTCGACAGACCATCGACGCTCCCGACTATGGGGTCTGTCGAGTTCGTGGTTCAACGGTCGGATACAACGGGTGGCCCCGGGGGCGGAATTTTCTGATTCGTTGGCACGCGGCGGTCGTCGTCGACGAACCGTTAGTTGAAGCGATCATGCTGGGGCAGAGTGGGACGCGGGCATCTCATTCAGCAGCCGTGGACGTACCTTGACACCGGCGGTCGAACGGTGACGGAACATCAATCCCTTGCCGTTCTAATCCGTTGCGGACGACGCCATCGGCGGGGAGACTGCGCCTGGACGCACGAACACCAAGTCTCCTTCGGCGAGCGCCGAAATCGGGACTGACCAATCCGTTCGCCCGCAACCCGGTCGGCAGCATGATCATGACCAGTGTCGCGAGTTCCCACAAAAGCGCTTCTCCGGGATACACCCGCGCGTGATCATGTCCCGGCGAGTGAGTCTTCACGGCGTCCTTCGCTGTGCGAGTGGTGGACGAACGAGTCCTCCACATCGGTCCCAATGAGGTGCTCTCGATTGCGAGTGCCGCCTTGTCCCTACGCACGATGCGAAACGCCCTTTGAGGTCGCACGGGCGCGCTTCTTCGCGAGGACACCGGCCCGAGGAGCATCCCACGGAACGATGAGGACTGGCCATGCGGCACGACGCAGGACGCGTTCGGCGACCGATCCCTCTCTTAACCTTCGCCATCCCCGTCGTCGATTGGATCCGAGAACAACGAGATCGGCCTTTCTGGATTTTGCGTGAAGCACGATCAGGCCAGCGGGATCGCCGTGTTGCTCCTCAACCCGCACCCTCACGCCTGCGGCCTCTGCGCGTTCCCGAAGCTGGGTTAGGTACTCAAGCCGCTCGCGCGCGCGCCAGGAGAATGGCACGTTCGCAGGGGTTGCGTGCAGGAGAAACAGCTTCGCCTCGCCGATCACTGCGAGACTGAGCGCACGGTCAAACGCTCTTTCGCTCGCCTTCTCGAGATCGATTGCGCACAGAATGCGCCCAAGGGTCTTCATGCCGCTACCTCCAGGCGGAGTCACGCCCCGAACGAATCATCAGCATCAGATTCGCCCTCAACAAACTTCTGGGGCGGGAATGTGCACTTCCGATTTCAGCGTCCGATGGACAGGACACATCTGCGCGATCTCCACCAATCTGGTTCGTTGCGCCGCGGTTAACGCACCCTGGAACTGCAGCGTCCACTCCACACGATCCAACCGGCCTGCTTTCGTTTCGAACTCTGCGCAGTCTGCCGCATGAATCCTGGAATGGCGGAGTCGAACGATCGTCTCCTCGAGCGGCCAGCCCTTTCGCCGCGCGTACAGCGCGACCGTCATCGACGCTCAACTGCCGAGCGCGGCGAGCAAGAGATCGTAGGGCGTCGGGCCCGTATCGGTTCCACCGTTCGGAACCGGTTCATCCGCGCAAAAACGATGCGCGCGCGCCGAGATCTCCTGCGCAAGCCTTGTCCCGACCCTCGAACGCTGACGATTGTTTCGTGAGGTGCCACATGGACCGACATCTTCACTTACCTCCGTGCGTGGTGCGTTTCTTCAGCTCACGGGATTGGGACGAGCGAAGCGAACCAGACTCGGAGCGCTCAGCCGGGGACCCTTGTACGCTGGCACGTTTCCAAACCGTTGCCCTGCCTCCCAATCAGCGCGAGCTTGTACGATCTCGTCTTCCGTTCGAGCGACGAAGTTCCACCACATGAGAAGCGTTTCGGGAAATGGCGGCCCTCCTATGAGCAGCAACCGGCCTCCGGCGCGACTGGAGATGCTCATTTCCGAACGCGTGCTCCCCATGTAGTACAGGACCCGCTCCTCGAGTGGCTGGTCATCGAGCCTGGCGTCGCCGTCCAAGACCAGCAGCGCGTGTTCGAAGGTCGACTGAACCGGCAGAGTCAGGGTCTGCCCTCGAAGCACCTGCACGTCCGCACCGAGGATTTCAGAGAAGTGAACTGCTGGTGACGTCACACCTTGCAGCGTTCCCGCGAATACCTGCACACGACCAGCTCGTGATTCGGCGACCGGGACTTCCGGTACATGCTCGAAGGTGGCGGCGGTGTGACGACTGAGATCGGGAAGAGCCACCCAGAGCTGCACGCCATTCAGCCGACCAGTATTGTCGGGTGGGGTTTGCTCCGCGTGCGCGATTGAGTCACCGGATGTCATCACGTTGACTCCTCCCGGCCGGAGAATCGATTCGTAGCCGAGGCTGTCGTCATGTACGACTTCACCATGAAGAAGCCACGTCACCGTCTGCAGTCCCATGTGCGGATGTGGCGCGACGTCCATGGGCTTGCCTTCGCTGAACGTCAGCGGCCCGAAGCGGTCGAGGAAACACCACGGTCCGACGAGGCGTCTCTCCTTGACGGGGAGGGCTCGCGAGATCGCGAGAGACCCCAAACGGAGCTCACGGTTCGAGTAGGACTCAATTCGTGCATCGTCGGAGCCGAGCGCTGTGCACGTTTCAGCCGCGACCGCCTCGGATCGTCTTGACATTGCGCGAGCTTAGTGTGGCACGTCTCGCCGAGCAAGGTGCGACGGTGGGGCTGCTTCTCCTGCCGCCAACTCGTGCGCTAGGTCTGTGCCACTGCGGCTGGCACATCGCGGCTGTCGTCTCGGTGATCGCTCGCGTTACCTCTTGAGCTGAGGGTCCCATATACGAGACTCGCAATGATCTCGCCGAGTTGGCAAGGAAAAGCCTCGTCCAGCTGCTAAACGATCGCGAAGCGATCGATCTCCAGCGGCAAGCGAAACACGCGCACTGGAACGTGAAGGGGCCAAATCTGTGGGACTCCCCGATCTTTTCGACCGCGCGGCCGATGCAGCCCGCGAATACGTCGATTCGATCGCCGAGCGCGGAGTGGCATTGTGCTGCGTCGCTAAAGGTAACGGTACAGACCGTCTCGCGTCGATCGAAGTTGCCCGAGTACGCTGTCACCAGGGGCGAGTGGACGGCCCACGTCGAAGGCATGCGAACGCGCTAGCGACATTCGGCAGCAGTGCCCGGCGCGCGATCGATGAGGCGACCGACCTGAAAGACGCCGACACAGCTGATCTGTTCACGGAAGTGATCGCGCGGGATCGACAAATTGCTCCTGGATGGTGGAAGCACACGTTCAGAGGTGAAACGACTCGCCGCCTGCTGGGGAGGCGGCAACTGAAGCAACGATCCCACGACGAGCACGCCAGCTCCAGCGAGTGGCATCCGTCAACGTCGCGAACGCCGCGGAGTCGGCGCGCCGGCTTCCGACTGGCCCCTTGCTGCGCGACTGCCTCCGTCGACGGGCCCAGCGTCGGAGGGTGGCGACGCGACTGGATCACTTGCCGGGAATGTGTCCGCCAGGGCGTCGTCCAGCCAATGGTCCAGCCGCTCTTTCGAAAGGATATCCTGCTGGTGCGAAGCTGCAGATTCGTCTCTTCGGGTCGCCCTTCGACTCTTCATTTCATCCTCGACGATCGACGTGGACGCCCTGGATATCGCGGTCAACGACCGCCTCGAACGACTGCGCCCAACGTCTCGGCTATCGGCGATTCCGCCGGTAGCCCACAATTTACGCACGCCGCCTTTGACGATTCTGCATCGTCCGTGACCACCTCAAGGGAGGAACCCGTACGACCCGCGATCGGGCTGGGACTGTTCTGCATGTACACGGACAGAGAACTGGCGCGGGTGGGATCGAACGAGTTAGAGGCGAAGAGCCGCGGCGGTCCGTGCCGCGTCACGAAGCTGCCCATGGCTGCGTTGCTGCGGACGCGAACGTTGTCTGCCTCGCGTGAATTCATGAAGATGCTGATCGATAGCACGAGCGACCGCATACTCGGCTTCACCGTCTTCGGAGTCGAGGCTACCGAACTGACGGCGACCGTCCAGACGGCCATGCTCTGGCAGCTCTCGTTCACGCTGCTACTGGATGCAATCTTCACACATCCGACGGCGGCTGAAGGGCTCACGGGTACTGTTGGCCGACGTCGCCACGGCAGCGAGCCCGTCGAGCGAACGCTAAGGAAGACCGACGAACGAATCGTCGGACGGTATGCGTGTCAGGCGTTTCGAGGCAACGCCATATAGACCCTCGTGATGAATCCATGGAATTCCGACATGTAGTTGCTGAGAAACTCGGCGATCGAGTCATCGGTGACTTCGCCGTCGTCGGTGATCAGTCCAGGCGTGAATTGAATGTATGCCTCGATGGAGTTCATCAGTGGCGAGTTGCAAAACGCCAGGATGCTGCGAAGATGCTGCTGGCCGACGGCTGTTCCGATCTTTCCCGCGATGTGTCGATGACACCCGACGGCTTGCGCGTGAACCCGTTCTTCCCGTAGGGCCGGCTCGCCCAGTCAATTGCGTTTTTGAAGCCGCCCGGAATCGAGCGATTGTATTCAGGCTGACGAAGAGAACCGCATCGACGGCTGCAATAGCATCTTTGAGGGCTCGGGCGACTGTTGGAAAGTCGGCATCGTAGTCGTAGCTGTGCAGCGGGAGATCCCTGATCGGAATCTCTGTCAACTGCAGCCCCTTCGGGGCAAGGCGCACCAACGCCCGCGAGCTTCCGATTGATCGACCCCTTAGCGAGGCTGCCAACGAAGTATCCAACGTTGTACGTGGTCATCGTCCCACCTCCAGTTCGCCTTGATCGACTTTTCTAGGCGGTGTGCGCACTGTCGACCATCGTTGCCTGCACCTTGACCGGTGAGGGTGCCAAATCTCCGGGCCCGTGGCCTCGACGGCAATGTGGTTCAGGATACGGATATATCGTCGCGAGCGACTTCTGAACGCCCGGTGAGATGTTGACCATGACGTGGCCGCGGTTGAGTTCGGTCGGATGCTTCAGGCCACAGGCATGCGTGATCATCTGGAGATCCCGTTCCAGCGTCGCCGAGTAATTGGCGACGCGCGCGGCTTTGTCTGTCGGATCCAAACCGGATTGCAGCCATCGGTTCTGTGTGGTCACGCCAGTCGGGCACTTGTTCGTATGACAGCGGAGTGCCTGAATGCAGCCAATGGCGAACAGGAAGCCGCGCCCGATGTGAACCAGATCGGCGCCCAGCGCAATGTGGATGGCCACTTCGCCGCCAGTTGCGATCTTGCCCGATCCAATGACGGTCACGTCCTGGCGAATACCTTGTCGTCGCAGCGCATCGTCCACGATCGTCAGCCCATCGATCAATGGCAGCCCAACGTAGTCGGCCAACGCGAGTGGACCGGCGCCAGTGCCGCCCTCTTTGCCATCCACGGCCATGAAATCAGGGCCGTCGCCGCGGCGACGGATCTCTTGACACAAAGCGTCGATCTCTTCAGCGTTTCCGACGACCATCTTGAGGCCGACCGGCTTGTCGGTGAGTCTGCGGACTCGCGCCACGAAATCGAGCAAGGACGGGGCGTCATCGAATTCCTCGAATCTGTTCGGAGAGTGACAGTCCTGTCCCATCGGAATGCCGCGAATCGCAGCAATCTCGGGTGTGATCTTCTCCTTTGGCAGCAAGCCGCCCTTCCCAGGTTTGGCGCCTTGGCCCAGCTTGATCTCCACCATCTTGACCTGGGGCAGTGCCATAATCTTCCGCGCCTTCTCCTCGTCGAAGTTCCCCTTCGCGTCGCGACAGCCAAATTTCGCCGGGCCGATTTGATACAGGATGTCGCCTTTGCCTTCGACGTGGTACGGCGAGAGGGATCCTTCTCCGGTACTCATGTAGCAACCGGCGAGCGCGGCCCCACGTGAGAGCGCCCTGACGGCGTTCGGTGAGAGGGCGCCGTAGCTCATGCCAGAGATGTTGACGAACCGTTGGGGCTGGTAAGGCTCGCGCCTGTTCCGTCCGATCACGGCGGGCCTGGGCAGATTGGCGGACGGGCCGCTCAGCGTGGGAAACATGGATGGCACGATGTGCATTCGGCCTGGTTCGTGGTGGTCGACTTGCGAGCCGAAGCCGATCTGGTTGTTCTCGCCTTTTGCCGACGCATAGACCCACGACCGCGTGACTCGGTTGTAGGGCCGCTCCTCCAAGTCGCCTGAGAAGAAGTACTGCCGTAGCGGTTGCCCCATCTCCTCGAAGAAGTAGCGGAAATGCCCGATGACGGGAAAGTTCCGCGTCACGGCGTGCTTCTTCTGCGTGAGGTCTCTGACTGCGATCACCGCGAGCCCTAGGGCGACGAAGCCGACGACGAAGCCGACGACGATCAACGCTTCGATCACGATGGCCTCCACGCGCCTCTCGATCGTTTCGGCTCAGATTGTCTTGCGGGTCAGGGAAATGTCAACAACACCGTCGCGCATGCGCGCACGTGCGAACCGCGCAGTGGTGATCGCGCACGACACCGTCATCGAGTGGCTGTCCGAACGGTCAGGACCGGCCACGTCCCCTCACGAATGACGTGATGTGTGGTGGATCCGAGAACGGCCACATCGACAGCGCCGCGTCCTGATACACCCAGGACGATGAGGTCCACCGATCGTGCACGGGCCAATTTGACGATGTCAGCGCTGGCTTTGCCGAGGGTTACGACTGCCTGCGCGCCTCGCCCATCAGCAGTCGATCGCGGTAGCAGACGAACGAGTTTGTCGCGCGCGCTCGACTCGATGCTCTTTCGAAGGTCTCCGAGGGGGTCAGAGGTCACTTCGTCACCAAAGGGCCACTCGACCGCATGCATTACGATTAGCTTGGCGTTGGCCTCCTTCGCTAATCGCTTGGCGTATGCCACGCCCCTATTTGCAGCCGCCGAAAAGTCGGTGGCACAGAGGATCGATCGGAACAACGAGCGGCTTCGAAGCGCCACACTCGCTCCACTGCGAACCGTTAGGACTGGACAGGTTGCGAGCCGAAGAACCTTCTCCGCGACAGATCCCAGCACCAGGCGCTGAACGCCTCCTCGGCCATGGCTTCCGATCACCACAAGGTCGGCCCGACTCGCTTTGGCTTGCGCGAGAATTTCCTGCACCACGTTGCCTTTGCGCATGAAGATCTTGACCCTCAGGTCAGATGCGCGTCTGGCTGTCAGAACCCGCCCTAGATCCCTTTCGAGCGCAGCCCGGGTGTCACTGGGCACGCTTTCGTCTTCTGGGACTGGGCGGCCGCCCGTCGGTGCGGCAGACTCGATGACCTCCAACAAATTCAGCCGCGCGCCCTGCCATCTTGCGAGCGCAATCGCGTAGCTGAATGCCTCCAAGGAACTTCGCGAGCGATCGACTGGGCAAAGGATGTTCTTGATCATTGACCCTAACTAAACGTTGCACCCTGAACAGACATGCCTATGAATCTGCGGAGGCCGTCTGATCTGCAGCGTTGACGGTATGAGCCAGAACCCTGGCCGCGGCGTCTCGCTCGTGCGAGGCCAAGCACGCAAGATGTGACCGTGCGACCGCTGCCCGATGAAGCCCTTTCGGCTCATTAGCCTTCCAATGCGTACCAATACCTGCTTTCATTACGGCCCCGAACGCACTTCGGTGCTGTCACCTTTTGGACATCCCGCGCACAACACCCGAGCGATCCTGACGTGAGCCCTCGCCACTGAAGTGAGCGCGTCGGCCCACCACCGAACGGGGAGGAGTCATGCCCGAACGTGACATTTTCGTGACCGAAGACGACGCACGGAAGCTCCGCACTCTGTTTGTCGGGTTCGAGAGCGGAGCGTCAGGGATCTTGAGCACCTCCAGCAGCTCGACGACGAACTGGATCGTGCGCGCGTCGTCCCGGCAGCGACATCCCGGCGGACGTGGTCACGATGAACTCCGAACTGGCGCTGCGGGATCTCGATACGGGCGAGGAGATGGTGTTCAGGGTCGTGTTCCCATCCGAAGCGAACGCGGACCAGCACAGGATCTCCGTGCTGGCGCCGCTCGGTACCGCGGTGTTGCCACGCCGTACAATTTGCTGCTGGCGGCTCTCGGCTCCTGCACATCGATGACGGTCGGCATGTACGCACGCCGCAAACAGTGGCCGCTGATGCGTGTCACCGTTCGCCTGAGTCACTCGCGCGTTCATGCCAGGGATTGTGCTGTGTGCGACACAGAGAAGGCGATGCTGTCTGTCATTGACCGCGACGTCGAATTCGACGGGCCGCTGAGCGACGCACAACGTGAGCGGCTGCTGGCCATCGCGAATCGCTGTCCAGTTCACCTCACGCTGACTTCCAAAATCGATGTTCGGACCACACTGCGCGCCGCAACTCAGGAGCAGGTGCAGGGAGGCGATCCGGCAACGTCATGATCCGTTCCTGCCTATAAATTAGTCGAGGCATACATTCAGTTCGAGCCAATCTGATCGGGCGTTACTAACGAGTCCAAAGGCCTTCACAACTTCATGGCGAGTTCTACGGCCTCTTCGCAAGAGTACATTCCGGATTGATGCGCAACACGTGGCGTCCCTCTTGGTAACGTGATCGCGAGACACCCATGAGAATCGACGAGGCTATGGGAACCTTTCAAGGGGAAGCAAGAACATTTCAGGTTGCAATCATCCGCGGCCGTTACTCGCCGATTCGAACAGCAGTACTAAGCCGGTGTTGGCCCGGACGTTGCCTAGGCTATGAGGCGAGATGTCCTTCTCACTTCGGTGTCTCTTCCTCGGGCACGACTACGTGAGGTTCGCGCGCCGGAACGACTCTGGTTGCGCTGCTTTGACTGCGGCCAGAACACAACGGGCTGGTCGGTCGGCCGAGGCCGTTCACCGCAGTCGAAGCCCGCCCTAACGGGGGCTCGCCACCCAGAGCCTGCACTGCGCGAAGCCGAACACCCAGTTGCCGCATAGACCGATACACCTGGCACAGTCAGTCGGCCAGAACGACTCCGAGGAGCGAGTTGTTTACCTTTACGCCGCTCGCGTCGTACTCGATGAACCCGAGCTTCCTGAACTTGTTCATGAAGAAGTTGACACGAGGGCGGGTTGTACCGACCATCTCTGCGAGAATCTCTTGGGACACTTTGGGCAACGCGCGCCGCGGGCCGTGGTTCTTGCCGTACTGTGCGAGAAGCAAGAGTGTCCTCGCCAGGCGTTTCTCGGTGGAGTTGAAGAGCTGGTCGATCAGGTCCTCTTCCATACGGGCATTTCTTTTCAGGATGTGAGAGACGAAAGAATCCGCGAAGCTCTCGTCAGAGTGGAGTTTTCTCGAAATTTCTTGTCGCCTGATTCGCAGGACGGAGCACTCAGACATAGCCGTAGCGGTTGCGGTCCGGACGGACTGTCCCGTCAAACAGCCCTCACCGAAAAAGTCGCCCACCGCTAGGACCGCGATGACGGCCTCTTTGCCGGCATGCGACACGACAGAGAGACGGACGGACCCCGCTTGGACGTACATGATGGCTGTGCAAGGGTCACCTTGTCGGAAGATGGTGGCGCCAGATTCGAAGGCGACGCGTTGCGCTCGGATTTCGCCCCATTCGATGGGGGCAGTCGTTGGCGCCGAGGGTCGGTTGTGCTTTGCCATTGGCACGTCGTCGCTTTCAATGCGGCGCCTCGCAAAGAACATTCTATCGCCGCAACGTTGAACGTTGGGGTCACACGGCCGATTAATTGCGCAACGCCACTACGCCTCGATTCGCCCGTTAATCGTTGCGGCGAATTCACGAGAGACCATATCGGAGAGTCCCATGCGTGGGGCTATGCGCGCCTACGCCTGCACACCGCCACGCACCGTCAGCACTGGACACGCGGCGCTGCGCACGACCTGCTGCGTTGTCGATCCAAACAATGCGAGCCCCACGCCTCCCCTGCCCTGCGAACCCATGACGATCAGATCGGCCGACCGTGCTTCCGCCGCACGAAGAATCTCACGATGCGCCCGGCCGGAGACGATCACGTCGTCGATCTCGCACCACGCCCGGGACTCCTCGGCCACGAGTGAGCGCAGGCGCTGCCTCGCGTCATTGACCATATAGCCGCGAAATTCCGGCACGTTGAAGTGTGCCGAGGCGCGCGGTTCGTCTTCCGGGAGCCACTCGACGACGTGAAGCAGCGTGACGAGGCCCCCAGCTTGACGGGCGAGATCCAGCGCGAACCCCAGGGCCTGCAGCGCGGACGGCGAGAAGTCGATCGGGCACAAGATCCGCTTGAACGTGACCACGTCTGCCGTGGCGGCCTCGGTATGCGGCGACACGGTCAAGACCGGGCACGGCGCTTCATGCAACACGGTCTCGGTGACCGATCCGAGGAGCAGCCGCTTGAACCCGCGGCGTCCGTGTGTGCCGATCACGACCAGGTCAGCTCTTATTGTTAGCGCCTGATCGACGATTGTCGTTGGCGCATCTCCTGCCTCGGCAATCAGGTGTGCCTCCGACGAAACACCGGCGCGCTCGAGAAATGGGCGCATCTGTCCCACGATCTCCTCGCGCGTCATCGGATTCACGATCTGAACGGGAACGCCGAGTTCGCCTTGAACCTGCATGGGTTCGAAGGTCGGGACGACGTGCAGCACCGTCAGTTGCGCCTCGAACCACCGCGCCAGGGCTGCAGCATGCGCGAGCGCTCGGGTCGAGGAGTCGCTGAAGTCGACCGGACAGAGAATGCGTTTGAACTCGATCATTGATTTCTCCATTCACCGGCGTACGTGGCGCTATTGCAAGCCATACTACGCGTTGTCCGTTCCCGATCAGCCGCTCATCGTGCAAGCGGCACGGGCACAGGGGATCGGTTGAGGACGCCCTCGGCTACGGTTCCCAGTAACAGCTGGCGCACCCCGCTGGTGCCTCTCGCTCCAACAACCAACAGCCGGGGATGCGTAGTGCCGACGGCAGCCGTCAGTTCGCGAAGCGGCTCGCCGGTGCGTAGTTGAGTGCGCGTCCGCCATCCGCTGAGTCTGAGTTCCGCAGCGGCCCGGTTCAGCGCCTTCGTCGCCGTCCTGCAGATCCGGCATTGATGCGTCTGACTTCACGGGCAATCGTCGACCGAATGCCACCGATAGCGGGACCATGTGAGCTCGGCGTCAGGAGTTCCGCGACGCTTACCAGCGTTACGCGCCCGTCCGCGGCGAACGGTGTCGGGAGCGACGAGCGCTTCGCTAACGACGACGTGCAGTGCCCTCAGTTCGGCGCGTCGCGCGCGCGCGATCGCGTTCGCCCACTCCAGTGAGTTCATGGACAGCGGCGACAAATCCATCGGACAGAGAACATGCCGTAATTGGAGTCTGTTCATCGTGGTCCCCCTGGTGCACTCATACCCCCGCTGGTAGCCCTGCAGATTCCCAGCTTCCGCCGCCTCGTTGCTCGTACGCCGAAGAGACCGCCGATGCGCCGGCGATTGCGTGCCTGGGAGGCTGTCATCCACGACTCCTGGCAAGCAGCGCGTCGGCGGCTTGCAGTTCGTCGACGTTGATCGTATGACCCATCCGGGGGTAGATGCGTTCGTCGACGCTGGCGCCCATCCGATGGAGGACAGCCGTCGATTCCTGCACCCGTTCGAGTGGCACGTGCGGATCGACGTCACTGGAACCGATGAAGATCGGCGTGCCCGCGAAGTTTCCAGCGCTGCCCCAAATCGTCCCGGGAGGACCGATCAGCCCGCTTGCAGGGAGTCGCCAAGCAATTGGACGGCAAGGACACCATCTGGGCGAGCAAGGCCTCGGTATGGTTAACCTGATGAGCAGCGCACAGTCCTATTGATCGTCTGCGCGTCTACGAACGGGCGAAGTTGTGCGAGCCACCATGTGTGTCACGGAGTCGCTGTGGCAGCTTCACGCACGGTGAGCACCGGCCGCGGGGAGGTCCGAACGACGCCGTCGGCCACGCTGCCGACTAACGCCAGCGGCCGTCCGGTGCGGCCGAGCGTTCCCATGACAATGAGGTCAAAACCCTCGTCCCGAGCCAAGGTCACAATGCGTTCCTGCGGCTCGCCTTGCTCGAGACGTTCGGTAATCGGCACCGAGCCGGACCCGAGTGCGGCGACGAAGTCCCGCAGCAAGCCCCGCGCGGCGGCCGGATCGCCGCCCGACGGCCGATCGGCGATGCGATCGAGCATCGTGTCGGAAGGGTCCATCACGTGAAGAACCTCGATCGAGGCCCCGAGCGCGCTCGCCAGTGACTGGGCAAAACGCAGAGCGTCTCCTGAAGACGTAGAAAAGTCCACCGGGACCAGAATGCGCTGAACTCGATACTCCGTCATGCGTCGTTCATCCTTCCGACATCACCGTGCGATCCGCGGCAGGCCCGCGCAATCCGTGATGTTTTGTCACCGAGGTTCTGTGAAGCCCGCTTGCGCGTCACCACGATCATTACGGCGCCGAGTCGGTCGCTGCTGTCATTTTTTGGACATCCAGGGTACGGCACCCGAGCCATGCTGACGTGAGCCCCTCATGGCAGCACTGGCACGGCGGGATGGCGTCGCTGACGCGATGAGATCCCGCCGCAGCCTTGGCGAAGGCGGACGAATCCCACTCTCTCCGCCAATCCAAGCGCTGAGCACGCGCGGCAAGAGCGGCTGGATCGTTCATGTCGAATCGACGAGTAAGCGAGTCCCGTCGGATACCGACCTCCGCGCGCGCCCCGGCATTCGCGATCGGGGTCCTTGCTAACGTCCGCGTGCGTGCTGATGGCGAGTGCTTTCCGTGCCCAATATGCTCAGTCGTCGCGCCTTGCCATCTGGGCGCCGCGCTCCTAGACCGAAGCTCACTTGAGTTGACGTCAATTGGCGGGTCCTGTCGCCCGGCAGCCCCGCCGGGCGCCACCGGCGGAATATTCGGATCCGGCCGCTTGGAAGTCGGCGGTGATGACCATCACCCGGATCTCGCGCGCGCGTATGGCGCCCACCAGAACCTTTGTGGCCAATACCCCGTCGCCTGCGCGATTGACCACATAGTTCGGGAGTCCCGTGAACCCCGCACGCCAGGCAGCTCGAAGCCACTGACGGCCGGCCGATCGTCAGGACCGGGTCGGTGCTTATGGGGACGGCCCAGGCGAAGGTTGTCCGCCGTGAGCTTCGCCTTGGCAAGCCACGCGAAGGCTATCGCGCCGTAGCGAGAGCGGCCTCTCACGTCGCCAGCGGCGGCCCGCTCGGCACCCGGATGCGTGTGCGGGTCGTCGTGTACGCGTGGCGTCTGGCCGTGAACCTGGCTGTCAGGTACTCGCCGAGGTGGATTGGCCCTGAGATCGTACCGTTCGCCAGCGTGCCCGCGAAGATGAACGTGATCGAATCGCCTGGGCGCTGATCGACGCTGCGCAGCGTCACGGTGTTCCCTTCAATCATGCCGACGAGCTCGCGGGTCGAGAAATCGCCGCGATGCGAGCCCTGGATCCAGTTGCCGTCCTGCTCGATTTGCAGCGTGTGCTGGCTGCGGCTGCTGGAGAACTCGACGTCGACGTCCCAGCGGCCGCTGACGTCGGCAGCCGGCGGCGGCATCGCCGTGGTTCTCGGCGGACGTTTGCGCGACAGCACCGCGTGGACGCGCTCCGCCGCGGTCTTGTCGTCGCCCGGCTGCATCTGCCAGGCGGTGATCGTGATGCCGGTCGTGCCGGGGGCCGCCGCCTGCGCCGCGCGGCCGCCGCCCGCGCCGGCGCCGACGGCAATGCGGGGCTTCGTCGTCGCCAGTTCCTCGGCCACCTCCTCGCCCGTGACGTTCAGCGCCGCGGCCTCCCACGTGATCGCCAGCGACGGACTCTTGTTCGACAGATCGGTGGGCTCGCGTACAGCCGTCTTCACGCCGTCGATGGCCGCAACGCGCTTCGAGATCGTGTCCAGCCAGCCGAGCCACGTTTTCCAGTCGGCCGCGTGATCGTGCTTCACCCACGCTTCGACCGCCGCCAGCATGCCGAGCGTCTCCTCCCGTCCCACTTTGTTGTCGCGTCCCGGGCCGTGATGCGGCGCGCTGGCCTGCCAGGCGGACTGCAGGATGTCCTTCCGCCCGAGCAGCAGTCCCGCGCACTGCGGACCGCAGATCGCCTTGCCGCCGCTGTACGCGACGATGGCGGCGCCGCGCTGCAGGTGCACGTTGGGAATCGTCAGCACTTCGGCAGCCGCATCGACGAGGATGGGGATGTTCTTCGGTCCGGCGATCCGCGCCACCGATTCGAGCATCGCATTGGGCCCGCTGTCGGCCATGAGGTAAATCATCGCCGTGCGCGGATTGATGGCGCGCTCGAGCTCCTCGATCGACTCGACAGTCACCATTCGGACGCCGACGTTGCGAATCGCATGGTCGTAGACGCTTCGCGACGAGCGCGGGACGACAACTTCGGTCTTGTCGAGACCGGAGAGATCCGGGATGCGAATGAGCTTTTCCGGATTGCCGCCGGTGACGCAGGCGACCGTGACGTGCTTCAACCCGGCCGCGCATCCGGCCGAAACCATTCCCCACTCGGCCCCGGTCAGTTCGGCGAAACGGCGGCCGACCGCATCGGCGAGCTCGTCGATCTGGACGAAGTACCTCGACGCCGCATCCATCGCCGCGCGGACTTCCGGCCGCTCTACCGAGCCGCCGATGATGGTGAAGGTACCGCGGCAATTGATAACAGGCTCGACGCCAATCGACTGATAGATCTGCGATCCCGCCGCCAGTGGTCCGGCGCCGCGGCCTCGGCCGGCGCGGCCAACCGGCCGAGCAGGCCTGGCAGCGCGACCGCATTGCCCATCAGGAACAACTCGCGCCGGGTGAAACCATTCGACATCTGTCCTCCTTCGAGGGGCTTCGCCCCTCGAACTCCCCTACACGCTCTCTCGCGAGCCGCTTCGCCGGGCTCGCGTCCGTTTCGCGACGGCTCGCTTCGCTTCGCTCGCCGTAGCGCGCTAGCGTTTCGGCGCGAAGGCGGGCTCGCGTGGCTCGCATCGCTTCGCTCGCTCGCGGGAGACAACCCTCTACTTCACCGCCACAATGGAAATCTGCTCGAGGCCCGGATAGACGTCCTCGTTCACCGGTTTCCGATCGATCGGCGGAAGCGTCGCAACCGTCGTCCGCGTCGGAAACATCTCCGGAAAGTATTGCGCGTAGACACGGTTCATTCGCGGAAAGTCGTCGATGTCGTCGACGTAGACATTGGTGGCGACCACGTTGGCCAGGGTCAGCCCCGCCTCCTCCAGGCCATCGAGGAGGTTCCGCATCGACTGCCGTACCTGCGCCTCGACGGTCGCGGCATAGATGCCCTGCACCTTGTCGGGTCCCGGCGTGAAAGGGCCCTTCGCCGAACAGAAGTACGTGTCGCCCGCAAAGACACAGGGGCTTGCGGTGGCGCTCGGCCGCATGTTCTTCGGCCGAACCGCGAGGCGTTTCGAGAGATCGGCGACGGCGACGCCAGTGAATTCGATGGTGTTGCCACCCGGCAAGCTGGCGACCCGGATCGTCGCGCGCGCGGGCGTGTTCCCGAATTCGAAGTGCTTCGCGTAGATGGCGTTCATCTGTCCCGATGCCTTGTCCGTCAGGTAGGGGTTGACGAACACCACATGGCGGAAATCCATGCCCGCCGCCATCAACGTCTGTTTCATGTTGTCCAGCGCGAGTTGCACCTGCGCGGCCGGATCCGCGGGCACACTGCCGCTGCCGATGTCGGCGCCAAAGGACCCGGACAAGTAGAGCCGGTCGCCGGCCATCACACCGGCAGTCGCCGGCGAACTCGGCGGATGTCCGGCAGGAACGATGGACTTCCTGCGGGAGAGATCGCGAAAGGCGACGGCATTGATCTCGACCGGGGTGTCGGTGGGCATCCGGTGGACACCGAGGACGGCTCGGGCCGGCGGCTGTTTCGGAAAGTATTCGCGCCAGACCCGATCCATCGTGTCGTGGCTCGACATGCTGGCGAGGTAGACCTGGCTGTAGACCACGTGCTCCAACGTCAGCCCGGCGGCCTCGACAATCGTCTTGACGTTCTCGAGCGTCTGCCTGACCTGCGCGTCGACCGTGTCAGGCAGCCGGCCGTCGCGGTCGCGTGCGCCTTGCCCGGAGACGTACAGGAAATCGCCGGCCATGATCCCGGGACTGTAGGGCCCAACGGGCTTCGGTCCTGGCGGCGCGATCACTCGTTTGGGCACGTCAGTCGCCGGCTGCGGTGGATCCGACCGCTGCGCCGAGACGCCGATCGCGGCGAACGAGATGGCCGCAATCCAGATAGAGAGTCGCTTCATCGGGGTCCTCAATCGCTCCCCGGGAAATCGCCGAGCGGGCGCCGGCGATGTTCTGCTCAGCGGCGTTGCGCGCGCCTCATGAAACCATAGGAGCGCTGCAAAAGGAACACCTGTTCTCGCCATCCTCCTTCGCTCGCGTATGAATTCAGCGCGAGCAACGCGCACGCCGAGGCGATTTTCATGATTTTCGCGAGTTGCGCATCAGCGCGTGGGAACACGGTGCTGCAGCTCTTTCCGCGTCACTCGAGAAGGACGGGGTTTCTCCGCCGGCTGTCGAACCCTGTTTGCGGTGCCCATCACCGGGAACGATTGGATCATGACTTCCTGGCGGTCCGCGGCCAGAGCCGATCGCGATAACCCGCATCGGCTCTGGTATACGAACAATGATTCAAATCAGGAAAACCATACCTGACGGACTCCCCACGGGTGTGTAATTACCTGTGAATTTCAGCGATCCGTTTCCCGGGTTCACACTGAAAGTGGTCACGTTATCGGCAAACTGATTACAAACCGCCATGAACCGTCCGGAGGGATCGATGGCGAATATTCTTGGGTAATCCCCGAGTGTGGAAACGGCGCCTCTTTGAGTGAGGCTGCCATCGTGGCCGATCTTGAAAACGCTGATGGTGTCGTTCAGGCGGTTTGCCCCGTAGACGAAGTTGCCGTCGGCGGAAACGCGGATTTCCGAAGTGAAGTTCGTACCGGTGAATCCCGGCGGCACACTCGAGATGATCTGTAGTGGGGAAAGAGCTCCCGTAAAGCGATCGAATTCCCAGAACATGATGGTAGACGCTTCTTCTTGAATGGAGTACATCCAGACCCCGTTGGGGTGGAACGCGAAGTGCCGGGGCCCATCGCCCGGCGGCGCATTCACGAAGGGTGTCGCAGCCGGAGTCAGGGGCGGGGTGCCTCCCAGGGTCAGTTTCGAGACGTAAATCCGGTCTTGCCCCGCATCGGTGCCCACAACCCATTGATTCGAGGGATCCGACTCCATCTGGTGCGGATGTCCATTCGGCCCCTCATGAGCGCTGAACGCGAAACTCCCCGGAGGCGCATTGGTTGCGGGCTTAGTCCTAAACGACGTGTCAACGTTACCGAGAGTCTGCATCTGGAATACCGCCGGCCCGACCGACCCGCCTGGCAAAATTGGAAAGACTTCGAACCAGCTGCCTGAGTATTCGGCCGAGAAAAGATACTTGCCACTCTGGTCAACGCTGACATGAGCCGGAGCTCCCAGGGTTGGTTGACCATTCAAGAGCGTCAGATCGCCTGTGAGCCGGTTGATCGAATAAGCGCTCACGGCTCCGGGCGGCCCGTATTCATTTCCGGCATAGAGGTGCGTCCGCGCCGGGTCGAGAGCAATCGTCGATGGACTCGCTGTAGATGGGGTCGTTCCCGCCGCCGGCAAAGCCGGAGCGACGAGCCTTACGACGGTTAATTCCCCCGTGGAAAGATTGAGCGCGCACAAGTAGATCCCCAACCCGCTCCTGCCGCGGGGTCCTGGCGCACCCGTGTAGGTGCCGATGTAAAGCCAAACCGTTCCCGCTGGGGCGCCGGTTGGCGGTTGACCAAAAGCCTTTGGCGCACTCGCGGCGGCAGCAAGCGCCGCGGCGCCCGTGAGAAAGGTGCGACGCGAGACCGTACTTTGCCAGCCGCCGAGTTTGGTGTCTTTTGTTTCCATTAGTTTCCTCCTTCCGGCCCTACTTCGGATTGTCGAGGAAGCCGCTCTTCTCCAGTTCCGCTATCAGGCTGGAATCGTAGAACTCCTCCGGTGTGTGCCGCCGCATCTCCGGCGAATCGTAGATCGCGAACACCTGCCTGATGCCGTCGACTGAGGGATACGGCTTCTTCTCGAACTTGTGCACGTGCGCGAACATGCCGTCCTGCGTTTTTGCGTCCGTGATGTTGAACCACTTGGCCAGCGCCGCCGCGAACACCTTCCGGTCCCGCTCCATCAGCGCGGTCGCTTCGATGTCGGCCTTCAGGAAGCGCAACACCGTGTCGCGATGCGCGGCCAGGTAGGCCTTGTCCACCATGATGCCCGAGCCGGCGAGCGGGATGCGGTAGGTCGTGAGATCGGCAATGTCTTTGAATCCCGCCTGTGGGGCGAGCGCGATACCCATGGCGCTGGCGAGGATCGCATCGACCTTGTCCGCCTTCAGCGCGTCGAGGGTGGCGGAACCGGCGACGAGCGTCACATCCCGATCGGGATCCCAGCCGAGCTTCTTCGCGAGGCTGAGCGCGGCGAAATGCGTGACCGCGCCGACGCCTGAAAACCCGATGCGTTTCCCCTTCAGGTCCTGAATGCCGGAGATACCCGGCTTGCCGATGAGGTGATCCATCACGATCGGCTCCTGGGTCAGGACGACGACCCTCGCCGCCCCCGCATTCCTGACAAAGCCGTAGATCATCGGCGACCCGCCACCAACCTGGATCGGCGCGACGAGGCTGGGATCCTTGTTCACATAGCTGTCGGGCACGACGACGCCTGACGCGGCGGCCGCGCGTGCGGCGCCGGCCGAGATCGTCTGATGCACGTCGAGCCCGTACTTGGCGTAGAGGCCCTGATCCGCTGCGACCAGCTGTGGCACTTTGTTGATCGACACGTCGCCGAGCGAGACGTCGACCCGGGTCACCGCCTGGTCGATGCCCGCGGCGGGCAGCACGGCTGCGAGCGCCAGGACCACGAACGCGAACATGCGCATGGATGCCTCCTCAGATGCCGAAGACCGGCATTCTACCTGCTTCGCTGCACGATGATGGCACGCCCGCGGACCACAGCCCGGGTCGTGGTCGACTGCCGCACCTACGCGCAACGTGAACTCTCATTCCCTCGCCTTCGGCCCGCGCCCTCGCAGTCAAGATGGCCGAAACACGATCAGAACGCGCGGTTGAACAGGCGTTCGGCGTTTCCCTGGTAGATCTTCCGGCGCGCCTCCGGAGTGATCTCGAGGCTGTCGATCACGCGGATGGTCTCCCGGATGTACAGCGGTCCCCCTTCGGGATCGAACGGGGCGTCCGACGCGAACACCACCTGATCCTCACCGAAGAATTTCAGTCCACATTCGGTCGCGGCGCGGCTCCCGAACACTGCGGTGTCCGCCCAGAACATCTTGAAGTAGTCGTACGGCCGCTTCGACATCGATTTGCGGAGCCCCTCGTAGTCTTCGTCGGCCGTGCGGGCGCCCAGCTGGTCCAGCCCGTGGCCCACGCGCCCCTCGAAGTACGGAACCATCGCGCCCAGGTGATGCGTCACGATGCGAATAGAAGGCAGGCGATCGAACAGCCGCGAGAACACCAGCCGCTGCATGGCGGCGCTCGTCTCATAGGGCCAGCCGAAGGTCCACCAGATCTCGTACTTCGACTTCGCTTCACCGGGATAGTCGGCGAACCCTGCGCCGCGAGCGGGGTGCAGCAGAATCGGGCACTCGAGACGGGCGGCCGCCTCGAACAGGGGGAAGAACCGGTCGTCATCGAGTGGCAGGCCGTTGACGTTCGAGAGTACCTGCACGCCGAGCGCGCCGAGTGTGGTGACTGCCCGTTCGAGTTCGCGCACGCTCTCCTCCGGGTAGTTGAGCGGCAGCGACGCGATGAACCCCGGAAAGCGGCCCGGATACTTCTGGACGACCTCCGCCTGCGAGTCGTTGGCGAGTGCCGCAAGATCGAGCGTGATCTGGCGATCCGGGTTGATGGCTTCGATCGGCGGCGCAGACAGCGACAGGACCTGCCGGTAGTCTGCCCCGAACTCCTCGAGCATGCGGAAGCGCACGTCCAGGTCGTGAAGAAACGGAACGTGGAGCCAGCGCTTGATCGCTCCCTTGTTCACCGTGACGGCCTGCAGGCGCTCGAAGAATGGCTTTGGAAGGATGTGATTGAAGACGTCGATTTTCAGCGGCATACGTGTCCCGTTCAATGACCGGTGGCGAGCGCGGCGAGCTGTTGCGGCTCGTCCGGCGCGGCGTAGCCACGCCAGACCACGTGCAGATCGGGGCGCACCATGACGAGGTCGTACCCGTACACGTCGCGGGGCGCCTCGTCATCGATCGTGAGCACGTCGAACGGCGCACCGGCGGCGCGCATCGCGGCCTCGAGGCCCGAGGTATCGGCCGCCGTGCGTCCGAGGCGCAGCAGAGTATACCCGTCGCCGATCCGATCGTGGACAGGCGTGCCGTCGCCGAGCCAGACGTGCGGCAGCCGCGCGCCCGGCCACGTCGTCGGCACGTACTCGCGAAAGAGGTGCTCGGGCCCGCCCGGTTCGTCGACCACAATGGGGGAGCCGACATATCGATAGCCGAGTTCGGCGCCAATCATCTCGTTCGTCTTGCGCTGCTCCACGTCTGCCGTTCGCCCAAGGGTCTCGCGCGTCGCCCGCCCCGACGGCGTCGCGTCCCTGATATCGGGCCGGTACTCTGCACGCCATTTCCGCCGCCCGAGCGACGCATACCGCGAAGCGCCCACGTTGCGGTCGCCGACCTGGCGTCGTTCGATCTCGTACGAGCGCAGCAGGTTCGGCCCGCCCCACCCCTGCAGCGTCGCCTGGAGCTTCCAGGACAGATCGATCGCGTCGCCGACTCCGGTATTCATGCCGAGGCCGCCGGTCGGGATCACCAAGTGGGCCGAATCACCGGCGAGAAACACGCGCCCATCACCGTACCGGTCCGCCAGCAGCAGGTTCTGTTTCCATGCGCCGACGTAGAGCACATCGTAGGGCACTGGGACGCCGATCGTTCGCTCGAACTGCACGGCCATGTCTTCCGGCCGTTCGACAGTCGCGTGCAGCGTCCAGTGCCGCGTCGAGTCCTGCATGATCAGGAAAGTGGCCTGGCCGTCGGCCACATGGTAGTGGCGCCCCCGGCCCGGGCCATCGCCGATTGGAATGCGGTCGTACAGCGTGGGGCAGTAATAGAGGGCCTGGTGCAGGCGGAGCAGGTTCCCCTCGCCGCGCAGCTGGATGCCGAGCTGCCTGCGGACCTCGCTCGCGCCGCCGTCGCACCCGACGATGTAGCGTGCGCGGATCTGGCGGGATCCGCTCGCGGCATCGCGGACCGTTGCGACGGCGCCATCCGCGTCCTGCGACAGCGAGACGAATTCACAGCCGTAGCGGACGGTCACGGCCGGCAGCCTCTCGGCCTCCGCCTTCAGCAGCGGCTCGAGCGTGTATTGCGAGATGAGCTGATAGGGCTCGAGCGGCATCGAGCCGTCGTTGCGCGCCGCGATCTGCGCGCGTGCCTCCGCCACCGACGGATACGGGAGCCGCAGCAGCGGCGGTTCGTTCATGGCGAGGATGACGTAGACGTCCATCGGAACGTCCGCCGGCAGCCCGGCGGCACGGATCCTGGCGGCCAAACCCATCCGACGGAAGATCTCCATCGTCCTGGCGTTGCAGCGTTCCATTTTCGGGAGGAACTCTGGGGCCGCTTTCTGCTCGATCAGCGTGCAGCGGACCCCGCGGCGGCCGAGATCGACCGCGAGGGTCAGTCCGACCGGGCCGGCTCCCACGACGAGCACGTCGGTCTGCCCGGCTGCGCTGTCGGCCATGCGTGCGGAGAGCCTATCAAAGAACGCCCCCGGCCAAGAACGCGAAGGTCAGACCATTCCCTCACATCCCCGCCAGTGGTCCTTCCATCGGCCGGACGTCGTAGGGGCGGCCGGCGCGGTGGCACCAGTACTCCCACGCGCGCTCGAAGGTGAACGTGCTCCGCGTTCGCATCACCGCCGCGATCTCCCCGTCACTCAGAAACGTGACCTCACCCAGTGCCGACGCCTTGAGCTGAAGGTCGGCGTTCAGCTGCAGATAGATCGCGTTGAAGACGACCTCACGAAGGGAGCCACCGGCGACGACGCACCCGTGCCCGCGCATAAGCGCGACAGGCACGATCGCCGAGCGCGGCCGCGAGATCCCGGGCCATCGGCATGGCCGTCACGAGGAGATTCGTGTCGCCGAAGCTCGTTCGCGAGTCCCAGACCCGGATATCGCCGCCCATCGACGCGCACATGTGCATGACGGGCCGGAGCGGCGCGCCGGTGATCGCGAAGGGAATCACCGCGGGGCTGTGGTTGTGGACCACGGCACGGACGTCGGGGCGCGCCTCGTAGACGGCGCCGTGGATGAAGCGCTCGGCATACGGCTTCCGGCCGTCGGCATTGATGGCCGTGCCGTCCAGCGTGAACTCCATGATGTCGTCCGGCTCGATGCACTCCGGGGCGCGCGCCCTCGAGAGGCAGTAGCGATCCGGATGCCCCGGGTGCCGGATGCTGACGTGCCCGAACGCATCGACGACCCCCTCTCGTGCGAGGATCCGGTTGGCGGTCACGAGCTCATCGAAGAGAGATGCGGCGGTCGTCATGTGGCTGCACTCTCCGGAGTCGCGGCGCGGCCGCGCAAGGATCGGCTGACCCAAAGACCTGGCACCGGCGTTGCCCATACCCGCGATACTTGTGTCGCTGTAGAGCGGGGCCTTCAGGCCCCCTCTTAGCGCGGGCTAAAGCCCGCGCTCTACATGGCAACCGAAGCGAACGATGGGTCTAGAATATACAGTCTAGCCCAGGCCGTTGGTCCGACCATTGGCCGGGCCGGATCGGCAGGAGAGGTCAGCAGCAGATGGCCATACCCGCCTGCAAGACCGCGCTCGTCACGTATCCGCACACGCAGGCGCTGAAGGACGCCAGCGTCGTGCCGCGCACGTTCACCTTCAACTTCGAGGACGTGCCGGTAATCATTAAAGCATTCCGCCGGATGGTTCGCGGGCTCGAGTTCGACATCTCGGAAATGGCGATTACGACCTACCTGACGGCGAAGGCACACGGGAAGAAGTTCACGGCCATTCCCGTCTTCCCCATGCGCGCCTTTCACCATGGCGCGATCCTCTACAACATCAGGTCCGGTATCAAGGCGCCAAAGGACCTCGAAGGCAAGAAGGTCGGCGTGAACCGCGGCTACACCGTCACGACCGGCCTGTGGGCACGGAGCATCCTCCAGCACGAGTACGGCGTGGACCTGAAGAAAATCACCTGGGTGCTCTCCGGCGACGAGCACGTGGCCGAATACCGGCCGCCATCCAACGTCGTGCCGATCGAGGAAGGGCACACGCTCGAGGAGATGCTGCTCTCGGGAGAGATCGCCGCCGCCAACGGCGTCCAGATCGACTCGCCGGACATCAAGCCGCTGATCCCGAACGCGAAGGAAGCCGGATTGATTGGCCTGCGGCAAGGTGGCCTCTACCCCATCAATCACACGGTCGTGGTGAAGGACGAGGTGCTTGCGGCGCACCCGGCCATCGCCGCGGATCTTTTCGATGCATTCGTCCGCGCGAAGAAGATCTACGTCGATCGGTTGAAGTCCGGTCAGATCGCCGAACCGACACCCGCTGACAGGACCTTCGCGAGCGTGATGGAGATCACGGGCGATCCCCTCCCCTACGGCATCGCGCCGAACCGCCGCGAGATCGAAGCCGTCATCCAGTACAGCGTCGAGCAGTGCATCCTGCAGAAGCCTCTCGAGGTTGACGAGATCTTCGCGAGGGACACGCTCGATCTCGTCGGCTGACGGGGATCGCCAACACAGAGGCACAGAGATCGCAAAGACGCACAGAGCGTACTCCCAGCGGTTGGACCGCCGGTCGGGAGCGCGCGAAGCGCGCTGCGTGGGCAGAGAACACACTCGTGCGAGTGAGTCGTGGTTGATGCGGTGATGACTCACTCGCACGAGTGTGTCTCTGCCCACGACGCCGGCCTACGGCCGGCGCCCCGACCGGCTGGCTCTCACAAACAGCGTACTCCGGCCATGGCAAGCGTCGCGGTTTTTGCAGCCATTTCTCGCAATCGGCTGAGCAATCAGCATGGCATGGCTTGCACCATCGGTAGGAACCATGCCCGTCCCACCATCGGTCAACACTCTCACGTGGAAGATCATCGAGTGCGCCATCGCCGTACATCGCGCGCTGGGCCCGGGCCTGCTCGAGTCTGCCTACCTTGCCTGCCTCATTGCCGAGTTGCGGCACGCGGGCCTGCGAGTCGATGTCGGAGTCAAGGTACCGATCGTTTATCGGGGCCTCCAGTTGAATTGTGGTTATAAGCTCGATTTGCTAGTGGAGGGCACCGTCGTCCTTGAACTCAAGACAGTGGACACGGTTCTCCCTGTCCATGAAGCACAGCTCGTCACGTATCTGAAGCTGACGCAAAAGCCGATCGGGCTGCTTCTCAACTTCAACGTGGTCATGCTGAAGAACGGAATCGTCCGGAAGATCAACAGTGTGTAACCTGCGGTCGACAGCGCGCGAAGCGCGCTGCGTGGGCAGAGAACACACTGGGCGAGTGAGTCGTGGTTGATGCAGGGATGACTCACTCGCACCGAGTGTGTTCTCTGCCCACGACGCCGGCCTTCGGCCGGCGCCCGACCGCTCGAAACGCCGGCAGTACGCTCTGTGCGTCTTTGCGACCTCTGTGGCTCTGTGTTGAAGACAGCGCAGCGAGAAGCCACACCGCCGCTACAGGGCCCGCGGCGCACGCAGGAATGCCAGGATTCGCGCGGGCACGTTGGCTTCCGTCTGATCCTCTACCGGCACATCCCAGTACTCGGCGTTCTCGAGGCACTCCTCGAAATAGCGCGCGGCGGAAATCGCGTGGGCGTGATCCCGGCCGGGGACGATGAGCGCAGGGACGCTGAGGCGAAGAAGATCTTCCGGTTCGGCGCCTGGTGCGGTGTCGCGGTCGAACAGCGTACGCGCGGTGACAGTCAGCAGGAGCTTGTAGGCATCCGGATCGAGCGCTTCGTAAGCGTCCGCAAAGCCGCGGTCGCGGCGCAGCACCGAGACCCACGGCCCGCCGCGCGGATCGGCCCCGAAGGATTTGTCGCTCTCCCCCGCCAGCTTCACCACGCCCGCCAGGCCGTGCTGCTGGACGTACGCGGCGTGCTCGTTGAAGCGCGCCTGCCCCTGGATCCGGTACTTCGCTCCGCCGACCGGCCAGTACAGCACGAGCCGATCGACCATCTGCGGCCACTTCGATGCCAGCGCGCCTGCGGCGCAGCACCCCATGCACGCGCCGATCACGTGCGCACGGGACAAGCCGAGATGTTCGAGCAGCCCCTTGCCCTGCCTGGCGTAGCTCTCCCATGTCAGCCGCTCGACCCGGCCGCCTGACTGCCCCGTTTCGCGGCGATCGAAAACGATGCAGGCGTGCGCTTTCGGCAGGTGATCGAGCAGCTTGATGCGCGCGTAGACGCTCTGCGTCGACCATTTGTCGAGCGTCGCATCGAAGCCGCCCGGCGAGAACATGAGGATCGGGGGCCCCTTGCCGAGGACCTCGTACCGCGTCGTGATCCCGTCGATGATCGCCGTGGCCACGATGGTCCTAGTCCCCTGGAACCGTGATGCGTTGCATAAGTCCCGGAGCGCGGCGCCCAGATGGCAAGGCGCGACGACCGAGCATATTGGGCATATGTGAGGAAGGAGCAACGCCGCCAGCTGGGATGCCCCGCCCGGGAATTATGTGACGCATCACGTTTCCAGGGGACTAGTTCTTCGGGCGCGCCGCGCCCTTGATTTGCCGCCCCTCGCGGACGTCGTCGGCAAATGCCCTGAACGCGTCCAGCGCGGTCTGCGCCACGTTGGCGTAACGTTCCACGCCGTCGTCGAGGGCAGACGCGAGATACCCGATCGCCGCGAACCCCATGCGGACCCGTCCGTCCAGCCACGGGCCTCCGCCGAGTCCCCCGATCACGGGAATGGCAATCTGAGTCGTCACCGCAGGACCGGCGACCGGTCCGGAGTTCGTGAAGTCGAGGAGCGCGGCCCCTGCGCCCTCCAGCGACCGAGCCTCTTCGAGGAGGCGGTCCTTCATGTCCGTGGCGAGGTCAGGACCGGCATTGGCCATGCCTCCGTACTTGAGCGCCGTGTGCGGCGTGATACCGAACTGCGCCCACACGGGGATGCCGGCGCGGGTAATCGCGCGCACAGCGTCGGGAAACTCGGAAGCGCCATCGAGCTTGACGAGATCGGCGCCGCCCTCCTTCACGAGCGCGATCGCAGCGCGGACCGCCGACTCGGTCCCCTCCTGCAACGGGCCGAAAGGAAAGTCGCAGCTGACGAGCGCGTGCCCGGCGCGCGCGGCGCACCGCGCGGCACGTCAGGATCATCTGATCCAGCGTCACTTCGAGCTCGGAACGGTGACCCCACAGGTTGATGCCGACCGAATCGCCGACCGACAACATGTCGACGCCCGCGCGATCCGCGATGGCCGCCAGCTGATAGTCGTAGGCGACGACCGCCACGATCTTCCGACCGTCGCGCTTCATCTGCTGAAGGCGCGGGATCGACATCCTTCCGTCCGACATGCTGCCGCCAATCCTATGCGAAGTGCGAGATTGAAGCATCGCGCGGGCTCACGATGGCGCAGGCGGACGTCATGGGCGCAGCTTCAGCGGCGCGTGCCCGTGATGGACTCGAGATCTTCCTGCAGCTGCTCGCGATTCGCCATGATCGGGTACCCCCAGCTCACGAGACCGTCGGGGACCTCCTTCCAGGTGGCGTTTCTTTCGAAGAGCAGCCAGGTGTCCCACATCGCATCCACCCGCTGAGGGAACTTCCCGTCTACGCGCCGCGCGGGCCGCAGATCGCGGAGGTGCTCGAGGAACCAGATGCCGGCCGCCTTGGGTTCGTCCCATCGCTGCTCGACGCGCTCGTCCGTGAAGACCGTGCGCGGCCAGCGTGATTCGCGGTCTCCCTCGTACATGCGGAACCACACGACGAAGACGCGCAGATCCGCGCCGGGATGCTTTGCGAACAGATCGTCCTGCGCCCACCGGGCGCCGGCAAGGCACTCGGGTCAAGTGGGCGACAGCAGGAAGATGGCCCTCACGTGGCCCGTATTGCTGTTGAACCACGCTTTCATGTCTCCGACCCCGCCAAGCCGCCGGAGCTTCGCGGGCTGCGCGGCGCGCGGCGACGTCCCGAACAGGACGACGGCGGCAAGGAGGGCACCGCACAGGCGCAGACGCACGGGGGGTCGAAGCATGGCCGCGCTCATCTTACCGTCTCAGCGGTCGATGCCGATCAACGGCCAATAGAGCGGCACGAGCAGCAGCAGGATGAGTGCCGTCACCACCGATAGAATTGCCCCGATCTTGAGCATGTCCTTGTTGGTGAAGTAGCCGTACGAATAGCCGACCACGAGGACCGCCGACTCGTAGATGAACACCTTCGGACCCGCGCCGAACGTCCAGATCATCCCGAGGGCGAGCGGGTTGATGCCGTGCTCGCGCGCATACGTCATCAGAATCGGCAGCGACGTCGACAGCATCGCGATCTCGTTGCCGATCAGGATGTGGTACACGAACGCCGACCAGTACAGCACCATCGTCGACACCCACGTGCCGGTGACGTGCGGCTCCATCCAGTGGAAGAGCGCACCCGTGATGACATCGAGCGCCTTCGTCTGGACGAGGACGTTGCTCAGGCTGACGGCGGCCGACACGAAGAAGATCGGCAGAAAGTTGATCGACCGGACGTCCTTGGTGTCGAGGACGCCGACGACGGGGACGACGGCGAGCAGCCCGACGCCGAGGCCGATCATGGGCGCCGGGATGTGATGGAGGAAGTCGGTCATCCACAGCGCGACGGCAACCAGCATCAGCGCGGCCGATTTCCGCTCGAGCCCCGACCACGGGCCCATCGCCCGCAGCTCCTGCCGGAGAAAATCGGCACCGCCGGGCAGCGCCGCCGTTTCCGGAGGATAGAGCCAGAGCGCGAGCCGCCAGGCGATGACCATCACGAGGATGTCGCACGGCAGATAGGCCAGGAACCACTGGCTCCAGAGAACGTCGACCTGCCCGAACTTCTCGATCGCGCCTCGCGCGGTGATCGACGAGGCTCCGGCGATGATCATCTTGTCGAAGATCGTGGCCTGGTACACGAGGATGACGAACATCCCGCGCGCGATGTTGCTGCCGCGGCCGACGCCGAACGCCTCGACGAGCCCCATCGCGATCGCGGCCATGATGACCACGCGCGCGATGCCGGAGGGGACGACCGCCGTCAGCAGGAAGTTCGACACGATCAGCCCGAGCAGCAGACGCGGGTAGCTGTGGCCGATGCCGCGCATGATCAGGTAGGCGAGTCGCCTCGCCAGACCCGACTTGCTGCCCATCAGACCGAAACAGATCGCGCCGAACAGGAACCAGGGTGACGTGTCCGCAAAGCCCGAGAACGCCGTCTCGAACCGGACGATCCCGAACATCCAGAAGAGGAAGCAGCCGAGGATGCCGGCGATTCCATGATCGAGGACCTGGGTCATCCAGGAGACGATCATGAAAATGCCGACGGCGAGCGCGCCGTGGGCGTGGGGCTCGATGCCGAGCGGCAGCATGCGGAAGGCGGCGGCCCCCGCGGCGATCGCCGCCAGCAGCAGCAACGATCGACGATCCGCCGCCGCGGCGGGCGCCGCCCCCGCGGATGCGGGCGCGGCCGCCGGTCGCAGTGGTTCCACCATCAATTGACGCTGCCGGGCCAGGACCGATCCGCTACTGGTTGCCGCCTGTCTTCGACGGCGTCGCCGGGGCGCCCTTGGCACCGCCCGCGGGCGGCGGCGCGCCGTAGGTGAGCTTCGCGCCTGCACCCGGGAAGTAGTGCTCGTAGGTGCCCTCTTTGGCGCGCTCCATCACCTTGAAGGCGTAGTCGCCGGGGTTCTGCGCGTAGTCCTTCATGTAGTCGCCGGGTGCGTTGATGCCGGGCACGTCCGGAATCCAGTCCTCCGTGAGCAGGTAGCCCGGATCGCCGTAGCGGGAGGCGAGCGCGCGCACCTCGGGATTGTCGAGGCTCGTCATGTGCCCCTTGTCGAGGATGTTCACCCACTTGTTGGCGTTGCGCAGGCGGACCTTGTAGGTCGTGAAATAGGTCTGCGTGTGCCAGCCGTGGTCGAACGCCACGTTGTGCTGCTCGGTGAACTCCCGCCACTTCTTGGACTCCGTCGGCGCGTCCGGATCGTGCCACAAGCGGATGCCGAGACCCCAGTGGATGACGCCCGAGCGGACGCGCTCCGGGCTCGTGTTGCCGGTTTCCGCCATGACGCCGGGATGACGGAAGCTCTTGGGGTGCGAGCCGAAGGCGATCTCGTACAGGTACCAGTAGCCCGGCTGATTGTGATACGGGAACGTCAGGTCGTTGAGGCCGGGATACTGCAGGAACTCCTTCAGCGCGGCGCCCTGCGCGCCGCCGCCCTTCACGTCCGAGATGAAGCCGTTCTTGAAGTAGACCTCCCAGCGCGGAAAGAAGCCGCCGTGGCCCTGCGTGCCGGCGAGGACGCCTTCGATCTTCGCGATCGGTTCGCGCGGCAGCCACTTGGCCTGGAAGGCCGGGTAGTTCACGAACGAGTAGCCGAACCGGCCGGTCGCCTGGTTCGGGAACATGTAGAGATGCCCGCGCTGATAGGCGCCCGCCGCCCAGCGCTGCGCCATTTCATCGGTAATGTCCGCGTGCAGGTTCGTCCCTTCGGGATCCGTGATTTCCACGCGGTCGACGTACACGAGGGGCTCGAGCAACTGCTCTTCCGCGAGCTGCCAGACGTCGCCCGGATACGTGGACATCTGCGACTGGAGGTCGTACACGTTGTCCTGGATGAAGGTGCCCAGGAACTTGTCCTGCATCGGGTAGAGCTGCCGACGCAGCCCCGTGCTGCCCCCCTTCCCCCAGAACACGCCGCGGACGTCGGGATGTTTCGTCAGGAAATCCTTGATGGCGTCGCCGACGGCGAACCGCGCCTTGTACTCGCCGGCGCCCGAAGACGATTGACCGGTATCTGAATCGGCTCCCGCGCCGGCCCCCGCCTCGCCTTTCGGCTTCTGTGGGCCGGAGGTGAGGACGGTCTCAGCGCTCCGGCCGGGGAACAGCGCCGTAAACGTCTGCGGATCCTTCTGCTTGAGCCAGGCCGCGGGCTGCGACGGATTGGGGAACTGGCCGGTAATCCACGCGGTCGCCTGGTAGATGCCGGCGTTCTTGATGTCCTGTCCGCCCGTGCGTCGCTCGCGGTCGGTCGCAGCCTGCTCCTTCGTGGTCCCCCTCATCTCGTAGGTGTACTTGAAGTAGGGCGTGATCTTCCGTTCCTCCAGCGCCTTCGTGATCGCCTCGATCACGCGTGGATCGGACTCGTCGGCCGCGACAATCAGGACCTTCTCACCCGGCTGCAGGATCCCCATCCCCTTGCCCTGCAAGCCGGACTGGTTCCGGACCAGCAGCCGGGCGGCCGGCATCAGATCGTCGACCGATTTCGGTGTCTTGAAGTAGGAGGGCCATCGCGGGGCGGGATATTTCTCGCCGTTCGCGCCGACCTGAGCGCTCGCCACCGCACTCGATTCCGCCGGCGCCGACGCGCCCCTGCTGCACGCCGCGGCCGCCGCGGCGGCGACTGAGAGGCACACCATCCACCCGCGCGCCGTCCTGAATCCGTTCATCATGATTGCCTGCTCCTTCAGGGCCTCACAACCGGGCATTGGTCTAACCTTTGGCGGCCGCCATGTAAACACATCACTCGCGGGCCGTCAACCAGTGTGCATCCGCTGCGGGGCGCGAATCCAGCCGCCCGCGCCGGCCTCCGCGTCTCCGCCTATCCTACGCGCGCTTCGCCCCGGCATCCACCGGGCGCGCCGCCCGCGCGCGTTCAACGAGCGGCTGGGCTTCGTGCTCGCGCCGCCTTTGGTCGGACCATTGCGATTGGCCGGCTGTTCCTGTACTCTGCGCGTCGGCCGATACCCGCATTCAACGGCAGCGTCCACTTCGCGGTCAGATTGGAGTGGCTGATGGAGAAGCGTCTCGCCCTCGTTCTAGCGTCGTTCCTCGCACTCGCCGGCACCGTCTCTCCCCTTCACGCGCAAGCAACCGGCGGCACACTGTCCGGGACCGTCAAGGACGGAACCGGCGGCATCGTGCCGGGCGTCACGGTCGTCATCGTGAACACCGACACGTCCCTCACGCGCACCGTCATCACCGACGCCGGCGGACGCTACGTCGCGGCCGATCTCCCGCCGGGTCCGTACACCGTGAAGGCGACAATGGAGGGCTTCACATCAGTCCTGCGCAGCGGCATCACGATGAGCGTCGGGCGCGATGCCGTCGCCGATCTCCAGATGAGCCTCGGCAAACTTTCGGACGAGGTCACGGTCGTGGCGGAAGCCAAGACGGTCGACACACGCACGGCGTCGACCGGCGGTTTGATCTCGACGGTGCAGATCGAAGGGCTGCCCCTGAACGGCCGCAGCTTCGTGGAGCTCGCAAACCTGACCCCCGGCGTGCAGCTGACGCAGACGGGCGGGCAGAGCACGAGCACCGGCCTGGGCGCGAAGCTGAGCGTGAACGGATCCCGCTACACCGCCAACCTCTTCACGCTCGACGGCACGAATCTCAACGATCAGTTCAGTCAGGCGGGCAGCGCGTCGGGCAACGTCCTCGGCGTCGAGGCCGTTCGCGAGTTCCAGGTCCTGACGAACAGCTTCAGTGCGGAGTACGGCCACCACACGGGCGGCATCATCAATGCCGCGACGAAGTCGGGCACCAACTCGCTCCACGGCTCGGTGTTCGAGTTCCACCGCGACGATGGCTTCGACGCCAAGAACTATTTCGACGCCAACAAACCCCCTTTCACGCGCAACCAGTTCGGCTACTCGGTCGGCGGCCCGATCCTGCCCAGCCGAACGTTCTTCTTCAGCACGTACGAAGGGCTGCACGAGCGGCTCGGCGAGACGAACCTGTTCACAGTACCTTCGGCCGCCGTACATCAGGGAAACGTGGCGGCCGCCATCAAGCCTTACCTGGACTCCTACCCGCTGCCGAACGGCCAGGCATTCGGGACGACGCGCGGCGAATACGGCCGCGTGGACGAGCGCGCGACCGACGAGCACTACGTCATGGGGCGGATCGATCACCAGCTCGCCGCCGGCTCGCAGCTGTTCGTGCGCTACACCCTCGATGACGCGGAAGTGGACGACCCGAGCCGGTTGAACACCGGGTCGCGCTTGAAGACGCGCGTCCAGTTCGTGACCGCCGAGCACACCCAGGTCAAGGGATCGTCGTTCTTGAATCGCGTGCAGTTCGGGTTCACGCGGAGCCGGCTGGACGGCGTGGACTATCTGCTCGAGGGGTTCACGATGCCGCGCACCACCTTCACCGACATCGACCGCGGGCTCGCCGCCATCACGGTCACCGGCCTCAGCGCCTACGGCGGCGATACGACGAACCCGAAATTCCACCGCTTCAACAACTTTCAGATCCGCGACAACATCACGTGGAACCATGGCGCGCAGAACATCAGGATCGGGGGCGACGTGCAGATCATGCAGTTCGATCTGACGTCCGACTTCACCTCCATGGGTCAGTACACGTTCAGCTCGCTCGACAACTTTCTGATCAGCCGCGTGAACCAGTTCAACGCCGTCGTCCCCGGCTCCGACGCGTCAAGAAACCTGCGCCAGACGGGCTTCGGACTCTACGTCCAGGACGACATCCGCGCGCGCAAGAACCTCACGCTCAACCTCGGCGTGCGCTACGAGCCCACGACGTCGGTGAGCGACACGAAGGACCGACTCGCGCAGTTGATCGACTTCGGGAGCGCGACCGCGACGCTGAACGACACGACGACGCTCACGACGCTGTTCAGGAACCCGTCCCTGAAGACCGTCGCCCCGCGCGTCGGGTTCGCCTGGGACGTGAGAGGCGACGGCAAGACGTCGGTGCGCGGAGGCGCCGGCATCTTCTACGACAGCATCCTCGTCAGCACTCCGTTCGTGCAGAACACCGCCGTGCGCGTGCCCCCGTACTTCAACCGCGGCGGGCTCGTGGGCTCGAGCAGCTTCGTAGTCAACTTCCCGGACGCGTACACGCTGCAGGCCGCGCAACTCGCCGCCCAGGCGCAGCTCGAAGGCATCCAGTACGACATCGACCAGCCGTTCATGACGAAATGGAACGTCAACGTGCAGCGGGAGCTCTTCGGGAAGACGCTGCTGGAGGTCGGTTACAGCGGGTCGCACGGCGAGAATCTCGTGCGCCAGATCTTCACGAACGGGCGCACCGCGCAGGTCACCGCCGACGGGCGCCTGTTCGTCGCCCCAGGAACCCCGCTGACACAGCCAAATTTCGGCCGGATGCGCTACCGCGTGAGCGACGGCACCTCCGACTACAAGGGGATGACCGTCGGTCTGACGCGCCGGCTGTCGAACGGACTGCAGGCGCAGGTCTCCTACACGCTGTCGAATTCGGTGGACGACGGGGCGTCCGCGCTCGGCGGCAACGACTTCACGAACGAAGGAGCGGGCGGCCGGTACCTCTATCAAAAGGACCGCGGACCGTCCCCGTTCGACGTCAGGAATGCGGTGGTCGCCAGCGTGAACTACGCCCTGCCCTTCGGCGCGAGAGCGACCGGCGCTCGAGCGTTGCTCGAACAGGGGTGGACCATCGGCACGCTGATCCGGTACCGCAGCGGCTACCCATTCTCCGCGTTCTCCGGTGTGGACACCGGCCTGCAGGTCCAGGGCTGGGCGCCGGAATTCCCGGATCTCAGGTCCGGCGCGTCGGCAAACCCGGTGGTCGGGTCGGTGGACCACTGGTTCGACCCGTCGGCGTTCGTGCTCCCGGCGACCGGCTTCATCGGCACGCTGGCCCGCAATTCCATCACCGGTCCTGACCTGCGCACGGTGGACCTGATCGGCGGCAAGACAGTCGGCCTGAGCGGGTCGCGCCAGCTCCAGCTGCGGTTCGAATGCTTCAACCTCCTGAACCGCGCGAATTTCGGCACGCCGCAACAGAACGTGTTCAACACCGACGGGACCGTGCGCGAAGATGCGGGGCGGATCACCACGACCTCGACGAGCGCGCGGCAGATTCAGCTGGGAGTGAAGTTCGTCTGGTAGGTGATCGCGGCGGGCGGCCCATTCACACACGACGGAACAGAAGAACAGGAGTTCAGGAGTTCAGGAGTTCAGAAGAAACCTCACAAGAACAAAAACCAAATTGCCTTCTGATCTCCTGATCTCCTGATCTCTTGTTAAGAGTCCCGTCGCGTGGTTAATAGCGTGCGGCAATCCAGTGCTGCACGTAGTCGAAGAAGTTGCGCACGGTATTGGAGTACTGGCCCGGCGTGCGCTCGCAGGCCCTGCACGGCTGGATCCCGTGCGTGGCACCGTCGATCACGACGAAGTCCTTGTCCTTGCTCGCTGCCACCTCGTAGTGAATCTCGTTGTCGCGCACGAAGTAGTGCCCGGCCATCGCCGTGATGAGGAGGGGCACCGACACGTGCTGCAGCGCGCACGGCGTCGAGTTGTTGCTCGAGCACCAGTCGATATCGTCCATCGAATCCTTCGCGCGGATCGCGTTCGCGCTCAGGAAGGAGCGCAGGGTCAGCAGGCGCGTCCCGGTGCCAAAGGCGGCGTTCAGCGCCTCGGAGCCGCGCCCGACGGGGCGGACGCTCTCTACGATCTGCTTGGCGACGGAGCCGTCGTTCTGAATGAGTTTCTGCGGCGCCTTCGTCGAGTGGTGCACGCTCGGGTCGATCTCCATCAGGCGCGCCCCCTCCCCTCGCACCACGAGGAACACGTCGTCGTCGGGGTAAGCGTCGGAGCCCGCCTTCATCGCGGCCAGGCGTCGGCGCGCCTCATCTATCAGGCGGTTCATCCGATCGGCCTGCGCCTTGAAGTATTTCTGCTTGAAGGCATCCGAATAGTGTGGGGTCTTCGGGTCGTAGCCGTTGGCGGGGCTGAACGGATCGAGCGCCGGATCGATCTTGCGGGGATCGCGCTCGTCGAGCACGGCCGCGTTGAGGCTCCGCAGCCCGTTCACGGATACGCCAGGGTGCGCGTCGACGAGAATCAGCCCGTCGGCCTTCGGCAGCCCGGCCAGCGTGTTCGCACACTCGACCAGCTTGTTCGGGCCCTGGCAGTAGGACGGCCCCGTCTCCGCCACGGCCTGGTAGAAGCTGGTCGCGGGACCGCCGCCGCTGTGGCCGAAGAGCAGCACCTTTGTGATGCCTGGCTGGCGGCGGAGGAACTCGATTCCCGACTTCAGGTCGAGTGCGTTGTCCTCGAAGCTGACCGCGGATTCGTTGTTGTCGGATCGCGGGTTCATCGCCAGCACCATGAAGCCGCGCCTGGCGAGCTCGGTCGTTGCGAGGTGCGCCAGGAAATTGCTCGTGCGGTGAATCAGGAGGACCGCGACATGCGGCGCGGGTCCAACGTCCGGCGTGTACAGCACGCCCTTGACCGCGCCTGGGGTGAAGGGAACGTAGAGCGGACGGCTTTGGGCGAAAACCGGCGCCGCGGCGCACAGGAGCACGAGCCCGAGCCCGAGCCCGAATACAGGTCTCGCGATGGTCATGCTCGCATCCCCGCAGTGGTTTCCGAGGGCAGGAAGCGTCCGTCGCGCATCGAGTAGACCGTCGGAAAGACTTCGACCGTCTTCGGATCGTGACTCACCATGATCACCGTCTTCCCGTGCTCGGTCGCGAGAGACTTGAGCAGGTTGGCAATCGCCGACGCGTTGGTCGAGTCCAGGTTGCCCGTCGGTTCGTCCGCCAGAATCAGCGCGGGATCGTTCGCGAGCGCCAGCGCCACGCCCACGCGCTGCTGCTCGCCCCCGCTCAATTCCTCCGGACGCTTGTCCCCCTTGGCTTCGAGCCCGACGAGCCCGAGCAGCTCCCGCGAGCGCCGGCGGCAGTCCTCTTCCGGCGTTCCCGCCATCACCATCGGCAGCTCGATGTTCTCGAACGCGGTGATGCTGGGAATGAGGTTGAAGAACTGGAAGACAAACCCTACGCGGCGGAGGCGGTGAGTCTCGAGCGCACGCTCGTCCATGCCCGTAAGGTCCTGCCCGTCGATCAGGATCGTTCCCGACGAGGGCCGGTCCACTCCGCCGAGGAGGTTGAGCAGCGTGGTCTTGCCGCAGCCGCTGGGGCCCATGATCGCGACGGCCGAACCCTTGGCGACGTCCCAGGAGCTTTCGCGCAGGGCGTGGACTTCCCCGCCGGCCATCGTGTACCGCTTGCTGAGGCCACGGACGGTCACGCCCAGCCCCTGGTTCTTGAAGAGATTGTCCATCAGGCTCTGCCCCTTACCGACATCCGTTCGCGCGTCCCGCCGTGATCACGCGCCCTGCATCGAGCGGTGGGCGGTGTGGCGGTACACCCACCAGCTGAAACCGGTCGCCACGGCGACCAGCAACAGGATCAGCAGCAGGGCGATCCACGCCGTCAGCACCGAGATGACGAGGTGGGTCGGCAGCAGTTGCACCACCGTGCGGATCTCGCGCAGCTTCCACACGTAGTTGGCGAGACCGAACCCCGCCAGCACCGCCGACGTCGCGCCGAGCGCGAGCCCTACCAACGCGGGTGAGAGCAGCATCGCGAGGACGAACCGGCGCATCGCCGCCGGTGAAGCACCCCGGATCCGCAGCAGCCCGAGGGTGCGTCGATCTTCGCTGTAGTTGGCCATCGCGATCGCCAGGATCGCCACGACTGCCAGAATTAGCCCGCCGATCAGGTAAATCCGCATGTTGGCCAGCGCCAGCGAAATGTACATGTCGCTGCCGACCTTGGCCACCTCCTGCGTCAGGCTGTGGATCTCGAGCGGAGGAAAGGCGTTCGCGCGGGCGATCGCTTTGGGGAACGCGACGGGATCGACGGCCGGATCGGCCTTGAGCAGCACGATGACGCGCGGCAGCAGGATTTGAAGCGGCTTCAGCTTCGCGTTGTCGATCCCGGTCGCCATGTACGCGTTCGTGCTGAACAGGTAGTTCAGATAGTCGATGCGCGCCTGCACGTAGCCCTGGCGGTCGCTGACGCTCTTGGGCGGGATGCCGGGCAGGAACGCCAGGACGCCGGCGGTGTTCGACCCGGTCGCACGGCGCTCCGCGTCGAGGCCCAGAAGAATCGGCGTGCCGGGGTCCAGCCTCCAGAAGTCCGCCACCGGCGGCGAAACGGCGACGTCCTCGTGGCTCGTGCGCGCCAGGATGTCGTTGAATGTCCCGCTCAACCCGACGCTCGGCTCGGCGTAGACGGCCGCACGATAGGTATCGGGATTGGCGAGCAGGAAGAGCGGCACGCCGCGCAACCCGTAGCCTGGAAGATAGAACGTCGGAAGAATGGACTCGACCATGTAGGTCGCGTCGCGCACGCCGTCGACCCGACGCAGCGATGCGAGCAGCTTGTCGATTTCCGGCTTGATGGCTGCGATCTGAGTTCCGGCCGGTCCGTTCAGCCGATCGACGTCGATCAAATCCGGCGCGTTGTACAGGACCTGCCAGTCGGTCCCGATCTGGACCTTCGCGCCGCGGACCGCCTTGTCCTCGAACGATCGGCTCGTCACGATCGGATACAGGCTGACGCTGGACATGAGCGCCACGATGAGCAGGAACGCGACGGTACGATGCGGCTTCGCCGACATGTGCCGCAGCGCGAAACGGCCCAGCACGCCGCCGATCGGGATGAGGGCTGGCGCCATCACGTGCTGGATCCGCTCGCGCTTGGACGCGAGCAGCGTCGCAACGCCGTAGAGAAACAACGGGAGACCGAGAAAATCGAGCAACCGGTCGCCGACGCGGAACCAGGTCAGCCGCGGCAGGTCCGAGATCGCGAAATCGAAGATCCAGCCGAACAGGACGTAGCTGCCCAACACGATGGCGACGATCTGCAAGACGCCGAACCGGAGTGACGCGCTCGTCGCTTCAGACCCGGAGACCCGCACCGACGCCTCCAGCGGAGAAATCGTCATCGCGTACTTCACGAGCCGCCGGCTCACGACGAGTGCGAGCACGACCGAGATCAAGAGGAACGCCGCGAAGATTGCGAGCTGCCGGGCGTCGAGCAGCACGCCGAGCGGCAGACGTCCGCGCTCGTAAATCAGCAGCGGGACGACCGATCCCGTCACGAGGCCGAGGAGGCCGCCGCCGAGCCCGCCGAACGTCACGCTGATGAGCAGCGCCCTTCCCATCAGGCGCCCCGAGATGCCGCGCAGCCGCATGAGGCCGAGCGTGCGCCGCTCGTTGAGCATGAGCAGGCCGGCGAGGTTGGCCGCGAGCACCCACGCCATCCAGAGCAGCGGCAGCGCGACCAGCAGCGACACCACGCCGATCAGCCGCGCGATGTTCTGCATGCGCTCGAGCAGCACTTCGGTCGTGCTGTCGACGACGAAGTTGGTACCGCCGAACTTGTCGTCGTCTTCACCGACCTCGCCGGCGTCGTGCGTGTGCTCGGGCTGTCCCGTGAAGACCTTCTTCGGCGCCGGCGCCGTCTCGATGGCGGCGCGATGCAGCTTTCTGTTGATCGTCTCGACGCGGGCGAGCGAGCCGGGAATGTCCCAGCCGGAGATCAGGCGGGGGCGATCAATCCTGGCGACGTACACGACTTCCGGCGCGTATTCCGCCATCTGGATGTGACCGGCTTCCTCGTTGCCGACGCCGAGCACGTCTTCCGGCACGAAGCCCGTCGCCACCTGGTCGAACTTCGTCAGGATGTTCCAGTCGTAGGGCATCAGCAGGATGGCGCCGATGTACGGGATGTAGCTGACCGATCCGGTCTGGTCCATCAGCCAGCGGTTCAAGTCGTCTCGATCCAGCCGGACGACGGACTGGAGGGGCGTGCTGAAGAGGAACCGCGGCTGCTCCGCCACGTGCACCTGGAGCGTGAAGTTCTTCGCTCCCTGCAGCGCCAGGAATGCCTTCCCCATCGCGTACTCGGGCCCGACCAACGACAGGACCGCGCCCTTTTCGCCCGTCGTCCCGTTGCGCGCCAGCGCGAATCCGAGCTCGGGCGGCAGGATGCTGGGGTCTGAAGCGGCCAGCACGCAGAGCCATGGCGTCGTGAACGGCTTGTTGTCCACCTGCGCCTCGACCTCCCCGCCCTCAGGGAAGCGTGCGCGGAGGAAGGCGAGCGACTCGACCTTCGTTACCCCGGGCGTCTTCGCGACGTACTCGTGCAACGAACGATCGCCATTGACCGCTCCCTGCTGGTAGACGGCCAGGTCCCACGGAATCCGCTTCAGCTGATCGTCGACATACACCTTCAGGGCGTAGCGCGAGGTGATGTTGACGGTGGCCAGCAGCGCACCGACCATGAACGTGACCAGGCCGAACGTGAGCATCGTCCGGCGGCCGAGGATGGCGAGGAGGCGCCGGATCATCGCGCGGCTGCCGGTGGCATCTTGAAAAGCTCCGGCTTCAGGAAGGTGAATAGCCCGTTCCATACCGCGTCGGGGGCGATCAGCTCGCCGTCCGCGGCGTTGAAGGTGACGCCCGCCGGGTGCACGATGCCGGTCGAGCGGCCCTTGATGACCGAATGCGGCGGCACATCGCCGTTGTCGCCTTCATCGTTCCAGACGCCGATGAACCCCTCGCTGCCTGTATTCCACGGCGAAGGGAGCTCGACGTCGGTGGGAAGTCCCTCGCGTGGTTTGTCGATGTTGTACGGTGGCAGGTACTCGTTGTTGATCGCGGCGACGAAGATGCGACCGGTGGCCGGATCGAGTCCGATCTGGCGGAGCCGCGTGATCCCCGTTTTCGGACCGGCAATGACACGCTGCGGCTCGATGTTGCCGGTATCCGTGCGCTTGAAGATGAGCAGACCTGTGACGCCGCCGGGCAGGCGCGAGTAGGTCGAGACCACGAGCAGATCGCGCACGGGGTCGACGCTGATGCCGACGATCTGCAACAGCTTCGTCTTGTCGCCCTGAATCGTGCGGACCGGGCTGGCATCGCCGTCGGCGTCGCGTTTGTACACCAGCACGCGGCGGTCCCCGGGATCGCCGACGTAGATCTCGTTGTTCTTCTCGTCGACGGCGACGGTCTCCGGCCGCGACAATCCGGTACGAGCTCCCTGGATGGTGCGCACCGGTGCTTCCTCTCCGACGGCGCCGCCGCGGAAGATCACTACCGCGGCCGCCAGCGGGTTGGGCGCGATGATTTCGTCGTTGGTCGTGTCATACGCGATACCGTGCGTCGTCCGGCTCAGATGCGTGAGCTGCCCCTGGATGACCCGTTTCGGTGCGACGTTTCCATTTGCCAGCCTGGCAAATGCCGCGATGCGCGGCTGGCTGACTCAATTGGGCACCAGGATTTCTTTGCGCTTCGTGTCGTACGCGACGGCGTACGGGTTCCCGAACCCGCTCGTCTCTTTTCCGGCCGGGGCGTTGCGAAGAATCCGGCGCGGCGCCACGTTCCCCGCTGCCAGGCGCGGGAACACGAGCGCCGTGTGCGTCCCGAAGTTCGCCACCCAGATCTCGTCCTTGGCGACCGCGACACCCATCGGGCCCTTGATACCGGTCGCCGGGCCGCGGATCACGCGCTTCGGCTGCACGTTGCCGGAAGCGGTTCGTGCAAACACGAGGATGGAGCTGTCGCCGTTGTTCGCGACGAAGATCTCGTTGCTGGCTTCGTCGACCGCGACGCCCATCGGCCAGTCGATCTGGCTCAAGGGACCGGAAATCGTCCTGAGCGGAGCGACGTCCCCTTTGGCGTCCCCGTCGTAGACCGTCAGCGACGAGGGCACGAAGCGGCCGCGGGCCGTTTCGCTGAACGCGTTGCCGGTGCGCTCCTGACGTGATTCGCGGGCATCGTATGCGGTGTAGGACGTGATGAGCTCGCCCGGACGGAAGTTCCCGTGGTTGGCGACGAACACCTCGTTGTGAGTCTCGTCGAAATAGATGCCGTGCGGATCCGCCATCTCCGTGCGGGGCCCGCGGACCGAGCGGATCGGCGCGTCGAACTTCTGGGCGTCGCGCTTGAATACGACGAACATGTTCGGCGTCTGGACGGACAACGCAATCTCGTCGCGCTTCCGGTTGAACGCGATCCCCCACGACTGGTGCGGCACGTAGAGCAATCGCTTGGGCTTCACGTTGCCGCGTGCGTCGTAGTCGAAGACGACCATGCGGTCCTCGACGTCGTTGTTCACCGTGAACAGTTCGCGGTGCACCGGGTCCATCGCCACGCCCGCGACGAACCCGACCCCGGTCTGCGGGCCCATGATCTGCTGCACGGGCGTAGCCGGTTCTGTTGACGTCGGGCTCCCGGACAGGCGCGGGTACAGCAGGAGGCTCTTGCGATTCGTGTCACTCATCATGACGAGGTCGCTGGCGGGATCCACGACGACGCCATTGAAGCTGGGATAGGGGTCGACCACCATGCGGACCGGCGGAAGATCCGCAGACGTATCGCTTGCCGTGGGCACGGTCAGCCGGGCCGCCTGCGCGGCCGCGGGGCTCTGCTCCTGCGCCGCCGCGGCCTGGAAGTCGTCGCCGCCCGGCAGCACGCAGACGTTCTCGGTGTGCGCCGCAGCCTGCGTCCGCGCGACGAACATCTGCTCGATCGACGGCCCGCGGCCGGGCGGCATCGCGAGGAGCACCAGCCCCACCACCGCGATCGCCGTACTCAGGAAAGTCCGTCGCATCCTGTCTCTTCTCCGCCGGCGGGCCGGGACAGAACCGCTGCCATGACTCTAGCGAGGCTGCGCCTCAGACCGGCATTGTCTGACAAAAGCGGCTTCGCCTTGCTAGGTGGCCTTGCTTACTGTTCGCCGCTTGACCGCCCACAACTTGATTCACGTTCACGAGTTCTCGGCGGTCAAGACGGCTAGCGATCGCCGGCGTGACCCGCGTGGAACCGGCGATCGAGGGGCATATTGTAGTGCGTCGTGAAGCTGGCGTGAACGAGCGGCTCAGCATCTGCGCTTCGGTTGCTTTCCGGCCAGCTGCCCCAGGTGTGCCGCACCTTACCAAGCCGACACACGCGACCTCTCAATGGTCATACCAATGACCCGAGAGTGTGTCCCGGCGCCGGCGCTGCTGTCAAATGCGGGATGCGGTGTGCGGAGACTCGACGATCTCCGCTTCTGGCTCCAGAGCCTCCGGACGGCGGCCACCCCCTGCTGTTCGCGTAACCGTTTTGGGGCGCCCCGCTGTTCAACAGAAGGTCAGGAGATCAAGAGACCAAAGGGTTGAAGAAATTCACGCAATGGACCTCCTGCCCTCATGATCTCGTGTGAAATTCCATGAGCGCGAATTGATGTGACGAATCCCGAGGCCCGAAGCCGGAAGCCCGAAGCCGATCGCTCAGAACGTAATCTTCCCGCCGAACTGGAACTGGCGCGCCGTCCCGACGATCGAGGTGATCTGGCCGGCCGTGGCGACCGGACCCGACGAGTTGAACACCGTCGACGACGGCAGTCCGAAGTTCACGTGATTCGTGATGTTGAAACCCTCGAGCCGCAGCTGCAATCGCCATGACCCCCCGAGGCCGATGTTCTTGAACAGCGCGGCGTCGAGCGTCGTGTACCCCGGGCCGATGACGGTGTTCCGTCCAAGGTTGCCGATCGTGCCGGCCGCCGGTAGCGCGAAACAGTTGACGTCGAACCACTGATTCGGATCGCCGAGCACGGGATTCGACGAGCAGCCGGAGACGAGATCCGGCCACTGCCCGGCGCCGCCCGACCGCGGCAGCGCGCGCGCCCGATCGAAGCCGAGGACCGGCGTCAGCGGTACGCCGGAATGCGCCGTGAAGATGCCGGACAGCTGCCAGCCGGCTGCCAATCCGTGGACGAGGCCCGTGCTGTCCTTGCCGAACGGCAGCTCCCACGTCGCGTTCGCCGTGAAGTTGTGCCGGATGTCGAAATCGGAGAGGCCCTTGTTCAGCGACGCGATTTCGCCGTATGGCGGCTGGAAACTGTTGTTGAAGTCGCCGCTGCCGACGGCCTGCGAGCCCTCGTCCATCGATTTCCCGAGGGTGTAGGACGCCTGGAGCGCCGCGCCGTTCTTGAAGCGGCGGTTGGCGCCCGCGACGAAGCCGTTGTACCAGGACTGCCCGTCCGAGAGCCGCAGCCGCATGCTGTTGAACGCCGGGTTGCGGCGCGTGCCGCCGACCGGAAAGAACAGGTTGCCGCTCGCGTCGATGGTCGGGACCGCCTGGTTGTACTCGATGTTGCGGATCTGGCGGTAGCCCGCGAGCCCCGATGTACCCCACCGTCGCGGTCGTGTGGCCCCAGAGCTCGCGCTGGACGCTCGCGTTGTACTGGACGCGATACGGGTTCTTCACGTTGTAGTCGACCAGGTCCAGCCGCAGCAGCGACGAACTGCCGGAGGTGGGCGGGTTGGGGAACGGCGGATTGCTGGGATTGATCGAGTTGTAGAACGGCGGCGTTCGATTGCCGTAGGCGCGATAGATGTTGCTCAGGATCGGCTCGAAGAACATGCCGGCCCCGCCATGGACGACGGTCTTTCCGTCACCGGTGACGTTCCACGCGAACCCGGCGCGCGGCGCGACGTTCTTCAGCGACGGGTTCCTGAAGAGGTCGCCGCCCGTCACGAAGTTCGACGACTGGAGGTCCGGCAGCGCCGACGATCGGCCGTCGAGCTCGCGCGGTTGGGTGATGAACTCGTACCGGACGCCGAGGTTCAGCGTGAGATTGCGCCTCGCGGTCCAGTCGTCCTGCGCGTAGAGACCGATCAGGTCCTGCCGCCACCGACGCGCCGTCGTCGAGCCGGGGGCCTGCCCCTCGAACGTGCCGGCCCGGCTCAGCACGAAGTTGTCCACCGACGTGAACGTGTAGAGGCCGCCGAAGTCGAACGACGAGTCCTGATCGTTCATGTAGTGCGTGTCGCTGAACCCGGCCTTGAGCACATGGCTGCCGCGGGTCCACGTCAGGTTGTCGATGAACTGCGCGCTCTTCAGGTTCACGAACGTCGGCGACTGAGTGTCGGGCCCGAGCGAATTGATGCCCGAGACGTTGATCGTACCGAAGCGCGTGTCGGGGATGAAGAAGAGGTCGGGTCGGGAACGACCGGTTCTCGAGGCTGTCGGTCGCCTCGTAGGCCTGGTTCCACGCGATCTTGACGCTGTTCAGGAGCACGCCGGAGATCACCCAGTTGTGCTCGCCGACCGTGGACCGCGACGTCGTGCGCGTGTCCGCGGTCCAGAACGGGATGGCCTGTCCCTGATCGACCTGCGCCTTGTCGTACGAGTGCTTCACGGAGATCCTGTGCGCGGCCGAGAGGTTGAAGTCGACCTTGCCGACGCGCGAGGTTTTCGTGAGTCGGGTTGACGACCTGCTGGATGTACTGCCCCGTGGCGCCGGTCTGCGGCCCGTTCGCCTCCGGATACATGAGCAGGTAGGGAGCGCTCGCGGCGCTGAGATCGCTGCGCGCGCGCGTCGTGGTGCTCGGCACGTTCGCGATCGTCGTCAGCCCCTGCGTCTGGCGAAGACCTTCGTAGCTGCCGAAGAAGAACGCCTTGTCGCGGGCGATCGGCCCGCCGAGCGTGCCGCCGAACTGATTGCGCTTGAGGGGTGGAATCGACTTGGTCGGATCGTCGAAGTAAGTGCGCGAGTCGAACGTGCTGTTGCGGCTGAACTCGAAGCCGGATCCCGTGTAGCTGTTCGTGCCCGAGCGCGTGACGGCCACGACGATCCCCCCGGTGCTGCGGCCGTATTCGGCGCTGTAGTTGTTGACGAGCACCTGGAACTCGCGCACGGTGTCGACGCCGAGCATGCCGCCGGCGGCGCTGCCGGGCGCGCCGTTGCCCTGGGTGTTCACGTCCGCGCCGTCCACCTGGAAGCTGATCTGGTTGGGCCGCGCGCCGGCGACCGAGACCTGAGTGCCCATGCCGCGATCGACCGCCTGCGCCGTGGTGGGAGACGATGTGACACCGAGCTGGAGCAGCGTCAACTGCGCTGAAGTCGCGGCCGTTGAGCGGCAGCTCGCGAATCTGGCTCTGATCGACGAGCCCCGTCACCGCCGACTGCCGCGTCGCGACCAGCGTGGCGTCTCCCGCCACGACGACCCGCTCCGTGATGCCGCCGATCTGCATCTGGACGTCCAGCACCGCCGCCTGGCCGACCGAGAGGGACACATCCTGGTACTGGGCCGTACGGAAGCCGGAAAGCTCGACGGTCACCGCGTACTTGCCTGGGACGAGGGCGTCGGCGCGGTACCGCCCCTGCGGGTCGGTCGCGAGGACGCGGCTCTGCCCGGTCTCCACTTCCCGGATCGTGACGGTCGCCCCAGGCAGGGCGGCCTTCGAGTCGTCGATGACGCGGCCGGCGATCGATCCGGTCGTGCCCTGTGCAACCGCACCGCCGACCGTGGCCCACAGGATCGCGACGGCGATGCCGAACGTGCGTGCGAGTGCCGCTGCTCGGAATACCTGCATTGCTCCTCCTCCGGTCGCTAGAGGCCTTGACCCTCAGAACTTGCACCATTTGAGTCAAGTTTCTGGGTCAAGACCGTCCGCGCGTCAGCGCCGCGTTATCAAGCTTGCGGTCTAGCGAGGCGGAGCCTCGATGGTCTGAGGCGAAGCCTCGCTAGTTCTCTGGTCGGTAGTCCTCCCCCGCGCCTTCCACTCACGCCCGAAGGTCAGGCCATTGAGTGTCCCGCAGGGTGCGCCCGGCCCGCGGATCAAGTCAAGAGAAAAGCAGCGTGACGACGCCCGAAATCACGCTCCTAGACCCGAAAGGTCGGACCAAAGATGCTTGACTTCATCGAACGCGTCTGCATACTGTCCGCTATGCCTCGACGGGTCCTGCTCGCGCTGGCGGGCTGCGTGCTCTTCGGCGCGCTCGGATGGGGCCCGGCGCCGCCTGGCACCTCCCGCAGCGGCCGTCCACCCCTTCGCTCGCTCATCGCCGATTCGCGCCTCCTCGCGCTGGAACGCGACAACGGCTGTCTCGATCTGCCCGCGCCGGCGCCGCAGGCGTGGCCCGACTGGGCCGCCGCGCACATCGCCGGCGGCGACGTGCCCCCCTCCAGGGTGGTATCCGATCCCTATCCGACGCTCCACAGCGTGGCCGTCGATGCGGTGAACGATCGCGTCTTCGTGAGCGATCCCAACCGTCACGCGCTCTGGTCGTACGACCGGCGCGCCGCGTCGACAGGCAGCGAAGCGGTGGCGCCGCTCACGGGCATCCGGGGACCGGCGACCGGCATGATGTTCATCGCCGCCGTGGCCGTCGACCCCGACGCCCGGGAGGTCTACACGGTCGACAACGACATCGGCGACCGGATGATGGTCTTTTCGTACGACGCGAACGGCAACGTAAAGCCGCTCCGCGCGCTGAGCGTTCCGCACCAGGCGTGGGGCGTGTCGATCAACCCGTCGCGCAAGGAAGTCGCCGTCAGCGTGGAGGGGCCACGCGAGATCGTCGTCTACGCGCAGGGTGCCAGCGGGTCGGATGCTCCGCTCCGGATGATCCGCGGCCCGCACACCGGGCTCGGCGATCCCCACGGCGTGTTCTTCGATGGCCGGAACAACGAGATAGTCGTCGCGAACCACGGGAACCAGAACGGCCGTGAACCCGCACCCGGGTCGGTGGCGCCTGCCCGCCGCGGCGGCGAACGCGGCGCCGTCGTGGGCGGCCGCTTCGACGAGCCGTCGATCACGGTGTTTCCGGGCGAGGCCACGGGCGACGTGGCGCCCCTGCGGCGCATCCAGGGACCGAAGACCGGCCTGAATTGGCCGATGGCCATCAGCGTGGACGTAGATCACGACGAAATCGCTGTCGCGAACAGCGGCGACAGCTCGATCCGCATCTTCAGCCGCACTGGCGCTGGCGACGCCGCTCCCGTCCGCGTCATCAAGGGTGCGCGTACCGGTATTCATGGGCCGATGGGCGTGACCTTCGACGTCAAGAACGACGAGCTCTGGGTCGCCAACTACGGCGACCACACGGCGCTGGTCTTCGCGCGCGGCGCCGCCGGCGATGCCGCGCCGAAGCGGATCGTCCGCAACGCGCCCGCCGGCTCACCCACCGTCGGCTTCGGCAACCCCGGCGCCGTCGCCTACGACTCGAAGCGCGACGAGCTGCTCGTTCCCAATTGAGTGAGCGAGCCGAGAATCTCGGCGTTTGCCAGGCTGGCAAACGGGAATGCGAAACCCACGCGCGTGATTGCCGGACAGACTGCGCGCGTCAGCCGGACGATGCACGGAATCTTCTACGACCCGACGCACGACGAGATCGTGGTGCCTGTCGCGCTTGGCGGCGCGGTGCTGACCCTGCCTGGCGGAGCGGACGGCGGCGCGCCGCCGCTGCGCGTTCTGCAGGGGCCCGCCACCGGCCTGGTCCAGCCCGACACGCTCTACGTCGACGTCGCGCACGACGAGATGATCGTGGATTCGGGCGACGACAGCGTGCTCGTGTTTCCGCGGACCGCCACAGGGAACACCGCCCCGATCCGGAAGCTGGGCGGTCCGAAAACACAGATCCGGAACATCTACGGCATGACCGTCGACAGCGTCCACAACGTCATCGTCGTGGCCAATCGGGTCGATCTGGGCGGCCGCGAATCCTCGGACGGCATCCTGATCTTCAACCGCACCGACAGCGGCGACGTCGCGCCCCGCGCCGTCATCGCGGGCCCACGGACAGGCATCATCAAGATCCGCCAGGTGGTCGTCGACGAAGAGCGCGGCCAGATCTTCGCGACCATCAAGAACAACTTCGAGAACTACGAGTTCTCGGACGAGCGTCCATCGCCGTGGAACCCGGACAAGACGGGCTTCATCGGCGTGTGGAGCATCGACGACAACGGCGACGTCCCGCCCCGCGGAGTCATCAGGGGACCCGCCACGGGCCTGATCTGGCCGGCAGGTGTCGCGATCAATCCGAAGAACCGCGAGGTCTACACAATCGACAGCGTCAGCAATGCGCTGTTCATGTTCCACATGCCGGAGCTGTTCCGAAAACCGCAAGCCGGCTCTCGAGGTCTCAATCGATGACACGATCGCCCAGTCGCCATCCGTTCGCGAGCGTCTTTTCCTTCCGCGCGTGCGGCGCGGCCGCGCTCGGTTTCACGCTGCTCGCGCAGGCGCCCTACACCATCGCTGCCGCGCAGGGGCCTGCTGCAGCCACAGCGGCCACACCCGCCTCCTGCGACGATCTCCTCCTGCCCCCGCGTGAGGTGAAAGGCCGCAAGGTCGGCCCGTCGTCGTGCCTGATGCAGGCCGCCGACATCCAGCACGAGGGGGTCGCCTACAAGCGCGTCGACATCGGGCTCGACGGCTCGGTCGACGGCTACGCAGCCAAGGTCGGCGACTACAAGGACTACTTCACGAACGGTCCGGACCTCGTGTTCCCGCAGACCTGGGGTCCACGCCAGGTGCTCGCCGGCGTGGCCAAGTACGAACGCGCGAAGGGCGCGTCGATGACGATCGTCTATCCAGCCGACGCCGCACGGTGGAACGGCCGCATCTTCGTCACCGTCCACGGCCGCGGCCGCTCGTTCAAGGAAGGCAACTTGAAGCCGTGGGACCAGAACTTCAACGCCTCGTCGCCGGTAGGCGATCTCGATCGGTACGAGCGGCTGATGGTGGCAAAGGGCTACGCCGTTGTGAAAACGAACCGGACGGCTTCTGAAGGGCTCGGCGAGATCACCACGACGCTCGAGGACGGGTCGACGGTGGACTCGATCGCGTTCAACGACACCGCGCGCTACATCATGGATTTCACCGACGTCGCGCGCGCACTTGTCGTCAAACGGCTGGGACGAGCCCCCGTCCACACATACATGTACGGCCATTCTGCCGGCGCCCGCATCGGCCACAGCCTCAACTACACGCCCGGACTGAACGTCGGCCGCGATGGCAAGCGGTTCTTCGACGGCCTGCTGCTCGACGACCCGGCGGCCGGGACCTGGTATCCCGTCGTGATGAAGGACGGCAAGGACGTGCTGCTCACGACCGCCCAGGACAAGGCGACGTTCGTCCCGCAGATCGACGTCGCGCATCAGATGTACAACAACATCTGGCCGCCGCAGCATCCGGACTGGATGTCGTCCAGCTATCTGGAGAACAAGCGCAACAACGCGCGCATCCTCCACGACAAGGGAATCGGGAACTACCGGCTGTACGAGGTGCGGGGCACCAGCCACTCGGGCGGCGAGTCGATGCCCGACAGCATGCAGCGCGGCGACCTGCAGAACATCGACGTCTCGAAGGTGATGGACCGCTTCATCGACATCCTCGACGCGTGGGTCGACAAGGGAACGATGCCGCCGCCCACGCACTCGGACGATCCCTCGCTCGGGGGCACTGACCGCCCGGCACTGGCCCTCCCCGAGATCGCGTGCCCGCTCGGTGTCTACTACAACTATCCGGAGACGGTCTCCGGAGCCACCGCGTTCGCCGCCTTCACCGGCAAGGGCATCGAGCCGCTGAACGCCAAGAACGTCTGGGTCGACATGAACCGCAACGGCGTCTGGGACTACCGGGAAACGCCGACGGACGCGTGGCGCCGCATGGGCCTGCTGCAACGGACGGAAACGCTCACGCACGAGAAGTACGTCGCCTGCGTGCAGTCCGCGGCAGACGCACTCCGCAAGGAAGGGTTCTTCTCGGACAAAGCGGTCGAATCGTACGTCTCGCGCGCGAAGACCGCCGACCTGATGGCGAAGGACTCGGCGAAGGACACCGGCGTGAGGAAGGGCCTCACGTCTGATCGATGAGCGCCGGAATGGCGCGGAGCGCGAATCCGACAGCCAGACAGATGAGCGACGGCAGCGCGAACCACTGGAATACGGGTGCGTCACGCTCGAACGTTCGGCTGACCAGCACGCCTTTCTCGATCGAATCGATCGCGCGTGAGGCCGCGTCGAGCTCGCGCGCAGTGGCGGCGTTGAAGTAGCGTCCGCCGAACCGGGTGACGGCGCGCAGCAGCGCCCGAACCGCCGGCTTCCTGGTGATCTCCTCCTCGAGATCCACGCCCACCAGGTGGACCCGGATGCCGGCCCCGTCAGCCGCGGAGAGCGCGGCCATCGGGTCCCGGCCGATCGTGTTCTCCCCGTCGGTGAACACGACGATCACCTTGTTCCGTCGTCCCGGCACAACCGCCTGCCTGGCCAGCAGATCGGTGGAGAGCGCGAGCCCTTCGCCGATCGCCGTCATCCCCTCGCCGCGCAGGATCTGGTTGTCGACCATGTCGATGTACCGCACAAGGTACTTGTGGTCGAACGTGAGCGGGCTCACGACGTACGCGTTGTCGGAGAAGACCACGAGACCGATGCGGTCGTCGACGCGCCGGCCGACGAACGTCTTGATCGCGTCCCTGGTGGCCTCGAGCCTCGTCTTCGATGGTGGAGCCTCCATCTGTTCCTCCATGCTCGAAGAGAGGTCCAACGCGATCACGATATCGAGCCCGTGCGACCGAACCTCTGTTTCGGCAAATGGCAGCACCGGATCCATCAGCGCGCAGCCGACCAGCAGCAGGCCCGTCAGGATGACCGCGGCAGGCACGCACCGGACGATCGAGGCACGATACGTCCGCTCGAACACCCACGGCGATGTCGTGGCGACGCCAAGCCGACGGCGAGCAGCCACACGGGCCACGAACGCCACCGCGAGCAGGGCGACCAACCACCAGGCGATTTCCGGATGCAGGAACCGCATGGCGTGTCACCGGCCCCGCGACAGGATCTCGTCGGCCTGTCCCACTGCCTCGCGCCACGCGTCCTGGGACGGGTACAGGTTGGGGCTCGCATAACGCGCGAGCTCGCACGACTCGAGGACGGACGCCACGAGCTCGATGGGGATCCGCGAGCCGCACGGCTCGAGGGCGACCGCGATCTCCTCCGGCGTCATGCCCGCGGCAGCGACGCCGCAGACGTCGGAGAGATGCTGGCGAATCAGCGCAGCCAGGCGCGCGAAGCCCGCGCGCCGCGCCTGGAGATCCGTCGCGTCCGTCGCACGCACCTCGTCGAAGGCCGCCCGCGCCGATTGCTTCTGCCTGCGGGAGGACCGCCTACTGGTGGCGCGTCGGCGCTCGCGAACCCCCAGCGCCAGCCGCACAAGGACGAACGCCGCCGGTACAGCCGAAAGGAGGACGAGCCCGAGGCCCACCGGTTGGAGGAGACGGTAAGGCAGCCAGCGTTGCGGGATATCGCGTCCGTCGCGGACGTCGTAATTGGCCTGGTCTTCCGGCAGCAGGCTGCGGAACGCGACGGCGACGGGCGGGACGATGACCGAACCTGCAGGTGCCGCCTCCTCCGGGCGCTGCCCGGCGCGGGCCAGATAGTAACGCACCGGGAACGAACCGATCGCCGGCGTCGCGACGTCGACGCGATAGGTCGTGAGGACGTAGTCGAACGCGTAGCGGGTCACATCGCCCTCCGGGCCATGGCGCGTGTCGGCGCTCACGACGTCGAGTCCCGTGAGCGGCAGCTTTTCGCGAGCGAGGTCGCCGACGAGGATGTCGACACCGCGCGGACAGACGATCTCGACCGTGTACGTCAATCGATCGGCGACCCAGATCGCGGGACGATCGACGCGGGCGGTCACCGACAGCCCCTGGGGCGCGGAGGCCGACTGCGCGCTTGCGGGTGAACCGGGCGTCGAAGACGGTTGCCGGGCTTGGGCGCGGAGGTCCAACGGCATCCCAACCGAGGCCACGACGGCCGACAGCACGAGTGCGGGGCCCCTCAATCGAGCTTGTCCGCCGACCTGTCCGCCGACCTGTCCGCCGAAGCCTTGGCGAAGGCGGAAGCCTTGGCGAAGGCGGATCATCGCCGGCTCCTCGAGGCGAAGAGCGACAGGAGCGGTTCGACCGGATGTCCGTCGGTCGGGACGAACACATGCTCCATCGGAACGCTGTAGAACGCGTGCGCGAGCGACTCGCGATGCCGGCGCGCCGCGGCCGCGTAACGCTCCCGCGATCGAGCCCCCAGGCCGACGATCGCGCTGCGGCCGGATTCGAGATCGCGAAGCCTCAGGTACCCCGGCCCGGCGGGGAGCTCGCGCTCGAAGGGATCTTCCGGAACGATCGCGATGACGTCGTGGCGCGTCGCCAGCATCGCCAGGTCGGGCCCGGCGAAGAGGTCTTCGTCGGTCAGGAAGTCGGACACGAGGAACACGATGCTCATCCGCTTCAGCGTTCTCGAGAGATGCCGCACCATCGGCACGAGCGCCGTGCGTCCCGATCCGGCGGTGGCGGACCAGCACTGCTCCAGGATCGCCCAGGCGGCTGCGCGCGTGCGCCGCGGCGGACGCGAAAGAGCCACGCGGTCGGAAAACGCGAGGAAGCCGGTGCTGATCTGGCTCGCGAGCGCCGAGAACACGAGCGACGCGCTGATGAGCATCATCGTTTCGCGCTTCGAGCGATGCGAGGTACCGAGCTCCATCGAGCGCGAGACGTCGATGGCGACGACCATGTTCAGCTCGCGCTCCGCGTGCGTCCGCCGCACGAACGGCGCGTCGAGCCTCGCGGTGACGTTCCAGTCGATGCGCCGCACGTCATCGCCCGCCCGGTAGGGCTGCAGCTCGTCGAAATCGAAGCCCTCACCACGCAGGCGGCTCGTGAAGGGACCGACGCGCGCCGTGCGCATCCTGCGCGCGGTCGACACTTCTATGTGGCGCAGCTCCCGCATGACCGCCTCGGGGATCATGGGATTGGCACCGCGCCCAGCAGCTCGCCGAGCAGGACGTCCGCATCGATGTTCTCGGCCTCCGCCCGGATGCTCCGCATGATGCGGTGCCGCGTCGCGTCCAGGAAGATCTCCTTCACGTCGGAGGGACGCACATACGTCCGGCCGTTCATGAACGCCGTCACGCGCGCCAGTGCCAGGATGTGCTGGTACGAGCGTGGGGAGATCCCGGCCACGAGCAGCTCCGCGAGGGCCGGCCGGTCCACCTCCGCGGGATGTCGTGTGGCGCGCCCGAGGCGGACGATGTAGTCGATGAGGTTGTCGTCCACGAACACCGCGTCGCGGATGAACGTGCGGAGCCGCATCACGTCGTCCGGCCCGATACGCGGCTGGACGGTCCGGTCCGTCGCGTGCGACCGGAGCATCTCGCGCTCGTGCGCGGCCGCCGGGTAGTCGACGCGCAGCATCATCGAGAACCGATCGAGCTGCGCCTCCGGCAGCGCGTAGACTCCCTCCTGCTCGACAGGGTTCTGCGTGGCGAGCACCCAGAACGGGTCGTGGAGCGGAAACGTGTTCTCGGCGAGCGTGACTTGCCGCTCCTGCATCGCCTCGAGGAGCGCGCTCTGCGTCTTCGGGGGGGCGCGGTTGATTTCGTCTGCGAGCAGGATGTTCGTGAACACGGGGCCGCGCTCGATCCGGAACGTCGCGGTCTTGGCCTCGTAGATCCGGGTGCCGAGAATGTCGGCGGGCATCATGTCCGGCGTGAGCTGGAGCCGCTGGAACTTCGCCGCGATCGCCCGCGCGAGCGTCGTGACGGTCAGGGTCTTCGCGACACCGGGAACACCCTCGAGCAGGATGTGGCCGCAGCCGACGCGCGCGCCCGTATCGGCGGTCGAAAACGGAATCGCGGCGAACAGGCCCGTCAGCAGCCGCCGGATCAGCACGTGTTGTCCGACAATGACCTTGCCGATTTCCGCTTCCAGGCTGCCGATCAGCCCGACCGCGTCCTCGGTCGACCAGTCCGCCGCCACGCGCGCGTCATCAGTCATCAGAGCAGTATCCACAGGGCTGCGCCTGCCAGCGCCGCCAGGGCGAGGAGCGCCGGATAGAGATCGCGCCGCTCGGTTGACGTGCGCCACCCGATCAGCCTCCGCTCGCCCCCGGTGATCTCCGCAATCGCCCGCCGGAGCTCCTCGCCGGTCGCGGAGCGGGCGTACCGGCCTCCGGTGGCGGCGGCGATCTGTCGGAGCGTCCCTTCGGCAAACTGCGTCATCACCGGGCGTCCCGTGTCGTCCCGGAGGAGTGTCTCCTGCCCGCCGGCGCTTCTCACCGGGATGGAAACGGCCTGCCCCGTGCCGATGCCGATGCAGTTCACCTGGTAACCCACCGCGCGCGCGGTGACGAGGACACGCTGGAGCTCGGTGCCAAAGTCCTCTCCGTCGGAGACGAGGAGGAAGAGCTTCCGCGTGGGACGGTCGTCCTTCTGCGCCACCTCCATCGCGCTCTTCAGCGCGGCGGCGATGTTCGTGCCGAAGAGTGGCGTCGGATCGGCGTCTATCCAGTCGAAGTAGAACAACACGCTGTCTGCATCCTCGGTCAGGTAGGAGAGGACGATCGCCGAATCTGCGAAGCCCACGAGCGCGATCCGATCAATGCCCTCCGGCTTCTGCCGCACGAAGTTGCGGATTTCGAGCGTCGCGCGCGAGGCGCGCGACGGCCGGATGTCGCGCGCCTTCATCGAGGCCGACCGATCCAGCATGACGATGAGATCCTGGCGTTCGTATTCCGGGAAGCGGTGTGTCACGGAGGCCTGGGGGCGGACCAGCGCCAGGGCGAGGGCCGCCGCGGCCAGTACCTGCAGCGGCGAGCACCGCCCCGTCGCGTCCGGGAGTCGCGCGCCGTGAGAGCGAGCCGAACCGGCGTGCGATGCTGAGGCGCCGGCGGAACGCATCGCGCAGGCGGCGATGGGCCATCCACAGAGCCACGATCAGCGGCACGAGGAGCGCCCAGGGCGCGAGGTCCGGACGGAGAAATGTCATCGATGAGCGGCGATCATCCGACATGCCGCCCGGGCCGCGCAGTGGCGCGCGGCTGCGGGCGCAGGAGCTGCATCAGCTGGTTCGGCGGGACCTTGGGCTGCTTGCGCAGCGCGGAGGCGAGCCGTGTGACCAGTTCGTAGTCGTATTTCGTGTCCCAGTCGTCCGGCGCCGCTTCGACGGCGCGACGGAGCTCCTCTTCGGCGCGGGTCAGCCAGGCGAACTGCTCCTCGGGCTTCCCGTCTCCGCGGCTCTTCGCGTAGAACGCGAGGCCGGCCCAGAAGTGCGGCGCGGCGGCGTCGGGCGAGTGCTGCGCCTTCTCGATCACCGCGTCGTAGCGCTCCAGGCGGTAGTCGATCCAGAGCTGCGCGGCGACGGCGCGCGCGTAGTCGCGCGTGAGGATCTGGCGGAGGACGGGCACGCGATCGAACCGCGCCTCGGCGGTCGCGTACGCGGCGCGCGCGCGGGCCGGGTCGCCGGCGGCCAGCGCCTCGTCTCCGTCGGCGACCGGCCGAGTCCACCTCGCGCAGGCAACTGCGGCGAGGCCGCCGACGAGGAGGAGGAGCACGAGCGCCCCCACGAGCGCTCGCCGCGCGGACATCATGGGCGGGTGCGATTACAGCAGAAGGCTCCGCCTCCGTCAATCGAGGGCCGGCAAAGGTCCGACCAATGCCGTTCCAGGCTCTTGACTTGCCGCCGCAAACCGGCGAGGCTTGCCCGTCCACGGCCGCTGGCGGCCGGACCATGAAAGGGGCTGAACGATGCGACGGACGCGGTTGATGTGGGGGGTTGTGGCGGTGACGCTGTCGTCCGCGGCGGCCGGGATCTCGGCGCGGCAGCTCGCGCCGCGGCCGGTCGAGGACTGGACCGCGCGGCTCGAGCGCCCCGATCGCGTCGCCGGGCTGAAGATCGACTACATCATCTCGTCGCTCGGTCTGAAACCAGGTGTCGTCGTGGCCGACATCGGCGCGGGGCCAGGCGTGCTGACCCTGCCCCTCGCGAAGGCCGTGGCCCCCGCGACGGTGTACGCCGTCGAAATCGAGCAGGGGTTCCTCGACCGCATCACCGAGAAGGCGCGCCAGGCCGGGACCACCAACATCGTGACCGTCCTCGGTGCGTTCGGGGATCCGAAACTGCCCGCTCGCGACGCGGACGTCGTGCTGTTTCACGACGTCCTGCACCACGTCAAGGACCGGGCCGGGTATCTGAAGGCGGCGGCGACGTACGTGAAACCGTCCGGACGGATCGCGATCGTCGAGCTCCCACCCGACGGCTCACACAAGGACGAACCGGATCTCGTCGTCACGAAGGAGCAGGTCAAGCGGTGGATGGCGGACGCGGGATTCACGCCGATTCAGGAATTCGACGGTCTGCCGGGCAAGTGGTTCGTGGTCTACGGCCGCTCTTAGTCTCATCCGAGGGGCTTCGCCCCTCGGACTCCCCTACACGCGCTCTCGCGCGCCGCGTCGTCGGCGCGCTCCGATCGCGTGGCTCGCTCGCGGTACTCGCTCGCTCGGCAGTTGTGAGATGGCCTCTAGTATCGCTGGCACTCCAGGGTCCCGTCAGGGGTTGACGGCACCCGGCAAAGGTCTTACCTTTGAGTGCGCTCGCCCGGCGGATCGAGCCGTGATGCAACGCCGTACATTCCTCGCGGCCCTCCTGGGCCCGCTCGCGTTCGCCGCGCCCGCCTGGCCCGTCGCGGGGCTCCAGACGACTGCCTCGGCTCTGCCTCCGATGTCGTGGAGCTGCCCGATGCATCCGGAAGTCGTCGACAACGAAGCCGGCAAGTGCCCGATCTGCGGGATGGGGCTCGAACCCGTCCGACTCGCGCTCGTCTGGACCTGCACGGTGCACGGCGACGTCACCAGGATGGCGGCCGGTACCTGCCCGCGCTGCGGCCGCGACCTCATTCGCGTCACCAAGGCGCTTTCCTTCACCTGCCCGGTGCACACGTCGGTCGAGACCCTCGATCCCGGCCGCTGTCCGCGCTGCCGCCGCGCGCTCGTCACGAAGTACAGCAGTCCGGCCGCACGGCGACCACAATCCGAAGCACGGCGGCTCGTTCTTCATGGTGTCCAACAACTGGCACCTGGAGGTCACGCATCCCGCCGCCGCCGTGTTCCGGCTCTACGTCTACGACAACTATTCGAAGCCGTTCGCGCCACCCGGGCTGACCGCGCGGATCACGCAGGCGCCCGACGCCGCGGGCAAGCCGGCGGACCTCGCGATCCCGTTCACGCGCTCCGCGCGCGGGTACTACGAGGCGCGCGTGCCGAACATCGCGGTGCCCGCCGCGATCGCGGCGAAGGTGCGGTTCGAATCCGGCGACAAGGAGTACCAGTTCGATTTCATGTTCTCCGACTACTCGAAGGAGCCCCTCGTCACGCCCCGGAAGTGATCAACAGCGCATTGCGCTTGACTCGCGGACGCGCTCAATGCAGTGTAGGGCGCACCGCAAAGGTAGAACCAATAGCCCGGTTCATCGAGGATGCGCACCATGAAGCGATCGATCAGGCGTCTTTGCACGCTCGGCGTTTGGATCCTGATGCCCACGGTCGTTGCCGCGCAGGGCACGACGGGCAGCATTTCCGGGACGGTCACCGACCCTCAGAAGGCGGTGGTCCCCGGCGTCACGATACTGGTCCAGCAGGTGGAAACGGGCGCCGAACGGACGCTCGTCTCCGACGAGCACGGCCGGTATACGGTACTGAACCTCAGTCCAGGTCCTTACAGAATCTCGGCCACGCTCACGGGCTTCCGGACAATCGTCCGCGATCAGCTCACCGTCACGATCGGCAAGGACTTGCTCGTCGACATCGAGATGGGTCTTGGCGGCCTCAAGGAGGAGGTGACCGTCGCGGGCGAGACGAGCAACGTGTCGCTGGGAACGACCACGAGCGGCGGCGTCGTCACGACCCGGCAGATCGCGGAGCTGCCCCTCAACGGCCGCAGCTTCATGCAGCTGGCAACCCTGCAGCCGGGCGTGATCACCAGCCGCGGCACCGCGAAGGACTTCACCGGAGGATTCGGATCCACGCAGCTGGCGATCGGCGGCGCACGCCCCGAGCAGACCGGCTACCTGATGGACGGCACGAACATCGCGGACATCTCCGACAAGGCGCCGTCCAGCCTTTCCGGTGTCCTGCTGGGTGTCGACACCGTGCAGGAGTTCAGCGTCCAGACGCACGGGTACAGCGCGGAATTCGGCCGTGCGGCCGGCGGCGTCATGAGCACCGTCACCAAGTCCGGCACGAACCAGATGCGCGGATCGCTCTTCGAGTTCCATCGGGACGACGCCTTGGACTCGCGGAACTATTTCGCGACCGGCGATCTGCCCCCCTTCCAGCGCGACCAGTTCGGCGGCACCGTGGGCGGGCCGATCCTCACGTCCAAGCTGTTCTACTTCGGCGCCTACGAGCAGCTCCGTGAGCGCAACGCCGTGACGCAGCATGCGCGGCTGCCCAACGCGCTCGCGCACCAGGGCATCGTGCCCAATGCCAGCGGCGCGCTCGTGAATGTCGGCGTCCATGCGACCACGCGGCCGTATCTGGACCTGCTGTTCCCGATCCCGGACGGCGTCGATTTCGGCGACGGCACGGCGGAGCTCGTGCACTCGCACCAGGATCCGACCGACGAGCACTTCGGCGTCGTCAAGTTCGACTACAACCTCGGCCGGAAGGACACGCTCATGGTGCGCTGGTCGCGGGACGACTCGAAGACGGTCCTGTCGCAGCCCCACCCGGACTTCTTCGAGCACACCACCACGAACACCCGCTACTTCACGATGCAGGATCAGCACCTGTTCAGCGGCAATCTGCTCAACATGCTGCGCTTCGCCGCAAACCGCACCGCGCGTACGGACGATCTGCTGCCGACGATCGAGATCCCGACGTCGCTGTATTTTTCGACGGATCCGCACTTCGGCGCGATCGACATCGTGAACGTCTCGACCGCCGGATCCATCGCGACGACGCCGGTCGACTACAAGCAGGACGTCTTCCAGCTGTCGGACACGCTCACGTGGAACAAGAACTCGCACGTCATGAAGGCTGGCTTCGACCTCCAGGACTACCACTTCGACGGCTTCTCCTTCTCGCGGTACGGCGGCACGTTCCGCTTCCGTAACGTACAGGAGTTCCTGACCCTGCAGCGCAGCGCCACCGCCCAGGCGGATCGGTTCACCGGCAATCTGCCCGGCACCGATACGTTCCGCGAGATGCGCCAGAAGTACGCCGCGTTCTTCGTCCAGGACGACTGGCGCGCGTCGAGTTACCTGAGCATCCAGGCGGGCCTGCGCTACGACTTCGTGACCGACCCGAAGGAGCTGAATGGCAAGGTCGCCGGGCTGCTCAGCCTCGACGATCTGAATACCCGCCCCGACGGCATCACGCCGGGCACGCCGATGTTCAAGAACCCGTCCAAGAAAAGCTTCGCGCCGCGTCTCGGCGTGGCCTGGAACCCGTGGGGCGACAAGAAGTCCACGGTAAAGGGGGGCTACGGTCTGTTCTCCCAGCCGCTGACGACCTCCTTCTATCGCGGCACGACGTTCCGGATATATCCGTACTTCGCGGGCGTCGACATCCGCCAGCCCCCCGTCTTCGGCCCAGGCAACATCGCCGTGCTCGCCGCCGGCGTCAGCCCCGAGCTCGTGCAGAAGCGATCCGAGTTCATCTTCTACGACGAGAAACAGCCGTTCATGGAGCAGTGGCACGCGAACGTCGACCGTGACCTCGGCCACCAGATGGTCGCGGAAATCGGGTATCTCGGATCGAAGGGGCACAACCTGCCGTTCTACGGAGACCCGAACAACGTTCCGTCGGCCTACGGCGCCGACGGGGTGAAGCGGCTGGTGCCCGGCGCGACGTTGCGGTATCCGAGCTGGGGACGCATCCGCACGCGCATCAACGAAGCCCGGTCCATCTATCACGGGCTCACGGCCAGCTGGAACAAGCGCTACTCGCACAACTGGCAGGCGCAGGCCTCCTACACATACGGCAACGCGCACGACACGTGGTCGGGCGGACAGATCGGCGGGTCGGATTTCGACAACGGCGCCGGCAGTGCCACCGACTGGTGGGATCCTGAAGCCGAGTACGGCCCGTCGAGCTTCGACATCCGGCACACGCTCGTGCTCAACGGCGTGTACGTCCTGCCCTTCGGGCAGTCGGGCACGGGCTTCGTCGGCGGACTGATTCGCGGGTGGCAGGTCGGCGGCGTCGCGCAGTTCACGAGCGGCCTGCCGTTCACGCCGTTCGAGTCCTACGATCAGATCGGTGACCTCCAGAGCGACACCGGCCTCCAGAAACCGAACGTGAACGGAGCGGTGACGTACCCGGGCACGGCGGCCCAGTGGTTCGATCCGTCAGTGTTCTCCACTCCAGCCGCTGGCGTGTACGGCAACGCGTCCCGGAACTCGCTGCGCGCCGCCGGAGTCAAGGTTGCGGACCTGTCGCTGTTCAAGAACCTGAAGATAGGACACGTCGTGACCCAGTTCCGGCTGGAGGCGTTCAACGCGTTCAACCAGGTGAACCTCGGGCTGCCCGATGCGACGATCTTCAACGCCGGAGGCGTGCGCAATCCCACCGCGGGGCGCATTACGAGGACGTCCACTCCGGCCCGTCAGGTGCAGCTCGGTGTGAAACTCTCGTTCTGAGAAGACAGTTTTGTAGCGTCGCCGACGCCACCGGCCTCCTTCCGTTGGCGGGAGGCTGTTGACGTCGGCGCAAGGGTCCCGGACAATCTCAAGATGTTTGGACAGTCAGAACGCACGAACCGGGTGTCGGACACGATCGCACGACGCATCAAGAAACAGATATCTGATGGGCGCCTCACGGTCGGCCACAAGCTGCCGGCCGAGCGTGACATGGCCCGCCAGTTCAAGACGAGCCGCGTCTCCGTGCGCGAGGCTTATCGCTCGCTCGAGGAGCTGGGCCTGCTCCGTATCCGGCGCGGCGCCGAGGGAGGGGCGTTCATTGCGCAGTTCGATCACGAGCCCGTCCGGCGTTCGCTCTCGCTCGTTCTCGGTCTCGGGAAGACCTCGCACAACGAAGTCACCGAGGCCCGCATGATCCTCGAGCCCACCATCGCGAGGCTGGCCGCCCTCCGGGCGCGCCCGGAGGACATCGCCAAACTCGAGCAGGTCTTGATCCAGGAAGAGGAAGAGGTGCGGCGTCCGGCAGCCGACTCCAGCACCACGGCCGGGCAGTTTCATCGCGCGATCGCCGACTGCACGAGGAACGTCCCGCTGGTGGTGCTCATGAATGCGCTCGCGGACCTGACCGCCGAGACGGTGTCGGCGCTCGACGTGAGGATCCGGTCGCGGCATCGGCGCAAGAACTGCGAGTACCATCGGCAGATTTTCGAGGCTATCCGCGCGCACGACGGCGACGCGGCCGGCACACTGATGCTGAAGCACGTCGGCGATATCCAGGATCGCGTCGGCAGGACCATCAAGCAGACCGGCGGCAACGGCATGTGCGGTCCGACGGCGAAACCCAAGCGTGCTGGTGCGGCGCGCGGGACGGCGAATGGCTCCCGGCGCTGATCGAGAACCGCCCGGGTTGCTCACGCGGCTGCCGATCCACGAACGGCCATGATCGGTCGCGGGGCAGGTCTTCTGATGCTGGTCGCTGCCGGCACGGTCAGCGCGGCTGCTTGCGGGGACGGGACCGAAGAGCGCGGACGCCGGCTGTATGCGCAACACGGATGCGCGGTCTGCCACGGCGTCCATGGCCGGGGCGACGGCCCCTCGGCAAAGCGTCTCGACGCTCCGCCGCGTGATTTCGGAGACGCCGCCTCCTACAAACAGGGCTCGAGCATGAGCGACCTCGCCGCGTCCATTCGAAATGGAACAGGAGCGATGCCCGCGTTCCGCAACATCAGCGACGACGACGCCAACGACATTGCCGCGTGGATCGTGTCGCTTCAGCAGCGACCTGCAGGATCGAAGGCACAGCCGTGATGGACTGCCTGAAGGCCGCCTCGAGGACATCGCTGCTTTGTGCCATGGTCGTCCTTGTCTTTCTGGCGGGATGTCAGCAGCCTCAGGGAGCGGCAAGCGTCCGCGAGGAGGCGCGCCCCCAGTTCGGCGGCGATTTCACGCTGACGAACCAGGACAACCAGACCTTCCGGCTCCAGGACGTGCGGGGCCGGCCGGTCGTGCTGTTCTTCGGCTACACATCCTGCCCGGACATGTGCCCCATGACGATGTCGCGGATATCCGGGGCGTTGAGCCGCGTCGGCAGCCAGGCGTCCGAGGTGGTGACGCTCTTCGTCTCGGTCGATCCAAAACGGGATACTCCGGCGGTCCTCAAGGAGTACGTTGGAAGCTTCAGCACACCCCTCATCGGTCTGACCGGAAGGGACGAGGAGGTCACCCGGGTCGCGTCCGCATATCATGCGGCGTTTCAGACCGTGCAGACGGGCACCCCCAACTACCTGGTCAATCACACATCGGCGATTTTCCTGGTCGACCGGCAGGGCCGGCTGCGAGAGTACTTCAAGTACGACGAGAAGCCGGAGACCCTGGCGGCGGCGTTGAAAACGATCCTCGATGAAAAGACCCGATAAAAGACCCGATGAAAGACCGATAAAAAGACCCGATGAAAGAAATGAAGAGAAATGACGCCTCCGCCGTTTTGATCTTGTCAGTGCTGGCCTGGGCGGCGGGATGCAGCCGGCACGCCCCCGAGTCGCGCGTCACGTCGATCGAAGCACGAATCGACGGCATCACCTGCCCGACCTGCGTGCCGCCGTTGACGGCATCGCTCACACGCGAGTACTCCAAGTCCACGGTCGAAGTGGACGACGACAAAGACACGGCGACCATCCGGTTCGCGAAGGACGACAACTTCTCCGTCCCGGAATTCCGTGCGGCGGTCGAGCGCGTCCTCCGCATGCGTGTCGTGACCCTTCGTATCCAGGCGTGCGGAACGGTCGAGGCATCGAAAGGGGACCAGTGGCTGACGGCGGGCAGCAACCGATTCCTCGTGCGCGGCGACCGTGAACTCCCGCTGAACGAACCGCTCTGCGTCGACGGCACGCTCGACAGCCGGAGCGATCCGCCGACGTTCCAGGTCTCCGCATTCTCGACGCAGGGCAGATCGGGATCCTGACGACATCAACCGAACGGAGCACACACGATGAGCGGACTCCAACGAGCAGCAGCCCGGGTACGTTACTTCCTGGGCGCGGTTGTCGGCGCGAGCCTGATGGTGTCGCAGGTCCACCCGGACGCGATCGGCGCCCAGGCGATTCACGGCCGCCTCGTACGCATGGATCCGCTGCCGCCGGATGTCTGCGTCTGGCCCGCGGCCGCCCAGTGGGCCGAACAGGCCGGTCGGCAGGGACGGCGCGCCAGCACCCAGCCGCTGGACGATCAAACGAAGATCTTCGCCGGCCCTCCGGCGCGCAAGGTTCAGGATCGATACGCGGCATTCGCCGCCGTATCGGTCGATCCGATCCGGGACGAGGTCATTCTGACGGATGAAAACCTTTTCCAGGTGCTGGCGTACAACCGTCTCGACAACACCCCCGCGGACGCGATCACGGCGCCCAAGCGCGTGCTCACCGGGAGCAACACGCTGATCGAGTTCGAGTCTGGCGTCCACGTCGACACCGCGTCCGGCGACATCTTCGCCCCGAACAACGACACCGTGGACACGCTGGTGGTGTTCAGGCACGGCAGCACCGGCGATTCCGCGCCGATCAGGGCCCTCAAGACGCCCCACGGCACCTTCGGTATCGCGGTCGACGACCGGCGCAACGAGATGTTCCTGACGACGCAGCACGATGCGACCGTCGTCGTGTTCCGCAAGAACGCGGACCAGGATGACGCACCTCTGCGGCTGCTGCAGGGAGACGATACCGGACTGGGCGATCCGCACGGCATCGCCATCGACCCCGCGAAGGATGTCTTCTACGTCGCCAACTACGGATCGCACGCGCTGCGGAGGGCGGACCGCGAGATCCGCACCGGCGTGCCCGGCTCGGGCAAGGGACGCGACAAGGCCAACTGGCCGTTCGGCCGGGAGTACGCCGTGCCGGGCAGCGGCACCAACGACGGGCCATCGATCTCGATCCATGCGATCACGGCCAAGGGGAACGACAAACCGCTCCGCGTCATCAAGGGTCCGAAGACACAATTGAACTGGCCGACCGGCCTGGCCTTCGACGCCGGGCGCCGCGAGCTCTTCGTTGCCAACGACATGGGACCGTCGATCCTGGTCTTCGACGCGGACGCCGTTGGCAACGCGACGCCCAAGCGCGTCCTGAAGGGTCCGGGCACCGGCCTCGCGCACCCGACGTCGGTCTCGCTCGACACGAAGAACGGCGAGCTCTGGGTGGCGAATTTCGGCGGCCACTCGGCGACGGCCTATCCGATCGGCGCATCGGGCGACACCAGACCGCTCCGGACGATCCGAAGCGCGCCGGAATCGGCGCCCTCGCTGATGATCGGCAACCCCGGAGCGCTCACCTACGATTCGAAGCGGGAAGAAATCCTCGTCCCCAATTGAGTGGCACATCCGCAGATTGCGGTGTTCGCCCGTGCGGCGAACGGAAATGCAGCACGCACTCGCGAGATCGAAGGCCAGGAGACGATGCTGGGGCGGACCATGCACGGCATCGACTACGACGAGCGGCGCGACGAGATCGTGGTGCCGCAGCAGTTCGGGCAGGCGATCCTGATCTTCAAGGGATCTGCGGCCGGGGAGACGCGGCCGGTGCGCGTCATTCAAGGCTCGCGCACGATGCTCACGGCGCTCGACCGTCTTGCCGTCGATTCGGTCAACGGGGAGATTTACGTGCCCGAAGGGGATCGCGTGCTGGTGTTCGACCTGCAGGCGAACGGCAACGTCGCACCCAAGCGGGTGCTCGGCGGGTCCGAAACGGGATTCACCGCCGCCGGGTCGGTGGCGATTGACGCGACACGGAACATCATCGTCGTGGGCGCCGAAGCGCGCAGCGCCGACGGGCGCGGCCTGCCGCAGCTCGCAATCTTCGATCGCACGGCGGCCGGCAACGTCAAGCCCAAGCGCGTCATCACCGGCGTGAATTCACGGCTGAACGACACGGGCAACATCCGCATCTATCCGGAGGGCGGGCTCGTGTTCACGACGCAGCAGACCGGCTACGTGGCGGTGTGGAGCCTCGATGACGACGGCGACGTGCCGCCGCGCTATACAGTCGGCGGTCCCAACGGCCTACTGCAGAAGCCGCGCGGGCTCGATCTCGATCCCCGGCACAACGCGGTGATCGTCTCCGACAAGCAGCTGAACGCGGTCCTCACGTACGAGATGCCGCAGCTGTTCCAGCCGATCACTTCCCAGGCGGCGAAGTAGCGGCCGGCCGCTTCACGAAGAACTTCGGCACGAGGTAGGTCATGACGGCGTTGCTGCCGACGCCGTAGACCTCACCGTTCTTCGGATTGACGGCGACGCCGCCGAAGCCGCCGGCGCGCGTCGCGGGTCCGCGAATCATCATCCGCGGCGCCACGTCGCCATCGTCGGTGACGGCCCATGCGCCTATGAAGCCGGCGGTGTCGCCGCCCCCTTCCGAGTCCACGACATCGTCGTCCTTTTCCTCTTTACGCGACTGTTCGCGGAGCGCGGCAAGAGCCTTCTCATTCGTATAGAGATCCGCTTCTTTCTGGGGCGTCGCCTGCTGCCGGCGGAACGCCTGCACGGCGACATAGATCATGCCCCGCTCGGAGTCCACCTTCAGCTGACGGAAGCGGCCGAGCACGCCCGTGTTGATGCCGCCGATGTGGCGGATGGGCGCGACGTCGCCATCAGCGAGCCGGTCGAACATGTAGAGCCCGTTGGGACCGCCGGCTGACCGGTTGGCCGCGATGATCACATTGGCGACCGGATCCACGGCGACGCCGACAATATCGCGGAAGTCGGTCTTCAGGCCGCCGATCTTCCGTTTCGGGGCGACGTCACCGTTCGCCAGCCGGTCGAACACGAGGATCGCGCGCGAGCTCGAGTCAGCCGCAACGATCTCGCCGTTGACCGGATCGACCTCGACGGTCTGTGGGCGGATCAAGCCGGTGTGTGAGCCCTGGATGATCCGTACGGGCATCTCGTTGCCGCGGGCTTCACCCTTGAACACGAGAACGGCGCCCGAAAGCGCGACCGGGACGATGATCTCGTCGTGCACCGCGTCGAAGGCCAGACCGTGCATCGTGCGGCTCAGGTGCGTCTGCTGCCCCTCGATGGTCCGATCCGGGGCGACGTTGCCGCTGGCGGTCCGCGCGAACGTCGAGATGCGCGGAACACTCACGCAATTGGGGACGAGAATCTCTTCGCGCTTCGGATCGTAGGCGGCTGACGCGGCGTTGGTGAAACCCGTCGTCGGAGTGCCCTCGGGCGCGTTGCGGATGGTGCGCTTCGGTTTGGCATCGCCCGACGCCAGGCGGTCGAAGACGACGGCGGAGTGATCGCCGTAATTCGCCACCCAGATCTCGTTGTTCTTCATGTCTACACCGACGCCGACAGGCCCGACGATGCCCGTGTGCGGACCGCCGATGAAGCGTGCCGGCGCGACATCGCCGCTCGCCGTCACCGGGAAGATCAGGATCGAGTTGCTCGCGTAGTTGGCAACGAGCAGTTCGTTCCGCGGCCTGTCGACCGTGATGCCCATGGGCCACGCGAGCTGCGTGCGGTTGCCCTGGAGGGTGCGGATCGGCGGCACATCACCGTTGGCGGACGCCTTGTAGACGCGAATGGACGACGGCTGGAATCGGCCCGGAATGTACTTGCCCGGAAACGCCGGCTCGTCCCCTGCGTACGAGCGCATCTCCGTCCAGTTGCCGTGATTGGCGGCGAAGACCTCGTCGCGGCCGCTGTGCAGAAACACGCCGTGTGGATCCTCGAGCAGCGTGCCCATGCCGCGGATCGTCCGCCGCGGCCGCACGACACCGGTATCGTCCGCCGAGTAGATCGAGATGCCCTGGTACTGCTGGCTCGTGACCGCGAGCTCGTTGCTGTCGACGTCGAGCGACAGCCCCCACGACTGGTGCGGCACCGTCAGCGATCGCACGGGCTTCGTGTCGCCGTTCGCGTCATACGAGAACACTTCAACGCCGCCGCCATCGTTGTTGGTGACGATGACTTCGCGGCGCTTCGGGTTGACGGCCACGCCCGCCACGAATCCGAGCTTCACGCTGGGCCCGAGCACCCAGCCGCGAGGAGGAGTGACCTTCGGCGAGCTGCCGCCCGAGGCGGAGTCGTAAATCAGGAGGCCGTGCCGGTTCTCGTCGCTCATGGCAACGATGCCGTTCTCGCCGTCGACGGCGATGCCGTCGAACGTCGGCCACGGGTCCATCACGGCGGCAGTGGGCGGGATGTTTCCACCGATCGTGTTCTTGCCAGGCCATCCCGGAGGCGCTCCGGGCGTGTCGGCCTTCGGCGCGGCGGCGGCCCCCTGCCTGGACTGGTAAGCGGCAATCGACGCCTGGTATTCGGCGCGCTGTTCGAGGGTCGGCGGCATCAGGCAGACGTCATCGGCTTCGATCGACTCGATGAGCGGCCCCATCACGCCCGCCGAAACCGGCGATTTGCCGGTGGAACTCCACGCCAGCGTGAGGACCGCGAATGGTATGGCCAATGCTCGATTGAACATGCCGTCGGCTCCGTTCGAGAGGGGTGAACCGTCGGGCGAAGTTTACCGCGAATCGGCTGCAACGTCTCGCTGAAATGGTCCGACCTTCGCGGCGGCCAGAAGCCTGGATCCCTCTAGTGGCCGAGTTTCGCCCGGTAGTGATCCCAGGCCTTCCGGAACAGCGCGGGTGAGGCGAGACGGGCGCGGCAGGCCTCCTGCTCGGCCTCGCTGAATATGTAAGGGGATCCGATCTGCATCGCCATGTACTGACGGGAGGCATTCTCTTCGAGGTAGATGGCGAGCGCAAAGCACTGGACGATGTCCGAGCCGACGACGACGGCGCCGTGGGACTTGAGCAGGAGCGCCGGTCCGGCGCCGAGCGCCGCCGCGGCGCGCGCCCCCATCTCCCGTGTATTCACCGAGAGCGGTGTGTCCAGGACCGGTACGTCGCCGAGTAGCGCCCCCTGCGGAAACACCGGACGGAAAGGCGCGCCGACCATCGTCAGCAGCGTGGACCACTTCGGATGCGTGTGCATCACCACTCGGACGTCGGGCCGCACGCGGTAGATTTCGGCGTGGAGGGGAAACTCCAGCGGAGGGCGGTCGCTGCCCTCGCGGAGCTCGCCGTCGAAGTCGATCGCGACGATGTCGTCAGCGGTGAGCGTTGAACGGACCGACGCGGCGGAGTTGATGTAGAACGAACCGGCATCGCGGCGCGCGCTGCAATGCCCGCTGTAGTCGACGAGCTCCGCCTGCGTCAGCATGCGGATCGCATTCACCAGCGGCGGGATGACGGCGTCACGCGTGTCGGTGTCCATAGTGACAATGTCGTCGACAATCTTGACCATGCCGATCGCGGTCGATCAGCGGGACGTCAAGCTGCAAGGGCGTCACTGCCAGGGCATTACGGAGACGTGAATCGCTCCGGAGGCCCCCTGACCGCCGACCGACCTGATGGCATAGTCGACGTCGTTCAATCCGAATCGGTGTGTCGTGATCAGATCGAGCGGGAACCGCTTGGTGGCAAGCAGCTGCAGCGCCATCTCCACGGACCGGTACGAGTGGCCGCGCGCGCTCTTCAGCGTGATCCCCTTGCGCGTCAGGCGGCCGATCGGGAAGTCGGGGAACTTCTGGTTGCCTTCTGCTTGGACCACCATCGTGCCGCCGCGGCGCTTCGTCGCCTCGATGCCGAGGAGGGTGGGCGCGGGACCGGCCCCGACCGTGCAGTCGATGACGACGTCGACGCCGCGGCCGTTCGTGACTTCGTGGACGCGCGCGAGCGGATCTTCCGAGTCGACATCGATGGTGACGTCGGCTCCCAGCGCCTTGGCAACCTCGAGGCGCCGCGCGTCCCGTGCCGTGCCGGTGACGATGACTTTGTCTGCGCCCGCCTGCTTCGACGCCATCACGCAGCAGAGCCCCTGCTGGCCCGGTCCCTGAATCAGGACGGAGCTGCCGAACCCGACGCCGCCGTCGATGGGCGCCCACTGGATCCCGTTCGACATCGGCGTCGCGAGGCCCGCCTCTTCGGGGGTCAGGCCAGCCGGGACCTTGTGCAGGACCGCATTCGTCGGCAGGTACAGATAATGGCTGAACCCGCCCCACAGCGCGGGTGGAATGTCGGTCGACGTGTAGCCGTAGCGGATTGCCTTCGGATCGTAGAACCACTCGGTCGCGGCGCAGTGCCGGTATTCACCCATGTGGTCCCACTCGCAGTGGCCGCACGGCAGGTAGTGCTCCAGGAACATCAGGTCCCCTTCCTTCACGCCCTGCCGCTTCGCGAATTCGGTCCCGACGCGCGCGAGGTACCCGACGTTCTCGTGCCCCATGATCAGCGGGCCGGCGCGCAGCGGCAGCTTGTACTGACTCACATCGGTCCCGCAGACGCCAGCCACTTCCACTCTCATCAGCGCCGCATCGGGAGGCATATCCGGAAGGTCCAGCTCGCGTAGCTCTGTCGTCGACGGCGCCGTTTTCAACGCGGCCAGCACTTTTTCGGACACTCGCAAATCCTCCACCCTTTACGGAACACGGAATTTATGCCTTGCGCGCGAACGGTGTCAACGTGACGGGGACGCTGCCGCGCGCCGTTCGAGCGCGGCATTCAGCCTCGGATACGCCTTGCGGACGTTCGCCTCGTAGATCTTCCGGCGGTCGTCCTCGGTCAGCCAGTCCAGGGCATCCAGGCACGGCCTGTTGTCGTCGAACATCCGGCCCGTCAGCGGATCTTTCGTCGTGACGCCGCCCAGCATCTCCGAGGCGAACATGACTCTGTCGACGCCCGCAACTTTCACGAGGAGATGCATGGCGTCCTGGTTGTAGACCGTCGTGTCGAAGTACAGCCGCGTGATGAACTCTTCGAACGGCTCCCATTTGTTCATCAAGCACAGCGCGCGGTAGCGGGCGGCCTGGTACGGCACGTTGCCTCCACCGTGCGGGATCACGAGCTTCAGCGTCGGGAAATCCTTGAACACGCGGGACTCGAGCAGCTGCATGAAGGCCGTGGCATCGACGTTCAGATAGTGCGAGCCGGTCGTATGAAAGGCGGGATTGCACGTCGCCGAGGCGTGCACCATGGCGGTCACGTCGAGCTCCACGAGCTTCTCGTAGAGCGGATACCACCATTCGTCGCCGAGCGGCGGATCGGTCCAGTGCCCGCCGGACGGATCCGGATTGACGTTGCAGCCCACGAAGCCGAACTCCTTCACGCAGCGCGCCAGCTCCTCGCAGCACTCCTTCGGCGGCACGCCGGGCGACTGCGGCAGCGCGCAGACGCCGGCGAATCGATCCGGATACAGCGAGCAGACGCGATGGATCAGATCGTTGCTGACTTCGGTCCAGTAGCGGCTCACTTTCGCGCTGCCGAAATGGTGACCCATCGCCGAGGCCATCGGCGAGAAGAGCATGACGTCGATGCCCCGCTCGTCGAGCAGCCGGATTTGCCCTTTCTCCAGCGACACGCGGATCTCGTCGTCACTGATGCTGACCGTTCCCTTCGTCGGCCGGCCCATGTTCGAGATCTGCAGGGCGCGGAAGATCCGCATCCCCGGAGGAACCGTCGTGTAATGCCCGTGCGCATCGATGATCATCGTGGCTCCTGCCGTGGGCGTTCCGGGGGGTGCAGAGCTCCTGTTAGAGTAGCCCCGTGTCGAGACTGCCGCTGACCCTCGCGTGCTGGAGCTACGACCGTACCCGCGCGCTCTTCGACGGCCGCGCGCGGCCCGACGGCATCGACCTCACCTGCCTGGACCTGCCCGTGGAAGAGACCTTCTTCCGCATGCTGCGCCACCGCGAGTTCGAGATCGCGGAGATGTCGCTGTCCTCGTATGTCGTGTCGCTCTTCGCCGACGATCCACCGTTCGTGGCGATCCCCGTTTTCCTGTCGCGGTTCTTCAGGCATTCGTGCATCTACGTGAACGCCGCCGCCGGCATCGAACGGCCGGAGGATCTGATCGGCCGCACCGTCGGCACGCCCGAATACCAGATGACGGCGCCCGTCTGGATCCGCGGAATTCTCGCCGACGCGCATGGCGTGCCAGTCGAGAGCGTCGACTACGTAACGGGCGGACTCGAAGAGCCGGGCCGCTCCGAAAAGCTGGCGCTCCACTTGCCGCCGAGCATCCGCGTGCGCCACATCGGTCCGGACCAGACGCTGTCGGTGATGCTGGCCACCGGGGAAATCGACGCGCTCTACACGGCCCGGGCGCCCTCCTCGTTCCGCGCCGGCGACGGCAGGGTGCGCCGACTCTTCGAGGATTTTCCTGCCGTCGAACGCGATTACTTCCGACGCACGCACATCTTCCCAATCATGCATACCGTCGTGATCCGCCGGGACATCTATCGCGAACATCGCTGGATCGCCCAGTCGCTCTACAAGGCGTTCGCGGCGGCGCAGCGGGACGCGTACGAGGACCTCACACACACCGCCGCGCTCAAGACGATGCTGCCGTGGCTTACGGCGCACGTCGAAGAGACTCGTCGCGAGATGGGCGAGGATTTCTGGCCATACGGATTGGCGCGTAATGTCGACGCGCTCGCGACCTTCCTCCGCTACTCGCACGAGCAGGGCCTGTCGCGGCGCCGGCTGTCGCCCGACGAGCTCTTCGCTCCCGAGACGCTCCAGTCCTTCAAGATCTGAGGGCCTTGCGCGCCCCGTCAGTCGACGGCCCCGGCGTCGATGTAGACCGCGCCGTCGGACACCGTCACCACATACGTCTTGATCGGGACCATGCAGGGCGGCTGCACCACGGCGCCCGTGCGGATGTTGAAGACCCCCTGGTGGAAGTTGCACTCGACGCAGTCGCCGTCGACGAAGCCTTCCGAGAGCGACCCCGGACCATGCGTGCAGGCATCGTCGGTGACATGGAACTCGCCGTCGAGATTGAAGACCGCGACGGTCAGGCCGTGCGCTTCGACCTTCAGTGCTTCGCCGCTGGCGACGTCCGTCACGCTGCACAGGCGAATTCTCGACGGTGCACCCTGCATCGTGTCCCACTCCGCGCCAGCCGATTGACGTCCGTCGATCCCGATGGTAGCGTCTCGTGAAAGATCCACTGCCAGCCAGTATACTGAATCCAGCGCGCTCATAGGTCAGACCATTGCAGCCGGAGTGCGGCCCATGCTCAGGAAGGAACAGAACGACCTGCTCACCCAGACTGGCCCCGGGACCCCGGCGGGCCGGTTGTTCCGCAGCTACTGGGTTCCGGCGCTCCTCGCCGAGGAGCTGCCGGAGAACGACTGCCCGCCGGTCCGGGTGAAGCTGCTCTCCGAGCGGTTGATCGCCTTTCGCGATACCAACGGGCGCTACGGACTGCTGGACGAGTTCTGCGCGCATCGCGGCGTCTCCCTGTGGTTCGCGCGCAACGAGGAATGCGGCCTGCGGTGCCCGTACCACGGGTGGAAGTACGACGTCTCCGGGCAGTGCCTCGAGGTCCCGTCCGAGCCGGAAGCGTCGGGCTTCGCGAAGAAGATCAAGCTCACGTCGTACCCGCTGGTCGAACGGGGCGGCGTGCTCTGGACGTACATGGGCGATCCGGCCGCGCAGCCACCGCTGCCGGAATGGGAGTTCATCACCGTGCCGCCCGCCCAGACCTACACGTCCAAGCGGCTGCAGGAGTCCAACTGGCTGCAGGCGATGGAAGGCGGCATCGATTCGAGCCACGTCTCGTTCCTGCACCGCGGCGACCTGAACTCCGACCCGCTCTTCAAGGGAGCCAAAGGCAACCAGTACAACCTGAGCGATGCGCGTCCCGTTTTCGAAGTCGTCGAGAGCGCCGGCGGCCTCTACATCGGCGCCCGCCGCAACGCCGAGGAGGGCAAGTACTACTGGCGGATCACACAGTGGGTCATGCCGTCGTTCACGATGATCGCCCCGCGCGGCAATCACGCCGTGCACGGCCACTTCTGGATCCCGATCGACGACGAGCACTGCTGGGCCTGGAGTTTCGACTACCATCCGGTCCGCGAACTGACGGCGGACGAGCTGTCGGCGATGCGCGCGGGCAAGGGCATCCACGTCCGCTGCGAGCCCGGCACTTATCGGTCCCTCGCGAACAAGGACAACGACTACCTGATGGACCGCGCGGCGCAGAAGGCTGGCCGCACCTTCAGCGGCATCGAGGGAATCGGGATGCAGGACGCGTCGCTACAGGAAAGCATGGGCCCGATCGTCGACCGCACGAAGGAGAACCTCGTCTCCACCGACAACGGCATCATCATGGCACGGCACCGCCTCCTTCGCGCCGTGAAGGCGCTGACCGACAAGAACGTCATCCCACCGGGCGTCGCGGTGGAGCACCAGAGAGTTCGATCGGCCGCGGTCGTGCTCCCGCCCGACCAGCCGTTCAAAGAGGGGGCGCGCGAGGCGATGATCGCTCGTCCGTCGGTTGCACCGGCGTCGGTCTGAAGGGACAACGCTCGTGCTCAGCGAATCAGCGCGCATGTCGACCGCCGCGGAACTGCGGTTCCGCGTGCAGGCCCCGAACTCGAAGCCGCGCGTCACCGCGGTCATCGCGCTCGACCTGCCGGGCGAGACGTTCGTTCGCCGTCTGTCACAGGATCCGTGGAACCGCGCAACCTTCCTCAAGGCGCCCGGCGACGACCCGTCCGGAGAAGGCGGATGCCTGACGACGTTAGACGGTCGGCGCACGCGCATCGCCGACGAAGTCCACGCGGCGGATCAGGTGATCATGGTCGCGGCGGCCGGCGGGCACGCCCACGCGGCGGAGGCCATCGGTCGCGCGTGCAGCCTCGAACGGGTGACAACTACGGCCCTGATCATCGGCGCCGCCGATGCGTCCGACGACGAGATCTCCAGGACACTCGCCCAGTTGCGGCCGTGGTCGCTCATGGTGGTCATCGCCAGCACCGACGACTATGTCGCCGACATGATGACCGCCCTCCGCGTCTGAACAAGCCCAGGGATGGAGACGACCCGGCCCATCCTGGTGATCGGCGGAGGACCCGCCGGCACCTTCGCGGCAATCGCGGCGAAAAAGCAGAACCCGGACGCCCGCGTCGTCCTGCTCACCGACGAACCCTGCGAGCCGTACGAAAAACCCCCGCTCTCGAAAGCCGTCCTCATCGGCAAGGTGTTGCCGGCGGACGCGCCGATTGCCGGTCCCGGCGGCCTCGCCGCGCACGGCGTCGTGCTCGAGTGCCACGCGCGCTGTCAGGCGATCGATCGCGATGCCCGAACGCTGGTGCTCGAAGACGGTCGCCGGCTGCCCTACGGCACGCTGGTGATCGCGACCGGTTCGCTCGTCCGCGAACTGCCGCACCTGCCCGTCGGCATGCCCCACGTGCACTACCTCCGCACCGAGGCCGACGCGCAGCGATTGACGATGAAACTTCGCGAGATGCGCCGGCTGCTCGTCGTCGGCGCCGGCCTCATCGGGCTGGAAGTCGCCGCGTCCGCGGCGGAACTCGGCGTCCCGACGACGGTACTGGAACTGGCGCCACGGATCCTCGCCCGCGTCTGCGACGAGGAGATCGGCGGCCTGGTCGAGGCCGAGCACCGCCGCCGCGGCGTCCATCTGTGCCTTGGATGCGCGGTAACCTCGGTTGCGGCTGTCGGCGATGAGACCGCGGTGTTGACGACCACCGGGGAACGCGTTTCAGGCGGACCTGATCGTCGTGGGCACGGGCGCCAAGCCGAACGATCGGCTCGCCGCTTCTGCGGGGCTCGCGGTCGACGACGGGATCGTGGTCGACGCGTACTGCCGGACGTCCGATCCCGTGATCTTCGCGGCCGGCGACGTCGTTCGCTTTCCCGGCCCGCACGGCCCGGTGCGGCTGGAGAACTGGCGGCACGCGCAGGATCAAGGCGTCGTGGCCGGCCGCAATGCCGCCGGTGGGAGCGAGCCGTACCTGACCATTCCGTCGTTCTGGTCCGAACAATACGACCTCTACATCCAGGGGGTCGGCTGGCCGGTGACGGGTACGCACGCGAGTCCGCCGGCCGCTGCCGGGAAACGCCGCCCTCATCTTCGACGTCAGCGATGGACGTCTCGCGGGTGCGCAGGGAATCAACGTGCAGAAGGATCTGGCGGCCGTGCGGCGTCTGATCGAGCGCCGCATACCGGTCGATCCGGCCGCCCTGGCGGATCCGTCGCAGCCGCTCGCCGCGATGCTCAAGCGGGGGGGAGCCTAGCCGAGTTCTAGGGTTCTAGGGTTCTAAACCTAGAACCTTCTAGAGCCCCTCGGCTTGTCCCCCCGCCCGTCCGAGCTTCTTCCGGCACGCGTCGAGCACGGCGTAGGAGCGAACCGGGGCCGTCATCAGGAAGCGGTAGCCAACGGCCAGCACTTCTTCCATGTTGTGCGACTCGACGTGTGGATGGCCGCACGGGACATCGTGCTCCTTGCAGATTCGACGGATGGCGGTCATCGCTTCGACGACGGCCGGATGATCGTACTGCCGCGGGTACCCGAGGTTCTGCGACAGATCGCCTTCACCGATCAGTACGACGCCGATGCCCTGCACCTCGCTCAGGATCTGCGGAAGGTTGTCGATCGCCTTCACCTCCTCGCACATGATGATCACCAGCAACTCCCCTTGCGGATTGAGCGGCCACACGTCCGCGCGGGCGTAGTACTCCTGCTGGGTGAGCCCCCAATAGCGGGCCGCGGTGAGCGGCGCGTCGCCGCGCTGCCCTTCCGGCTCGAACGCCGGGGCTGACTTCGGTCGCGGGTACCGGCACGACGCGACCGCGTTGTAGGCTTCCTCGACCGTGCTGACGTGCGGCCAGACCAGGCCGTAGGCACCGACGTCGAGCACCTGCTTCGCCATCCACTGGCTCATCTCCGCGCCATTTGGCGGGATACGGACCAGCGGTGTCACGCCGGGCGACAGCGTGCCGCGCTCGAGGATCTGCCGGCGGTTGAGCATGTACTGGAGGCAATCCCTCAGGTCCTTGATGTCGTACGGATTGTGCTCGTACTCGAAGACGACGCCGTCGTACGCCGTGGTGGACAGAGCCACCGCACCTTCGACCGACGGCGGTGACACGAACGTGGCGATCGGAGTCTTTCCTTCTTCCAGCGCGCGGATGACGCTGTTCAAGCGCGGCTGCGCCGCCATCAGTTCTCTCCCTGGGCGTGACTTGAAGACCCGCCCCACTTCGATACGGGCGCGCGGGGCGACCTCAACGCCGTACTATTCATGTCGCCCGTCTTCGCCCCGGACATCCAGCGGCTGATCCATGCACGACACCTTGCCGCGCGCGCCCACAGGGCCGCCCGAGTTGACTTCCCCTCCGGTGTTCGGGGAGTTGTCGCGCCGGTTTCCGTCGGATTGGGCCACGCACAGGCGGTCGCCGCCCACGAAGGGGCTGGTCGGGAATTCGAGGATGCGATCGTTGCCTACAACCGGATCGGCGGAGTTTCTCAATCCGGCCGCGTTCAGCGGATTGCGGAAGATTTCAATCACTCGACCGTCGCGGGTCACGACGACGATCGCGTTGCGCTCGTTGGCGGCGTTCCAGATGTTGCCTTTGCGATCGAGCGCGATGCCGTCGGTGCCTTCGATCAGCGGGTGCGCGACGAAGATGTTCTCCAGGCAGAGCGTATTGGGTGCAAAAGCCGCGTCGCACCCCATCCGGCTGGTCACGCGACCCCTGCCGTCGAACTCGATCTTCCAGAGCGCACCGCGGGCGGTGTCTGCAACGATCAAGCTCCCTTCATGGTCGAAGACCAGGCCGTTGGCGACCAGGTCCTGGCCGCCCGCAGGCGTGACGACAACAGGCGTTGCGCTGGCGGCGACGTTCACGGTCAACGTACCCGGTGGAAAGCTTCGCGCCTGACGCCCGACACCATCGCCGGTGACAAGGGCGCCGAGAGCCGTGCTGTTGCGCATGGGCTGAATGCGGAACATCTCCGTCACCGCTCCGCCGTCCGGCGTGATCCTCCAGACCCGCCCCTGGCCGGTCGTGCCGTCCCCGGTCCAGAGATTGTCGCGGCGATCCAATGCCAGGCCGTTCGTTCCGGGCACGCCCGTCACGAAAGGAGCCGCCGGATTCATCTCGGCGGAGGTCAGCTTCCAGATCACTCCACCCTGGTTCCCATCGGCGATGAAAAAGCTGCCGCGACGGTCCCTGATGATCCCCGACGGGTTGCAGCCGGGCGCCGCGTTGCCGATCGAGCCGACCTCGAGCAGCCCGCCGTTGGCGTCGATCTGCCAGACCGGACATCGCTCGGGCGCCGCAGCGCGGCCGGTCGTATAGAGATTCCCGAGCTCGTCGCCCGTCAGCCCTTCGATCGCGAGGGGCGTAATTGCGAGCGTCGTGAACGTCGCCGGGTTCGGGAACCGATGATCGGTGGCCGCGGCGGTCGGCGCGATGGCCGCGAGCGTCGCTATGAGTACGATGCGCGCGCGCATGATGGTTCTCTCCTCGAGGATCTGGCCGGTCCGCCGGCTCGAATCGCCGGCACCCGGCGACGCGGATTCTACACCGCAGTTCAATTCGTGCGCACGCCTGGTCAGGCTCGGCTTGCAGTGACACGACTGACTCACTGTTAGCTCAAGTTCTACGGTCGAGCCCGCGGCGAAAAGCACGGCTCGACGCCCGAGGAACGGGAATTGCACGGACTCCAATCACGCCTGCTGACTGTCTCGGCTGGAGTTCGATGAAAACATTCGTCGTCACGGGTGTCATGGCACTAATCGCATCCCAGGCGTTCGCGCAAACGCCTGATTCGATGCCGCCCTCCACGCGCTCAACCGCCACGGTTGAGGCCGATCTGTATACCCCGATAGGGCACGAGCTGAGTGTTGGCGTGGCGAGCTACACCTATCGCGAGCCGGGCGCTCAGGCCATTTCGATTCACGGCGCCAAGTTCGTAGCGGACTACACCGGCACGCTGTCGCTCAACAAGGGGCGGCACTGGTTTGCTCAGGCGGATCTGCGCGGCGCGCTCGGAAGCGTCGCGTACGACGGCTGGTGCTCACCTTTCCTGATTACGCCGAACAGCGCGTCGCCAAATGGATATGAGCTCGATGTGGGCGATGCGTCGCCGTGCAACGAGACTGGCGACAAGGACGGGTATCTGGAAGCTCGCGCCCTCGCCGGCAAGGACGTGATCGGAGAACGATGGGCGTGGTCGCCTTATACCGGCGTGGGTTTTCGTCATTTATCGAATGGCACGACCGGCACCCCCGGATACCGAACGGACGATTATGTCTACCTGCCTGTCGGTGTGACGTCGCGCACCAACGTGGCTTCGCATGGAGCGCTGGGCGTCAATCTGGAATTCGATCTCCTGATCCACGGCTGGCAGCAGACTCGCGACTCGGAGTTGGGCAGCGGCGATGTTCCAGCGACGCCGATCGCGCCTGCGTTTACCGTCGATGGCTTTACGGATGTCTCGTTCTCTCAGCCTCGAGGATGGGCGCTGCGTGCGAGCGCGAAGTATCCGCTGACGAGGCGCTGGTCGGCGGAGCCGTACTACGTGCGCTGGCACGTCAGCTCCTCGCCAGTAAATTATGAAACCGCGACGTTCACGGTCAACAACGCGACGGCCCAGGAGCAACTTGGCGCCTACGAACCGGTCAACGTCACGAGCGAGTTTGGCGTGAGACTGGGTTTCCATTTCTGAGGGGTTGATCGGATTCCGCTCGTTCGTGCGAACGCCGAGCTGGACAGTACACAGTCCAGTGCTCGCCTGGCGCTCGGTCCGCCTGGTCTCGGCCGACAGCCGATCCCGGGCAGCGCCATTCTCAATCCCTTGGCCGGCGTCCCCGGTGTCCCCGTCGGCACGCCGCTGGAGTCGTCTTTTCCGGGCGCCTGAGACGACCATCCCTTCGGCGTCCGATAGATGCCGTACCCGCGCCTTGAACCAACGACAGGAGGCGTCACGCCTCGAGGATCGCGCATCGGCGGCCGCGTGTCTTTGCGCTTGCGCAAGGCCGAGACTGACACAGGCCTCAGGTGGCGTCGGCCGCAACGTGCTCGGCCCCGGTCCATTCGCCGGTGACCCGTGGGGCCAACGGTTCTCTCCCGATGTGCGTCTAACGGATAATCGGCTCTGACGAGAGGCGAACGATGAATGATCTCCGTCTCGCGATTCGTACGCTTTGGGCAACCCCAATCGTCTCCTTCGTCGCCATCCTGTCGCTGACGCTTGGCATTGGCGCGAACACGGCGATCTTCTCTGTGGTCGACAGTCTCGTGTTGCGCGCGCTTCCGGTGAAGGAGCCACAGCACCTCGTTCAGCTCGACGAAGCCTCCGCTGACGGTCAGCGATCCTGGACGTATCCGATTTGGGATCAAATCCACCAGCGGCCGCAGCTCTTCGATCGAGCGTTCGCGTGGTCGAACAATCGTTTCAATCTCGCAGCCGGCGGCGAAACCGAGTTCGTCGATGGGATCTGGGCGAGCGGGGCCATGTTCGAGACGCTCGGTGTGGCGGCCATACTCGGACGGACGTTTACCGATCAGGACGACAGGCGCGGCGGCGGCCCTGACGGTCCGGTTACCGTGATCAGCTATGACTTCTGGCAGCGACGGTTTGGCGGCGCCGCGGACGCGATCGGCCGCACGCTCAACGTCGAGCGCGTTCCAGTCACCGTCATTGGCGTGACGCCGCCAGGCTTCTTCGGTCCCGACGTGGGCCGCACATTCGACATCGTCCTGCCGCTCGGCACCGAGCCGCTCGTGCGCGGCCGCGAAACCTGGCTCGACGGGCGTTCCACATGGTGGCTGTCGGTGATGGCGCGGCTGAAACCAACGCAGTCGCTCGAGGCAGCAGTCCAGAGCATCCGAGAGGTGCAGCCGCAGATCAGGGAGGCAACGCATCCCGGTTGGGACGGGTTCCTCAAGGATCCGTTCACGCTCGTGCCAGTCCCCAATGGTGATTCAGGACTGCGCCGCCGTTATCAGCGCCCCGTTGTGATTCTCATGAGTATCGTCGCGCTCGTGCTGCTGATCGCGTCGGCAAATATCGCGAACCTGCTCCTCGCGCGCGCGACCGCGCGGCGTCACGAACTGAGCGTCCGTCTCGCCCTGGGCGCATCGCGCGGGCAACTCGTCCGGCTGCTCTTGACTGAAAGCGTCGTGCTGGCAACCGTCGGCGCCGCATTCGGAGTGCTGCTCGCGCGATGGGGCAGCCGGCTGCTGGTTGCGCAGATGTCAACGGAGACGAATCGCGTATTTCTCGATGTCTCGCTTGACTGGCGTGTGCTTGGATTCACGATCGCTGCGACTGCGCTCACGGCGCTTCTGTTCGGCACGGCGCCAGCGTTTCGCGCCGCCGATGTGCAGCCGATGGAAGCCATCAAGGAATATGGCCGCGGCACTGCCCATCATCGCTACGGCGGCCACGCTCGAATGACCGGCAGCCTGGTGATCGCGCAGGTAGCGCTCTCGGTCATCCTGGTCGCGGCGGCCGGACTGTTCGTGCGCACCTTTGCGTCGCTTGCGAGCCTGCATCTCGGATTCGAGCGCGATCGCGTGCTCATCGCGACGGTGAACGCGCAGCGTACACAAATTGCAGCGGAGAATCGTCTCGCCGTGTTCGATCGCGTCCGGCAGGCGGTCCGCTCCGTACCGGGCGTTGCCGACGCTTCCCTTTCGGTCATCACACCGGTGACGGGTCAGGGGTGGAATGGCAACGTCGACGTTTCGGATGTGGCACCGCTGCCCGGCCGCCAGAGCATGACGTTCAAGAACGCAGTCACCCCCGACTGGTTCGCAACACTCGGGACGCCGCTCATCACCGGTCGATACTTCAATGACGGCGACCGCAGAAGCGCACCGCTGGTCGCCATCGTGAACCAGGCATTCGTCCGCAGGTTCATGAACGGTGCGAGCCCGATCGGCCACACCGTTCGAGACCGGCCCGTCGCAGGGCTGAAGAATATCGAGGTTCCCAAGCAGATCGTGGGCGTCGTCGCTGACGCCGTCTACCGCAATCTGCGCGAACCGATTCCTCCGACGCTTTACGTGCCGCTCGCACAGTTGAATGAATCGTTTGCCGTACCTTCAATTTCGCTCAGCGTGCGGTCGAGCGCCGGATCGCCCGCGCTCCTGTCGCGCAGCGTCGCCGCCGCCATTGCCGGCATCGACTCCGATCTCGCCGTCACATTCCGGCCGCTGGCCAGTCTCGTGAGCGCCTCGCTGACACAGGAACGGGTCATCGCAACGTTATCGGCATTCTTCGGCGGCCTTGCCCTCCTGCTCGCCGGCCTGGGGCTTTACGGCGTGACGTCATACGCAGTGAGCCGGCGGCGATCGGAGATTGGCATTCGCCTGGCGCTTGGCGCCGCGCCGGGCGGCGTCGTTCGGCTCGTGCTCGCCAGGGTTGCGCTACTCGTCGGCGCCGGCGTGATCGCTGGCGTCCTCGTCAGCCTGTGGACGGCGCGATTCGTTGAAGCGATGCTCTTCGGACTGACGCCGCACGATCCGATGACGCTAGTTGCGGCGGCGTTGATCCTGGCGGTTGTCGGCGTGCTCGCCGGATGGATCCCCGCGCGCCGCGCGTCCCGCATCGATCCGGCGCAGGTGCTGCGCGACGCGTAGAATGAACGAGGCGATCACTCCGGCAGCGCGAACACGAACATCGAGCCCTGGCCCGTGCCGACGATGTATTGCTTTCCGTCGACGGCATAGCTGATGGGACCGCTCGCGTTGGGGCCGCCGAGATTGACGTGCCAGAGGAGTTGGCCGCTCCTGGCGTCGAGCGCCACGAAGTTGCCTTCCATTCCGCCGCCGAACACGAGATCGCCGGCGGTGGAGAGCACGCCGGATTCGGTGAAGTTGACCATCTTGAAATCCCACTTCTTCTCGCCAGTCTTCGGATCGAGCGCGCGAATCGCGCCGTAGCCTTCTTCCTCCTTGCGGAATTCCGCTGTGGGACGTGCCGGCCGGCCGCGGGCCGGAGCCGCGTTCGGTGAGGACGTGGCATTGGCCGGCGGGGTCGACCCGGTGTAGCGCTGGCCCTCCTTCCATTCGCCCGCGTCATATTTCGCTGAGCGTCCGCCAGAATTCTCCCAGGTCGGCACATAGAACAGGCCAGTGTGCGGGCTGTAGGAGGGCGGATACCAGTTCGTTCCACCCTGCGTGCCGGGCGACACGACGATGCCGCCCATCGGCTTGGGAAAGAACTCCGGGTTCTTGATCGGGCGGCCCTTGTCGTCGAAGCCGAGGTTCCACGTCTGCGTGACGAAGGCCTTGGCCATCAGGAACTGGCCTGTGACGCGGTCCAGCACATAAAAGAAGCCGTTGCGGTTCGCCCACAGCATCAACTTGCGTGGCCGGCCCTGCCACTCCATGTCCACGAGCACCGGCACCTGCGTGGCGTCCCAGTCGTATTCATCGCCGGGCGTGAACTGATAGTGCCACTTCAGCGCTCCGGTATCGGCGTCGAGCGCGATGACGCAGTTGGAATAGAGATTGTCGGCGGGCGTGCGGGTGTCGCCGTTCCATCCTGGATTCGGATTGCCGGTTCCCCAGAACGTCAGATTCGTTTCCGGATCGTAGCTGGCGGCATTCCAGATCGGACTGCCGCCGTGCTTCCACGATTCACCTATCCAGGTCTTCGCCGCTGGCGCGTCCGCTGATGTCGGCGCCGTGTCGAATCGCCAGAGCTCCTTCCCGGTCGCGATGTCGTAAGCCGCCACCCAGCAGTTCGCGCCTGCTTCGTTGGTGGCCGGCCCGAGGATCACCATGTTGCGTACGATGAGCGGGGCAATGTTGTATTGGTAGCCCTTCCTGTAGTCGGCCAGGACTTTGTCCCAAATCACACGGCCGGTCTTGGCGTCGATGGCGAGCAGGTGGCAATCCACCGTTGCCCAGAACAACGTCTCGCCAGCCAGCGCCATCCCTTTGTTCACTTCGTAGGCGTTGTAATACGCCTTTGGATCGAGAGGACGCGGCAGCTTCCAGAACTGCCGTCCGGTGACGGCGTCCAGCGCCACCGCCTCGAGCGCGGTGCCGGTGTACATGATGCCGTCCGCAACCAGCGGCGTGTTCTCCATCTTGTTCTGGGCGTTGCCGGTCTTGGCATACAGAGGGTGATAGGACCACTTCAGCTGCAGATACTTGACGTTGGTCCGATCGATCTGCGAAAGCGGGCTGTAGCGGTGACCCGCGTAGTTGCCCGAGTAGCTGAGCCAGTTGTGCGGCTCCCGATCGGCGTGCAGGAGCCGATCGTAGGTCACGGGTCCCGCCGGCGCGGCGGCCAGAAGGGTGAGCAGAAGCAGTATCCGAACCATCATGGCCAAAACCTCTCGTGCACGATCGCGCAGAGGCTGCGTCATCCGCAAGACCGTTGTCAAGTGGGAAGGAGCCGACGCTTGACATACGTCGCCGATGTCGTATCCTCCGGCGGCATGGCGAGCCTCAGACGAATGCTGACGGCGTGCAGCTCGTGGGTACTGCTGGGAGGACTGGCCCTGATCGCTCAGGCGCCGCAGGCGGAAGTGCCGCCCGGCGACGTCTCGCGGGGTCGAGCGCTCGTTCAGTCGAGCGGCTGCCTCGAGTGCCATCGGATCGGAGATCAAGGGTCGCGCTTCGGTCCGAATCTCTCGGACATCGGTACCCGCCGCACTCCCGCACGGCTCCAGCAGGCATTGATTGCCCCTGACGAAGAGGTCCTGTCGGAACACCGCGCAGTCCGCTTCGTGACGAAGGACGGCGTGACGGTCACGGGTCGACTGCTCAATCAGGACGCGATCAGCGTGCAGTTGATCACGCCGAAGGAGGAGCTCAAGTCGTACCTGCGCTCCAACATCCGCGACTTTGCCGTTCTCGACAAAGGCCTGATGCCCTCGAGTCAGGGCAAACTCACCGATCAAGAGATCGCCGACGTCGTCGCTTATCTGAGCTCGCTGAAAGGAAATTGATCGCGAGGCGTGGGTACGCGGCGCGCGTCACGGCCCCTTGACGATTCGGGTCGTCGTGATAAACCGACGGTAATCCGAGAACGTCTCGGTCCGGCGCGCCGACTGCAGAGCGCTCCGCACGACCGTGAGCGATTCGACGGACTCTGGCACCAGCAGGATTTCGTCAGGGTCCGTGAACGGCACGGCTTTGTAGCGCAACGTCAGATCATCGCGGTCGACGACAATCGAAGGCGGGAGATTGTGGCTGCGCTGCAGCTTCCAGGGAACCCGGACGTCGATCGGTCCACGCAGCCGTCGATCGACGCGCAGCACTTCGTGCGTGCGCGCATCCACCCAGAGGCGCCCTCGAGTCGCGACGGGACCGGTCCAGTCGAAACAGTCGTCGTGGCCGCGCTCGTCCCTGATCAGCTCGGGCCTGCTGGTCCCATTCGCCGACGTGAAGTCGATGATCAGCGTCGCCCGATCCTTCTCCCGGCCTTCGGCAACCTTCGTGAACAGGTACTCGTGGCGGTGGTCTGGGAGCAGGAATGTGAGCGGCTCGGGCGAGAGCGGGTTCGGATCCGTGCAGCCGCTGCGGTCCTTGTCGTCCTGCGCGCGCGGTGGCCGGCCGTTGACCCGGCGAACGTTGCGAATCACCCGCGCTTGCGGCGGCGAGTCCCCGTCGGCGGATTCGGATTCGACCCGCAGCTCCGATTCGACGGTCCGCGCGAACCCCTCCGGCGTCCAGTTCGATTGGATCGGTTGGACGGTCGAGCGTTCGACGCAGATCACGCTTTGCGCACGACGGTAGTACTCGGCCACGCGGTCCGCGACACGCGCCATTAAAGGCTCGATGCCCGGGGGCTCGATGCCTGGAGGAGCTTGCGGCGCGGCCGAGACCCAGCATGCACACACTACGACCCAACCCATGACTGCAATGCGGACGCAGCCGTCCGGCCGCACGGCATTCATGCTCGACCTGGCGCAGATCCCTCTGGCGCTGTTCGATGGCCCATTTGCCAATCTGTCGCGGGCGGCAGTCTATCCGGTTCAGATCATGTGGACAATAGGCTCTGAAGGCCCGGCCCTACGAGTCGACACTCCGCCCTGACGCGCTCGACGTCGGCGACCAGCGGGCAATCCTCCTTCAGACCGGGTCAAGCACGTCGTCGATGAAATGTCCTGCCTCCGCGCAACCTAACCAGGCGGATTCGCATTGCGCTCGAAGCGCGCTGCAGGCGGCCGCCGAATCCAGAGCCGAATCCTTGACAAACAATGGAGGACGTCCCGGTGACACCGCCTTCCCCACGATTCCCGCCGGCATGGGCCGGCGTCGTGATGGCTATCGCCGCGCTCTTTCTGATGAGGTGCGGAGGGCCCATTTCGCCGGACGAACACTTGGAGGTAGTCCTCCTCGATACCAGCGTGAATCTGGTTGAGGGCGTGACCTGCTACGTCGGCTACGTCGGAGCAGACTTCGGTGGAGTGACCGGTAGAACCGTCGCGATCTCGGTAGCCGGCGCTCGGAACCTGACGCCACTCTTCACGCTGTACGCTCCTGATTTCGCGACACTGCTCGGCGTGTCCTCGTCAGGCGGCGCCGGGACAGCATCCCTGACTTTCACTCTCACCCAAACCGGTCTGCATCACTTGAGCATCTGCGACGTGAACGGAGTCCCGGGACCGCTGAAGGTCAACGTGAAGCAGCTGAAGTGACTGCCCGGTCAAATCCCCGATGGCGACGCCGAAAAGCCGGCGCCTAACCACCAAGCCGCCGCGACTGCGCATATCGATTAACGATCTGGGCGACGAGAGACCTCGCGCCGCGGATCAGGCTAGCAGTTCCCTGTTCTCATCGTCTGGTGGAAAGGCCAAGGCAACGCGGGTCAGCGGCCGCGGGCTATTATTTCCGCGTCCCCCGTGCTCCTTCCACCGGTGCCAGGCTCGGACCCTACGAAATCATCGCGCCCATTGGCGCCGGTGGCATGGGAAGGGTTTACAAGGCGCTCGATACCCGCCTTAATCGCATCGTTGCCATCAAGAAAGCTCTGGCGCCCTTCAGCGAGCGCTTCGACCGCGAGGCACACGCGATCGCCAGCCTGAACCATCCGCACATCTGCTCCCTCTACGACGTCGGACCGGACTATCCGGTCATGGAGTACATCGAGGGCAAGCCGTTGGCGGGTCCCGTCGATCCCGATGAGGCCCTGGTGCTGGCGCGGTAGTCGCAATTGACATCCCTCCCGGACACCAACTTGAATAGACGGTTGGAGACGCGCATGACTACCGTCACGCAGAACACCCGCAACGAGGCCGACACGGTCGCCCCGACGCTGATGATCATCGGCGGCCACGCGCGCGAGAGCGCCAACGGCACGTTCATCGACGTCGAAAACCCTGCCAACCGCACGATTGTCGGACGCGTGCCGCGCGCCGGGGACGCCGACGTCGACGCCGCAGTTCGCGCGGCGGCGAGCGCGTTCGAGCAGTGGCGTGCGGTCGCTCCGCGAGATCGCGGCCGGGCGCTCGTCCAGATTGCCGACGCGCTCGAGGCAGATCTCGAATCGGTGGCGCGAATTCTCGCGCTGGAGACCGGCAACGCCATCCGGCCACAGGCGCGCCCTGAGGTCAAAGGCGCCGCGGACGTGTTCCGCTATTTCGGCGGCCTGGCCAGCGAACTCAAGGGCGAAACGATTCCACTAGGCGAGCACGTGCTCTGCTACACACGCCGCGAGCCGATCGGCGTCGTCGGCGCCATCGTGCCCTGGAACGCTCCGGTGGTGCTCGGCGCGCTCAAAGTCGCCATGGCCGTGGCCGCAGGCAACACGCTGGTGCTCAAGGCCGCCGAGGACGCGCCGCTCGCGCTGCTGCGGGTGGCGCAGATCTGCGGTCGCCATCTGCCTCCAGGCGTCCTCAATCTGATTACCGGCTACGGCGAGGAATGCGGCGCCGCGCTTGCGCGCCATCCTCTGATCCGCAAGTTGTCCTTCACCGGATCGACCGAAGTCGGCAAGAGCATCATGCACGCCGCCGCGGACCGCATCGTGCCCGTGTCACTGGAGCTTGGAGGCAAGAGTCCCGCCCTGGTCTTTCCGGATGCCGACGACGACCGCACGGTGGACGGGGTGATTGCAGGAATGCGGGTGACGCGTCAGGGCCAGTCGTGCACCGCCGGATCGCGTCTGTTCCTCCACCGCTCGATCTTCGAGTCATTCCTCGCCAAGCTCGCCTACAAGCTGGCCGCCTTCAGGATCGGCGATCCGCTCGACGAGACCACCGACATGGGGGCCATCATCAGCCGGAAGCAATTCGACCGCGTTTGTGGCTACATCGACGACGGGCTGCGGCAGCCGGGCGCTCGTCGCGTGCTCGGCGGACTTCCCCCCCAGGACGGACCGCTTGCGCAGGGTTACTTCGTACAGCCGACGGTGTTCGCCGACGTCCGGAACGATTGGCGGATTGCGAGAGAGGAGATCTTCGGCCCCGTGATGGTGGCGATCCCCTGGGAAGACGAAGCGGACGCGGTCCGGATGGCGAACGACAGCCACTACGGGCTGGCCGCATACGTCTGGACGCGCGATCTCGGCAAGGCGATTCGCACCGCGCACGCGATCGAATCCGGATGGGTCCAGATCAACCAGGGCCTCGGCCAGTTTCCGGGACAGGCCTACGGCGGTTACAAGCAGAGCGGCATCGGCCGCGAGTACTCGCTCGAGGGGATGCTCGACAGCTACACCCAGCGAAAGAACGTCACCGTCAACCTCCTGCGGTGAACCTGGCGAACGCCGGGTCGCCGCGGCATTCCGATGTCCGATCGGCCACCGGAGTTGCGCGGCCATCTGCGGGCCACCGCCGCGTTGCCGAGGGGAATCGTCCCGGAGCGGTCCCTCCTGTTTCGGATCGCCCACAACCGCCCCGACGCGTAACTGGAAAGCGTCGACTTCCGACGAGCGAAGCCGAGCCAAGGAACGATCTCATCCGCCACTGGCGGGACGCCAGCGCATCTGCTAATCTGCCCGCCATCGAGCTCGTTGATGGCCTCCCCGCGAACGCTCGGCGAGGGCGACGGAGTTCTCCCATGCGCGACGGCGGACCCACCCTCACCGCCGGAGGCGCCGGATTCCGGAGGGCACGAGGAAGCGAGGAACGAAGATGACACACGCATTCAGCCGGATACTGCGCGTTCTTGCCGTCGCTGTCGCGGCGTTGAGCCTCTCGGTGGGTGCCTGGGCTCAGGCCACGCAGTCCAAGCAGACAGTACCTGGCGCGCCGAAGGTCACCACGACTCAGTTGAAGGGCGAGGTCGCCTACCTTCAGGGCGATGACCTCGTCGCGAAGATGATCCCGAGCGGGACCTACAGGCTCTTCCGGCTGAGGCCGGGAAAGACCGCCACGATCGATGGGGTCTCGATGCCGCTGAACAAAGCCCCGATCGGCACCGTGCTGACGGCCAATGTGACCGTGACGGAGACGCCGGTTGTGGACCGGACGATCACGACCCTGAAGGGCAAAGTTTGGGTCGCCGGGCCGACGAGCGTCATCCTGACTCTCGAGAGCGGCGAAAACAAGCAGTACGATATCCCCTCCGGATTCAAGTTCGATGTGGACGGAAAGAAGGTTGAGGCGATGGAACTGCGTCCGGGGATGAATATCATGGCGACCAAGATCGTGGAGGCGCCGCGCACCGAGATCACGACGGACAACGTCGTCACGGGCGTCGGGCCGAAGAAGCACTAGCCCGCGCTCGGTTTTGCCGAGGTGGGATGACCACACCGAACGGGGACACTGGCGCCTGGGCGCCTGTCCCCGTCGCACACCCGACCAGGCCGCCAACGCCGCCCGCCTAACCTCAGTTCACGACGATCTCGCCGACCTGATACCACCCATCCGTCTGCCTGCCTGCAATTGCCAGCTGAATGGCCGGGCGTCGCGTCGCCGGGTCGAGCAGCGCCACGCGTACGGAGTACCGGCCCGGCGCGAGCTCCCGAGGCACGGCTATCGTATTTTCGTATACGGCATCTCCCGGCAGCCAGCGCCGGATATCAGTGTCGAGCGCGATGACTGTGTCGCCGATCGCCAGCGCGAGGGTGTAGCTGCGATAGATGGGTGCGACACCGGCGTTGAACCACCACATGTTCACCGCGGCCATCGATCCGCGTGTCACTTGCGACGGGTACTCGAGCTTTTTGAGCACGAAGCGATAGCCAATCTGCTTCTGGAACGCGTCGAATGCGGTCTTCCAGTCCGCGGGAATCCGACTGGACTTGATGTTGATCGTGGACGCGTGCCAGCGGAGGGCCTGGTCGAGGATCGGCTGCAGCGGGAAGTTCCACTGGTGCCATTGCTCGGGAACCCAGCAGGTTTCGAGCGCAACCGGTCTGGTCTGCCAGACGTCCTGAAGCCCGCCTCGCGCCAGCTGCTGCGGATAGAGGTCCTTCATGTGCGCAAAGCTGCGGCCCGGTGCGCCCATGTCACCCCAGCAGTCGAGCCGCCAGCCGCCGCCCAGCTTCACACCGTATTGCAGCGCCGGGAGCGCATCGAAATTCATCAACAGCAGGGTGCGAGGGAACACCTTGAAGTAGAGGTCGATCAACTGCTGCTGAACGGGCCAGTCGGGCAAGTACGGACCCCAGCCCTCTCCCCAGTAGCCGACGGTGGAAACGTCCACATGATTGAGGTCGGGGTGACCGTCGTAGCGCTTTCCCGCCTCGAGGATGAGCGCGCTCCAACTCCTGACATAGAGCGGATCGTACGCATCCGGCGACCAAATCGCGCCGTCCTTGTCCGTGGGGGCGTTGGCTCGCTTCGCACCCGACGCGATGTACCAGTCGGGCATCGGATGCTTGTCGTCGTACGGCATGATCCGGATGGCCAGCCGCTGCCCGTGACGCCGTCCCTCGGCCAGCGCGTCGTCGATGATCGACCAGCGATACACTCCACGCTGGGGTTCGAGCTGCGACCAGAACCAGCGCAGATAGGCGACGCTCGACGCAGGAAAGTCGACGTGCGTTGCTCCCGACGCATCGGCGCCGGCGGCCTCAGGGCCCACTTCGGACCAGCGGACGCCCTCGTTCAGGGGCTGTCCTTGGAATCGCTGGAACGTCTCGATCCCCATGCCCGGATTCACGAGGACGTCGTCTATCTCGGTGGGGCGAACGATCGTCGTCTGGGCCGACACTATGGGAGGAGCCATCAAGAGCCCGAATATCGAAGCAACGATCGCGGGCGCACGTCGAAGTGCCTGATGCTTCACGACTCTCTCCTCTCTAGTCTCAATCCGAGGGGCTTCGCCCCTCGGACTCCCCTACACGCGCCCTCGCTCGCCGCTGCGCCGGCTCGCTCCGGTCGCGTGGCTCGCTCGCAAATGCTCGCTCGCGCTGTTACCTCGCAGTTTATGAGATAGCTTCTAGTCTAGTGTCGCGTCCCCGAACTCCCGTTACATTCGGCCGGCGCTGCATCGCCGCCCTCGGTGTTAACAGGACTTCGGGGACGCGACACTGGTCACAAGGCCATCCATTGTCGTGCACTCTGTGCCATCGCTCATGACATCCGCGAGGGCCCGCGGCGGGTGTTCGTTCGCGCAATCGAGAAGCTGGAATGGGCCGCAAGATTCTGCGTTCTCGTTGCGGTTGCACCGGCGTGGCATAGCGTGGAAGAGCCTACGGCATCGCCGGCATGCCTGGTAGTCCCGGCAATGGGTTTCTATAAGTTTGAGTGAGGGCCCAGGAGCGAAGTCGCCCGATGTGATCTCGAATCCGGTCAAGATGGCGCCGCCGGGGCGCAAGCGGCCGGCGGACTGATTACCCGCCGGTCGCAGCCGGGAGCCAGGCCACCTTGCCCGTCTCGAGTGAGTAGACCGCGCCGACGATGCGCAGCTTGCCGGTCTCGACGAGATGCGAGAGCACCGGGCTCCCGGAACGGAGCTGTTCCACGACGTGCACGACATTGTCGCGGACGGCGTTCTCGAGGCGATCGCCGGGCTCGTGCGCCGACTGATCCACCGCGGGACGGAGCGCCGCCATCAGGTTCGGCAGCTTGCCCGGGAGCGTGCCGCCTTCCAGCGCCGCAGAGACGGCGCCGCAGTGCGAGTGCCCCATCACGACGACCAGCGGCACATGCAGGTGCTCGGCCGCGTACTCGAGGCTGGCCGTCTCGTCGTCGCCCGCGACGTTGCCGGCCACGCGGACGTCGAAGATGTCGCCGAGCCCCTTGTCGAAGACGATCTCTGGCGGCACGCGGGAATCGGCACACGTCAGGATCGCGCAGTGAGGGCTCTGGCTCGAGGCCAGCGCATGCTGACGCGCCGCCGTCTGATGCGGCCGCTGGTACTTCTTGGAGACGTGATGTGAATTACCGGCCTTGAGTTCGGTGAGCGCGGTGTCGGCGGACGGCAGCGCTGCCTGCGCGCCCAACGCAAGGAAGCCCGCGGCGACGAGTGGGGTAGCGTCAATCCATCGCACAGGCGTCTCCTCTCGGAATGCGCACCAGTATAGCCTTCATTTCGGTCGTCCGAGGTCTTGGATCTGGTGCCCCCAGTTGTGGACCAGGACGATCGAGGCGGATGAACCCCGCGTCGCTTCGATCATGACGAAGCGGCCGTCAGGCGCGACATCGAATGCGCGCTGTGAACCCGGCTCGAACCCTCCTTCGAACAGCTGCCGAGGGGACTCCGGTCGTATCGTAGGCCCCACGGGCACGACCTTGACGGCCATCATTCTCAAGCCGTTGCGATAGAACAGCTCGCGTCCGTCGTGCGACCAGACCGCATCATGGCCGCCGTCTGGCGAGATGCGAATGGGAGTGCCGGCATCCAGGAACGATCGCACCCATACCTCCGGCTGTCCTGTCTGATCGGACGTATACGCCACCCACTTGCCGTCCGGGGACACCCGCGCCTCGATTTCGTCAAATCGTGTCTGCAGCCAGTGCCGCCACGTGCGGCCCGTCATCTGGAACAGTTCCAGATCGTGCTGCGTTTCGGCTCTGGCCTGTGCGACGAGGACGAGGTCGGTTCCGGGCACCCAGGACAGTGGGACCTGTGGCTCGCCGTTGGTCGCCAGCGTCTCGGGCTGGAGCGAACTGCCGTCAGCGGCAACAGAGTTCAGCGCGTTGGCGCGGCCGCGGGTGATGAACAGAATGCGCTTGCCGTCGGGAGACCAAATTGGAAAAAGGTTGTGGTTTTCGAAGGTCAACTTGAGGGGAGGTCTGGAGGCGCCGCTGAGATCGTGGACCCAGACGTTTCCCTCCACGCTCGGACCAGTCGTGATCGCGAGACGCGCGCCGTCGGGAGAAAGCCGGGGATACCGCGGAAATTCCAGCGGTTCTTCGAGCGCACGTGTCTGCGTGCCGCGGCGATCGACCCAGACGATGTGCCGCGGCCCCCGGCTCAGGCCGCCGGAGACAAACACGACGGTGCCGTCACCCGCAGCGACGACATTGGCGACGCCGGCCAACACCTTCGTCGACACGTCTTCCTGGACTGGCACGGGTGAACCGGTCGTCCGCAGTGTGGCCACGTCGAACGGCACGGCCATCAAGCGCTGATCCTGCCGCATACAGCAGGTGTCCGGACGCCAGGTACTCCGCGCCAAACCCAGACTCGACCACGGTCATGGCGTCCGCGCCGTCGAGGCGTCGCGCCACGATCCGGGACTGTCCGCCGCTCAGGGCCACGGTGTATAGCACCGAGCGGCCGTCCGGGAGAACCGTGGGACGGAGGTAATTGCGCTCGCCTTTGGACGCGTCCGGCGCCGCGATGCGTACCGGTTCGCCGCCAGCGGCCGGGACTCGAAACAATCCGAGTCCGCCCGCCTGTGCGAAGACGATGGAGTCGTCCCGGCCCCAGCTCGCGCCGCTGAACACGACCGAGATGCGACAGATCGTGACACTTGACCCTCCGTCCACCGAAACCCGTTTCAGCTCATCGAGCGTCGCGTACCCGATCTGCCGGCCGTCCGCCGAAAAGAACGGATCTCTGCCTCGTTCGGTGCTGGGGATTATCGTGCCCTCCACCTGGTCGATCGACCGCACGACCAGCTGATAGCGGGGCGATGTGCCGGTGGTGTACACGACGCGCGAGCCGTCTGGAGAAATCGCGATGTTCCTGCCCGAGGGTTCGGTCGAAGGAGGCGCCGCAGCTGACGCCAGCACGAACCGTTCGACGCGTGGCGCAAGCGTGGCGGCGCCCCGCCAGGGCAACACCAGCGCGGCGGACACCACCCCCACGGCAACGCCGACCGCCGCGGCGCCAACGATCCACCATCGGCGCGATCGTGATGCGACGCTCACCTCCTGGGTGGAGCGCTGCTCCCCATCGGTCATGAGCAGCTTCACGTCGCTCATGTCACGCAGCCTTCGGGCGGGATCTTTTTCGAGCAATCGACGCAGCACGCTCGCGAGCGGCTTCGCTGCCGCCGGCAGCGCCCGCCAATCCGGTTCGTCCCTCAGCACGCTCGCCAGCGTGTCCGATACTTCCGTACCGCTGAAGGGCCGGCGCCCGGTCAGCATCTCGTAGACCACGCAGCCGAACGCCCACGCATCGCTGCGCTTGTCCGCGGCCCGCCCCTTCGCCTGCTCGGGACTCATATAGGCTGCCGTCCCGAGGATCACGCCCTGACCGGTGAGCAACGCCGGCGACGTCAACGTCGGCATGTCGAGCTGCGCCGCGCCCGAGCTATCGGCCGCCTTGGCGAGACCGAAGTCCAGCACCTTGACCGCGCCCTCTTTGGTCAGCGCGATGTTCGCCGGCTTCAGGTCGCGATGGATGATGCCTTTTTCGTGGGCCGCTTCGAGCGCCTCGGCGATCTGCGTCGCCAGGACCACAGCGTCTTCGACGGGAACCGGACCGCGGGCGATGCGGTCGGCCAGCGTCTCGCCGTCGACGAACTCGAGGACGAGCACCTGCTGACCATCGACCTCTTCCAGCCCGTAGATCGCGCCGATGTGGGGGTGGTTCAGCGACGCCAGCATCTGCGCTTCGCGCCGGAATCGCGCGAGCCGTTCGGGAGCATGGGTGAAGCTGTCCGGCAGCGTCTTCAGCGCGACGTCCCGACCCAGCCTTGTGTCCCGCGCGCGGTAGACTTCACCCATTCCGCCTTCGCCCAGTTTCGCCACGACCTGATATGGACCGATGGTCCTCCCGATCACAGTCGTGGCCTCAGCTGGGCTACGGCGAGACCTCGCCATAGCTCGCGCGGCGCAAGGCGCTCGCGAGCGGAGGCGGGGCCGCCGGTACCGAGCGGCGACAGGATTTCGTACGGACCGAGGCGCGCACCGAGGGAGAGCGTCATCTCGCGCGGTGATTGTAATCCGCCTCGATGAGCTGGCCCGCTTCTTCCGGCTTATTCCGAAAAACGAACCTCCTACCTCGCCGGGATGTCGTCGTCGACACTTCCGAGGATCCCGGCAAGCGTCAGCTCCGCCGGAAGTCGTCGAGAGGCGGAGCGCTCAGCTGATGTGCTCTACTGAGCACGCGTGGATTCGATCTCCAACCCGAAGTGGAGCAACGCATGAATCGATAGCGTGTTCTCGCTGCCGGAACTCTCCTGGCGGTCACGGCGTTCTCGAACCAGCCGGGTGCAGCACAGATCTTCAGGATCGCCGAAATGAATACGCGGCAAATCCAGGCCCTGGATCGTCAAAGGACCGTCGTCGTGATTCCGGCATGCATCAGAACTCATGCGCGAAGATGTGGCGTCGAGCCTGTGTTCGAGCAACGAGCGTATGGGAGACACGCTTCACGCGCTCGAACGTCGTCTCGATCACAACAACCGACACCACGATGACGTCCTTGGCCTGAATTTGCGGGCCTGGCTCGGCCCGCCCGACACGGTCGAGCCCGTCACACGCGGACCCGATGCGCGCTACTTCCCGGCCGTCTTCCTCCATGCGGTACGCGACGCACAACACGTCGCGATCTGGCCGCGCTGCGCGCGCCTCCCGCAAGGCGTCGAGCAGGGATGACGGCAATTGGCTCTCGTAGAGGACCCCGCGGCAACCCGGCTGACAGGCATCGAGATCGCATCGGCGGCCAGTGTCCATCATCGACCTCACTGGCCGCCCCCAATCGTGCCGATCATCTCCGGATGAATCGTGCAGTGATAGGAGCCCGGTGCGGCCAGGGTCATCGGTGCACTGAAAGACCCGGCTGCGATGTTTCCCGCATCCAGTCTTCCGTCGTCGAGCACCACGCGATGCGTGACTGTATCGACGTTGTGCCAGACGACCATTTGTCCTGCCGGCACGGTGGACGGATTAGGCGAGAACGACCTCGCGCCGTTTATGCCGACGATATCGATGACGATGGCGCCTGGCGGCGGCGTGTTGTTGGGACCAGTGGGTGTGCTCCCGTAGCCGGATCCGCACGCGAAGACAACAAGGAGTAGCGCGGCCAGAGCGGCCGCGGTCAGAGACCTGCGCATTTCAATCGATCCTTTCTGTGTGCTGTTCAGTGGTTGGAAGGTCCACCGGCGACGCTGACGAGAACTGCTTTCATGTGCCGATGACCTCTGCCGCAAAACTCGGAGCACGCGATCTCATAGCGCCCCGGCGGTGGAGCGGTGAACTCGGCGGTGACGGCCTGGCTGGACCGCGGTATCTCGAGGTCGACGTTCAGTTCCTCGATCGAGAAGCCGTGTGTCGTGTCGCGTGCATGAATGACCAGGCGCACCGGTTCGCCGGCGGTGACCATGATGACGGCTGGCTCGAACGCAAACTTTCTTGCTTCGACCTGAATCTCGTGAACCGGGAGAGCAGGCGCAATCGCTGCACTCCAGATCACAGCGGCGATGAAGGTGGCCATGCGCAGCAGGAGGCCGAGGATCCACGGCATGGCGTCACCCCACCTCGATCTGCCCGGTCATCTTGGGATGAATCGAGCAGAAATACTTGTAGGTGCCTGGCCCGTCGAAGCGGAACGAAAACCGTTCGTCCGTATCGAGCACCCGTGACTTGAACGTCTGTTCGGTGCTGACCACGGTGTGAGGAATGTCGTCCCGATTCGTCCAGGTGACGGTTGCGCCGACCGGCACGGACGTAGTACCTGGCGAGAAGCTGAAGTTGTCGATGGTGACGTCTCCCGACCCGACGGAACTGTCGCTCTCCAGCGGAAGATCGGTGATTGCGATTGGGTGGTTCACGGCGCTGAACGACATGCGCGCGAGCCCCAGCACCTTCCGCAGCCGATCGTCGGCCACCTTCATCGGTCCGGGCGACGGTGCAGTGCCGGGCGCCGGTTGAGGGAACGCGGTCGACATGGCCGTGTGGAACGTCACGTTCCCTTCGACCTTCTGCATGACCTGATGGATGTGGCCATTCAGGACGGCGACCGACCCGAACCGCTTCAAGTACGACAGCGCCTGCGCGCTGTCGTCGGTGCCCCATCCCCAGTCCGGATATACGGTCCACAGGGGGATGTGCGCAAAGACGACGATGGGCGTGCTGCTCTTGAGCGGCTTGACGTCTTTCTCGAGCCACTCGAGTTGATCGGTCCCCAGCGAGCCCAGCCCGCCAGCCTTCAGGTTGACGACGTTGACGAGTCCGATGAAGTGCGTGCCGTCGTGGTCGAAGCTCTGCCAGCCTGCGCCGAGTGTGCCCCTGCCGAATCGCTGCCGATAGGTCGCCCCGTCGTCCTCGAGGACGTCGTGCTCGCCCGGCACGTAGAAAACCGGGAGCGACAGTTCCGAGATCACCTGCTGGAGGGTGTCGAACTCCGACTCCCGCGAGAGGTGCGTCAGGTCCCCGGTGTGCAGCACGAACGCCGGCGGCTGAGGTTCGGCCTTGATCTTCGCGATGGCCGCGCGCAGCGTTCCCGTGACATCGGTGTTCGCGGGCTTGTCGAAGCCGATATGGCTATCGCTGATCTGCACGAACCGCAGCGCGCTGGTACCGGTCGACATCATCGAGCCGTGCGATTGCCCGAGCGGTGAACCCTTCAGGATCCCGCTGGACATCGTCCACAGCGCTCCGGTGCCTGCCCAGGCCATGCACTTCAGGAAGTGCCGACGTCCTGGATCTGTCTCTTCTGTGTCTCTCACTCGAACCTCCTATAAGTGCCATCTGCACTGGAAGACTGGCCGGGCGGGCAATCTATTCCTGGGAATAAAACAGAGCCGGGATGGGTCTTTAGAGAGTTGATGGCGTCGCGTGCATTCGAGGAGACGGTCCTGCCCCACCTGGACGCAGCCTTCAACTATGCGCGGTGGCTCGCCAGGAACGAGACCGAGGCAGAGGACGTGGTCCAGGACGCCTGCGTCCGTGCCATGCGCTTCTTCTCGTCGCTGCGTGATGACGATGCCAGGCCATGGCTGCTGGCGATCGTGCGCAACACGTGGTACAGCCGCGTGTCGCGTCGGGGAATCACTATGGAGGCGCCGTTGGACACCACAGGTGATGTGCGACCCGACGACGCCCTCGACCCTGAAGAGCGGCTCCTCCAGCAGCACACCGTGGAACGCGTCCGCGCGGCGATGGAGCAGCTGTCGCCCGACTACAGGGAAGTGCTCGTGCTGCGCGAGATGGAAGGGCTGTCGTACAAGGAGATCGCCACCGTCGTGCAGGTGCCGCTCGGCACCGTGATGTCCCGCCTGGCACGGGCACGCGAACGGCTGCTCGTGCTCTTGAGGCTGTCGACAACCCTGGAGGCGCCCCGGTGAGCTGCGAACAACTCGAACGCAACCTGGACGCCTATGTCGATCAGGAGATGGATCTCGAGGCGGCGGCCGCGGCCCGCGATCACGTCGACGGATGCGTGTCGTGTCGGCGCCGCGTCGCCGAACGTCAGGCTCTGAGCCGGCTGGTCCGGTCGATCCCGTACGCGCCGGCGCCGGATCGTCTCCGGGCTCGAGTCGTCGCGCGAATTTCGCGCCCGCGAGCCATCGGCAGAGTGCTGACCTGGGCGGCAGCGGCGGCGCTGGCCCTGACGGTCGGTGGTGCCGGGCTCTCAGTCATGCGTTCGACATCGACGCGGGACAGCGCGCTCGTCGAGGAAGTCGTCAACGGTCACGTTCGGTCGCTGATGGCCGACCATCTGTTCGACGTCCAGAGCACGGATCAACACACCGTCAAGCCGTGGTTTCTCGGCAAGCTCGATTTCGCACCACCTGTCGTCGATCTCGCACCGATCGGCTATCCGCTCGTCGGCGGACGCCTCGACTATCTCGGTGGGCGGCCAGTCGCAGCACTCGTGTACCAACGGCGCCAGCACACCATCAACGTCTTCGTCTCTCCCATGGCTCCCATGGCTCCCGACCGCACCGCCGGCGTCACCCCGCTCGAGATCACATCCGTCCGCGGGTTTCACGTTCGCCACTGGTCTCGCGACGGGATGTCGTTCTGGGCAGTGTCAGACCTGAGTGACGCCGAGCTGACCGAGTTCGCGCGGACGCTGCAAGGCGGGTAGGACTGCTGTCAAGTGAAGGAATATTCCGTCACGAGGCTTTCTATTCCACTCCAGCAGACACAACGTGGTGCGTTCCAGAAAGGGCGAACGCCTCTATCTGCTCCCGCCAGTGCCCGAAACGGACCTGACAGCGGAAAGGTATCCTCGACGTACATCGTTCCGCCTACCCTACGTTCGCGAGCGTCGTAACGACCAACACAGCCTGCCGGTAGCCGCGCCAAGAACGATCAGTGCGGCCGTCGCCACGAAGAAGGACGCATCCGCACCGGTTTCGCGGAGGAGCTGCGGGGCCGTCGTCGAGAGCTGCCACTCAGGCCGGCCCGTCGTCCAGAGCCGCGTCAACGACCAGATGTCGCCGGCGACGTGAAGCACCAAGGCAGGCAGGATCGAGTTGGATGCCCACGTGAGCCCCCGTACACCGCAGCCACGCTGATGTAATACGGCAGCATCGAGATCACCGCCCCGGGATGGTTGGGGAAATGCAGGAGGCCGAACAGGGCCCCGTTGACGAGGATCGCCATCGGCAGGCCGTATCGTTGTTCGATTCGGCCCTGCATGTAGCCGCGAAAGCCCGCTTCCTCTGTCACGCCCGCAACGATCGACGACATCACCAGAAGCAGGAACACCGTGAGCCTCGGCATGCCCTCCGGCGCCGCGATTGGCGCGGATTCCGGCAGCATCACCAGCCGCGCCATGACGGCCACCAACGCCAGCAGCGCGCCGAAGCCAACCAGGCCGGTGAAGATCGCCATGATCCACACATCCGGCGCGAGCGGATTGGCACGCAGCCTTGCCCGGCGCATCTCTGCGGTTCCGGGCGAGCCGATGCGACCGCCAATGTAGCGCCAGTACAGCACCAGATAGATGGCCATCGGCGCGATCGCCCAAGGGACGACCGGGAGCAGGCGCAGGTTCAGAGGCGCAAGGAGCGCAACCCACGGCAGGTTGCCGGCGAGCAACACGCCGATACCGGCGAGGACCGCAGAGACGATCGTGGTCATGTCGGTGCTGGCGTGGACGCGTCCCGGACGGGACCGTTCGCGCTACTTCGCGGTGATCTCGTCGTAGACATTTCCCAGGATCCCGGCAAGCGTCAGCACCTGGCCGCTGCTGACGTCCAGTCAGTTGACGATCCTTGATGCCAGTCTTCACCCGGCGGTCATGCAGGGCGCGGGCTCAAGCCCGCGCCGTGGCGGGGCCCGATCAATTTACGAGCGTCGTCCTTGAGAGGATAGCGCGACGGACTACGGCCTCGGATCGTCACGGCCAACAGCCTGAGGCTTCTGAAGCGAACGATGACAACGCAGCTCGGCGAGCAGCGCCTACTGTGGCGCGCCCATCAACAGCCGGTTCTTCGGAGTGATGGCGGCTGGTATGGTCTGTGTCCAGATCCGATAGCCGCTCTCCGCCAGACGACGGGCCCGCATCACGTCGATGGCGAGAGCGGTGTCGAGCCAGCCGGCGACATCGCCGGTAGTGCCGTTCGCGAGATCGTGACAGCACGGCAGGACCGCCACGCGCGCTCGAGCAGCGGTGGCGAGGTCCAGTACGCGGTCGGTCAGGAGGCCGCAGGCGTGGCTCGACACCACCACGTCATCGGTTTCGACGGGCACGTGGTCCATCGGCAGCGCGACGAACCCGACACGCCCCGCGAGTCTCGGCCAGGTACGCCGCAGCGCGTCGTGAACGGCGGCGCTCGACAGGGGCAGCGCCTTGTCGACGACGATCGCCGATGGCGAAGAGTCGTCAAGGAGCAGCAGGACCTGCGCGAGCAGCCCGTGGCCGCCGCCGAAATCGACGACACGGCCGCCACGTAGACGGCGACGCACACGCCGACCCACCTCCCACGCCTCGTAGAGCTCCTTCCGCGGCAGGCATCCGGCGTGGCACACGGCACGCGCAAGGCGGTCGAAGAGCGTCTCGCTGGGGAATCGATCCAGATCGCGATCCGTCAACCGTCCCCGAGAAGAGGGCGAGAATGTCACGACGAGAGGCCTGCCCCCGCCATCAAGAACAGAACGGCCCGCCAGGGTGACGCGGTCGGAGGAGTACGCGGCCGCGGTGTGTCCGCCTGTCGCAACGTTGGCATTGTGGAATCTGCAGCCTACAGTATCTACTGGACTCTATTGTTGAAAGCCATAGTGGCCGCTCCGTTGTCGCGGCCGGAAATGCGCCTGGAGAACGAGGTCGCTCGTCGAGCCATGATTGATATGGTCGACTAGCGTGAGGCCACTCTGCCCTATCGCGTAGACTTCAGCCCCGGTGACAACGACGCGCTCGATCGGCTCGTCGAATTGGGCGCGCTCGATGTCGAGTCTTCCCATGATGGAACGGCGGCCCTGCTGCCCGACAGCGTCACGCCAGAACAGCTCGCCACCGGCGCTCGGAGCGAAGGCGATCACGATCTCGCACGCGGTGGGCGAGACGCCGGATCGGTATGGATCCTGAGCCCGCGACCGATCGCCATCGGCCGGCTTCAGATTGTTCCGGCTCACCGCGAGCACGCGCCCGACACCGTCAGATTGATCGACGCGTCCGCCTTCGGCACGGGACTGCACCCGACGACGGCGCTATGTCTGGAAGTACTCCAGGAGATCGCGCAGATCGCTCCTCCGGACGCAGTGCTCGACGTGGGAACGGGCTCTGGCGTGCTCGCCCTGGCGGCGCTGACGCTGGGTGTGCCTCGAGCGCTGGCGATCGACATCGACGCCGACGCGCTGCGTGTCGCCGCAAGCAACGCGCGCCTCAACGGACTCGCCGAGCGTTTACAGCTCACGCGCGGCGGGCCGGAGTCGATCGCGGGAACATGGCCACTGGTGCTCGCCAACGTCCTCGCCGCTCCGCTGATCGAGATGGCGCCGGCTCTCGTTCGGCGCGTCGGCCATCGTGGTCAGCTCGTGCTCTCAGGAATTCCGTCATCCGTTGAACCGGACGTGGACCAGGCCTATCGCCGTCTTGGAATGCATCGCGTGAACGCAGTCTCGCGTGCGGGCTGGGTCGCCCTCGTACTGCGAGCTTCCTGGTGAGAATTGTCCTCGCGGCCGACCAGCGGCCTGGACCGGGGGGGCCCGTGGCGGCGGGCCTTTCCGCCTTCGCGGCGAACGAATTCGGGCGCGCTTCGGCGAGACCTCGCCGGAGCCTTGGCGGAGGCGGGCAGGCCCGCCCTACTCCACTCAAGTGGCATGGCGCCGCCAGCTCAACCATGGTATGGTGGCGTCGTTCCTCTTACCAATTTCTCGATGTTCTCTCGAGTGTGGCGGTCCACCCCTGGTGGGTCGCGTTTCGGTGACCGGCGATCTTGATATTCAGCATCGTTGGTCACGGGCGTGGAGGCTCGTGTTTCTCGGCGGGTCAGTCATCCATCGACTGCACGCGTTAACCGGTTACGTTGACATCCGACAAACTGAATCCAAGGAGACGGAATGCGAAGACTTGTGCTGACGGTCGCTCTATTGTCGCTGGCGTCGGTATCGTACGCGCAGACGAGCGGCAAGATCGCAACGGTCTGGAAGTGCGCCGGAGGTACCCCGATGAACCCGCTGCCGGTTGGCGACGCGGCCGATCATATCTATGGGGTCCAACAAACGAAGTGCACCGCAGTGAGCGGCGAGCTCGCGGGTTTGAAACAGACGGAAGGCGTGCCAACCGAGTTCGTGGAAGCGACGGGCGCCAGCTCCAAGGGTCATGGGATCTTCGTCGAGACGATGTCCACCGGCGACAAGATCGTCTACAGCTACGACTTCACCGGAACCTCCAAGAACAAGATGATGGACACCGGCAGCAACAAGTTCACGGTCACGAGCGGCACCGGCCGATTCAAAGGCATGACCGGCGGCGGGACCTGCAAGGCAAAAGGCAATCCTGACGGTTCGGCGGAATTCACCTGCTCCGGAACGTACTCACTGGCCAAGTGAGCGACGCGTGGAGGCGGGGATGGTTGACGCTGCGGAGCGCGACCACGCTGCCGGAGACGAGAAGACCTCCCTCATTCAACCGTGGGCGAGTTGAGAGACTGGGCCCGAGCATCAGCCTCCCGAGTCAGGCGACCGCGGCGCGAAGAACGCCGCGGCCGGGACTCCCGTAAAATGTCGGGATGCCAATCCCGGACGACGCTCGGCGCTGAGCCATGGCGGATCCGTACCTGCGCGTCCACGCGGTCAACGTCTACGTCAGGGACCAGGAACGAAGCCTCCAGTTCTACCCTGAACACGCTCGGATTCCACGTCGCCTTTGACGCTCGGGTGGGTTCGGGTGAGCGGTTGGCTGGGCCTCTTCGATTCCTGGGAGTGCCGCGCCGCCGAGCTCCAGCTCTCCGCCGGAGATCTGCTGGCGATCTACACGGACGGGATCACCGAAGCATTCAACGCGAATGACGAGGAGTTCGGCGAAGGACGGCTGGTCGAGGCGCTGCAGACGCACCGTACGCTGGCCCCGGGCGATCTCGTCGCTGCCATCTACGACGAAGTCCGCCGCTTCAGTCCGGAGGAACAACGCGACGACATGACCGTGATCGTCGCGAGGTGCAAGAACTGCTGATTCGGCGCGCGTCCCTTCTGGAACGCGGCCGTTTCAGCGAACGACGTCGTACTCCAACCGAACTATCCCGGACTTCGCGTACACACGGTGCTTAGTGAGCGCCAGTCGTGTCTGCTGCGCTGGTGAAGGCACCAGCGCAATCCCGCCGCCAAGCAACACCGGAACGATTGCCGTGTCGACGCCGTCCACGAGTCCAGAGGCCAGCAGACTCCTGAACAACTCGCCGCCCCCGAACAACCAAATGTCTTTGCCGGGTTCGGCCTTCAGGTTCCTCACGACCGCGCCGGCGTCTGTCGCGATCGTGACGTCGGGATGATCGGCCTGTTTCATGGTTCGCGAGATCACGAACGATTTCACGCCGGGCCACGACCCGCCGCCTCCACCGCCCATCTTCAGCATCGCCTCGAATGTCTTGCGGCCGATCAGCAGAGTGTCGAAGTGGCTGAAGATCTCGGCGAAGTCGACGTCCGGGTCCTGGGTGATCCAGTCATACTCGCCGTTCGGTCCCGCGATATAACCGTCGAGACTCATGGCCACGCCGTAGCGGACCCGGCGCCCGGGTTCAGATATTCCGGACATCTCAACCCCCTATTCCAGGAAGCTGTCAGCTCTCAGCTGTCGGCTTTCAGCTCAAGCTATCAGCTGACAGCTGATAGCTGATAGCTGATAGCTGATAGCTACCGAACTCACCGTCCGAGCCGGTCCTGCTCGAGCAGTGTCAGATACTCGCGATCCTGGACCCGCCCCGACGCGCCGGCCGTAATCGACCGGAGCACCCGGCGTGCCTGGCTCCGCTCTGGCGTGTCCGCCTCGCTGGCAGCCGTGCGCGACAACTTCGTGAGACGGTCGCGAAGTGTCATCAGCGCGGGCAGACGGCCATCATCGCCGAGCCGCGATTCGAGCTCGAAGATCTCTCCCAGCATGCGCCCCTCGGCATCGTCGGCGTCCCGTTCCCGTTTGAGCACCTTCTTGACGTCTGCCTGATTCGCCATCCTGCCCAATCGGCTCTCCTCCGCGGACACGTCGAGGAGCCCTTTGAAATCCGAGACGAGCGCGCGGAGAAGATAGATGGTGTCCGTGGGGTTTGACGACGCCGCAATCCGGGCGCGGCGCTTCTGCAATATGCTGCCGGCCCACCCGTCATCACGGTTCCGTCCTCCAGACTGCATCGCACGCAACTCCATCCACTCGAGGGCCTCGAGAGCGACGTCGTCCGGCGGCAGAGCGTGGCCGCCGTCGAAGACCGCGAGAATAGTGCGGCGAGGTGAGCTTGCGATCGAGCAGGCGCATCTCGATGTAGTTGAAGTCTTCGATGCCCGCGGTGCCGAAGACGGGAAAGGGCACGACGGCGCGCGGCTGGCTGTCGGGATACCCGGCGCTGGACGCGATGACGCCGGCGATGTTGTTTTTGTCCGAGCGCCACCTGCATGGCGACGCGCGCGCCGCCCGACAGGCCGGTCAGGTACAGCCGCTCCGCATCAATCGAGAAGCGCCGGCCCAGGTCGGCCGACATCGCCTGCACGGCCGCCACCGAGACGGCCCACGGACCGTTCCGCGACGTGTTCGACCCGGCGACGATGTAGCCGTATTGTTCGGCCGCCGCCTGGTACTTCTCGACCATCAGCCGCCCGCGCGCCGCCGGGTGGAATGCGATCAGCAGGCTCCACCTGCGGTCGGGAGAATAGCCCGACGGCAGATACAGCGCGTAGCTCTGCGTCGTGTCATCGGAGCACTCGACCCTGTCGATCACCATCCCGCGCTGGAGCACCTGGGCGCGCGCGCCCGTCGCGCCCAGGCACAACGCCAGCGTCAGGAGGGGGATGCGACGCCGGCAGAAACGGACAAACATCGGACAGGCCTATTATCTACGCGAGCGGATGCGCAAACGGAGGGTGTACAGCTGCGCAGCCTTGAAGCTCTGCGGAGGTCGCCTATGAACCGTCACCTGATCGCCGTCCTCCTGGGGCTCGCTGCCGCAGCGGGCTGTCATCGCGGGGCTCCGCCGAGCCACATCTTTCACAACGGTAGAATAGTGACCGTCGACCCGCAATTCCGCATCGTGGAGGCGATGGCAATTCGCGACGGTCGCGTCGTCGCGGTGGGCACGAACACTGAAATCGTCAAGCTGGCGGGTTCGGGTACCCAGCAGGTCGATCTCGGCGGGAAGACGGTCCTACCGGGCCTGATCGATTCTCACGTGCACGCGCCGAGCGCGTCGATGTACGAGTTCGAGCAGCCCGTCCCGGACATGCAGACGATCGCAGGACGTTCTCACTTACGTCCGCGCGCGCGCAGAAAAGACAGAGCCCGGGCACTGGATCACGCTGTCGCAGGTCTTCATCACCCGGCTCGATGAGCAGCGCTATCCGACTCGCGCGGAGCTCGACAACGCGGCGCCGCGACATCCCGTCGTGTTTCGTACCGGACCGGATGCGTCACTGAGCTCGATGGCCCTGTCGATGAGCGGCATCGACGACAAGTTCCAGGTCCCCAACGGTGAGCCCTGCAGGGTCGAGCGCGACAGAAGCGGCCGCCCAACGGGCATCCTGCGAAACTGCGCACGCTACATCCGCACCGGACCTGAGACGTCCGCGCCGACGGCCGCCGACCGCCTTGCGCGTCTGCGCGAGCTGCTGGCCGACTACAACTCCGTCGGCATCACCAGCATCGTCGACGGCAATGCCGATCGAGAAGGCCTCGAGCTGTACCGGACGCTGCTCGAGAAACACGAGCTCACCTGCCGCACGTTCATGGCCTATGGCGTCGACGGGCAGGCGCCAATGGATCGCATCGAAGCCTCGATCCGCGACGCGGCCTCGCAACCGCTGCACCAGCGAAACGACATGCTGTGGCTGCGAGGGATCAAGGTCTTCCTGGACGGCGGCATGCTCACCGGGAGCGCCTACATGCGCCAGCCCTGGGGCGTCAGCAAGATCTATTCGATTGACGATCCGGCCTACCGCGGCGTCCGGTTCATCGAGCCCGAGAAGCTCTATCAGATCGCGAAGCTGGCTCTCGCGAACGACTTGCAATTCACCGCACATTCGCAAGGAGATGCAGCGGTCGACGCGATGGTCGACACGTACGAGCGGATCAATCGCGACGATTTCCCCGTCCGCGAAAAGCGGCCCAGCATCACGCATGCGAGCTTCATGAGCGCGGAGGCCATCGCCAAAATGAAGGCCCTGGGCATCGTCGCCAACCTGCAGCCGGCGTGGCTCTACCTGGACGGCACGACGCTTCGGCAGCACTTCGGCGTCGAGCGGCTCGCCTACTTCCATCCCTATCGCACGCTGTTCGAACAGGGGGTGACGGTCGGTGGAGGCTCCGATCACATGCAGAAAATCGGCAGCCTCCGGTCGATCAATCCGTACAACCCATTTCTTGGAATGTGGACGACCATGGTCCGGCAGCCGCGCGGAGCGGACGCGCCGCTCCATCCCGAGCAGAACCTGACGAGACAGCAGGCGATCCGTCTCTACACGATCAACAATGCCTACCTGACCTTCGAGGAGGCGCAGAAGGGATCGCTCGAGGCTGGCAAACTCGCCGATTTCGCCGTACTGGACCGCGACATCCTCAACGTTCCAGTCGACGAGGTGAAGGACATCACGGTCGAAGCGACCTATCTTGGCGGCGCACGCGTGTATGCGCGACCGGTGGGACGGTGAACGGTTCTCACGATCATTTCGCCCATCCCACGCGGACGTGGATAACATCAGACTCCGGTTGTTCCACCGCCTGCGGGATATAAAAGCGTGACCCGTCACGCGACACTGCCAGGAAATTCAGATCTCCGAATGTGGTCGCTGGAAGACGAGCCGGAAACAGCGGCGATGGGGTACCTGCCTGGAACTCATTGCCCCGAGCGGCCAAGGGAACCGACCAGATGTAGTTACGACCCTGGTATTCATCGAGGTACACGATTTCTTTTCCATCCTTGCGCCACACCGGATAATTCCCACGGCTGGTCACCTGCTTCCGTAATCCCGGTCCCGGGTACGGCTGCACGTAGGTGCCTCCGCCGCTGTAGATCCCTCCACGTTCACTCCCCGCCGCGGAGGCCGTGTACACAATCCAGTGACCGTCTGGCGAAAAGCGGGCATGTGAAATCGTCTCGCCCGTCTGAAGCAGAGATTTCGGTTCCATCGGTACATCGTCCAGCGAAAGCGAGAACACCGTCGTATCCAATATCCCCCGATTGAGCAGCAGCGCGTTGCCTTTCGGAGAAATGTCTCGCAGCATCCACATTCCGGGCAGTTTTGCCAACTCGCGAGCTGGCCCTTGCCCGGCGATAGGGCGTTCCATAACGCGGCTGTCGTTTCCGGGGACGCCGTCGATGAGCTTGGAACCATCCGGCGACCACAGTGTGCCCAGAGTCCCCTGCTCCAACTGCTGCCGCCCAGGTCGGCCGGGCTCCAGCAGCCACGCGGTCAAGTTGAATCCCACCAGCAGACGTGTCTCGTCGGGCGCGAGGCTGAGCGTCTGGACGACGGTAGGGGGACCCGCCGTGCCGATCTCCTTTCCCCCTCGATCGAAAATCGTCACCTGCGACAGACCCGCCGTGCCGGGGCGCCAAGCCACGACGCCCGTACGTGAAACGGAAAAGTGTGCGGCATAGAACGACGGCGACGACGCGACCCGTTGCTGGATTAACTCCGGGGCGCCCTCGAGTGTTCTGGTCGTGCGATTCAACGTTTGCGCGTAGAGGTTGTCATTGCGAACGAACAGGATGCGTCCTCCGCCCGCGGGCGTGTAGCGGGCCGCAGTGGCGTTCTTCATCAGCAGAACAGGATCGGCCGCGCGGCCGTCGCGCAGCGTGGCGAGGTAGATTTCCGACTCCTCGATTTTTGACGCGGCTGCCACGACCAGAAAATCCTCGCTGCCCGGCAGGAACTCCGGCCAATAGCAGAAGAACCCGTCCTTCAGGGAGATTTCAACTCGTTTGGCGACTCCGCCGCCTGCCGGCACGACGTACAGGCCCGGCCCGCCCCCCACCGCTCCTGCAACAAGCAGGGTACCGTTGTCGCTCCAACTCCCACCGACCATCGTGGCGACACCGTTTGCGAGAATTTCCGGCGCGCCGTCCGGCACACGCATCTTCTTCAGGTTGGTCCCGTCGCTGAAGGCGAACGATCGCGAGTCCGGAGACCAGAATCCGGGGTTTCTGAACCCGCCTGTGCGCACGGGTTCCGGCGCGAGTGCGGCCAAGTGCCGTACCTGCACGCCCCCGCCACTGCCAGCCGATGCGATGTCTCTATAAAAGATCACTGCAGAGCCGTCGGGCGAGATCTGTGGGGTTGCATGCAGGTCGCCTACGGGCGCGATGCTTCCTGCCGGTGGCACGATCGTCAACGCCAAGTCCGGGGCCGTTACGCCGGTAGGCGCCGGCCGCGGGCGCAGCCACCCGACCACCGCGATCGTGGCAAGAACCGCCGTCGCGGCCCAGGCAACCCACCCATAGACGGGCCGCGGCCGACGCGGAACTTCAGTCCCGCTCGCCGGGTCGGTTAGATATTTCTCAATGGCAACCCGAGCCTCGCCGATATCGCGCAGGCGTGTCTTCACATTCCGATCGAGGCACCGGCGCAGGAGGGTATTGATCGGCGCCGGTACGTCCAACGTGTCGAACTCGATCGAGCGCCGCAACACGTCGGCGAGCGTCTGCACGACCGTATCGCCGCCGAACAGACGCTGGCCGCTGAGCATTTCCCACAGCACGACGCCGTAGGACCAGATGTCGGCGCGGCGATCAACCGGAGCCCCCGCAGCCTGCTCCGGGCTCATGTACGCGGCTGTGCCGAGGATCATCCCGGCCTGCGTCATCGCTGGCGTCGTGATCGTCGGTGACTCGCTGAGTGCTCCGGTGGCCTGATGTCCGAACGCCGAGGCCTCAGCGGCTTTCGCCAGGCCGAAGTCGAGCACCTTGACGGTGCCGTCCGCGCGGACTCTGATGTTTGCCGGCTTCAGATCACGATGGACGATGCCCTGTTCGTGCGCCGCCTCCAGCGCCTCGGCTATCTGTTTCGCGATCAGCAATGTCTGATCGAGGGGGATCGCTCCGCGGGCGGTTCGCTGAGACAGGTCCTCGCCCTCGACGAGCTCCATGACGAGGGCGCGCACGCCGCCCGATTCCTCGAGGCCGTGAATGTGCGCGATGTTCGGATGGTTCAGCGACGCGAGCGTCTGGGCTTCCCGCGTGAACCGGGCGAGCCGTTCGGGATCGTGAGCGAGAGAGTCAGGCAAGACCTTGAGCGCGACATCGCGATTGAGCTTGGTGTCGCGAGCCTGATAGACCTGTCCCATCCCACCTTCGCCGATCGGCGCTGTGACTTCGTACACGCCGAGGCGGGTACCACGGGCGAGGGCCAACGATGTGGATTATACGGTCGGATCAGCAGCAGAAGGAGCGAAGCTCGTATACTCCCTCCACTATGACCAATCCTGCCGACGACCTGTTACGAATTTCGATGAGTCACGGCCTACCTCGGTGTCTTCATGCGGTGGCAGAACTCGGTATTGCGGATGCCCTGGGCGAATCGCCGCGAAGCGCGGAGGAACTGGCTAGTGACACCAGAGCACATGCGGGAGCGTTGGCGCGCACGCTGCGCGTTCTTTCGGCGGAAGGCATCTTTGAGGCTCGTGATGGCGCGTGGGGCCACACGCCGGCATCGCGTTTACTGCGATCGGATCATCCGCAATCGATGAGATCGTTTGTCCGGATGGTCGGTTTGTCCGTGTACTGGCGAGGATTTGAGTACTTCGCCGATGCGTTGACTACCGGACAGTCCATTCAAGAGAAAGTCGTCCCAGGCGGTTTTTGGAAGTACCTCGGCGAGAACCCGCAAGCGGCCCGTCTTTTCGACGAGGCGATGATGGGAAAAGCGGCGGGACAAATTGCCGGCGTCTTGAGGTCCTATGACTTTTCCACCTTTGAAACAATCGCCGACATCGGCGGCGGCCGCGGTCATTTATTGGCAGCCGTGCTGCAAGCCGCGCCCCGAGCTCACGGAGTGCTGTTCGATCAGCCGCATGTGACGGCCGCTGCTCAGGCTGCGGGAATGGAATCGGAACAGCTGCGGGTGCATCCCGGAGATTTCTTCAGGGATGCCCTGCCTTCCGCCGATTGCTATCTCATCATGCAGGTAATCCACGACTGGGACGATCCGAAAGCCGCTCAGATTCTAGCCGCCATTCGAAGGGCCGCGGCGCCAGGTGCGAAGCTCCTACTGATCGAGTGCATTGTTCCGGAGGATTCGAAGCCGAGCTGGACGAAGATGCTCGATCTACAAATGCTGACGCTACTGTCGGGAAAAGAGCGAACTCAGAAAGAGTATTCGGAAATGCTTCGAACCGCCGGCTTCCGTCTGGATCAAGCGATTGATGTCGGGATGTCGACTTCAATCTTGGAGTCCGTTGCGGTTTAAGGAAGATTGTCGAAATGTGGCCGGAGGGCATTATCCCTCCGGCCTGGCAAGCGCCGCAAAATTACCAGTACTTCTTGATGCCACCCGTGAACACCAGCCCAGACGGATCCTGCCCTCCGCGGGTCTTGCCGATCACGTGGTATCGCGCTTCACCTTTGAGCGAGACGGTCCGGCCGGTGAAGTATTCGACGCCTCCGCCGAGGTTGAACCCGGGTTTGGTTTCAGATTCGCCAAGCGACTCCCCGTTGTCCTTGAACTGCAGGAAGTACGCCCCGGCACCGGCTCCAACGAATGGATGCCACTTGCCGCCTTCCCAGTTGTAGTTGACGTCCAGCCGCAGGGGAATCTGCCGGAGCGAGTCGGTCGATTCACGCGAGAAACCGGGATCGGTCAATCCGAAGTCCGTGCGGAGACTGACGCGTGGCGTGACGTAGTACTCGAGCAACGCGTTGACGATGAGCGCGTTGTCGAATTGACTCTCCGCCGGCATGAACGCGCCGACGTCGACACCGACGGCGGTCGATCCTGCGTGCGGTGCGCGTTCCTGAGCCATCACCACTCTGGGGCAAATGACGCAAGAGCCGAGCACGACGACGCCAAGGGCTCGTTTGAACATCTGGGTCCTCCTTGGTGAACGATGAACGTGTCACGCGCCCCCCCAGCGGCAACTCGTGACACATCCCTTAGTGCAAGGTGGATACCCCTGCGAAGCTCGGCAAGCGTTTGTCGATGGTTTGTAAGGAGTTGGGGCGGAATCGATTTCAACGCACGAGTCAGTGCACAAACCATCGATGAGCAAAGGCTTGGACGTCACATATGGAAACCTGGATCGCCGGCGAAACTCGACCAGGACGCGCGGCTACGAGGATTCTTCCTCTCGATGGAGCGTCCTTCAGGCCTGGTGCGAGGTTCTTCCGCCTACCACCGTCCGCACGATCTGAATGTCCTTGATCTTCTCCGGCGGCGCGGTGCGCGGATCGTCGGCCAGCACCACGTCGTCTGCCAGCTTGCCCACGGCAATCGACCCCTTAATCGCTTCTTCGCCGGATGCCCCTCCGCGCGCGGCGCGCGCGTGTGCATCGTGTAGACCTTGGCATTCACGACGATCGCGTCGGGATCCCGGCCGCCGGAAGTCGCGATGGGCGGCGCAGTCTGCGCGCTGCGCGGGTTGGCCGCGATCGATGGCGCGGCGGCCAAGCCGGCAAGAGCGGCACCGGCAACTTTCGCAAATTCTCGACGGCTGTGAGAGGACGGCTTGGATGTCATCCTCAATTGGTGCGCAGGAACGCCACGAGGTCAGCGACATCCTGCGGCGTGAGTCCCAGCTGCGCGGCGCTCATCATGAGCGACCCCGGCATCCGTCGTCGTCCCGCGATCCGACTGACAGGGATGACTTGGGTGATCCCGCCCATGCTGCGCATCATCAGGGGATCGCCTTCCTTGATGAGGACGCCTTGAATCGTCACTCCGTCCTTCGTCTTGAGCTCCACGCTCTCGTAGCCATGCGCGATCTCCGCGCTCGGGCGGACGAGTGCCGTCGCGATGACGTCGGCAGACTTGCCACGTCCCCATCCGTCCAGTGCCGGTCCAAACTCTGCCCCTGTGCCGCCGATCGCGTGGCACATCAGGCAGCGCTGCGCGGTGGTCTTCCCCCGTGCGGAGTCGCCGGTAAGGCGGGCGATCTCGTCGACCGAGAGCTCGGGGAGATCCGCCGGCGGAGGCGGGACGATCGCCTCGCGGAACGTGATCGAATCGGGATCGTAGATACCGGCCGTCTTGAGGGCGGGTGCCAGCCCGAAATCCGACCAGTCGTTCGACATGCGATTCAACAGCCACACCGTCGCCGGCTCCCGCAGCGCGCTCTCCGGTTTCGCGAAGGCGAGCATGGCTTTGGACGCGGCCGGATCCTTGATGAAGGCGAGCGTATCCAGGGCGAGCTTGCGATCGGCGAGCGACAGCTTCGACGACTCGGCGCGCGCTGTCAGATCCATCACCGCCGCAGGCACGTGAAGGCGCCAGGCTATCCACGTGAACGTACCGGACCAGGCCAGCGGATCGTCCTTGACGCCGAGCTCCTTGTGCAGCCGGTCGTACAGCGCCGCCTCCTTTCCGGTGGCGCCGGTTCCCAGCGCTTCCAGGTAGCTGCGATCCTGCCCGTCGAAGCCGCGAGCGACGTCGAGCAGGATGTTCAGCGACTTGTCGGCGGCCTGGTCGCGCATCGACACCGCCACTTCGCGCCGGACGCCGGCGTCCTTGTCGCGGGCGAGCGCGGCGGCCACCGGCAGCACGTCGAGATTCGCGCGCCGCATGGCGCGGTAGGCCGCGATGCGCAGCGCCGGATCGGTGATTGACTCGGGCGACCCGGCCCGCTTGCGGCCCTCGGGACCCATCTGATAGAGGAGGAAGATCGCGCGCCCGCGCATGTACGGGTTCGGATCGTTCAGGAGACCGGCAACCGCGCTCACAGCGGCCGCGCCACGCGCCTTTAATCCCTCGAACCCGATTGCCCGGACGTTGACGGCCGGGGACCGGAGCGCCGTGATCAGACCGTCGATGGTCGCGGGATCGAAGGCCGGCACCTTCGACACGAAGCCCTTCGGAGCAATCCGGTAGATGGCGCCCGACAGGGTGTCGTCCAAATCCACGTGCCCGCCGACGCGCGCATCGATCCAATCGCTGACATACAGCGCGCCATCCGGACCAACGGCGATGTCCGACGGCCGGAACAGCGTCTCCATGGCGCCTTTGGCCGTGTTGTTGCCACCGACGAAGTCGGAACCGGCGTACTGCTGCTTCACGTTCGAGGTCAGGAAGATCTTCCGGTCGAGCGCGAAGCCTCCGCCTTGCCGCGCCGGTTTGTAGGCAAACACCTCGTTCCTGCCCGCGTCCGCGGCGAGGAACGTCCCGTCCCACGCCGGGCCGAGTGCGCCGTTCTCGTAGAAGACGTTGCCTGTCGGCGAGCCGCCGCCGTACACGTCGCCGGCCGGCATCATGCCCGGATCGTCCTGACGCCATTCCGCGACCGGGATGGATTGACCCGCCCGGCGGTCTGCCTGCCACGTCCGCTGGCCGTCGTTGGACGAGAACCCGAAGTTGGCGTATTCCATCACCCAGCTCACACGGCAGGCCGGAGGATCGTCGTTGTCGTTCTGAAAGACGTCTCCCAACGAGCTGACGGACTGCTCGTAGCTGTTGCGGTAGTTGTATCCGATGATCTCCGCGTTCGTGCCGTCGGGGTTCATTCGCACCGTGAATCCCCCCACATACACATGCCCGTCGTCGCTGGGCTTCCCGGCGTAGACCGCGGGGTCGTTCGGGTACGTGAACGGTCCGACGGGGCTCGGCCGATAGGACCCGAAGATCCGGAAGGTCTTTCCAGACTTGTCGGTGAACATCCCTCCGGTGTTGCCGGAGTTGAAAATCCACTTGCCGTCCGGACCGAACGTCACCGAATGCAGCGAGTGGTCGTGATTGATGCCCTGAAAGCCGGTCAGCAGCACTTCGCGTTTATCCACCGCCGGATCGAAGCGCAGGTTTCGATCGACGTCGGTGTAGACGATGAGGTCCGGCGGTTGGGAGACGATCACCTTGTTGTCGATGACTGCGACGCCGAGCGGCGCGATCAGTCCAGGCTCCTGCACGAATGTATGCGTCTTGTCGGCTTTGCCGTCCCCGTCGGTGTCCTGCAGCACGACGATGCGATCGCCTTCGGGCTGACGGGCATGATGGGAGCGATAACGAACACCCTCCGCCACCCAGATGCGCCCGTCGCGATCGATGTCGATGTTCGTCGGGTTGTGCAACAACGGAGACGCGGCCCACAGCGTTACCTCCAACCCCTCGGGTAGCTGGAACAGGTCGAGAGGAACTTGCGGGTACTGGGCAGCAGGAGCCTGGCCCGCTTGCGTGGGAGGCGGCCCGAAAGCCTGCTGCGGCGCGACGGCCGTCAGTATCAGCACGAGGATCGCCTTCAGTGGTGAGAGGGCCATTCGACGCATAAATCTCCCATCCATCATCAGTTCCCGATCCGCCGCCGGCCGGCTTCGGCGCGGCCAGAGCTGACGGAATCCATTCTTGTGTCCAACTCTATACCGCCCCTACTTTGGCGCGTCCTTCTTCGTTGCGGAACCAGTCATCACGTACGCTCCGCCGGCAAAAGAGATCTGGGCCGCCACCTTGCCGTCGGTCCCGGGCGTCAACGTCACAGCCGCATCGACAGCGTTTCCCTGGTAGTCGAACGAGTAGCTCAACACCAGGCTCTCCTTGTCCACCGTTACGTCGTTGATGGCCTGCTTCGGCAACATCTCGGAGCTGATCTCCCCTGCGACCTTCTCGCTCTCGACCTTGACAGACAGGTTGAACATGCCCGGACCGTTGGGGCCCTGCATCGTCAGGATCCAGTCGCCGACGAAGCGCGCGGCTTCGGCCGCCGTCGCCTGATGGGGTGTCGTCTGGGTGCCGGCGGCCGGCGCCTGGGATGTTGCCGCTGCTGCAGACATCCCGAGCAAGAGGGCGAAGACGGGGCTCGAAAGAAGAGTCGTTCTAGTCATCCTGATCCCTTTGAATGAAGCCTGGTTAAACAGGGCACATGGTTCAGAGCCGAGGAGAGATCCTAACACCGTGCCGAGAAGAGGAACGGCAGACCCCGGCTCTCTCCGGACGTGAGCACTCTCGCGGCGCACGCCCATCCGTTTGACTTGGACTGTTCGGTCGGGCGCACGGCTGCTTGAGACTGACGTCGGAAACCAGCCAGGAGGGCGCCTGATCCTTCCGGATCAGACATACCGGAGAACGATCAGGACCGTCGCGACGACGGCGACACCAGCGGCCATTGCTGGAGGGCTATCTCCAGTCGCCTGTTGCGACGAAGCCCGCCCAGTAGAACGGATGCGTGCTCTGATGCGCCGCCCTGCGGTCACGCAGGACGGTGAGGCTCGCCTGTTGCACGGCTTGTGCGGTGTTCAGCTTCTTCTTCAGGCGGCCTTCGTACAGCGCGCGCATCCAGTTTCCTGCGGACTGATCTTCGACCTGCCACAGGCTCATGATGACGGTGTGCACGCCCGCGACCTGAAATGCGCGTCGCAGGCCGAAGACGCCTTCTCCCACCTTGACCACACCCAGACCCGTGTCGCAGGCAGAGAGCACGGCCCATTCGACCCCGTCGAGATTGAGGCTCGCGACTTCCTCCGCCGTCAGGATGCCATCCTCGTCTTCGGGGCCGGCGGCGGCGCGGCGGTTGGCGCCGGCAAGCGCGAGCCCGGAGAGCAGGAGAGGGTTGTCCGCCGTACCGGCGTTCGATCGTCTGCCGGATGCCGTCGCGAGCCCTCCGACGCCTCGCGTCCCCACAGCCGGCGTCGCACAGTCGCTCCCCAGGAAGAATCCGTGCGTCGCGAGATGCAACACGCGACGCCCGGGCGCGGAACGCTTGAACACGGCCTCGCTTGCCTCGTGATTCTGAAGCAGTTCCACCGGCGAGCCCGTCCAGAGACTTGCGACTTCCTGGACCTCGCGGCCCGTTGCGTCGAGCGGGTCGAACTGCAGGGACGGCAGGTCTCCGCAGGCGCCGCGGGTGGCCGCCACTGGCGTGCGACCAGCGGCCGCCTTCCCGACCGGTCGGGTCGCGCTGAAGAGCGTGGGGTCGTCGAAGGCTGCGCCTCCCAGCGCAAGCAGGCCTCGACCTGCGCTGGACTGAGCCGCGCTGGTCACCAGGTCGCGCTCGGCCGAGAGGTAGTGAATCACGGGGCCGTTGTCTATCAAGTATGTCGTTCGACCGGTTGGGAGTGCCGCGAGCGTCACGACGTTCAGCGCGCCGTCTGGCACGACGAAGACGTTGATGGCGTCCTTCAACTGACCGGCGATCGGATCCCACAGGCGTCGTCGCAGGGCCGTACCTGCCACGCGGTAACTGAGCTCGGCGTCGGTTGCCGAGCTCGCGCGAACGATGCCGGATGTCTCGGTATGCCATCTCGCGACGAGCGTCTCGAGCGATGCCGCCGCGCCAAGCGGCACCATCGCAACGTCGGCGTGTTCGGAGTGCGCCACGAAGGCCATGTACGAAGGCACAACGCGAATCCGACGGCCGTGCGGCGCCGCTGTGGTCGTCGTGTCTCCGATGACGGTTCGATTGTACCGAACGAACGCGACCAACGCGCTCCCGAGCGGAAGGGCGCGGCGCACGGCGTCGAGGCCGACCTCCTCCCGCGAGAGCTCGTTGCGGAACGCCGCGCTCCTCTCCGCGAGCGCGGTCTCGGCTCGTTCTTTCTCACGCCGCGCGTCTTCGACCAGATGGAGATACTGCTCCGGCCGCTGATCGGTAGGGCCTCTTACCACCAAATTTGCGAGTCGCTGACGCGCCGAGGTGAGCGCCAGCCAGAGCGGCGCGACCTCGCCTGACGCGTCCATCCTCAGCCGGTGCCGCGCGGCCATTTCATCGAGGACGAGTGCACGGCTGCGCACCAGCGCGTCGAACATGCGGCCGACTGCCCCGGAGTCGGTTCCCGCGAGAGACATCGCGAGGTCGAGCCCCTTGGGTCGGGTCGCGGCGTAGGTCAGAGACTGGCGCTCGGGAAGATTTCGGAGCATCAGACGGAGGTGCTCGCGTCCAGTCGTATCGGCTTCTACTGCTGCGTCGATAGCCGCGTCGCGATTCCCGAGGGCGCCCTGCACCGCGGCGAGTCGAATCTGCGTCTCGGCAAATGCCGGATGCTGCCGGCCAAGGTCTTTCTCCTGAATTGCGAGAGCACGGTCGTAGGTACCGTTTCGCAACATCCGCCTCTCCCCGCTCCGACTGAAGATCGGCGTAGACTTTCAGGACCTTTGCGAATTCCGGCGCTTCAGGTGTATCGGTGCGGTCCCAGATCGCAATGGCGCGTGCCGCGAGACTCTGGGCGCGAGCGGTGCGGCCGAGGAGGGTCAGGGTCGTGGCGAGATCGGACAGGGTGCTGGCCACGTCCCTGTGTTCCGGACCCAGACTCCGCTCCCGGATGACGAGCGCCCGCTCGAGCAATAGCAACGCCCGATACGGCGCGCCCTGCTCGCGGTACACGGCCGCAAGATCCATCAAGGCCAAAGCTACGAAGGGGTGATCGCGCCCAAGCACCCGCTCCCACAGCGCAATCGCCCGAGCGTGCTCACGAGCCGCGCTTGCATAGTCGCCCAGGCGCGCATCGACGAGGGCAAGGTTGCCCATCGTCGTGGCGACGCGCTCGTTCCGCTGACCCAAGCTCGCGATCTCGAGCTTCAACGCGCGTTCGAACAGCTGGCGGGCGGCCGTGTACCTTCCCAGGTACAGGTCGGAGATCGCGAGGTCATTGACGTAGGCCGAGGTCTCAACATGGCTCGGGCCGTACGCGCGCTCTGCAATACCGAGTGCGCGTTCAAAGACTGAATGGGCCCGCGTGAGATCGCCATGGTCGATAAGAGCTCCGGCCTGATATTTCAGCGCTTTGGCGAGGAGTGGATGATCGGGCCGCAAAGACCGCTCGGCGAGCGCTACGGCGTGCGTCGAGACATCGAGGGTTTCCGCCAGATTGCCATCGAACCACAGCTGGAGTCCAAGAAGGTTGAGTGTCTCCACATACGCCGGATGGGTGTCATCCGCTGCTTCCTGTATGGCGACCGCCCGGTTGATCGGCGCCCGCGCGCGTTCGTAAGCCCCCTTGCGTTGCAGCGTCCACCCAATCGCCTCGAGCGTGCGGGCTATGCGCACGTCCGAGTGAGGAAGAGCGCTCTCCTTGGCTTGCAAACTGCGTTCGAGGACAGTCAGTGCCTCATCGTAGCGACCGGCGTGGGTCATGGCGATCCCAAGAAGATCGAGAGAACGCGCAACGTCAATCGTGGCTTGATTGCTCTGCTCAAGCAGGTTCAGCGCCCGACGAGCTACCTCAATCGCTCGGCCGTACTCGCCCGCGACGAGCAAGGCCTCGCCGAGATTCTGCAAGGAAGGAACAAGATCGATGTGGGTCGCACCAAGGCGGCGCTCTTTGACCTGTACGGTCTGGACCGCACGAGCGAGCGTGCTCGGAGGGCCGCCCTTGCCGTTGAGCAGCAGCGCACGCAGCAGAATGTCCGAAGCCGCCGCAGCCTCGACTGAGTCCTCGCCACTCGATGTGGCCGCTGAATCTACTCTGGCACGAGCGAGATCTTCAGCTTTCTCGTACAGACCCTTGTCGAGCAGCGCCTGTACGTCCGATCCTGCAGGATCGGTCGCGGCCTGAGTGCCGGGTGGGAGACCGGACAGCTGCGCGGCACAGATCACCACCAGGAGAACCGTAAGAATGGTCGCCCGGATCATGTGATCCCTACCTGCTTCCTTCGAGCGATCGAGACGCTGGACGGCCAGTCCAGCGCTCGTTCATGCTTTGTCTTTGGAAGAACGAGATCGGCGTGTGGCCTTCCTCGCAACGGTCGAGATCTGCCGGGCCTCTTGCCTCGCCTCTGCCGCTCTTTCTCGTTGGCGGCGCTCATCGTCCTGCTGGTCGAGCCGTTCGGCACTCTCCGCAGCTGCGGCTATGAGAGAGTCTCGGGCGGCAGACTGCCCTCCCGAAGACTTGCATGATGAACCGACTGGGGTCACGAAGGCGACGACCAGCAGACCCCCGACTCCATCCATGCACCGAAATACGTTTTCGACGACCGACTCGGGCGCTCCCTTGTCCGAGAGTCTGCCTTTGTCAGACAGCCTACCCTTGTCGGAAAGTCTGCCCTTGTCGGAGAGCCTGCCTTTGTCCGACAGTCTTCCTCTCTCGAGGCGGTTGCCAGCCATGATTCCTCCGTCAACTGTTTCCAAAACTCAGGAGCTCGGTTCAGCCATCGCGCGAACCACCTTGCCCCAGAGAGTCTCCTTCGCGAACGTGAGCTCGTTGTAGAACTTATCTGCCACGTCAGGGTCAATCGACGGTTCCACGTGCGGCGCGTACAGACTGACACCTTGCAGTTTTGCGGTCCGACAGGCGTTCCGGCCGTGTTCCAGAATGAAGCGTCCGGGGCCGGTCTGGCCGGTGCTGACGACGGTCGGATCCGCGCTGATCAAAAAGTCTCCCAGTGCCTCCGCGGCACCTCGAAGTGACGGATCCCGGCAGTCGCGAAGCAGGTTCAGGCAGAGATCGGCAACGTCCACGAACGGTTTTTCTTCGATCGTCTGCGAGCGTACGAACGCGTCGGTGGCACGCTCCATTTCGTCCGAGTCGTTCGCCATGGCGATCGCCAGCTTCCTGGCCAACATTTCGGTCAAATTGACGACCTCCGGCACTCGGGCGAGATCCAGGAGCGTCAAGGACACAGTGAGCTGGTCCGCTCGATACGTTTCGCAGAATCGTCTCACGATGTAGGTTCCCAGTTCCGCCGGTCCCATCGGGCCGGCCTTGGGGTCCATGAGTCGCTCGAACGCTCGCCTGTACGGCCAGCCCGGAATCGGGATACCTATTTCCGACGCGAGCAGGTAGTCGGCGTACGGTTGGAATTGGCAGGCGATCTCGATCGTGGACAGATCGCAGGCGTCGAAGCCTATGATGTCCAGGCTCCTTCCGCGTTCCTGTCGAACCGCTTCGAGCACATCCGCCAACTCGCCGAAGTCGAGCGCGTCGATACCCGTGGGTCGTTCCGCGCGCCCGATCGCGAACTCGTACGCGTGACCCCAAAGCACGAGCATCGAACGCGTGTCTTTCTGACCTCCGCCTGTCTTGAAAGCCCACCGCATGAAAGCCATCAAGGCCTTGCCGTCGGTCGCATCGCGCTCGGCTTCCGGAACGCGGACCTCCTTGGCCCTCCGGATATCCAGCCGGCGGGATTCTCCGCGAGCGTTCACCTGGACGAAGAGGTTCAAGGCCCCGCCGGGGTAATCCGCGAAGAGGCTGCGCATCTCGTCGATGTCATCCTGAGCGGCCTGCCGGAGATCCGTCTCGCCGGGTACTCCCTCCACCCCCATGAACACCATCACGTTCCAGCTCGCCTGTACCGCAGAAACCTTCTTCGCCATCGCTTTTCCTCTAGTCAAGCGAGCCGGTCGCTCGCTCCAACCCGTTGATCCATCTGTGACGAACGACAGGCACGGTCAAAACAAGTGCGCCCGAATCGTGCGGTGGAACACTCGTCCCAGCACTTCGGAAGGCACCATCAGCGCCGTCACTGGCTATAACGTAAGGTCGACCGTTTCGTAACGGCTCGAATCGCATATTTCTTGTCGTTAGAAACCGCATCTCTGCTCGTTGATCCCCTGAGTGGCGACCATCCAACTGCTGTATCCGCAAGGGGCAGGGGAACTTCTGGGCCGACTGGGGAATAGGGAGTATCATCCTCCCAAACACCAGAGCCGACCCGCTGCCATGAGCGATCACCCTTCGGCGGAAAGCACGCCGGACGCGAGCCAAGAGGGTCGTCCGGACGCCGAATCTTCCTTCGCCCTCGTCATTCGCGCCCGCACCGGAGACGACGAGGCACTGAGTCGCCTGTGCGCCCGGTACCTGCCTCGGCTGCAGAGGTGGGCACACGGTCGGCTCCCGGCCTGGGCCCGCGGAGGCCTCGAAACGCAGGACCTCGCGCAGGAGGCCCTCTTTCAGGCCGTCCGGCACTTGAAGTCGTTCGAGCCCCGACACGAGGGCGCCTTCCAGGCATACGTTCGCCAGACGCTCCTCAACCGGATCCGCGACGCGATCCGCCGCAGCCGCACGCGCGGTCAGACCGACACCCTGGACACCGAACGGCCGGGGACAGGACCTTCCCCCCTCGAAGAGGCGATCGGACAACAGGCGCTCGAGCAGTACGAGGCCGCGATGGAGCGGCTCAGGCCGGAAGATCGCGAAGCCATCATCGCCCGTATCGAAATGGGCCTCGAGTATTCGGAGGTCGCCGAGGCGCTCGGGAAGCCGAGCGTTCCGGCGGCGCACATGGCGGTCAGCCGCGCGCTGGTGAAGCTCGCGAAGGAGATGGCGAGTGGAAACCGAACATAGCGAAGACCGGTGGCTGACGCTCGCCCAGGCCGTTTCCCGCGGCGAGTCGGTCAACTGGGATCAGGCCGAGAACCAGACAACCGACCGGGAGGACAACGACGTGGTGCGCGCGCTGCGCGCGCTCGACGGAATCGCGCGCGTGCACAAGTCGAGTCCCCCGGCTCCCCTGCCGCCTTCCCCGGAATCGGAACAAATCACGGTGGAGATCGAACGCTGGCGGCATCTCACCATTCTCGAGCGCGTCGGCGAAGGCACCTTCGGAATCGTCTATCGCGCCCGAGACAACGGACTCGATCGCGAGGTCGCGCTCAAGCTGCTCTGGCCGAAAGCTCCCGGACGCCTCCTCGATCCTGACGCGGTGCTCAACGAGGCCCGGCTGCTCGCGCGCGTGCGCCATCCGAACGTCGTGACGGTCTACGGCGCGGAGTCGATAGACGGTCGGGTGGGCCTGTGGATGGAGTTCATCCGCGGCCGCTCGCTCGAGGATGTGCTGAAGGCCCACGGGTCTTACGGCGCGAGCGAGGCGGCGGCGATCGGCATCGATCTCTGTCAGGCCCTGGCGGCGGTCCACGGTGCGGGGCTCCTGCACCGCGACGTGAAGTGCCAGAACGTCATGCGCGAGGAAGGCGGACGCATCGTCCTCATGGACTTCGGCGCCGGCGCCGAGCTGTCGCGGAGGATCGCGTCGCAGGACGAGGTCGCCGGAACGCCCCTCTATCTGGCCCCTGAGCTCTTCCGCGGCGGACCCCCGTCGGTGATGGCGGACATCTACAGCCTTGGCGTCCTGATTTTCCACCTCGTGTCGGGTGCCTATCCCGTCGAGGGACGCACGAAAAACAAGATTCTCGAAGCGCACGAGAAACACGAGCGCCGGCGGCTGCGGGACTTGCGTCCGGATCTGCCCGACGCCTTCGTCCGCGTCGTCGAACGGGCCCTCGCGGAGGATCCGAAGGTCCGCTACCAGACGGCGGGCGCCTTCGCCGACGAGCTCGCTGCGGCGCTGGGGTTCCTTCATGCCCCCGCCCGCGAAAACAGTTCGAGCCAGACGACGGTGGCCCGGTCGGGACGCGGAGCGCCGGTACTGGGCGGCGGCGGGTGTCGTGCTGTTGATTGGCGCCATCGGAGGCTGGTGGTATTGGAGCGCGGCCGGGCCGCGACCGATCGCTCAGCAAGACGTGACGGTCGCGAAAGACACGACCAGGACGCTCCCCGATGCAACCGTCCTCGATCCGGCAAGCTACCAGATCGGCGCGAAGTTCCACGTGATGAAGGCGAGCAAGGGAACCACCCTCAAGGCCGGCGATCGGGTGGCGCCCGGGGACAGGCTGTTCGTCACCGTCGACTCGTCGAAGCCGGTCCATGTCTACGTGATCAACGAGGACGAGCACGGAGAGTCGTACCTGCTGTTCCCGCTCCCCGGGCAGAACCTTGCGAACCCGCTCCCGGGCGGTCTCACGAACCGGCTGCCGGGAGTAGCCGGCGGCGAGGAAGTTTTCTGGAAGGTCACGAGCATCGGCGGCAAGGAGCACTTCTACATCTTCGCCAGCCGCACTCCGCTCGAGCAGTTCGAACAAAGCCTTGCCGCTCTTCCAAGGCCAAAACTCGACCAGCCGGTCACAAGTATCCTGCTCCCCAAGAACGTCGTTGGCGTTCTGCGCGGCGTCGGCGGCCTCGCGAAGGCCGAACCGACGGCGACGGCCGGCACCGCGACCGACTTCTCGTTTGCCACGCCGCTTCTGGAGACTCCCGAGACCGCGCGCGGATTCTGGGCGCGCGAGATCGTGTTCGCCAATCCAGCCAAGTAGCGCCGCCTCCTTACTGCTGAGCCATGTACCGACAGCGGGGCCGTCGGCGCCGCCCGGTGTCCGCGGTAGAATCCGCTCCATGTTGAAACCGGCGGCCGCGTCGTTCGCTCTCGCGGCGGCAGGTCTGATTGCCGCCGCTTCCCTCCACGCCCGTGTCGACGAGACAGTCGTCACTGTGGCCGATCGGGCTGCCGATCGCCGTGTCGACATTTCGATCGGCGGACGGCCGTTCACGTCGTACATCTACCCGACGTCTCTGGAAAAACCGGTGCTGTACCCGATCCGCTCCGCGGGCGGGGCGGTGGTGACCCGCGGGTATCCGCTCGAGCCCAAACCGGGCGAGCGCGCGGATCACCCGCACCACGTCGGCCACTGGTTCAACTACGGGGACGTGAACGGGTACGACTTCTGGGGTCATTCGTTCGAGACGCCGGCGGCTAACCTGGCGAAGACGGGCTCGATCGTCCACAAGGCGATCGCACGCATCATCACGGGGAAGAGCCAGGGTGAGCTGACAGTCAGCGCCGACTGGGTCGTGCCAGGCTCGACTCTGATGCGAGAAGAAACGCGGTTCATCTTCTCCGGAGCGGCGCGGCGACGGGCGATCGATCGGATCACGACCTGGACGGCCGCCGACAAGGCGGTAGCGTTCAACGATACGAAGGAGGGCGCGTTCGGCATCCGGGTCGCGCGCGCGCTCGAGCAACCGTCCACCGAAAGAGAGACATTCGTCGGCGCCGACGGCAAGAAAGAAGCCGCGCCCCGTCTGGACAACACGGGTGTGACCGGGCGCTACATCGGGAGCGACGGGAAAACGGGTGACGACGTGTGGGGGACACGGGGCCCTTGGATGAGTCTGACCGGAACGATCGAAGGTCAACCGATCACGCTGGCGATTCTCGACCATCCTTCCAATCACGGGTACCCGACATACTGGCACGCGCGCGGATATGGACTCTTCGCGGCCAATCCTTTCGGCCAGAAGGGCTACGATCCCAAGCAGGAGCCCGTGACGTTCACACTCCAGCCCGGCCAATCAGTTACGTTCAGGCATCGGATTCTCGTTGTCGACGGACAGCTGACACACGAGCAGCTCCAGAAGGAACACGAGGGCTTTGCCAAAGAACGCGCGCGCTAGCCCGGCCGGTCGCGAGATATGATGCCCTCCTCTCATGAGGAACATCGTTGTCTTCAGCGGGCACGCACATCCCGACCTGGCGCGGGCCCTCTGCAAGCGCTTGAAGGTTCCGCTCAGTCCCTCTACCACGACGACGTTCAGTAACGATTGCCTGGGCGTGCAGCTGCAAGCCAACTGCAGAGAGGCGGACGTGTTCATCGTCCAGCCGCTCGTGCCGCCCGTGCAGCACCACCTGATGGAGCTGCTGCTGATGCTCGACGCGGCCCGAGGCGCGTCGGCGGCGCGAATCACCGCGGTGATCCCGCATTTCGCCTACGCGCGTGCGGACAAGAAGGACGCGCCACGAATCTCGATTGCAGCGCGGCTCGTCGCGGATCTTCTCGTCACCGCAGGCGCCAATCGCGTGCTCGCGATGACGCTGCATTCGCCGCAGGTCCACGGCTTCTTCAGCGTGCCAGTCGATCACATGAATGCGCTCGAAGTGCTGTCGCGGCACTTCCGGAAACAGCGGCTGGCGAATACCGTCGTCGTCTCGCCCGATCTTGGCCATGCCAAAGAGGCTTCCCACTTCGCTCGCAGTCTCGATCTGCCGGTGGCGGCCGGCAGCAAGAAGCGCCTGAGCGACGACCAGGTCGTCATCGACACGCTGGTAGGGGACGTCGACGGCAAGAACGTCATCGTCCTTGACGACGAGATCTCCAACGGCGGCACCATCATTGAAATATTGAACAAGCTTCGGGAGCGGCGAGTGAAGCGGGTCGCCGTGGCCTGCACGCACGCGCTCTTCACGGGGCCGGCGATTGCCCGGCTTCGCTCCCGGTCAGAAGTCGTCGAGATCGTCACGACCGATACCGTGCCGATGCCGGCGGAGAAGCGATTGCCCAACATGAAGATCCTGTCGATCGCACCTCTTCTCGCGGAAGCGATTCGGCGCATTCACATAGGGGAATCGGTGAGCGTCCTGTTCGACGTTTGATGAAGTGCAGGGACGCCATTTCGAAAGACTCGAGGGAGGAACGTCCGTGAAGAAGCTCGCTCTCCTCGTGGCGGGTCTGACGTTTTCGATTTCGCTGTTCGGGCAACAAGCCGAGCAGAAGCCGTCCGGCCCACCGCCGGCCGCCGCCCCGCGTCCAGCTGCGCCGCGGCCTCTTCCGAAGATCGAGTTCGAGAAATACACGCTGCCGAATGGCCTTCAGGTGATCCTGCACGTCGATCGCAAGCTGCCAATCGTGCACGTCAACGAGTGGTTCCACGTTGGATCGAAAAACGAACGCCGCGGGCGGACCGGCTTCGCGCACCTGTTCGAACACCTCATGTTCCAGGGGTCGAAGAACGCGCCCGGTGAGTACTTCACCTTTGCCGAGCAAGCCGGCGCGAACATTCGCGAGGGCGGTGTCAACGGCACCACGAGCAACGACCGCACGAACTACTTCGTGACGGCCCCGTCTGGGAATCTCGAGCTGCTGCTCTGGCTCGAGTCCGATCGCATCGCCACGCTCGCTGACGCGCTGACGAAGGAAAAGCTCGACAACCAGCGCGACGTGGTCAAGAACGAGCGCCGGCAGGGGCTGGAGAACGTGCCATACGGCCGATGGTTCCCATTGCTCTTCGAGGGCATCTTTCCCAGCGACCATCCGTACTCCTGGCCTGTCATCGGCAGCCACGAGGATCTCACGGCCGCGACCCTCGAGGACGTCACCGACTTCTTCCGGCAGTACTACACGCCCAACAACCTCTCGCTCGTGATCGCCGGAGATTTCGATCCTGCCGAAGCGAAGCGGCTGGTCGGCAAGTACCTCGGCTCGATTCCACCCGGGCCTCCCCTCGATCGGCCGCGGCGCTATATCCCGACTCTCGACCGGGAGAAGGTCATCGACGCCATGGACCGCGTCCCGCAGGAGCGGGTGTATCTCGCCTGGCCGAGCCCGCCGCTGTACGCTCCGGACGATGCCGCGCTCGATGTGACGGGAACGATCCTCGGCGACGGTTTGTCGTCGAGGCTTCAAAAGGCGCTCATTTACGACAAACCGCTTGCGTCGGACGTGGCCGCCTTCCAGGTACTCTCTCGAGATCTCCGGCGTGTTCGTGGTGCAGGCCACCGCGCGTCCGGGCGTGCCGCTCGACGACATCCAGCGCATCGTCGGGAACGAGATCGCACGGCTGGCGAAGCTCGGTCCCACGGCACAGGAGCTGAGCCGCGCCAAGACGAAGCGCGAATACAACTTCATCACCGGCCTCGAGCGGATCGGCGGCTTCGGCGGAAAGGCGGACCTGCTCAACCAATACAACACGTATCTCGGCGATCCCGCGAAATTCGAATGGGACATCCAGCGGTATCGCGATATCGATGCCGCTGCCGTAAGGGCCGCCGCCGGGCGCTGGCTCGATACGGACAAGCGGCTCGCGATCAGGTTCCATCCGGAGACATCGTCACCGCAGGAAGGGGCCGCTGCTCTCGATCGTTCCAAGAAGCCGGAGACGGGGCCGGACCGGCCGTTCAAGACGCCGGACGTGCAAACGGCAAAGCTCGAAAACGGCCTCCAGATCTTCGTGGTCGAGCGACACGATCTTCCCAAGATTGCGTTGACGCTGGCCACGCGCGCGGGCGGACTGGCGGATCCGGCGGGCAAAGAAGGTGTGGCCAACCTCGTGATGAGGACGATCGATCGCGGAACCAAGACGCGAACCGCGATCCAGATCGAAGACGAGCTCGGCGATCTCGGAACAGGGCTCTCTGGCGGCGCGGGGCGCGAGACGTCGCAGCTTGGCCTGGATGTCCTGAAGACGAATCTCGATGCGGCGATGGCCGTCATGGCCGACGTCGTGCTGCACCCGATCTTTCCGCAAAGCGAGTTCGACCGCGAGCGTCGGCTCCAGCTCGACACGCTGTCACAACAATCCAAAGACGCAAACGCGCTCGTGGGCCGCATTCGTCCGATGCTCGTCTTCGGCGCCACACATCCCTACGGCCGCCCGGTCTCGGGACTGCCGTCGACGGTCAACTCCATCACGCGAGATGATCTCGTCAAGGCTCACGCTGCATCGTGGAAACCGGGCAGCTCCGCGGTCGTCTTTGCCGGTGATATTTCTTTCGGCGGCGCAAAGCAGCTCGCGCAGAAGTATTTCGGGGCGTGGGCCGGCGGCGCGGCGCCCGTCGTCGACATACCGGCGCCTCAGCCTGCCGGAGGAGGCCTGATTTACCTCGTCGATCGGCCTGACGCTGCGCAAACTGCCATCGCGCAGGCGCTCGCCGGCGCCGGTGCGCACCGCCGAGGACTTCTATGCCTTTCATCTCGTCGATGCAGTGTGGGGCGGTGGCGGCTTCGGCACCAGGCTGAACCTCAATCTGCGCGAAGACAAAGGCTACTCGTACGGGATCTTCTCGAACGAGATTCTCTATTCCCGCGGCACGATCTGGACGGCCGGAGGCGGCGTTCAGACCAACAAGACGAAGGAATCGGTGACGGAATTCGTCAACGAGCTGCAGGGGATTGCCGGCAAGCGGCCGATCACGGCGGCGGAGCTCGACTCGGCGAAGCTGGTGCGCGTGCGTGGCTATGCGCAGCAGTTCGAGTCGCTCGGACGGATCGCGGGTCAGGTCGCCCAGTACTGGGCTCTCGGCCTGCCCATGAGCGAAATCCAGCGCGAGCCCGAAGAGATCGGCAAGATGACGCTCGAGGCTGTGAACGGCGCCGCCAAGAAGTACGCGGTACCGTCACGCGCTTCGCTCCTGCTCGTGGGCGACGCCGCCAAGATCGAGGAGGGCGTGCGTTCGTTGAACCTTGGAGAGGTCGTCACCCTCGACGTCGAGGGGAAACCGATCAAGAAGTAGAGCACCCCTCCTTCCAGCTGAAAGTGTCCGAATCTGAGATTCCTCGACAAGCCTGAGACAGCTCGGACAAAATATCCCGCACCGTTGGAAACTGGCTTGGGAATCAGGCCTTCTCGACCGATCGATTTGACGCTGTCGTGCGTCTAATACGTGGTTCACGGAGGCAGTGGGAGGCGTGTGTTCTGCAGCCCGCTCAGAGAGGAGGGAACGTGCATCGAAAATCTCAGGTCGCTCTGACGATGCTGCTGACGTTTTTGGCGTTCGCCGCCACCGGACGCGCGCAGGCGCCGGCGCCGCGCGGAAACCTGATCGTCACGGTCGTCGACCCGAGTTCTGCCGTCATCCCGGAGGCAACGGTCACGATCGCCGGCCTCGAGGACGGCACGAAGACGACGGTCGTCCCGCCCGCGAAGACCACGCCCAAAGGAGTGGTGACGTTCGAAGGCCTCGCGCCTGGGCGCTACAGCGTCAGTGCGGAGTTCCCAGGGTTTGAAACCGGATCCCTTCCCGACATCCGGGTCAGGACCGGCGACAACAAGCACGTCGTGGTGCTGAAGATCCAGAACCTGGCGGAATCGGTCACCGTCGCAAGGGACGCGCAGTCGGCTGGCGCCGATCGCGCGAGCAAGGCATTCGGGCTGACGGCCACGCAGGAGCAGATCGAGGCGTTGTCGGACGACCCGGCGGAAATGGCGCAGCAGATCGCCGACATTTCCGGCCCGGACACCATCATTCGAATCGACGGCTTCGAAGGGCAGCAGCTCCCGCCAAAGGCGCAGATCAAATCCATGCACGTGACGCGGGATCAATTCGCCGCCGAGACCGAGCAGCCGGGATCCACGTTCGTCGACATCGTCACACAGCCGGGGATCGGGCCTATTCGCGGAACCGCAAACCTGTCGTTCCGCGACGGATCGATGAGCGCGAAGAGCCCGTTCACCGAAACGAAAGGACCCGAGCAGCTCAAGGGCTTCGGATTCAACGTCGGCGGAACGATGGTCAAGGAGAAGAGCAACTTTTCGGTCTCCGTCAACGGACAGAACCAGTACACGACGCCAAACCTGAGCGTCGCGCTTCCGAACCAGACGCGTTTCGACGTCCTGGACGCGCGCCAGCACTTCGACAACGTCAACATCAGCGCTCTGGTGGATTATGCGCTCACGAGAGACCAGACCCTCAAGTTCGGGTATTCGCAGAACAACAACAAGCGATCCAACCTCGGCATCGGCAACTACGATCTTCCGGAGCGTGCCTTCGCGCAGGACAACAACCGCTACACGTTTCGCGCGCTCGAGGCCGGACCGATCGGACGCCGGATGTTCATCAATACACGGTTCACGATGTCGTGGATGGACTTCGGATCGCGGTCCAATACGGAAGCGCGAACGATCGTCGTGCAGGACGCGTTCACGCAGGGAGGCGCGCAGCAAGCCGGCCGGGTACACGGCAAGAACCTCACGTTCGCGTCGGACGTGGACTACATCCGGGGCAGGCATTCGTGGCGCGGAGGCACTCAGGTCTATGCCGACTGGTACCGCGCAAATCTCAACAACAACTACCTGGGAACTTACACCTTCGCCGACAACGACGCGTTCCTCGCGGGCCGTCCGTTGCTCTATACCCAGAGCATCGGGGATCCGTCGCTCAGCTTCTTTCACGCGCGGATTGGCGCGTACTTCCAGGATGACTACCGCCCGAAGAAGGGCCTGACGCTGAGCCCGGGTGTCCGCTACAGCTACCAGACCCGCGTCGACGATCTCGCGGCGTTCGAGCCTCGTCTCGGCGTCACGTGGGCGCCCACGAAGAGCGGCAACACTACGCTACGAGCAAGCGCCGGCATCTTTCACGGCTGGCTGGACCCCGGGATCTGGTGGCAGACGGTGCGCTACGACGGCGACCATCAGCGCGAGGTCGTGATCAGCAACCCGCCGTTTCCCGATCCCGGCGCGAGTGGTCCCATTCCTCTTACGAATACCTACCGGCTGGGCGCGTACCGTCTGAACAAGAACATCCGCTACAGCGCCGGCATCGACCAGAAGTTCTCGCCGAGAGCGAGCGTCAACGTGTTGTTCAACTACTACCATCAGGATCAGCTGCCGCGCGGCAATAACTTGAACCCGCTCGTGAACGGGGTGAGGCCTGACCCGTCATTCGCGAACATCATCTCGACCGTGACCGACGCCGAGATCATCAGGCACGAACTCTACGCGAACTTCAATCTGAGCCTGGTCACGCCGTCGCCGGCGGTGGCCAAGAACACGTTCAACTGGCGGCGCCTCGCCATGAACGGCGGCTATTCCTTCCTGCGCGCGCGCCGGAACGCGATGGGCCCGTTCGACGTGCCTCCGAGCGGGTCGCTCGACACCGAGTGGGGCCACGGCCCTGCGGACAATCCGTACCGCATGAACGTCAACCTGACGAGCACCCAGCTCAAAAACGTGACGATGGTCCTGTCTGGCACCGCGTCGGACGGCTACGTTTACAACTGGGTGACAGGATTCGACGACAACGGCGACGGCATCCTGAACGATCGCCCCGCCGGCGTCGGCATCTGGACTCTGCGATCGTCGCCGACGTGGTCGATGAACGGTCGTCTCACGTACAACCTCCCCATCCCCATGGCGAGCGCGCAAGCCAACGGGGCCCCGCAGCGATACAGATCCAGCCTGTTCGTCAGCGTCAACAACCTGACCAACCACGCCAACCTGTCGGGATTCAGCGGCGTGATGACGTCGCCTTTCTTCAGGGTCGCCAACTCCGTCCAGAATCCGCGCAAGATCGACCTGGGAGTGAACTTCTTTTTCTGATGGAGGGACGGGGGCAAAAAAGAGGGGAGCACGACGCTCCCCTCTCGAGTTGCACGACGATGACGGTCGCTCAGAACAGGTACTTGACGCTCACCTGTCCTTGCGTGCCGGTCTGCCACAGGTCCGCCCTGCCATAGCGGGGATCGAACGCGTTCACCCCTGACGGGGACGCCAGAATCAACGCGCGGTAGTCGTACCCGCGCGCGAGGTCGGTGCTGGACAGATCGATCGCCGAATCCGCCCTGGCCAGACCCGAGCCCTTGTTCAGCGCGTTGAAGATGTGCGTGGCGGTCTTCTGGTTGAACAAATTGATGACGTTCAGCTCGAACCGCACGCGGCGGTTGCCCATCATGCTCACCTCGTGGGAGACGAGCAGATCGGTGCGTGTGAGCGCTGGGGTGCGGCCCATGTCACCGCGCCCGTTGACGAAGACGGGGATGGTGTTGGTCGTGTTCACCACGGTGCTCATGGGCGTGCCGCTTCCGGCATACACGAACCCTCCAACCTGCGTACCGAATGGGAGCCTATAGGCGCCATAGAACTTGGCGACCACGGGACGGTCCGTCGCGAGCCGTCCACGGACGTCCAGGTTGCCCTGCGAATCCCATTCGAGCTCGGCCAGGTCCCATGCGCGTCCCGCCGCCGTGCCAGGGCGCGCGATGCTGCCCGCCTGCTGCTGCGCGGTTGCCGACGAGGTACCTGTCGTGGGCGTCAGGATCTCGTCAGAATTCGCGAGGCCGGCGTAGTTGCCATACAACCGGCTGATGGTGAGGTTGGCGCTCCCGAACCAGTTGTTCGAGAAGCGGCGACTGAGCGTCAAGTCCAGTGCATCGTACTGTCGCAGCGGCTTCGGAGTCGCGTACGGCTGCATTCCCCCCGGGAGCAACGTCCTCATCGCGGTGATGCCCTCCCCGGGATTTGCCGCAAAGTAGATCTCATTGCCGGAGGCGTCCAGGGATCCGACGTCCTCGATCGCGCGCGTCAGTTTGTTGTGGACGTAGTTCACCCCGATCATGGTCGTGGGCGTCAGCTGATACTCGGCGCCCACGTTCGTGGCGTCCTGGAACATCGGCTTCAGATTGGGATCGATCGTGTTGAAGTTCGGCACGCGGCGATCGCGCACGCCGCCCCAGAGATCGCGGCCCGGCATGTTGGCGAGGCTCAGACTGTTGACGTCCAGCGTGTCGAGCGATCGATAGCTGACGAGCCACGTGTCACCGCCGAAGGATCCGCGGGCGAGCTCGTACTTGACCCAGTCGTAGTAGCGGCCCCAGCTCCCGAATGCCTTCAGACGTCCGTCGCCCAGCACGTCGTAGGTTGCGCCAAGTCGCGGGGCGATCTTCTGCCCGAAGCCGAACTCGAACGCTGTCTCCTTGACGTCCGTACGGAACGAAGGAATCGTTTCTTGCTCCGTCCGCACCCCGAGATTGAGCGTTACGCGACTGCCGAGTGACCACGTGTCCTGCACGTAGAGAGACGGCATGTTGGCGTTCACGGCGCCACGGGTCCCGCGGTCGTTCACTTCGTAGTACCCGTACGTACCGGTGCCGGTCTGGCCGCTGTTGTTGACGAAGGACAACCCCCAGTCGAGCAGGACGTAGCCGCCTGGATAAGTCGCGTCGACTTCGTTGGTCGTGTGCCGCACACCGAAGCCGCCCTTGATCATGTGGGCGCCCCAGGCGTTGAATCCGTGGTTGTAGTCGACCTGGATGAAGCTGGTCTGCGTCTGATCCTTGTTCGTGATTTGCACGCGTGGCGTGTTCTGGGCGCCTTTCGGGAGCTGCAGGTTGTCCGGCACGCCCGCCACACCAATCGACGGCGCGTTCCAGATCACGGCGGTCGTCGTCGACACACCCTCGTCGGCGTAGTTGTCCCTGAACAAGCCCCCGCGAACGCTGATCGACGCCGCGCCACTGAGGTAGATGTCAACGTTCCCGCTGACGTTCGTCTGATCCTGGTTGAACCCGCGGGGAAGCTGCGCCGCGTTACCGGCGAGCGAGCTGCTCACGAACTGCGGCCCGGTCCCGTCGTAGGCCGTCAGTGTGCCGTCGGACCGTATCGGCGTGGAGAGCACGCTGCCGTTCGCCCGCACGCGACGCGACGCGAACGTGACCTTCCCGAACGCCTGCGTGGCGGTCTGCTTCTGAGGAATCGTCCCGGGCTCCGTTCCGTTCGAGAACAGGTAGTCGTTCTCACGACGGACGAAACGCGGAGAGACAGAGCCGAAGAAGAACAGCTTGTCCTTGACGATCGGGCCGCCGATGGATCCCCCGACCTCGTTGCGATTGTTCTGCTGGTCGTCCTCCTGAACGTTGAGGACGGTCGTGTCGTCGAGCGGGCTGAGCTGAAGCCGCTGGATCGGCCTGGCCGAAATGGCGCTGCCGGAATAGAAATAGTGACCTTCGCCTGTGAACCGATTGCCACCGGACTTGGTGACCGCGCTGATCACTCCGCCGAGCGCCCCGCCGTACTCTGCGGCGATGCCGCCCGTCTTGACCTGCACTTCCTGGAGGTACTCGAACACCGTGTCCTGACGTGAGCTGCCGTACAGCAGGCTGTTCGTGTTCACGCCGTCCACCGTGAAGCTGTTTTCCGCGCCGCTGGCGCCGTTCACCTGGAAGCCGCCTTCCACTTCGCCCTGGTTGACGCCGGGAGACGTCAGCGCGATCGCCTGGAAACTGCGCGCCTTCGGCATACGGTCGAACTCCTCCGCCGTGACGTTGTGGGCGATCGTCGTGCTGCGCAGATCGATCTGCTTCTCGGCGTCCGACGTGACGGTTACAACTTCGGTGATGCCGCCGACCTTCAAGACCGCGGGAAAGTCCGCAGTGCGCCCGAGAAGAACGAGCAGTTCATCCGCCTGCACCTTCTGGAATCCCTGCAGCTCGACGCTGACCGAATAGCGGCCTGGCTCGAGATCCGCAATTCGGTAGACGCCGTCCACCCCGCTCACAACCGTGCGCGAGGCGCCTGTCTGCTTGTTGGTGACGGTGATCGTCGCTCCGGGCACTGGTGCCTGACTCGAATCCGTCACGACGCCCGCGAGTCCGCCAAACCGTTCCTGGGCCGCGGCCACACCGGCGACGGAGAGCGCCACCAGCGCGACCAGAACGCGAATGCCGTTGTGACAACATCGCATCGACACAGACTCCTCCTTGGAAATGGATGTGCCGTACATCGTCGGTCCATCCTAGCGATGGCCTCGAGATCTCAAGCGGATATGTGACGGATGAAGTGATGACTACCGGAAAATGTGACGACAGGTGTGACGAAATGCTGATTTGCGTGATGGATGACAGCTGATCCGCAGAGGCGGAGCTGACGTTACTTCCCTGAAACTTGCGGACGACTTACATGGCTTGCGGATTTGCAAAACCTTTACAAGAGGAAGGGAGGAAGGAGGATGCACAGGACCTTTCCGGCTGTTCGATCGTTGTCCGCTGCTCGCGCGCCCGCGCACAGCGGGCGCGGGAGTGAGTGCGCAGAGCTCGGATCGCGAACACGCCTGAGTCGTGCCGCGTGCTCGCGATCCGGGCTCGCACACTCCTTCCGCCGCGCGTTGCGCGGCGCGAGCAGCCGACACGCACTCGGAAAGCCGGACAGATCCTCTCCATCCTCCCTTCCTCCCCTCCTCCTGTTAAAAGGCAGCGTTTCAACAACCCGATAGCCCGACTTCAATCTGGCCCCGAGGCAACGCGAACGCCACGATCCTGCGTCCTGGAGGCGATCCCAGGAGACCGTCGCCGCTGGCAGCCACCACAACGTACTGACGGTGGTCGCGGCCCATGAACGTCATCGGCGTGGCGTGCGCGCTGGCGTCGAGCGTCGTTTCCCACAGCAGCGCGCCCGTCTGCGCGTTGAAGGCGCGGAAGCGCTTGTCGATCGTCGCACCCACGAACACGACGCCGCTCGACGTCACGATGGTGCCGCCGATGTTCGGCGTTCCGGTCTTGTCGAAGCCGCGCGCCTTCAACTCGTCGAAGACGCCGAGCGGCACGCGCCAGGCGACCGATCCACTGTTCACGTCCACGGCGACGAGCTCCCCGAACGGCGGCGAGGAGCACGGCATCTTCGTCTCCGGGTTCCAGAACCGGGCGTAGGCATTGCCCCACGGCGACGTGCGCTTGTACTCCATGCCGGCTGGCACGAGACCACCGGCGCCGTCGGCGCGCTTCTCCATGCGGGCGACCTGGCCGAGATTCATGATGTTCGTGAACAACAGGCCTCGCACGGGATCGTACGAGAGGCCGCTCCAGTTGCCGCCGCCGAGCGTGCTCGGAAACGTCACCATCGTTCGATCGACCGTCGGCGGCGTGAACATCCCTCGCGTGAACATCCTGTTGTCGTCCCAGAGGTCGCGGCAGTACTTCGCGTGCTCGGGTGTCAGCGCGTACAGATCGGTCGCAGGATCAAAAGTGGTGCGCGACAAGGGGGCCGGCCGCAGCGGGAAGGGCTGCGTGGGAGAGGTCTCTTCGCCGGGCAAATCGGTCTGAGGCACCTGACGCTCTTCCATCCCGAACACCGGCTCTCCGTTGCGGCGATCGAAGATGAACAGGGTGCTCATCTTGGTCATCTGCGCGACGGCAGGTATCCGCCGGCCGTTCTTCGTGACCTCGATCAGGGTCGGGGCGGCTGGCAGATCCCAGTCCCAGATGTCGTGGTGCACGAGCTGCTGGAACCACACCAGCTTTCCGGTGTTCGCATCGAGCGCGAGGAGTGAGTTCGCGTAGAGGTTCCTCCCCTTGCGATCCGCGCCATAGAAATCGGACGTGGCGGATCCCGTGCCTGCGAAGACAAGGCCGCGGTCGACGTCGAGGGTCATGTACGTCCACGCATTCGTACCTGACCTGTTCTTCCAGCTCTCGCCTTCCCAGGTTTCCACACCCGGTTCGCCCGGGCGTGGGACGGTGTGAAACGACCAGAGGTGCCTGCCCGTACGCGCATCCCAGCCGCGGATGTCACCGTAGAGCCCGAGGCTCGGCTCGCCTTCTGTGTTGGCGCCGCCGGTAATGACAACGTTCTTGTAGACGACCGCGGGGGACTCCAGCATGTACGGACCGTCCACGCCACGCACGCCGGCTTTCAGATCGACGAAGCCGCGATCGCCGAACGTTGCCACCGGTTCGCCGGTTTTCGCATCCAGCGACACCAGGCGGCCATCGGCGACACCCGCGAACAGCCTCGGTCGCAGCGTCCCTTCACCAGGCCAGTACGCAACACCCCGTCTCGCGACCTTGCTCTTGGGGTCGTACCTCCAGATCTCCTTGCCAGTCTCCGGCTCCAACGCGAACACGCTCGTACCGCCGCTCAGGTACATCAGGCCGTCGATCACGATCGGCGTGACTTGAAGGTTCGTGACGCCGGTGTCGAACGACCATGCGGGCTGCAGCTGGCTGACGTTCTGTGGAGTGATCTGCGTCAGGGGCGAGTACCGCTGCGCCCCGGGGTCGCGACCGAACGACGGCCAGTCGGTGTCGGCCTTGCGTTGCGGCGCGGCGCCAATCACCAGCAGCAGCGCCATCGGTATCGCGAATCGGTATTTCATGATCGATCTCCGACGGGCCTGAAGGCCCGTCGCCACAACGAACGGCGATCTCCGACGGACCTGAAGGCCCGTCGCCACAGCCCAGCCCGTCGCCACAATGTAGGGCGGGGTCTTCCGCCTTCGCTGAAGCTACGGCGGACCACCGTAGCCTTGGCGAAGGTGGTCAGACCCCGCCTGCGCGGACCAGCAGGCCTTCCCTCACACCAGGTACTAAGGGCCCGTCCGGCCCTAGCCGACCTCAATCGCGCATCGCAGGCAGCGCCGCACGTGCCAGCGCATGCGACAGATTCCGATCGGGGAACAGGAACGCCTGCTGCAACGATGCGCGCGCCTCCGGCCTGCGATCGAGCGCCGCCAGGAGCAACGCGCGCGTGTACTCGAGAATGCCCGGATTGCTCGATCCCCCTGAATCGAGCGTCGTCGTCGCTGCCGCCAGCGCCTCTTCGAGCCGCCGGCGCTGGTCGTCTGTGCGTGCGTGCCCAAGGCGAACGCGAGCCTCGTCTGCGATGGCCAGTTCCGTCGCCGAGCCGCTCCCGGTCACCGCCCGCTCCAGGCGCGCCCAGCGCTCGCGCGCCGGTGCCTCGCGGCCGCACTGGGCTTCGATGGCCGCCATCTGCCGTGTCATGGCCACCGGTTGCAGCGCGTCGGCGAGCGTTCCGGTGGTGAACGGAAGGTCGCGACGTTCGGCAGGCAACCCGTCGAGAATCTCCAGCGCGGTTGCGCAGTCCCGGTTGTCGGCCGCGACGCGGGCCGAAACGAGACGGGTCTGCGCATACACGGACCGCACGTTCGTACCACCTTCTTCGCGAGGGAAGAATCTATCGTGGAAGAGCTGCTCGGCGGCCGACGCATCACCCGCCTCCGCGAGGGCGAGCGCCAGCTTGAAGACGAGCGACGAGGGCATCCGCTCGGGCGCACGGAAACGCCGGAGCGCCGTCACGCGGTCGGCAGGCGGCGCCTCGAGCGCGCTGAGAACGCCGTCCAGCGTCGCGTACACCTCGACGTTCTCGGGATCGTTCGTGAGGCCCTCTTCGAGAACGGCGCGGGCCTCCCTGTAATCGGGAGTCCCGAGGAGCAGCACCGTCCCGAGGTTCCTGTGCAGCGTGGGCATGGACGGTTGCTGCCGTCGCACACGTTGCCATACCCCGATGGCATCCTGGGTCAGGCCGCTCGACAGATACAACGAGCCCAGGAGGAACCCCGCAGTTGCGTCTTCAGGGTTCGCCTTCACTGCTGACCGCAGGACGTCGTAAGACGAGGCGCGATTCGGGAACACGTACGTGGCAGGCATGGTCCTGGCGGCAGCGAAATCCGCGCCGGGATCCCTGCCGAGCCGCTCGCGCACGTATCCCCGGTAATACGACACCAGCGGAGACTGGCTCGGCGGCACGGCCCCGTTCTCCCGCAACGACGCCGGAACATCCGGGTACTTCCGCTCCAGCAGCCCCAGCGCATCGTCGTACCCACCGAACGCGAGGTAGTGCTCGACGAGGTCCAGCACGCGATTCGCGTCGACGCCGAGGTGCGTCCACAGGGCTGCGTCTGGTGTGCCAAGCAGCGTGGATTCGTATCGCAGCAGGCTGCTCGTGGGATCGACCGTCCGCCAGTATTTCAGGCGCTCGCGACCCTCTGCACTGCGGCCGAGGCGACGAAGCAGCGAGACCTCGAGCGCTCCGAGCGTCACGGCACGCGGTGACTCGGGTCCGACCGACCGCAGCTCGTTCAGCGCTTCAGCGGGCTTCCCGGTTCTCGCGAGCAGATCGGCGAGCTGAATCGTCGCCGGCAGGCGCGTCGCGCGAAATCGCTGCGCCGACTCGAAACGCGGTCGCGCGTCGGCTGTCCGTTCGGCGGCCGCGAGCCCAAGCCCGAGGTAGTACTGCACTTCGAAGTCGGTCGTGTTCGCTTGCTCGGCCGCCTGGAGCCATGCGACAGGATTCGGGCGCGCGCCGTCCCGTGCCTCCGTGCCCGCCGCCGCCTGCCAGGCAAGCGCGATCGCGAGCCGACCTGCCGACTTCAAGAGAGGAACACTGTTCGGGTACTTCGTCAGCCCTTCCCGATACGCTGCCATCGCCGCGAGTCGTCGTCCCTCGAGCTCGTCGAGCGTTCCGCTCTCGACAATCTCCGACGGCGAGCTCGTCGGCGTGCGCACCACCCGGGAGCTGGGCTGCGGCCCGACGGGGACGTCGCTCGCCGGCGTGCGATCGAACTTTCCGTCCGTGTGACGGAGGATTACGTGCCCGGCGCGATCGGCGAGCTCGAGGCTGAAAGACGACGCCGTGATTTCCCTGCGCCACACTTCTCGCGGCGTGAGGTTTTGGATGATGGATTCCTCGGTATCGCCTGTCTTCAGCTTCAGACGTGCCGCCGGAAGATCGCGCGTCACGTCGAGTGCCACGCGCAGGCTTGTCGGCGTCACCTGCTCTATGTGGAGGATCGCATCCTGCGTGGCGCGCGTGATCCCGCCGAGATCCCGCACCGGCAGCCAGTACTCGGTGAAGCGCACCGAGTCCTGGGGCTCGAGGAAGGCGTACGTCTCCTGATTGCGGAAGAGGCCGGCCTGCAGCTCGACGTACCCGCTGTTGTCGTCGGAGAGGGCCTCGCGCCAGGTGGCGGCGTCCCGGTCGTACCCCCAGGACCAGACCTTGTGGACTGGCAACTCGGCCGGGTCGGCGATGTGCACGGTGCCACTCTTGGTGCGGGGATGGTACACACCGACGAACCCTTCCCGCGTCCGGTAGGTGAACAACGACACCGGACCATCGGTCTGGTTCCGGATGACGCTCATGTCGCGTCCTTGCCGATCGTTCGGCCACGGTTCGATAGCCGTGAAGCCGTGTGTCGCCATCAGTTCGGTCGGATAGACGAGGCGCGAGTCTTCCCAGGCCTGCACGGCGCCGTTCGTCCACCAGTAGTACCGATGTCGGACATCGGTTGCGTTGTAGAGCTCGACTCGCTGCTCGAGCAGCGTCCTCGACGGCGCCAGTCGCAACTCCACGCGCCAGCGGCCTCGATAGACCTGATCGGAGTTGCCGACGAAGATCGATCCGCTCCCGTCGGAGTTCTGCGCCGTGGCAAAGTCGACGGGCGACATCGACGCCCAGTTGTGCGAGACCGGATAGTTGAACTCGACTCCGAAGGCTGCCCACGCTCCCCGGTATCCGATCAGCGCCTTCTTGATCGCGCTGTTCGCGTAAAACATCTGCTGCCCGGTGCGCTTGTCGAGGCAGCTGTAGATGTGCCCCCCGAGGTCCGGCAGAACGGTGAGGCGCAGATACTCGTTCTCGAGGTTGAGGGTGCGCCAGCTGACGACCTCTCGCTTGTCGGTCAGCCCATCGCGCAGCGGGTACGGATAGTTGAAACGGCCGAACGTGAAGAGATCGAACGGTGCGTTCGGATTCGCGGGCGCCTCGAGGTAGGTGGGCAGCTGCAGCGTATCCTGCCAGACTCGTACGCCAGGCTTTTCCGGCGCGGCGCGGAGCAGCGCCGCCGCACACACGAGCACGAGCAGCGTCACAACTCGTCGCATGTCAGGCGCAGAGTGGCGCGTCGGCCACGGCCCAGTCAAGTGCGAAGACACCGCGCTGTGGGCTCCGCAGAGCCGACGGACGAAGGAAGATAGACTCTGTTTCATGCGGACCCTCTGCCGAGCCCTGGCCGTCACCGCCTGTGCGGCCGTGAGCTTTCCTATTCTGGGCGCGCGACCGCCGCAGACGCGTGCGATCGTGATCGACGCCGCGCACATCATCGACGGCACCGGCACGGCCCCCCTCGACCACGGGCGGATCGTCATCGAAGGAGACCACATCACGCGGATCGGCCGGGCCGACGACGTAGCGAAGCCGGCAGGCGCAGAGGCCATCGACGTGCCGGACGGGACCGTCATTCCCGGGCTGATCGATCTTCACTTTCACATCGAAAGCGATCCCAGGATGGCGCTGCGGCAGCTGAGTCATGGCGTCACGGCGTTCCGGGATCCCGGGCAATGGAACGACAAGTTCGACGAGCTGCGGCGCATGATCGCGGCGGATCATCTGCCGGGACCCCGCATGTTCACGACCGGGCCCCACATCGACGGTGAGAACCCCGCGTATCCGGCGGATTCGGTTGTCGCGCGCGATGCCGACGAGGCGCGCCGGCTGGCCGAGATCAACGTCCGGCAGGGCGCGTCGGCGCTCAAGATCTATTTCAGGCTGCCCTTTGCCAGCGCAAAAGCCGTCATCGACGTCTGCAACGAACACCACATTCCCTGCACGGCGCACCTGGAACTGCTCGACGCGGGCGAGTTGTTTGCGGCAGGGCTCCACGGCGTCGAGCACGTCACCTCGCTCGGCGTGAGCGTCGTGCCGCGGAGGCAGGCGGAGGCGTACCGGCAGGCTGTGCTCAAGGACAACGAGGCGCGGCGTGACGGCCGGTACGCGCTCTTCGCGGGCGTGGATCTCGACGGGCCCGAGGCGAAGGCGCTCTACGCGGTCCTTCGCGATCGCAAGCCATGGCTGGATCCGACACTGGCGGTCTTCGAGCGTCGCGCCGATCGACCACCCAAGGACGTCAAGCCCGATCTCGTTCCGACGCTCGCCGCAGGATTTGCCAAGATGAAGCAGCTGACCAGGCGCGCCGCGCAGGAGGGGGCGCGCATCGTCATGGGCGGTCATACGGAGGTTCCGTTCGCCGCACGGGGCGAAGCGCCGTGGCGCGAGCTGGAACTGCTCGTCGAGAGCGGATTCTCGCCGGTCGAAGCCATTACGGCCGCCACGGGCACTGCGGCAGCGTTCGTGTATCGCGAGGATCAAATCGGCACGCTGCGTGCCGGGCTCCAGGCGGATCTGGTTGTCGTGAGAGGTGACGTGGCGCGGGATATTTCCGCGGTGCGACAGCCGCAGCGCGTGATGATTGGAGGCCAGTGGATCGACATCGCGCGATATCACGCGTACTGACCCGCAAGGCGGTTCTTTTGAGGCCCCCTGGGCGGGGTGTCCCGCGCGGCACCAACGAAGGTCGTCGCCACGCTACGCCGCCAGCGAGGTCACGGACACGGCTCGCGCCAGGTCCTCGACCTCCGCGCTGGCGAGCATGCCTGTCTCGGGGTGCGTGACCTTGGCCGTCCCGCATGCAACGGCATAGCGTCCGCACTGTTCGATCGGCCATCCCCGCCACAGCCCGATGGCAAATCCGGCCAGCAGGCAGTCCCCGGCGCCGACCGTGTTCCTGGCATTCGCTCTCGGGGCTCGAACGTGAAGAACCTGGTCGGACGTCCTCACGACGGCCCCCTCCGCGCCGAGCGACACCACCACATAACGAGGACCGCGGCTGCCGATCGCCGCGGCGGCTCGGGCGGCATCGGCCATGGACGCGATCGGGAAACCCACGATCTGCTCGGCCTCCTGCCGGTTTGGTTTGACGAGCATCGGAGCGGCGGCCATCCCTGCCTCCAACGCCGCGCCGCTGGAGTCGAGGAGCACTCGATCCGAGCCGACCTCCGCGATCAGCGTCGCGTACGTATCCGCCGGCAAACCAGGCGGCAGGCTGCCCGACAGCACGACGACGGCGGCGCCGGCGGCCTCGCGTCGAAACGCATCCAGGAGGGTTGCGGCAATTGCGGGTGTGAGGCTGGGACCCGGCTCGAGCAGCTCGGTTGTCCGCCCCTCCGGATCCCGCAGCGCGTAACAGATTCGAATGCCCTCGTCGGCCTTCACGCCGACGAATTTCGCTCCAGCGCGCGACAGCGTCGTCTCGAAGAGCGTGCGCGAGCTGTCGTCAATCAGGCCGACGAGGGTCGCAGGGACACCGAGCGTCGCACAGGCGAGCGCAACGTGCAGCCCCTTTCCGCCGGGAAGCGTCCGCACCGTGCGCAGGCGCAGCACCGCGCCAGCCGCGATCGTGTCGGTCGCCGCGAGCTTGTCCAGCGCTGTATTGAATCCGCCGACGAGGATCACCAGGCGGCCCCAAGGCAGTCGGCGAGCTCGTCGCCGGTCGGCTGCGCGGTGGTGCCGCCGAGGGCACGTGTCGAGAGCGACCCGCAGGCCACCCCGGCGCGCAGGCTGGCCTGCAGGGAGCGGCCGTCGAGCCAGGCATGGAGAAAGCCGGCATTGAACGAATCGCCCGCGCCGGTGGTGTCGATCCCGGTGATCGGCGGCGGCGTCACCCGGACTACGCGGTCGTTCTCGAGCGCAATCGCGCCGTCCGCGCCAATCTTGGCGACAACGGTCGTGCAATTCGTCTGAAGGGTGCGAAGCGCCTTTTCGAGATCGCGAGATCCGGCGATCGACGTCAGCTCCAGCTCGTTTGGGAGGAGGACGTCGATGAGCGGCAGCAGCTCGCGAAGATCGCCGTCCCAGCGGCCCGTCGGATCGCAGCCGGGATCGAGCGACACCGACCAGCCGGCACGACGGGCGCCCTCGAACACGCTTCGCCAGTTCCGGCGCATCGCGGTCTGCAGGAAGAACGACGAGACGTGCAGGTGACCGCGCCCCGTGCCCAGCGTATCCGGGAGATCCGCTGCGGTGAGGAGCTCCGTCGCGCCAGGGAACGTGATCAACGCGCGATCCCGCGGCCCGGCCAGCGCGACGGTGACGCCGGTCTGCACGTGCTTCTCACGGCGCACGTCGCTGACATCGACGCCCGCCGCCCGAAGCGACTGGAGGCAGTAGTCGCCCCAGGAATCCGCGCCGACTTTGCCCACGAACGAGACCGGTCGGCCGAGCCGCGCGAGACCAACGGCGCAAATCGCGGACGCACTCCCGAGCGTCATGGCGAAGCCATTGACCGTCACCTCCGCGCCGAAGGCGGGCACCTGAGAGCAGCCGCTGAAGATCAAATCGACGTTGAGCTCGCCAATCACCGTGACCTGGAGCATCAATCACCGGGAGACGTGCCTCCCGGACCTCCTTCGGCCGTCGCGCCCCTGCGCGTCCAAGAGTTATGTGGGTGACGCGTACCGCGGGTGAATGGCAAAATCCTCCACTACGCGGCTGATCACGTTGTCGTTGGACGGCGCGTCCGGCTTGAGCCCGAGCCTCAAGCAGCGGAACAGCGCCAGAAGCTGACCGACCACGACGTCGGTAATCGCGGCGAGATCGTCTCCGACGGACATGAGGCCGGGACACTCGAGGCGGGTGTCCGACTCTCGCAGGATCTCATCGGGCACGTCTTCGCCCACGAGCAATCGCATGCCGAGCTGTTTGCGATCCAGCTCGCGGATCAAATCGATCTCGTATCCGCGAGTGATCGGATCCGAGGACAAGAAGCACACGACGAGCGTGTCGTCGTGGACCGCGCACATCGGACCGTGTCGCAAGCCCAGGTACGTCTCGGCGCTCGCGTGGACCTGACCGTCCGTCATCTCCAGCATCTTCAGCGCCGATTCACGTGCCGCACCGAGCCGGGCGCCGCTGCCGAGGAAGACCGCCGAGCGAAATTCCTGAGAGGCCACGTCGGCCAGCCTGCCGGAATCGTGCAGGATCTGGACGGCGACGTCCGCGAGCTGGCCGATGCGCGCACGGTATGCCGCGCCGCGGTCGAGCCACCCGAGCGCGGCACCTGCGACCGCCATGTTCGTGAAGCTGCTCGTCATCACCAGGCTGCGGTCGCACGTGCGATCGTCGAGTACGAGCGCGTGCACGCGGTCTCGTCCGGCATACTGAGCGAGTCGACCCCTGTCGTTGCACGTGATGATCAGGTGATGCCACGCCGGTCGCGCGCCCAGAACCTCGTCAACCGCCGCGGAGCTCTCGGGGCTGTTGCCCGACCGCGCAAACGAGACCACCACTCCTCCATGCGACACGGGGAGGTGCGCGTCGAGATGGGTCAGCAGACCACCGCTGGAAACGGCGCTGACTGCCACTTTCAGCGCGCGTTGAAGCGGCATGGCGAGACATTCCGCGACGTAGAGCGAGCTGCCTGATCCGGTCAGCACCAGGCCGCCGGAGCCGAAGACGCCGGTGCGCGCGTCGGTGAGGTGCGCCGCGAGCAACGGTTGATGGCTCTCCATCCGGCGAGCGGTTTCGATCCAGGTCTCGGGCTGATGGTGGATTTCCTGGACCGTGTCTGCGTACCCGTGCTCCCGCTGGACGCTCGACGGCTGGTCGATCAAGTCATCCAGCGATCGGACTGGCGGACGATCGAGAGGCGCTTCTTTCTGATGCATGGTCACGGCTGTGCCGGCTCACTCCAATTGACAAGAATCCCATCGGCACGCTAAAAAGAAAGCGAACACAGGTTATAGAAAGCAAACGAAAGAGTCAATTTCACCAGGTTGGAATTGCAGCGGGAGCGAACGAATGAAGGAGTGGAATCGGCGCGAGTGGCTCGCTGTGACGAGCGGGGGACTGATGATGCCGCCAGTCGCGACGAACAGCGAGCAGGCGCGGGGCGCCCAGGCGTCAGCCCGGGGCGGCGCGCTTACGCTGGATGACTATCAGCCCGCCAGCATGCTTCGGGTTGCAGAGACGAGGGTCGAGCGGCCACGCTTTCCCGTGATCGACATCCATTCGCACCTGAGCTGGTCCGGCCGAGCCGGGTCTGGCGCGGAGGACGCTCAGGCGGTGACGGTGCTTGCCCCCGCCGCGGAGGTGCTGTCGGTCATGGACCGCAAGGGTGTCCGGTTGATGGTGAATCTGACCGGCGGCCGCGGCACCGGACTCGACCAGATGCTTCGCGAGTTTCAGACTGCTCACCCTGGCCGGTTCCTGATGTTCACGGAACCGTGGTGGTCGCGCGCGCACGAGGCGACGTACCCGCAGTTCCAGGCGTCCGAGATCGAAAGGGCCGCGCGGGCCGGCGCTCGCGGATTGAAAGTGCTGAAGACGCTCGGTCTCTACCTGCGCGACGGCGGACCGACCGGACGACTCGTGAAGATCGATGACCCGAGGTTCGATCCGATGTGGGAAGCGTGCGCGGCGCTCAACCTGCCTGTAGCCATTCACATCGCCGATCCGGTCGCGTTCTTCCAGGCGACGGATCGATTCAACGAGCGCTACGAGGAGCTTCACCACCACCCCGACTGGTCCTTCCACGGCCGCGACTTCCCCACGTTCGTCGAGCTGCTCGAGGCGCGCAACCGGCTGTTCGCGCGCCACCCGAAGACGACGTGGATCGCCTTGCATGTGGGACACCACGCGGAGGATCTCGCGGAAGTCGCGGCGAGCCTCGATCGCTTCCCGAACATGCACGTGGAGCTCGGCGCCCGCATCGGCGAGTTGGGCCGCCAGCCGAAGGCGTCACGACGTTTCTTCGATCGCTATCAGGACCGGATCATGTTCGGCACCGACGCTGTTCCGCACGGCAAGGAGACGCCGCAGCAGCTGTTCGGCGATGAGCTGTACGAGATCTACTACCGGTTTCTCGAGACCGAGGACGAGTACTTCGACTACGCGCCGGCGCCGGTGCCGCCGCAGGGGCGTTGGCGGATCTACGGCCTCGGATTGCCCGAGGCCGTGCTGAAGAAGGTCTATCAGGACAACGCCGCACGGCTGCTGCGCGTGGAGGGATGACGTATGGGGGTCAGACCTGGGTCTGACTCCAACCCCTCAGCGCGCGGCCTGCAGCTCCGCCAGGCTTCTCGCGACGTCCGGCTGCTTCGGGTCCAGCCGCAACGACTCCCGGAATGCCGTCGCGGCGCCCGCTCGATCCCCTAACGCCAATCGAGTCAACCCCAGCCCGTTCAACGCCATCGTCGACGGCGGACCCGCATCGAGCGCACGCTGGAAGTACGGCAACGCATCCGCGGGGCGGCCGCGCGAGGCGAGGACGCCTGCGAGGTACAGCAGCGCATCGGCGTTCTTCGGATCGCGCTGGATGGCCTGCTCGAAGAGGCGCATCGCGTCATCCGGACGTCCCGTACGCATGCGGACGACGCCCAGCTTCGTCATCGCTGGAGCGTCCGTGGCATCGAGCTCGAGGATGCGAGCGTAGCGGGTTTCCGCGCCGCCAAAATCCTCTCGGAGGATCGCCAGATCGCCGAGCCGGCGCAGGGCCTCGATGTGATCGGGCACGAGCTGCAGCACCTGCTCGCAGGCGCGGGTGGCTTCCGGGTAGTTCCGCTCCTGAATGCGTACTTCGGCGAGCGACAACAATGGCTGCGGAAACCTGGGATTGTCGCGCGCGGTGCGCTCGAGCACCGCCGCGGCGTCCGTCAGACGTCCGGCGAATCTGAGGTTGTCGCCCAGCACGATGGCGTCCTCCGGAGTGAGCTGGCTGTGCGATTCGAGCTGACGCAGGTCGGCGATCGCAAGCTCGTGCCGGCCGGCGGCCGCGTAGGCGACGGCGCGCGTACGCCGCGCCATCAGCAGGTCCGGATCCTCGGCGAGCACCGCGGTGAGCTCGCGAATCGCAACGTCCGGTTCGATACGCGCCGCAGACATCCCTCGATTCAACCGCGGCAGGAGCTTCACGCCGTCCTTTGGATCGCGCAGCGCCCGACCCTTCGAAGGCACGGGGGCACCCCCGCTCACGTAGCCGAGCGCCCGCAGCCGCTCGACCGCCTCGGGATCGACAGACGCAGCCGCCGCCGGAGCGGATCGACGGAGCGCCGTGTCGAGCGCCGTCCGCAACTCTTCGACGCGCGCCGGCTGCTCGACCGCGCGATTGCTGGTTTCGGACCCGTCGCGCTCGAGGTCGTAGAGCTCGGGCCGCGGCGCGTCGATGAACTTCGCCGTCGCCGTGCGCCAGGCATGAAGAGGCGCCCACCCGAGCTCCAATTGCGGATAGAGCGACTCGGAGTACGCCGGGACATCGCCCATCGGATGCCCTTCGATCGCAGGGCGAAGCGATCGGCCATCGAGGTCGGCACGCAGAGGAACGGCGGCGTAGTCGAGCAGCGTCGGCAACACGTCGATCGAGCGCGCCACGGTATCAGAGGCGGCGCTGCCCGAGATGCCGGGGCCCGCCACGATCAACGGCACACGAACCGTCGCGTCGTACACGAACACGCCGTGGGTGCCCTCGCCGTGCTCACCGAGGCTCTCACCGTGATCGGCCGTCACGAGCACGATCGTGCGTCCGAGCTGGTGGGTCTCGTCGAGCTTCTTCAACAGGCGTCCGAGCTCGCGATCGACGAACGCCACCTCGCCGTCGTACGGCGACGACCGGAAGCGGTCCGCGATATCGGCCGGCGGCTCGTACGGCGCGTGCGGATCGTAGTAGTGCAGCCAGAGGAACCAGCGCGGAGATTGTCCGCCGGCAGCCGTCGACAGCCACTTGAGCGCTGCGTCGGTGCTGGCGTCCGCCGGACGCTCGACGTACGGCGTTCGACGGGGATCGTTCCCGCGCGGGAGGTGGTCCTCGTACTCCTCGAACCCGCGATCGAATCCGAACCGGCGATCGAGCGGAAAGCCCGACACGACGGCCCCCGTTCGGTAGCCCGCCTTCCTGAAGTCCTCCGCGGCCGTCTTGATAGTGGGAGCCAGCACGAATCCGCCGTTGTTGCGAAACCCGTGGCCGAGCGGCGTCAGCCCGGTGAGGATCGATGCGTGCGATGGGCCAGTCAGCGGCGCGTGCGCAATCGCGGTCTTGAAGCGCACGCCGCGCGCAGCCAGCGCGTCCAGCGTCGGAGTGGCGGCGGGCTGGTATCCGTACGAACCGACACGATCGGCTCGCAGCGTGTCGATCGTCACGAGCAATACGTTCGGCGGATCGGCGGCGCGTGTAGCGCCGGAGTCGGTCGCACCCTGGCGACAGGCCGTCGTCAGCGTGACGGCTGCGACGAAGGCGAAGAGGGTCAGGCGTGGGCCCATCAGAACAGCGTAACGGCAGGAGAACTCCTGCTCAAGGTGATGACCCCAGTAAAAATCAGTTGACAGTCGGTAAAAGAAAGATATAGAAAGTCTGATTGCTGTCGTTTGCTTGCGATTTCTGACGGTGACTCTCATGGTGCTGCATTGCGGCGCCTCGTCAACGTGATCGCGAGGAGGAGGAAATGCGAATGCTCGCTTTCGCTGCGGGCCGCGTCAGGCGCCGCGTCGTTCCAGCCATCTTGTTACTCACACTGGTCTGCGCCGGGAACGCCGCCGCGCAGTCCTTCCTCGGCACCGTCCGCGGCACGGTCGTGGATCCGCAAGGTGCCGCGGTAGCCGGGGCCGCCATTCTGATCGTGGACGAGGCTACGGGCGTTCCCCGCACCCTCGAAACCGATGCGCAGGGCCGTTACGAGGTGACCAACGTGAAACCAGGCACGTATCGTGTCGAGGTCGTCACGACGAACTTCAAGAAATACGAAAGGCCCGGAGTCCTCGTGCGGGCCGCGGCGACCGCCCTGATCGACGTCACCCTCGAGCTCGGTGGCGTGAACGAGACGGTGACGGTCTCCGCCGATGCGGTTAACAACATCACCCTCGACAGCCAGGCGATTACTCGCGGCCTCGATGAGCAGCAGCTCCGAGACCTCCCGCGAAGCAGCCGCGACATCCAGTCCTTCCTGCTCCTGAACCCCAACGTCGTGGGGAGCAGCGGCGACAATGACATTCAGTTCCTGGGCGGCAAGACTTATGGAGTGTCGTACATCCAGGACGGACAGGCCTCCACGAATGCGATCTTCGGTACGATCGGCAACTCCGCGCCGGGCCTGGATGCGGTCTCAGAGTTGCAGGTCTTGTCCAACTCGTACAGCGCCGAGTACGGCGGGCTGGCGGGCGTCATCGTCACGACGAAGCGCGGCAGCAGCAGGTACCAGCGGTACGTCGTTCTATGACTTCAACGGCGACAGCCTGAACGCCCTCACCTACAACCAGACACTCTCGGGCACCAAACGTGGAGATCCGCTGTCGGACACGCACCAGCATCGCTGGGGAGCGAGTCTTGGAGGCCCGCTGGTCAGCCAGAAGCTGTTCTTCTTCGGCAACTACGAAGGTTCGGACGACAAGGCCATCTTTGGCGGAGGCCGGGCGACGGTGCCAACTCAGGCGATGCGGAACGGCGACTTCCGCGGCACTGCCATCTCGCCTCGGGACCCGCAGACGGGCGTGGCGTTCCCGAACCAGATAATTCCGGCCGACCGCATCGATCCGGCGGCAACGAACGTCATGAACTTCTTCTACCCGCTGCCGAACCAGGGAACGCTCGCGAGCGGCTACGGTGTGTACCAGCAGTTCGTTCCCGAAACGCGGAAGCGGCATCGATTCGACGTCCGTCTCGACCACGAGGCGGGAAAGAACAACACGTTGTTCGTACGTGGCGGATATCAGCACTACAGTCCGAACTCGATCACCTTCGAAGGCGGCACCGCGCTGACGAATCTGCCGATCCTGAATCGCGACCTCGATACCGGCTCGGTGGTCGGCGGCTGGACCAGGATCTTCAGCCCGACGATCGTGAACGAGCTGCGCATCGGGTACAACTACGACAACTCACGCCGCGAGAGCACGTTCCGCGCGGCCGACGTGGCGTCGACCCTCGGCATCGAAAACGCGCCGAGTCTCACGGCCGATCGGCTCGGTTTCCCATCGTTCCAGTTCAACACCAGCACCAACCGGCCGACGAACATCGTCGACGCCGGCCGCAACGTCGACCGCACCGTGCGGCAGAACGCCTTCTCGCTGAGCGACAACCTGACGTGGATCAAGGGCGGGCATACGCTGAAGGCGGGCGGCCTCTGGACGCGCAACATAGCGCGCGACGGCTTCGGACTTGGCGTCAATTTCCGTGGCCAATACCGGTTCAATGGGAGTGTCACCGGCAACGCCTTCACCGACTTCCTGCTCGGCCGCCCGATAGACACCCGCGATCAGGTCACCAACCGCGGTCCGCTCGACGGCCACTCGAACGACGTCGCCGGGTTTGCGCAAGACGACTGGAAGATCAGCAAGAGCGTGACGGCCTTCCTCGGCTTGCGTTACGAAGTCGTCGGCGCGTGGCACGAGAACAGCCTCACGCTTGCCAGCTTCAGCCCGGCCGACGGCGGGCATCACATCGTGCCGAACTCGGAGGTGGCTGCCAAGCTTCCTCCGGGTCTGATCGCTCTCGGCCGTACGCTCACCGCTGATCAGGTGGGTCTGCCGGACACCCTGATCAACACCGACAAGAACAACTTCAGCCCACGCGTCGGCTTCGCGTGGCGGCTCGACGAGAGCAACAAGACCGTCTTCCGTGGCGGCGCAGGGATCTTTCACCCGACGGTGGCCGTCCAGGGCATCCGGGATCTCATGGCCACCAACGAATTCCGCTACATCACGACGCGCCGCGGCGGCACCCTCCAGCACGGTTTTTCCCTCGGCACACCGGCGGTCGACCTTGCTGACTTCGGTAATCAGGGCATCGACCCCAATCTCGAAAGCCCCGACATCTATCAATACAACCTCACGCTCGAGCGCGAGCTCCCTGGGGATATTGGGCTGCGCGTGAGCTACATCGGATCGACGATGCGGAAGCTTCTGGTGGATCGCGACTACAACACGCTGCAGGCAAGCACGGTGCCGTTCGATCCCGAGGACCCGGCCGATCGCGCGCGCCTTCCATTCCCTCTCTACGGCTCCTTCATGGACATCGTCGAAAACCGCGGCAGCGGGCAGTTCAACGCGGCGCAGTTCGAAGTGCTGCGCCGCTATCGGGGTGGCTTGGCGCTCAACGCGGCGTACACCCTGGCGCACTCGGACAGCAACGCACCCGATGTCGGCAACAGCACTATCGGACCGGTGATGTTCGATCCGTACGACATCGAAAAGGATCGCGGTCCCGACCCGAACGTCGTCAAGCACCGCATCGTCGCGAACGCGACGTGGGACGTGCCGGTCGGGCACGGCCGGACGCACGGCGCGAACATGAAGGGTTGGACAGACGCGCTGTTCGGCGGGTGGACTGTCTCGACGCTGTTCCAGGCACGCAGCGGGCAGCACCTCACGCCGTTTTTTACCGGGTTCTACACGACGAGTCCGTGGAACACCGGTAAACCGCTCGACGGGTTGGGCAATTTCTTCTCGAACGCGTGGCGGCCCGATCAGATCCACGATCCGAATACCGGGGGATCCCGCGATGCCTTCTTCGATCAAACGGCGTATGCCCTCCCGCAACCGGGCAAGCTTGGAAACGCGAAGAAAGGGAGCTTGACAGGACCCGGGACCTGGGTCGTGAACTTTGCGTTCTACAAGGACGTGCTCACGCACCAGAACTTCAGGCTGCAGTTCTCGGCGCTGCTCGACAACGCGTTCAACCATCCGCAGTTCTTCCCGACATATGGAAGCGGGTTCGTCGATCTGACGTCGTATCTGGTCGACGGCGATGCCCACAACGGCACGACGGGTGTGCTCGGCGCGGACTCGATAGGCAACACCGAAGGGTTCTCGGCGGGACGGGTCTTACGACTAGGGTTACGGGCCAGATTCTGATCGTGACGGTGTCTACTTGTCACGAAGACCTTTACAGGAGGATCGGAGGAAGGGAGGACGGAGAGGAACTTCCTTTCCTTGAATCGGCAGAGTGAGCTGCTCGCGCGCCCGCCGAAAAGGCGGGCGCTGGAATGAGCGAACGGGCGTGAGATCGCGAGCGCGACACGATCACCACGCGTTCGCGATCCCACGCCCGTCCGCTCATTCCGCCGCGCGACGCGCGGCGCGAGCAGCCCTGATCCGAGCTGAGGAAGCAGGAAGATCCTCCTTCCTCCCCTCCTCCTGTTAAGGTTTTCCAAACATTCACGAGGTAGCTGCGACGCCTCTGGTCTCGGTATGGGCGCGCTGTAGAGTATGCGGGTGGCGAACCACAAGAGTGTGAAACTGCTCGTCGAGGAACGACGCCGACGCATTCTGGAGCTGCTGGACAAGGAAGAGCGCGCGACTGTCGAGGAGCTGTCGGACCGCTTCGACGTCTCGAGCGTGACCATCCGCGGCGATCTGGACACGCTTGCGGACGCCGGTGCGATCGTGCGATCGCATGGCGGCGCGTTGAAGCGGCTCGATCAACAGGACACGCCGATTGCGGTCAAAGAGACGCTGCACCACGGCGAGAAAGTCCGGATCGGCCATGCGGCGGCGGGGCTGATCCGGCAGGGCGAGACCATCATCCTCGACTCAGGGACGACGACGGCGGAGATCGCCCGTCAGCTGAGGTTCCTCAAGCTGAAGTCCCTGACCGTCATCACCAACGCCCTGAACATCGCGATGGAGCTGGCGAATCTGCCGCACATCCGCGTGATCATGATTGGCGGCATCCTGCGGCAGATGTCGTACTCGACCGTCGGGCCGCAGGCCGAGCAGATCCTGCGCGCCCTCAATGCCGATCGGCTGTTTCTCGGCGTCGACGGGCTCGACCCAGAGATCGGGCTGACGACCCCGGACGTCCTCGAGGCGCAGCTCAATGGACTGATGATCAGGGTCTCGCGCGAAGTGACGGCCGTGACTGACTCGAGCAAATTCCATCGACGCAGTCTCTCGCTCATCGCGGACCTGAGCGACGTCCAGCGCATCGTCACGGACGATGGCGCGGATCCCAAGCTGGTCGCCGGCCTGCGCGCGCGCAACATCGAGGTCATGGTGGTGTGAAAAAGACAGCTTTCAGCTGCCAGCTTCCAGCTTCCAGCACAAGCCGGGTCATTCGATCGTCCGGGGCGAAACTCGAGCTCCTTCCGTCGAACACAGTTCGCGTGCGTCACTTCGTTGTGGGGCTCGCGGTTGCGTGTTCGATCGCGAGCGCGCTGGTCGCCAGTCAGGCCAGCGGACGCCTGACGGAGATCGCGGCGCCGGTCTTGTTCGACACGCCGGAGGCCGACCGCATCCTCTCCGCCTTGCAGATTCTCCCGCCCGACAATCCCTGGCACGAGGACATCACCAACCGGCCCGTGCATGAGATGTCAGCGGCGATCGTCAAGTCGATAGGCGCGGACGCACCGCTCGGATACAACCTCGACATGAACTTCGTCATCGTCCCGGCGAACCAGGCGATGGTGAACGTGCGGATCACCGAGTACCCGGACGAGTCCGATCCCGGCCCGTTCCCCATTCCTTCGAACGCGCCGATCGAGAACTGGCCGCTGGCGCGCAACGAGGACACCAAGGCGCTGCCGCGTCCGGGGATCACGCTCGAGCAGTTTCAGCGCGAAGGCTCCGGCGATCGTCATCTGATCCTCGTCGATCCCGCGCACGGACGCTTCCACGAGTTCTGGCAGGCACGGTTGACCGACACGGGCTGGCAGGCGTCTCAGGCTACGACTTTCGATCTGCACACGAACCGGCTTCGTCCGGAGCGCTGGACGTCATCTGACGCCGCCGGACTGCCGATCCTCCCGTCGATCGTCCGCTACGACGAAGTCGCGCGCGGGGACGTCAACCACGCGCTTCGTGTAACGGTCCAGAGGACGCGCCGGGAGTACGTCTACCCCGCCCGCCATTTCGCGAGCAGCCGCACCGATCCGTCACTGCCGCGCATGGGAGAACGGCTGCGATTGCGCCGCGACTTCGATATCACCGGCTTTCCGCCGCACGCGCAGGCCGTGCTGAAGGCGCTCAAACGCTACGGGATGTTCGTGGCGGACAACGGCAGCAACTGGCTGCTGTCGATCGCACCGGACCGTCGAATCACAGGGCTCGAGTCGTTGTCGCGGGTCAAGGGGTCGGACTTCGAAGTGATCGTCCCGACCGGACCCGACGAAGGGCCCCGAACACGAAAGGGCGAACGATGAACCTGCGGGGGCTGCTGGTCTGCCTTGGCGTGGCCCTGGTTGCCGTGTCGCGATCGAGCGCGCCAGGCGCGATCGCGGCCGGCACGGGCGCTCGTCTCGATCTATGGGAGGTCATCGGTCCCGGAGGTGGCGGCACGATGACGCATCCGACGATCAGCCCGCACGACCCGAACGTCGTGCTGGTCGGATGCGACATGACGGGCGGCTACATTACCTACGATGGCGGCGAGTCGTGGCGCATGTTCAACCTTGGAACGGGCGTCTCGAGCTTCGCATTCGACCCGGTTCACCCTGACGTGATCTACGCGAGCAATCCCGCGCTCTGGCGGAGCGCGGATCGCGGCCGCACGTGGCGCATGGTCTTCCCCGATCCGCATCGCAATACGAGCGAGACGATGGCCGGCGATCACTCCGAGTATGGCGTGCGCACGGACGATCCGCTGTACCCGCAGCCCAACGATCGCGGCCAGGTGGAGTCCGTCGCCGTGGCGCCGGACGGAACGGTGGCGATTGCCGTGAGCGGACACGGCGCCGGCAGGGGATCGAGCCGCGCCGGTTACGTCCTCGTCTCGTCCGACGGCGCGCAGCACTGGCGCAAGCTGCGCGACCTGCCGGCGGAACGGGTGCTCGGGATGGCAGCAGGGCCCAACGGCGGCCTGGCGATCGTGACCGAACGACACGTCGTTCGGCAGCGTGGCTCCGCGTGGACGGAACAGAGCGGACCATCGGGCGGGGCCATCCAGACCGCGAGTATCGCGCTCGGCGCGGACGGCGCGGCCGTCGTTTATGCGTTGACCGACTCCGCGTGGAACGGTGGGCACCTCACAGGTGGCGTGTTCGTCTCTCAAGATGACGGCAGCACCTGGCGCGAGGCGCTGCACGGCCTCGCGGACCAGATCGTCGACGCCGGGTCGGGCGAACCGGTCCGCTTCCGCGCCGTGTCCGCTTCGGCAGCTCGCGGCACAGTCGCGTATCTCGGATTCGAAGGCCTGAGGACCGGAAGCGGGCCGGCCGGCCTCTACAATGGCGTCGCCCGGACGGACGATGCCGGCCGCACGTGGCGAATCGTGCACAAGGAAAGCAACAAGCCGTCTCCAACGATGTCAGGGTCGTGGCTCGAGGAGCGCGCGGTGATGCCGGGGCCCGACATCTGGTTCGACGCACCGTACGATCTGGGCGTCAGCCCGCGCAACCCCGACGTCGCGTACGTAACGGACCTCTTCCGCACGTATCGGACACTCGACGGTGGCGGAAAGTGGGCCCAGGTGCACTCCAAACCTGTCGGTCCGAAGCAGTGGACTACCCGCGGGCTCGACGTGACGACCACATACGGCGTGGATGTCGATCCGCACGACGCATCGCGGATCTTCATCAGCTACACGGACATCGGCCTGTTCAGAAGCGAAGATGGCGGGCGAAGCTGGATGGTCTCGAGCCAGGGCATGCCGCAGGACTGGCGGAACACGACCTACGGCGTCGCCTTCGATCCGGACAAGGCGGGTGTGATGTGGGGCGCGTTCAGCGGCACGCACGATCTGCCGCGTCCCAAGATGTGGCGCTCACGCGATCCTGACACCTACCGAGGTGGCGTCGGCATCTCGCGCGATGGCGGCCGGACGTGGTCGCCGGCGCGCGGCCTCCCGGCGGGCGCGGTCACGCACGTGCTCGTCGATTCGCGCAGCCCTGCTGGATCCCGAACGGTGTACGCCTGCGTGTTCGGCGGTGGCGTGTTCAAGAGCACCGACGGCGGCGAGACGTGGGCCATGAAGAATGAGGGGATCGCCGGCCGTCAGCCGTTCACGTGGCGTCTGACGCTGTCGCCGAAGGGTCAGCTGTATCTGGTCGTCGCAAGGCGAAGCGAGAACGGAAGAATCGGCGACGAGGGGGATGGGGCGCTCTACGTCTCTGAGGACGGCGCCGATCACTGGAAGGCGGTTCCGCTGCCAGCCGGGACGAATGGTCCAACGGGCGTGCTCGTCGATCCCGCCGATCCGCAGCGGCTCTATCTTTCGACCTGGGGTGTGTACCACGCCGATGGCGACACGGGCGGTGGAATTTTTCTGAGCACCGATGCGGGCACGAGTTGGAAGTCGATCTTCAGCACGGGTCAGCACGTGTACGACGTCACTCTCGATTCGCGGACCGGCACGCTGTACGCCTGCGGCTTCGATCAGGGCGCCTGGAGGTCGACTGACCGCGGTGCGAACTGGACGCGGATCCAGGGATTCAACTTCAAGTGGGGTCATCGAGTCATCCCCGACCCCGCGTCGCCGGAACGCATCTACATCACCACGTTCGGAGGGAGCGTCTGGCACGGGCCCGCAGCGGGGGATCCGGCTGCCACCGAAGATGTCGTGGAGCCCGCGCGGGTCAAGTGACGCTGCGAATTGATACCCGGTCAGTTTTGGGCTGCGCGCCCGGTACGGAGGGGACGGAAAGAGCGGAGTTCACAACGGAGAAACGGAGCCAACGGAGGAAGAACGGAGAAGAGGATGCGCCGTCGACGCGACGCGTAGGGCGTGGCGCCGGCCGTGGCCGGCGTCCGAGTGGCGAGGGGCGCGACGGACGCAAGTGGCCCTCGAGCATCGACCCACTTGCGCCCGTCGCGCCCCTCGTCACTCGACCGCGCTCCGCGCGGTCACGCCCGCGGGGGCTGAGCCTTCTCCGTTTCGTCTTCGTTCTCTCCGTTCCTCCGTTGTGAACTCCGTTACCTTCGCAACCTCCTGCTCGCGTCCGCCCCAGTTTCTCGGCAGTCGATCGATGACCCACTACCTCCGAACTGGATCCGCTGTCCGGTGAGCTGATAGGCGAGCCGTTCAGATTGCCAGTTCGTCCGGCACTCGCCTGCCGAAGACCCGTTCGAGTACCTGTCCGCGCCGCCCAGTAGCCGCACATGCCGTGCACGCCGCCGCCTGGCGGTGTCGAGCTCGAGCACAGGAACAGTCGAGGGTTCGACGTCGTGTACGGATTCCAACGCGGAAAGGGACGGGCCAGAAACTGCGTCAGCGTATTCGCGCCACCGCCGATGTCGCCTCCGACCAGGTTGGGGTTGTACAACTCCAGGGCCTGCGGCGGCATGACATGGCGCGCCAGAATCGTGTCGCGGAAGCCGGGCGCGAAACGCTCGATTTGACGCTCGATCCGATCCGTCATGTCGACCTGCGATCCGTTCGGCACATGGCAGTAGGCCCACCCGGTATGGCGGCCGGCGGGTGCGCGCGTCGCGTCGAAGTGGCTTTGCTGCGCGACGAGCACGAACGGCGCGTCTGAAACCCGGCCTGCATTCGCATCCGCTTCGGAGCGTGCCACCTGCTCGAATGTGCCTCCCACGTGGACGGTTGCCGCATCCGCGCACTCCCTCGCTCGCCAGGGGATCTGACGGGACAACGCGTAGTCGATCTTGAACGCCGCCGCTCCGTAGCGAAAGCGTTCGAGCCGGCTCCGGTATGACGGCGAGAGATCGTCCGAAGCAATGGCAAGGAACTGTCGCGGCGTCACGTCGAAGAGCACGGCCCTCGACGAGGGGATGTCTGCCGGCGATCGCACCGTGACATCCGTCCGGATCTCGCACCCCTGCGCTCGCGCGCGGGCTGCCAGAGCGTCGACGATCTGTTGAGAGCCTCCGCGAGCGCAGGGCCAATCGACTGCGTGCCCGGCCACCGCCAGCACGAGACCGAATGACGCCGATGCGGTGCTGTCGAGCGGCAGAAACGAGTGAGCGGCATTGCCGGCCAGCAGCGCGCGGGCCGGAGCATCCGCGAACCGCCTGACAAGGTTGTCGCACGAACGAAGCCCGACGAGGCCGAAGCGCGCCATCAGCCAGGGATGTCGCGGCACACGCTGCGGACGCAGGATGCTGCTGAAGAAGTCCTCGTGACGGTCCACGAACGGTCGCAGAAGGCGCTCCCATCCGGCTCCATCGCGACCGAGAGTCGCAACGGTCGCCGACATCTGCCGCGACAGCACCGCCACGCGACCGTCGTCGAGCGGGTGCGCGAGCGGCAATGGCGCGGCGACCCACTCGACCCCGTAGTTTTCGAGCCGGAGCCTGCGAAAGATCGGCGACACGACGGCCATCGGGTGAATCGCCGCGCAGACGTCGTGGGCGAAGCCCGGCTCGGTGAAGGACTCCGTCCGGCAACTGCCGCCGATCCGCGGGTTCCTCTCGAGGACGACAACCGACAGCCCGGCCAACCCGAGCAGGACGGCAGCCGTCAGGCCATTCGGCCCCGCGCCAACGATCGCGACGTCATAGCTGGCCTTGGTCACTTATCCACTAACGGGTAGACAGCGAAATCTCGTCCACGATTGCGCGCGCCGGGAGCGTCGCGACGAGCCACACGCAGGCGGCGACATCGTCGGGCTGCAGCATGGCCGCGCGAACCTCCGGCGCCGGCGGTTGCAGACGTTTGTCGAGGAGCGGCGTATTCACGTCGCGCGGACAAATGGAACAGGCCCGCACGCCGTTCCCGCGTTCCTCGGCATTGATCTGCTGCGTAAGGCCCCGCAGACCGAACTTCGACGCCACATAGGCGGGACCTGAAATCTCCCTCGCCATCTTGCCGACGTCGGAGTTGATGTTGACGATCGTGCCGGTCCGCCGCTCGCGCATCCCAGGAAGAAACGCGCGCACGCAGTAATAGGCGCCGTGGAGATTGGTTGCAAGAACCGCGTGCCAGTCGTCGAGGGCAAGCGTCTGGAAACTTCGTTGCGGCACGTTGATGCCCGCGGAATTGACGAGCACGTCAACGGTCCCGAAACGTTCGAGCACGGCCGCGCCCATCGCGGCCGCGGCATCCGGCACGCTCACATCGCACGGGAACGTCCCGATTCGGCTCCGGGCTTCCGCGCCCGCACGCGAGGCCGTCTCGGCAAGAGTTGCTTCCGTCCGGCCAATCAGCGCGACCCGCCAACCCCCCGCCGCGAATCGCAGCGCAACCGCCTGCCCGACACCGGTACCCGCTCCTGTGACGACGACGGTGTTCATCGGTGTGACGACGCTGCGGCGCTGGTGTTGGTCATGATGATGCGGGTGTTGGTCATGATGATGCGGCTCAGAGTACCAGCCGGACTGGCTAGTGTCGCGTCCCCGGAGTCCTGTTAACACCGAGGGCGGCGGTGCGCCCGGCGCGCAAGGCGCGAAGGGCGCATACCGGGAGTCACGTTGATCTTTTTTAGATGTTATTTTTCTAACGTTAATGTTATAAAAATAACATAATGGCCAAGACGCTCCACACCGTCCTGACGCGCCGCGAACGGCAGATCATGGACATTCTCTACCGGCGCGGTTCCGCCACCGCCATTGAAGTAATGGACGAGCTGCCCGGAAAACCGAGCTGTTCGACGGTCCGAACCCAGCTCCGCGTGCTGAAGCAGAAGGGACACGTCCGGCAGGAGGAACACGGCCTTCGATACGTGTACTCTCCCGCGGTGCCGAGGCACTCTGCAAGGAAGTCTGCGCTGCGGCACCTCGTCGACACGTTCTTTGACGGTTCCGCCGAAAAGGTGGTCGCCGCGGTGCTCGGCGGCGAAGGCGCACGGCTCTCGGAGGATCAGCTGGATCGCATCGCCGAGATGGTCGAGAAAGCAAGGAAGGAGGACCGATGATCAACCTCTCGCTCATCGTGCTCTCAGGATTCGCTGTCGCTCGGTGCCTGCGACAGCCAGTCAGCCGCGACACGACATTGGGTACTGCTTGCGACGTTGATCTGTGCGGCCTGCCTGCCGGTGCTGGAGCGAGCGGTGCCCGCCTGGCAACTGCCGGCACCCCTATCACTGTTTACGTCATCGTTCGAGCGCGTAAACACATTTGCCGGTGACACGACCCGAGCGGTATCGGCGCGAATCGTAGCGCCCGTCGGGCTCGACCAGCCCACGGCCCGTCCCATCACGAACGTCGCCGGTCGGATGCTGCGTCTGCTCTGGATCGCGGGGCTCGCCGTGAATCTGTTCGTGCTCGGTGTCGGGTTGTGTCGGCTCCTCTGGATCATCTCACGCTCCGAGCGCGTGCTCGCGGGACAGTGGGTCGAGCTGACGCACGAGGTGTCGCGGGCTCTCGGCGTTCGACGGACGACCGCGGTCCTCCTCAGTGAGCATCCGTCGTGGCTCGTCACGTGCGGCGTGTGGCGGCCGAAGATCATCGTGCCCCGCGGCGCGGTCGACTGGCCGGCGGAGCGCGTCCGCGCGGTCCTCGGTCACGAGCTCTCGCACATCCGCCGGCACGATTGGGCCGCGCAGCTGGGCGCCGAGACGTTCCGGTGCCTGCACTGGTTCAATCCCCTGGTCTGGTTCCTGTGTCGGCGCCTGCGCGAGGAGAGCGAGCTGGCGTGCGACGACGCCGTCCTCGGACTGGGGATCGGCGGAGCAAGTTACGCGCAACATCTCGTGCACCTTGCCCAAGCGGCCAGGGCTCATCGATGGTACGAAGGTCCGCTGTCTGCACCAGCGATGGTGCGCCGATCCGGTCTCGAGAGGAGGGTCAATGCCATGCTGAACAAGAATCTCAATCGCCTGCCTCCACGCCCTGCGATACGCGCGGCGTCCGCACTTGGAGTCGTTGCCTTGAGCGTGGTGCTCGCGAGCTTCGGGGCCGCAGCACAATCCTTTGCCACGTTCTCCGGATCCGTGCTGGGTCCTACCAATGGCTCCATCCCGAAAGCCACCCTCACGCTGACCAACGTGGGCACGCTGGCCAAGTACGAGGTGCGGAGTGACGAAGCGGGCCGATTCGAATTCGTCGGTCTGCCACCGGGGGACTATGCAGTGCGGGTGCAGTCTCCCGGCTTCCTCGCACTAACGGGTACGTTGACCGTGAGCGGCCAGAATATTCAACGCAATCTGGCGCTGCAGGTTGGAACGCTCTCGGAATACGTCGCGGTAAAGGGCGGTGCTTCCGATCCGACGCCTCCCGGATCGGTGGATCGTCCGGCTCTGGCGAAGCGAGCGGTAGAGGACTGTCGGCCGTCGTCTTCAGGTGCCGAACTTCGGCCTCCGCGAAAGGTGAAACACGTCACTCCAGTCTATCCGGCTTACCTCCAGCAGGCGGGTGTCACGGGGGACGTCAGCCTTGACGCCCGCATCGGATTGGACGGACGGATTGCCGCGGTCGATGTCGTGAGGTCGTCGAACCCCGACCTGAGCGCGGCGGCCGTCGATGCCGTGCGTCAGTGGGACTTTGACCCGACACTGCTCAACTGCGCGCCGATCGAAGTGCGCATGATGGTGACGGTCAACTTCAGCCTCAAATAGTCAGCCACGGACAGACGCCGCCACTTCGGCGTCGTCGAGGCAGCGGTGGCCAATCGTGTGTCCGTGTGGGATCGTGCCCGCAGTCACCTGACGACGCGAATAGCGGCGACGACGCGCGACTCGGTTCCTTTGTCGGTGGCGGCGATCTCGATCGCATAGTCACCGGGTGCGAGCGGCGAGAGCGCGACGTCCGCCGTAATCCAGTGCTGCCCGCTTGCGTCGTCGGTGCGCTCACCCATCGTGACCGGAACGCCCAGCGGCTGGCCCGTACGATCCAGCATCCGGCCCGATCCCGGCTTGACTTCCGGGCCGACGGGCAGCTCGAGATGGGCCCGATCGGCGCGCGTGAATCGAAGATCGGCGGTTGGCACCTGCCGATTGGCTGTCGACGGGCCACGCCTGTAGAAGAGCGGCTGTGGCGCCAGGGCGAGGCGGATGGACTCCGTGGCGGGCGGCGTCCCGCTGTCGGTCGGAGAGATCCGCGCCTGCACGTCGAGGGTCGCCGGCTTGCCGGGCGGCAGCTTGATCGACGTCAGGAAGGTCCGGTCGCCGGCCTTGATCGTGACGCGGCCGACCGCCGTCTCCGAGCCGCTGGAGATCTGGAGATTGGCGGTCGCTCCCTGCGCCCACTCGTCGGTGCGGCCCGGCGCGGCCGAGAGCTCGCCGGCTATCCACAGGAGATCGCCTCCCGGCGCCGGCGTGGCGCGAAGCCGGACCCGCGAGTCCGGGCGGATCGACGCGAGGGATTCCATGGCGGCCGAGATCGGCGTCGCGGCGTCCACAGCCGGAGCCGCCGCGGCCTTTCGCGCGCGCGTCACTTCCTCCACGCTTGCGGCACGGTACCCGCGGCGGGCACGGACGGCCACGCCAGGCTGCTTCACTCGAACCTTCAGCGATCGATACCCGCCATCTGTTTTCGAGTTCGTCGAGTAGTAGCCGAGAAGATAGTAGGACGTGAGGTCGTCGGAAATCTTGCGGAGGCCCTTGTCCAGATCGTTGGTGTCCATCACGGCGATGCCGTCCGTTCCGTCCGCCAGATCTCGCATCGACAGCGCATGGGTCCGTCGCAGTTGCGCGTCGGCGGTCAGAGACAGCGTGGAAGCCCCGCCTGTTTCGAGAGCGACCAGACCGCGAGGGTCGATCGGATAGAACGTCGAATTGCTGCGGTTGGCCTCTCCGATGATGTCGCGCAGGAACTGCTCGTCGTCGATCGATGAGAGGCGCTGCCGGTCCGCGTCGCACTCCATCTTGGTGACTGGGAGGTTGTTGTCCTTGTTGCGGCGGATCCTTGGTCGTCAACGTCCCGCCAGGTCCGAAGCCAACAGGATCACCTGTGGGAGTCTGCGAGCTACTGCCCCGATTCTGCAGCCCGAACTGCGGCGTGAAGAGATCCCATCCGTGCGTCACAGTGAGAATCGCTTTTCGCTCCTCCTTGATGCCGCCGACGTACCTGACGAGATCCTGAAGCGCCTCGAGAACTTCTCGCTCTCGCTTGCGCGCGATCAGGACGGCAGCCAGATCCCCATACGTGATGACGGGATAGCACATCTCGTACGCGTCCTCGCGCTCGTCGTTCATGTGAGCGAAGCGATCGCCCCAATGCCAGTGTGTCCTCAACCGCTCTTCGGTGACTTCAGTGCGCCGCGAGAGGACGAGCTCGTTCGCGCTCATGTCTGGCGTCATCACTCCCACGAGATCGTCCGGACCCAGAATTCTGTTGATCAGCCGGATCAGCGGCTCGGCAATCGCGTGGGAGTCCCCAAACTCGACGTGAGTCTGGTCCAGGAAGATCACGAACACGCGGTTGCGCGGGTTCTCGGCCGCCTGCAGCATCTCCCGCTGAGACGAGGGCTCGATGCGCTCCGATTGAGGACCCGCCGGGCGGACGACGACGTGCTCGAACGTATCGACTTTCTGAGCCACTCCGTCCTCGAGGATCTCGAAGTCGGCGGCCGCCAGATCCTCTACCGGTTTGCCGGCACGCGTCGGATACACGTCGACCCGAACGAGATTGGCGCCGGTCCGAAACGTCGGCGGACGTTGATCAGGTGTCTGGGATGAGGGCGGCGGACTCGGCTCCTTCGGCGATTGTGCGAAGAGTCCCGGACTCGAACACAGGGCGATGACGACGGGAGCGATGATATGTGGGCGCACCTGACGTCCTGACTGGCAATGCTGGCTGGGTAAGTCTACGTCAAAAGCCGGCTGCCGACGTGCGATGATCTGGCATTGGCGCTCCGGGCAACGGAGCGCCAATGGGACAATTCGTGGTCATCGGACGAGAACGGATGCGAGACCTGGCCGCCCTTTGCAGACATATCGCGGCTCTAGCGGTTCTTCTCACCATCCCCTCCCCCGTCTACGCGCAGTTTCACTTCGACTCGTGGACAGCGGACAGCGGGCTCCCCCAGAACATTGTCACGGCGATCCGCCAGACGCGTGACGGATATCTCTGGATTGCCACGTTCGACGGGCTCGCCCGATTCGATGGTGTGCGCTTCACGGTTTTCAACAGAGCCAACAGTCCCGGCATCTACAGCAATCGTTTCACCTCGCTCTTCGAGGACACTCGCGGCGATCTGTGGATGGGGACCGAAATAGGCTCAGTGACGCGATATACGGGCGGGCGCTTCATCACGTATTCAGCTCCGAACGGCCTGTCGGCGAGATTCGTCAGGGCTTTCTCCGGTGATGCCGCCGGGAATGTGTGGGTGCTATCCGACGACACCATCAGGCAGTGGCAACCGGACGGAGAGCGATTCGTCGAGATTGGCGCGCCGGTAGTACCAGGCGGCTACAAGCGCCTCGATTGGACCGAGACTGGCGGCGTCTGGGGAACGGATCGCGGGGAGCTGCTGCTCTTCGTGAACGGCCGGTTGGAGCGCCGGGCTCTTCCGTCGTCGCCCTCCGGCCAACTGGGATTCGTCGCGCTGGCGCAGGATGAAACGATCTGGCTGTCGTATTCGGGAGGCAGGGTCGTGCGCCTCCCTGCCTCGACCGATGACGGCGGCGCGCCCGCCGAGGCGCCTCAGCCCATCGAGACACTATCCGCGGGTGTCGCTCGGCAGACCACCTGGCGCGATCGACACGGCACGCGTTGGACGCTGGGTGTCAGCCAGTCGCTGGGTCGGTCCTTGACCCTTGGCGGAGCCGGCCGCGCCGAAACCGTCGTCTTCGCGGCGCTCTGCGAGGACCGCGAGGGTAATCTCTGGTTGGGCACCGACGGCCAGGGGCTCCGTCGCGTACGCAAACAAGTCGTCGTTACCTACTCGAAGCCTGAAGGATTGCTCGATGGCAACATCTACCCGATCTACGAGGATCGCGCCGGAGCGATCTGGATCGGCGTGTGGTCGGGTGGCCTGAGCAGGCTTCAGGCCGGCACGTTCACCAACTACACGATGAAGGATGGCCTCGCCCCCGGGGCGGTCACGAGTCTGACGGAGGATCGCGAAGGCACTCTCTGGGTCGGAACGTCCAGCGGCGTCCAACTGTTTCGAGACGGCCGGTTCTCTCCGCTCATCCCCAATCTCAATGCCGGCGGCACCGTGAACGTCATCCATCAGGACCGCGACGGTGTGATGTGGCTTGGAACGGACCGCGGCCTGGTCCGATACGCGAACGGCACGGCGACGATCTTCACTTCCCGCGACGGGCTGCCGGGCGACACCGTGCGGGTGCTGATCGACACACGTGACGGCCTGTGGATCGGAGTCTACGGCGGCCTTGCGCTGTGGAAGGACGGCAAGTTCACGAGTTGGACCGACCGTGACGGCATGCCCGGCAGCACCGTGCGCGCTCTCTACGAGGATCGCCGTGGCGTATTGTGGATTGGCACGTACGACAGCGGTCTCGGTCGGTTCCAGGATGGCAGGTTCACGCGCTACACGACGCGCGACGGGCTGTTCAACGACGGCGTCTTCCAGATCCTCGAGGACTCGCGCGGCAACCTCTGGATGAGCTCCAATCGCGGCATTTCTCGAGTCCGCAAGCAGGAGCTCGACGACGTAGCGGCGGGTCGACGACGATCGATATCGTCAGTAGCTTATGGGAAGGCTGACGGCATGGCGAACGTCGAGTGCAACGGCGGTCTGTGGCCAGCGGGTTACCGCTCGCACGACGGCCGCCTGTGGTTCCCGACGCAGGACGGCGCGGCCGTCATCGATCCCGACTCCATCACGGACCAGCGCAATTCGCCACGCGTGGTGATCGAGTCGCTGCAGATCGATCGAGAGCCCGTCATCGCCTCCCGAATGAGCGCTCCGGTTCGAATAGGCCCGGAGTGGCAGAACCTCGAGATCCAATACACCGGCCTCAGCTTCAGCGATCCCGAGCATATGAGATTCCGATACAAGCTCGCGGGTCTGGATCACGACTGGGTCGAGGCCGGCACCCGACGGACGGCGTACCATTCGCACACGCCGCCCGGCCGGTATGTGTTCACCGTCGCGGCGGCACATCGTGACGGTGAGTGGAGCTCGGAAACCGCGATGGTCGTGCTCGACGTGCTGCCGCCCTTCTATCGCACCTGGTGGTTCCTGACGGCCGTGTCCCTTGCCGTCATGAGCCTGCTGATAGCGGCCTATCGGTATCGTGTCGCGCAGCTGACACGCGTGCAGGCGGCGCAGCAGGCTTTCTCCCGGGAGTTGATTGCATCCCAGGAGCGCGAACGGCAGCGCATCGCAGGCGAGCTGCACGACAGCCTCGGACAGAGCCTGGCGATCATCAAGAACCGGGCGCTCCTGAGCCTGAGCACGCCCGAATCGCATGAGCGCGCGCTGGAGCAGCTCCACGAAATCGCCGGCGCATCGGGCGAGGCCATCGCGGAAGTCAGGGAGATCGCGCACAACCTCAGGCCCTATCAACTCGATCGCCTCGGGCTCACGAAAGCGATCGAGGGCATGGTCAAGACAGTCTCGTCGACCCATGGATTGCCGTTCGTCGTGGACATAGACCGAATCGACGGGCTCCTCAACCCGGATGCCGAGATCAACCTGTTTCGCATCGTTCAGGAGAGCGTCAACAACATCCTCGCGCACGCGGATGCCACCGAGGCGACCGTTCGGATCAAGAAAGGCAGGACAGGCATCGAGCTGACTATCGAGGACAACGGGCGCGGCTTCGATCGGTCTCAGCCCGCCGCCACCGACCAGAAGAGACGGGGCTTTGGCCTGATTGGAATGACCGAACGGGCTCGGCTCATCGGGGCGGTCTACCGCATCCGGTCCTCGCCGGGGAACGGCACGACTGTCTCGATCGCGATAGACATCACGGAACGATCATGACGAAGGACGGCATCCGGGTCGCGATTGCCGACGATCATCCCGTTGTCCGCCAGGGGCTCCGTGTGGCGGTCGACTCCGATCCGTCGATGACGGTCGTCGGCGAAGCCGCAGACGGCGCCCGCGCGCTCGAGATCATCCGCACGACCAGGCCGGACGTGGCGGTACTCGACATCGATATGCCCCAGATCGACGGCTTCGCCGTTGCGCGAGCGATTCGCGACGAAGGGCTTCCCGTCCTCGTGATCTTTCTGACCATCCACTTCGAGGAGGATTTTTTCCGGGCGGCGCTCGACCTCGGCGCGCGCGGGTACGTGCTCAAGGACAGCGCGGCGACGGACATCGTGGCGAGCATCAAGGCGGTGGCCGCGGGGCAACACTACACGAGCCCCGCGCTGACCAGTTCGCTGGTGAAACGTGCACGGCGCGGCTCCGACGCCCTCGCCGAGAAGCCGACGCTGAGCGACCTGACACAAACCGAGCGGCGGATTCTCCAACTCATCGCCGGCTACAAAACGAACAAGGAGATCGCCGACGAACTGTGCATCAGTTATCGGACGGTCGAGACACATCGGGCGAACATGTGCACCAAGCTCGAGATCCGTGGCAGCCACGCCCTGATGAAGTTCGCGCTGATCCATCGAGCGGAACTGTGACCCACCCGCGAACGCCCGCAGTGCGAGAAGTGGCCTCTGATCGCCGATCCCGTCGCAGATCTGGCCTACTTCCACAAGATCCTAGGTAGAACCACGTAGACAACTACGTATTCGCACGGACCCAAGAATACAGATCCTCCTGGATACTACTCCTCAGTTCACCTGTGTAGGGTAGCTGTCAGCTGTCAGCTCTCAGCGGTCGCTCACTCACTACCTTGCTGCTGCACTCGACCGGATCCACGCGGATCCAAATGCCAGTGTCAAGTAGCTGCGATGACCGAGACCAGATGAAGCTCCTCATCGTCGACGACCATGCCATCTTCCGCCGCCTGATCGGAGACGTCCTCGCGTCAATCTCTCCGGAGATTTACGAGTGCTCCGACGGGCAGCAGACGCTGCATGCGTACGAACTGCATCGGCCGGACGTCGTGCTGATGGACGTCGCCATGCGAAACGTGAACGGCATCACGGCCACGGCCAGCCTCGTGGCCGCGCACCCGGAGGCGCGCGTGGTCATGGTGACGAACTACGACGAGGTGGAGGTGCGCGACGCTGCGCGCGCAGCGGGCGCGTGCGGATACGTGGTGAAGGACAACCTGTTCGAGCTCAGACGCGTGCTCGAACACGTCACCGGACTGAAAACGCCATGAGTATTCACGGTCGCTTGCGGAGCGCTTTCTGCGCTTCGCTCGCCAGCCTGAGGTACCAATCGCTCGGGAGCCGCTCGCCATCCACGTCCAGGGTCACGAGCGGAACCTCCTCGGGCGCATCGCTCCGGGTCGCAGCCACCTTGAACATCGCCGTTCCCTCGTCGACCTCGTCGAACATGGCGCCGTAGAGCATCGTGTTCCCGGCTTGCAGCGCGCGGCCAACCTGGCGCCAGTAGAATCGGCCGCCGCGCCTCGGGATGGGATTGAACGGCGCAGCCGGGTTCATGTTGTGCCAGGAGAATCCGGGGAACACGACCGGCATGTAGTCGATGCCCAAACGACGGGTCTCGACAAGGTCCTGACGGACTTCCTCTTCGTAGAAACGATCGATCCCGTCCTCATCGCGAAAGCGGCCCACCGTCCACGGACTGACGATGTCGAACGATCGGTAGACGGCTGCCCATTTGGGGTCTGTCCGCGAGTCACGGGTCAGCGTTCGCCACCGTGCGGGTACGCCCCCGAGAAGCGTTACCCGATACCGGGGATCGGGATTGCTCCGGAAGAACTCGATGAGCTCGGCGGCCTGATCGGGCGTTGGCGAGCGATCGACGAAGCCGAGACCCCAGATAGCCAGCAACGGCCGGCCGTGATGATGGAGGTAGCGCGCACTGTCCGTGAGGTGGAGCGTGTCCACGATATGAATCCAATCGCGCTTCACTGCATCGACGACGGTCTCGCCGGACTGGCCCGAGATGTCGTACATCATGGCGAACACGCGGCCGCTCGACTCCGCGGCGGACTCGACGTTGCGAGCCACGGCGTCCCGGAAATCAAGGACTGCGGGACGGTCCAGGCTGACCGTGAATCGCTGCAGGAACACGCCGGCGAGGTCGTACTCCAGCATCCACCGGAAGTGTCGATCGACCGTCTTGGGGTTGTAGGCCGAGTAGAGCTGTGCCCTCGCGCCGCTCGCCAGCGTGAGGGGCGTGTCGCACCGCTCGTCCGCCTCGAGCTCGGAGACGTCGGGCCACATGTCCACGCGGAGCGTCTCGGGCCCCGCCTGATCGCCTCGCCTGAACCAATGCTCCCACGCCGCCAGCGGCGAGCCGTCGCCGGGGCACGCGAACCAGCCCTGATAGCCGAACATCAGCTTCCGATCGAGCGTCGTGCTGTCTACGGGGCTCGCGGCCCGGGCCGAGGCCGCCACGCTCGATGTGGCGACGCGCGGAAGATGCAGCGCACGCTGACAGCCCGCCGCAAGAAGGCAGACGCACGCGACTGAGACAAGTCTGTTCAACACTCGATCGGCCCACGGTATCGTATCGCCCCAACGACCGGTTCTAGAACCTAGAACCCTAGGGTTGACTCCGTTCGGCCGGTCCGTCTAGGCTCCCGGGGTGATGATCATCACCCGCATCGTGGCCGGCACTCTCTGCGTTGCGTCCCTGGCATCCCAGGCGCTCGCGCAGCCGACCGACCCGTTTCCCAAGCCGATCCCGGCGACCGAGGGCGCGATCAAGGTCTCGTTCACGGAATTCGCGTCACTTCCTGATATCGACGGCGAGGCTGCGCGGATGATGCTCCTCATCGACGAGCCGGGCACTCGACGGCTCTTCGTCAACGACATGCGCGGCATCCTGTACAGCATCAGCTACGACGGCAAGAGCGTTGCGCCCTACCTCGATCTCCGAATCCCGCGGTGGAGCGTGAACGTCCTCTCCGTGAACTTCGAGCAGGGCATTCAGAGCTTCGCGTTCCATCCGCAGTTTGCGACTCCGGGCGCCCCTGGCTTCGGCAAGTTCTATACGTACGTCGACACCACCAACATCGCGCCTCCCCCCGACTTCAAGACGGTTGGTCCGCAGCGTTCGCACGATACGATCCTGCTCGAATGGACCGCGAAGGATCCCGCGGCCGCCGCATTCGACGGCGGGCCGCCTCGGGAGCTCCTGCGCTTTCAGCAGCCGTTCCAGAATCACAACGGCGGCCACATCACGTTCAACCCGCTGGCGTCATCCGGGGACGCCGATTTCGGCCTGCTGTACGTCGGTTGTGCGGATGGCGGCAGCGGCAACGATCCGTTCAATGTCGCTCAGGACCTGAGCTCGGCGTTCGGCAAGATTCTCCGAATCGATCCGCTCGGCAAGAACAGCACGAACGGCAAGTACGGAATTCCGTCGGCGAACCCATTCGTCAGTGATGGCAAGGCCGAGACGCTCGGCGAGATTTATGCGTACGGAGTGCGGAATCCCCAACGGTTTTTCTGGGATTCGAAGACCCGGCAGATGTTCTTCTCCGACATCGGCCAGAACCTGATAGAGGAGATCAGTCCGGTGACGGCGGGCGCAAACCTCGGATGGAACGTCTGGGAAGCCAGCTATCGGTTCGACAGCGGCAGCATCAGCACCGAGAACCCGCGCAGCGACCCGAAGATCACATACCCCGTCGTCGAATACGGCCACATCGACCCGCTCTTCCACGGGAGTGCCGCCATCATCGGCGGCGCCGTCTACCGGCAGGGTACGATTGGACCGTTGAAGGATCTCATGATCTTCGGCGACAACCCGAGCGGAGAAGTGTTCTACGTCCAGGCCGACAAGCTGCCCCAGGGAGGACAGGACGCGATACGGCGGATTCTGTTCAACCAGAATGGCGAAGCAAAGACGCTGCTCGAGCTCGTGCAGGACAAGAACACGAAGCAGGGAAAACAACCGGCGCCGCGCGCCGATCTGCGATTCGGATACGGGCCCAACGGGCAGCTGTTCGTGCTGAACAAACACGACGGCGTGATTCGGCTGCTCGTCGCGAATTGATTGGAAGCTATAAGCTCTCAGCTAGCAGCTCTCATCTGAGAGCTGACCATCAGTAGGAGCCCAACATGATCTGCGACCGCCGAGCCTTCTTCGTCACAGCGTCCGGACTTGCGCTCGGCACGCGGATGGCGAGCGCCGCTGCTCAGGGTGCGAATGATCGTGTCCGCATCGGCGTCATCGGGACCGGCGGCAGAGCCCGCAGCCTCATGACGCACCTGAAGAAGCTGCCCGGCAACGAGATGACAGCCATCTGTGACGTCTACGAGCCGCGCCTGCTCCAGGCTGCCGAGATCGCCGGCGCCTCCGCGCTGAAGGTCTCCGACTATCGCCGTATCTTGGACAACCGGGAGATCGACGCCGTGGTCATCGGCACGCCGGATCACTGGCACAAGACGATCACGCTCGATGCGATCGCCGCCGGAAAGGACGTGTACGTCGAGAAGCCCGTTTCGCACTCGATCGCTGAAGGCGCCGAGCTCGTGAAGGCGATCGAAGCGTCGAAGCAGATCGTGCAGACCGGCACACAGCAGCGAAGCTGGGAGCACTGGGTGCTCGGCAAGCAGCTCGTCGACTCCGGCAAGCTCGGTCAGATTACGTTCGTCCAGACATATTGGTATCAGCACGAACGCGCCGGCAACTACGCGCCGGTCTCGCTCGAGAAGCTGGATTGGAAGCGATGGCTCGGATCGGCCCCCGATCAGTCGTTTCGTCCCGAACGCTTCTACCAGTGGCGCCATTTCTGGGACTTCGGCGGCGGCTGCCTGACCGACCTGATGACGCACTGGATCGACGTCGTCCACTGGTACATGGACGTGGAGGCGCCGCTCTCCGCGGTGACGACCGCGCGCAGCTACAACATCAAGCTGTGGGAGGCGCCGGACACCGTCAGCACGACGCTCGAGTTTCCAAAGAACTTCATGGCGGCGTACCTCGGCACCTACGTCAGCCGGGTTGACGACGGAGGACTCGAGTTCCGAGGAGATCGGGGCACTCTGAAGATCGATCGTGCGCGGTTGGCGTTCTATCGCGACGATGCGGCGTACGCATCGGGGACGCTCTCGCCGGAGCCCGATATCTTCGTCCGATCGAGCGGCGACGGCACGCTCACGCACCTGCAGAACTGGCTCGACTGCATCCACAGCCGGAAGACGCCCAACGCCAATATTCGAGTCGCGCACCAGGCGGCGCGCACGTCACACATCGCCAACGCTGCCCTCAAAGCAGGTCGAGCCGTGCGCTGGAACAACGCGTCGGAGCAGATCGAGTCGACATGATCATGGAATTCATTTGATTCGGGTGAATTCCAATGAAGCTATCAGCTCACAGCTTTCAGCTTTTAGCTTTCAGCTCAGGCCTGGACGACGATCTGAGAGCTGAAAGCTGATGGCTGAGAGCTGACAGCTATCCAGATCGAGGTTCACGCGCCGAACTGTCGCAGGTGATGATCCGTGTGCAGGTACGCCCAGCGGAGCCAGTCAGATCCTGACATCCGGCCGAAGATCGGGTGTGCGGGCCAGTTGCGCCTCGTGCGTGCTGCTGCGATCCCCTCAAGCAGCAGTTCGACCTCCGCGACGTCCGTGGCGAAATCCACGGGACAGCTGCCGCCCGCCAGCTGATCGATCTCGGGCCTCGTCAGGATCCCCTGGGGCCACGGGAGTGGAGCGTAGAGCGCGATCCACTTGACGACAGTACGCTGAACGAGGCCCGAGGCAGCGCTGACCTCTTTCTCGCCAATCGCCATCCGGCAGGCGTCTTTCAAGTGGCACACCATCTGATGCACCGACATCCGGCCCCATTGACGGCCGCTGTCGGGCCGGAGCTGCCGCAGCCTTCGAAGGATCTCCGCGGTGTGGTCATCGCGGGCGAGAGTCTTCATACGGATCGATCGGTGTGCCGACTGCTCGCCGCGAACTCGACGTTCATGAGCCGAGCAGTCGTTCCCCACCGGCCTTGCGGAACGCCTCCAGCGCTCGAGCCCGCCCGGACTCGGCGTCCGCGACGAGTCTTACGAACTCGGGCCTGCCGCGAAGCGCGTCGAACTGGGAGCGACTCGAGAGTGTGGGCACGACGAAATACCCCTTGGCAATCGCACCCTGTAGAAAACCGAGCCCTTCTTCGTGCCTGCCAACGTCGCAGAGCAGCCAGCCCTCCTGGAATATGGCCTCTGGATCGTCCTGAATCTTCAGCGCCGTGCTGACGATCGGACGCAGGTTCATGTCGGCGGTACGCCTCTCGACCCACGCCAGCAGATAGTCGATCCAGGACTGGAACAAGGGAATACGAGACGCCCGCCGCATGTCGATCAATTTCCGGCGCGCCTCGTCCAGCCGGCCCGAAAGCCCGAGAGCGATCGCCCGGATCCCATCGTCTGCACCCGCCAGAATTGCCGGCGGCTCGAGAGCGAGAAGCCGATCGACCTCCCCTGACAGCAGCAGGGTCTGCTCGAGGCCGGTGGGGACGTTCGGATCGAGCCGGCGGGCCTCGGCGTGCGCCGCGATCGACTGATCGAAGAGCCCGCAGTAGCGGCAGGCGTGCACGAGTCCGGCGAACAGCTCGGGATCGTTGCCGTGGCGGGCGGCCTCCCCCAGCAGCCGGACGACCGCCCGTTCCGACTGACCGATGTCTGCTTCGAGATTGGCGTAGAACTTGTGCGCGATCGAGAGGCGAGGATTGAGATCGAGGGCGCGGCGAAGCGCGTCCTCGGCGCGGGTCTCGCTGTCGAGCGAGCCCTCGACGTACTTCCCGATGACGCGATGGCACCGTCCGATCTGGGCCCAGGCAGGCGCAAATCGAGGATCGAGGTCGAGGCACTGCTGGTACAAGTCGCGCGCTCTGCTGAGGCCGTCGTACGTCCGCGCGAGCTCGTTCGCTCTCAAATAGAACTCGTACGCCCGCGCATCACTCGGCGCCGCCGCAGTCGCCGGCGTCGTGCCGGTCAGCGGCAATGACAAAGCTTCGACGACGCGACGGGCAATGTCGTCCTGCAGCCCGAACAGATCTCCCAGCGATGCCTGGACCGTGTGCGACGAGACGAGCGTCCCGCTCGGCGCCTCGACCAGCTGTGTCGCGGCGCGCAGCTGATCGCCGGCCCGCAGCAACGTGCCCATGACGACGCGGTCGACGTCTACCTCCGCCGCGAGCGCTTTGAGATCTGGAGTGTCACCCGCGTAACGCGCGGCGACCGCGCTGGAGCGCAAGACGAGCGAGCTGATGCCGGACAACGACGTCGCGATCGCATCGGGCAGACTGAAGGCCAGGAAGTCCGTCTCGGGATCCGGCTTCAAGACACGGAATGGCAGGACGACGAGCCGCGTGAGCGCCTGCGCCAGCGCCGGCGTGTCGTTCCCGTTCACGTCGCGAATCGAGCGAAGCTCCTCGGCCATCGCGTCGGCGGATGCGGGCCGGTCATCCGGCCGTTTCGCCAGCGCCCGGCGGATCACGCGATCCACGGCTGCAACGGCCGGCGATCCGGTGAGGGCGGGAGGATTCTCGTAGCGCGTCGCGTGGAGCACTTCGACGACCGTCCGCCCGCCGAATGCCGGGCGGCCCGCGAGCATCTCGAAGAGGATCGCACCTGCCGAGAAGAGGTCGCTGCGCGCGCCGACCCCCTCGCCGATCACCTGCTCGGGCGCCATGTACCGCGGCGTCCCAACGAGGAACCCGGTCCGCGTGAGACCTGTCGCTTCGTCGAGCGATCCTCCCGGCTCCGGTCGCGCAAGGCCGAAGTCGAGCAGCTTGACGCCGTGCTCGGTCAGGAAGACGTTCGATGGTTTCAGGTCGCGATGGACGATCCCGCGTGCGTGCAAGGCGGAAAGCGCAGCGAGCATTCCAAGGCCAATCGGCAACGTCTGGGCAGGGCTGAGGGGTCCCCAACGCAGGCGCTCGGAGAGCACCTCGCCCTCCAGCAGCTCCATCGCGATGAAGAGCTCGCCATCGTCTTCGCCGATTTCGTAGATCTGGCAGATGTTCGGATGATTGACGCTTGCGGCGGCGCGCGCTTCGCGCCAGAACCGTTTGCGCGCCGTGTCGTCCTTGGCGACCGACGACATCGTCTTCACCGCGACGGAACGCTCGAGGCGTTCGTCCCGCGCCGCATACACGACGCCCATTCCGCCTTCACCGAGCTTGCGTCCGATGGCGTAATGGCCGATCCGGGTCGGCGGGGAATCTCCGGTAGGCGCGTCGCCGGGATCCGAAGACGGGTTCGGGGACGCGGCACCCGTCAGCCATTCGTAGAGGGCACGCAACCGTCGTCGGGGGGGCTTGTCGATGAGGTTGTCCACCACGCGAACGTCGATCATACCTCCGACGACAATCCTATTGAGACGCCGCCGGGCCGGCATCGGCGGGGACAGGAACGCCGACGTACTTCGCGCGCGGACGAATCAGCAGCCCCGTCGCGTACTGCTCGATGGCGTGACCGATCCAGCCGATGGTCCGGCCGATTGCGAAGATCGACAGTGTGGATCCTGGAGGAAGTTTCAAAACTCGCGACACCGCCGCCAGCGCAAAATCGATGTTGGGTTCTTCGCGAAAAGCCGCTGTCGCCGCGCGAGCGAAGTCGGAAACGAAGGCGAGCTCGGCAGAGGCGGCGTATCGTTCGCGGAGCATCTCGAAGAGCGCCGTCGCGCGCGGATCGCCATCCCGATACAGAGGATGGCCGAACCCATCGATCGATTCGCCGCGCTCGAGCCGCTCGCCAACCGCCGCTCGGACGTGTCGTGCCCGCCGGATCGACTGGAGTGTCGACTCGACGCGCGCGCTCGCACCGCCATGCCTCGTCCCTCCGAGCGCGGCCAGCCCCGCGATGACCACGGCGTAGGGATTCGAGCCGGCCGACGCGACGCAGCGCGCCGTGAAGGAGGATACGTTGAGCTCGTGATCGGCGCACAGGATCAGCGCGCTGCGCAGCAGTTCGAAACCGTGCGCCCGCACGCCCCACGCGCGGGCGAGCGTGTGCTCGATTGTCTGAGCCGTGGGGCGGGATCGCACGGCGGCCCTTGTCAGCGTCTGCAGGATGCGCCATCCGGTGCGGGCCACCCCGGCGGGCCGAAGGTCGAATGCCGAAGGATCCCGCGACGAGGCGGCGGCCAGTGCGGCCTGCGCGCACGCGAGAAATGGAAGATCGCCGCCGAACAGCGGCCTCGATGATGTCTGGCCCTCCGAATCGGCTGCAAACGTCGTGTCGAAACGGCCCGTCCAGACCAGCGAGGCGACCTCCGCGACCGACCGCGATCGCGACAACTCGACTGCGTCGTGACCGCGGTAGTAGAGCCGCTGGCCGTCGATGAGCGCAATCGAGGACTCCAGAATCGGCATCCCCCACTGAAGCGCGCGGGCTGCCGCTTTGTCAGGCTCCCGACGCTCTTCGGTGCGCCTCCGGAGGCGCTCCACATCTTCTCGTGAGTAGCGCCGGTCCCGCGAAGGACCGGGCGTCGGCTGCGATCGAACGTAGCCGCGGCTCACATAGGCATAGAGCGTAGCCCGGCTCACGCCCAGGACACGCGCGGCTTCGGCCGCCGCCATCCATTGCTTCATATTGATCGCTCAATCAACATTGACACGACTATACACTGACGCTACCGTGGAGTCATGGTCAAGAGCGGGTTGGAGGGAATCGTGGCCGCGACGACGCGACTCAGCGACGTCGACGGCGAGCGTGGCGAGCTGACTATCGCCGGCTACGACGTGGCGGAGCTCGCGGCACAGGCGACGTTCGAGGAGACGACGTGGCTGCTGTGGCACGGTGCATTGCCTTCTGGAAGGCAATTGGCGGCGTTCCGGTCCGACCTCGCCGCCAGGCGCGGTCTGCCGCCGGCGACCATGGCGCTGGTTCGGGAGTGCGCGACCGCCAGGATCGATCCGATGGACGCGCTCAGAATCGCCGCGGGTACGATCTCGATGGTGTCCGACGACGCCTGCGCGATCGTCGCACAGTGCCCGACCATTGTCGCGGCACTCTGGCGGCTGCGGCGGGGCGGCGATCCGATCGCCCCGCGCCCCGATCTCGGGCATGCCGCAAACTTCCTCTATATGCTGGATGGACAGCCGCCCGACGCGGAGCGAACCCGCGGCCTCGAGACATACCTGAACACGGTCGTCGATCACGGGCTCAACGCCTCCACGTTCACTGCGCGCGTGATCACCTCCACCGGATCCGACCTCGTTTCGGCGGTTGTTGGCGCGCTGGGCGCACTGAAGGGCCCTCTTCATGGCGGGGCGCCGGGACCCGCGCTCGATCTGGTGTTCGAGATCGGAGAGGCCTCTCGCGCGGAGGAGATCCTCCGCCAGAAAGTTGAGTCAGGTGAACGACTGATGGGATTCGGGCATCGCGTCTACAGGGTGCGCGATCCGCGGGCGGATGTGCTGGCCGTCGCGGCAGAACGTCTGTTCACGCGCGGTGGAGATCTCTCGCTGTACACGCTGGCACGCTCCGTCGAAGCCACCGCGCTTCGGCTCCTCGAAGAACACAAACCGGGCCGCCGGCTTCAAACGAACGTCGAGTTCTACACCGCGCTCCTGCTCCATGGCCTCGGGCTCGAGGTCCCGCTCTTTACCCCGACGTTTGCCATCAGCAGGGTCTCCGGGTGGATCGCTCACGCGCTCGAGCAGCGCGCCACGAACCGCATCATCAGGCCGCAGTCACAGTACGCCGGTCCGCGCGGGCTCCGATGGGTACCCGCCCACGAGCGACCCGATCGGATGGCGGAGGTGACGGTGGGCGGGTCGAAGGACCTCTGAATCGCTCCCTCGTCCGCGCGGCATAATGGAGGCGCTCGCGCAGGCAGTCTGCCGCGACAGACAAGGGAACGCCAATGTCTCAACGCACGCGGACCGCATCGCTACTGGCATGCCTGCTGGTCGCGGCCCTGCCCGCCGCGGCACAACAGGCACGCACGAAGGTCATCCTCGATACCGACATCGGCACTGATATCGACGACGGGTGGGCGCTCGGGTACGCGCTGAAGAGTCCGATCTTCGAGCTGGTCGGGGTGACGGTCACGGATGGGGACACGCCGCAACGCGCCAGACTCGCGTGCAAGCTCCTTTACCGGCTGGGACGCACGGATGTTCCCGTTGCCGTCGGACGACAGACGCCGGCGGTCCCTCCGGATCGCGTCGACTACCAATTCACGTGGGCCGAGGACTTCCAGGCCTACAAACCTGTCGCAACGCCGGCCGTCGAGTTTCTCGCCGACCTGATTCGCCGGAACCCAAACCAGATCACGCTCATCGCCGTCGGACCGCTCCACAACATAGGCGACCTCGTACGTCAGCACCCCGACGTCGTGCCTCTCGTGAAGCGCGTCGTACTCATGAGCGGATCGGTCGGTCCGAATGCGTGGAGCTCGTCGCCGGTGGCCGAATGGAACGTCAAGCTGGCGATTCCCGAGGCACAGGCGGTGTACTCCGCGAAGTGGCCTCTGACGATTGTTCCGCTCGATTCGACGACGTACGTTCGGCTGGAGGATCAGGAGCGAGACACGCTGCGCAAAGCGGGGACACCTCTCGTCGTGGCGCTCGAGGCGCTGCTGCGGCTCTGGGCCGATGGCCCCGGCAGCCGCATGACGCTGCACGATCAACTGGCGCTTGCCGAGACCCAGCACCCCGGTCGTTTTTTCGGCCGTTGCGAGCAAATGTCGCTGCGGGTCGACAATCAGGGCTACACGCGTCTTGCGGTGACTGGCAGTCCGGTCACCGTCTGCCTCGAGCCGAAGCGCGACGAATTCATGAAGCACTACCTCGCGCAGTTGGCAACGAAGTAGAACAACACTGTATGCGCCGTCAGATGGTCAAGAGATGGGAGGACCCGAGTGGTGGCGCACGACTTCGACAGCTCGATCCTGAGCGTGGTTGCGCACAGGCCGTGGCCAATGCCCGAGCGGCCGTGGATCATGACGCAGACGTGGCGCGATCTCCTGTTCGCGCACTGGCCGATCGATGCCGACCTCCTGCGGCCCCTGGTGCCGGACTCTTTTGAGCTCGACCTCTTTGAGAGGGAGGCGTGGCTCGGCATCGTGCCGTTCCAGATGTCGAACGTCTCGTTGCGCGGCATCCCCGCGCTGCCCTGGGTCTCCGAGTTTCCCGAGCTGAACGTTCGCACGTACGTCCGCGTGGCGGATCGGCCCGGCGTTTACTTCTTCAGCCTGGATGCCGGCAACCGGCTCGCGGTCAAGACCGCCAGAACCATGCTCAACCTGCCGTACTTCTCGGCAAGCATGAAGGTGACTCCCCAGGGCCGTGGAGTTCTCTATGAGAGCCGTCGCGATGACGAGCCGGGGCAGGCGGAACTGGTAACGACGTATCGACCGATTGGGCCACCGGTCGAACCGGCAAAAGGATCGTTGGAGTATTTCCTGACCGAACGATATTGCCTCTACAACCTGGACCGCGCCGGGAAGCCGTACCGGCTGGAGATCCATCATCCGGCATGGCCACTCCAGCTTGCGGAGGCCGAGCTCGTTCGCAACACGATGGCCGAGCCATCGGGCATCCGGCTCCCAGGTCGGCCGCCGCTGCTGCATTTCTCGAAACGCCAGGACATGGTCGGCTGGGGGCCCTCGATGCTCGAGGGCTGAGCGGCGTCTCGGATTGCGCCCCTCCGGCAGCGGCGGTATTCTCGTGTCGATAACTGACAGGAGCCCCTCGGGACGCCTATGATCCCGCGCAGGCGCGTAGCGGTTCGAGTGATGCGTCGCTCGACGTCGATCGGACCCGCGGGTTGAAGTGCGCCGGCCTATCAAGGACCTATCAACGGTGCTTGACATCCGTGTCGCGCACGCGTATCAGTATTGTTAGCACGCCAATCGAGACGTGGAGGTTCACATGGAGGAACCGCCGGGCTCTGAGCGCGCATCGTCGAGGGTGTGACCCCCAAGGTCCGATTCTCAGGTGATGCGCCGCGAGCAGCGACATCTCAATCGACAAGTTGATTCTGGCTCCTGCCAGGATGCGTGCGATGCACGCGAAACTGAACGCCCAGCTTCAGGGTTTCGACCCGAAGCTGGGCGTTTACTTTTCCACCGTTCTGTTTCTGAAATCGCAACGAAACTGATTCACTCGACGCAGAGGACGCTTACATGAAGATCCGCCTGCCGGCGGCATCCTGGGCCGCCGTCATTCCCGTTGCCATCCTCATTGGGACGATCGCCGGGGTTGGCGGCGCTGGAGCGAGTGCTCAAAGCGCTCCGATCGCGCAGAGCGGACCCGCGGCGGCAACGCGGAGCACGGCGCCCTTCGTGCCGCAGCCCATTCTGCCAGGCGGGCAGATCGTGACGCTGTTTCCGCCCGATTCACCGTACCTGCACAAGGACCGGATCGGTGAACCTGAACAGAACAACCTCCAGAAGACGGTTCCAGGACGCATCCAGAGCATCGTCAACATCCACAACCCGTCGATCGAGGTCCACGTCGTCGATCCAGGGAACAACACGGGCGCGGCGATCATCCTGGCGCCCGGCGGGGGCCACAACACGCTCAACGTCGGCACCGAAGGGGCGGACTTCGTTTCGTACTTCTACAATTTCGGCGTCACGACGATCATTCTGAGGAACCGGCTTCGACGGGACGGCTACGATCCACTGACCGATGAAGTCATCGATGCGCAGCAGGCGATCCGGCTCGTGCGATCGAGGGCGAAGGAATGGAACATCGATCCTGCCAAGATCGGCATGATGGGATTCTCGGCCGGCGCCGAACTCGTAGCGCCGGCAGCGATCGCGTTCGACCGGTTCGATCAAACCAACAAGGCCCCTGGCGATCCGCTGGCCGGGGTGAGCTCACGACCCGATTTCGTCGCGCTCGTCTACCCGGGGCCGACACCCTTCGCCAGAGATGCGAACACTCCGGTCCCGCGCAACGCTCCGCCAGCTTTCATCACCTGTGCCGGAACGGGTGATGCCGTTCACGCGGTCTGGGCGGACGAGTTCTTCAGCGCAATGCTGAAGGCCCGCGTTCCCAACGTCGAGCTGCACATCTACGGGAACGGGGTGCACGGCAATGGCCTGAAGGCCCGCGACGGAGCGCCGTTCGGCACGTGGCAGGACCGCTTCATCGACTGGTTCAGAGATCTCGGCTTCCTTGGCAAGCCGGGCGTCGAAACGAAGGCGGCGCAGGAGATCGCAGCGCACCTGGCCGCTCCCACCAGTACGAAGTAGCCCGACTCGTAGTCTGGGCTCTGCTCGCTTGCGACCGCGCTGCGAATCTCGGATCCTCGTCCAATGATCGGTAACCGAGGAACAACATGAGCAAACCTGCCGCGCTGGTGCAAGGCACACTCGATCTGCTTCTTCTGAAGGTCCTCGACCTGCAGCCGCTCAACGGCGTCGCCATCATGCGTCGGCTGAAGCAACTGTCCGCCGAAGTGCTGCAGGTCAGCGACGGCTCGTTGTACCCCGCGTTGCACAAGCTGGAACAGCAAGGCTGGATCACGGCGGCATGGAAGCCGGCCGACAACGGGCGGCGGACGAAGTTCTATTCCCTGACCCGCCTGGGCCGCCGGAAGCTGCATGCCGAAAGCGAGAACTGGCATCGGCTTGCGGGCGCCATCACACACGTCGTAAAGCTGAAGCAGGTGTGAGCGTCCAATGCGTCTCGAACACTGGTTGTACACGGTTCCGCTTCGGCTGCGTTCGCTCTTTCGGCGCCGGCGAGTGGAACAGGAGCTGGACGAGGAGCTGCGGTATCACCTGGAGGAAACCATCCGGGAGCGGACGGACTCGGGCGTGAGCGCGGAGCAGGCGCGGCGAGAAGCCCTGCGCGAGATTGGCGGGTTCGATCAGGCAAAGGAGGGCTGTCGCGATGCTCGCGGAGTGAGCTTCCTGGAGACCACGCTGCAGGACATCCGCTATGGCGCGCGCGGCCTTCGCAAGAACCCGGGCTTCAGCGCCGTCGTCGTGGTCACCCTGGCGCTCGGCCTGGGCGCCAACACGGCGATCTTCAGCCTCGTGAATGGAATTCTGCTCGAACCGCTGCCCTACCGATCGCCCGAGCGCCTCGTCAGCATCACCGGGACCTACCCGAAGGGCGCGCTCGTCGAGATGCGCGAGCAGATCCGAACGATGAATGTCGCCGGGTACACGGATGGCCACGAGATCAATCTCACCGGCCGCGGCGAGCCTGTGAGATTGGGCGCCGCGTTCGTCTCGGCGGACCTCTTCACGGTTCTGGGCGTGCCCGCGCAGCTGGGCCGCACGTTCGCTGCAGGGGAAGACTCCATCGGCCGTGACGGCTACGCCGTCCTCAGCGACAGCCTGTGGCAGCGGAAATTCGGCCGCGACGCCGGTATCATCGGACGCGTCATCGAGCTCGACGGGATGCCGCGCGAAGTGATCGGCGTCATGCCTGGCAGTTTCCGGTTCCCCTCAACCGCCACGGATCTCTGGCTGCCGCTCCGCAACGACCCTCGGTCCGTCGTCGGATACTGGGCCGGCGACTTCATGCCGGTCGTCGCACGACTGCTGCCCGGCGCGTCCATCGATGCCGCACGCGCGGATATCAGGCTCTTTCAGACGCAGGTCCTGAAGAAGTTCCCATGGCCGATGCCGGCCGAGTGGAACGAGGACGTCGGTGTCGTGCCGCTCCACAACGACATGGTCGCGAGCTCCCGGCTTCGGCTGCTGATGCTGCTGAGTGCCGTCGCCCTCGTGCTGCTGATCGCGTGCGCGAACGTCGCCAACCTGACGCTCGCCCGATCCGCCGGGCGCTCCCGCGAGATTGCCGTACGCGCGGCGCTGGGCGCCGGACGCCACCGCATCATCCGGCAGCTGCTGACCGAGAGCGTCCTGCTCGCGTCCCTCGGCGGCGCGCTCGGCATTGGTCTCGCAACGCAGGGTCTCCTGCTGTTGCAATCGACGCTGCCGGCGGATACGCCTCGGCTTTACGAGGTCCGGATCGACTGGCGCGTGCTCGCCTTCACGGGCGCGCTCGCGATCCTCACGGGTATCGCGTTCGGGCTCGTCCCCGCGTTGCAAGGATCGCGCGCGTCGCTGGCGGACCCCTTGAAGAGCGGGCGCGGATCGGATGTCCCTGTTTCGAGCCGGCTGCGAGCCGTGCTGGTCGTCGCAGAGGTCGCGATGGCGGTATGGCTCGTGATCGGCGCCACGCTGCTCATCCGAAGCGTCTGGACGCTGGCGCACGTCAGTCCGGGCTTCCGTCCGGACCACATCGTCACGCTACGGCTCACACCAAGCCCATCATTCTGTGTCGAGCCCGCGAGGTGCGTAGCCTTCTATCGCGACGTGCTCTCGGACATGCAGAGGACGCCCGGCGTCGAGGCTGCGGGGCTGGTCAATACGCTGCCGCTCGGCGGACGCGTGACAAAACGATCTGTGACCATCGAGGGTCTGACGGGGACGCCGATACAGACGTCTCCACTGCTCTGGCTCCACACGGTGACGCCCGAATATTTCCGGGCGATGGGCATCACGCTGCGGGCGGGGCGCCTGTTCACCGACGCTGACGCATCGGGGAGCTCCCTGGTCGCGATGGTCGACGAATCGACCGCACGGCGATTCTGGCGGGAAGACAGCCCCATCGGCAAACGCGTCCGGTTCCTCGGAAGCCCTGATTGGCACGTCATCATCGGCATCGTGCCTGATTTGAAAGCCTACTCTTTGCGGGAGCGCGTGCCGGAGTGGATTGCCGGTACCGTCTACGTGCCGTACAACTCGAGAGCGACGACCGAAGACGGCCGGATCCCCGCTGCCATGACGCTCGCTGTGCGAACTTCCATCGACGAAGAACGCGTTGCCGCGTCACTGGCGCGCATAGTCACCAACATCAATCGCGACGTCCCGCTGAGCGATGTGAAGACCATGGAGACGGTGATGTCGGAGGCGGTCTCGACTCCGGCGTCGACGGCGATGCTCTTCGGCGCGTTCGCGGGGCTCGCGCTCGTGCTCGGCATGATCGGCATCTACGGAGTGCTGTCGTTCCTGGTGTCGAGACGCACGCATGAAATCGGCCTCCGGCTGGCGCTTGGCGCTCAACGCGGCGACGTGCTCTGGCTGATCGCGAAGGACGCGGCCCGGTTGTCCGGCGCGGGCATTGCGATGGGTCTCACAGGAGCCCTGGGGCTGGCCCGGTTGCTATCGCGCGAGCTGTACGGCATCAGCCCGGTCGATCCGGCGACATATGTCGGAGTGACGCTTGCCGTGGCGATCGTCACGATCGTGGCGTGCGGGCTTCCAGCGCTCCGGGGGCTTCGGGTGGATCCGTTGATTGCGCTGAGACACGATTGACTGTGAGGGCCGGAGTTATTCGAAGATCTCCGTTATGGCGCAGCGGAAAGCAGGGAGAACATCGTCGAGATCGAGGGTATCGGTTTGTCGCGGCCGGAAACGCGCCTGGAGAACGAGGTTGCTCCTCGAGACATGATTGATACGGTCCACTAGTACAGCACGACGAACCCGCCGTCAGGGCGCGCGACAGCCGAGGCGAAGCTCCAGACCGGAAGCGACCGGGCGGATCCGATCGGCCCGGACGGACGGCCTGTGCCGTCGAACACCTGCCAGGCGATCGCGCCGCCGCGCGCCCAACCTGTCCGCTCCGTCCAAACGAGCATCGACTCGCTCTTCGACGCCGCGGCCAGCCGCGGATGCTTGCGGCCCTCTCCGGCGCCCGGTGCCGCAGCCGGCGCCGACACCGCTCCATTGGCATCGACGACGCCCCAGTACACCTGTCCGGCGGTTTCCCAGGCGGCCATCACGCGCCCGCCGGCTGCCGCCAGGGACATGCTCGTCATCGGGCAGGCGTTGATCGACCAGGGCTGCACGCGCGACCCGGCGAAACTCCGGCCGTTGTCGTGCGAGCTGAGGGCGTAGATGTCCCGACTCGTGCCGTTCGTCGCCGATCGATACAGGAGCGCAAGGCTGGTGGACGACGTGGCCAGGATCCGGGTCTGGCAACAGCCGCACGCGCCCGTTGGCGAGTCCCACGCCGGCCCGGCCTCGCCGAACGTCGCACCGTCGTCCTGCGAGCGCACCAGCCAGACCTGGCGCTGATCCTCCCCGCGGGGACCGCCTTCTTTGTTGCCGTGCCACGCCGCGTACACGTGTCCCGCCGCGTCCGCCGCGATCGAGCCGCCGCCATCGAGCGAGTACACGTGCAGATTGAGGTTGCGCTGAGGCTCGAAGCCTGCGCCGTCGGCCGTGGACCGTGCGTACAAGAACGGTGCGCCCGGCTTCTTCAGGTCCGGGTTGATCGCGCCGCGAGGCAGCGCGCCATCCGATCCGTTCCACGCCACGTGGATGCGACCGTTCCGTCCGAGCGCCAGCTGCCCTCCACGGATCGTTCCCGTCGCAATTGCGCTGCCCGGCTGGCTGTTGACACGTATCGGCGTCGAGAACGTGGCGCCGAGATCGTTCGATCGAACGTAGAACAGGTCACCGCCGGCAGGCTCACCCGCGAAATACAGGAGGTGCAGCACGCCACGCGAGTCGATCGCCGCCTCGGGCTGGATGCCGCCCTCTGGCACGCGACGCACCAGAACTTCCGAGGAGGGGTTGGGAACGTCGACTCCGAGGGTTCGAGGCGATAGCACGGGGAGCGCGGCGATTGCGAGAAGAATGACGGCTCGCGTGGAAAGCACACTCCATCATATCAAGGCGATTACCGGTTGGGGATGCGCGCCGGGGCCCGCACCGAAACGCCCTTTCGTTTGACAGTGATGGAGATCCGGTCGGACGGCTTCGTGCCCGGCGGCAGGTCGTAGTCGATCACGTACTGGTGCAGGAGATCCTCGGCGAGCCGCTGAAGTCCGATGAGCCCGCCTGCCGAGGCGACGATGTCCTCGCGGGTGCCGCCGGACTGCTTCGAGCCGTCCGCGAGCACTTCCCCGAGGTTCATGTTCTCTTCGAGCAGCGCGCTCGGCTTCGTCACGTTCGCCATCGGCCGCCCCGCGGATCCCGCGACGAGAAACACGTGGAGCGACGCGCCACTGTCTTTGAGCTTGTCGAGAACGTGACGCGCGGGCAGCGTCGTGTGCTCCTCACCCGGAACCGACAGCGCGATGATCACCGGTCGCCGCGCTTCGCGCTTCTCGAGATCGGTGGCGGCCTCGTAGATGCCCTGGAGCAGCTGGCCACCATCGGGCGTCGCGGGGCGGACCGACAGGCCTCCGAGCGCCTCGCTCAACACTCTGGCGTCCATGGTGTAGTCGGTCAGCTTCAGCGGCTGGCCGGTGACCGCGACGATCGCGAACTCGGCTTTGCCCAGCAGGTGCTGGACGAACCGATACAACGGCGCGCGAAACAGACCGGTTCCGTTGTCGTCCACGATGAGCGCTATCTGCATCAGCCCACTGGCCGGATGATAGGCCCTGACCTCCCGTGCCTTCCCGCCCTCCTTCACGACGAAATCGGCGGGCGCCAGATCCTCGACGGGATCGCCCTTCTCGTCGAAGGTGTTCACGTGGACGCTGCGGGCCATACCGGGAGTGGCCTGTGCGGCTGGGCGGGACGGGAACGCGACGAGCACGGCAAGCGCTGCGGCGAACACCAGGCGCGGCACGACGGTCATCGCTCACCCCCGGCCGGAGTATAAGGCCGAAATACTCCACACCGGGTGCGTGAAAGCCACCGGAAGCTGGCCCAACGAGCCTTCGGCGAGAGAATGTGGCTTGTGGCCCGTTCCCCCACTTTCCGGTCGCTCGTCGTCGCGCTCGCCCTCGGATCGGCAGGGTTCCGACCGGAGCGGTTCGGAGGTCACTGGGGAAGCGGTGCCCGATGGCCTGCTCGCGCAACTGGCGTATCCGTTCCGGCGCAGAGGCTCTACGTCGTCTCTTTCTTCAGCACCCGCAGATGCTCCACATGCGCCGACCGCGCCGCGATGAAGTCCGAGTGCTCTAGCCTCAGCTCGCTGACGATCTGCCGGATCTCGTTGTCTTCGACGGTGTGAATCGTTCGATCCACCGCGGACACTGCGAAGAGACAATCCAGGAGCGCCAGCTTCTGCTCGCGGTCGGCGATCCCTGCAAATTCGCGCGTCACGATGAAGTCCTCGGTCCCGCCGTGTCGCAGGCCTTCCGTTGCGGCGATCCGGACGACGAGCGCCGCCTGCTCGATCGGGAGCCCGCCCCGTTCCGCGACGATTTGCGCCATCAAGCGTGATTCCGCATCGGCGACCTCGTGATCCGCTCGCGCGACGCGGCTGAGGATGTAGGCGAAGCACGCGAGGTATCGCGCGCGGGCCGGCTCGAGGTCGGAGAGCGCCCGCTCGATCTCGCCCACCGAATCAACCGTCGCCACATCGTCGCTCTCGAGCCCGAGCCAGCGGAGAATGGACATGACTGAAGTATGGCGCATCGGAGGCGCAGCACGCACTCGGCTAGAATCGTGGGGGAGTTCAGTCGGGATCAGGGATCAGTGATCCGCAAAACATCGCGATCTCGCTCGAACGGCTTCGAATCGCCGTTCGGATCCCGGACCACGGATCCCTGACTACGACTCCAATACTTTTCACGACATGATCTCTCTGACCCGCATCAACAAACAGTACGGCCGGCAGGTCCTTTTCGTCGAAGCGTCATTTCAGCTCAACGCCGGGGAGAAGGTCGGTCTCGTCGGTCCCAACGGCGCCGGCAAGACGACGCTGTTCCGGATGATCACGAGCGATGAAGTTCCGGACGATGGGGACGTCTCGGTTCCGAAGAAACTGACGATTGGCTACTTCCGCCAGGATGTCGAGGAAATGTCCGGCAGATCCGTGCTGGACGAGGCGATCGCGGGCAGCGGACGCGTGGGCCTGCTGCACCACGAGCTCGAGGCGCTGCAGCACGCGATGGGAGATCCCGCACAGGCGGATGACATGGATCGCATCCTCGCCCGCTTCGGCGAAGTGCAGGAAGAGTACGAGCATCTGGGCGGCTACGCGCTCGAGAGCCAGGCGCGCGAGGTGCTGCACGGACTCGGCTTCGAGGACGAGCAGATAGACGGCGATGTCGGCGCGCTGTCGGGCGGATGGAAGATGCGCGTTGCGATGGCCCGGGTGCTCCTCGGGCGTCCGGACGTCCTTCTGATGGACGAGCCGACGAACCATCTCGACATCGAGTCGATCATCTGGCTCGAGTCGTTCCTGAAGTCGCTGCCTGGTGCCCTGCTCATGACCTCGCACGATCGCGACTTCATGAATCGCATCGTCTCGCGCATCGCGGAGATCGATGGCGGAGAGGTCACGAGCTACTCGGGCAACTACGACTTCTACGAGCGGGAGAGGGCGATCCGCGAGGCCAACCGCGAGGCGGCCTACGCGCGTCAACAGGCGATGCTGGCCAAGGAGCAGCGCTTCATCGACCGGTTCGCGGCGCATGCCGCCAAGGCGGCCCAGGTGCAGAGCCGGGTCAAAGCGCTCGAGAAGATCGAACGGATCGAGCTGCCCAAGAAGCGGCGCGTCGTGGAATTCGATTTCCGACAGCCGCCGCGCTCGGGCGATCAGGTGGCGGTCCTGCAGGGTGTGACGAAGACGTACGGCCGCCGCGTCGTGCACGACGGTCTCGACCTGACGATTCGACGTGGCGAGCGCTGGTCGGTCATGGGGCGGAACGGATCCGGCAAGACGACGCTCCTCAAGATGGTCGCCGGCGTGCTCGCGCCGGACGCGGGCGGGGTGAACCTCGGCGCCAGCCTCAAGCTCGGGTACTTCGCGCAGCAGGCGCTCGAGGTGCTCGACCCGGACCTGACCGTCTGGGATCAAGTGGAGCGGGACTTCCCCCACGAATCGACCGGCGTGCTTCGCAATCTCCTGGGAGCGTTTCAGTTCTCGGGAGACGAGATCGAAAAGAAAATCCGGTCGCTGTCGGGTGGCGAGAAGACGCGGCTGGTGCTCGCGCGCATGCTGCTCGATCCGCCCAATTTCCTCGTGCTCGACGAACCGACCAACCATCTCGATCTTGCGACGAAGGACATGCTGATCCGATCGCTCTCCCAGTTCGAGGGCACGATGCTGTTCGTGTCACACGACCGATCGTTTCTCCGGGCGCTCAGCAACCGTGTCCTGGAGCTCGGCGGCGAATCAGGCCTGGAGCGGAAGCCCCACGTCTATCCCGGCACGTACGTCGAGTACGTGGAGCGCAGCGGGCACGAGGCGCCGGGGGTGCATAACTGACGGGATCCGGGATCCGGGATCAGGGATCCGGATCCGGGATCAGGGATCCGGGATCAGGAATCCGAAAACCACTCGATCTGGACCGCGCGTCTGCGAGCCCGAGATGTCCGATCGCACAGTCCACCGACCACGATTCCAGGGTTTGCGGATCCCGGATCCCGGACCACGGACCCCGACAGCGGCAGTGCAGTCTGATATACTGACCACCTAGTCAGCTGACTGACCAGCTCGTCATCGACGCCTGCCAGCTCAGGCTCGACGGCGTACCTGCACAGGAATCGCCTGCCAGTCATGACCCGCAAACGCCGCAAGAAAGAAGACGTCCTCAACGAATTCCGCCGATCGGAACTGGTGGCCGCGGCCCGGCACGTCTTCGGCACGCATGGATTCGAAAACGCCACGATGGACGCCATCGCGCGACAGGCGGATGTCGCAAAGGGAACGGTCTACCTCTACTACCGGTCGAAGCGCGACATCTACGAGGCGACGCTTCGAGCCTGCATGGAGGATCTGGAAGCGATCGTCCGCGACCGCGTCGAGGCGGCCGCCCCTTTGCAAGCGGCGATTGCAGCGTTCGTTGCCGCACGCGTGACGTACTTCCAGGAGCATCAGGACTTCTTCCGGATGTACGTCGACGAGATCGGCAGCCAGGTCCGTACGCCCCGACGGCGTCAGACCCTGTGCGGCGCGATGATCGATCGGCAGACGCGCCTCCTCGAGCGCCTCATCGCGGCCGCGGTCGAACGCCGTGAAATTCGCGACGTCGACCCCGCGGCGACCGCACTGGCCCTGTTCGACATCACGCGCGGGCTCGTCGCCCGACACCTGTTCTCGCAGGCACGAAGCGATACGGCGCGCGACGTGGCGTTCCTCACCGACCTGATCTGGACCGGCCTCCGGCCGTCGCGAAGGAAGCAGACGTCATGAACGTGCAAAAAGTCACCCTGCTCGCGCTCCTGGCCATCGGCCCTGCGGCCGCGAGCGCGCAGACTCCGTCGAATCCGTTTCTGGGCAGTGCCCCGCCACCGGGCCCGCCCTCGCCGCAGCCGGTCGCGCTCTCGCTGAAGGACGTGGTCACTCGCGGCCTGCAATACAACCTCGGACTCCTGCTGCAGGAGTCGAGCAGCACACAGGCGCGGGGAGCGCGCTGGCACGCGCTCGAGGACCTCCTGCCGAATCTCTCCAGCACGCTCAGCGAGCAGCGCACGGTGATCAACCTGGCCGTCTATGGCTTCAAGACGGATCCGTCGATTATCGGGCCGTTCAACATCTTCGACGCGCGCGTCGCCCTGTCGCAGCCGCTCGTCGACCTGCGCGCGTTCAACGACTACCGCGCCGCAGCGCTCAACGAGCGCGCCGAGGCGCGAGGCATCAAGTCGGCACGCGATCTCGTCGTGCTGGTCACGGTCAACCTCTATCTGGAGGCGGTGACGGCCGCCAGCCGGATCGACGTCGTTCGCGCGCAGCAGGAGACGGCGCAGGCGCTCTTCCAGCAGGCATCCGACCTCAAGGCCTCCGGGCTGGTAGCAGGCGTTGACGTCCTGCGCGCACAGGTCCAGATCCAGAACCAGCGCCAGCGCTCGATCGTCGCGCAGAACGAATTCGAAAAGGCCAAGCTGCAGCTCGCGCGAGCCGTCGGGCTCCCTCCGGGGCAGCAGTTCACGCTGACCGACAAGATGCCATTCGCACCGCTCGCCGACATCACCCTGGAGGACGCGCTGGCCCGTGCGTATGAAATGCGCGCGGACTATCTCGCCGCGCACGATCGTCTGGCCGCGGCCGAGGCGACGCGGCGCGCCGCCGGCGCCGACCTCCTCCCGACCCTGCACCTGGACGCCAACTACGGCACGATCGGCCAGTCCACCTCGGATTCCCATCCGACCTACACGGTCGGGGCAACCGTCCGTGTGCCCCTCTTCGAAGCCGGACGCGCCCAGGCCAAGCGCGCCGAGGGGGACGCGCTCCTGCAGCGTCGCCGCTCGGAGCTCGAGAACGTGAAGGGGCAGATCGACCTCGAGGTCCGGTCGTCGATGCTGGATGTGCAGGCGGCCTCGCAGCAGCTCGAAACGGCCCGGACCACGGTGACGCTCGCAAACCAGGAGCTCGAGCAGGCGAGAGATCGCTTTGCCGCAGGCGTGGTCAGCAACATCGAGGTCACGCAGGCGCAGGAGACAGTCGCGGCCGCGTCGGAAAGCTATCTGGACGCCCTGTACGCCCACAACGTAGCGAAGGCATCACTCGCGCGCGCGGTCGGGATCGCGGAGACTGCCGTCATTCAGTACCTCGGAGGAGTGCAGTAATGGCTGACGAAACAACAGCGCCGGCGCCTGGCCGAAGCCGCTTGCCGCTCATCGGCGGCGCGGTGCTGCTGGTCGCGCTCATCGCGGGCGCGTGGGCGTGGGTGTCCGCTGGCAAGCAGAGCACGGACGACGCGCAGGTGGAAGGGCACATCACGCAGCTGGCGACGCGTGTCGGCGGTACGGTCGTGGAGGTCTCGGTCGCCGACAACCAGCACGTCGAAGCCGGGACCGTCGTCGCGCGGATCGACCCGCGCGACTATCAGGTGGCGGTGGATCGCGCGCGCGCCGAGCTCGCCGATGCGGAAGCGGCCGCGGCCGCCGCAGGCACAGGAGTGCCGATTGCCATGGTGTCCACGCGCACCGACGTCAGTCAGGCCACCGGCGGCGTCGAAGAAGCGCAGGCGGGCATCGGCGTCGCCGACAGCCAGGTGGAATCCGCGAAATCGCAGCTCGTCGCCGCCCAGGCGCGGCTGCGCGAGCGCGAGGCCACGGCAACGAAGAACGCCAAGGATGTCGAGCGGCTCAAGCCGCTGGTCGCAAAGGAAGAGATCTCGCAGCAGCAGTTCGACGCGACGGTCGCGACGTCGGATGCCTCACGCGCGGCTGCGGACGCCGCGAAGTCGGAGATTGCCGCGGCCGAGACCGCCATCGCCACCGCACAGCAGCGCGCAGTCCAGGCCCGTGCCGCGGTCGCCAGAGCCGAGGCGACCCTGCAGACGACGAAAACGGCGCCCGAGCAAATCCAGGCCATGCGCGCCCGCGCGTCGGCGGCCGAGGCCCGCGTCAACCAGATGAAGGCGGCCCTGGCACAAGCGGAGATCAATCTGGAACGCACGACCATCAAGGCGCCATCGGCCGGGACCATCAGCCGGAAGACCGTCGAAGTCGGTCAGGTCCTGCAGCCCGGTCAGCCGCTGATGGCGCTCGTCTCGCTCGCCGACGTCTGGATCGTCGCCAACTTCAAGGAGACTCAGCTCCGGAACATGCGCGAGGGGCTGCCTGCCACGATCGAAGTGGATGCGCTCGGAGGGCGTGAGTTCAAGGGACGGGTCGAGAGCCTGGCGGCGGCGACGGGCGCGAAGTTCAGTCTCCTGCCACCCGAGAACGCCACCGGCAACTACGTCAAGGTCGTGCAGCGCGTGCCGGTGAAGATCGTCCTCGACCCTGGCCAGGATCCGGATCATCGCCTCCGGCCAGGCATGTCGGTGTTCCCGACGGTCTACACGAAATAGGACGATGTCTTCGGAGCACCCGCACGTCAATCCGTGGATCGTGGCCGTGGCGGTCATGTTCGCGACCTTCATGGAGGTCCTGGACACGACGGTCGTCAACGTGTCGCTACCGCACATCGCCGGCAACCTCTCGGCGACGATCGACGAATCGACATGGGTCCTGACTTCGTACCTCGTGGCCAATGCCATCGTCCTCCCGCTGACCGGATGGCTCGCGACCCACTTCGGGCGCAAGCGCCTGCTGATGACCTCGGTCATCGGATTCACGATCGCGTCGCTGCTCTGTGGCCTGGCGCCAAACCTGCCGCTGCTCGTCGTCTTCAGGTTGATCCAGGGCGCCACCGGCGGCGCGATGCAGCCGCTCTCGCAGGCGATCCTCCTCGAAGCCTTCCCGCCGAAGGATCGCGGACGCGCCATGGGCTTCTGGGGCCTCGGCATCGTCGTCGCGCCGATCCTCGGGCCGGTGCTCGGGGGATGGCTGACCGACACCTACAGCTGGCGCTGGGTGTTCTACATCAACCTGCCGGTCGGCATCGCCTCGCTGATCATGACGAAGCTGTACGTCTTCGATCCGTCGTACCTGCGCCGGGAGACGAACAGGATCGACTACTGGGGCATCGGCCTGCTGGCGTTGTGGGTCGGCGCGCTGCAGCTCGTGCTCGACCTCGGCCAGGAACGCGACTGGCTCGCGTCGCATTTCATCTTCGCGCTGACGATCATCTCGGTCGGGGGCCTCATCGCCTTCCTGGTGCGCGAATGGATGGCGCGCGAGCCCGTCGTCGATCTGCGTGTGTTCAAGATCAGGAGCTACGCCACCGGCGTGTTTCTGATGACGACGCTCGGGTTCGTGCTGTACGGGAGCCTCGTGCTCCTTCCAATCATGCTGCAGACGTTGCTCGGCTATCCATCGTTGCAGGCGGGGATCGCGATGGCGCCGCGAGGGATGGGATCGCTCATCGGGATGCCGGCGATCGGCATGCTGATCGGCCGGATCGATCCCCGCAAGATGGTCGCGGGCGGGCTGATCGGTGGGGCGTTCACGCTCTTCTGGCTCGGCGAGCTGAATCTTCACGCCGGATACTGGGACATCTTCTGGCCGCAGTTCCTCCAGGGGCTGGCACTCTCCGCGCTGTTCGTGCCGCTGACGACGATCAGCATGGATCCGATTCCACGCGAGCGGATGGGGAACGCCACCAGCCTCTTCAATCTGATGCGCAACCTCGGCGGAAGCGTCGGCATCGCGACGACAGGTTCGCTGCTCGCGCGGAAACAGCAGGAATACTTCAACGTCTTCGGATCCCACGTCGATCCGTACTCGACCGCGTCGCAGAACGCGATCGAGTCGGCGCGACAGGGCTACCTGGCGTCCGGCTCCGATCCGGCAACGGCCGCTGCAGCGCGCGTATGCTGCGGTGGCGGGGATGGTGCAGCAGCAGGCGGCGATGGTTGCGTTCGTCCACCTGTTCCGCATGCTGGGGATCATCTTTCTACTGCTCCTGCCGCTGGTGCTGTTGATGCGGCGGCCGCGGACGGGACGGCCGGTCGCGGCGCACTGACGGAACTGACGCAGACGGGATCCGGGGCTCGGGACTCGCCGCTCGGGACTCGGGAAGCGCCTGCGGCTTCGAGCGAGTCCGCGAAGACGGCGAGCGAGAGCGCTTGGCGGGTGGCGGCCCAGGCGCATTGAGAACTGCCGCTCGGGACTCGGGAGCCCCGGATCCCGGATCCCGTAGACCGTCAGTTCCTGTCCGGATCCCGGCAGATTCAGCGAGCGCGCGTTCTCATCGCGAGCATTCTGAACGCCTCCAGCATCTCCGCATACGTGAAGTTCGCGTTCCGGCCGCTCGGATTCGGCAGAACGAAAATGCGCGCGCCGTGGATCCGCTCTGATTGGGCGCCCAGCTCGACAGGATGGTTCTTCGGAAGGGGCTTGGGTGAGCGGAGAAGGGGAAGAATCGCCCGGTAGAGCGTGACTCCGATCAGGGCCACCAGCTCCGGCCGGTACCTCCGAATCTTGCGCTCCAGGATTTTCCAGCCTTCCACGTATTCGATCGGGCGGAGGTCATTGATACCTGGACTCGGGCGGGCAATCAGGTTGGTGATTCCGTATCCGAATTCAGGAAGCCGGCCATCGTCCTGATGGCCAATGGCTTCGGGGACCAGTCCGGACTCGAACAACAGCTTCCAGAATCGGTTCGAGAAGCCGGCGAAGTGATGTCCGGTCACGGCGGAGCGGACACCTGGGTTGATGCCGACGAACAGCACTCGCACATCGGGTGTGATGCGATCCTTGAGACGCAGCGTGGACCAATCGGCCGGGTCTCGCGGCGTCACGCGCGGCCTCGGTATACTCACGACAGGATCGGCTGGCGTAGCGCGGGCATGCCGCTCGAGCCGGGCACACCGATTGGACGCGTGTCGGAATTCTGAGAGTGAATCATGAACTGGCTATTCAAGGAAGAACCCACGCACTACAACTACGACGAGCTCGTGCGTGACGGGAAGACCACCTGGACCGGGGTCAGGAATCCACTCGCGCAGAAGCATCTTCGCTCGGTCAGGAAGGGCGACCAGATCTTCTACTATCACACGGGCGACGAGAAGGCTGTCGTTGGCGTGATGAAGGCCGCAGCGAACGCGGCGCCGGATCCCGCGGACAAGGACGGCAAGCTGTACGCCGTGGACGTAACGCCGGTGCGAAAGCTGAAGCGGCCGGTCAAGCTGTCGGAGATCAAAGCAGACAAAGCCTTTGCTGATTTTGCGCTCGTGCGGATGTCGCGACTGTCCGTGATGCCCGTGGACGACGATCAATGGGCGCGAATCGAGGGGATGAGCAAGGGTTGAGGCTCTCATGATGAACGCCGACTCGAATTGGATCAGAAGCTGTTAATTGGATCATCGGGCATAATCTTGATCCATTTGTGACGCCGCCGTGGCGCGACAACCCGGGAATGGATCATGACTCATTAAATGGATCACGACGAGGTTGGACGGTACATTTCGCTCGAGAGCACGATCGAAGGGACGAGAGAGGGGTATTACGACGCGTTGAACGCGTCGTCACAGCGTTGGCACGCGGGCCGGCACTCGCTGATTCCCTGGTGGGAGTATTTCGTGGGCGTGATGCTCGTGAAGGCCTATCAGGAGCTCGAGCGCCGCGTCGGGGTAACGACGACGAGGCGCGGTGCGAAGCGGGACATGATTCGTGATGTGGTGAGCCGCTTGCCGAACGAGTTTCGGTACGCCGATCTGGAGCGCGCGCTCCCGGCCGTGAGCCGGCCGACCATCGCGCGGGCCTTGCGTCAGCTTGCCGCCGAACGGGTCGTTCGGTGTCTGGGGAGAGGGAGGGACGCGACGTGGGAGAGGGTGGTCCCGGCGCGCGGAGCGCGTAAGTGGTGACGGCGGGGCCTGAAGGCCCCGCCCTACAGCACTAGACGCCTTCCGCCAGCGGCTTGAGCAACAGGCACGACAGGGCCGGCAGAATCAGCCGCAGCGACTGCGGGTAGCCGTGCGCGGCGATCGGTTCGGTGAACACCATGCCCGCGTTGCCGACATTGCCGCCGCCGTACACCTCGGCATCGCTGTTCAGCAGCTCGAGGTACCCGCCGGACGCAGGGACGCCGATCCGGTAGCCATCACGCTGCACGGGCGTGAAGTTGATCACCGCAATCACCGGCGAGCCGCCGTCCTTCGCGCGCCGGATCAGCGAAACGACGCTGTTTTCGTTGTCGTTGCAGTCGATCCAGGAGAAGCCGGCGCCGTCGAAGTCGACCTCGTGCAGCGCGGGCTCGGACGCGTACGTGCGGTTCAAATCCTGAACGAAGCGGCGGATGCCCGCGTGCAGCGGCTCGTCGAGCAGATGCCAGTCGAGGCTGTGATCGTAGTTCCACTCGCGGCCCTGACCGAACTCCGCCCCCATGAACATCAGCTTCTTCCCGGGGTGCGCGAACATGAAGCCGAACAAGCGTTCGCAGCGTCGCGCGCCTTCTGCCAGTCGTCACCGGGAATCTTGCCGAACATCGATCGCTTGCCGTGCACGACCTCGTCGTGTGAGAACGGCAGGATGAAGTTCTCGGTGAAGGCGTAGAGCAGCGAGAACGTCAGATGCTGTGGTGGTACCGGCGGTGAACGGGATCCTTCTTCACGTACTCGAGGATGTCGTTCATCCAACCCATGTTCCACTTGTACGTGAAGCCGAGGCCGCCGAGATACGCCGGACGGCTCACCGACGGCCACGCGGTGGACTCCTCGGCAATCATCATCGAGCCCGGCGACTCGCCGTGCGTCAGCGTGTTGAGCTGTCGGATGAACTCGATCGCCTCGAGGTTCTCGCGGCCGCCGTATTTGTTCGGGATCCACTCTCCCTGGTTGCGTGAGTAGTCGAGATAGAGCATCGACGCCACCGCGTCGACGCGCAGGCCGTCCACGTGGTACTCGTGCAGCCAGAAGAGCGCATTCGCCAGCAGGTAATTCCTGACTTCGTTCCGCCCGTAGTTGAAGATGAGCGTGCCCCAGTCCCGGTGCTCTCCCTGCCGCGGATCCGCGTGCTCGAACAGAGCGGTCCCGTCGAACCTCGCCAGGGCGTGCGCGTCGCGCGGGAAGTGACCCGGCACCCAATCGAGAAGCACGCCGATACCGGCCTGGTGGCAGGCGTCGACGAAAGCCTTGAAGTCGGATGGCGACCCGAAGCGGCTCGTGGGCGCGAAGAACCCCGTGACTTGATAGCCCCAGGATCCGGAGAACGGGTGCTCCATCACCGGCAGGAGCTCGATGTGCGTGTAGCCCATCTCCTTCACGTACCCAACCAGACGCTCGGCGAGCTCGGCGTACGTCAGATAGCGGTGCTCCTCGTCGGGCACGCGAGCCCAGGAACCCAGGTGGACTTCGTACACGGACATCGGGCGATCGAACCAGCATCCCTTGGCGGATCGGCCGTCCATCCACTCCGCGTCCCGCCATTCGTGCTCTGGCCGGCACACGATCGACGCCGACAGCGGCGGTGCCTCGAACTCGAACCCGAATGGATCGATCTTGAGGACCACGTCGCCAGTCCGCGTCCGCAGCTCGAACTTGTACCGGTCACCGAGCTTCGCTGCAGGAATGAAGATCTCCCACACGCCGCTCGCGCCGAGCGACCGCATCGGGTGTGCGCGTCCGTCCCAGGTATTGAAGTCGCCGACGACGCTGACGCGAAGAGCGTTGGGGGCCCAGACTGAGAAGTGGACGCCCATGGTGCCGCCGACGTCGAGCGGATGGGCTCCGAGCTTGTCGTAAATCCGCGTGTGATTCCCTTCGCCGAACAGGTAGAGATCGAAATCGGAAAGAATGCGCCCGAAACGATATGGATCGTCGATCTCGGTGACCTGCCCGCCGGGAGTGGTCACCCTGAGGCGGTATGCAGGCACCTGCACTTCGTTCTCGAGCGCCGCTTCGTAGATGCCGGCCGGATGCCGCTTCGTCATCTCGACGGGCGGATGATCGGTGCGCGTGACGGCAACGGACGCGGCCGAAGGAAAGATCGCGCGGATGACGACCCGGCCGTGCTCGACGTGCGGTCCGAGCACCGAGAACGGATCGGCGTGCCGCGCGCCGGCCAGCGTGTCCAGTACGGAAATCGTGGAGGGGCTCACGGCTCTGCCTCTGCGCCTGGTGGCGCCGACATCACAGCGACGTCGGTCGTGACCGGCGTCAGCCACGCGAGGCGCATGGCTTCGTCCGGACGGTCGCCGGGACCGCCGAGCGATGTCACGCCTGTGTAGCGATAGACCGGACACCACCCTGTGACGCCCGTCAGGGCCACGCCGGCACCGAGAAATCGCAGCGGCCATCGCAGCGCCCGCGGCGCCGCGGCGCCGGCGGCCAGCATGGCGAGGCCCACCAGGGTACGACCGACGCGCTCGACGTCCCCGACGTTCTGCACGCCGAGACGCTCGTGCGCTTGATCCTGCGAGAGCATCTCGACCTCGACGAGAGCCCCGGTCAGCGTGTCGTTGTTGGGTTCGACGAGCGGACCGCCCCCGAGTCCGAGATCAATGGTGGGCGTCCGGCGAACCCCGCCGTTGAGCGAGGTCGCGCGGTGCAGGGCATCGAGATCCTCGTCCACGTTCTGGTAACGGTGCGGCACGCCCAGCCGGCGGAGGTGACGCAGCGAGCGACGCGTGTCCTCGCACCAGTCGGCTCCGTACACGGTGATCATCACAGCGATTCTATCCTCACGGCCATCAGACTCGGCGTGGCCGGGCCGCCGCCCGGCGAACCCAAGGCTCCCGCGAAGCCTCGCCGCCGCGCGGGTGAGCGCCGCAACGAGGACGGGCGATGTCCGATGGCCTGCATTGGCGAGAAATAAGGTGAACTCCGCCCTACAGCGCGGTGATCAGGCTGGCGGCGGTCAGGGCAAGCGCGCCGATGAGGAGCCACGGCGCAGCAGCGACCGCGCTGTCCTGCACGGAAACGGCCGCGCCGCTGGTCGGCTGGCGCGTCTCGGCCGTCCACGCGGACACGCGTTGCCATGCCGCAAGTGACGTCGCCAGGGCGCCAAGCGTGAGAACCCAGCCGACACCGAGTAGCCCTCGCGGAACCCCGGCGCGCATCCCGGGCAGCCACACACTCAGGGCCGCAGACAGCGCCCACACACCGATAGCCATGAGCGCGATCAGCCGGAGCTGATCCAGCGCCCGCTCACCCGCCTGACGCCGCAGCTCCGCGCGCAGCGCCTCTTCGGCGCGTTGCCGCTCCGCTTCGATCTGCGAGCGCTCCATCTCCATCCTGGTGCTGTCGCGATCGAACGCCTCCTTCAACGCGGCCACAAGCACGCCCGCGAGCCGCGCCTCAATCGCCCCGAGCGCCCCTCCGGACGGCAGCGCCGGTCCGATGTCACGCGACGCGGGACGACGGAAGCGCTCGGTGAGCTGCGCGAGGCCGCTGACGGTGTCGAGCACGCGCATCCATTGCGCCACACCCATGGCTCCAGCTTATGGAAGGCCCCGAAGAGGATCAAGCTCGACGTCCGTGGAGTATTGCTTGGGGATGAGGGTGGGATCCAATGAACGACCAACAAAAACAACAAAACAGGGAGGTGGGGAGGACGGGAGGAACTTCTTTTTCAAGAGAAAGCTCCTCCTGTCCTCCCCTCCTCCCTGTTGACGTGCCTTTCTCCGATCCCTCCGATTCCTCTCGAGCTCAGTACAGCGCGAACGCGTAGAGCGTGTCGTTCACCGCGACGAGCACGTACTGACGGCCGTCGACCGCGTAGGTCTGCGGGGCGTTCGACGTCCCTGCCGATGCGCGCGTGCCAGAGCGGCTTCCCTGTCTTGGAGTCACGCGCGACGAAGTTGCCTCCTGCGTCGCCGCCGAAGAGCAGGCCACCGGCGGTGGTCAGCAGCCCACCCGATCCCCCGCCGCCGTTGACGCCTGGATACGGATAGCGCCACGCGACCTTCCCGGTCTTGGGATCGAGCGCCGTCAGGAAGCGAGCCCGCCGTGCCGACGCCTGCGACAGCCTTGCCGCCCAGGCCCATCGAGCCGCGCGGATCCGGGTCGGTGAGGTAGAGGATGTTGAAGCCGTTGTTCTCGTTGACGTAGAACAAGCCGGTATCCGGCGAGTACGCCGGCGGCGGCCAGTTCGTCACGCCACCTTCGACCGGCGACACGAGCGATCCAGGAATCGTGGCTTCCTTGCCGGGATCCGGAATCGGATTGCCCTTCGCCGTCTCGCCCTTTACCCAGTTCGTCGCCGGACCGTACTTCTCCGTCGCGACCGGCTCACCGGTCATGCGATCGACGGTGAAGAAGTAGCCGTTGCGCGACGCGGTGGACACCAGCTTGCGCGGTTTGCCGTCGATGGTCGCGTCGATCATGACGGGTGTCTGCGCCGAGTCCCAGTCGTGCGTATCGTGCGGCGACGTCTGGTAGTACCAGGCCATCTTGCCCGTATCGACGTTGACCGCCACGAGCGCGCAGGTGAAGAGGTTGTCACCCTTGCGGCCCACGCCCGTGTAGCCGGGCGTCGGATTGCCCGTGCCGAAGATGTACAGCTTGGTCTCCGGATCGTAGACGCCGGGAATCCAGACCTGCCCGCCGCCGTGACGCGCCGACTCCAGGTTCGGCCACGTGTCGAGGCCGGGATCGCCCGGCTTCATCGGCACGGTGTAGAAGATCCATTTCCGCTTTCCGGTCACCGGATCGAACGACTGCAGGAACCCCGGGCGCGTCGAGGTCGTTGCCAGTGCCGACCAGGACCTGATCGCCGACCACGATCGGTGCCATGGTGGAGAAGTACTGCTGGTTGAAGTCGGAGATCTCGACGTGCCAGCGCTCCTTGCCCGTCTTCGCGTCGAGCGAGACGAGGTAGTTGTCGGGCGTCTCGAAGAACAGGTAGTTGTGCCACAGCGCCGCGCCGCGGTTGCCGATGTGTGTGCCGCCCTTGGTCTTCCAGAAGTACTGCCAGAGCAATCGGCCGTCGCGCGCGTCCATCGCCCACACGTTGTCCGGCGCGGTGACGTAGAGCACGCCGTCGACCTGCAGGATGGCGCCCTTGATGCTGGCGCCGAGCCGCCGCCCGCCGAACTCGCCGGTGCCTTCACCGCCGACGATCGTCGGGGCCGCGGGGCCGCCGCCGCCGCCCACCGAACCCGCCGCCGCCAAATCCTCCGCCGCCGGCGCCCGCATTCGCCGACCCCGGATTCACGCGCGCGACCCAGGCGAGCGTCAGGCTCTTGACGTTGCCCGCGTTGATTTGCTTGAGCGCGCTGTATCGCCGGCCCGTGTAGTCGCCGGAGTACGTCGGCCACGAGTCGGCCAGCGGCTTGGTGAGCGCGGCCGGATCGAGTCCGCCCGCCGGTGATCCCGTGCTCGCGGCCGGGCCGGGCACGGGCTTGGGCTCGCGTGAGCCCCAGTCAAGCTGATTCTGGCCCGACAGCAGCACCGGGACGACAGCCATCATCGTCGTCAGCGTCAGTTTTCTGAATGTCATTTCAAGGTCACCAGGTAGGCGGTCACGTCGTGCATGTCTTTATCGGTGTACGTGAGACAGCAGCTTCTTGTGCCCCTCGAGCGGATCGGTGATGTCGACCTTCGGCACGTCGCCGGCGCGACGGAAGCTGCGCGTGGATCCGTCGGGCATGCCGACGACGACGAGGAAGTCGTCGATGCGAACCAGCCGGCCCTCGACCTTCTCTCCGGACGGCTGAGTCACGGCGACGGTCACCTCGCTGCGGCTGGGCCCGCCTCCGGCTGCGCCGCCGCGGCCACCCCGCCCGCCGCGCCCACCGGCGCCGCCGACCCACAGATTCTGCAGTTCGACGGGATCCGACACGCGTCCGGCCAACCCGGCCAAATCACCTGTCGCCGAATGGCACGAGCTGCACTTCGCGGCGAAGTACGCTTTTCCCGCGGCGGCGTCGCCGACGACGATGTTCAGCTCCACGGGAGGGCCTGCCGGAGGCGAACCCTGCCCGCGAGACGTTGCGGCGACGCTGTGAATATAAGCGGCAACCGCCTTCACGTCGTCGGCCGGGAGGTTGAGGGGCGGCATCACCGGCATGCCCGGGTTCTGACGGCCATTCTTGACGACGGGCTCGATCAGCTCGCCGTTCTGATCGTTGAGGACGAGCTGCGAGCGGAGCAGGTTCGGTCCGCCCATGTCGCCGCCGCGGAGGTCGGGTCCGTGACACGCCCGGCAGGTGGCGGCATAAATCTGCTGGCCGCGCGCGATCATCGCCGGATCGCCGGGCGGCCGCTGCTGCGCCGGGAAGGTGGCCTGGGCGCGTCCTCGTCCCGGCTGGCCGGGCGGCCCTTGACCTGCCGGGGCCGCTGGGGCGCCCTGTGCCGGCGGCTGTGGCGGCGCGGCGCCCTGCGCTGCGATTTGGACGGCGAGAGACGCCAACATGACGGCGGATGCCGCGACCAGACTAGTCCTGGGTCCCATCAATCACCTCGAGAATCGTTCAGCTCCTGCGGAAGAAGCTAATCATATGCGTTTCCAGTGCGGGTTTAATACGACGCGACGCCCGCCGCCGTTGACCGCTCCCTCTTCACTTGACTGGCAAGTGAAGCTGTGACACCGTGTCTCCCATGTCCGAAGGACCGAAACGCGTCGAGCTCCTGCAGGGCACGCTCGATCTGATCGTACTCCGCGCGCTCGACACCATGGGGCCGCAGCACGCCTACGGGCTTGCCGCGCGCCTGGAGCAGGTGGCCGAGCACCCGCTCATGCTCAATCAGGGGACGCTCTACCCCGCGCTCGTACGACTCGAGCAGAGGGGCTGGATCAAGGGCACCTGGCAGAAGAGCGAGAACAATCGCGAAGCCAAGTACTACGCCATCACGAAACCGGGGGGACGCGCGCTGGCGGCGCAGACCGATCGCTGGAGGCGGCTCGCCGGCCTCGTCGACAAGCTCCTCCTCGGAGACGCGTAGTCGCTCTCAGCTGACGGCTGATAGCTGACAGCTGAGAGCTGATAGCTTCCCCTACCCCGACCCTACTTCAGGCCGTACAGGCTCCGCGCGTTCTCCCGAAGCACGCCGCTCGCGATCTCCTTTGCGCGCGCGAGCGTAACGACGCCGTCGGCCGTCATCGCGCTCAGCGCCAGACCGAGCGCACGCCGCGCCCTGCGCCCGGCAAGCCAGGTCGTTTCCTCCCACCCGAGCCCCGGACCGAATGGACCCGCGTCGCTGCCGAACAACACGCGTTCCGGATTGACTTCGAGCCACGGGCGCATCATCCGCGCCAGCTCCGGCGGCGAGAACAGCAGTTCGATCATCGACGTGTCGACCCACGCGTTCGGCTTCAGGAGCAGCGTCGTGATGTGCCGATCGAACGGGCTCCCACCGTGCAGCAGCACGAAGCGAGTCCGTCGCAGATCGGGATCGTTCAGCACGGAATCGAGCAGCAGCGGATCGCTGCCCCGATCGTCGAAGTAGGTGCCGCATCCGCTGCCGGTGTGAATCTGCACGACGAGCCCGAGCCGTCCGGCCTCGGCGGCGATGTAGCGGAACAGGAAATCCTGCAGCTGCCGGTACGCGATCCCGTCGATCGCACCGGATGCGCCGGCGGCGTAAGCCTTCGCCGCGGCCGACCGATCGGCAGGAAGAAACTCCAGCGAGCGAAGGTACGCCGCCTCGAACTTGATCCCCAGCGCTCCGTCGCGTCTCTGGGCTTCGAGCGTCGGAGTGACGACGCGCGTCAGGTAGTCGTCGAGCGACGCCAGCCGGCTGGAGACACCACGCGCCGACATAGAGGCCGCGAGCAATCGCTCCTCGGCCTCGAACAGGATCTTCCGATCGGGGCTCGCCGCCTTTCCGGCGCTGTTGTCCAGCGGAAACAGCAGCGCATCGTCGTACGGCACCCATCGAAATCGAGGACCGGACAGCTCAGGTCCCATGGCTATGCGATTGGCGAGGACCGTGTCGAACCCGGCTCGATCGAGGACCCAGTTGTAATAACCGGCGCCCATCTTGGTCCTGATCGCTGCCTGCCGGGACTCGTAGGCCTTGATCTGATCGGGCGCATCGGACGTTCCAAGGAAGCCGTAGAGCGCCTTCCACGCGGCCTGAAGATCGGGACCGAATCGCACGTTGGCGGGCGTCGGCGCGCCGTCGGCCGGGAGCGCATCGCACGGCAGAGCGTCGAAGTTCCGGTCGCGCGTCATGTCCGGCGCCACCACATGCGCGTGATCGTCGACGATACGGATGGCGTCGATATGGCTCGTCAGGCGGGGGTCCGGAGCCTGCGCGGCGCAGACGGCCGGAACCAGCCAGACAAGAGCCACGAGGAGGCGACGGCTGATCGACCGCTGCTGCATCGAGTCTCGTGGCGCGCGTGCACGCGCCCGCACTCTGACGAGTGTGAAGTCTCGCCGAAGGCGTTGCAGGCTTACTTCGTCCCGCCCTTTTTCTTCACGAGCTCAGGCTTCATCAGCTCCGGGAGCTGCGCCTTCAACGCATCCAGTTTGGGCAGGTCGTTGTAGACAATGTACGGCTGCGTCGGATGCAGCTTCAGGTAGTTCTGATGGTAGTCCTCGGCCGCGAAGAACCCCTGCAGCGGCACGACGGTGGTCGCAATCCGCTTCTTGAACACCTTGGCATCGTTGAGTTGCGCGATGTACGCGGTCGCGATCTCCTTCTGCTCTTCGTTGCCGTAGAAAATCGACGAACGGTACTGCGGACCCTCGTCGGGCCCCTGCCGGTTCAATTCGGTTGGATCGTGGGCTACGGAGAAGAACACCTTCAGCAATTGACCGTAGGTGACCTGGGACGCGTCATAGGTAATCTTCACCGACTCCGCGTGACCCGTCTGACCCGTGCCGACCATTTCGTAGTGCGCGGACTTCTCTGGCCCTCCGGCGTACCCGGAGACCACGTCGACCACTCCGGTCAGCTGCTCGAACACCGCTTCTACTCCCCAGAAGCATCCTCCGGCAACCACGGCCGTCTGGATGTCCTTCGCCGCCGCCCGCGAACTGTCGCGTGCAGGGTCTGGAAAGCGGCCAGCGCCCTGCACCGAGACCAAAAGGGCAAGCACCATGAAGCCGACGGTACCGAAAACCTTCGACCGGCCGATTGTTGTCGTCATCCTGAACTCCCGGGGCGGCGCTGATGCGGCCGCCGACATTTAAGGAACCCTTCGGCCCCTGAGGAAATTCCTGACCACAGGCCGCCTGCAGACGTTGGGCGCGATCGTCATTATTCTACGCCGGTCACCTGGTCGGCGGCGGGTCGAGCCTATAATCCACGCCTGATTGCTTTGATGCTCGAGCCATGCCTCAGGTTTCAATCGCGAACGTGAACGCGGTCGTGGCACGTCTTGCCGACGAGGTGAGCGTGGCCGCAGCCCAGGCCATCGCTCGCCGCGGGTTCTTTTCCATAGCGCTGGCGGGCGGATCGGTGGCAACGCAGTGTTTTCCGACGCTCGCGCATCTGCCTGTCTCGTGGAGCAACGTCCATTTTTTCTGGGCCGATGAGCGGGCCGTTCCGGCGTCCGACCCCGAGTCCAATTTCGGTCTCGCCGATCGCCTGTGGCTGACGCCCGCGGGCGTCCCCGCGTCGTCGGTGCACCGGATGCCGGCTGATGCGCCAGACCTCGCCGAGGCTGCAGACACCTACGCGTCCGAGCTCATGCGGGTCCTCGGCGGCGAAGCCGTGCTGGACCTCGCGCTGCTCGGAATGGGTCCTGACGGACACATTGCCTCGCTCTTTCCTGCGCACGCCCTCCTCGCGGAGCAAGACCGTCTCGTGTCGCCAGTGTTCGACTCACCCAAGCCGCCGCCGCGTCGCCTGACCCTGACGCTACCCGTCCTCGCGAAGGCGCGGAGAGTGATCGTGGTGGCGTTCGGATCGTCGAAAGCGGATGCACTCCGAGAGGCGCTGGGCCATGAGGGATCCGCGCTGCCCGTCGCGCAGCTCCTGCGGTCGGCTCCGAGCTCGCTGGTTCTGGCCGATCAAGCGGCGGGGGGGGTGATAGCTCTGCAGCTCTCAGCTTCAGCTGACGGCTGACCAGCCGTTTCACGCGATCACCACAACCTCATGATCGAGAATCGACTCCACCGTCAACACCGCCATTCCGTTCTGCACCGTTACCGGTCTTGTGGCGCCTGAGACCAGGAGGCGAGCCGTGGGCCGTCGGAATGCGGCGGGCAGCGCGATCTTCACATTGAAGGGGCCTACCTTGATCAACTCGTCGAGCGGAGCGCGCCACGTTGCCTCGCTCGTGAGGTTGACCAGGTGCAGGATCATCCGGCCCGGCTGCTCGTACAGATGACAGTCGATCAAGCCTGGGCCGTCGATCGCTATCGGGATTCGATCGGCAGCGACCCAGCGCACGACGTTGGCGAGGAGCATCGCATGATCGGGAAGGTGCTCCGCGGCGTAGCGTCGATCGATATCCGCTGGCATGTATGCGATGCGGCTCGAGGCGCGCTCTGAGAGCACGAGGCCCGGAATGTCGGTCTTCGGCTCGCGCATCCACGCCGTCTCAGGTGGATACGTGGGAAACGGTGGAATGAACGTCAGCGGGATGGTCGCGCCCGCGGTCGACTTTCAATGCCGTGAGCGTTCCGCCGAAAGCGATGATGTCCGTTTCGTCGAATCCTCGCAGCACCGGATGACGTGAGCCTGCGGCTGCCGGCTCGTCGCCGGCCTTCGGTCCGTCGCACGCGGGCGCGCAGCTCGGGCAGGAGGCGCAAGTACGTGTGGCCGCTCGGGCTCGGTGCGAACGCGCCGCCGCCCTGACCTCCTTCTCTCGGACCGCGCACGAGCGGCGCGCGCGCATCGCCAGCCAGGTGGCAGCCGAAAAGATCGGCCAGCGCAAAGTCCGCGCGGGGATCGCCCCATTCGTCGTAGAGGCCCGTCTGACCCGTCGCGAGGATCGAGCCGCCCCGCTCGACGAAACCGCGCAGCGATGCCGCCTGCGCCATCCGAGAGCGCGCCGACATTCGGCAGGATCAGGACGCTCAGCCCGCCCGGCTTCCGTTCGATGTCGTCGATGTGGATCGGAATGTACGGAATGCGCGCCCTGACCAGCGCATGCATGAAGCCTGTGTAGGGCGCATCAACACGCTGGCCCGGATCGTCGCGCCCGAAGAAGTCCGTATTCCGCTGCGACCAGACGAGGCCGACACTCGCCACCGGCGTGCGTTCGACGAGATAGCCTTCGTTCGCGTGCCACCATCGCATCACCGGCTCCGGCGTGCGGTACATGCGCCGATCTTCCTGGTACGCGCCGACGTAGTGCCACCACGGCTGGATGCCGCCGGCGATTCCCGCAACCATCCACATCCGGGCCTCCGCCGCCGGCTTGCTCGCGACGCGGTAGTAGCCGGGACCCGACTCGTACATCGCCATCGACTCGGGCGCGAGCGTGTTCCAGCCCGCGCAGCTCGTGCACGCGCTTGCCCGTATCTCCGTTCTGCTGGAACCCTGTCTCGTCGTCTCGACGCTGGTGGTCCAGCATGACGATGTCGGCGCGGCGGCAGATCTCCTTGAGGTCGCGAAACGATCGCGCCTGCGCGGTCACCGATCCGCTGTTCATGCCGGACCAGATGCACTCCGGTCCGCCCGCTGCGCGCGTGACCTTGTTGTTCAGCTCCCAAATCTCGATTCGGCGTGCGTAGTTCCACCCAATCCATTCGCGATACGCGGCGATCATCCCAATCCGTCTTCCGCGGCAGCGCCTTGGCCCGTCTTGTCGCGGAACGCGCGCGCGCAGTTGTCGCAAAAGCAGATGCTGTCGCGTCCCATGCCGGACCAGCTGTTGTCGGTGAAGCCGTCGGGATGCGATCGCTCGATGATCTCCCGAAGGATGTCGGGCAGATACTCGTCGTAGTAAGCGCTGTTGATGCACGTGATGTACTTCTCCGCCGCACGATACGGACGGCCGTTCGCGTCGCGGGTGAACCAGTCCGGGTGCGCCTGGAAGAAATCGTCGGCGGCGCGATTCGAGTCCATCCGCGCCATCACGAAGAGCCCGTCGTCGTGCGCCGCTTTCGTCAGCTCGCCGAAGAGATCGCGGCCGTTGAGGAACTCCGCACGATGATGCAGCGGATACTTGCTCGGGTAGTAGGCGACGATGCCGCCGGCGTTGACGATAACGGCCTGGACCTGCGTGCGCTTCCACTGGGCGCGCCACCAGGCGATGTCGTAGCGGACAGGATCCTTTTCGGTGATGTTGGTCTGGCCCCAGAGGTAGGCGCGGCGATACCAGGGCGTTGCACCAGAGGGCCGCTGATCGGACTCCGTTCCCGGCGTGGCCTCTCCCACGCGGCTGACGACGAACGCGGCAGCCGCGGTGTCCTGGAGGAAGCGTCGGCGCGTCAGGTGAGTTCTTCGAGGCACGGACTACTCCGGACTACAAGTCGAGCGCGATCACTTCATGAACGTCTACGGACGGAACGGTGACCGTCATCACACCGGCTGACGCTTCCACGCGTGGCGAACTGCCGGCGGTCAGGAGCTGAACCCGTCGCGGGCGGACTCCCTCGGGCAGACGGATCCGCGCCTTCAGCGGCCCGACGGGCAAGACTTCGCGCAGCGGTCCCTTCATCATCATCGGGTTCGTCAGGTTCACGAGGTGGACGGTCATCGACTCGCGCTGACGCCACATCGTCACGTCAACGAGACCCGGCCCCGTGACCTCAACCGGCGGGGGCTCGTTCGCGGTCCAGGCGATCAGATTCCGGAGCAGCCGCCCGTGGTCCACGCACATCACGTCCCAGAAGGTTCGATCGATATCCCAGGGCACGTACGCGACGCGCGCCGGCCCCACCTCACGCAGATAGAGCTCGCGGACATCGGTTTTCGCGATCCGCGGATACACATCCTCCATCGGCAGATCCGGATACGTGGGAATCAGTGTGATCGGAGAGGGAAACGCGACTCGCGGCTTCACCTGCAGCCGGAAGACGCCGTTGACGATGCGCGGGGCATCTTCGAGGCCCGCCAGCACGGCGTGGCGATGGCCCGTGGCTGAATCGGTCTCCAGACTCAGGTAGGAGTTCTGCATCGGTCCTTCGATGCGGCCGTCGAAGGACACGCCGAAGACGTCTGCCAGGCCGAAGTCTTCCCGACGGCGACCGCGCTCGTCGTAGAGCGATGTCGCGAACGTCGCGAGGACGCTCCCGCCGCGACCGACGTACGCTCGAATGGCGGCACACTGCGCATCGGACAGCGCCGCGGCGTCGGCGAGAATCAGCAGCTTGAAACGATCGAGCCGTTCGGGCGTGAGCAGCGCCTCGTGGACCATCTCGAACGGCACCCGTGACTCGACGAGCGCGTGATACATGCCGAGGACGTGATCCGCCGCTCGATCGCCTTGTGCCACGCCGGAGTGCGCGGACGTCGTCTGTTCCGAGAGCAGCAGCGCGACGCGAGCCAGCGGCATCTCGTTGCGCAGGTAGCGCTCGTGCTGGGCGTGCCACAAGTAGATGCGCTCGACCATGGGGAGCCAGCGACGGTCGTACAGCGTGCCGGAGAACTTCGTGAACCAGGGACGCATGCCGTTGGCGGTTCCCTCGGCGACCCAGAGTCGGATCTCGGGCTCGCTCTGCACCGAGTCCTTCCACCGATACGCCTCCTCGAGGCCCACGCTGAAGATCCCGCCCACGGGCCGCCGACCCATCACGGAGCGGTACTCTTTGCCGTGACGGCCGTTCGCCCAGGGCGGCGTCATGCCGCGGCGCGCCTGCGAATCGGTGAACTGGATCTCCGCAAGCTCGTTGGCCGTCTTCAAGTCAGGCGGACCATTCGGGATGACGCGCGCGTCGGGATTCGCCGCGTGAATGGTCGCGTCCCAGACCTTCCACAGCTCGATGAGACGGTCCTTGCGCCACTCGAGAAACTGCCGTCTTGCCGGGATCCGAGGCGTCGGTGGACGTCGGCAGCTCCAGCCCGGTCGCCGCCTTGAAGTTGCGCTGACAGTTCACGCAGTGGCACTCGCTCTGCGGCGCCCAGCGATTCGTGAAGATGCCGTCCACGCGATACTTCGACACGATCTCGCGATGGACCTGGTCCATGAACTCGAAGTTGTAGGGCCCGAGTGCGCAGGTCACCCAGAGATCCGGATTCGCCCAGTGTCGAACGGGCTGCCCATCGGGTCGCGCGGCGATCCAGTCAGGGTGCGCGGCTCGCACCTCCTCCCGCGCGGCGTGCGGATCCGTCCTGGCGATGACGTGCATCCCAAGACCGCGACACCCGGAAACGAGCGCCCCGAACGGGTCGCTGGACCCGAGGGATGAGCTGCGGTGGTGGAGCGGTACCTCGGTCGGATAGTAGGCGACGATCCCGCCGGCGCTCAGGCATGCGGCGTCTGCCTTGATTCGGCGGAAGTAGTCGAGCCAGAACTGCGGATCGAAGCGGCCAGGATCGTTCTCGACGAGCGTGAGCTGCGCCCATCGCATCGGCTTGTCGAACCAGCCCGGACGCACCGGCTCGGGCGGAGTCCAGGCACCGGCCTGCCCGTCCCTCGCAAGGTGCGGCGAGCTCGCAAGCGTCGCATAGGCGCCGGCGCCAGTCGTGACGTTGAGAAAATCGCGACGGGAATAGGTGTCGGTCATGCTTCAAGCTATCAGCTTTCAGCTATCAGCTCACAGCTCAGCCGAGCTCCGCAGCTGAGAGCTGATGGCTGACAGCTGATAGCTATTCCCCCCACACACCCCGTAGAAACCTGACGAAATTGCCATGCGCAATCGCTTCGACATCCGCTTGAGCGTAGCCTCGCCGCTTCAGGATTCCGGGCAGGTTCGCGAGATCGGCGATCGTGTGCACGTCCGACGGGCACTGCTCGCGTCCGAATGCGCCGTCGAGATCCGAACCGATCCCGCAGTGCATGGCATTGCCCGCCAACTGGCAGATATGGTCGATGTGATCCGCCACGGTTTCGAGCGTCACGCCGTCGCGTTCCGGCGTGGACGTCCCGCGGGTCCAGCCGGGCACGAGCATCCATGCGTCGAACGCCGCCCCGATGACGGCTCCGCGCTGGATCAGCTCCTTGATTTGATCGTCCGTGAACTGACGGTTGTGTTCCACGAGCGCACGGCAGTTGGAGTGGCTCGCCCAGACGGGGCCGCGGAAGTGATCGAGCGCATCACGGAAGCTGTCGTCACACAGGTGCGTCGCGTCAAGGATGATCCCGAGGCGCTCCATCTCTCGGAGCAGTTCCCGCCCGCGGGTGCCGAGATCGCCTGTGGCGTTCGTTCCGTTCGCGTAGACGCCAGGACCGTAGTGCGCCGGTCCAACGGCCCGCAGGCCTTGTGCGTACGCCCGCTCGAGGTGCGCGAGCGTGACAATCGAGTCCGCGCCCTCGAGACTCAGCACGTAACCGATGGGACCGGCGTGACCATCGGTCTGCTGCCAGCGCGCGAGATGCCGATCGAGCGCCGCCCGATCGACGATTGGGGTCATCTCCCCCCGCTCCTCCATCGCGCGATACCAGGCGAGCTGACCCTGCGTCATGGCCCAGGCCTGCTCCTGGGAGTGCCAGCCCGAAAGCGAATTGCCGGGCGCGACATAGCGTGCGATCTGTGTCGCGACGCAGAGCCCGGCGCGGCCGCGCCGCATCTCGGCGAAAGAAACGGTTCCGCGTCCCCGATCCGGCTTGTCGGTCAGCGATTGCTCGCGATCGCGAATCTCCTCGATCGGGCGGGAGAGATCGCGGTTCCATTCGAGCGCGTTCATCGCGAGGTCCAGATGCGCGTCGAGAATCAGCACGTTAGCCCACCATCTGCCCGAGCAGCAGGACGCCCACCAGCCCGGTCACGGAAACGACCGTCTCGAGCACGGTCCAGGTCGCGAGCGTCTCGGGTACGGTCAAGTTGAAATACTCCTTCACCAGCCAGAAGCCGCCGTCGTTGACATGCGACGCAATCAGCGAGCCCGCCCCGATCGAAACGACGATCATCTCCCGGTTGGCGTGCGGCATCGTGGCCGCTATCGGCGCCATGATGCTCGCGGTGGTCACCACGCTCACGGTAGAAGAGCCCACCGCCAGGCGCAACAACGCCGCGATGACCCAGGCCAGGACGAGCGGCGACAGATCGAACCCGCCCACCAACTGCGCGATGGCCTTGTCGACCCCGGCCGTCACGAGCACGCGGCCGAAGCCGCCCCCGGCTCCGACGACGAGCAGGACGCTCGCAATTGGCGGCAGGGACTCCTCGCCGAACTGCAGGAGCCGCGCCCGGTCGAACCCGCACGCCTGACCGAAGGTGTACATCGCCAGCAGCGTCGCGAGCAGCATCGCCACCAGCGGACTCCCGGCGAACGCGATCCACTGCCGCACCATCCCGTCCGCCATCGTCGCCTGCGCCAGTGCCGCGAACAACATCAGGAGGACCGGCATGAGGATGGTGAGGAGGGTTGTCGCCAGTGAGGGAGCCCGAGTCGCCGCGCTCGCTGCGGTGAGCTGATCGGCAATTGCGCCAGGACCGTTCCGGTACCGCCGGCTGACCAGCCGGCCGACGAGCGGACCCGACACGAGCGCGACGGGAAGGCTCACGATGAGCGAATAGAAGAGTGTGCGCCCGGTGTCCGCGCCGAGGCGCTCGATTGCCGCCAGCGGTCCCGGGTGCGGAGGCACGAGTCCGTGGGCGGCTGAGAGACCCGCGACGAGCGGGATTCCAAGACGCAGCAGGGGCAGACCTGTCTGCCGGGCGATCGTGAAGAGGACCGGCGCGAGAAGCACCAGGCCGACCTGGAAGAACACCGGCAGCCCGATGAGGAATCCCGACAGCAGAAGCGCCCAGTCGAGACGACGCTCACCGAGCGCCGCGACGAGGGCTCGTGAGACGACGACCGCGCCGCCCGATTCAGCGAGAAGCTTTCCGATGACAGTGCCCAGGGCGATGACGAGCGCGACGAATCCGAGCGTATCGCCGACGCCCTGCTGGAATGCGCGTGGGATGTCGGCAAGCGGCATGCGCGCCGCGATCCCGACGATGGCCGAGCCCGCCAGCAGCGCAATGAAGGCGGGGAGACGCAGCCACGTGATGAACAGCACCACGAGCGCAACGCCGAGGCCAGCGATGATCAGGAGAGACGCGGGATCCGCAGGATTCACGGGGCGACAGCTTAACCCGAAGGCGTGCTATTCGATGACGATTTCGAGATCCGGCCCTGAGAATGTAATCACGCTGAAGGCACTGACGCGCGAAACGGCCGAAGATCGCGGGTCCATCCGGGAACGCCGCTTGCCTTTCCTGTGCGCGTGTTCCTCCGATTCGCGACGCGTACCGCCCTCATTCTGATTCCCCTCACGACGAGCGCCGCGCGCCTGCACGCGCACACGGTGCAGACGCCGGTCAGTGTCACTCAGGAACTCAACCGCTGCCTGCTGCTCGTGCGAAGCGCTACGTCGAGACGCGGCTCGCAGAACAAGTTCGTCAGCGCCAGCCGCGCCATCGCGCCGGTGACTCAGTCGACTTCGGACTCCCCCAGCAGCCTGTTGTACTGAGCTCGCGCAGATTCGAACGCGCGCATCGCCGCGTCCCGCTCCCGAACCCTGATCCTGGCCACCTTCTGCGACCAGCACTGATCGACGCAGGCGAGGCACCATTCGACGCTGCGCTTCGATGCGCGAATCGGCCGGCCGCCGACGATGGCGAAGATCGGGTTGGTGTGGGCGGACCCGCGGATCCGCAGCGCGATCCAGCTGCTTCGCTCGATCGGGACCTCGATCCGGATCTCGTGAAACGCGCCGTCGGCAGTGATGCGCTGTGACGCCACGGCACGGCCGTTCACCACAGCTTCTAGCTCGATCTGGCGCGTACTCCCGATCCGCGCGTGCTCGGGCGTCCAGTACGGAGCTTTCCCCTGATCCGGGCGTCCGGCTTCGGGCGCGCGCTCGGGCAGCAGGCACGCCACGCGGGCCGAGAGGGTCACGCGCGAAGGCGCCGCGAGCGCGAGCTCGCTCGCACCGACGCCCAGCGGCACGCCGTTCGCGGTCAGGTTCATCACGTGGCTGTAGCCGTCCGACACGTACGAGCGCCCGCTCCTGATCCCCTCACACCACGCGTCGTACGACAAGCGCACCTGCGATCTGGACGTAGGACCGCCCGGCTCCGACTCGTTGGTCGCTCATACAGGGGAAGTCCGTCTCGCCGCTGATGCGGGTGCGGTATCCGCAGTTCAGCGTGTGATACCAGATGTTCAGCTCGTGCACGAACTGCGTATCGCACGCAGAGATGAAGTCCACGGCGTCGTGCGTCACGTCGACGATGAACTCGTTGGCGCCGATACCGTCGAACGGAGGAATCTCGTAGTTGGGAAGATCGCGGCTCTTGACCTGCAGGCCCAGGCCCGAGTGCGCGAAACCGGCGATCGCGCCCTGCGCCTTGGCCCACTTCAGGATCGGCAGGTCCCACGACGGCCAGTCTTCGATCTGACGTGTCTCCGGGTAGTCCTGATCCCTCAGACGCAGCAGGACCAGATGTCCGCAGTGGCTCGAAGGGAACCCGGAGACCTCGAGGTCGTACCGCAGGAGCGTCGAGGCCGTGGACAGATGGTTGTCGCGCGCCTCGAAGTACTGACGCTGGTGATAGTAGCTCGGCCCCCAGTTCAGCACGGCGCCGATGCTGAGCGCCTCGCCGAGGACGTGCCGCATCATGTCCTCGGGCCGGACGCCTTCGGTCGGGCTCTCGTAGTGGCTGCAACCCGCGGCGTGCACGTGGTGATCGCCGGAATACCAGCCTTGCGACGCCGCGTCCATCCACCGCGTGAGCCTGAATTCGATCGGGGTCGCGAGTCCGTTCTCGGGAACGGTGACCACCCGCCGCTCAGTGTCGTACTCCGGACCGCGACCGGCCGTGAACGTGTACTCGCCCGCCGGCAGCCGCAGCGTCTCGCCATCGGCTCGATAGACCTGCTGTTGAAAGAAGAAGTCCGGAGCGAGGCGCTTGCTGCGGGCCGGATAGACTCGTCCGAGCGCGTCCTCGACGAGGAACGAGCCGACAACAGGCTGGCCGCGCTCGTCGCGCACGCGCAGCGTGAGGTCATGTGACGGTGCGGCTGTGAAGACGATCGCGACCCGATTTCGGAAGCCGATGTCCTCGGTGCTTTCACCAACTGCGGCGCCCAGTTGCGCCTCACGGGTCCCCCGATCCCGGCTGTAGAGGAGCACGATCCGATACTCGACATCCAGACCGGAGAGCTGGGGTTCCATGGGTCGTTCGTCGAAGGCCTGGAGCGCAAGCCACCGATCGACGATGTCCGCTTGACGAACGCTCGGCGGCGACATCGCAGTGTTGGTCGAAGACCGATACACCGGCTTCGCCTGCGGGCTCTCCACCGTGAGGCGGCCGGTCACACCCGCTTCGTTTCGGACCTTCACGATGAAGGCGCGCCAGCCTTGCTCGACGAGCCGGGCTGGTGCTCCACCACGCGCAATCGAGACCCGGCTCTCGGGATTGATCCGCACTTCGGCGAGGCACCGGCCTGCGAGGACGCGCTCGATCGCTTCCTGAACCTTCGGTGCGTCAGCCAGATCCTCTGCGGCGCGAAGGTCGCGCAGCTCGGCGTCCGAGAACGGCTCACCGAGATGAGCCATCGCGTCGGTCAGCCTCCGGACCTGCGCCAGAAGCGGCTGCGTCTCGGTGAACGCGAAGAGACCAGACGCTGCGGCCCGAAGACCTCCGAGCGGCCACGCCGCGCAGGCCAGCGCGCAGGTGCGGAGGATCCGCCGGCGCTCTGGCGCGAACACGTCGTCCATGGAGCCCTCGCGCGCGATGCTACTACGAGTTCAGCCCTGGTGAACGGGCTGACTGGTCACTTCGCGCGCAGGGCGGTAATCGCCTGTCGAAAACCGGCGCTCGCCGCGCCGCCATCCGACCCCAGCGCGATGAACGTGTACCCGAGGTCGCGGCACATGGCCACATGCGCGGGATTCTGAAGGAGGATCCCGGCCGCCTTGCCGGCGGCCTTCGCACATGCGGCAACATGGCGGAACGCCTCGATCGTCCGCGGGTGCTCGTAGTCGCCTGAAATACCGAGGCTCGTCGTAAGGTCCATCGGGCCAATGAAGAGCACGTCCACGCCGTCTATCGCGGCGATGGCCGCGGCGTTCTCGACCGCCTCCGCCGTCTCGATCTGCGTCATCGTCACCAGCCACTCGTGGGCGTGCGCGAAGTACTCGTCGAAGCCGGCGCCGAAGGTCGTGGCGCGGGTGAGCTTCGCGACGCCTCGAATGCCGCGCGGCGGATAGCGCATCGCCGCCACTGCGGCCTGGGCCTCGGCCGGCGTGCTCACGTACGGCACCATGACGCCCATCGCTCCGAGGTCGAGGACCCGCTTGAATCGCGGCGGCTCGTTCGCCGCGATCCTGACGAAGCAGACGGCGGGAGTTGCCGCGACCGCCTGTAACTGCGACACGATCGTCTCGTCGCTGCCCGGGCCGTGCTCGTGATCGAGCATCACCCAGTCGAAACCGGAGAGGCCCGCCATCTCTGCCGTGAGCGGCGAGCCGAGATTCAGCCAGGAGCCGGCGAGGAATTCTCCGGCGAGCAGACGCGCGCGAAACGATCCGTTGATTCTCATGCTGTCGGGTCCGAAATGTCGATGATAGCTTAGGCGCGGCGCGTGTCCGGCGCGGCTACTGTATCAGCAGCTCTCAGCTCTCAGCTCTCAGCTGATAGCTGATGGCTGACACTGGAATTCACACTCGACTCAAGTGAATTCCGGATCTAATGCCGAAACGCGCCGGTCATCTCGGAGAGTCCAACCTTGAGCGTCGCACGCGCGATGCTATCGAGCTCGGCCTCCGGGCCCACGAAATGAAACGTGCGATGAACGTGCGTGTAGCTCTGGCCGGCCGTCAAGGCGAGAGCGGGCGATGAGGTCTCGAGCTCGTAGAAGGGCCCGAGCGGCGGTTTTCCCGGAGCGGGCGGTCCGTCGTTGTAGCTGTTGACCACGTCCCCCTTGAAAGGCTCCTGCTGGATGCCCCACATGGAGTTGACGTACCGCGACGCATCCGTAGGGCGCGTGTACTGAATCAGCGTCAGCACGTGCGCGGAACTGTCGTAACTGCCGGCGAGGGGGAGGGCGCGCGCTGGTGGAATACCGATCTTGCTCCGATACTGGCCGTCAGCGCGGAACAACAGCACTGCGTCCCGCACGACGAGACGGTCGCCCGGCACCTTTCCAAAGTAGGCGTCGTTCACGACCGGTCCGAACGTGGCCTCGGAGCCTGGAATGAATGGAATGGCAATAGTCGTGGTCGGCGACGGGTTGAACTGACCGAGGATCCAGATCGACGGCAGCCCCGACTCGAACTGCCACGCGGCATCACCGGCGTTCGTCACCATGTTGGTGGACTCGAACGCCACGACACGGACTGCCGCCCCCGGAGTGGCGCCCAGCTGCGCGGCAGCATCGGATGAAGTCAGCAGGCGCACTGTGCGATCGACGTCGAGCGTGAGGGACGTGCGCGAGTAGTTCACCAACGCCATGCGCTTCCGGAAGCGCACCTCTGTCGACGTCTGGCTCGCGATCTCCCAGGAGTCCCAGTCGAAGGCGTCAGGCACCTGCCAGTGATCGAGGTCGAAGGGATCGCCGGGCTTGAAGTAGAGCGCGTATTGCCCGCCTTCAGGTCCCAGCCAGAAGCGATCTTCCCCGCCGAACACGTTCATGTGCGGCTGCTTCGATCCGGCCGACACTGCCGCCCGTCCGATCCATCCGAAGCTCGGTTCGTTGCTGCCACCGGTCGTGCTCGTCATCACGCGGCCCTGGTAGCCCGGCGCCACCGCGACTTGCGCCCCGCCCGGCGCGTCTGTCAGGAGCACGACATTCGTATGTTGTCGAAGGAATGCGACGTCAGAGGAGAACGCCCCGCCCGCCGGCGGCGCCCCTGTCGGTCCCGAGGCACTGCAGGCGGCGCAAACCGACACGAGGCCCGCAGTGCCCAACAGAATCTCCATCGTCCGCCAGAGCCTTGGCGAAGGCGACCTCGGTCCGCCGACGATCATTTCGCCAGCGGATCCGGGCGCATCTGGAATCGCACCACCTTGCTCGTCGTTCCCTTGCCGCCTTCCATGTGGAACGGCGCGCGAGTGCTGACGGTGGACCACAAGCCTCGGCCCTTCCATCCGCCATTTGGATCGTCGATCCGTCCGTCCAGCCACTTCGTGTAGTAGCCGAGAGGATACGGGACGCGCAGCGTCACCCACTTGCCGTCCTTCAACGCGAGCAGCGCCTCTGCGGCGTTGCCCGTGTTGATGGGAGTATTCGCGCCGAGCCCGAACGTGTCGAACTGATCGACCCACGTGTAGTAGCTCGCGCCGGCGCTGCCGGGATCGGTCACGCCCTTCATCTGCGGCAGCGGCTCTGCGTAAAGGGTCCATCCCTCGGGGCAATGCTGGCCCGTTGCGGTCGGGCCGTTCAGCGGCCCTTTGCACTTGCGGCGATCGAAGCTGGCCATGTGCCCGCTCGCGAGCGCGGCCCAGACGACACCGTTGCGATCGACGTCCATCCCGCGCGGAGAGAAGCCCTGGACGGTCGCTTTGGGATTCTCGAAGGGCGGCTCGTAGACTTCCGCGATTGCGGTCTCCGGAGGATTCGAGCCGGGCACCAGCCGCACGGCCGCGCCGGGAAAACCAAGCACCGATCCCCAGACAGAGCCGTCGGGCGCGGGCGCGACCGAATAGAACGCTCCTCCGAACCGCTTGTCTTTCGTGGGATCGACCGGTTGATCGGGTTCGACGTACGCGTCGCGCTTGCCGTTGCCGTTCGTGTCCATGACGAGCGCCGTCCAGCCCTGCGACTTCGCTTCGTCGTGTGTCGCCTCGAACATCTTCGTGTTCAGCCACCCGACAACCTGACCGCCGCCGCTCGTCCACAGCGTGTGGTTCGCATCCTCGGCGAACATCAGGTGGTGCGTGCTGAAGCAGGTGCTGATGTGCGTGATCTGTTTCGTTTTCGGATCGTACATCGCCAGGTGGCGGCCGGCGTTGTTGAGAGGATAGAGCTTCGCCGAAGGATGGTCGGAGCCCGCCTTGCAGAAATCAGGATTCGCGGACGGGCGCACGGCGGACGTGATCCAGACGCGGCCCTGGTCGTCGTACATGGGATTGTGGACGTTGTTCTTGCTCGTCCAGATCGGCTCCTGGCCCCAGTACGGCGAGGGCTGGATCATCGCGGCGGACGTCGGCGGTGTCGCCGGATCGCGGACCGTCAACGGCACCTTGCTGACGGTGTTGCGGACGGGATCGAGCACGGGCAGGTAGTCGGCGCTCAGCTCGAGAGACCCGTAGATCAACCCGTTCGGGTTGCGCGTCGGATCGCGGCGATCCGTCGAGACCTCGTCGTGCAGATACGCCTTCGGGTCAGCCCAGTCCCATTCGGTGATGACCACGTTGCGCTCGAGCCCCTGGGGACGCGGCGGCGGCGGGGGCACCTCACCTGCGGCGACTCGATCGGTCCAGTCCGCCAGCATCGCAAACGCGCGAGGCGCTCCGAACTGGGCGATGCCGCGCATCATGTCCGGACCCGCCTGGCCGGAGGCGAGGCGGCGCTGCCACGCATCCATAGTGGACATGTCGTGGAAGGCCGCTGGAATCTCGCGCGTGGCCTGCGTGCCGAGCGCGTGGCAGGACCAGCACGTGCCGGACTTGAGCATCCGCAGCCATTGGCCCTGGTTCTTGATCTCCGGCGCGATCCCGTTGCCCGACGGGCCCGTCCCTGGGAACTCGCTCTTGTCCGGGACCTTCATCAGAGAGAACCAGTAGCCGGACGGATAGTAGTGCGCGGCCTTTCGCGCGTCTGCCGCCACGACGGCCGTGAGATTGACGACTTTGCCGGGCGTCGCTTGGACCTTCTCTGAATCCACGAGCCCGTAACCGCGCACCCACACGCTGTAGGTCGCGCTCGGGAGGTCAGGAATGAGGTAGCGCCCGCGATCGTCCGTCACGACGATTCTGGCGAACTTCGTCGGAAGGCCTGTCGTTTCGGCGATCACCCAGACGCCGGCCTCGGGCCCCTTCGGCCCGGTGACGACACCCGCGATGTCGTCGCTATCGAGTGGAATGGTGTCGGTGGCCCCCTGCCGTCCGCCAGCCTGACCTTGAACGGCAGTCTGGACAGCGGCAAACCCGAGAGCCATGACGCCTGCGCACAGCCATGTTGTTGTCTTCATTGCTCCTCGCTCGTGTAAGTGGGCCGGAGCCAAACCGTGCGCATTGTCGCGCCAGAGGGCCGGAGGTGCAAGCTCCGGTTGAGGTGCGTGCATGTTCGGGGCGACAGCCTGGCTTGCGGCTGCAGAAAGACCATCACAGGAGGTAAGGAGGAGGGAGGACCGCAAAATGGTTTTGTTCGGATGCGCGCGTGCGCCCTGGCAATCATCAGCGCGTCGGTTGATCGCACTGGATGCGCGGGGCGTCGGTTCAATCGACAGGGCTCAATCAACAGGAGTTCACGAGGTCAGGAGGTCAGGAATGTGTCGGACGGCTAGGCACCACTCGCACCGGCTCGCGCGCCGGCCGCAGGCCGGCGCCGGGCATCCGGCAAGCTGGTGGTCACGAGCACGGCCCGATCCTCTCCGTGTTCGTGACCGCCAGCTTGTCGGATCCCTGCCGCGCGACGCGCGGCGCGAGCCGGTCTGATTCGCGCCGGTAGTCGATTCACTCTGTCAACAATCGACACGAGCTCAAGGATCAGGAAGGCGTCGGATGGCTAGGCACCACTCGCACCGGCTCGCGCGCCGGCCGCAGGCCGGCGCCTGGGATCCGACAAGCTGGTGGTCACGAGCACGGCCCGATCCTCTCCGTGTTCGTGACCGCCAGCTTGTCGGATCCCTGCCGCGCGACGCGCGGCGCGAGCCGGTCTGATTCACGCCGGTAGTCGATTCGCTCTGTCAACAATCTCCAAACGTGGATCGGAAGGCACTCAGTTAGTTTGTCGCCGTTCGCAAGGCTGTCGGATGATCCGTTCGGATCTAAGGACAGGGTTGGCGCTTGATCGCTCTGCCGCAGCACGTTTGACCGGGGGATCAGAACGCACTCGGTAGCTGGTCGTCGCTCGCACCGGCTCGCGCGCCGGCCGCAGGCCGGCGCCTGGGATCCGACAAGCTGGTGGTCACGAGCACGGCCCGATCCTCTCCGTGTTCGTGCCCGCCAGCTTGTCGGATCCCTGCCGCGCGACGCGCGGCGCGAGCCGGTCTGATTCGCGCCGGTAGTCGATTCGCTCTGTCAACAATCTCCAAACGTGGATCGGAAGGCACTCAGTTAGTTTGTCGCCGTTCGCAAGGCTGTCGGATGATCCGTTCGGATCTAAGGACAGGGTTGGCGCTTGATCGCTCTGCCGCAGCACGTTTGACCGGGGGATCAGAACGCACTCGGTAGCTGGTCGTCGCTCGCACCGGCTCGCGCGCCGGCCGCAGGCCGGCGCCGGGGATCCGACAAGCTGGTGGTCACGAGCACGGCCCGATCCTCTCCGTGTTCGTGCCCGCCAGCTTGTCGGATCCCTGCCGCGCGACGCGCGGCGCGAGCCGGTCTGATTCGCGCCGGTAGTCGATTCGCTCTGTCAACAATCTCCAAACGTGGATCGGAAGGCACTCAGTTAGTTTGTCGCCGTTCGCAAGGCTGTCGGATGATCCGTTCGGATCTAAGGACAGGGTTGGCGCTTGATCGCTCTGCCGCAGCACGTTTGACCGGGGGATCAGAACGCACTCGGTAGCTGGTCGTCGCTCGCACCGGCTCGCGCGCCGGCCGCAGGCCGGCGCCGCGCGACGCGCGGCGCGAGCCGGTCTGATTCGAGCCGGCAGTCGATTCGCTCTGTCAACAATCAACACGAGCTCAAGGATTGGGAAGGCGTCGGATGCCTAGGCACCGCTCGCACCGGCTCGCGCGCCGGCCGCAGGCCGGCGCCGGGGATCCGGCAAGCTGGTGGTCACGAGCACGGCCCGATCCTCTCCGTGTTCGTGACCGCCAGCTTGTCGGATCCCCTGCCGCGCGACGCGCGGCGCGAGCCGTTCGCAGCCGCGAATGGCAATTCCGAGTTCCTCTCCTCCTCCCTACCTCCTGTAAAGGTCTTCCCGACAAGCAGCCGCGAAAAACCCGAGCGCCCTATCTCACCCCGACGAGCGCGCTCCGTCCAATCGCGCTCGGGACGTGCCGCTCCACCGAGAATCCGGCGTCCTCCATCCACGCCCCCATCTCACCCACCGAGTAGCAGCGTCCCTGGCAGATGTGCAGCAGCAGCACGGAGTACTCGGCAATCTCGAGCGTCCCGGTCTTCTCCGCATTCAGGAACGCGTCGTGGATGACGATGCGGCCACCGGCGGGGAGGGCGGCGGCCGACGCACGAAGGAGCTGTCGGACGACATCCTCGTCCCAGTCGTGGAGCACGTTCGAGAAAAGATGCACGTCATGACCGTCGGGCAGGGCGCCGCTCAACATGTCGCCCGCGATGACGCCCACGCGGCCGGCGAACCCACGCTTCTCGATCGCTCGCGACGCGATCCGGTCGACGGGCGGCTTCTCCAGAACCGACGCGCGAAGCGCCGGAAAGCGGGCGGCCATCGCGCACGCGAAGACACCGGAACCGCCCGCGATATCCAGCAACCTGTCGTGCCTCGAGAGATCGAGGTTCGTCGCGAGAGCCTGGCCGGTCAACAGCCCACGGCAATCCATCGCCGCCGTGAACTCCTCCGCGAACGCCTCGGCCTCCATCGCGCGATGCCAGTCACCCTCTTCGGTTCGACCCGCGAAGCTCGCCGGCTGATTCGTCCGGAGAATCTGGACCAGGTCTCGCGCGATGGGCCGATCGCTGAGCTTCGGATAGTAGGGCCCGAGGAACCATGGTGAACTCGACACGAGGTGCTCGCGCGCCTGGACGCTCGCGCGCAGCACGGCACCGTCACGCTCGATCAGTCCCATCGCCGCAAAGAGCGTCGTCATCACATCGACGGGCCGGCGATGCAACCGAAGCGCTCGACAGACCTCGTCGATCGTGCACGGGTGCGCGTCGAGCCAGGTGAAGAAGTCGAGCCCGGTCACCGCGGCAAAGAGCATGTCCGCGCCATAGAGGCCATCTCGTCGCGCATAGAGCGCCTTCGGATCGGTGGAAGGCGCGCGAGTGAAGTCGAACCCGGTTGCAGACATGTGTGACATCCGTGATCGCGGGAGGGCCCGCCCCTTCGCCGCTGAGGAACGGCGCCTACTCTATCCGAAGCGGCAGCCCGAACACTTCCGCCAGGAAGACCTGAATCGCGATCGACGACCGCGCATCGCTCGACGCGTGATACGCCACCCCCGGAGTCTGCGTGCCATCCGCATGCTCGTGGGTGAAGCCGTGCATGGCCCCGCCATACACGCACAGCTGCCAATCCACGCCTGCGTCCCGCATCTCGTCGGCGAACGCCGTCACCTGCGCGGTGGGCACGTGCGGGTCGAGCGCGCCGTGACACACGAGGACTCTGCCGCGCACTGCGCCGGGACGAGCCGGATGCGACGTCGCGAGGCTCCCGTGAACGCTGACGACGCCCGCGAACCCGGCCCCCTGCCGGGCCATCTCGAGAACGGCCATGCCGCCGAAGCAGTAGCCGACGGCGGCAACGCGTCCGTCAACCTGTGGATGCATCTTCAACTGGTCGACGCCCGCCAGACCACGGCTCGTGAGATGCTGCGGATCGGAGCGGAGCCAGGCAATCGTCTCCATGATGCGCTGCCGATTGCCCGGGACGCCTTCGCCGTACATGTCGCACGCGAGCGCGACGTAGCCCAACGCCGCCAGACGTCGAGCCCGGCCCTTCGCGTGATCGTCGAGCCCGGCGCCGCCGTGGATGACGAGGATTCCAGGCCGGCGGTCGGTGCGCGCACCATCCCAGGCGAAGTAGCCGATGAGGCTGGTTGGTCCGTCGGTGTAGTTGACCGGTTTCGTTTCGATGTTCACGCGTGTCCTCCAGTAGCGGGATCAGGGATCCGTGGTCAGCGATCCCGCAACCTCGGGATACTGATTCTGTCGGATCGGGATGCCGGAAGGGTGTCAAGTTCTTCTCGGGTCAAGACCGTCCGCGCGTCCCGGGGTCCCCAGCGCGCGTGCTTTGCGCGCTGGGGTGGGTCAGCGCGCCGTTATCAAGCTTGTCGTCAGCGAGGCGGAGCCGCTTTTGTCAGACAATGCCGGTCCGAGGCGCAGCCCCGCTAGACCCTGGAGACATAATGCGCCAACCGGACCGGAATGCTCACAGAAGGACCCTCATGTCGAAGCGCGTACTGGCCTTGTTCTCCATCTTGGTGCTGCTCGCTTCGAACGGCTCGCCACTGCGCGCCCAGGCGAAGTCCGGCGCCTCATCCACCGTTACGTCCTACGACCTCGTCGTCTACGGCGGGACGGCAGGCGGCGTGATCACGGCGGTTTCTGCGGCGCGGGAAGGCCTCGCTGTCGCGCTCCTCGAGCCCGGACAGCATCTCGGCGGCATGGTCTCCGGCGGGCTCGGCTGGACGGACTACGGCCGCAAGGAAGTCATCGGCGGATATTCCCTTGAGTTCTTCGAGCGGGTCGGCAAGAAGTACGACAGGCCGATCGAGTGGCATTTCGAGCCGCACGTCGCCGAGGCGGTCTTCCAGGATCTGGTGAAAGAGGCCGGGGTCCACGTATTCCTCGGCCACCGCCTGCGGGAAAAGAGTGGCGTCCAGAAGTCCGGTTCTCGCGTGACGGGCATCGTCATGGAAAACGGTACGCGCTTCACGGCGAAGATCTTTGCGGACGCGTCCTACGAAGGCGACCTGATGGCCCAGGCGCGCGTGAGCTATACGTGGGGGCGCGAGGGCATCAGCGCCTTCAATGAATCCCTTGCGGGTGTCCGCGAGCAGACGCCGCTCCATCAATTCCGGGCCGCTGTCTCCCCGTTCGATGCCGCGCATCGCCTTCTCCCGGAGGTCATGCCGCGCTCGCCCGATCCGGTGGGTGCGGCTGACAAGCGCGTCCAGGCCTATAACTTCCGATTGTGCATGACGGACGTCGAGACCAATCGGGTGCCGTGGCCCAAACCGGCGAGCTACCGCGCGGACCGATTCGAGCTGCTCGCGCGCTACCTCCCGGCGCTCCAGAAGACGGTGGGCCGTCCGCTCGTCCTGAGCGACGTCATGAAGCCCGACGTCGTGCAGCACGGCAAGACCGACACGAACAACAATGGCGCGTTCTCCACTGACTACATCGGCGGGAGCTACGAGTATCCCGAAGGCAGCTACGCGAAGCGGACGCAGATCCGACAGGCGCATGTCGACTACATCCAGGGATTCCTGTACTTCCTCGCAACCGATTCGCGCGTGCCCGCCGAGCTCTCGGCGGAGATGAAGAAGTGGGGGCTCTGCGGCGACGAGTTCGTCGATTCGAACCACTGGCCGTACCAGCTCTACATCCGAGAGGCGCGGCGTATGACAGGCGAATACGTGATGTCGCAGAAAGACATCCAGACCGAGCTGACCAAGCCGGATTCGATTGGAATGGGCTCGTACAACAGCGACTCGCACAACGTGCAGCGGCGGCCTACCGCTGACGGTCAGAGCGTGGAAAACGAAGGCGACATGCAGGTGAGCGTCAAGCCGTACCAGATTCCGTATCGGCTGATGGTCCCCAAACGCGGCGAGGCGACAAACCTGCTCGTCCCGGTCTGCTTCTCGGCCACCCACGTCGCGTATTCCACGCTGCGCATGGAGCCGCAGTACATGATCCTCGGCCACGCAGCGGGCGCGGCGGCGAAGATGGCGATCGACAAAGACGTGGCGGTTCAGGACGTGGATACGACGGCGCTTCGCGCGAAGCTGAAGTCGCAGCGCGCCGTGCTGGCGATCGAGTGACAGAACGCCACGCCGAAAGTGGTGGGCTGCCATTCGCTGCCCTCACGCGACGGCGTAAACGTGACGTTCGGGTCGCCGTCGTCACACCCGGCTATACTCGACTGATGCTACTGCTGCTGCCGCTGCTGACAGGGGTCTCCGCCGGGCTCCGATCGATGATGCCCCTCGCCATCGTCGCCTGGGCGTCGCAGCATTGGCCTGGCGTGCAGCAATCGTCCGTGGCCTTCATGGCTGCTCCCGCTGCGGCGTACATTTTCACGGCGCTGGCTGTCGCGGAGCTGATCAGCGACAAACTGCCGTTCGTGCCGAGCCGGTTGACGCCGGGCCCGCTTGGCGCGCGCGTGGTGTCGGGCGGTCTCTGCGGCGCCGTGCTGTGCGCGGCCGCGCAGCAGCCTCTTGCGATGGGCATCATCGTCGGCGGCATTGCCGGCCTTGGCGGTTCGTTCGCGGGCTTCGCTGGACGAAAGTACTTCACGGTCGCCAGCCAGTTGCCGGGCTTTCTGGTGGCAATCGGGGAAGACCTCTGCGCGATCGCGTTGGCGGCGCTGGCAGTTTCCCGCATCTGACGACCCGAGGGACGTCGAGTCACATCCGAGCGTCCAAGCTGTCAAGCGGATGTCATCGGCGGGACACCCCTGTTACTCTGGAGATGATGGCAGCACGGTTTCATGTCGGCGTTGGGTTCACCCTCGCAGCCGTGGTGTACGCCTGTACCGTTGGCGATGCCCAGATGAAGCGTCCGACTGCCGAGGTTTCGCCGGTCGCCGCGACCGATGGCCAGCGAGCCGGCAGAGCCGCTATGCTGGCGCTGCGCGTGGCGTTGCCCGAAGGCTTCCACGTCCAGTCGAATGCGCCGCGCGACCCGACGCTCATCCCGACCGTTCTGACCATCGATGCTCCGTCCGGTGTCAGCGTCGACGAGATCGTCTACCCGCCTCCCGTGGACCTCGAGCAGGTAGGACAGAAGCAGCCGCTCGCCGTGTTCGAGCGAGAGTTCGCGATTGGAGTCGTCATCCGCGTCGACTCGAAGGCTGCGCCGGGCGAGATCGCTCTGCCAGCTCACCTCCGCTACCAGACGTGCAACGCGCAGCTGTGTTTCCCTCCGACCACCGCGAACACGCAATGGACGCTCCGCGTCGTTCCCACCGACGCGACGATTGCAGAACAGAACCGCGACGCCTTCAAGGGCATCGCCTTCGGCCACGGAACGAAGCCGCCGCCGGCCGCACCCTCCAACGTCACCACGACCAGCCCGCAAGTGGCGGTGGCCGGACAATCGCGCGGTCTCGCGGCGCTGGACGGGTTCACCGAGCTCGACAGCGCCGTCGGCTACCAGCGCTCGTCCGAGTTCCTCCAGTGGATCCGCGACACTGAAGCAGGCGTGAAGCGCGGCGGTCTCTTCGAGGGACGCGGGCCACTCGCGATTCTCTTCCTGGTCCTCGTCGGCGGCCTCGCCCTCAACCTGACGCCGTGCGTGCTGCCGATGATCCCGATCAACCTTGCGATCATCGGCGCGGGCACGCAGGCCGGATCGCGCGGCAGAGGATTCCTGCTCGGTTCTGCGTACGGCGGCGCAATGGCTGTCGTGTACGGCGTACTCGGTCTCGTGGTCATCCTGACGGCCGGCACCTTTGGCACGATCAACGCCTCACCGTGGTTCAACGCCGGCATCGCATTGCTCTTCGTCGTGCTCGGCCTCGCGATGTTCGACCTCCTCCTGATCGACTTCTCCCGGTTCTCGACGATGTTCCAGCCAGGGACCGGGAGCCGCGGCAGCGTCGCGGTCGCCTTCACGATGGGCGCGGTCGCAGCACTCCTCGCGGGCGCCTGCGTGGCGCCGGTCGTGATTCAAGTCGTCCTGTTCTCGAGTGGTCTCTACGCGACGGGAACGCGCGTGGCACTCGCGCTGCCGTTCGTGCTGGGACTCGGCATGGCGATTCCCTGGCCGATCGCCGGCGCCGGAATGGCGGCCCTGCCCAAGCCGGGCGCCTGGATGGTCCGGGTGAAACAGGCTTTCGGTGTCGTGATTCTCGGAACCGCGTTGTACTACGGCCACCTCGCATACACGCTCTTCGCGGACCGCTGGGTCGACCCGACGGCGGTGACGTCCAGCGTCAACGAGAAGATCAAGGCGGGATGGCACGCCTCGCTCGACGAGGGGCTTGCGGCGGCAAGGAGCGAACAGAAGCCGGTGCTGATCGATCTCTGGGCCACCTGGTGCAAGAACTGCCTCGCGATGGACAAAACGACGTTCGAAGACGAAACGGTCAGGCAGGCGCTGTCCGGTTACGTCAAGATCAAGGTCCAGGCCGAGGACCCCGACAATCCGAACACCAAGGCCGTCATGCAGCGGCTCAAGGCCGTGGGCCTGCCCACCTACGTCATCCTGCGCCCGAAAACTGGTCCGTAGCCGGCTGGCTGGCGGTCGACGCCTCTGGGGTCAGGCGGCATCAGGATTCGGAAGCATGATCTCCCTGACCTGCGCGTCCAGATCGTGGCAGGCGCCGATGAACTGGCGCAGCGTGCGTCGCGTCGGCGGGAACGTGTCGAACTCGGCGCGCGAGAGACCCCGTTCCGTCGAGGCGCGTCGATAGTCTTCGAACTTCTCGAGCGCGGCGAGAACCGTCGGCTCGACGGGCGCGTCGATGCGCGGCGTGACCACGATCCCCGACTTGTTGAAGCGCTTCTGCCACACGTGGGGCGGAGAGATCACGAGATCCCCGCCGACCAGCTCGCTCCAGTGCATGTGATTGCGGAACGCCGCTGACAGCAACCGGATGCGGTAGCCGCGCTCTTTGAAGAGCCGATAGGCCTTCTTGAACACCGCCACGCCGGCCCACTCGAGGACGCCCGGATCGACGCTGATCTCCTGCTTGTCGGCGACGACCTTCAGCCAGTCATCCAGCCTGCCCACCATGATCGTGCAGACCGGACCCATCGTCTCGACGCTCTTGCCTTCCTGTTCGCGGCGTTTCAGGCCGCGTTCGACGGCCTCCGCGACTTCAACACACTGCGGCAGCGAGAAGCTGACGGTGGCGTTGATGCTGATCCCGCGATACGTCGCTTCTTCGATGGCGGGGATTCCAGCAGCCGTGACTGGGATCTTCACGATGATGTTCGGCGCGAGACCTGCGAAGTGGTCGGCCTGACGGAGAATCGCGGCCGGGTCACGGTAGAAGCGCGGATCCGTCTGCACAGAGAGCCTGCCGTTGCGTCCGTTTTGCGCGTCGAAGATCGGCTTCAGCAGCGCCGCGCCCTTGACGGTCATCTCGTCGACGAGGCGCCAGCCGATCTCGTGCTCGGTCGCGGTCGGAAGCGTCTGGATGAGCTCCTTGATGCGATCTTTCCAGAGATGCATCTCGCGCTTGAGCACGTCGACGACGATCACCGGGTTGCAGGTGGCGCCGACCCCGCCGTGGTCCATCGCGTACCCAAGCTCCTGGGGTGAGCACGAGTCGTTCCACAAACACGTCGCCGTCGTCTGCGTCATCTCGTGCAGTGGGCTCTTGAAAGCGGTGGTCGTCTCGGACATGGCTCGTCTCCTCACGGTGCAGTGCGGGTTCTAGGGTTCGAGGGTTCTAAAGGTTCTCCAGGTTCTGGGTTCTGGGTTCTGGGTTCTCGATTCTAAGGTTCGCGTTTCGCTAACTCTGCACAGCTTCGGGCCCCGAACCTTCAGAACCTCAGTAGCCAGAACTTAGAACCTAGAACCCCTGGAACCCCTGGAACCCCTGGAACCCTGTCATATTCACGTCACAGGTAGCTGCGCTCCTGGGTGCGAGCGCGCACATACTCATTTCGAGCGGTCTGGACCGCCTCGAGCGTGGACACTTCGGCGATCGGTACATCCCACCAGGCTCCGGAGCCGCCGACCCGCTGCTCGCGATCGACCGGTATCACGATGGCCGTCGTGCGATCGGCGTGACGCGCTGTCTCGATCGCCTCGCGGACGGCGTCGGGCGTGCAGGCTCGTATCGCCTGCGCCCCGAGCGATGCCGCATTGGCCGCAAGATCGACAGGCAACAGGTCGCCGTCGAGGAGTCCGCTCTCAGGACTGCGGTACCGATACTCAGTAGCGAAACCAGCGCAGCCGACCGACTCCGACAACCCGCCAATGCTCGCGAAGCCGTGATTGTCGAGGATCAGGATGATCAGCCGCACGCCCTTCCTGGATGGAGGTGACGATCTCCTGCGCCATCATCAGGTACGACCCGTCGCCGACGAGCACGTAGACTTCCCGGTCGTGAGCGGCCATCTTGACCCCCAGACCGGCCGCAATCTCGTACCCCATGCAGGAGTACCCGTACTCGAGATGGAACTGCTTCGGGTCGCGAGCCCGCCACAGTTTGTGCAGATCGCCCGGCAGGCTGCCGGCAGCATTCAGGACGACGTCCCGAGGCGAAAGCACACGGTCGAGAATCCCGATGACAGCGCCCTGACTGAGCACCGGCGACTCGATGTGGTGAATGCGATCCACCTCTCGTTCCCACTCCGTCTTTTCGCGTGCGACGCGCTCCCGGTAGCTCTCTGACGTGTGCCATCCGTCCATCAGCGGGAGGAGCTCTTCAAGCGTCGCGCGCGCATCCCCGACGAGCGGCAGCGCCTGATGCTTGCCGGCGTCGAACTCCGTCACGTTGATGTTGATGAATCGCACGTCGGGATGCTGAAACGCCGTCTTCGAGGCGGTCGTGAAATCACTGAGCCGCGATCCGACGGTCACGACGACGTCCGCCTCTCGGGCCAGCCTGTTCGGACCGGGCGCACCGGTCACGCCGACCGCACCGAGCGCTTGCGGATGATCGAAGACCAGCGCGCCCTTGCCCGCCATCGTCTCGACCACCGCGATGCCCGTCGACGCGGCGAATCGGGTCAGGGCGCCGGTCGCCTCGCTGTAGATCGCGCCGCCGCCGGCGATGATGAGCGGTGTATGCGCGTGACGGAGGAGCGTGGCGGCTTCGCGCACCAGCTCCTCGTCCGGCCGTTGCCTTGCAATGGTCCAGACGCGTCTGCGGAACAACTCCTCGGGATAATCGAAGGCCTCGGCTTGAACGTCCTGCGGCAGGCAGAGCGTGACGGCGCCGGTTTCGGCCGGGGACGTCAGGATGCGCAGCGCCTCGGGCAACGCCGTGATGAGCTGCTCGGGCCGATTGATCCGATCCCAGTATTTCGAGACCGGCTTGAAGCAGTCGTTCACCGAAGCGTCCTGCGAGCCCTGTCGCTCGAGCTGCTGCAGCACGGGAGCCGGGCCGCGCGTCGCGAAGATGTCTCCCGGCAGGAGCAGCACGGGCAATCGGTTGATCGTCGCGACCGCCGCGCCGGTCAGCATGTTCGTCGCGCCGGGTCCGATGGAGCTCGTGCAGGCCATCGCCCGGCGTCGATTCGCCATTTTCGCGAAGCCGATCGCGGTATGGACCATCGCCTGCTCGTTCCGGGGCAGGTAGCAGCGCAGCCTGTCCTTTGCCTCGAGGAGCGCCTGCCCGACTCCGGCCACGTTCCCGTGACCAAAGATTGCGAAGACTCCGCCGAAGAACGGCTGCTCGATCCCGTCGAGGCTCGTGTGCTGCTGCGCCAGGAACTCAACGAGCGCCTGCGCCATCGTCAGGCGTCTGGTACGCGTCATGGACACCGTCTCCTTCGCACGCTGTGAATTGCGACACTATGGACCCTCGGTGTTCGCCGGCGCGAGCGACTCCGGTTCCTGCGCCGGCAGGTCCGCCGACCTGCGCGGGTGGCGCATCGCGCGAAGCTCGTACCCGCACGATTCCCTGATCCGAAGGGCCGTCCTGAGCGTGATGACCTTCACGCCGCTGCGTTTCACGCCGTCCGCCGGCTCGATTCGATCGACCAGCAGCTCCGCGGCGCGGCGGCCGATCTCGTACTTGGGAAGATTGATCGTCGTCAACCGCGGCGCGAATGCATCCAGCCAGGGGTGATCGTCGCACGTCACGAGCCCGATGTCCTCGGGGCAGCGGATCTGATACTGCCGCAGCGCCTGCATGAACCCGACCGCCATCAGATAGTTTGCGACGAAGACGGCATCCGGCCGGCGGCGCAGCAGCGTGATTCCGCTCTCGTAGCCCGCCTCCACCCGGAAATCGCTCGCGACGACCAGGCTGGGATCGACCCGGCGCCGCCACGCCTTCAAGGCCTGCTGGTAGCCCACGAACCGGCGGCGCGACGTGCTCACGTTCGGCCCGTTCAGCATGCCAATCCGCGTGTAGCCGAGACGGAGCAGGTGTGCGACCGCTTCGTACGCACCGCCTTCCTCGTCGACGGTGACCACATCTGATCGCAGGCCGGTGCCGAGACGCATCAACTGTACGACAGGAACGCGCGAGGTCTTGAGCTGGGTGTGAAGGTCCGCCGGCAGTCGGCCGCATGATTTCGTGAGGAGAATGCCGTCCACACGCTTCGCGAGAAAAAGGCGGAGGTCCTGCGCTTCCTTCTCCGGATCGTCGTCGCTGTTCACGAGCAGGAGCTCGTAGCCTCGGGCTCGCACGGCGTCCTCGGCGCCTCGGACGACCGCGGGCCAGAACGGGTTCGCAATGTTGAGCGCGACCATCCCGATCGTGCGGGTCCGCTGCTGGGCCAGGCTCCGGGCAACGGAGTTGGGACGATAGCCGAGGAGCTCGATCGCCTCCTCGACGCGCGACTTCAGAGCGGGGCTCACGTAGGCGCTCCCGTTCACGACCGCCGACACAGTCGCTGCCGAGACACGCGCGCGCTTTGCGACGTCGTAGATGTTCGCCATCCGTCGGGACTGGACGGCCAGTCTAACAGCAATGACGCCCGCTCAGCAAAGCGCTTCGCTGCGCCTGGGCCGGGTTCCGCTTGACTGAAGGCGAGCGGCGCGGCGTATACTGCCTCGGCACTGGAACGGCGCTGGCGCTTTCAGCGAAGCGCTTCGCTGAGCTGGAGAGACGACGACTATAACGGTTCGAGGGGAGTTCAGTGTGGCGGAGACAGCTGGCACAAGGAAGCTGAACATCGGATTGATCGGGCTCGGCCGGCTCGGGCGCGTCTACGCACGCGATCTGGCGACACGAATCCCCTGCGCGCGCCTGGCGGCGGTCGCCGACCTCTCGCAGCCGGCGATGGACGCCGTCGTGCGTGAGTTCGACGTGCCGCTCAGCTCGGTTGACCCCGAGCGAATCATCAACGATAGGTCGGTCGATGCTGTCGTCATCGTCACGCCCACCGACACGCACGGGACGGTCACGAAGGCGGCCGCCGCCGCCGGCAAGGCCATCTTCTGCGAGAAGCCGCTCGCCATTTCGCTCGACGATGCGCTCGAGATGAAGCGGGTGGTCGAGGCGTCCGGCGTGTTCTTCCAGCTCGGATTCATGCGCCGGTTCGATCGAGGCTACGTCGCCGCGAAGGCGAGGCTCGGCGAAGGTGCGATCGGCGACGCCGTCGTCTTCAAGTCGTCGTCTCGAGATCCGTACCCGCCCTCGGCGGACTACGCCAACCCCAAGACGAGCGGCGGCCTGATCATCGATATGGGCATCCATGACTTCGATCTCGCCCGGTGGTTCATGGGAGAGGTCGCCAGCGTCCAGGCCGTCGGTGGCGTACTCGCCTACCCGCAGCTCGGCGCGGTGGGCGACATCGACAACGCGATCATCACCATGACGTTCAAGAGCGGCCGTCTCGGTGTCGTCGACCTCACGCGAAACGGCATCTACGGCTACGACATCATGACCGACCTGCTGGGGACGGCTGGAACCCTGCGCATCGGCTACCTGCGCGAGACGCCGCTGATGGTGATGACCAAGGGCAGCGTCGCGCACGACACGGTCCCGTTTTTCATGGAGAGATTCGGCGAGGCGTACACCACGCAGCTCGAGAACTTCGCCCAGAACGTCCTTCAGGGCCGCAAGCCTCCGATAACGGTGGACGATGGCGTCGAAGTACTGAAGATTGCAATCGCCGCGACGAAGGCCAGGGAGACGGGCCAGTCCGTCACGGTGTAGGGGCCGAGGAGGACTCGATGACGCGCTCCGGACCGCTGCTGCGTTCGCGGAAGATCGCGAAGAACAAATCGGGAGTGCAGATCTCCCTGACGCCGCGGCAGGCCCGATGGGAGTTCGTCGGGTTCGCCGTTCGACAGATCGCGGCCGGCGAGACATGGACCGGACGCACGGGGCGGGACGAGATCTGTCTCGTGCTGCTGTCGGGTCTCGCGTGGGTCACCTGGTCACCCGGGCAACGCAAGCGTGCGCGGCTCGGCCCTCGGCGGGACGTGTTCAGCGACTATCCGCACGCCGTTTACCTGCCGCCTGGATCGGCGTTCGAGATAGTCGCGAGCCGCCACACCGAAATCGCGGAGTGCCGATCGCCTGCGACCAAGGCGTTCGCACCGAGGCTGATCCGGCCGCAGGACTGCGGCCTCGAGGTACGGGGCGGCGGCAACGCCACGCGGCAGATCATCGACATTCTGCCGCCCGCTGCCGAGGGCGATCGCCTTCTCGTCTGTGAGGTGCTGACGCCTGCGGGGAACTGGTCCAGCTATCCGCCGCACAAGCACGATCGGCACGCACCGCCAGTCGAAGCGGATCTCGAAGAGACGTACTACTACCGGTTCAGCGGTGAGGACGGATACGGGATCCAGCGGCTCTATACGAGCGACGGACGCTCCGATCAGACGATCCCGGTCACCGGCGGTGACCTGATCCTCGTACGCGACGGCTATCATCCGTTCGTCGCGTCGCCAGGATTTGACGCCTATTACCTGAACACCCTCGCCGGCAGCGTTCGATCGATGGCGGCGACCGACGACCCGCGATACGCGCACCTCCGGGCGAGCTGGCCGCCGCCGGATCCGCGCGTGCCGATGATCGACCGGCCTGCCTGACGGCGACGGACCCTCAGGGTAGGTACCCCCGTAGATCAACCGGCCGAGCTGGAAACGCTCGGACCACGGAGTCCCTGCGACAGGTGACGCCGTCGACTCAATACTCGGCGAACGCGTCGTCCGGGTAGCAATACAACCATCGCTCGCCCGGCTCCGCCGATGCGATGACCGGATGACCGCTCGCACGCGCGTGTTTCGTCGCGTGCCGGTTTGGGGAATTGTCGCAACACAGCGTCGCATTGCAGTTCTGGCACGTCCGCAGGTGAACCCAGTGGGACCCGATCTTGACGCACTCGTCGCACTCATGGCGTTTGGCGTGCTTGATCGCGGTCACCGCGGCGATATGCGTACAACCCTGTTCCTCGGACATCGTTCCCTCTAATCCCGGAATTCACCTGAGTCGGATGTGAATTCCCATTTTTGAAGCTCTCAGCTATCAGCCCTCAGCTATCAGCTCAGAGCTTCCAGCTGCCGCGCTCAACAGCTGAGAGCAGAAGGCTGATAGCTGAAAGCTGATAGCTGATAGCTACTCTATCAACACCCCCTATTCCCATCGAAACACCTTCGACGCCAGGGCGGTACACAGCGCGAACACGACGATGAGCGCGACAATGTCGCCCGTATGAGCCGCCCACGAGTCCCCCTTCCAGATTCCCCTGAGGAGGGACACGGCATACGTGAGCGGAATCAGCCGCGCCATCACGCGTAGTGTCGCCGGCAGCGATTCGACCGGCACGAAAAGCCCCGAGAGCGCCACCATCGGATACAGGAGGAGCGAGCCGAGCGGCTGAGCAAACCGCGCGGTCGGGACCAAGCTCGCGATCACGAAGCCAATCGACAGAACGCTGGTGGTGACGAACAGGAACGCGAGGCCATAGCCGACGATGCTGACGCCGCTGGCGATCGGGTAGTACCGCGCACCAACCAGGATCGTGAGCACCAGCGTCGCGGCGGTCATCAGCAGCTTGACGACGACGTGCGCGGTCAGAATCACGTGCGGCCGAAGCGGCGTCGCGCGCAGGCGCTTCAGGATTCCACCTTCCCGATAGATCGCGATCACGGTCACGAGCGACAGCACCGCGTTGAGCGCAATGAGCAGGGAGCTGAACACTGGAAGGTCCACTTCGACTGAACGGCGCCCGGAGACCGGATCGCCGCTGAACAGACGCCCGAGCGCGACGAACAGCAGCACGGGGATCCCGACGGTCCCGAACAGGCCCAGCGGCTCGCGCACGAAGATCTTGATCTCGAGCCACGTCAGCTTCCAGAGTCCTCGCAGCATGGCTCCTTCAGTCTCGAATCGAGTGGCCGGTCAACCCGAGAAAGACATCCTCGAGCGTCGGAAGCATCGTTCGGAAATCGGTGACCCGGATTCGATGCTCGGCGAGGCACTGGATCACGTGCGTGACGAGGCCGTCGCCCTGACCTCGAATCGTGATGGTGCCGTCCTGCTCGCGGACCTCCTGGACGCCCGGGAGCTCTCCAAACCGTTCGGCGGCCGCCGGATCGTCCGTCGCGAGAACCACGGCCCGATCCGGACAATGCCTCGCGATCAAGCGGGCCGGCGAGTCGATATCGACGATCCGTCCGTGGTCGATGATCGCGACCCGGTCGCACAGGCGCTCGGCCTCTTCCATCAAGTGTGTGGTCAGAAAGACCGTCTTGCCGCGCGTTCGGATACCGCGGACCAGCTCCCAGATTGCACGCCGCGCTTGCGGGTCGAGACCGGTCGTCAACTCGTCCAGAAACACGACTTCAGGATCGTTGATCAGAGCGAGCGCGATGAAGAGCCGTTGCTTCTGCCCGCCCGACAGCGTCATGAACCAGGCGTCGCGCTTGTCTGCGAGCCCGAGCTGCTCGAGCAGGCGATCGCGATCGGCCACCGGCCGTCGATAGAGCGAGGCCCACAGGTCGATCGCCTCCCACACTTTGATGCGCTTCTGGAGCTGCGCTTCCTGCAGCTGTACGCCGATTCGATCCTGCAGCCGATAGATGTCGCGAACCGGATCCAGCGACAGCACGCTGATCGTTCCGCGGTCCGGCCGTCGCAGCCCTTCGACGCACTCCATCGTCGTGGTCTTGCCTGCGCCGTTCGGGCCTATCAGTCCGAAAATCTCCTCGCGATGGACGTCGAACGACACATCGTCCACGGCGACGAGCCGGCCGTATCGTTTGCGGATGCCGGAGACCCGGATGACGGACATTGAGGAGTATTAACCCCGGCGCGCAAGCTGGTCCGCAGTGGAGGGCCCGGCGACCAGCCACATGACCGCATGACCGAGCCCGACGATCAGGGCGTAGGTTGCAGCAATCGCAATCACAGGCGCGGGTCCTGGCGCGTAGGCACCCCACTCGGGAAACGTCGCCATGTACCAGTAGTCCCGTGGTGGACCAATAATCGCCGCGCCCACCACCGACAACGCCAACCCGCGACTGCCGAATCGGCGGGCGATGCGCCACGTGAGCAGGTAGATGAACGCACACTCGGCGAGCCCGATCAGCAGCAGCGTCAAATGGTACGGCTCCCAGTCGATCACCATGTGCCACCAGCCGACTCGTTCGCCCAGCACGATGATGCCGAGCCCGACCACGCTGATGACGGCCCCCGCGACCAGCGCACCCATCAGGCGTCGTCCTGTCGCGCGCGTGAAGTACGCCACGGCGATCACGACGATCAGATACAGCCCGTTGAACAGGTAGAGCTGCTGGGTTGTCAAGGGTACAGACTATATAGAACGTCTATAGCTCAGTCGACGGTCGGGGCTCCGCAGTCGGCAGTCGGTAGTCGGGGGTCGGCAGTCGCAGTCGGCAGTCGTCGTCGACGTCGGGGGTCGGCAGTCGCAGTCGGCAGTCATCGTCGACGGTCGGGAGGTCGGCGGTCGCGGTCGACAGTCATCGTCGACAGTCGGGGTCGAGGGGATTCTGTGCGGCGGCCCGACGATAGCGTCGTGCTACTTCGCGTCGTGGAAGATCACGCCTAACGTATGTCGGCGTCCCGAGCGGACCCGGCTCACGCCGTGCCGGAGGTTCACACGGTAGGTACCCCGTGTGCCCTCGACGGGACGATTGTGCACGGCGAAGATCACGCCGTCGCCCCGGCGGAGCGGAACGACTTCGACACGCGATTGCATGCGCGGCCGCTGCTCCGTCAGCACGAACTCACCACCGGTGAAATCGGTTCCCGGTTCCGCGAGCAGGAACGCTATCTGGAATGGGAAGACATGCTCGCCGTACAGATCCTGGTGCAGGCAGTTGTAATCGTCCGGGCCGTACCGAAGGAGGAGCGGCGTCGGTCGCTTCTGCTCCGCCTTGTGGCACCTCGAGATGAACTCGGCGTGCGTGCCCGGATAGCGCACATCGACACGCATCGCCTCGTTCCATCTGTTGGCGAGCGGAGCGAGCCCGGGATAGAGCGTCGTCCGCAACTCGGCTACGAGCTCGGGCAACGGGTAGCTGAAATACTTGTACTCTCCACGGCCGAACCCGTGGCGCGACATCACGACGTGGCTCCTGAACAAACGGCCATCGTCGTAAAGGCCGGCAATCGACCGACACTCGTCGGGGGTCAGAATGCCACCGGCGATCGCCCAACCGTGACTGTCGAGATCGGCTGACGCCTGTCCCCAATCGATCCGGCCGATCCGGCTGCTGACAGGGGCGACGACTGCGGTTGTCATGCTGCGCCCTCCCTCTCGAGCAGCGCGCGCTTCCGCTCCACGCCCCAGCGATAGCCGGAGAGGCTGCCGTCATGTTTCACGACGCGGTGGCAGGGAATCGCGACCGCGAGAGGGTTCGCGGCGCAGGCCTGAGCCACCGCCCGCACGGCCTTCCGGGATCCGATCTTCGCGGCCAGATCGGCGTAACTGACGGTTTCCCCAGCGGGTATGGCCCGAAGCGCCCTCCACACGCGCTGCTGGAACGCCGTGCCGCGCACGTCCAGCGGCAGATCGAGGCCGATCGCCGGCGTCTCGACGAGCCCGACGACCCTGGCCACGACGTTTTCAAAGCGCGAATCGCCTCCGATCAGCGTCGCGCGAGGAAAGCGATCCTGCAGATCGCGCAGGAGAGCGTCCGGATCGTCTCCGAGCAGGATCGCGCAGACACCCTTTGCGCTCTGGGCGACCAGAATGGAACCGAGGGAGCACTCGCCGACGGCAAATCGAATGTCGGTGTGCGAGCCGCCCGCGCGGTAGTCGCTCGGCGTCATGCCCAGCATCTCGTCGGACGTCGCGTAGAAGCGGCCGCCGGAATTGAACCCCGCGTCGTAGATGGCTTCCGTTACCGTCGACCGCCGCCTCAGCCCCGCCCGCACGCGCCCGGCTCGATGCGCCGCCGCGTACTCCCGCGGCGTCAGGCCGGTAACGGCCTTGAAGATCCGATGGAAATGGTGACGGCTGAGCCCGGCGCGACTGGCCAGCGACGCCAGACTCGGCATCGACTCCTCGGTTTCGATCTCCCGACATACCTTGGCGATGGTTGCGGCATGCCGCCTATCGAGCGGCGGCTCGGTCGGCTTGCACCTCTTGCAGGGCCGGAACCCCGCGCGCTCGGCAGCGGCGGCCGTCAGATGGAATTGCACGTTCGCGGGATTCGCAAGGCGCGCCCCGCACGAGGGCCGGCAGTACACGCCGGTGGTTTTCACGGAGTAGTAGAAAGTCCCGTCCGCGGTGCGATCGCGCGCGACGACAGCAGCCCATCGGGAATCTTTCTCGGTCCCGGAGGCTCCGTGCGCTGGTCTCGGAGTCAGAGCCCTCATCTGGTGTTCTCTGGTTGTCTCAATCATCATGCGCCAACTATCGCAGGCGCAACGATCGCGCGCACCTCACTCCTTGCTATTGAATTCGAGGCCGAAGTCAAACGGAGGCTTACAGAGAAAGGTACAAGCAGACGCGGGGTGGGAGGAGCTCATCCTCCCCTCCCGTCCTATCTGCCCCGCGACTCTTCACGCTCGTGACTATTCGAACCGCACAGCGACCGCCGTCGAGCAGCCGCTCCTGTACAGCGTGCCGTCGGCCTTGTAGAACTCGTTGGTGCCGGACGAGGTGCCGTGGTCCGCGTCACCGAGCTCCAAGGTGTGAGCGACAGTCACCCAGCCTGCAGAGAATCCGGGTGTCACGGCCAGAGCCGGGTTGAAACCGGGAGTTCCTGGCAGGTTCTGCGCGGTGCTGAAATTGATCAGGTTGATCATTCGCTGGCTGAACGTGTGGTGGCCTTCTGAGGCCCAGTTGCCGTGGCCGTCGCTCCGCTGGCCGATCGCAAAGGCCTGGCTGCTGGTGCTCTCGCTGATCGTTCCTCCTCGATGGAACGTCACGAGCGAGTTGAACGGCAGACCGATCTGAGCGTTGGTGGCGCAGTCGCGAAGGGTGACCTGCACGAACCACGTGCCTTCGAGTCCGTTCTTGGATGCTGCGTTGCTCGACTGCGCCAATCCCGGCCGTCCCGAGCTCATGACAAGGGCGCCAATCAATCCAAGCACCGCTGCCGCGCGACCCGCACCGAGGGCTTTCGATGTGTTCCAGTTCATGGTCGTTCTCCCGCCGGAGCTCTGCGTCACCATGACGCCGTCCGTCTCCAGCAGGCGCATCCTGCGCGACGACGTGTCGCTTGCCCATGGGCAGGACCTTACAAAAAGCTGGAATCTTTCTGGACCCGTAAGTAGCAGCCGAAGCTCGACTTGTGTCACTGTAGGGGCTCGCGATCCCTACAGGACAGACCCCCGATTCATCGCGCTGGTTGCCCGCTGTGGGTTTGGGCCCTCTCACTGACGATGCTGCGATCGTCCATGCGTCAATTGCTCGGAAGCCTTACGCTCCTGGCTGCGGCCATCGCCACGCTCGGCGCCCAGCCCGCGAACGACCGCCTCATTGTTGCGGAACGTGTCGACAGGCTCACCCGCGAGTCACGATGGAGAGCCGTCGCGTCGGTGCCGATCGCCTTCACTACTCATCACCCTCAAGGCATGGTGAAGATTGGGAGCGCTCTCTTCGTGTCGGCTGTTGAAGTCCAGGTGCCAACGAAGCCGTTCGCGCAGCCCCTCGACGGGTTCGATCGCGACGCCGGTCAGGGAGTCGGTCACCTGTTCAAGATCGACTTGCAGGGCAGACTCATCACCGATCTCAAACTGGGAGACGGAACCATCTATCATCCCGGCGGCATCGATTACGACGGCAGGTTCATCTGGGTCCCGGTGGCCGAATACCGGCCCAACAGCCGCTCGATCGTCTACCGCGTGGACCCCGAAACCATGACGGCCACCGAGGTGTTCCGATTTCGCGACCACATCGGCGGCGTCGTCCACGATACCGACGACAACACGTTGCACGGGGTCAGCTGGGGATCCCGCCGCTTCTATCGATGGACGATGGATCGCGACTGGAAAGTCACGAACGCCGACACGCCACCCGAAAGCCTGCGAACGCTCAACACGTCGCACTATCTCGACTATCAGGACTGTAAGTACGCGGGGCGGCATCGCATGCTGTGCACCGGCGTCACCGAAATGCGTCAGTCTCCAGAAGCCGCACCATTTCGACTTGGCGGACTCGAGCTCGTGAGCCTGACCGACGGCCGGCCGCTTCACCAGGTGCCGGTGCTGCTGTGGACCTCGAACGGTCTTGACATGACGCACAACCCGGTCTGGATCGAGCCGAGCGGAAGCGGTTTACGAGGCTACTTCATGCCTGAAGACGACAAGTCGACGCTCTTTCTTTACGACGTCGACGTGAAGTAGATTCGACGAGGGGAGTCGAGGATCATCTCGACTTCCGCCGCGGTCATCGGCGCTTGCTCAACTCGTCGAGCGCCCGCTTCAACTGCTCGAGCTTCTGACCTGCCTCTCCAAGCTTGCCTTCCGCTGTCAGGCGCTGGTAGTCCGCCAGGTCCCTGGCCGCTTCGCCGATCAACTGCTGGACCTCGGTGGAGCTTGCCGGCGGCGGAGGCGCCGCGGCTTCCTTCGAGACGGCTTGACCTGACGGCGCAGGCGCTTGCGATCCGGCGGCTCCGAACAGGTCCTTCAGGGCCGCTTCGAACGTAGGCGCGTACACCAGCCGATCCTGCAGAGCGAGGACGACCAGCCGCAGCTCCGGCATGGGGCTGCGATCGGCCTGCAGGTAGATGGCCTCCGCGTACAACAGCGCGTGGCCGATCGGGATCACGAGGAGCGGGCCGCGCCGCACCCGCGATCCCTGCTGGTTCCACAACGAGAGCTGCCCCGACAGCTGAGCGTTCTGATCGATGCGCGCTTCGACCTGCAGCGGCCCGTCCACCAGGCGCGTCTTTGGAAAGTCGTAGACGATGACGTCGCCGTAGTGCTCGGCGTCGCTCCGGCCGGCGATCCAGCCGATCAAATTGTTCCGATTGGCAGGCGTGAACGGCAGCATCTCGACGAACTCCTCGTTCGTTTCGCCCGGCAGCTTCATGAGCAGAAAGTTCGGCTCCATCGGCTGCGTCGTCTTCTCCGGCCGGTCCGACGGTCCGACATCCGACGCCACCGTCCACAGGTCCTCACGGTTATAGAACACCTGAGGGTTGGTCATGTGGTAGAGGCCGTACACGTCGGCCTGGAGGGCGAGCAGCGTCTCCGGATATCGCACGTGGACGCGAAGACCCGCCGGCATGGCCGCGGCGTCCTTGAACAGCGTCGGAAAGATCGCGCGGTAGGCCGTGATGATCGGATCTTCGGCGTCGAAGACATAGAACGTCGTCGTTCCGTCGTACGCATCGATCACCGCCTTGACGCTGTTGCGTATGTAGTTGACGTGCATGCCTTCAGCACGATACGCCCGGGAAAACGGGTAGTGATCCGATGTCGTGAAGGCATCCATCATCCACGAAAGCCGGCCGTCGGCTCCGATGACGATGTAGGGGTCGGGATCGAACTGCAGAAAGGGTGCAAGGGCCGCTACTCGATCGCGGACGTTGCGGCGCATCAGCAACCTCGTCTCGTCCGTCACGTCGTCGCTGAACGGCAGCTTGCCGATGTCCCCCCGATCGAGAGCGATCAACAGCCGTCGGATGCTGCCGTTCAGCAGGATGCCGCCGCTGCCTTCGTAGGACGTCAGGCTGTTGGTCTGACCCTGCGGATAGTTGAACTCCTGTTGACGCGTCTTGACGTAGACGTCGGTGTTCGTCATCTCGCCGAAATACACCTCCGGACGCGTCAACGTGAGGCTCGGCGACGCGCTCTGAACGGGCATGTCTTTCAGAAGAAGCGTCGGCAGCCCTTCCGTGGTGAACCCGTTGACCGCATTCATGGTGAGGCCGTAGCCGTGCGTGTAGATCAGCTTTTCGTTGATCCAGGTGCGGCTGCTCTCCGGCAGCTTGGCGGTGTTCAACTCACGCGTGGCGAGCATCACCTGGCGCAGCGTCCCGTCAATGACGTACCGATCGATATCGATGTCCGGAAAGTCGTAGTAGGTGCGGATCTCCTGGAGCTGCCGCAACGTGTCCTGGAGCACGCGCCAGTCCCAGAGCCGGATGTTCTGCAGCGTGGCCTGATTGTTCTCCGCATCAGCCGCCTCGACCGTCGTCTCGGCCGGGAACGCGCGTTGGGCGAAACGATTCAGCCCGTACGCCTGCCGCGTGAACTCGATGTTGTGCGTGATGTACGGCTGCTCGCGGACAAGCTCGTTGGGCTTCACGATGAAGCTCTCGACATAAGCGCTGACGGCACCTGTCCCGATGTAGAGCACTATCGCGGGGAGTGTTGCAGCGACGAGCCAGCGGATCCGGGCGGAAACGAACGCCGTCACCACGACTGCGACGGACCCGGCGGCCAGCGCGAGCGCCACGAGCAGCCTGCCGGTCAGCGTGACGTGCGCCTCCGTGTATGTCACACCGGCAAAGATGGCGTGATCCTCGAACAGGTGCTCGAATCGCCCGAGGTACACCTCTACGGCGATGGCGGCGAGCAGGAAACCGAACGCGACAGCGAGCCCGCGCATCGCTCCGGGGTTCTCTGGGAGCACGGCACGGCCCTGCAAGACGCGAGTCCCACTGGAGGCCAGGAAAAAGAACAGGCCCATCCCGAACGCGAGCACGGCCAGACGCAGCAGCCAGCCGGCCGCGAGCTCCCATGCGGGAAGCGTGAACAGATAAAACGCGATCGGCCGGCCGAAGATGGGATCGACGCTCCGGGCACCGCTGACGATCACATCCTTCCCGTGCCACCAGAGCGCGATGGTCGGCCACTCGCTCATGAGGCCCACTGCGGTGCCCAGTGCGACGATCGCGGCCAGGAGCACCGCGATGATCGAAAGGACCGGCCCGACGGGGAGCCTGACGGGTCGATCGTTGATGATGATGACGCCGTCGCTGCCGATCTCGCCGAACCTCGCCGGCTTGAGCGCGAGAAAGGCGCCGTACACGGCAATGAAGGTCGCCGCGCCGGCTGCGACGAGGATCAGGCCCTGAAGCTCGAGGATCTTCCAGAAGACCTGCGAGTAGCCGAGCGAATCGAACCAGAGCGCGTCCACGTAGTACCCGAGCGCGGCGCCGCCTCCGAACAGCAGCACGGCGAGCGCGATTACGAAGAGGAGCCCGGCACGTCCGCGTCCAGATCGCTGAGGCGGAAAACTGATCGTGTCACCATAGCGGTCGTTGATCACGGCGGTCCGACGCTCCAGGCGGACGCCACCAGCATAGGCCGAAACTGTCGGGAGTCGTCAGTCGTCAGTCGGGAGTCGCAGTCGGCAGGCAGTCGTCAGTCGGCAGTCGGCAGTCGGCAGTCGGCAGTCGGCGGTCGGCGCCAGTCGGCGGTCGGGAGTCGTCAGTCGGGAGTCGCAGTCGACGGGCGGTCGTCAGTCGACGGGCAGTCGCGAGTCGGAATTCTCGGTCCGGCTGACAACTCGCAGGCACAGCCCTCCGCGAGCAGCCGTCATTTATTGAAGAAGTGACTGCGACCGCCGACTGCGACTGACGACTGACGCCCCCCGACGGCCGACTGTGGAATATGATGGTCCGATGACTCGCCCCCAATTCGCCCGCTTTGTCACCCTCGGCGCTGCCCTCCTGTTTCTCAGCGCATCGGTGACAGGTTCGCAGCAATCAAAGAAACCGGCGGCCAGTACAGAAGAAGGCAAAGTCTGGCTGAGCCCGACATGCGGCTGTTGCGGGAAGTGGACGGACTACATGCAGACCTCCGGCTTCAAGCTCTCGCGTGAGGTGACGACCGACCTGAACGCGTCGCCGGCGAGGAAACGGGTGCCCGAGTCGGTTCGTTCCTGCCACACGGCGCTCATCGGCGGGTATGTCATCGAAGGCCATGTGCCGGCGGACGTCATCCGGAAGCTGCTCAAGGAACAGCCGAAGGTTGTCGGGATCGCCGCTCCGGGAATGCCCATGGGCTCCCCCGGGATGGAAGGCCCCAACCCGCAGCCCTACTCGATCGTGGCATTCAAGGCAGACGGCACGACCTACGAGTTCGCGCGGCGCTGAGCTCTCACTCGACGAGCGAGGCTACGGCGACGTCCGGGCCGGTGGTTGGCAGGATACGCTCCAGGCGGAAGCCGGCGGCGGTCAGCAGCTCGCGCAGCTCCTTCTCCGTGCGATTCCTGCCGCCGGTGCGCACCATCATCTGAACGTCCGCCATCATTGCCAGACACGATTCCGGCGCTGGACGAACGACGGGTTCGACCACCAGAAGAGTGGACGCCTCGATCCGCATCGCGCGACGACAGCTCGCGAGAATCTCTCCCGCCCGATCGTCATCCCAGTCGTGAAGGATGTTCTTCAGGATGTAGATGTCGCCCCCCGGGGGCACCTCACGAAAGAAATCGCCACTCACGAAATCCATCCTGTCGAGCGAATCACTCCCGACGGCGTGGCGAGCTGAGTGGATCACGGACGGAAGATTGAAGAGGACGCCTCGCGCGTCCGGGTAACGTCGCAGGACCTCCGCAAGCAGCACGCCCCGGCCGCCGGCGACGTCGACGATGGTAAGCGCGCCGCCGAAATCGTAGGTAGAGACGACCGCTTCTGCCTCCGCGATCGTGATCGCGTCCATGAACTCATGGAAGCGTGCAGCGGGCGACGGATGTTCGTCGAACCATGCCCAGGTGGACTGCCCGTAGAGATGATCGAAGGCGGTCTCGCCGGTCGTCACGGTGTGCAGCAGGTCGCCCCAGGGACGCCAGAGCCACTCGTCGCTGACGACTTCGGCGGCCACTCGCAAGGAATGCGGGACGTCGCTGCGAAGCCAGTCGGCCCTCGGCGTCAGGCGAAAGGTGCGCTCGGGCCCTTCTGCGAACACGCCGAGGCAGGCCAGCGTGCGCAACATCCGGTAGAGCGATTCCTCGTGCGTGCCGGTGAGCCGGGCGAGATCGTGTACTGCACGAGGACCCCCGACCAGATGATCGGCGAGCCGCAGCCGCGCGGCCCCGGCAATCATCTGTGACACGCGGAAAGCGCCGATCATCTGCTGCATGTCGGCGCGCGCTGCCTTTTCCAACCTGACCTCCATGTCAGCCGTTCCGCGTATGGTATCCGGCCGGCGCGAGTCTTCGGTGTAACATGCGCGCCAGGGTGGTGGACCGTATGAGTCATTTCTCGCGGACGAACGCCATCGTCCGGCCGGGTTTTCGGGCCGCGACGACGGAGCGGCCCACTGTCGTTTTCAACAAGACACTCCAGTAGTAGTGTTGAAAGCCACGACGGGTCTCGTTGTGCTCTGTGCGGTGATGGCAGCCAGTCTGGCCGGGTGCACATCCAGGAGCTCCGGTCCGGCAGTGAAGACCGTGCGGATCGCCCTTTCCCGCGACGCAATCACGTGGCTTCCGGTTCATCTCGCACAGGCGCTCGGGTACTACCGCGAGGCAGGACTCGCGCTCACCTTCACCGACGTCGCCGGCCTCAGCAAGGGCATGGAAGCGCTGCTGGGAGGAAGCGTCGACGTTGCTGCCTCGACCTCGATGCTGATCGTCCAACTCGCGGCCGAGGGCCGCGATGTACGGGGCTTCATCACCTTCTACACCTTCCCGAACTACGCACTTGTGGTCGCCCCCGCGGCTGCGTCGACGATTCATTCCATAGCCGATCTGAAAGGGCGTCGCGTTGGCGTCGCCTCTCCAGGCTCGCCGACACAGCTGCTGATGAACTACTCACTCGTTTCGCACGGGTTGTCGCCAGCCGACGTGAGCACGGTGACGATCAGCACCGGCGCGGCATCGCTGGCCGCAATCGAACGGGGCCAGGTCGACGCGGCGGCGGTCGTCGGAAGCGCCGTCGCGGTCCTGGAGCAACGGTACCCTGGCCTCACGATCCTGGCCGACGCGCGTACGGCCGCGGGCACGGAGGCAGCCTTCGGATCGAAGACTTTTCCGAGCGGATTGTTGATCTCGACGGGGAGCTGGCTGAAAGCGAACGACGACACGGCCAGGCGGCTCGCGCAGGCGACGTTGAAAGCGATGGAGTGGCTAGGCAGCCACTCCGCGGAAGAGGCCCGGATGCAGATCCCCGAGGAGCTCCGGATGCCGGATGCGGATGGCGATCTGCAAGCGATCCGGCAGGCCCAACGGAATCTGTCCCCCGACGGTGCGATGCCGCCGGACGGACTCGACACCGCGCGCCGTGTGCTGTCGGCGTCCAACGACAAAGCCCGGACGGGCACGTTCGACCTTTCGAAGTTCTATACGAACGAATTCGTGCGCAGGCCGTGAGTCCCCCGACCGCTCCCTCCGTAGAGAATCCATCTGCCGTCGAGCTGAACGACGTTGAGAAACGGTTCGCTGGCTATACCGCCGTCGAGGGCATCACGCTCGATGTGGCCGCAGGCAGGTTCGTCTCGATGGTCGGACCGAGCGGTTGCGGGAAATCAACAGTCCTCAGCCTGATCGCCGGTCTGATCGCTCCGACCAGAGGCACGGTGTCGATTTTCGGAGAGCCGCTCGACGGCCTCAATCGTCGTGCGGCCTACATGTTCCAGCAGGACGCCCTGCTCCCGTGGAAGACCGTGCTGGACAACATCCGTCTCGGGCTGGACATTCGCGGCCGGCGCGCCGCCGAGGCACGAAGCGAGGCCGCGGCGTGGGTCGAACGTGTCGGCCTGAAAGGCTTCGGCGATCGCTACCCGTATCAGCTGAGCGGCGGCATGCGAAAGCGCGTCGCGATGGCGCAAGCCTGGATCGTACAACCGGATCTGCTCCTGATGGACGAGCCCTTCGGCGCGCTGGACGTGCACACGCGTCTTCGAATGGAGTCCGAGCTCCTGGCGCTCTGGGCAGACTCCCACCAGACCGTCATCTTCGTCACTCACGATCTGGAGGAAGCGATCTCGCTCTCGGACGAAGTGTTCGTCCTCTCTGCCGGACCGGCCAGCCGCGTCGTGGGCCGATACCCTGTCGATCTCGAGCGCCCGAGAGATCTCATCGACATCAAGCTCGATCGGCGCTTCCATGAGCTGTTCGCCGGCATCTGGGGCGATCTCCGCCAGGAAGTGTTGAAGAGCCAGGAGCGCGAACAGTGACCCGCGAGCCTGACTCGTCTCGGACCGTGTTCGTCTGGCGGGTCGCCCTCGGCGCGCTCTTCCTGCTCGCGTGGGAATGGGCGTCGAGGGCGGGAGCGCTGGATCCATTCTTCTTCAGCCGGCCCACCGACGTCGCGCTGCGCGTCTGGCGCTGGACGTCGTCGGGCGCCATCTGGCCCCACCTGCTGACAACGTTCCTGGAAGCGGCGCTCTCGTTCGCGATCGGCGGCCTGTTCGGCGTGGTGTCCGGGTTTGCGCTCGCCCGCGCTCCGTTCCTGGCAGCAGTTCTGGATCCCTACATCAGAATCGCAAACGCGCTGCCGCGCGTGGTCCTGGCTCCGATCTTTCTTCTGTGGTTCGGTCTCGGGATCTGGTCGAAGGTCGCGCTTGGCGTCACGGTCGTTTTCTTCGTCGTGTTCTTCAACACGTTTCGTGGTGTGCGTGAGGTCGATCGCGTGATCGTCGACAACGCGCGGATGCTGGGCGCAACCGAGCGTCAACTGATTCGGCACGTCCTCATCCCGAGCGCGCTGACCTGGATCTTCTCGAGCCTCCACGTCAGCATCGGCCTGGCCATCATCGCCGTGGTGGTGGGCGAATACCTCGGCGCGTCGAGGGGGATCGGCTACCTGATCGCGCAGGCAGAAGGCGTGTTCGACACGACAGGCGTCTTTGCCGGGATCACCGTCCTCTCCGCCGGCGTACTCATAGTGGGGATTGCGGTCGATCGACTCGAACGGCGGTTGCTCCAGTGGAAGCCGGAGCGATCGGACACGGCTGCTGAACGCGGCGCGTGAGAGATTTGCGCGCTCACAAGCTCACCATCACCCGCAATTGACGTCAACTCATGTGAGCTTCGGCATAGGTGACCGTCAGCCCGCAACACGGTAGCATGTCGGGCATGAGTATTCCTGCCCCTCTCGATTCGGATCGGGCGCATCTGCTTCATCCGCTGCATCACCCGTCTGCGTACGCCTCGGCGCGCATCTGGGTCTCCGGAGACGGTGCCCTGATCAAGGATGCGGACGGACGCGAATACATCGACGGCCTGTCGGGCCTGTGGAACGTGAACGTCGGACACGGCCGGCGGGAGCTGGCCGATGCCGCCCAGCGGCAGATGTCGACCCTCGCGTTTCATTCCGCCTATGCGGGCGGGAGCAACGGGCCCGCGATCGCGCTGGCCGAGCGGCTGAGTGCGCTGGCCTTTCCCTCGATCAACGCCTTCTTCTTCACGAGCGGCGGGGCCGAAGCCACTGAGACGTCGTTCAAGACCGCGCGGTTCTACTGGAAGGCGCTCGGCCAGCCGGAGAAGATCAAGGTCATCTCGCGGCAGCGCGCCTATCACGGGCTCACGCTCGCCGCGATGAGCGCGACCGGCCTCTCGGCGTTCTGGCCGATGTTCGAGCCGCGCACGCCGGGCTTCCTGCACATCGACGCGCCCGACCCGTATCGCTTCGCCAGCCCGGATCCGAGGGTCAGTCTCGGCGTGGCCGCGGCCAACAAACTCGAGGAAGCCATCCTCGACGCCGGTCCTGAAACGGTGGCGGCGTTCATCGCCGAACCGGTGCAGGGGGCGGGAGGTGTCGTCGTCCCACCGGCGGACTACTTCCCTCGCGTCCGTGAGATCTGCACGCGATACGACGTGCTGTTGATTGCCGACGAGGTGATCACCGGGTTCGGCCGCACCGGTCGATGGTTCGGCCTGGAGCACTACGGCGTCGAGCCGGACATCATGCAGTTCGCCAAAGGCATCACGAGCGGCTACGTGCCGCTCGGCGGGATTGGCGTTTCCGACGCGATCCGCGAGGTCATCAACGGCGTGCCCGCGGCCAAACGTTGGATGCACGCTTACACGTACTCAGGACATCCGACGTGTTGCGCGGTCGCGCTGAGCAACCTCGACGTCATCGAGCGTGAGCGACTCGTCGAACGCGCCGCGGTGGGCGGCACTCGGCTGCTCGAGAGGCTGCGGGGATTGGAAGCGATGGACGGCGTGGGTCACGTGCGCGGCCTTGGGCTGATGGCCGCGGTAGAAGTGGTGGCCGACAAGACCACCAAGGCCCTATTCCCCGCGCAGGCCGGTCTCGCGCAGAAGCTCACGGACGCGTTGCTCGAGCGCGGGCTCTGCACGCGCGTGGCGTTGGACTGCATTTGCCTGGCACCGCCGCTCGTGACCAGCGATGCGCTCCTCGACCGCATCGTCGATATCCTGCAGGAAACAATTCCGCCGGTGCTGGACGCCGTCCGGAAGGATTCGACTGTTTCAGCCAGCTCGTGATGCTGGCGGTATGACCCTCGCGGCCGGAACCAGGCTCGGCTACTACGAGATCGTCGCGCTGCTCGGCGCCGGCGGGATGGGCGAGGTCTATCGCGCGCGGGACCCCAAGCTGCAGCGCAACGTCGCGCTCAAGATTCTCCCGTCGCTGACCGGGCTCGATCCGGACCGGCTCGCGCGCTTCAGACGCGAAGCGCAGGTCCTCGCTGCCCTCAACCATCCCAACATCGCCGCGATCTACGGGTTCGAGGACGCCTCGGACCCGCCGGCGCTCGTACTGGAGCTGGTCGAAGGGGCGACGCTCGCCGAGCGCCTGCAGGAGGGGCCGATTCCGCTGCAAGAGGCGCTGCCGATCGCGCGTCAGATCGCCGAGGCACTCGAGGCGGCCCACGAGCAGGGCATCATCCACAGGGATCTCAAGCCCGCGAACATCAAGATCCGGCCGGACGGCACGGTCAAGGTGCTGGACTTCGGACTGGCCAAGGCGCTGGAGCCGGTGGACGCCGGCGGCTCGGCGGCCCTCTCGTCACCGACGATCACGAGTCCGGCGTTGACGCGCATGGGCGTCATCCTCGGGACGGCGTCCTACATGAGCCCGGAGCAGGCCAAGGGCCGCGCGGCGGACAAACGCAGCGACGTCTGGGCGTTCGGGTGCGTGCTCTACGAGATGCTCAGCGGACGGCGCACCTTCGAGGGCGAGGAGGTGTCCGAAACGCTGGCCTCGGTGCTCAGGAGCGATCCGGACTGGACGGCGCTACCTCGCGAGACTCCGGCGCCGATTCGCGCGCTGCTCGAAGGGTCGCTGAAGCGAGACCGGCGCGATCGGATCGGCGACATGTCGACAGCACGCTTCCTGCTTACCCAGCCGGCCGCTCTACCGCTGCCGGCGGCTGTCGCCTCGCCGGCAGGTCCGGCGCTCTGGAAGCGCGCGGCGCTCGTGGCGCTCGGCGTCGCGATCGGGGCGGCCGCGGTCGCCAGTCTGTGGCGACCGCAGCACTCGTCCTCCGCGCCGATCACGCGATTTGCCTTCCCGCTGCCCCAGGGGCCGGCGTTCAACCCGCTTCGCCAGAGCGTCGCGATCTCTCCGGATGGCACGCGCATCGTGTATTTCGCCGACGGCCGGCTGTATATGCGCCTGCTGTCGGAGCTCGAATCCAGACCGATTCCGGGAACCGAACAGGCGAGCAATCCCGCGTTCTCCCCGGATTCGCGATCGCTCGCGTTCTGGTCCGACTCGGTGCTCAAGCGCGTCAACGTCGGCGGCGGCGCGCCCGTGCCAATCTATCGAACCGGTCCTGCGCCGTCCGGCATGTCCTGGAGCGAAACCGGGATCCTGTTCTCGCAGATCGGAACCGGTATCCTGCGTATCGCGCCGGACGGGGGAGCGAAGCCGGAGCTCCTCGTCCCGCTGACCAGCGACGACGGTCTCGCGCACAGCCCACGCCTGCTGCCCGACGGCAAGACGCTGATCTTCACCATGACCACGGACATTGGGGTCGGCACCACCGGCAATCGTTGGGACAACGCGCAGATCGTGGTCCAGTCGCTCACCACCGGCAGCCGGAAGACGATCGTCCAGCCGGGGACCGACGCGCGTTACGTTCCCACCGGGCACCTGGTGTATGCACTGGGGAACACCGTGTTCGCGCGCCCCTTCGATCTCGCCACGCTCGAGACCACCGGTGGACCCGTGCCGGTGGCCGAGGAGGTGGACAGGGTGATCGCCGTCGACAACGGCGCGTCGCAGTTCGCGTTCTCCGCCAACGGCTCGATGATCTATCTCCCCGGCCGGTCGGTGCCGGGACTCCAGCAGCTGGCGCTGTTCGACCGCCGCGGGAACAGCGAGCCGCTGAAGCTTGCGCCCGGCTCGTACGGCTTCCCGCGAGTGTCTCCCAACGGCCGGCAGATCGCCTTTCAATCGATCGACAGCCGGGGCGATTCGATTATCGCGGTCTGTGACATCGCCACCGGCTCCAGCCGCCAGATCACCGTCGGGGGCAACAACCGCTACCCGGTGTGGTCACGGGATGGCAAGTCCGTCGTCTTCCAGTCGGACCGCGACGGCGCGCCCGGCATCTTCCGGCAGCCGCTCGACGGCGGCCCGGCGGACCGGCTCACGAGATCCGAGCCTGGCACGGTGCACGTGCCCGAGGACTGGTCGCCGACCGACGATGTGCTGCTGTTCAACGCGTCGACCAAGCAGGCAACCGCGCTCTGGACGCTGTCCTTGCCCGATCGCAAGCCCGCGCCGTTCGGCAACGTCGGCTCGCGGTTCCTGCCGACCGACGCGGCGTTCTCTCCCGACGGCAAGTGGGTGGCGTATCAGGCCGGGGACCTGGGTATCGGCGAAGGTGCGGTCTTCGTCGAACCGTCGTCGGCGGACGGCAACAAGTATCGCATCGCGGCGGGAGGGCGCCCGGCCTGGTCGCGCGACGGCAAGGAGCTGTTGTTCGTGCCGGGCCCGAATGAGCTTGCGGTGGTGACGGTCTCGACGCAGTCGGGATTCACGTTCTCCGAGCCGGCGGCGCTACCCCGTGGATTCGGACTGTCGGGACCGATGACGCCGCGCGCCTTCGACCTCATGCCCGACGGACGGATTCTGGGCGCGGCCGCGGGCACGTCGAGCCCTGGGTCGTCCACGCCCCTGGAGCTCCGGGTCGTCCTGAACTGGTTCGAGGAGCTGAAGGCGCGCGTCCAGTCGAAGTGACAGGCCGCGCGCGAGCCGGTCGAGGATGGCGCGCCGTCGGGTCGACTCCGCCCAGCCCGTTACTTCATCCGTGGATCCGGCTTAAGGTCGAACGTCTGCGTGTAGGTCTGGCCGTTGACGGTCAGCTTCGCCCTGAACGGGCCGGCCGGCGGCGCGGCCACGCTCCCGCGGCCGCCACGACCGCCGCTACCGCCGGGCGCCCAGGTAATCCGATGCATGCCGGCGCTGCGGCCAAACGGCGCGGGCGCAGGACGCCACAGCGCCGAGGTGTTCGGGATGCCGGTGCCGCCGCCGCGACCGAACGCGGCGCCGCGTCCAGCCGCCGCCCCGGCGCATGCCGGCGCCGACGCCGGATCGCTCGTGAACAGGGCGAGGCACGCGCCGGCCGCATCCTGAATCTCGATCGTGACCGGCCCGGTCGCCGCGGTCTTGAGGTAGTAGTCGATGGACGCGCCGTTCGGCGGGTTCGCCGCCTGCGGCTCGTCCTTCTGCGTCGGCGTCCCGTTGTCGCTGCCCTCCATCACGTTGACCGCATCAGCGGGCTTGAACAAGTAGGCGTCTGCGCGCGCGATGGTGTCCGTAATCTGGCGCAGCGGACCGATGTCGTCGATCACCCAGAATCCCCGGCCGTGGGTCCCGACGACGAGATCGTTGCCGTAGACCTCGAAGTCGCGCACCGACGTCGTCGGCAGGTTCAACTGCAGCGACTGCCAGTTGTCCCCATCGTCGAACGACACGAACGCCGCGCGCTCGGTACCTGCGAACAGCAGCCCGCGCCGTGCCGGATCCTCCTTGACGACGTGGACGTAGCCTCCCGCCGGCAGTCCGTGCGTGATCTCCTCCCACGTCTTTCCGAGGTCGCGCGTGCGATAGATGTGCGGGGTGAAGTCGCCGAGCTGATGACGATCGACCGATGCGTATGCCTCGTTCGCGTCGCTGTGTGACGCCTCGATCGTCGTGATGCGGCTCCACGACGTCAGCGCCGCCGGCGTCACGTTCTGCCACGCCTTCCCGTCGTTCGTCGTCACCTGGATGACGCCGTCGTCGGTCCCGATCCACACCATCGGCGCGTTGAGCGGCGAAGGGGCGACGGTGTAGATCACGCCGCGCGTACCGTTGCGATCGGTGTCGCGTGCGGCGACCTCGTCGAGATTGCCGGGGATGCCGGGATCGGGGCGCGTCAGGTCCGGACTGATCTGAGTCCACGTCTGCGCGCCGTCCGTCGTCTTGAAGAGGAACTGGCTCGCGTAATAAAGCGCGTGCGGATCGGCCCTCGAGAACACCAGCGGCGCCGTCCAGTCCGTTCGGGCCGGCTCCGGGCTGACCGGCGCTGTCGTCGGCAGCGGCAGATTGGTTTCGAGGTCGAAGCGCGTGCCTGCACCGCCGAAGATGATGCCGGGGTGCAGCGGGTCGGCGGCTGTCATGCCGCTCTCGCCCCCGGCGCCGATGGGTTCCCAGTCCCGCATCGTGATGTTCGCGAACTTCCCGCGCGAGCGCACCGCGACAGCACCGCTGTCCTGCTGAGCGCCTGTGACCCAGTACGGAAAACGTCCGTCCACGGAGAGGTGATAAATCTGCGCGATCGGCTGATTCAGCCACGAGCTCCAGGTCACGTCGCGTGGATCGTCGGCCGTGGCGTTGCGCGTGATCACCGTCCCCTGATCGCTCGCGCAGATCAGGGTGTCGGGATCATCCGGAGCGATCCATGGCTGCTGGTAGTCGTCGCCGCCGGGAGAGCCACGCAGCGGCACCCACGTCCTGCCGCCGTCCTTCGATCGCGACAGCGCCACGTTCGGCACGTACACGATGTCCGCGTTTTTCGGATCGACGACGACGTGCTCGAAATACCAGCCACGACCCCACAGGGCGGTGTCGGCGGACAGCTTCGTCCATGTCGCGCCGGCGTCGTCCGATCGGTAGAAGCCGCCCTGCTGCGCGGCTGCCGGAGCGGCGTGCGCCCGCGGCGGCGCCAGCGCCGCGTCCACGGCCAGCGCCGGCTGCGCCAGCGGCTGCCCCTCCTGCGCCACGTCCAGGAGGCGCGCCAGGGCAGGGTGTGTCAGCCGCCGCGCCCTCCGGAAGAAAGTCGTCCACGACCGCGTAAATGCGCCGCGGGTTGCTCGGAGCGATCGCGATACCGGTCTTGCCGACGCAGGTGGTCGGCAGGCCGTTGGTGAGCTGATTCCACGTGGTACCGCCATCGCTGGACTTGAACAGCCCGCCGCCCGGTCCGTTCGTCGGCTGATAGGTGTACCAGGTCGGACGTCTCGTATTCCAGAGCGAGGCGTAGACGACGCGCGGGTTGGTCGGGTCGATCGCGACGTCCGCCGCGCCGACGCTGTCGTTCTTGAACAGCACTTTCTTCCATGTCTTCCCGCCGTCCTGCGGAGCGGAAGACGCCTCGGTCCGGGTGCGCTTCGTAGAGATGGCCGATGACCGCCACGAAGACGAGATCGGGGTTCCCGGGATCCACCGCGATTTTGCCGATGTGCTGCGTGTCGTCGAGCCCGATGTGCGTCCACGTCTTGCCGGCGTCCGTGGACTTGTACATGCCGTTGCCGTAACTCATCGAATCGCGCAGGGTGGACTCGCCGGTTCCCACGTAGATCGTGTCGGGTGCCGAAGGGGCGACTGCAAGCGCGCCGATGGAGGCTACAGGTTGGGAATCGAATATGGGCGTCCACACGCGCCCGGCGTCGATGGTCTTCCACACGCCGCCGTTCACCGCGCCGAAGTAGAACTCGTTGGGCCGGCCCGGCACGCCGCTCACCGCGTCGACGCGGCCACCACGGAACGGGCCGAGCATGCGCCAGCTCAGGCCGGAATAGAGCGAAGGATCGTAAGGCGCCTGCGCGCGCACGACCGGACTCCCCGGCCAGGCCAGCGCCACGGCGGCCGCCACGAACGCGGCTGACACCCAGACTCGAACTGCTCGATACGTCGACATGAAGGCTCCCGGAATCCATGAAGAATACACCGGCGCCTGACTTGCAGAAGCCCGCTCGACGTGTTCAAGGGCAGTCGGAATACAGACGTCAGAACATGGAATCCAGAATGTTCTCTCACGGCGTCGGCGCGAGCCGGCGCCTGCAACAAGAATTCTGACTCCTGAATTCTGAATTCTGAATTCTGATTCTAATTTGATTACGTCTGGCTTTTGAGGACCTGTGCCGGATCCGTGAGCGCCGCACGCCGTGCGGGCGCGTACGATGCCAGGATCACGGCGACAGACACGAGCGCAATCGCTGCGGCGAAAGCGCCCGCATCGACGACGGACACGTTGTCCAGGTGTACGAACGAGCTCAGGATCTTCATGACAGTGAAGGCGAAGAGCAGGCCTATCGCGCCGCCAGCACCGGACAATCGCACCGATTGACGGACTACGAGGTGCACCACGGCCGTTGCTGTCGCTCCCAGCGCCATCCGAATCGCAATCTCCGGTGCACGCTGACCTAGCGTGTACGTGAGCACGGCGTACAGGCCGGAGACGCTCAGGAGGAGCGCCAGCCCTCCAAGCAGCGACCCAATCCAGGAGGCGATGCGCAAAGGAAACGTCTGCACCGCGACCATTTGATCCAGTGGCATCGACTCGAACATCAGGGGATCCGGGTGCGCGCGCAGCAGCAGCGGCCTCAGCGCCTCCGGACGGAGATCGGCGCCGGGACGACCGCGCACGAGCAGCGCCTCGGCGTGCGCACCGGTGTCGGTCGTCGGCAAGTACAAATGCGCGGTGTCCTTGCCTTCGTATATCAGGCCGCTGACGACGTCCCTGGCTACTCCGATGACGGTGACGACCTGAGAGTCCGGTGCGTTGTCGCCTACCGCCCGCATCACCTTGACCGTCTGAGCGACCCGCGTGGTATCAGCCTCGATCTGGATCCGCAGGGTCTTCCCCACAGGATCTTCGCCCGGCCACAGCGCCTTCGCAGCTGACGCGCTGACGACCACCACGCCCGAATTCTCGCGCGCTTCCTCCGGCCGGAAATTGCGGCCGTGCACGATCGGTATCGCCAGCATCGAGAAATACTCGGGCGAAACGAACATGTACGACGCGCCGAGAACAGCCTTGCCGTCCCGCACGATGGGCGTCCTGGGCAACTCTCCGAACAGCGGGTTGCGGCTGGTCACCACGACCTGCTCGATGTCCGGGTCGGACGCCAGCGCCGCAACCGCGCGCGCGGTCAGCGCCTTGTTGTCGCCGCGCTGATTCACCGAGATCACGCCGCCCGGATTCAACCCCAGGTCGGTCGTGCGGATGGCACCGCCGTTTCTGACGAGTGTGGCCGCCACGACGAGCAGCGCCAGCGAGATGGCGACCTGGCCGCCGACGAGAAAACTGCGGAGGGTCGAGTGTTTGATCGCTCCGCTGATCTGCCCGCGCAGCGCGTCGGTGAGCGTCAACCGCGTGGCCTGGAGTGCCGGGAGCAGGGCGAACATGAGCGTCGTGCACGTCGCGACGGCAAGGGCGAAGAGGAACACGCGAACGTCGAACTCGAGCGGGGCAACACGGACGAGCGGCGATACCGCGGTCGGCAAGAGGCTCAGAAACAGGACCAGCCCCGCGCGAATTGCCAGGCTCGCGAGCAACAGGCCTGCGCCTGCCGCGAGCACCGAGATGAGGAGCCCCTCGGTCAGCAGCTGGCGGACGACGCGGCCGCGGCTTGCGCCCAGCGCCAGCCGCACGCCGATTTCACGCTGGCGTGCGGTCGCCCGCGCGAGCATGACGTTCGACGCGTTCGCGCAGGCGGCCACCAGCACCAGCGCGAACGCGGTGAAGACGGGCGACAGGATCGCCAGCAGCTCGACAGTGAGTCGCACGGGAGTCGCCTGCACGCGGAGCTCGGCACGAGCCGTGTCGAGCCGTCCTTTCAGCCGTGACTCGAACGGCTCGAGTGTCAGAGCGCTCTGGGCCTGGGTAGCTGTGATCCCTTTTCTGAGGCGGACGGTCACTCCCACGGCACGAGGCTGTTTGCCGCCGAAGATATCCTGCTTCATCACCGGACCGGCCATCGTCACCGGTACCCAGAGGTCCTCAGGGGAATCATCGAGGCCCTGGAACGCGGGACGCGTGACGCCGACCACGACGACCTTCTGCGCGTTGAGCTCGATTTCCCTCCCGATGACGGCAGGGTCGCGATCGAAGAGCCGCGCCCAGGTCTGGTCGCTCAACACCGCGACCGGTGCTTCTCCGATCGCCGCCGCGTCGTGCGGCGCGAGTCCGCGCCCGAGCTGCATGGGCGGAACGAGCGCTTCGAAGTAGTTGCCGGAGACGAAGCCGACAGCAAGGGTGTTGCCCTGCGACGTTACGAAGCGTGCGCCGTCCGCAATCACCGCGTCGAAGAGGTCCTTCCGGGCTGCAATGCTCTCGTAGTCGCTCCAGCGGAATGTCCGGCCGCCCGCTTCCTGCGTGTGCCAGACGATCTCGTAAATGCCGTAGGGATCGCGGATCGCGAACGGGCGCAGCACGTACGCGTTGAAGATCGTGAAGACGACCGTGACGAGACCGAGACCTGCCGCGAGCGTCAGTACAGTAGCCGCGACGAACGCGCGACTGTGCCACAGGCCGCGCCAGGCGTATCCGAGATCCCGGGCGAACTGTTCCCACCAGACCCAGTGATGCGTATCGTGGAAGCGCTCGCGCGCGCCGGCGACATTGCCGAATGCGCGCAGCGCTGCGGCGCGAGCGTCCCGCGGATCGACACCAGCATCGACGAGGCGATCGGTTTCGAGCTCGACGTGCGCGCGTACCTCATCGTCGAAATCGTCGTCCGACCGGCGTCGGCGCCACAGTTGCCACCGCATGGAGCACCTCTCGAGAAATCCGAGTGTGCATCCAGTTGGGTAGAATGTCAACCCGAAGTGCGAAGCGCCGGGAAATCGTGTGGCGGTGGCTAGCGGTCAGCTGTCAGCCGTCAGCTGTTCAGCCGTCAGCTGTTAGCTGTTAGCTCACTGTTAGCCAGCGCGGTTGTCCGGCGAAGCTGCCGGGGCGCGCCCAGGGCGGATCAGGAGGCGGGTCGTCCGCCGATCAGCCGGTCTTGCGCGACAGAAGGTCCTCGCGCCGGTCCAGCCGGTGCTCCAGCGTCCGCACAACGAGCCGGCCGATGCCCCGGACGGTCGTGAAATCGGGATCGAAAAGCACTTCCTGCGACAGCGTGATGCCGTAGGTCGACTCGAGGTGGGCGATCATCTCGATCGCTCCGGTCGAGTCGACGTAACCCTCTTCCCACAAATTGACGTCGACATTGAAATACGCATCGTCGGACTTCACTCGAAAGTGGGTCCTGACAAAGCTCTCCAGGTTCCTGACGACCTCGTTCACCACGGCTCAGTCCTCCACAGGGTACGCTGACGTGAAGCGGTAGTACCCGCCTCGAATCCAGGCCTTCAACTCGGCGGCCTCCAGCTCGTAGAGGGCCGAGAACCGCCGCTCCAGCTCCGCGGCGTCGATACCTTGATCGACGAGTGCGGCGAGCGTGCCGCCGACTTCGTCCGAGCTGCCGACCTGCGCTCGCACCTTCGGCCGCTGGTAGATCGACTGGGGAATGCGAGTGCCGAAAATCTCGCACGCGAGACGCTGCTTGACGGTCGGCTCGGCCAGAACCGATCCCGGCAGCTCGCAGTAGGCGTCGGCGCACAGCGCATATGGCTGGATCGTGTCGATGCCGTGCTGCGCGAAGATGCCGACCTCGCGATCGCCGCTGTCGAGGCCGCTGACGAGGAACCGACGCATGTGCGCGACTGGCACGCGTGGCAGGCCGTAGTACTCGCGCGCGCCGTACGCGACGGGCGAGTAGTCGGCCATGATTTCGTTCATCGTGTCGCCGGTCAGCACGACGGGGCGCTCTTTCCAGGCCGCGCCGAAGCGCGTTCGCATCGCCACGCCGAGGGCCGCGTTGACAAGCCCGCAATGAACGTTGAAGTCCCGATAGTCCTGGCCGTACAGGAGCACCGGATCGATGACGGAGAGAAGCCCTTCTCTCGGAACGTGGACGACCTCGAGCCGCACCCCCAAGGCGGCGGCAACCGTCCTGGCGTAGTGCAGATCGTCGCGCGCGTCATCCGGCGCGCCCTCGACGCGGAACGTCACTCCGACGAAGTCGCCGATGATTTCCCGGGCCAACACGGCCACGCCCGTGCTGTCCAGCCCGCCCGACATCGTCACGTACAGCGGCCGGCCGGCAATACCTTTTGCGAGCGCCCGAAACGTCGATTCGAGGCGCGCACGGATTCGCGTCGCGTGCTCCGCAAGATTGACGGCCCCGACGGGCTCGGTCTCGGTGAAGGACAGTCGCGAGTACTTCTCCAGCACGAGCGTGCGGCGGAAGGGGGAAATCCGCGCGATATGACCGGAGGGGATCGACCAGATCCGGCCGGGCCGGTGTCCCCGACGACGCAAGTCGATGAAGTAGTTCGACACATCGACCTGACCACCGGAGATTGCGAAGAACAGCTTGTTGACGCCGAGCGGATCCCGAGCCAGCAGATGGTCGTCGCCTCGAGCGCTTTGGAGGTGCAGCCCGAAATGACCGCGCAGCGAGGAGAAAACCTCGGTCGGAGTGGTGACATCGAGCTCACCAGCGTCAATCCGATCGTCTCCCCTCAGGATGAGATCGGCGATCGGCATCGTGGCAACAGTCACGCGGCTACCCGCTTTTCGGTGAGCACATCGAGCGCGCGATCGAGCATCGCGTCGCTGGCGGTCAGGCTGATGCGGAAATGCCCCTGGTGGTGAAAGACCGGGGCCGGCAGAACCAGGACGCCCTGGTGTGCGAGTCGCTCGGTGAACGCGAAATCGTCTCCACCTGGCGTCTCGGGATAGAGAAAGAAGGTTGCCTGCGACGGCGCGACAGGGTATCCCGAACGCGTGAGCACTTCGAGCGTGCGTGCCCGCCGCTTCAGCAGCGAGTCGAGGTTCGGCCGCAGACCAATCAGGTCTCCGAGCGCGCGCTGCATCAAAGCCGTCGGCGTGCAGAAGCCGGTCGTGCGAAGGATCCGCTCCAGCAGCGTCGCGAACGCGCGCCGTTCGGGGTGCCGCGGAGAAACCGCGACGTAGCCGAGGCGCTGTCCCTGAATGAAGAGGCTCTTGCCAAAGGAGAAGATCACGCAGCAACGGTCGTAGAACGTCATTGGCGAGACGAACGTCTGGTGTGGAAACGTGAAATCGCGATGGCACTCGTCAGAGATAAGGAGGGGCCGTGACGGGGCCCGGCCGAGCAGCTCGGCGAGCTGACGCAGTTCGCCGGCACTGTAGAGAAGACCGGTCGGATTTGCCGGTTGCGAGAGCACGATCGCGCGCGTCCGCGGCGAGAGCGCAGCCTCGATTCTTCCGAGATCGAGCCGAAGCGTCCGGGGATCCACCGGCACCATCCGAGCCTCGAGACCGAGGTTCTCCAGATACAGCGGATAGTCGAGCCAGCACGGAGTCACGACGAGCACTTCGCCATGCGAGCCGTCGGCAACCGATCGAAACACGACGTTGAGCGCGGCCATGGCGCCAGGCGTCAGGACCACGTCGCGAAAGTGGAAGCGGGTGCCGTGGCTCGCCGTCAGCGCATCGCCGACCTGCCGGCGTGCCAGCGTGCTCCCTCCGTACGGCGTGTACTGCAGGTCGAGCGGGCGCCCGGGCTGGATCGCGGCAGTGAGGGCCGCAAGGACCTCCGCAGGCGCACCGTCGTAGCTGTTCGCATAGGCGAGATCGCAGAGCGCAGACCCCGACCGCAGCGTCGCCTCCTGCCGAAGCGCGTCCACTCGCTCCTGCGCCGACAGGAGCTCCTCGATTCTCTGAGAAAATGGATTCACACTCGAACCGCCGCCCGGTCTACTTTTCCGGAGGAAGTGCGCTGCAGCGACGGGTGCACTTCGATCTGACGCGGGACCATGTACCGCGGCATGACGTCCTGACAGTATTCGAGCAGCGCTTCGCGACTGAACGTGTCCGGCATCCGTGGGACCACGTGCGCCACAATCGCCGCGCCGGCGATCTCGTCGGGCACGCCGTGCACGATGACCTCCGCCACAATGCCCGAGGCCTGCAGGATCTCTTCGACCTCCTCGGGGCTGATTCGGAAGCCATGACTCTTGATCTGCTGATCGCGCCGCCCGACGAAGGTCAGAAAGCCATCGTCGTCTTTCTTCACCAGATCTCCCGAGTAGACGACCCGCTCCGGTGATTCGGGGCGCAGCGGGTGGGCGCGATAGACTGCGGCCGTCACCTCCGGTGCTCGATTCCAGTAGCCGAGCGCGACGGTCGGTCCGGCGTGAACCAACTCACCCACCTGATTCGGTCCACACTCGCGCCCGTGCTCGTCGATCACGAGGATCTCGGTCTCGGGGATGGCCTTCCCCATCGAGCCGGGGCGGCGATCCAGCTCCTCGGGCGGCAGGTGGGTCGACCGAAAGGCCTCCGACAATCCGTACATCAGATGGATGCGCAGGTTTGGAAGATGAGCGCGGTACTGCGCGACGAGGTCGACGGGAAACACGCCGCCTGAATTCGTGATGTAGCGCAGGCTCGGAAAAGCCATCTGCGAAAACGGCGAGTGCCGCTGCATCAGCTGGATCCACAGCGTAGGGACCGCGGCCATCGCCGTGATCTCGTGCCGCTCGAGTGCGCGGCAGATGTCAGCCGGAAAATGGGATTTCTGCAGGTAGAGACTCGCGCCCTGCTGCACGGACGTCAGAAGCTGGTTGAGCCCGTAATCGAAGCTGAAGGGAAGGACGCTGAGCAGTCGCTCGTCTTCCCGGATGCCGAGATACCTGATCACGATCCGGGCGCCGGCAAGCAGGTTGGCGTGCGAGATCAGAATGCCTTTGGGTCGGCCCGTGGAACCAGACGTATAGAGAATGACGGCCGGCGTCACTCCCCCACCGCTGGCCCGCGCGCCGGTGTCGTGCGCTGTTTGGGTCAGATCCAGATGCAGCATGGGCACGTCGCCCAGCGTTCCAGGCTCGAGCCCTGACACCTTCCGCGGGTGAGAGATCACGAACCGGCAGCCGCTGTCCTGGACGATGTGCTGGACCTGCGCCGAGCGGAGGCCTTCGTTGATCGGAACGGCCACTCCGCCGGCGGTCCACACGCCGTACATCGCCAGCGCCGACTCAATCGATTTATCGAGGAAGATCGACACGCGATCGCCCGGCTGGAGACCCTGCTCGAGCAATCTGTGCGACAGTGCCACAGCTGCCGACGCGAGACTGTGATAGGTCGCGGTGCGATCGCCGTCGACAATTGCCGTCTTGTCCGGCGAGCGCCTGGCGCTCGCGAACAAGGTGTCTTCAATGCGCTGGAATGCTGGATGGGTCTCGAAAGTCATGTGGCACTTTTGTGCGCGTCATTACGAATCTGCAACCTGGTCGCCGGGAGGCTCCGTCCCTTCTGGGCATACCGCCGCAGTTTGGCCACAGACGACGCGCATCAGCCGGGCCTAAACTCAAGAACCATGCCCCGGCCAGATATAGGCAGGCGAGCCTCCAAAGCCCGCGGAGTGGGGGAGTATTCAGAAGGGCGCAAAAATGTCGGCGACGAGGGGGACTTTTTATTGAGTCAGGTCCAGAAAGTCAAACTTCTCAGTCCTGACGCAAGGCTTCGCTCGGATCGACTCTGCCGGCGCGCCAGGCCGGCCCGCAGCAGGCGATGAGCGCGGCGACCGTCAGCACGAACGCCGCGGCCGCCAACGCGAGCGGATCGGCTGGCCGGACGTCGAACAGGAATGCCTGGAGAAGCCGGCCAATCGCCAGCGCGGCGATCAGGCCCAGAAGACCGCCAACGACCATCACGCGGGACGCCTCGACGATCGTCAGCCGAACGATCTGATGTGCCTGCGCGCCGATCGCCTTGCGCACCGCAATCTCCTTCCTGCGCGACCCGACCGACAACGACAGCACTCCATATAGGCCGACGACCGCAAGGAGCGTTGCGCCCACCGCGAAGCCGGTCAATAGGCGCATGGCGAACAACCGCGGCGCCATCGAGTGGCGCTTGATCTCCTCCATCGTCGTGGCGTGCTCGACGGCCGCGGTCGGATCGATGGCCAGCAGCTCCTGCCGGATCCGGCCGGCCAGCGTCAACGGATCGCCCGCTGCACGGACGACCAGGTGCTTGGAGAATGCGGTCGCCTGCCAGAGCGGCAGGTAAACTTCGGGCTCCGCGTTCGCGCTCAAGGCGTCGGTTCTGGTATCGGCGACGATGCCGACGATCTCGATCGGATGAGCGGCGTCTCCCGCGAACTGCATCTGCCGCCCGATGGGATTGGCGTTCGCGAAGTAGCGTCGTGCCATGGCCGAATTGACGATCGCCACGCGAGGCGCCGCTTCATCGTCCGTCGCGCGGAAGGCGCGCCCGTCCACCAGCGCCATGCTCATGACCGGGAAGTAGTCCTGCGTGATCGCTCGCAGCGGCAGGGTGATCCGATCGGCGAGCGCAGACGACCCGGGCCTGCCTGGGATCTCCATCTCGCCGGGCCACTTGTTGCCCGTCAACGGCACGCCCCACGCGAAGGCCGCGTGGCTGACGCCCGGAATCGCGGCGACGCGATCGAGGGCCTGCATGTGGAACGCCTTCCATCGCTCGCGCTGCACCGCGGTAACCGTCATCGCCAGGATGTTCTCCGTCTCGTACCCAGGCCGAACGCTTTCGAGGTTCCGCGCCGTGCGAACCAGCAATGCCGCGCCCGCGAGAAGCGCGAGGGTCAGCGCAATCTGGAATGTCGCCACGGCGCCGAGCAGCCGGCGTTCCGCGCGGGCCGCCGTGCTGCGGGTGCCCTTCACGCTCTGCAACCGATCGGGAACCGACGCACGCATCGCCGGAAGGACGCCGGCGATGACTGACGCCAGAAGCGCGGCGATGAACCCGAATGCGAAAACGGGCCAGCCGACACTGATGGCGTCAGATCTTGGAATTGCCTGGCCGCCGATCGTCTTCAGGACGGCGATGATCCCGGCCGCCAGTGCCGCGCCCATCACGCCGCTGACCAGCGCCAACGCGACGCTCTCGTTGATCACTTGTCGGAACAGCCGCCACTGGCCGGCCCCCAGCGCCGAACGCATCGCGTATTCCTGCTGCCGCTGAAGCCCACGGGCCAGCAGAAGCCCGGCGACGTTGGCGCAGGCGATGAGGAACACCAGCGCGACCGAGCCGAAGAGCGGCACCAGCAGCTGCCGCCCGTCGCGATTCAGGACGTCGGGAACTGACGTTGCCGTGGCAGTCAGGCCCTGCAGGCTCGAATCCGATCCAACGAGCCCGGCGCCAATCGCGGCCGCCTCCGCCTGCGCCTGGCTGGCCGATGCCCCACTCCGGAGCCGGGCAACAACATTTCCAGCGGGCAATTTCGGGCGCGACTCGTCCGGCGCCATCGCGAGCCAGAAGTCCACGCGGGCGTTGAGGTCGTAGTTTGGCTCGCTCGCGGCGCCGGGATCGGGCAAAAAGCGAAGTCCCGGAGGCATGACGCCGACCACCGGCAAGGGGGCGGGCATCCGGCTGATGCGAATCGACTTCCCGATGATGTTCGAATCGCCGTTGAATTTTCGCTTCCAGAGGTCATAGCCGAGAATGATCGCCGTCGGCGGCGTCTTGAGGTGCTGAGCCTCGGTATCCAGGAACTCGCGGCCGAGAATCGGCTTCACCCCCAGCACTCGGAAGTAGTTCGTGCTGACGACCATTCCACCCAGCGACTCACTCCCGTCGTCCCGGACCAGGAAGTTGAAGGTCCAGCGATACACGGCCGGAGGCTCGAACGCACGGGCCTGGCGCCACGCAACCCAGTGCCCGGTCGTAGGCCGTTCCGTGTAGGGCTGACCGTCGAGCCGTGCCGCAGCCAGGAGCACCAGCCGGTCCGGTTCCGCATAGGGCGGCGGCGAGAGAAGGACACCTTGAATGAGCCCGAACATGGCCGCGGCGGCGCCGATCCCGAAGCCGAGCGTCGCAACGGCGAGCGCGGCAAAGCCGGGATTCTTTCGGAGCTGCCGGAGTGCGTAGCGAAGATCCTCGAGCATGGCCGCCTCGTTATCCTCTGTCCTTCAAATCCTGGCGCGTTCAGTCGCGGGAAATCCTCAGAAGGAGCGCGCCGGATGTCTCCGCCACACAGTATGGAGATTATCCGTGCCCGGTTAGACGGAACTTCAGAGCGTCGGGATAGCAACGGCAAACTCCGGAGGCCAGGAACACCGCGACCGGGACGTTATCCGGCTCGCAAACGCCGCCGACGGACACGCCGCGATCTATCATGAACTCGTCTCGAATCCTCACTCAAGGACGGATCGACCGGAGGCACATATGCCCATATTCCGAACCCAGCAAGCCAACGCTCAGCCTGAGGTCGATCTGCAGCGGACCTACGACGCTATCGTCATCGGCTCGGGTGCGGCGGGAGGGATGGCGGCGCACGTCATGACGTCGCAGGGCATGAAGGTGCTCATGCTCGAGGCCGGGAAGAAACTGGACATCGACAAGGAACTGAAATCGCTCGAATGGCCGTACGACCATCCTCGGCGAGGCGACATGCCTCCGGGGCACCACGCCCTGTCGCTCAACGAGTACACCATCCGCCAGCCGCCCTACGCCGCCGACTCGAAGTACCCGAAGGTCTTTTCGTACGTCCAGGGATGGAACGGCACGGACTACTCCAAGAACATCGTCGTCGACGAGAAGGATCATCCGTACACCGGCACCAACTACGCGTGGGTGAGGGCACGGTGCCTCGGCGGCAAGACGAACATCTGGGGCCGGCTCGCGCTGCGGTTGTCAGACTACGACTTCAAGGCCAAGAGCCACGACGGGTACGGCGAAGACTGGCCGATTTCGTACAAGGACATCGAACCCTATTACGACCGCGTGGACCAGTATCTCGGGATTTCCGGCGTCAAGGAGAACCTCCCGTACCTGCCCGACAGCCTGTTTCAGCGACCGACACGCCTCGCGAGCGCCGAGCTGACGCTGCGCAACTCGCTGAAGAAGATGAACCGCGTCCTCACGCCCTACCGCGCCGGCGTCACGACGGACGGCTTGAAGCACAACAAGTATCGAAGCCGGTGTTTCGGACGCGGCGCGTGCAACCGCCGCGTCGGAGGCTGCGACATCCACGCGGCCTTCGATTCGCCGACGGGCCTGATCTATCCGGCGATGGACACCGGCAACCTGACGCTCCGCACGAATTCGATCGCCCGGGAAATCCTCGTGGACCCCGCCAACGGCAAGGCGCGCGGTGTGTCCTTCATCGACTCGGAGAGCGGCCGCGCCCTGGAGGCACAGGCGAGAATCGTCGTCGTCGCCGCATCGACGCTCGAGTCCGCGCGGCTCCTGCTGTTGTCGAAATCCGGAACGCACCCGAACGGCATCGGCAACTCCAGCAGTCACGTCGGCCACAACTTCTGCGAGCACGTGATGGGACCCGGCGTGACGGGCCTGGTGAAGGAGCGCATCGGCAAGCCGCGGACGCTGGACGATGGCCGCCCGGGCGGATTCTACGTGCCCCGATTCAGGAACATCTCGGAGAAGCATCCTGGCTTCCTTCGTGCGTACGGCTTCGAGGGCAGTGCGGGCACGCAGATGTTCCCGGGGACCGCCCACGAGAGCCCGGGATTCGGCGCGGGCTACAAGAAACACGTCCGGGACTACGCCGGGGCGTACATCAGCATGGGCGGCTTCGGCGAGGTTCTGCCCCGGTACGAAAATCAGGTCGACCTGGATCCGGTGCGAAAGGACAAGTGGGGAATCCCCGTTCTCCGGTTCAACTACAAGTTCGGGGACAACGAGCGGGCGATGTGCGCGGACATGGCCGCCACGGCGCAGGAAATGTTCGAAGAGGCGGGATTCGAGATCGTCAACGTCGATCGGCAAGTGCTCACCCCGGGCTGGTCGATCCACGAGCTGGGGACGGCGCGCATGGGAACGGACCCGAAGACGTCAGTGTTGAATCAATTCCAACAGTCGCACGACGTGAAGAATCTCTTCGTGGTGGATGGCAGCAGCCACGTCAGCGCGTCGTGCCAGAATCCGACGTGGACGATCATGTCGCTGGCCTGGCGCTCGTGCGACTACCTGGTCTCGGAATTCAGGAAGGGGAATCTGTGATGAGCCCCGGTGACCCCCGTAACATTGACGACCGCGAACGCGACCCCGGTGGACCTGCGGATCTGACCCGGCGCGAGCTGATCAAGCTCGGAGCGGCAGCGACCCTGACCGCCTCGCTTGGCGTCAACATCGATCTGTCCGCGCAGGCGGTCACGACGGCGGCTCCCGCCTTCTTCACGCCGCAGGAGCTTGCCGTGGTCGACGAGTTGAGCGAGCTGATCATCCCCACGGACGAACACTCGCCCGGCGCCAAGGCCGCTAAAGTGGCAGCCTTCATCGACTCGCAGCTGGCGGAGGCGTGGGAAGACAAGGACCGCGCGACCTGGCGCGAGGGCATCAAGCCGTTCCTCGGATTGACCGCCGCCGATCGGTTGGCGCTCCTGACTCGAATCGCGAAGAACGAAAGCAAGCCTGCGACCCCAGACGAACAGTTCTTCGTCGAGCTCAAGTCGAGGGTCGTGCACGCGTATTACACCTCCGAGACCGGCCTCAAGCAGGAGATGGAATACAAGGGCAACACCCTCCTCCCCGAGTTCGTCGGCTTCGACGTGAGCTAGCCGTCCGCCGGCTATACGCGACTCCTGCCATGACGCCAGAGCGCATCGGTTCCTACCGCGTCACTCGCGTCCTGGGGCAGGGCGGCATGGGCGTCGTGTATGCCGCGCACGACGACCGTCTCGATCGCCCGGTCGCGATCAAGGTCGTGCGGCCTGACGTGCTGGCGGATTCAGCGGCGATCACCCGCTTTCGCCGCGAGGCACGCGCGGCGGCCCGCATCAGCCACCCGCACATCTGCCCGTTGTACGAGCTCGGCGAACACAACGAACAGCCATTTCTGGTGATGGAACTGCTGGAAGGCGAATCGCTGGCGGCGCGCCTCGAACGCGGGGCCGTGCCGGTGCCGGAGGGCCTTCAACTTTCGGGGCAGATGCTCGACGCTCTCGCGGCGCTGCATCGCAGCGGGGTCATCCATCGCGACCTGAAGCCGGCCAACGTGTTCCTGACGCCACACGGCCTCAAGCTTCTCGACTTCGGACTCGCCCAACCGATCGCCATCGAAGACACGACCAACGAGGTCGGGCTCACCGGGCAGGGCATGATGGTCGGAACGCCGCAGTACATGTCCGCCGAGCGACTGTTCGGACGGACGGCTGACGAACGCGCCGATGTGTGGGCCGCGGCGGCTGTGATCTACGAGTTGTTCGCGGGCCGCGCCCCGTTCGGCGGCGCGTCACTGCCCGCGATCATCCATGCGATCGCGTATGAAGAGCCGCCGCCGCTCGGCGAAACACCCGAGCTCCTGGCGATCGACACAGCGCTTCGGCCTGCGTTCGTGAAGGATCCGGCTCAGCGCCTTCCTCGCGTCGAGGCGCTGGCAGCGAGCCTGCGGGAAGCAGCCGCGCCTCCGATCACACGTCCGACCGCATTGCCCCGCAGCGGCGCGTTGCCGACAGCCTCGCGAGTGACCCGATTCGCGGCGCTTCCGCTGCGCGTCCTCAGAGCGGATACCGAGACGGACTTTTTGGCCTTCTCCGTGCCGGACGCCGTCTCGTCGTCTCTGGCGTCACTCGACTCGGTGATCGTCCGGACACCGCGATCGACGTCAGGCTCGGAAACCGACCTCCGAGTCGTCGGCCGCGAGCTGGCTGTCGACGTCGTGCTCACAGGAACGCTGCTCCGCGCCGGCTCGCACGTCCGCGTGAGCGCGCAGCTGACGGACACCACGGATGGCACGTTGCTCTGGTCGGACGTCGCACAGGCCCCGCTCGCGGACCTGTTTCAACTCCAGGATACGCTCACGACCCGGATCGTCTCGTCGCTCCGCCTGCCGCTCTCTGCGCGCGATCGCCGCGCGCTCGACCAGCAGGCGCCCGGCAGCGCCGAGGCCTACGAGCTCTACATGCGTGCGAACCAGTTGATGACGGATTCCGCGCACTGGCAGGACGCCCGCGCACTCTACGAAAAGGCCGTTCAGCTCGATCCGGGCTATGCGCCAGCCTGGGCGCAACTGGGGCGGGCGCGGCGGGTCCTCGCCAAATGGGGCGGCCAGGCGGGCACCGGGCTCCTGCCGCTCGCGCAGGCGGCCTTCGCCCGCGCGCTCGACCTCGATCCCGATTCGTCCATCGCGATCGACCTGGCCTCGTACGTCGACGCGGAGCTCGGCCAGGCTCCGCACGCCATGGAGCGCCTGCTGCAGCGCGCAGCGCGGCGGCCTGCGGATGCCGGCATCATGGCAGGCCTCGTGACGATCTGCCGCTACGCGGGCCTGCTCGGTCCCTCTCTGGCCGCGCACGGCCGCGCGGTCGCCACCGATCCGGCCGTGAGGACCAGCGTCTGCTGGACCCACTTTTTTCTCGGCGATTTCGATGGTGCCATTCGCACCGACATCGGGAGCCCTCCTTTCGCCGCACTGTTCGCACGCCTGGTTCTCGGACAGCTGGACGAGCGGGTGCTCATCGATCTCGAACAGACGATGCCCCAGGGAGCGCATCGTCTCGGCGTCAGCGCTCATCGCCACATCAACGCAGGGTTGATCCGCCAGGGCTTCGAGGACCTCGAAAGGCTCCGCGCGTCCGGATTCAGCGATCCTGAAGGATGGTTTCTCTACGCGTGGACACTCGCACGGAAGGGCGGCGTGGCCGAAGCACGCGAGCTGCTGACCCGATCGGTGGAGTCAGGCTACGCGTGCTACGACTCGCTGGCACGACGTCCTGAATGGAATGTCATGCGCGACGACGCCGGTTTCAAACTGTTGATGGACCGGACGCGCGAGCTCGTCTCGGAGTCACGTGCCGTGTACGAACGAGCGGGCGGCCCGGCGCTGCTTGGCGCGCTGTAGCTCGCAGCTTTCAGCGTTCAGCTCTCAGCTGATTTAGCTTGAGCTGAGAGCTGAAAGCCGACCGCTGATTGCTGACAGCTGAGAGCTGAGAGCTTTTCCAGGACTAGATGCAGGCGATGCAATCGATCTCGACCAGCGAGTTGCCGGGAATGCCGCCGGCAGCGGCGATCGTCGTGCGAACGCCCGGCTCCGGACCGAAGCGGCCGCGGAAGACCTCGTTCATCCCGTCATAGTCCTTCAGGTCGTTCAGGTAGACGTTCACCTTGAGGACCTTCTCCATCGACGAGCCCGCGCGCTCGAGACTCTTCTTCAGCTCGTCGAGCACGAGCTTGGTGTGTGCCTTGATGTCGCCCTCGAAATGGGCGCCAATGCCCGAGATGAACACGAGATTGCCGTACGAGACAGCGTTATTGAAGAGCGGCGGCTTCTCGGGAGGCTTTCCATTCGGGTAGTGGACCTTCTTCGTCGGTTTCTCCGCCGGCGCCTGCGCGCGCGCCGCCACCGGCGCGGTCACCGCCGCCGCCGCGGCCACCGCCGGCGCGTTCTTCAGGAAATCCCTTCGATTCGACTTCGCCATCATCTACCTCCTGATCGGCCCGGGTTCAACCCGTCCCATCGCGCATCACCTGTTCGACCGTAGTCGGCCGGCAGCGTCTTCCAGTCCGGCCGGAGATTCCGTTGAGGTCGTAAACGACCTTGCCATCACGTACCGTCAGCTCGCACACGAGCCGTTCGGTCGAATCCATGCGGCGCGCCGTTCATGTCGACGAGTCCGAACTTGCCCTTCTCGACCCGCAGGACCGCGACGTCGGCCAGCGCGCCAGGCGACAGGTGGCCGAGCTCGTCCTGCTTGATCTCCCGCGCCGGGATTCCAGGTCGAGCGCGCGATCACGTCGTCGAGCGACATCCCCATCGCCAGGAACTTGTCCATCACGTTGAGCATGTCCTTCATGCCGGCGTTCATGCTGCCGATGTGGAGGTCGGTCGAGATCGAATCCGGCACGAAGCCTTCCTTCATCGCCGGCACGGCGATGCGCCAGAGGAAGCTGCCGCCGCCGTGCCCGACGTCGAAGATCACGCCGCGCTTGCGGCCTTCGAACAGCGCCGGATTGACGTGCCCGGAAGGGTCCTGCTCGCCGCGCAGACCGGAGTACACGTGGGTGTAGATGTCGCCGGGCCGCAGCTTCTTCGTGACCAGATCGGCGAGCGGCCGCTCCGGCTTGTTCGAGCCGAAGTCCACCATCACCGGAATGTTGGCCATGCGTGCCGGCCTCGACCGCACGCTCGACCGGCGCCCACTCCGGCCCGCTGAAGTGCGCGGTCTTGATGCCGACGATCAGCCCCGGATACTTCTTCGCCATGTCGGCCGTCGGCTTGCGCCTCCATGTCGGCGAGATCCTGCTCGAACTTCCCGCCGCGCATGCCGTTGCCGACGATGTTGAGGAAGGCGAGGATGCGGGTCTTGGAGCGATCGATGACGCGCTGTTTGAAGTCCTCGAAGTTCCGCCAGCCGGCGCAGCCGGCGTCGGCGACGGTTGTCACGCCGACGCGAAACGTGAAGCCGTCGGGATACAGGCTGTTGTCGCCGGCGTAGGAATTCCGCTCGCCGGTGCCCGCGTAGATGTGCGCGTGGATGTCGATCAGGCCAGGCGTCACGTACAGACCGGACACGTCGACTGTCTTCAGCGCGTCGGCCGGATTGATGCTTCGCGGCGACCGCGGCGATCTTGCCGTTGGCGATCGCCACGTCGCGCACGGCGCTGAGCTTGTTGCGCGCATCGATGACGTGCCCGCCCCGCAGCAGCAGGTCGTACTTCGGCCCGGCTGCTGGAGGTTGCGCTGGCTGTTGCGCCTCGGAAGGCGTGCGACCGCGGGCAGCAGAATCAGTAAGCCGGCCACCAGCCCCCATCGCGCCCGCAAGACCCCCTTCATCATCCCCTCCGCGCTGCGCGACGCGTTGCCGTCCAGGTCGCACCGAGGTACTCGCCCATGTCGAGCGCGCCGCTCATCTGATCCCCGGTCAGCTTGCCGGTGAACGTCAGGTTGATCGAGTCGCCGTGCTGCTCGCCGAAGGCGCTGCGGATCCGGACGTTGTCGCCGTCGATCGTGCCGGTGACCTCGCGAGTCATGAACTCGCCCTGATGAAGCCCGCCGAGATCGTTCCCCTTCTGCGTCAGGTGCAGCGTGTGATTCGACGTCGCCGCAGCGTACTGAATGCGCACGTCCCACTGGCCGGTCAAGTCAGCGGCCGGAGTCGCGGGCGCCGTCGCCGGAGGCTGCGCCGGCGGCTTCGACAGCACCGCGACGAGTCGATCGGCGATGACCCGCTCGTCGCCTGCCGCCATCATGTAGGGCGTGACCGACACGCCGGTCTGCCCCTGCGGCCCGCCTCGCGCGGTCGAGCGTGATCCGCGGTTCGCCGTCGAACAGGAGCTTCGCGACCGCCTCCCCGGTGATGCCGACCTTCTGCGCGATCCCACAGAATTCGCAGCGACGGCGTCTGGTTCGACAGCCCGTTCGGCTGCGAGACGCGAGGTCGTCACGCCGTGCGACGGTCGACACGCGCTGGCTGATGTGATCGAGCCACGCCCGTCCAGCGCTTCCACTCGGCATCGTGATCGCGCTTGACCCACATCTCGACCGCCATCAGCATGCCGATCGCGTCTTCCTTGCCCGACCTTCAGCGCGCGCGTCACGCCGTGGTGCGGCGCGCTGTGGACCCACGCCGCCTTGACCAGATCCTTGCGCCCGAGCAGCAGGCCGGCGGTCTGCGGTCCGCGCAGGCACTTGCCGCCGCTGTAGGCGACCAGCGTCGCGCCGTTCTGCAGGTGGACGTTCGGAATCGTCAGGATCTCGGCCGCGGCGTCGACGAGGATCGGGACACCCTTCGCCTTGGCGATCGGCGCGATCGCCTTGACGTTGAGCGGACTGTCGTCCGCGTTCGGGCCGGCCAGGATGTAGATCATCGCGGTCCGCGGGCCGAGCGCCGCCTCGAACTCCGCCATCGTCGAGACCTCGACGACGCGGACGCCGACGGAGCGGAGGGCGGCGTCGTAGACGTTGCGCGAGTGCGTCGGGATGATGGCTTCGTCCTTCGGGAAGCCGCTCAGGTTCGGCAGGCGGACGTGGAGGTCCGGATTGCCGCCGGCCACGCACGCGGCGGCCGCGAGCGTCAGCGCGGCGGAGCATCCGTTCGAGACCATGCCCCACTCGGCGCCGGTCAGCGTCGCGAGCCGCGCGCCGACTGCCTCGGTCAGCTCGTCGAGGTGCACGTACTGCTGCGCGGCCGCATCCATCGCCGCCCGCACCTCCGGCAGCATCGTCGATCCGCTGATGATGGTGAAGGTGCCGCGAGCGTTGATCAACGGCCGCACGCCGATGGACTGGTAGACATCGGCGACAGTGGCGTGAAGCCCGGTCGACGCGGCAGCCACCGAAGATGCGGCGGCCTGCGTCTCCGCTCGCGCGGCGGCAGGCAGCGCCATCAGGCCTCCAAGAACGCCGCCTCCTCGAATCAGATCCCGGCGGGTGATGCTTGAATCGCTCATCGCTGTGCGCTCCTTAGGCGAGGTCTGGTGGCGGCAGTTGACGGTGTAGCGCCGGGCCTTCAGGCCCGGCGACGGAGGGCGCGGGCTGAAGCCCGCGCCCTACAACGAGACCTAGAAGAAGAACTTCAACACCAACTCCACGGTTCGGGGGCTGCTGACCGTGCTGGTAATCGTCCCGAATGTGTTCGTCGTGTTGATGTCACGAGCAGGCGGCGAGAAGCTCGGCGTGTTGGTCAGATTGAACGCCTCGGCGCGGAACTCGAAGTATCGGCTACCTCCGACATTGAATTGCTTGGCCAGGACGGCGTCGATGTTCTTGTAGCCCGGCGCGCGTACTCCCCCGCCTATCGGACAGTTACCGAACGTGCCGAGAGGCGCGATGGCAAAGGCGTTGATGTCGATCCAGTGATTGATGTTCTGGTCCGACGGCTTTGGATCGCCGACGCAATTGGGTCGCTCGTTACCGCGCACTCCCTGCAGCGATCGGTTGCGGGCTGTCGATGATCGTGACCGGGAAGCCCGAGCGCCCCTGGAAGATCCCGCTCAACCGCCAGCCGCCGAATGATCGCATCCATGACGGGCGATGCATCGGAAGCAAACTTGCGGCCTTTCCCGAACGGCAGGTCGTAGTTCGCCGAGAAGACGAAGTTGTGGCGCGCGTCGAAGAACGCCGGCCCGTAGTTCGCTTCCGGATCGTATGCGTTGGCCCAGTAGGCTCCCTCGGCGTTGACTCCGCCGGAACCGTAGTACCCGAGGTTATTCGTGCGCGTCCGGCTCAACGTGTACGAGGCGAGGTACTCGATGCCCTTCACGTTGCGCTGTCGGAGGCTCATCTGCAGACCGTTGTAGTCGCTCCGGCCGCGCGCCGCGGTCGTCGAGATGTTCGTGATCAGCGGTGCGGTGGCGTAGAGCGGACGGCGGGTGTCGAGAGCTGCCCAGGTCGAAGGATCGCCCGACACCGGGCAGTGGCTGGTTGCCTTCAACCGGCGTCACCAAATGTGTGGCCTTGTGCCCGACGTATCCGACGTTCGCTGACATCAGAGTTCGTGACCAGGCGCTCGACGAACACGTTCCATTGCTGGGTGAACTGGGGCCGGAGGTTGGGATCCCACGCGCGCACCTGTCCCGACGGCTTATCCTGAGGCTTCAGTTCGGCAAATCCTGTCGTCAGAGTGCCCGGCCCGCTCGTGGCATCGTAGCTGACGGCCGACTCGAAGAAGAACGGCGGGTTCAGCGGCAGCCGCAGGTTCGCGCCCGTTCCCTCCATGTACTGGGAGATGCCGTAAGCGCCCCGCACCACCCATCCTTCCGATGGACGCCATGCGGCGCCGATGCGGGGCTCGAACCCTTTCTTGTAGGCGTTGTAGAGCGCACGGCTCTCACGGCTGCCATCCTGGGCGAGGATTTCCTGCCCGGTCTTCAGGTCGAAGTTGCCCTGCCGGTTGTCCTGCTCGACGAGCGGCTGAGTGTAGGCCCAGCGCATGCCGAGATTCAGCGTCATCGCCGGCGTGACCTTGAAATCGTCCTGGACATAGACGGCCGTCCGATTGTGGAGCTGCGTCCAGGGTCGGGCGGAGCTGCCCCGGCCTTTGCCGCCGACCTGATCCAGCAGGAAATTGGAGAAGGCGAACCCGCTGAACGCGGCAGGTGTAGGTGAAGATGCCGAGCAACCCGTTGTTGCCGGCATAGAACCGCTGCTGGTCGTAGTGGAGCCACTGCCCGCCAAACTTCACCGAGTGCTGGCCTTTGAGCCAGGTCAGCTTCTCGTTGATCTGATAGGTCTTGTCCAATGTATTGGTGTCGCTCGCACCCGCGCCGATGGAGGTGAGGCCGTCGCCCCATCCGATCGAACTGAGGCCGGGAATCGGCTGGCCTCCCGGGATATTGAAGGTGGCATTCGCATCCCCGATACCGGCCCAGTCCAGCGTGTCGCTGACAATCGTTATCCGGTTGTACCCGAACAGCACTTCGTTGACGAGCGATGGATTGATGATGCGGTTCCAGTTGAGAGCGACGTTACGGAAAGGCGCAGTGGTAACGTTTCCCAGGAGAAGTGGCATCGCGCGCTGGTCGTTCCGTGACTCGTACTGGGCATACGAGAAGCGTCCGAAGATCTTGTCGTTGTTCGACAGGCTCCAATCCACCCGCCCGTCGCCCTGGTTCGCGTCGAATCGTGGTGGCCGTCTGACCCACATAGTTCCCGGTGATGCCACCGCTCACCGTACGGTTCGGCAGGGGATACGAGGAGAGGTTGTTCAGGATGCCCATCGCGATCGGACTGATCCGATTGGCAGGGATCTGGTTGCCGGTGAACGCCACGCCCGTGAGCGGATCTCTGATGGTGGTCGTCACGCTGGAGAGATCGCCGGTGCGCCAGGTGGCCGGCGCCACCGACGCCGTCTCGAACCCTGACGAATCTGACCGCGTGCCCTGGTAGTTCCCGAAGAAGAACAGCTTGTTCTTCATTAGCGGACCGCCGAACGTCCCGCCGTAGATGTCCTGCCGCCGATTCTGCTTCGCCGCGCCCGAACGGTTGTTCGACCAGGAATTCGCGTCCATCGAGCTGTTGCGGTAGTACTCGAACGCGTTGCCGTGGAACTGGTTCGATCCCGACTTGACGACGTTATTGATGACCGCGCCGGCGACGTTCCCGGTGTCTGCGGCATAGTTGTTGGTCTCGACGCTGATCTGGACCAACGCGTCAGGACTCGGCTGGTACGCCACGAGGTTGTCGATCGACTCGTTCATGTCCACGCCGTCGATCATGTAGTTGTTGGTCTGCTCGCGGTTCCCGTTCACGTACGGGCGGCCGCCACCAAAATTGCGGATGTTGGTGAAGGTGCTTGGATTCGGCGTGACGGCCCCCGGCTGGATCAGCGACGAGCTGGCCGGTGTTGCGCCCGTTGAGCGGCAGGTTGTTGAGGGTCGTCCCGGAGATGACCTGACCAACGGTCGTCGACTCGGTCTGGAGCACCGGACTCGTGCTCGTCACTTCGACCGTCTCGGCAAGGCCTCCAAGTTCCAGCTTGAAGTCGAGCCGGACGACCTGTTTGGCCTCCATCTGGATCGGCTTCGTCGAAGCCGTCTTGAAGCGCGAGAGCTCCGCCTTGACGACGTATGCGCCCACGGGCAGCGAGGTCACGTTGTAGTTCCCCGCATCGTTGGAAATCGCGGTGTACTCGACGTTGGTCGCCTGGTTGGTCGCCGTGACTGTGGCACCCGGTACGACGGCGCCACTCTGATCGGTCACGATGCCGGTCAGAGACGCCGCGCCGGTCTGGGCCAGGGCCTGGACCGGTACTAGGATCGCGAGCAAAATCAGCCCTCGCGATAGGAAACGTGCCAGCGTTCTCATAGTGCCTCCCCAATTGCCGTCGTTGCTCGACCCGAGCGGAGCGGCGGCGTTTCACGATGAACGAACAGGCCGTCAAAGATCGGAGCTGTTCTACATCGCGTAACGATGTCGCAGCGTGTCGGTCCAGTCAAGGGCGACCTGACCGTCTTGCCACCTTTTGGACGGCCGCTTGCCCCGGACGATGGACTCTAGTGGACCGTATCGATCATGTCTTGAGAAGCAACCTCGCTTTCCAGGCGCGTTTCCGGCCGCGACAGCGGAGCGGCCCTATGGTTCTCAACAATACAGTCCAGTAGACACAATCGAGATGGAGCCTGCGTCCGGGCAGCCGCCAACCGTCCCCGGAAAGCCCCCGGCCGGCACGGACGCTATATAATCCGCGACTTCAGGGGGCTTTTGATGCATCGCAGAACTTTTGTCCGGCTGATGGCGGTCGCGGCTTCCGCGAAGGCGGCAGGTCTCGACGCCGCTGCAAAGAGGTCAGACCTCTCGCCGCTGGCGGGCGACGGCGAAATCCGCACCGACGTCCCGCCGGTCAAGCTCGTGTCCGCCTACAAGCCGGCTGCAACGCCCGGGATGCCCGGGCCGTTCCCTGGCCGCGTCATCTCGGTGGCGTCGGACACGTGCGTCGACACGTCCACCGGACAAGCCAATGACGAGGTCGTCAAGGAGATGATGGCTCGGGGCATGCGGGAGCTGACCGGCGCCGCCACCACCCGTGACGCCTGGGCCCGCTTCTTCAACCCGGCCGACGTCGTCGGCATCAAGGTGAACTGCGGGGGATATCCCTACTGCATCTCCGCGTACGAGATCGTCGCCGAGACGATTCGACAGCTCAAAGAGGTCGGCGTTCCCGTCTCGCAGATCTACATCTACGAGCGGTTCCAGAACCAGCTCGACGAGTGCAACTACACGCCGCACATTCCCGAGGGGCTGCAGATCGTCGCCGCGGAGCGGGCGAACCGCTACGCCGACAACAGCGGCTACGACCCGGCGACGTACCTCGAGGCCAACCTCTTTGGCGAAGAGGACACGCGGTCGAACATGATGCGGCTCGTGTCGCAGAAGCTCACCAAGATCATCAACATCCCGAACATGAAGGATCACGGCGCAACGGGCGCCACCGGCTGCCTGAAGAACATCGCCTACGGCAGCTTCTCGAACGTCGCGCGCACGCACCAGCGCGGCAAGAGTCACACCTACTCGATCGTCGGCAGGCTCGCCTCCATGGAACCGCTGCGATCGAGGACGGTGCTGCAGATCATGGACGGCCTCCGCGGCGTGTGGCACGGCGGACCTTTCGCGCGAACCACCCGGTACGTGTTCTACCCGAAGAAGATCCTGTTCGGTACCGATCCCGTCGCCATCGATCGGCTGCTGCTGGACATCATCGACGACAAGCGCAAGGAGCAGGGCGTCATCTCCATCTGGGATCGATCGCCGAGTTCGTTGAAGATGGACGATGCGCGCGCGCGCGACGCCGATCCCAACGTCAACATCATCATTCGTGAGCCGGGTCACGTGGAGTACGCCTCGTCGCTCGGCCTCGGCGTGTGCGACCTGGCGAAGATCAAGGTGCAGGACATCAAGATATGACGGCTCTGATGCTGCTCCTGCTGGCGTCCGGGCCGTGCGTCTACTGGACGCAGGGCATCGACAGCAGGCCGACGCTCGAGGCCGCCGGCGTCAAGAGGCTCTGCGTGCCGCCCGACCAGGCGGGCGCCTGGAAGGCCGCGGGCTTCTCCGTGGCGCCGGCGACTGCCCCGGAGCTGGCTTCACGCGAGGAGCTACCGTCCCCCGGCGTCACCGCCCGCGCGGGTCTGGCGTCGCCGACGAGGAGCCCGTGGGTCGTCGCGAGCGGCTGGCACGTCGCGCGGAATCCGGCGGCGAAGTACGTCTATACGGTGCCGACCGGCAAGGCGGCACTCGCAGCCGCGGAGGCATTCGCGTACGGCGCCGACGCGGTCATCAAGATCGATCCGGCGGATCTCGCGAACGCGGGCGCGATGATGGCTTTCCTTGAAACCGTGCCGTCTGCCGACTTGTCTCCAGTCGCTGATTTCGCCGTCGTGGACGACGGCTCGGCCGTCACGGGCGAGGTGATGAACCTCCTCACGCGCCGCAACCTCCTCTTCCGGGCGGTAAAGGCTCCCGATTCACGTTTCCGGATCAACGTCAGGATTGGCAGTCCGGAGTATCCGAAGGAAGAAGCGGCCGACCCGAGCGCGTTCGCGCAGAAGATTCGGAGTCAGCTGACAGACGATCAGCGGAGCCTTCGGATTTTTGGCAGCGAGGTCGTGATCGGACGTCTGATCGGAGATGGCTCGCGCGCCAGGCTGCACCTCCTCAACTACGGAGGGCGCGATATCGAAGGTCTTCGGGTTCGCGTGCGCGGTACGTACCGCAACGGCGAGGCGTACATCGCCGGCGCGGGTAAGGTCGCGCTGGTAGATCAGACTGCGGCCGACGGATCGACCGAGTTCTCGCTGCCGCGGCTCCAGAGTTACGCCGTGATCGATCTGAAGTAGAGCGGCTTCGCTCATTCGAGCGCCGGCTTAACAGGAGCTCAGAGATCACGAGTTCAGAAACAACAAAACCGTTCTGAGCTTTGATCTTTTGGTCTCTTGATCTCCTTATCTCCTGTAATCCCTGACGCGTGGGCGGGGCTTGTTAGCCCCGCCCCACAACCAACACAGGCAAGCTCCGGGATTAGAAGAAGATCTTCCCGCCCAACTGCATCTGGCGCATGTTCCCGGCGGAGGTGATGCGCCCGAAGGAAGTCGCCAGGGGCACGCCGTAGGTCGAGCCCGGATTGCCGTAGTTGACGTTGTTGAAGAGGTTGTAGAACTCCATGCGGAACTGGAAGCGCACTCCGCCGCCAATCGGCACGGTCTTCATCAACGACAAATCGGTGTTCACGAATTTCGGCCCGCGCAGGATGTTGCGGTCCGCGTTGCCGAACGTGAATTGGGCGGGCAGCGCGAATGCGCTCGCGTCGTAGCAGTTCATCAGTTGGTGATACTTCGTCGGATCCGGATCGTCGACGCAGTTCATCGCCGGCACGGCACCGACGAGATCGGGTCGCTGCTGTCCCGTGATCCCGATGTTGGCGCGATCGGCGCTCAACGTGACATTGACGGGCGTGCCGCTCTGAACCGTCGTCACTCCCGAAACCTGCCACCCGGCCACGAGATACTTCAGCAGCGGCTGAGGCGAGGTTTTCAGGAACGGAATGTCGTACAGGTAGCTCGCGACGAAGCGGTGTGGGGTGTCCCAGTTGGCCGGGCCGTAGTCACGCCAGATGTCGTAGTTGTCCATCGTCTGGCCGCCGCCGTTGGAATGCGTGGACATGTCCCGGGTGCGCGACCACGTGTAGTGCGCGTCGGCCTGCAGCCCTTTGTGCATCCGCTGGCGCAGTCCGAAAGTCACCGCGTCATAGTCGGCGATGAGATCGTTCTGGATGATGCGGCGGCTCCTGAACAGCGAGGTTGGCCGGCGTGGATCGACCGCGCCAGCACCCGGCGTCGGCGTGTTGTTGAAGAAGCTGCGATCAAGGTGGCTCGTGTTGGAACCCACGTACTGGATATCAACCGCGCCGCTCGCCCACACCTCTCGCTGAACGTCGAAGCTCCACTGATCCTTGCGCGCGTTCGGAAGATTTCGCGTCGGGGAGATCATGTCAGGCGCCGCCGCCGGGCCGGCGACACCGAGTGGGTGGTCGAACGACAGCGTCGGATTGTTGAGGTCGTTGGTATAGGTCGACACCACTGCCAACGGCGGATTGTTGGTCAGGAACGTGAACGAATTCATCTGGTTCGGGTTGTAGTAGATCCCGTACCCAGCTCTCAGCACCGTTTTCTCCCCGAACCGATACGTCGCGCCGAGCCTTGGCGCCCAGTCCTTGTTATTGGCCTCGGTGAACTGGAACCCCTTGACCGGGTAGTCCGCCAGGTTGGGCGATGGAATGATCGTCAGGAAGTCCTCAGCCAACATGTCCGCGACGCCGGCATACGTCTGCACCGGCGTGCTTCGCTCGTACCTCAACCCGAGGCTCAACGTCAGGTTTCTCTTCGCCTGCCAGTTGTCGTTGATGAAGAAACCGTTGCGCCAGCCGCCGACGTGCCCTTGAATCTGGTCGGTCGGCGGGATCACGGTCCTCGGAATCCCCAGCATGAAGTCCGCCATGGAGTAGCTGCTCATATCGCCGGTGAAGTTGAACAGGCCGCGCGGATCGTTGGCCGCTCGCCGGCCAGTGGCCAGCCGCCGCAGATCGAATCCAGCCCGCACGTTGTGCGAGCCGCGGTTCCAGGCCAGGACGTCCGATGCCTGGAAGGTCGTGTCGAACTGATACCAGTTTGATCCACCGGTCCCCAGACCGCCGAAGTTGCTGACGTTGACGCTCGGGAGGCCGGGATTGCTGTATCGCGTGTCGCCGTCGAAGCCCGGTATGCCGAGTGACGTTCCGGCATCGTTCTGACCGTTGACAGAGAATTGATTCAGCGTGTCGAAGTCGAGCCGGTGGTAACCGATTCGAAAATCGTTGAAGAGGTTTGGCTTCAGCGTGTGGGTGTACGTGAAGAGAGTGTTCTTGTTCACCCGCGGCTGCGTTATCCCGGTCGCCGGAATCGCACCGATCGAGGTATTGAGGCTGTCGTGCCAGTTGTACCGGACATAGAGCCGGATCTTGTTCCCGATGTTCTGATCGACGCGGCCGAGGAACTGATCGATGTTGTCCTTGTTCGACGCTGTGCTCGTCAGGTTGCTGGAAGTGCCAGTGCCGTTCGGCGCCGGGTAGTACTGCAGCAGATTCAACGAGACCGGCGAGAGCATCGCTGCGGGATGATGTTCCCCTGAAAGGTCTGTCCCGTGAGGGGATTCTTGATGGCGGTGCTGATCTCGGAGAAATTACCCTGACGCATCAGCGCGGTCGGAACCGAGGCAGTCGCCGGACTCAGCGATTCGGCACGCACGCCTTCGTAGGCGCCCATGAAAAAAGTCTTGTTGTGGCCATTGTAGAGCCCGGGGATGACTACCGGCCCCTCGACCTCGAAACCAAACTGGTTGCTGCGCAGCGGGTTCTTCGGACTCGCCGGGTTCTCGTACCATCCGCGCGAATTCAACGAATCGTCCCTGAAGAAGTTGAAGGTGGACCCGTGCGGCGTGTTGGTACCGCTCTTGGTGACCACGTTGATCGCGACCCCAAGATACGCCCCGTACTCGGCCGACGTGCTGCCGGTCTGGATCTGAATCTCCTCGACCGCATCCGCAATCGGACGCATGCTGGTGGAGGCAAGAAGGTTGGCCGAGGCATTGATGCCGTCGAGCGACAGGCTGTTCTGAATCTCGCGCTGACCGGCGCCTCTGAAGCTCAAACCGATATCACTGTTTGTTCCCGCGAGCACGCCGGGGGTTGTGGCCGCGAGATTCCAGACGTTACGGCCAATGAGCGGCAGGTCCACGACCGCGCGCGTTCCGATCGTCTGGGATACGACCGCGCTGTCCGTGTTCAGCACAGTCGCCGCGGCTTGGACGTTCACCGATTCGGTGACGCCGCCGACCTTCAGAACGGCGTTCGTTCGGACGACCTGGTTGTTCGCGACCTCCACGCCTGACGCCTTGAACGTCTGGAAGCCGGCGACCGTGACCGTGATCTCGTACTTGCCGGTCCGGACGAACTGAATGTTGTAGTAGCCCTCGGCGTTCGTCGTCGCCTCGTAGGTGTCCTTCGTGCCCACGTTCACGGCGACTACCTGCGCGCCGGGAATGACGAGATTGCCGCTGTCGGTAACGGTCCCGACCAGTGCCGTTTGAGACGCCAGCTGTGCTCCGGCGTTGGTTGCGAATAAAAGCCCTAGAGCCAGGCTCAGTGCTGCTCGGCCGATCATCGTGTCCTCCTCTTTCTTTACCGGGGGGCTTCGCCCCGCCGGACCCCCCAGCGCCGTCGCTCGCGGGGGCCCTGCGCCCCGCGCCGCTCCGGCGGGCGCGCCTACGGCGCGCTAGCTTGTCTTTTCGAGCTCCTGACGCAGCCGCCGCGCGACGATCTTCTCTTCTCCCGCCTGCATCATCCACACACCGATCACGAGCGCTTCCCCTTCCGCTCTGATCGCTATTGACGGCTCGCCGTCCTGCATGGCGCGGACGACCGTCGCGGCCTTGAGACCTTTCGACGGATCCCACGTCACGCGCACGTGCGGCACGTGGTTGGCCACTTCCGGCACGAAGACTTCGGCCTTGACGCCGGTGACGGCGGCCGCACTCTTCCTGATTTCGTCAGCACGCCGCTCGAACTCCCGCCCCTCGCGCGCGTGGTCCTTGCCTACGAACAACTCGAGCGCCGCCAGCATGCCGACCATTTCCTCTTTGTTCACTTTCATCCCGCGGCCGATCGCGTTGCCGTTCGGTGAGCCGTTCTGACGGGCGGCGGCGATGAGCGGCTTCTTGCCGAGCAGCATGCCCGCGCTCTGAGGTCCGCGAATGCCCTTGCCGCCAGAGAACGCGACAAGGTCGAAGCCCATGGCGGTGTATTTCCACAGGTTCTCGAGCGGCGGTACGTCGGCCGCCGCGTCATTCAACGTCGGAATCGAATGCTTCAATCCAAGCTTGACGAATTCCTCGTCCCGAATCTGCCCTTCCTTGTTGTTGTTGTTGTAGAAGAGCATCATCGCGGTCTTGTCGCTCACCGCGCGTTCGAGATCCTCGCGTGTCTCGACCTCCACCAGCCGGACGCCGCAGTTGCGCACGGCCCGCTCGTACCCGAATCGATGCGCTTTCTGGATGATGACTTCGCTCTTCATCCTGGAGAGATCGGGCAGATCGGCGATCTTCTGTCGGTCCGTACCGGTGAGGACGGCGGCTGTCCCCAGCGTCAACGCCGACGCCGCGCCAGACGTCACCATGGCCGCCTCGGCGCGCGCCAGCGTCGCGATCCGCTCCCCGACGCGATCGTGGAGCTCGTCGAGCATCACGTACTGCTTCGACGCGTAGTTGATCGCCTCCATGACCTCCGGCGGCATCAGCGAAGCCGTCATCGCCGTGTAGGTCCCCGCCGCATTGATGAAGGGGCGCACCCCGAGCTCGCGGAAGTAGTCGCGCCCGGCGGTCTTCGCTGGGCCCGCCGGCAGCGACGACGGCGTGCCGGCGAAGGCTTTCACGACCGGCAGGGTGCCAAGACTCTCCAGAAAATGGCGACGACTCCACATGGTGAGCCCTCACGTTCCAAGGGTTCCAGGGGTTCCAGGGGTTCCAGGGGTTCCAGGGGTTCCAGGGGTTCTGGAGGTTCTAGGGTTCAGAGGGTCTGGTTCTAGAACCCGAGAACCCTGGAACCCCGAACCTTTGGAACCTCTGGAACCCTTGGAACCTCTGGAACCTTATTGAGTACGCGGAGAATAGTCGTCCCGATGGCCGTACGCAAGCGTTTCTCGCGGGTTGAGGAGTGGTTCGACCACTCAGCGCGCAGCTTCGTGGAGCATCTTCCACGAGCGATTCGGGCCTGGCATGAAGAAGAAGGCCTCGGTCGACGGGGTCCGTTGGATCAGTTTCCGACTCCGCCCTGGCCCCAGCACGAAAAAGGCGTCGTCGAGCGCATCGCCGTCCGTCCCGGTGTTCGTCAGCACGGCCACGCCCAGGACGCCTTGAACCGGACTGCCGGTGCGCGGGTCCATGATGTGGGAATAGCGGCGGCCCGCGACCTCGAAATACTTCTCGGAGCCTCCAGCGACGGACAGCGCGCGGTCTTTGAGGCGCACGGTCCGCGCGACCCGGGTCGAATTCAGCGGGTCCTGAATCGCGACCTCCCAGCCCGAACGGCCAGGGGGCGCACCCAGTCCGTAGATCGTGCTCCCGCCGGCGCTCACCAGCGCCGCCGGAACGCCCCGCTCTTTGAGCAGACGGACGACGCGATCGACCGCGTAGCCTTTGGCGATCCCGCCCAAATCGAGCTCGACGCCTGGCTCGTCGAAGGCAATCGTCCCGGCGACGGGATCCAGAACGACATGCCTCGCCCCGACGTGACGCCGCGCGGTCGAGAGCTCGTCGACCGACGGCATGCGGCCTTCACCTCGGAAGAAGCCCCACGCCTTCATCAACGGACCCACCGTGACGTCGAAGGCGCCCTCGGATTCCCGGCTGTAGCGCATGGACTCGGCGATGAAGTCGAAAAGCTCGCGATCGACGGCCACGGGTTGTTCGGCGGCCTGCTGGTTGACGCGCGACAGCGGGCTCTCGGTTTTGTAGTGGCTCATCAACCGGTCGATGCGATCGACCTCGTCGAAGCCCTCTTCGACGATGCGCGGCAGTGCCTGCGCGTCGGCCCCGTACGCCTCGATGGCGTAGACACAGGCCATCGACATGCGGGTCGCTTCATGACGCGAAAGCGGCGGCCGCGCGGAATCAGCGGCCAGCGATAGACCGACGCCGGCCAGAAGAACTGCGCCCGCAAGGCTCGCACCACGCACCACTCAATCCTTACCAGTTTTCTGACGCGTCGTTCACGACTTTCACCACGCGCGCCATTTACGCCTGCCAGCGACATGTTCGGCACCATCGTCGAAGGAGATCTCGTTGAAGATCGGTCCTCGAGAAGCGAGTGAGGGCGTCTGCTACTCGCTGCGAAGCACTTCCACGGGATCGAGCCGCGAGGCGGCTCGCGCCGGGAGCATGCAGGCAAGAAGCGCGACCGCGAGCAGCACAGCGGGGACGACGACGAAGGTCGCGGGGTCTCTTGGATTCACGGCGTACAGCAAGGTCGCCGCGAAACGCGTGACGCCGAGCGCAGCGAGAAGGCCCACCGCGATGCCGATCGACGCCAGCGTGAGGCCCTGTCTCAGGATCATCGTCAGGACCTCGCCCGGCCGCGCGCCGATTGCGAGCCGGATGCCGAGCTCCCGTCGACGCCGGGCGACCGCGAAGCTGATCACTCCGTAGACGCCGATTGTCGCGAGCGTGAGGCCGATGCCTCCCGCGACCGCCGACAGCCCCCACGTCAGGCGCGGCACGAGGAGAGCGTCGCGAACGTGACTCTCCATCGTTCGGACTTCGAAGACAGCGAGCGACGGGTCCACGCTTCGTATCGCTTGACGAAGCGAATCGGCGTAGGCTCCCGCCGCGCCTCTGGTCTTCACGACCAGCGTGACACCGCGGTAAGCCTGCGAAGCGATGTACTCGGTCAGGATCGGCAGGTAGATCGACGGACGTGGATCCTCACCAATCGTTCGAGACTTCACGGTCTGGACCACGCCGACGATGTCCAGGGCCTTTCCGTCGCCGACGATGCGCCGGCCTATTGGCGACTCGTTCGGAAACGCCGCGCGCGCGAACGCATCGTTGACGATGACCGGTCGCACCGGACGCGGCCCGACGCGCTGTTTGTCGAGCTCGGCGGCCCGGCTCCCGAGCACCGATTCGATCTCGGCGGTCCCGCCGGCCAGAATCGAGATCCCCATCGTCGAGAAAAAACCTGGACCAACGGTGTAGATGTCGGTGGCGACGCGCAGCGCCGACGGGTCGTTCTCTTTCTCGGCTGGCTTGAACCGAGAATTGTTGATGATGAACGTCAGGGGCACTTCTGTCGTGAGCGTGGCAGCCTCGACGCCGGACGCGGACCGGGCCCGATCGAGGACCTCCGACACAAGCTGCCTGGATTGAACGTCCGTACGGTGGCCGAGGCTTGGATCGAATGCCAGGAGGAGCAGGTTCCGGTTCCGCACGCCGAAGTCCATGCCTCGCACCGTGTGCAGGCTTCGCAGGAAGAGCCCGGTGCACAGGAGCAGCACCGTGCAGATCGCGACCTGCGCGATGACCAGCACGCTGCGCAGTCCGAACCGGTGGGCGAGCACGTTGCCGGGGGCATCCGGTTTCAGGCCCGAGACGAGGTCCAGCCTGGTCGCTCGTAGTGCGGGTATCAGACCGAACACCAGGCTCGTCAGAACTGACAGGACGCTGCAGAAGATCAGGACCCGATAGTCGAGGGGAACCGTGAGGTCCAGCGGCCATCCGAAAGGCGTGCGAACGAGCCCGGCCAGCGATGTGCCGTAGCTCGCAATGAGCCAGCCGCCCATCCCACCAGCCATACCAAGGACAAGGCTCTCCGTCAGAAGCTGGCGTACGAGGCGCCCTCTACGGGCGCCGAGCGCCATCCGCGCGGCTATTTCCCGACGACGCGCCGAGGCGCGACCCAGGAGAAGATTTGCGACATTTGCGCAGGCCGCCAGCAGGACCAGCACCGTCGCGCCGAGCAACAGCAGGAACCAGGTCAGGGCCATCCTGCGAAGCCCCGGGTCGACCTGGCCCGCGCGCTCGACATGAAACCCGCGGTTCTGGTCGCCGTCGGCGAACGTCACGTTCAACGAACTCGCGATGATGTCGAGCTCCCCGCGCGCCGCGCGCGCGTCCACGCCAGACCGGAGTCTTCCGACCGCGCTCAGCCAATGCCGACGCCGGTTCTTCGTGATCGGCCCCATACGGGACTCGACTTCGTCCAGCATCGAGAACGGAATCCAGAAGTCGGAAACGATCCCGGCCTCGGTGCCGGTGAACCCCGCCCCTGTGACGCCAACAACCGTTGCCGGCCGATCGTTGATCGCAATCGATCTGCCGAGAATGCCGGGGTCTCCGCCGAAACGAGACTGCCAGAGATGATGAGTGAGAACGACGACAGGCGGCTCGCCGGGTGTGTCGTCGCGATTGGCGTCGAAGCCCCGGCCGAGGACGAATGCCGGCCGCGTGACCGAGAAGAAGTTCGCGGTGACCAGCGCGCCCCACATCCGTTCGAAGTCACCGTCCAGTCCAACGGATGCCGGGAATCGGGAATCGACGGCCGCGATGCCCTCGAACGAGCGTGCGGCGCGCAGATCTTGAAAGTCGAGATAGGACAAGGCGTTGCCGGCCTCGCCCGTCCGACGATCCACCTCCGAGATGCTCATGAGGCGGCCTGGCTCGGCTGCCGGCAGCGGTTTGAACACGGCGACGTTGAAGATGGCAAAGACTGCCGAGCACGCGCCGATCCCCAACGCGGAGGATCCGACAGCGATCGCTGAGAATCCTGGCGACCTGCGCATCGTCCGCACGGCGTAGCGCAGATCCTGGACCAGCGCATCGAGCGACGGCCTGTTCCACAAGGCGCGGACATCCTCGCCAATCAGCGTCCGATTTCCGAAGGCCCGAATTGCGGCGTAGCGGGCGTCTTCGGAGCCCATCCCGGAATCGCGGCGCTCGTCCGCTTCGAGCTCCAGATGCGTGCGGAGTTCTCGCTCGAAGTCGTGCTGACGCTCGTCCCGTGTCGGCCCTTGGCGCCACCAGCCCATGTCGCGCCTCCTCGAGAGATGGTAGGCATTCTACCATCATGGCGCTGGTGGACGAGCAGGGGTCAGGTCCTGTGCTGCGCCTGCCCTCCAACGCGATTCTCTCGATGCCGGAGGACGGTCTGGGCGATCCGGAAGATCTTCCAACCGCCATCGACCTTCACGAACCCGAAGCCATAGTGACCGTACGCGTGAAAGTGATCGTGGACGACGGGCGAGGAGTGGAAGCGATGGACGATGTAGCTGCACCGCGCGTCGGCGACTTTACTCTCGGCGTCGAGCTCGACCCGCAGATTGAAGAAGGTGTGGCGCACCCCGCCGGCCTGCAGCGCGAACCGGCATCGCTCCACGTACCGTTCCGCGGAGAGCGTCGAGGCAGGAACGTCCCGAGACAGCGAGTCATCGGCGATCAGATCCCCGCACAGACACTCACGGACGATCAGCCAGTTCTTGTCGTCGACGGCCTGAAAATAGCGCGCGAGCAGGCTCTTGACGCCGGGATCTGGCGGCGTCCTGTTCAGCATCGGTTCGGCTTCGAAGAGCAGAGTCATTGCATTATCCGGCCAGGAAAAGTGCGGCGACAGGCAACCAGGGACCGTCCCTCGGACCGCGGAAAAGCCGGGTAGACTACCGGCTCCATGCAGGAAGTTGCGAGTGAGCGCCCCGTTCCGCCACCTGTCCCACACTCATTGATCGAATACCTCAGGTCTTTCGGGCCAGGCATTGTCATCGTCCTCACCTGGCTCGGGGCCGGGGACGTCGTGGACATGGGCACGGCTGGCGCCAACTACGGCTACGCGCTGCTCTGGGTCTTCGTCGTCGCGATCCTGTTCCGGTTTCTGTTCGTGTCGCTGATCGCCCGGTATCAACTCTGCAACCAGCACTCGGAGGGCGTGCTGGATGGCCTCGCGCGGCTGCACCCCGCGTATGCGCCGGTCCTGTTCGTCGCGTCGATCGTCATGGGCCACGTTTACGGGTCCTACATGACACGGGGTGTCGGCGAGGTCTGCCGGAACGTGTTCGGCTTCGGAGCGATCTGGCAGTGGGCGGTCGTGTGCAACGGCGCGGCGATGTATCTGGTATTCCGACCGACTTTCCGGGCGCTGGAGCTGGTCTTTTTCTTCTTTCTTGCCGTGATGTCGGTCTCGTTCGTGGGCAGCGCCGTCTGGGTGGGCGTCGATCCGCGAGAAGTCGCTCGGGGTCTGGTCCGGATCGAGATGCCCGGCAGCCACGGCGCATACGCCCCCTGGCGTGTGGCCCTGGCAATGATCGGCGCTGTCGGCGGTTCGCTGATGAACCTCGCCTATCCGTACTTTCTGGAGGCGAAGGGCTGGCGCGGACCCGCCTACCGGCGAGTGCAGCTCTACGACTTCATCCTCGGCATCGGCGCGATGCTGGTGCTGAATCTGGCTGTCTGGGTGCTCGGTGCCGAGCTGCTGTTTCCGGACAAACACATCGAGCGACTGGAGGACCTGCCTGACCTGCTCGGCGTCGTTCTCGGGCAGCCGGGACGGATCCTCTTCTACGCGGGAATTTTCGCGGCGATCTACACCTCGATCATCGGCCACGCGGCGGGACTCGGCCGGCTCGGCACGCACGCGTGGCTCAGGTGGAAGGCGGGAGCCGGGCCGATCGGGACGGACTATCGGAATCATCCGTGGTATCGATGGATCGCAATCTGGTGCCTCGTGTCTCCGCTGATTTGGACGCTGCCCGGCATGCCTGGATTCGTGGCGCTGACACTCGCGGCCAACAGCGCGCAAGTCGTCCTGCTACCCATGCTCGCGGGCGGCCTGTGGTGGATCACGGCGAGCAACCGGCTGATTGGTCCAGATTTTCGGAATCGCTGGTGGGAAAACCTGATGATGGGGCTGCTGTTCTCGCTGGCCACGTATTTCGCGATACGGGCCGTAGGTGATCTGGCGAGTGCCCTGTAACGGCAGCAATCGTCAACTGACGCCTTGGGGTGCCTTGTGCCTTGGGGTCAGACCCAGGTCTGACCCGGGGGGAGCCCGGATCGAACTGCCGGAGGGTCGTACAATACTGGCGAACCGTGACGCTGAGAACGGAGTCAAACGTCTCGTCCGCTAAGACCCGGATGGCCCGGGAGTTGAAGGACGCCAAAGCTGGATGACTCGCATCGATTCGGCCATCCTCGACCTCACAGAACGGTTCTGCCGGAGATTCCAGCTCGTGACCGGCAGGACGAACATCTGGCTGGCGGTGCAGCTGACCAACCTCAGCATCATCATGTATTTCGTGTGGGCGGGCGCGTTCTCCCTGACGATGCCAACTTGGCCGCGGCTGGCGCTGGGACTCTTCTGCGGTGGCCTGTTCTACGTCCTGACGCAGACCATTTTCAAAGTCTCGATCGAAACGCACGAGAGCAACGCCTTCCGGCGCGTCGCGAAGGGACTGAGAAACCCCAGGCGTCTGAGAGACGCTCCGCTGCGAATCCCGTTTCTGACACTCTGCTTCGTGCTCTTGTACCCGGTCGTCTTCGCCTACAGCACCCTTCACATCCGCATTGCTCCGCTGGGCTACTCCCTCATCCTGCTGACAACCGTTGTGCTGTACCTGCTCGCCTGCGATCCGCTGGCGCCGTGTGCCGGAGTCCTGAAAGAGTGGCTCAGACGAACGGCGAGATCCCGAGTCGCGGCTACGCCAGAGTCGACTCGCGTCGGCGGCTTCTCCAGAAAAAGCATCACGCCGCCGGGCTTGAACACGCCACGAAAGTCTGAGTGCTCCGCAGCCGTGCTTGACAGGTCCCTCCACGTACGACGAGATCGCGATCGTGGCCCGCAACCGCCCGTCGTCGGTGCGTGATTGCGACTGACTCAGCACTGCGTGAAGGAGATACCTGATGGGAGGTGGCTCCTCGCCTCATTCCTGTCGCAGCGCGACCAGCGCGTCGACCCGTGAGGCACGGTAGGCGGGCAGCCACGTCGCGATGCCGGCCACGATCGCGAGACCGGCAATCGCGGCCGCGAAGGTCGGAGGATCGTTCGGCTGCAGCCCATAGAGCCGGCTGGCGATCAGCCGGAGGGCCGCGAACGACGCCGCACCGCCGGCGACGAGGCCCAACGACACCAGCCAGCTGGTCTCTCGAAGGACCATCCCGATGAGCGCACTTTGCTGGGCGCCGAGCGCCTTCCGGATGCCAATCTCGTTTGTCCGCCGCGCGACGCCGTACGACAGCACGCCATAGAGCCCGATCGCTGCGAGAAGCAGCGCAACCAACCCGAACGCGATTGAGAGCCTGGTGAGCAGCCGATCCGGGCGCATCACGCCGACAAAACCTTCACAGGAGGAAAGGAGGAGGGAGGATCAACCATAGAAGCAAACCAAAACAAAATCTCTTGAAGCAAACGAGAATCGCCCCTCCTCCTGTAGAGGTTTTACTCGTGCCGCAGCGACACGAGCGGATCGAGGTGCGCGGCTCGTCGGGCGGGCAACCATCCAGCGAGCATGCCGACGGAGGCGAGAACCAGAGCGGCGACGGCGAAGACGCCTGGATCCGTAGGTGTCAGCCCGAAGAGTATCCTGCGCGCAAATCCGGTCAGCGTCAGGGCCGCGGCGCTTCCGATCGCGACGCCCAGCACGAGCATCAGCGCGACGTCCCGAACGACGAGACCCGTGATTCGTCGTGGAGTGGCGCCGAGGGCCATCCGCACGCCGAACTCGTTCGTCCTCCGAGTCACCTGAAACGCCAGGACCCCGAACATGCCAACCGCCGCGACCACGAGCGCGAGCGCGCCGAAAAGGCCGCCCAGCGTGGCCAGGATTCGCTCTCTCACCATCGAACGATCGGGATCATCGAGATCGCGAGTTGAGCCACGACGAGTGCCATCGAGAGGCGGCCGTGACTCACTACCCGCACTTCCCTTAGGGCGGGATTGAACTGCGCGCGCATCGCGTGCAGCGCCGTCGCCAGACCGGCAACGACGCACGCCGCGAGCGACACCGCTGCCGTGAACGCCAGCACCCGCCAGTCCGGCGCGACGGACAGGACGACCGGGCTGACGTTCGCGAAGAGGGTCACGAGCCGTGCGCTGAACCACTCGGCCACCAGCAGGCCCACTGCCCCGCCGATGACGGCCAGCATCAGGCTCTCCGTCAGGAACTGCCGCAGCAGTCGCCCGCGGCCCGCCCCGATCGCAGCTGTCGCGAAAGTATTCGAAGATCGGGTACGACACCGATCCCGGCCCGCCGGCTTCCGTGAGCCGCGTGATTGGACGAGCCGCGCCGGGTCCGGGACCGGCAGGGTGCGCAGAATGACGGCGTTGATGAGCGTGAAAATCGCGACGTTGGCGCCGATCCCGAGCGCGAGCGAGAGGATGGCGGCTGAAGCGAAAGCGGGGCTTCGCCGGAGCATTCGCAGGGCGTAGCGGAGATCCTGCGCGAGATCGCTCAGCCACCGCCCGCGGACGTCGCGCACGACTTCTTCGATCTGCGCAACATTCCCGAATTCCAGGAAGGCTCGACGCTCGGCGTCCTTTCGATCCATCCCGCCGGCCACGTAGTCGTCTATCAGACGGTCCCGATGAAACTGGATCTCGTCGCGGATGCGCGGGTCATGTCGTCTCCTCGGCCACATGCGTCACTCCGCCGTGCTCAGAACGCTTGAAATGGCGGCGGACAGCCGGTCCCAGTAGGCGCGCTGCTCTTCGAGCTGTTTTCGGCCGACCGCAGTGAGCGTGTGGAACCGCGCCTCGCGGCCGGTGTCGGACGCGGCCCACTGCGCCTTGAGCCAGCGGCGCTTCTCGAGCCGGTGCAGCGCTGGATAGAGAGAGCCCTGCTGCACCTGAAGGACGGCTCGGGACATCTGCTGCAGCCGCTGGGCGATACCGTAGCCATGGATCGGGCCGAGGGCCACGACCTTGAGGATCAGCATGTCGAGCGTGCCTTGCAGGAGGTCGGACTTTGGGCTATCGGAGGCCATACCAAGACCCTCTACATGTTGATATGTAGGACATCAAGGCATGTGCGTTGCCGACAGCACGGGCCTGGTAAAACCCTCACAAGAGGAAGGAGGAGGGAGGAACGCAGATCCCGAACCGCCATCACGGGGCTGTTCGCGCGCCCGGCGACGCCGGGCGACAGAGTGAGTGTGGTGAGCCCGGATGCGAGCACGCCCTGATTGCGCCGCGTGTTCGCTTCCGGGCTCGCCACACTCACCCGGCGCGCTGTGCGCGCCGCGAACAGCTCGGACCAGGCAGGAGAGGTCCGTGATCCTCTCTTCCTCCGCTCCTCCCTGTTGAATGGCAGCGTTCGAAGAAGCTCGTTCACCCGATTCTCGGGCTACCGTGCGCCCTCCGCGCCGCGGCGACGCTCATGCGAGCAGCGCCGAAGCAGGCTCGCCGGCTGCCAGAATGCGGCCGCCCGTGTGGGCCGTCTGAAACTGCCCGCCACTCCAGCGACGCAGCCGGTACAGCGCGCAGAAGACGAAATCCGGCGCCGGTCCGCCTTGACCGCCAACCAGCTCTCCTCCGCGCCGTACGTTGTCCTGCATCCACGGCGGCACGAGCAGGTGATACGGATTGCGCTGCACTTCTTCGACGTGGAACGACAGCGCCGTCAGCATCTCCGCCAGGTCGTCCGGGCTGTATTCGACCATCAGATTGGGTGTGGCCATTGCGCCCCAGAACTCGGTTTCGACAACGTGGCACGCGAACCCGGAGGCCTGGCGGGCGAGCGCATCGGCGCACAAATAGTGCGTGCCGATGTGGGTGCTGTTCCAGTCGCTATCGTGCGGAAAGAAGACGACCGCCGGCTGTTGGTCCGCGATGATCCGCGCGATGACGTCGACCGATGCCTGCCACCGTGTGGGATCGGCGGTCCGAGTTTTGATGTTGATGTCTTCGAGTCCGCCTGGCGCAGTGTGAATCAACGCGAACTCGAGATAGTCGCAAGCGGCGTTCAGCTCCTCGACCCGACCTGCACGTCGCGCTTTGTTGCTGCCCAGCGTGACAGCGACGTTGACGACCCGCATGCCCGCTTCGCGCCTCAGACGCAGCGCCAGGCCGCCGTTGATGCACTCATCGTCCGGATGCGGCGAGAAGATGAGCGCAACGGGCGCATCGGACGCGACGGCGGCCCGTGAAGGCTTTGGAAAACCGCCCAGCGGAAACTGTTTGCCCTCTCGTATCAGACGTCCGAGCTCGGAGACGTAGCGCAGGTAGGGGTTCATGCAGGATTACCTGTTGAGTGTGGGCAGGCTGGCGGCTGCAATGGCCTGGCCGTGACGTTTGTCGTGCTCATCCGGAACATGGAACGCAATCCGCCGCGCCAGTTCAGGGAACTCGACATCGAGCACGCGGCGGGCGCCGAGGACAATGTCGTCACCTCCCGGCCCTGACGTCACGCGCCCGAGCACCAGCACATGTCGAAGATCGTAGAACGACGCGAAGTGGGCCACGCCGTAGCCCATATACGCCCCGATCGTCTCGTAGATCTTTCTCGCGCGGTCATCCCCATCGGCTCTGAGCGCCTGAACCTGCTTCAGCCGCTCGGGCAGCGGCATCCCGGCCGGGGCGTCGATGCCAGCGACCGGCATCAGGCGGCCGACGCACTGCTGGGAGAAGTACTGCGAGCCGACACCATAGTCGCCCGACCACTCGTCGACGGCCGACGCAGGGTTGTAGTCGATCGGTACGAACGCGAGCTCGTTGAGCCACGACGTGATGTTGCCCTCCGGCGTGACGTAACCGGCGGCCGTGCTCGTTCCCAGCGCAATCCCGAGTATGGCGTTCTGTCCCAGCGACATCGAGCCTGCGAGCGCCGTGACCTCACCGTCGTTGACCAGCTCGAAGGGAACGCCGTTCCACGCTTTCCTGATGTCGAGAAACAGATCTTTCACGCGCGCCTGGAAAACGTCTGGCGGCACTCCCCGAAAGAGCGACCCCGCCTTGACCCGATTGTTCACGTAGACGCCGGCCGCGCTCCCGCCAATGGCGTCGACGCGCGGGAGATGTGCTGCCGCCTTCGTCAGGGAATCCATGATCCCGTCGAAGTGATATTGCGGGTTAGGCTTGTAGTAGGGATCCCAGACCGTCTCGTCGCTGAATACCACGCGCCCGTCGATGACGGCTGCGACCTTCCGGTCGCTGCCGCCAAGATCGAAGCCGATGCGACAGCCCTCCAGATGACGGCCGAGCGGCTTGGTCACGGAGTGTTCCGGCGGGAGATCCCGCGTGCGCACGACCTCCAGCTGACGATCGAAGACGAGCTCGCCGACGAAGTGGGCGTCGAATCTGCCGGCCTCGGTCTGACTGTAATGACTCGCCAGTCCCGCCGCCAGCGATTCCGGACCGTCGACGTAGATGCGCCAGCCGCCCCGCGCCCACAACAGGAACTTGACGAAGCGCTCGACGTAAGCCACGTTGGCCGACGCCTGCGGGTGGGACTCGGGCAGGACCTGTGTCTCGAAGTGAAAGACCGAGCCGTCAGTCTGCTCGAGAGCGATCCTCACGGGAACGGCACTCCCCGTGCCGTCGACGAGACTCCGAAACGCCCGCACGGCGAGAACGGCCGGCCGGAAGCCGGGATCGAGCACTGGAATCACACGCGGTGCGACCAGCGGCAGTTGGTTGGCGATGCTCATGGTTGACGACAGCATTTCTCAATACCGCGGGGCCCCACCCCCGCGGCCACTCGCCGCTTCGCTTCGCTCGCGGCTGGTTAAGGCCCGTCCGGAAATAACTGCACCAGGCTGGCCGCCGATGCATCCCGCCGGGCTTCGTTGCTCGTCGCTTACATACGCTCGGTATGCGCGCTCCTCGCGGCTCGCCGAGCGGGCGCCTCGACGCCCAGCCTGGCGCACTTATTTCCGGACGGACCCTTAGAAGCGACAGCCCCTGTCAGTAGCGATTCTGTCTGCGCGTCTTAAGTATTCCATGCCAAGCCAGCTTCGGATACGGTAGGTCAATGACTACACCTCTTCGAGTGCTCGTTGCCGGCTGCGGCAACATGGGAGCCAGCCATGCCCGGGCGTACCACAAGATGCCCGAATTCGAGATCGTCGGCCTCGTGAGTCGTGGCGCGGCGTCCCGCGAGGCGCTGAGCAAGGAGCTCGGTGGATTGCCGGAGTTCGGCGACTACTACGCTGCGCTGGCCGCGGCCAAGCCTGATGTCGTCAGCATCAACACGTATCCCGAAACGCATGCGCCGTATGCCAGGGCGGCCATCAAGGCCGGCTGCCACGTCTTCTGCGAGAAGCCGCTGGCCGAAACCGTCGAGGAGGCGCAATCGATCGTCGATGCGGCAGTCGGCAACGGACGCAAGCTGGTCATCGGCTACATCCTCCGCGTGCACCCCGCGTGGATCCGGTTCATCGAGATCGCGCGGACGCTCGGGAAGCCGCTGGTCATGCGGATGAACCTGAACCAGCAGAGTCGCGGCCAATCCTGGAACGTCCACCGCAACCTCATGAAATCCATGAGCCCCATCGTCGACTGCGGCGTCCACTACGTCGACGTGATGTGCCAGATGACCGGCGCGCGGCCGGTCCGGGTATCAGCCGTCGGCGCGCGGCTGACGGAGGAGCTCAAGCCAGGCATGTACAACTACGGCCAGCTCCAGGTGACGTTCGACGATGGCTCGGTGGGGTGGTACGAGGCCGGGTGGGGTCCGATGATGAGCGAAGTGGCGTTTTTCGTGAAGGACGTCATCGGACCAAAGGGATGCGTGTCCATCGTGAAGGACGCAGACGAGGCGAAAGCCGGCGGGTCCGAGGATATCGACAGCCACACGAAAACGAACCGCATCCGCCTGCACCACAGTGATATCGATGGGAACAACGAGTTCGTGAAGCCTGACGAATTGATCAACACCGAGGACGAGCCCGATCATCAGGGCCTCTGCGATCGCGAACAGGCGTTTCTGCTTCGCGCGATTCAGAAGGACCTGGACCTCTCGGATCACATGAACGATGCGGTCAACAGCTTGCGCATCGTGCTCGCGGCCGACGAGAGCGTGCGCACCGGTCAGATTGTCGCGTTGTGAGGAGGTTGCTGCAGATCGGGCGCTTCGGCCCCCGCTCGGGCGAGCCTGAAGGCCGGCCCGACACCACCCCTACACGCGTGCCCGTTCGGCGGCCGCTTCGTCACCGGCGCTCGATGTGTTCCGCGCTATGCTGCCCGCGAGAGCCCCGGGTGGACCTGCAGCGATCGCATACCATCGAAGCAGCCGTGCCGGGGCGTTGCGCGTCTACACAGGAGCTCAGAAAATCAGGAGATCAGTAGGTTTTGGGCAGGCATGTTTTCATCTTTTGACCTCTTGATCTTCTGAGCTCCTGTAATGACGGCGCAGCGCCGACAAAAGGAATTCGATTTGCCGCGCATCGGGTGTGGCGAGCCCTGACGTGACCACTCCTCACACCCACAAGACGCCGGTTCTCCAGATGCGCGGCATCCGCAAGCAGTTCCCGGGCGTCGTCGCGCTCGACGACGTCTCGCTGGAGCTCCTGGCGGGTGAGGTGCACGTCCTGCTCGGCGAGAACGGTGCCGGGAAGTCGACCCTGGTCAAGATCCTGAGCGGGGCCGTGGCCAAAGATGCCGGCGAGATCGTCCTCGACGGGCAGCGCGTGGAGATCGCGGGCCCCGATCACGCCCGCCGCCTGGGCATCAGCATCATTTACCAGGAGCTGACGCTCGTTCCGCGTCTGTCGGTCGCGGAGAACATCTTCCTCGGAAAAGCGCGTCGGCGGTGGGGGTTCGTGGACTGGCGGCGCATGAGGGAGGAGGCCGAACGCCTGGTGCGGGGGCTCGGCCTGACGCTCGACGTGCGTCGTCCGGCAGGCGATCTGGGGCTCGCCCAGCAGCAGATGGTAGAGCTCGCGCGCGCACTTGCCGATCAGGCCCGGGTGCTGGTGATGGACGAGCCCACATCCGCGCTGACCGGCGTCGAAGTCGAGCAGCTCTTCGCCACCATTGCACGGCTCGTCGCCGCCGGCGTGGCCATCGTGTACATCTCACATCGGATGAACGAGGTCTTCGAGATCGGGCATCGGGTCACGGTGCTGCGCGACGGCCGCAACGTCGCCACGCGCCTGCTCGCGGACGTCACGGCGACCGATCTCGTGCAGATGATGGCGAACCGCGACCTTCCGGACCAGTATCCCGAACGCCGCGCAACCCACGGACGCGAGTTGCTGAAGGTCGAGGGCCTGTCACGAGGCGGCACGCTCCACGACATCAATCTGAGTCTGCATGCCGGAGAGATCCTGGGAATTGCCGGCCTGGTCGGCGCAGGACGGACGGAATTGGCGCGAGCGATCATCGGTGCGGACCCCGTCGACGCGGGCCGCATCACGATCCGCGGCGAGGCCGTACGCATCCCGACTCCGGCCGCCGCCGTACGGCTCGGTGTGGGCTTCCTCCCGGAGGATCGCAAGGCCCACGGCCTCGTCCTGGGCCTGTCGGTCCAACGGAACATCGGACTGCCGAACCATCGACGCACGTCGAAGTGGGGCCTCGTGCACCGCGGCCGCGAGCGCGATGATGCCGAACGGATGATCGACCAGTTGCGCATCAAGACGCCAGACCCCGATCGGATCGCGCGATGGCTGAGCGGCGGAAATCAACAGAAGGTCGTGCTTGCCAAGTGGCTGGCCGGCGAGGCCGAGATCTTCATCTTCGATGAACCGACGCGCGGCATCGACGTGGCGGCCCGCCGCGACATCTACGACCTGATGAACTCGCTCCTGGTGCGGGGCGCCGGCATCATCATGATTTCCTCGGATCTGCCCGAAGTCCTCGGCATGAGCGATCGGATTCTCGTCATGCGGCTCGGCCGCATCCAGGCCGAATTCGACGGGGCGAACGTCTCCGAAACAGAGATCATGCACGCGGCCTTTGGAGTCGCCTCGTGACAAAGGTCAGCGCCGGCGTCGCCAGGACGCGCCAGTTCGGCACCCTGCTCGGCCTCGTTTCGCTGAGCGTCGTGCTCTGGATCCTCACTCCGCACTTTCTCACCGTCTCGAACCTGCTGAACGTGCTCGAGCAGAGCGCCATCAACGCCATCGTTGCGGCGGGGATGACGTTCGTCATCATTTCCGGCGGGATCGACCTGTCGGTTGGATCGGTGCTGGCGCTTGCGGGGATCGTTCTCGCGAGCCTGCTGCAAGCGGGCGTAGGACTGCCGATCGCCATGACCGTCGCGCTGGCGAGCGCGGCGATCTGCGGTCTGTTGAACGGCCTGTTCGTGACCCTCGGGCGGCTGCCGCCGTTCATCGCCACACTGGGCATGATGAGTGTGGCGCGCGGGCTGGCGTTGATCTGGGCCGAGGGCCGGCCGATCTCCGGGTTCAGCGAGAGCTTTCGGTTGATGGCGACGGGGCGGCCGCTCGGCATTCCGGCGCCGGTCCTGATCACGCTCGTCGTGTACGCGATCGCGCACGTCGCGCTGGCCCACTCGGTGTTCGGGCGTAGCATCTATGCGATCGGGGGCAACGAGGAGGCCAGCCGGCTGTCGGGAGTGCCAGTCCGCTTTCACAAGGTCGGCGCGTACGTCGTGTGCGGGCTGACCAGCGGCGTCGCAGCAGTCGTGCTGACGGCGCGGCTGAATTCAGCGCAGCCGACTGCCGGCATCATGTACGAGCTGGATGCCATTGCCGCAACGGTCATCGGGGGAACCAGCCTCTTTGGCGGCGAAGGCACCCTGTTGGGCGCACTCATCGGCGCGCTGATAATGGGCGTGCTCCGTAACGGGCTCAACCTGCTGAACGTCTCCTCGTTCGTGCAGCAGTTCGTGATAGGCATCGTCATCATCGCGGCTGTGTTGATCGATACGGCGCTCAAACGCGGCCGGGCGTAGCCCTCGAGCCGCAGGAGGCAACCGCATGTCGTCGCGCCACAAGGGCCGGCACGTCATCTGGCTCGCAGTCCTTCCGTTCGTCTTGGCCACGGGCGTCACGGCGTGTAACCGGCAGGCTCCCGGTGGAAGCGCATCGGGCCGCCCGCGTGTGGCCTTCGTGATGAAGACACTGAACCATCCGTTCTTTCTCGACATGAAGCGTGGCGCCGAGGAATCGGCTTCGAAGCTCGGCATCGAGCTCGTGGTGCAGGCGGCCGAGCGCGAGCTGGACGTCGAGAAGCAGACGCAGATCATCGAGAACGTGATCCAGACGGGCGTGCGCGCTCTCTGCGTCACGCCGAGCGGCTCGAAGGAGGTCGTCTCCGTTCTGGCCAAAGCCACCCGAGCGGGGATCCCTCTCGTGGTCGCCGACACGCGCGTCGATCCTGGCGCGGCCTCGGCGGCTGGCGTCAAGCTCGGTACGTTCGTCGGCTCCGACAACTACGAGGGTGGTCGCCTTGCCGGGCAGTTCCTTGTCCAATCGAGCGGCGGTCAGGCCAAGGTCGCCATCCTCGAGGGGATTCCGGGCCACGAGACAGGCGATTCGCGGCTTCGTGGCTTTCGCGACGCGGTCGCCGGCTCGCCCGGCATCACCATCGTCGCCAGCCAGCCAGCGAATTGGGAGCGCGACCAGGGCTTCACGGTCTTTCAGAACATGCTGCAGGCACACGCCGAGATCGATGCGCTCTTCGCGGCCAGCGACCTCATGGCGCTCGGCGCGGTCGAAGCGATTGCCGTGGCGAATCGCACGGGCAAGATCCGGGTCATCGGCTTCGACGCGCTGGACGACGCGCGGAAGGCCATCGAGGCGGGAAAGATGGCGGCGTCGGTCGCGCAGTCGCCCTATGACATGGGCAGGATCGCGGTGGAGAGCGCTGACAAGCTGATTCGAGGCGAGACCGTTCCTGCCGATCAGAAGGTGCCGATCGTCCTCGTGACGAAGGCATCAACGAGCAAATGAGGCGACCGGACCAGCAGCGCATGAAATCAACTTCCCGGCTCGCAGCGCTCGCGTGTTCGACCAGTCTGCTCTTCGCGACCGCACTCGCGATGCCGGCGGAGCCGGCGCGCGAGGACCAGTCCATTCCGGTCCGGCCGAAGATCACGGGCGTGGCCGGGATCGCGGTGAAGACGAAAGACATGGCGTCGGCCCGCACTTTCTATTCGACCATCATCGGCTTGGACGAAGCCTTCCCGATCAGCAATCCCCTCGGCGGAGCCGGCTTCACGACATTCAAAATCAACGAAAGACAATACGTCTACGTGTCGTCCGATCTGAAGGACGACGCCGAGAGCCGGCTGTGGTACGTCGCCTTCGAAACCTCGGACGCGCGGGCGCTGTGGAGCTACCTGGCGAGCAAGGGGGTCCCCGTTCCTGCTTCCGTCGATCCCGATCCGGAAGGCAACCTGAGTTTCATCGTCAAGGATCCGGAAGGCCAGGACATACAGTTCATCCAGTTCGTGGCGGGCTCGCTGCACGCTCGCAATGCCGGAAGATTTCTCTCGTCGCGCCGGCTGTCGAACGAGGCGCTGCACGTCGGATATCGGATCCACGACGCGGACAAAATGGACACGTTCTACAAGGACGTGTTGGGCTTCCGGCTGATGTGGAAGGGCGGCAACGCCGAGAACCAGTTCCGCTGGATTTCGATGGTCGTGCCCGACGGCACTCAGTGGCTCGAGTACATGGTCGACACCGGCACTCCCTCGCCGAGAACACTCGGGATCTGGAATCACCTCGCGTTCGGTACGCTGGATCAGCAGGCGGTCGCGGCGGAAGTCAAGGCTCGGGGCTACGCGGCCGCGGCGACGCCGAAGATCGGCCGTGACGGCCGCTGGCTCATGGATCTGTACGACGCCGACCTGACGCGCGTCGAGTTCATGATCCGCAAGCCCGTTCAGGCGCCGTGCTGCTCACCACTCGTCGACCCGATCGACAAGCCGGCTCGACTCGTACGTCGCTGACAGTTCGTCCCAGCAACGACGTCACCACCGGCGAAAAAGTCCCTCCACTCGGCAGCCTGTGAGGTAAGCTACCGCTCGCCGCGCCGGCACTCGCCCGCGATCGGTAGAGGTGTGTGACACCGTCGTTGCGCCACCGCCGCACGGCCGTTGCGTTCTCCTGTTAGCCTCGCGCCTCAAGACGGCTTCTTCTGGTTCGCTTCAATGAGGTGTTGCATGCGATTGGTTCTTGCGTGTCTGTGCATCTTCGTCCTGTCGGCAACCAATGCCCTGGCGCAGTTCGATACGGCGACCGTCGTCGGCACCGTCCGCGACACGTCGGGCGCGGTTGTTCCTTCGGCGCGAAGGTGACGCTGACCAGCGTCGAAACCGGCATCTCGGTCGTCAAGACATCGAGCGGCGACGGCAACTACGAGTTCGCCGCCGTCAAGCCGGGCCTCTACGTCGTGACCGCCGAGAAGACCGGCTTCGCGATCGCGCTCGTCGACAACGTGCAGGTCCAGGTCGGCGCGCGTCTGCGTGTGGATCTGCAGATGCCGGTCGGCCAGCTCACCGAGAAAGTCGAGGTCACCGCCACGAGCGCCGCTCATCGAGACCGACTCGAGCCAGCGCGGCCAGGTGATCACCGGCGATCAGACGCGCGCCCTGCCGCTGATCTCGCGCGAGTACTCGGCGCTGGCGCTCCTGACGACCGGCGTCAAGCTCGGCGGCTCGTCGCTGACGACCGGCAACACGCCGCGCGAGGGCGCGTTCAACGTGAACGGCCTGCGCAGCACGTTCAACAACTTCCTGATCGACGGCGTCGACAACAACGCCTACGGCACCAGCAACCAGGGCTTCTCGAACCAGGTCATGCAGCCGCCGCCGGACGCGATCGGCGAGTTCAAGGTCGTCACCAACAACATGAGCGCGGAGTACGGCCGCGCGGCCGGCGCGACGATCAACGTCAACTACCGCAGCGGCACGAACACAGCTGCACGGCAGCGGGTGGGAATTCCTCCGGGACGACGTCGCTGAACGCCGCCGGCTTCTTCAAACCGCCCACCGGCAAGCCGTCGCTCGACCGCAATCAGTTCGGCGGCGTCATCGGCGGCCCGATCGTCAGGAACAGCGCGTTCTTCTTCGGCGACTACGAGGGCCTGCGGCAGACGAGGAAGGCCGACCGGCTTTGCGACCATCGCGACGCCGCAGCAGCGCCAGGGCATCCTGTCGGTCGACATCCGCGATCCGCGAAGCGGGCGTCGTGTATCCGGCCGGCACGCCGATCCCGATGACCTCGTTCGCGCGCAAGGTGCTCGTCGGCGCTGCCCGATACGAACCTCGCGGCAGCGACGAACAACTACACCCTCCTGCAGGAGTTCACCGCGGACTCGGACAAGGCCGGCGGCAAAGTCGACGTTCAGCTGACGCCGAGCCTCTCGCTGTTCGGCCGCTACGGCTTCCGCAATCTCACGACCGACGATCAGCCGAACATCCCGCTGCCATCCGGCGGCGCCGGCAACGGGCACATCTACGCCCGCAACCGGCAGTTCGTTCTCGGCCTCGACGTGGGCGCCGACAGGGCGATCGCTGCTCGAAGCGCGGCTTCGGCTACTCGTGGACGCAGGCGGGGAAGAATCCGCCGGCGCTCGGGTCCGACAGCGCCTTCGACCAGTTCGGGCTCCCGGGTCTGCCGACCGACAGCCGCATCGCCGGCGGGCTGCCGACGCAGCTGATCAACGGGCTATTCGGATCTCGGACGCCAGGCGACGAACCCGCAGTGGCAGTACCCGACCGTCTACAACCCGAAAATCAACTACACGTGGACGACAGGGGCGCACTCCTTCAAGACCGGCTACGAGTTTCAGCGGATCAACACCGAAGTGCAGGACGTCAACCCGCTCTACGGCCGCGACACCTACAACGGCCAGTTCACCGACCGACGGGCGCCGCCTCGGCCAACATCTACAACCTCGCCGACTTCATGCTCGGGCTGCGCGCGCAGTACGCGCTGAGCAGCGTCCTCGTCGCCAACCTGCGCCGCAACATGCAATTCGCCTACCTGCAGGACGACTGGCGCGCGGGCAGCCGGCTGACGCTGAACCTCGGCGTTCGCTACGAGTACTCGACGCCCTACTGGGAGAGAGACAACATCCTGTCGAACTTCGATCCGGCGACGAACACGATGGTCTTCGCGAAGGACGGATCGATTGGCGATCGCGCGCTCGTCAACCCTGACCGGAACAACTTCGGGCCGCGTCTCGGCTTCGCCTACACAGTGACGCCCGGAATGGTCGTCCGCGGCGGCTACGGCGTCAGCTACGTGCACTTCAGCCGCGCCGGCGGCGGCGACCTGCTGCCGATCAACGGACCCGCAGGTCGTCAACGCGGTCATCAACCAGACCGTTCCGACTGCGCCGTCGTTCGTGCCGGCGGAGCTCGGATATCCGGCGGGACTCGCCGATCCGTCCCAGTTCAACCCGCTGACCGCGAACATCACCTACATGCCGAGAGACTTCCACTCGAGTCCGGTGCAGAGCTGGTACATCTCCGTGCAGCGCGAGCTGAAGCGCAACATGCTGCTCGACGTCGCCTACGTCGGCAATCGCGCAGACGACCTGCTGCTCTTCGCCAACTACAATCAGGCGTGTCCCAACAACGCGGCCGGCACCATTCCGCTCCAGGATCGGCGGCCGAATCCGAGCCTTCGCCGACATCACCTACGCGTTCAACGGCGGCAAGTCGCGATACAAGGCGCTGCAGACGAAGTTCGAATGGCGGATGAGCCGCGACCTCACGATCCTGAGCTCGTTGACGCTGTCGCAAGGCCAAGGACAACGGATCGCAGTCGCTCGAGAACTCGAACGGCAACAACCCGTCGCCGCAGGACTTCCGGAACCTGGACGCTGACTTCGGCGTGTCGAACTACGACCAGCCGTACAACAGCACGACGAGCTTCGTCTGGGCGCTGCCCTTCGGCCGTGGACGTCGATGGGGCGGCGACGCGTCGCCGGCCATGCACGCGCTGATCGGCGGCTGGGAGCTCGCGGGCATCAACTCGGTGTACGCCGGCGAGCCGGTGACGTTCACCTACGGTCCGGGCGCGACGTTCATCGTCTCGGGCATCGCGCAGGATTTCCGCGGCGCCAACAACTACCGCCCGAACATCACGTGCGATCCGATGGCAAGCGGTGACGACCGCACGATCAACAACTGGTTCAATCGAGTCCTGCGTCGTCGTTCCCACCGATCCGAGCCAGCCGTTCGGTAACGCGAGCCGGAACTCCGTGCGCGGCCCGCTGTTCTGGCAGTTCGATCTCGCCGCGTCCAAGAAGTTCTCGCTCGGCAGCCAGGTTCGATTCGAGTTCCGGCTCGAAGCGTTCAACCTGCTGAACCGCACGAATTTCCGCGCGCCGAACGGCAATCCGGAGCGCTGCCGCGTTCGGAACGATTACATCGACCGCCGACCCCCGGCAGCTGCAGCTCGGGTTCAAGCTGCTGTGGTAAGGCCTCACGTGATTGGGCTGCTGGTGCTCGCGGCGTCAGCAGCCATCGCACCGGCCACGCCGATCATCATCGGCCACCGCGGCGCGAGCGGACATCGACCCGAGCACACACTCGAGGGATACCGCCTCGCCGTGGAGATGGGCGCCGACTTCATCGAGCCGGATCTCGTCTCGACAAAAGACGGCGTGCTGATTGCGCGGCACGAGAACGAAATCGGCGGCACGACCGACGTCGCGGATCGGTTTGCCGATCGCAAGCGAACGAAGACGATCGACGGCCAGTCGATCACCGGCTGGTTCACCGAAGACTTCACGCTCGCGGAGATCAAGACGCTCCGCGCGCGAGAGCGGCTGCCCTTTCGATCGCACGCCTACGACGGCCAGTTTCAAATCCCGACGTTCGACGAAGTCATCGAGCTGGCCCAGCGCCTCGGCGAGGCACGCGGCCGTCCGGTTGGCATCTATCCCGAGACGAAGCATCCCACCTACTTCCGCGGCATCGGGCTGCCGCTCGAGGAACACCTGCTCGAGTCGCTGGAGAAGCACGGCTGGAACCGGCGAGAGGCCCCGGTGTTCATTCAATCATTCGAGCAGGGCAACCTCCGCGAGCTGCGTCGGAAGACCACTGTCCGGCTGATTCAGCTCGTCGACAGCGCGCGGCTGATCGACGGTGACGGGTTGAAGGACATCGCGACGTACGCGGATGGAATCGGAGCGGAGAAACGGCTCGTCGTGCCGGTCAACCCCGACGGCTCACTCGGAGCGCCCACCGACCTGGTCTCGCGAGCCCACGCCGCCGGGTTGCTGGTCCACATCTGGACCATCCGGATAGACAAGGAGTTCCTGCCAGCCGGCTACCAGGGCAAACCCGAGGCGGAGTTCGAGCAATTCCGGCAGCTCGGCGTCGACGGCGTGTTCACGGACTTCCCCGACGTCGCGGCGAAGACATACCGGGCCGCTCAGTAGCGGCCCGGTACGTCGGCGGTCGGCGGTCGGGGGTCGGCAGTCGCAGTCGACAGATCAGTCGACAGTCTTCAGTCGCGGTCTTCAGTCACTTTTCTTAGTCGCATCAATGAAGCGACCGGCGACTGCGACTGATGACTGACCTGCCGACTGCGACTGACGACCCCCGACCGCCGACTGATGACTGATCTTGTCCGGGTTGACGACGGCGTAGACCTCGTGGATGCGCTCGCCGTCGCTGAGAATCGAGATCACCGCGGTGATGACGCCGGCGGTGCGGACGCAGAGACCTGTCTCGCCGTTGACCTCGACGAGCTCGATCGTGGACGGGTCGCTCTTCAGACGCTCGCCTAGCGCGAGCATCAGCCTGACGATTTTTTCGGCACCAACGATCGGGCGCGTGCCCGCGCCCGGTCGTCCTCCGCCGTCGGCGGTCCATGTCGCCTCCGGGGCGAACAACGCGAGCAGCGTCTGCTGGTCTCGCGCGCTCACGGCCTCGCTGAACTTGCGCAACAGGGCGGCCTTCGCCGACTCTGCCACCTCGAACCGTTTACGCTCGTTCCTCACGCGCGTTCGCGCCCGGTGCACGATCTGCCGGCATGCGTCCTCGCTCTTCTCGAGGACAGTCGCGATCTCCCGATAGTCGAACTCGAACACCTCGTGCAGCAGGAACGCCGCGCGCTCGTCGGCGCCCAGGCGCTCGAGCAGCACCATGAACGCCATGGAGAGGTCGGAGGCCAGCTCGAGATGCCGATCGGGTGGTGGAGGAGTGTCGTGCATCATCGGCTCCGGCAACCACGGTCCGACGTACGACTCACGCTCTGTCTTGAGCGCGCGCAGCCGGTCGATTGCCAACCGCGTCGTGGTGGTGACCAGCCACGCCTCGGCATTCCGGATCGCCTCTCGATCCGTCTGATGCCATCGGACGTAGGCCTCCTGAACCAGATCTTCGGCCTCCGCGCGCGAGCCGAGCATTCGATACGCGATACCAAAGAGTCGGCCACGATTGGGCTCGAATCCGTCGACGGCAGAGTCCGCCGTTTCATTCACGCGACGCTCCTTCATCACCTAGACGCCGAACCGGCATCGCCTGTGACAGCGCGATCGGCTGACGTGCGGAAAAAAGACCCCGACAGGTTGTGCCGCTTCAGCGTCCGGGGATGAGGTCGTTGGTGTAAGTCCTGGAAAGATCGATGGTTGCGTCGTGGACCTTTGGCATCGACACGTTGAGCACCTGACGAACGGCGGCCGCCCCATCCGCAGTCATCCTGCCGTCGGTCGAGAAGATAGCTCTGGACGCCTTCAACGCTTCCACGTACAACGCATCGTCGTCACCGCGCAGCCTTTTCGGGACGCGGTCCGCGATTTCCTGTTCCGTGTGCGAGCCCATCCAGCCAAGCGTCTTGACCATCGCGCGCGCCAGCCGGGCCGCGGTATCGCGATGGGCGTTCAGCCAGGCGCCGCTGGTATACAACACCGCGCTCGCGTACATCCCGACGCCGAAGGCTTTCCTCGTGCCTTCTTCGGTGCGAAGGTCCGCCAGCACGTGGATCGCTGGATTTCGTTTCCTGACGAGAGTGAAGGCCGGGTCTCCGATCCACGCCGCGTCGATCCGGCCGCTCTCGATCGCGGCAAGAGAGGAGGCGCCGCTTCCGATGGCCGTCACGCTGACGGAGTCCGCGGCAAGCTGATTCTTCGCAAGGAGGAACGTCAGAAACATGTGTGATGACGATCCAGGCGAGGTGACGCCGACGATGCCGCCTTTGAGCGCGGGGATACTGGACACTCTGTCAGCGGCCTGGGGCGAGCTGACGAGAACCAGTCCCGGATAGCGCAACATCGTCACGAATGCCACGAACTCCCGGCGCTCGGCGGCCATCTGGATGGTGTGATCGTAGTAGCCGGAAACGACGTCCGCGCTTCCTCCGATGAGAGCCTGCAGCGCCTTCGCACCGCCTTCGAAATCCTGGAGCTCTACCTCGACACCTTCTTCTTTGTAGAAGCCGAGCTCCTGCGCGAGGGTCGTCGGCAGGTAGACCATCTGCGTCTGGCCACCAATCGCCAACCGGACAGGTTGGGTCGAACTCTTGCGAGCGCACGCCCCGCTGAGGACCATGACGACGGTCGCGCATGCGGCGAGTGCGAAACGCGAGGATCGTGAGCGGGTTCCTTTCAGCAGAGAGCCGAGTCCTCCCGGTCGAATTATGACTGGGTAGCTCTCAGCTGTCAGCTTTCAGCTCTCAGCTGGGCTCTCAGCTCCGAGCCTCCAGCTGACAGCTCCGAGCCTCCAGCTGACAGCTGTGAGCTGATAGCTGACAGCTGACTGTGTGCTAGCCTCTGTCGCCATGCGACCCAGGCGGCCCACCGCGAGCGAGCTGGTGCTCGGTCTCCTCTGCGTGATGTACCTGATCACCTACGTCGATCGGGTCAACATCGCGACGGCTGCCCCGGAGATCAAGCGCGAGCTGGCGCTGTCGAACACACAGCTCGCGTTCATCCTGTCGGCATTCGGCTATCCGTACATCGTCTTTCAGGTGTTTGGCGGCTGGCTGGGCGATCGCGTCGGGCCGAGACGGACGCTCTTCGTATGCGGGTTGATCTGGACGTCCGCCACGATCCTCACCGGCTTCGCGGGCACTCTGACGGCGCTGTTCCTCGTTCGACTCATGCTGGGCGTCGGCGAGGGCGCGACGTTCCCCGTCGCGACGCGCGCAATGCAGGCCTGGACGGCGCCGGGGCGCCGTGGCTTCGCCCAGGGAATTACCCATGCGTGCGCGCGCCTCGGCAACGCGATGACGCCGCCGATCGTCGCCTGGCTGATCGGCCTCGTCACCTGGCGCGGCTCCTTCGTCACCCTCGGCTGTCTGAGCCTGCTCTGGGTCGTGGCGTGGGTCTGGTATTTCCGCGATGTCCCGTCGGAGCATCGGGGCGTCACTACCGCCGAACTCGACAAGCTGCCGAATCGTGGCGGCCAAGCAGGCGCTCCCGGACGTTCGGCCACGGTCAACGTACCGTGGCGCCGGCTCGCCGTACGGATGTGGCCGGTTGCCGTCGTGTACTTCTGCTACGGGTGGTCGCTGTGGATGTACCTGAACTGGCTGCCATCGTATTTCCTGCACGAGCACAACCTCCAGATCAGTCGATCGGCGCTGTTCTCGTCAGCGGTGTTTTCCGCGGGGGTTGGCGGCGACTATCTTGGCGGTGTCATCAGCGACGCCATCCTGCGGCGCACGGGTGACGTCAGGAAGGCAAGATGCCGGCTCGTGCTCTGGGCGTTTCTCGGGTCGTTCGTCTGCGTGCTTCCAATTTTCTTCACACACGATCTGACGCTCGTCGTCGTGAGCCTGGCGGGAGCCTTCTTCTTCGCCGAGATCGTCATCGGCCCGATGTGGGCGATTCCCATGGATATCGCCCCGCAATACTCGGGAACGGCCAGCGGATTCATGAATACAGGGTCAGCGCTCGCGGCCGTCCTGTCGCCCCTCGCGTTCGGATTCATCATCGACGCGACCGGCAACTGGAACCTGCCGTTCGTCGGCTCGATGGGCCTCCTCCTCGCCGGCGCGGCGCTGGCGTCCACCATGCACCCCGAGCTGCCGTTCGAACAGGAAGTCCCGCCAGGGCCGCCTTCAGCCCGCCGCTCTGAGTTGATGCGACTGCCGACCGAAGACTGCCGACCGCCGACTGCGCTAGGTTCCTGTCCACTTCGGCGGGCGCTTTGCCAGAAACGCCGAGATCCCTTCGCGAAAGTCCTGACTCGTGTAACACGTCGCGATCAGATCGCTGGTCCTCACCTGGCGGCAGGCGGCGTGCCGCCATGATGCGACGGATCATCTCCTTCGTCGCTCGAACCGTCAGCGGCGCGTTGGCGGCGATCCGAAGCGCGTACTCGCTGGACGAACGTCGTCGATCTTCTCGGCCGGTTCGACGCGACTGACGATCCCGAGTCGCGAGCGCTTCCGCCGCCGGGACGAAGCGTCCGGTCAGCAGCATGTCCTTGACGAGACCCGGACCGAGCAGGTCCACCAGCCGGCTGCAGGTCGCGCCCGAGAGGCAATTCCCGAGCGTACGCGCGACCGGAATACCGAACGAAGACTCGGGCGTCGCCACGCGCAGATCGCAGCTCGAAGGCGATCGCGCAGCCGCCGCCCGCCGCCACCCCCTGGATCTGCGCGATCGTCGCCTTCGTGACGCGCTCGAGCCGGTCGAGCACCTGATCGATGCGTTTCTCGTAGGCGATGCCATCCTCCGGGCCGCGAAAGCTCTGGAACTGGGCGATATCCGTGCCTGCCACGAAGGCCTTCCCGCCTGCCCCTTTTAGAATCAGCACCCGGACGGCCGGATCATCGTCGGCGCGATCGCATGCGTCGACGAGCGCCTGATACATCTCCCAGGTCATCGCGTTCCGCGCCTCGGGACGGTTGAAAGTCAGGGTCGCGAGCGGACCGTCGGATGCGTAGACTGCGTAAGTGGTGGACAAGGACTCCTCCCTCCTAGTACAAGACCAAGAATCAAAGCGAGCGACGTCGACGATGACTGATTCACGTCACCAGGAGCTTCCCAGCCGCAGGCCGCGCGCCCTCGAGGGTGTGCGCGTCCTGGACGTCACCCAGTTCATGGCCGGGCCCTTCTGCGCGATGCTTCTCGCGGACCTCGGGGCCGACGTGATCAAGGTCGAGCCGCCATCCGGCGATTCGACGCGACAGATGGTCGGGGCGGTCGGGACGGAGAGCCCGAGCTTCAACGCGGTCAATCGCGGCAAACGCAGCCTCGTGTTGAACCTGAAATCCCCAGATGGCCGGCAACTCTTCAAGCGCCTCGCAGGATCGTCGGACATCCTAATCGAGAACTATCGCCCAGGCGTGATGGATGGCTTCGGCCTGGGCTACGACGCCCTGGCGGAGATCAATCCGCGGCTCATCTACGCATCGATCTCCGGGTACGGGCAGACAGGACCCGATCGTGCCAAGGGCGGTTTCGATCTCATCGCGCAGGGCGTCTCGGGGATCATGTCGATTACGGGCGAGCCGGGCCGTCCGCCGGTCAAGGCTGGCATACCTCTGACCGACCTCGGCGCGGGGCTGTTCGCGGTCACCGGCGTCCTCGCCGCGTTGCATCATCGGGCGAGCTCCGGCGTTGGCCAGCGGATAGACACCTCTCTAGTCGAGGCCGGCGTCGCGCTGTCCGTGTGGGAGGCCACCGAGTACTTCGCGGGTCCTGGCGTACCGGCGCCTCTGGGGTCGGCTCACCGCATGAACGCGCCGTACCAGGCCATTCAGTGCGCGGACGGCTACGTCACGATCGGTGCGCAACACCGACCGGCTGTTCCGGCAGCTCTGTGGCGTGCTCGGTCATCCCGAGTGGGCCGACGTACCTGATTTTGCGGACAACCGCAGCCGCGTGCGCAATCGTCCGAGGCTCGCCGCCCTGATCGAGAGCGTCATGGCCCATGAGCCGCGCCGCCACTGGCTCTCCCTCTTCGACGCCGCCAACATCCCGTGCGGACCGATCAACGACTACGCTCAGGTCTTCGCCGATCCGCAAGTCGCCGCGCGCGACATGGTCATCGAGACGGAACATCCAGTGCTGGGCCCGCTCAGAACGCTCGGATCGGCGATCAAGCTGAGCGCGACGCCTGCCGATCCCAGCCGCCGGGGCCCGCTTCTGGGAGAACACACTCACGAGATCCTGTCGGAGTACGGGCTGGGGGAGGACGAGATCGCGACGCTGCGCCAGTCGGGGGCGATTTGAATAAAGAATTCAGAATCGTAGAATTCTGAATTCTGACTTTCCTTAGCCATTTTCAGCACCTCCGCCAGGTGCAGGGGCCGCCGTCCCGTCGCTTGTTCGATCTGCTCGCGGCAACTGAACCCATCCGCCACGATCAGCGTCTCGTCTGATGCCTTTCGCACCGCCGGCAGCAGCACCCGCTCGCCGATCGCCTGTGAGATCTCGAACTTGTCGGCTTCGAAACCAAACGCGCCGGCCATGCCACAGCAGCCGGAATCGGGAGCCTCCACCGTCACGCCGATCTTTCGCAGCAGCGACTCGGCGTGCCCCATCTTCATCAGCGCTTTCTGATGGCAGTGCCCGTGGAGCAGGGCGCGCTTCGCGAGTCGAGGCGGCTTATAGGACACGCGTTCGGATTCGAGAAGCTCGGATAGCAGGAAGGTCTGACTGCGCAGTCGCATCGCTCGCGCATCGTTTGGAAACAGATTGCGGAGCTCGTCCCGGAAGACGGACGCGCAGCTTGGCTCGAGCACAACCATCGGTACGCCCGCATCGATCGCTTCGCGGAGCTCCTGCAGGATCGTGCGCAGATACTTCTTCGCGCGATCGAGCAGGCCGAAGTCGTACAAAGGACGACCGCAACAGAGCCCGCTTCGCGGAATCGTCACGGAAAAACCGGCGGACTGTAGGACCTCGAGCGCCGCCCTGCCGGTTTCGGGATGAAAGGAGTTGTTGAACGTGTCGACCCACAGGATCACGTCCGTGGGCCGTCGATCGCCGCCTGGTCCAAGCGTGCGAATGCCCTGCTGAGCGGCCCACTGACGGAATGTGACCGCCGCCAGCCGTGGCAGCCGCCGCTCGGGCGACACGTGCAGAAATCGTTTTATCGCCGTGGTGACGCCTGGCATCTCGGCAATCGCGTTGGCCGCAGTCGGCGCCATCGCTCCGATCCGCAGCCAGCGGTCGATCATGCCGAACGCGTACGCCTGAATGGGACGCCGCCGGCCGTCGTAGTAGTGCGCGAGGAACTCGGCGCGATACGTGGCGATGTCGACGTTGGTCGGGCACTCGGACTTGCACGCCTTGCACGACAGGCAGAGGTCGAGCGTCTTCTTGACGTCCTCGTCATGCCATCCGTCCCGCACGACTTCACCCTGCAGGAGCTCGAACAGCATGTGCGCGCGGCCGCGTGTGCTGTGCTGCTCTTCGAGCGTGACCATATAGCTCGGGCACATCGATCCCGTGTCGTGCTTCCGGCACTCACCCAGGCCGACACAGCGCAATGACGCTCGTTCCAGCGAGCCGCCATCGTCGGGATACGCGAAGTGGGTGATCGGCCGGCGAGGCGCGTAGTCGGCCCCGAGACGCAGGTTTTCAGTTGGCGGATACGCGTCAATCAGCTTGCGCGGATTGAGCTTGCCGTCCGGATCCCAAGTCGCTTTGAACTCCTGAAAGGCGGCCATCAACTCGTCGCCGAACATCTTCGGAAGCAACGCGCCGCGAGCCTGGCCGTCGCCGTGCTCCCCGGAGAGCGACCCGCCGTAGCGCACGACCAGGTCTGCCGCGCGATCGACGAAGTCGGCGTACTTGCGGATGCCACCCTCGGTCTCCAGATCGAAGTTGACCCGCATGTGGATGCAGCCATGCCCGAAATGCCCGTAGAACCCCGTCCGGTATTGGTACTCGTCCAGCAGCTTGCGCAGATCGCGCAGATAGGCCCCAAGCTTCTCGGGGGCGACGGCGGCATCGTCCCATCCCTCCCACTCGAGCGGTGCGCCAGGGGCGGTCGCCGCTGCGCGTGGACCGGCCTCCCTGATGCGCCACATCGCTTTCGCTTCAGCCGATGAGTAGAGCCGGGCGTCCGGCGCTTCTGGGAGCGCCCTCACCCACTCGAGGAACCGCGTTGCTGTTTGGGAGGCTTCGGCGGCATCGTCGAGGCCGAATTCGACGAGCAGGTATCCACGCCCCTCCGGCACGAGCTCGAGATGAGGCGCGCCCTTCTTGCGGAGGCCATCGACCATCGACCCCTCGAATCCTTCGAGGCCGATCGGATTGAATTGAAGAATCTCCGGAACATGATCGGCGGCTTCGAACGCGTCCCGGTATCCCAAGCCCACCAACACCCGGTGCTGCGGGCTCGGAATCAACTTGAGGCGTGCCTCGAGCACGATTGCGCACGTTCCTTCGCTTCCTACGAGGGCCCGGGCGAGGTGAAAGCCGTTCTCCGGCAGCAATTCGTCGAGGTTGTAGCCTGACACGCGCCGCGGAATGCGTGGGAAGCGCTCCCGGATGCGATCGGCGTACCGGTCTCGAATTTCCCGAAGGCGGGAGTAGATTTCCCCGCGGCGGCCACCGCCGCGAATGACCGCCTCGATTGCGGCGGCCTCAGTTGCTCCGACGGTCAGCCGGGTGCCGTCGTACAGCAGAATGTCGAGCTCTTCGACATTGTCCACCGTCTTCCCCGCCAGCAGCGAGTGCGTGCCGCACGAGTTGTTCCCGATCATGCCGCCAAGCGTGCATCGACTGTGCGTGGAGGGATCCGGTCCGAAGGTGAGTTTGTGGACTTCCGCCGCGTTTCGCAGCGTGTCCAGGACGACGCCCGGCTGGACGCGTGCGATGCGCTGGACCGGATCGATCTCGAGGATCCGGTTCATGTACTTGCTGAAGTCGAGGACGACGGCGACGTTGCAGCACTGGCCGGCGAGGCTGGTCCCCGCGCCCCTGGACAGCACCGGCGCTCGATGAGCGCGACAGATCGCCACAGCGGCGATCACATCTCCCGCGTCCCGTGGGATGACGAGCCCGATCGGAATCTGGCGATAGTTGGATCCGTCGGTCGCGTAGAGTGCCCGGCTTCCCGGATCGAACCTGACCTCGCCTCGAACCTCGCGCTTCAGCGCGCGTTCGAGATCGGCGGCGGGCGGAAAGACATCGATCGGTTTGCCGTGGGAGCTGCGAGGGAGCGGTCCGGTCATGAGCTCGGGCAATCGTATCTTCACTTGCTGGCAAAACCCTCAGATGTAGAGCCAACAGAAGTTCCGGCGATCGAACAGAACGCCACGAAACTTCCGTCAGAGGGGCAGCCCATTTGATCCCCCGCACCAAGGCCGCGCATGATACTCGCACGATGTTCCGCTACGGCAGCACCATCTTCATCAGCGCCTTTCTGCTCTTCCAGGTCCAGCCGCTCTTCGGCCGACTGATCCTGCCGTGGTTCGGCGGCAGCTCGGCAACCTGGACGACCTGTCTGCTGTGCTTCCAGGCTCTCCTGCTGGCCGGTTACAGCTACGCGCATTTCAGCGCCACCCGCCTGACGCCGCGGCAACAACGCAACGTCCACGTGGGACTGCTCGTCCTCGGCCTGATCTTCCTGCCGATCATCCCGAGCGAGGCATGGAAGCCGACGGGGCTCGAGTCGCCGGCGTTGCGGATCCTTGGCGTGCTGGTCTTTACGGTCGGCGTCCCGTACCTGACTCTGTCGACCACCACGCCGCTGATGCAGGCGTGGTTCGTCCGCGAGATGCCGGGTGTGTCGCCGTACCGCTTCTACGCGCTCTCGAATCTGGGATCACTTCTCGGCCTCCTCAGCTATCCGTTCGTCGTCGAACCAAACATGACGCTGCGAGTGCAGGCGTACCTCTGGTCGACGCTCTTCGTCGTCTTCGCGGGCCTCGCAGGCTGGTGCGCCTGGCAGGCAGCGGCACGGTCGGTTGCGCCGGCCCGGGAAACGGAAGCGGCCGTTTCCCCGCCTGTCGAGCCTCCCGCTCTTTTCGATCGCGCACTGTGGCTCGTGCTGCCGATGTGCGGCTCGGTGATGCTCCTGGCGACGACGAACGAGATGTCGCAGGACGTCGCGGCCGTCCCATTCCTCTGGGTTCTGCCACTGAGCCTCTATCTCCTGTCTTTCACCATCACGTTCGACAGCCCTCGGTGGTACTGGCGGCCGGTGTGGGCCGTCCTCCTGCCGATCTGCGTTGCCGCCGCATTCATGGCGATGAAGCTCGGCGTCGATCTCCCGCTTCGGCTCCAGGTGGGCGTGTACTGCGCCGCGGTTCTCGCGTCCTGCATGGTGCTTCACGGCGAGCTGGCCAGGTTGAAGCCGCATCATGAACGGCTCACCGAATTCTTCCTCACGATCTCGGCCGGCGGCGCACTCGGGTCGGCGATCGTGACGCTCGTCGCGCCGCGCGTGCTCAATGCGTTCTACGAGTTCCCCGTCGCCCTGATGGCGTCCTGCTTCCTTTTCGCGCTGGTGTTGTACCGCCAGGTCCATCGCGAGACGCCAGCGTCGCTGGCGCGCGTGCACGTCCTCCTCCTGGTGCTGTTCGCGATCGCCGGCGTCGCGCTGTTCCGGCGGTTCGGCGCTACGTCTCTGCTGGCGTTCAACGATTACGGCCGCGAAACGTTCGCTCCGCGCGTCGAATCGATCGAGTGGCTTTCGGGTACCGTGAGGGGGCGCATACTCAGCACGGTCGACCAAACGTGGCAGATGGCGGGCTTCGCGCTCATGTGCGTCCTCCTCCCGATCATGGTCTGGCGAGGCAAACGAGGTGCGCGCACTGATTGGATGACCATAACCGCGGCCGCAACGGTTGCCCTGGCCAGCGGCATGATCGGCGCGCACATGGTGATCGCAGCCGAGCCGACCGACGCGGTGAGCTCCAGCCGCAACTTCTTCGGCGTAATCCGTGTCTTGGAGAGCGCCGCCGAAGAGCCGCGCACCAGAACGCTCACGAACGGACACATTACGCACGGCGTGCAGCGGCTCGACGACGCCTGGCGACGCAGGCCGACGACGTACTATTCAGAGGAGAGTGGCGTGGGCGTGTCGATCAACACGCTGAGGCGACTGAAGGGTGATGGCAGGGGCGGCATGCGGATCGGCGTCGTCGGCCTTGGCGCCGGAACACTGGCCGCTTACGGAATTGATGGCGACGTGATCCGGTTCTACGAAATCAACGCCGACGTGCTGCGGCTGAACCGCCAACACTTCACTTTTCTGAAAGACACGCCCGCCCGCGTCGACGTCTCCCTGGGCGACGCCCGGATCATCATGGAGCGCGAGCGCACGGGGCAGCACCCGCAGCAGTTCGACGTCATCGCTGTGGACGCGTTCAGCGGAGATGCCGTCCCGCTTCACCTCCTGACGCGCGAAGCCTTCGCCACCTACTTCTACCACCTCGCTCCGGACGGCGTCCTCGCGATGCACGTCTCCAACCGCTACCTCAATCTTGCGTCGCTCGTGCACGACCTTGCGGAGGACAGCGGCAGGCCTGCGATCAAAGTGCAGAACGTGCAAGATCTGGATCAGACCATCTACGCGAGTACCTGGATTCTCGTCACGTCGAACAAGGCATTCCGTGAGGACCAGCTCGTGCAGGATCACACGACGTTGTGGGAAGAGACCCCCGGCCGGCCGAAGCTGGTCTTTACAGACGACTACGCGAACATTTTTCGGATCCTGCGTCGCCCGGGAAGCCCGGACGACGAGTAGGCCTGGCAGCAGACTCCATATGTCGGCAGAAATCGACCGCGCGCGACGTTCGTTCGTATTGGAGGAAGCGGTTGCCGTCCTGGCGCGGACGCCCGCGACCGTCGATGCGCTCCTCCGGGGCCTGCCCGAGGGTTGGATCGCAGCCAACGAAGGCAGCGACACGTGGAGCCCCTTCGACGTCATCGGACACCTGATCCACGGCGAGCGCACCGACTGGGTACCGCGCGCCAGAATCATCCATGAGGCCGGCGAGACCCGCGCCTTCGAAAAGTTCGATCGCTTTGCGCAGTTCGCGGTGTCGGAAGGCCGAACGCTGGTGGAGCTCCTCGACGAGTTCGCCGCGCTCCGGCAGGAAAACCTCCGCGCGCTGGCGGCGCTCAGGCTCACCGACGCGGACCTCGACCGTCGCGGGCGCCATCCGGAGCTCGGTCTCGTAACCATGCGTCAGCTCCTGGCGACGTGGATGGCACACGATCTCGATCACGTAGTGCAGATCTCGCGAGTGCTCGCGCGCCAGTACTCCGATGAAGTCGGCCCGTGGCGAGCCTACCTGCGAATCATCAGCGGAACACAGGGGTGACGTGACCGCGGCGTGGTGAACCGCGTCACCACATGTAGCCTCAGTGGGCGGCGGGTGTATCATGCGCGCCAACGGAGGCGACGCATGCAGAATCCAAACGACCCAAACGACAACAAGCTGGACAGGCGGTCGTTCATCAATCAGACGGCCGGTGTCGTCGCAAGCTCAGCCTTCGCTTCGAGCGCGCTCTCCTACGATCGCATCCTCGGCGCGAACGATCGCATCGCGCTCGGCCACATCGGCATCGGCAACCGCGGCAGCGGGCTGCACATGATGGCCTCCCGTCTGAAGGACAAGTACAACGTCGAGACCGTCGCAGTCTGCGATCTCTGGAAAAGGAATCGAGAGCGCGCGGCGGCCAACAGCGAGCGCTACTTCGGCCGTGCTCCGCGCGCCGTTCAGAATCTCGATGAGCTGCTCGCGCTGAAGGACGTCGATGCTGTGATGATTGCGACGCCCGAGCATGCTCACTCGCTGATGCTGAAGGCGGTAGTAGAAGCCGGCAAGGACGCGTACTGCGAAAAGCCGATGGGCAACGTGCTTCAGGAAGTGAAAGCCGCACGCGACGCCGTCAAGCAATCCTCCCGCGTCGTCCAGATCGGAACGCAGCACAGGAGCGAACCCTACCAGCTGGCTGCGCGTGAGGTCTTGCGGAGCGGAGTCCTGGGTGACGTGAGCAAGTACGAAATCGTGTGGAACTACAACGGTCCGCGCTGGCGCGGGCGGCCCGAGGTCAAGTTGATCCGCGAGGAGGAGACGGACTGGAAGAAGTGGCTCATGGCGAAGCCGGCCCGGCCCTTCGATCCCCAGCTCTATTTCGAGTTCCGGCTCTACAAAGACTTCTCGAGCGGGATTCCGGATCAGTGGATGAGCCACGGGATCGACCTGGTCCATTTTTTCATGAACGATCAACCGCCTCGCTCGATCGTCGCAAGCGGCGGCGTTCACGCGTGGCACGACGGCCGCGAGAACCCCGACACGTTCCAGGCGCTCGTGGAATATCCGTCCTTTCTCGTCAGCTACTCCACGAGCTTCGGGAACGACTCCGACAGCTTCTCCCGGATCATGGGAAAGAAGGCGACACTCGTGAACATCGGCGGGGAGGGCAGCCCGCGCTGGAAAGTGGTCGAGGAAAAAGGGAACCACGAAGACAACCCGACCATCGAGCGCGCCGAGCGATGGGTCACTCTTCCTGGCGACGACAAGCCGGGTCCGATCAATATCGGAGACGAGGACCTCTCCCATCTGACGAACTGGTTCGAGTGCCTTCGCAGCCGGAATACCCGGACGAACGCGACCGTGGACAACGGCTTCCTCCACTCGGTCGCCGTCATCATGGCAGCGCAATCCTACTGGCAGGGCAAACGCCTGTACTACGACTCCAAGTCCGAGCAGATCAGAGACAGCGCGACGCCCACCGACTAGCTGTGACGCCGCAGTTGGACCGTCTAACCGGGAGCCTTCCTGAAGACCTGTCTGATCGCCGTCTGGTTCTGCTGCGCGTCCGCGGCAAAGTTGCCGTGCTTCGAGAGATCCACTTCCTTCAAGAGTTGATCGACAGTCTTTCCCGCTTTCTTTCCGGCGGAGACCTGTTTCCAGAGATCGTCCAGAAATGCGCTCTGGGCCTTGAGCGTGTCCACCGTGCCGGGATCCCCGTGTCCGGGAATCACAATCTTGAGGTTCCAGCCAGCCATGTCGTTCAACGCCTGAGCCCAGTGCGGATGATCGGCGTCGGGGTCGCCGACGTTGTTGCCAGACCGCCAATTCACACAGAGATCTCCGGTGAACAGGATGCCTTCCTTGGGAAGGAAAGCGACGGCATCACCCATGGTGTGCGCAGGTCCGACGCGGCGCAGCTCGAGCCTCCGCTCGCCGTCGTCAATCGCCATGAAGTTGTCGAAGACTACTGACGGCGGCTCCATTCGATAGGGCGCCAGGCTGTACTGGTCGGTCCGTTTAGCCCCGGAAGCCCACTCCTCTTTGCCCTTGGTACTCAGCTCGCTCGCGCAGTCCTGCGAGCAGATCACGGTGACGCCTTCGTCAGCCATCACGCTGTTGCCCTGGCTGTGATCCCAGTGGTAGTGAGTATCGAAGACATATCGAACCGGCTTGCTGGTCGTTTTCTTGATCTCCGGCAGGATCGCCTGGATGCCCCAGGGTGTGTTCGCGTCGATCACCACGACGAAGTTGCGGAACTCGATCCAGCTCGTGTTGGCCGGCTGGCGAGCATCGGTGTCGCCCTGGCGGGAAAACACGCCTGGAGCGAGCTGCCTCACCGACCTGCTCTGGGTAACAGCGGTACGTTCGTAGGCGACAAGCAACAGCGCGAGCAGCACGACCGGAAGCGCAGCACGTTTCATCGATAAGCCGTCCTTCCCCGATGCCGCTTCGTTGTATGCGCGAACGTGTTCTTGCGTCAACAGTTACTTCGGAATGTTGACATGCGTGGAGGTCCGGGCCGAAACGGGTGTCGCGGGCTCTGGCCCGACGTACTATTCGAAGAGCGCGGCTGAGCGCGACCGTTTTCGATGCGCGCTTCAGACCCGCCCTAGCCCAGGAGGTGAACGCGTGATTGATGTCGCACCAGACGCAGGTCCCGCGATGACGCGCAGGTCGTTGATGGAAAGTGTAGCCGGAATGGTGTTCCTCGCCAGCGCCCGGGACGGGCAGGCCAAACCTGCACCGGCCAAACCCGTGTTTCAACACGATCTGCCCGAAGTGACGCTGAAGGGATGGTCGGTAACGGCCGTCGAGGTGACATACCAGCCGGGCGAGAGCTCGACCGCGCACCGGCATCCCGGCGTCACGATCGCCTACGTCCTCGAAGGGGAAATTCGATCGAAGGTCGGCGATCAGCCGGAGACGACATACAGTGCCGGCCAGATGTTCATCGAGTCGCCGGGGGAGCTCCACGCGGTGTCCGCCAACGCGAGCACCACGCGGCCAGCGAAGCTCCTGGCGCTGCTGCTCGCAGAAAAGGGCAAGCCGCTGACGACGCCGGAGAAGTAGCGACGCCGGACCGTGAGCAGCGTCGTGACGGATTTCGAGTAACATCGCCACACGACTCCACAACGGGAAGGATCATGACGGTTCTCGATCGACGCCCTTCGAGGGTGCTGCGTTCCTGCGTGTCCGCGATCCTGGCTGCATCGCTCGGCGCAGCGGTTGGACTGGCACAGCACGGGCACGGCTCCGAGGGCGTCGGAACCGCGCACATGGAGACGTCGTGCGCCCCCGCGACCCAGGCCAGCTTCGACCGCGCGCTGGCAGTGCTCCACAACTTCTGGTACGCGCGAGCGCTGACCCAGTTTCAGGAAATCCAGAAAGCGGATCCGGAATGCGCCATGGCCTATTGGGGAGCGGCTATGACATACAACCACCCGCTCTGGGATCAGCCGTCGCAGGAGGACGAAACCGCGGCCTGGACCCTCGTACAGAAGGGACTGAAAGCCAGGTCGCAGAGCGACCGTGAGCACATGTACCTTCTGGCTGTCGCCGCGCTCTACAAAGATGCGGGCGCAGGTACGAAGCAGTCACGTGACGAGGGCTATCGGGACCAGATGGCTGCCACCCACGCGAAATATCCGGACGACGAGACCAAGTTGTTCTACGGCCTTTCGATCCTCGGAACGATCAGGGAAGGGACGAAGGGATTCGAGATGCAAGGCAAGGCGATCGAGCTCTTCGAGTCCGTCTACGCGCACGACAAGCAGCACCCCGGCGTGCTCCACTACCTCATTCACGGGTACGACGATCCGGTGCATGCAGAAGCTGGCCTTGCCGCGGCGCGGGCGTACGCGAAAACCGCCGCCGCGGTTCCGCACGCGTATCACATGCCGTCGCACATTTTCACGCGTCTGGGCTATTGGAGCGAGGCCGCGACGACCAATGAGAACGCCTGGCAGATTTCGAACGACGACGTGAAGGAGGCGGGCGAACCCGGCGAGCTGCGCGATTTCCATTCGCTGAACTACCTCTCGTACGACTACCTGCAACTCGGACGTTACAAAGACGCGAAGAAGACGGTCGATTTGTTCGCGGCGCAATACGCAGCGCTCACCAACCGCAGGACCGCGCCGGACTCGCAGGATCTGCAGGCCCGTCACGTGCGCGGCCGGACGATCTTCGCGCTGCCCGATCGCGTGCTCTACGGTTACTTCGACAGCCTCGCCCGCTTCATCGTCGAGTCCGAGTCCTGGAGTGATGTCCCCACATTGCCGCTCATCGCGCCGTCGAGCGATTTCGTCGTGATGAAGCTGCACCTCGAGGCCATGGCCGCCTCGAAGAAGAAGGACGCCGCCACGGTCAAGGCCAAAGCGGCGCAGATGATGGAGCGCGCGACCGTTCAGGGTCAGCACCCGTTCGTTCAGCAGATTTTGACGATGCAGGCGCGGGAAGCCGCGGCGCTGGCCGCGCAGACCTCGGGCGACGCCGCGGGCGCGATGAGGGAGATGGAAGCAGCGGTAGCGATAGAGGATGGCATCGACAGCTTGTCGCAACCGCCGTATCCGATCATTCCCGCGCACGAGCTCTACGGAACGATGCTCATGAGCATGGGCAAGACAGCGGAAGCCCGCAGGCACTTCGAGGAGACCCTCCGTCGCACGCCCGGCAGGCCCAAGGCCATTTTTGGCATCGCGCAGGCTGCCGAGGCAATGGGCGATTTGGCCACGGCCAGGACGCAGTACGCCCGCCTCATTGAAATGTGGACGGACGCCGATCCGGATCGATCCGAGTTGCAGGCGGCGCGGCGGTTCATGGAATCCGCTGGCAGATAAGTGGCAACTATGCGCGAACGATTCATCAGCCGTCGCGAAGCGCTGACGCTCGGACTGGCTGCCGCCGGATTACTCGTGCGGCCCCGCTCCGCGGACGTCTCGGCCGCAGTGGATCAACCAGGCGCGCCGCCCGGCGCCGGCGGCTCCAGCCTCATCGTCCGAAACGCGCGGCCACTCGACGCGGAATCGCCGCTCGAGGCGCTGAGGACCTTCGAAACAAGGAACGACCTGTTCTTCGTCCGGGGTCATCATGCCCCGCCCGGCGACGTCTCCACGCCGTGGACGCTGACCATCGACGGCGACGTGGCGCGTCCGATTACATTGCAGCTCGAAGACGTTCGCCGCATGCGCGCCGAGCGCCGGCCCGCGACGATCGAGTGCGCCGGAAACGGCCGCGGCCGTTTCGAGCTGCCGGCGACTTCAGGCGTGCAATGGGGGCTCGGCGCCGTGAGTACCGCGACGTGGACTGGCGTCCCGCTCGCCGCGTTGCTCGAACGCGCCGGCGTTCAGCCGTCCGCACTGCACTTCTGGATGGAGGCTGCCGATCGCAGCCCGCTGCCGGCTGCACCCAAGTTCCTCCGCAGTATTCCTCGCGAAGCAGCGCTGGCCGACGCATTGGTCGCCTACGAGATGAACGGCCAACCGGTGCCGTTTCTTCACGGCGGCCCACTGCGCCTCGTCATGCCGCGATGGTTCGGCATGGCGTCGACGAAATGGCTGACGCACGTGCATGCCCGTCCGACGGAGTCGGACAATCACTTCATGGTGCGCGGATATCGGTACGCGGATGGAAGCGCCGTCGATCTGATGCGTGTGAAGTCGCTCATCACCGCCCCGCGCGATGGCGAGAAGGTGCCCGCTCGGACCGCGCGCGTGTCTGGCGTCGCATGGACGGGCTCGGGGACGATCGCGAAGGTCGAGATCTCGAGCGACGATGGACGGACGTGGCAAGAGGCGCGATGCACGAGCGAACCGCGTCCGGGCGCCTGGCGGCTGTGGGAAGCGGACGTCACGTTCCCGTCCGCCGGTGAGCAGCGCGTGCGTGCGCGCGCAACCGACACGGCCGGCGAGACACAACCCGACCGCGCGACCCCGAATCCCGCGGGCTACGGAAACAATTCGATCCAGGAGGTGCGTGTCATTGCCTCCTGATGCCCCGCTTCGCACGGAGGTTCGCGTGTCGACGCTGTGTGCCACCTCGCGAAGGGCGATCGTCGCCGCGTTCCTCGCGACCGTTCTCGCCGTTGGATGCCGAAGCGCCGGCGTCGACCGCAAGGCTGTTTCGGATCCGAGACTGAGTGCCGTGACTGGTCCGGCGGAGGCTGCTGAAACCGCCGGCCTTCCAGATGGGCCCGGGAAGACGCTCGTCAGCGAGCGGTGCCTGCTGTGCCACGGCGCTGGACTGATCGTGCAACAGCGGAAGGACGCTGCAGCCTGGGGTCGAACGGTAACCCAGATGCGGACATGGGGCACGCCGATCCAGGACGAAGACCAGACGGCGATCGTCGAGTATCTCGCACAGCACTACGGCCCTGGCGGCGCCCGGCGCTGACTGCCTGCGCTCGCTAGATCAGGCGTCCGCTGGGAGAGCGCCGCACGCGTGTGAAACGGCAGATGACGACAATTCGAATCGCGCTCGCGAACCTCCCCTTCCCGCCAACTCCCGCTCAATCGGTGACCTCCGCGGAACACGCCATCGCCGAAGCGTCGGCCGCGGGCGCTGACGTCATCTGCTTTCCGGAGTGCTTCGTGCCGGGGTACCGAGCCGCAGGCAAGCTGATGCCTCCGCCGGACTCAGCGTTCCTCGACCGGGCCTGGTCTGCCATCGGCGCAGCGGCTCGTGAGGCAGCGCTCACGGTCGTTCTGGGTACCGAACGTGTCGTCGATGGCGCGGTGCTGCCCTCAGCCGTCGTCATCGATCGAGACGGAACGGTCGTCGGCTTCCAGGACAAGGTGCAGATCGATCCGTCAGAGGAGACGACCTACACGTCCGGCTCCGGGAGGCGCGTGTTCGAGGCGGGTGCCCTGACGTTCGGCATCGTCATCTGTCATGAAGGCTGGCGGTACCCCGAAACCGTACGCTGGGCCGCACGGCGCGGAGCGCAGGTCGTCTTCCACCCGCAGTTCCACGAAGCGGAGCCCGGCAGCTATCAGCCTTCGACGTTCGCCGATCCGGCGAACTCATTCCATGAAAAAGCAGCGTTGTGCCGCGCCGCCGAGAACACCTGCTTCTTTGCGACGGTCAACTACGCCGGCGCAGGATCGCCGACGACCTCCGCGATCGTTCGCCCCGACGGAAGCCTGCTGTGCTATCAGCCTTACGGCAAAGCGGGACTCCTCATCGGAGACATCGACACCAGCGAGGCCACCGGCCTTCTGGCGGCGCGCTGCAAGTCCTGCGACTGAGATCTCGCGCACGGATCCCCACCAGCCGGCCAAGGAACCTCCGATCTCGCAGGCAAGGCGCCGAGTCCGCAGCAGACTTCGGGCAGCTAGACAGTAGCTCACTTGTGTCGATATAGGGCGGGGCCTCAGGCCCCGCCCCGGCGCGGGCTGAAGCCCGCGCCCTACATGTGAACACAAGTGAATCGCGGGTTAGGCGCGAAGCGTCGTCGCCGGGTCCGTCGACGCCGCACGCCACGCGGGGCCGAGGCATGCGGCCACAGACGTCACGACGAGCATTACTGGAGCCAGCGTGAACGCCACTGTGTCTGTTGGCGTGACGCCGAAGAGCAGGTCCTGCATGAGGCGGGTGAACAGGAGGGCGCCGATCCCGCCCAGCGCGATGCCGGCCAGGGTGACCGATAGACCTTCGCGCATCACGAGCCGCACGAGGTCGGCTCGACGCGCGCCGAGCGCCGCACGAATCGCGAGCTCACGAAGTCGCTGCGACACGCTGTAAGACAGCGCGCCGTAGAGGCCAATCGCGGCCAGCACCATCGCGACGCACGCAAATGCCGTCATGACAGCGGCGGCAAAGCGTGGCGCATCGAGCGACGCCGCGACGCTCGTCGTCAGAGGCTCGATCCGATCCACCACGGCCTCCCGTTCGACCTGCCTTACGAGATCGCGCACCTGTGGTGCGAGTGCCGTTGGGTTGCCGCGGGTGCGGATCACGAGGTTCACTTCTCCGCTGATGCGCTGTCCGTGGGATCCATGGACGAAATAGAGCTCGGGCTGTGGCTGTCGATCGTTCCCGTCCTTCAGCACGTTCCCCACGACGCCAACGATCTCCGCAATCTGCCCCTCACTCTGCCCGACGAGATTGGGGATCGTGAGGCCGGTCACTCGTCGAACGCCGGCAGCCAGGTGCTGGCGAAGGAATTCCTCGTTCACGATCGTCGTCAGGTTGCCAGCGCGGGCATCGGCCTCCCCGAAGAACCGTCCGTCGCGCAGCCGCAGACCGAGCGCCTCTGCGTAGCCGGGAGTTATCCAATAGACAAGTGCGCGTCCGTGCGTCGGCTTCCCTCCGGTCAGCGATTCCGGCAGCGCGAAGGACGTGACGGCGCTTCGAGCCATGAGCGGGATCATCGCTCCAGCTCCGGCCGCGGCTACGCCCGGTAGGTCTCGCAGGCGCGTGAGCGCGCCGTCTATGAATTGGTCCGTCCGTGCGTCCGTCGCGCCGGGCGGAAGATCGACGGTGGCGATGAGCACGCGATCGGCCGTATAGCCGTTGTCGACAGCCATCAGGCGGACGAAGCTGCGTCCGAGCAGGCCCGCGCCCACGATCAGGACGACGGCGAAGGCCGCTTCGACGACGAGGAGGCCATCGCGCAGTTGGCGCGCACGCGCACCCCGGAAACCCGTGCCCGACGATCGGTCGGCGTTCAACAGTGCGTCGGAGAGATCGACACGCGCGCCCCGCGCGGCAGGCGCGAGCCCGGCCGCCACCGCGGCGATCAAAGTCGTCGTCAGCCAGAACATCACGACCGTGCCATCGAGAGCGACGTCATCCAGGCGCGGCATCCTGGCCGGCGCAATCGCCGGCAGCACGCGCACCAGGCACCAGGCGAGCACGAGGCCGAGCGCGCCTCCTGCTACCGAGAAGACGGCGCTTTCCGTGAACAACTGTCGGACGATCCGCAACCGGCTCCCACCCACTGCCGCCCGGATCGCCAACTCGCGCTGTCGCGTCACGCCGCGCGACAGCAGGAGGCTCGTGACGTTGGCGCACGCGATCAGCAGCACGAGCGCGACAGCGACCGTCAAGATCGACAACGCGGGGCGGGCCGGTGCGGTCATGTCCTCGACGAGCCGCCGGGCGTGCACAACGGGAGGCCCGCCCTTTCCGAAAAAGAAGTCGGTCAGGCGGTGTGGGGGCGCTGCGCGGGCGGCCGCGGTGCCTTCCGCCTCGACCTGCGCGAGCGTCGCGCCCGGCGCGACACGAGCGAGCGCCGTGAAAACGACCGCGCCGGTCGGGGCCGCCGCAGATCTCGGAATGAGGTAGGGCAACCAGATCCGTACGCGAGGATCAGGAAACTCGAACGTCGGCGGGGCCACACCGACAATCACGTGCGCTGTGCCGTCGACAACGATCGAGGCGCCGAGAACGTCCCGGCGGGACGCGTAGCGCTCGCGCCACAGCGCGTCACTGAGGATGGCAACCGGCGCGGCGTTCTCGCGATCGTCCTGGTCCGTCAAGAATCGCCCGAAGGCGAGTCCCACGCCGAGCGTGTCCAGCACAGCCGACGACACACGCGCGCCGAATGCCTTGAAGCCCTCGCCGCCGGTAACGACCTGGTAGTCACCAACCGAGTAGCCTCCGAGCGCGTCGAGCGTTCGCGTGTGATCCTGCCACGCGGCATAGGTCGAGCGGCTCAACCATCTGTTGCCCGCGGGCGACGAACCGCCTGGACGCTCTTCCCAGACGCGAACGAGCCGATCCGGATTCGCGTACGGCAGCGGTCGCAACAGAACACCGCGCACGATCGAGAAGACTGCCGTCGTCGCACCCACTCCAAGCGCAAGCGTCACGAGGGCCGTCGCGGCAAAGGCCGGCGCGCGGCGCATCCCGAGTATCGCCGCTCGAAGATCCTGGCGAAGGACTTCCATGGAGGTTCACAGCCCGTCAGCGTGAGTGTATCGCACGCCGGCGAGGCGAACGGCAAACAGGCCACGACGTCCACTGGCAGCGGAACCACGAAGGACGTCAGCCAGGGCAAGCCCAGGGTGCCGCGCACGACCTCGTCCATCGTGGTTAAGCCCGTCGACGCGGGGTCTGAAGACCCCGCGCTACGCAAACCGAAACACTCGTGCGAGAAGGGTCGGGACGCGAGCCTGGACGATACCCTCGGCCGGTCAGCCCTTGGCCCGACGCCCCGACGCGGGTCGGCGCGCTGGTCTTTTGGAACGCGACGCTCTGGCCGGCTTTCGGGCTCGCGGCGCGGCTGCCTCAGCCACCTCCACTACCGGCTGCCCTGCCAGCGTTGCGAGCGCCGTCAGCATCTCCGTCGCCGCGCGCGCTTCACTGGACGTTGCACGGCGCCGATACCCCCACAGCACGAGCATCGCGGTGTCGTACACGGATCCCCACCTGCTCGGAGAGTCGACACGGGCATGGTGCTGCCTGAACTCCTTCGTGAGCCCGTCCAGATCACCGGCCAGCGTGCCTGCGACAACGCGCTCGTACATCCGCATCTCCGTTTGACCTACGACGGACCGGAAGTCGGGCTGCGCGGCTGCCATCGATTGCCGGACCCTCGCGAGGCGGTCAGCAGGCGGGCCGGACGCGCCTCTAGCGCCCCCGAGCGCAAGCTGCGCAAAGATCTGATTCATCACCGGGTAGAAGAGATTCCCGGCGTCGTCGACATCCGCCGCGGCCGCTCGAGCGATCTTTTCCGCCTTCGCATAGTGCTCCGTCATCTTCTCGATCGCTTCCGTCTCCGCCGCGTGGCGGCGGGCCGAAACTTCAATCAGCGCAAGGCGCTTGTAGGCGGATCCGTAGATGCTCTCCCGTTCGACAGTCGGAGCAATGCCGATCAACGTGTCGAGCAGCGCCACCGCCGCGGCGATCTCGCTCCGCGCGCCTTGCATCGCCTCGGTCCGTTTCTCCAGTGCCCCGCGCGCCTGCTCCCACGCTCTTTGGATTCTGAGATTCGCGAGCTGCTCGATCGCCGCGAGAGACGCGCCTCCGTCCGGCGCGACGCGCGCGCGCTCGTACCAGACGATCGCCTGGGCGAAGTCACCGACCTTGCCCCAGGCGAATCCGAATGCTTCCGCGACCGCCCCACTGGAGCGCCAGAAATCCCTGAAGGTGTCTTCAAGATATCGAAGCCGATCAGCCTGCAGGCTGCGTGCTGCGCGTTGGTACTCACTCTCCACCGCCAGCCGTTCGAGCTGGAGGATCAGCGAGGTCGCTGACGCCACGCCGGCAAACTCCTGCGACGGCGGCGGTGTGGCGGGGCGCTGCGCGTCACCGGTCGCGCGACGGTAGGTCCAGTCCGGATCCCCGTAGCACTGGTAGGCCGCCCAGGTGTTCCCGCCTCTCGCCCGGGCTTCCACACGCGCCGCGGCAACGGCGTCGATGAAACGGCTGCCGTTCAACAACTGCCCGTAGAACGTCTCCGCAAACGTCTGCGCCGCCCCGTCGTCCACGGCCCAGCCAGCGGCGATGACGCACCGTACTCCAACGCGAATCAGCGCTTCGGCCACACCAGATGCGAAGCGCGCCCGATCGTAGCCAGGCGTCGAAAGCAGCCTCGAGGCGTCTGCAGTCGCGAGATAGCAGCAGTTCACGAATACGAGCTCAGGAATGACGCGCAGGGCGCCGATTTCTGCGGGGCCGAGGAACGACTCGTTTGAGAGGACGACACCGCGTGGATCCAGGCGCCCGTCGACGTCCAGCGGTGGCTCGCCGTGGCCGGCGATGTGAATGATTCGCCACGGCCGCGCCATCGCGGCGTTCATCACCGTTCGTGCGTCGGGCTCGATGCCCGCCTCATCGAGGGCGCTGATCAGGGTCGTCACCACTGCCCCCCCTCGCGTGCGATCGTGCCTCTCGGCCTGCGAGTCGCTCAGCCTGGCGGCGACGGCCGTCGCCTCCTGACGGGCGGCGAACAGCTTCGGATACGTCGAGCGGTCGCATGCGGGGTCGCCGATGACCAGCACGCTGTCGTCGGCCGACGCGTCACTCACCGCGCTCCGAAAGTCTGTCGTCTGCAGCTTTCGAAGGAGCTTCGTTCGAATCGCCCAGGGCCGCACGTCGCCGCCGTCGGGAGTGCGGTTGTCGAGGAGCTCCCACGGAATGCCGGCGGTTCCCTCGTCCAGCTGCAATACCGTCTCCGTGCTGCTTCCCATGTATGGCTCGAGGTCGACCGGCACCAGCAGGCTGAAGAGCGTGTGGCCGATCAGCGGATCGGCGCTTCGGCTGTTCGACGCGGTGGCCACGAGATTCCGCAGCAGACTGACCTGCGTGGATTGTGCGCGGACTTCACTCCGCGCGCGCTTGGTATCGACGGTGTAGACGATCCGCTCGTCCTTGTCCTTACCCGTCTGCATCGTCGCGGTGATGAAGTCATAGTCCGCCCCACGATAGCCGGCGTCTGGCGTCCGCTTCAGGGCGCCGATGCCCGGCTTGATCGCAGCGTCAACCGAGTACAGGGCGGGTGAGGCGGTCGCCAGCGTCTGTAGCGCACGCCACGCGTCGGTGGCTCGGTCCAGGTACAGCTCGATGATGTACAGACGGCCAACCTGGGGCCAGCGGTGCGATGCGTCGAGGTCGCCTGCCAGCAGCTCGTTGGCTTCACGCACGCCTTGCGCGATCAGCTGCGCGGCCTGGCCCGCCGTGATTCCGCTGCCGCCGCTGCCAAGCAGCGTCGCCGCGAGCGAGAAGAGAGAAGGCGACTCGATCCTTTCGGCCAGACGCTGGCCCCAGGCGATCACGGCCTGTCTCACCGTCCGAACGAGCTCCGCGCCTCGCAACTCCCCTTCGGGACCAAGACCGGCGACGATGACGGCCTGCGGCCGCGGCAGCTGCCAGGGATTGTCCGCGGGCGGAGATGTGTTGACGAAGACCTGGTGCGTCCCTGCGTCCAGCGGGTAGAGCCCTCGCTGAAGCGACGCGCTCATCGTTCCGCCAATCGCGCGATCCATCACGGCCTCGGCGCCGGTCAGCTTCAACGCGCGGTAGTGGCCTATGAGTAGCGGCTCCGCTATGTACGTAAGGTCGCCGTTGACGACCGTCACGTTCAACGCCGCACTCGCCGCGGCGACTCGAGCCTCCGCCGCGCTGCGACCCGTCGAGGCCAGCACTTCGGTTTCGCGCTGTGGAGGGGCGTCGGTTGTCAACGCTCGAGAAGGCCGGCTCCGCACGAGCGCCGATGTGGGAATGGCCGCGCTTCGAGGGACCTGCGAAGCGGACAGGGCTGATAGTCGCTGGGTCCTGCCGCTGTTCAAGAGCTCACGATAGGCTTCGAATGCTTCCTTGCGCTGCGGGAGCGCACCGTGCTCGGCCTCGAGTGTCCACGTCGCCACGCCCGGCAGCACGGCACTCTGCAACAGCACACGGCCATCGCCCTGGTCCGTTGCGTTGAGGTAGACCAGCCCTTCCGGACCCATCTCGTAGCCCGCCGGCGTGAATGCCGCTTTCCCCGCGACGAGCAGGAGCTTGCTCGCGAACGCTCCGAGACCCGTCTCGCGCACCCGGTCCAGATCCCGTCGCAGCGATACCGCGCGATCGAGGACGGCCTGACTCGGAATCCCCCACTGAAGTTGAGCCAACTGCTCCGGCAACCAATGCCAGCTACTGTGCGACCGGACCGCCTCCAGATCCGCGTCGGCGAGTGCCTGCCACCGGGCTTGTTTCCCGAGATCCCCGAGGAGCCCGGCCTGGAGCTGCACGAGTCCGGGAAACTGCGCGATCAGTTGACGCGTCTCGCCCTCACGAAATGGCGCGCCCACGACCGTGAGCATATTGCCGAAGCTGTCGTCGCCGGTCATCACCTGCATCGGCGCCCACGAGCCGTCGTTGGGAGTGCCCAGCATCAAGACGCGAGCGCCTTCGACGGCCATCATTCGCGTCCACGTCTTCTCCCGCACGACCTGCATCGTCCGCGCAACAAGCCCGCCCATGGAGTGGGCGATGAAGCGCACCGGCTGACCCGACGCCGCGCGCGCGTCGAGCGCGGCCTCCACGGCGTCCGCCAACCGATTCGCCTCGTCCTCGATCGGACGCCGCCAATCAAAGGCGAACGGAATGACGTCGTGGTCCGACGACAGAAACGACGAGAGGTCGTCGTAGAAGAGCCCGATCGGGCCATCTGGCTCGACCGAGTCCGGCCGGCCTGCCTCGTAAGCGAGGCGGCGGAACCCGTTGACGAGACGCCATCCAAGCCAGACGCGATCTCCGCCGACCTTCAGATTGCTGCCCAGTATTCCTGGAAGCACGAACGCCGCGGGAAGCGCCGCAGCCGCCGATGCGCTCCGCTGTACGAGCGCGGCACGCGCACCCGTCGAAGACGCGCCGCCCCACGAAAGGGGACCAATCACGTGGAAGTTGGCAGGTGTGTTCTGTGTCAACGCATCGACGACGGCCGTCGCAGTCGTGGGGCTGCTGAAATAGTTGAAGTGGGAAACCCGCCCGCCTTGATCGAGGAGGAACGTGGAGTCGGTGGCGCGCGGCGAGCCGCCGTACATCGATCTCGTCTGGACGACGAGGTCGTTGTCGGTCCAATAGAAGGCATCGGCCAGCAGCGTCTTCACCCAGCTGACGACGGAGTCACCCTGCAGGTCACCCGCCACGACGCGAAGGTCCCCTGCGAGCGGAGTCTCGACCGAGTGCAGCCACTGAATCAGGGGGCTGTCGGGAATCTGCGCTGCGAGGCCTGGCAGCAGGTCGGGCCTGGCGCGTTTCCGAGCGACCTCACCGAGAAACTCCACGAGCTCCGGCGCCACCGGCAGCCCCGCGAGCTCGAGCGCCCACTTCAGCACGGAGACGTAGGCGTCGAGCCGTTTCGAGGCCAGCAGCGTTCCACGCGCGGGGCATGCCACGCGAACGATCCGCTCGACGTGGAGGCCTTTGGCCGCGACGATAGCTGCCAATTCCCGGAGCTCTTCCCGCCTGGCGTCGTCTCCCGCGGGAAAGTTGTCGAGCGCGCCGCCCGGGTTGCCGCACACCCGCGCCAGCACCTCCGCAACGAGCCCCCCTCGTGAGTGCGTCAGCAAGTGCAGACGTGTTTCGTTGGGAAGAGCCCGAGCGAGAGTGATGGCGTTGGCGATAGGGCTGAAGCCAAGCGTCGGATGATCGAGCGCATAGACCCGATCGCCATAGGAGCTGAAGAGCGCTCGGACCAGCTGCGGGTGGTCCGTCCAGAGCTTGCCGAAGGTCCCAGCCGTCGTGCTGAAGGTCCCGTGAACCAGGACGAGCGACGTCGCGTTCGTTGCCGTGATCGTCGCGGCAGCCTGCCCCTTCAACGGCCCCAGCGAGCTCGCGGTCAGCTGGTAGACACCTGCCGTGACCTGCGCATCGAAGCGCTTCACGACCTGGGATGCGGCAAAGTCCGCGGCCGCGTCTTCGATCGAAGGCGTGACCGTGTCGATCGCGTGAATCAGCACGTCACCGAGAAACCCGCGACTGACGCCCCGGGCGGAGGTGGCATCCTCGAGTCGCCACTGCAGGCGTGACGGAACCGCGACTTCACCGGGGGCAAGCGGCGCCTCCGCCGCTCTCGCCTGGGCTCCGGGATCCTGCTGCGCCAGCAGCAGCTCTCGCGCATGCTCGGGATGGAGCCAGAGCGAGGGTCCGCCGGCGATGTGAATCACGACCACGTCCTCGCCAGGTGTCGCCGTCATGCGGACGTCCCCCTCGAGCGATCCGCGCTGGGCGGTGAGAACGACGGACTCCTTCACGCGTGATGCAGCAGGTGTCGCTCCGGCACCGGCGCGCGTGGCACCGTCCTGCTTGAGACCAGGAACCAGAAACGTGATCGTCGAGGGCGCGTCGCTATCTCCCGGGCCTGCCCGTTTGTCGGCCGGTGGAACGAACGTCCGATCGCGCTCGCTTGCAACCGACCGAATGACCTCGGCGCCGCGTTCGAAGGGCGACGCCAGAACGGACGTCACCGACCTCGCGCCGCCGCGCTCGACAACGGCCTCCGGAACTCCAAGGACTCTTCTCGCAACGGCGTAGAAGCGCTCTCGATCCGCCAGGCCGTTGAATCCGCCGTTGATCCGCCGGGTGATGAGTCGAAATGCCTCGGCCGTGGCCTGGTCGGCCAGCTCGTTCAGTCCGTTCTTCGACCAGAAGAGCGCGGAGACCCTGAAGGCCGTGTCCGGCTGTGCGGCACGCGCAGGGTCCGCCACGAGATCGATCCCGAGCAGATCCCCGAACCGGCGGTAGTTCGCACGTCCGGTGATCTGAATCGGCCCTCGACCCTTGAAGCGCCTGCCGTCACCCGCCTCGGTGTTCCCAAGCGTCGTGGCCAGGGAGCTGGGAGGCTCATATCGCTGCTGTGCCGGCGTGGGGCCCCAGATCTCCTCCATGAAACGAAACTGGCCCGACTCGTGCGCGACCTGCGCGAGGAACGCGGCGCTCCGGGCGGGCGTCTCGATTGCGAATTCCGCGATGGCCGCTTGAAGAAAAGGAAGGAACGCCTGCCCCTTGGCCGCAGGCAGGCCGGGCATGATTGCGCGCAACTGCTCCGAGGACAACATACGGACTCCCCCAGACTCGATCCTGATTGCGTTTCGTCAAGCGTTGGCAGCCGCTGGAGTCATGAAGAGCTTCTCCACGTCCTTGCCATTCGCTTTGCTCGTCAGTCGAAGGACGCCGATGTTCTGGCGCGTCGTCGTGGATGCCATCCGGACCAGCGCATCGAACACCGCGAACATCGTCGTTGTGCCGGCCGCGTGCTTGCTCGTTGTCTGGTCGAAGCGATCGAATTCAGCGAGCGCGTCGCCGAAACTGGCGAGCTTCTTCTCGAACGCGACCGGCGTGAGTGTGTCGGGCGAATTGAGCACCTGGATCAACTCGCGTATGGCGTCCACCATCGAGTTCTCGATGCCGTAGAGCGTCGCGAGGACGTTCAGCTCCATCCGATCGAGCGACACGCGCGCCGGCGCGGCGACGCCCAGCCCGATCGCGACGTCGAGCGCACGCGGAGAGAGGACGTTGGCAAAGCTTGGCGCCCCAAGTTTCTTGAACAGCGCGAAGACCGCCGGTGTGTTATACGCGAAGGCGACGTCGTGCATGGTCGCGCTCTTCAGGTAGTTCGAGAGCACCATGTTGCGCATCATCTGGCGGACGGCCGACTCGCCGGCTGGGGAGAGCCTCTTCAGCGTGATCAGGACGTCGAGTGCTTCCCTGCCGAACCGGACGTCGTAGGCGGCGTCGACATGGCCGAACCCTCCGTTGGCGACGCGCGGGAGAAATGGACGCAGGAGGTCGAGCGTCGCTCCTTCAGAATCGAGGCCGAGATCGGCGGCGAACCCGAGATAGTCCATTAGCTCGGCCTCTGACGTGTCCTCGTCGGTGAACGCGAGCTGATAGCTGGCGCTGATGGATGTGAGCGTCTCGATCAGGTAGTCGAGCGTGCGACCGTCAGCCTTGATCGCCTTGGCCGATTCGCCCAGGGCCCGCAACAGGAAGTTGACGTGCATCGCCTCGTCACGCCGCTTTCGTGCGCGCTCCACTTCCAGAGTCGTGGTGCTGAGGATCATGACGCCGCGGTCCGATGGCACGAACCGCTGTTCGCTTTCCGTGATCACCCGATCGAACCCCTCGTAGGAATAATTCAGGTGCCAGCCCACGATGTTGACCTGAAACGCAGTCTGACGTCGTGTGCGATGGGTGAGCAGCCCTTCGCGAAGTCTTACGACGCCGGTGTCGGGCATCGTAAGGACGGCGTGAAAGTCGCCGCGCGCCGCCTGTGCCAGCAGCGCGGGACCTTGCGGATCCGCCATGTTGATGAGAACGTCCACCAGGGCATCGGTCTCGGTCGCACGGCTGTACTCGGCGTGGAGCGCCACGCGATATGAGGCGTTCGTCGCCTCCTTGAGGGCCTTGTACAAGTTGGACGTGAAGGTGTCCATCTTGTCGAGCACCTGCTTGACCTCCTGGAACGCTGCCTTGATGTTCGCGGAGGAGTCGAGCGGCCGACCGACGAGCCGGCTGATGAACAGACCGATTCTGTCGGTCGCCAGCGCCTTCAGTTCGTCCGGTGAATCGATCTTCGCCGCTTCGCGGAACAGCGCGTCGATCCGGAAGGCCTTCTTTGCCGCCCCGATAGCGTCCCGTATGTCCTGGTGGGCGGCGTCCCGGATAAGTGCGAGCGCAGCATCGGCGCGTGCCTTCAGCTCCGGCAGGCTGTCAACGGCCTTCCCTTTGAGAACGACCTTGCCAAGTAGGAATCCCAGCGGATCGCCATCGGTGATCTGAGAGAGCATGTCGAACAGCACGGGCGTGAGCGAGCTGCGCAGCTTCTCCAGTTCGCCGGCTTCGAGCGCCGAGAGCTTGTCGAGGAAGCCCGTCAGGATCGTGAGCTGGTCGAAATAGCGGTCGAACAGCGTGACTGCCCGGTCCTCGAGCGTCTCGTAGCTCGTCACGATCTTGTTCACTTTCGCAAGCAGCTCGTTGAAATTCGTCTTCTCTGCGAGCGCGTCGAATCCCTTCCCGATCAGCTCGCCGATGTACTCCTTGGCGAGACCGTCGATCGCATCGGAGAGCGTGTCGAACTTCCGAAGTTCTTGGACGCGCCGGAGAACCTCCAGAAAGCTCTTGCCGTTCACCCCCAGGACAGCGCCAAGGAACTCGTTGGGATCGGCGGGCAGATGGGTCAGTTCGTTCGCAAAATCGACGGTGACGTCCGCCGCCACTCGAAGGTCGCCGGCGCGATGCCGCCTCACTTCCACACGGGCCCAGCCGGGCGCGTCGCCGGCCGTGACGAGGATCGAGAACCGCCCCGCGACGCCCGCCGACAGCCCTACCTTTCCGAGGATGCTCAAACGGTACCGCTCGGAGAGCGCCAGCTGACTGACCGAGAACGATTTCGTCCCGGTGAGCTCGTAGCCGGCCGCCACCTCCGCGCCGAGACGAAGATATCCACCGTACCGGAAAGACACCGCCTCGCCAGGGCCTGGCGCCTCGGTGAACTGCTCCGGCAGCTTGATCGATTTGAAGAATGCCGGAAGCGCCTTCGAGATGGGGTCGTTCTTCGGACAGGCTTTGAGGTAGGAATACCCACCGTCCGCGCCGGCATCGACCGTGACCGTCGCGGTAAGTGGTGTGAACGCGAAGCTGCCGGCCACGCCGACGCCGAGCGCCGCGCCGAGATCGAACGCGAGCACCATGCGATCGGGGTTGAGTCCGGCCGCGAAAAAACCGGCAAGACCATGAGCCTTCAGCAGCTCGAGCCCGGCTCCCGTCGAAGAGCTGAAGATCGGAACGACCCGGGCGTGGGCTGACGCCGTTACACCGATCTTGACGGTGTTGGCCTGGCCGAGCGCGACCTGCTCCCCACCCGTTGCCCGGAAGCCGACGTCGAACAGCAGCGGCGCATCGGACGGAATCGGCGTGTTCAAGCCCACCGGACCAGTGTCGAGGGTCAACTGGCCTGTACCACCAAGCAGAAATGGAATGTCCGGTTTGCTGAGGGAAATCGTCGGCATGTGAGTCCTGTTCCAGTACCTGTCCGAATGTCCGACTGCTATAACGCCCTGTTGGCGGCAATCGCACAGATTTCCGGATCGAGAAATGCCGCACGAGGCGGCTGTCGATCACACACGAATCACTGGGTGGGGATGTAACGCGGACCGAAGCCTTCCTGCGTCTAGCGTGGTGCCTTCAGCGCGGCTGCGAGAGCGTCGCGGAGACCGCTCGGGCCGCGCGTCAGCCCGCCTTCTTGGCCCTCGCGGCCAGATCGACGGAACCAGGGTCCTTCGGCGGCGTGCCTTTCAGCAACGAGACCAGCCCGTCGGCAGCTCGACCGCTGCCCTCCAGGAGGATCAGGTCCACTGCGGCCAGCCCTGGACCGATGCGTACTCATGAAGCCGCTTGTACGCCGGCCGATCCAGCTTCAACATCTCGAGCAGCAGCGAGATGAACTGTCGGTCGCCGCGCGCTCCCGGAAGCCGCTCTACCAGATCGTTGACGAACCCGGCGAACGACGGCGCGTACATTCCACCTTGCTCCGCACGACGCGCGACCTCGTCCAGAAACGTGTGGACTGCTCGGTTCTCGACGTCTGTCGCGCCGAAGCGCTCCAGCAGGGCTGACACCGGCTTCTCGAGCGCGATCAGGCGAAGCGCCAGGCTCACCAGAGCATCCAGTTCGTGAACCTTCGCTTCGAGCGCGGCGATGCGATCCTCTTGATTGTCGGCCATGGCCCTCTCGCTGAATCCTGACGCTATTTTGCGGATTCTATCCGACCTTGCAGGAAGGCTTGCCGGGTAGGGCGACATTCTCTTTCGGACCCCGCGGAGATTCCCCTGGGAACAAGTCGTAGACGCTCTACGTCTAAGGCCGTAGACTGTCTACGACTATGGCCAAACGCACGGACCAGCAACGGCTGGAGCTTCTCCAGGGCACGCTCGACATGCTCGTTCTCCGGACGCTCCAGTGGGGGCCGCAGCATGGCCACGGCATCGGCCAGGCGATCCGCGCGCAGTCCGACGACCTGCTTAGAGTGGAAACCGGTTCCCTGTACCCGGCGCTGCACCGACTCGTGAAGCGCGGGTGGCTGAGTGCCGAATGGGGCGTCAGCGAGGCGAACCAGCGCGCGAAGTTCTACCGGATGACGCCGGCCGGGAAGGCCCAGCTCTCGCGCGAGCGCAACCGGTGGGCCCAGCTCGTGGACGCGATCGGACGCGTCCTTGACCCCGCTCCCGCGAACCGCGGATCGGACACGGACTAGCGCATGTGGCCTGACGACGTCGAGCTCGCTGACGAGATTCGCGGCCACTTGGCGATCAGTATCAACGACCGGATCGAGCGCGGCGAGGACCCGGAAGCCGCACGCCTGGCCGCATTGAGGGAATTCGGGAACGTCACGCTCACGCGGGATTCGATGCGGGCGGTCTGGCGCCCCGGCTGGCTCGACATGGCCGAGGGGTTCTGGCACGACATCCGGATCGCTCTGCGCTCGCTCAACCGCGCCAGGGGTCTTGCTACGACCGTGGTCGTGACCCTCGCCCTCGGGATTGGCGCCAACGCCGCGATCTTCAGCGTCGTACGGGCCGTCGTCCTTCGGCCTCTCGTCAATCGCGACGAGGATCGCCTGGTCTACATCCGGCAGAGCGCACCGGGCATCGGGCAGGAGAACACGACGTTCTCTGTGCCGGAAATCAACGACTTCAAGTCACGAGCCGGCACGATCTGCTCCTTTGGCGATTTCTCCACCGTCGACTTCAGGCTGATTGGTCTCGGGCGCGAGCCGCGCATGGTGAAGGCGGGCGTCGTTGGTGGATCGTTCTTCGACGTCATGGGCCTGCGCCCGGTCCTCGGGCGCTTGCTGAACCCGCAAGACGACGGGCCAAACGCAGCGGGCGCAGCCGTCCTCACGCACAGATTCTGGACGACCTCGCTCGACAGCGATCCGACCGTGCTCGGCAAGACCATCCGTCTCGGTTCACGCAACGCCACGGTTGTCGGCGTACTCGAGCCTTCGGTGCCCTACCCGGCCGACACCGAGATCATCGCGAACGTCGTGACCAGCCCCCATCACTTCGAGGCCACGATGGTGACCAGCCGGCCTCATCGGATGACGGAGCTGTTCGGACGACTTGCGCCCGGTGTTTCCCTCGACGACGCCCGCGCCGGGCTGGTTGCCGTTCACGCCGCCATGGTGCGCGGGCATCCGGAGGCGTACTCGCCGAAAGCCGACGTCCAGCTCAGAGTGAATACACTCAGAGATCAGATCGCGGCGCCCGCGCGGACCATCCTGCTCTTGCTGCTCGCCGCGGCGGGCGTCGTCTTCGTGATCGCGTGCTCCAACGTCGCCAACCTGATCCTGACGCGATCAGTGCGACGCGAAGGCGAGCTGGCCGTGCGCGCCGCGCTCGGCGCCGGCCACGCGGCGCTCAGGCGCACTCTGCTCGCGGAGAGCCTCGTGCTCTGCGGCGCAGGCGCCGTGCTGGGTGTGTTGCTGGCGCGACCGCTCGTGAGCCTGGTCGCTCGCTACGCCGCGCGCTTCTCCGTCCGCGCGCTGGAGGTCACAGTCGATGCGAGCGTCCTATGGATCGGCGCCGGCCTTGCGCTGGCCGCCGCGGTGCTGCTCGCCTACATCCCACGCCTGCCGTCGCCACACGCTCCGGCCGGGCTCGGCCTGGCGAGCGGCTGCGTGCGTCTCACGCCCGGCACCAACCGCCGCCTTCGCGTCGTCGCCACGATCCAGGTCGCGTTCTCGTTCGTGCTCCTCGCCGGCGCAGGTATGCTCCTCGCCACGCTGGTCGGTTTGCAAAGGGCGAACCCACGGTTCGACATGCGGCAGGTCCTGGCCCTCGACGTTCCGGCGCCCGTCACGGGCCTCGGCGATGCCAAGGCGATCGGCTTCTATCAGGAAGCGACCAGGCGCATCACCGAGCTGGACGGCGTCCAAGGCGTCGCCGTCGGAAGCTTCGTCCCCTGGCGCGACGCGGGCACGTTCGGTCCCGGCTTCCAGTTCACGGTCGAAGGCAACACGCCCGCGAATGAGGCCGAAAGTCCACACGCCCGGATGCGCATCGTCGCGCCTCGTTTCTTCGCCGTGCTCGGCGTGCCGGTGATCGCCGGCCGCGACTTCACGGACGACGACCGCCGTGGAACGGAACCGGTCTCGATCGTCAGCGAGACCATCGCCCGGCGGCTTTTCCCGAATGGCGAAGCAGTTGGCAAGCACCTGACGTGGACGGATCCCGTCTTCGACATCTTCGGCAAGCGCGTGCCCAGCCGCATCGTCGGAGTCGTCGCGGACGTCGACGACGAAAGCGTCGTTCCGCGCCCCGTGCTGACCGTCTATCAGCCGGTGTGGCAGCTGGGCGTTGCCGGCCGCCTGTTCGTGCACACGGCGGGCGATCCGTACGCGCTCGCGCCGGAAGTGAGGCGCGTGATCCACGAGATTTCGGCGGAGCAGCCAGTCGAGCGCGCCGCGACGCTCGAGGACGTGCGCGCCGAGGTGCTGTCGCCCGACCGACTGAACGCCTTCGTCTTCTCCGGATTTGCCGGCGTCGCCCTGCTGGTCGCCGTCGTGGGCGTCGCCGGAGTCCTGGCATTCTCAGTGGCCGCGCGCACACGCGAGTTCGGCGTGCGGCTCGCCGTCGGATCCGCACGCCTGCAGCTGTTGACGCGAGTGCTATCGGAGGGCGTGCTGATCGGGGCGATCGGGATCGCAGCCGGCGCGATTGGGGGCTACGCCCTCGCGCGTGTCGCGGCGCGCCTCTTCGACCACGTGGAGTTGCCAGGCGTGCTGCCGGTACTGAGCGCGGCGGCCGTGATCATTGGCGCCGCCGCCGTGGCTTCGCTGATGCCGGCTGCCCGGGCATCGCGCGTGGACGTCGTACAAGCGCTTCGCTCGGAGTAGAACGTTCATGCCTCACACAAACGACCTGATTGCTCGCAAGCCGCTCCGGCTGTGGCCCGGCGTCATCGTCGCGGCCGTCGTGGTGCTGCTCAGGTTTGTCATTCCGTTCTTCGCACCCGAAGCGTTCATTTACGGATTGATCGCGGGGATCGTCGGTTTGCTGGCGATCGTGATCTGGTGGGTGTTGTTCAGCCGGGCGCCCTGGGTCGAGCGCCTCGGCGCCATCTTCCTCACAGTCGTTGCGGTGTTCGCCATCAATCCTCTGCTCCACAAGTCAATCGCGACAGGACTGATGGGGAACATGTTCTACGTCTACGCCATTCCCCCCGTTCTGGGGCCCGCCTTTGTTGCCTGGGCGCTGGCTACCCGGCGGCTGTCCGATGGAGTCCGCCGCGCGACGATGGCCGCGACCATCCTGCTCGCGTGTGGAGTCTGGACGCTGTTCCGAACCGACGGCGTCATGGGCGGCGCCGGCGCCCAACTGACCTGGCGGTGGACGAAGACCGCCGAGGAGCGGTTGCTCGCTCAGGCCGATGACGAGGTCAGGCCACTTCCGGACCCTCCCGCGACCGCGGAGGTGCCCAAGGAACCGGCCGCTCCCACGACAAGAACCGGCGGAGAACCCGCCCCGGTTCCGTCGCCTCCCGCGGTGAACAAGACGAAGCCAGCCGGTTCGGGATCGCAGATGACGGAGCCGGCGGTCGGGTCATCGATGGACACCCCGTCGGCTGTTGCTGCAGTCACCAAGAAGGCCGCTGACTGGCCGGGCTTTCGCGGACCCGGGCGTGACGGCGTCGTTCACAATGTGCGGATTGACACGAACTGGTCCGCATCGCCGCCGGTGCGGCTGTGGCATCGGCCGATCGGCCCAGGATGGTCGTCCTTCGCCGTCGACGGCGATCTCCTCTACACGCAGGAGCAGCGTGGCGAAGAAGAGATGGTTTCCTGTTACAAGGTCAGCACGGGAGAGCCGGTGTGGCGGCATCGCGATCCGATCCGATTCTGGGAATCGAATGGCGGCGCCGGTCCGCGTGCGACGCCGACACTCCACAAGGGTCGCGTCTACACGTTTGGGGCGACTGGAAAACTGAACGCGCTCGACGCCCGCACCGGCGGTCCCGTGTGGTCGCGCAACGTGGCGACCGACAGCAGCACGAAGGTCCCGATGTGGGGCTTCGCGAGCTCGCCTCTGATCGTGGACGACCTCGTGGTCGTCGCCGCCTCTGGCAAGCTCGTCGCCTACGACCTCTCAACCGGCAACCTTGGCTGGATCCGCCCGACCCACGGCGGAAGCTACAGCTCACCACATCGATTGAACATCGAGGGCGTCGCTCAGATCCTGCTCTTGAGTGCCGGCGGCGCGACCAGCGTGACACCGTCGAGCGGGGCGGTCCTGTGGGAATCCCTCTGGGCGGGCGACGTGACGATCGTGCAGCCCGTCGTCATGGCCGACGGCGACCTTCTGGTGAGCACGGCGGTCGCTACTGGAGGCGTCGGCACGCGCCGCATCGGCGTGGCGCACGGAACCAACGGATGGAGCGTTCAGGAGCGCTGGACGTCGATCTGGCTGAAGCCGTACTTCAACGACATGGTCATCCACAAAGGCTATGCCTTCGGGTTCGACGGCAGCATCCTGTCGTGCATCGACCTCGAGGACGGCAAGCGGAAGTGGAAGGGCGGACGTTATGGCAATGGGCAGCTCGTCCTGTTGGCAGAGCAGGACCTGCTGCTCGTGCTCTCCGAAGAAGGAGAGATCGCGCTCGTCAAGGCGGCGCCAGATCAGTTCACCGAACTGGCGCGGTTCCCGGCGATCGAGGGCAAGACGTGGAACCATCCGGCCGTTGTCGGAAACGTCCTGCTGGTTCGAAACGGCGAGGAGATGGCGGCGTTCCGACTGCCAGTCGAAAGCCGCTGAAGCGTTCGATCGACAGTCGGTACTCCACGTTGGAGCCGACGGCTTTTTCCGCGATGGCGAACAGGCCGATGCTCACTTGATCGGAAGGAAGGCCAGCCCGTTATTGGGGTTCATCGGAATCACCAATTGCTTCGCGCCTTCGTCGTAGCACATCGACGCCGCACTGGGAATGTTCTGCGCGATGAGCTCGGGCGGCTGACCCGGACGGATGCGTGAGACGCCGCCGTTCTGGACGCTGCTCACGTATTTCGTGCCGTCGGGCATGATGACGAGACCGTCGCTTCCCGGCTGCGCAGCATGCTCGGTCGTGAGCAGCTTGGCGTCCCGTGAAAACGTCAGGATCTCATCGGTCCCCATATTGGCCACGACAACGTTGCCCTTGGGGTCTATCGCAATACCGTTCGGCTGCCGAAGCGGCGCCCCCTGTACGAAGACAGAGGCCGTGCCGTCGGGCGCGATCTTCCAGACCTGCCAGCTCGACGCATCGGGATTCTGCCCGCCCGCACCGGTTTGCGTGGCGTAGACGGTCCCGTCGTCGGCGACCTCGATGTCGTTGAACCACGTCGACTTCTCCACCCTGAATTCCCCCGACGGGGCGCCGGTCTTCAGGTTGAACCGGCGAACGACCGCGACGCTCGGTTCGTTCGGAGTCGTCCCGCCATCGCGGTCCGCCACGTACAGCATGCCGTTGGCGATGTCGCTGCCATACGGCTCGTTCAGGACGAGGGGCGGCGTGAGCGACGCCCGATCGGCGGGATTCTGGACGCCGATCCATCGAGCCGTGTGGACGGAGCCGTCGTGATTCAGGAACGAGACCCACGCATTGTTGGTCTGCACGTTCTGGGGGACGCCACGGTTCGGAACCACTATCACGCCCCGCGTGGCGTCGTACGAGCAGCTCTCGGCGGAATAGATGGAGCCATAGACCTTCACGTTCGACGAGATCGGATTGAAGGCTCCATCCGGCGCCGGAGTCATGGGCAAGCCCAGTGGATTCCCGACCGAGAAAGGCTGCGGCCCCTGAGCCGGCGCCTGTGCGAGGAGCGCCCCGACCGCCAGCCCCGTCACGAGCGCAGCGCACCCAACCAGACACGTCATTCGCTTCATCGGTTTGCCTCCGCGGTTTCGTCCTCGCGATCGCTTCGCATGACGCGAGCTACGCGTTCGGTCACGAGCATTTTGCCTCTGCAGCGAGCAACACGGCTGCTGTGAATGCGACCCTTTTCATCAGTCCTCCTGACCGGATGTCGAGACGCCGCGAATCGGTACTACGGGCGGCGGCCTGCACATCGATCCCGGATCCCGCATCACCATCGGACGGCCGTTCCGTCAGGATGTAGTGTCGAGGCGCAGGCTCGACCCGTCCCAACGCTCCGCATTTCGACAATGCTTATAATGACCTGTGCCCCAGGCGGTCCGCGCACGCTCGCCCATCCAGCGAAGGCGGAGCTCCGATCCGGGCCGCAGCAGTGCGCGCACGCTCGCCACGGACCTCTTCGAGGAGATTCGCTCGGATATCCTGCACAATCGACTGGATCCCGGCGCCCGGCTGATGTTTCGCGATCTCCGGGAGCGCTATCGGTCCGGGTTGAGCCCTCTTCGTGAAGCGCTGATGCGCCTGGCCGCTGAAGGTCTGGTCGTTCTCGAAGACCACAGAGGCTTTCGGGTCGCGCCGGCGACCCGGGATGAGATGATCGACATCGCCAACACCCTCGTCGAGATCGAGGCCCTGGCGATTCGCATGGCGTGCGAGAAAGGCGACGATCACTGGGAGGCCGGGATTGTCGCGCGGTTCCACGAGCTTTCGAAAAGACCCATGTTCGCGGCGGATGGAACGCTGGACGAGGAGTGGGAAGAGCGGAACGTTGCGTTCCATCAGTCGCTCTACGAGGCGTGCGGATCTCCCTCGCTCAAGTTCGTCTGTCACGTCCTCTACGAGCGACACTGCCGTTACCGGCGTCTCTGGTCGCGAACCGACAACCAGACACGGGACGTTGCCAGAGAACACGAATTGCTGATGAAGGCCGCTCTCTCACGGGATGCGACGGCGGCGATTGCGCTCTTGCGCGATCACCGTTCGGCCACGCTCGCCGATGTCGTCGCGACCGCGCCGGGCACCTGAAGCAGACCCAGTAGCGGACCGTCAGCCTGCGCACGCGTCTTTCACGGCGTCAGCAGGAAGCCGCGCTGCTGCCCGTTCAGCCAACCGACTCCGACGATTCGGCCGGCCTCGTTGATGCCCCTGGCCTCCGTCAGAACCCAGCCCGAGCCGCTGGGAATCAGGTCGTTCAGGTCTTGCATCACGCCGGAAGTGATGACTATCGCCCGCGCCGAACCCTTCGCGTCTTCGGACATGCCGACGATATCTCCGCGGTTATTGATTCCATAAGCGGTGCTCCGGTGGCCGCCAGGAAGCGTCTGCAGATCGTGCATCTGGCCGCCACTGAACAGGAAGGCGTGAAGATTGCCGGTGCCGACGTCTCCGTCGCCGACGACCTCGTCCTTGTTGTTGATGTCGCGGGCCGTGGTCAGCTTGCCACCGAGTGAGCCGATCGCGACGAGGCTGCCATCGATGGAGGCGAACGCCTTGTGTTCCGCATAGTCGGCATGCGGCTCCTCGCTGAAGTACCCGGCGATGTTGCCCTTGTCGTTGATCGCGACCGCGACGCCATCTTCGCCACCGAATGTCCCGATGTCTTCGACCACGAAGTTCAGATACTTGAACACCCGATTCCGCGCCGACATGTGATCCCCCGACGTCGAGAAGTACCCTGTTACCTCCCCGAGGCGGTTGACACCGGTCGCCATTCCGAAGTCGCCATCCGCACGCGGGTCGAGCATCGTCAGCTCGATCGCGTTGCCGTTCGTCGTGGTCACAAAGGCGTGAAACCGTCCAGCGGAATCCTGGGCCCTACCGACCACGACACCGTTGTCGCTGATTCGGTACGCAAGGCTCTCGGCGCCTCCGAGCGTGCCGAGATCGACCAGCGACCCACCCGTATAGAGGAACGCTCGGTTCTCGCCCTTGGCCGACTGGGAAAAGCCGACGACGTCGCCGCGGTTGTTGATGCCCATTGCGCTCGTACGCTCGCCGCCGAGCGTCCCGAGATCGGTGATGCTATAGGAGCCGGCAGCCCAGAGCCCCACGCTGGTCAGCACAATCGCCGAACCTGCGAGAATCCTGACCAGGAAACGTCCAACCATATGTTCCTCTACTGATGGCCTAAGGTCGCGTAAGAACCTTCAGCGCGTCCGGACAATCGGAGCAGCCTGCCTCGTGCGTGTTGACAACGCCGTTGACGATCGTCTGCGACCCTGGACTGGCGCCTGTTCAAGCCGGGGCAGCTCGGCCGATGGGGCGTTGGCGCCGACCTGCACGCCTGGCCTTCGTCTCGAGCTGCCGGCGACGTCATCGATCTCCCAATGACTGGATGGTCGCAGGTCTTGATCGAGCTTGGATGATTCCGCCGGCGCGGGACTGAATTCCTCGAGGTCGGGTTCGGGCGCCGGGGCCGCATTGGAGACGCGCACCGTCCTGCCGTTGGACGTCGTGCTGTTTCCGGCTGCGTCTCTCGCCACCGCGGTCAGCACGTGGCTGCCATTGGAGACTGTGGCTGTGTTCCAGGACACCGAGTAGGGTGCGGTGGTGTCTTCCGCGCCGATGTTGGTACCGTCCACCTTGAATTGCACCGCCACGACGCCGACGTTGTCGGAGGCATTGGCAGACACCGTCACCGTGTTCGCCACGCGTGCGTTGTTCGACGGCGCCGTGATGGAAACGGTCGGCCCGGTCGTGTCGGTGTTGTTCACCGTCACCGTGACAATGGCTGACGTCGTCGTATTGCCGCCGGCGTCCCGCGCGACTGCCGTCAAGGCGTACGAGCCGTTGGCCACGGTCGTCGTGTTCCAGGAGACCGCATAGGGCGCCGACGTATCTTCCGCACCGATATTCGTCGTGTCCCGCTTGAACTGCACGCCGACAACACCCACGTTGTCCGATGCGGTAGCAGTCAATTGGACCGTCCCCGACACGCTCGCGCCGCCCGCCGGTGCCGTCAGGGACACGGTCGGTGGTGTGCTGTCCGGGTTGTTGACGGTGACCGTCACCGTCGTCGACGTCTGCGTGTTGCCCGCCGCGTCCCTGGCAAACGCTGTCAGCGTGTGAGTGCCGTTGCCGACCGTCGTGGTATTCCACGAGATCGAGTACGGTGCGGTCGTGTCTTCCGCTCCTACATTCGTACCATCGACTTTGAACTGCACCCCCGCCACGCCGACATTGTCGGAAGCATTCGCCGACACCGTCACCGTGTTCAGCACCGTCGCGTTGTTCGCCGGCGCCGTGATAGAGACCGTCGGCGCGGTCGTGTCGGCGTTGTTCACCGTCACCGTGACGATGGTCGACGTCGTCGTATTGTTGCCCGCGTCCCGAGCGACCGCCGTCAAGGCGTACGAGCCGTTGGCCAGCGTCGTCGTATTCCAGGAGACCGCATAGGGCGCCGACGTGACTTCCGCACCGATATTCGTCGTGCCCTGCTTGAACTGCACGCCGACAACACCCACGTTGTCCGATGCGGTAGCAGTCAATTGGACCGTCCCCGACACGCTCGCGCCGCCCGCCGGTGCCGTCAGGGACACGGTCGGTGGTGTGCTGTCCGGGTTGTTGACGGTGACCGTCACCGTCGTCGACGTCTGCGTGTTGCCCGCCGCGTCCCTGGCAAACGCTGTCAGCGTGTGAGTGCCGTTGCCGACCGTCGTGGTGTTCCACGAGATCGAGTACGGTGCGGTCGTGTCTTCCGCTCCCACGTTCGTACCGTCGACTTTGAACTGCACCCCCGCCACGCCGACATTGTCGGAAGCATTCGCCGACACCGTCACCGTGTTCAGCACCGTCGCGTTGTTCGCCGGCGCCGTGATAGAGACCGTCGGCGCGGTCGTGTCGGCGTTGTTCACCGTCACCGTGACGATGGTCGACGTCGTCGTATTGCCAGCGGCGTCACGCGCGACGGCCGTCAGGCCGTGCGAGCCGTTGCCGGCGGTCGTGGTGTTCCACGAGATCGAGTACGGTGCGGTCGTGTCTTCCGCTCCTACATTCGTACCATCGACTTTGAACTGCACCCCCGCGACCCCGGTGTTGTCGGAGGCACCAGCGGACACCGTGACGCTGCCGGAGACCGTTGCGCCAGCGGCCGGAGCCGTGACCGACACCGTCGGCGGCGTTGTATCGGCGACCGACCCCACGGCGGTGTTCATGTCCTGCACGATTTCTGCCGCCGTCAGGGCGCGGCCATAGATCCGGACGTCGTCGATCCGGCCGGTCACGAACTCGCTGTTGCAGGCAAAGCTCGCGTCGTTGGCACCCGAGCCGATGCAGACGCCCGTGGTCTCCGGCCCAAGACTTCCTGCATGCGGGCTGCTCGACGCCACCAGGACGCCATTCCTGTACAGCCTGGTGGTCGTACCGTCTTCGGTCGCCGCGATGTGCACCCAGGTATTCGTGTCGCCGGTGCTCGACGGACCGGTCACACAGTCCAACGCGCAGAATCGGTAAGCATCGCTGAACTGAGCGGCATCGTAGAACAGCACCCACAAGTCGCCCCAGCTCGTTCCCGTTTGCCGGCCGACGATCCCGTGATATTCGACGGAGGGTCCCGTCTTGAAGATCCACGCCTCCACGGTCAGCACGCTCACATCCAGTGAGCCATTGGTGTCGGCAATCGAGACGGCGGTGTTGAAGCCGTTGAACGCCACCGCTGAACCAGTCTTGCCAGCCGCCCAGGATGGATTGCTGATGGTCGCCGTGTTGTTGTTTCCGGACGCGTCGCTCGTCGTTGTCCCGGAGCCTTCGTTGAAGGCATAGGCTGCGACGGGCGGCGCAGGCTGCCCGCTTGCGGTAACTGTCACCGTTACCGGGATGGAGGTCTTCGTGTTGCCGGCCTGGTCGCGCGCGACTGCGGTCAGCGTATACGAGCCGCCGGGCAGTCCAGTGGTGTTCCATGAAACCGCGTACGGGGACGTCGTGTCCTCCGCACCGATGTTCGTGGCTCCTTGCTTGAACTGCACGCCTGCCACGCCTATGTTGTCCGACGCACTGGCGCTGACCTGGACGACCCCGGAAACCGAGGCGCCGTCGGCCGGTGCTGTCAGGGTCACGTTTGGCGGCGTCGTGTCTGCAACCGCGGTAGTGGTGAATGTCGAGTTTGCGGAGGTCGCCAGATTGCCGGCGGCATCTCGCGACTTCACGCGGAAGTTATACAGAGTACCCGGCGTCAGGTTGTTCACGGGCACCGCATGCGACGTGATCTTGCCGGTACTGAGTGTCGTGCTGGAACCGTACCCGTCGTCAACCCGTACTCGACCTGCGAGTCGGCCGGTTCGTTGGTCGTCCAGCCAATCGTCGCCGCCGTGGTCTGAACCTCCGATGCCGCGACGTTTGAAATGATCGGCGGCGTGGTGTCCACGTTGCTCGTCGTGACCGCGACGCCGATGGAGGTGGTCGTGTTACCGGACGTATCGCGGGCCACCGCCGTCAGCGTGTGCGAGCCGTTGATCGCCGCCGTGCTGTCCCAGGCGACGGAGTACGGCGCCGCCGTATCTTCCGGCCCGACATTTGCGCCGTCGACCTTGAACTGCACACCCGCGACAGCGACATTGTCGGAGGCGTTGGCGGAAACGGTCACGCTGCCCGACACGGTGGCGGCGTTGGCCGGAGCGGTGATGACTACCGTCGGCACCGTCGTATCGGGAGTGCCGCCGACGGCCGTGGTCATGTCCTGCAGGACTTCCTGGGCCGTCAGCGCGCGGCCATAGATACGGACATCATCGATTCGGGCGTTGACGAATTCACTGTTGCACGCGAGGCTGGCGTCGTTGGCGCCAGAGCCGATGCACACCTTCGTGTTCTCTGGCGCGAGGCTTCCGGCATGCTGACTGCTCGATGCCACCAGCACACCATTCCGATACAGTCTGGTGGTAGTGCCATCCTCGGTCGCGGCCAGATGGACCCACGTGTTCATGTCACCCGTGCTCGACGGGCCAGTGACACAATCCAGCGCGCAGAACCGGTAGGCGTCGTTGGAGCTCACCGCGTCGTAGAACAGCACCCACGAGTCGGACCAGCTCGTTCCCGCTTGTCGGCCGACGATGCTGCGGTATTCCACCGTCGCAGCCGTTTTGAAGATCCAGGCCTCCACGGTAAGCGTGCTCACGTCAAGCGAGTTGTTGTTGTCGGGGATCGACACGGCCGTGCTGCTGCCGTTGAAGGCGAGCGCCGACCCGTTCTTCCCAGTCGTCCAGCTCGGATTGATGACGGTCCCCGTGTTGCCGTGCCCGGACGCGTCGCTCGCGGTTGCGCCGGAGCCCTCGTTGAACGCATAGGCGGCGACCGCAGGCGGAGGAGGTCCACCCGTAGGTGGTGTCGTGGCACTGACGGGCCCGGCCAACGAGGACGCCCCGCCGGCGTTGTAGGCTCGCACACGGTACCAATACTGCGTCTGCGGGTTCACGGCGGTATCGGAGTAGCTGGTGGCATTCTGAGCGGCTGTTGCGAACTCGAAGAACGTGCTGCCATCGATTGAGCGCTCGATCCGAACTCCAAGCTCGTTCGACGCGTTGTCGGTCCAGGCAAGGTCTATTCGATTGCTCGAGACCGCAGTCGCTGACAGGTTCGACGGAGCAGCGGGCGCCGGTACGCCGACACCAAGCCGCACGATGGATCCAACCGATGGCACGCCTGTGCTGTTCACGAGGAACAGCATGTAGTCGCCCGGAGGTGCGATCTCGGCCGCCGAGGGCGCCGTGACGGTCAGTCCTCCGCTCCCCTGCGAAAACGCCAGGCGAAGAAACCGCTGATTCATGTTGGTCGAATGCGTCACGGTTGAAAGACGCACAAGCGAGACGGTGGAGATGGACGTGGCATTCGGTGTCGCGACCGAAAACGAAAGGCCGTACGAGAGACTCTGCGGCACCGACGTGATGTTGGGCCTCGCGCCTTTGAACAGGTACGGGGGCGAGAACACTTCGGCGTTTGGCTCGCCGTCGCCGCCTGACGACAGTACGCGCCCGTCGGGCAGGAGCAGCGCAATCGAGTGATAGCCGCGATAGTGCGCCGCGCTCGAAAGCGTCGTAAAAGTGCCCGTCGAAGGATTCCAGAGCTCGGCCGCATACACAGGTGTATTGGAGTTATTGAAACCTGCGCCGCTGCTGCCGCCTGTGACGAGCACCGTGCCATCGGGAAGCAATGTGGCGTTCTCCTGACGGCGGGCGCTCGACATCGATCCCACCGGCCGCCAGCTCGGGTTCTGCTGATTGAGGTCGATGACTTCCGCCGACGCAAGCGGCGGATCGCCCCCGCCGACGATCAGTATTTTTCCTGGCTCGTACATCACTCCATTTCCGTAGTTCCGGTTTCCGCCAGCGCTCGTCGGGCCGGCCGTCCACGTTCCGGTACCGGTGGTATCGAGAAACCTGGTGGACTGCTCCGGCCCTGCATAGAACACCTTGCCGTTGGGCGCGAGCATCATCATCGGGTAATACGGCAGCGGGATCTGTGCCGAGGTCAGATCGCGCCAGCTGCCATTGGCCCACACCTGCGGAAGAATGTTGAGGCCGACAGCCAGATCGACATTGCCCGACACGATGAGCGCACTTCCATCGGCAAGCGTCGTCGCCGTTGGGTACCAGCGCCCCGCGTTCATGTCCGGGAGCCGCGACCACACATTTGCGACGGGGTCGTACAGGCCGGCTGACTTCAAGCCAACGTCGTTGCTGATGTGTCCGCCGCCGACGAACAGCCGGCCGTCGCCGAGGAGTGTGAGTCCGGAGCAGAATGGATTGAAGCTGGCCTGCGCCACGGAGGCAATCAAGTTGGTGAGCGGATCCCAGACGCGGGGTTCATCCGTGTACGGATAGAAGATGACCTTTCCCGTCGGGAGCAAAGCTGCGTGAACCGAAACCGCCGGCCAATCCTGAGCCGCTGACCACTGTCCAACGACCGCCGGATTGGGTTGCGCGCTCACGGGAGTCCCACGACCCAACAGCCACAACCCTGTCAGACTCGAACCGACGAGAACCAGCACTTGGAGAGTGAACAACCGACGCCCAATTTTCGACATGAGACCCTTGCCACGCTCGCCCGGCGCGCTGCCTTCGGCGGATGAACCAGTGATGTCCAGTGATTTCGAAGTGCCTCCGACCAGCCGGCAGTCGATCGTCGGATTGGACCCCATGAAGAGCTGTGGCTTAGTAGGTTAGATCCTCTCATTGAGCTTCGCCAGATCGAAGTTGCGATCCGTCCGCGCAGTTAACATTCAAAAGTGAATGCGCGCGACCACGCTTGAATGGCGGTCTGGGTGCTGCCGCCACTGAAAGTCAGCGCGCCGTGGATAACTTGTCAGCCCTCCGACCTCGCGCGGTTCGGAAAGGAGGATTTGACCTCTCCTGAGGCGACTTTTGTTCCGCGCGAATCTGAAAGACGCGATGCGTGAGAGCGCCAAGAATCGTTGATGAGGTCGCAATCGAGCTCTTCTGGCAGCGCTCAAACCCTTGACGCACCCGTCGCCGAACCCTCACTGCATCGACCTGACACGATCTCGAACCTGGCGATACTGAGGGCCCGTCCGGAAATAACTGCACCATTCTGGCCGCCGATGCATCCCGCCGGGCTTCGTTGCTCGTCGCTTACATACGCCCAGTATGCGCGCTCCTCGCGCCTCGCCGGGCGGGCGCCTCGACGCCCAGCTTGGCGCACTTATTTCCGGACGGGACCTGAGTGGCGCGCGTGCAACAAGATCGATAGTCGGTTCAATCAAAGTGGTCGCGCGTGATCTCTGGGGAGCCTACGGCTGGACGCCGGATGCACCCAGAGCGTATTTTAGGTGGCCTGTGAGGTCATTCATGTTTCGACGGCTGGTGCTTTTTTGTCTTGTCCTGACGGGAGTGTTTGCGGTTGCGGCCACGATGAAGGCGCAACAGGCGCCGGCATCCGCGGCCGCTGCCGCGCCCACCGCGCCGCCACAGGCCGGGCCTCGAGGCGGCGGCCGAGGCGCGCCCCCCGTGAGATCGCCGGAAGTCAACGACGGGCGTGTCACCTTCCGGCTTCGCGCGCCTAACGCGAAGGAAGTCGCTGTCGCCCTTGCGGGGAACCGGCTGACGATGCAGAAGGACGAACAGGGCGTCTGGAGCACGACGACCGACGTGCTCTCGCCCGATTACTACACGTACTCGATTGTGGTCGATGGCACGACCATCAACGACCCGGCGAATCGCCAGGTTCAGACGTCGTACAACAGTTTCCAGTCGATGTTCGTGGTGCCGGGCTCGCAGCCGTGGCTGCCAGCTCCCGGCGTCGCTCGCGGTGTCATCGCCCGGCACGCGTTCCATTCGACGATCGCGAACGACGACCGCGACTTCTACGTATACCTGCCCCCCGGGTACGACGCACGGCGCGCGCGGCCGTACCCGGTGCTCTATCTGCTGCACGGCCTCGGTGACGATGCGGAGCGATGGATGAACGGCGGAGCAGCAAACGTGATTCTGGACAACCTGATTGCGGGAAACAAAGCAGTACCCATGGTGGTCGTCACTACGCTGGGCTACGGTGTGAACAACGGCCCGGCCGGCGCCATGGCCGCGGAGAGCATCACCGGATACACAAAGAGTCTGTTGACCGAGGTGATGCCGGCGGTCGAACGCGGGTACAACGTCAGCAGGAATCGTGAGGAGCGCGCAATCGCCGGCCTGTCGATGGGTGGCGCCGAGACGCTTTACACGGCGCTCAACAATCTGGACAAGTTCGCGTGGATGGGATCCTTCAGCGGTGCCTTCGTCATGTGGCCTGGGGCGACGGCTCCGCCGGCGACAGGCGGCGCCGCGCCTGCGGGTCCACCGGCTGGCGCCGCGGGAGACGGTCGAGGGCGGGGCGGGAGTCGGACGATGGATGCCGGCGTGTTCGACAAGAACTTCCCCAATCTCGACGCCAAAGCCAACTCGCAGATCAGACTCCTGTGGATCACCTGCGGAACCGCGGACTCACTCATCGGGGTGAACCGGCAGTTCAAAGACTGGCTGCGTTCGAAACACGTGCAGTTCGCAGAAGAGGAAATACCCGATATCGGTCACGTCTGGCCGCTCTGGCGCCAGAACCTCACGTGGTTCGCGCAGCGTGTGTTCCAACCGACCGACAAACACTAGTCTGCGCTGAAGTCCATTAGCTCTCAGCTCAGCGCTGCTCAGCTCCCAGCTTTCAGCAGGAGTCTATATCCCTCATCTCGACGCGCGAGCGCCCCGCCCGCGCGTCGGGATAACGACATCGTCGATGATCCTGGCCAGCGCATCCACGGCCCGGTCGATCTGCGCTTCCGTCGATCCTCCGAATCCCAGGACGAGGCCGGAGCGCGCATCGGAATCGACAAAGCATGTCGACAGCGCGATCGGGTAGAGGCCTCGATCCGCCGCGCGCCGGACGACCGCGAGGTCGTCGATGCCCGGCTGGAACCAGGTGGAGAGGTGCATCCCCGCATCTGCATTCACGATCTCGAGGCGGTGGCCGAGCGCACGGTGGATGGCGCCGACCAGGGCGTCCCGACGGTTCTGGTACGTCGAGCGCATGCGGCGGACGTGCCGTGCGAAATGCCCCTGGGCAATGAAATCGGTTAACGCCGATTGATACAGCGTCGGCGAAAAAAGATCGAGAGCGTCGCGCGCATCGACGAACCTGGCCAGGAGAGGCTGCGGCACGACCAGGTATCCAAGCCTGAGCGCGGGGAACAGAACCTTGCTGAACGTTCCGATGTAGATGACGCGGCCGGTCCCGTCCATTCCTTGCAGCGCACCCAGGGGCCTGCTTGCGAATCGATATTCGCTGTCGTAGTCGTCCTCGACGATCCATGCGTCGTTCCGACTGGCCCATTCGAGGAGCTCGAGGCGGCGCGAGGCCGCCATGGCCATACCGAGCGGGTACTGATGCGACGGGGTCACGTACACGAGACGAGCGCGGCGCCTTCTCTCGAGCGCGCGAACCACGAGCCCGCCGCCATCAAGTGGAACACCTCGAATCGTGCCGCCTGTCGCCGCCAGCGCCTTCCACGCACCGGGATAGCCGGGGTTCTCGACGCAGGCAACATCGTTGGCCCGCAGCAGCACCGCCGCACAGAGCTGCAGCGCCATCTGGGACCCGCCGACCATCAGCACCTGGGAGGGCTCGCAACGAACGTCGCGCGCCGCGCGCAAATAGGCGGCCACAGCCGCGCGAAGAGGGAGATGCCCGCGGGGTCCGCCGTAGGCCATCAGCTCTGCCGGCAACTGCCGCGCGTGTCGCGAAACAAGGCGGGACCAGGCTTTTTGCGGAAACTGATCGAGGGCAGGCAGGCCGACGCGAAAGGGACCAAGCGATTGTGCCCGATCTGTACGTGTGCCGCCGCGCGCCTGTCGGGCCTCCGGCGACCGCGATCGCATCTCAGCGACCGTTCCTGTTGACGCTCGTTCCTGCCGGCTCGGAACCGACGGCGCGACGTAAGTGCCGGCCCCGATGCGGCCTACGAGATATCCCTCGTGGAACAACTGGTCGTACGCAGTAAGGACCGGGAGTCGCGAAATGCCGAGCTCGCTTGCGAGCGATCGCGTCGAGGGAAGGCGCTGACCTCGACCCAGACGGCCGTCAAGGATCGCGTCGCGAAGGCCCTGAGAGATCTGGTGATAGTACGGAGTGCCCGCACTTCGATCGAACGGGATGTACAAGGCAGCGACTGAGCGCGCGGGCGCCCGCAAAGTGGTCATGCAGTCCCATCAGAAAATGGTCATTGCACATTACCACGCCTACGCGCACGATGCCCGAGTGGCGCGCGTGCAGCGCGCCGGCGAGGATTGAATCATGCATGGACCAGTGCACGAGACGTTCGTAATCGAGACCGACATCGAAGTCGGTCCCGCTGAGGTATTCGCGGCGTACGCTGACGTTCACGTCCGCGTGGAGTGGGCCGCGCCCGGGAGCGACGTGATCGTCTACGACAGGGCGGATTTCACGGTCGGAGGCGGTGACGTGTTTCACTGCGGACCCAAGGACGACCCGAGATTCCATGGCAGGGTCTGGTATCACGAGATCGTTCCGGACGAACGCCTCGTCTACGTAGAATCGATCCGCGACGGAGACCAGATGCTCTCCATCGCGATGGTGACGCTGGAGCTGCTGCCGGCGAGAGACGGCACGCGGCTCAGATCGACGACGCAGATGATCTCGTTCGTCGGGCTGCAGATGGTGGCCGACAGCAAGAGCGGGACCCGGGCGGCCTTGAACAACCTGGCGGGATGGTTCTTTCGCGCCGCCTATCGGCGATGAAGAGTGTCTCTGGTCGGGCCCCCGGGGTCAGACCCAGGTCTGACCCCGCCGACTCTGAAAGACGGTCATTCGATCGAAGCGGCGACCGCCTACTTCATCGGCGCAGCCGCCGACGCCGCACACTGCCACTTCCCGTCTGCCGTTTTGACCCACGTATCCGCCCATCGCTCCTTGGCGTCAACCGCCTTCCCGTTGGCGTCCGTGCCCTTGCCCGTCCAGGTGCCGGTCACAATCGCTGAATCGCCATGGGCGACGACCTTCAGTTCGCCAATCTCGTTCGTCACCCACTTCGATTTTTTGGTTCGAGCGACCACGTCGGTCTTGCTATGCAACGAGCCATCGGAGTCCAGCATCACGAAGTCCGCGGACAGCATCGCCCCGATGGCGTCCCCATCGCCGGCTTTCGATGCCTTCGCCCACTGATTTTCCATATCGGTCAGCGCCTGCGCGACGCCGCCGCCCGCTTTCGCGCCGCCAGCCTTGGCACCCTCCTGTGCCAGCACGACTCCGACACTCAACAACGCGATCACACCGGATACAACAAGTCGTCTCATCAATTGCTCCTGAGAAAATTGCGGCCTAGTGCGCCCGAGAATCGAACGGGTCGCAGCACGCCAGTATAGCTCATCAGTTCAGCGCCGACGGGGCGGACTTGGCAAGATTGGGGTCAGACCCAGGTCTGACCCCAGGCGGACCGGTCGCCGACATGCTACGATTCGTCGCTTTCCCAGCACGACAGTAGTTCCCGGTCTGCCGCTCGTGGAGGAGTGATCCTCCGGTCGCCCCGGTTCATGTGCGACCTTCGAAGCGCAGTGCCGCTGCCCGGTTCGAAGGAGACGCGCCTTGGACGTCGTCCGTACGTTGCTGCTCGCGCTCGGCGCATTTGCGGGACTCTACGTGCTGCGATGGGGAACCGCGCTCTATCGGTCCCGATTGCTCGCGCCCGAGGCGCTGGAACGCGCGGCCGCGCCCGGATGGCTTCACATCCTCATCGGATTCGCCACGAACTTCTTCGACACGCTCGGTATCGGTTCCTTCGCAACAACGACGTCCACGTACCGGCTTCTGCAGCTCGTGCCGGACGAGCGGATTCCGGGCACCATGCTCGTCGGTCATACACTCCCGGTCGTCGTCCAGGCGTTTGCCTTCATCAGCGTCGTGTCCGTCGATCGCACGCTGCTCGTCTCGCTCATCGTCGCGATGATGGCTGGCGGTTGGCTTGGCGCGGGAGTGGTGTCGCGGCTCCCGAGGCGCCTCATCCAACTCGGCATGGCGTCCGGACTCCTGCTGGCGGGCGTCTTCATGGCTGTAGGAATGCTGGGCCTTTATCCGACAGGTGGACAGGCGCTTGCGCTCGGGCCCGGGCGCCTGGCGATCGCGTGGATGGCGAACTTCGTCTTTGGTGCGCTCGCGACGCTCGGGATCGGAAACTATGGACCGAGCCTGATTTTATTCAGTCTGCTGGGCTTGGACCCGCGCGCCGCTTTTCCCGTCATGATGGGGTCCGGCGCGTCCATGGGCATGCTGGCGTCGATGCGGTTCGTGAGCACCGGGCGCTATGTCGCCCGGGCGGCGCTCGGGCTGACGCTCGGCGGCATTCCAGGAGTTCTGATCGCGGTGTGGCTCGTGAAGTCGCTGCCGCTCGATGTCATCCGCTGGGGCGTAATCGTCGTAGTGTTCTACACGGCACTGACGCTCATTCGATCCGCGTCCGAAGATCGGCGTGCCCTCGCGGCGGCGCGTGCCACCAGCCCGGCGACGCTGTAACCGAACACGCCGTGTAGGTGAAGGTTAGTTGGCGCCGTCGGCGCGACTCGACTTGTCTTTCAGGATCCGACGCAGGGCATCGGCCAGCTCGGATAGATCGTGAGGCTTCGAGATCAGCTCGGCAAACCCGCACGCCCGGACCCGCCCCATGTCGTCGACGAGTGCCTGACCCGTAAAGGCCACAATCGGGACGGCGCTCGTGAGGCTCTGCTTCTTCAGGAGCCGGGCCGTCTCCAAGCCATCCATACCCGGCATGCCCAAATCCATCAGGATGATGTCCGGTACGGACTCGACCGCCCGCGTGACACCCTGGAAACCGTTCTTCGCGGTCTCGACGCGAAACCCGCTCGACTGCAGGAAATCGGACACGACGGTCCTGAGATCCTCGGCATCGTCGATGAGCAGCACGAGTGGTGCTGCGTTGTCCGGCGCCAGTGGCTGATCGTCATGCATGAAGTTGGCCTCAGGCGAATCGGGAAATAATTACCGCACTCGAGTCGGCGTCTTTCCAGGCAGGCAGCATCTTAGAACACAAGTCGGTAGGTTCGCAGACGATTGTCGCTGCTCATCGGCTCAACAGCCTTCGTCCGGCAAGTCCTGTACACTGACAGAGCGGAACCCCTGATCCGTAGCGGCCGCGGCGTGTCGCCTCTGCGGACGTCGGGCGGTCAACCGCGAACCGACCATGACGGTCGGCGTCCGACATATGGCAGCCATGATCGATCTCTACAACGACGCAACGGACCTGCTCATCGGATCGATTACCGAAGCCGACCTGAAGGTGCTTCAGGACGCTCTCGAGGAAGAGTCGACCGAGGACCAGGACTACTACATCGATCGAGCGACCATCGACGTCATCGGCGACGGCCGCGCGACGGAGCATTTGTTGAACGTCCTCCGCGACGGGCTGGGATCGAGCGACGGCATCGACATTCGATGGGAGCGGCGGTAGCACCCGATCGGTCTGCCGAACCATCCGCAGTACCCGCCGCCTTTCGGCGCGCGCGCCCGAACGATCGAACGCGCAGGCACCATCACGATTTGGACGGCTGGAAGAGCAGCGGCGCGAACTCCGCCAGCGCCCAGCGCCATATGGGCCACACATGCCCGCCTTCGCGATCGGCGTAGGTATGTTTGATTTGTAGTTTTGTCAATTCTGCGTCGAACGTCCTGGCGGCCTTGTCTAGGGGATCCTCGGTGCCGCAACCGATCCAGAAGACGTTGATCTTCGCGTTGGTGACCTTCGGGTCCGCCGCCAATTGCGGATAGCGCGTCGCGAAGTCTGCTCCGCCGCCGCCTGCCGCGCTGAACATCCCGAACCCGCTGAACAGCTCCAGGTGCTTGAGTCCGACGTTATAGGTTGCGGCGCCACCTGCCGAGAGCCCCGCCATGGCGCGATTCTGGCGCCCTGATGCGACGCGATATTTTGCGTCCACGTAGGGAATGAGCTCCTTGAGCATGTAGTTCTCGAACGGGGAAGCCGCTGGAGCGCCTGCCCCGGGCGCCGCAGCCGCGGGCGGCGCCGGATTGTTGCTGCCGTTGAACGGCATGACCACGATCATCGGGACCGCTTTCTTCTCGGCGATCAGGTTGTCGAGGATCAGGTTCGCGGCGCCGGCCGTCGTCCATCCGAGGGCCGTGTCCCCCGCGCCGTGAACCAGGTACAACACCGGATAGCGCGCCTTGCTCGTGAAGTATCCGGGCGGCAGATACACGAGGAACTCGTGCGTGTCGTTGTACGACGTGGAGTGATGAACGTTCCAGTCGACGCTGCCATGCGGAACGTCGCGCAGCTGCCAGGGCGGAGTCGGAGTGCCTGGCACCTCGACAAGGCTCGCAGACGTGCGAACGCGCAACTTGATCCTCGGGTTGATCGGATCGGCGATCGCCAGGCCATCGACGGTGAAGAAATACAAGTGGACAGTCGGCTCGAGCGGCACGCTGGTGACGCTCCACACGCCGTCGGCGTCCCTGGTCATCGGCATCACGCCGCCAGTCGCGGATGATGGAGTGGCCAGCCAGTCGCCCGTCAGCGTCACGGTCGTGGCCTGCGGCGCGCGGATCCGGAACGTGACCGTCCGGTCGGGATGAATTTCCGGCGAAACGAGGGTGTCCTGAGCCTGACCCCTCCCGCCGCGGCCCGTCCCTGGAGGAGTGGCCGGCGCCTGCTGCGCCGCACCGCGATCCGAACCGAGCGCCGCAACCAGACAAGTGGCGATCAAGAGTCGTGTCGTCACAGGGTCATCTCCGATCGGCGAAGTGCCGCCAGCGGACGTACTCTATCCTGGAGCGGCACGGCCTGGGGTCAGACCTGGGTCTGACCCCATCTCGCCCCGCCCGACTTGCTCCCGCCGGCTCGGCGGAAATAGAGTGGCTGGTCGCGTCGTCTCCCGTGACCTGGCCGATAACAACCATCACATGGTGCCGCCAACGAGCGAGAAGGATAGGGACACGCCCAGCGTGCGCGGTTGGTTCCTGCCGCTCGGACTCGCGGGCGCGTTGTGGATTCTTCCCGTCCCTTCCGGCCTCACGCCGACCGCCTGGCACTACCTCGCCGTCTTCGTCTTCGTCGTCGCCGGACTCGTGACCGAGCCGGTGCCGGCACCCGTGCTGGGCCTCATCGGCCTCAGCGTCGCCGCCTCGTTTCGGCTCGTGGGCGACACACCCGCCGCATCCGTGCGCTGGGCGCTCTCCGGATTCAGCAACGACGTTGTCTGGCTGGTGTTCTCGGCGACGACATTCGCACTCGGGTACGAGGTCACCGGTCTCGGAAAGCGCATCGCACTGCTCCTCGTGAGGACCCTGGGCAGCAGCACGCTGGGACTCGGCTACGCCATCGCCTTTGCCGACCTCGTGCTGGCGCCGTTCATGCCGTCCAACATGGCTCGCAGCGGAGGCACCATCTACCCGGTCGTGAAGAGCATCCCGCCGTTGTACGGTTCGACACCAACCCACAACCGACGCGCGATCGGTGCGTATCTGTGCTGGACGGCGTTTGCGACAACGACGGTGACCGGCTCGATGTTCGTGACGGCGATGGCACCCAACCTCCTCGCGACAGAGCTGGCGAGGAAGATTGCACACGTCGACATCGGCTGGACTTCGTGGCTGGCAGGCGCGCTGCCGGTCGGGATCGTGCTGTTCCTGCTCACGCCGCTCGTCACCTTCATCGCCTACCCGCCCACGATCACGCGTGGATCCGAGGTCACGGCGTGGGCCCGCGCCGAGCTCCGCGCACTCGGACCGATTTCGCGCGGCGAAGTGGCGATGGCCGGATTGGCCGTGATGGCGCTGGTGGGCTGGATCGTCGGGAACGCGTTCGTTTCGCCGGTGATCGTGTCGCTGATCGTGATCTCGCTGATGGTCGTGACGGGTGTCGTGACCTGGAACGACATCCTCGGCAACAGGCAGGGGTGGCACGTGCTGGCGTGGTTCGCGACGCTGGTGGCGCTCGCCGACGGACTCAATCAGGTCGGCTTCCTCTCCTGGGTGGCTCAGCGCAGCGCGGCCGGCATGGCCGGCTTCCCTGTCGTCATCGCGGCCGTGCTCCTCATCGCGCTGTTCTTCGCCATCCACTACCTGTTCGCGAGCACGACGGCGCACACGACCGCCGTTCTGCCCGCGTTCCTTGCCGCGGTTGTCGCCATCCCGGGCATGCCGGTCGACGCCGTCGTGCGCACGCTCGTGTATTCGCTCAGCCTGATGGGCGTGCTGACGCCGTACGCCACGGGACCTGCGCCGCTCTGGTTCAGCGCCGGGTACATCTCCAACGGAGAGTTCTGGAAACTGGGTGCCCTGACGGGCGCCTTGTACCTTCTCGGGCTGCTCGTCATCGAGCTGCCGTACCTCTTGTACGTCCGCTGAGGGGCTACTGTATGACGCCGCTCTCGCGCCAGCGTGCGATCTGACCCTCTGGAAAACCAAGGGCGCGCAGGACTTCGTCGGTGTGCTCGCCGAGCATGGGGGCCCGGACGCGCACGCGCCCGGGCGTGTCGCTCAACTTCGGGACGACAGCAGGCACCGCGACCGTCTCGTCGTCGAATGCCTTGTGGTGGACGATCATCTCGCGGGCGATGTATTGGGGATCTTTGACGATGTCCGCGACCGTGTACACCCGACCGGCGGGAACGCCGGCGCGATCCATCGATTCGAGCGCCGAGACGGTGCCCTGTTCGCGCGTCCACGCATCGATCGCCTCGTCTATCTCCTCGCGTTTTGCCACTCGCCCGGCGTTGCTGCGCAGATCGGATCGTTCCGCAAGATCCGTCCTGTCGATGCAGTTCATGAGGCGCCGAAAGATGCCGTCGCCATTGCCACCGATCAGGATGACCCCGTCCGCGCAGTGATACGCGTTGGACGGCGCGATTCCTGCGAGCGCACCGCCGGTAGGCTCCCGGACGATCCCGGATGCCTCGTACTCCGGAACGAGGCTCTCCATCATGTTGAAGACGGATTCGTAGAGCGCGACATCGACCACCTGCCCGTGCCCGCCGTTTCGAGCGCGCTGATGGAGCGCCATCATGGCGCCGAGCGCGCCGTGGAGCGCGGCGAGCGAATCTCCGATCGACACGCCGACCCGAACAGGCAACCGGCCCGGCTCGCCGGTGAGGTATCGAAGGCCACCCATCGATTCGCCGATCACGCCGAATCCAGGACGGTCGCGGTAGGGTCCCGTCTGGCCGTACCCTGACACACGCACCAGCACCAGTCCGGGATTGGCAGCAGAGAGGTCGTCGTACCCGAGCTTCCAGGCCTCGAGTGTTCCCGGCCTGAAGTTCTCGACCAGGATGTCGGCGCGCGCCGCCAGCGCGCGCACGATCTCACGTCCTTCCTCCTGGCGCAGATCGATGGCGACTGATTTCTTGTTGCGTGACTGGGCGTGCCACCACAGCGAAGTGCCATTCCGCAGCTGACGCCAGTTCCGGAGGGGATCGCCGACGCCTGGCGGTTCGACCTTGATCACCTCGGCGCCAAAGTCGGCGAGCAGGCGAGCGCAGAACGGACCGGCGATGAGCTGGCCCAGCTCCAGCACGCGCACGCCCTGCAGGGGCAGGTCTCCTGTCGTCTTCACGGCAAGATCGAATCTTACAAGAACTGGGTTGGGTAGCTGTCAGCTGTCAGCTCTCAGCTGTCAGCTCACTCTCGGCTCGAGCAGGATTTAGCTGTCAGCTGAGAGCTGAGAGCTGATAGCTGGTATTGCAGCAGTGCGGCGCGACATGGCACGATCCCGCGAGGCACACGGATGGCGCCAATCGTTCCGGATCCGAAACGGATCAAGACCTTTCGTACATCTGCGGCGTTCGCGGCCTGGATGAGCGCGAACCACGACAAACAGCCGGAGCTCTGGCTGAAAATTCACAAGAAGGCCAGTGGGCTGCCTACGGTGACGGCCGCCGAGGCCCTTGACGTCGCGCTCTGCTGGGGCTGGATCGACGCCATCCGGAAGTCGTTCGACGATCGCTCGTTCCTGCAACGCTACTGTCCGCGCGGCGGCAAGAGCATGTGGAGCCAGATCAATCGTGACAACGTGGAGCGGTTGACTGCGGCAGGCCGCATGACGCCGCACGGTCAGCGTCACGTGGATGCCGCGAAAGCGGATGGCCGGTGGGACGCCGCCTATGCCCCGATCCGCAGCGCAACCCAAGCGACCGTCCCTGCCGATCTGCGCGCTGCGATCGACGCGAACCCGCGCGCGCGCAAGACGTTCAAGACACTCGGCCGCCTGAATCTTTTCGCGCTGGCGTTTCGCACGAACCACATGAAGACGCCGGCGGGCCGCGCCAGGAAGATCGCGTCGCTCGTGGACATGCTCGCGCGTGGTGAGACCATCGTGCCGGAACGGCGTCCGGCGGCGAAGCGCCGCTAAGGGCCGCTCTTCGGGGACCGCGTTCGCCTCGTCCTACTTGACGCTCCCGCAGTCCGGGCCGAGATACTTGCCCGTCATCGTCATGGCGAGGTTCGTGGTGCCGCCACCCGCCGACGTTTCCATCTTCACTGCCCCCTTGAACGCGGTCCCGCCGGCGAGCGACTGGATGTTGACCTGGCCCTTCATCGGCCGAGCGCCCGTGCATGTGATGTCGGCGACGAAGGCCGCTCTCGTGTTCGTCCCGACCGTGCGCGTGCAGGTCGTGTTGGCATCGTGCGGCAGCATGAACGAGTCGTTCTCCAGGTCCTCTTTCTTGATGCAGGACTTCTCGGTCATCGTCCGGTCGCCAGCCAGGCCCTTCATCGCCTCCGCAATCTTGGCGGCCTGTTCCGGGCTCATCTTGCTGGTGTCAACCGGCGGCGCCCCTCCGATGTTCGTAACGACAGTGTTTTCCCACAGCCCGAGCTTCAGATCGAGTACCGGCACCTGCGCCGCGAGAATGCCGCCGAGGCCGACGATCGCGAATGAGGAGATGAGTGCGCGCCTGACGATCATGAACCCTCCAGATATTGAACAGTGCTATTGCCTTCCGGCGGCCGAGGACAGGTGGCCGGTGAGCTCGTCAACCAGCCAGTCATCCACGTCATCGACCTGTTCCTGCGTGGAGCGGTGGCCGGTGTCGTAGGCAAGGATCAGCCGCTTGGAGGCCGTGATGACGTTGTAAGCGGAGTACGTCGACGTCGGCGGGCACGTTTCGTCGTTGAAGCCCCACGAGTAGAGTCCCGGCGCGGTGACGCGCCGGGCGAAGTTCACGACGTCGTAGTACTGCGTGGTGACGATCTTCGCCTCGACGCGATGAGCATTCGGGCCTTCGCTCGCGCGGAACATGTGCGGCCAGCCACCTGCGCGCTCGTGGAGATAGCCGGTGACGTCCGACAGGGCAGGATAGTACGCGGCCAGGCGCGTCACCCGCCGGTCGAGTCCCGCGGTCACGATCGCCAGCGCGCCACCCTGGCTGCCGCCCGTGACGCCCAGGTTCCGGCCATCCCACTGCGGCAGCGACGTCAGGAAGTCGTTCGCGCGGAGCGTGCCCGTGTAGACGCGGCGGTAGTAGTAGCGCTCGCGCGAATCGAGCCCGACGGTCGGATAGCCGCTCAGCCCGCCGCTTGCCAGGCTGTCGTAGACCTCCTGCGGCTGGATGACCGGAATGCCATGGATGCCGATCTGGAAAGTGATCAATCCGCGCCCCGCCAGCTGCGGCAGCCCGCGATACGGCCGGACGCCGGCGCCCGGCACGCTGAGCAGCGCCGGATACCTGCCCGCCGCGCGGGGCATGCACAGAATCCCGTACAGCCGGCTCGCGCCAGCCGTCAGCCCGACGTTCTGCAGGTTGATCTGCGAGCACTCCGCGTCGGCGGTCCCGTAATCGGGAAGCGGGGTCCACTTCGCGTCGAGCGGCAGCGCCGCCAGTCGCGCGCGCTCCGCATCCCAGAACGCATCGAAGTCAGGCGGGTTCACCTGTGTCGGCTGGATGCGCTCAGGGGAAAAGCCGGCGGTCCCGAGGCCGCGGTAGGTGCGGCCGTCGACTTCCGCGGTCACAATCAATCGCAGGAAGCCGGGTACGCTCATCGTCCCGCCGGCGACTGTCAGCGGAGTCGCCCCGACGACGGCTGTGGCTTGCGTCACTGGGGGGAGCATCTCCGGCCCGATGCCATATTTCACCGTCGCGCCGACCGCCTGGTGGCCGTCGCGCAACACATCGATCCGAAACGTCGCCGCCTCGCCAGGTTGATAGGTCCAGTTCGCGTGATCGGGCGTCACCACCACGGCGACGCGGCTGAACGGCTGGCGCGTCTGCGCCTTCGCCACGGCGAGGAGCGCGGCAGCGACCAGTAACGCGACGGAAAGACGATGGAGCTGTCGGAATGATTGCACGGACATGCTTCCTGATCCTGACGAGGTCCCCGGCCCGGTCGCGGGATGATACTCCATCTATACTCTAGCCTTCGGTCAGGGCTCACCATCGGACACGGGACCCAGAGGCCATGGCGATCGACGCCACTGGCCATCCCGTCAAGCGTAAGGGGGATCGACATGGAGAGAGCAAGAGCGCCACTGCCGCAGCGGCCAGGACGGGCCATCCTGCGAGGCCTGCTGGACCTTCGACCGAGTGTGAGGACCGACCGCACGGCGGTCGCTGTCGAAGACGCCGTATCCCGAGGGCTGGCTGTCGCGAAGGTCTACGCGTTCGCAAGCGCGGACTATCCGGGTGCGGCGCAGTCTCTCCTTTTTGACAACGACGGCACCACGGCCGTGGGCGCGTTCGTTCTCGATCCCAGCAGCGGCACCACGCCCACGACAGCCTTCACGTTCAAGAACGGAGCGTACGAGATTCTCGTCGTGCCGAACTCGACCGCAAGCATCGCAACGAGCATCAACGCTGCAGGTCTGATCGCCGGGGTGTACCAGGATCTGGCGGGAACGCTGCACGGCTTCACGAACAATGCCGGCACCTTCAGCAACGTGGATTTCCCTGGAGCAACAACCACTCAAGTTATCGACGTGAACGATGCCGGACAGATGGTCGGCGATTTCCTGGACGCCGCGAGCGCCGAGCACGGCTTCGTCAGCACCGGTGGCGTTTTCACGCCGATCAACTTCCCCGGATCCACCGGAACGGCGGCCGCCGGAATCAACTCCGCCGGTGACATCGTCGGAGTCTGGTCGGATGCTACAGGGTCCCACGGCTTTCTGCTCAAGGCCGGCGTGTTCACCCCGATCAACTTTCCGCTCGCCACCAGCACTACCGCCTTCAGCATCAACGACAGCGGAGAGATTGCCGGCATCTACATAGACGCCGCCGGCAACAACCATGGCTTCATCTTTTCCGGTGGTGCCTTCAGCACCGTCGATGTCGTCGGCGCCCGCGGTACTCAACTGACCCGCATCAAGAACGATGGGTCCATCACCGGGGCGTATTCCGACGCTGTCAACGGCCAACACGGGCTCACCGGCCGGTGAGCCCGGAACGGGCCGATTGATTTGCTCTTCGGCCTCCGATCGGCGACGCAGATCAGCCAGTCACGCCGCTACACGGATCCGCTGTTGCCCGGCCACCCGGGCGGCCGCGGCGGCGGGCGATCGTTCGCGCGAGCGTTCCTCCGACCGCGCCCCAGACCCACGACTCCCCCAGGCGCGCGACGGGTGCGAGCACCACGGCCAGCGACCCGGGCGGTTGACGAAGCTCGCTGTAGTACGACAGTGCGAACCCGTGCTCGCGGAATGTCGTGGGGACGTCCCCAGGCCCCAATACGGTCGCGTGCATGACGCCCAGAAGCATCAGGACACCAGCGGTCATGATCGGCAGGCCTGCGAGGAAGCAGACCTTCATCGCCGCCATGCCCGATCTCGCCGGCGTGGTGCCGTGCCGCAGATGCATCAAGTATCCGCACGCCATCAGGAAGAGCGCGTAGAGCTCCGACACCAGCGGTCTGATCCTGATGGTTGGGAACGTCATGTCCGACGGCTCGAGCAGTGTGGTCCATCCAGTTCCGTACGGTTGCGGAGCGACGATGTTCCACGACAAGGCCATGAGGATCGCCGCCATGGCCACGAGCCCGAAGACCGTCGCCGGCCCGAGCGATCGGAGCCGCTGACAGACGCCGCTCGAAACGACGTCGCCGATAGTGCCCAGGCCGAGCGGCCCGGTGAGGAGCAGGTCCTTCAGCTCGCCACCGTACTCCTGTCGCCAGCGCGCGGGATAGATGCCGAGAAGGACCGTGACGAGCCGATGCTTGATGCTCATGCGAGGCGCAATCGACGCAGGCCGACCGCCGCTACGCGGCGCATGTCATTGAGCTGCCCGGTCAGGCTCGTGTTACCTGCCGCGGTGAGGCGGTACGGACGCTGGCGACCAGGGCTCGTCTCGGGCGCGATGAGCTTCTTCTCCACAAGACGCGTGATGGCAGTGTAGAGCGTCCCTGGACCAAGCCTGACGTCGGCAATGGATTCGACATCCGACATGATCGCGTAGCCGTGCTTCGGCCCGGTTGCGAGGCTCAGGAGAATCAGCAGTTCTGGATCGGAGGCAGGTCCGTTTCTGGGCTTTCGCGCCATGGTATGAATTACGATATATCACATTACGAGCTTTCCTCAAGGGTCAGAAAAGTACCCGTCATCTGGATCATCGGCTGAGCTTTCCCGAGTATCCTTTCATGCACACTCGCGTCTCGACTCACACGTATTCCGCGCCGCGCACCAGACCGGGCGGACATGGATAAGGAGCCACAATGGCATCGGTGACCCCCGCCCGGATCATGGAAGTCGGCATGGCATTCTGGCCGGCCAAGACCCTGCTCTCGGCTATCGAGCTCGGTCTGTTCACGGCCCTGGGAAAGAGCGCGATGACGGGCGCCGAGCTCCAGAAGGCCCTCGGTCTGCATCAGCGGGCAAATCCCGACTTCTTCGATACGCTGGTGGCGCTCAAGTTTCTGGAGCGTGACGGCGATGGCCCCGAAAGCCGCTATCGGAATGCGGGGGATACCGCGCTCTTCCTCGACAAGAAGAGTCCTGCTTACATGGGCGGCTTTCTGGAAATGGCGAACGCGCGGCTCTACCCCTTCTGGGGAGACCTGACCACGGCGCTGCGGACCGGCAAGGCGCAGAACGAAACGAAGGACGGCGGCGCCTCGATGTTCGGTGAGCTGTACAGCAAGCCGGAACGGCTCGAACAGTTCATGGAGGCCATGGCGGGAATCTCGGCGGGCAACTTCCAGGCGTTCGCGAACACGTTCGATTTCGCACGCTATAAGACCCTGTGCGACATCGGCGGCGCGACCGGGCAACTGTCGGTGCTGGTCGCAAGGGCGCATCCCCATATGCGATGCATCTCGGCGGATCTCCCCGAGGCAACGGCAGTCGCTGCGCGAAAGATCGAGGCATCAGGTGTCGCCGACCGGGTCTCGGCACAGCCGATCGACTTTTTCGCCGACTCCCTCCCGAAGGCCGACGTGATCACGATGGGGATGATTCTCCACGACTGGAACCTCGAGAAGAAGTTGTCCCTCGTCAGGGCCGCCTACGACGCGCTTCCTCCCGGCGGCGCGCTCGTGGCCATCGAGAACGTCATCGACGATGCCCGGCGCGAGAATGCGTTCGGCCTCATGATGTCCCTCAACATGTTGATCGAATTCGGCGACGCCTTCGATTTCACGGGCGCCGATTTCACGAAGTGGTGCACAGAGGCCGGCTTCCGCAGCACGGAAGTCATCCACCTGGCGGGTCCGGCGAGCGCAGCGGTCGCGTACAAGTAGCGCGCAGCGCGGGCCGGCGGCGGGTCTCCGTGTGGCTACCCGCCTCGGCTTACGTCTTTCGGAGCGCGGCGGCGGGGTCGATCCGCTCGGCGGCTCCAGGCGGCTACTTGGAGGCGCGAGCGGGCGGCGCCTCGTAGATCCGCAGGTTGCGGACCGACCACGCGGGCGCTTCGGCCGTCGTGTCCGTTTGCGTGATGCGCACGAACTTCGCCTGCGTCGGCGCGAACGCGATCGTGGTTCGCGGACCGCTGCCCTTTCCGACCGCCACCGGCTGGCTCCAGGTCTTTCCGTCCATGGAGACTTCCACCGAGTAGCCGCGAGGGTACCCGACCACCGGCGGCGCCTCGACAGCGCCGGCGCCGCCTCTTCCCCTGCGGCTACGCCGTGCCGCGGTAGCCGACTCGAACTGCAGCTCGGTCACTGACGCGGGCTGGGACAGCGCGACGGTCAGCCACATGCCGGGCGTCTGCTGCACGCCCGAGCTCCAGCCGCGGAGCGTCGCTGCACCGGCAGCAGTTTCCGTGCCGTGGCTCGCGGTGACCGTCCACTGCTGCGCATCGACGATGCGCGGGAGCGACGCTTCGATCTCCGGCACCGTCCAGACTGCCTTGCGTGCTGCGACTTCGGCGCGCACGCGCGCCACGTCCGCGGGCGTCACCATGCCGGCGTTGTTGCCGAAGCTGCTGCGAACGTACGACGCGATCCCCGCGACCCACTCGTCTGTGCCCCCCATTGGCACCATGACGTCGCGGTATGTCTTGCCGTCGAGCGGGCCAGTCAACCCGCCGAGCAGTACCTTGATCACGTAGTCGCGATGGCCTTGCACGCGAGGGGACCCCGCGAGCGCCGGCGCCATCATCGTTCCGGCTGGCGCCCCGTCCATGGCCTTCCCTGTCCCGTCCGGACCGTGACAGGCGAAGCAGACGGCGCCGAACACGTCACTCCCCGCCTGCAGACGCTTCTCTTCGTCAGGCGTGAGCGTCCCGGGGCGGCCGCCCAAGGTCGATGTCGCCGGTGTGAGCAGACGCTCGGCCACGAGCGCTACCCCCTTCGCTTTGTTCGACGACTGCGCCGCCTTGATCACGTCGGGCGCGTCCGGCAGCTTGAACAGGTTCGTCGTCAGCATCGCCTGGATGACGACGTTCTGATCCGGGTCCTTCGTCATCGCGCGGTAGTCATCCGCGAGCGTCTTGTCGCCCGCCTTGAAGAGCGTCTCACTCGCGCGGATCGCCTGCACGCGCATCCGCGGCTCCTTGTCCTTCATGATCTCGCGCACGAGCGGCGCGTCGAGTGCGCTCAACCCTTCGAGGGTCCAGAGCGCGTGGAAGCGCGCCAGCAGGTTCTCCGACGAGCGCACCATCTGCTGCAGAGCGGGCGTGACCGACTTGTCCTGTTTCAGGACGAGCAGCCGCTGCGCGGTGTCGCGCCACCAGCCGTTCGGGTGCGTGAAGTGCGACACGAGCTGCGCGGGCGTCTCGGCGTACATCTTCGGCGGCGCGAACGCCGGCTCGATCGGCGGGATCGCCGACTGCCCGATGTTCGTGTTGGTGGCCCCGACGGCGTCGCGGCCGTCGTAGCGCAGCCGCCAGATGCGACCGTACGACGCGACCTTGTCCAGTTGGTACTGCTCGATCTTCGCGCGCAGGTACGACCCCGGACCCGACCACTCCTTCTCCTGGATGATCCCGTGGTACATGTCGGCGATGTAGACCGTTCCGTCCGGCGCGTTGCTGATGTTCACGGGCCGGAACAGCTGATCGACGCTCGTGAGGAACTCGGCGTTTGGATACACGTTCCGCAGTTGTGTGAGCCCTTCGATGTTGTCGATGGCGGCGCGGCGGATCAGCCGGCCGACCGGCTCGGCGAACAGCAGATTGCCCTTGAGATCCGCGGGCAGTCGATCGCCGCGCACGATCGCCGGCCCCGTCGTCGCCGTGAAGTGATTCAGGTTCTGCGCCGGCATACGCGTTCGCCAGATGCCTCCCTGCATGTCCCCGATTCCGGGAGTGGGCCAGACGACCGCGAAATCCTTTTCGAACCCGTTCTCCATGCCTGGCGGACAGTTCGGATTGGCAGCGGGCGGCGGGGCCGCGGCGCCGGCGCGGCCGCCGCGGCCCGCGGCCGGGCAAGGCGAGAACCCGCCGTAATGGATCGGGTACTGGAAATTCGTCGGGCCACGTTCGTCGCCCGCATCCACGAACCACGGCTTCCCATCGTCGTCCGACGCGAGACCCCACTGCCCGCCGTTCGGGCCCGTCTGCTCGCGCAGGAAGCCTGTCGGCGTCCATCGGATGCGAAACGGGTTGTAGGTCGTGTAGATCCAGTTGTCCATGTTCCAGAGCAGACCCGCCTTCTGGTGCTCGATGTTCGGGTCTCCGCTCTGGCCGATTCCGGTGAAGACGACTTCGCGCTTGTCTGCGACGCCGTCGCCGTTGGTGTCGGTCAACCTGATGAGATCGTCGGAGTCGGTTTCGCTCGTGAGGATGACTCCGTCCTGGAGTGGCAGGATCATGCGCGGCGCTACGAGGTGGTCCGCGAACACTGTGTGCTTGTCGTAGCGGCCGTCGCCTTTAGTACTCTCCCACCGGCTGATGCGGCTGATTGGATCGTGCTCGCGGCTGGCGGCGGCGTCCATCATGTAGCTGATCATCTCGCCGACGTACATCCGTCCGTTGCCGTCGAACTCGATGAGGGTCGGGTTGATCACGTCGGGCTCGGCGGCGATGAGCTCCATGCGATATCCGGCGGGGAGCATGAAGCCGGCGGCTTCCTCAGCGGGCGTGCGCGGCCGATAGGGTGTCTTCGGCGTGAAGTCGGTGGCATCGCTCGTGGCGGCGCCGCGGCCGCCGCCGAATCCCGTGGGGCGGACCGGGGCGCCCGCCTGCTGCTTCGCCGCAGTGCCGGACATCTCGTTCTGACCGTCCATGACCGCCATGCTGGCTCGAACGCTCGCACCGTCCAGCGTGAGGGTCAGCACCGTCGATCTCGGCGTGCCCATCGGCTGCGACATGTACTTCAGGACCAGGCTGTTTCCCGCCGCCGTGATATCCGTCACGTTCACGATGGGCTGGCCGTCCGATCGGATCGTCGCGGAGGGAGTTCCGCCGTCATTTTTCACCGACACTGCGAAGATGGCGTCGTTTGCCATCACCTTGACGGTCACGAGCCAGTCGCCGACGAATGGCGCGATCTGCGCGGCCGTCGCCGTGGTCGACTGCCCCGAGCCCTGTCGAGGAGCCTGCCCTGAGCCCTGCCGGAGAGCCTGCACCGGTGCTGTCGTGCGTGCCAGCAGCACGATCGCGAAGGTGACACCGAAGACGAGAATTGACCACGAGCGAGTCACACGAGACATGCGGTTTTCCTCTGGCCCGGTTGACTGCCGGGACTACGGTTGAATGGAGTCACGTGCTTCGCGTCGAGCGCGTTCTGGAGATCCTTCGCGGAAAAATTGTGGCTTCACTCCCGCCAGCCTGCAGGTTTCGTCCTGGAGAGCGGCGGACCAGAGATCGTACCAACTACTTCCAACGGGATCAATCACTCGACCCCACGTCGAATCTCATCAGTCGTGCCGCCGCCGGTCGCCCGGCGTCGCCTCCAGCGTGAGGAGGCACTGCCCGGCCGCCAGGTCGCGAAGAGGCAGGGAAAGCGGCGCGCGGCGTGACCGCCGCTACTCGGACCGCAGCGCGTTCAACGGCGAAATCGAGCTCGCTCGAAGCGCGGGGACTATGGACGCAATCAGCGCAGCGCACGCAAGCACCGCGACCGCCACGAGGGTGACTGCCGGATTGAACGGACTCGTCCCGTAGAGTTGACTGCCGAGGAATCGGCCCATCGCGAATGTCAGCGGCAAGCCGAGCAACAGCCCGACGAGAATCAGCAGGAATGCGCCGCGCAGTACGTGCTGGACCACGTGCCCGCGGCTGGCGCCCAACGCCATGCGCACGCCGATCTCGTTCGTCCGACTGGCGGCATCGTGCGAAATCACGCCATAGAGCCCAATCGACGCGAGCACGAGGGAGAGAGCGCCGAAAAGCGACGTCAGGCGTGCGATGAGGCGCGGCTGTGTGAATTGACTGGATACCTGCTCTCCGAGCGTCTGGATCGAGCTGATCGGTATGCCGGGATCCACCGAAGCCAGGGCCTGGCGGATGGACGCGACGGGCACGCTGGCCCCGGGCCTGGTCACGATCACGATGTCGCGCAGGAACAGCGAACCGAGATTGGTCTGTGCGTATTCCGCTTGTGCTTCTGGCAGGAAGAACAGTGGACCGCTCGGCTGATCGAGGCTGCGCGTGAAGTAGCGCGCATCCCTGGCCACGCCGACGATCTCGAACTCACGGCTGCCGTCAGCCTTCCGGCCGAAGTGCTTCCCGATCGGATCTGCGTCTCCAAAAAACTTGCGCGCGAATGCCTCGCTGACGACGGCGACTTTCCGCGATGTCGCCGTATCCTGCTCGGAGATGGCGCGGCCCTTGAGGATAGGGGTTCCAATAGCCTCGAAGTACTCGGGTGTCACCCGGTTCCACGCCGACGAGTTGTCCTGCCTGGGATCCTGAGCCAGCTGGCCATCGACCCAGACACCTGAACCCCAACCCGCGCGCGGAGGCGAGTAGAGGCACAGAGCAACGGACGTCACGCCGGGAATGCCGGCGACCGAATCGTGGATGCGCCTGTACAGAGGCGAGAGCTGCCCGCCACGGTAGCCACCGAGCTTGGGATTCATGGCCACCACCAGGCGCGCATCCTGCTCGAATCCGAAGCGTTGGTTCTCGAGATTCTGCAAGGCCGCGGTGAGCATCCCTGCGGCCGACAGCAACACCAGCGAGAGCGCAGCCTGGACGACGACGAGCGTTTTTCTCGAAAGCGAGCCGGCGCGAGCCGTGGCGCGACCGGAACCGCGGAGCGCCTCGACAGGATGGACCCGAAGGGCCATCCAGGCGGGAGCAATGCCGAAGACAACTCCGGTCGCAAGCGACGTGAGGAAAGCGAACAGCAGCACTGGCATCGAAGGCGACGCGTCGATGGGAATGCCCGCGGATCCAGGCATCGCGGGGAACGCGAGCTGAAGAATCAGACGCGTACCGGCAAACGCGATCGCGATGCCGGCGACGCCGCCGGCCAGGGAAAGCAACAGACTCTCGATGAGAGGCAGCCTTACCACGCGCGACACTCGCGCGCCCAGGGCGACGCTCAACGAAATCTGGCGCCGCCGTTCCATGCCGCGCACGAGCATGAGACTGGCGACGTTCGCGCAGACGATCAGCAGCACGAATCCCGTAACGCCCATCAGGATGAGCAGCCATTGCTCGTATTGCTGGCGCAGGGTCGTGATGCCCGAGCCTCCCGGGCTCAAAAACAGGGTCTGCTCTGGGAATCTCGCGCGATCTCCGGCGCTCATCTCACCCCAATGCGAGCGGAGCCACTGCCTCAGCAACGTCCGCATTTGAGCTTCGACCGACGCGGGGACGGCTCCCGGCTGGATCCGGCCGATCAACTCCAGCCAGTGCGTGTCGTACTTGCCGAGATCGGTATCGGTCTGGACGAGCGGCTCTGTGGTCAGCGGCAGGAAGAAATCTGGTGGCGCGCTCCGGAGCGTCTCGCCAAAGAAGCCGGGCGGGGTGATTCCCACGACCGCAAACGGCTTGTCGTTGACGTCGAAGATGCTGCCGATGATCGAGGGATCCGCTCCGTATCTCTGCTGCCACAGGCGATAGCTCATGACCGCCACCGGCGGGGCGCCAGGGTCGTCGTCGGCCGGCGTCAACAGGCGTCCGGCATGGGGCCGGAGGCCAAACGTCGCGAAGTAGTTGCCGGACACGAACTCGCCTGGGTAGCTTTGAGCTCCCTCTGGGTTGCTGGCGCGCCGGACGCCAAACAGCAGCTGCGTCGAGGGAAAGGCCGCCAGCTCCGTGAAGCCTGTGGTGTTGTCTCTCAGGTACTTGTACAGGTCGTACGATACGAGCGAGAACTCTTTGTCCTGACTGTACCCACCCAGATAGCAACAACGGTTTTCTTTTCCCAGCCGATACAGTTCACCGGGATTTGCCACCGGCAGCGACTTCAGCAAAACGGCATTCACCAGAGTGAACACCGAGGTTGTCGCGCCGATGCCCAGCGCCAGGGTCAGAACCGTGGCGGCGGTGAACCCCGGAGCCATTCGCAGCCGTCGCAGCGCGTAACGGATGTCCTGTACGAGCCTTTCCACGGACGGTAGACCGCGCTGCTCCCGGTAGCGCTCTTTCATGGCTTCTATCGCACCGAACTTCAACACGGCCTGACGCCGTGCTTCCACGGGCGACAAGCCGACGCGGAGATTCTCGGACGCTTGAAGAGCGAGATGTTCTTCGATCTCCGCCTGCAACCGCTCGTCGCTCCGCTGCGTTGTCGCCCAGGAAGTCAGACGACTGAAGAATCGCCTCAGCCCCTTCATTTTCAGGCTCTCCATTGGGTTGCCAAAATGAGCTTCCCACTTTTCATTTGGGAAAGCAACAGGAGCGCGGCGACCGGCAATACGGCCCATGACGCCGATCACGTGGATGGAAACGCGAACCGCGGGCTACTTCGACGCCAACCCCTGCTCGAGGAACTCGACGAGCGGCGGGATCACCTGGTCAGGGGCCTCGAGGTGCGGGACGTGGCCGAGGCCGGGAAGGAGCAGCAAGCGGCCGTTGCCGTTGGGAATGGTTCTGGCGAGATACTGCATCCGTTCCTGGAATCGCGCGGCCGGCCCGAGCAGCATGTCCTCGGCGCCGCCGAAGGCAAGCGTCGGCACCTGGATGTGCGCCCAGTCGTAGACGACAGGGTCGGCATAGAGCATCTGACCGACCAGGGCCTGCACCATCGCCAGCCTCGGCCAGTCGGCGCTGAGCGTCCACGAATAGCGGATCCGGGTGTAGCTTTCGAACTCCGCGTTCCATGCTTTCGGATTGTGCGCGACGTAGCGGCCCAGGCTCGCGCGAATGCTCTGGTAGTCGCTCTTGAGCGTCTGCTCGTACGCCTCGTCTATCGGCGTCATCGGTCGATCGAAGCGGCCGTCGGTCAGGCCGATCGGGTTGTAGATGACCAACCGCTCCACGGTCTTCGGATATTGCGTCGCCATCCGTGCGGCCAGCATGCCCCCCATCGAGTGGCCGACCACCATGACCCGCTCGATCTTTTCCTTCTGCAGGATCAGAAACGTGTTTCGCGCCTGCGAGTTGAAGTTGTACGGCGCGATGGGCTTCGACGACCTGCCGTAGCCGATCTGATCGGGAACGAGGACGCGGAAGCCTGCATTCGTGAGGCCGTCGATGAGGGCTTTGAAATAGAAGCCGCCGAAGTTGTTGCCGTGCAGCAGCAGCACGCTATGACCGTTGGCGGCCGCTTTCGGGGGGACATCCATGTAGGCGATGCGGACGTCCTGCGAGTAGACCCGGATGTCGAGATATTTGCTCGGGTAAGGGTAGGGACACTCGTCGCAGGTGATGCTGCCGGGTTTGACGTCAGCGGGGGTCGGCACGGGTGGCAGCGCGCTTCCCTGGGACGTCAGCCCGGCACCTGACAGAGTCAGGAGAAGAACGAAGACGAGCGAGCAGAAACGGGTGTGCATGGCCTCGCCGATCGCCGCTACGACGACGTCGAGAACGCGAGCGATGCGCGGCATTCAATGTGAATTCGATGAAGCTGTCAGCTGTCAGCTGACAGCTACTCTACACATCATTCGAGCATCTTACTTCTGGCTCGGGCTGTCGTCCGCCTTGAGGTCGCCGAGGGCGTACTGCATGCCCGCGAGCAGATGCTCCATCATCGGCTTGATCGCGTAGATGCGCTCGTTGTGGCCCAACGCCATGTAGAACACCCGGCCCTGGCCGTCCTTCTTGATCCAGCTGAGACCGAAGTCGTGATCCGGACGCGGGTTGCTCTCCTTGAGCCTGTCCATGAAGCTCATCTTGTCGTAGTTGATACTCGTCAACACGTGCACGTTCTTGCGCGAGAACGAGTTGATGCTGAACGTGTAGGTCTCGTCGTTGACGTCGAAATCCTGGCCGCTGAACATCTTCGTCAGCGGGCTCGACTTGTCGTCGACCTTCACCGTGATCTTCTGCGGATCGAGCCAGTGGAACTTGAACCAGCCGCCGATCATGGTGTCCCAGTCCGGCCACGATCCACGGCCCGTGTCGCGGCCCGCGGTGCCGACGTACTGGTTCGCCTGCGTGACGAGCGGAACCACGCGCGTCATGAAATTGGCCTGGGAGACCCTGCCGGTCTTCTCCGTATCGAGCTGGTCGTACATGGCGTCGCTCACGGCCTCCATGTCCGCCTTCTTCAGCATCCGGTCGTCTGCCTGAAGCTTCTTCTCGTCGACGCCCCACGACCAGCGCAGGATGACCGCGGCCAGCGTGCCGCCCGGGTTCGCGGGGCCGCCCCGCCCGCCGCCGCGTCCGCCGCGTCCGGTGCCGGCGCCGGCATCGTTGGCGCACGGGCTGTGGTACGAGTCACCGGTCGCGTGAATGCCGGCGAGACCCTTGCCACCGCGTACGAAGCCGACGAGTGCCGCCTTACGCGCCTCGACTTCCTCAGCACTCGCCGGCGGCTCAGTCGTCTTCGCGTCGAGGAAGCAGCCCGTCGTGCTCGAGAGGAAGAGCGCATCGTACTGCTCGAGGTTCTTGGCGTTGATGTCCGCCGGGTCGTACGTGATCGTCGTGGTCCAGGCGCCGGTCTTCTTGCCGAGCTCCTCGATCGTCTTGGCGGCCAGCGGGATCGACGAGTGTACGTAGCCGCGCGGGTTGCCGAGGACGAGGATCTTCCGCGGTTTGGCCGGCTTGGCAGGCGCGGTCGCCGGAAGCGCCGCCATCATCTTCGTCACGTCGTCCGCACACGGCGTCTGGCCCGTCGTCGGCAGATTGCTGCGACCGCCGCACGCGGGACCCGCCGGCGCCCCTGCGCCGCGCCCGGCGCCACCCGCGGCCGGTGCGGCCGGCGGAGCCGGCTGCGGCAGGACGGTGCTCAACGCTGTGGCGAGCTGGTCGGTCGAGATCGATCCGCTCTTCGCCGTATCGGCGGCGTCGTACCAGTTGTCGAACGCGCTCTTCATCTCGGCGCGCGTGACCGAGTTGTCCTTGTCGGCGTCAAAGGCCGTCCACAACGCCGCGTGGTTTTCGCTTCCGCCGCGTCCTCCGCCGGCGCCCGGCTGCGGCGCTGCTCCCTGAGCCGGCGCCTGGGCGTGTCCCAGCAGGGCCGTCAGCAGGACCGCTGCCGAGACGGTTCCGACGAGTGCCGGAAGTGTTCGCTGAAGTCCCACTTTGCCTCCTGGTTGCGACGTCGTAGCGCACACACGCCGCAGTTGATTGACTGACTCGGCTGAAAGTACGGATGATTGCCGCCAGGCTATCCGCAAGGGGGTCAGACCCAGGTCCGACCCTCGCCTCGGCGCGCGTGACCGACGCCGCGATTACGCCGCCAATCGTAACGGTGTTTCAGTAACGACGGTGCCTTTTCGCCATACGCGCCGCGGTCTGGCACAGGACAATCGCGGCCTGAGGTCGCCGGACGATGGACACGGCCAGGGTGTTCGACTACGCTTCCGGCGGTTTTGGAGAGAGCTTCGCATGAACATCCGGCTCATCTGGTCGGCCTGCCTTGCGGCCGCCGTCTCCGGCGCCGTCGTCGCTCCGCCTGACACCATCAAGGTTGACGGCGGTCAGATTTCCGGCGTCACGACAGACGGCGTGCGTTCATTCAAGGGGATTCCTTTCGCCGCGGCCCCGGTTGGCGACCTTCGATGGAAGCCGCCACAGCCGGTCGCAGCCTGGAATGGCATCAAGCACGCCGACGCCTTCGGGCCTCAATGCCTCCAGGCGCCATACCCAACCGGTTCGATCTATGCGATGGATCCGGTGCCTCAGAGCGAAGACTGTCTCTCCTTGAACGTGTGGACCACGGCGAGCCAGGGCGACGAGCGGCCGGTCATGGTCTGGATCCACGGGGGCGCGTGGACGCGAGGCGGGTCGAGTATCCGGACGTACGACGGCGCCGCGCTCGCGAAGAAAGGCGTGGTCGTCGTGTCGGTAAACTACCGGCTCGGCGTCCTCGGCTTCCTGGCGCATCCGGAGCTGACGGCGGAGTCGCCGAATCACTCGTCTGGAAACTACGCGATCCTGGATCACGTTGCCGCACTGAAGTGGGTTCAGCGGAACATCGCGTCTTTTGGCGGCAATCCCGCAAACGTCACTATCTTCGGGGAGTCGGCCGGTTCCTGGAGTGTCAACACCACGCAAGCCACGCCGCTTGCGAAAGGCTTGTTCCACAAGGCGATCGGTGAAAGCGGCGGACAGTTCGCGCGAACGCCGCGGCTTGCCGACGTCGAACAAGGCGGCGTGGCGCTGGCGACGGCTCTCGGCCTCGACTCGCTGAAAGCGCTGCGCGCGGCACCTGCCGACAAGCTCGTCACGGTCCCGTCCTTCCGGACGTCGATCAACGTCGACGGCTGGGTGCTGCCGGAGGATGTCCACTCGACATTCGCCCACCAGAAACAGAACAACGCGCCGGTGCTCGTGGGATCCAACGCGAACGAGTGGACCACACTCGGCAATCCGGCAACCTTCCCCAGGACCCTCGCAGACTTCCACAAGCGGATGGACGTACAGTTCCCCGGTCTCGCGAAGGAACTCGACGAGGCATATCCAGCGAGCGCGGACGCTGACATCGCCGGCGTGATGCTCGCACTCGGTCGCGACCAGATCTTCAGCCTCGAGATGCGCACGTGGGCGCGCATGGTCACAGCGTCGGGGATGAAGGCCTTCCTGTACCAGTTCACACGCGTGCCGCCAGGGCCCGAATCGAAAGCACGTGGCGCGTACCACGCGGCAGAGATCCAGATACGTCTTCGCGAACCTGAAGAATCCGGCGTTCGCGTACACCGACGCGGATCGCCAGCTTGCCGACGCGATGTCGAGTTACTGGGTGAACTTCGCGACGACGAGTGATCCCAATGGCAAGAGCTTGCCAACGTGGAGCCCGTACACTGCGTCCGCGGAGCCGTACCTCGAGCTTGGCGAGACCATCCAGCAGAAACAACATCTACTGAAGGTGCAGCTCGATTTTCTGGAGATGGCGCAGCAGCGGCGCGCAGCTGCCGGTTTCTAGTCTCATCCGAGGGGCTTCGCCCCTCGGACTCCCCTACACGCGCCCTCGCTCGCCGCTGCGCCGGCTCGCTCCGGTCGCGTGGCTCGCTCGCAAGTGCTCGCTCGCGTTGTTACCTGCTCGCAGTTTATGGGATAGCTTCTAGTCCGAAACACCCTCCAACGACAAGCGGGCCGGCTCTACGAGCCGGCCCGATATTGCGTGCGCTGACGAGCGGAGATGTCAGGCGAGCGTCGTCCTGACGAAATCGACGCACTTCTTGACTTCCTTGACCGCGTCCGAGTCCGCAGGGATCGGCGACTCGAGCTCGATGGTGGCAGGGAACGTCCACTTGTTCTTCTTCATCAGCAGCAGGATGTCTTTGATCTGGCCATCACCCTTGCCGAACGGCACCGTCAGGGAACAGTGCTCCGGCAGCGTGCGATCCTTCAGATGGAAGCTCGCGATGCGGTCGTGGTGAGCCTGGAGGAACTCCAGCGGTGAACCGCCGTTGCTGCCCGCGGCCACATAATGCCCGAGGTCGACGTTCGACATGTTCCACTTCGACATTTTGAGCGCCTCGTCGAAGACCGTCATGCTGCCCTGGGCGTGGGTGTGATACGCGATGGAGACCTTGTGCTTCTCCGCGAACTGGGCCATGCGGTTGAGCATGGCCGTGCCGTCCGGGCCCGTCCCCGGCAGCTCCATCGTCGTATGGGTTGCGCCGAGCGCGGCCGCGACGTTGAACAGGTAGTCCAGCTCCGCGTCGGTCGTCTGCATGTTCTTCTGCATGCCGTCGGACTTGTACGCGTAGATCGTCACCCCGGCGTCATTGAACATCTTCCGGAGCTGCTTGACCTTGTCCATCGAAACGGAGGTCCGCCACTTGCGCAGCTCCTCGGCTGCGGCCACGGCCTCGGGGGAAGGCTCGCCGCGGCCTCTCCCGCCGGGGGCGCCGCCACGCGCTCCACCGCCGGCGCGGCCTTCACCCGGCGTGCAGGTCGGCATCGTGCCGGCCATCAGCTGTTCGTACGGCGTCGGACCAGCGGGAGCCTCCGCGGGCGCCGCGCCACCGGCACGTCCGCCGCCACCACCGGCTCCGCGGCCCACCGTCGCCGGGCGGCCCAGGAAGTTTTCGACCGGGCCGTCCATCAGTTCCGTGGCGCTCAGGCCGCTGTCGAGGATGTACTTGAGCGTCGCCTCCGCCGTCTGGTCGGGCATCGACCGGTAGCTGTAGGTGATGACGCCAATCTGCACGCCGGCAATCTTCGAGTTCGGCTTCGCTTGCAGGGCCAGGAGCGGCGTTTCGAGCAGCGCCGCCGCCGGCAGACCTGCGAGCGCCAGCTTTCCGAACTCACGTCGTGTGTACTGCATGTGACCTCCAGGCCTTTCCTTGGGCCCAACCTGCGCGCTACTCTCCAGCCGAGCCGCTGAGATGGTGAGATGCTAACCCGAACACGATCAAGTTCCCAACCCGCTCAGCTGATAGCTCTCAGCTGACAGCTGTTAGCTCTCATCTCAGCGCATTCGATCGCGGATGTCTCGCCAGCGGAACAGAAGGAAGTTGCGGCTCGCAGCTGTTCATCGCGACCAGTAGGCCATCGGGGAACTCCGGCCCGAGCGGGGCTGACGTGACGTCGAGACCGTCGGTGCCGTCGGCGCCGCCGGTGAACGACGCCAGCTCCTCCGAGTGATCGTGCGGCCGGCCGGGCTCCCCCTCGCGCCGGTAAACGTGGAACACGCTCTCGCCCGGCAGCTGATCGACCGACACGATGTAGCCGCGTGCCGTCGGGCATCGTGTAGATGCCGAGACCTTCGCGATCCTGCTGGTAGCCGGTCGTCCCGAAAAGCGCCAGCTCTCGCTCCGCGCCGGGGCATCCGGATCCGCGAGCCATTTGTGGATCCCGCGTGTCCTCGTCTGCGTAGTAGACGTAGCCGAGCTCGTCGTCGACGACGACGGCTTCGATCTCCCCGCCGCCGCTGAACGCGCCGAAGCGGCGCACGAACGTGGCCTTGACGCGGCCGGTGCCGTCGTCTTCGAGGCGGTACTGCCAGAGGTAATTCTCCTGGCGGCCCGCCTTGGGCGCGACGATCGCGAAGATCGCGCCGTCCGTCGGCCGTTTGTAGAGGCCGATTCCCATCGGCGCGCCTTCATCGTCAGGCGCTCCGGCGAGGATCGGCATCGTCGCCCGACGACATGTCGCGCAGATGCGCCGTCGCGCGAGATCGCCGTAGACGCGCAGGCGCCGTCCGAGGCGTTCGGTCAGCACGGCGATGTCGGTCGGTGTGCCGTCGAGGGCGCAGACCGTACTCGACATCGACGTTGTTCGGCCGATCGGGACCCTTGAGGAGCTGCCGCAGCTTCCCGTCGAGGCCGAAGACCGCGAGCCCGCCGTCCGGCGCTGCGACCTTCACCGTGCCGAGGACGAGACTCTTCGACGGGTCCGTGCGATTGATCCAGATCGCCGGGTCGTCCGGATCGTTCGGCAGCGTATCGGTGGCCCGGAGCGCCTTGCACGTCGCGGCACCGTCTCGAACGCACGGCGCGGCCGGACCAGCGCGTGCGCCAGGCGCAGCGCCAGCGCGGCGCACACGGCCAGCCGTTTCGGCTCAGAAGTCGACCTTCGACGCCGAATTCAGCCACCAGTGGTAGTGCTCTTCCTGCAGCACGCGGTCCTTCACGCCCTGGTAGTAGCGCAGCAGCGCGTCGTTCAGGTTCAGCGTGTCGAAATAGCCGCGCAAGTTCCGCGACAGCTTCTGGTTGCAGCGAGACGTCCAGCTGTCTGTTCGTATCGTAGTAGCGATCCTGCAGGTTGTCGGCGCCGACGCTGTCGACGTACGAGCCATGGAAGTTGACCGACGACGCGGCCGCAGAACCCGCCCTTCTCGTACGAGGCCGCCACGTTGCCGACGTGCTGCGACTGGCCCGGCAGCGTGCTGTCGCCCTGATGTTCGGGAAAGGCGCCGCTCGAGTCGGTGAAGGTGTAATTCACGTAGACGCCGATGCCGTCGAACGGCGACGGCAGGAACGAGAGCTGGTTCTGCAGCGCCACCTCGACGCCGCG
>CAVSUB010000003.1:0-149032 GCA_963730995.1 uncultured Acidobacteriota bacterium | reverse complement strand
CCGACCGCGGAGACATCGCGGCCGCTCTCACCTGACGACGATCACCAATTGCTGTTTGATCAGATCGCCGCTGCGACCGAGCGCTGTGAGCTCGTAAGTCGTCGTGCGTAGCGGCGCGACCCGGAGACAAGTGAACCTGCTCGTAGGGTTGACGTCGCCGATTCCCGGTTCAACCCGCACGTACACGGCGCCGCTCACAGCGTAGCAAACCTTTGTGGGCCCGCCAGTCGCGATCGAGCCGGGTCGCGGAGTGAAGATGAGGATATTCGCCCTATCCGTAGGCGGTCCCGAAAGAGCAAGCGCCGGAAGGTCGACGGCCGCCTGGACCACGCGCGGTTCACCCGATGCTCGTTGTGGCGGCGCGGTCGCGGGGGCGGCTGTGGCCCAGCCGAGACCGCCTGCAAGGTAGGAGTCGAAACCACCAAGGCTCCACAAGTACGCAAGGCCGCTCGCGATTGCGAACAGAAGCACCGCGATCGGCAGGGCCTGGGCCGTTTTCTTTTTTTCCCTTAGTCGAAGAGTCGGCTGGGCGCCATCTCGGAGCGGCAGTGAGTCGAGGTCGAACACATCATCAAGCTGCGCTGTGTGTTTTTGTGGGTGATCGGATACGGGCGGGAGGACGAAACTCAGGTTTCGCCGGCTGGCGCCGGCCGCGGCATCGTCGTGCAGCGCCTCTCGCAGGTTCAGAGCCTGTCTCAACGATGAGCGCGCGAGGTTCGTCTGGCCGAGGCATACGGCTCGAACGCCGATTTCGTGAAGCGCCCATGCTTCGGCCGATCGATCTCCGATTGCCTTCGCCGCAGTGAGCGAGTGCTCGAGCGTGAGCGCCCAGGCATCCCATCGCGCGCCGGCGACGAGTGCTCCTTCGAGTAGCTGACCCAGGCGGAGAGCTTCTCCCCAGCGCCGGGCGTCAGTTGCGTACTGCTGCACTCGCAACAGCGCTTCGGATTCCTCCAGCAGATTGTCCGGCTTGCGCCGGTATCGTTCCACCCACGCGGTGTAGTAGGTGATAGCTCGATTCAACCAGGGCTTCAGGTCTTCCGTTCGGCGGAGCCGATCACCCACACCGTCCGCGAGTTGATGCCGTGATTGGCTGCTGACAACGAGACCTCGGCGGACGAGCGTCATCAACGACGGCTCGATGTCCGTAAGTTCCGCGATAGCCGCCACGTGCAGAGCGTGTAGCGGCAGGCCAGGCAGCGCGGCCAACGCCAGCAAGGCGCGCCGCTGCTTCTCGTCGATCGATGCCATCCACTCCGTAATGAGACTCTCCGGTGAAATGTTGCTGGCCCACCCGTCGAGGGAAGTCGCACGTTCGCGGAAGATGGCGGCGGCTTGCCGGATTCGAAGAGGGTGTCCCCCCATGGCCGCGCACAGGCCCAATGCGGCCGATCGCTCCGTGATGTCGAGCGGGCGCTCGAGCTCTCGCTCCAGAAGCAATACGGCGTCTGCCGATGGCAAGCCCGTCAACGTCAGGCTGCGCACTTCACCCCACAGACGCCGCTCGCGCGTCACCACGACGAACGCTGATCGCGGCGCGATATCGAGCACCTGTTCGAGCGCGTTCAGACCCAGATGGACATCGTCGAGGAGGATGAGCGCGCGCTTTTCCTGAAGGCCGCGCCGGATCTCCGCCTCGGTCGGTTTGCAGATCTCGTCGCTGTCGTAGAAGGCCTCGAAGATCTGCTGCTGAAGATCAGCGGACGATTGATGCCGTGCCGGCAGGTAGACGATGCCGTCCACAAATGAGGCGGCTCGCGGATGATGCGCAAGGTATCGGAGGACAGCCGTCTTGCCGATACCAGGCTCCCCGCTTATCTCGACCGGAACGCCGGCGTCGAGTGCCGAGAGAAGTGCCGCCAGCTCCGCCTGCCTGCCGAACAGACCACGAATCAACCTCGGACCGAGGAGAATCGGTCTCGGGCGGGGACGGGTGTGCGTCCGTTGTGCGCGTGGGCCCTCGCAGATCAGGGCGCCGTACGGTTGGCCGATGTGCACGACATACCGACCAACTGCTACTTGACCGGAGATCGCGCCGGGCATCGATGGTTCCCGAACGTGCGCGTCCATACCAAGTGCTCCCGATGAGCGAAGGGTGCAACCTTCGCTGCCGGCCTAGCGTCCCCTGGAGGCCCCCCGGCTCGGCCGGGGAGACAGTAGATGTTTGAGGTGTCGGGGAGTGTGTCCACCGTAGATGCTTCGCCCGTGAGCCAAGCACACGAGTGGACGGATCCTCATGGACACCTTCGAGAGTCTGAATGACTCGGTCGGGGAGCGCAAGTACCACGGCATTACCACGGCAGTACCACGGCACATCGGGACCGCGAGGCCCATCCGTGTCACCGGCTTCGACGGGCTCGGCCCTTCGTCACGGTACGTTTCCGTACTCTGGGCCCTGGCGAGGTGATTGATACCTTGATGCGGCCGTTCATGGCCTTGGCGGCACGCACCAAGGTTTGGAGCCCGATGTTACGGCTCTTGCCGGCCTCGAGCTTGGCGATCAGCCGGTTTACCTCCGTCTGAGTCCCGCTGCCGGCTGGTGGAGTCTTTCACGGCACACGCTTGTGAGCCGTATCGGCCGCTGCTATCATTCGGATTTCGCTACTACTTTGCCCCCTTTTCGCCCGGTTGGTTAGTTCGGACATTCGGGCGCACCACCCATGCCGACTATCGGTCGCTACCAGCTCCTCGAGAAGCTCGGACAGGGCGGCATGGGAATCGTGTACCGCGCCCTCGACACGCTGCTCCAGAGGATCGTCGCCGTCAAGGTCATTTCGGCGCCGATTGACACCGACCCTGAACCTCGCGAGCGCTTCTTTCGCGAGGCCAGGGCTGCCGGCCAGTTGTCGCACAAGAACATCATCACGATCCACGACCTCGGAGAGCACGAGGGCCAGCCGTACCTCGCCATGGAGTACCTCACGGGGCAGGACCTGGCGGCGCGGATGGCGGACCCCCAAAGGATGAGCCTGCGCCGCAAGTTGGAGGTGGCTGCGGAAATCTGCGAAGGCCTCGAATACGCGCACGCCCATGGCGTGGTCCATCGTGACATCAAGCCCGGCAACATCTTCCTGACCGACAGCGGTACGGTCAAGATCGTCGACTTCGGCCTCGCCCGCCTCGTGACGTCCGAACTGACCCGCAGCAACATGATGATGGGCACCATCAACTACATGGCGCCGGAGCAGATCCGCGGCGAGCGTGTCGACCAGCGTGCGGATATCTTTTCCACGGGCGTGGTCCTCTACGAGGTGCTGAGCGGGCGGCGGGCGTTCGAAGGCGATTCCGTCGCGTCGACGCTCTACAAGATTCTCGAGAAAGATCCGGAGCCGCTCCGGAACATCGACGCGGCGTTGCCGATCGAGGTCGTCCAGATCGTCGACCGTGCGCTGGCGAAGCCGCGCGACGAGCGCTATCAGCATACGAGCGAGCTGCTCCGCGATCTGGCCGTCTACCGGCAGCAACTTGCGGCGCTCGATTCCCCCGCTGCCAGCCGTCCGGCATTGTCGGGCCCGCACGTGTCTTCGGACGGACCCACCGTGCTGACACCTGCCCTTCCCTTGACAGCGAACACCGCCGGCGCCCCGGCCCCAGTCGTCGCGGGCTCTGGTGTATCGCCGGACCGTCGTATACCTATTAGCGCACTGGCAGCCGTCGCGGCCGTCGCAATCGGAACGGCGACGGTCGCGATCTGGACGATGACCCGGCACCCGCAAACGCCCGTAGTGACCTCTCCTCCCGTGGCTAGCGTTGCGGCCGAGCCACCGATCGGCGACGTGATGAAACAGGCCCTGAGTGCATTCCAGGCCGAGGACTACGCGGCGGCCGGCCGATACGCGGACGCCGTGCTCGCGCGCGATCCGAGCCATGCTCAGGCCCGGCAACTGCACGATCGGGCGAGCGCAGCTGCGGCGGCGGTCGACGACGGGCTGAAGAAGGCGCGCACGCTCTTCGCTGAGGGCAAGTTCGAGGAGGCTTCGCGCGCCGCCGGCGAGGTGCTGAGCGTGAACCCCGCTAACGCCGTGGCAAAGCAAATCATGCAGGAGGGCGCTGCCCGGTCGGCGGGCCGTGGTGCTGAAGAGGCGAGAACGCAGCTCGCCCGCGCGAAAGGCGCTGCCCGATCGGCGAACGCGCAGCGCTTCGCCCCGGCGCCTTACGCCGCGGCCACTGCGGCCGAGCGCGAAGCGCAACGGCTCTACCAGGCAGGACGGGCTGGAGACGCCACTGTCAAGTTCTACGAAGCCAGCGGGTTGTTCCGCAGCGCCGAAGTCGCCGCAGAAAACGCGAGCACGGCTCGCGAAGCCGTCGCGCCCGCGGCACCGTCTTCGCCTGAACGAGCTGAAAGGCCGGCCGCCGCAGAGGCTTCTCCTCCGCCCACCAGCCCTCCTGCAACGCCGCCTGCTGCGCCGGCCCCGCCGGCGCCTGAGCGGAGCCAACCGATTCCGCCACCCGCGACGTCCCCATCGACACCAGCCGTGACGCTACCGGTGTCGCCGCCGCCCACTCCGCCCCCCGAAGCTCCGCCTGCGGCGCCGAATCCGGAAGCAGGTGTCGCGGAGTTGCTGGCTCGCTACAAGTCCGCTCTCGAAGCGCGCGATCTCGAGGCCTTGAAGCGGGTGTGGCCCGGCCTGAGCGGGAACGCGCAGAACGCCATCCGCGACGAGTTCAGGCACGCAAGCCAGATCGGAGTCGAGATCCTCGATCCGCGGACGTCGGTCGCCGGCGCCACAGGAACGGTCAGCTTCCTCCGGCGATACGAGCTGGTCACGGTGGAGGGACAACGGCTCCGCACCGAAACGCGAACGACGATGGACGTGCGGCGCTCCGGATCCACGTGGGTCATCGAAAGGATCCGATTCGAACCCGTACGATAAACCCGCCTGAACATTCCCCGGTACTGGGCACTTTTCCTGAGAAAGGACCGAGACATGCCAAGAATCGCCGCAGCGTTGTGCTTGTGCTGGCTTTTACTGCCGACGCCTCAGGCAGCCGCACAACAACCGCATGTTGAGTCGCTTGCAACGATGTTTGAGGACGTCTACGGCCCAAACGGCCTGGTGCTGAACAGCGACGACGTGCAGCTCGATGGCACCAACCACGCGGCTCACTTCAATAGCGCGTTTCAGTCGGATTTCCGTCTGGTCAACATCGCGCTCACCAGCCAGCTCACTGCGGTGCCATTGCCATCGCCGGCATCCGGGTTCACGTACAAGTTCGATTCCGCAACCGGCACATTCGTACGCTCGACGAACAGCTTTGGTCCAATCCTTTCCGATCGTGCCGAGACAATCGGCCGCGGTCGCCTCGCGTTCGGGTTCTCTCACCAGTACTTCTCGTTCGATCATCTCGATGGCGTCCGACTCACAGCCGTGCCCGCAGTCTTTCGTCACGACGGCTTTGAAACGGGCGGCGGCCGCGCCGATGTCGTCTCCACGGAGAACAGCATCGAGTCGACGGTCAGCCAGTTCACGGGCGCGTTGACGTATGGAATCACCGATCGGGTCGACGTATCGCTGGCCGTGCCGGTCGTGCGGACGCGGCTGTCGCTACTCTCCAATGCAACGATCTACCGGCTTGGGACGGGCACCAATGTCCGAGTCCATTACTTTCGGGACGATCTGGCGATTGGCGGCTACGGATCATCGCATCAGTACTTCATCGAAGGGTCGGCGAGCGGTCTCGGCGATCTGCTCGTGCGTGCGAAGGCGACCATGATGCGCGAGGGGCCGCGGGCATTTGCCGCCGGCGTCGATGTTCGGGTGCCAACAGGCGACGAGCAGAACCTGCTCGGCGCTGGTGCACCTGGCGTCCGGCCATTTGCGGCGTTCTCGGCCTCCTACCGTGCGTTCGCTCCCCACGCCAACCTCTCCTATCAGTGGAACGGACGGAGCGTGCTGGCTGGCGACGTTCGCAACGACATCGAGGCCCCTCTCCCCGATCAGTTTCTCTACGCGGTAGGCAGCGACTTCAGCGTCAACAGCCGATTCAGCATCGTCTTCGACGTGCTCGGCGAGCGGGTGCTGGACTCGCCGCGACTGTCGACATACACGCTGCAGGCGACCGGCGTCGCTGGCAGCGCAGATCTGCCGGACATACGGTTCGCAAATGGATCCTACTGGAGAGCAGACGGAGCGCTGGGCTTCAAGGCCAATGTCGCAGCGCATGTGCTGGTCGATTTCAATCTGCGTTTCAGCCTGGGCCAGAACGGCTTGTCGGATCGTATTGCGCCCCTGATTGGAGTTGAGTGGGCGTTCTGAGCGGGAAATCGCAGACTCGGTCCTGCAGCGGGATCAGATTTGGCCCGACCAGGTGCAACGTCGCAGAGGTTACTTTCCGGGACGACCGTCGCGAGTTTGTCGCGGAGAACACGCTAGACTTACCGTCGACGGGAGGCAACGATGGATCACATCTTCATTTCCGGCGGCGACTTCGACGATCAGGGTAGCGTTGGACGTTGCGTGCTGCCGGATACCGTGCCGAAAGGGAAGCAGCTGGTTCTTGAGACGGTCACCGGATTCTATTTTGGAGACGGTGCGCTGATCGGAGCAGCTTTTCTGACAGTCGGCAATCAGCGGTTCGCATTCCCGTGGGTGCAATGCTCGGCCCCGGGGCCGACGTTTGCCGACCGCAGATGGTACGGCTTCAATCACCACGTGCGGATTTACATCAACGGACCCGCCACGCTGCAATTCGATGCGGACGGCGGTCAGGGCGGAGGAGCACCTGGTCACAGCGAGATTTCCGGCACTTACGCCGTCTGCGGCCATCTGGTGGATATCTAGTGGACTTTTTCGTTACTAAGACCGCGATCGGGCTACCATGCGGCGAGGCCTCACACAGCGGGGGTCAGTGGTTCGAATCCACTAGCGCTCACCACCTAAACGCCCTCAATCAACCGGTTCCAGACGGCCCCGAGAGGGGCCGTTGTTGCGTACAGCGCGCGGTCCGTCAGTCTCGGGTGGCACAGCTGACGGTTGACGCGGACTACGGTTTCGACTGGCCCGTCGTCGAAGAGAGGGAAGCGTCCCGTCAAGCAATACTGTGAGCGGACTGTGCAATGACTCGTTCACGCCGCCGCGCCCGCGTCGTAGGTGAAACTGAAGATTGAGTTCTTCAGCGTCGACGCGAGGGTGAGCGCAATGATCGAGGTCAACCGTGGCCTCTACTCACTCCCTCACCAGATGCGTTCCACACCGAAGTCCCTGAACACCGGGTCGTTGCTGACAATGGGAAGGTCTTCGATCTGGGCCTGGGCCGCGAGCATCCGGTCGAAAGGATCCCGGTGCTCGCCTGGGAGGTGACCGGCGCGCTGGGCGTGCAGAATCGTGATATCCAAAGGAGTGAACGCCTGCGACGTCACGATGCCCGCCAGATCGGCCGCGACGTCGACGGCCCCCGGCAGTTTTCCAAGCCTCGCCTTCGTCGAAATCTCCCAGGCTGAGGCGGCGCTGACGAAGATGACGTTGCCATCGTCCGAGATGAGGGTGCGGGCCCGCCTCGGGAGCCGTCTGTTGCCGTCGAGCCACCAGAGGAAGGCGTGCGTGTCGAGCAGGAGCCGCATCAGCGGTCCCAGGCGTCGAGCTCGTCTTCCGGGAGCGACTCGAAGAACGCGGGAGTGACCCTCGCCCGGCCGCGCATTGCCCCGAACTTCCGGCCGGCCGGCTCGCGATTGACAGGGACGAGACGGACGATCGGCGTGGCGCCCCGCGCGATCACGACATCTTCGCCGGCGCACGCCCGTTCGACCAGCCGCGAGAGGTTCGTTTTGGCCGCGTGAATCGAGTGGGCCTTTGCCATCGTTGTAGTTTAGCTAAGGGTGATTAGCTAAGCAACTCGCGCGGACATCATACGACGGCAGCACCCGCCACGCCCATACCGGCATCGCGAGTGCCGCCAGGGTCGTCAGGATGAAGAAGAGCGCGAACTGAACTATGCCACCCTCGATGGTACCCTCGTAGCATGGCGCAGACGGCGACCATCTATAACTTCGACGTCGACCTCGCCGACTCGGATCGACATCTTTACGAGTCGCTGGCACTGCGGGTCGCGCGACATCCCTCCGAGTCGGAAGAGTACATGGTGACGCGCCTGCTCGCGTACCTGCTGGAGCTCGCCGAGGGCATCGAGTTTTCGCGAGGCGTGTCGTCCCCGGACGAGCCGACGATCGGCATTCGCGATCTGACCGGCAGGATCACGACCTGGATCGACATCGGCACGCCCGATGCCGCACGGCTGCACAAGGCGTCGAAAGCCGCCGGTCGTGTTGTCGTCTACACCCACAAGGACTCGACCCAGTTTCTGAAGCAGCTGGCTGGCGAAAGGATCCACAATGCCGAGGGGCTGGAGCTGTATGCTATCGATCGAGCCCTCGTGAATGCGCTCGTCGCGCACCTGGATCGGCGCGTTGCCTTCAGCCTGTCGATCACCGACCGCGAGCTGTACTTGTCAATCGGCCACGAGAACCTCGCGGGAAAGGTCGTGCGTCTGACTCGCAACGGCTAGTGGCAGCGCCGGCCTCCCTGGCGAGCAACGTGGTCCCGGTGCCACGAAGGAAGCGTTGAACCTGATGTTTTCGGCGACTGTCAGCCTGCTGGTGATCACGGCGATGGCGTTCACGTCAGGCCGAACGCCTCAGGAGCCGGCGACCGCACCCAAACCGCAGCTACCCACGGGCGTCATCATCCGTGGCTGCCTTACAGGTTCGAAACTCACCCACATCGAACCGGGGGATCCATCGCTGACCCTACCAGACCGACTGAGAGTCACCAGCATCAAGGTGATTCGAAGCCAGGTGAAAGCACTCGACGGACATCAGGTGGAGCTGGTTGGTCTGCTCCGGGGAATCCCTGGACAGGAGACCGGCCTGCTGGTCGCGGAATCGGACAAGGGGAAGGTCTACTTGGGCGGCGGCGATCCGAACCTCGGCCAGGATCTCGCGTCGGCGCGGGCCGAGCCACCGACGATTCACGCGAACACCATCAAGGACGTCGCACCCGCCTGCACGGTGCCGCAGCCCAAGTCGAAGTGAGGCTGGGTCCGATTCTACGGAACCTCCGCGAGAGGCGTTGACGCGAGTGAGGCGGACTGTGCGCCACACCCGCTGCAGGCACGCGCCAGCCGCGATCACCACTTGAGTCTCGTCGCTTGCGGCCGCCGGAACGACCTTGTCGGCATGGTGAGTCATCAGGGTGCCGCAGTTAGGGCACGGCACAGCCTCCGCCGCTTCTTCGTCGATCGTCACGTGCTCACGTCCATAGCGCAGGACCTTGGACATCCAGATCAGCTCGCGGATGAACCGGTCCGAACGTCTCACGAAGGCTTCATCGAGCAGCCGACCGTCGTCCGCGAATACTTTTCCCACCTGGCCGATGTTGATGTCCCAGAAGAGCGTGACGAGTCCCAGTTCGCGCATGACGGGCAAAAGGCTCTGCACGACGCGGATTCCGGCGAACGGCCCCGCGGACACGCCGACAAGCCCTACGGCCTTGTGGATGTACTCGCTGAGACAGCTGTCGAGCGTGTGCTTCAACAGCCCGGGAAAACTGTGGTTGTACTCGGGCGCAACGATGACAAGACCATCAGCGGCGCTGACGGCCGCTGAGAACGTCGCGTCCTTGATCGCTTCGCCGGCATCGTTGATCGGGAGAGGGACCGACGCGATGTCGATGACCTCGCTGTGGACCCCGGCCCGGCGATTGAGCAGATCGGCGAGGAGGCCTGCGGCGTGGACGCTCGCGCGGCCTTTGCGGCTCGTACCGAGGATCACCGGGATATTCAGGCTGCGGGCCTCATTCATCGTCCAGTCCTCGTCTGGTTGTCGTTCTACGTCGAGCCGGGGTGGTGCGTGTGTCCGCTCTCGTTCGAGCCGGCGGCTCTCCGAAGTTTCGACAGGTCTTGGCAAATCGCCGCTCACGCCGGCTGCTCCGACAATCTTAGAATCGATCCGCCGAGACCCTGTTGCCATGAGCGCGGCTCCTCTGCGCGAAGGTAATGGTGCCGCGTTTGCTCCAACGATAGTGATCGGCTGAGCGAGAGGGACGATGCGTATATACCTGGCTTGCACGGTTCGTGGTGACCGCGGCGGAGTTGCCGCAGGTCGGATCATCTGTGAACGGCTCCTGCATCACGGACACGAAGTGCTGACAACACATCTCCTCGCGGACGACGTCAACGAAGCAGAATCGAGACTGACCGAAGAACAGGTCTATCGTCGGGACCTGGACTGGCTCTCGCGTTGTGACGTGCTCGTGGCCGAAGCGTCCGGTTCGAGCTACGGAGTCGGCTTCGAAGTGGGGTACGTCCTCGGCCGCGCCCGTGCGACCGGTCAGCGAGTGGTGCTCCTCTACGACGCGGCGCGCCGGAACGCGATCTCCAGGCTGGCGACAGGCAACTGCGACGAAGCGTGCGAAACACTGGCGTACACGGCACTCGCAGATCTGGCGGCCTTCATCGATCGGCGCTTCCAGGCTGCGCCGTCAGGTGCCCTTGGGTGAACTCGCAGCGCGCTACGGCCGTCCAGCGACTGATGCCTTCGACTCCTTAGCGGGTTCGCGTAGGCTCGGACGGCAACACCCGCCACGCCCATACCGACATTGCGATCGCGGCCAGTGTCGTGAGAATGAAGAACGGTTCCATCGCGAGGTAGGCGCCCTCGGCCGCCACCCGCAGCACGTGAGCCACCGCGAGCAGGGCGAAGATGATGCCGGACGTCAAGACGTAAGCCCTCATGGATTGGTCCTCCCGGACTGAATTCGCTCCGCCCGCCATTGACTGCGACGCTGCCCGCCAACAGCAGACCCGCTGAGGATACAACGCGTCGGCAATCGTTCTCCGAACGTCCGGGCAATCGTGGTGTTTCGCCCCGAGTTCCGCAGCTGCGACAACGGAGGCTGCTACTGATTCAGGCGTTACGTCCTAGTAGTGGCGTGTATTCCCTGAATAGGTAGCGGCTGGTACACGGTTCGGCCAATGTTTCGGCGCGCGACAACGGAGTGCGCCGGTTGTAATCCCGAGGAGACGGCCAACTGGATGCCAGGAATTCGAGCCGTCGAGCTGATGAAAAGCACTCCTTCCGGGCCCTTCCGCATTAATATGTCGGCTGGTCATGACCCCCGGCATTCGCGCGCTGGTGCTTTCAGGCTCGTGCTTCGTGATGGCGGCGGCTGGCCTCGTTCTGAGGGCTCAGGAAAAGCCGGCCAATGGCCCGGATCCGCCGGTCAGCTTCAACCGCGAAATCCTGCCGATCCTCTCGAACAACTGCTTCGCCTGCCACGGGCCTGACGAGAAAGCGCGAAAGACGCGCTTCCATTTCGACACCGAAGACGGGGCTTTCACGAAACGCGGGATCATCGTCCCCGGCAACGCCGCCGAGAGCGCGCTGGTCGAGCACATCACCAGCGACGACCCGGATGAGCACATGCCGCCGCCGGAGTCGGGGAAGACGCTCACCCAGAAACAAATCGACCTCCTGCGGCGGTGGATCGATCAAGGGGCGAAGTGGGACAAGCACTGGGCCTACGTGCCGCCGAAGCGTTCGGAGCTCCCCACCACGCGGAGCCCGGAGTGGGTTCGGAATCCGATCGATCAGTTCGTCCGCGCGCGGCTCGATCGGGAAGGCCTCGAGCCGTCGCCCGAAGCCGACAAGGAAACCATCCTCCGGCGTGTCACGTACGATCTGACAGGGCTGCCGCCAACGCCCGCGGAAGTCGACGCGTTCCTGGCGGATCGTTCTCCCGATGCGTACGAGAAGCGTGTGGACGCTCTGTTGCAGTCCCCGCACTACGGCGAACGCATGGCCATGCCGTGGCTCGACGCCTCGCGATACGCCGATACGCACGGCTATCACATCGACAGCCTCCGCGAGATGTGGCCCTGGCGGGACTGGGTCATCAACGCCTTCAACACCAATCTGCCGTTCGATCAATTCGTGATCGATCAGGTTGCGGGCGACCTGCTGCCGAACGCGACCCGCGATCAGAAGATCGCGTCCGGATTCAACCGCAACCACATGATCAATTTCGAAGGCGGTGCCATCGCCGACGAGTATCAGGTCGAATACGTCGTCGATCGGGTGGAGGCGACGTCGAACACCTTCATGGGACTCACGATGGGGTGCGCACGGTGCCATACGCACAAGTACGATCCCATCACGCAGAAGGAGTTCTACCAGTTCTTCGCGTTCTTCAACACCGTCCCGGAACAGGGACTCGACGGCCGCACCGGCAACGCGGCGCCAGTGATGCTGCTGCCGTCGCACGACCAGCAGGTGCGGCTCGACGAGCTCGATGCCGCCATTGCGACCAGGCAGGCGGCACTCGCCGACTCGATCGTTGCGCCGCTCCAATCCTCGTGGGAGCAGACGTTCGGCGGCGGCGAGACGCCGGGCGACGGGACCGGCGTCGGGGTCAGAGCCACGTCTGAGCCCGCCGGACATGATCCCGAACCAAAAATCAAGCCTAACGATCCGGAGCCGAGAGAGGGTCTGACCGCGCACTACGAACTGGACGGCAGTTTCTCGGATGTATCCGGGCGATATCAGAACGGCCGCACCATCGCAGGAGATCCGACATTCGACGTGGGGCAGGTCGGACGCGCCGCATCATTCGACGGCGACACCGAGGTCAGCTTCGGCAACGTCGGCAGCTTCGATCGCGGCGATCGGTTCACCCTTGCCGTCTGGTTGAAGGGCCGGGGCAACCTCCCGATCAACGTCTTCCAGAAACTGGACGCCCAGCAGCATCGGCGCGGATACGAGTGGCACCTCGATGACATCGCGCTCATCGGCATCCAGAAGTGGGCCGCGCGACTGACTGTCACCTTGGGGACCGACTCGCCGACGGGTGGCATCCAGGTCCGCACGCGCGAGAGGCTGACGCTCGGCGACTGGTACCACGTCACGATGACCTACGACGGGTCCGGCAAGGCGGCTGGGCTCCGCCTCTACGTCAATGGCGCGCTCGCGGACACCGAAGTCGTCCGGGATGCCTTGACGGGATCGATCGCCACGGACGCTCCGCTTCGTCTGGGCAGCCATTCGCCCGGCGCGGCCTTCGTCGGGCAGATAGACGACCTGCGCCTCTACAATCGCACGCTGACGTCTGACGAAATCACCGACCTCGCGATCCACTACACCATTCGCGTCATTCTGTCGGGAGTGCTCGGCAAGCGTTCGAAGGACGACACCGCCGACGTGCGTGACTACTTCCTCACGTACGCGGCGCCGGACGCGTTGCGCGCGGCATACGCCGAAGTGAAAGCACTCAGGAAGGAAAAGGAAGCCTTCCAGAAGAGCATTCCGACGGCCATGGTCATGGCCGAGATGGCCAAGCCGAGGGACACCTTCGTCCTCGGCCGCGGCGACTATCGCAATCAGGGCGACAAGGTGCAGCCCGGAGTGCCCGCGATGCTGCCGCCCCTCCCGAAAGATGCGCCGCCCAACCGACTCACGTTGGCGAAGTGGCTCGTCGATCCGGGACATCCGCTGACCGCTCGCGTCGCCGTGAATCGATTCTGGCAGCAGTACTTCGGCCTGGGGATCGTCAAGACGCAGGAGGACTTCGGCGTCCAGGGTGAAGCCCCCTCCCATCCGGAGCTTCTCGATTGGCTCGCGACAGAGCTCGTTCGGACCAAGTGGGACGTCCGAGCCATGCAGCGGCTCATCGTCACGTCCGCGACCTACCGCCAGTCTTCCAGGATCACTCCGGCCCTGCTCGAGAAGGATCCGGAGAACCGGTTGCTCGCGCGCGGCCCGCGCGTTCGACTCCCGGCGGAGCTGATACGTGACACGGCGCTTGCCGCAGGCGGGCTGCTCGACGATCGGATCGGCGGCCCGAGCGTGGAGCCGTATCAGCCGCCGGGACTCTGGGAGGAGATGGCGTTCGGAGAAGGCTTCTCGGGCCAGCACTACGAGCAGAGCCACGGCAAGGACCTGTATCGGCGCGGTATGTATACCCTCTGGAAGCGGACCGTTCCCCCTGCGTCGCTTGCGACGTTCGACGCCCCGTCGCGCGAGAAGTGCACGGCGCGCCGCGGCCAGACGAACACGCCGCTTCAGGCCCTCGCGCTCCTGAACGACCCGACGTACGTCGAAGCCGCTCGCGCCCTCGCGCAACGCGCCCTGCTCGAAGGCGGAAAGGACGACAAGACCCGGCTGATCTACGCCTTCCGCCTTGCAACCGCGCGAAAGCCGAGTGGCAAGGAAGTGGACGTCTTGCGTGGTCTGCTCGATGGGCGACGCGACGTCTTCCGGAAGGATCGCCCGTCTGCCGTGAAGCTGGTGGGCGTCGGCGAATCGCAGCGCGACCGGAGACTGGACCCCGCCGAGCACGCGGCGTGGACGACGGTCGCGAGCGTGATCCTGAATCTGGACGAGACGATTACAAAGCAGTGACGATGACCACGGATTCCGACGGAGATCAGACCGATGTCTTTCCAACGCGAACTGGACCTTCATCTGACGCGCAGGCAGCTCTTCGGCCTGACGGCGAAGGGCATCGGCGCCGCGGCTCTCGGCTCGATGATGGGCCAGACCACGATGGCCGCGGCGATGGAGCAGGGTCGCGACCCGAAAACCGGGGCGCTGGTGGGAATGCCACATCTTCCGCCGAAAGCGAAGCGCGTCATCTTCCTCCATCAGTCGGGTGGACCGTCGCAGCTCGAGACATTCGACTACAAGCCGGCGCTGGCGAAGTACCAGGGAACGCAGATTCCCGACTCGATCCGCAACGGGCAGCGCGTGGCGCAGACGATGGGGCAGTCGACCCTGCCCGTGAGTCGATCGATCTTCTCGTTCGCTCAGCACGGCAAGTCGGGCACGTGGGTCAGCGAGCTGCTGCCGCATACCGCGAAGATCGTCGATGACATCACGGTCATCAAGACGATGAACACGGAGGCGATCAACCACGATCCGGCGATCACTTTCATCCAGACAGGATTTCAGCAGCCCGGACGGCCAAGCATGGGCGCGTGGCTCAGCTACGGCCTGGGGAGCGACAACCAGAACCTGCCGACGTTCGTGGTGCTGCTGTCGCAGGCGCACGCGATCAACGCCGATCAACCGTTGTTTTCGAGGCTGTGGGGGAGCGGCTTCCTGCCGTCAGCGTATCAGGGCGTGCGTTTCGGGACAGGCAGCGCGCCCGTGCTCTATCTGGAGGATCCGCCAGGCATCAACACGGTGACGCGCCGGGTGATGCTCGATGCCCTGAAGAAGCTGAACACGATGAAGCACGACGCGTACGGCGATCCGGAGATCGAGACACGGATCGCCCAGTACGAGATGGCCTATCGGATGCAGTCCTCCGTGCCGGAGCTAATGGACCTGTCGAAGGAGCCCGATTCAGTATTCGAGCTGTACGGACCGGAATCGAGGAAGCCCGGGACCTATGCAGCCAACTGTCTGATGGCGCGCCGGCTTGCCGAACGGGACGTCCGGTTCATCCAGCTCTATCACCGCGGCTGGGACCAGCACAAAGATCTGCCACGCGATCTGGCGCTGCAGTGCAAGGGCACCGACCAGCCGACGGCGGCGCTCATCACCGACCTGAAACAGCGTGGGCTGCTCGACGACACGCTGGTGGTGTGGGGCGGCGAGTTCGGCCGGACCGTGTTCAGCCAGGGCAAGCTGACGGACGTCAACTACGGCCGTGACCATCATCCACGCAACTTCTGCATGTGGGTCGCCGGCGGCGGGACGAAGAAGGGGTTCGTGCTGGGAGAGACAGACGACTTCAGCTACAACGTCGTCTCGGATCCGGTTTCTGTCTATGACCTGCAGGCGACCATCCTGCACCTGCTCGGCGTCGATCACACGCGCCTCACGTATCGGTTCCAGGGACGTGACTTCCGGCTGACCGACGTGCATGGCGACGTCGTGACGCAGATCCTGGCGTAGAACACGCGCTGCACAACCTCGGGCAGCAGAGCTGGATCGAAGTTTTCACCTCGAAATCGGGGTCAGGGATCAGGGATCCGGGATCCGGGGCTTCTTTCATGGCGCGGCTTACCGCCGCGCCGGGCAGGCTCAAAGCCTGCCCAGAGCCAGCGATCTCGTCGTCCCTACTGACGACTGTCCTGATCCCGGATGACTGATCCCTGATCCCGACGTCTATCTGATCACATCATCCAGCTTCAATCGGAGCAGGTTCACGTCGGTGGGGCCCTCGCTCATCGTGACGCGCGTTGCCGCCGTCGCGAGGCGCTCGAGAACCGCCGGATCGCGCCACGAATCGTTGTCGATGTCGTCGAGCGCGATGGCGTAGTAGTCACCCGCCGTCAGTCCAGCGACGGTCTCTCGACCCATCTGGGCCGGCAGATTGCCGCGGCCCGAGGCGGTCGCCATCGCCTGCATGGACGCAATCATCTCGGTCGATGGTGGAACGAACGTGCGAACCGCCTGCGGAGCCGCCTCCCATTTGGACTTGTCGATGGGGAACACCAGCACCGCGTATTCGCGCGTCGGTTGACCCTTCTCGTCCGTGACGTGGAGGTTGAGCTCGTTCTTGCGGTCCGTCACCACGATCTGCACGTTGCCGTAGTGTTGCCCCGGCTCGAACGTCACGCTTCCGTTCCTGAGGTCCTGGTTGTTGATCACGATCGACTTGAGGGTCCATCGCCCGAACATGCCATACGTGGGGGCCGTGCAATTCCCCACCAGGCCATCGACGGTGAAGGTCCAGTCAGGCGCGATTTGAAGTTGGCCGGACCGGCAGTTGCCGAAGCCGTCCGGCGAATTCATTGGCACGCCCGCCTGCGCAGGCGGAGTTGGAGCCGGCGTCTCCCCCTCGAACACCACTCGTCCCGAAGCCGTCGCGCCGCTTCCCAGCACGATAGACACATCCATCGTCTCGCCCGCGACGCTGATTTTCGTCACGCCGTACTGCTCTTTGTTGCCGGTTCCCTGGCCGGGCGGCTGGTTCCTGCGCGCCTCCAGGACGTAGTTGCCGGGGGCGAGCAGGAATCGGAATGACCCGTCCGGCCTCACGACGCTTCCAGCCGTCATGCCTCCCTGGAAGTCACGGTCGTCCGGACGCGCGTTGACGAAGGTTCCCCCTCCCCCTGGTGTGGGCGCCAGAGGCTGGCCGTCGGTGACGATGACCCTGCCCGTGACAACGGTCGGTACGCCTTCGGCCATCGCGATCTCGATGCCCGACACCGTCTGCCCGCGGGCGACCGTGACGGGCTGCGCTTCGTTCCGCGACATCGCGCTCGGAAAGTAGGTCGGCGCAGGCTGGGGGAGAGGGGTCTCATTCCCCATCATCGGGTCCTGGAACCGATTCTGACTGCTTACCATCAGGATGTAGCGACCAGGCGTCAGCCGGCCGATGCGAAACTCGCCGATGTCGTTGGTCTGCATCGAGCCCCGCATCCCCATCCGGCCCCCTCCCGAGGCGGTCATGGCCAACGCAGACACCTGGGCGGACTCGACGGGGTCTCCGTGCGCATCGACCACGCGTCCGCTGATTGCACCTCCGTGGTACAGACGGACGACGACGTTGTCGACCGTTTGATCGCCCTGGATCAGAACGGGCCGTGCGGCAGACGAGCGAAGAGATCCTCCGCGGTCCGGATATGAGGCCGACATGTAAGTGGCCTTATCGGCGGTCACCGTGTATCCGCCAGGCGGCAGACCGGTGAAGGTGAACACGCCCTGGGCGTCTGTGAGCGTCGCTGGCCTGTTGCCACCTTGCCCGCCCATCAACCGCACCCGGACCCTCGCAACTGCCGCCCCGGTCTGGCCGTCTATCACCCGTCCTCGCACAACCGCTCTGCCCACTTGGGGAGTCGGGACCCTATCCCTCACTGGAGGCTGCTGAGTCGGAGGTCCCTGCGGAAAGTACACGACCTGGTCTGCGCTGCCGCGTAAATCGAAGGATGAGAGGCCGATGAAGACTAGAAGACTACCGGCGCCGAGTACCAGGCGGTGACGCGTCATAGCGACTCCTTCAATCGACGCTCATTAGACCCCAAGTTTGAGCTCCCGGCCTTCTTTGTTACACGAAAAAGAGTCTCCGCAGGCCGCGAGCCCCGGCATGAGTCGGGACCACCGCAGAACGTCGAACCAGCGCCCTGGGGCGTCGCTTCGAGTCCTGTAGTGATCCAAAAGAATGCCGGGTCGGGACCTGTGCGATGATGGGGAAGGCCTGCCATGCCAGCGGCAGCTCGCTGCCGCACCGGGGATTCCTGCATGAAATCGTCCGCATCCGGCGCGTCACTCCTGTTGACGGCGGCCGTCATGGTGACGGTCGCCCTGGCCGCTCCCGCGTCGCAGCAGCAGCCGACGTTCCGCACCGGCGCGCGGACAGTGGCCGTCTACGCGACCGTGACCGACAAGGACGGCCGGCTCATGCCGGATCTGGAGCGTGACGTCTTCGAGATCCGGGACAACGGCAAACCGCAGCCGCTGACCGTCTTCTCGCGAGAGGTCCAACCCATCACGGTCGTCACCATGCTGGATCGCAGCGGAAGCATGCGGGGAAACGTAGGGCTGGTGGAAAAGGCGGCCGAGGAGTTCGTCCGGCGTCTGGGTCCGGAGGACAAGGCGCGCATCGGGACGTTCGCGGAGCGCATCCAAATCCAGCCCGAGGGGTTCACGAACGATCGAGAGGCGTTGCTCCAGGTCCTCCGGTCCGATCGACCAGTCGCCGGGCCGACTCCGCTTTGGAACGCCGTGGACGAGGCCATCACGGCGCTTCGCGGGCAGGAGGGGCGCAAGATCGTCCTGGTCTTCAGCGACGGAGGCGATGCGCCGAACGCAGGATTCAAGAACCGTAGCATCGGGGACGCCATGCGCAGCGCGCAGCAGGAAGACGTGATGGTGTACGCGATCGGCCTGCAGACGACCGTTCTCCAGGGGAGAGGCGGCGGCGGGATTGGCGGCCTGGCCGGCGCCATGACGTCTTTGCGGCCCGACCCTGGTCTGGCCACGATTGCCGACGACAGCGGCGGCGGCTATTTCGAGCTGACGCGTGCGGACGATCTGGGATCCACGTTCGCCCGCGTCGCGGACGAACTGCACCGGCAGTATGCGCTCGGCTTCGATCCGCCGAGGCTGGACGACAAGATGCACAAGCTCGACGTCCGCGTGAATGAGCGCGGCGCGAAGGTGCGCGCCCGCAAGGAGTATTTCGCGAAGCGACCGGCCGAATAAGGAGCCGCCATGAATCGACGGGAGTTCATCGAAACGTCGGCAGGCGCGATGGGCGCAGCCATGTTGCCTTTGAGCGAGTCGCCACGCGTTCAAGCGGCGAGCCGTCCGATTGGCATCCAAGTCGGGGCGGTTTCGTTCCTGGACGAGGGGACCGACCGCGTGCTCGATATCCTGTCGGAGACCGCCGCTGTCGACACGCTGTTCCTCGCGGCATTTACGTACGGCCGGGGCATCGGCGGACGGCAGCCTCGCGGCAGCGCGCTGCCGGATCACGGCAAGCAGGAGTACGACGACAACTATCACGGCGGCATCTTCGCCACGCCGCACCCGCAGTACTACAAGAACACGTCGATTCTTCCGCAGAAGGCGCCCGATCATCCGGACTACGACGTCATCGGCGATGTCCTTCCGCGCGCACGGAAGCGCGGCATGAAGGTGATCGCCTGGTACGAGGACGTCTTCCGCAACGACGTTCCGGGCATCGACAAAGCCTTCGAGGTGGACGTGCACGGCAAGCCGGCCGCCCGCGTCTGCTACCGCAACCCGAACACGATGAACTTCTGGCTCGGGCTCACCGAGGACTTTCTACGCTCCTATCCTCTGGACGGACTCATGTTCGGCAGCGAGCGGCAGGGGCCTCTGAACGCAGCCATCGGCGCGAGTCATGGGGGCGGCGCCGCCCCCGGAACGGTCGGATGCTTCTGCCCGCACTGCCTCGAAGCCGCGAAGAAGGAAGGCATCAACGCCGAGCGGGCCCGGCAGGGTTTTCTCGCGCTCGAACGCTGGGTTGGCGGACTGAAGAGTGGCCAGCGACCCGTTGACGGCGCGTTCGTCACGTTCTGGCGCGTCCTCGTCGAGTATCCCGAGGTGCTCGCCTGGGAGCGCCAGTGGAACGAAGGCCTTCGCGACACATACCGCGCCATGTACCGCAAGGCGCACGAAGTCGCTCCGACCAAGCCAATGGGCTGGCACATCTGGCACACGAACTCCTTCGCGCCCTTCTATCGCGCCGAACAGGACTACGCGGCCATGGCAGGCTACTCGGACTTTCTGAAGGTGGTGATGTACCACAACTGCGGCGGACCACGCATGGCCACGTACATCCGCAACATCAACGCGACGCTGTTCGCGGACCTCACACCGGAGCAGACGACGGAGGTGACGTACCGAATCCAGCAGTACGGCGGCGAGGCGCCGCTCGAAAAGCTCGCGACTGCGGGTCTGTCTGCCGACTACGTGATGCGCGAGACCAGGCGTGCGGTGGCGGGCGCCGGAGGCAAGATCAAGATCTGGCCAGGCATCGATATCGATATCCCGACCGGCGAGAAGGAGAAGAAGTCGACGCCGGAGGATGTGTATCAGGCGGTCAGAGCCGCAGTCCAGGGCGGCGCGGACGGCATTCTGCTCTCGCGGAAGTACTCGGAGATGCGGCTCGACAACCTGCGCGCGGCGGGGCGCGCCGCGCGCGAAGCGGCGCGAGCGTAGTCACCGGTTCACCTGCCGGGCTGCCGTGCTCGGTTCGCAGGCACGTGATTTGCGCTTGAAGCGTGTATGCGTGGCGTCTTCGGCTCTTGCGCTCTTACGGCCGTGGTGGTGGTCACCGCGTGTCGGCCGACACCTGAGCTCGCGGCCACGTCCCAAGCCCACGCCTCGGAGACCTCATCGGCTGTCGCGCCCGCACCAGCCACACCGCCGCGCGGGAACAGCCCGATTCGTTGCGGGATCGAGATGCGTAACGTCGCGCTGCACGTTGCGGACGGCATCGTCCTGAATGTGCGCTCGCTCGACGGCGAGTTCGTCAGCCGCGTCGCTGGAGAGCCGCCAGTCTTCGACGATCCACGTTCCTACACGCTTCGAATTCGCGCCGCCGATCTCGCACTGGACGCCGCGTCGCTGACGCAATTGATCCAGCAGCAGATGGCCGGATTCGAGGCGTCACCGATCCGCGACCTGCGTGTGACGATCGCGGATGGCGCCCTCCAAGCAGCGGGCAAGCTCCACAAAGGCGTGACGGTCCCGTTCTCGATGACGGCGGAGGTATCGGCCGCAAGCGACGGATCCTTGAGGCTGCACGCGAGGAAGCTGAAGGCTGCCGGCGTGCCGGTGAAGGGCCTGCTGGATCTTCTGGGACTCGACGTCGGCGCGCTGATGAAGATGCCTGAAGGGTCGGGCATCCGTGCCGATGGCGACGACCTGTTGATGGATACCGCTGCCATGCTGCCGCCGCCGCGCACGGAGGGGCGGCTTCAAGAGGTGGCGGTTTCCGGAGACCGCCTGACCATGCGGTTGACAGGTCCTGGCGCACCGCCATCGAAACCCTCCACGCGTCCGCTCCCATCCGCGCGGAACTATCTGTATTTTTTTGGTGGCCGCATCCGTTTCGGGAAACTGACGATGATCGATGCGGATCTGCAGCTGATAGACGCCGAGCCGCGGGATGCCTTCGATTTCTTTCCTGCCCACTACGATGCGCAGCTGGTCGCTGGCTACTCCCGCAACACGCCTAGGAAGGGCCTCCAGGTCTTCATGCCTGATTACGCGCGTGTCGCGGCGAACGGCCGGAAGCTGAAAGCGCCGCAGGTCGGCCAGTTCTGAAAAACAGGGCGTTTTGAGTTAGGTTACCTCCGTCGGCGACACCGGAGAGGCGTGCGAGCCGGCCGACGGAGGAGGAACGTCATGCGAAGGTCAGGTTGGTTGGGCGGCGCACTTGGCGGCGTCTTCCTGTTCGCACTCGGGGCGCTTCACGCACAGCAAGCCACGCCAAAGGCAGAACCCTACGTGCCAAAGCAAAGCGACCGGCCGTCGGCGCTCTCCAGCGAGGAGCCGGGATTCGAGCCGATCTTCGACGGAAAAACTCTCACGGGCTGGGAAGGCAACCAGAAGTACTGGCGCGCGGAAGGCGGCACGCTCGTAGGCGAGATCACGCCGGAGACCGTGATCAAGAGCAACACGTTCGTGATCTGGCGCGGCGGGCGGCCACGCGATTTCGAGTTGAAGCTCGACTACCGGATCACCGCGGGCGGCAACAGCGGAATCAACTATCGCAGCGCGGTCGTTCCCGATCCCGTCACGCCTGACAACACGTTCGCGATGAAGGGCTATCAGTGCGACATCGACGGGAAGAAGATGTACTCGGGCAACAACTACGAGGAGAAAGGACGCCTCTTTCTCGCCGTCCGCGGCCAGATGACGCGCGTCGTCGGCGGGCGTCCGCCAGTCGTGGTTTCTACGTTCGGGGATGCCGACGAGCTCGGAAAGTTCGTCACCGACGACTGGAACAGCGTGCACCTGATCGTTCGCGGCAATGTCGCGACCCACATCATCAACGGTCACCTGATGACGATCGTGGTGGACGATGATCCGCCGAACAGGCCCACCGACGGCGCCATCGGCATGCAGGTACACGTCGGCGGGCCGATGAAGATTGAGTACCGGAACATCCGGTTGAAGAATTGGTAGCCGGAATGATTCAAGGCTCCGTGAGGACGGAGTCCGAATGAAGACCCCGCCCTCGTCGGCCGGGCGCTCAGTGCTCGACGACCAACGTCCCTGACGCCTGTCCGGGCTCGCCAGCAAGGGTCCACGATCCCGCCCCCGTCGTCGTGTCGAACACGATTTGCAGGTTGAGGCCGTTCGGTCTCGCGAAGATGCCCAGTGAGCTGTTCGTCTGCTCCCACGCATCTACGGTCGCAGTGAGAGCACCAAAGGTGACGGTCTGTCGATCCCACTTGATCTGGAACGATCCGGAGACCGGCCCTGGAGACGTATGCCAGAGTGCGTCCTGTGTCGTGGCGGAGCCGTGCCACATGTCGCCGCCAGGTACGGGCGCGGGACTGGTAGGCGGAGGAGCAGGGGTCGGCGTTGGCGCAGGTACGGGCGTCGGAGCCGGCGCTGGACTGGGCGCTGGGGCAGGAGCCGGTTGAGCGGACCCTGTCTGTTGTTGAGCATCGCCGACGACCCCTGTCGGCGTCGTTGGACCTCCGCCGCAGGCAGCAACACTCAATCCGCTAAGAACCACAGCTGCAAGCAGTTTCATGATGGCACCTCCCCGCCCGTGGAGCGAGTCAATCGAGAAGTAGCATCCATTTCGCCGCTTCAGGCTCTGAGGACTGCAAGGCCTTGGCCGCGCTACTGATGGGCTTAGTGGGGAAACCGTTGCAGAAAAGTGGTAATGGGCTGGCGCTGGCCGGCTCGATCATCTATAACCTTCGATCGCACCAGAGATAGCGAAACGGGTCAGTTCGGGTGGTGAAGGAGGGACGGATGTCGTATCTGACGCGCGGACGTGGCGCGGTCGTCGTCATGGCTGTTGGCCTGGCGACGATGACGTTGTCGATGGCCGCGCAGGCACCGCCGCCGCAGGGAAGGGGCGGGGCGCCGGCGCAGGGACGCGGCGGGCCGCCGCCAGGACGCGGTGGCGGAATCATGGGCGCCGGACCGAGCGACCTGCCAGCCGTCGATTCCGCAGCTGCGGATCGGGGCAAAACCCTCTTTGCCACGCAGTGCAGCTCCTGTCACGGCGCTCAAGCGCGCGGCACGCCAAAGGGCGCCAACCTCGTACGTTCGATGGTCGTCCTTCGGGATCGCTACGGGAGCGAGCTCGGACCCTTCCTGAAGAAAGGGCATCCTTCGCCGAGCGGGAACGCGTCCGTGGCCGACACGCAGCTCGTCGATCTCGCGAATTTCCTGCGGCAGCGCGTCAACGACTCACTGCGGGGGTCGCCGATTTTCCAGCCCGGCGACATCCTGACTGGAGACGCCAAGGCCGGTGCGGCCTTCTTCGACGGAGAAGGAAAATGCAGCAGCTGCCACGGCGCGACCAACAGTCTGGCGGGGATTGCCGGGCGTCTGACGCCTATCGATCTCCAGCAACGATTCCTGTTTCCGCGAACGGGCCGTGGACGCGGCGCGGGCACGGCGTCCAGTGCGAGCGCGATCACCGTCACGGTGACGCCGCCCGCGGGCCCCGCGGTCTCGGGCGTGCTCGTGCAGATGGACGATTTCAACGTCTCGCTCCGCGACGCGTCAGGCGCGTTCTACGCATTCAAACGCACGCCCGATCTCAAGGTCGTGAAGACCGATCCGCTGGCCGCTCACATCGCGCTGCTCGAGACCATCACCGACAAGCAAATGCATGATGTCGTCGCGTATCTGGAGACATTGAAATGAGACGTTTTGGGGTTGGCGCCGCCGCATCGACTGTCGTGCTCGGTGTTTTCGTGTGGTGTTCGATTGCGCTCTCGGGGCAGGCACCGCGCGGGGTCGACGCCGCGAAACTGCTCAAGCCAGGGACCGATTCCTGGCCGACCTACAACGGAGATTACTCCGGCCGTCGGTTCAGCACGCTGGACAAGATCAACGTGTCGAACGTCGACGCTCTGACCCTGGCCTGGGTCTTCCGGCACAACGGAGGCCCGGGCTCCGGGGCCATCAAGGGAACGCCGCTGCAGATCAACGGCGTGATCTACCTGACAGCCCCCGACAACGTCTGGGCGCTCGACGCGCGCACAGGACGGGAGATGTGGCACCACACCTGGCAATCCACCGGTGGGATCCATATTGGAAATCGGGGCGCGGCCGTCCTCGGAGAGTCGCTGTTCTTCGAGACGCCCGACTGCCATCTCGTGTCCCTGAACATCAAGGATGGATCCGAGCGCTGGCGGAAGCAGATCTGCGATCTCGACCAGTTCTACTACGGGTCCGTTGCGCCGGTCGTCGTGAAGAACCACGTCATCGCGGGCGTCAGCGGCGACGACCTCGACATCCCCGGGTATGTCCAGTCACACGATCCCGAAACGGGCGAGATGCAGTGGCGGTGGTACGTCGTGCCGCAGAAGAAGGGCGATCCCGGCTCGGAGACCTGGCCGAACGAAGAAGCCGCGAAGCATGGCGGCGGAATGACATGGCAACCTGTGACTTACGATCCGGATCTCAATCTGATCTACGTCACGACCGGGAATCCGCAGCCGGTCATCGCGTACAGCAACCGAGCCGGCGCCAATCTCTTCACCGCGTCGATCGTGGCGCTCAACCCGGACACCGGGAAGATGGCGTGGTACTTCCAGTCGTCTCCGCACGATACGCACGACTGGGACTCCACGCAGACGCCGGTTCTCTTCGAGGGGGAGATCAACGGCCAGCCTCGCAAGCTCCTCGCACAGGCGGCCAGGAACGGCCACTTCTTCGTCCTCGATAGAGCTACGGGAAAGGCGCTCGTGTCATCCGAATACGTGAAGACGAACTGGTCGTCCGGATATGACAAGAACGGCCAGCCGATTCCGAACCTCGCCAAGCGCCCGCAGGTCGACGGTTCGCTCGTGACGCCCGATCAGGGCGGCGCGACGAACTGGCCGCCGCCGAGCTTCAGCCCGAAGACGGGCTTGTTCTACGTCAGCGCTGCGCTCTCCTACAGCGTCTACTACCTGTACGACCCGTCGGAGAACCCGCAGGGGTGGGGCGGCACCGACCGCGGCGGGTGGTCGGAGTCGATGATTCAGGCTGTCGACTACAAGACGGGCAAGGTGAAGTGGAGCCACAAGTGGGAAGCGAACATCCGCTCGGGGATCCTGACCACGGCAGGGAACCTCCTCTTCACCGGCGGACCATCCGCGGATCTCGTCGCGCTCGACGCCACGACGGGTGACGCGCTCTGGCACGCGCGCCTGGGCAGCTCCGTCAGCAATGGCCCATCGACGTACGAGCTCGACGGCACTCAGTACCTTCTGGTCGGCGCAGGCGATACGCTCTGGGCGTTCGCCATGCAGCACGACGAGCGCAAGGGCACTCCGGCATCCAAATGAGATCGCAACGCCTCGGCGCGCTATCGGCGATCGCGATACTCGGATTGGTGTCGGTCGTCGGCTCGGCGCAGACACCCTCGCAGGCGCCAGCCCAGCCGCCGCAGCGGCCGGCAGGCGCGACGGTCATGCAGGGACCGCGCATCCGGGCGCTCATCGTGAGCGGCGGCTGCTGCCACGATTACGCGCTTCAGGACAAAGTCATGATGGACGTCATGACGAAGGTCCTGCCCATCGACTGGACCGTCGTCCTTCAAGGGGGCAACGGAACCACCGCGAAGCTGCCGGTCTACGAGAAGGCTGACTGGGCGAAGGGCTTCGATCTTGTCGTGCACAACGAGTGCAGCGCCGACGTGGACGACGAAGCCTTCGTGAAGCGCATCACGGAGGCGCATCGAGCCGGTAAGGTCCCCGCGATGGTGATCCACTGCGCCATGCACTCGTATCGTGCGTTGACGTCCGATCCCTGGCGCGAGTTTCTGGGCGTGACGACCCGCATGCACACACGCGCGCACAACGTTGCCGTCAAGTTCGTTGCGAAGGATCATCCGATCCTGCAAGGGATGCAGGACACGTGGTCCACTCCCACCGACGAGCTCTACGTGATTGAGAAGTTCTGGCCGGGATCGCAGGCGCTGGCCACTGCGGTGAGCCCCGAAGACCAGAAAGAGTACCCGCTCGTCTGGGTGCATGAATACGGCGGGGCTCGCGTCTTCGGCACGACACTGGGCCACGGCAACGAGACGTGGAACGATCCGGTCTTCCAGGATCTGCTGCGGCGCGGTTTCCGCTGGGCGGTGAACAAGTAGAGTCACATCAGACGGTGACCGCACGTCGAATCGTCTTTTCGCTGCTCTTCATACTCGTCGTGTCGATCGGGGTGCGCGCGCGGGCGGCTGTGGCGGTTCAGGCGACCGCGGCACCCGTTCAGCCGATTCCTTACAGCCACAAGCAGCACCTGGCGCTGGGCCTGCAGTGTCGGACCTGTCATGTGAATCCCGACGCAGGAAAGCTGATGACGTACCCGCCGACGGCCTTCTGCATGGGATGTCATCAGACGATCGCGGCGGACCGTCCGTCGATTCAGAAGCTGGCGGAATTTGCGGCATCCGGAAAGCCGGTCCCCTGGGTCCGGGTCTATCAGGTTCCGGACTACGTCTTCTGGCAGCACGGATCCCATCTCGAGGCGAAGGTCGATTGCGCGGAATGCCATGGCCCTGTGGCCGAGCGCGACGTCATCACGCTCGAGACGAACGTCGTGAAGATGCTCGGTTGCGTGACGTGTCATGACAAACGACAGGCGTTCACCGATTGCGGGGCGTGCCACGCGCCGCGGCAGAACTAAATCGAAACATCGCAGACGCAGTCAACTCAGTTCAGCCCGATCGCCGGAGGCTTTCGATGCGTGAGAGGACAGTGCGGGTAGTGGCCGGCATTCTCGCTGGCGCGGTGGCTGCGGCATTCGGCGCCGGCGGGCACGCTCAATCCGGCGCCGCGGAGACGGCGGCCGGTTCCAGGGAGTGGCCGACCTACGGTCACGATCCCGGCGGCATGCGCTTTTCGCCGTTGACTCAGCTGACGCCTGCGAACGTCGATCAACTGCAGGTGGCCTGGGCGTATCACATGAAGCCGGCCGCGTCGCCCACCGACGGACGTGCCGGCGCACCGGCAGCGGGCGGCGCCAACGCTCCCGTGGGAGACACGCCTCCGCCCGCCGCCCAGGGCCGCGGCCGCGGGCGTGGCGGTTCGGGTTTCGCGTCGAGTGAAGTCACTCCGCTCGTCATCAACGGTACGATGTATCTCGCGACGCCGTACTACCGCGTCGTCGCGATCGATGCCACAACGGGCAAGGAAGCGTGGACGTTCCAGCTTCCCTCCGGGAATCCGTCGACCCGCGGTGTCGAGTACTGGCCCGGAGACGCGCAGACGCCCCCGCAAATCGTCTTCGGCTCGAGCGACGCCAGGTTGTACTCATTGGACGCGAAGACCGGGAAGCCGAACGAGGCATTCGGCGACAAGGGTGCGGTGGATCTGAATACCCCGGAGATCCTGCAAGGCCTTCCGGGCCGAGACGGATTGTCGTCTCCGCCCATCGTCTACAAGAACCTCGTGATCACCGGCGGGACGACCCAGGAGAATCCGCCGAGAGGGCCGGCCGGCGACGTCCGCGCGTGGGACATGCACACGGGGAAGCTAGTTTGGACGTTCCGGTCCGTTCCGCGCGCTGGCGACAAACACGTCGACACGTGGGCCGGCGACAGCTGGAAGAACCGTTCAGGCGTGAACGTCTGGGGATTCCTCACGGTGGACGCCAGCCGCGGGATCGTCTACATGCCCTTCGGAGCGCCCTCCGTGGACCAGTACGGCGGAGATCGGCAGGGCGACAACCTGTTCGGCAACAGTATCGTCGCGGCCGATGCGAACACGGGCAAGTACCTGTGGCATTTCCAAGTCGTGCATCACGACCTGTGGGACGCGGATCTGGCGGGATCGGCGGCCCTCATCGACGTCAAGCAAGGTGGCAAGACGATCCCGGCCGTCGCCGTCATCGGTAAAGTCGGCCTGTTGTTCCTGCTGGATCGCGTCACCGGCAAGCCGATTTACGGCGTGGAGGAGCGTCCGGTTCCCGCCAGCGAGCTGCCCCTGGAACGCGTGTCGAAGACGCAGCCGTTCCCGATCAAGCCGGCGCCGCTCTCCCGCATGACGATCGCCGCGACAGACATCGCGACCGTCACGCCGGAGCTCGAGGCGGCCTGCAAGAAGCTGATCGAGGGCGTTCAGCTGGGCGGGCCTTACCTTCCTGTGTCGTACAACCGATTGCGTATCCAGTTTCCCGGCAACCATGGAGGGGTCAACTGGGGAGGCACTTCGTTCAACCCGCAGCTCGGGTATCTCTTCGTCAATACGAACGAGCTGGGCCAGCTGTCGGGGCTGCGCGATCGCGATCCGAACTCGACCGAGCCGGCGCGTGGAGATGGGCAAGGCAACCGCGTCGATCCGAACGGACCGTATCAGGGCTTCCCTGGCGGCGGTCGCTTCAGCAGTAGAGACGAAGCCGTGCAGCAGCTTCCATGTCAGCAGCCGCCCTGGGGAAACCTGACGGCCGTGAACGTGAACACCGGCGAGTTCGCATGGCGCGTGCCTCTCGGCGTCACCGACAGTCTGCCGCCGGAGAAGCAGAAGACTGGACGTCCCGGCAACGGCGGGACGATCGCGACAGCCGGCGGCCTGGTCTTCGTCGGCGCCACCGACGACAGCCGCTTCCGCGCCTTCGACGCCAAGACCGGCAAAGAGTTGTGGACCTTCAAGCTGCCAGCGGCCGCCGAGGCGACGCCGATGACCTACGAAGGGCGGGATGGCAAGCAGTACGTCGTGATCGCCTCCACCGGAGGTGGATTCTTCGGCAACCCGGTGGACAGCGACAGCATCCTGGCGTTTGCTCTGAAATAGTGGAGGGCCTTCAGGCCCTCCCAAGGCGGGGTCTGAAGACCCCGCCCACACACACCCACTCAGGCCCTACTGCACTCCGAAGCAGTAGAGGGTTCCCTCGTACGTTCCAAGGTAGACGCGCCCGTTGACGACGGTGATGCCCGAGAAGTGGTTCCATCCCTTCATCTGCTCGCCGCTCGTCCAGAGCTCCTTGCCGGTGATCGCGTCGAGCGCATAGATGGTGGCGTGCGTCCCTTTCGCCGCGCGGATTGACGAATCGAACTGCAGGCCGATGTCGGGCCAGGACTGCTTCGTTTCTTCGCCGCTGCCGTACGCGAAGACCATCCCGTTGACGATGATCACGGGCTCGCCGCGGCGCATGTCACGGGAGACCCAGGCTGGCGAAAGAGTCGGCTGGGTGGCGTCGCCGTCCACCTTGAAGGCCGCGACTCCTCCTTCCATCGCCGGTCGGCGTGTTCATGGTCGGCGCTTTGTACTGGGAGTGGACCGGGCCCCAGAACGGAGCGAGCACCCAGCGCGTACCGTTCGATTCCTCCCAGGTCGAGAGCGCGCCCCAGCTTCCCATGTCCTGAAAGTCCACTTCCTCGTTGCAGAAGAGCGGCGTCTTGTACAGCGGCGTCTGGTGATCGGCCCCGCCCGGCGACTTCGGATCGAGCAGGTAGACGCGGCACTCCTTGCCCGACGCGGCGATCAGCTCGCGGCCCTTGTACACGAACGTTACGGGGGTGTTGTTCGGATCGAGGTCGCGTTTCCGGAGCCAGTCCCAGTTCCGCGGCGTGTAGTAGTCCTTGAGCTTCATCTCGCCGTTGACGAGACTCACCCCGACGACGCTGTTGGCGTAGCGCGGAGGATCGCTCGTCGGGTCGTAGGTGCCGTCACCGGTCGTCGTCCATGCGGTGCCCGGACGAATCGAGCGTGACGCCGCGGCGCCCCCATGCGCCACCGCTCCCCGCGTTGAACGTCATCACTTTGTGCTTCGGATCGTCGAGATTCAAAGCCGCGACCGAGATGCCGGCATATGTGTTCGCCATCCAGAGCGTTCTGCCGTCGAGTGTCAGCGACCACCCCTTGCCCGCATGGAACATGTAGGGCGGTTCGAGGTCTTCTCCGGTCGCCGCGTTCAGGATGTGCAGCATCCCGTCGCCCGTGACGAAATAGACAGCGCGCCGGCCCTGCGCGTCAGCGGGGCCGATGACCGGCGTGTCGCTGCTGCCGCCAGGCTGGAGGAACCCGAGCTTCCGCGGATCCTGCGGAGCATTTGCCGTCCGCCTCCGCCGCCGCGGCCAACGGGTGGGTCGTACGTCCAGTGCTTCTGCCACAGAATCTTGCCGGTCTCCACGTCGAAGGCGTAGAGGTTGTCGGAGATCCCGTTGACGATGCCGACCTGTCGTGTGCCACTGGCGGTCGCAAGCTGACTGATCACGAGGACGGGCATCAGCGAGTGCAGTGCGCGCGGCTGGTTGCCGGTTTCCAGCGTCCAGAGCAGCTTCAAGTTCCCCACGTTCTGCTTCGTGAGGATCTTCTCGTTCCTGGCCCACCCGGTTCGCTGGTTGTCACCGCCGTCCGTCAGCCAGTCGACGAGCTGCGAGGCATTGCTCGATTGCGCGCGGAGCGTGGCTTCGACCGGCAGCGCTATTCCGACCACACGGCCAGTGCCCAGGGCGATCCCGCAGCCGAGCGCCACAGCTGTGACGAACGTGACTTTCTTCATGAGCCCAAACTCCTGACTCCGACTACTGACTGTGACTGCCGACCGTGACTGCCGACTGTGACCGCCGACCGCCGACTGCCTGTCGACTGTGACCGCCGACCGCCGAGCGCCGACTGCAGACTGTGGCTGCCGACCGCCGACTGCCTGTCGACTGTGACTGCCGACCGACGACCGCCGACCGCAGACTGTTAACGTTCCATCGGTATGCCGAACGCGTACACCGTTCCGTCGTAGGTGACGACGTAGACCTGGCCGTCACCGCCGGACGGCCCGACACCAAACACCGGCGACGTGATCGCCGTGCCGCTGGTCCACAATTCCTTGCCGGTCGTCGCGTCGAGCGCGTAGAGAACCGCCGGCTTGGACCGTTGTGCTCGCTGCGCCGCAGTCGCCTGCGGCGTACCGGACGCGCCGCCGCCCGCTACCGCAAAGACCACTCCGTTCATCACGAGCGGCGTAATCGGGGATGTCAGGTCCCTCGAGACCCAGCCAGGCTCCAGAGCCGGCGTCGTCGTTCCGGTAACCTTGAACGTCACGATGGCACCGGTGGTGACGGCGCCGTTCGTCATCGTGAACTTCGCGTCGGGCGTGGGGGAGCCGCTCGACGGGACGGCAATCCAGCGCGTGCCGTCGGCATCCTGCCATGTCGCGAGCGCACCGGGCGTGAAGTCGCCGGTGCTCGCGGCGTACGGTGCCGACTTTGCGAGCGCGGTCTTGTGATCGGCGCCGCCGAGTGAGGCGCCGTCAAGGAGGTAGATCCGGCCGTCACGGTTGGCTGCTGCCACCACGTCCCTGCCCTGGTGCTGGAAGACGATGGGTGCGGAGACGAACGGCGCGCCGGCTGAGAACCAGTCCTTCGAGGTCAGGGCGGTAGAGTCGAGCGCAACGACGGCATTGGCGCTGTCCGCCGAGCCGCCGCTCGTCGCGACGTAGATGGTGCCGTCGGTTCCGAAGGTCGGCGCCACGGTGCCTGCGATCGCCGCGCCTTTCGCGTCCCACGATTTCACGGACTTCTGTGAGAGATCGAGCGCGTACACGCCGTTTGGCGCGCCTCCGCAATTGTCCGTGGTCGCCGCGTACACCATCGTGCCTGTCGACAGGGATCCGATGGCTTTTGCACCGGCAGGCAGGAACGGCATCGGCGGATTCAGGTCTTCGCCGGTCTGCACGTTCAGCACGTGCACCATGCCGCCGCTCGAGATCGCGTAGATGTTGTTGTTGCCTCCGCCGAAGCCGCCACCTCCGCCGCGCCCTCCGGCCGGGGCCGCGGGAGGGGTGATCGGTACGACGCGCGTCAAGGTCGTGAGCGCCGACGGGCAGGCGGCCGTACCTTCCGTCGCGACGCCGGACGAGAGGTGGGTCTTCCAGAACATCTTGTTCAGGTCGTAGTCGATCGAGTACACGTTGTCGCTGCTGCCGCCGACGAACGCGAGCGCCTTGAAGCCCTTGTACGAGATGATGTTCTGCAGCAGCAATGGCTGCGTCAGCGAGTACAGCTGCCGCGGCTGATTGTCCATCTTCGCCTTCCAGAGGAGCTGGAAGCCCGGTTTCTGCAGAGCTGTCCTTCGAAATCTTCGCGTCCGTTCTGACCCACGACGTCCGCTGTGGGTCGCTCCCGGCAGAGGGCCAGTTGCCGCCGCCTCCGCGGCCCTGCGCCGACACCACGTTGCTGCCCATCATCAGCGAAGCCAGGGCGATGCCGGTGAGCCGAAAAACTCCATCCATCACGGAGCACTCCTTCGTTGGAACTCCCGCTTCTGATCCTGTCACGGTGTCTTCAGGCCTTTCTGCGCATCCCCGATCGCTCGTTCCGCCAGGCTCGCCATCGCATCGTATCCCGCCTCGTTCGGCAGGAATCCGTCGCTGGTGAGCGCCCGCTTGAAGTTTCGACCTTCGGCGAGCCCCGAGTAGTAGTCGAGGTACACCGCGTCGTTGGCCGCTGCGTACGTCCGGATCCACTCGTTGAAGTCCGTGATGCGGACCTGCGATCGGATCGACGTCTGGTTCTTGGAGCAATCGCAGATGGGCAGGATCGATGCGAGGACGACGCGAATGCCGTTGATCCGCGCGAGCTCTGCCATCGACGTCAGGTTGTCGGAGAGGGTGCCACGCGTTCCCGGTCCTGTGATGCCTGCAATGTCGTTCGTCCCGCCTTGAATCACGACAACCGACGGCTTGAGCGCGATGACGTCCTGCCGGAACCGCACCAGCATCTGCGGCGTCGTCTGCCGGGCGATGCCGCGATTCAGGTACGGCTTGCCTGGGAAGAAACGGCCGCTCGCGCTCCAGGCTTCGGTGATGTCATCGCCGATGAACACGACGCGCTGGTCGCCGGGCTTCGCCGGACCGAGCTCCGCGTCCGCGCTGCCGTAGCGCGTGAGTCCGCCCCAGTCACCGAGCAGGCGGAGATATCGCGCAACCTGCTGCTCGAGCTCGGCTATGCGTGCGCTGGAATCGGAAGGGACCTGGGCGCTGACGATCCGGCCGCATGCTATCGACAACAACACAACGCCGATGGCCAGTGACCGCATGCCGCGCATCCTAGCCCAAGTTCCAGGGGCATCGAAAATTGTTTCGCAGGGTGAGATTCGGGAGCCTCGAGGCCCTTGCTCGATGCGAAAGACGTTCACTGCCAAGAGCTTCACAGGAGAAGGGGAGGAAGGAAGGAAAGAGAGGAACTTCGACCAGAATCAGACGGCACTGGGGCTGCTCGCGCCGCGCGTCGCGCGGGTAAGTGACGAGGGGATTGGGATCACGAGCAACGCTCGATTGCCTTGTTTGCTCGTGATCCCGATCCCCTCGTCACTCCACCGCCGGCCGCAGGCCGGCGCGCGAGCAGCCGAAGAAATAAAGGTTTTGTCAGTGACGAAAGGTCTACGGAGTCGCTCGTCTGAACCCGACGCGGAACGCAATGCCGAGGCGTCTGCCGGCCCCGAAGTGTGTTCCGCTGAACGGATTCCCGAAGTTGAACGCATACGTCTGGTCCGCAACGTTGTTCATCCAGAACGACAGCGCCGCGTCGGCACGCGGTCCCCGTGCGATCGTCCAGGTCGTGACGAAGTCGACGACGGCGCGCGGCTTGACGCGGCCGGTCTCGAAGTCCACGGTCTCCGATCCCGGTCGACCTCTGAGGTCATCGAGAGCAGCGTCGTCGTCACTCTCCACTCCGACCGGCGTGCCTGATTGGTAACGGAAGCTTCCCGAGACACGAAGGCGCCGCCGCTGGTCATCGTATGTCGTCGTGGCGGTCAGTGCGTGCCGCTGATCGTGATCCGGCGTGAACCGCGTTCCATCCTGGATAACCGCGACCTCGTCCTCGAGAAACAGGCCCCCCGTCACCGGTCCGAATTGCACGACGCGGGCATGCGAGTAGCCGACTGAGCCCGACCAACCGCGCTTCGGCCGGGACGCAAGGCGGACGTCGAACCCGCTCGCGTGCTGACGCGCGACGCTGTTGGGCACCGTCACCGTCGTGCCGAAGAAGACGTTCGGATCGTTGACGTCGGTTGCGCGGCGTATCCAGAACGACGCATCGAGCGTCCAGTCGCGCGCGATCTCCTGCGCGAGCGTGATGTCGATGGCTCCCTGCCGCTCGGGGGGTACCGCGGAGCCCCCGCCCGTCCCTGGGTCATCGACGAATGGTGAGAGCTGCCGGGCTTCTTCGGACGATGCGAGCAGGAGGTACTCGGCCTGCGGCGGCTGGAACAGACGGAGCCAGGAGGCGCGAAGCGTCGTTCCCGGGCGGACCTGCCATGCAGCGCCGATGCGGGGGCTCCAGGCTGTTTCGGTCAGGAGCTGGGTGCTCCGATCGAAGCGCAGGCCGAAGTTCAGTGTGAGGCGACTCCCGATCTGAAACTCGTCCTGCGCGTACGCCGAGGCCAGAGACGGGTGTCGGCGGTCCGCGAACTCGAACGGGTTGTCGACGTCGTGCGCGATAGCCGCCTCGCTCAGACCGGCGTCGCTCGCCGCATCGGGATCTGTAACGGCGAATGAAAAGCGCTCGTCGAGCGTCAGCGCCGAGAGCTCACCCCCGACCTTGATCGTGTGTCGCTCGAGCTGCTCGGTCAGGCTGACAAGCACGCCGTATCGATGATCGGTTCGCTCTCCGCCGGCTGTTACCGGCGTATCGCCTGGCGACGGGAAGAGCGTGGCTGACCCTTGCCGGGCGTATAAGGACGTCTGCCAGACTGTTCGGTCGGACAGCACGCGTTGCCAGGAGCCTGCCAGGAGCACCTGTGATACTCGCTGACGCTGATCCTGTCCGGCCTCTTCCTGTTCGCGATTGTGTGGAACGTCGTACGATTCGCGGCCGCCCTGTGCCGAGCCGGAAAACAGATTCTTGCCTGGACTGAATGTCACTTGCGCGCCGATGCTGGAGGTCCGTCCCTCGTTGTGGAAGTTCTCGAGTGCGACCGGATCGAGGAAACGTGACGAGCGTTCATCCGATCCTGTCAGCATCAGGCCCACACCCCGGCTCAAGGGTCCCGAGACGAATCCTTCGACGTTCCGTGTCGCAAGATCTGCCCAACCGGTGTCGATCGTCGCCGACCACGCGTTGCGGATGCCGGTTTCCGTCCGGACTTCCACGACTGCGCCACTCTTGAACCCGAACTCCGGCGGCACGTACCCGTTGAGCACATGGAGCGACGCAATCGCCGACGGGTTCGGGGGCATGCCAAACAGGCGATCCAATCGTGCGTAGACAGGAATGCCGTCCTGCACGTAGAGCAATCCATCGTCCACGCCGCGCACGTGCAGAAGGCCGTTGTCCTCGGCCCTCCAGCCAGGCAGGCTGGCAAGCGCCGCCTGTACGCGCTGGCTCGGAAGCGGCTCGCCTACGTCGCGTACAACGTCGCCGGCGAGCGTCCACGGATGTTCCGCCGTATTGAAGCCGGCGTCTCCGCGCACGACGATTGACTCGGCGACGACGGGTCCGGTCTGGAGCGTGAGCTCCACCGGGAGCGATCCGCGAACCACGAGCGGGCGGGTCAGCATGACCGTCCCACCGAGCTCCACGCGGATGACGTACGAGCCTGGTGCAACGTCCGCGATCCGAAACGCCCCGTCGGTCTCGGTGACCGAGCGTCGGATGGCGTGGCCCGAGGGATCCTGCAGCACTACCGCGGCGTGCGCGACCCCGGCCGACTGCGCATCGAGGATCCGTCCGTGAATCTGCGCGACCTGCAGCTGTGCAGACAGCGGGAGGACCGCCGCGCTGACGAATATCGCTAGCGCAGCGAGCAGGATCAGCGGGCGAAATTTCCGGCGACTCAAGGGCAACGACGTCTCCTGCGTGCACACAATGGCCGAGTGGCCACTATACCTCCGGCAATGAGATGCGACGTCCTCGGGCCGCCAGTCCTGACGGGTGCACGTTTTGTGGGCTCGACGCTGAGCTTGACGAAATTGGCCGGTTTCTTGCGCTCGATTGCGAAGTCGTGGTGAGATTCGGAGCAACGTCGCCCGGGTCCGTTGCCTCCTACACTAGTAGGACGTAACGCCTGAATCGGTAGCAGCCGTTCCGTTGTCAAGGCTGCGGAATCCGGACTCGAACTACGTTAGTCACTACCACTGATTCAGCTGATACGGTCCACCAGTAACACACGCCGTCAGTTCGGCGTATTGGTACAAGGCACAAATGCTCAGATTGTGGAAAACCGGTAGAGAACTCCTTCCGTGGTGGTTTCCGGTGAGTTGTGCCGGGCTGTTGAGCGTCCTGGCGACGTCGGTTCTCCTGGCGCAGGAACCCGCGCCGGGCGCAGCACCCCAGGCTGCGTCCGGCGCACAAGTCGGGCTGGCGCCCGGACCTGGCGCGGACGTTTTTCAGCGCGTGTGCGTGCTCTGCCATCCGCCGGACCGCATCGTCTCGGTTCGGAAGACGAAGTCAGAGTGGGAAGAAGTCCTCGACAAGATGATCACGAAGGGCGCGCAGCTCAATGACGACAACTACGGGTCGATCGAGGAATACCTGCTTCGCAACTACGGGAAAGTGAACGTCAACAAGGCGATGAAGGACGATCTCGTTCTCGTGGCGGGTGTGACGCCTGCCGAGGCAGACGGCATCATCAAGTTCCGAACCGAGAACGGTCCGCTCGCGGACTTCGCTGCTTTGGCAAAGGTCCCAGGACTCGACGCGAAGAAGCTCGAAGAGAAGCGCGACGCGTTCATGTTCTGAAGCGGCTCATCGCAGGCGATCCATCTCCGACGAGCGCGGCGCTCCGACACTCATGCGTCCTGGCCCGGTGACCACGAGCACGATTGCGATGAGCAGGTAAAGAGCCGGCAGTTCGTACGAGTCGCCTTTGGAGGCCTCGTTGTAGACCGCGACGGTCATGTTGAACGCGATCACGAGGGCCGCGGGACGTGTATAGAGGCCGGCGGCGAGGAACGCGACGGCAACCGATTCGGAGAGGGCGGACAGCACGGCGAAGACGGACGGATACGGGAATCCCAGGCGCTGGACGACGCCGACGAAGGGCCATGCCTGATGGTGGACGACGAGGTTGAACGCGCGGAACAGGCGCGTCCAGCCGTGGAAGCCGATGAGCAGCGCCGCGAACCCGAGTCGCAGGAGCAGCAATCCCAAATCGATCTCGGAGTAGCGCCTCATAGTTTGTAGCGTGCGTTGTGCGATCAGGATCGGAGTGAGACTCGGGACATGATATCAACCCCTCTTTCGCGTTTGTCGGTTGTCGCTGTGCGCGCGACCGCCTGTAGTGTGGCGCTGCTGTGCGCAGGTTTTCTGTCGGCTTCGTGCAAAGGGTCGCCTGCGCCGCCGCAGACCGCCACGCCAGCGGCCCAAACCACCGCGCCGCCGGCGCCACCTGTCAATCCCAATGGTCCGCGGATCTATGTTTCCGACGAGACTGGACGTGACGTAGTCGTCATCGACCCGGACACTGGCCAGGTCGTCGGCCGGATCGAAGTAGGGAAGCGCCCTCGGGGACTCCGCCTGTCGAAGGACGGCAAGCAGCTGTTCATCGCGTTATCCGGATCGCCCATCGGCGGTCCCGGCGTGGACGAATCGAAGCTGCCGCCCGCCGATCGCGCGGCTGACGGCATCGGAGTGGTCGACATCGCCAGCGGAAAGCTGGTGCGCAAATTCGCGAGCGGTCCCGATCCGGAGTCCTTCGATATCTCGCCGGACGGGAAGTTTCTCTACGTGTCCAATGAAGACGCGGCGGAGATGTCGGCTTTGGACCTCGCGTCGGGCGAGATCACGCATCGCGTCAAGGTCGGCGAAGAGCCCGAAGGCGTCACGGTTCGCCCCGACGGCCGAGTGGTCTACGTGACGTCCGAAGGAGACAACGCTGTCGTCGCCATCGACACGAAGACCTACAAGGTGGTCGGAAAGATCGCTACCGCCCCCCGTCCCCGGTCGATGGTGTTCACGCCTGACAACAAGCTGGCCTTCGTGGCGACTGAAAACGGCAACGCCGTCAACGTTGTCGACGCACAGAAGCACCGGGTGCTTGCCACGCTCAAGATTCCCCAGACCGACGGAACTCCGACGCCGCCACGGCCGATGGGCACCGCCATGTCGCCTGACGCGCGGGAAGTGTTCGTGTCGTTCGGCCGCGCGAAGTCGGTCGGCGTCATCGACGTCGCGACTCGCAAGCTCGCGCGCACGTTCGAGGACGTCGGCGCCCGGCCGTGGGGCATTGGCGTGAGTCCGGACGGGCGGAAGATCTACACGGCCAACGGTCCTTCAGGAGATGTCTCGATCGTCGACATCGCCACGGGCACGGTCGAGAAACGGGTGAAGGTCGGCGGCAGCCCGTGGGGAGTCGCGGTCGCTCAGCCCGTTACCGAGGGTGGGGCGACGAAAGCAGACGCGCCGAGCCCGCCAAGCGGACGCTGACCGGCAATTCATGGGGCTGGAGTGAACCTCCTGGCAGTGCCCGCAGCAACACCGCCACGCGCATGGGGTGGATGACGCTCAACCAGCGAGCGGGTCGCAACGAACGCGCAGGATCGGCCTGTTCGTGCAGGACCGCCTGACGCCGGCGTCCGGCAGGTCGTCGCTCAAGTCTTGCCCGGTCCCGACGCGCAATCCAGAGGACAACACCAGACTCGGCTGCCCCGATTCGAGTATCCTGTCCGGAACAAACTAGGTGCTCGATTATCGATAGTCGCCCGAGCGCGTGTCTGGGGCACTAACAGCCGGGCTGTAATTCGGAGGAAATCAGCGATGTTGCCCCATCAGTGGGAAGCGTTCAAGCGCGCGGCGCGGCGGGAGAAGGTGGACAAGGTTCCGATGGCGCTGATCGTTGACAGTCCGTGGATCCCGGGATATCTGGGAATTCCCCACATGGACTACTACCTCGACCCGGAGCTCTGGTTCGAGTCCAACCTGAAGATCATGCGCGAGTATCCGGACATCATCTTCATCCCGTCGTGGTGGATGGAGTACGGGATGGCGGCGGAGCCGTCGGTGCTTGGCGCGAAGATCAAGTTCTGGCAGGACAACACCCCGAGCGAGTACCACACGCTCTATCGGCTCGAGGACATCGACCAGTTTCCCGAGTACGAGGTCGAGGCCGACGGGTTTGCGGCGCTCACCTTGCACCGCTACAAGATGGTCAAGCAGCGCATCCTCGATCACGGCTACATCCTGCCGCTGGTGACTGCACGCGGTCCGCTCTGTACGGCCGGATTCGTCCGCAGCACCACGAATCTGATGATCGAGCTCGTGGAAGATCCGGTCGGCAGCCACAAACTGATCGATCTCTGCACGCGCGTGGTAATCGACTGGCTGAAAGCGCAACACGCGGTCCTCGGGGACTCCGTTGAAGGCATCTTCCTCCTCGACGACATCGTCGGCTTCATCAACGAAGAGCACTATATGGAGTTCGCGCACCCGTACTTGAAGCGCATCTGCGACGCGTTTCCGAAGGACTGGGTGAAGATTTACCACAACGACGCGGAGGTCGACGCCTGTCTGGATCATCTGCCGGATGCCGGGTTCACCGTACTGAATTGGGGGAAGCAGAAGGACATCCGCGAGGTGAAGCAGCGCGTGGGCGACCGCATGTGCCTGATGGGCAACGTCAACCCGCTCGAGATCGCGGTGCGGGGCACGCCTGACGAAGTGAAAGCCGCGACGTTCGACGTCCTCGAAGGGGCGAACGGCGAAGGCATCATTCTTTCGGTTGGCGGCGGCGTCAGCCCGGGCATGCCGCGCGAGAACATTCGGGCGATGCTCGAGGCGCTCGACGAATTCAACGCTGCTCGGGTCTAGTTGTCGCTCGGTTCCACGAGCGAGCGAGCATGGCGAGCGATCGCGTGTAGGGGAGTCCGAGGGGCGAAGCCCCTTGGAGGAAAAATGGTCGACTACGCCCTGATGAATCAGTGCCTTTACGAAGGCAAGGCCAAAGAGGTCGAAGAGATGACGCGGCAGGCGCTCGCCGAGGGCCGGCCCGTCCAGGAAGTGCTGACCGACGGCCTCATCGCCGGCATGAGCGTCGTCGGCGAGGACTTCAAGCACAACATCCTGTACGTCCCCGAGGTCCTGATCGCGGCGCGCGCCATGAAGGCCGGCATGGCCGTGTTGAAGCCTCTCCTGAGCGCGCGCGAGGGCGGCAGCAAACCCGCCGGCGTGTTGCTGATGGGAACGGTCCGCGGCGATCTGCACGACATCGGCAAGAACCTGGTCTGCATGATGGCGGAAGGCGCGGGCTTCGAGGTTCACGACATCGGCGTCGACCAGAGCGTCGAGAAGTTCATGGCGGCCGCCGATCGCGTCAACGCCACGATCGTCGGCATGAGCGCGCTCCTGACGACGACGATGACCTACATGAAGACGGTCGTCGACGGGTTCGAGGCAGCCGGGAAGGGCCACGTGAAGATGGCGGTCGGCGGCGCTCCGATCAGCCAGATGTTCGCGGACGAGATCGGCGCGGACGGATACGGCGCGAACGCCTCGGCCGCCGTCGACTTGTTTCTGCGGCTGGCCGGGAAGTCGGCGTGACCATGGCGACCTATCGGATCCTCTATTGGCAGGAGGTGCCGTCGCAGATCCGCGCCGAGGACGAGAACGGCGACGTCAGCCTGCCGTTGCCGCAGAAGTTCATGGTACGGATCGATGCCCTGGCCGCCGAGCGAGGCCTGGAAGGCACGGACGACTACCTGGAGCAATGGCGCTGGAGCGAAGAGGAGCAGCGCGAGGGATCTGCGCAGGACGTCGCCCAGGCGATCTGCCGCGAACTCGAAGCCCTGGCCGACTGGTAGAGGAGCCCTACGTGCCGGTCGCGCTCACGGTCAACGGTCGCACTACACCTGCGGCAGCTGGCTCCACGCTATTCGAATGCGCGGAGGCTCTCGGAATCCGCGTGCCCACGTCGTGCCTCACGAACGGAAAATGCAAGGAGTGCGTGGTCGAGATCGCTGAAGGCATGGCGATCCTGTCGCCGCCCACCGCGGCGGAGTCTCACCTCAAGGCGCCGTTCCGGCTGTCATGTCAGGCAGAGCTCGTTTCGGAGAGCGGGACGATACGGTGTCACACGATGCGCCGCGGGCAGATGCGAATCGAGCGGCACGGACTGCAGGTTCCAGCCGCGCGCTCGCCTCTGACGCCGGATCCGGCGGTCACTCGCGGGAGGGACGGGATTCGAGGCATCCTTATCGACGGGGTCGAAATCGCACAATCGAGTTCGCCCATTCACGGCCTCGCGATGGATCTGGGAACGACGACGATCGTCCTTCGTCTGTTCAATCTCGAAAGCGGCGAGCAGATCGCGGATGCGTCGTTCGAGAACCCGCAGCGTTTCGGCGGATCCGACGTCATGTCGCGCATCCGCTACGACACCGAGCATCCGGGGAAGCTGCTGCGCCGGACCGTCGCCGGCTACGTGACGCATGCGATCGAAGAGTTCCCGGTCGATCCGGCGACCATCTACGAGATGGTCGTCGTGGGCAACTCTACGATGCGCGATTTGTTCTTCAGGCAGAACGTGTACTCGATCGGGCAGACGCCGTATCGATCGATCACCGAGATCGAGATGGCCGACGGCAAGCGATCGTCCACCAGTCTCGTCGAAACCGGCCGGCGTTGTCTGCTGCCGATCCATCCCAGGGCGCGTGTATACGGATTGCCGATCATCAGCGGGCACGTCGGCGCCGATGCGGCCGCGTGCCTGCTGGCGGTTGACATCGCCCACGAGGATCGACTCGTCGCCATCATGGACATCGGCACGAACACCGAGCTCATCGTCGGCAACCGGCACCGGATCCTGGCGGCCTCGTGCCCGGCCGGCCCGGCGTTCGAAGGGGGCGCGATTTCGTGCGGCATGCCGGCGCTCGACGGCGCAGTCGAGGACGTCAGGTTGGACGATGAGGGACGGTTCACGCTCGGCGTGATCGGCGACTCGACGCCGCAAGGGATCTGCGGGTCCGGCCTCATCGACGTGCTGAGCGAGCTTCGCCGGACCGGCAGGATGAACGAGATGGGCCGCTTCGAGGATGGAGCGGATCGCGTCGTGCTCGATGCCGGGCACGACATTTATCTCCTCGAGAGCGACGTCAACGAGCTTGCTCAGGCCAAGGGCGCCAACGTCGCGGGCCTGCGCACCGTATTCAGCCACTACGGCCTCGACCTCGAAGACATCGACGTCTTCTATCTCGCGGGCGGCTTCGGCCGCCACCTGAACGTCGACGCTGCGCGGCGGATCGGGCTCATTCCGAACCTGCCGGACGACCGCATCGTTCGCCTGGGCAACGCGGCAATCGAGGGAGCGTCCATCGCGCTCCTCTCGCGCGCGAAGCGCTTCGAGCTCGAGACGACCGTCACGCGCGTCGAGCACTGCCGTCTCGAGACGCATCCGGACTTCTTCGATTTCTTCGTCTTCGGTTGCCAGTTTCTGCCGGTATGAATTCCCCCCTCCTTCTGGTCGACTCGGCGCCGGATGTTCAGGTGGATGACCGGGAGTACATCAGGCTGCTCGGTTTTCCCCGCGGCCACGAACTCGAAGGCCGTTCGCTGGAGCTCGCGCAGTGGACTCGGACGTGGTACGCCGCACATGGACGGCCGTGGGTGTACGCGCGCCAGTCGGAGCAGCTGACGATCGGCTCGCGGTCGATTGACGTCGACGGTGTGTCGTTCACCAGCGATCGTCTTCGGCGCATGCTCGTGCAGGCGGATGCGCAGGGCGTCGTGCTCGTCGCCGTCAGTGCGGGCCCTGAGATCGAGCGCGAGGCCCATCGCTGCTGGCTCGAAGAGCGGCCGGACGAGTACTTCTTCCTCGAGATGTTCGGCTCCGCGGTCGTCGAGCATCTGACGACGATGACCGGAGCGCGTCTGTGTGCATGGGCGGACGGCGTCGCGATGGCGATGCTGCCGCACTACAGTCCGGGGTATCCCGAGTGGGACATTGCGGATCAGCAGGCGCTCTTCTCGCTCATCGGCGCCGACTCGATCCCGGGTACGCTCGGCGTGATGGATTCCGGCATGCTGATGCCGAAGAAATCGCTGCTCGCTGTCTTCGGCGTCACGCCGCATGCCGAACGTGTGCGGCGCTTGAGCGAGCTGGTGCCCTGCGAGAACTGCTCGTTTGAGACCTGCCAGTTCCGGCGCGCGCCGTACGCCCGCGCCGATCTCGCGGGGCGGGCGCGCGGCCGGGGGCGGCAGAACACGTCCAACTACACGCTCGGTACGACCGCGCTCCGGCGATGGGCCGCCGAGCGTGTGTCCATCGCGACGGCCGGCGACGGGTCCATCGACGCACTCTTCCGTTACGATGGAACGACGTGCAGCAACATGGGCCGGCCGCTCGCGTTTCACTATCGGGTGACGCTCGGTCCCCGCGAAGAGGGATATCCCATTCGCGAGCAGGTGTGCACGCCGGCACCCGGAGACGACGGGCACCAGCTGATGTGCGAATTCCTGCGAGAGGGAGAGGCGCTCATCGATGCCATCGCCGGGGAGAAGCCGCTTGCCGGCCGTCCGCTCGATGACGTGCTCGGGTGGAATCGACCTGCGATCGGGCCCGGCTGCTACTGTGAGCCGTCCGCGCGGCAGCACAAGTGGGGCCTCGTGCTCGAAACTATTCACTACGCGCTCACACACATGCCGGACACCGAACGATGACCCTGCTCGACGCGCTTTTGAAACGGCCGCTGCTCGGCGACGGTGCCATGGGCACGCAGCTCATGATTGCCGGCCTCGAGCAGGGAAGTTGCGGCGAAGCGTGGAACCTGACGCATCCCGAGCGGGTGCTGGCCATCCAGCGCCGCTACGCAGAAGCAGGATCGGACTGCATACTGACCAACACGTTCGGCGGCTCGCGGATCATGCTTAACCGTCACGGTCACGCATCCGACGTCCTCGCCATCAACCAGGCCGCCGTGGCCATCGCGCGCGAAGCGTTCGGCGGCAAACAGGGGTTCGTCATCGGCGACATAGGACCGTTCGGCGGCTTGATGGAGCCGTACGGGGATTTCAGCGAAGCGCAGGTGCGTGCCGCATTCGTCGAGCAGGCGCGGGCGCTCGTCGACGCCGGCGCCGATGCGATCATCATCGAGACGCAGACGTCACTCGAGGAGCTGCAACTCGGAATCGAGGCGGCGCACAACGCGGGTGCGCCGTGCGTGATCGGGTCGCTGGCGTACGACGTCACGCTCGACGGCTCGACGTTTCGCACGATGATGGGGATCGATCCGGAGCGTGCGGCGGCCTTCATGCAGGAGCACGGTGCGCACGTCGTCGCGCTGAACTGCGGGACTGGAATGGACATGGTGCGTGCGCGCGAGGCGGTCGAGCGCTATCGCCACGTGACGGCGCTGCCCGTGATGGCGCAGCCGAATGCCGGACAGCCGAAGCTCGTCAACATGAAGGTCGTCTACGACGAGACGCCGGAACAGATGGTCGCCGGCGTCGCGCCGATTCTCGATGCCGGCGCCCGCATTCTCGGCGCGTGCTGCGGGAGCACTCCGGAGCACATTCGGGCGTTCCGTGCAGCGATGGACGCCTATCAACGTAACAGCACGTTGATGTAGAGCGGGGGCTTTAGCCCCCGCCAGGCGCCAAATCAAATCAGCTTCAGTATTCAAGGTGCGCGAGCATGAAGATGAGAGTCTGCGAGGTCAATCAGGGCGCGCTTCAGAAGCTTCCCCGGCATACCGACGACAAGTCGGGGATTGGCGTGCACTATGTGGACGCCTACCTCAAGCCGATGAACGTGACGCTCGAGGACGGCACCCCGATGAAGTGCAAGCGGCGGGGACTCAAAATCACGCTCACGGCCGGCCCAGCCAAGGGCGAGGGGCTGATGCGCCGTCTCGACGTCAGCGCCGATCCGATCGTGATGCTCGAAGCCGCGCTGCAGGAGGCCGCGCGGGCGGCCGGGGTCGAGATCTCGGTCGAAGAGGGCGCGATCTACCTCTCGCGGTAGCTCGCAGCCCCCCTCGCGTTCACGGCCCGACGCAAGAATCAGCGAATCGCGGCTGCGGCCACACAATTTCCGCCGTTCTGGTCTGCCGCCCACTTTGCCATTGCGCCGAAAAACGCCTCGCGGTGGCCGGCGAAATCTGGGTCGGTAGCCCGTGGCCACGCGCTGTGGGTGACGATGACCAGCCGGCATGGCGGGTTGACGTAGATGGCTTGCCCGAAGATACCCACGGCAGCAAATGCATGCTGCGGTCGCAGCCACCAGAGCAGCCCGTAAGCGTCGTTGGCGGCGGACGCGGTCGTCGAGGCGTTCATCCAGCCCTCGGGCAGGACCGATGAACCGTCGCCCAGCCGGCCGCCACGCATGGCGAAGAGTCCGAGCCGCCCGTAGTCGCGCAGCACTGCGCTCAGGCAGCAGCCGCCGTGCTCAGCGCCCTGTTCGGAGAGCAGCAGCCAGTTGGAATCGTGCTCCATCCCGAAACGGCCCCAGATCTTGTCCTCGAGGTATGTCGAGAGGTTGTTGCCGATAGCTGCGCGCAGCACGGCGCCCACGAGGTTGGTCTCCTCGGTGTTGTAGTTGAACGTGGTCCCGGGCGGCGCCACTCTGGGCTTGCGCAGCAGATAGTGCAGGCGATCGAGGGCCGATCCGCCGGTCTGCGCGATGTCCGACTGCGGGTTTGCGTATTCCTCGTTCCAGGCAACGCCAGACGACATCGTCATTGCCTGGCGCAGAGTGACGGCATCGTAGGCCGAACCCTTCAGAACCGGCAGATAGCCGCTTACCCTCGCGTCGATCGATTGGATGAACCCGTCTTTGATCGCGGCACCCACGAGCATGGACAGCACGGACTTCGCGACCGAGAAGGAATACCAGCGCGTATCGCGCGTGTTGCCCTCGGCGTAGCGCTCGAGGGCGACGCTGCCGTCGTGGATCGCCAGAAGACCGACGACGTGATTGTGCGCGACGAAGTCATCGACGTCGTAGTTCTCCGACCCGACTGCGTAACGGAAGCTGGAAAAGTCGGCCGGCTTGTCCGGCAGCGGAAACGGCCGCCGAGTCGCGGGAATCGCACGCGTCGGATAAATGCGGTCGATGTGCCGGTAGCCGCGCAGCTGCTGTTCAGGCGTCCAGTTGAGGACGTTCTCGAGGGGACCGAAGCCAGACCAGTCCTCGCGTGCCTGCTCCGCAGGCCGACAGGCGGTCATCGCCAGAAAGACGGCGAAAACAAGGCTGGACGCGGTTCGTCTCATGGTGATCGAAGCAGTGACCTGCGTTCGTGTCAGCGCGAGGCGCAGATTAAGGAGCGAAGCCTGAGCCGACTGAGGCCGGAAGCCGGCGCGAAGGGCCTACCGCTGCACCCGCCCCGACGCATCCCCCGCGACCAGCTTGTCGACCTCGTCGACCGTGACGCGGTTGAAGTCACCAGGGATCGACTGCTTGAGCGCGCTGGAGGCGACGGCAAATCGCAGTGATGCTTCCGGCGAGCGGCCGGTGACCACGCCGTAAATCAGCCCTCCAGCGAAGCTGTCGCCGCCGCCGATTCGATCGACCAGCCGGACGTCGTACCGCTGACTGTGGTGCAGGGTGCCGGTCGCGCCTTCCCAGAGCAGCGCGCTCCAGCCGTTATCGCTGGCCGAGAGGCTCTCGCGGAGCGTCACCGCGACGGTCGGCGGGCCGAACTCGCGCGTCACCTGCTGCGCGGCCTCGCGGAAGCCGTCGATATTGAGCTGCCCGCTCGTGACGTCAGTACCCGGGACCTTCACGCCCAACACCGACTGAAGGTCTTCCTCGTTGGCGATGACGACGTCGACGTGGCGCATCAGGGGACCCATGACTGCCTGCGCCTGCGACTCTGACCAGAGCTTCTTGCGATAGTTGAGATCCACGCTGACGCGCACGCCCAGGGACCTGGCCGTCGCGAGCGCGCGCGAGGTGGCCTCCGCCGCCTTGGCGCCGAGGGCAGGCGTGATCCCCGTCGTGTGAAACCACGCGGCACCATTCAGTACCGCATTCCAATCGATTGCGTCGGGTTCCATTTCGCTGATCGCCGATCGCGCACGGTCGTAGATCACCTGCGACCCACGCTGGCTCGCGCCCGCTTCCGCGAAGTAGATGCCGATCCGGCTGCCGCCTCGCAGAATCCGGTCGGTTCGAACGCCCTCGGCGCGAAGGGCTCTGATGGCCGCTTCGCCGATGGCATGCGACGGCAGGCGGGTAATGTATTCGCTCTCGAGGCCGAACTGCGCGAGGCACACGGCGACGTTGGCTTCGCCGCCACCGAAGGTGGCCCCGAGCACGGGCGACTGAAGGAACCGCTCGAACCCTGGAGGGCTCAAGCGGAGCATGATCTCGCCGAACGTCACCACGCGGCTCATGACGCTTGACTCTGCGCCGCGCGAACGTTCGCAACGATTCGCTCGGCGTTGGCGCGAAGCTTCGCATAGTCGCCGGCGGCGATGGCCGCGGCGTCGGTCAGCGCCGTGCCGACGCCAACGGCGACCGCTCCGGCCCGAATCCAGTCGCCGGCATTGTCCAGCGTGACGCCGCCGGTAGGCATCAACTTGACGTGCGGCAGCGGACCCCGAATGTCCTTGATGTACCCAGGACCGAGCGCGGTGGCGGGAAAGACCTTCACGACGTCAGCTCCAGCGTCCCACGCGTCGAGGATTTCCGTAGGGCTGAGACAGCCCGGCATTACCGGGATATCTCGCTGGTGGCAGGCCTCGATCACCGACCGCCGGAAGACCGGGCTGACGACGAACTTCGCACCCGCATCGATGACGCGTCGCGCGGTATCGGCATCGGTGACCGTCCCCGCGCCGAGCAGAAAGCCCTCCGGCATCTTTGGCGCGAGGTCGGCGATCAGCTCCACTGCGCCCGGCACGGTCATGGTCACTTCGAGCGCTGTCAGGCCACCTTCCGACAATGCGTCGACGACTCCGCGCAGCCGGCTCGGTTCCTTGATTCGAATGACGGCGACGATCCCGGCGCGCTCGACGGCGGCGGTAATTGATTGGCGAGTATGAGTCTTTGAGGAGAGTGAGTTGTCCATGTCCAGCCGTCGAAGCTTATCGTCTGAGGCGGGAGGGTGCAACCAGTCGTCATCCTCTCCGTGCCTCAGAGTAAGATCCGCCCGTCATGACTAGAACCAGGCGGGAGTTCCTTCGCGACCTAGCGGTTTCGGCCCCCTTCATCGTTTCGCCCGGAGCGCTTGCGGCCGTCGGGCGCGATCAGGCGGCCGCACCGCCCTGGGATCGGGCCGCCGCAATTCTTCGACGGATCGTTCCGCCCCGCTTTCCCTCTCGCCATTTCGAAATCACGCGGTTCGGCGCAGTCGGCGACGGACGCGCCGACTGCACCAGCGCCATCCGCCGCGCGATTGCCGCCTGCCGCGCCGCCGGGGGCGGCCGCGTCGTCGTGCCGCCGGGCCGATTCGTGACGGGCGCCATCAAGCTCGCAAGCGGAATCGAGCTCCATCTCACGCCGAAAGCGACCCTGGCGTTCAGCCGGGACGCAAAGCACTACCTGCCGGTCGTGCACACCCGCTGGGAAGGCACCGAGCTGATGAACTATTCGCCGTTCATCTATGCGTTCGAGGCGGAGAACATCGCGATTACAGGCACCGGGACGCTAGACGGTCAGGCGGATGCGAACAACTGGTGGAACTGGCGTGGCGAAGGCGGCAAGAAACAGGCGGCAGCCCGCGACAGACTGATGGACTTCGGAGCTCGCGGCGTGCCGGTGCGCGAGCGGGTTTTCGGCGAAGGCCATTGGCTCCGACCGAATTTCATCCAGCCGTACCGCAGCCGCAACGTCCTCATCGATGGCGTCACCATCGTCAACTCGCCGATGTGGGAGATCCATCCGGTCCTGTGCCAGAACGTCACAGTGCGCAATGTGTCGATCCGCAGCCATGGACCCAACAACGACGGCTGCGATCCGGAGTCATGCCGTGACGTGCTCATCGATGGCTGCGCCTTCGATACGGGCGACGACTGCATCGCCCTGAAATCCGGGAGGAACGACGATGGCAGGCGCGTGAACGTGCCGATCGAGAACGTGATCGTGCGGAACTGCACGATGAAGGACGGCCATGGCGGCGTCGTCATCGGCAGCGAGATCTCCGGTGGCGCGAAGAACATCTTCGCGGAGCGCTGCCGGATGGACAGCCCGCAGCTCGATCGGGCGCTTCGCATCAAGACCAACTCGGTGCGCGGCGGCGCGGTCGAAGGTGTCTACATGCGCGACGTGACGGTCGGCGAGGTCGCCGAAGCCGTGGTCACAATCGATTACTTCTACGAGGAAGGGGACGCGGGAAAGTTTCCGCCCATCGTCAGGGATGTCGAGGTCCGGAACGTGACCAGCAGGAAGAGCAAATACGGACTACTGCTGCGAGGCTACGCTCACGACCCGATCGCAGATGTGCGGTTGATCGATTGTCGATTCGACGGTGTCGCGGAGGGCGACGTGATCGAGGCTGTCCGCGACCTCGCCCGCACCAACGTCGTGGTGAACGGCAGCGCCGTCAACGACCGTGTGACGCGGTAGTGCGCCGATCGCTCGATTCGGCTCGAGGGCCGGAGCTCGAGGGATGCGAGCATTCCGGTCATCCGCTCTCGAGAATCAGGTGATCCGGGAGGAGTAGAGTTCTTCCTTGCGCGGTCACTGTCGATGACGGCCAGCCAGGGCTCGATGTGATGACCTCCACACCACCGGCGGTCACGAGGCACGTCTCTTCGACTTTCGTGCCAGTGACGGACGGATTCCAAGCGACCGCGCCTGCCGGCGTCGGGACGTTTTCACCCGACCGTGGGTGAGCGATCCATTCACGCGATCGGTAGCCGATCAGGCCGCCCTGATGGTGTCTCGCCTCCTCCCCAGAGAATCCTCTTCGGGCGTAGCCGTCCGCGGCAACTTGATAGAGACTCGCAGCCGAGGCTCCAGGGAGCGAGGCGTCCAGCAGGTCGGCGAGCACGCCTTGCGCCGCCGTCAGTCTGCGCGCCATCTCGGCCTCAGGCCGGCCAGCTGACAGCAACCGGGAGAGCGCGACGACGAGCCCATCGCGCTCCGCGCACACAGCGACCATCAGGCGATTGGCCCAGACCAGCGCGGTGGGAACGGGATGGCGATGTCGCAGGAGCCGATTGTCTGCGGCGGCGAGGAGGACAAGCGGTCGGGTGTTCGCGCGGAGCAGCGAGATTGCGACCTCCCGGACCACCTCGCGCTCGCTGATCCCGGCAGGGACGGAATGGAGCACCGAGCCCACTGCTCGGCCGGCGTCCGCCCCAAGCGCCCGATAGCGTCGCACTTCTTCCGGTTCGAGCGCGCTTCGCAGCCGGGACAGAGAGCTTTCGAAGTGGTGCGCGTCGCCAAGCAGGGCGTCGCATCCGATCGGTCCTGAGAGCAGCGCAGTCGCGCGCTGGACGAGGAACGCGGGGTTGGCTCGCTCGTCCACCCACGCAAACTCGATCGGCTCGAAGTCGAGGCCCGCGAGGACCTCGTCGGCCAAACGGGGCATTTCGATCGCGTTGGCGAGCGCGTACCGCCGACCGCCCGCCGAGACGAGCAGCGCGCCGGCTCCCGCCTCACGCGAGATGTCGATCCGGTTGGTGGCGCCTGCGGTCAGCCAGCTGAAGTTCCAGTGCGTCGTGAGGAGGACTCCGCGGAGTCCTGCGTCCTGGGCGGCTCTTGCCAGCCGCTCCACCTTCCGGTCCACTTCTTCCCGCGGGGTGTTGGTGCTTCGCAAAATCACACCGGATGAACTTCGCCCCGGACTCCCTTCACAGTCGGCTGTGTCTCGCCCTGGGCATCTTCGCATGGGCAGGGTTTCTTGCCCTTCGACGCGGCCGGAAACGGCCCGGCAGGGCGCGGCCGTAGCGTACGAAACGCTCTTCGACTACAGTGGCTATACCAGTGAACTGTGTCTCATCTGACGCAGTGCCATTGCCGAAGCTTGCGGCGGGACCCGCGGGCCCGCTTTTGTATCAGGTCGGGCGCGTGCCGGGGATCGGTCGGGCCGGCTCGTCCTCGTCGGATCTGCGTGCGAGGACAGCGAGTTTGACTGCTGCCGCGGGCCGAGCTCGCCGGAATCGTCGGTGTTCGCGAAACGATCTGGCATAATTGGGCAAGCCAGTCATGAGTACATCGCTTTCGTTCGGCCGAGAAGCCGGGAAGAGCGTCGTCGAAGGCAGCACCGAGCAGGTGGTGTCGTACGTGCGCGGGCTCATCGAGCGGGGCCAGCTGCGCTGCGGCGACCGTTTGCCTGCCGAGCGCGATTTGGCGACGCACATCGGGGTCAGTCGGCCCACAGTCCGAGCCGGACTTCGCGCCCTGGCGGCGATGGGGGTCGTTCAGTCGCGCCACGGATCGGGCACCTACATACCTGACGGGCCCCCGGCGCTCGTGTCGGAGCCCTTGAGCTTCCTGGCGGCGCTTCATGGCTTCACGCGCGAAGAGATGTACGAAGCGCGGAGAATTCTCGAGGTCGGCGCTGCAGGCCTTGCGGCCGAGCGCGCCGTTCCCGATCAGATGGCCACGCTGGCCGACGAAGTCGCGGGCCTCTTCGCGTCGCTCGACGATCCCCGGGTGTTTCTGGTCCACGACATCAACTTCCACCGGGGAGTCGCCGCAGCGTCGGGGAACCCGATCGTCGCATCGCTGGTCGAGATGGTCTCGGCGCTCTATTACGAGCGGCGCCGCGATACTGCCGCGCGCGCGAGTCTGCGTGACTTGCGCGACGCCGCGGAGATGCATCGCAGAATCTACCAGGCGATTCGTGCGCGGAACCCCGAGGCCGCACGGCAGGCGATGCACACCCATCTGCTCCAGGCCAGCAACTATCAATCGCAGGAGCCCGAAATAGCGCCGCCACAAGTCGAGACGTCGGCCGGCTCCCTACCCAGACGAGCCCGTTCGCGTCGTCGGCAGGCGTCCCACTGATGTCGATGTTCGATTTGAGCGGCCGTACGGCCGTTATCGTAGGTGGTACCAGCGGCATCGGCCGCGTCTTGGCAATGGGACTCGCGAAGGCTGGCGCCGACGTCGTCGTCACGGGTCGACGTCCTGACCGGGTTGACGCGGTCGCGGCCGAGATCCGGGGTCTCGGACGTCGCACGGTGTCCATGCCGGCGGACGCCTCGCAGCTCGACTCGCTGGAGCGGCTGCGAGATACGTGTGTGAAAGAGCTGGGCGGCATCCACATCATGGTCTACGCGGCAGGCGTGACGCGCCGCGTTCCGACGCTCGACATGGAAGTTGCCGAGTGGGAGCGGATCCTCGACACCAACCTGACCGGCGCGCTGCGCGCGTGCCAGGTGTTCGGGCGGCCGATGATCGAGGCGAAGTACGGCCGGATCATCACTATCGCGTCGTTGAACTCTTTCGTGGGCATGTTCGAAGTGGCCGCATACTCCGCGAGCAAGTCCGGGATTGCGGGGCTCACCCGCGCGCTGGCGGTCGAGTGGGCCTCCTCGAACGTCACCGTCAACGCGATTGCGCCGGGCGTCTTTCGGACGGATTTAAACTCCGCGCTCCTCGATTCGCCGCGAGGCCAGGAGTTGCTGACGCGCACGCCGATGCACAGGTTCGGAAAGCTCGAAGAACTGGCGGGGGCCGCTGTCTTTCTGGCGTCGGATGCGGCGTCGTTCGTCACGGGCCACCTCCTCGCCGTCGACGGAGGGTTCCTGGCGAGCGGAGTGAACCAGTGAAGGCGGCGCTGGTCATCAGCGATCGGGACAACGTCGCCACGGCTCTCGAGACGCTCGAACCCGGACGTCTCGTGTCGATCGGCGAGATCCAGCTGGTTGTTCGCGAGCGGATTCCGCACGGACACAAAGTCGCGCTGACGAGCGTCGCCACCGGCCAGCCGGTTATCAAGTACGGCAGCCCGATCGGGCTCGCGAGTGCCGACATCCAGGCCGGCGAGCACGTGCACACCCACAACGTGGCGAGCAGCCGCGGCCGCGGCGACCTCGACGTGCTCCCAAACACCCCCGAGCCGCGTCTCGCGGAGCCTTCGGATCCCGACCCGCGACCCGCGGATCAGGTGGACCGGTCCCAAGACGGTCACACTGCCGGCCCCACGCCTGAAGAATCGGTGCGCGGCTCCGGACGGACTCCGTGAGCGCACGCCCCGGGTTCCTCGGTTATCGACGCCCCGACGGCCGCGTAGGCACGAGGAATTACGTCCTCGTCGTACCGACGGTCATTTGTTCATCTGTCGTCGCGGAACGGGTCGCCGCCGCCGCAGCTCCCATCGGGACCGCTCTCCCGCATCTGGCTGGCTGCGGGCAGCTTGGACCGGACATGCGCGTGACGCACGAGACGCTGGCCGCGTACTGTGCGCATCCAAACGTCGGTGCGGTGCTGGTGGTGGCCCTTGGCTGCGAGCAGGTCGTTGCGCAGAGTCTCGCCGAATCGGCCCGTCGGCACGGGAAGCCCGCCGATATCATTGCGATCCAGAGCGAAGGTGGAACCGTTCGCGCCACGGCCAAGGGGGTGGCCATCGCGCAGGCGTTTGCGGGCCAGCTTTCGGCGCAGGAGCGTGAGTGGTGCGACGTCTCGGAGATCGTGCTGTCGCTGAAGTGCGGTGGGTCGGACTACACGTCCGGCCTGGCCTCGAACCCCACGCTTGGTCGCGTGGCCGACCGCCTCATCGATCTCGGAGGCAGCGCGGTGCTGGGGGAGATCGCCGAGATCATGGGCGCCGAGCATCTGCTCGCGTCACGCGCCACCCGGCCGGCGACCTCGGCGAAGTTGATTCAGGTCATCACACGCGTCGAGATGGAAGCGCGTGCGCTGGGTCTCGACATCAGAGGTACACAGCCATCGCCTGGGAACATTCGTGGAGGCCTCACGACGATCGAAGAGAAGTCGCTCGGCGCCACGCACAAAGGCGGCGAGCGCGCGCCGCTCGAGGACGTTGTCGGGTATTCGGCGCCGATCACGCGAAAGGGCCTGACCGTGATGGACACGCCAGGCCTGGACGTGGAGTCGGTGACGGGAATGGTCGGTGGCGGCGCCCAGGTCGTCGTGTTCACCACGGGGCTCGGCACTCCGACGGGCAATCCGATCGCGCCTGTCATCAAGGTCACGGGCAACGCCCGCACGGCCCGGCAGATGGCCGACAATATCGATCTCGACGTGAGCGGGATCATGGATGATTCCGAGTCGCTCGACTCCGCCGCCGATCGGATGTTCGACGACGTCCTCGCGGTTGCGTCGGGCCGCCAGACGGCGGCGGAGACGCTCGGGCACCGTGAGTTCGCCATTCATCGGCGGAACCCGACAATCTAGAGCCACTAGCGACAGGTTCGAGCGCGGCGCGCAGACGCGCCAGTGTGGCACGCATCTGGAGAGTCCAATGCCGACCCCTTCGATCCCGATTGCCGAACGCCGGCCGGCGGCGGCCGCTGCGGCCGTCGGTGAGCGTCTTGGCAACTGGCGCTGGTATATCTGCGGTCTGCTCTTCGCGGCTACGACCATCAACTACATCGACCGGCAGGTCATCGGCATCCTCAAGCCGACGCTGCAAAGTGAGTTCGGCTGGTCCGAACTCGACTACGCCGATATCGTCTTTGCCTTTCAGCTCGCGTATGCGATTGGACTGCTCATCGCCGGCCGGCTGATGGATCGGTTCGGCGCGCGCCTCGGGTTTTCACTCGTGATCGTGGTCTGGAGCCTCGCCGCGATGGCGCACGCGGAGGCCACCTGGTTCGGGCCGGGCGTGGCGGCGGTCCTTGCCATGGTGGGTCTGACGTACAGCGGCTCGGTGGCCGGTTTCATCGCGGCACGGTTCGCGCTCGGGCTCGGAGAAGCGGGAAATTTCCCCGCATCGATCAAGGTCATCGCCGATTGGTTCCCGAAGAAGGAGCGAGCGCTCGCGACAGGCATCTTCAATTCGGGCACCAACGTTGGCGCCCTGATTACGCCGCTCGTCGTGCCGTTCGTGACGGTAACGTGGGGTTGGTACTGGGCGTTCATCGCCACCGGCTTCATCGGATTCTTCTGGCTGATCGTGTGGTGGGTCTCGTACGCGCCTCCGGAGTCACACCCGAAGCTCTCCAGCGCCGAGTTCGCGCACATTCGCAGCGATCCGGCGGATCCAGCGGTCAGCGTGCCCTGGAGCACGCTGCTCAAGCATCGCCAGACGTGGGCCTTCGCGCTGGCCAAGTTCATGACGGACCCGGTCTGGTGGCTGTACCTGTTCTGGATTCCAGACTTCCTGAATCGCAACTACGGGATCAACCTGTCCAGGATTGGACCGCCGCTCGTCGTGATCTATTTGATCGCCGACATCGGCAGCATCGGCGGCGGGTGGCTGTCGTCTGCGCTGATCAAGCGCGGGTGGACCCTGAACGCCGGTCGGAAGACGGCGATGCTCGTCTGCGCGCTGGCGGTGCTTCCGATCCCGCTGGCCTCGAAGGCCACCGACCTCTGGGTCGCGGTCGCCCTGGTCGGACTGGCCGCCGCCGCGCACCAGGGATGGTCGGCAAACGTCTTTACGCTCGCGTCCGACATGTTCCCGCGCAAGGCTGTCGGCTCCGTCGTCGGGCTGGGCGGCACCGCCGGTGCGCTGGGCGGGATGCTGATCGCCAAGGTCACCGGATACGTGCTGAACGCGACGGGCAGCTACGTACCAATCTTTCTGATCGCGGCGTCGGCCTATCTGATTGCCCTGGGCCTTGTCCACCTGCTGGTGCCGCGGCTGGAGCCGGCGGCGCTGGAACAGTGATCCCTCAACGCCGGTTGTTCCTCGATCTGACGTAGGGCGGGGTCTTCGGACCCCGCCTGGCGGCTTCGCCGGCGGGGCGGAGAGTCTCGCCTGTCGACTACTTCCGGCGTTGCGGGAGTCGACGTTCGGACGGGCCGTCGTAGCGGTGATCCTTGGGATCGATCTGCCGCATCGGTTCCTGGCGCATGCGTTCTTCCTCGGCGTGCGCAGCAATCCCTGGTACTCGCGAGATGACGAAGAGCGCGTCCGCAATCGCCGGCGGAATGCCGAGATCTCCGCAGACAGCGGCGATCGCGCCATCGATGTTGACCGGAATCGCGCGCCCGTGCGAGTCCGGATGCTCCACCATCACCATTTCGACGGCCCGGATCATCTGGATGTGATGGCCTTCGACCTCGAGCTCCAGGGCCATCTGGAAGAGACGCGCGGCCCGCGGATCGCGAGTGTGATAGCGGTGGCCGAACCCCGGGGGCAGTTCGCCGGCCTCGTGGCTCCGCTGCACCAGACGCTCGGCGGCGACCCGATAGGTCGAGCCGTTCCGCACGAACTCGAGACCAGTATCGAGGAACTGCATGCACGTCTCGATATCGCCCCCGTGATGCCGCCCGAATCCGAGCAGGCCGGCAGCCACGCACGCGCGCAGCGGGGCACCCGTCGTCGCGGTGTTGCGCGCGGCGAGCGTCGACGGCGGCGTCGCGCCGTGATCGATGAAGGAGACGAGCATCGCCTCCATCAGCCGGCCGATGCCCGGTGACGGGATCTCTCCCATGAGCAGCAGATAGATCGACTCGCCGAACGTGAGCCTGCCCATGATCTCGTCGAGCGCATAGCCGCGCAGCAGGATCTTGTTCGGCTCGATGTGCGTCAGCGCTGTGAGCCACTTGTCCTCGGCGACCCTGGGTGTTGACCGGCGTTCCACTTGCGGCGCTTCTGTTTTCATACTGCCTCGTTGAGGTCCGTGGCTCTCGCGTTCTGTCCCGCCGGGAGAAGCGACTGCCGACTGCGACTGTCGACTGCGACTGCCGACTGCGACTGCCGACTGCGACGCGACCTCGACTGCGACTGCGACCCGACCGACGACAGCCGACTGTCAGGTTCCGTACAGCCGATCGCCGAAATCTCCCAGCCCCGGCAGGATGAACTTATGCTCGTTCAGGCCTCGATCGATCGCCGGCGTGAAAATCTCCACGTCCGGGTGATGCTCTTCGACCAGCGCGATCCCTTCCGGCGCAGCGACGATGCAGATCATGCGCGCGGCGCGGGCGCCGGCCTTCCGAAGGAGATCGAGGGCGGCGACGGCGCTGCCGCCGGTGGCGAGCATCGGATCGATCATCAGCACGAAGGCGCCGGTGAGGTCGCCGGGCAGCTTCGAGTAGTACCTCGACGCAATGGCCGTGGCCTCGTCCCGCTGGAGGCCGATGTGTCCGACCCGCGCTCGCGGCACGAGCTCGAGGATCGCGTCCAGCATGCCGAGCCCGGCCCGCAGGACTGGAACGACGACCACGCCCTCGGAGACGCGGCGCGCGTCGGCCGGTCCGAGCGGGGTCTGGACGCGCCCCATCTCGCTCGGGAGGTCGCGCGTCGCCTCCGCGGCGAGGAGCAGGCTGATTCGCACGGCCATCCGCCGGAAGAGCTCCGGCGGCGTGGACGCATCGCGGAGCGTGGCGAGCGCGTCATGGACGAGCGGGTGTTCGACGATGTGGACCGGCACCGGTTCACTATACAGAGCAGCGCCGGGCATGGCAAAACCTCGGAGCGAACGGAGGGGACGGAGGGAACGGTCACGTTCACAAACGGAGCAACGGAGCAACGGAGGACGAACGGAGGGGCTCGGATGCCTTGCTGCATGCTAGGGGGTGCGGCGCCGGCGTTCCGCCGGCGCCGGGTGGCCGAGCGTGACGGTGGGCACAAGCAACCGACGCCCCCAACTGCTTGCGCCCACCGCCACGCTCGCCCACCAGACCGCGCCAAGCGCGGTCGCACTCCCATTTGTGATGGCGGAACAGCACGATGCCTCCAGTGCACCCGCTGTTGCACGACGCTATCCGGGCTTCTCCGTTCGTCCTCCGTTGACTCCGTTGCTCCGTTTGTGAATCTCCGTTCTTTCCGTAGTCTCCCAGGCATGGCGAGCGGGCTGATAGAATCTGCGAACCGATGATCCCGCGGAGAACATTGCTGATCCTCCTGGCGGCCGCCGCGGCGACCGTCGCCACAGGGAGAGCGCAGGCTCGCCGGCCGATCTCGCTCGTCGTCACCAACGCGATCGTAGTGACGATGGCTCCCGAGTCGAGAGTGCTCAATCCAGGAGCGGTGGCGATTGACGGCCGCGACATTGTCGCCGTCGATACACCGGACGCGATTGCTCGCGTCTTCGAGGGGCGGGAATCCATCGATGCAGCCGGCCAGGTCGTCATGCCTGGTCTCGTCAACACCCACACGCACGCGCCGATGGTGCTCTACCGGGGCCTGGCGGACGATCTGGCGCTGATGGACTGGTTGCAGAAGTATATTTTTCCGGCGGAGGCGAAGACTGTCTCGCCCGAGTTCGTGCGGGCAGGGACCCGGCTTGCCGCGCTGGAGATGATCCAGTCAGGTACGACTACGTACGCAGACATGTACTACTTCGAGGAGGAGATCGCGCGCGCTACGCGCGAAGCCGGGCTTCGCGGCGTGCTCGGGCAGACGATCATCCAGTTTCCGGTTCCGGATGCGAAGACCCCGGCCGAAGGCCTGGCGCGGACGGAGGCGTTCATCAAGGAGTTCGCTTCCGACGACCTCATCACGCCGGCCGTGGCGCCGCACGCCATGTATACGCTCGACACGAAGACGCTGAAGGCGGCGCGCGCGCTAGCGGACAGGGAGCGTGTGCCGGTCATCACGCATCTTGCGGAGACTCAGGACGAGGTGAAGGCCGCGCGCGAGAAATACAAGATGAGCCCGACGGCGTACCTCGAGTCGATTGGCTTCTGGGGGCCGCGGACGCTGGCGGCCCATGCTGTCTGGGTCTCGCCTGCAGACATCCAGATCCTCGCGCGGCGGCATGTTGGGATTTCCCACAACCCGGAGAGCAACATGAAGCTGGCAAGCGGCACTTCACCAGTGACGTCACTCCGGGCCGCCGGCGTAACGGTCGGCCTCGGCACGGACGGGGCCGCCAGCAACAACGATCTGGATATGTTCGAGGCAATGCGGCAGGCAGCATTTCTGCACAAGCTGGTGACGCGCGATCCACGCGCCATGCCGGCGCCGACCGCCCTCCGCATGGCGACCATCGACGGGGCGACGGCGCTGGGTATGGACAAGACGATTGGCTCGCTCGAGCCAGGAAAGCGGGCGGATATGATCATCGTCTCGATGGCATCAGCGAGGCAGACACCGATGTACGATCCGCTGTCGCACCTCGTCTACGTGACCCGGGGCGATGACGTCCGTTCGACGATCGTCAACGGCAAGATCCTGATGCGCGATCGCAAGATGCTGACGCTGGACGAGAATGCCGTGATGGCCGAAGCGCGTAGCTGGAGCGACAAAGTGCGCGCGGCGGTAGGAAGATAGGCACACGGGACTCGGGGCTCGCCGCTCGGGACTCGGCCGCCTCACAGTCGGGCGTGCCGGGAAGATGTCGGAGGATGCTGGTTGTGAATCGGCAGCGCCTGCGGCCCGAGCGAGCGCGATCGCGCGAGCGAGAGTGCGTGGGGTGGGGCCCCACGCGCATTGATAGATGCTAACCGTTGGTTCGAATTGACCGGTTGTATGGAAACACTGATCTCCACCGACCGCATCCAGGCCCGTATTCGGGAACTTGCCGCCGAGATCGAGGCGGCGTATCCGCCGGGTGAGGAGATCCATCTGGTCTGCGTGCTCAAGGGAGGTTTCGTGTTCATGGCCGACCTGGTACGGGCGATGAGTCCGAGGGTCACGATGGACTTCATCGCCGTCTCGAGCTATGCCAAGAGCACGAAATCCTCCGGCGAAGTACGGATGCTGAAGGACCTCGACTCCGGCCTCGAGGGACGCAACGTCATCATCGTCGAGGACATCGTGGACACGGGCCTCACGCTGACGTATCTCCAGGAGATCCTGCGGGCCCGCGCGCCGCGGACGCTCAGGACGGCCTGCCTCCTGAGCAAGCCGTCGAGACGCGTCGTCGACGTCACGGTCGAGTACGTCGGATTCACTATCGACGATCGTTTCGTCGTCGGATACGGCCTCGACTATGCGGAGAAGTATCGCAATCTCGGGAGCATTGCCGTGCTCGACGGGAACTGAGGTACCTTGCAGCGTTTCGATATCATCACCGAGGCGGACGCGCGGATCCTGGATGTCGGCTCGACCGTCGAGCTGGCCGCCAACGGCCACATCACGCCGCTCGCGCGTGACACGCTCGCGGCCAGGCGGGTGACGGTCGTTCCCGCAGGGGCGGCCGATCCGGCCTTGCCCACGGACCTGGCGCCAGTCGCGGACGTCAGACGGGTGGCCATCGGGAGCGACCACTCGGGCATCGCCCTCAAGCGCGCGCTCGTGACGCACCTCCGCGGTCGAGGTCTGGCGGTCGCGGACCTTGGCACAGACAAGGCGGATCCGGTCGACTATCCGGACATCGCCGCCGCTGTCGGGCGGTCGGTCGCGCGGGGTGAGTCCGATGCGGGTATCGTGATCGACGGGGCCGGCATCGGATCCGCGATTGCGGCGAACAAAATCCGAGGAGTCCGGGCGGCCATGTGTCCGGACGAAACGATCGCCCGCTATTCGCGCGAGCACAATGGCGCGAACGTTCTGACGCTGGGTTCCCTGCTGCTGCCCGGACCGGAGGCCGCGATCCGAATCGTGGAGACATGGCTCGGTACCGCCATGCGGGAAGCACGCTACATTCGACGGCTGCTGAAGGTCCGGCGCTTGGAGGATCGATTCGCGCGCGGTGAATAGCCGCTGACCGCCAGGCTCATGTTGAACCCCCAGGACCTTCAACGTCTCATCGACATGATCACCGAGGAGGTGCTCGCGGTACAGGGCGTACGCACGCAGTCGCCCCGACAGTGCAGCTGCCACACGGTGAGGCTGGACTGCTGCCCCGACCGACTCCGAGGCGTACTGGATGCCGGAGCGTCGCGGATCGGTGTCCACGCAACTGGCGGTGCTCCGGGCGGTGTCGCGGGCCTCATCGATCACACGCTGCTGAAGCCGGACGCGACGCGCGCGGAGATCGAAAAGCTGTGTCGCGAGGCTGCGGAATTTCACTTCGCGACGGTGTGCGTGAACCCGGCGTGGGTCGCACTCTCGGCCGCGATACTCCGCGGCACGTCCGTCGGGGTCTGTTCCGTTGTCGGGTTTCCGCTCGGTGCGACGACCGCGGACGTCAAGCAGTTCGAGACACGCCGGGCTATCTATGATGGCGCCACGGAAATCGACATGGTGATCAACGTCGGGGCGTTGAAGTCCGGTGATCTGCGCACCGTCGAGCGCGACATCGAGGCCGTCGTCGAGGCGTGTCGCCAGTGCGCCGTGGTCAGCAAGGTGATCATCGAGGCCGCCCTCCTGACTGACGAAGAGAAGGTCACCGCCTCCACGCTCAGCAAAGCGGCCGGGGCCGACTTCGTGAAGACGTCGACCGGATTCGGCCCCGGCGGCGCAACGGCCGCCGACGTGGCCTTGATGCGGCGCGTGGTCGGCGCGGACATGGGCGTGAAGGCGGCCGGCGGCGTGCGGGATCTGCAGGGACTCAACGCGATGGTGGCTGCCGGCGCGAGCAGGGTCGGCGCGAGTGCAGGAGTCAAGATCGTGCAGGAATCGAAGGGGCAGAAACCGGCTTCGACGACGTCTACAGGCTACTGAGAGCCGTCGCCTCGCGCCAGCGGGTTCGGCGAGGGCCTGGGAATCGAGATACCCTGCGTCTCGAGCGTCCGGATGATGCGCTTCCGCAGCTCGCGCCCGACTTCCCACTGCTTCAGCGGCACCGTCTTGATCCGCATCTTCATTACCATCCACCAGTCCAGGAACGCATCGACTCCCAGAATCTCCAACGGCGCGAGGATGAAGGGACCGAAGGCGGGGTCCTTCTGCAGCGTGTCTCCGATCTCGCGGACGATCGCCGTAACGCGTTCGGTATCCTCCCGGTACGAGACCGGCAGATCGATCACGTAGTACGAGAAGTCCATCGTCCGATTGGCGAGCGTGTTGATCCCGCCATTCGGGAAGACGTGGACCGTGCCCTCGCTGTCTCTCAGCACGATCGTGCGGAGGTTGATCTCTTCCACGAGCCCCGGCGTGCCGTTGATGGCCGCGACGTCACCAACGCGGACCTGGTTTTCGAGAAGGAGGAAGAAGCCGCTGATGACGTCCCGGACGAGCGTCTGCGCGCCAAAGCCGACGGCCAGGCCCGCGATGCCGGCTCCCGTCAGCACCGGGGCGATATCGATCTGGAACTCCCGGAGAATCATCAGGACCGCGATGCCGACGATGAAGACGGTCGTCACCTTGCTGACCGCCGCACCGAGCGTTCGGGCGCGTTTGGCGCGCTCGAGGGCGTCGAGGGAACTGCCGCTCGCCACCTCGTGCTCGAATCGCCTGATGACCAGGGCCGTCGCCCGGACCGACGCGTATGCGAGCAGCGTGATCACTGTCACGCGAATCCCCGCGCCGAACACCCAGATCCCCACGGTCTCGAGATGCACGCCCGTGTGCGGATGGAGACCGGCGAGCTCGAACGCCGGCACGAGCACGAGCGCCGAGACGAGCAGAAAGATCGCCGCGCCGAGCAGCCTCAACGGGCCGCGTACGAGAGGGCTCGTCTCGGTCAGCGTGCCGTGGAGCAGCCGGCGAAGCCCGCGCGCCGCCAGACGGCGCACGGTGCGCGCCGCGATCCAGGCGAGGACGAGCGTCGGGGCCAGCGCCAGCACGATCGGCTGCCACGTCACCTGCTCGCCGAACAGTCGAGACAACATGGCGGCAGAATAGCAGATGAATACCGGATAAAATCGACGACGATGGCTCTGTCGCCGTCTGCACAGCGCTCCCTGGTGCCTTACGTGCTCATGGTCGCGGCCCTTTCGGTCACCGGGGGCGCCGCTCGCTATGCCCACATCCAGATCACGGAGCAGGACAGGCTCAGATTTCGCACCGCGACGACGCGGGTGACCACGGAGATCGACACGCGCCTGGATGCGTACATCGCCATGCTCCACGGCGGTTCCGGCCTGTTTGCGGCGAGCAAGCGCGTCGAGTTCGACGAGTTTCGCGCGTACGCCAATCGGCTCGAGATGACTCGACGCTATCCGGGCGTTCAGGGGATCGGCTTCTCCCGTTTCGTGCCGCCCGGGGATCGCGCGCACATCCAGAGCGTGATTGCTGCGCACGTGCCGACGTTCAAGTTCTGGTCGCAGGGGTCGTCCGACGAGCTGCACGCCATCATCTTCCTGGAGCCCGAGAACGATCGGAACCTGCACGCGATGGGCTTCAACATGTTCTCCGAGCCGAGTCGCCGCGAGGCGATGATCCGTGCGCGTGACTCCGGCGTCGCGGCGGCGACAGGCCCGGTGCGCCTCGTGCAGGAAGACGTGCACGCGGGCCCGGAACAGCTCGGCTTCCTGATCTACGAACCGGTATATCGCTCCGGCGCGATCCCGGCGACCATCGAGGAGCGCCGTTCGCAGCTCCTGGGATTTGTCTACAGCCCTTTCCGCTCCGGAGATCTGTTCAAGGAAATGCTCGGGCAGGACGACGCCCCGTCGCTGTCGCTCCGCGTCTACGACACGACCGGGCCTGAGAGGGTGCTGCTCTTTGCCACACCCGAGGACCAGCAGCACTCTGGAATTCAAAGACAAGAGACAGCCTCGGTCCCCGGAAGAAAGTGGCTGCTGATCTTCGGCGGCGATCGCCCGACTCCTGCGATGGCCTCAGGCCGTGTGCTGAACATCGTCGTCGCCGGCGGCGCACTTTCGCTCCTGTTGTTCGCGATCACGCGGGGGCAGGTGCGTGCCCGCGCGATAGCGGAACGGACGACCGAGGATCTCAGGCGCTCGGAAGAGGCCTTGCGCGCGGCGAACCGATCGAAGGACGAGTTTCTGGCGATCGTTTCGCACGAGCTCCGCACGCCGCTGAACGCCATCGTCGGCTGGGGATCGATGCTGCGCCGCGGACAGGTCCCGCCGGGTAGCGAGCGTCACGCGCTCGAGGTGATCGAGCGCAACGCCCTGGCGCAGGCGCGGCTCGTGGAGGATCTGCTCGACATCTCGCGCGCCGTCGCCGGCCGGCTGCGGCTCGAGCTGAGCGACGTCAACCTGGCGGCGACGCTCCGCGCGGCGGCCGATGCCGTGCGGCCGGCGGCGGCGACGCAAGGCGTGGTGCTCGATCTCGAGGTGCCGGACGATCTCGGCGTGATTCGAGGCGACCCGGCGCGAATGCTCCAGATCCTCCAGAACCTGTTGTCGAACGCGATCAAGTTCACGACCAACGGCGGGCGGGTCAGCCTCGAGGCCTCCAGGGCGGGGCAGGAGGCCTCGATCCGGGTGAAGGACACGGGCATAGGGATCAGCGCGGAATTCATCCCGTTCGTCTTCGATCCGTTCCGACAGGCGGACACTTCGACCACCAGGGCGCACGGCGGAGTCGGCCTGGGGCTCGCGATCGCGCGCTATCTGATCGAGCTTCACGGCGGGACGATCGACGTGGTGAGCGACGGGGAGGGTCAGGGAAGCACCTTCACCGTGCGCTTCCGCACCGGGCAGGTGGGACGGCGCGCGGCCGCAGTGTGATCGCAGTCAGCTCTGGCCGTGGCCGTCGGCGCCGAGCGCCGATCGACGCGTAATCTCGTCGCGTACGGTCCACAGGTCCGGAAAGAAGCGCACGTCGATTCGACGTCCCAGGACTTCGACCGGCGTTCCCTGAGTGCCGATCACGTTGCCGCCGATGATCCGCTCGACGACCTTCAGGTGATGGAACCGCCACAGGATCGCCCGCTCATCCCAGGTGATGAGCTGCTCTGCGAGCTGGTACTCGTTGTCCCGTGAGTGACCCTGCTCGTAGACCTCGCGCAGCGTGAGCCGGCGCGTCTCCAGCAGTCGCTCGAAAGCGGTCCCGAGCAGCGGCGTCAGATGGTGTATCCGACGGAAGCCGGGCGAATCGAACCCCGCACCGTGGCCGAGCGCCGTCCTGACCACCGCGTAGTCGATCGGAGACATGTGCTCGAGCATGTGGAGCTGATCGATCACCAGACTGAGCGTGTCGTTCGCGCGGCGGAGGAGTCGAATCGCCTGGGCGACCTGCACGGATTCGACCAGTGAGGTGGCGTCGTCAAGCTCCCCGCACGCGAACTTCAGCCACAGCTCCGATGTCTGGTGAACGGCCTGGAAGAGATGCTCGTCGCGGTGGCTCACCTCCTGTGCGGTCTTCTGGAGCGAGAGCAATTCGTCGGTGCGGAGGTACCGTTCGTAGTCGGTGGCCGCAGTCCCGGGGAGGATCGGCTCGTTCAGATTCGCCATCGTGTTCATGTTACCCGGGGGTCGAGTCTGGGCCGACAGGATGTGTTGGCTGTAGGGCGGGGTTTTCAAGCCCCGCCGACGCCTGGGCGGGCCTGAAGGCCCGCCCCTACCGATCAACGCCCGGGTTCAGGCGTGGGCGACGGAGGGGACTGCGGCGAAGATCGGCATGCGCAGGCTCGCCCGGCACCCTGGGCGATCCTCCCGGTTCTCCAGCGTCAGGCTGCCTCCGTGCGCTTCGGCGATCTGCCGGCTGAGCACCAGACCAATACCGGACCCGCCAGGTTTGGTGGTGAAGAACGGCACGAACAGGTTGCCCGTGTTCGACAAACCTGGCCCCTCGTCCTCGACCCACAACTCCATCGTCGGGGGCGACGATCCGGCAAGGCGCTGCCAGCCGACCCTTACGCCACCGCCGGTTTCCTTGGCGGCGTCGACGGCGTTCCCCAGCAGGTTGATCAGGAGCTGCTCGAGCTGATCGCTGTCGCCCTGAATCGTCAGCCGAGGGCCGGGTGCAACCTCGATGTGATGCGCCCCCTCGAGTGTGACGACACGGCCGACGACGGCTCCGATGTCGAGTGGGGCGAGGCGCGGTGGCGGCAGCTTCGCCAGCCGCGCGTACGCGCTCATGAATCGGCTCAGCGACTCCGACCTCGACGCGATGACGGCCAGCCCGCGCTGCACGTCGTCGCGCCAGTCGGCTGGCGGCGGTTCCCGTCCGACGATCGTCGACAGGCTCCCCGCGATCGATTTGATAGGCGCGAGCGAGTTGTTCATCTCGTGCCCGATGACGCGAATGAGACGCTGCCACGCCTGACGCTCTTCTTCCCGCAGCGGCTGACTCAGATCCGAGAGCACCAGAAGTTCGTGCGGCCGGCCGCCCTGGCGGAAGTGACTGCGCCGGATTTCCCATCGTCCCACGCCGCCCGGGAATGCCGTGTTTATGACGCGCGGAGCGTCGCCGGTCAGGCAGTCGCCGAGATCCAGCTCCGTTGCCCCCCGGCCAAGCAGCCGCTCCGAGGGCTGGCTGAGGAGCCGCGCACCGGCCCGGTTGACGAATTTCAGCTCCTGGTTCTCGTCGAACGTGAAGACCGCCACGTCGATTTCCGCCATGACCTTCCGGAGGAGCGTTGTCGCTTCGAGCGCGTCCAGCCGCTGGTGGCGCAGCGTGTCGACGAGCGCGTTCACCTCGATCATGACCTCGCCAAGCGGGTCGCCGCCGCGCGCCCCGCGCGCGCGGATCGAGAAGTCACCCTCGCCGAGTGCGGCGAGCAGGTTCGACAGCGTCTGAAGGGGCAGAACGACACGTTCCCGCAGTGCGAGCGCGAAGCCGAGGCACACCGTCACGATCAGAACGGAGAGGGTCCACTGGGTTTTCGGCGTGAAATCCGTGGTCCACAGGAAGATAAGGGAGATGATCGCGCCCGGCGCCGCGGAGGCGAACGCCATCAGCAGGATGCGTCGATCGTGGCTGAGGCGCGGCTCGCGCGGCTGATTGGAGGGCATCGGGAATGGAGCGTCAGAAGGCATTCTAAAGCCGCGGGGCCCCACCCCCGCGGCTACTCGCCGCTTCGCTTCGCTCGCGGCTGGCTAGCAGCGGCAGCCTGCTCTCAGCAACGGCTTTGTCGGACTGACGGTGGGCAACGTAGCGGTTACAGCCCGTAGCGCTGGAGCCTGCGATACAGCGCGCTTCGGCTCAGCCCGAGCGCCTTCGCCGCCTGGCTGACGTTGCCGTCGAAGCGCATCATCGCCTTCTTGATCAGGAAGCACTCGACGTCCTCGAGGCTCATGTCCTCCAGACGTCCGCCCCCTTCGCGCGACGCCCGGAGCCCGAGATCGCCAGGCTTCACCAGCGGTCCAGCCGCCATGAGGACGGCGCGTTCGATGGCGTGATCGAGCTCGCGGACGTTGCCGGGCCACGGGTGTTCGAGGAGCAGCTGCATCGCTCCGCTCTCGAAGCCGGTGAGGCGCTTCCGATACCGTTGTGCGTGCTGGCGGAGAAAATGCTGGGCGAGCAGCGGCAGATCCTCGCGCCGATCCCGGAGAGAAGGCAGCCTGATCTCGATGGTGTTGAGCCGGAAGAGCAAATCCTGACGGAAACGTCCGGTCGAAACCTCCTCCGGCAAATCGGCGTTCGTGGCCGAGATGATCCGGACGTCCACCCGACGGGTCCGGGACGATCCGAGGCGCTCGAACTCGCCCGTCTCAATAACGCGCAACAGCTTCGCCTGCTGGCTCATGGGAACGTTGGCTATCTCGTCGAGAAAGAGCGTGCCCATGTCGGCGAGCTCGAACCGGCCCACGCGATCGGCCTTGGCGTCCGTGAAGGCGCCGCGAACATGGCCAAACAGCTCGCTCTCGAACACGCCTTCCGAGACGCCGCCGGAATTGACGACGACCATCGGACGGGAGGCACGGCTGGAGACCGCGTGCAGCGCCCGCGCCACCACGCCCTTGCCCGTTCCGTTCTCTCCCAGCACCAGGACGTTGGCGTCCGACGGTCCGACCCGCGAGATCACCTGAAGCACGCCTTGCATCGCCGACGACTCGGCAATCAGCTTGGGCATGCCTTCGCCGCGCAGCAGGGAGTTCTCCGCCTCGAGCCGCTGCCCCTTGCGCAGCGCCTGGCTCAGCTCGATCTGCGTGCGTATGATCGCGAGCAGCCGTGCGTTGTCCCACGGCTTCTGGATGAAATCCCGGGCGCCGCGGCGCATCGCTTCGACGGCCACTTCGACGCTGCCCCAGGCCGTCATGACGACGACGGGGAGCGTAGGATCGATGCCCTGGATCCGCGACAGCAGATTCAGGCCCTCTTCGCCAGAGGTCGTGTCGCGCGCGTAATTCAAGTCGATCAGCGACACGTCGAATTCGCGGGCCTCGAGCGCCGCCAACGCGCCAGCGGGGGAGGATGCGGTCTCGAGATGAAACCCTTCCGCCTTGAGGAGCAGGCGCAGCGCTTCCAGCACGTCCGACTGGTCGTCGGCGATGAGCACCCGCGGGTCCGTCGTCCGGACTGGATGTCGCGACCGCTCGGTCGTGTCGTGCCGATGGTCTTTCAAATGGTCGGTAATCAGCATAGGTCCACCATCAGCCTCATTCGGTCCGCAGTGCGACCAGCGGGTCGATGCGGGTTGCGCGGAGAGCCGGGATGTAGCGCGAGGTTACCGGGATTCCGCTGATCGGTTCTGAAGACGGAGACGAGGGCCGCGGGACCCTGGACCGGAATGGGTCGCAGCAGGAGCGCGTTCAGCAGGCTGAAGATTGCGGTGTTGGCGCCAATGCCGAGCGCAAGCGAGAGCACGGCCACCGCGGCGAAGGCCGGGCTCTTGACGAGCACACGAATGGCATACCGGATGTCCTGCAGCATGACGGAGAACGCTGGGCGGGCTTGATTGGGCCCGCCCTACGGGTGAACGCAGGTCGGCGTCAGTGCTCGTGGTCGATGTGGAACCCGCTCTCTTCCATTTCCTTCTCGCCGCGCTTGCTTCCGTCTTCCTCGAGCACGCGACCGTCGAACAGATGGATAGAGCGATCGGCGTGGCGCGCGTACCGCGGATCGTGCGTGACCATGCAGATGGTCGCGCCTTCGCGGTGCAGCTCACGTAGCAGCTCCATGACGGCCTCGCCGTTTTTCGAGTCCAGGTTTCCAGTGGGCTCGTCCGCGAGGAGGATCGACGGGGCGCCGGCGACGGCGCGGGCGACCGCGACGCGCTGCTGCTGACCGCCCGAGAGCTGGCTGGGCAAGTGCTTCGAGCGATGCGCCATGCCGACCTTCTCGAGCGCCGCCATCACGCGCTCCTTGCGCTCGGCCGACTTCATGCCGCGATACGTCAAGGGCAGCTCGACGTTCTCGTACACGTTGAGATCGCCAATCAGGTTGAAGCTCTGAAAGATGAACCCAATCTCGCGATTGCGCACGCGGGCGCGCTCAGAGAGCGGGAGGTCCGCTACCGCCTTGCCGTTCAGGGTGTACTTGCCATCCGTCGGGGAGTCGAGGAGACCGAGAATCGAGAGCAGCGTCGACTTGCCGCACCCGGACGGACCGGCAATGGCGATGTACTCACCGCTCTTGATCTCGAGGTGGATCCCTGCGAGCGCGTGGGTTTCGACCTCGTCGGTGAAGAAGACCTTCGTGACGCCGTCGAGGTGAATCAGCGTTGGCGCGGCATTGTTCATATGGTCACCCTGACTCCTTTGGGCTGAGGGAGCATCAGCCCTTCAACTGAATGCGGTCGAACTGGTCGTACGTCGACATGTCCGAGAGGATCACCTGGTCGCCTGGCTGCAGGCCTTCTTTGATCTCGATCGTGTTCACCGAGCTTCGTCCGAGCTTGACGTTGGTGCGGACCGCTTCACCGTTGGGCAGGAGCTTGAAGATCGAGATGTTGCCCTCATCCTGTCCGAAGGCGGGCCGGCCGACGAAAATGACGTTGTCCAGCTTCTCGAGCGTGATCTCTCCGTCGACGCTCAGGTCCGGCCGCGCGCCGTCCGGCAATTTGCCATCGAGAATGACGTCCACGCCTACGGTTCCGTTGGTCGACGATGGATCGATCCGGGCGACCTTGCCCTTCACTTTGCCGTTCCGCGTGTCGACCTCGGCAAACTGGCCGATTCGGATGTCCTTGGTCTGGGTTTCAGCGATCCGCACCTCTGCTTTGAGATTCGTCGGGTCGGCGACGCGAATGAGGTTCGTGCCCGGCTGGACCTGCGCGCCACGCTCGACCGAAACGACCTGCAGCACTCCCGTCATTCCGGCCTTGACGCGAAGGTCGTCCAGCTTTCGCGTACTCAGCTCGAACGCCGCACGCTTCTGGTTCACATCCGCTTCCTGCGGCGCTATCTGGGACTGGAGGCCTTCTTTCGTCATCTGGAGCCGCTGCTGGGCGATCTTGAGGCGATTCTCCTGGTCCTTCGCCTGTGTGCGCTTCAGTTTGACGGTCAGCTCCGATACCAGTCCATCCTTCTGCAACTGCTCGTTCGCCTCGAGGTCCAGCTTGGCCTGACTGTAGTTGGCTTCGATCGTCGCCGCGTCTGCCTGCTGGCTGAGGTACTGGCTGTCGAGGTCCGCCTTCTTGTTCAGGAATGCCGCCTGAGCGGATTGGAATGCGAGCTGCGCGTCCTTGACCTGCTGCTGGAGGTCGGGGTTGCTCATCTCGAGGATGACTGTGTCCGGCTTCACTTCCGCGCCGGGTCTCAACAGGATCCGCTCGACCCTGCCCTGGGTCGTTGCCGGAATCCACCGGATGTCTTCGGGAACCAGCGTGCCGGAGCCTCGAACCTGCCGCGTCATCGGACCACGCTTGACGGTGTCGATCCAGACGGTGGCGCGGTCCACTCCCGGGGCCGCGGGCCTGAGACGCGAGACGCCGATGCTCACGGCCACGACCGCGAGCAACGCGACGGCTCCGTAGAGGATGCGTCGGATCTTCTTCTTGCGCTTGACGGATTCTGGACGTGCGATGTCGACCATGAAAAATGCCTCTGTGCTGGTGCCGCGGGCTGGAATTCGAGCCTCGGGCCTCAGCCCAGTAGAGCCAAACCGTGTGCCATGTCGATGGTCACATGTAAGTGCTTGACGCTATTCAATTTATAATTGCCGTCCCGTTCGGGAGCTGTATGACGGCTGACCAGTTGCGGAATGTTGTCGTCCCGAAATCGAACACCCATTCGAGAACCCATCATTCGTCCCGGCCGCGACTCCCCATTGGACGGAAACTGTTCGATTGTGGTTTAGGGAAATCCGCGCGATTCAACGAAATACGCGGCTCACGTCGATTCTCCACATCGCGAGATACAATCTCCTCCCTAATTCGCCGTCCTTCGGAGGGCCATGGGGTACGACGCGGAGTGTGACGTCCGGCTCGACGGGCAGACCGCCAGCGCCAAGGCGGTTCTCGAACAGAAAGACCTCGTACTCCGGGGTCCGCTGCGCCTGTCAATTCCACTCGCTCGGATCTCCGAGGCGACTGCGTCGGACGGTTGGCTGCGCGTTCGCTTCGAGGGCCGGCTCGCCGAGATCAGCCTCGGCCCGGCTGCTCAGAAGTGGGCGCAGCGTATCACCAACCCGCCGTCCCGACTCGCCAAGCTCGGGGTCAAGGAGGGAGTCCGGATCCTGCTCGTCGGCGCGGTAGAGGAAGCGTTCGTCGAAGAGTTGCGAGCCGCCGGAGCCACGGCCCTGCGCAGGATGGGTCGGGGCACTCCGGCGTTCGACGTCATCTTCCTGGTCGTCGAACGCCGGGAATCGCTCGAGCAGCTCGAGGCGCTCGCGTCGAAGATCGTGCCCTCGGGAGCAATTTGGACGTTGCGTGCAAAAGGGCAACGGGCCGTCACCGAGGCGGATACGATGTCGGCAGGCAAGCGGGCGGGCCTCGTCGACGTCAAAGTCGTCAGCTTCTCCGATACGCTGACGGCCGAAAAGTTCGTGATCCCGGTCGCCAAACGACCCAGGGCGAGTGCCGCCGCCAGGCGATCGACAGGACGCGCCGCTGTGCGGCCAAGACCCCACCCGCGAGGGCGGTAACCCCGGCCCGGAAGCGGACGCGGTGAGGAGACGAGGACGGCATGAGCGATATCAGCGACCGGCTGCTGAACGACATCGTCGACGCGGTGAAGGAGATCGTTCGTAAGGAGCAGTCCGATCGGTTGCGGGACGTCTATCTGATTGGCGACATCGACAAGGACAGTGCGCGAGGTGTCATCGAGCGGCTGCGGGAGCTTGCCAACGACGGTCAGCGCCCGATTACGCTCTACATCAACAGCGCGGGCGGCAACGTCACAGACGGGCTCGCGCTTCACGACGCGATTGCTCACCTCGTCGATTCCGGACTCAGAGTCACCATCGTCGTCCAGGGAATGGCGTACTCGATGGGCTCTGTCGTGCTGCAGGCCGCCAGCCCAGGTCGTCGATGGGCGTTCCCTCATTCGTGGATCATGATTCACGAGCCAGCCAAGTGGGCCGGTTGGCAGTCGACGACCGCGGCCGCACAGCACCTCGATCGGCTCAAGCAGATGCAGGATCAGATATATCGGATTCTGGCTGTCCGGTCGGGAAAGCCGCTGCGGCAGATTATCCGGGACACGAAACGGACGGACCTTTATCTCGACGCGGCCCATGCCAAGACGTACGGCTTGATCGACGAAGTGCTGGGACAGTCCGGTCGTGTGTCAGTTCCTCAGGGAGAGAGTCGCGCTGCGATCCACGCGGTCGAGTCGCCGCGCCTCGATGTGGTGCCGGCAGCAGACGAGGCGGCGCATCGGATCACACCGCCGGCAGGCGCGCCTGGAGGACCTGACGGGGAGTCGTAGGTCCCGTTCGACTCGTCTTCAGCCTTTCGCCTTCCGCCTTCCTTCTGCTGGGCCCGTGGCATGACGGTTGCGTTCAGGACGCGCGTGTCCGCCTCTGCCGCTTTCGTCCTTGACTTCCCAATACCCGCCCTACCCAGTGAGGTCAGACCCAGGTCTGACCCCAACCCGCTGACGCCCGGGGTCAGACCTGGGTCTGACCCCACTGCTTGAGGATCCTGACGATGGAGAAGCGGGACGTCCGCCGCCGGCTGACCGGCGGCGTCGAGCCGCAGCCCGATGGGACTGCGCACGCACGCGTTTGGGCGCCGGCTTGTAAGACCATCGATCTCGTCCTCGATGCGGACCGATCCAGCGCATTTCCCCTCGCGCGGCAGGCTGACGGATTCTTCGAAGCTCACATCGACGGCCTTGCGGCGTTCGATCGCTATTGGCTCCGGATCGATGGCGATCGCCTGCGGCCCGATCCGGTCTCGCGCTATCAGCCTGAGGGTCCGCATGGTCCCTCCGGCGTGGTAGATCCCGGCACGTTTGCGTGGACCGATCGGGGCTGGAATGGCATCGGCCCGGCAGGCCAGGTGGTCTACGAGTTCCATGTCGGGACCTTCACGCCTGAAGGCACCTGGGCATCGGCGGCGGAGCAGCTTCCGGCGCTCGCGGATCTGGGCGTCACCGTCGTCGAGATGATGCCCATCGCGGACTTCGTCGGGGCGTTCGGGTGGGGCTACGACGGTGTGAACCTCTATGCCCCGACGCGGCTGTATGGCACGCCCGACGATCTCCGCCGCTTCGTGGATCGCGCGCACGCCGAAGGTCTTGGTGTGATGCTGGACGTCGTCTACAACCATCTGGGACCGGACGGCAACTATCTGAACGACTTCTCGCCCGACTACTTCACGGACAAGTACAGCAATGACTGGGGGCGCGCGATCAACTTCGAGGGGCCGGCGCCGGCGCGCGCGCTTTTCGTCGAGAACGCCGGGTACTGGATAGACGAGTTCCATTTCGACGGGCTCCGTCTCGATGCGACACAGGACGTGCACGACGGGTCCCAGGAGCATGTCATCGCGTCGCTCGTCAAGCGCGCGAGAGAAGCCGGAGGGGGTCGCCGGGTCATGATCGTCGCCGAAAACGAGCCGCAGGACACTCGATTGATCCGACCGCCCGACCAGGGCGGCTATGGAGTCGATGCGGTCTGGAACGATGATTTCCAGCACTGCGCCGCGGTGGCGCTCACAGGCCGACGCGAGGCCTATTACAAGGACTACACAGGGTCGCCCCAGGAGTTCGTCTCGATCGCAAAGTACGGGTACGCGTACCAGGGTCAGTGGTACGGGTGGCAGAAGCAGGCGCGTGGGACGCCTGCGCTCGATCTGACCGGCCTGTCGTTCGTCGGCTATCTGGAGAATCACGATCAGGTTGCCAATAGCGCCTTCGGCAAGCGGCTGCATCAGCTGTCTCCTCCCGGACGTTATCGTGCGCTGACGGCGCTCATGCTGCTGGCGCCAGCGACGCCGTTGCTGTTCCAGGGGCAGGAGTTCGCGTCGTCGGCACCCTTCCTGTTCTTTGCGGACCACGGCGAGGACCTTCGTGAGGCGATCGCCGTGGGCCGGCGGGAGTTTCTGGCGCAGTTCTCGAGCACCACGGACCCAGAAGTACAGGCCGCGCTCCCGCCACCAGGTGATCCGCGGACGTTCCGTCGTTGCAAGCTCGATCTCGGCCGAACGCGAGCGCCACGCGGAGGCCTACGCGCTCCATCGCGATCTGCTCCGGCTCCGGAAAGAGGATCCGGTAATCGCCGCCGCGTCCACTGGTCGCATCGAGGGCGCGGTGCTATCCCCCGCGATCTTCGTGCTCCGCTACGGGCTTGGCGGCGGGAGCGATCGGCTGCTGGTCGTGAACCTTGGGGTCGAGGTCAGCTTGCCCGCGCTGCCCGAGCCGCTGCTGGCGCCTCCGTTCGGCTGCCGGTGGATCCTCGAGTGGAGTAGTGAGGCGGTTCGCTACGGCGGGTCCGGCCGTGTCTCCTTCGATCCGACGATGGCTTGCAGCTTCCCGGGCGAGGCGGCTCTCCTGCTCCGCGCGGAACGACAGTCCGGCGAGGATCGGGTACCAGGCGTTGTCGACTGATCTCGTGCGCGTGATTCGGTCGACGCGGGATGCCGCACCGCCCGACGGGGACGCCACCCCACGTCGCGAATGGCTCGTCGTCAACGGGTTGGGAGGCTACTCGTCCGGTACGGTTGCTGGCGTCGTGACGCGGCGCTATCACGGTCTGCTCGTGGCATCGCTGCCGGCGCCCCTCGGGCGGGTGGTGATGTTGAACCATCTGCTGGAGCGGGTCCGCCTGCCGACGCGCGGTGTCCTGTGGCTCGGTGACGAGGACGAAGTCGCGGGTCCAAACGCGACGGACCGAGCCGACCACCTCGTCGAGTTCAGGCTCGAGCTCGGGATGCCGGTATGGCGATACGAGATCGACGGCTACGCGATCGAGAAGCGCGTGCTGATGCCCCACGGCCAGAACACCGTCCACGTGAACTACACGTTGGTCGCTGGCGAGGGGCCGGTCAGAATGACGCTCCGCCCGTCGATCCAGTTCCGTGGCTACGAGAGCCCGGTCAACGAGTCACCCGTCCAGACGTACAGCCTGACGGCGACTGGCCGCCGGTACGAGCTCTCCGGAGGTGCTGATTTTCCCTGTCTGCGAATGGCGCTCGCAGGGCGCGACCCGGCGTTGACACTCGAAGAAAAGGGCGTCTCCTCGGTACCGTACGACTTGGAGAAGCAGCGTGGGTATCCGGCGGTTGGATCGCTCTGGAGCCCTGGCTACTTCCGAGCGGATCTGACGCCGGCCGACAGCGTCACGCTCATCGCCTCGACAGAGTCGTGGGAAGTCATCGAGGCGCTCACGCCGGAGGCTGCATCCCGCGCGGAGCTCGATCGTCGCCGAAGCCTTCTCGGCATGGCATCGACGGGCGCCGACGATCCTTTCCAGGCGCAGCTCGTGCTGGCAGCCGACCAGTTCATCATCACGCCAGCCGGGCGGGCGGAGGAGGCGGCGAGAGCTCAAGCGGCGGGGGAGGAGGTCCGCACCGTCATTGCCGGCTACCACTGGTTCACGGACTGGGGGCGCGACACGATGATCAGCCTGGAGGGGCTGACCATCTCGACACGCCGGTTGCGGGAGGCCGCGTACATTCTGCGGACGTTCGCGCACTACGTCCGCGACGGTCTCATTCCAAACATGTTCCCCGATGGCGCGAGAGAGGGTCTGTATCACACTGCGGACGCCTCGCTGTGGTTCTTCCACGCCGTGCATCGCTACGTCCGCGCCACTGACGACACCCCTACACTCCGCACTCTGCTGCCCGTGCTTGCGGACATCGTGCGGCATCACCTCGATGGCACCCGGTTCGGCATCGGCGTCGATCCCGCTGACGGATTGTTGCGGCAGGGGGAGGCTGGCTACCAGCTCACGTGGATGGACGCGAAGGTCGATGATTGGGTCGTCACGCCCCGGCGCGGGAAGGCCGTCGAGATCAACGCGCTCTGGTACAACGCACTCTGCCTGCTCGACGGCTGGGTTCGGGAGCATGGCGGTGGGGACGGTCTCGATCTCGCTTCGCACGCGCAGCGCGCGCGCGAGGCGTTCAACGCGCGGTTCTGGTACGCCGAGGGCGGGTATCTGTACGATGTCGTCGATGGCGAGCGCGGCAACGATTCGGCGTGCCGTCCGAATCAGGTGTTTGCCATCTCGCTCGATCATCCGGTGCTCGCGGAATCACGCTGGGAGGCAGTCCTGAACGTCGTGCAGAGCCGCCTGGTGACGCCCGTGGGTCTCCGGTCGCTGGCTCCAGGCCATCCTGACTACAAGGCCAGGTACTACGGAGACCTCCGGTCGCGTGACGCTGCCTACCATCAGGGAACCGTATGGGCCTGGTTGATTGGCCCCTTTGTGGATGCGTGGCTCAAGCTGCACCCCGAGGACCGCGCGGGAGCGCGCGCGCTCCTCGCTGGTTTCGAGGCGCACCTTGACCAGGCGTGCGTGGGCTCCATCAGCGAGATCTTCGACGCCGACCCGCCGTACACTCCGCGCGGATGCGTCGCACAGGCGTGGAGCGTGGCTGAAGTGCTCCGGGTCCTGGAGAAGACGCAGTCAGTGTCCGAGCCGGCTGCAGGCCTGTAGCTGGTCGGCAATTCAGTTGTCTGGCTCCTGCCTTCCACTCTGCGAACGACGTTGTTTCGGCCGCGGCCCGATGGCTCCGGATCGACTTGCGTTCCGCGTCGGGGCAGGCGATGCTGTCGCCGCACCCGAGCCGCGGGCAGAATCAGAGCGCGTCGTCGGACGTTCTGCGTACTAGAAAGTTAAATGCCCGGCCTCGCCGATCTCGGCTGGAACGATCGACTCGCTGACGCCTTTGTCGCGTCAGGGGTGTCGCATCTCGTCCCCGCGCGCGTCAGCCTCGAACACACCCACATCTATCGTGTGCTGGCGGAATCGGGCGAGTGGCTCGCGCGTGTATCAGGTCGGCTGCGGCATCAGGCGTCGGCGCGAGCGGATTTCCCAGCCGTGGGTGACTGGGTGGTCGTCGAGCCACCGCAGGACGACGGCGCGGACGGCGTAGCTGGCGTGGCAAGGATCCGATCGGTGTTGCCGCGCGCGAGCCGCTTTTCGCGCCGCGCCGCCGGAGATCGAACGGAAGAACAGGTCGTCGCGGCGAACATCGACGTCGTATTCCTCGTCTCGGGGCTCGATGGCGACTACAACCTGCGCCGAATCGAACGATATCTGCTGGTTGCGCTGGACAGCGGCGCCACTCCAGTCATCGTGCTCAACAAAGCCGACCTGGTCAGCGATCCGTCTGCGAATGTCGCGGAGGTCCACTCCCTCTCGCCCGGCATCGCGGTCCATGCCGTGTCGAGCAAAGACCCGGACTCGCTGGATGTCCTGCGCACGTTCCTGGGACCAGGGCGTACGGGGGCGCTCCTCGGATCCTCGGGCGTTGGAAAGTCGACGATCGTCAATCGGCTCGTCGGCTACGACCTGCTCGCCACACGCGACGTCCGCGTCTCGGATAGCCGGGGAAGGCACACGAGCACACACCGACAGCTGGTGATCCTGCCGGGGCAGGGCATTTTGATCGATACGCCGGGTATGCGCGAGCTTCAGTTGTGGGAAACCGGTGAAGCGGCCGCGGGGACTTTCAGCGATATCGCCGCGCTGGGCGCGGGATGCCGGTTCCGCGACTGCGCGCACGAGGCCGAACCGGGTTGCGCGGTGATCGCCGCCATAGCTGCCGGCGAGCTCGCCGAATCGCGGCTCGAGAGTTTTCGCAAGCTGCGGAGCGAGCAGGCGCATCAGCACCGCCAGCAGGACCAGCGCGCGCAACTCGACCAGAAACGCCAGTGGAAAACGCTGACCAAAGCGGCCAACAAACACATCCGCGAGAAGCGCCGGTAGGAAAAGAGCTGAGATCGGGATCCGGGGTCCGTGGTCCGGGATCCGCAAGACCTCACGATCCAGGTCGAAGGGCTCGGATTCCGGATCCTCAACCCGAACCACGGATCCGAGTCCCGAGCGGCGAGTCCCGAGTCCCGGTTTTGACCACGGAATCCGGATCCCTGATCCCTTCCTGATCTCGACTGATTTCAACGAGCGCCACCCGCCGGAACCTGTCCGCCACTCGCCGGGATCGTCGAGAAACCCCACGGCGTCGAGCGTAAGGTGCAGACATGAACGTGCTGTCCGTCACCAACGCTACGAAGTCCTTCGGCGCCGTCAAAGCGCTCGATGGCGCCTCGTTCGAGCTTCGCCAGGGCGAGCTTCTCGCGCTGCTGGGTCCGAACGGCGCCGGCAAGACCACGCTGATCCGAGCGATCGCCGGCCGCGTGCGCCTCGACTCGGGCGAAATTCGCCTGTTCGGTGTGCCGGTCGGCGACGGCCGCACTCCACCGGAGCTCGGCATCGTCCCGCAGGAGATCGCGCTCTATCCCCTCCTCACCGCGCGGGAGAACCTCGCCGCCTTTGGCGAGCTGCAGGGCCTCTCAGGCCCTGATCTGAAGCGTCAAATCGACTGGGCGCTCGAGCGCACGGGTCTCGCCGATCGCGCAGCGGAGCCCGTCAAGCAGTTCTCGGGCGGCATGAAGCGGAGGCTCAACATCGCGTGCGGTGTTCTCCATCGTCCGCGAATCGTCCTGCTCGACGAGCCAACTGTCGGCGTGGATCCCCAGAGCAGGGATCGCATTTACGACATGCTGTCGGATCTCGCCGCGGAGGGAGCGTCGCTCCTCCTGACCACGCACCATCTCGAGGAGGCAGAAGCCCGCTGCTCGCGCACGGTGATCATCGATCGCGGTCGCGCCATCGCCGAGGGCACGCTCGCCGAGCTCGTCGATCGGACCGTTGGTCGCCATCGGCTCGTCACGCTCCGTCTGGATCAGCCGCTGGCTGACATGGGCAGAGTTGCCGTCGGATCCGAGACCGTCGTGGACTCGGGGGACGCCAGGCAACTTCGCGCGCGGTTGCACGACGTTGCGTCGGAGCTCCCGCAACTCCTGGATCGCGTACGCCAGGCGGGACGCGCTGTCGAGGACGTCGAGGTCCGCGGCCCAAGCTTGCAGGCGGTCTTCATCCACCTCACCGGAAGGGAGCTGCGCGAGTAATGTGGACGTTGATCCGGGTTGGGCTCACGAACCTCAGCCGCGATCGTGTCGTGCAGGCGCTGACGTTCCTGTTGCCGATCGTGTTCTTCTCGATCTTCGCCACCGTCTTCGGTGGCCGTCAGGGCGGCACGCCGAGGATCGATGTCGCCGTCGTGGACGAGGATCATTCGGACTTCAGCCAGCGCCTGGCCGCCGGCCTCGCAAAGGAAGCGGGTTTGCGAGTGCGGGCGACGGCGGACGAGAAAGGCGGCGGCGCCGCGTTGACCAAGGCTGCGGCCGAGGACCTCGTCCAGGGCGGCGATCTGCCCGTGGCGATCGTGATCCCGGCTGGCCTCGGCGCATCATTCGCGAGCCGCGGCTTCGCGGGTGGTGGGCCCTCCATTCAGCTGCTGGCGGACGTATCGGATCCAATCGCCCCGCAGATGGTCTACGGACTTCTGCAGAAGGTGACGATGACCGCCGCTCCGGATCTGCTGATGAAGGGCGGCATCGATCAATTCGAGAAGAACGCTGGCCGGTTGACGGCCGAGCAGCGCGCCGCCGTCGAGGCGTGGCTCCCGCTGCTTCGTCAGCAGGCGCAGGGGCGGCAGAACAAGACGGAATCAGGCGCCTCGGGTAGCGCGACCATGGGCGTGGGCATCGAGACGGTGGATGTGATGCGCCGGTCGAGCGACCGAGGATCCTTGATCTCGTTCTACGCGGCCGGAATTGGAGTGATGTTCCTGCTGTTCTCCGCCGTGGGCGGGGCAGGGGGCACGCTCCTGGATGAAGTCGAGTCGGGAACGCTCGAGCGGCTGTTGTCGACCAAGCTCGGTATGACGGGCGTGCTCGTGGGCAAGTGGCTGCTCCTTACCCTCATCGGCTTTCTTCAACTGTGCGTGATGTTCCTGTGGGCGCGTATCGCGTTTCAACTTCCGCTCTTCTCCCATCTCCCTGGCTTCGTCGTGATGACGGCCATCACCGCCGCCGCGGCAGCGGCCCTCGGGCTCGTGCTGGCCACGCTCGCAAAGAGTCGCGGCCAGCTCTCGGGGTTCTCGACGATCCTGATCCTCACGATGTCCGCGCTCGGCGGAAGCATGTTCCCGCGATTCCTCATGAGCGCAGGGATGCAGAAGGTCGGGCTCGTGACCTTCAACGCCTGGGCGCTCGACGGCTACCTGAAGGTCTTCTGGCGCAATGCGCCGGTCTGGCAGCTCTGGCCACAACTGTCGGTGCTCGCCGTCCTGACGAGCGTGTTTCTCGGCGTGGCGCGGCTGTTGGCCAGACGGTGGGAGAGCGTGTAAGTAGCTGTCAGCTATGAGCTCTCAGCTCGCAGCCGCCGCGTAACCTCGCCGAAATCTCCAAACCCTACAATTCAGCCATACGCAGCCGAACCCCGATTCCGGGGTTCGCGCTACGAAAGGAGCCCGTCATGGGTCTGCTTGCTGTCATCGTGATTCTGGTGCTCGGCCTTCTGGTCGTCGTTCTGCGTCGTGGTGGCACCGGATCGATGTCCCCTCGATCGCTCGCCAGCTTCGCGCTGCTGATCGTTATCGTGCTCGTTCTGGGTCGTTCGGTCCGAGTCATACCGGCCGGCTCCGTTGGCGTGATCGATCTCTTCGGTCGCGTGTCGCCGGTCCCGCTGAACGCCGGCATCCAGTTCGCCAATCCGCTGGCGCGGGTCGTTACGATGTCCATCAAGACGCTGGAGCTGAAGGAAGTCATGGACGTGCCCTCCAAAGAGGGGTTGACGATGAACATCGAGTGCAGCGTCCTGTTTCATCTGGATCCCGAGAAAGCGGCCGACGTGTATCGGACGATCGGGCAGGACTACGTTCCTGTGATCCTCGAGCCGCAGTTCCGGTCGGTCACTCGCGGCGTGACGGCGGGTTATGAGGCGAAAGCACTCTACACGTCGGAACGCGAACACCTCGCTCAGGTCATTACCGGCGACCTGCAAAAGCTGCTTGGGCCACGCGGAGTGTTGATCGAGAGCACGCCTCTACGTCGCCTGACGCTGCCGCAGCGGATCACGACCGCCATCGAAGAGAAGCTCAGTGCAGATCAGGAAAGCCAGCGGATGGAGTTCGTTCTGCTCAAGGAAAAGCAGGAAGCCGAACGGAAACGAATCGAGGCATCAGGCGTGGCGGACTTCCAGCGCATCGTGGCCCAGGGCATCAGTCCGGAACTCCTGCGATGGAAAGGGATCGAGGCAACGACGAAGATCGCCGAGTCGCCCAACAGCAAGGTGATAGTGATTGGCGGCGGCAAGGACGGCCTGCCGCTGATTCTCGGAGGCAGCCAATAGGCAGGAGCGGGAAGCGGGTAGCTGGAAGCGGGAAGCGGGTAGCTACTACTATTCTCCTTGTGAGAATCGCCCTCATCCAGCAGCCCGCAACCGAGGACAAGAATCACAACGTGCGTTGCGGGATCGAGGCCCTCACGCGCGCGGCCCGCGACGGGGCGACGGTCGTCTCGTTCGCGGAGCTCGCGTTCGAGCGGTTCCATCCACAGCGGCCCGCCGGGGACGCGCCGTGGCAGCTTGCGGAGACTGTCCCTGGCCCGACGACCGACCTCTTTGCGCGGGTGGCACGTGACCTCGGCGTTGTCGTCGTGCTCAATCTCTTCGAGCGCGACGGCGAGCGGACGTTCGACTGCTCGCCGGTCATCGACGCGGACGGCACACTCCTCGGCCGGACCCGTATGATCCACATCACCGACTATCCGTGCTTCCACGAGCAGGGCTACTACGTGCCGGGTGATACAGGCGCGCCGGTGTACCGCACGCGCGCCGGCATCCTCGGCGTGGCCATTTGTTACGACCGGCACTATCCCGAGTACATGCGGGCGCTCGCGCTGGCGGGAGCCGAGGTCGTCTTCGTCCCGCAGGCTGGCGCCGTCGACGAATGGCCGGAGGGCCTCTACGAGGCGGAGGTGCGCGTCGCCGCCTTCCAGAACGGCTACTTCGTCGCGCTCTGCAATCGCGTCGGTCCCGAGGAGTGCCTGACGTTCGGGGGCGAGTCGTTCGTCTGTTCGCCGGATGGCCGCGTCATCGCGCGCGCGGAGCGTCTGGCTTCGACGATTCTCTACGCCGATCTCGATTTGAGGGAGGTCCCGCAGTCACACGCGCGCCGGCTGTTCCTGCAGCACCGCCGCCCTGAGCTGTACGCCGATTGGGTATCGAGGCAGTAGCTTCGATGCGGTGGTGCGTGCAGGGAGGCTCTCAGCTGTCAGCTCTCGGCTCTGAGCTGGCAGGGTCTGAAGACCCCGCCCTACAACACCAAGACCCTGCCCTACGCGGGTACATGGGAGCCCTACACGCTACAGGGAGGGAGCTGACAGCTGAAAGCTGAGAGCTGAAAGCTGAGAGCTGAAAGCTTACTCCCCCACCGTCCACAGATACGCTCGGCCTTGACTCCAGTTCACAGCAAACAGCAGATCGCCGGCCGTGCTCCTGTAGGTAGCAAGCCCCGTTGCGCGGATGCGCTCCGCCTCCAATTGATTCCGAAGGACCAGAGGCCACCACTCGATTCGGCCCGGAACGTCGCAGGTCTGACCGTCCACCGAGACTTCCTCCGCTCCGATCAACCTGCGAAGGTGATCGGCTTCGTCAGGGGAGAAGCTGAAGAGCGCCCAATGCCTTCGCGATTCGGGATCGTGGGCCTCGCGGATGTCGCGTGCGCTCGGCGGCAATCCCTCCGGCAAGTACCCACCGGACACGGCGCCCGCCATACGCGCCTCGTCGAGAGTCGAGTAGCTTGCCGTGACGACGTTGATATTGCGGCAGGCTGAAGCGAAGAGGGCTGCGAGGAGCGCCGGACCGACGAATCGCTTCAGCATCATGCCGGCGGAGCGCTGTATGTCGAAGAGAAGTGGTGCCGAGGACTGGAATCGAACCAGTGACACCAGCATTTTCAGTGCTGTGCTCTACCGACTGAGCTACCTCGGCACGCTCTATTCGCGAAGTGCAGAACCCTCATCATAGCAGCGGGCGGCGAAAATCGCCAAGGACGGATGACGTCCTTCGACCGAATTCAATTGTACTTTTTTGCGATCGGCGCTAATTTGTCTTGTACTTTTTTATCCCGATCTGGTAAGGTCATCGCCGTCCACCAATGCGCAGACGATCGACAGGGGAAACTCAGACCGAGCGGAAGCTCTTGCCGCGCAGCCCGGGGCGTCCGTGGCTCCGCGGGATGGTCGTCCTGATCGCGATGATCGTCCTGGCCGACGGGCTCGTTGGAGAGCAGAGCTTCTCGAGTGGTATCCGTGCTCGGAGGCAGTACGAGGCCGTCGGTGCGGATCTCGCGTCCCTGCGAGTGGAGAATGCGCGGCTGCGCGAGGATGTCAGGCGGCTGCGCGAGGATCCGGAAACCATCGAGTACGTGGCCCGGAAAGACCTGGGCCTCGCCCGTCGCGGAGAGATCCTCGTCGTGCTGAAAGAGCTGGGCTCGGGAGCTTCAGCCGACACGCCAGCCGAAGCCCCGCGATGAGCGAGTCCCAGCAGCCGGAAGCCTAAACCGCCGCCGCTACCTCTGCGTCGCGCACCAGCCCCAGTTCCCGCCGCACTTTTTCCTCGATTGATTTGAAGATCGTCGGATTGTCTTTCAGGAACTGTTTGACGTTCTCGCGGCCCTGACCGAGGCGTTCGCCGCCGAAGGCGAACCAGGTGCCGCTCTTCTCGACAATCTTGCGGTCGACCGCGAGGTCGAGCAGATCGCCTTCCTTCGAGATCCCCTCGCCGTACATCACGTCGAATTCCGCCTCGCGGAAAGGAGGCGCGACCTTGTTCTTGACGATCTTGACGCGAGTTCTGCCACCCACCACGACGTCGCCGTCTTTGATGGCCCCGATCCGCCGGATATCAATCCGCACGGACGCATAGAACTTGAGCGCCCGGCCACCGGTCGTTGTCTCGGGGTTGCCGAACATGACGCCGATCTTCTCGCGCAGCTGATTGATGAAGATCAGGCAGGTCTTCGACTTGGAGACCACGCCCGTGAGCTTGCGGAGCGCCTGCGACATGAGACGAGCCTGGAGGCCCATTTGCGCTTCGCCCATCTCGCCTTCGATCTCGGCGCGTGGCACGAGCGCCGCGACCGAGTCGACGACGACAACGTCCACTCCGCCCGATCGAACCAGGACTTCCACAATCTCCAACGCCTGCTCTCCGTTGTCGGGCTGCGAGACGAGCAGGTTGTCGAGTTCCACGCCGAGCTTGGAGGCATACTGCGCGTCGAGGGCATGTTCGGCATCCACGAACGCCGCCATCCCTCCGAGTTTCTGCGCTTCGGCGATCACCTGGAGCGACAGCGTCGTCTTGCCCGACGACTCCGGCCCGAAGATCTCGACGACACGACCGCGAGGCACACCACCAATCCCGAGGGCGTAGTCGAGGCTGACCGATCCGGTCGAGATGGAAGGCATCGTCGTGACGATGTCTTTCTGGCCGAGGCGCATGATCGAGCCTTTGCCGAACTGTTTCTCGATCTGGCTGACGGCCAGCTCGATGGCTTTGAGGCGTTCGCGGTCCTGACGGTCGTCTACAGGCGGCATTCTCGCTCCTTCGAAGATTGATCTCGGCTGGGACTGCATTCTAGGAGTGTGCCGGGGAGAAAGTCAAGCGAAAATGTGTGAATGTGTATGCCGTAGGTCTCTGTTATTCAGCATCTTACGGCCGTCACAGACTTTCGCCTCCCAACACGGCGCCAGCTGGGCGTACGCAGAATCTGACCACCGAACGCCGACGAGGGTTCGCGCTTCCTGCCGACGGCAGAGTGGCGATAATCAGGGCATGCCGTCGCCGATTGGCCACGCTCTGGGGGGGATCGCCGCGGGCTGGCTCTTCGAGCCCGACCAGGCGCCCCGGACTCGATCCCGGCCTGGGGCGGGGGCCATGACTCTCGGCTTCGCGGCGCTGGGCATTGCCCCTGACCTCGACCTGATCGTCGGCACTCACCGGGGGCCCACACACAGCGCCGGCGCAGTCGTCCTGGTTGCGCTCGCGACCTGGTTCGTGGTCGGCCGCCAGGCCCGCCGAGGTCGCTGGACGATCGCGTGCGCAGCTGCCTACGGTTCGCACCTGCTGCTCGATTGGTTTGGCCTGGACACGTCAGCGCCGTTTGGCATTCCGGCGCTGTGGCCGCTCTCCTCGGCGTACTTCCAGGCGACGTGGCCGGTTTTCCTTCCTGTTTCCCGACGGATCCATCAGCCGGACCTGTTCTGGATCCCCAATGCCCTTGCCGTCGCTCGCGAGCTCCTCATCCTCGTGCCAATCGTGATGCTCGTCGCGTCGAGAAGGCGCAGGGCGAGCAGGCGGCTCGGTAACGGGGTCGTTGCCGCCGCGATCGCAATGTTGAGCGCTGGCGCTGCTGTCGAACGCCTGAGTGCGAGGCAGCCGCTCGTTGACTTGAATGTCGAGCGGCAGACACAGGACCCGCCGAGGAAGCCCGTTGCGGACGGGCGCCACGCGCAGGAGAGTAGGCCGTACGGCGACGCCGTAGCGCGTTATCTGAACGGGGAGTTCAAGGAAGCCCTGACCGCCCTCGCCGCCTTGCCGGTGGCTGACATCAAGACCCAGCAGCGCGATCTGAAGAGAGACCCGAGCCTGATCCAGGCGGCGATCATGCTCCACACGGAAGCCGCGCAGGCGGCCGGCCTCGACGATCCCGTTGTCCGATTCCATTTCACCTTGGCCCATCAGCTCCTGATCGAGCTTCGGCGGATCCAGTCACCCGGGGAGTTCGAGCGGGGCTGGTATCTGCTCGCTTCAGCCGTTCTCCAGGGCGGCAAGTCAGTGAATGACGCCGACGAGATGCTGGACGAAGCGCGCGGCCTCTTCCCTCGAGACCCCGAGTTGCTCGCGTCGACCGGCGCCGCGTTCGAGCTTCGCACCTTCGTCGCGGGCGACATCCGTGCGCAGCAGTTCCTCCCGACCACGATCCGCGCGTTCGATCCTGAGGCGGACATGAGACGCGAACTTCAATCGGCCGCCCGGTATCTGAGCGAGGCCGCGACGCTCGCGCCCGAGAGCGACGAATCGCATTTGCGTCTCGGGCGTGTCTTGCACCGCCTCGGCCAGATCGATCGCGCGGCCGCCGAGCTCGATCTCGTTCGTGGCCGGGCAGTGGACGGAACGTTGAAGTACCTCGCGGCACTTTTTCAGGCGTCCCTCGAAAGCGCCAGGCACCGACCTGAAAGGGCCGCCGACCTCTATCTCGAAGCGCTCGCGACCGTGACGGCCCAGTCAGCGCTCGTCGGGTTGAGTCACGCGTACTACGAGATGGGACGCGGCGAAAAGGCCGGCCAGGCTCTGCAGAACGTCTTCAGGCTTCCTTCGAACCACCCGGATCCGTGGTTCGCCTATATCGCCGGCGACGCGTGGCACGCCGATACGAGGCTGAAAGGGATGCGAGCCCTGGTCACACGTCCCCCGGTCATTCCACGATGACCGCGAAGGTTCCTCGGCTCGTCACCGTCGCGCAGCTCACCGTCCTCGCGACGGCAATGGTCTTCCCAGCGGGACAGCGTTTCCAGAGCGGCATCGAGCTGGTGAGCGTCGATGCGCTGGTCATGAACGGCAGGCTTCCCGTTTCCGGCTTGACCGCCGAGGACTTCGATCTCCGCGACAACGGCGTGGCGCAGTCGATCCAGCAGGTTGCGATCGAGGGGCTGCCGCTGCGCGTCGCGATGTCATTCGACATCAGTGCCAGCGTGGAGGGGGAACGCCTGGAGCACCTGCGCGCGGCGGCGCTATCGATCATCCAGAGGCTGCGGCCGCAGGATCGCGCGTCCCTCAGCGCGTTCTCGCACAGGCTCGATCGGCTCGTCCCGCTTACCGGCGACCGCCAGCGGCTCGTGGACGCCGTCGGTCGCCTCGAGGCGGGCGGCGGAACTTCGTTGCGCGATGCGGCGTTCGCGGCGGTCGCACTGAGGGACGAAGGCGTCGGCCGCACGCTCGTGGTGCTTTTCAGCGATGGTGTCGATACGACGAGCTTTCTCAGCGAGCCGGACGTCCTCCGCGCGGCTGAGCGCTCGGACGTGATCATCTATCCCGTTGGTGTTCGAACGACTGTCCGGTTGGGCTCGCGGTTCGATTCGCGCCTCGCGACGCTCGTTGCGCAGCAGGAGGACCGCAACATGCGATTTTTGAAGGACCTGGCTGCTGCCACAGGCGGTCGGCTGGTCGTCGCGGAGGGCGATCGGGATATCGGTGCCGCCTTCGGCCGTGTCCTCGACGAGTTCAACAGCCGGTACGTCCTCACCTACACACCCGCGGGTGTCACGGGCCAGGGTTGGCACCGCATCGATCTCAAGCTGAAACGCAAGAAGGGGATCGTGACGGCCAGACGCGGTTATTTCGGGGCTTGATGTAGGACCTTTCCGCCTTCGTGCGCAGGAGCGCTCGAGCGGCCTACGGCGAGACCTCGCCACGCGGGGTCAGACCACCTTCGCCGAGGCTACGGTGGTCCGCCGTAGCTTCAGCGAAGGCGGAAGACCCCGCGCTACGACTCACCGCATCGCCCACATCATGAGCAGCACCAGCGCGATCGGGAGGAGCGCCATCAGGACTCCCGCCGTCGTCAACAGGATCCCGGCGGCGCGCGCGGCGCCACCCGTCCGCTGTGTCGTGTCGCGGATGACGCGAGTGCCATCCGGAGGAAAGCGGCCGGAGCGGAGAACGAGCAGGCCATGACGCGCGAGCACGCCGCCAGCACCGAGCGAGACGAGGGCGACAACCCAGAGCGCAGGGAGAACTCTCGACTTGAAGAGCGCAGCGGCAGCCGCGCGGTCGGTGCGTCCGAGCTCCGTCAGGGACTCGATGTAAGACGACAGCCACCAGACGGCTATCGTGCCCACTGTCGCCCCGACGAGCCAGACGATCACTGCGAGCCGTTTCGCTTGCGGATCCGCCGGAATGTTCTCAGCCGCCATTGTGCGACGACTCAATAGCTGTAGAACCCGCGCCCGGACTTGCGTCCGAGTTGGCCTGCCGCCACCATCCGTCGCAGGAGCGGACACGGGCGGTACTTCGGATCGCCGAGTCCTTCGTGCAGGACTTCGAGAATGGCGAGGCAGACGTCGAGACCGATGAAGTCGGCAAGCGTCAGCGGTCCCATCGGATGATTCATCCCGAGCTTCATGACGGTGTCGATCGCGTCCGGCGTGCCGACGCCTTCCATCACGCAATAGACGGCCTCGTTGATCATCGGCATGAGCACGCGATTGGCGATGAAGCCCGGATAGTCGGCAGCTTCGACGGCGGTCTTGCCCAGGCGCACACACAGGGCTGACGCCGTCGCGATCGCCTCGCTCGACGTCGCCTGCCCGCGGATCAGCTCCACCAGCGTCATGAGCGGCACCGGGTTCATGAAGTGCATGCCCAGGACCTTGTCCGGCCGCGTTGTCGCGGCGCCGAGCGTCGTGATGGAAATGGACGACGTGTTTGAGGCGAGGATCACCTCCGGGCGGGTGATTCGGTCGAGAGAAGCGAAGAGTGTTCTTTTGGCCGAGGCGTCCTCGTAGATGGCTTCGACGATGAAGTCCGCGTGAGCGAGGTCGTCGAGGGTCGTGCCAGTGTGGATGCGGCCGATGGCGGCGGAGCGGTCGCCGGCCTGGAGCTTGCCTTTCTCGACGAGCTTCGCAAGGCTCTTGTCGATGGTCGCGCGTGCGCGCTCGAGCGCGCCGTCGGCAGCGTCAATCAGCGTGACGTCGAAACCCGATTGCGCGAACACCTGGGCAATGCCGTTGCCCATCGTGCCGGCGCCGACGACGCCGACGCGTGTAACCTCTTCAGACATGGCCATAGTGTGGCAGATCGAACGTGGCGATGGCACGCGACGCGGTTGGCTGGCCAGGCGGAGATTTCGGCTCGCGAGGCCTTCCGGGCCGCGTGTGACGGCAGCGTCATCGAGCCGAAGCCGTCGGGCCTTCAGGTTCCGCAGCCGGCTGCAGCAGGGAGTGGCTTACACCGCACAGGGAACTGTTCGCGTCACGACGGGCGCGGCCCATCGTCCTCACGGTGGCGACGCTCGAACATCTCGATCAGCATGTTCAGATGCGACTCGGTTTCCCTCATCTGCTCGGTGAGACGAGCATCCGCCTCCGCGGAGCGAGCCTGTGTGTCCTTCAGTTGCCGGTCGGTCTCCTTGAGTTGCTTGTCAGTCTCCTGTTGCGACACGATCAACTGACCGACGATCGCGGTCAGGCCGATCACGCCATCCGCCAACCGGTCGGTCTTACCTGAGAGGCTGTCAAGATTTGCCGCGAATTGCGCCTGCTGTTGCAGCAGAAACTGCATTGTCCGCTGCATTTCCTCGGGTGACATCGGCTGGAAGTCCACGAGAACACTCTCCGTTTCGCTCTTGGTCGTCATTATCTCATCGTCCCGATGCAATGACGACGCAAGAGGCGAGCCGGGATCGGACGGACTACTGCTTCGACTGCTTCGGGCCAGATACTCCGACAGCCACGGGCTGCGTCCACGCCAAGAGGCCGTTCGATTCGATCACCTTCACGCGTACGTAGCCTTCGTCGCCCTTGAATGTGTAGCTGGCGGCGCTCTCGGGTACCTCCGCGAGCACTCGCCCCTCGCGGCCGATGAACTGCACGCGATACTTGCTCCAGGCGGTGGGTCGAACTGTCAACGCGATGTGCGTCGCATCGGCCGTGTAGTCGGTCAGCTCGACGCCGGTGGAGGCGTAGAAGTCTCCGCGGTCGAGCGCCTCGGAGATCATCCGCGGCTCGAGTGCCTCGGCGCGCACGTAGACCCATCCGCGCCCAGGTCCGGACGCACTCGGATCGCCGGGCCGCTTGAAGTGGTGCGCGTCATCCACCGCCACGCCGTAGAGCAGCCGTCCGCCCGTCAGGAGCCGGTCCCACATGTCCTCCAGGCCCGGGAGGTCACCGCCGCCAATGTTGTTGACCTGCGGATGACCGTTGTAAATCTCGAACAGACTCAAGCGCTCCACACGCGCGAGCTGTTCGACGCTCACGGCCCAGCCGAAGTTCGGATGGTTCACGTGTGGCACGCCCCCCATCCGGCGGACGCCGTCGACGGACCACTGAATGGCTCCGACCACGTCGTCAGGTGACGATGGGGGTGCCACATAGCTCGCAATGGCGACACCGTTCACGTGCACCGGTTTTGTCGCCACCGTCATCGTGATTTCTTCGCCAGGGATGACGATGAATTTGTCGGGCGCGCCGTGCACCGCGTTGAGCCCGGTCGTGGGCGTCAAGTAGTTGTGATCGCTGAGGACGAGAAAGTTGTACCCGTGCTCGCGGTACCAGCGGACGACTTCGTCCGGCGTGCTGTCGCCGTCGCTGTTGACCGTGTGGGTGTGCGTGTTGCCTTTGAACCAGCGTGCGGGAGCCGGGCTCGATCCGGCTTGGGACGCCAGCGATCGCACCGCGGCAGGCGCGACAAGAGCCGCAACCAGGCTCCCGACGAGGAGCGCCCGCTGGCGGGACGGAGTCAGGCGCCTCACGACCGTGGATTGCGGGGCAGGAATGCGCCTGCGCCCGCGCGTCCGGCGAACTTTCCGCCGTCGATGACGACGCGTCCCCGCGAGATGACCGTCTCCGTCACGCCGGTGACCTCGCGCCCCTCGTAGGGGTTGTAGTCCACCTTCATGTGCAGCGTCTTCACCCCGAGGCGCATCTTCTTCGTTGGATCGAAGATCGCGATATCCGCATCGGAGCCCGGAGCGATCGTGCCTTTACGCGGGAAGAGCCCGAAGATTTTCGCCGGCGATGTTGACGTCAGCTCGACGAAGCGATTGAGCGAGATGCGCCCGGTGCGAACTCCTCCGTCGTAGACGAGGCTCATGCGAGTTTCGATGCCGGGCGCGCCGTTCGGGATTTTCGAGAAATCGCCCTCGCCCATCGTCTTCTGCTCCTTCATGCAGAACGGGCAGTGATCCGTCGAGATGGCCTGGAGGTCGTTGAAGGCGAGGCCCCGCCACAACTGGTCCTGCGTGGCCTGCGCCCGGAGCGGCGGGCTCATCACGTACTTGGCGCCGTCGAAGCCGGGCTCCTCGTAGTTGTCGTACGACAGGAAGAGATATTGCGGGCACGTCTCGGCGAACGCGGGCAACCCACGGTCGCGCGCCTCCGTCACCATCTCGAGCGCCTCGGCGGCCGACAGATGGACGATGTATATGGGGACGTCGGCGATCTCGGCGAGCGCGATCGCGCGATGGGTCGCTTCAGCCTCCGCGCGCGCGGGGCGGGTGAGCGCGTGGTACTTCGGCGCGGTCTTGCCCTCGGCGAGCGCCTGTTTGACCAGGACGTCGATCACGCCGCCGTTCTCGGCGTGCATGCAGATCGTCCCGCCGTTCTTTCCGGTGCGCAGCAGCGCGCGGAAGATGCTCGCGTCGTCCAGCATGAAGACGCCGGGGTAGGCCATGAACAGCTTGAACGACGTGACGCCCTGGCGGACGAGCGCGTCCATCTCGAGCTCGACCTGATCGTTCAGCTCGGTGATGATCATGTGGAAGCCGTAATCGATCGCGGCCTTGCCTTCGGCCTTCTGCATCCACGTTTCCCACGCGTGGTGGAGTGTCTGCCCGCGGTACTGGATCGCGAAGTCCACGATCGTCGTCGTGCCTCCGTGCGCGGCGGCAATGGTGCCCGACTCGAAGTCATCGGCCGACGTCGTCCCGCCAAACGGCATGTCGAGGTGCGTGTGGACGTCGATACCGCCCGGGAAGACGTACTTGCCCGAGGCGTCGATGACCCGATCGGCGGGCATTGATAGGGACGCGCCAATCGTCGTGATTTTTTCTCCCTCGACGAGGACATCACCCTGGTACATGTCGCTCGCGGTGACGATCGTGCCATTCCGGATCAGGAGGCTCATGGACGCTGCTCCGCCATCGGACCGTAGGAATCAGGCCGGCGGTCGCGATAGAACTGCCAGACGCGACGGACCTCTTCGATCATGTCCAGATCCATCTCGGCGACGACGAGCTCGGTCTTGTCTTCGGATCCCGTCGCGAGGAAGTTGCCGCGCGGGTCGACGAAGTACGACGAGCCGTAGAACCGTCCGATGTTCCAGGGCGCCTCGGTGCCGACGCGATTGCTGCAGGCCATGAAGTAGCCGTTGGCGACCGCATGCGCGGGCTGTTCGAGCTTCCAGAGATACTGCGAGAGACCGGCGACCGTCGCCGATGGATTGAAGACGATCTCGGCGCCGTTCAGGCCGAGGAGCCTCGCGCCTTCCGGGAAGTGCCGGTCGTAGCAGATGTAGACGCCGATCGTCGCGAAGCGTGTCTTGAAGACTGGATAGCCGAGGTTCCCGGGCTTGAAGAAGTATTTCTCCCAGAAGCCGGACGTGTGCGGGATATGGTTCTTGCGGTACTTGCCCAGATACGTGCCATCGGAGTCGTACACGGCGGCCGTGTTGTAGTAGACGCCGGCCTGCTCGCGCTCGTAAACCGGCACGACCATCGCCATCTGATATTTCTTCGCGTACTGTGCCATGAGCTCGGTCGTCGGGCCGGGCACCGACTCGGCAATGTCGTACCAGTAGGCATCCTGTGACGGGCAGAAGTACGGCCCGTTGAAGACCTCCTGGAGCCCGAGGATCTGCACGCCCCGTTTGCCGGCTTCTTCGATCAAGGGAATGTGTGCATCGATCGACGCGCGCCTGATCGTCTCGATCGGCGTCGCGGGATCGGTGATGGGCGAGGCAGCCTGAATGAGGCCGCCCAGGACTCGTCTAGGCATGGGGTATAGTAACGTTTTCCCGGAAGGCGGCAGCACCATGGCTACCCGGTTGGGCGTCACGTTCACGGGACTGCACTTCGAGAATCCTTTCCTTCTGGCGTCGGCTCCACCGACCGAGTCCGACAGCAACATCATGCGCGCGTTCGACGCGGGCTGGGGCGGCGTCGTCACGAAAACGATCGGCCTGCACCCCGTCGTCAACGTCGCCGGGCCGAAGACCAAGTTCCTGCGCGCCACGGCCGACACCGGGCAGCTTTCGATGCAGAAGCGCCCGGGGACGGCGCTGCACTCGTCCTGGAACTGGGAGCTCATCTCCGACAAGACGCTCGACTGGTGGGTGCCGCGCATTTCACGGATCAAGCAGGCGCATCCGTCGCGCATCCTCGTCGCGTCGATCATGGCCGGGTCCGGAAGCGACCAGGAGCTCGCGCACTGGCAGACGCTCGCGAAGGCGTGTCAGGACGAGGGCGCGGACGCGCTCGAGCTCAACCTGTCGTGCCCACACATGGATCGCAAGGACATGGGCTCGAACATCGGGAAGGACCGGGAGCTCATCTCGATCGTCACGCAGGTCGTCAAGGAAGTTGCGCGCGTGCCTGTGTGGGCCAAGCTCACGCCCTCGACCACCGACATCGTCCTCGAGGCGCGCGGTGCGTTCCTCGGCGGCGCGGACGCCATCACCTCGTCGAATACGTTCCCCTCGCTGCCGCTCATCGACCCTGAGACGCTGGAATTCGAGGTCAACGTCGATGGCTACGTGTCGTCCGGCGGGCTCGGTGGTCCTGCCATTCTCCCGCTGTCGCTGGCCAAGATGGCGCAGCTGACCCAGGCGTTTCCTGACAAGTCGTTCTCAGGAATCGGAGGAATCGCCGAGTTCCCGCACGCACTCAACTACTTTCTGCTCGGGTGCGGCACCGTTCAGGTTTGCACCGCGGCGATGCTCGACCACGCGATCGGACCGAACGTGCTGCGAAAGCTGCAGACAGGAATGCAGGCGGCGATGGAGCGCCACGGGTGGGCGTCGCTGGATGACTTCCGCGGGCACATGCGGGATCGGGTCGTCGTGCACTCGAAGATCCGCCGGCCTGACGCCGAGTCCTATCACGGCGGCTACGTGGGAGAAGGCTACGCGTCGAGCGTGGACGCGGCGATTGGCGATGTACCGCCCGCCGCCGTCGGTCCAAAGGCATGATGTCGGCGATCGCTCGTCGCAAGGTGATCGACCGAATGAAGGATCCTCCGGGACCGACTCGTTCATGAGCAACGAACGTCGGCTCGCTGACGGCCGCGTAGAGCTTGTCGATACGGCGCGAATCGAGGCCAGCCCACTCTACAACCACGATCTCGCGCCGGTTCCGCTGGCTCGGCGCACCTGGACGACTTACAACTACGCCGCGCTCTGGGTCAGCATGGCGCACTGCATTCCGACCTACATGTTGGCGTCCGGGCTGATGGCGTCGGGCATGAGCTGGGCGCAGGCCCTCGTGACGATTCTCCTAGGCAACGTGATCGTCCTCGTTCCGATCCTGCTCAATTCGCACCCGGGGACGAAGTACGGCATCCCGTTTCCGGTATTCGCTCGCGCGGCGTACGGCACGCTCGGTTCGAACCTGCCCGCGATGTTGCGGGCGCTCGTCGCCTGCGGCTGGTTCGGCATCCAGGCCTGGATCGGCGGCGAAGCGTTGAACACGTTCTTCAGAACGATCGTGCCTGGCTGGCCAACACTGCTCGGCGCGGGCTTCGGCGGACATACGACGACGGAATGGCTGTCGTTCGCCCTGTTCTGGAGCCTCAACATCTACATCATCTACCGCGGCATGGATCTGTTGCGTGCGGTGGAGAACTGGGCCGCGCCGTTCGTTCTCGTCATGACGTCGATCCTGTTGTGGTGGGCCGTCAACAAGGCCAACGGTCTTGGACCGCTGCTTTCGCAGCCTGGCAAGTTCCGCTCGTTCGGCGAGTTCGTGCCCGTATTCATTCCGTCGCTGACCGCGATGATTGGCTACTGGGCAACCCTGTCGCTCAACATGCCCGACTTCACGCGCTACGGCCGCAGCCAACGTGAGCAGGTCATAGGGCAGGTCGTGGCGCTTCCCACGACGATGTCGGTGTTTGCGGCGATGGGGGTGATGATCACGAGCGCCACGGCGATCATCTACGGCCAAGCCATATGGGATCCCGTTCAACTCGTTGGTCGCTTCTCGTCGCCGGTCGTCGTCGCGATCTCGATGTTCACGATCGTGGTCGCGACAATTGCCGTCAACATCGCCGCCAACGTGGTGTCGCCGGCGAATGATTTTGCGAACGCGTTCCCGCGCCTCATCAGCTTCAAGACCGGCGGTCTGCTCACCGGCGTGATCGGCATCGTGATTCAGCCGTGGAAACTGCTGGCCGATCCCTCGGGCTACATCTTCACGTGGCTGCTCGGCTACTCCGGCGGTCTGGGATCGATTGCCGGCGTACTGATCGCGGACTACTGGATCGTGCGGCGGCGCGAGCTCGCACTCGAGGATCTGTATCTACAGGACGGTGTGTATCGCGGCTGGAACTGGCCGCGCCGTCGGCGCGACGGCTCTCGGATGCGCGCTTGCCTGGAGCGGGCTGGTCGTACCGGCGCTGAAGCCACTGTACGACTATGCGTGGTTCGTCGGGTTCCTGGTCGCCGGCGGCACGTACCTCGCGTTCGCGCCCGTGCAGCGTGATCAGTTTGAGGCGGCGCGGTCGCGGGTCAGGTAGAGGCCGATTCGTCCCGGAGTTGCTGATGCGAAGACTTCGTCTGGTTGCTCTCTTGCTCGCTGGCGGCGCGATGACCGTCCTGGCGGCTCAACAGCCCGCGGACCGTTCGTGGACAACTGGCGTTCAGAAGGTGTCCGACGATTCTCCGATCCTCTCGCCTGAAGACGAGATGAAGCAGTTCTATCTGCCGCCGGGATTCCATGCGCAGCTCGTGGCCGCTGAACCCCTCATCCAGGATCCGATCGCGATCGACTGGGATGCGGACGGGCGTATGTGGGTGGTCGAGTATCCCGAGTACGTCCCGGACCTCCAGGCGCCGGAGCCCAACCTCGATCCCATCGGCCGCATAGTCGTCCTCGAGGACACGGACAACGACGGAAAGATGGACAAGCGCACCGTATTCGCCGACGGCCTCGTTCAGGCGAGGGCGGTCAAGGCCCTCGATCACGGGATCCTGGTGCTCGAGCCGCCGAACGTCTGGCTGATGCACGACACAAACGGCGATCTGAAGATGGATACCAAGGAGCTGGTCGGCACCGACTACGGGCGCCGGGAAGGAGGCGTCGAAGGCAATGCCAACAGCTTCGAGTGGGGTCTCGACAACTATCTGCATTCCGCGGGGTCCAGCGTCTCGTACTCGCTGCGCTTGAAGGACGGGGTGTTCGATCGGCGTCCGACGCTGTCGCGCGGCGAGTGGGGCGTCGGCCAGGACGACTTCGGCCGCATGTTCCGCAACGACAGCGAGTCGACCCTCCAGGTGGACCTCGTCCCGACGCCGTACTACGCGCGGAATCCCGGGATGCTCCGAACGCGAGGCAGCGACGAAGTCCTGACGAACGACGTCAACAACATCAACGAGGTCTGGCCGGTCCGGCCGAATCTCGGCACCAATCGCTCGTATCAGTTCGGCGTTACGCGCCCGTCCGACGGCACGATCGTCCAGGTGACAGCCGCGTGCACCCCGACGGTCTTTCGCGGCGATCGATTGCCGCCCGAGCTGTACGGCAACGTGTTCGTGGCCGAGCCCGCCGGAAATTTCGTCAGGCGCATCGTGCTCGACGACGATGGTACGACGCTGCGCGCCCGCAACGCGTACGACAAAGCGGAATTCTTCGGGTCGACGGATGAACGGTTCCGCCCGGTATTCATCTCGAACGCCCCGGACGGTACGCTGATGGTGGTGGACTTCTACCGCGGCGTGATCCAGGACCGTGCATCGACCACGCTCTACCTGCGGGACTACATCCAGAAGCGAAAGCTCGACGCCCCGACGGGCGTCGGCAGGGGCCGCGTATTCCGCATCGTGCACGAGAGCGTGCAGCGCGACACGACCCCGCCGCAACTCTCCCGCGCGACGCCGGCGCAGCTCGTGGAGGCGCTATCTCACCCGAACGGCTGGTGGCGCGACACGGCGCAGCGGCTGCTGGTCGAACGCAGCGGCGTCAAGGCGGTGCCCGAGCTCAAGGCGCTTGCGACCGGTACCGCGGCGCCCCGCACGCGTGTGAAAGCGCTCTGGGTGCTCGACGGCATCGACAACATCGACGTCGCTACAGTCGACAAAAGCGCTGACGGATCCGTCGCGCGACGTGCGCACGTCCGCAGTGCGCATCGCCGAGCGATGGATGGGCGAAACGAACAGCCCGGTTCAAGCGGCCGTCCTGAAATTGATCGACGATCCGGACTGGCAGGTACGCGAACAGGTCGCAGCGTCGTTGGGCGCGTTGCCCGTCGGACCGAAAGAGACAGCGGTCGCGTCGCTGCTGCAGAAGCATGCGGACGATCCTGTCGCGATGGACGCCGCGCTGAGCGGAGCACGTGGAAGCGAGCCCGCTATCCTCGAGAAGCTGCTGCAGTCCGATGCGCCTCAGACTGCCGCGCACGAGGCGGCGATCGTGATGGTGAGCGCGACTATCGTTCGCGCCGGTCAGGACGCGTCCGTCCAGACGACGCTGGCGATGGCCGCTGATGCGAATCGTCCGGCGTGGCAGCGGTCGGCTGTATTGCGCGGCGCCGAGGTGGCGCTGGTGCCGAACACTCCGATGCCGGGAAACCCGCGCCGTGGGATCGCGCCGTCGATCTCGGCCACCGCCGCGGCGACTCCGGGTGCCCCATGCCCGACCTGCCCGGGCGGGCGCGCAGGCCCGGGAGGCGCCTACGCGTTCGACGATGCGCGCGAGCCGGCGGCGGCCACGGGAGGCGGGCGGGGAGCCGGACCCGGCGGCCGCGGCACTGCGGGCGGACGCGGTCGCGGAGGGCCGAGGCTTCAGATCGCTCGGGAACCGGCGGCATTCTCGACGCTCGCCGGTGGCTCGGACGCTCTGGCATCGCGCGCGGCCAACGTGCTGTCCAGGATCGACTGGCCGGGGAAGCCGGGAGCGGCGACTCCGGTGACGCCGCTCACAGCCGTAGAGCAGCAGCGGTTCGACGCAGGCCGTGAGGTCTACCGCAATATCTGTCAGGCGTGCCATCAGCCCGATGGGCGTGGACTCGTGCGCGTCGCGCCGCCTCTTGTCGGCTCGACCCTCGCGCTGGCGCCGCCGGAAGTCACGGCGCGAATTCTCCTGAACGGCAAGGAAGGGAGCGTCGGCTTGATGCCGCCGATCGGCGCGACGCTCACCAACGATCAGATCGCCAGTGTCCTGACCTACGTGCGACGCGAGTGGGGACAGGCGGGTGATCCCGTGGATCCGGCCACCGTCGAGACAGTACGCGCCCAAACCGCCGACCGCACCCGGCCGTGGACCGACGAGGAGTTGCTGAAGCTGGTGCCCGGAGGTCGCGGCGGACGGTGATCGCTCAGCGCTGCCACTCTTTCGCGAAGGCCGCGGACCGTTCAGCCGTCGTTCAGCTCTTTGCTTACTTAACCTCCCACGATGACGTTTCTCGAGCATTGCATTCGCGACGCCCGCCACGCGATCCGGACGATTCTCCGGATGCCGGTCCTTTCAGCCGTGGTGATTCTGTCGTTCGCCGTTGGCATTGGCGTGAACGTGGTGGTCTTTTCGTGGCTGCAGGCGGTGGTCCTCAAGCCGCTGCCGGGCGTGGCCGATGCGCGTGCATACCAATTCGTCGAGCCGCGCGCAGAGACTGGCACGTTTCCAGGTGCGTCCTGGCTCGAGTACCGGGACCTGGCCGAGCGCCTCCAATCGTTTCGCGAGCTTCTCGCATTTCGGATGGTTCCCTTCAACGTCGGCGAGGCTGCTCGCACCGAGCGGACCTATGGGCTGCTCGTGTCCGGCAACTATTTCTCCGCACTCGGCTTGCGACCGGCCCTCGGCCGGTTCTTCGTTCCTGGTGAGGCCGACCGCGCCGGGACCGAGCCGGTCGTCGTGATCTCGTACAGCTATTGGCAGGCGCACTTCAACGGGGCCGCCGACGCCGTCCGCCAGACGATTCGCGTCAACGATCGCGATCTCGCCGTGGTCGGCGTCGCCCCGCAGGGATTCCAGGGGACGACCCTCGGGCTCGACCTCTCGCTTTGGGTGCCAGCGACGATGGCGCCGGCGCTTCTCGCCGGCTCACCGGAACTGGAGACACGGTCGGTGCGCGGCTATCAAGTCATGGGTCGGCTGCAGCCGGGCGTCGAAGAGGCCCAGGCGCAGGCGGAGCTCGACGCGGCGATGCGCGACTTAGGACGCCTGTTTCCGGCGACCAACGAGACCATGGGCGGCGAGGTGATGTCGTTCTGGCGGGCGGCTCGCGGGCCCCAGAGGATGATCACCGGCGCGCTCGTCGGGTTGCAGGGAGTCATGCTCGTCCTGTTGCTGGCCGTCTGCGGAAACAGCGCGAACCTGATGCTGGCCCGAGCCAGCACGCGTCAGCGCGAGGCCGGCATCCGGCTGGCCCTCGGCGCCCGTCGTGCCCGAATCGCCGGGCTCCTGCTGACCGAGAGCGTGATCCTCTCCGTGGCGGGCGCCGCGCTTGGCGCCGCGGTCGCCGTCTGGGGCACGAACGCGATTCGCGCGGTGCCGATGATCGGATCGTTCCCGATTCGCTTTCAAACGGACGTCGATCTCGCCGGTCTCGCACTGGCCGTGAGCCTCGGCATCGTCTGCGGGGTGATCTTCGGAATGGCGCCGGCGACCCATCTTGCCGGCATGGACGCTCAGCAGGCGCTGCGTGCCGGCGCGCGAACGGCGTCGCGGAGCCGGCTCCGCAACGCGTTGATGGGGCTCGAGGTCGCTCTCGCGCTGATCGTGCTCGTCATCGCGGCGATGTTCTTCAGAAGCTTTACCGATGCGCGCGGCATCGATCCCGGATTCAGGCGTGAAGGCGTGCTGCTTGCCGCGTACGATCTCACCGGTCGGAATGCCGACGACGCGGCAGCGAGAGCGTTTGCGTCGAGGCTGCTGGATCGGCTCCGCGCCGTGCCGGGCATCGAGGCCGCCGCCATCAGTACTCAGATTCCGCTCGATATTCACGGTCTACCGTTGCGGTCGTTCGTCATCGAGGGTCACGCCCGAGCGGACGGCGCGCTCGATCAGGCGCTGAGCAATACGGTGACACCGGGGTACTGGCAGGCAATGGGGATTCCGCTCATCGCGGGAACGGATTTCGCGCCGCTCACGGATTCGGCGGCGCCGCGTCAGGCGATCGTGAACGAAGAGTTCGTTCGACGATACCTTTCCGGACTCGAACCCCTTGGACGGCGAGTGGAGTACCGAGGGCGGCAGTACGTGATTGCGGGAGTGGCTCGCAACTCGCTCTACGAATCCTTCGGCGAGCCACCTACTCCCATCATCTACTTCTCGTATCGCGATCGCCCGTCGACCGCCGGAGAAATCCACGTGCGGACCCATCCCGGCGCCGAGATAGCCGTCGCGAGTGATGTTCGGCGTGTCGTACGGGAGATCGACCAGGCGCTGCCTGTCTATGACGTTCGCACCCTCGCAGAGCACGTCGAGAGGAACCTGTTTCTGCGTCGCGTGCCGGCGCGCATGTTCGTGGTGCTCGGGCCGCTGCTGCTGGCACTGGCCGCCATCGGCATCTACGCCGTTGTCGCCTACGGCGTGGCGCAGCGGACCGCCGAGATCGGTGTCCGGCTGGCGCTCGGCGCACCAAAACGGACGGTCGTGTTGGCCGTCGTGCGGGACACGCTGCAAAGCGTTGCGTTTGGTGCCATTCCGGGGTGGCTGATCATGTTCCTGATCCAGATTCACATCGCTCCCGGACGTCCGCTCGACGTACCCGTCTTCGTCGGTGTGCCTGTGATTCTCCTGCTCGTCGCCTCCTTCGCGAGCTGGCTGCCGGCTCAACGTGCGGCGGGCGTGGATCCGGTCGTCGCGTTGAGGCACGAGTAGGTCGTCTTGCACCGATTCACTCGGTTGACGTAGGGCGGGGTCTTTAGACCCTGCCCGGACCCCGTCCCTACGCGGCAACCGCCCGCTGTCGAAGCTCTTCGGACCCACCGGCTCGCGCGAAGGGCAGTGGGTCACGGCCTGACCAGGGCTATAGTTTTTCAGACCCCCATGTCGATTCGCTTGCGCCCGATTCGATTAACAGAGAGGCTCGCCCCCGGTACAAACGGGGGCGTACGAAGCGTAACGGTGTGAGCGAGCTCGACAGGCTGAATCGCAACGGAAGGGAGCCAAGGATGAGCGGAGTACGGTTGCTGGTGGGCACACGCAAGGGCGCATTCATCCTCACGTCCGACGGGAAGCGAAAACAGTGGGACGTGAGTGGTCCACATTTTGCGGGCTGGGAGATCTATCACCTCAAGGGATCGCCGGCGGATCCCGACCGCCTGTACGCCTCACAGTCCTCCGGCTGGTTCGGGCAAGTGATACAGCGCTCGAATGACGCCGGCAGGACGTGGGCCACAGTCGATAACAAGTTCGGGTATGACGGCGTTACTGGCACGCATCAGTGGTACGACGGCACGCCGCATCCGTGGGAGTTCAAGCGCGTCTGGCACCTCGAGCCGTCGCTGACCGATCCGGAGGTCGTCTACGCCGGCGTCGAGGACGCGGCGTTGTTCAAGACAGGCGATGGAGGGCAGTCGTGGCAGGAGCTTCCGGGCTTGCGCAGCCATGGATCGGGCCCACACTGGCAGCCGGGCGCCGGCGGCCTGTGCCTTCATACGATCATCCTGGACCCCGGGAACGCGGATCGGATGTTCATCGCCATCTCCGCAGCGGGCGCGTTTCGAACCGACGATCACGCAAAGACCTGGCGACCGATCAACAAGGGACTGAAGTCGCAAGGAATTCCTGATCCTGACGCGGAGGTCGGTCACTGCGTTCATCACATCGCGATGCATCGATCCCGTCCGCAGGTGCTTTTCATGCAAAAGCACTGGGACGTGATGCGCAGCGTCGACGGGGGCGACTCGTGGCAGGAGGTCAGCGGCAACCTGCCAACCGACTTCGGCTTTGCCATCGACGTGCACGCACACGAGCCGGAGACGATCTACGTCGTCCCCATCAAGAGCGACTCCGAGCACTATCCGCCGGAGGGCAAGCTGCGGGTCTACCGCAGCCGGACAGGAGGCGACGAGTGGGAGCCATTGACGAACGGCCTGCCGCAGCGTGATTGCTACGTCAATGTGCTTCGCGATGCGATGTCGGTCGATTCTCTGGACAGCTGCGGCATCTATTTCGGTACGACTGGCGGCCAGGTCTACGGGTCTGCCGATGGCGGGGATAGCTGGGCGCCCATCGTGCGCGATTTGCCGGCGGTCCTGTCGGTCGAGGCGCAGACGTTGTAAGAATCTGACGTCCGACCTGCAGGGCGGACGTCAGCCGAGGTCACGATGATTCGAGTCGAGCTTCCGGCGCATCTCCGAACGCTCGCGCGCGTCGAGGGAAAGGAAGTGACCGTTGACGTGCCGGGACGGCCCACTGTGCCGGCCGTCCTGGACGCACTCGAGAGCGCCTATCCGGTCCTTCGCGGAACGATCCGCGATCACGTCACCAAACGTCGCCGTCCTTTCGTCCGGTACTTCGCCTGCGAGCAGGATTTTTCCCACGAGCCTCCGGATACTGCATTGCCCGAGGCCGTCGTCGCTGGAGCCGAGCCCTTCCTCGTCGTCGGCGCCATGGCGGGGGGATAGAAGCCGGGATCAGGGATCAGGGATCAGGGATCCGAAAACGCTTTTTGATTTGAGTCGAAGGGCTTCTCCAATTCCCGACCGCCGACCGCCGACCGCCGACCGCCGGATCCCCGATCCCGACTCCTTCGTTCTCCTCTTTACATCCCACATGAACTCTCCTACACTCCTCTAATCAACCCACAGGAGTGTGTCCATGCCCGAAGGCAAGTCCGAGATCCTCCAAGGCACTCTGGATCTGATGGTGCTGAAGACGCTCGACGCGATGGGGCCGATGCACGGCTACGGCATCGCTCGGCGCATCGAGCAGCTCAGCGAGGAAGCACTGCGTTGTCAATCAGGGCACCATTTACTTGTGCCTTATTCGGCTCGTGCAGAAGGGCTGGATCGACGCCGAGTGGGGGACGTCCGAGAACAATCGGAAGGCCAAGTTCTATTCGATTTCCCGCGCCGGACGGAAGCAGCTCGCGGCCGAGACGAGAAACTGGGAGCGCGTCTCGGGTGTCATCGGCAGGCTGCTGGTCCTCGATCCTCGCAGGTGAGCCATGTTCACATCGCTGAAGCACTTCGGCTCGCGCCTCGGTGCGCTCTTCACGACGCGACAGATGGACCGCGACTTCCAGCAGGAACTGGACGCCCACCTGACCATGCTGACGGAGGACAACGTCCGCCGCGGCATGTCGCCGGAGCAGGCGCGCCGTGCGGCGCTGATTCGCATGGGTGGGCCGGCCTCGATTCAAGACCAGCATCGCGCGGTGCGCGGCCTGCCCTCCCTCGAAGCGATTCTGCAGGACGTCCGGTTCGCCCTCAGGCTGATGGCGAAGGATCCCTGGTTCTCGGCCGCCGCCATCATGGCGCTGGCGCTCGGGATCGGCGCGAACACGACGGGTTTTGGAATCGTCAACGCCGCGTTTCTGAGAGGACTGCCCGTCGCTGACTCGGATCGTCTTTACGTCCTCAGCTGGCAGGCGCGTCAGGGCTACGACATCACTCTCAAGTTCGCGGACCTTCAGGAAGCACGCAGCCAGACCCGCACGTTCGCGAGCCTCGCGGGCTATCGGTCCGCGACGATGAACGTCAGCGACGATCGCGGCCTGCCAGAGGAGGTGCGAGGTGCCTGGCTCACGATCAACACGTTCGCCCTCCTGCGTCAGCAGCCAAGTCTCGGCCGCGATTTCGTGACAGGCGACGACCGTCCGGGCGCCGAGCCCGTCGTGATCATCGGGGAGCGGCTCTGGAAACAGCGATACGGCGCAGACCCTGGAGTCATTGGCTCGTCGCTTCGTCTGAACGGTCAACCTGCGACGGTCGTCGGCATCATGCCCGAGAGCATGAAGTTTCCGGCGAATACCGACGTCTGGGCTCCACTCCTTCCTGATGCCTCTCGAGAAAACCCTGGCGGGCGGCTCCTGACTTTCGGCCGGCTCAAGGACGGAGTCAGCCGCGATGAAGCACTGGCGGAAATGAACGGAATCGCCCAGCGCCTGGCGATCGCGTTTCCGGACGCGGAGAGAGACATCGCGGGCGCCAACCTCGAGACGTTCACGCAGCGGTTTGTCGGCGGCAATGCGCGGGTCGTGTTCCTCGTGATGATGGGGGCCGTCAGTTTCGTGTTGCTGATCGCTTGCGCGAACGTTGCCAATCTGCTGCTGGTGAAGTCGACTCGGCGGGCTCGCGAGATTGCCGTGCGCATCGCGATGGGCGCCACCCGCTGGCGCGTCATCCGGCAGCTGCTGCTGGAGAGCATCGTGCTCGGCGCGATCGGAGGAGGGCTTGGCTTATTCCTGGCCCGCATCGCCATGGCCGCAATCGACGCGGGGATTCAGGATCCCGGTAAGCCTTACTGGATCACATTCACCCTGGACTACGTCGTTTTCGGGTACGTTGCCGGCATTTGTGTGCTGACGGGAGTGTTGTTCGGCCTCGCGCCGGCGCTGCAGATCTCGAGGACGAACGTCAACGACGTCCTCAAGGATGGCGGGCGCGGCAGTGTCGGCAGCCGCCGGGCCAGGTGGTTCACCGGGTCGATGGTGGTCGTGGAGCTGGCGCTCACGATTGTGTTGCTGGCGGGCGCCGGGTTGATGTTGCGGAGCTTCACGAAGCTCTACACGCTCGACGTCGGGTTTCCCACCGAACACCTGATGTCGATGCAGCTGCAATTGCCGGATTCGAAATACGCGACACCTGACGCCCGTCGCATTTTCTACGGGAGGTCGAGCCCCAGATTGCCGCAATCGCCGGCGTCGAATCCATTGCCGTGACGACGGCCGTACCGCCATTCGGTTCGGGTCAGCGACTACTGGAAATCGAGGGGCGACAGCAGTCCGGCGAGCCCTCGCGGGGTGTCACGGTCGTGACCATCAGCACCCGGTTCTTCGACGTCATCGGCGTGCCGATCGCCCGCGGCCGGATGTTCAGGGCGACGGACGGCGCATCCGGCTCCGAAGCTGCCATCGTCAACGAACGGCTCGCGGCGACGTTCTTCCCTGGTGAGGATCCCATCGGGAGACGTCTCCGCTTCAGTCAGCTGCAGCCTGGTCCCGGCAGACCGGAAGATGTCTGGCGCACGATCGTGGGCATCAGCCGGTCGATTCCGCACGGCCAGAGGCAGCAATTCGAGCCGACGCCGGTGGTGTACCTGCCATCGCGACAGGATCCTCCGCTCAGCGCGTCGTTGCTGGTCCGGAGCTCGCTGCCTCCGGCGTCGGTGATGGAGTCCGTACGGCGGGAGGTGCAGTCGATCGACCGCGATCAGCCCGTCGTCACGGTTCAAACTCTCGACCAGATGCTTGCGCAGGATCGCTGGCCGTATCGCCTGTTCGGGGGGCTGTTCGCCATCTTCGCGCTCATCGGCCTCGGGCTGTCTTCCGTGGGGCTCTACGCCGTCATGGCCTACTCGGTGACGCTGCGGACGCAGGAAATCGGCGTGCGCATGACGCTCGGTGCGGACCGCCGCGAGGTGTCGTGGCTCGTGCTCAAACGCGGGCTCGTACAGCTCGCCTTGGGTTTGACGCTTGGTCTCGGCGGTGCGCTCGCCCTGAGCCAGGTGATGCGCAGCGTTCTCGTCCAGGTCACGCCGAGCGATCCGGTGACGTTCGGGACGATTACTCTGCTCCTGACGCTCGTGTCGATTGCCGCATGTCTGGAGCCGGCGCGGCGAGCGTCACGCGTCGATCCCGTGGTCGCGCTTCGCGCCGAGTAAGACCTTCACAGGGAGGAGGGAGGAGGGGAGTACCGGATGGCTCGTCGCATGCTCGAACGGCTCGCTGGAGTGATCGAGACGCTGACGAACACGAGCACGTCCGAGTTCTGCGCGTGTTCGTGTTCGTCAGCGTCTCGGATCACTCCGCCGCGCGCGCGCGGCGCGAGCCGTTCTGGCGGTGCTGATCAGATCGCTTTTCCTCCCCTCCTCCCTCCTCCCTGTTGATGGTTTTGCAACGTTCGAATCCGCTCAATGCAACTTCCAATGAGGTGTATCGGAACGTCGAGCGCCTGGAAGCGCTTTGACGCGGATGTCGAAACTGCGGACAATGGCGCACGCGCGGACGCGGATGAACGGCGCGTCCTGGCGCCGCTGTTACCCCCCCGACCGAGTCGGGCCCATGGCGGCGCCCGGCGAACGAACCCTGGCATCGCGCGCCGGCCTTTCGAGTCGGCGGGTAATGTCACGGCCAACATCTGACGGATGACGACGAGGAGCAGATGGACAAGGACACGTTGAATCGGCGCGACTTCTTCAGGACGGCCGGCGCAGGCGTCGCGGCCGCCGCGGTGATCATGACGCCCCGCGAGGCCGCACAGGCACAGGCCGCCGCGGAAAAGGCGGCGCTCGATCGGATCGCGAGCAACTCGTACCCGATACGGCCCTTGTTCAAGCAGCGCGGCGCACCTGGTGGTGGCGGCCGGACCGGCGGCGCTGCTGGTGCCGCTGGCGGTGCCGAAGGTCGCGGAGCCGGTCAGGGCGGAGGCGATGGGCGCGGCGGCGGTGCCGCCGGCGGGGACGCTCAGGATCTCACGAGCAATCCGAACGCGGTGCGACCTCTCGCCATTGCCACGGCGGCTGCGGCGGCGAGGGCCAACCTGCCGAATGCGCAGCAGATGAAGGAGAAGTACGGCGAGATCACGATGCTGGACTTCCCGCAGTTCACCAAGGACCACTTCCCTGGTGTGACGCGCATGGACATCTTCTCGTCGCTGTTCGGCGACGTCGCCGACGACAGCATGTTCCTTCCAGGCCCGAACGGCCGCCCTGGCGGATTCGATCCGTTGAGCCCCTCGGGACGGAAATGGCTGGACCAGCTGGCGGGGATCCTGGTCAAGACGGGAACCAAGGTTCAGCACATCTCCAACAACGCTCCGACCAACCTCGCAGCCTTCGGCTCCCCCGAGGAGGACGAGAAGCGCAAGGCCGGCGTCGCGATGGCGAAGCGCTGGCTGGAAGGCTGCGCCGTGCTCGGCGTGAAATCGATGCGCATGAATTCGCCACAGGCGCTCGGCCCGAGCATCAGGCCCAATGCGATTGCGCGTGGTCCTGGCGACGGATATCCACGGAACATCGATATCGTTCCGCTGATGGCCGCTGCCATCGAGTCCTACAAGGACATGGCGGACTACGGCGGGAAGCTGGGCATCCGCGTCACGCTCGAGAACCATTGGGGGCTCGCGGCGGATCCGATGAACATCCGCACGATCATCGACGAGGTCAAGAATCCGTTCTGCGAAGCCTCGCCGGACTTCTGCAACTGGGAGCACGAGTACATGCTGTTCAACGGCCTCAAGGCGCTGGCGCCGTACTCCCATACCAACGTGCACGCCAAGTACTGGGATCGTTGGGGCGACCTGAACGACGTGCGGCGCTCGACGCGCATCATGATCGACGGCGGCTTCGAGGGCACGTTCGCGCTGGAGTACGAGCAGGGACCGCTGAACGGGGTTGAAGGCGCGAAGTATCTCTACAAGGAAGTACTCGCGGCGCTGACCGCTCCGAAGACCGCGTAGTTTTTCGACACGCCGCTACGAAATTAGGACGCTCGTCCGGATTCGGACGTAACGATAACAACGTGCCGGAGCGCCAGTAGCCCGATCGTGGGGGCGGGGCTCGAGACCCCGCCCCGCATTCCTTCCTACTTCTTCGTCGCCGTCCAGCTGCCGTCGCTGGCCTTGATGGTCGTGCCGCTCACGGTCCCGTTGTAGGCCGTGGTCCCGACCTTGAAGCTGATGGCGTCGCCATGGAGCTTGCCTTCCGAGATTGCGCTGCCGCCCAGCGTTCCGGAAATGTTCTGAAACTGCTGCGTCAGCTTCAGCTCACCCTTCGGCGTCTGCCACGACCCTTCAACCTTAGCCGGCACGATCCAGAGAAGGGCCGTGCACCAGCTCGAGCAGTCTCCACCGACGGTCTGCGTCTCGTCCGCCTGCCAGTCCTCCATGGTGAAGGTGTTCGAGACGATGCGGGTGCCCGGCTTGAGGTTCAGAATCGTCGGGCGCAGCTTCATGTTGATGGAGGGCAACAGGAACATCGTGATGACCTGCGCCTTCGAGAGGTCGGTCTCGAAGAGGTCAGCCTTCATGAACGTCGCCTTGTCGGTAACGCCTGCGGCTGCCGCATTACGCTTCGAAAGCTCGACCATGTCGGGGTTGTATTCGATGCCCGTCGCGCGCGCACCGCGCTTGGCGGCGGTGATGACCGTGCGGCCGTCGCCGGATCCGAGATCCATGACGAAGTCTGACGGCGTGACCTTGGCCATGTCGAGCATCTTGTCCACCAGCGCCTGCGGCGTGGGTACCCAGACGACATCCTTGCCGCCCTGACCGACCTGCGGCTCGTACGGCTTCTGGGCTGTGTCGGGCTTCTGGGTGGTCGCGGCGGCCTGGGCGAAGGCCTGACCGCTGCAGAACGCGAGGGCGACAATGAGAACGAGAGAACGAGCGACGATCCGCGTATGCATGGATGCGTTTCTCCGGTGAAAAGTGCCGCGATCGATCGGCACGACCGACAAATTTGCGCGCCGTTGCGCAGGCTCGACCTCCGTTTCGCCAGGGCTTCGGCGACCGCCGCTGCCTCAGCGACGGCGTGCGGATCGGGCCGCGCGCGGGCGTTGCACGGGGAGAGTGTATCCGACGCCAATACGCCGCGACAGCGCACAGTGCTTCACCGGAAGGCCTCAACCACAGTCTGCTCACCACACATCATTAGGGGAACATTCCTGAATACCCAACCGTAGAGAGAGCAGTGACTCGAAGTGCTCTGACCCTGCTCCAGGGTACGGTCGACCTGCTCGTCCTCAGAGCGTTGCAAGTGGGGCCATCGCACGGCTACTCCGTTTCCCGCTGGGTGCGTGAGCGCACCGACGGGGTGCTCACCCTCGAGGACGCGGCGCTCTATCAGGCGCTCCATCGGCTCGAGGCCAAGCGCTGGATCGAGGCGGAGTGGGGTCTTTCGGACAGCAACCGCCGGGCCAAGTACTACACCTTGACGCCTGCGGGCCGCGAGCAGCTGCGTTCCGGAGCGACGACCTGGAAGCGTTATGCCGCCGCGATGGTCAAGGTGCTGGATCCCGCATGAGGGGCCGGATGAAATCATCAGGCATTCGACGATTGTTCCGGTTTCCCTCGAAGTCCGTACGCGAAGTGCGTGACGACGTGCGGGACGAGGTGCGGTTTCATCTGGAGATGCGCACGCGTGACCTCGAGGCGGCCGCGGCGCGGGCACGAGCCGCGCGATCAAGAAAAGCCCGGATCCCGGACCGCGGATCCGACGGGTCCCAGTGCCTTTACATTCTCCAGTGCCGCTGTTACTGTGCGGGCCGCTGACATGCCCACCCAACCTGCTGTTGTGCAATATGCGCTGAAACCGCTCGCTGTCGAGCTCCGCGAGATCCCGGTTCCAGACATCGACGACAACGACGTCCTGCTCCAGGTGGGAGCGGTCTCGGTCTGCGGTTCCGACGTCCATCAGTCACGAAACACGCAGTCGTGGCCCGTCGAGGTACCGGTGGTGCTCGGCCACGAGTTCGGCGGCACCGTCGCCAAGGTTGGGCGCCTGGTCCGCGGCTTTCGCGAAGGCGACCGCGTCGTCAGCGAGACGGCAGCCTGGATCTGCGGCGAGTGCCTGATGTGTCGCGGCGGTTTGTACAACCTGTGCCCCTTGCGCAAAGGCTTCGGGTACGGGATTGACGGGGCGATGGCGCAATACGTCCGGGTCGCCTCACGATGCCTGCATCACGTTCCCGATTCGCTGCCGTTCGACATCGCGTGCCTGGCGGAGCCGCACGCCGTCGCATACAACGCGATGTGCGTGAATGCGACAGTCCGTCCAGGCGACGCGGTGGTCGTCCTGGGCCCCGGACCGATCGGCCTGCTCTGTACGCGGATGGCGGCGCTCTCCGGAGCGAATCCACTGGTCGTTGCCGGGCTCACGGGCGACGAGGCGCGGCTCGAGGCGGCGGTGAGGCTCGGTGCAACCCGTACGGTTACGGCGGACGTCGACGATCTCGCGACGATCGTCCGCGACCTGTCGCCGTTGGGAGCAGACGTCGTGTGTGACTCGTCCGGATCCAGCCACACCCTGGAGGTGGGGCTTCGTCTCGCGCGGCCGGACGGCCTGATGGTCAAGGTCGGATGGTCGCCTGAAGTGATTGCCGTCGACGTCAATCCGCTCGTGCATCGCAACGTCCGGCTGCAGGGGTCCTTCAGCCACAACTACGCCATGTGGGAGCGCGTGATCCACTTGCTGGACAAGGGCCTCACGATGCCAGACACGATCGTCGGCCTCCGCGCGCCGCTTGCCGGCTGGAGCGACGCGTTCGACGCCATGCACGATCGGCGCGTGATCAAGTCCGTACTCCTTCCCACGGTCGTGTGAACCGGCCTCGCCGAGCGCCGATGGCAACTCTCGATCAGAAAATTGCGCTGGTGACTGGATCGACATCCGGCATCGGACTCGGCGTCGCCGAGCACTTCGCTTCGCTTGGCGCGCGAGTGGTCATCCACGGCCTCGAGGCTGACGAAGCCCGCCGGATCGCGGCGCAGTTGAGAAGCGACGGACGACAGGCGATCGACATCGCCTGCGATCTCGTCGAGGTCGAGGCGTGCCGGATGCTCGTGCGGCGCGTGATCGAGGAGTGGGGCGGCATCGACGTCCTGGTCAACAACGCCGCCAGCGTGGCGCGCGGATACCTCGAGGACGCTCCGGTCGAGTTGTGGGACGCAATCATGCACGTCAACCTGCGCGCACCGTTTCTGCTGCTGCAGGAATCCGTGAGGTCGATGAAGACGCGCGGTGGCGGCTCGATTGTCAACATCGGCTCGGTGAACGCCTACATCGGCGAACCGAAGCTCGGGCCGTACTCCGTCTCCAAAGGCGGGTTGATGACGCTCACCCGCAACGCCGCCGCGACGCTCAACCGGCACCATATCCGCGTCAACCAGATCAATGTCGGCTGGACCCTGACGGACGGGGAGCGTCGAGTCAAGCGCCTGGAAGGCCATGGCGACGAGTGGCTCGCCGAGGCCGTCGCGACGCGACCGTTCGGGCGGCTGTTTTCTCCGCGCGACGTGGCTCTTGCGGCGGCGTACTTCGCGTCGGATGACAGCGCGCTCGTGACGGGGACGATCATGGATCTCGAACAATATCCCGTCGGCGCGCCGCCGAATTTCTAGGCCGCTCAACCCGGAATTCACTTGAATCGGTGTGAATTCCGGCTGGGAGCTAACGGCTGACAGCTGAGAGCTACCCAAGGCACATGCAGATGGGCCCACGCATCTCCGTATTCCCCAAGTGCTATTTCGACGACCTGGTCGATGGCCGCCGCTCGTACGAGCAGTGGATCCGGGACGCCGGCTCGCTCGGCGGCGAAGGCGTCGAGCACTACGACGGATTCTTCCGCAGCCTCTCCCCAGCCGACGTGGACCCTATCGTCCGCGTGATGGCTGAAACGGGTCAGATCTCGTCGATGGTCTGTTTTTCGCCGGACTTCACACACCCCGATCCCGACGAGCGGCGCCGGCAGGTCGAGCGGCAGAAGGCCGCGATCGATCTGACGGTTCGCCTCGGGTCCCGGCACTGCCGGACTCTGAGCGGCCAGCGTTATCCAGGCATGACGCGCGCCGAAGGTGTCGCGCGCACGATCGATGGCCTGCTGCGGTCTCTCGAGTATGCCGAGCGCCGTGATGTCGTGCTGTGCCTGGAGAACCACTACAAGGACGGCACGTGGCGGTATCCGGAGTTCGCACAGCCCGAGGACATCTTTCTCGAGATCGTCGAGCTGATGAATTCCTCGCATTTCGGTGTCCAGTTCGATCCGTCCAACGCGCTCGTGGGTGGCTACGATCCCCTTGCCTTCCTCGAGAAAGTCAAACATCGGATCGTGACGATGCACGCGTCTGACCGATTTCTGGCTCCGGGGACGACGCTCGCGGATCTGTCAACGGGGGACGGAGCGGTTGGATACGCGGCCGCCCTGAAGCATGGCGAGACCGGCAGGGGAAGCAACGACTACGACGCGATTTTCAGGATCCTGCGTGAAGTCGGATTCAGCGGATGGATCTCGATCGAGGACGGGATGGATGGTCTCGGCGAGATTGCCCGATCCGCTGAGTTCCTGAAACACAAACGGAGTGAGTACTTCGGCTGAGCTCAGCGGGCCAACACGCAGGCCCCGGCTGGTGACCCGTATCTACTGATTCAGTAGCGTGTGGCCTTCTGGTTCGACCTCGATTTCGCAGTCGCGACAACGGAGCGGCTGCTACTGATTCAGCGCTACATCCTATTAGCTTCGCATCCGGTCTACGCAGGCCCTGATTAGCTTCGCTCGACAGCCAGCGCGACGCCGTTTCCTCCTCCCAGGCACAACGACGCGATTCCACGCCTGACTTTCCGCCGCTTCATCTCGTACAGCAGCGTCGTCAGGACTCGAGCACCGCTCGCTCCGATCGGATGTCCGAGCGCGACGGCGCCGCCGTTCACGTTCACCTGCGACGAGTCGATGCCGAGTTCTCGCATGACGGCCACGAGCTGCACCGAGAAGGCCTCGTTGATCTCGAAGAGGTCGACGTCGGCCAGCTTCCAGCCGACTTTCGACGCGACCTTTCGCACTGCCTCGACCGGCGTCATCATGACCATCTTCGGCGCAAGTCCACTCGTGGCCTGACCGACGATCCGTGCCAGAGGAGTGAGGCCGCGACTGGCCGCGACTTCGGCGGCCATGACCACCACCGCGGCGGCGCCGTCGTTGACCCCAGGAGCGTTGCCGGCGGTGACGGTCCCGTCCTTCTTGAACGCAGGCTTCAGCGCGCCGAGCGACGCCTCGGACGTGTCTTCCCGGATTGACTCGTCGCGGTCGACGACTATCGGCGCTCCCTTCTTCTGGGGAACACTGACGGGAAGGATCTCGTCCCGGAACCAGCCTTCGCGGGTCGCGTGCGCAGCCCGGCGATGACTTTCGGCCGCGTACCGATCCTGCTCGCAGCGTTCGACGTGGTACGTCTCGGCCACCACTTCGCCGGACATCCCCATGTGGCAGTTGTCGAACGAGCACCACAGGCCGTCGGCGATCATCGAATCGACGACCGTGCCGTTGCCCATCCTCAGACCCTCGCGTACCCGTGGTAGCAGATACGGCGCGTTGCTCATGGACTCCATTCCGCCGGCTACCGCGACGTCGATGTCGCTCGTGGCGATCCCCTGCGCCGCGAGCATCACCGCCTTCAGACCGGATCCGCAGACCTTGTTGACGGTCATGGCCGCGACGCGGTGATCGAGGCCGCCGTTGAGGGCTGCCTGCCTGGCCGGATTCTGGCCGTTGCCCGCCTGGAGGACATTGCCCATCAGGCACTCGTCCACAAGTGCCGGCTCGATGCCGGCGCGAGCAACGGCTTCACGCACGACACGTGCACCGAGCTCGGTTGCCGGGAGGTCCTTCAGTGCTCCCAGGAACTTGCCCGTCGGCAAGCGGACGGCAGAGACGATGACGGATTCGCGGATGGTCATGTGCGTGGGTCGCGTTCTATGTGTTCCTTGATTTCCAGGTCCGGGGTTCCCGCTCGACGGTGACCCTGCTGACGGCGTCAGGTCCGAGCAGATCCCGGAGGCGGCGCAGGACGGTATCGCGGGCGGCCTCGATTTCGGTCACCCATCGTGAGTCTGCGGCCTTTACTGTCAGGACTCCGTCGGCCAGCCGTACGGTCGTGGCGCGGGCGAGCGCCGCGCCCACCGCAATCTGCCAGGCCAGCGCGGTGCGTCCATCGGACGGCGGCTGACGGCGGATGATCGCTGCGAGCACCGCCGGTGTGAAGTGCTGGATCGGTTGCATCTGATCGAGTGTACGCACGGATCGGAGCGCACTGCAATGCGGGATGGATTGCACCAAATGAAGGGATACTACCGGGGCCGATGCGGACACTGATCCTCGCCTCCGGCTCACCTCGGCGGGCGGAGCTCTTGAAGAGCGCCGGCTTTGAGTTCGAAGTCCGGGCCGCGGACATCGACGAGAGTCCCCTGGCGTCCGAGGCTGCGTCCGACTACGTCATCCGTGTTGCGCGCGAGAAGGCGCAGTCCGTCGCGTCCGGAATCACCGGGACGGGCGCCATCGTGCTGGCGGCGGACACGACCGTCGTGACCAACAGTCGCATCATGGGAAAGCCTCGGAACGGCGAGGACGCCGCAAACATGCTGGCGGCGCTGTCGGGCACTGTTCACGAGGTGCTCACCGGAGTGGTGGTGCGCGTGGACACGCGCGAGCAGGTCGAGCTCGTCACTACCCGCGTCCACTTCCTCCCGCTCACTCCCGCCGTCATCGCCTGGTATGTCAGGACGGGCGAGCCCAGTGGCAAGGCGGGCGCTTACGCGATTCAGGGATATGCAGCGAGGTTCATCGACTGGATCGACGGTTCGTGGTCCAACGTTGTCGGGCTGCCGCTGGCGACGGTGAGCCGCATGCTCGAAGACGCCGGGTTCGTCGATTGACGGGGCGGGACTCGCGGAGTATTCTGACGGCTGGGGGCGCCCGTAAACCCATATGAAAGCTAAACCTATCAAGATTGCCGCGACGTCGCTCGTCCTGTTGCTGGCGTTCGCCGGTCTGTTGTACTCGACGCTGCGCGACGGCACCGAGTACTACAAGCACGTCGATGAGGTCATGAGCGACCCGTCAGCCTGGCAGGGCAAGCGTCTCCAGCTCCATGGCTACATCGTCGACGGCTCGATCCTGCAGAAGCCCAACACGCTTCAGTACCGATTCCAGGTGCAGAGCAACGGCAAGATCGTGCATGCCGAGTACACCGGCATCGTGCCCGACGGGTTCAAGAGCGGATCCGAAGTCGTGCTCAAGGGGCGGTTGAACCAGCAGACCGGGTTCAGCGTAGAGCCCGGCGGCGTCATGGCGAAGTGCCCGTCGAAGTACGTAGCCGGTCCACCCGTGCCGGGGACAAAGAGCTAGTCACCATGCCCACACTCGGTACCTTCCTTCTCCTCACCAGCTTCGTCGTAGCCGCGTACTCGATCGCCACCTGCGTGGCGGGCGCGCGGCGCCGTTCCCGCCGGCTGGTGGAAAGCGGTATCGGCGCGTTCTATCTCGTCGCCGCGCTGATGACGGCCGCCTCGGCGGTCATCGTCCACGCCTTCGTGACGGACAACTACGCCATCAAGTACGTCCAGCACTACTCGGATGCGGCGCAGCCGCTTGCGTACAAGATCGCCTCTTACTGGGGCGGGCTCGACGGTTCGATCATGTTCTGGGTGTTCCTCCTGAGCGTGTTCGGGTCGATCGCCGTCTACGTGAACCGCGAGCGCCATCGCGAGCTGATTCCATGGGTCGTAGCGACCATTGCCATCACGGAGATGTTCTTCATCTTCCTGATGATCGTGCACAACAACCCGTTCGCGACGTTTCTCGCCGCGCCGCCGGTGGAAGGGAAGGGGCTCAATCCGTTGCTCCAGAACTTCTACATGGCGATTCATCCACCGTCGCTGTACATCGGGTTCGTGGCGATGACGATCCCGTACGCGTTCGGGATGGCGGCCCTCATCACCGGTCACCTCGACGACGCCTGGCTCCGCGCAGTGCGTCGCTGGACGATGATCGGCTGGCTGTTCCTGTCCTTCGGCCTGACGCTCGGCATGCTGTGGGCGTACGAGGAGCTCGGCTGGGGCGGATTCTGGGGCTGGGATCCGGTTGAAAACGCGGGCGCGCTGCCGTGGTTCACGGCGACGGCCTTCCTGCACTCCGTCATGGTGCAGGAACGTCGGGGCATGTTGCGCGTCTGGAACGTCACGCTCGTCATCGTGACGTTCTTCCTGACGATCTTCGGCACCTTCATGACGCGCTCGGGCGTCGTCCAGTCGGTCCACGCCTTCGGCGAGGACAAGAAGCTCGCGACGATGTTCACCTTCTTCATGGTGGCGATCCTCACCGTCAGCTTCGGTTTCGTGATCCGCCGGCTGCCTTTGCTGCGCTCGCGCCACGAGCTCGACTCGTGGGCCTCTCGAGAAGCGGCATTCCTCGCGAACAACTGGATTCTGCTGTTCTCGGCATTCTTCGTTCTGTTCGCGACCATGTTTCCGACGCTCAGCGAAGCGGTCAGGGGCGAGCGCCTGACGGTCGGACCGCCTTTCTTCAACAAATGGATGCTGCCGGTCGGGCTGATGCTGCTGCTGCTGACGGGCATTGGCCCGTTGCTCGCGTGGCGCAAATCGTCGGTCTCGAACATGGTCCACCAGTTCCTCTGGCCGACCACGGCGGCCGTGGTCACCGGAGGCGTGCTGGCGTTTCTCGGCGTCAGGCTCTGGGCGAGCGGTCTGTGTTTCGCGCTCTGTGCCTTCGTGGTGGTGACGATCGGTCAGGAGTTCGTGCGCGGTGCGATCGTCCGCAAGGGCGCAACCGGGTCCGATATTCTGACCGCGATGATCGGTCTCGTCGCCCGCTCGCAGCGCCGCTACGGCGGGTACATCGTCCACGTGGGCATCGTGCTCGTCTTCCTCGGGTTCGCCGGGCAGGGCTTCAAGCAAGAGGAACAGGCGCTCCTCAAGCCCGGACAGGAAGTGAAGGTCGGCAAGTTCACCGTCCGGCATGACGCACTCCGCGTGACGAGCGACAGCCAGAAACAGATGGTCACCGGTCAGGTGACCGTCAGCGAAAACGGCGCAGTGATCGATCAGCTGCGGCCGGCACGATGGTTCTTCAACAAGCACGAGGACGAGCCGACGACCGAGGTCGCGATTCGTCGCGCGCCGGCGGAGGATCTCTACGTCGTCCTGGCCTCGTACGACGCGTCGACGCAGACGGCGACGTACGCCGTCACGATCAATCCGCTCGTGAACTGGATTTGGATTGGCTTCGGCGTGATCGCGCTCGGGACGGGACTGGCGCTGCTGCCGGAAACGGCCTTTACGTTTGCCGCCTCGAAAGTGCCCTCCGCCGTGCCTGCGACCACGAGCCTGCTGTTGCTGCTCATGCTCGTGGCGACTCCGGTTCGAGCTCAGGACAGCCAGACGGTCCAGGCCGTCCAGAGAAGCGCACTGGAACGCCGCCTCGAAGGGGAAATCGTCTGCACGTGCGGCTGCCGCCGGTCGCTGGCGAACTGCGGCATGCCGAACTGCGAGGGGCACGCGGCGCAGACGGAAAAGATGCACCAGTACCTGAAGGAAGGAAAGGATCACGACGCCGTGATCGCCGCCTTCATTCAGGAGTTCGGCGGGGAGTACATCCTTTCGGCCCCGCTCGACAAGGGGTTCAACCGCCTGGCCTGGATGTTTCCGTATCTGATCGGCGCGACCGGCGCCGCGATGGTCGGCTTCGCGGCGTTCAGGTGGTCACGGCTGCCGCACGATCAGGCTGCCGACGCGGTTGGGGTCCGGGTTGACGACCCGCTACTCCAGTCGAAGCTGGACGATGAGCTCCGCGACCTCGATTAAGCGCGGCCGGAGCGTGCCGCTTCCGGTCGATCCTCAAACCAGCAGATCCGACGGGCCGGACGTCGACGCGACGTTCCGCCCCTGGCACTTCTTCGTCCTGGCATCCCTCATCGCGGCGACCGTGGCGGTCGTCCTGTCGCGCCGCGCGACCCCTGAGCACCTCGTGTTCATCAGCCTCGCGATCGGCGCCGCGGGCGCAGCCGCGGCGGCGTTCTATCGCACGCTGGCGCCGCTGACGGTGCCGGACGCTGAAGCGTTCGGCACCCAACTGTCGGACCGGGCGCGCGCCGCGCTGGAGCGCGAAAAGGCGCTGGCGCTGCGATCGCTCAAAGAGCTCGAATTCGATCGAGCCATGGGGAAGCTGTCCGATCGCGACTTCGAGGAGATGAGCGGCAGGCTGCGCGCACGCGCGCTGGCGCTCATGAAACAGCTCGATGAGGGAGAGTCCGGCTATCGGGGCGTGATCGAGCGCGAGCTCCAGGCCCGGCTGGCCGGCCGGAGCGCGTCCGCTGCCGTGTCTCGGCCGGGTACAGTCGCCGGAGAGGCGTCCAGCGATCGGAGTGACTCGCCTGAAGACGCCCAGCCAGCCGGCGCGTGTCGGGCCTGCGGAACCGTCAACGACGAGGACGCGGCCTTCTGTAAGCGATGCGGGCGGAGAATTGCTCATGCGTGACGGAGGGTACGGAGGGCGCGGAGACGTTCACAAACGGAGGAACGGAGTCAGCGGAGGACGAACGGAGAAGAGTGACGCTCGTCGCGCGACGCTCCGCTGCTCGCGCGCCGGCCGAAGGCCGGCGTCCGAGTGGACGACCGAGGCGGAACCGCGAACGCGATTCTCCTGTTTGTCGCGCTCGCGGTTCCGTCTCGGTCGTCCACTCGACCGCGCTGCGCGCGGCGTGAGCAGGCCATCGTGTCCGAGCAGCGTCCGCCTGGCAACGTTCAGACCGAAGCCCGTCGCCTGCAGCAATCTTCTCCGTTCGTCCTCCGGTATCTCCGTTTCTCCGTTTGTGAACTCCGTTTCCTTCGTTTTCTCCGTTGCCGCACTCGTACTGGCGCTCGCCGCACCCTCCTACGCCCAGATGCCCGACGTGAGGCAGATGTCGGGCGTGCCTCTACCAGTCAACGACGTAGCACCCGGGACAGTGACGGTTCGCGTCATCCGCGGCTCGCTGGCCAACGTCGTGCCGGGTCAGGATGTCGAGTTGCAGGTCGGGGGCGCGTCGCGCACGGTCAAGACCAATGACGCGGGCCGGGCGGAGTTCAACGGCCTTGCGCCGGGTACGCGAGTCAAGGCGATGACGGTCGTCGATGGCGAGCGGCTCGAGTCGCAACAGTTCGACGTGCCCGCAACAGGCGGGATCCGGCTGATGCTGGTCGCCGCCGCCCCGGCGGGAGCGCCCGCCCCGGCGGGAGCGTCCGCGCCTGCTCAGAGGCCTGCGGAGAATGTGCCGGCGGGTCCGGGCAGCGTGTCCCTCGGCGGACAGACGCGCTTCGTGTTCGAGATGGGCGACGAAGCGCTCACGGGTTTCTACATCCTGCAGATCGTGAATGCGACGGGCACGCCCGTGCAGCCGACCGAGGTCTTCACGCTCGATCTGCCGGAGGGCGCGCAGGGTGCGTCGATGATGCAGGGCTCTTCGCCGCAGGCCAGCGTCGCGGGAGCCAAGTTGGTCGTCGCCGGTCCTTTCGCGCCCGGTCAAACTCAAGCCCAGGTGGCCTTCACGCTCCCGTACTCGGCGGGCGAGCTCACTGTCGTTCAGCGGATACCCGTCGCGCTCGCCCAGGTGACGCTGCTCCTCGAGAAAGCCGGGACGATGCAGCTCGAGTCGCCGCAGGTTTCGCAGCATCGGGAGATCAAAGCGGAGAACGACATCTACATTCTGGGTCAGGGACCGGGCCTCAAGGCGGGCGACGCGCTGACGTTTACCGTCTCGGGGCTGCCGCACCGCCCGCTCTGGCCGCGCAATCTCGCGCTTACGCTGGCCGCCTTGATCGTCGGCGCCGGGATATGGGCCAGTGCGCGCCCGGGGCGCGTGGCAGCTGCCGAACACGATCGGCGCCAGAAGCTCAGCGCGAGACGCGATCGGCTGTTCTCGGAGCTCGCCGGCCTCGAAGAGCAGCAGCGCTCAGGCGCGATGAACGACGACCGCTACCAGTCGCGTCGCTCCGAACTGGTGCGCGCTCTCGAGCGGGTGTACGCCGAGCTCGACGAGGAAGCGGCGGCATAGCGTCCAGCGTCCCCCGCATGGACTTCACGTCGCTGACCTTTGACGAGGTCTCACGCCACTTCGGACGCCGTCGCGCGCTCACCAGGGTTTCATTCCGGTGCGACGAGGGAGAGACCCTGGCGCTGCTCGGACCCAATGGCGCAGGCAAGTCGACCCTGCTCTCAATCGCCGCGACGCTGCTCGCGCCGTCCTCAGGGGCCGTCCGCTACGGCGATCAGGGCGCTTCCAGGGTCACGGGCTCATTGCGCGCGCGCATCGGCCTGCTCGGCCACGATCTCTATCTCTATCCGGAGCTCTCGGCAGCAGAGAACCTGAGGTTCTTCGGCAGCATGTACGACGTGCCGCGCCTCGAGCGTCGCATCGACTCGGCGCTCGAGCGCGCAGGCCTGGCCGACCGTCGCGACGATCCGGTGCTGGGCTACTCGCGGGGCATGCGCCAGCGCCTCGCCGTGGAGCGCGCGCTGTTGCACGAGCCCAGGCTCGTACTGCTGGACGAACCTTTCACCGGCCTGGACGACGCAGCGACGGTCACGCTGCAACAAAGGCTGTCCGGCCTGCGCGAACAAGGCTGCATCGTCATACTCACGACGCACGATCTCGAGACGATCGAGCCGATTGCGAGCCGGGCTGTGATGTTGCGGAACGGCCGGCTGGTCACCCTTCAGCAGGGCGTGGGATCGCTGCGCGAGCGGTACAGACAGCTGTCCGCGCCGCCGCGTGAGGAGAATCTGGTGACGCCCGCCACGGAGGATCGCGAGTGATCCGGTTCTTCCGCGCCGCATGGCTCGTCACGCGGAAGGACCTGCTCATCGAGGTGCGCAGCCGGGAGATTCTCTACACGACGCTGTTCTTCGCCGTGTCGTGCGTGCTCGTGTTCGCATTCGGGTTCGTCGACGAGGGACGTGCGCTCGAAGGCGGCGCCTCAGGTATCCTGTGGATCGCCATTGCGTTCTCGGGAACACTCGCGCTCGGCCGGACCTTCGAACGGGAACGACAGAGCGAGACCATGCGCGCGCTGCTCATGACGCCGGTCGATCGCCCCGCGCTCTACGTCGGGAAACTGATGGGCGTTCTGCTGCTGCTCGCGGCGGTGGAAGCGGTGATCGTGCCGCTGACGGCGTTGATGTTCCAGGCACGAGTATTCGAATACCCGTGGCTGATGCTCGGCCTGCTGGCCTCGGGTACGATCGGTTTTGCAGCGGTAGGGACGCTGTTCGCCGCGATGCTCGGTCGGTCGCGAAGCCGCGATGTCCTCCTGCCGGTGCTGTTGTATCCGATCACGATTCCGGTCATCATCGCGGGCGTACGCGGAACCGCGGCGCTGCTGCAGGCCGAAGCCGACCTCCCGATGGCCCGCGTCTGGCTGTCGATGCTGGTGTTCTTCGATCTGGTGTTCATCACGCTGGCGCTCTGGACGTTCGAGCCGGTGATGACGGAGTAATACTGACGCTGACGGGATCCGGGACTCGCCGCTCGCCACTCGGGGTCACTGCTCGGGAGTCGGCGCTCGGGGTTCGCAAGGTGGAGTAAGAGTTAGAGAATCGTGCTGAAAGTGGGCTGTCGCGCGCAACCAGCGGCGAGCGCAGCGAGCCGCGAATGGCCGCGGGGGTGGGGCCCCGCGGCCGTAAGTATGCAGACCGAGTCGATGGCATCCATTGGATCGCAGAACCATACAACCCAGCCATGAACCGCCTCTATCAACTCTTCCTCCTCCTCGCCGTCGCGATGTTCGCGTACGCGCCCTTCATGATCGTGCAGGCGCCGTATGAGTCGACGATGGGGTTGGTGCAGAAAATCTTCTATTTTCACTTTCCGTCCTGGATCGTGATGTTCACGGCGGCGACGGTGTGCGGCGTTGGCGGAGCCTTGTACTTGTTCACGAGCCGGCCTGCAGCGGATCGAGTCACCGTTGCGGGCGCCGAGCTGGCGGTCGTGTTCGGCCTGATCGGTCTGATCACGGGGCCGCTGTGGGGCAGGAAGGCCTGGGGCGTCTGGTGGCAGTGGGACGCGCGGCTGACGTCGGCGCTCGTCCTGTGGCTGATCTTCGTCGCGTATCTGCTGCTCCGGAAGTACGGCGGTCCAGGCTCGGAGAAACTGTCGGCGGCGATAGCGCTCTTCGGGATGGCGAACGTTCCGTTTGTGTACTGGTCGGTGAACGTCTGGCGGACCGTCCATCCGAAGACGACTGTCGTCACCACGCTGTTGCCGGGCATGCGCGAGCCCCTCTGGTGGTCGGTCATCGCGTTCATGCTCCTGTTCGTCCTGTTGCTGATCTCCAGAGTGCGGCTCGAGGCGCGCCGATCGGAGCTGGAAGGACTGTTTCTGGCGCTCGAGGATTGAGGCCCGTGGCTCGATCCGGGGCTTTATTCTCGAGAGCTTCATCCGAGGTCTCCAAATGACGGGGAAGATCACTGGTCTAGTGGACCGTATCAATCATGTCTCGAGGAGCAACCTCGGTCTCCAGGCGCCTTTCCGGCCGCGACGGCGGAGCGGCCACTATGGTTTTCAACAACACCGTCCACTAGATCGCCGGCTGCCACGGATGCTCCGGCAGACGCTTGCCGGCTTCGTCGTCGCGCTCGCTGTCCTGCTCGCTCCTGCGGCGGCGCGCGCGCAACAGCCGCCAACGACCGCCGCGCAGGAAGGATTCGTGCCGGTAGACGAGAGCAAGCCGCAGGAACACCTGCCGGCGGCTCCGCTGGTGATGACGGCCTACGCGGTCGCCTGGGTGGCGATCTTCGGTTACGTCTGGTCGCTTTGGTCGCGCCTCGCGAAAGTCGAGCGCGAGATCGCGGAGGTCAGCCGGCGCGTCGATGCCGGGAGCCGTCGCTGATGGGACAATTCGGACAAATCACAGCCGCGCATTTCATCTTCATCCCGTCGGTTCTTCTCATCGGGATCGTCATCGGGTGGGTGCTCGGCTCGCGGGCCGCGAGGGACGCCTACGCCTCAGAGCTGAGAAAGCGCGAAGAGCGGGAAAAGCGGCGCGGGGCAGCGAAGTAGAGAGCCGGGACTCGCCGCTCGGGACTCGGGTCTCGAGGCTCGCCGCTCGGGACTCGGGTCTCGGGGCTCGGGGCTCGGGAGTCTAGTTTGCGCTCAGAGTTGGAATTCGTGGCGGCTGTTCCTCCGCAGTACCTTGTGCGAGCGAACGAATCCGGTCGCTCGTTTGGCACCCTCCGAATTACCCCTCTGCTGAAGGTAATATGCGGTGGCGAAAGCCAAATCTGATCCGGAAGTTTCAAGTAGCGCTTCCGAGCGCCGAGAGCCGACCGCCGAATCCCGAGTGGCGAGCCCCGAGCGGCGAGTCCCGAGCGGCGAATCCCGAGCGCCGAGTCCCGAGCGGCGAGCCCCGGATCCCTGATCTCGTCCCGATTCACCTTCCCACGGCGAGCCGATTGGCAAGGCTCGCGGGGAGTCCCGCGACGATGATGCGGCGCTGCGCCGCATCGACGGAGTAAGGAACCCTGCGCAATTCGAGAGTCAGCGTTCCTGGCGTGTAGAGCGCGAACGCGGCCCGCGCGTCTCCATCGCGCGGCTGGCCGACCGAGCCGGGATTGATCACGTAGCGCAGGCCGTCCTGAAGCGCAATTTCGAGTGACGCGTCACCATCCGGCACGAACCCTTCGAACGTCTGGCCGTCCGTCTTGAAGATGACGGGCAGATGCGTGTGGCCAAACAGGCAGAGTTGACGCTCGCTCGTCTCCATCGCCCGATGCGCGTCTTCGGCGTCGAAGATGTAGTGGTCCTCGTCGAAGGGGGAGCCGTGACAGATCTCGACGCGGTCGTCGATCATGACGGGGCCGGCCGGAAGCTCCCTGAGATACTCGCGGTTCTCCTCGGTCAGCGTTTCGCCCGTCCAGACTGCCGCGTACTTCGCGATCTGATTGAAGTTGCTCGCGTCGTCGATTCCGCAGGCCGCCTTGTCGTGGTTCCCGCGGATGATCGCGATCGGCTCCAGGCCCCGGATCCGGTCGATCACACCGTTGGGCTCGCCGCCGTACCCGACGAGATCGCCCAGGACGAGGAGCTCGTCCCACTGCCCTTGAACGGAATCCAGCACCGCCTCGAGGGCGTCGAGGTTGGAGTGGATGTCGGACAGGATGAGGTAGGCAGTCATGAGGACGGCGCGACCTACAGTGCGCGGCGCTCCAGCTGCGTGATGCCGTCCATGATGCGCTCGACGATCCCTTCCGCGCTCAGGCCCGCCGCATCGACCCGGAGCTGGGCCTGCGCGTAGGCGAGCTGTCGCGTCGTGAAGAGCCGCTCCATTTGAGTCCTGTCGGCCGCCAGGGGGCGCCGCCCGTCCGCGGGAATCCTTCCGAGCACCTCGCCGAACGGCACGTCGAGCCAGATCGACAGGCCGTCCCGGTGCATCGCCGCCCGGTTGTCCGGATCGATGAATGTCCCTCCCCCCGTCGCGACGACCACATGACGCATCGGGAGGAGCAGCTGCAGGATCTCCCGTTCGACGGCCCGGAAGTACGGCTCGCCGCTCCGCGCGAAGATGTCCGCAACCGTCCGTCGCTCGCGCGCTTCGATCAGCTCGTCGACATCCTCCGCCCGCCAGCCAAGCCTCGCCGCCAGGGCGCGGGCGACGGTCGTCTTACCCGCGGCCATGAAGCCTACGAGGAAGATCTTATCGAGAGTCACCGCGCGTGAGCCGTCCGAGCGTCTCGAAGAACCCCGGATACGATACGTCGACAGCGGAGGCACCCAGAATCGTCGTCGGGCTGGAGGCCCGTGTGGCGGCGACGGCGAACGCCATCGCCAGCCGGTGATCGTCGCAGGCGTCGACCGTCGCGCCGCGCAGCGGGCGCGCGCGAAGGTGGAAGCCATCATCAAACTCCTCCACGTCACTCCCCATCGCGCGCAGACCGGTGGCTAGCGCCGAGATGCGGTCGCTTTCCTTGAGCCGAAGCTCCGCGGCCCCGCGGACGACGAGCTCGGCGCCAGGGGGCATCATGGCCGCAAGCGCCGCGAGCGCGGGAATCTCGTCGATGATTCCGGGAACGTCCGCTGGCTCGATTGTGAAGCTTCGTGGCGAGTCAAAAGTGACGAGAAGGCGGCCGATTGGCTCGCCTTCGCCGGAGCCTTCGACTTCCGTCGTCACGGCGGCGCCCGCACGACGTATCAGGTTGACAATGTCGGTGCGCGATGGGTTCAGGCCGACGCCCTGGATCTCGACGGATGCGCCAGGCGTTCCTGCGGCGAGCGCCATCCAGAATGTCGCGCTGGAAATGTCTCCCGGGACGGGGAGGCGGACGGGATGGAGTCGTTGACCACCCTGGATGGACACGCGCAGGCCGGAGACCTCCACCTGCGCACCGAACGACGCCAGCGCGCGCTCGGTATGATCCCGGGTCGGAGCCGGCTCGTTCACGATCGTCCGCCCCTCGGTCTGCAGGCCCGCGAGAATGACGGCGCTTTTGACCTGCGCGCTCGGGACCTCCGGGACGTGCTCGATCGGACGAAGATCGGCGCCCGTAATAGTGAGCGGAGGACGCCCGTCCTGCGACTCGATGTGCGCCCCCATGCGCGTGAGGGGGTCGATGACCCGCCGCATCGGTCGTTTCGACAAGGAGCTGTCGCCGCTCATCGTCGTGCGCATCCGGTGGGCCGCCAGGATCCCCGACATCAGACGCATGGTCGTGCCTGAGTTGGCGGCGTCGAGCGGCGACGGCGACGGCTGCAGCCCGCGAAGGCCGCAGCCTTCGATCTCGAAAGTGTGATCTCCCGCCTGGCGTACGCGTGCGCCGAGCGCGCGGACGCACGCCAGCGTGGCGGCGCAGTCGGCGCCAGGGGAGTACCCGGAAATGGTGGAGATTCCGTCTGCCAGCGCGGCGAGCATGGCGTAGCGATGGGAAATCGATTTGTCGCCGGGGACCCTGGTCTGGCCCTGGACGCGCCGTGCCGGAGCCACAACGGCGGCGTCGGTTGTGGAAGCCATGGCAGGCACTATAGCATTCGCAATTTCCATCTGATCCGGTTTACTATGTTACGAATTCGCGTGCGTCATCAGCCCGCCACTACCAACCCCGGTTGCGCGCCCGGCCGCTGGTGCACCAGCGGCGTCACGTCTGCATGCTGACACGCGGTGGTACAGTCCGGATTCAGATCCACAGCAATTTCGAGATGCTGGACTTCGTCCAGGTCGTCAGCGATCACATCGGTCAGATGGCCGGCCTGGATGAGGACAGCGTCCACTGGATCAGCGTCGCGGTGCGTGAGTCGGTCATCAACGCCATCAAACACGGCAACCGGGAGCATCCGGACAAGCTGGTGACCGTCGAGTTCACTTTTGCCCCTCCCGCGGAACCCGGCGAGCTGATCGTTCGCGTACTCGACCAGGGTGAGGGCTTCGAGCCCGAGGAGATTGCCGACCCCCTGGCGCCCGAGAACCTCCTCAAGTCGAGCGGGCGCGGCATCTTCTTCATGCGCAGCTTCATGGACGACGTGACGCTGCAGCGCGCGTCGGACGGCGGCATGGAAGTGCGGATGGTCAAGAAACTGGCTGCCAGCGGTGCCTGACGCCGTCCCACCAGTCTTCCTCGCAACGGCAATCGAGGCGGCGATGCACGCGGGCCGCGTGCAGATGGAGCACTTCGGCGCCGCGGATCTCCGCATCGACAAGAAGGGCACCATCGATCTCGTCACGAACATCGACGTCGCGATCGAGCGGACTTTTCGAGCGATGATTGCCGAGCGTTTCCCGGATCACACCGTCCTTGGCGAAGAGCTCGAGAGCAGCAAGCCGGAACAGCCCTCCGAATACTGCTGGGTGCTCGATCCCATCGATGGCACGACGAACTACGCTCACGGCCTGCCAATCTTCTGCTGTTCGATCGCCTTGGAGCAGCACGGTACTCCCATCGTCGCGGCGGTCTTCGATCCGAATCGTCAGGAGCTCTTCACGGCGGAACGCGGGCAGGGTGCGTGGGTGAACGGGAAGCCGATGCGCGTGTCGTCAGCGAACGTCCTGATCGATTCGCTCCTCGTCACTGGCTTTCACTACGAGGTGCAGCAGGATCCCGGCGAGTTGATGGGGCTCTTCACGAAGTTCATCACCAAGGCGCGTGCGGTGCGCCGGTTGGGGTCGGCCGCCCTCGATCTCTGCTACGTCGCCGCCGGCCGGTTCGAGGGGTTCTGGGAGCAGAAGCTCCATCCATGGGATATCGCCGGAGGAGCCCTGCTGGTTCAGGAGGCCGGTGGGAGCGTCAGCGGCCTGGACGGTTCCCCATATAGTTCCCGCGGAGGCAGCGTGCTGGCCACCAACGGCCACGTCCACCAGGAAATGCTGCGGACCATTCGAGACTTCCAGCAGGAGTGGAACCAGGCCTCGCGCGCTTGAGCATCTCGACCCGCCTCCTCTTAGCGATGCGCGGTCTTCGACTGTCACCTTTTGTGAGTGACGGCTGACACCGCGACGAGACAGTTGCCACACATCCAAGACAGCGATGGCGGCAGGACACGGGCTGATTCCGCCCGTTTCTGACTACCCATTGCAACCAGCGCTGGCACCGTTCGTGCTGAAGCGCCTCTCGCCGGCCTGCACGACCGTGGCGCCAGGCTTACGGAGAAACGGTCATGATGAAACGTGATTGGATTCGTGGGGCACTTGCGGGCGCCGTCTTGATTGGCCTTACCGCCGGCTCAGCCGACGCTCAGGTCGTGCAGGTGAATCGCGGCGATGCGCGGCACGCGATTGGCTTTACGCTGGGCGGGTTCTTCCCATACGGCTTCGACTCGCGCCCCCGCGAGGACGTACTCGTCCAGGACTTGAGTTCCGCCGATTTTCCTCACTATCTGTTCGACATCGACGACTTCCACCATTTCACGTTTGGCGGGGAATACCTTTTCGGCATCACGGAAAATCTCGAAGTGGGTGCAAGTGTTGGTTTCTATTCGAAGGGAGTCAACAGCATCTACGCCGACGTCGTACATCCGGACCAGACGGAGATTCAACAGCGGCTCAAACTTCGCATCGTTCCAATCACTGCAACCTTGAGATTTCTTCCTCTCCGGAGAGGCAGTGCCGTTGAGCCTTACGTCGGGGCGGGCGTGGGCATCTTCCCCTGGAAGTACTCGGAAGTTGGGGAGTTCGTTGAATCAAACTTCGACATTTTGTCGGGCGACTTCAGGGCGAGCGGGACGGCGGTTGGTCCGGTAATCGTCTTTGGCGCCCGATTTCCAGTAGGAGACGCCCTTGCCATAGGTGCCGAAGGACGATGGCAGGAGGCGACGGGAGACACTGGTGGCATCGACCAAGGCTTCCTGGGCGAGAAGATTGACTTGTCCGGCTGGACAGCGAGTGCAACAATACATTTCCGCTTCTAGTGACGCGACACTAGCGATTCCTTTCCGGCGTCGCGCGATAGAGCGTGACGCCGCCACCCTCCGCTACGCGCTCGAATCCCCTATAGAACTGCGGCAGCTCCTGTGCGCGATGGAAGAGCGCATCGCCGCCTTCGGCCTTTTCTTCGACGAGAATCCAGTCCGCAAACCCGTGAGGCCCCTGCTCGACGGCGAAGACCCAGAGGTCGCCATTTCCCTCGTGCAGGAAATTCCGGATATGGAAACCGTAGGCTGACAGATCCTGGATGTAGTGCGCGAGCGAGCCCATGCTCGCCATGACGACGCTGTTCCCACTCCAGTCGTAGTGTTGAACGAGATACGCCGTCACGACCATGCGGCCCGCGCGGTTGACGTTGTCGCGCTGCGCCTCGAGCACCATGGGCGCTCGAGCGTCTATCGGCGAGTCGTTGTACAGGATCGCCGCTACGAGCGCGACAGCGACGGCTGCACGGATGCGCCGAGGCAACAGGCCGACGCCGACGCCGCACAACGTGCACGATGCAAAGACCAGCGGCATACTGTACCGGACTCGCAGCGGATGCCCGTTGAAGTACGCGTACCATGGCAGTGCCGCCGATGCGGCCAGCGCCAGGACGAGGACCAGACCTGCGGTGCTTTTCGATCGCACGAAGGCGGCGAGGACGAGCGCTGCGGAAGCGTAGGCCGGCCAGATCAGCCCGGGCCCCGAGAGCCGATACGTCCCGATTTTCACTTGCTCCCAGGCGAGGACCAGCTGCCCCTTCGCGTCGTTCTCGGCGACGAAGAAGCCGCTCGTCACGAACCAGTGGCCTGTCGTCCATCGGCTGTTCAGCACGAACAGGACGACGGCGATGCCAGGGTAGAGGGCCAGCCGCCCACACGCGGCAACCGCGGCGGAGAGACGCTGGCCGCGCCGCAGCATGACGATGCCGGCAAGGGCAATGATCGCGACACTGACGGGCCAGGCTTCGTATCTCGTCATGCTGGCGGCCGTGAGTGCCAGGCCGGCCGCGTGCGGCCATCGCGGCGCATCCCTGTCGACCCACTCCGCCACCGACATCACCGCGACCATTGTCGTGGCGAAGAGCAGCGGCTCGGTCATCGGCGTGCTTTGCAGATACAGGAGATTCGGGTTTGCGACGAACAACGCCGCGGCTGTCAGGCCTCCGGCCGCGGACCCGGTGGTGCGGAGGACCAGCCGCGCGACCGCCCACGCCGCGACCGACATGCTCGCCACCGAGATCGCGATGGCAAACGCGCCCGTCCTGTAGAAGACATCGAGCTGCACGGGCAGCATGTCGAGGATATGGGGCAGCGGAAGCCACACGGCACCGATTTGCTGCCAGCCGGGAACGATGCTGTCGAAGATCCGCCGTGAGACGACCAGATGTGCCCGGGCGTCGTAGTGGCTGAGCGCGAGACCGAGATGCGAGTAGTAGAGGGCGGCCGCGCTTCCTGCAAGAAAAGCGAGCGCAGCAGCGGCCAATGCGGGCGTCGGACGTCTCGTGAGCAAAGTCCTAGTCTACACTTTGGGGAATGAAGCGTCTCCTGGACTGGGTGCAGGGCTTCGCGCTCGCTCTGGGCGGCCCCGGAGTGTTCCTGATCGCGTTTCTCGACTCTTCGTTCCTCTCGTTCCCTGAAGTCGTCGACCTGCTCATCGTCTGGCTTACGATCCAGCATCCGCCGCGCATGGTCTTCTATGCGCTGCTTGCGACGCTCGGTTCGATTGCCGGTTGCCTCTTCATCTTCCTGATTGCGCGCAAGGGCGGCGACGCGTTCCTCAGGCGACGGCTTCACGAACGGCATCTCGAGCGGGCGACAGGCGTCGTGCGCAAGTACGGTCTGTTGAGCGTGCTCGTACCTTCATTGCTTCCACCCCCGGCGCCATTCAAGATTTTCGTGCTTGCTGCCGGCGTCGCTCAGGTGCGGGTCGTGGATTTCGTGCTCGCCGTCACCATCGGACGAGGCATTCGCTACTTCGGAGAAGGGCTGCTCGCGCTCTGGTACGGCGAGCGCGCCGTCGCTTTCCTGCGTGACAACGCACGACAGGTGGGCGTTTGGATGGCGGTGGTGGCGCTCGTGCTGGGCGTCGGCGCCGTATTGTGGCAGCGCCGGAAGCGGGCGCCCGGCCGAACGGAGGGTACGGAGATAACGGAGACGCTCACAACGGAGAAACGGAATTAACGGAGGCGAAACGGAGAAGATCGATTTCACTGAGCGTCGTGGTGCGATACGGACGTCTGAGGCGGCGGGTCGCGCCGCGCAAGGCGCGGTCGACTGGCGAACGAGGTGACGGGCGCAAGCAGCCTCGGTGGGCGCGACGCCGGCTGCAAGCCGGCGTCCGGGTGGACGAGCGCGACGGCGGGCGCAAGCCGCCCATGGACCAAACCGGCTTGTGCCCACCGTCACGCTCGTCCACCCGACCGCGCTGCGCGCGGTCGCGCCCCATCGTTCGTGTAGACCGACTCCATGACTCGAGGTGGCCGACCCAGTGGCAATCTTCTCCGTTCGTCCTCCGTTCACCCCGTTTCTCCGTTTGTGAACTCCGCTCCCTCCGTCTCCTCCGTCGCCGCGATCACCTCTGCAATTGACGAAATAGGCGGAAGCCGCTTATAATCAGTCGTTTGTGGTCACGCCAGAAACGATGAATCCTGAGATTTCCGTCGTCATTCCGGTGCGCAACGAGGCGCCGAACGTGGCCGCGCTCTACGAAGAGCTCACGGCAACGCTCGAGACCTTCGGACGACGATACGAAATCATCGTCGTCGACGACGGCAGCACGGACGCGACGTTCGATCTGCTGGCCGACATACAGGCGCGAGACGCGCGGCTCCGCATCATCCGATTCCGCCGCAACTTCGGTCAGACGGCGGCATTCTCGGCCGGGTTCGCGCATGCTCGCGGGCGCTACATCGTGACGTCCGACGGCGACCTGCAGAACGATCCGCGAGACATCCCTGCCATGATCGAGCTCGCGCAGGAGTTCGACATCGTTGCCGGATGGCGCAAGAACCGGCAGGACGCGTTTCTCAATCGGCGCCTGCCGTCGATGATCGCCAACTGGGTCATCTCGCAGGTGACGGGCGTCAAGCTCCACGACTACGGCTGTTCCCTCAAGGTGTTCCGCGCCGAGGTGGTCAAGCCGATGAAGCTCTACGGCGAAATGCACCGGTTCCTGCCGGCCATCGCCAGCGAGATGGGGGTCACGATCACCGAGCGTGTGGTGAATCATCGCAAGCGCCTGCACGGCACGTCCAAATACGGGATCTCCCGCACGATTCGCGTAGTGCTGGATCTGCTGACCGTCAAGTTCCTGATCAGCTATTCGACTCGGCCGCTGCAGATCTTCGGTCTGCTCGGCCTCGGGATGGGCGCGCTCGGGTCGCTTGTGTGTCTCTGGCTTGTGTACGTGAAGTACGCGCTGCACGAGGGCATCTCGGATCGCCCGTTGCTCCTGGCTGGCATCGTCCTGCTCGTGATGGGCGCCAACTTCCTCATGAGCGGGCTCATCGCCGAGATGCAGGCGCGGACCTATCACGAGTCGCAGGACAAGCCAATCTACGTGATTCGCGAGATCAGAGAAGCGCCGACGCGCACCAGGGAAGTGATGGGCGCATGAGTGCCACGAAACGTCGAATCGGATCGTGGCTCGGCGCGTGCGTGGCGGCGCTCGCCTTGGCCGCGTGCGGTGGATCGCCGAGTGGTCCCGCCAGCGTCCCGCCGCCGCCGGTGAATGGCGGCGTCACTCCGCCGCCGAACTCCCCTCCAGCGATCCGGTCGATCGCAATTCAGGGCGCGCGTCCGAAGGAGCCGTCCAATTTTGCTGACGTTGGAGAGAGCGTCTCCGTGAGCGCCGACGTCAAGGACGAAGAGACGCCGATCGCTCAGCTGCAGTTCAACTGGTCCGCGCCTGTCGGGACCTTCAGCGGTACGGGTCCGACGGTGACGTGGCAGGCGCCCGCGCAAATCGCCGCATCCTCGGACGTCGTCCTCACACTCGAAGTAGTCGAGCGCTACGGCACGGCGCCGAACACCCAAGAGAATCGGGTATCGAACACGGCTACGCTCTCGCTCCACAATTCGGTCAAGGAAGTCGGGGACATGGCCCGCCAGTTCCTCCTCGATTTCTCCGACTCGAGCATCCGCAACGTCGACGTCATCATGCGGAATTTCGGCAATGCGAGCACGTGCCCCGACCCCAACGAGGTGGTACACGAGCGCGAAGACGTGTCTGGCGATCGAGAGAAGTATCAGATCGTCAGTTCGCGGATCGGGTCGGCGCGCGTCACCGTGAACTTCGGCGGCTCGTGTCCGTTCCGTTTCAAGCGAGGGGACGCGTGCGCGGTGGTGCCGTCCTACTGGCAATCGATGGATCTGAAGACCAAGGTCGTTGGCGCGGTCGACGGGGACGACATCGTGGCCTCCTCGTACTCGGCGGCCAGCCGGCGCTGGTGGTTGTGCGCAAGCGACTACGACGGAAAGTCGGTGAGCGGGGCGCTGTTGCACGGATTCAGAGCGCTGAAGTGAGGATCTCGCTCCCGTTGGCGCTGATCCTCGGCGTGTCGCTGAACGCGCTCGCGTGCGGACGGTCCGAACAGGCTGACGTGTCGCGAACTTCTCAGGCTCCGGCCGGCCCCCCCACTCACCTTCAGATCGACGGTACACGCTTCCGAACGGCCCAGGGCCAGCCGTTCCAATGGCGCGGCCTGACCGCGTTCCGGCTCGTCGACTACGTCGCCGACAAGAATGAACAGGAGGCCGAAAAGCTTCTTGGCTGGGCCGAAGCGCAGAAGCTGACGGTGGTCCGGACCCTCGCGATGGGCGGCGGCTTCATGGACCTCAAGCCGGAGGAGGGCCGTGCGGCGTTGTCGCGCCTGCTGATTCTGGCAGCGAATCACAAGCTCCACGTCGAAGTCGTCGCGCTCGCCGGCACGATGGACATGCCCGTCAACCTCGACGAACAGCTGTCGACGCTCGGGGAGACACTGGAGTCCCATCCGAACGCGCTCCTGGAGATCGCCAACGAGCCGACGCATCCGTCCCAGGTGCCGGCGGTCGGCAAGCCGGACGTGCTCGTCGCCCTGGCTGCACGGGTCCCGGCCGATGTCCCGATTGCGCTCGGATCGATTGAGGCCGACGAAAGCTTCGCGCGTGGCGACTACGCCACGTGGCATGCGCCGCGCGACAACAAACTGGACGGTTGGGCCCAGGTGCTCGGCGTCGCTCAGGGCGCCGAGCACCTGCAGAAACTGAAGAAGCCTGTGGTGAGCGACGAGCCGATCGGGGCCGGCGTCAAGTACGAGCCAGGCCGGCGGGACGATGCGCCCGCAAGGTTTCGTGCGTCGGCGTTGCTGACGCGACTCGCGGGGCTTGGGGCGACGTTCCACTACGAAGGCGGCCTGCAGGCAAGGATTCCGGAAGGCCGGGAGCTCGAGTGCTTCAACGCCTGGAACGAGGCCTGGGATCTGCTGCCACCCGACGTGGAGTCTCAGGGAACGTTCAGCGTGGCAGGCGGTCAGGGCGCCGCGGTCCAGGACTTCGATCACAAGACTGCGCTGGGAGTGTTCGAGCGGACGTCCGGAAGCCGCGGATGGGTGCTGTCGATCGGCCCTGGCGATCCCGCGTTGAAGTTGTCGCCCGGTTGGAGTGTCGTGGAGACGAAGGCGTTCGAGGGTGCGCGGCTCGTTACCGTCGCGCGGCAGTAACGACCTCGTACTTTCCTCTGATCACGTCGAAGAAGATCCCCGCCATCATTTCGTATGCCGCTTCCGTCGGGTGAAGTCCGTCCTGGCCGATGAGCGAGAGCGGCACCATGGTATTGAGATCGACCAGCGTCGCGCCCTTCTTGCCCGCCATCGTCTTCACCTCGTTGTTGAATTTCGGAACGAGCATGTAGTGCTGTGTGTTGGGGTATCCGGGCCGCTGCTGGAGAAGCGTCGCGACGATGACCTGCGAGCCGCGACCTTGGGCGTCGCGCACCAGATCCTCTAGTGCGCCCACGATCGGGCTGACGTTGGTCACGCCGTCCGGCAGGTTGTTGATATCGTTGACGCCCTCCAGCAGGATCACGAGCTCGGGGTGCGCCTCGGACAGCGCGGCACCGAATCGATCGCGGGTCGAAGGATGAGTCTCGGTCACGCGTTCACCCGCAAGACCCGCGTTCGCAACCGCGATCGTCTGTCCGGTGTAGCGCGCCGTGAGGAGCGCCTGCAGCTTGAACGGATATGACTGGGGCAGGCCCGGCGTCAGCGTGAACGGCGTATACGTCGGGGATGTCGTCCCCTGGGTCTGGCTGTCGCCGAACGCCAGAATCCTGGTGATCCCGAGCGTGGGAGGTGGTGTCGGCGTCGGGGTAGGCCCGGGATCCGGGGGCGGCGGTGTGATAGGTCCTGGCCCGATCGGCGGGCCACTGCTGCCGCAAGCGGTCGTCAGCACGGCCAGTAAGAGCCCTGCCACCAGGGTTCGTCGTGTCATCGAAGGTGTAGCTCATAAGAATAGCACAGCCGGCACACCCTTGCCGCTGGTCACTTCGACGGCGCGGCCACCTCTCCTTCCTCTGCGGTCCAGAACTCGCGATCCGCGCTGTCGATCTCGGCCAGCGTCTCGCCACGGAGAATCTTGTCCGCCATGGTCAGCCCCTGCCCGATGGAGTGGTCCATGTTGTTGTACCAGAAGCGTCCGCAGCGGCCGGCGAGCAGGAGATTGGGGTAGTTGGACAGTGCTTTCAGGTTCCGGGTCAGCTCGGAGAGATAGTTCAACTTGTAGATCGGATATGTGAAAGGCACGCACTCGATGTGCACCCGCTCCACGTCCCCGGCCGATTCCACGGCGCCGGTGCGTACGAGATCCGCAACGATCCGGGAAACGTAGCTCTCCGGGTTCCTCCATCGCTCGTCGCCTTCTCGACACGTGAGCTCCACGCACAGGCCGCCTTTGCCCGGAGGGGTCGTGCTCGTCAGGAACGCCTGGGGCGCCGTGACCCGCGAGAAGATTTCGTCCCCGCCGAAGTACGTCCACTGGTAGTCGAGCTTCGGAGGCTTTGCGACTTCGACGTTGTAGAAAATCGTCGAGAGGTACTCGAGATCGACGTCGTCGATGCCCACGAGGCGATTGAGCGTCGTGAGTGGGGCGGTCCAGACGATGTTGTCGCAGGTAATGCGCTCTGTCTGCGTTCGAACCGCGGTGACCCTGTTCCGGGCTGTCTCGACGGCGGTGACGGTCGTGTCCGTCAGTATGCGACCGCCAACCTGGCGGACGCCTTCGGCCAGCAGGTCAGAGAACCGGCCGACGCCATGCGGCGGATAGAGAAACATCGTCTCGACCGGCTTCGGCATCAGGGTGGTCTTCAGCAGACCCCACAGGCTGTCGGATTGAGCCCGCTTGTCGATCACCGCGCGGTTCACGCCCGCGCGCGCCCAGTCGCGGTGCAGCACTGCCGGCGAATGAAAGAGGAACTTGCGCGTGTACGGCTTGAAGAAGATGTCGTACAGGGTGCGGCCGTACGTGTTGACGATATCGGCCTCGAAGGACTCGCCAGGCAGGTGCTCCTTGAACAGCAGGTCGCGCGCGGCTCGGAGCATCAACGAAAACGGCATCGAGAGGAGGATGCCCGGCCGGAGGGGCCACTCGTGAAAGCGGCCGAACATCCGCGCGCCGCTCTTGCGGGGGATTTCGATCGCTTCCTTGCCCAGGATCCGGCGGATGAACTCCGCAACGCGGGAGTTCTCCGTGTGGAATCGGTGAGGTCCGACGTCGAAATGGAAATCGCCGTAGTGAAACGTTCTCGCCAGCCCGCCTACGACCGCGTTCTTCTCGATCACGGTGACGTGAAAGCCCTGCCGCACGAGTTGATAGGCAATCGTGAGGCCGGCCACGCCGGCTCCGACAATGGTCACTGAGGTCATGTTCTGCGCGATTCTCCCTATGTTTCCAGCGATGGTTCGGCGCGCCGACGGTCTGCTTCCGGATTGAGATCTCTAACGGACCTGGAACACCGCCGCATCGCCTTCCTCGAATACCTGTTCGAAGTACTGCGGGTCAGAAAACTTCGCGAGCGCGTCGGCGCCGAAGGCCTTTCGTTCGACGCCGTCGACATAGACGTAGTCGATGCGCTGTGCGTGCGCGAGGCGCGAAGCCTCGGCTGCGTTCGTGGTCCGGAACATCGCGTCCACGGCGCCCGAGCGCTGGTCGTACTCCGTCACGTGCAGCAGCGAGATCGGCTCGCCGGCCGCCATCCGGCGGGCCGCGAACGTGGGGACGAGCGTCCATGTCTCGCGGCCGCGCGGACCGATCGACATCTGGACGACCGCTTCGTCCGGTGTCCGCTCGCGAATCCACTTCATCGCGGCCTGCGTGGCAGGCGGTACCACGACTGTCCATCGGAAGCCGGGGCCCATCGCGACGTGCTCGACGTCCTGTGCGTTCCATGTATCGATGAGAGTCGTGGGCAGACCGACCGCAAGCGCCAGGGCCGCGGCGATTACGGCGGCCGCGCGTCGCGACGTGTCAACCAGCGCCGCGAAGAATGCGGCGACGAGCGGCGTCGTGGTCACGAGAATGATTTGGCCGGCACGCCAGCCGACCCAGACGGGCTCGCTCGAGAGGTACACGAAGTAGAAGAGCGTCAGCCCGATCGCCAGGCCGGCTATCGACGCATGCCAGCGGTAGCGGCGGCTCCACGCGAGCATCAGCCCGCCGATGGCTAGCGTGAGAATCGGTCCCAGGGCGAGAGCAAGCGTGGCAAAGGGCGCCGTGGCGGCGCGCGGCGACAGGCCTATTTCGACCGACCCGCCTGCGCCTTCGAATGTCTGGTTCGCGACGCACCACGCAAGGCCGGCGAGTGCCGGGACGACCGCCATCGCGGAGCAGGCAATCGCGGGGAGCGGGCGCTCGCTTTGTTCGAATGCGTTCCAGATGGCGACGACGCCGTAGATGACACAGAAGGACCCGCCGAGGAATGGGCTGAAGACAATCGACAGGCCGAGAGGAACGCCTGCGAGGAGCGCGGCCTTTGGTGAGAGTTTCGAAGAGTGTCCTGCCCCGATGAGCCCGATGAGGCCAAGGCCGCAGGCGGCCGCGTGCTGCGGTGTGTACCAGAGCGAGCGCGGCAGGCTGTCGACCGTGAGCCCCTGGAAAATCCAGGCGGTCAGCGCGTCGACGTTGAGGCTCCGAAGGGATGCGAGTGGCAGGTGGTCGCGAGCCAGACGGATGAGGGCGAGAAGGCCTTCGGCGCTGGCCGCCAGCATGGTCAGAAGGACTGCGATCAGAATCGGGCCTGCCCGGGGAACCACACACCAGCCGTAGAGATAAATGGAGGCAACGAACAGCAGCCCGGCACAGAGCGCGTTGAGCAGCAGGCAGGCCTCGAGCGAATGCGCTGCCCCTACACTTCTGGCGATCATCGCCGGCGGCACGAAGTACGCCCAGTAGTAATTGAGCGCTCTGCGCTCCAGATAAGGGTTGCGAATCGGAGGGTCCGCCTTCGCGAGCTCGGCGGTCAGCGCCACGTGCCACAGGAAGTCGGCCGTGAAATAGGCCCGGTATCGCAGGTTGCCCGCCGGATCCCGCTCTCCGACCCGCGAGAACGGCCCTGCAACGAGCAGCGGTACGACGAGGAGGGCGCATAAGAGGCCAGCAGTGTCACTGCGGTGCCACTGCGGAAGGACGACGACAGCGTGACTGCCTCTGGCTATGAGGTGCGTCGCGGCCGTCAGTGCTGCCCACGCGGTCGGAGCCCATGCGTGTCCGGTGAATCCGAGGTCGACCGGGATCCACAGGACGATCGCGGACAACCCGTAGCCGATGAGTGCGCCCGCAATCCAGCCGGCGGCGTGTCCGCGGCCGAACAGTAAGAATCCGAGGGGGAGACCCGGCAACAGCAGGAGTGCGTAGAGAACGAGATATCCCGGGCCGGCCGATCCGTGCCCCAATACCCACGACAGGCCGACGACCGCGACAAAGAGAACGCCCGCTGCGGCTTTCAGCGCCAACGATCGATCTGCGGCTGGGGCAGGGGTGGACGGGCTGGGGATCGTCGAAGGTATCACGCGCGCTTTGACTCTATGTTGCGGTGTCGGGTCCCGGCAAGCTGAAATCACGCGTTCGCGCGGCTCAGGTGCCCACATGGCATAATCTGCGTGTGCCCCCCGCACACGATGGCGACCAGAGCCAGCCGCGTCGGCTGCAGGTCGTGCTCTTTTCCGGCGGTCGCGGCTCCGGCGCGCTCACCCGACAATTGATCGCGAGCCCGGCAATCGACCTGACGGTTGCCATCAACGGGTACGACGACGGCGCTTCGACGGGCGAGGTGCGGCGTTTTCTCGGCGACAGCCTCGGGCCCTCCGATTTCAGAAAGAACGCGTCGACCATTGCCGGCGCGTTAAGGACGTGCCCGCCGGGTCTCATCGAGTTGCTTGATCTCCGCTGCCCTCAAGCCTACGCGTCATCCGACGCCCTGTCTGCGATCGGCGTCGTGGTCGGCGAATCGGCGCCCTCGCCTCTGGATGCATTCCAGCATTCCGTTGCGCGGATCGTGTCGGCACTGGAGTACTCGCATCGGGCGCATCTCGGCGCGCGCCTCCTGCGGTTCCGCGACGAGGTCAGGTCGTTCGGACGCACGTTCGATTTCTCCGACTGCAGTCTGGGGAACCTCGTGTTCGCGGGGTCCTTTCTCCTGGCGGACAGGGACTTCAACCAGGCCGTCGACGATTATTGCGGAATCGTGGGTCTGCAGGCCGGGCTCCTCGAGAACGTCACCGATGGGACCAACGCGTTCCTCGTCGCGATCGACGCCGACGGCCACCTGCTCGCGACAGAGGCTGCGATCGTCGACGTCGCCAGGCCCAATCGCATCCGCGAGATTTACCTGATCGACCGTCCGCTGACGGCGCACGAGCGCGAGATCGTCGGCCTTGGAGGTTCGGCTGCGGAGGCGCTGCTTCGCGAACGGGAGGCGGCGATCGCGATCAATCCGCGGCTGGCGCCGAAGATCGCGTCTGCCGATCTGATCCTCTACGCGCCCGGTACCCAGCACTCGAGCCTGTTCCCGTCGTACCTCACACATGGCGTCCCGGAGGCGATTGCCGGGAACCTGTCCGCCCTGAAAGTCCTGGTGACGAACATCCAGGCGGACGCCGAGATCTCCGGCAGCAACGCCGTCGACTTGCTGGAGCGGGCCGAGTACTACCTGAAAGCCAAGGGACGTTCGAAGGTGCCGACGCCCTTCCTCGTGACGCATTCGCTCATAAACGACCCGGCGCGCGCCGAAGGCGAGAGTCCCTACGTCCCGCTCGGCCCCACCGACGCCATCGAGGATCCGCGGCTTGTACGGATCGGCAACTTCGAGGACGGCATTTCCGGAAGACACGACGCGGCACGCGTGCTCGGTCCCATCATCGCCTCGATCGCCGGCCGCAGCGTTCGGACGCGTGTGGCAGTCCTGCTGCATGACGATGGGTCGATGAACAAGATCGCGCAGACCCTTCTGGAGATGATTCGCGGCGGTCTGTCGAGCGTGCCGGTCGACGTGACGGTGTTCTATCCAGGCTCCGAGGCGCTCGATCCACGGCTCGCGGCGCACCTGCCCTTTGCCGTTCGTCCACTGCGCGACGGCGTCCGTGGCTTCGCGGAAGCCGCACGGCCGGAAGGCTTCGACTACGTCCTGCTGTTCGAATCGTCCGGCATGTACCGGGGAGAGGAGACGGTTCCGCTGCTCGCGCAGCTGGCCACGGGACGCCTCGACGCGGTGTGGGGCAGCCGCCGGCTGTCGGTCCGCGACATCGAGGAATCGTACCGGTTCCGGTATCGCCGCAAGGCGGTTGCGGGCGCGATCAGTTACCTCGGGAGCTACGTTCTGAGTCTTGCGTGTCTCGTCCTGTACGGCCGGTACATCACGGATACGTTGTCAGGCGTGCGTGCGCTCCGGGCGGCTGACGCCCTGGATCCTCGAGTCGATTTGACCGCCAAGAGCGTGAATCACACCCTGCTCGCGTCCCTGCTGCGGCGCAAGGCGGAGATCCTCGAGCTGCCGGTGCGCTTCTTCCCGCTATCGCCCGATCGCGTCAAGCGGACGAGCGCGCTCGACGGCCTGCAGGCGCTCTGGATCCTGCTCGCGGAACGTCTCGCACCCGCTCGCCAGGCGGACCGCCGTCAGGACTACGCCGGCGATGCCTCGCCGGTGCGCCCCGCCAAATGAGTCGTCCCGTACTGGTGATCCCTGCCGCGGGCCTCGGCTCACGCCTGGGCGCGAAGGTACCGAAGCTTCTCGTGCCGGTCGGCGGAATCCCGATGATCGATCGGCTCGAACGTCTGTACAAGGAAGTCGTCTCGCGAATCGTGCTCGTTGTCCACCCGTCGTTCGAGGTTGCGCTGCGGCACCATGTCAGCTCCTGGGGCACGCCTGCGGAGTGCGTCGTCCAGCGCCAGCCGACCGGCATGCTGGACGCGATCATGCTCGCCACGAACCCGGTACGTGCCGCGGCTGGCGATGGCGTCTGGATCACGTGGTGCGATCAGGTCGCCGTTCATCCTTCGACCGTGCGGACCCTGGTGTCGACGTCGGTGGCGAATCCGGAGGCGGCCCTCGTGATCCCGACCGTTCGACGGCGAGAACCGTACATCCATCTGGAGAGGGGAGACGACGGTCGAATCCTCCGAGTGCTCCATCGCCGTGAAGGCGACGTCATGCCCGACGTCGGGGAGAGCGATATGGGGCTGTTCGGACTCTCTCCGATGGCGTACCTGGACCTTCTCCCGCAATACGAACGGGATGTCGCGATCGGCCACCTGACGAACGAGCGCAACTTCCTGCCGTTCATTTCGTGGGCGGCCAGTCGGCACGATGTCGTGACCTTCCCGTCGGTCGACGAGGAAGAGGCCATCGGCGTCAACACGCCAGAGGAGCTCGTGATCGTCGAGCGCTATCTCGCCAAGCGCGACGGGTCGCCGGCGTGACGACGTTGTCGATTGTCATTCCCGCGTACAACGAGGAGCGATTCATCGGAACGCTTCTCCAGCAGATCCGCGCTGTCGATCTCGAGCCGCTGGGGATCCGCAAAGAGATCGTCGTGGTCGACGACTGTTCGGCGGATCGGACGAGCGAAATCGTCGCCGGCTTCTCCGAGGTCCGGCTGCACCGGCAGCCGGTCAACGGCGGCAAAGGCAAGGCCGTTCGTCAAGGCATTTCGATGGCCACCGGCGAGCTCCTCATCATCCAGGACGCGGACCTCGAGTACGACCCATCCGACTACCTGCCGATGCTGCGCGCGTTTCTGGAAGGCAGGGGCGACGTTGTCTACGGCAGCCGATATCTCGGACGCGGACGCCACGCGCGGCAGTCGTTGACGGCATACCTCGGCGGCCGGAGCCTGAGCCTCGCCTGCGCGCTCGCGACCGGTCGGTTCCTGACCGACACCGTGACGGCCTACAAGCTGTTTCGCCGTGCCGATCTGGCCTCGGTGGACCTTCAGACGACCGGGTTCGAGCTCGATCACGAGATCACATCGCGACTTCTCGCACGCGGATTGAAGATCGTCGAAGTCCCGATTCGCTACGCGCCACGCAGCCGTGAGGAGGGAAAGAAGATCGGCCTCCGCGACTGGTTCATCGCCCTCCGCACGTTTTATCGCTATAGAAACGGTTGATCACGATTTCGTATTCGCGCCGATTGCAAGTTCAGCTTGCTGCTGACTCAGCTTTTTGGCAGGCTAGGATCCGCCCGGCAGTCGGGCATCTACTTCCATCGATGACGAACCTCAGGCTCGGCCTCTTCATCGCGTTGTTTGCCGCAGTGACGGGTGCCGCCTGTGGAACATCCTCCACGACGTCGACGGCGCCCTCCACAGTGCCGCGGTGCAGCGTCTCGCTCGGCGAGTCGGATCTCAGCGTCCCCGCGTCCGGGGGGGGCGGTACGATCGCCATCACGACCGCGCGCGAGTGTGCGTGGACCGCGAACTCGACGGCGGCGTGGCTGACGTTCCGAGGCCCGTCGAGCGGTCAAGGTGACGGCAAGGTCGACTACGTCGCTGCCGCGAACTCGGATCCGGCGTCTCGACGTGCTGTGATCGAGTTGAACGATCAGCACGCCAACGTGACGCAGGCGGCCGCCGATTGCGCGATGCAGCTGGGCGACTCGTCGGAGAGCTTCTCGCAGGCCGGCGGGTCAGGGACCATCGTCGTGCAGGCGTCGGGTTCCACGTGCGCCTGGACGGCCGTCTCCGATTCGAACTGGATCGTCATCAGGTCAGGCGCGAGCGGCACGGGCAACGGAACCGTGGCGTACGACGTGCAGTCTCTGGCTGGGGCGCCTCGTACCGGTACCGTCCTCGTCGCCGGCCTTCGTTTCTCGATCACGCAATCAGAAAACTGCGCGTACACCGTTTCACCCACGAGCTACTCTCCGGGACCCGCCGGAGGCTCGACGAACGTCACCGTGACGACCAACGGCGGCTGTCCCTGGACCGCAGCCAGCAACGTGCCGTGGGCGACCATCACCCAGGGATCGAGTGGCACCGGTGCCGGCACAGTGCAGATTGCCGTGGAGGCAGCGAACGGACCTCGATCGGGCACCGTTCTCGTGGCCGGTCAGGTCGTGACGATCACGCAGACCGCCGGCTGCAGCTTCGTTGTCGCTCCGCTCGCGCAATCCTTCGGTGCGCAGGGCGGCTCAGGGTCCGCGACAATCGACACCTCCGCGAGCTGCGCCTGGTCGGTCTCGAGCAACGTGCCGTGGATCACGTTGACGACCGCGACGAGCGGCAGTGGCCCCGGAGCGTTCGGGTTCAGCGTGGATCCGCTGAGTGGTCCCGCGCGCAGCGGGACCATCAGCGTGGCGGGAGCGCAGGTCACGGTGACGCAGGGGAGCGGATGCTCGATCTCGATCGCGCCCACCGCCGCCAATGTCCCGTCGGCCGGCGGTTCGGGCAGCGTCGCGGTTAATGCGGGAGACGGGTGCCCGTGGACGGCAAGCAGCAACGCATCCTGGCTGACCGTGACGGCCGGAGCGAACGGCAGCGGAAACGGTACCGTCCAGTACGCCGCCGCGGCGACGACGAGCGTTGCGCGGTCGGCCGTGCTGACGATCGGGGGCCAGGCGTTTACCGTCAACCAGGGAAGCGGCTGCGCGATCGCGCTGGCTTCGAGCGGCGCGAACGTGCCCGCCGGCGGTGCCAAGAACACGGTGGGTGTAGCGACCGGCGATGGCTGTCCGTGGACGGCTGCGAGCAGCGTCCCCTGGATCACCATCTCCTCGGGCGCCAATGGCAGCGGAACCGGCACCGTCGTCTACACCGTCGACGCCTCCTCCGGGCCCGCGCGATCGGGCGTGCTCACAATCGGCGGCCAGACGTTCACCGTCAGCCAGGCCAACGGTTGCTCGATCTCGTTGTCGCCGCCGAACGTAAGCGTGCCGGCGGGCGGCGCCAAGAACAGCGTCGGTATAACGGCCGGCGCCGGTTGCTCGTGGTCGGCGTCGAGCGGCGTGCCGTGGATCACGATCACGTCTGGCGGCAACGGAAGCGGCAATGGCACGGTCGCCTACACCGTGGATGCTTCGTCGGGGCCTGCACGATCGGGCGCACTGACGATTGGCGGTCAGACGTTCGCCGTCAGCCAGGCGAGCGGCTGCAACTACCAGGTCAACCCCACTTCTTTCAACGTCGGACCGCCAGGCGGAACACGGAGCGCGACCGTCACGGTGGGCGCTGGCTTGTACCTGGACGGTCACCACGAACGTCACCTGGATCACCGTGACCAACGGCGTCTCGGGTACCGGTAGCGGAAGCACGGAGTTCGTGATCACGCCGAACATCGGCGGATCGCGCACCGGAACCGTAACCGTGGCCGGCCAGACGGTGACGGTGAACCAGAACTGAATCGGTGGATTGGTATCCAGGGCATCCGTCGGCGAAGGCAAGCACTAGTCTCAATCCGAGGGGCTTTCGCCCCTCGGACTCCCCTACACGCGCTCTCGCGCGCCGCTTCGACGGCGCGCTCCGATCGCGTGGCTCGCTCGCACGGCTCGCTCGCATCTTCGAGTGAGCGTCAGGTTTATGAGACACCTTCTAGTAGGATGTAACGCCTGAATCAGTAGTAGCCGCTCCGCTACGAAAATCGGGCCGAGCTACAGGACGTAACGCTACTAAATCAGTAGATACGAGCCACTAGCAGTCGGCGGAAACATGACTAACCTCAGGGCCGGGCTCATTGGCGCTCTCCTCCTTGCGCTTGCGAGCTCAGGTTGCGGATCCTCCACGTCCACTTCGACAGCACCCTCCACCGTACCGCGCTGTTCCGTGAGCCTGCCTACGCCAGAGCTCAATGTGCCGGCCTCAGGCGGGAAGGGCACCGTTGCCGTCTCGACCAATCGAGAGTGCGCGTGGACGGCAAACTCCACGGCCTCGTGGTTGACGATCAGCGGAGCGGCGAGTGGGCAAGGAGACGGCACCGTCGAATACGTCGCGACCGCGAACAGCGATCCCACCAGCCGCCGCGGCGTGATCGAGTTGAACGATCAGCGAGCGAACATCACCCAGGCCGCCGCCGACTGCGCGATGCAGCTGGCGGACCCGTCCGAGAGCTTCACTCCTGCGGGTGGCTCGGGCACGATCGGGGTCCGCGCATCGAGCGGGATGTGCACCTGGACGGCTGTGTCCGATTCCAGCTGGATCACAATTCGATCGGGCGCGAGCGGCACGGGGAACGGCACCGTGGCGTACGACGTGGCAGCGGCAACAGGCCCACCGCGCACGGGCACGGTGCTCGTGGCCGGCCTTCGTTTCTCCATCACGCAATCTCAAAGCTGCACCTATTCGGTCGCGCCCACGAGCTATTCGCCTGCACCGGGCGGTGGTTCCACGATCGTGAACGTCTCGACTGCGGCGGGCTGTCCGTGGACGGCAGCGAGCAACGTGCCGTGGGCGACGGTCGTGCAGGGGGCGACCGGCACCGGGCCGGGTGCCGCGCAGGTCGTGGTTGACGGAACGAGCGGTCCCACCCGGACGGGCAGCGTGCTCGTCGCCGGTCAGCTCGTGACGATCACTCAGGGCGCCGGCTGCAGTTTTTCCGCGGATCCGCTCTCGCATTCCTTCGGGGCACAAGGAGGCACAGGAACCGCCACGATCACAGCCGCGGCCGGGTGCGCCTGGACGGCGGCGAGCGATTCGCCGTGGATCACCCTCATGGGATCGACGTCCGGCACCGGAGGCGGAGGCATTTCCTTCGCCGTCTCGCCCGTTTCCGGACCCTCGCGCAGCGGGACGATTACCGTTGCCGGCATTCAGGTCACCGTCTCGCAGTCTGCGGGCTGCACATTCACGCTCGGTTCGGCAGGTCAGCAGCTGGAGGCAGCGGGCGGTGACGTCTCAGTGAGCGTGACCGCTGCCGCAGGCTGTGCCTGGACCGCGGCGAGCAACGTGAGCTGGATAACGGTAGCGTCGGGCGGAAGCGGGACGGGCGACGGGACCGTCAAGCTCACCGTAGCTCCGACGAGCGCGCCGCGATCGGGGACGGTCACGATCGCCGGGCAGACGTTCACGGTCAACCAGCAAGGCAGCGGAAGCAGTTGCACGTTCTCGATCGATCCAAAGTCTGCGAACGTGCCGGCGAGCGGCGGTACGGGCAGCGTTCAACTGGTGACGTCGGCCGGCTGCGCCTGGACGGCCACGAGCAACGCCTCCTGGCTGACCATCACGTCCGGCGGGAGCGGGTCCGGCCCGGGGAACGTGGGGTTCAGTGCTGCGGCGATGACTGGCGGACCGCGCTCGGGCACGCTCACGGTGGGAGGCCAGACGTTCACCGTGAACCAGGGCAATGGCTGCGCGTTCTCGATTTCACCGACCTCGACGAACATCGCGGCGTCCGGAGGCAATTCCAGCTTCGAGGTGGCGGCGGGCGCCGGCTGCGCCTGGACGGCAACCAGCAGCGACGCATGGCTGACGATCACGTCCGGCGCCACGGGCTCCGGCGGTGGCACCGTGCAGTTCGCCGCGGCGTCCACGAACGGCGGATCGCGCTCGGCCACCATCACGGTCGCCGACCAGACTTTCACGGTGAATCAGGGCGGCGGCTGCTCGTTTTCGATCGCGCCGACGAGCACGAGCGTGGCGGCCGGCGGCGGCAACGGGACTGTGGCCGTCACGGCCGGGAACGGCTGCGACTGGACGGCGACGAGCAACGCCTCGTGGCTCTCGGTGACGTCAGGCGCGAACGGGTCCGGCAACGGCACGGTGCGGTTCACTGCGGCCTCCACCAACGGCGGATCGCGCTCGGGCACGATCACGATCGCGGGCCAGACGTTCACGGTCAATCAAGGTAGCGGTTGCTCGTTCTCGCTGCCGCAGTCGAGTGCAAACGCGGCTGCGGGCGGCGGCACGGGCAGCGTGGGGGTGACGGCGGCTGGAGGATGCTCCTGGACGGCGGCCAGCAACGTCCCATGGCTGACCATCACGGCCGGTGGAAGCGGCAGCGGCAACGGCACGGTCCAATACAGCGTCGCCTCCAATGCCGGCAGCGCACGCTCGGGAACGCTGACCATCGGCGGCCAGACCTTCACGGTCAATCAGGCGAGCGGCTGCTCGTTCTCGCTGTCGCAGTCGAGCGCAAACGCGGCAGCGGGCGGCGGAACGGGCAGCGTCGCGGTGACGGCCGGGGGCGGATGTTCGTGGACGGCCGCCAGCAATGCGTCCTGGCTGACGGTCACGTCAGGCGGGAGCGGGAGCGGCAACGGGACCGTCCAATACAGCGCGGCTGCGAACCCCGGCGGCGCGCGCTCTGGCACGTTGACGATCGCCGGACATACGTTCACCGTCAATCAGGCCAGCGGCTGCTCGATCTCGATCTCTGCGACGAGCGCGAACGTTTCCGAAGACGGGATCAAGAACGCGTCGGTGACGGTGACGGCGGGCGGGGGATGCGCGTGGACCGCCGTCAGCAACGTTCCGTGGATCGATATCACCTCGGGCGCAAGCGATACCGGCAATGGCTCCGTGCGGTACAGCGTCGACGCCACGACCGGTCCGGCGCGATCCGGAACGATGACCATCGGCGGCCACACCTTCACGGTGAACCAGGCCAGCGGGTGCACGTATCAGGTGAGCCCGGCAACGTTCAACAACGTGCCCGCGCTCGGTGCGACGAGAAGCGTGACGATCACCACAGCTGCGGGCTGCACCTGGACCACGACACCACACGTCAGCTGGATCACGGTGACGACCGGCGCCAGCGGCAACGGCAATGGGACGGTGACCCTGGCCATCGCAGCCAATCTCATCGGAAGCCGCAGCGGGACGGTGACGGTGGCGGGTCAGACGGTCACGGTGAACCAGCTGGGGGCGATCGGACTGGATCCCGCGCCCGAGCTGGCGGCGCGAACTCAGGAACGATCTGCAGATTCAGGGTACCCAGACCGCGTACAAGAGACAGAGCATGGCTCCGCCGGCCGTCAGGGAGAGGAGCGCCGATAGCCGATGCTGGCCCAGGAGGAAAATCAGCGCGAGTCCGGTCAGCGAACCGATGGTGAGCAGGACGGCGGCCAGATCGATTGCGAACGACCAGACAGGGCCGCCCCCTCGTCCCGCGTGGAGGTCGCTCACGAGCGCCTCGAGGCCCCTGCGCACGACCGTCAGCTCGTACGCCCCCGATCGCCGATTGACCAACGCCTTCGCTGAGTAGCCCGGTGCGACAAATGAGATCCTGCACTGCGTCTCATCGACGTTGAAGTCGGTGACCTCGCCGCGAACGCCGTGCGCGCTGCGCAGCTCCTCGACGATATCCAGCTTCGCCACATCCGACGGCCCGGCCGGGTTCGTCCACTCCGGATCGAACGCGCTCCGATACACCGTCGTCCGCTTCGGCCCGGCGACCCACTTCGGATGGTTGAGCACGAGTCCCGTCAAGGCAAAGAAGAGCACGACGACGAAGCTCGCCGCCGACACCTGGACGTGCAGCCATCGGGCAATGGCCGGAACATGGCGGGTGGAGTCCACTGCCTGCAGGATAGCTCCGAGGGCCGATCCGTACGCGCGACAAAAGCGTGACAAACCACCCTTACTGCACCCGGTATACCCCTACTGCTCCCCGTTTGAACGCGGGCACGAACTGCTCCGGTGAGTTGTCGAACTTGATGGCACCGGGATAGGTGTCGCGGTCGAGCCCGTCAACGTAGACGTAGTCGATGTGGAGCTCGTGGGCGATTGCCTGTGCTGCCTTCGGGTCGGAGGACGCGAACATCGCCTTGATGCGCTCGGAGCTCTGCTGGTAGGCCGGCACGCTCATGAGCGAGATGGGCAAGCCGCCGGCCATGCGACGCTCGCCAAAGCTCGGGATCAGGCTCCACTCTTCCCGGCCGCGAACCTCCGGCTCCATCTGAACGATCGCGTCATGAGGAGTCGCGCGTCGGATCCAGTTCAGCGCCTGCTGCTGTTC
>CAVSUB010000002.1:0-1177921 GCA_963730995.1 uncultured Acidobacteriota bacterium | reverse complement strand
CGCCGCAGCCACGCCGCCGTGGATAACGAGAAGCAGGCACAGTGCCCACGCGCGCGTCCCTGACGAGGGTGCGCTGGTGGCGTGTGCCAGCGGCTGCGTCCGACAAAACGTTCCTCCGTCACATGTACACGCCCCACATGTACATGCCTCCACATGCCCATGCAATTACATGAGCTCGACGCTCCTTATAGATTGAAACCACTCCAAAGGCAATCGACAGTCAGCGCCGTCCGATTGATCGCTGCAACGGCCCGCAAGATCGAGCTGCGCAGAGAGGCAGGAGAGTCATGAGGAACTCGAGAAGTCTCCGCGGTGTCCCTCGGTCTTCCAGATCCAGTCTGCGAGTGATGGCGATCGGGATGACGCTCGTGTTCGCCCTCGCGTCGACGCACCCCTGGCCGGTGCTCGCCCAGGATGTGCTCAACTGCAGCGGGAACGGCTTCTGTCTGTCCGGCAGTATCAACAGCTTGTTGGGACTTCCGAACGGCACCTTGAAGATCGTCGGATATCAGCCGTGGGACAGAGTTGTCAAAGGAGGGGCTGCGGAAAGGTGCGGGCTCCTCTCGAAGCTGAGGCGCGGGCTGCGCTTGCCGCTCTCCACGGCGTGCCCAACGACAATCGACTGCCGTACGCGGCGCTGGACGACCTGCGGCGTACATGTTCATGCGCCTCCTCTCGCTGGCCAAGCAGCAGGCAACAACGACGACGCCTCTCACGGGCGTCGAGCGGGATACCTTGGACACCTTGAAAGTGCTCGTCAAAGATCGCCGCGTACCGCGAAACGCAGAAGGCAATCGACGAATCTATCCAGGTGGCAGTCAGACCCCTGCCACTACACTGTCCCCGCCGGATTCGGCTTCGAGCAGTACGACCCGGGGCCGCAGTGCAGAGTTGGCGGAGTGGTGCTGGCCGTCCGCCGCGCCCGCCAACGAAAGAGCAGTTCACGGCCTACGGCGCCGCGCTGGCGATGAAACAGGCCGAGGACGCGATCAAGAACGCCAAGAGAGCGGCGCTGGGCATTTCCGACTCCGATACGACGTTCACCTACGACACGTCTGCTGACGTGCAGGCGACACTGCGGCACACCGACGAGGCCCTTGCGATCGCTGTAGGTGTCGGCGCGGGCATACTGGTCAGCGGCATTGCCGCCATCGCCGCCGCGGCGAGCTTCACTGTCGCCGCGACATTTGCGGCGATGGCGGGGGAGCTTTTCCGTGCTTGGAACGGTCCCTTCAGTGATGGCCGTCGGCGCGTTCGCATCCGCGGGCGTCATCGGCGTCGGCATCGCCGCATCGCTACCCGCGCTCGTCATCGCCCGCCGCCGTCGTCGCGGTCGTCTAGATCATCCAGTTCAACGGGCAGGATCAATCGATCCTGCCGATGCTGCAGGAAGCACTCACGAAGGCGACGCGACGCCTGTTGTCTGGACGATTGCGGCGACCGACCTGGGCCGGGTCGAGCTCTCGACATTCGTCTACCAGACGCTTCCCAGCTACGACGAACAGCGCCTGGCTAGCGTCGTGCCCGCTCCGCCCGTGCAAAGGCAGCCCGGCGATCCGAGGTTCGAGGTCAACGGCGTCGTCCAGGACGAGATCCAGACGTGGAGCCCTGCCGGCAAACTCCAGCAGACGTTCATGTCGCAGGGATGGTTCGTCACGCGCACGCAACAGGGCGGAAACGCGGGTACCCTGGCAGTGGAGCCTGACCCTGCGATATCGAGGCCCGAACCTCTCGGATCTGGGCACTCACACAGCCGGCATCCAGCCCGCAGGGTTTTTTCACACGTATCAAGCTTCGACGTTGCAGGTCACTGCCGCGACGAAAGTGACCCAACTCCAAACGTTGAACGCCACGCTCGGAGCTGAGACGGTCAAGTGGACAGGTAATCGGGCGCCCAAGCTTGTTCCGACGGTCTCAGAGGAGCCGAGATCCGGGTCAGCCGTTTTGTTCAGCGCCGGCGCGTCGGACCCGGACGGCAATCCAATCACCGCGATCGGCTGGTTCTTCGAGGACCCGACCATCAACGAACTGAGGCCTAGCTTTGCCGAGTGCAGTCTCACGCCTCCAGGACGAATCGATGCCGTAGCGGGCTCGCGTACAGCTGTCCGTGGGCAGCGATCAAACGATCCCGTACGGGCGTCGGCTACACGTATGCGACTTCCGGCACGTGGAGCGTGCTGGTGGATGGCAGAGGACAGTGAGGGCGCCGTATCGTCGGAGCGGTTCAGTGTGACGCTAGGCAACCTCGCGCCCACACTGACCGTTACGAACCTGCCATTCCTGGTCTTGCCTCCAGCCGTTGCGAGTACCTCCCGAGGGCCAGGCTGTCTCCGTGAGCGGAACGGTCAATTACCCCGCTCTGCCTGATGGCGCTTACGGCGCGTTGACGACGTTGTTTATCGAGTCGGGCGATGGCCAGGTCACGACGTGGATGTATCCGTGCAACGCGGCGAATCAGCCCTACGCGCCCTCCTCGGATGCCAGTTGGCGCGTTCAGGGTCCTCGACCGCCGCCGCATATACCCCCAATCTCCGGGGAAACGCTGACACCGGGTCCCTGGAGTTTCAACTTCTCGCACGTCTACGCCTATGGACAAGGCGGACTGGCCAATCCGGCACAGGTCAAGATATACGCCGTGACCACGCTCGATGCGTGGAGCCAGGTCGAGCGGGTGGACCCACGAGTACGCAACGTACCGCCTGTGGTGGAGATGAGGCCCGTATGCTCCATCGTGCCTCTCGGGGGAGGACTGCTGTGTCTGGCTGGCGATTTCCGTGAGGTAGTAGTCGGGGCACTCCGCTCACCATCAACGGACGCATCTTCGACGTGCCGGTGGTCCAACATTTCGTCAAAGTGATATGGGGCGACGGGACCAGTCTCAACACTCCCGAATGGCTGTACCGTCTCGGGGTGTCCGGGCACCGTCGGGGTGTGGCCATTCGCGACGACGCCGACCAGCAGCTACGCGCCGAAGTACTTCAGTCTGAGCCACGCGTACTCCAGGCGGTCGAGTACCTACCCAATCAGTCTCGTCGCCGACGACGGTGGACCGGGCGGGAAGGTGTCCTACCCGACACAGGCGGTGATCTACGGAGGTCTCCGTTTACCGGACCAACAGAAGTGGCGGCCGGAGTCCCGCCGGCAACGTATACGTACACCTCCATCGTGCCAGTCGGCGCGACGGCGACCATCACGCCTACGTGCGAAGGCGGCGAGGTGACTGGACAAACGACATCGAGTTTCACATGCGTGTTCGCCGACGTCGCCGCGAAGACGGCGGCGCACGTCAAGCTGCAGGCGACGATCCTCACCAACACGTTCGAGCGCACTCTCGACGTCAATATCCTGACGCGTCCCACGGCGGTTTCGGCGATCACAGGCCCGACGACGGTGACTGCCGGAACGACGGCAACCTACACGTACACCGGAGACGCACTCGTCGATCGGGTTGGTTTTCGTCCAACCAACGTGCGGTGTCTACGCCAACGCGATCTCGAGTGTCAGCGGTTCGAGTGGCAGCGGTTCGAGCATCACGTGCCAGTTCAAAGACGTGGATAACCAGGTAACCACGGACGTGGGCGTAACGGTGTCGGCCGGCGGCGGGACCGGATTGTCGAGCCTCGCTGTCACGGTCCTCCCCGATGTGACGCCGCCGGTGTTTACGCTCCCGGGGACGACCAGGGTGAACTCACGAGCAATGCTGGCGCGAACGTGAGCTTCACGGTGACGGCGGTAGATGCCGTGTCCGGGCCGTCGAAGGTCATCACGTGCAGCGCGTTTTCGGGGCAGCTGTTCCCGATCGGCACGACGACGGTCTCGTGCTCGGCGGGCGACTGGACGGGCAATGTGGCCTCGGGGAGCTTCTCCGTCGTCGTCGTCGACGTGACACCGCCATCGCTGACGCTCCCTGCGCCTGTGACTGTCGATGCAACCGGCCCAGGCGGTGCTCTGGCGAGCTTCACCGCGACCGCCGCTGACACCGCACCGTTGTCACCGCTGGCGTCGTGTCTGCCAGCGTCGGGTTCGACGTTCGTCATCGGGACGACGACGGTCACCTGTTCGGCTGCCGATGCAGCGGGGAACCGGGCATCGGGCACGTTCGCGATCACGGTGCGTGGCGCAACGGATCAGATAAACACGCTCCAAACGTACGTGAACGGGCTTTCGGTCAATTCGTCGATCAAGCAAGAGTTGCTGGCGGTGCTCAAGAGTGAACGTCCTCGGTGACTAAGGGCAAATCGGCAGTCGTGCGCCCAGCTCGCGAGCGTCGCGGAAATAGTGAAGGATGCGCGAACGAAACTCACCCCTGCAGAGCCGTCAGTTCATGTCGGATGTGACGCGCATCAGGGCCGTCCTGGGGTGTTCGTAAGGCCTGAAGTCAGATTCCTTCCGGGTCCGGAGCGGCATCGGCGGTTTCTCGAGCCGGGTGTGACCGATTGGTGTGGGCCGGCATCCGGATGCATTTACGCACCGACGAAAACGCCGCACAAAACGGGCTCGGAAAAGGGCAACGCGAAGGGCCGAGGAAAGCGCAACGCGATCAACCTCCGGTCGAAAATCCAGCACTCTTCAGTCGGACAGGATTGGCGAACAATGGAGATCGTGCCTCGTCGCGGTTGTCACAGCTTCGTCAATGTCGATCTACAATCGAGACTGCAATGTTCCGCCGCGCGCTCATCATTTCTGCCGCCGTTGCAGTCGTGTGCACCTTCCCGCCGCGGAACGGCCAGGCGGCATCGCTGTCGGCGAACGAGACGGCCGAGTTGTCGTCGCGGCTTGCCGATCTGCCGGGCGGACCCAATCGTCGGGCGCTCGATGCTGCGCTGTCGTCGTACCTCAGCGCGTTGAGTCGCGGTGCAGTGGCTCGAAGCAGCCTCTTGACCCTCATCGACTACACCCGTCCGTCAACCGAGCCTCGTCTGTGGGTCCTCGATCTCGATACGGGCCGCGTGATCTACCGCGAGCTCGTGGCCCATGGCCGCCGCAGCGGTGACAACATGGCCCGTTACTTCTCGAACGAGGCAGGATCGCTCATGACCAGTCTCGGGCTGTTCGTGACTGACCTGCCCTACATCGGTCAAAACGGATACTCGCTGAGGCTGCGTGGGCTCGACTTCGGCATCAACGACCACGCGTACGATCGCGCTATCGTCCTGCACGGCGCACCGTACGTGAGCGAGGCGAACGCGACCAGATTCGGACGGCTCGGCCGGTCCTGGGGGTGTCCCGCCGTACAGGCCAACCGTCGCCCGCCGGTTGATCGACACTATCAAGGGCGGAACCGTCCTGTTCGCCTACGGCACACCTGCCGGCCGTTCACCCAATCGGCGCGGACGCCACCGAGCACCCCGGCCGCTGATCGTCCCGTCAGCATCTATCCTTCGAGTCGGCGTCCGGCATCCCTGCGGCTCACCAGCACAAACGAGAAGGTGATGACTGACGGCACCGAAGGGTGCATGATCGGCGGATGACGCGAGCGGCATTTCTCGTCGCTTCATCGTTGGTGGTTGCCTCGGCGTGCGGAGGCGACCCTTCCACAACGAGTGGCCTTGCCGCGGCTGCGTCGCCGCGTCCCGCTCGAGCAACCCCGGCGCCCGCCGCTGACGATCAAGTGCGCGCGACCGTGGAACGCGTTCTCACCTCGGCCGAGCATCCGGGTCTCAAGTGGAATGACATCCACGATGTGGCGCCGATGCTCACGCCGCTCTACAACGCGGAGGCGGATCGCCTGATCTGGTTCACGGGCAGTTCGCCAGACGCGCCGCTCGGCGAAGCCCTTGCCGCGATTTCCGCGGCGGGCGACCGCGGGCTCGATCCCACCGACTACGACGCGGCGGCCTTGGCGGAACAGTGGCCTGCGGTCAAAGCAGGCACCGCCTCAGGACCGGAGCGGGCACTGTTCGACCTGACCGTCTCAGTCGCAGCGGCGCGTATGCTGCGTGGCGTGCACGTCGGCCGCGTCGACCCGGCGACGATGAACTGGGGCTATGACATCGCGGAGAAGCCGTTCGACCTTGCCGCCGTGTTCCGCGACGCGCGCCACGCGAAGGGACTGAGCGCCACGCTCGATGCCCTTGAACCTCGAGTGTCGCACTACGGCCGCGCCAAGCGCACGCTTGCGGCGTACAGGTCGCTGGCGAGTGCGGGTGAACCCGCCGCGGTTCCCGACCTTCTCAAGGGTCAGACCAAAGTCGAGCCCGGCAAGACATGGGCCGGCCTTCCACAGTTGGCGGCGCGCCTGCGCGTCTTCGGTGACCTGTCGCGCGGCGCCTCGGTCTCCGATTCCGCCTACACGGGCGCGATCGTGGACGCCGTCAGGAGTTTTCAGTCGAGGCATGGCCTCGAGCCGGACGGAGTGATCGGCGCTGACACGCTCAAGACCATCAACGTTCCGCTGGCACAGCGCGTCCGGCAGATCGAGCTCGCGATGGAGCGGATGCGGTGGCTGCCTGAGCTGAGCAATCGGCCGAACGTCTTCGTCAACGTGCCGCTGTTCCGCCTGTGGGCGACCGATCCCGTCAGCGGAGAGGAGCCGCTGCGGATGAACGTGGTCGTCGGACGCTCGCTCAACCACAAGACGCCGATTTTCGTCGAGCAGATGGAGTATGTCGATTTTCCGGCCCTACTGGAATCCGCCGTACAGCATCACGGTGAAGGAGCTCGTCCCGCACCAGCGGCGCGATCCCACCTACTTCGATCGCGAACAGCTGGAGATCGTGGCCAGCGGAGACGACAATGCCAAGGCCCTGGCCGTGACCGACGAGAACCTCGCCGCGGTGGTCGCGGGCAAGCTGCATGTCAGGCAGCGGCCGGGTCCGGACAACTCACTGGGGCTGGCGAAGTTCATCTTCCCGAACTCGGAAAACGTCTACATGCACGGGACGCCGGCCCCGGAGCTGTTCGCGCGTGTGCGGCGCGATTTCAGCCATGGCTGTGTCCGGCTCGAGGATCCCGCCCGCTTCGCCGAATGGGTGCTGCGCGACAATCCAGACTGGCCTCGCCAGAAGATCGACGCGGCGATGAAAGGGGAACGCCCGACACGAGTCAACTTCAAACAACCACTCACGGTCGTCTTGTTCTACGACACGGTTCACGTGAACTCGGAAGGCGTGGTGTTCTTCGCCGATGACATCTACGCGCACGATCGCTCGCTCGACGCCGCTCTCGTGCGGGGGTATCCCTACGCGATCAAGAAATCGTGATCACGATCAAAGGCCGCGCCTCTCGTTTACGACCGCGGACGCGACGAAAAGGGCAACGTCATCCGGATGGTCGGGTGTCGCTGTCGCAACTTGATAGATTGGCTCGCCGCACTGGACGATTTCCGCAACTGGCTGGTATGTCGGCGTAAGGTCCGCCTCGCCCCTGCGGGGCTTCGGCGAGACATCTCGCCATATCGCTCGTTTCGTCCGGCTCTCTTCGACGGTGCTGGACGTGCGTCACCAAACCCCGATCACCAGGCGGCCCGAAGTCATCGCGCTCACTTCTTCAAGGCCGCAGACCAATTGAGCACGATTGTCACCGGCACAGACAGTGCCTCGTCGGTCGCGCTGCTGATCAGGAAGCGTTGACCATCGGGAGCGGCGGCGTAATGGTGAGCCACCGCCTGAATCTCCATCCACTTGATGCGAGTGGCAAACAACGCTTTCGGCGGAGCTCACTTCCAGGGTCGTCGGGTTGCTCTTCACGCCCACCGCCATCAACGTCTGATTGGGCGCCAGGTAGAAGAGCTCTTTGCCGTCATGTCGCCAGTGCGGCTCGAAGCCGCCCTGCGTCGAAACCTGCCGCTTGAATCCTGTCGCAGGAAACGATTCGACGTACACCTCGTAGGTGTCTGTCTCGTTCGAGATGTACGCCAGCCACCGTCCGTCGGGCGAGAGCGTGCCGTAGTGCTCGTCGGCCGTCGTGTGGACAACCGCATACGGCTCCTGCTTGCCGACCAGAGGCAGCACCCAGATGTCTCCGCCGGTGTCCGGATTGATGCTGTCGTAGAAGAGCAACCCCCCGTCGCTCGACCACCCCGAAGGAATTTTCGGGAACGTTCGTCGGGAGAAGAGGTTGCTCGGTCCCAGGGCTGTTCGCATTCAGCACGTACAACTGAGGGGGACGCTCGCGAAGGGAGCTGAACGCGATAGGTGCCGTCGGGTGACCAGAGCGGAAACATGTCGTGGGACGGGTTGAACGTCAGCTTGTAAGGGCTGCCACGAGCAAAATCGAAACGCCACAGGTCAAGAGTTCTGTTGCGGGGTTCGGCTTCATCGTAGACGACGCTTGCGGCGTCGGGGGACAACGACATGCTGTTGAAGACCCCCTTCGGCCCAGGATTCCCGATTGGCCGGCCGTCTCTATCGAACCACACGAGCTCTGACTCACCGACGGCGCCGGCGAAGAACACGAGCGTGCCGAAGTCTGATACCGAAAACAGCCCTTGGTTCGTCAGTGGATTGAGTCCCACCGCGTTCGCGACCGGTACAGGATTGCCGCGCACTTCCCGAGTTGTTTCGTCGAACGCCTGCGCCAGCAGCGCTCCTTCCTGCCAAAAGAGGAGATATCCGGGTGCATGAACCGCATGCGATCGAGCGGTGACCAGCCGCTTCGCCGTACTCGAATCGAGCGAGGCGACAAACACGCCAGCGTTCTCGGGCCGGGGGGCAGATGCAGCGAACAACAGAAAATGCCGGCCGTCCGGTAGGAACGAAGGGAACCAACCTCCTCCAATCTCGATCTTCACTGGCGTGGGCTGGCCGCCCGTCGCGGAAATGCGGTACACACCGGTCGCAGCACCTGGCACGAACAAGATGATGTCGTCGCGGTTCCAGGTGCCGCCGCGGGCGGCCCCGGCGGGGGCGAGCGTTTGGATTTGTCCCGTCTCTATGTCAATTATCTTGAGCTTGCCTTGTCCAAAGAATCCGACCGAGTGGCTGTCCGGTTTCCAGAAGGGCAACGAGGCGCCGTCGGTGTGTGCCAGCGGCTGCGCCGGGCTACCCACCACGTCGAGCTTGAGCGTGTAGAGCAGTTGCTTCCCGGTAGCGTCGTGTCCGACGAACAGCAGCCGGCTGCCGTCGGGCGAGATGGCGGGGGCTTCGTTCGTTTCGAAGGACACACCGGGAGGGGGCAACGCGGAAGACACATGCGTGCGCACGTCCGGTGCGGGGCGTCCGAGACTCCAGGCCCAGAGCACCGCGAGCGCGAGCCCCGCCATGGCTGCGATCGTCCATGCGAGAAGCTCACGCCGTCGGTTCTTGACAACGCCTGCCGCTCCCGGAACGGCCGATGGATGTCCAGCAATCCAGTCTAGCTGCAGCTGCACGTCGTGGGCGCTCGCCCATCGATCATTGCGGTCTTTCGCCAAGCAGTTGTGAATCACCTGATCCAGGGCAGGTGGTGTCAGCGGCTGGAGCACGGCAATTGCCGGAGGCTGAGACGACAGGATCGCGGAGATCACGCTCGCCTGACTCGTCCCCTCGAACGCTTTCCTGCCTGTGATCATCTCGTAGAGGACCGCGCCAAACGCGAAGAGGTCGGCTCGAGCGTCCACCTCTTTTCCTTCGAGCTGTTCGGGCGCCATGTACGGCAGCGTCCCTGCGATGAGGCCTTCGGCTGTCTGGCTGCTGGGGAGTGCACCGCTCGCCGGCGGGAGGCCTGAGACGGCGGGGGCGCGGAGCCGTGCGAGGCCGAAGTCGAGCAGTTTCGCGCCGCCCGCCGTGAGCATGACGTTGCTCGGCTTCAGGTCGCGATGCACGATCCCCTGCGCATGCGCAGCGGCCAGCGCCTCGGCGATCTCGACGGCCGTGCGCAGGGCCTGCGCGAGCGGCATCGGCCCTTTGCGCAGCCGCGCCGCCAGCGTTTCACCTTCGAGATACTCCATGACGAGGAAGTCGAACCCGTCCTGGTGGCCCATCTCGTGGATCGAACAAATGCGTGGATGCGAGAGTCGCGCGATGGCGCGGGCCTCGTACGCGAAGCGCGCCCGGCCACGCGGATCGGTTGCGGCGTCGGGCAAGAGCACCTTGATGGCGACGTGGCGATCGAGTCTCGTGTCGCGGGCCTTGTAGACCTCGCCCATCCCCCCTGCGCCGACAAAACTTTCGATGTCGAAAACCCCGAGCCGCATCCCGCGGGTTAAAGAAGGTGGGGCGGGTCCCGACTGGTCCACGCTCGCGGCGCCTACCAGAGACGGACGGCCGGAGAGGAAGCCCTCAGAGTCGTCGTGTGCCGCCAGCAGCGACTCCACCTCCTGGCGCAGGTGCGCATCCTCGCGACACTGGTCCGTCAGAAACGCCGCACGCTCGGTCTCCGGCCGTGCAAGGGCCGCGTCGAAGAGGCTGAAGATGTGTTCCCAACGGTCGGAGGTCATTTGCAATTGTTCGTGCGCTGAGCGTTACGCGCAGCGGCGGTTCGTCAGTCTGCGCCCACCGGCCCGCGCGATCTGACCGAATCGCGCTCTTTGACCACTCGCTGCAGGTCGCGGAACAGCCATGCCCGGGCGCGCGACCAGTCACGCTTGACCGTTGCGGGAGATAGACCGAGGCTCTCTGCGGCTTCCTCGACGGTCATTCCTCCAAAGAACCTCAGCACCACCAAGTCGCCCAGACGGGAATCGATCGTCGCCAGCTTTCCGAGCGCAACGTCCAGATCGAGCAAATCAACGTCTCGCGGCATCGTCGCGCCGAGATCGTCTGCCAGCGGCACCTTCCAGTCGGCGCCACCCCGCTTGGCGGCCACGTGCGCGCGTGCATGATCCACCAGAATCTGGCGCATCAAGCGCGCCGCAATCGCAAAGAACTGAGCGCGGTTCTGCCATCGCACTCGGCGCAGGTCGACGAGGCGCAGGTACGCCTCGTGGACGAGCGCGGTCGGAGCCAGCGAGTGGTCGGCCCGCTCCGCGCGCAACCGCCTGCGCGCGACCCGACGTAGCTCCTGGTAGACAAGGGCGATCAGCCGGCTGTCCGCCGCTCGATCGCCCTGGCCCCACGCCACGAGCAACCTCGTCACATCATCTTCTTCGTGAGGCACGCCCCTCGTCCCTGGTGACCTGATTCTACCCCCTCGCTACGACGTCAAATCCGATGAGCCTCTTTTCGCCCCGCTTCCGCTTCTGCCAGGCGCGCGGTACTGACGCCATGCAGGCGTACGGGCCGCAGGGAACGCGGGGAAGCCCGCAACAGGAGGATTGACATGGATTCGAATATCGAACGCTCGGCGCGGAGTCTGGCTCTGCTCTCGGTGCTCGCCGGCACGATGGCACTCACAACGGGACATGTTGCAATTGCTGGGCAGCAGCCGCCCAATTCCCAGGCCAAAGAGATCCAAGGAGCGTGGGTTTTGCAGGTCAGCGCCTACGACTGCCAAACGGGCACCCCAGTGTCGAACTTCCAGTCCCTCGTGACGTTCGCGCAAGGAGGAACGCTGACAAACGTCACCACGGGAGGCAGTCCTGCGCTGCGCACGACAGGCCTCGGCACCTGGGAAAAAGCGCGCGGTCACGAGTTCACGGCCGTGACGGTGGCTCTTCTGTTCAGCCCCGCCGGCGTCTGGACAGCGACACAAAGACTCGCGAATACGTTTGAAATCGGGAGTAACCCGGACGAGCTCACTGGAACCACCGAAGCCAATTTCTTCGACACGAACGGAAATCTGACCGCGACGGTCTGCGCAACCGTTGTCGGTCATCGCCTGGAATGAGCTTGACGAGCGAAGATTGAGACCTGCGAGGCGCGACGCGTCAGCGGCGAAGCGTGAACTGCGTGCCCCACTGTCGCGGCTCACCCGGGCGACCGTTGGACGCGGGGAAGCCGACGTTCGGAGCCATTGCGCCAGTGATGTACGCCTGGTTGCCGACGTTTCGCGCGTAGACGGCTACCTCCCAGCGGCGGCTTCGCGGCTCGAAGCCGCCGCGCAAGTGGACAAGCCCGTACGCAGGCTGCGTCTCGATCGAGGTGTTGAAAGGCGTGAAAAATACGCGACTCTCCCACGACACGTCACCCCGCAGGGAGGCCGTCCCTACCCTGCCAGTGGCGAACTCGTAGACGGCGGAGACGCTGCCCGACCACTCAGGCGCGTTGCTCAGGCGGTGGCCGGCCGCGTCGCCCGTCACATCGCCTGGCCCTACGGCAAGGTAGCGGTCGTAGGTCGCATCGAGCCACGAGACCTGGCCCGCGAGGTGTAGGCTGCGCCTCACCGCCGCGGTCGCCTCAAGCTCGAGCCCAGTAATCGTTGCCGATGCGGCGTTGCTGATGTGAACCACACCAGGACGGAGGAACGTCTGCACCTGCAGATCCTGGTAGTCGTTGTAGAACACGGCCGTGTTCACAGAGACCCGCCCGTCGGCCATCGTGCGCTTCAGGCCCCCTTCATAGCTCCAGGCGAACTCGGGCTGAAAGGCCCCGCCGGGCACCGTCGCCGTGACGTTGAGTCCGCCGCTCTTGAAGCCCCGCGTGGCCGAAACGTAGACGAACGACTCTCGCGACGCTTGGAACTGGACGCTCGCCTTCGGTGTCCAGGCGTCGTAAGTGGCCCGGTCCACGAAGTCGTAGAACGACGCTGGATTGGCAAGGATCGTCGTCCCCAATCGGTACACCCCGCCGACGTTGTGGATATCCTTCTGCTCGTCCGAGTATCGAACGCCACCTGTCAGCGACACGCGACTGGACAGACGGTAAGTCGCCTGGCCGAACAGCGCCCAGGCCCTGGCGTCGACCGTCGAGAAGGGCCGGATCTGAATCGGAGGGACGTATTGCGTGATCTCGATCTGACCCTCATCGCTATCGTCGAACAAGAACAAGCCGGCGATCCAGGTGAGCCTGGATGTGCGCTGCGCGAGCGTCAGTTCCTGCGAGACCTGCCGCTGGACTCCGGGCGCGTCGGTCGTAGCGACCGCCAGTTCGGTCGCGTCGGGATCGATGAAGAAATGCGTGTTGGATTCTCGATACGCGGTCAGGCTCGTCACCATTGTCGTGCTGTTCAATCGGACGGCCAGCTTTGCCGAGGCGCCCTGTTCGATGTTCTTCCCGGAGGCCAAATGGCTCGCGCGCACCGCCCACAGGCTGTCAGGACTGTCGAAGGTGAATCCAGGCTTCGCTGCGATCGGCTTCGCATAGGGGAGAGGAACCCCGTCGAATCGACCGTAATCGCCCGACAGTCGCAACTCGCCGTGGGTCCCCAAAACGACACGCAGCTGTCCCCGTCCGGCCCATGTGTCCTCGCTTCCCAGAGAGTGGTCAGGATGATCGAGATCCTTGACCAAGCCATCGCGCATGCCGCGGAGAAACGCGAACCCACCCATCACCTTGTTCTTGACGAGTGGTCCCCTTACGGCTCCTTCGGCGCGGAGCTTGTCGTAGTTGCCAGCGGTCAGCCGGACGCCCGTCTCGAGTGCGTTGGTCGGTTGCCGGGTGACGATGTTGATCGTGCCACCGACCGAGTTGCGACCGTACAGCGTCCCCTGCGGACCCCGAAGGACCTCGATCCGCTCCACGTCCAGAAGGTCCATGGACGACATCGCGGAGTGTGCGATATAGACGCCATCGAGGTGAATGGTGGAGCTCGGATCGGCACCGGCGACCGCGGAGTTCGAGCCAATCCCGCGGATGGTGACGAGTGGGGTTCCCACGGGACTCTGTGAGACCGTCACCGTCGGCACGAGACCGGCGAGGCCTTCAACCCTCTCGACCCCGAGCTGTTCGATCGTCCGCGCGGGAAGCACGGTGATTGCGATGGGCGTCGATTGAATATCAGCGGCGCCGGTCTTCGTGGCCGTTACCGACGTCCGCTCGGCGACCGAGGACACGGCCAGCGGGATGTCAAACGTCACCGCACCCGGACCCACTTGGACCTCGGTCGTCCGCGGCTCGAACCCCCTTAATGTTGCCGTGACCAGATAGCGGCCTTCGGGGAGCGAATCGATCGCATATTGGCCGTGCTCGTCAGTCACCACCGTTCGTGGCGCCCCCAGAGCAGGGCCGGCGACCGTCACCGTCACACCCGGTAATACGCTTCCGGTCGCATCCCGAACCACGCCAGCGAGCCGTCCTGCTTGCTGCGCCGACGCGGCGTCCACGCCAACCACCAGCAGGCATACTGCGCATACGAATGTCCGCAGGATCCGCAGCATACGAGCCTGGGTCTCATTCCCCCTCGGAATCCTATACCCCTCGCTGAAGACCGATTGAGCAAAATCGTAGCCGCCTTCGGATCCGGTGTGTTTGCGTTGCAGTCGACGTCGCCGCTCGATTTCGACGTGATGAGCCCCTTTTCGTCCCGCCCCCGCTTCTGGTCAGCGCGCGGCACCGACGTCACAGCGACGTACGGCAGCCGGCGCTGGGAGGAAGCCGGCCATGTGGCTCTGTCTTGGCAGTCGCCGGGGTGTCGGGCGCGCGAGCACGTCGCGCGTACAACGTCTGCGGAGCGCGTGGACCTGGGGCCTTGCTATCAGCGGTTCCACTGCGCTGGGCGAGCGTGGGACGACGGTTCTGCTCGCCGTCTCGCTGCTCGTTTCGGGGACGGGTCTGCGGTCCAACGAGGCGATCGCAGCGTCGCCGCCGGAGCAGCTTCCGCATCAGATCGTGGCACTGACCACCTCGCAGAACCTGCTGGCAACGGACCCCAACGCCCTTGCCCGGTTTCTGGAGACCGCTCGGCCCAAGGCGGTGTCGTCTGAGGACAGAGCACGCGTCTTGAGTACGCTCCCACCGGAAGGAGAAGTCACCGACTTGAGCGCCTCGGCGCGCCGGAAGCTTGCGGCCCTGAACGAGCTGCTTCGGATCAGCGGGCGCGAGTCGGCGTACGAAATCAAGGTGGTCGATGTGCCGCAGGCAGGTCTCGCTTGTATGCGCGATCCGTCATTCTCGTCTCGAAAGCCGCACTCACCCTGCTGGATGCAGACGAACTCCAGGCCTCGCTGGCCCACGAGATGGGGCATGGGTACGTCTGGACCGAACGCGAACGGGCCTTCCAGCGCGGTGACCACAAGCGTCTGAAGGACCTCGAGCTCGTGTGCGACGCCATCGCTATCGTGACGCTGCACGGGCTCGGGATGGATGTGTCCCGGTTGATGTCGGGTGTTGAGAAAACCAGCCGTTTCAACCGGGAGCGGTTCGGAAAGGCGAACAACGAGAGGGACTACCCAACCGTCGCCGAACGGCGGGCGTTTGCCGGGGCGGTTGTCGCGTGGACATCAGCGCAAACCGGCGCTCGTTGAGCGACGCATCGGCGCGACATCGTCCACCGCGATATCCAGCCGGAGAACATTCTGATCCACGAAGGCCACGCGGCGAGGGTACATGGAGGATGCGTCGCGTGCAAAGGCTTCTCCTTGTTGTAGAGAGTGAGTCGACAGGACCTCATGCAGCGGTGAGAACCCAGCTGCGAAGTCCCCAGAAACAGCCGCACAACCGAAGGTGGGCAGCATCAGGCAGCGTTTTCGACGAACCAGTTGCCGGAAATCGCCCCTAACACCCAGCCATAAAATTACGTGTTTTTTCAACGATTTGCAGCACAGAGAGTGATTTCAACTATCGAACTTTCGAATGACGAATTCTGCTCGCCGGCGGCAATTGCATGGCGGCAGTTATTCTGACGGCTGGAGATTCATCATCCAGATGTCACCGCGATAGTTCCCGAGCAGGAACACTATCTGATCGTTTGCGACGATGGGCGCGGCGGAGCTGATCATGGCCGGCACGATCATCTCTGAAAGCAGAAGCACGTCGATGGGCTCTGCTCCGACGCTGCCGTCGCGTGGATCGAAGGCTCGAGCGACCACTCTGTTGCGGATATCAACCGTCGGCGTGGTCGGCAGGTAGTAGAGCAAACGTCCGTCTCGCGACCAGAACGGGTGGCTCGCCGCAGTATCGATGAGTATCCACGCCGTTTCGTCTGCCGCGTGACTGTCGGCGAGCCGCGCCACGAGCACTGAAGGAGATCCACCAGGCGGCGTGGCGTCGAACGCCAGCCACTGCGCATCGGTCGAGAGACGAGGGTTCGACAAACGCCGATCGCGGGACAACAGGAGCGGGTGCTGCGTACCCTCGCGCGTGTCGAGGACGACAAACGAATTCAGCCCCGACCCAAAGGTCTCGGCAAGCAGCAGATCGTCGTCGAGCCAGAGCCGCGGACGGCCGCCGCAATCTTCGTAGATCAACCGGGACGCTCCGTCCGCGAGATTCGCCACGAACACCGGACGTCTGACGGGCGGTCCGGCGACCAGCGTTCCGAACGCGAGCCGTTTGCTGTCGAGTGCGATCACCGGAAACCCGCGATTGACGCCGGCGTCTCCATCGAGCGTCGCGTCGGTGCCGCGCTGCAGATCCCTCACGTGCACCTCGGTGCCGCTCGATCCTGCGGCCCAATACGCGAGCGTATTCCCGTCGCGCGACACGCTGAAATTGCTGACGATGCCTCCGCCGCGGGTCAGACGTCGAGGTTGCCCCTGGGCGATTCCGGTCTGCAGGTCGATCCCGACAGACCACATGTTCGTATCAGTGTGCACGCCGACGAAGCCCAATCGTTGGCGAGCGACGGTGGGGAAGAACGCGGAGTCTGCGCCCGGCGTCATCAGTTCCGGCGAGCCAGTCGCCTCGAAGGTCGTCGGCGAGACACGTTGCCTCCACACATGGACGCCCTGCCTTCCGGCCGCCGTGTAGAAGATCGAATCTCCCGTCCAGGCGACCGCCATCGAGATGACGACCGAGCCCTGTTGTCGCGCCCGGCGGAGCACGCCGGTATCGACCGGCGCTCCGCCATCTATCGGCACGATCCAGCAATCGAGATCGGCCGAGGGGTTTGGATGACCGACGACGACCAGATGCCGGCAGTCGTCGGACCAGGTGGCAAACGCGACATCGACGAGGCCCGTCGTCACCACACGTTCGTCGCCGGTTGCTGACACGATTCGCACCGCGTCGTGCGAATCAATGGCGAGGTACACAAGCCATGTGCCGTCAGGCGCGAAGCGTGCGCCGCGCGCCATCCGCTTCAGTACCCGCGGCTGTCCGCCGAATGTCGGCATCTCGGTACACGTGCCGGGTCGACCCGGTCCCGGCGCTGAAGATCACGCGGGTGTCGTCGGGAGAAAACACGGGCTCCGCGCAGTCCCGCATGCCGGTCGTGAGCTGGATGGCGGCACCGCCCACCTGCTGCAGCCACACCTGCGGTGTGGCGCCATCCTGTCCTGCATCCGAGACGTAGACGACCAGGCGCGCGTCTGACGAGAGCGCCGGCCAGAACGTGGCTCCGGTCGTACTGGTGACCCGCACAATCGAGCTGTCGCGGCGGGCACGGTCAGGCGCGACAGCTGCCGTGGCCACGGGCGGCGTTGGCCGTGGCCGCAGCGCGGCCACCACCTGTGAACCGGTGGCAAACCGATCGTCGGCCGAACGCTGCAGGAGGCGGCTGACCGTTTCGCCGACGGCGGCCGGAATCTCAGGACGCAAGTCGGTGATGGGTGGCGGCGAATAGGCGAAACGCCTGGCAATCACGGCGTGCGCCGACGGGCCCGTGAAGGCGATTTCGCCCGTCAGCATTTCGAACATCACGCAGCCCAGCGCGAAGAGGTCGCTGCGGCCGTCGAGGTCGCCGCCCGCGGCCTGCTCCGGGCTCATGTACGCCGGGGTACCGACGGTGACGCCGATTTGCGTGGACATCACGGTCGCTGCCGACGCGGCCACCAGCGCCTTGCCGATCCCGAAGTCGGCGACGACTGCGTGGCCTTCGTGGAGCAAGATGTTCTCAGGCTTGATGTCGCGGTGGACGATGTCGCGCCGGTGCGCGTAGTCGAGGGCGTCAGCCACTTCCACGGCGATGCGGACCGCTTCGTCAACCGGCAGCGGTGAGCCGCTCGAGAGACGATCCCGCAAGGTCTGTCCCTCCATGACGGGCATCACGAAGTACATGCAACCGTTGGCGTCACCCGAGTCGTAGAGCGGCAGGATGTTCGGATGATTCAAGCGGGCGGCAAGCTGAATCTCTCGAAGAAAGCGTTCGCGGCCAAGGGTTTCGGCGAGATCGGGTCGGAGCACCTTGATCGCGACTTCCCGATCGTGCTTGTGGTCGTGGGCCAGGTAGACCGTCGCCATCCCGCCCGCGCCGAGTCGGCGGTCGACGCGATAGCGATCGCCGAGCGCTTCGACCAGCGCGGCGAGGGCGTCCACGCGGCGAGGGTACATTGAGCAGGCTCAGCGTGCAAAAGCTTTCGGCGGCCTCGCGTTCAGCGCTCGCCTCCGCTCGCCAGGATCTGCTTCAGTTCTTCAGTCCAGTCGACAATGACGCGCAGCTTGCCGCCGGTGGCGCCGCGCCGCAGCATGATCAGGCAGCGTTCTGGACGAACCAAGTTCGAAAATCGTCCCTGACACCCAGCCAACTATCTCTCTCTAGCTACTCAAGTTACGCGTTCACCGTTCGGCGTCTCCACACTGTCTCCAACTGCCCGTAACGTCGGGCGGCTCTCGAGCAGGCGGGTGGTCGCGTCAAGGGCCGCCGGACTCAGGTGCTAGTACCTCTGCGTCATCGCGAGGCTCTGATGCCCGACAAGCTCCTGCACGGCTGCGAAGATGCCGCTGCTGGTTGATCGCCACCGGCAACCGTTCAGTCATCCCAAGGAACCGAATCCGCCCTTTCTTCGGCGCCGTCAGTTCGCCGCACCAATCCGAGTGGCGCACCCGAATCTGCTGTCGTTCGAGATCGACATCGGCCCATTCGAGTGCGACGATCTCGCCCGCCCACAACCCAGCCTCGCCTCTGAGGAGGGCGATGAGGTAGCTGCCCGGGTCGATCGTCTCCGCGGCCTTCAGCAAACGCTCTTAGTCATCGAAGTCGTGGAACGCCGCGTCGGTTCGCGGCACCCGCACGAGCCGGATCGAACAGGGCATGTTGTCCAACACACCCCATTCGATCGCCTGCTTCATCAGCACGTTGAGCACACTCAGCACGTTATTGATCGTCTTCGGTGATTTGTCGTACAGTCGCAACTTGAGACGCTGCACGTGCTCGTTGCTGATTGTGTCGAGCAGCCGTGAGCCGAGTTCGCTCCGCTATTAAAGGATATGTGCGTGCTCAGCGTCGTCAAGGCTACGCTCGCTGCGCTCGCCGCTTCGCGGCCTTGACGCCCCTTGCGCGCGCCTAAGCCGGCATTCATTGGAGCGAGCCTGTGGAGTGGCTGGCCGAATCGCGCTCTGCTACGAGATTTCGTTCCCCAGACACCTTGGCCCCGAGCCGCGCGGATCAGACGATTGAGGGCATCGCTCGGAAAGCCAACCGTCTCCTCGACGCGAACACTCGCGTTGGCATGTCGGGTTCGTTCGGCTCGCCGGCGTGGCCGACGTGCGGGAGCATGCTAATCTGCGCTGTCGAAGCTGGGAAGGCAGGGTTCATCGATCACGAACTTGGAAGAAACGTCGATTGAGTTCGGCCTGGAATTCTGGATTACTCACGTACTCTTTCCTACCTTTGCTCCTGAGACGACCGAAGTAAGACTCGGTAAGGCGCTCGGTGGAAGATGGTACAAAACTGATGACAATTACTTCGGCTACGTTCTACGACGAATTGGGGCGAACGGCGTGGAGATTTGGACCATGCGGCCCTCTACTGATTCCTATCGCTGGTCAGTACCGCAAATTGCGGGGTACGTATCGTTGCGCGTCCCTGTGACGCGCTCGGGCAAGGCCCCATACGAGCTGGTACCGCAATCGAAGAACCCGATCCGCGTTCTGTTGAGCGCGTGGCGAGAGGATGACCAATACAGAGTCGGCGCCGGGTTCGGCGATCCGTCATGGTCGCAATCGAGCATTCAGCTTGCCAGCGGGAAAGCGTACAACGAGATTCCCCCGGATACTTCGCTCTTCGTGCAGCCGCAGTGGATGTCGCGGTACGTCAGCGGAATGGCGAAGCTTACGGAACGGATGCAGGCGGCCCAGGGAGCGCAGGGCATGCGGCAGGAAGATGCTGCACAAGCGCTCATTGACCTCCTAGGCCAGCTCGGCGACGACAAGGTTGAGATCGACGCGCTGAATAAGGCGCTACAGGATCTAAAGGCACCAATTTCGGTGCGATTGAATCGCGGCGGGCGATGAGTTGTTTGGAGACCAGAAGGTCACAGTGAAGCAATATTGGTCGGCGACGGCTGGCCCCGACCTCGGCGACAGGGGTATTGCCATGGACGCGGGAATGAATCACGCCAATGCCGTGGCGTGGTATGTTGCGACGTCCGCTCCACACCTCAAAATGAAGTAAGGAGAGTGTACCGGTGAAATTCATGCTTACGTGGCGAACGCGACCCGGCCTCTACAAGGCGGCGTTTCAGCAGTTTCTCGAAACCGGCGGTCCGCCGGCCAAGGGAGTGGAACAGGTTGCTCGGTATCACGTGCCCGGCTCGGTTCTGGGCTGGCACGTCCTGGAAACGAACGATATGACCGCCCTCGCCGAGCATGTGAACAATTGGGGCGACCTGATTGATATCGAACTGCATCCGATCGTCGAGGATGCCCAGGCAGGAGAAGCCGCAGCCAGGGTGTTCGGCAAATAGCAGTCCTCGCGTCGGGCCGGTTGGATACGCGTGCACTTGGGTGCGGGCATGCCACCCGCACCCTGCGGCGACGAAGCAGGGAGAGCGCATCGTATGCCACCACGGCAATGCCGGGCCACGCAGCGAGAACCTTGCGAAGGAGCTCCGCTCACGCTGCTCGGATGAGCCAGGGTCGAACATCATCGCGATTGTCTCTCACGAGAATTCGTGCCGATATCTATCGTTCTCCGCTTTCATCTCGGCGAGGAACTGAATGAATTCTGGCGATTGGCGGATACGGTCCAGAAAAGCATCGCGGGTGTATCGCGGATACAGGTGAAAACCGCTGACGGCGGATTCTCTCAACCACCTGACGGCTTCGGCACTCTTGCCTTCCAACGCGTAGATGCAGGCGATGTCGTAAGTCGCGTGATGATAAAGCGGATCCTTGAGCGGATGTCTGGCAAGAATGATCGGGATTTGCGCTTCCGCAGCGTGAAAATCTCCTTGTGCCGCAAGGAGCAAAGCTTTCGAGGGAGGCAAATTCGGGTTATCGGGCTGTTTTGCAGACCAATCGTCGATCGCCTTCTGCGCGTCATCCAGGCGACCCTTGGCTATCAAGTACAGGGCTTCCATCCTGCCGTCACGGCGAACGCTTCGATCGGCGGCGTAATCATCGTACCTGGACTGCACTTCGTACATGAGGAGCGTCTGGTCTTTGGGACCCTCACTCGTCGGATCGATTTCCAACGCGCGGGCGAGTTCACGCGCGGCAAGGTCTTCGAGTCCAAGATGGTTGTACATGTACGCCAGCTCCCCGTGACCGACGTTCGGATTGAGCTGGTTCGCCGACAGCGCCTCACGAGCGGCGGCTTCTCCCTGGTACCCTTCGAATTCACTGTACAAAAGCTGAAAGCGTGCCAGGTGAGTTTCTGCAAGCTGTGGATCCAGTTCCTGCGCGCGATTGATCTCCTCTTTCGCATGCGCGACCCACGCCGGCTGCGTTGGCTCCAGGAACACCGCCAGATGAGCGTAGGCGTAGGCCAACTGGGCGTGTGCGAGCGCGAAATTCGGGTCGGCCTCAATCGCCTTCTTGTAAAAACTGATTGTGCTGCTCATCATCTGCGCAGGATCGCGCATACGCTGGTCGAAGTTATAGGCGCCTTTCAGATAGAACTCGTATGCGACGGGATTTGACGTGTACTGCTTCGTCAGTTGCGCTTGTTGCGACGCATCCATTTGCAGACGCAGTCGCGACGCAACCTGTTGCGCGACCGTATCCTGAACGGTGAAGATGTCCGCCATCACAACGTCAAAGCTGTCCGTCCACAACGACTTGCCGTCGACACATCGCAAGAGATTGACGCTGACTCTCAGGCGGTCGCCGGCGCGCTGCAACGATCCTTCGAGCACCGAATCCACTCCCAACTGTTTCGCTGCGGTAAGCGCGTCCGTGTCCTCGTTGAGGTATCGGCGCACGGCACTCGTCGGGCGCACGATCAGTCTGCCCGTTTGACTGACTCTGCGAATCGCTGCATCGGCAATGCCCAGCCCCAGGTAGTTTTCCCCTGCATCGAGTGACTTGAGCGGCAATACCGCAAGCGAGTTGATCTCGGGCTGACTTGAAACGTGCGCCTGCCTCCACCACCCGTAGCCGATCGCGCCACCCACGAGCACCAGCAGTCCGCATGCGACGCCCAGAATACCCAGCCGCATGTGGCGCGGGCTGCGTGCGCTGACGACCTCCTCGTCTCGACTCACACTCGTTGGATGCGCCTTCTCCAATTCCAATCGCTGGCGGAGGCTCTGCAAGTCGAGGAGGAGGTCCTTTGCGGTCTGATATCGTTCCTCCCGATTCTTTCGCAGAGCCTTGGCGACGATGCGTTCGAGCTCGGCCGGAATTCCGGATGAATAGCTGGAGACCGGTGGCGCTTCCCGGTCGCTCAGAACCGCGGCGATGATTTCGTAGATGCTCGATCCGCCGTACGGCAGACGGCCCGTCAGCAGTTCGTAGAGCACCACACCCAGGCTGAAGATGTCCGTGCGCGCATCGACCTCTTGTCCGCGCGCCTGCTCCGGCGACATGTAGGTGGCGGTGCCCATCACGAGTCCTGAGGCGGTCTTGAGGTGAGCGCGCGTCGGCGCGTCACCGTCCACGCAGTCCGGAGATCCCTGACCGGTCAACTTCGCCAGCCCGAAGTCCAGCACCTTGACGATGCCGTCGCTGCGGATGATGACGTTTTCCGGCTTGATGTCTCGGTGCACGATGCCATTGGCGTGCGCGGCCGTCAGCGCAGCTGCGACCTGGACCGCCACATTCAGGACTTCTGAAGGCGTAATCGGCTGCGCCCGCATTCGGTCACGCAGGGTCGAGCCGTCGATGAACTCTGTGGCGATGAATGACGTGGACTCGGACTGATCGATTTCGTAGATCGTGATGATGTTGGGATGGTTCAAGCCGGAGGCTGCCTTGGCTTCCTGTGCGAAACGCATCATGCGATCGGGATCGCCAGCAACCGCATCAGGCAGAATCTTCAGAGCGACCCTGCGATCGAGCCGGGTGTCCCACGCCAGATAGACCTCTCCCATGCCGCCGGCGCCGAGGAGGGAGTGGATCTCGTAGCGACCGAGTCTTGTGCCGAGGTTCAGTATCGGAGAGTATGCGCGGTCCAGCCCACCCAATCAAACGGGAACGACATCAGTTGCGAAGTCCGTCCCTAACTCCCAGCCAACCGATTCGAAGAGCCTTGCTTGCGTGGAACTCCCCTGGAAGCACTCCGAGAACCATGCCGGCGGCGGCGAGACACAGGGCGATCCACCACTTGTTCATTTGGAATGTCCAAAGGTCGCGGGGTCATCGAGTTTCGCCGGTCCTGAGGAGCGAACGTGGGCCTGCACCACGCCTGACAGCCCGTCATTCGAAATTGCCGCTGTAACGCAAGGACGCCGTCATCACACATGGTAGTTGTAGGCGACAATCCGGCACGCGAACGTCCGATCGACAAGGAGAACGCGATGATCACACAAGGCCTGCAGGCCCTACGTCAACACGACCGACGAACCGCCGATCTACTTTCTGGGACTTCCAACCATCCTGAGAGCGACCGGGCAGACGACCAACGGCGCGTTCGGACTCGTCGAGAATCTGATGCCACCGGGGTTTGCGTCGCCGTACCATACGCACCATCTCGAGGACGAAGCGTTCTATGTCCTCGAGGGCGACATGGCCTTCGTGTGCGACGGTGACTGGACGATTGCCGGGCCTGGCACGTACGTCTTCGGGCCGCGCAACATCCCTCACGGTTTCAAGGTGCTCGGCGACGCGCCCGCACGCATGCTGCTTCTCTGTGCACCTGGCGGCTTCGACCAGTTCGTCGTGGAGATGAGTGAGCCAACGCCTGCTCCGCCCGACATGGCGAAACTCATGGCCGTGGCGGCGAAATACCGCGTCGACATCCTCGGGCCGCTGCCAGAGCAGTCAGATGCGCCGGCGCCGTCGACGAACGGACGATCGTCTACCTCTCTGAAGGATGCCGTGGATCGAGTCCGCGCGCAGCACGTCGCAGCCGTCAACGCCGGAGATCTCGAAGCCGCACTCGACATCTTTGCCCCCGATGCAGCCGTGATGCCTCCAGGCCAACCGGTACTGCAGGGAGCCGCGCTTCGGGCCTGGTTCACCCACGTGTTCGCGAACTTCAGCCTTCGGGGTTTCGAAGTTCGACCTGATGCCGCCGACCAGTACGGGAACGCCGTGATCGAGCATGGCAACTGGAACGCCACGCTGCAACCCAAGAACGGATCACCAAGCCAGCCGGTCGGCGGAACCTACGTCACCGCGTACGCGCGCCTCGCGAACGGCAGCGTCCGCGTCGTCCGAGACATCTTCAACGGCATGCCTGGGTAATTGAAGCCCTGGCTTCCTGAAACGCTTGTCATGGAAGCAATCGCGCGCGCCTCTTTCTGCGTACCCGCCCCCTTCTGCGTAGAATGGTGCGCAATGAACGTGGGGCTCAGCGATGCCGACCTCGCGCCGCGCATTGCTGCAGGCGATCGCGAGGCCGAAGCCGAAATGTGCCGGCGCATGGGGCCGCGGATTCGACTCTACGGCCTTCGCCACCTGCGATCGCCATCTGCCGCAGACGATCTCGTGCAGCAGGTGCTGCTGAAGATCCTCGAAGCGCTGCGGGCCGCTCGCTTGCGAGAACCGGACAAGCTTGCCCAATTCGTGCTGGGCACATGCCGGATGACGGTGCTCGACCTGCGGCGCAGCTCGTATCGCCAGGAAGAATTGCTGGCGATGTTCGGAGGCGATCTCGTGCCAGACCCGCCTCCGATGCCCAGGCTCGACGACCGTCAACTGGCCCGCTGCGTTCAGGCCCTCAAGGAGCGCGAACGCTCCGTCGTCGTGATGACCTTCTACGACGAGCAGACGGCTGCGGAAACAGCGCGCTTTCTCGGGATCTCGGAGGCCAATGTTCGCGTGATCCGCCATCGCGCCATCCAGCAACTGCGCGCCTGCATGGGAGCCACGCTGTGACCACCCCACACCTCGGCGGCCCCAACGATTGTCCGAATCCCATCGAGGCGGCGGTCCTCATGGACTACTGGCTCGCCGCCCTGCCCTCCGCAGCTGAAGAAGCCGTTGAGCAGCACCTGATGACCTGTGACGGATGCGGAGACCGGCTCCGCGAGGTGATCGCCATGGCCGAGGGTCTCCGCGCGCTCGCGCGATCGGGATCGCTGCAGGTGGTGATCAGCGATCAGTTCGTGAAGCATGCGGCGGAGACAGGTCTCCGCGTGCGGGAATACGCCCCTCCGCGAGGGGAAGGCGTCCAGTGCACCGTGGCGGCCGACGATGACCTGCTCGTGGCGCGTCTCGCAGTGGATTTGACCACAGCGTCGCGTGTCGATCTCAGCTGGTGCGATCCACGGGGCATCGAACATCAGCGAATGGCGGATATCCCCATTCGCGCCGAAGCGGGCAGCGTTATCTGCCAGCAGTCCATCACATGGGCGAAGGCTTCACCCTCGGCGACGATGATCGCACGGCTCCTTGCGGTGGACGAAAAAGGGGACGAGCGCCTCCTCGGCGAGTTCACGTTCCATCACACGCGAACGATTCCTGGCCCGCCAGGATGGGAGTTGACCTGAACCTCGGAGGAACGAGGCATCAGCTGGTTCCTGAAACACCCAGAGCCGTTAAGCTTGAAGGAAAGTTTGCCGGCCGACCGAGGCCTCTGATAGCTGTTGCGGGAGTCCGGCGTGCAAATCCTCATGCGCTGTTTCCAAGGGTTCGCGGTCGTCGCAACTGCTCTGGCTTTGGTGCCGTTTGGCATGTCGACGACGGTATTCTGGATTTACGTGTCTGCATCGCTCCTCCTCCTCGTCGGCGTCATCAAAGTATTCAATGAACTGCCGCAGGAACACGGCGTCGACAAGATCATGCCGTTTGGCCGACTGTTTTTTGCGATCCCGATGGCCGTGTTTGGCTCCGAGCATTTCACCGCCACGGCGGGTGTTGCGGCGCTCGTTCCACGGTGGATTCCCGCCCATCTGTTTTGGGTCTATCTGGTAGGCCTCGCTTTTCTTTGCGCGGCGCTCGCTATAGCGGTTCTCATCCAGGCACGGTTGGCAGCCGCCCTGGTCGGCGCGACGATGTTCGTTTTCGTTCTCGTCATGGACATGCCAGCCGTCGCTGCGAACCCCCACAGCAGATTCGCTTGGGCCCTGGCGCTGAGACAGCTCGCCTTCAGCGGCGGTGCGTTCGCTTTGGCCATGTCGCGGTGGAGCACACGGCCGAGACCGCCGTCCGCGCAGCCGACGATGGCACGGGCAGCTTTTCCGCGATTCTTCGTGGGCATTCCTTCGGTCTTCTACGGGGTCGAGCATCTGCTGCACCCGGAATACGTGCCCGGAATTCCGCTGCAACGGCTCACTCCCGAGTGGATTCCAGGGCGAATTCTCCTGAGCTATGTTGTCGGTGTGATTCTGATTCTCGCAGGCGTCTGCCTGGTGACAAACAAGAAGACGCGCGTGGCAGCCACGGTCCTGGGCCTCACGATTCTGCTGACGGTGTTCTGGATTTACCTGCCGGTGCTCGTCGCAGCGCCCAAAGACGTGGTGGCGTTGAACTTTTTCTTCGATACCCTGCTTTTCTGCGGAGCCATCCTGCTGTTGGCGAACGCGATGGAAAAGGAAACGGCCACGGAATCGAACACCGGAAGTATCAAATGAAGCAAAACGCAACCTTGGTCGTCACGTCTCTGCTCTCGATCCTCTTGCTGACGCTTCACGTTACGGACGACATCGTCCGCGGGATATCGAAGGCCGAGCCCTCAAACATCGCGCTCCTCGTCCTCGCGGTCTTCCTGTACGGAACGCTCGTGCTCGCCGAACGGCGATCGGGGCACGTCATCATGCTGCTCGTCGGGTTGTTCGCGGCGGGCATGCCCGTCATCCACATGAGGGGGGCGCACTACGCCGAAATCGCCAGGTCCACCGGGGGCTTCTTCTTCGTCTGGACACTTTGGGCGCTCGGCGGGCTCGGGGGCTTCACCTTCATCCTCTCGGCGCGCGGACTGTGGCGTCTGCGAGGGGGCCAGCCGAGGTAGTCCTTGCTCTTACCAACCCACCGATCTCGTCTCGGCGATGATGCGATAGTGCGAGACGGTCTCGCCGACCATCAGGACCTCATGCGGGCTCAATCTTACACCTGAGCCCTCTGCGCCATCGTCGCGCGACGTCCTTCGCCCCGCACTGGACAGCGGCCCAGGATCGATGGCAATTTCGTTTGTCCATCGCGTGCTGGCCGAGAGTTCGTAATCCCTCGAGATCTCATACGACCTACCGGGCACCGCTTGAACGGAACATGGTGGTAGACATTCTCCTACCATGGTGGTAGATTGCCTTCCACCCATGGCAAAGACGCGTCAGAAGCCCGACCTCCTGCAAGGCACGCTCGATCTCCTTATCTTGCGCGCACTCCAATTGGGGCCGCAGCACGGCCACGGAATCGGTGTGGCGCTTCGGGCAAGCTCCGACGAAGTGCTCTGCATCGATCACGGCTCGCTGTATCCGGCGTTGCACCGGCTGGAGCGTCAGGACTGGGTTCAGGCGGAATGGAGAGTCACTGAGAACAAGCAGCGAGCCAAGTACTACCGCCTGACTGCCGCAGGCCGGCGCCAGCTGGCGATCGAACGCACGCGATGGAGCCGTCTGTCAGCGGCAATCGCACGTGTGCTCGGACCGGCGTAGGTCGCTCCGCAGCACGTCCAATGCGCGACGTCGCATTTGCTCGGTAGAGCCGCTGCAGCTGTCAGCTGATGCTGTTTGAGGCGTTAGCTGAAAGCCGAGAGCTGATAGCTGGAAGCTTCATGGAATTCACATGCGAGTCAGGTGAATTCCGAGCTAGGAGGATCATGTTGCGGGCCCGCATTCGAGCGCTCATCCGACTCGCGTCGTTCTCTGCACGGGCGGACCGCGAGCTGGACGACGAGCTTCGTTTTCACCTCGCGGAGGAGGCACGCGATCGCATGGAGCGCGGGCAGTCCGAAGCGGACGCGACAAGGGCCGCGCGGCGCGCGCTTGGAAACCTCGCGCGTGTCAAGGAGGAGACGCGTGCCGTGTGGGTATCGACGCGGCTCGAGCAATTCTTCCAGGATCTCCGGTTCGGCTTGCGCATTCTGACGAAGTCTTCCGCAGTCAGCGCGACCGCCATCGTGCTGATTGCGATCGTCATTGGCGGCAACACGACCGTGTTTTCGATCGCCCACGGGATTCTCAGGAAACCGACTCCCGGGGTCCACGCGGACGATCTCGCGACTGTCAGCTGGGTGACTTCCGACGGCAACGTTCAGTCGCACAACAGCTATCGTGCGTATCTCCATTTTCTCGAACACAGCGCAACCATCCGTCCGTTGGCCGCCGTCGACTTTCAGCGGCTCACCCTCACACAGGACAACGGCAGCTTTGCCGTCAAAGCCACCCTCGTGTCGTCGAACTACTTCGAAACGCTCCGCGCGACTCTGGTCAAGGGCAGAGGCTTCAACGCAGACGACGTGCGGCTCGACAGCTCCGGGGTCCTCGTAATCGGTTATCACGTGTGGCAGAACACGTTTCACGGCGCGGAGGACGTTGTCGGCCGTTCAGTGATCTTGAACGGGCGGCCGGCGACCGTAGTCGGTGTCGCTGAGCCTCACTTCCGCGGCGCGTGGCTCGCCGAGCTCGCGGACGTATGGGTGCCGCTCGCGCCGGAGCGGTCATGGCTGCAGCCGAACCATCCGAGCGATGCCGTTTCCATGATTGGACGACGCGCACCAGGAACGTCGCTCGCCGAGGCACAAGCGGAGTTGACGACGCTCTGGACTCAGTTGCAGCGCACACAACCGGAGCTCAACCAGAAACTCAAAATAAAGCTGGTGTCCTACTCGGCAACAGCTGGCGGCGACAGTGCGGTGGCCACGAACGGCGATCGGATGCTCGCGATCTTTTCCGTTGTGACGCTGCTGACAATCGCGATCGTGTGTGCGAACGTCGCGAACCTGCTGATCGCACGCGCGGTCGTTCGTCAACGGGAACTCGCGCTTCGCCAATCGCTCGGGGCATCACGGTTGCGAGTCATCCGCGGACTGCTGGCGGAAGGGCTCGTGCTGTCGGCGGTGGCGTGGTGTGCGGCTTGCCTGTTTGCGTGGTGGGTCTCGAGGGTGGTTATCAGGTTCATCACTCCACCGTCGCGCGAGCCACTCACGCTGCCCGACCTGACTCCGGACTGGACTGTCGTCGGGTACGCATTGGGGCTGGCGCTGTTGTGCACGATCGCGGTAACGCTCGGCCCGGCGCTGTATACCGGGAGGCAGCAGTTGCTGCCTTTCCTGAAGCTCGGCGAGCAAGGTGTCGTTCAAGCCGGATCGAAACTCTCGCGCGCGCTCGTGGTTCTGCAGCTTGCGTTTTCCGTGCTGCTCTTGACGAGCGCAGGTCTCGCCTATCGTTCTGTCTCCTTCGAGGACGGCTTCAATCTGGGATTCGACAGCGGGAACATTCTGCTCGCGACAGTGAACACGGCGGGAAGTACTCACGACCCCGCAGGCGACGACACGCTGCTCGAAACACTGCGCGCACGATTGGAGCGATTGCCGGGCGTCCAGACCGTTTCGTACGTACGAGGCGTGCGGACATCGAGCTGGCTCAGTTTCCCTGTGCGAGCGGAGCGCTCCGTGGAACCCGTGCTGGCGGCGCGGAACTTCGTCGGCGCGGGCTACTTCGAGACAGTTCGCGTCACGTTTCCCGCCGGGCATGATTTCGACGCGCTGAACACCAGCGCTCGCCGGGCCGCCATCATCACCCAGGATCTGGCGGAGACACTGTGGCCGGGCGAACCGGCCGTCGGCAAGATACTCATCGCGGGCGCGCCCGATCGCCCGCTCCGGGCGGAAGTCGTAGGCGTCGTCCGCAACGCCTATTTCGGCGGCCGTGGCTCGGCGATACATCCGCGCTACGTGTTTTTCTCGAATCACGAGCAGCCCGGACCTCCCGGTGAGACAACATTCTTGGTTCGGCACACTGCACCTGAGGAGACTGTCACGCGCGGCGTCGCGAAGGCGCTTCGTGAGGCCGACCCGCGTGTCGCAATCGCGAGCCTGCGGTCGCTCGACGATCACCTCGCGGGCGAGATCGCGCCGCTCTGGATGCTCACGAGACTGCTGCTGTTCTTTGCCGGAGGATCGCTGCTCATCGCAGGCATCGGCCAGTACGCAGTGGTCTCATTCGAGGGCCGACGGCGGACACGCGAATTCGGGCTCCGCATTGCGCTGGGAGCGTCGCCCGAGCAGCTGATTGCATCCGTCCTCAGCGAGGGTTTCCGCTGGACGGCAGCAGGCCTCGGACTTGGTTTTGCGCTGAGCGTAGGCGTCGCAGTCCTGCTGGCGCGCGTGCTTTTCGGTGTCACACCGACGGATCCACCCACATATGTGAGCGTCTTCGCGTTGCTCAGTGGCGCGTCGCTGGCCGCCTGCTATCTGCCGGCCCGCAGGGCCGCTCGCACGGACCCGGTGATCGCGTTGAGGACCGAATAGAAGGCAACGGCAAGCCCGATTGTCCCTTTCCAGATCTGGTTCCCGGCATCTCGACAGCATAGTCGCGAGGGTGAGGGTCGCCCCTCTGTGAGCGCTGTGTGAGTTCGCCGGCCGGTGATAGATTTGGTACGCCGCGCAAGCACTGCCGATGGGGACCGGCGTTCGGACCACACGTGTCTATCAGTTCGGGGCATTCACCGTCGACGCTCGTACGGGCGAACTGTCGCACGCTGGCCGCCGGACGCCGCTCCGTGACCAATCTGTCCAGCTCCTGCTGGCGCTGCTCGAGAAACCTGGCGAACTCATCACCCGCGAAGAACTGGCCGGACGCCTCTGGGCGGCCGGAACCTTCGTTGACTTCGATCGCGGCCTGAACAAGGCCATCAACCATCTCAGGGAGGCGCTGGGAGATTCGGCCGAACAGCCGAACTTCATCGAGACGCTGCCGCGCAAGGGGTACCGGTTCATCGCACCCGTAACCTGTGCTGGTGGGGACGTCGCAGCGGCCCCGCCAGCCGATGCGCCCTACGCGCCGAGTCCGCGACGATGGCTTGTGCTGGTGATGGCGACCGCTGCCATCGGTATCGTAATTGCCGCCGGCATCGCTGGCGTTCGAAGACAGGCGGTGAGCCTTCCTCTGCGGATCGCGGCTCTCGCGGTGCTCCCGCTGGAAAACCTGTCACACGATCCTGAACAACAGTACTTTGCCGACGGCTTGACCGATGCGTTGATCACCGACCTCGCGAAGATGGGCACCACACGAATCACGTCGCGCACGTCCGTGATCCAGTACCGGGGGACGAAGAAGAGCATCAAGGACATCGGGCGCGAGCTGAACGTGGACGCGGTGGTGGAGGGCACCGTCACCTATGGCGGCGACCGCGTGCGGGTCACGGCACAGCTCATCCAGGTGTCGACCGACATGCACTTGTGGGCTGATGCGTACGAACGCGAGGTCAGCTCCATCCTCGATCTTCAGCGTTCGCTGGCCACCGACATCGCCCGGCGGATAGATGATTTCGTGAAACCCCTGGATCGCGCCCGAGTCGTGAAGCCGGAGGCGTACGGCCTGTACCTGAAGGGGCGGTACGCGTTTCACAAATATACGAGCCAGGGGTGGCAGGAGGCCATCGAGCACTTCAATCGAGCAATTGAGAGCGATCCGGAGTTCGGGCCCGCGTATTCGGGTCTCTCGGAGACGTATCTGGTCGCGGGCGCTTACGGCGCGGTCCCGACCGAGGAGGCGATGACGCGTGGAAAGGCGGCGGCAGCGAAAGCCCTGCAATTGGACGAGACGCTGGCGAGCGCCCACTACGCCCTGGCCACGGCGCACACCTGGTACGACTGGGACTGGGCCGGCGCCGATCGAGAGTTTCGACGAGGACTGGAGCTGAATCCCAATGATGCCCTCGGCCGGAACTGGCATGGCGGCTACCTGTCGCTCCTGGGCCGGCACGACGAAGCAATTGCAGAACACGAGCGGGCCCGTGAACTCGACCCTCTTTCCGTGATCGGCAACGCGAACCTGGCGCGAGCGTTGTACCGCGCCCGACGATACGACGAGGCGATCGCCCAAGCCCGGAAGACGCTCGAGCTGGATCCGAACTTCGCCGTGGCTCGCTTCTGGCTGGAGAGTTCGCTCAGGCACAAGGGCCTCCTCAGCGAAGCGGTTGCGCTGCGACAGTCGATGGTCGACCCGGATCAGGCGCAAGTCATCTCCCGCACATTCCAGCGCGACGGGTTCCAGGCGCTCCTGCGCAACAGCGGAGAGACGTTCAAGAAGAGCGGGTCGCGCGTGGCCGCTGCACGGTACTACGCGCAGAGTGGGGACAAAGAGGAGGCGATCGCGCTTACTCGAAACGTGCTCGCAACGAAGGTGTTCTGATCTTGTCAGCCTGAACGTGGAACCGGATTTCGACGGGCTGCGGACAGATCCGCGGTTTCGGGAACTCATCCGCCAGGTGGGACTTCAATAGCTCTCATCGACCCTGCCGCCCTGACGTTTCACCCACTCGGATTCGCGGGAATCAACATTTCACCGTCAGGGAATCTCGCGGGAATTGACCCGCTCGGATGCCGCGCGTATCAGTGCTCCATCGGCCGACGGGTAGGACCGAGCTGCCAGTTCAGCTGACAAGGAGCACCATGAGTACCAATCAGAGACCGCGTGGGGTTGGCAGGATCTGGACGCTGGCCGTGCTGGTTCCCGTTCTTGCCGGATCGCAGTTCGCCAGACAGGACAATGACGACACCCGAAAAGAAAGGACGCTGTACGTCTGGGCAGGCGACCAGGCCCGAGTCGCACCCGACTTCCTTGCCGTCATCGACTTCGACGAAGACTCGCCCCGCTATGGGAGGGTCATCGGGACGGTTCCCGTTCCGGGACCGGGCGGCGCCGGAAACGAGCCGCACCATTGCCATCTGTCTGCCGACAAGAACGTCCTGGCCTGTGGCGGGCTCCTGGCTCTGCTGCGGGGACAGAACAGCATCTTCTTTTTTGACGTATCTGAGCCGCGTCGGCCGAGATTCATGTTCTCGACCAGCGGTACCCTTTCCAACATCACGGACGACTTCCTGCCGTTGAAGGACGGCGGATTTCTGGTGACGCAGATGGGCTCCCACACCGGGGGCACGCCCGGTCGCGTGGCCGAGTTCGACGCCAATCTCCAACTGACTGGGGAATGGCCTGCCGATCCTCCGGAGCATGATTTCAACCCGCATGGCATCTCGGCCCGTCCGGACCTCAACCTGATGGTGACGTCGGACTTCATGATGCCCGCCAGCTCGCTGAACGTGGTCCCCGGCGATCCGCTCCTGCGCGGGATCATCCGCGTCTGGGATCTTCGCAACCGGTCGATCGTCCGCACGATTGACATCCCGACCGCGCTTGGCACGATGGACGTCAAGTTGATCCCGCACGATCCGCTGGGGCGCGCCTTCACGGCGGGAATGTTCGATGGGTTCGTATACCTCGTGGACACTATGAACGGCACGGCGCACGCCGTCTTCGACTGCGAGACGATCGTGCCGCACATACCCGTGCCCGTTCGCGGCGGGATGACGCAGCTCATGGCCATGCCGCGCTCCGGGGACCGTCTGATCTTCGGGCTCTTCCAGGCCGGCCAGGTCGGGATGCTCGACGTCAGCGATCCTGAACATCCCGTTCAAGCCGGCATCGTCAATCTCGGCGTGGATGCGGGTCCGCACATGATTGCGCTCACCGACGACGACAAGCGGCTGGTCGTCAGCGACTATTTCCTCAATGAGGACGACTTCGGGAAGGTTCACTTCGAGGGAGACCATCACGTTCGAGTGATCAGGGTCTCCAAGAATGGCCTCGCCCTCGACCGGCACTTCGACGTGGATTTCGACACCGCGTTTGCGACCGGACCGGCGAGGCCGCATGGCGTGGCGATGAAGTGAGGGCGCCACGGCTGCCGCTCCGCTGAACGCTGCCTAGGCGACGAAGGCTTCGACGACGCTCACGGCGGACGCAGTGGGCACAATCCGGCTGAGACGAAAGCCCGCCTTGTCGAGAAGCGCGTCGTATTCCTGCGCCGTGCGCTCCTGTCCGCCAGGGCCGACCAGCATCATCACATCGAGCATCTTGCCGGGATGGGGCGTATCGGCGGGCGGCAGCACCATCTCGGTGATGAGCACGCGGCCACCAGGATTCATGGCCCGCCGGCAGTGCCCGAGGATCGTGAGGCACAGATCCTCGCGCCAGTCGTGGATGATGTGCGACAGCAGATACACGTCGGCGCCGGCCGGCACGGTTTCGAAGAAGCTGCCCGACTGGATCTCCACACGATCCGTCAGCCCGCGTGCGCCGATCAGCGCCGGGGCGTCCCGCACCACATGCGGCAGATCGAAGAGGATGCCGCGCGTCTTCGGATAGCGCTGCAGGATCGTGGTGAGCAGGTGTCCGGACGCGCCGCCCACATCGACGAGCGTCCCGACGTCCGAGAAATCGTAGGCCGCCGCCACCGCCGGCGGTTCGGCGCCATGGAAGCCGATCATCGTCTCGCTGAAGAGAGACGCATCCTCCGGGTTGTGGGCCAGGTAGTCGAAGATCGGCTCGCCGAGCGCCTTCTCGAATCCGCTCTTGCCCGTCTGCACCGAGTACATCAGCTCGCCGAATCCACGGAACCACCAGTCGCTGGCAATGGTCAGCACCGACGAGCGCGCGGCGCCAGGCGCATCGGCCTTGAGCGCCTCGCCGAGCGGCGTGAGTGAGAACTGACGGCTGTCGCTTTCGCTGAGGATGCCGAGCGTCGCCAGCGATCGCATGAACCGATACAGCGCGGTCGCGTCGGTCCCGGTGGGACCTGCGAGTTCATCGGCGCTCTTTGATCCATTGGCGAGACGGCCGGCGAGATCGAGCTTCGCAGCCACGTAGACGATGCGTGAGACCCAGTGGCCCATGGCCATCTGAACCAGTTGCGCGTGAGGCGGGGGCGCCTCGGGACTGCTGCCGTTGCCGTTGGACATGTCGGAAGACTCCTCGCGATCAGATTGGTGGCGGGGATGATTGTAGCCGAGCCATCGACGAGTCCGCGAAGTATGACTGCATCAGGAGCACGCCCAGGTGCGGGACCAGGCTGCGCCAGGACGTCAGGCGGGACACATCCGGAGCCCGGTCCGCTCGTCATATACTCACGCCACCGTTGTCCCTCACTCCCGGCACCCGTCTCGGCCCCTATGAAGTGGTCTCCGCCATTGGCGCCGGCGGAATGGGCGAGGTCTACCGCGCGACGGACACGAAACTCAAACGCCAGGTCGCGATCAAGATCCTGCCGGTGTCGTTCGCAGCCGACCACGATCGACTGGCGCGCTTCCAACGCGAGGCGGAAGTCCTCGCGTCCCTTAGCCACCCTAACATCGCCGGGATCTACGGACTCGAAGAAAGCGGTGGTGTCTCCGCGCTCGTGATGGAGCTGGTTGAGGGAGAGGACCTGTCACGGCGCATCGCGCGTGGCGCGATCCCCGTCGACGAAGCGCTGCCCTATGCCAGGCAGATCGCGGAGGCGCTGGAAGCGGCGCACGAGCAGGGCATCGTCCATCGCGATCTCAAGCCCGCGAATATCAAGGTGCGGTCGGACGGTACTGCCAAAGTGCTCGACTTTGGCCTCGCGAAGGCCATGGAACCTGCCGCGGGCTCGTCCCCGAGTGTGTCTCAGTCACCGACCGTCGCGACGCCCGCCGCGACCGAGGCCGGCATGATCATGGGCACGCTGGCGTACGTGTCGCCAGAGCAGGCGCGCGGTCGGCCCGTCGATCGGCGCACCGACATCTGGGCGTTCGGGTGCGTGCTGTACGAGATGCTGACGGGAGTGCCCGCCTTCTCTCGCGAGACGGTCACCGATACGCTCTCGGCCATCACGCGTGACGAGCCGGACTGGGACGTCCATCCAGACATTCCGCCACCCATCACACGGTTGCTGCGACGATGCCTCGACAAGGACCCGCGCACGCGTCTTCGCGACATCGGCGAAGCGCGGATCGCGCTCCTCGGCTCGAACATCGTCGACAGCGCCGCTGTTCGGACCAGCGCGGGGCCGTCCCCGAGAGCGCGTTCGGGTGTGGCGCCGTGGGCTGTCGCCCTGCTGCTCGCGTTGGCGGCCAGCGCCGTCACCTGGTGGATCGCCTTACGCCGACCAGCAGCGGACGGACAGTCGCTTGGTCCGACGCATCACGCGTGTCACCGCCGATTCCGGATTGACCACGAGTCCTGCCGTGGCGCCGAACGGATCGCTGTTGGCCTACGCGTCCGATCGCGGCGGCGGCAGCATGAACATCTGGGTCCAGCCGCTGCCCGATGGCCAGCCGGTTCAGATTACCCACGGCGACGAAGACGCGACTGAACCCGATTTCTCGCCCGACGGCAGCCGGATCGCTTTTCGATCCGAGCGCAATGGCGGGGGCATCTATGTCGTGCCCGCGCTCGGCGGCGGCGAGCGATTCGTCGCGCCGAAAGGACGCCGCCCTCGGTTCTCGCCGGATGGGAAGTCGATCGCCTACGTCACAGGCGGGCGAGGCGCGTCAACCGATGTGTGGATTGTCGATGACGGCGGCGCATCACCGCGTCGTCTGGAGGTCCGGGAGTTCGACGTTCGGGACTGGCTGGCTCCGCTATGGTCGCCCGACGGCGCGTTTCTCGCGGTTGCCGCCACTCGCGGCCGGGGTGCGGCTACGATCCGCGACTGGTGGCTCGTCAACGTGCAGAGCGGTGCGGCGACCGCGATGTCGACCGTCGCCGCGTTCGAACACTCCGGGCTGTCATCGAACACCGGCCCGGCTGCATGGATGAACGGCGAGATTCTCTTCTCGGCGACGACCGGAGACGTGTCGAGTCTCTGGTCGATCGCGCTGTCATCCGATGGGCGCACGGTGACGGGCCTGCCCCGTCGCCTCACGGCGGGCGTGGGTACGGACGCCGAGCCGTCGGTGGCGCGGGGAGCGAACGATCGCACGGTCTACTATGCGAACAAGGACGAGCGCGCGAACGTGTATCGCCTGCCGCTGTCAGGGTCGCCGAGTGCCGACATTCTCGAGCGCGTGACCGACGCAGCGGCCAGCGACCTCTGGCCCTCTGTCTCGGCCGACGGCCGCACGCTCGTCTTCGCCTCGAACCGCTCGTCGGATTGGGGTACGTGGTCCCGCGATCTGGCGAGCGGCCGCGAAACACCACTGACCAGCACAGGAGGCGGACACGCCATGGTCAGCTCCGATGGCCAGCGCGTGAGCTATTCGGCGGCCCGTGGGTTTCCACCGAGATTTGTGACGCGGCCCATCGGCGGCGGCGCGACGGAGCCGCTGCCGGGCGATCTCACCTATGTTTGGTCGTGGCCGTCAGAGACCGTACTGTTTGGCAGCGGCCCTGCCGGCGACATCGTCGAACTCCGAGTGGTCGATCAGTCCTCGGGCAAAGTGCGCCCGGCGCTGGCGGATCTGAAGCAGGGTTTCTACGGACATGGCCAGTTGTCGCCCGATGGCCGCTGGGCGAGCGCGATGGAATGGTCGAGCGCGGACCGGGCGCGCATCATCATCTTCCCGTTCCGCGCCACGCCCGTGCCGCCGGCCGACTGGGTCGCGCTCACGGAGGACCAGTCGGTCGAAGAAGAGCATGTGTGGTCGCCGCAGGGCGACGCCATCTACTTTGTGTCGGAGCGCGACGGCAGTCGGTGCGTGTGGATGCGGAAACTTGATCCCGCGACCAGGCACCCCGTTGGCCCCGTGATGTCCGTGCTGCATCTTCACGGAGCGCGACGGTCGATGATTTCGACGGCGCTACGTCCTCAGCGCATCGCGCTCGCGGTGAATAACTTGTTCTTCAGCGTGCAGGAGCAGCGCGGCAACATCTGGAAGGCCACCTTCAGAGCAGACTGAGTTCGGCCTCGATCTGTGACGCCGCCGCCGAACCGATGCCGGCCGAGTGTCGAAAGTCCCGGCGGCGTTTATCGCGACTTACGTCTTGCGGGCGCCGCCGGGGTCATGGGCGCCTGACTGATTGCTGTGTGCCCGTCGAAGCAGCGTGGTGAGCTCGCTCACAGTAGTGAACATCGCGTCGCCCATATATCGAAGGCTCGCGAGCGCGCGCTTGCCGGCGTCGTCATCGCCGGCCCCACACGCATCCTCGACCACGACCGGGATGTAACCGAGATCGGCTCCCTGCCGAACGGTTGGCTCGATTCCGATCTCCAGCGCCACGCCCACGATCACGAACACGCGAACGCCGCAATCACGGAGCGCGGTGTCGAGCGGCGTGCCCTCGAACGCCGACATGCCAATCTTGTCGAACACCGCCTCGGTCTCGCGCGGTGCGAGTTCCGGCACAACGGCGTGTGCGTCCGAGCCATGGAGAAACCACGGGTGAACGTCATCCATCGACGCCTTGCGCTGCCAGGCGAGGGCCTGACGCATCTGGAACACACCCATCAGGTTCTTGGGCAGTGACGTATGACGGAGAAAGCAAGTCCGAAGTCCGACCTCCCGGGCCACGGCGAGCACCTCGGCGACCCTGGCGAGAATGTCGCCGCCGTGCCGAAGCTGCCGCAGAATGCCGACCTGCATGTCGTACACGAGAAGTGCGGTGCGGTCGAGATCGATTGCCTCGTCGACGCTCTCAGGAATTTCCAGGCCATTCGCGCGTTTCATCGTGCTGCGTCCTTGAACACGGCTGTACTGCTCCTGACCTGACATTACCACCGGCCAGCCTATGACCGTGACCTGAAGACGACTGCGGCAAGGTTCACCTCGAGGGGATCATCACGTTCGAGTGATCAGGGTCCAGGAATGGCCTCGCCCTCGACCGGCACTTCGACGTGGATTTCGATACTGCGTTTGCGACGGGACCGGCGAGGCCGCATGGCGTGGCGATGAAGTGAGGGCCGCACGGGGACTGGTCGCACGTCGTGCCTCCCTCGGCAGGTCGCACTCGGGCTTGACGCTCGAGAGAGGAGCCGCAGGTGCGTCTTCGGAAGACGCGCCTGCGACCGTACCGACCTCGGTGCGAGCTAGGACGTGGGGATGCAGCGGGTGCTGCCGACGATGCTGACGACGCAGGGGATCGATCGCAAGAACTCGTACACCGCCTTCAGATCTCGATCGGTCATGTTTGCGTACACCGGCCACGGCATGACCTGCAGAAGCGGTGAGATCAACGGATGACGGTTCTTGCTGTCCACGCCAGTCCGCAGGGTCTCGATGAATTTGTCGAGCGTCAGCCCCGCAGGAAGGCCGTCTCCGTTCGGCGTCAGGTTGCGTGAAGTGAAGGGGCCAAATGGTCGGCCTCCCGCCAGATATCCCGCGGCATAGATCTGCTCCGGCTGGCCAAGGAACGGATCGCCACCCTCTTCGTAGTTGCTGCCGAAATTGGGCGGTTCCGTCGTGATCCGCCACGTGTGGCAGTCGTTGCACCCGCCCTGCGCGTTGACGATGTAGCTCCCCAGCCCCACGAGCGACCTGTTCTTGCCCTTCAAGTCCAGGTGCACGGGCGCGATGTTCATCCCGATCTGGATCTGGCTGCTTTCACTCGAGCCTTGCGCATCGGTGGTCCGCGCGTAGACGAGGAATATCAGCAGGATGAATCCCGCCAAGAGGGAGGTGGTCGCGAGTGATTTCTTCATCAAGTCTGCCTCCAGAAGGGATCCACAAGTAGCCGATCGGGCAGACAAAGGACGCCTACGAGGGCGACAACCTGACGCCCGATCACTGATTCGTTAGCGATTCGTGGATTCTGACGAGTCGGTAAGGCGGCGACGGAACACGTCTGCCAAGGGGCCGGCGCACTTTCTCGAAGGCTCTCTATCCGCGTTCCTGCTCGCGTTCGCGCAACATGATCAGCAGCATTCGCGACGGCTCGGTCGCCCGAACAGCATGCGGCACGTTCGCCGGCATCAGCACAATCGATTGCGGTGTCGTCTGCACGTCACGCCCGCCGATCACCAGGACGAGAGCACCCGATAGCGTGATGACCAGCGCATCGAATGGCGCGGTGTGCTCCGACAACTCTTCACCGGCATCGAAGGCGAAGAGGGTGATATTGCCTGCCGCGGTGCGCGCCAGCACACGGCTGGCGATGCCCTGGGCGGTTGAGGTCACCAAGGTTTCCAGCGCGAAAAGCTCGCCGGGCGGAAGCGTGCTCGCCATTCTGTTCTACTCCCCGATCCTGCGCGTACGCTCGATCCTGCCGAGGAACATCAGCAGTCCGACGTTCAACGCCAGGCCGCCGGCGCTGACTGTCGCCGCCGGCCACACGACGGAATCATCACCCCCGAGCCACGCGTTCATGGTCGCGGTCAGCAGCCAGAGCTGCAGGATCACGACCATCAGCACGAAGACCAGCATCCCGTAGACGATGGTCGTCCGCTGGTCGCGGCTGAACGGCCGCTTCGCCGAGGCGTTCATATCGTCCGCTCCTCGACGGCGACGGCGTAGATGTCTCGTCCCCTGATGTCGAGCACGATTCGGGTCAGCGGCCGGCGAGGCGGCCCGGCGGTGGGCGCGCCCGTCCGCAGGTCGAATCGTCCTTCGTGGCAGGGACAGTAGAAGCTGCCTTCGGCCGGACGGGGAATAACGGCACACGACAAGTGCGTGCACTTCTGGCTGAACGCGACGAACTCGCTCGTCGTCAGCCGCACCAGCAGACAGGGTTCGTGTTCGTTCGGGTAGGTGAAGACAACCGCCCCGCCGACGGCAAGATCGTCGATCGACGCGATCCGCTGCATCGCCGGTTGGCCCCTGCGCTTTCGATACCAGTTCTGAACGCCTATCGACACCTGCCCCAGCGTGAACGCGGCGCTGATCAAGACGAGGAACTTCATGAAGTCCCGGCGCTCAACGTAGAGATCCTGGGGCCAATCGATCGGGAAATCCTGCCGCCAGGCTGGTTGAGCGTCGGCGGGCGCGAAGTCCGGCGCGATCGTGATCTGTTCGCGCTCGAACCCGGGTGCATAGAGGTTGGCGGGGGCTGTACCGGTAAGACCTTCACGCCCCGGCGAGTTGATCGCCGGATCGACTGGGCGACGGGGATCGGAGCGAACGTCGGCCATCGCTACACCTCGACCTCTGCAAACGGATCGCTCTCGACTGGCGTCCCCGCAGGCGCGCTCACCATCTTCAGCGACACGGCGCGGTTCCGCGGCCGCTCGTCCATGGCCGCGGTGACATCGAGGTGTGGCGCGGCGCTCGTCAGACTGCGCGGAACCATCACGTAGACCTGCGTGGTAATCGTCTGTCGGCCGAACTGGAATGTGTTGACCGGCGCCGAGAGCGGGCGCAACTGCTCGATCTGCTCACGCGTGCCGAAAAAGAGTGCCTGGCTCGGACACACGGTAGCGCACATCGGCTTCCTTCCGACGCTGGTCCGGTCGTAGCACATATCGCACTTCATCATGATTTTGCGGTCTTCGTAGAGCTCGGGCACCCCGAACGGGCAGGCGACCACGCAATTCCCGCAGGCGATGCAGCGCGGCTTCCTCGCCGACTGCACGACCCCGTCGCCCGTGCGTTTGATGGCGTCCGCGGGGCACACTTCCGCACACGTCGGCTGCTCGCAGTGCATACAGACCACAGGCACTGTCTGCACGCTCTCCGACCGGTTCACGTACTCGAGGTGAATCATCGACTCGCCGCGGTGTGTGTCGCACTCGGAGCAGGCCTGCAGGCACGCCTGACACCCGATGCAGCGGTTCGGATCGATGAAGAAGTGGAGGTAGTCCGGTTTGGCCATGTGATGGTCCTCCCCGTTCTATTGCTGCGGTTCGAGCACGGCCGCGTAGTCCGGCGGACCATCCGCCTTGCGCACGCGGCACCCGCACACCTTGTATTGCGGAATCTTGCTGATCGGGTCCTGCGCGGCCACGGTCAGCTGATTCGCGCTCTTCCGTCCCGCCCAGTGATAGGGGATGAAGATCGTGTCCGGACGGATCGTCGTCACCACCTGCGCTTTGAGCGTGATGGCCCCACGTCGTGTCTCGGCCGTTGTCCAATCACCGTCCGCGATCCCGAGCTTGGCCGCCAGCCGCGGATGCATCTCGATCCGCGGCTCCGGATACTGTTTCACCAAGGGTCCGATCCGGCGAGTCTGTGTGCCGGAGAGGAACTGGCTGACCACCCGGCCCGTGGTCAGATAGATCGGGTACTCGCCGCTCGCATCGTCAACCGGCGGCCGATACTCGGCGACGTTGAAGCGCGCGCGTCCATCGGGAAAGTAGAAGGGCCCGTTGCCCCTGGCGACAGGGTTGAAGCTGCCGCGCTCGAAAAGCCGCGGCGTCCCGGGATGGTTGTCGATTGAGACGCCGGTGCGCGGGTCCTCGCTATAGCACGGCCAGAAGACGCCCAGCTGTTGCGTGATCTTCTCGTAGGTCACGCCCGAGTAGTCCGCCACGCCGCCCTTGCTGGCCAGGCGCAGCTCCTCGAAGATCTCGCGGGGGTCGCTGAAGGTGAAGCCGTGCGGGCGGCCGAGCCCCTGCGCGAGGTCCTGAATGATCCGCCAGTCCTCGCGCGCCTCGCCCGGGCAGTCGACGGCCTTGTTGATCTTGATGATGCGCCCCTCGACCTGCGTCACCGTGCCTTCGTCCTCCTCCTGCAGGCTGCCCGGCAGCACGATGTCCGCATGCCAGGCCGTGTCGTTGAGGAAGAAGTCGATCGCGGTGTAGAACTCCAGCTTGTCGAGGCAGCGTGTGATGAAGGCGTTGTCCGGAAGCGACACCTTCGGGTTGAAGCAGATCGACAGCAGCCCCTTGATCTCGCCGCGATCGATCTTGCGGAACAGCTCGTAGGCGTCAACGCCTGGGCCTGGTAGCTCCGGCTCTTCGATCCCCCAGACGCCGGCGATGTATCGCCGATGCTCAGGGTTGCTTATATCGCGGCAGCCCGGGAGCTGATCGCACTTCTGACCGTGCTCGCGCCCCCCCTGTCCGTTGGCCTGCCCGACGATCGTGCCATAGCCGCTCTTGGGCTTGCCGATCCGCCCCGTCGCCAGCACGAGGTTGATCGTGCCGAGGGAGTTCTCGACTCCGTTCGAGTGGTGCTCGATACCGCGGGCATGGAACAGGAAGCTCGTCTTCGCCGGCCCCCACCATTCGGCAGCCTGCATCAGCGCACGCTGCGGCACGCCGGTCACCTCCGCGGTCCGCGGCAGCGTCCACTCGCGGCAGTACTCGGCGACCTGCTCGAAACCGACCGTATGCGCGTCGATGAATGCGTGATCGAGCCAGTCGCGCTCGATCATGATCTGCAGCACCCCCGCGAACAAGGCCGCGTCGCGCCCCGGTTTCACTGGCAGGTACAGATCGCAGGTGCGAGCAGCCGGCGTGATCCGCGGATCCTGGACGATGATCTTCGCACCCTGCTCGCGCGCCTGCCAGATGTAGTTCGTCGTGATCGGAGAGCATTCGGCGACGTTCGATCCTGCGACCCAAATCACCTCGGTCCCGACCATGTCGGACCACGGGCTCGTCGTGCGGTCGATGCCAAACGCCTTCTTGTTCGCTGCCCCGGCACTGACCATGCACAGCCGGCCGTTGTAGTCGATGAACGGCGTCTTCAGACACACGCGCGCAAATTTGCCGAGCAGATAGGTCTTCTCGGTCGTCAGGCTGGCGCCGCCGAGGACGCCGATGGCGCCGGGGCCATATGTCTGCTGAATGCGACCGATCTCGGTGGCGACACGGTTGATGGCCTCCGTGTAGGGCAGCGGACTGAATCCGGAGGGCGACGACGTGTCCCGCCGCAATGCCGTCGTCAGCCGATCGGGATGCGAGCCCTGCAGGTAACGTTTCACACCCTTGGGACAGAGCATGCCGCGATTGAACGGGAAGTCCTCCCACGGCTCGAAGCCGATCACTTCGTTGTCGAGGACCTTGAGCTGAATCCCGCACTGCTGCCCGCAGAAGCAGCAATGCGTCTTCACGAGCCGATCCGGTTCAACGCTGGTCGACAGCCGCACGCCCGTCATCGCGGACAGGTGCGGTCCGAACCGTTCGATGATCCGCAGGGGATCGACCGGAATCTCAGCCACGTTTGGCTACCTCTGCCTCTCGTTCGTCACCTGGCCCGCCGAAGCCCTCGGGCGAAGGCGGCCGGGCGTTCAAATACTGTTGCCATAACGCCCCCTGCGCCAGACCGAACATCGCGCGCCGGCACTTGGGGCAGACGTCCTGATAGTGCCCGCCGCCCGGCAGCTCGTAGCGAAAGCCGAGTTCCTCCTCGACGGTGCTGAGGTCGCCCACCATCAGCTGCGAGGCATAGGGTTGCCCGCAGCGCCGGCACGCCGCCTGGTCCCCGCGCGCGCCCGCGTCCTTGTAGAAGCCGACACCGAGTTGCGCCGGCCGTTGGAACACGTGGAACAGCTTGCCGAACGGCAGCCAGAGCAGCGTGACGATCACCGTCGCGGCATGGAGAATCGCGAGGAACTCGTAGGCATAGCCCCGCATCCACGTATAGCTGGCCGTCAGCATCAAGCCCGTGACGCTGATCGCGAAGAGCAGAAGGAGCGGCAGGATGTCCTGCCCGAACTGCTGCACCGCGACGGCGCCGTGATCGATCATCCGGCGGCGGAACGCGAGCATCACGCCGGCAATGACCAGGAACGACGACCAGACGAGCCCGTGAAAGATGACAAAGGCTACGGCGGACTCGACTGGGAAGTCCTGCATCGGAATGCCGAACACGAACGTCCGGTACATGTGCAGGTCGCCAGGGACCGTCTCGAAGTGAATCCAACCCCAGACGAGCGGGAACGTGATCGCCGCAGCGATCAGGCAGCCCCACATGATCAGCCAGTGCGCGAGCCCGCGGAGCCGGCCGCGCCGGAAGATGTACGCGTTGGCGGCAAACTCCAGCAGCGCGCGGCGTCCCAGACTGACCGTGTTGCCGGCCAGTGCGCGCCGTGAGAAGAACGCTTGCCACCCGCGGCGCCAGTACATGCGTGTGGGCGGACGCTGCAGCCACATCGCGTAGCGATAACTGATCCCGAACGCGGCGAAGAGCGTCGCGAACGTGTAGCCGATGAGCGCCGCGTCGAAGTGCTGCAGGTTGCGCGACCCGACGACGATCGCCGCCGCCAGAGTGGCCGTGACGAGACCTGCCCACGCGCCAGCTCTGACACGTTCGAGCGCTTGACGTGCAGCCACCGGCAGGGACTGCATCCACGCGACGTCGCCGGGGCGGAAGACACGCTGGTTGCCCGCGCGCAGCAGAACCGCAGTCGCGGACAACAGGAGGAACCCTGGCCAGAGGACGCCAAGGTGATCGCTGAAGAGACCGAGGAGAAGCGGCGGGAAGAACCCGCCCAGCCCGCCGAGAGCGCCAACGAGGCCGGTCACGGTCCCGGTATCTTTCGGGAAGTGCTCCGGCACCAGCTTGAAGACTGCGCCGTTGCCCAATCCCATCAGCATCGCGCACCCGAGCGCGCCGACCGTGAACGGCACCATTGACGGCCACGTCAGGAGCAGTGAGAACAGGGCGACGCCGCCGAAGACCCAGGACAGGACCTGGGCACCGCCGATCCGGTCCGCGAGCCATCCACCGACGGGCCGCATCAGCGTGGCGAGTACCGACGAATCCCGCCGCGCGGAATCCGGCGTCCGCGGGGGCCAGGCCGAATTCCGCACGCAGCAGCGTCGGCAGATAGACCGAGAACGCGACGAAGCCGCCGAATGTCAGAAAGTAGAAGGCGCCGAGCAACCATGCGGTCGGCGCGTTACGCAGGACGGCCATCATCGCGGCCACCGTCGCCGGACGACCGGCCTTCGGAGGATTCCGCGCGATCAGGAAGTAGGCGGCGGCCCAACCAAGGAGGAGCGCGCCGGTGCCCCGAAACACCGCTTCCCATCCCAGGCGTGCGGCCACCAGCGGGCCGACGAAGACGGCCAGCGATTGCCCCATCGTCCCCAGCCCGTAGACGCCGAGGGCCGTGCCCTGCCGAGCCGCCGGGGTCCAACGAGACACGAAAGCGGCTCCGACCGCGAAGGACGATCCCGCCATGCCGATGAGAAAGGCCGCCACGAGGAGTGAGCCGTAGCTGCCGGTGAGCGAGACGACGAACGCGGCGAGCGATGAGAACGCGAGCAACGCCGTGAAAACAAGGCGTCCGCCGAAGCGATCCGTCAGCATGCCCATCGGCAGCCGCGCCAACGAGCCGAGCAGCACCGGCACCGCCACCAGGAACGCGGTCTCAGACGCGGTCAGCCTGTAGAGGCCATTGAAAACCGAGGCGAGGCCGCCAACGAGGCCCCACGCGGCGAACGACAGTGCGAACGAAATCGTCGCAAGGACCAGCGCGCGCGTCGGGGACCCGGCCGCATCGGCTACGTGACCGCCAGATGGCACGCTCTCGAGAGACGTGTCGCGCATGTCCTGTCTCGTCTCACGCTAGTGCGCAAACCGGTCAAGGAGGACGCCGGGCCAAACCGGACGGTTCACCTCGCGGCGCGTGTCACATTCCCGACGTTGCCGTCGCAACTGTTGGTGCTGTTCCGCAAGCGCCAGCATAACAGTTGCGGCGGTGCGTTAGACTCGAACCCGAGGAGAATTCGATACGACCGACAAGCGCGCAGGTGATCGCGGCCCGACGAGTGATTCGCCTTGGAGCCAGCCGGACACGGTTGCAGGTTTCGTGCGGTCGCCACCGAACGACACCTTGGTCCAGATCGCTGCCCGAGAATGGCGCGCTTCCGCCCGGTTGCTCGACATCGGATGCGGCGCCGGCCGCAACGCATTGCCACTGGCCCACGCGGGCTGGGGCGTGGTGGGCACCGACCTCTCGTTACCGATGCTGACGGCGGCTGCCACCCGTGTCGCGGGCTCTGAGCTCGCGAATCGCGTGCGCCTGCTACGTGCGTCGATGGACCAACTGCCCTTTGTGTCTGCGGGCTTTGACTTCATCGTCGCGCATGGGATCTGGAACCTCGCGCGTTCGGGCGGTGAGTTCCGGCTGGCGGTCCGAGAGGCCGCGCGCGTGGCGCGAGCCGGATGTGCACTGTTCCTGTTCACGTTCTCGCGCAGCACGCTTCCCGAAGAGGCCGAACCGCTGCCCGGTGAGTCCTTCGTGTTCACACAGTTCTCCGGACAGCCGCAGTGCTTTCTGACTGAGGAGCAACTCGTCAGCGAACTCGCCACGTGTGGCTTCGAGCCCGATCCGACACTCCCGCTGCGAGAGATCAACCGGCCGCCGAAAGGCGCGCTTCGCTCCAGTGCCGCACCCGTGATCTACGAAGGTCTATTCAGGTGCGGACGAGAATAGGGACGATCCGTGCTTCCACCTTGTCGCCATATGTCGCAGAGTGCGCCTGTCCGGGATGCTCGATAATGGGTGGTGACCGTCATGTCCCACGCGATGATCGCGCGCGCCGCACTCCGGCCGACCGGCATCCGAGGCCGTCGCGCGGGTCGCTCGGCCTCGCGCCTGGGGCGACGAGCGTTTCTGGCCATGCGGGTCGCCCCGTTGGCCGTCCAGATAATCGTCGGGACGGTCCTGCTGGTGATCGTCTGGGCGGCCGTGAACTGGATGGTGCAGGTAGTCCGCAAGCCCACCGAGGTGTTCGTCGCAGTCAGCGGCTCGCTTGCCAAGGCGCCGGCGCAGACCTGGCGGGAATACGGCCCGCTCTTCGACGAGCACTCCACGGCGGTCATCACACCGGAATTGCTGGCCGCTCTGGCCCAGGTGGAGAGCAGCGGCAACCCGGTAGCGCGGACCTACTGGCGGTGGCGGTTCAGCTGGAACCCGTTCGAGCTATACGGGCCGGCGTCGAGCGCTGTCGGGATGTTTCAGATCACCGATGGAACGTTCGCAGAGGCCCGGCGCTATTGCATCCACGATCACGTCGTAGTCGAGGACGCCTCCTGGCAGAACCCGCACTCGTGCTGGTTCAACGCGCTCTACACACGTGCGGTGCCCGCTCATGCTGTGGAGATGACCGCCGCGCTGCTCGATCGCACAGTCGCGCGCATCCTCGCCCGCAACCGCATTACGACCGCCTCGCTGCAGCAGCGGCAAAACCTCGCGGCGATCATCCACCTGTGCGGAGACGGCGCCGGTGACGGATACGCGCGCCGGGGCTTCCGATTCAGACGCGGCCAGCGATGCGGCGACCACGACCCCCGCCGCTACCTGGCACAGGTCAACGCGCTGAAGAGTCAATTCGCTCGGCTGGCGGCTGACTAGTGGCTGACGTATCCGCTGTTCCTCCGTCGCGCGTCGTCGTGTTGCGGCGCGCACGAGCGACAGCGAGTGAGCCGTGGCGGCGGAGTGGCGGCGAGGGGGCCCCGCGAGCGCGTCCAGAAAGGGGCTCCGAGGGGCGCAGCCCCCGGTTCCTAAAGGAGCTGCGATCATGGAGCGTAGGAAGGCGTCCGACTTTCCGCGGGACTGCTCGATCTCTTTCACGAACATCAGCACGGGCACATCGACCGGCGATCGTTCCTCAACGGCGCGGGCAAGTTCGCCGTGGGTGCGCTGACAGTCGGCGCCATCTTCGAGATGATGCGGCCCGACTATGCCTGGGCCCAGCAGGTGGCGAAGGTGACCCACCCGGCCTCCGCTCGCGTTCTCGATCGGCTCAGAACCCGCTTCACGTTCCAGATTTCGGTCGACGTGGCCACCTTGGAGCAGGGTCTCGGGGTTGCCGGTGCGGCGCTGGCGGGCGGGGTCAACATCGTCGAAATGGGGACGCCGCTGCTCAAGAACCAGGGCGTCTCGAACGTCGTGCCAGCCTTCCGTCGGAAGTTTCCCGAGGCGCTCCTGCTGGCCGACATGAAGACCATGGATGGCGGCGCCTTCGAGGCGCGCGCCGTCTATGCGGGCGGCGGCAACATCGTTGATTTCCTCGCGCTCGCCGGTGTGGATACGGCGAAGGCGATCTGCGGCGTGCGCGACGAGTTCAGGCACGCCGGCGCCGAACTGCCGCGGCTCGTCTTCGCCGACATCATGGTGCCGCACCAGGGCCCGGCCGCGCAGGCCGGCGAGGTCGCCCTCCGCATGCTCGAGGCCGGTGTCGACGGCGTCGGCGTTCACCTGCAGGCCGACGCGCGGCGCGCCGACCCCAGACTCATCGAGAGCGACTATCTCGGTGACATGGCCCGCGCCATCTTCGAGCGGGTCGGCAAGGCCGCCCCGGTGCAGGTGGTCGGCGGGCTCAGCGTCGCGCAGGCGAAAAGCCTTGCGCAGGCGGGGCTGCGCGCCTTCGTCATCAGCGGCAATCTCGGCCAGCCGGACACCCGCGCCCGCTACGACCTGCCGCCAGCTCAGATCCAGCGCTACGTCGCCGATTTCATCGCCGCGGTCTCGACCGCCTGAATAGCATCGCCATATCAGTTCGCCGACAAAGCGGACAGCAGCACACTCAGCCCGCTCCAGCACAAAGACGATGGAGTTCCTGGTCAGTGCGCTCGAGGACATCCTCCGCGGCGGCCCTACCAGACGCGCGTCAGCGCGACGCCGCGATAAACCTGTCGATCTGCTCCGTCAGCAGGTCGAGCGGCAACCGGCCGTCGCGAATCACCGCATCGTTGAAATCGCGAACGTCGAACTTTGCTGCGAGCTCCCGCTCGGCCTTCGCGCGCAGCTCGCGGATCCGCAGCTCGCCGAGCTTGTACGACAACGCCTGCGCCGGCCAGGAGATGTACCGATCCACTTCCGCCAGGGAAGCCTGCGGGCTGTGCTGCTTGAAGTAGTCGATTGCCTGCTGACGCGTCCACCCGAGTTCGTGAATGCCTGTGTCGACCACCAGCCGCACCGCGCGGAAGTTCTCGCTGGCGAGCTGCCCAAATCGGCTCGTCGGATCCTTGTACACGCCGAGCTGCGACCCGAGCGACTCCGCGTACAGCGCCCACCCTTCACCGAACGCGCTATTGGAGTAGAAGCGGCGGATCTCGGGCAGCGTGGTCTGCTGCCTCGCCACCGCACCCTGAAAGATGTGACCCGGAATCGCTTCGTGCAGCACGAGCGCTTCCTGGTCGTAGCGCACCTGCTTTTCCGGCTCGTATGTATTCAGGTTGAACCAGCCGGCCGACGAGAGATCGGGCGCCGCGCCCTGTGCGTTCGTCGCGCTGGCCGCCTCGCGATCCGGCGGAATCGGACGTACGCCGAACAGCAGCGCCGGAATGCGCCGGAACTGGTTCGGCAGCTCAGGCAGGATGATCATCGCGATGTTTCGCGAGTTGGCGAGCATCTCCTCCTTGGAGCGGAAATGCTGCGTCGGGTCGGCATCGAGCTTCTTCTGGAAATCGGCGACCGATCCGGTGAACCCGGCGTTCCTTGCGATCGCCTGCATCTCCCCCTCGATGCGTGCCACTTCCTGCTCGCCGAGCCGATGAATATCGGCCCCCGACAACCTCGTCGTCGTCAGCCTGTGAATCAGAATCGTGTATGCGGCGCGTCCGTCTTTCATGGACGCGATGCTGTCCGCCGGCCGCACGCGCGGCAGGTACGTCTGCGCCATGTATGTTCGCAGCTTGCGCCATGACGGGAGGAACTGCTGCTCGAAGGCCTCGAGCGCCTCGCGGCGCAACCGGTCCTGATCGGCTCGAGGCAAGTTCGAAGGGAATGCCCGGAATGCCTTGAGCAGCTGCGTGCCGACCGACGAAGAATGCTTCACCCACGAATGGGATTGCAAACCGGCATCAAGGAACGCGTCGAAGGGGGCCAGAGCGGCTCTGCTCAAGACAATCGGGCGGTTCCCTTGGTCCTGACGGAACCATCCCGACCCGCGTGCGTATTCTTCCTCAACTTCCCTAGACAGGAATAGGGAGAGAGAGGAATCCGCCTGTGTTCGCCAGAACGGACGCGGTGCTCCAGGGCACCATCGAACTGCTCGTGCTGAAACGCCTTTCCCGCGGGCCGATGCACGGGTTCGGCATTGCGAGCTGGATCGAGACCGCCACCGATGACGTCCTGCGTGTCGAGGAAGGCTCTCTCTATCCGGCGCTCTACCGCATGGTGCAGAAGCGCTGGATCAAGGCACAGGCTGCAGGAGATCACCGCCTCCGTGGATCCGACGATGGAGGTCGAATTCGTGGCCGGCGTCGCCGACCTTTGGGAGACCGCGAGCAGAGGGGAATGCGGATGTTGGCGCTCATCGTCGTCGCGATCAATGCCAGCGTGCTGCTCCTCTCCGCAGCCGGCATCCACGCGATGATGTCGTTCACCGTAGCGCGACGATGGCGCGAGATCGGGATCCGCGTGGCGCTGGGCGCCGATGCGCGTCGTGTGCTGATGGGCATCTTCGGCCGCGCGAGCGCGCAGATCGGAGCGGGGGTCGTTGTCGGCCTGAGCGTGGCGGGGATCCTCGAGCGGGTGACGCCGGGAGGGAATGTCGGCGGCAAGGCGTTGATTCTGTTCCCGACGGTCGCGGCTGTGATGTTCGCGGTGGGTCTATTGGCAGCGGCTGGCCCGGCGCGCCGCGGGCTGGCGATTGAGCCGACCGAAGCGCTGAGAGGCGAGTGAGAGGGTGGGCCACCTTCGCGCGCAGCGCTTCGCCGCCCTCACCGGGAGCCATCCCGCCGTAGCTCGCACAGCATTCATATGCGAGCGGACGAGGATGGCGGAGAGGGTGTCGTCTGCGGCTTAGTTTGCTGCTCAGTTGAGCATGGCCTTGACCGCATCCAGTCCGGCCTGCGCGCAGGTCGCGTCGTCTTCCTTCGATGCGCCGCTGACGCCTATCCCGCCGAGAATCTGCCCCTTGGCGTTCTTGATCGGAATCCCGCCGCCGAACTTGATCAGATTGGGAACGAGTTCGATACCGGGCGTCTCACCCTTGGATATTTCACCGACTTCAGCGGTCGATTTTTCCATGGCAACAGCAGTGAAGGCCTTCATCTGCGAGATCTTCTCGGCGACCAGCGGCGCGCCATCCTGGCGCAGATAGAATTTCAAGTTGCCGCCGTCATCTACGATGGCGATGTGAACTTTGATGCCCATGGCGCTGGCCTTTTTGTCGGCCGCCTCGGCCATCGCCCTGGCTGTCTTCAGCGTCAGGAAGGCCTTCATTTCTTGTGCCGACGCCGTTCCACACTGGAGCAGGACTGTCACCATTGCAACGATGATCAGGCCGTTCCATTTTTTCGAAACTTGTTCCATACGAAGAAAGTCTCCATAGAGAGCTAAGAAACAGTTGGGAGAAGGATTGAGACGCGGACTAAGAACGGCGAATCTGTTCTGTGTCTTACGCCAGATTCGCGAGGATCGCGTTGTACACGATCCGAACCGCCGAATCCTCGTTCACTTCGATCGTGTACATGCCCTTGTAGCCAAGCGACTCGGCGTACTTGATCGCCGTACCCAGATCCCACGTCGGACTGACACGCGTGTGCATACCGCCGGCGTTACGCGGGAGCAGGCCTTTGATCGCATCGTGCAGCTGCTGCTGGTCGTGGAAGCGGGTTTCGCCGCCGAAGTCGAGGTTGGTGTAGCCGCCGCTCCCGACGGTGCATTCCCAGAGGATCCCCCATACGTAGCGGAGCCGCTCCGGCTCGGTCATGGACGGCGCGGCCGCGGGCGCGGCCGCCTGGCCGCCGCCACCCTGGGTCGGTACGCCGCTGCCGCGCGTCTCGCCGGAAATCTTGATGCCCTTCGGCGAGGCGTAGTCCTGCAGTTCCTTCCAGAGCGAGGTGACGCCGGCCTTACTGTCGTCGGTGAGCGCCCCCTGGTTGTGCATCAGCCGCGTCACGCCCAGGACGGGCGACAGATCCACCCACTTCTTTGCGCGCTCGAGCCAGGCCGCGCGCGCATCGCCCGAGAGCGCCGCCGCCTTGCCGTTCGGGTCCATCTGCGCCATCGTGCCGATCTCGATGTTGATCTGATGCGCTTTCGTGCCGGCCGCGTCGAGCTTTGCCCTGAGCTCGCGGATGTACGACAGGTCCGGAGTGTCGTTGTTCTGCGCGACGTGGTTGCTCTGGAACTGGACGTTCCGGACGCCGTACACGTCGACGTAGTACTGCGGCAGGTCGAAGATGTCGAGCGTGCGCTGCGGCGTCGCCTCCTGCCAGGGCAGCTTGATGATGCTGCTGTGGTTCAGGGTCATGATCTCGATCCGCGCCAGCTTCTCAGCAGACACGTTGGCCGGACCGCCACGTCCGCGTCCGCCGCCGCGTCCGCCGCGTCCACCCTCGCGCCCCTGCGCCGGAGGTTGTGCCGGCGCTTGTGCGAGTCCCGTCGCGCCCATGCCGGCGGCCGCCGCGGCCGCGGTCAAGAAATCCCGTCGATTCATGGTCGTGTCCTCATCCCTACGCGAGCTGGTTCGTGACGTTCGCCAGAATGATGCTGTAGACCTGCCGCACCGCGGCATGCCCGTTGACTTCGATCGAGTACAGCCCGCGATATCCAAGCGACTCGGTGAACCGCACGGCCGCGCCGATGTCCCAGTTGGGGCTCGACTTGATGTGCATGTTGCCCGACGAGGTCGGGTAGAGGGCTTTGATGGCGTCGTGGAGCGTCTCCTGGTCCGGCGCACCGACGTTCCCGATGTCCACGTTGGAGTAGGCGCCCGCTGCTTCAATCACCTGGCCTAGCAGGGTGAAGGCCGCCCTCGCCGCGGCGCGGGGATCCGGAGGCGCTGCCGGCGCCTGTCCGCCAGCCTGGGCGCGGCCACGCCCGCCGCCCGTGCCCCTCGTCTCGGCCGAGATCTTGATCCCCTTCGGCTTCGCGTAGTCCTGAATCTCCTTCCACACCGAGGTGCAGTTGGCCTTGTTCTCCTCGTTGAGCCCCGTCTGATTCAGCATCAGGCGCGTGACGCCGATAATCGGCGCCGCGTCGACCCACAGCCTGCCGAGCGTCATCCACTTCTCGCGCGCCTCGCCGGCCAGGTTGGGAATCTCACCGATCTCGATGTTGACCTGCGTGGCCGTGACCTTTGCTGCGTCCAGTTTGGCCCGCATCTCGCGGAAGAACGCGGCTATCGGGTGGCGTTTGGCCGCCGTTCACGAGATGGCCGTGTTGAAACTCGATATGGCTCACGCCGTAGACGTCTTGGTACATCTTCGGCAGATCGAACACGTCGAGCGTCTGGTTCTCGTTCGGATTCTGCGTCCACGGGAACTTCAGCATGCTGCCGAAGTTCAGCGTCATGAGCGAGACGCGCGCGAGCTTGGCCGCCGCGACGTTGGCCGGCGCGCCGGGGCCGCGTCCGCCGCCCTGCCCGCCTCGCCCCTGCGGCGGCGTAGTTGTCGGCGGTCCCTGACCTTTCCCGAACGCCGCTCCGCCGAGCGCGCTCATGCCTGCCGCGCCCGCGGCCGTGCTTGCGAGAAACGTCCGTCGATTCATGGCTCCCCCGGGAGTGTTGTGGCGAACCCACCGCCCTGACGTGAATGGCAGATTATGTGCCTACACAAAGCGGGAGGGCAATCATCCAACGGATGGTGCGCTGTTCGGCCTGGCCAGGCAGTCCTATCGCGCTGGCGGCACTAGACAATAGTGGACTGTCCACTAGAACACTTTGCGACCTTCGAGATTTGCCTCGATGTCCTTCTTCAACCGCCACATCGGCCGCATCTCTTTGCGCGAGGCGAGCGGCAGCTGATCCTCGACGTGCTTCGAGCCCTTCTTCGACCAGTTGCCGTAGTTGAGCAGCACTTCAGCGCGCTGCGGCGTCGAGAACTCGATCACGGCGAAGAACGTGTCGCCCGAGACTGCCTTGGTCTTGCCGTTCACGAACGGGGCGACGCCAATCGTGCGAATCGCGCCCAGCTGCGACGGCGCGCCGTTGCCGGGCAGGTCGGCGTTGCCGCGGCGGAAGCGCATCACATCGCCCCACTTGACGTTGAGCGAGCCGTATTCCTTCTCGACCTCGCCGGCCACGGTGTCGAGCGTCGCCATGGCCTTTGCTGGATCGTTGAAACCGCGCGGTGTCTCGAGCGGACGCCGATCGTCGGTCGGTACCGTGAACCCGCCGATGGAGCGCGAAGCTCTGGCCGGCGGCGGTCATGAACTTGTAGAAGAGCAGCGTGCCGTCGCTTCCGACTTCCGCCTCTCGATCCCATCTGGCGAGCACGTCCGCCGCCCGCTTCGCGCGGTCGGTCCCCATCGCCTTGGCCGTCGAGACAATCTCGTCCACGAACTGATCGGCGGTCTCGACATGCGTCGACAGCTTCCACTTCTTGATGTCCTCGAACGTCATCTTGGCCGGTGCGGTGCTCAGGATGCGGATGCCGCGCTGCGCGCGCTGCGTGATGCCCTGGGGCGCGGCGAAGCCGGCGGCGAACTTCGTGGAGTCGAGCATCATCGGATACACCGACGTCCACGGCATGTCGTTGGAGTTCTGCACCCAGCCCGTCGGCGGGTCGATCACCTTGGGGATGGCGTCGTAGGGCATGAATCGTGGTGGCGATGAGCTCGGACTCGTCGCCGGGCACGACGCCTTGCCAGAAGCGATAGTCGCCGGTCGTGTGCACCGGCAGCGTCGCGTTGTAGACGTAGGCGATGTGACCGTCGCGGTCGGCGTACGCGGTGTTGAACAGCGGCAGTTGCTGCATGCGCATCGCGTCTTGCCATTCGTCGAGGTTCGTGGCCAGGCCCATGCGCCAGAACTGCTCGAAGAGCCGCGGACGATCGATGGCGGCCACGCGCATCGCGATCGGTCATGCCGTCGCGATCGGCGACGACCGGTCCATGCACGCGTGCGACGGACGTCGAGCAGCACGTCGCGAAGTGACCCGTTCGCTTCCCGTACCTTGATCGCTTCGGTGTGCGTCTCGAACGGCTTCACCTGTCCGTCGAGCACGTAACCGCCGTCTTTCAACATCAGGCGATACAGATCCGACTCGGCAGGATTGTTCGTCGTCTGGGTCCAGCCCAGGTACTCGGTGAAGCACTGACGCAGCACCGGAAAGCCGACCCACACCGCGCCGTACGACGTCACGCCTGGCGCTGTGAGCTGCACTTCGAAGTAGGTGTGGATGTCACCCCACTGCGAGGTGCGAGTTGCTCATCAGCATCGCCTTACCCGTCGCCGACCGGGACGCGGCGATGGCCCACTCGTTGGAGCCGTGGGTCTCGACGTCGGCGCGCGCCAGTCGCGTAGACGAGCTTTGCGGGATTGATGATCCAGTCGTAGTGAATGACCCGCAGGCAGTGCGCGTAGACGTCTTCGACGCTGACTGGCAACACCCGCTGCGCCTCGGCACTGAGGTCGGCCTTGTGCTCGGCCGCCCAGGCGTTCAACCCGCGCACGAACGACTCGATCAACGGACCGAACTCCGCGCTCTGTCCCGCCGCCCACTTCTTCGCCGTTTCAGGGATGCCGTTGGTTCGCACCCATCGATCCGCGGCCAAGTAGTTGGCGCCGTAGAACTCGGCGCCGCGCCCGCGTGCCTGCGCGTAGAGCCGCAGCAGCAGTTCGCGGTGCGCTTCCATCTGCGCGTAGCCGTACGCGTAGAACAGGCTCGGCGTGGTCCGGCGCGAAGATGTGCGGGACGCCGTATCGATCCCAGAGAATCTCCGTGCCTTTCGCTGGTGCCTGGGCCAGGACCGTCGGTTTGCCGACCAGGACGAGGCAGAGGACAACGACGGGCGCACGACGCAGGACGCTGAGCATGGTGTGCTCCTTCAGGTTTCCGACAATGTATGCGAATCAGCAGAATCCTGTCATCGGTGTGGTGCTGTCGGTGGCCGCGGTGACGCTATAAGATCGACCCGACTACGCCATCCATGACCTTCAACTCGCCGGACGGGCCCCGCTATCACGTCGTCGAAATCATCGGACGCGGCGGCATGGGCGAAGTCTGCCTCGCCGACGACGTGATGCTGGACCGAAAGGTGGCGCTCAAGTTCGTCACCGCGCCCGGCGAGACCGACGGCCTCGACCAGCTGCTCGGCGAGGCGCGCGCGGCCGCCGCCCTGGATCACCCGTTCATCTGCTCGATCTACGAGGTCACGGCGCTCAAGGGCCGCCCCTGCATTGCGATGGAGTTCGTCCGCGGCCAGTCGCTCGAACAGCGGCTGAGGGCCGGGCCGCTGCCGCTCGCGGAAACACTGCGCGTGGCGGAGGAGATCGCCGAGGCGCTCGAAGCGGCGCACAAGAGGCGCGTCGTCCACCGCGACCTGAAGCCGGCCAACGTGATGCTCACCGAGGATGGCCACATCAAGGTCATGGACTTCGGCCTCGCCGCACGCCTGCCGCGAACCGAGGCGATCGACCAGACCGGCGTGATCGCGGTCGCGGCGGATGAAGCGGGCGTCGTGCGCGGTACGCCCGCCTATATGGCGCCGGAGCAGATTAGAGGCGAGGCGGCCGATCGTCGCTGCGACCTGTTCGCGTTCGGCATTCTGCTCTACGAGCTGCTCACGGGCAGAAACCCGTTCGCCCGAGGCGGCGTCGACGCGACGTTCGACGCGATCCTCGAGGAGCCGGCCGCGAGGCTCTCCGAGCGGCTGCCGACGATTCCGGGAGCGCTCGATTCGCTGGTCGACCGACTGCTCGCGAAGGATCCGGCGGCGCGACACCAGTCCTTCGGGGAGGTTCGCACGGCGCTGCGCCGCCTGTCTGTCGATCTCTCCTCCCTCGCCACGCAACCGCCGTCAGGGATCGCCGATCGACCGGCGGGCGACCACGGGACGAGGCTGATCGGACGCGAACCCGAGCGCTCTCAGCTGCTGCAGTGCGTCGAGCAGGCGAGGTCCGGCCGCGGCAGCTTCATTCTGCTCCTCGGTGACGCGGGGATCGGGAAGACCCGGCTCGCGGAAGAAACGCTGACTGCCGCGCGGCGCCTCGGGTGTCAGACGCTGGCCGGGCGGTGTTACGAGCACGAGGGTACGCCCCCGCTGATCCCCTTCATCGAGGTGCTCGAGGAAGCATCGCGACTGATGCCGCCGGCGGTCTTCCGCCAGGCAGTTGGTGCGAGCGCACCGGAGCTCGCGAGGCTGATGCCCGAGCTCCATCGGCTCTTTCCCGACATGCCGACGCCGCTGGACCTGCCAGCGCACTTGCAGCAGCGGTACCTGTTCACGAATTTCCGGGAGTTCCTCGCCCGCGCGGGCCAGGCGACGCCGCTCGTCATCTTCCTCGACGATCTGCAGTGGGCGGACGAATCGACGCTGCAGCTGACGCAACACCTCGCCCCGCAGCTCGCCGGCCTCCCCATCCTCGTCGTAGCCGCCTATCGCGAGGTGGGAATCGCGATGACGCCGGCGGCCGCGAAGAGCCGGCTCCACGGCTTGCTGGACCGGGTCCGCGGTCAGTCACGAGACCTCACCCCACACGCGATCAAGGCGGCGCTCGATCAGCTCGTCGGACAGCGTCACGCCCGTTCGATCGCACTGCAGCCACTCGCCCAGTCCGACGTGCAGACCCTGCTCAGCGCGCTCGGCACGGCCAACCCTCCGGCGAGGGTCGTACAGGCATTCGCCGATCACACCGGCGGGAATCCGTTCTTCGTCGCCGAGCTTTTCCGGCACCTGAAGGACGACGGCCGTCTGTTCGATGCGCGCGACCACTGGACGCGCGAGCTCGATCTCGACGCGGGTGAGATCCCCGACTCCGTGCGGATCGTCCTGGACCGCAGGACGCAGCGCGTTACGCCCGAGACGCTGACCGTGCTGAGAGCGGCGGCCGTGATAGGCCGGCACTTCGACCCGGACCTCCTCGAACAGGTGGCCGAGATCGACGGCGACGCGCTGATCTCGGCGCTCGACGAGGGCGAGCAGGCCGGCATCCTGCGGGGTCCATCCGGGCGCCGGGAGTTCACGTGGCGCTTTTCCCATCAGTTGATTTGTCACACGCTCACCGACGCAATCCCGCAGATCCGGCGGCAGCGGCTGCACCTGCGGATCGCCGACGCGCTGGCGAAGCTCGACGCGCCGTCCCGCCGGTACACCACGGGAATCGCGCACCATCTCTACTGCGCAGGACGGCTGGCGGACCCCGCCCGAACCGCGGGCGCGCTGATCACCGCCGCCGACGCTGCGCACACCGTGTATGCCCTCGACGAAGCGGTCCAGCACTGCCGACGCGCCCTCGAAGTGCTGGAGGACACGAGCGCGGGTGACGCGTCGCGGCTGCCGGTGCAGGAGCGTCTCGCGGATCTCCTCGCGCTCCTTGGCGAGCGCGCGGCGGCCATGGAGCACTACAACAGCGTCGGCGAGGCGCACCGCGCGGCCCGGGCGACCGTCCACGAGGCCCGGACACTTCGCAAGATCGGCGCACTCCATTGGCAGACCGGAGACCGCGACCAGGCGATGGCGTCGTTCAATCGCGCGCTGGAGGCGCTTGCGGGCACGTCGGAGCCCATCGAGGCGGCCCATCTCTATCAGGAGCTTGGGCTCGCCGCCTTTCGTACCGGAGACAACGCCAAGGCGGTCGAGTGGGCCGCGCGTGCGCTTGGATCGGCGGAGCAGGCGCTCGCGGCACAGCCGCCCGATGCGATCCAGGTCCGGAAGGCGGCGACAGCCGCGATCGCCCACGCGACCAATACAATCGGCGTCGCGCTCGCACGATCGGGCCGGCTCGACGCCGCGCGCGAGTGCGTCGAGCGCAGCCTCGCCACATCGCGCGAGTCCGGCCTGCTCGAGGTCGCCTGCCGCGCGTACGCCAATCTGGGCGTGCTGTACAGCACGATCGAACCGAAGCGCGCGATAGACGTCTCCCTGACGGGGCTCGAGGTCGCGTCGAAGATCGGCGCCGCCTCGCTTCAGTCGTACATCTACGCGAACCTCGCAGCCGCGTATTGCGCGCTCACCGACCGCTGCGAAACCGAAGGCCTTCAGGCGGCGATGGCATCCGCCGCGCTCGACCGCAACCTCGGGCAGCTGGACCACCTCGCCGTTCCGCTGGTCGTCATGGCGCAGATCCATCAATGCCGCGGAGAGCTCCAGAAAGCGTATGACGCCTACGGCGAGGCGCTCGCGCTCGCCGAGCGAATCGGCGAGCCGCAGTTGATCCTCCCCTGCTACGACGGCCTGGCCACGATCCACCTGGATCGCGGCGACCGCGCCCGCGCCGAGGAGTTCATGGAGAAAGCCCGCGTGCTGTCGGAACGCACCGGGCTCGATCCCGACTCTCTCCTCCTGCTCCCGTTCCTCTGCTGACGTGTACAATGGGCAGTTCACAGCGCCCGCGGCACCGATTAAGCACGTACGAGCACCACACACGAGAGCGGATGAAATCAATGACCAACCCAGTCCAGACGCCGGTACAGCCCGGCGAGCCCGCGCCGGATTTCGTTGTCCCGGCGATACACGAGGAGCGGACGATCTCCCTGGCGGACTATCAGGGAAAGACGCTGCTGCTCCTCGGCCTCTTCCCGGGGTTGTACTGCCCGTTCTGCCGCCGCGCGCTCGCGCAGATGGCGACGACGTCGGAGCGGCTGAAATCGCTCGGCGTCGAGTCGCTCGCCATCGTCGGCACCGAGCTGGACAATGCGCGCCTGTACTTCAAGTTCAGACCCACGCGCATGGCGCTCGGCGCCGATCCGCAGCTGAGCACCCACCGTTCGTACGGCGTGCCGCGGCCCGGTCCCACGCCCGAGCTGCAGCACCTGATGGAGCAGACGCACGTCAACCCGACGGGAGAGCTCCCGGCTCCGCTGCCGGTGCCCGCGGCCGCGGCCGCGCTCGCCAAGCTGGACGGCTATCAGCTCACGCCGACAGATGAGCGGGACTTCGCGTCGACGTTCACACAGATGAAGGGACAGTTCCTGATCGACCGCGACGGTGTCGTGCGCTGGGCCAACATCGAGTGCGGCAAGGAAGGCCTCTCTGGTCTAGGAAAGTTCCCCACGCACGACGAGCTGGTCAGCGCGGCGAGCATCGTTGTCGGAGAAGCCAAAGCCGACAAGTAACCCTCGACTGTCGGACAGCCGAGCACCGGTCTGATAAACGATCTTCGGTCAACCTCGGTGGACGCCACCGCCTTGATGCGGATTGCATGCGGACGAAGGTTGCCCCCAACAACTCTCTCGGATTATGAACGGATGATCAAGCAGATCGCCGTGTACCTCCTAGCTTGCCCAAGCCGATAGCTGGTGGTAGCTTCGCCCCGAGAAAAGGCTCCGTGACACCTCCGGAACTCAACGATCTTCGGGTGGTCAACGCCATCCCGGCGCACATCTGGCGCTCCGCGCCAGACGGGGCTGTTCAATTCGTCAACCAGCAGTGGATGGACTACACCGGCCTGTCCCAGGAGAACAGCCAAGGCTGGGGGTGGGTCTCGGTGATTCATCACGATGATCGGCCGGGACTGCTCGACACGTGGCAGCGCGTCCTGGCGGCGGGACAACCCAAGGAGGCCGAAGCGCGCTTTCGAAGATTCGACGGTGAGTACCGGTGGTATTTGATCCGCATGGTGCCGATTCGCGATGAGTCCGGCGCGCTGGCAGGGTGGTACGGGACGAATACGGACATCGACGATCTGAAGCAAGCGCAGATGAAGCTGCGTCAGGACGAGAAAGAGCTACGGCAGATGACCGACGCCACGCAGCTGCCGATCATCGTCTTCAGTGCGGAAGGCCGGCTTCTCTATGCCAATCGATTCTCACTCACGTATGGCGGTCTGTCGCTGGAGGACTTCCAACGCGACGGCTGGCGTGAACGGGTCTACCACCCCGACGACATCGAAGCGTTCGCCGATGCCAGGCGAGAGGGGCTTGCGCGCAGCGCACCATTCGAGAGCGAAGTGAGAATTCGCCGTGCTGCGGACGGCACGTACCGCTGGTTTCTCATTCGATACAACCCCCTTCTGGATGATGACGGGAACGTGACGCGGTGGTTCGCGACGGGCAGCATCTGCTTTCTGTCCATCAGGTTGATGCCGTCTTATCAGACCGACTGGACGCCGGGTTTGCCGCCACGATTGCACCGTGGCACAAGGACTTGGCGCACTGGCAATTCGCGCAGGAAAGATTGGTATTGGCAGTGCCCAAAGGGCATCCTCTAACAAAACTGACACGAATTCGGTTGCGGGATCTGCGGAACATTTCGTTCGTCGGGTTCCAGCGATGGGCCAATCCCGCTTTCCATGATGAGTTGATGCGGGCGTGTGCTCGCGGTGGCCTCACCGCTCCACGCATTGTTCAGGAAGCGACAGATCGCGATACCCAATTGGGTCTTGTCCAATGCCGGATCGGGATCGCCTGGCAAACCGAGTCGATACGCTGGCACTGCCCCCGAGGTGTCGCCCTGCTCCCGGTCGTTGATATGAATATCCGGATCCCATACAACCTGGTCTGGAAGAAGGACAATTCGTCGCCCTTGCTGCAGACATTTGTCGCTCAAGTGCAGGCCGTCAAGTAATCCACCGCGTCGAATGACTGGCCGGAAATGACGCTGGCCCGTTCAATGATGACCCGGCGAATGGCGACGCGCTTCAGACACGCGGATCAACGCGTCGTACCGCGCAGCGATTGACGTCGCATCGATGGATCTGTCGGTCGTCTCCTTCCCGAGACCCGCACGCATGCCTGCTCCTGGTGTGGGTGGCCGAGGGCCGTGATGGTCCGATTGCATCTTCCGACGAAAGACGCAATCCGTCGATATGCTTGCAAGCATGGCGTTCCGCGACTAATCAGCGCGCCAACTCGACCCTTGAAGGTTCGGATCGATGCGTGCGAGCGTTCGGAAACGAACCGGATCGCAGATACAGTATCGAGAGGTCACCATGTCACTTCGAGCGGTCAAGAAGCTCATCACAGCCAAGCCCACGTTGGAGGGTGCAGGCGTGCACTTGCGCCGTGCGTTCGGCTTCGGCCAAACGTCCGACTACGACCCGTTCCTATTGCTTGACGACTTTCGGAACGATGTGCCAGCGGACTACCTCGCGGGCTTCCCGTGGCATCCTCACCGCGGCATCGAGACCATCACGTACGTCCTTGCCGGTACGGTGGAGCACGCCGATAGTTTGGGAAACCGGGGCGCGATCGCAACCGGCGACATTCAGTGGATGACTGCCGGCAGTGGCATCGTCCATCAGGAAATGCCGAAGGGCGATCAGACCGGCCGGATGCACGGATTCCAGTTGTGGGCCAACCTGCCTGCTGCGCTCAAGATGACGAAGCCTCGCTACCAGGAGGTGAAGTCGCCCGATATCCCTGAGATCACAGACGATGACGGAACGCAGGTTCGGCTGGTGTGCGGCCACTTCTGGGGAAAGACCGGGCCCGTCGAGGGCATTGCGGCGGACCCGACGTATATCGATGTCTCGGTCCCGCCGGGAAAACGAAAGGCACTGCCGGTCGAGACCTCGCGCCATGCCTTTGCGTACGTGTTCGGTGGATCAGGGACCTTCTGCAATGCGTCTCAACCACTCGCCGTGCCGACCGAGAGTGTCGGATGGTGGCCGCATGCCACACCGCCTGCGGAGGTCGACGACCGCACGCTGGTGCTGTTCGATCGAGGCGACGAGGTCGTGGTCCAGGGTGGCGAGAACGGCATCCGTTTCCTGCTGGTCTCCGGACAGCCGCTTCAGGAGCCCGTCGCCTGGTACGGCCCAATCGTCATGAATACGCAGGCCGAGCTCCGCCAGGCCTTCGACGAACTCGAGCAGGGCACGTTTCTAAAGCAGGATCAGCGCGGTTAGACGGCGACCCGCGCCATGTGGTCCAGGAGGTCCGGGCCGTCTAACTCAGGACCGACGAGCGACGCAGAGGCCTGAAGACAGATCGATACAAGATTGCCTCCATTCTATCGATTGATCAGCAGGAAATACGGCTCCGCCTCGATGCGCCATGCGCCACCGATGCGCCTAAGGGCGAACGGTATCTCGACAGGCCCGAATTGCCCGACGATGACCTTTCGATCGACAGCCGTGGCGGCTTCTACGACGCGCCCGGACGGCATGCGGTAGAACTCTCCGGGCCGACCTCGACGAGCGGCATTTCCATGGCGGTCGCTTCGAGCACGCCGGACGGCTCGCGCACTGGCGGGGCGCCCGCGAACAATACGCTGATGTCCGCGCCCGGTGTCACGAAACGCAAGGCTTCGTTACGATCGAGGGCAATGAGCGCAAGCGTCAGGCTGCGGATGGCCTGGTCGGGTGAGCCCGCGGCCGGCGGTTGACCGTTCGCCATGTCGAGCATCGCCAGCCACCATCGCAGGTCGACCTTCCAGCCATCCGCCTCACGAACAAGGGTCACGACTGCAGGTCCACCGTTGCCTGAAGCGATGAAGCGGCCAACGCTCCCCACCGGGTAGTCGCCCTGCGCATCCACGTCGACCGGCTTGCCGCGGAGCAGGACGTCATCGCGTCGGCTGACTTGCAGCGTCTCGAGCCGTCGCGCTGCCTCCATTTGTCCTTCCGATGTGAGTGGTTGTGGATTGATGAAATGGCTCGCCCGCGGATCGGATCGGATGGCTCGCGAGTACGCCTGGGTGTCGTGCATCGCAAGCGCCGTATGAACTCACGGACGGCACGCTCGGGCCTGTCGGCCGCGGCTCTTGCAGCGGCGCCAGTCAGCAGGCACAAACACAGTGTTCCGATAGTGGAGGACAGCCGCGTTCGGCTCCTGGATGTCATGTGCAATCTCCTCGTCAGGTTCATTTCACGCGCCCGATGACAGTTGTGATTTCGTGTCCGATGGCCTCGCTGTCGTCGAACGTTCCGACGGTGCCAGGTGCCCAGCGCGGCCCGACCTGCTCCTACGGGCGCAGGAAGGTGGTTGAATCGATCACGACGGGTTGCCTGGGTCATGGTCGCGGCCAAGCCAGGTCAGGATGAGCTGTAAAGCTCTGGAACGGCGGGGATGGCGGCCTGCCGTGCTAGACTTCGCTCCCGGACGACTTCACGAGGAGCAACAGATGGACCCGGCGGCCCAGGTCACGAGGCTGTTGCTCGATCTCAAGAACGGCGATCCCGCGGCCGTAGATCGCCTGATCCCATCGTCTACGACGAGCTCCGCCGCCTGGCCGCGCACTACTTGCGCGACGAGCACTCGGCCGCCACCCTTCAACCCACCGCGCTCGTACACGAGGCGTATCTGAGGCTGGTTGCGCAGGCCATGCCCGACTGGGAATCCCGGTCGCACTTCTTCGGCGTCGCCGCCCATCTCATGCGCCAGATTCTCGTCGACCACGCCCGTCGCCACCGCAGCCAGAAGCGCGGTGGTGGTCGGGCGCCGGCGTCGCTCGACGAGATCGTCGCTGTCGTGCCGATGAAGTCCGACGACATCGTGGCGCTCGACGATGCGCTCAACGCACTGGCAGACGTGGATGTTCGCAAATCGAAGGTGATCGAGCTCCGATTCTTCGGAGGGCTGAGCTTTGAGGAAACAGCGCGAGCGTTGGACGTCTCGGTCGGAACGATCGGCCGCGACCAGCGGCTGGCGGAGGCCTGGCTCCATCGCGAGCTGTCTCGCGGAGACCCATGACCCCGGAACGGTGGCTTGCGATCGGGGAGCTCTTCGACCTGGCGCTGGCCGCGCCGATCAACGAGCGGACGGCGTTGATCGACCGCGTCTCGGGAACGGACGAAGAGGTGCGGCGCGAGGTGCGGTCGCTCCTTGCCAGCCACAACACCGCGCCTGGCGGGTTCGTTCAGAAGCGAATCGATGTCGCGCTCGAATCGTTTCATCGCACGAGCACAGCCGACGCCGCGCCGGCTCGGGTCGGTCCGTATCGATTGGTACGAGAGCTTGGCCGCGGCGGTATGGGCGCAGTCTTTCTCGCAGAACGAGATGACGACGAGTATCGCGCCAAGGTGGCCGTCAAACTGGTGCGACCGGGGATGGATACAGAGTTCATCCTCGCGCGCTTCCGGCGCGAGCGGCAGACGCTTGCGCGACTCCACCACCCGAACATCAGCCGACTGCTCGATGGGGGGAGCACCGACCAGGGCCTCCCGTACATCGTCATGGAGTACATCGACGGTCCCTGGATCACGACGTATGCAGCGCAGCGCAAGCTGGGAGTCGAGGCCCGGCTGCGACTGTTCCTGGCTGTCTGCTCAGCGGTCGATTACGCGCATCGCAACTTCATCGTCCATCGCGACCTGAAGCCAGGCAACATCCTGGTTGATGCCGGAGGCGTGCCCAAGCTCCTCGACTTCGGCATCTGCAAGCTGCTCGTCGAGAGTGTCACTGCCGCCAACGACACGGTTGCTCCGCCGCTGACGCCTAACTATGCCAGCCCCGAGCAGATCCGTGGGGAAGCAGCCACCACTTCGTCGGACATCTACTCGCTCGGCGCAGTGTTTTACGAGCTGCTCACTGGCATCAACCCACGCCGCTTCGAGAATCTGACGCCGCTCGCGGTCGAACGAGCTCTCGAGAGCCCGATTGTGCGACCGAGCGCCGCGGTCGGCGACTCGCGCCTCGCGCGCCAGCTCTCCGGCGACCTGGACAACATCCTTCTGCGAGCCCTCGATGTCGAGCCCTCGCGCCGCTACGAGTCGGCGGCGCAGCTCGCAGACGACGTGCGACGGCATTTGGAGCACGAGCCGGTCCGGGCCAGGCCGCACACGGTCGGCTATCGTGCCCGCACATTCGTGCGTCGCCATCGAGGTTCAACGGCGGCGGTCGCAGCCGTGGTTGCAACGTTGATGGTGGGGATCGCGGCGTCGTTGTACGAAGCCCGACGCGCGGATGCCCGCGTCCAGCAACTCCGATCGCTCGCGTCCACCCTCGTGTTCGACGTCCACGATGCCGTGCGCGACCTTCCCGGTTCGACCGCGGCAGGAAAAGTCGAGGACGCTCGCCGCGCCTATCTGGATTCGGCAGCGCTCCATTCGACTGAGCGCTTCCTCGACCTCGCGCATCTCGCGCCGGTCTGGCGCAGTGCGAGCTGGTCAGACAGAGTCTGGACCGACTGAGCGAGGAAGCCGATCCAGTGACGCTGCTCCTGTACGGCAAGCTCTTCGAGCTGGATCCCTCAGCCCGCCGTCTGTTCCACAACGACCTCCCCGCGCAGGGCGGCAAGCTGATGGACACGCTCGACGCGGTCGCAAGCTCGCTCGACCGCTTCGAGTCCTTGCGGCCCCGCCTGGCCCGGCTCGGACGGCTCCACGCCAGCTACGGCGTCCTGCCGGCCGACTACGACACCTTGATCACCGCTCTGCTCTGGGCGTTTGGTCAGGCGCTGGGCGCAGATTTCGACACCCGCACCCGCGAGGTCTGGCGCCTGGCCCTTGCCGCCGTTGCCGCCGTCATGCAAGAGGGTGCTGCGACACCAGAATGATCGATTGCGCCGTCATCCTGCGCCCGTGCTGGAGAAAGGCGGTATTGGATCATGACGTTACGGCAGATCGAACTGGTGCAGCAAAGCTTTCGGTTGATTCACCCCATCATCGACGACGTGGCGATCTCCTTCTACAAACGGCTCTTCGAGATCGATCCGTCCCTGCGGCGCATGTTTCACCTCTCGCGTCGAGAACAGGCGCGCCTGCTCGCGCAGACCCTCAGCGCCGTCGTCAAGCAGATCGATCGCCCGTCGCAACTTCGCGGCGCCGTTGAGGCGCTGGGGCAGCGTCATGCCGGTTACGGAGTACGAGACGAGCACTATGCGATCGTGGGCGAGGCGCTCTTGTGGGCACTCGAAAAGGGGTTGAAGCACGCATTCACGTCCGAGGTGCGCGACGCCTGGGTGGTGGCGTATGGCTGGCTGGCGTTCACGATGCAGCGCGCCGCAGCCCGCCACGCGGATGGAGGGCCGCAGACCGACACCGTCAGCGCGGTGTGAACCGAGGGCCGCATCGCGAAAGAGCTGTTCACGGTGAGACCGCTGATGAAACCAAGAACCGCAGTGGTCACCATTGCCGTCAATACTCGAACGTTCGTGCGCGCCTGCTGCCGCCGCCGACAATCCAGAGGTCAGGCATGGCAGCGTGCGGGTCGATGATGAAGTGACCGTCCGGGCTACAGCGCTTAAGAAGAGATTCAGCCATACAGACTCGCCGTCAGGAATTCGTTGCGAAACTTGCCGCGCGGGTCGTGCTGAGCGACAAACCGCTTGAACTCAGCGCACTTCTCATAACGTTCCTGGATCTGCGCTGACGGAATGGTGAAGAGCTTTCCCCAGTGTGGCCTCACGTCGAATGGGGCCAACTCCCGTTCGATCATCGGCAGCACGTTCCTCACTGACTGCCAATCCTGCTTCCAGGTGAAGTGAATCGCGAGGCTGGGTTGCTTGTAGCACGGGCTCATCCATAGTTCGTCGCCCTCGATGGTGCGGAGTTCCGTGATCATCAGGTGCGGGCTGACGCGATCGCGTAGACGCTCGACGGCGGCGATCGCCTCGACGGCATTCCTCCGCGGCACGAAGTACTCCGACTGCAGTTCCCTGCCGCTGCTGGGAGTGAAGCCCATTCGGAAGTGAGGCAGCCGCTCGTACCACGGCCCGACGACCCCCATCTGCTCGGTACAATTCTCAGCCGAGAGCTCGACGATCGGGTGGACGTTCGCAGTCGCAGGGCGTGCGCCGTAGAAATCGTTCGAGATGGCGGAGGTCGCATCCTTCTCGACGCGGCGCTTCACCCAGACTTCGTTGATGGTTCCCTTCTGCCAATCGGTGAACAGGCTCACGCTATAGCCAGCGGAGATGATGTCCTCGAAATGCTCTCTGACCTGCGACATCGGCAGGTCCAGATATACGTCCTGCCGCATCGTGAACGCCGGCTGGAGATCCAGCGTGACCTTCGTGACCACGCCGATGGCCCCAAGGTTAACGACAGCGGCCTGAAACATTCCGGGATCCCGGTTGCGGGTGATGGGCAGGACTTCGCCGCTGGCAGTCACGATCTCTAATGCCAAAACCGCCGTCGAGAGGTTCCCGTTCTTCGGGCCGGAGCCATGCGTTCCGGTGGCGCAGGCACCGGCGATTGAGATATGCGGCAGTGAGGCCAGGTTGTGGAGCGCGAATCCTTGTTGATCGAGAAATGGGCACAACTGCCCGTAGCTCATTCCCGACTCGACCGTGACCGTCCGGGCCGCGTGATCGAGTTCAACGACCTGCTTCATCTCGCGAAGCGATAGTAAATTGTCGGCGCTGTCAGCAATCCCGTTGAAGCAGTGGCGGGTGCCGAGAACCTTGAGCCGGTCCTGTTTTCTGACGAACTCCTGGACCTCCGCCAGCGACGTCGCAGAAGTAAGGCGTTGTGTGCCGTACTGATAGTTGCCGGCCCAGTTGAGCAGCGGCTGGTCGGACGAGGTGGCGGCCGGCATGCAACCGATCATGGCCTACACGGCCGATGTTTTCACCATGCTGGCGCACTGTCCGATGAACTGACGCCGGTTGTGATTCATGTCGCCGAGAGCGTCGAGTCGTCGACTGAGCCCGGAATAGACAAAAGGGAAGATATGGTCAGGCAAGTCCCGCTGTGCAAACCAGGACAGACAGTCGCGCCGCCGGACTGCCATGCTCAGCCGACAGACGCATGGCCACCGCGACCAAGACACTCGACACCATGACCGCTGACGCGGGCGCCGAGGTGCGCCGGGAAGAAGCGCTCCTCAAGACCGGCGCGCTGCAGAACGCCATCCTCAACAGCGCCAACTTCTCGAGCATCGCCACCGACGACAAGGGTGTCATCCAACTGTTCAATGTCGGCGCCGAGCGGATGCTCGGGTATGCCGCTGCCGACGTTCTCAACAAGATCACGCCGGCCGATATTTCCGACCCGCAGGAGCTGGTTGCCCGCGCCGACACGCTCAGCGTGGAACTGGGCACGACGATTTCGCCCGGTTTCGATGCGCTGGTCTTCAAGGCCTCGCGCGGAATAGAAGATATCTACGAGCTCACCTACATTCGCAAGGACGGCAGCCGCTTCCCCGCGATTGTATCGGTCACGGCGTTGCGCAACGATCAGGGCGCGATCATCGGGTACCTGCTGATCGGCACCGACAACACTGCCCGCAAACGCGTCGAGGCAGAGCAGCAAAAACTCGATCAACGTCTTCGCGACCAGCACTTCTACACGCGCTCGCTGATCGAATCCAACATCGATGCCCTGATGACGACCGACGCCGCCGGCATCATTACCGACGTCAATCGGCAGATGGAAGCGCTCACCGGCTGCACGCGCGACGAGCTAATCGGCGCACCGTTCAAGAACTACTTCACCGATCCGGAGCGCGCCGCTGCCGGGATCAAGCTGGTGCTGCGGGAAAAAAGGGTCACCAATTACGAGCTCACCGCGCGTGCGCGCGACGGCAAGATGACCGTCGTGTCCTACAACGCGACGACGTTCTACGACCGCGATCGCACCTTGCAGGGCGTGTTCGCCGCTGCCCGCGACATCACCGAGCGCAAGCACATCGAGCAAATCCTCCAGGAGAAAAACCTCGAACTCGAATTGGCTAAATCCGTCGCCGAGCAGACCGTCGAACGCCTCGAGGAAGTGGAACAGCTCAAGAAGGGGTTTCTGTCAACCGTCAGCCACGAGTTGCGCACGCCGTTGACCTCGATTCGCGGATCCCTCGGCCTGCTCGCGTCCGGCGCCGCGGGCCCGTTGTCGGACCAGGTGGTCGAGGTCGTCGCGCTCGCTGAGCGCAATGCCATCCGTCTGATGGCGTTGATTGAAGACATTCTCGATCTGGAGCGGCTCGAAACCGGCAAGATCGAACTGCAAATCACCCACGTCCCGATTGCCTCGATCCTGCGCCGCGCGATGGACTCGCTCGCCGCCTTTGGCACACAGGGCGTCAGCGTCGAGGCCCCGACCGTGTCGTCGTCCATCGATGGCGACGCCGATCGGATCGTGCAGGTGCTCGTCAATCTCCTGTCGAACGCCGTCAAGTTTTCTCCGCCCGGTGGCGTGGTCACGATTGGCGTGACCGCAGACGGTAAATGGACGGAGTTCCGCGTCATCGATCATGGCCGCGGCGTGCCCGCCGTCCATCGGCGCGCGATCTTCGAGCGGTTTCGCCAGGTCGATCCATCCGACGCGCGCGAGAAGGGGGGCGCCGGACTCGGACTTGCGATCTGCAAGTCGATTGTCGAGCAGCACGGCGGCAGCATCGGCGTGGAGAGCGAGGAAGGCGCCGGCAGCGCGTTCTGGTTTCGGCTGGCGACGCACGCACCCGATGACGAGACGCCATCGTGAAGGTGCTGATCATCGACGATGACGCCGATATTCGCTTCGTTGCGGCGATGAGTCTCCGCGCCGGTGGCGTCATCGACGTCGTTGAGGCCAGCGGCGGCCTCGACGGCGTATGCAAGGCACGCGAGGAACAGCCGGACGTCATTCTCCTCGACATGATGATGCCAAAGATGGATGGGTCGCAGACGATCGCCGCTTTGCGGATGCAGAGGGAAACCGCGACGACGCCGGTCATCTTCCTCACGGCGAAGACGATCGTCGCCGAGATTCAGGGCATGAAAGACCTTGGCGCCGTCGGAGTCCTGATCAAGCCGTTCGACCCGCGGACGTTGGCGGCCGATGTCCTCGCCCTGCTCACGTAGCCGTCAGCCTCCGAGTCGAACGCGAATGCGCAGGATCAGCTCGCGCATGTCAATGGGTTTGCTCAAGAAATCGTCGGCCCCGAGCGTGAGCCCGGCGAGCCGGTGGTGCACATTCGCGCCGGTCGTCATCAGGATGACCGGGATGGCGCTCAGCTCAGGATCGGACTTGAGCAGCCGGCACACCGAATAGCCGTCGAGCCCCGGCATGGCGATATCGAGCAGAATCAACGCCGGTCGCTCGGCGCGCACTCTGTCGACCACGCCCTCGCCCGAGCGGAGGGCGATCGGGAGGAACCCGGCGTGCGCGAGCGAGACGCCGAGAATCCTCCGCTGGTCGGCATGATCTTCAGCGATCAGGATTTTGATACCGGTGGCGGGCGCGGTCTGCGGCGCCGACATGGCTGGCTCGTCCGCAAGATCATGAGTGAAGGCGCGCCGCATCTTCTCCAGTGCCACCCGTGCCAGCGGCGCATCAATTACGCCGGCGGCAAGCAGGCTCTCGAGGTCGGCCGCGCGACGGCTGATGGTGGGAAATCCGATTGTCCCGGGCAGTCCAATGAGCCGATGCACGCGGTCGGTCAGCTCCGTCGGCGGATCACTGGCGGGATAGATCAGGGCTTCTTCCAGGAGTGCGGCGATGGCGTCGTAATCAGTGACGAAAGTGGCGACGAAACGAGCACGGGTCTCGCCCAAGACGCGTGCCAGCTCGTCCGGCGGCGTGACGACGGAATAGAAGGCAGCGAAGGCAGCCCGGCGGGCATTGCTCGCGTCTCTTGGTGAGTACCCATATTGCGATACGTTACGGCAGGGCGGCCGCGATGGCTGTTCCAAAACGTACAGGCGAGTGTCGTCCGCGAAAGTCGCGTAATGGCGAGCCTTGCCAACCGCAGTCTCGCTCACACTATCTGGTGCAGATCCCAATCTGCCTGCAACCGCATCCAGAGCTTGCGATCGGTGTTCATGATGCGAGTCCCCCTGAACGACGGTCGAGGCCCTGATACGACTATCGGATCCCGCGAGACGGATGACGCGGTGTCAACTACGCCGGCCTCGAGTGTTCATCAAGGGCCGAAGGTGAACACATACGCGCGTAGTCCCGCGTCGCTCGAGGACAGCGTCAGCACGTGCCGGCGCTTCGGTGCTCCGGCGACCAGGCGAATCATTCCGGACCGATCGAAGCGCGCCACCCCATCTGTGCCGACGTCTGTGCCACGCGCGTCGCCCACCGGCTTTCCATCGAGTAGGACCGTTACGACCGCACTTCCCGATGAGCCCGGTTGCATAACCAGGTTCACCTCGCCGGCCGTGAACGGAAGATCGATCTCGCCAGTGCCCTTCCGGAGTTCGACGTATTGGCGGTCGGTGTGCCAATCACCCTTGAGCGTGACCGCGCCGGGCTCGCGCCGCTCGGCGCCGATGTAGGTCTCGTTCGTGATGCCGGCGTAAGAGGGTTGACCGGCCTGCGCAAACCTCGACGCCTCTTGACTGACTGCCGGTAACTGAAGCCGCGGTTGTACCGCTACCAATAGTCGCCGGATCTCACCCTCGATTTCGTCGTAGCTGCCCTCTCCTACCCATCGCTTCACCAGTCGCCCACGATTGTCGAAGAGGTACTTGGCCGGCCACGCGTCATTTCCAAGGGCGCGCCAGATGGAAAAGTCATTGTCAATGGCGATTGGATAGGTCAATCCATGGTCACGAATCCCGCGGTCGATGTGCTCGGCGCGCTTACCGAACTCGAACTCCGGCGCGTGGACGCCGATGACGACCAAGCCGAGCGGCCCGTAGTCGCGATTCCATGCCTTGACGTAGGGCGCAGTGCGAATCCAGTTGACGCAGGTGTACTCCCAGAAGTCGACGAGTACGACCTTTCCGCGCAACGTCTCGGCGGTGAGTGGCCCGGTATTCACCCAGCGCTCCGCCTTCAGCGCAGGGAGGTTGGTCGCGGCGCTGGCGAGGCATGAAACGGCGACTACACCGCTGCACAAGAACGGTAGGGTGACTCTCATCGCAGATGCTCCAGCGATAGAAGGAGTGTGAGTCGTAGTGGGCTTTCCCGAAAAGCCCTACCCGGGCAGTGACGGGATCAGATGCTGCCCTCCTGGAACACATGGAACCAGACGCGGGCCGTGAGATCTATCAGACAAAAGTATCGATCACCGAAACCGATACCAACGTCTGATTGACGATTCGGCTTTGGGCGGGCATCCTTGTCAACTCACGGAGGTCACAATGAGCGGTACACAGATGAGCAAAGAACGCGTCACCCAAGTCCCGACCCCTGCGACGGTCGCTCTAAAGCTCGAGGTTGTCGTCATTCCGGTGTCTGATGTCGATCGCGCCAGACGCTTCTACGAGAACCTGGGGTGGCGGGTCGACGCCGATTTCGCCGCCGGTGACAACTGGCGGGTGGTGCAGATGACGCCGCCCGGCTCACCGTGCTCCATCCACTTCGGCAAGGGAGTGACCAAGGCAGTTCCCGGGTCAGTCCAAAACCTGTATCTGGTCGTGTCCGACATCGAACCGGCACGGAAGGAGCTCATCAGCCGTGGCGCCGAGGTGAGTGAGGCATTCCATTTCAGCGGCCCCGGCGGGGCGCGCGTGGCGGGCCCCGCCCCGAACGGTGACTCCTACGCAACATTTGCCACGTTCAACGATCCGGACGGCAACAGTTTTCTGCTCCAGGAGATCAAGGCACGGCTGCCTGGACGAGGACTGAGCAACCTCGACGTCCCGAATCTGACAGAGCTCCTGCGAGAGGCAGAGCAGCATCATGGCGAGTACGAACCGACCGCCCCGAAGCACCACTGGTCGGACTGGTACGCTGCCTACATTGTCGCGCGCGAGCAGGGAAAGACTCCCGAGGAGGCGGCCAAGGACGGCGCGCTCCACATGGAGCAAGTCCGCCGATGAAGGCGGACATGGTTCCGGTGAATCGCATTGCCGAAAAACGCGACGCCACCGTTCTGAGCAGCCGAATACTGGACAGCGTCGCGGGGTTCGAGCGAAGGTGCGAGCATGGATTCACGTTTGTTGATGACATTGCAGGTCGCGGTGGTCGGCGCACAGAAAATTGGCGAAGTGCCTCACGGTACCCGTGTCACGGCACTGATCGCCAGCGGCCACTTCGAGGGCCCTCGGCTTCGCGGCAAGGTGCTGCCTGGTGGCGGCGATTGGACGCTCCTGCGAGCCGACGGCGTCCTCGAACTCGACCTCCGCATCACACTCGAGACCGATGACGGGGCCTTGATCCACATGGCGTCCTTCGGGCTTCGTCACGGGCCGCCGGACGTGCTCGCGGCGCTCGCGCGCGGCGAGCGGGCCGACCCCTCGACGTACTATTTCAGGACCACGCCGCGCTTCGAGACCGGGCACCCGAAGTACGCGTTCTTGAATCGGGTCCTCGCCGTGTCGAGCGGCGATCGACGCCCGGAGGGTCCCATCTACACGATCGACGAGATCTTATGAGGTCTTTTGGAGCCTCGACGAGGACGTGTCCGACGTCCATCAACCGAAGGTGAACGAGAACGCCTCGACGCCAGCTTCGAGGAACTCAATTTCGAACTGCCGGTCAACGATCGGCGTCGTTTGCCGGATCAGCTGGTACAGCCGCGGTTCCGTCACCAAGCCATTACCGCTGGCGTCTGCGTCTAGACCGTGAGCCTCGCCCGGAGGCCTCCCATCGAGCGAAATGCGAAAACGAACGGGCACGTCTTGCCCTGCGGCCCCCATGACGAGATGCACGTCGCGCGCGTGGAAGCGGTACTGGAGCCGTCCGTTCGGAGCATGCGGCGAAACCAGCCCGCGGGCGACCGTCCACTCCCCGATGAGTGCCCATTGATTGAGCGTCAATCGCGTCGGAGCCGCGTACACCTGCGGCCGATCCAGCTGCGCGCCGCCGGGCGACGCGAAGCCCGCCGCCCGCACGAAGCCCAGATAATTTTCCGGAGACCGCAGGTTGCCCCAGTCGGCGGGTGCCTCGACCCCGCCGCCAGCGACTGACACCAGCTCAGTCCCAGGTTCGGTGCCACCCGTTTCGGCGAGCAGTTTTTGAATCCTCCGCTCTGACTCCTCGTATTTCCCCTCGCCGAAGTGGTGATCGCGAACGCGTCCCCGCGGATCGACGAAGAAGAGGGCTGGCCAGTACTGATTGCGGAGCGCGCGCCAGACGGCGTACTCGTTGTCGACCGCGACCGGATACTCGATCCCCATCTCACGGACCGCGCGACGCACGTTATTGACGTCCTGTTCAAAGGGGAACTCGGGCGTGTGCACGCCGATCACGACGAGGTGGTGGCGGTATTTCTGTGACCACGCGCGGATATATGGAAGCGTGCGCAACCAGTTGATGCAGGTATAGGTCCAGAAATCGACCAGCACGACTTTGCCGGCGAGGCTCGCCGATGTCAGCGGGGACGAATTGAGCCACTCCGTCGCGCGGTCGAGGCCGGAAAACTCGCGCGACTCCCGGTCAATCACCCGGGCAATAGCAAACACGCCGAGGCCGGCGCCCGCGATCGTCGCCGTCAGTCTGACGAGATAGCGCCGGCGATCGCGATCAATCTCCTCGAGTCGTCGCTCCATGAGTGCTTTGCGTGTCGCGGTCCGCAATCGTCACCATGTAGGGCTCTGAAGCCTTGATTTGGACCAAGGCAACGATACTTGCAATTGCGGCAACGTCGACGTTCTTGGCTGCATGTCAGTCGTCTCCGTGGGCCCCATGCAGAGGAGGAACGAGAGTCACGGCAGTGATGCCTTTGCCCTTGGTCGCAAGCTTTTCAACGGTGACGAATAGCACGGGCACAATAAAGATGGCGATGCAGGTGGCGGCCAGCATTCCTCCGATGACCGTGGTGCCCATGATCTGCCGGGACACCGAACCAGCTCCCGACGCCGTCCACAAGGGAACGCACCCCAGGACGAATGCGAACGACGTCATCAGGATGGGGCGCAAACGGGTTTCCGCGCCCTCCAGCGCGGCGTCGACCAGCGGCTTGCCGCCCTCGTACCGATCCTTGGCAAACTCGACGATCAGGATGGCGTTCTTTGCGGCCAGGCCGATGAGCATGACCAGACCAATCTGCGAATAGACGTCGGTTTCGATCTGGACCAAGTAAGGGGGCAGATACGTACCGGCCACCGCACGGCGCAGCCAGAGGGCAGCGAAAGCTCCGAATACCGCGACCGGAGTGCTCAGCAGAATACTGAACGGCAGCGACCAGCTTTCATACAACGCCGCGAGAATCAGGAAGACGACGAGCAAGGAGAATCCAAAAATCGCCGCCGGCGGCACGCCTTGCTGGGCCAGCTTCTCCTGAAAAGAAATGCCCAGGTAGTCGAATCCCATCTCCGGCGGCATCGTTTCGGCAAACACACTCTCCAGAGCCGTCATGGCCTGCGCCGAGCTGTACCCGGGCGCAGCCGAGCCAATGATCTGCGCCGAGCGGTACAAGTTGTAACGCATGGTGAATTCGGGGCCGCTGCGCGGTTCGAACCGCGTCAGCGAGGAGAGCGGCACCATATCGCCCTTATTGTTCCGAACGTAGAACTCCCCGACGTTTTCGGCGCGATCGCGGTAGGCATTCTCTGCCTCGACATACACCTGCCATTGACGGCCAAAGCGGTTGAAGTAGTTGATGAACGAGCCTCCCATGAAAGACTGGATGGTCCTGTACACGTCCTTGATATCGACGCCCTGCTTGATCGCCTTGTCGCGGTCGACCGCGATGAAGCGCTGCGGCACGTTGGGGATGAACGTCGTGTTGACTGTGCCGAGTTCCGGACGCGCCCGCGCGGCCGCAAGAAACTTGGCTACATTTGCGGCGAGAAACGGCACGTCTCTTCCCGAACGGTCCTCGAGAACGAAGGTAAAGCCGCCGGAGGTTCCCACGCCGGGAATGGCCGGCGGCGAGAACGAGAACGCAATTCCCTGAGCCAGGCCGGCAAACTTCCGGTTGATGTCCTGGCGGATGAATTGATACTGCTCTTCCCTTTTCTGTCGGTCCTTCCACTCCTTCAAAGTGACGAAGAAGAATGCGTTGTAGCTCGAACGCGTCAGGCTGAGCAGGCTGAATCCGATGACGCTGGCGGTGGATTCAATTCCGGGAGTCTTGGCCAGAAGGTCTTCGATCTGACGCGCGGCAGCTTCTGTCCGTTGCAGTGACGAGGCGTTGGGAAGCTGCAGATTCATGAACATGTAGCCTTGGTCCTCGTCCGGCAGGAAGCTGGAGGGGAGCTTCGATCCGAAAAAGCCCGCAAGGAGACCACACGCAATGAGCACGACAAAGGCAATCGCACTCTTGCGGATGAGAGCACCGGTCAGGCGCAGGTAGCCGGCAGTTGCCCTGGCAAAGAGGCGGTTGAAACCCTCGAAGAATCTGCGCAGCAGGCCGCCGCTCTTCTTGCGAGGCCGCAGCAAGAGCGCCGACAGGGCGGGACTCAACGTAAGGGCGTTGAAGGCAGAAATCAGAACGGAGATCGCAATCGTGACGGCGAACTGCTGGTACAGCCGACCGGTGATCCCCGGGATGAACGCGGTCGGAATGAAGACGGCAGACAGCACGAGGGCGATGCCGACGACCGGACCTGAGATTTCCTCCATCGCCTTGAAGGTCGCGTCCTTCGGCGACATGCCTTCGTCGATGTGGTGTTCAACCGCCTCGACGACGACGATCGCATCGTCCACCACGAGCCCGATCGCCAACACCAGTCCGAACAGCGACAGCGTGTTGACGGAAAAGCCGAACACCGGAAAGAGAACAAAGGTCCCGACGAGGGACACCGGCACCGCCAGCAGCGGAATCAGGGTCGCGCGCCAGCCTTGCAGGAAGACGTAGACCACGACGATCACCAGCAAGATGGCGATCAGGAGCGTCACGATGATTTCCTTGATGCCTTCCGATACGGCGCGCGTCGTATCCAGCGTGACGGCGTAGTCGATGCCTTGTGGCAGGCGACGTTTCTGCTCCGCGAGCAGATTCTTGACCCCTTCTGCCGCCTGAACGGCATTCGAACCAGGCAGCTGATAGACGGCGACCAGGGCGCTCGGGTTGCCATTCAGGTGGCTGGTGACGGTGTAGTCCTGCGCGCCCATTTCAACGCGGGCGACGTCCTTGACGCGAACGATGCCGCCATCGGGCGTGGCGCGCACGACAATATCGGCGAATTCTTCGGGCGTGGTCAGCCGGCCCTGTGCGCGGACCGAATAGGTGAACTCCTGTCCCTTGGACGCCGGCTCACCGCCGATCTGGCCGGCAGGGTTCACCGTATTCTGCGACTGGATGGCTGAGACGATCTCCGGTACGGTGATGGAGAGTCCTGCCAGTTGATCGGGTTTGACCCAGAGGCGCATGGCGTACTTGCCAGCGCCGAACACCTGCACGCTGCCGATGCCCTGCACGCGGCTCAATTGATCGTAGAGGTTGATGTACGCGTAGTTGGCGAGGAACTTCGAGTCATAAACGCCCGTGGGGGAAAACAGGCTGATCAGCATCAGCGGCGAGGTGAGCGTCTTCTGTACTGTGACGCCGAAGGCGTTGACTTCTGCCGGAAGCTGCGAAGCGGCTTGCGTCTCGCGGATTTGCGTCAGGATGAGATCTGTATTCGTGTCGGTTTTCACATCGAAATCGACAATCAGGCGCATGTCGCCTGTCGACGAGTTCACCGAATACATGTAGTTCAGGTTGTCCACGCCGCTCATCTGCTGCTCGATCGGCGTAGCAACGGAGGCCTCTACGGTTTGCGCATCGGCGCCGACATAGGTGGTGCTGACCTGCACTTCCGGCGGCGCGATGGACGGAAACTGCGAGACCGGCAGGCTGACGACGGTAATCGCGCCAACGATCACGGTGAGAATCGAGATCACGATGGCGACGATCGGACGATTGATGAAGAATTTCGACACGCCTAGCCTCCCCCTTTGGCAGAGGCTGAGACCACTTTGACCGTCGCGCCGTCGCGGACCTTCTGCAGCCCTTCGACAACGACGCGTTCACCGGGTTTGAGTCCGTCGGTGACGATCCACAAGTTGCCGACTTTGTCGCCAACCGTGACCGGACGGATACTCACCTTGTCATCGCTGGTGACCACTACGACCTGCTGGCTACCCTGGAGCTCGATGACGGCTCGTTGAGGTATCAGCAAGGCGCCGTCTTGTGTCCTCACCGACGCGCGCACGCGGCCGTAGCCCCCTGGTCGAAGCAAGTTGTTGGGGTTCGGGAACACGCCGGCGATTCGTATGGCGCCCGTCGCGGGGTTGACCTCACGGTCGGCAAAGAAGATGGTGCCGGTCCGCTCGTAGAAGCTGCCGTCGGGGAGGATCAACTGCAGAGGAATGCGCTTGCGTTGCTCCACGACGCTCGCCTCGGTTGGAAACCGGCGATGGAACTCAGTGAACTGCTGCTCGCTCACCGTGAAGTAAGCCTTGAGGGGGTCCACTTGCGACACCGTGGTGAGCACTGAGGTTGGACCAACCAGGTTTCCAATCTGCACCTGCGCGAGGCCGGCAATCCCGCCGATCAGAGAGGTCACCTTGGTCCACTCGATGTTGAGCTGGGCCTGCTCCACGTTCGCTTTTGCGGCTTGGACCACTGCCTGCGCAGCGAGCTGCGCCTGGATTTCCGTGTCGAGCTGGCTTCGGGCGATGGCCTGCTCCTTCGCTAACGGCGTATCGCGCTCGACGTCGAGCGCGGCTTTGCCCAGCTGTGCTTCGGCTTGCGCGAGCTGCCCCTTCGCTTGCTCGAGTACCGCTTTGAACGGCCGGGGATCGATCTCGAAGAGGACATCGCCCTCCTTTACAACGGATCCCTCTTTGTAGTTCTGCCGGATGATGTAGCCGGACAGGTGCGGCTGGATCTGGGCGTTCACGTACCCGTCGAGGATGGCGATCCATTCGCTGTAAATCGGCGTGTCCTGTTGCACGACATCGGCAACCTCGACCACCGCTGGCGGAGCGGCGGGTGCCGCTGTGCCCTTGCTGCATCCGACAAGATTCAGCAGCAGAAGCATGGCGAGCACAGCACCCAGCGCCTCACATGACGAACCTGCCGGCAATTGGGTGCGCTTTGTCGTCATGATCGTGATGCTCATGCGCGTGCTGCCATGTGGACAGCCTCGGGCACAGAATCTCGTCACCGGGATTGCGCCGACGACGGAGGATTCCCCGTCCGGAGGACGCGACTATGCCAAAGAATGCTCCCCTAAAGCGCAATCGTCCATTGAACTTTGGTATCGGCAGAGCTCATCCTCAATGGACGAGAAGTTCGCGGGCACCCCCCATTGCCGAGCACTTCGCCGCTAGCGACTCCTCAAAGGTGAGCGAAAAGGAGATTGCAGATGAGAGCTGTGAGAGCGGCCGTGGTCCAGCTGAGTCCCGTGCTCTATAGTCGCGAGGGAACCGTCGACCAGGTCGTTCAAACAATCCATGAACCTGGCGACGGACCACGGGACGGTCACCGTCAATACCCGTCCCTCCCAGTCGCAGCCACAGCTTTGCCCCTGTGAATCCGGAACAGTGTGACGAAGTAGAGAACCGCCAGCGGAAACCCGAGGATCCACCACGTGAATGCGATTTGGAGGCTCGCGTGCGGTGCGCTGGCGTTGTATGCCGTCAGCGAGCGCGCGTGCTCGTCGATAGCTTTGAGCATCACTGGAAAGAGGCACGCGGCAGTCGCAGTGAGCATGCCGGTCAGGAATGCACACGACCCGAGAAATGCGGTCAAGTCACGTCGCGTCCTGATGCCGAGGCCCACGGTCACGAGGCCTGTGAGGGCGACCAGCACGAACAGCCAGGCCAGTGGCCGCCCGCTCAACGCTAAGAAGAGATCCGGATTGACGATCCAGGTCGACACCGTCGCCACTGGCCAAAGGATCGCGAGAGTACTGTAGAGAATGGCGGCGGCGGTGCGACTGCGGGTCTGCACGGCGCCATCCGTCCTCCACACCAGGAACGTGGCGCCGTGCCCTGCGAGCGCCACCAGACCGAAAACGCCTGCGAGGATCGTGTACCAGTCGAGGATGCCGACCGGCGGCGTCGTGGTGAAATCGGTGAAGAGTGACAGGGAAAAATAGCCGTCTGCGTCCATCGGCAGCCCACGAACCAGATTCCCTAACGCCGCACCGAACAACACCGGCAACAGCGTGCTCCCGGCGCTGAACACGAAATCCCACGCCGTCCGCCAGAGCGGGTGCTCGATGTGGCTTCGGAACTCGATAGCGACGCCTCGGAGGATCAGCGACCACAGCACCAGAAAGATCGCGAAATAGAAGCCAGACAGCCCAGATGCGAGCACTGGCGGAAACGCGACGAACAAGGCTCCACCCGTGGCCAGGAGCCACACTTCGTTGCCGTCCCAGAACGGACCGATGGCCCCGAGCACTTGCCGGCGCTCTCCATCCGACCGCGCCACGAACAGATGCACGACGCCAGCGCCCAGGTCGAATCCATCGAGCACCACATATGCTGTGAGCATCACGGCAGCAATGGCGAACCAGATCTCAACCAAGGTGCGCCTCCGCTGATCCGTGCGGCCCATGCCCATCGAGCGACCCAGGGCCGTGAGCGATCTCGTGGCCGATCAGAAACAGAAACAGGATTCCCAGGACGAAGTACAACCCGGCGAAACCGATCAGCGTGAACAGCACCGTGCCTGAATGAACCGTGGGGCTGGCGCCTTGCGACGTTCGCATCAGGCCGTAGACCAACCAGGGTTGCCGTCCCAACTCCGCCGTCATCCATCCCGCCGTGTTCGCGATGTATGGAAATGGAAACGCGAGCATTAGGATCCACAGCATGGGCCTGCTCCGGAGCAGCGCGTCGTGCCACAGGAGAAGCGCCGCGGCGCTCATCACGACGATGAACAGCGTGCCCAGCCCTACCATCATGTGGAAGGCGTAGTAGAGGAACTCGATGTTGTCCGGCCAGGTATCCTGGGGAAACTGGTCGAGTCCGGCGACTTCGGCGTGGAACGTGCCGTATGCAAGAAAGCTGAGGAAGCCTGGTACGACGACCGGATTGTCCAACCGCTTTTCTCTGACGTTCGGTTGACCGATCAAGACGATGCCGGCCATGGGCCCGCTCTCGAAGCGTCCTTCCATGGCCGCCAGGCTCGCCGGCTGGTGCTGCGCGACGAGCTTGGCCTGTCGATCGCCCGTCGGAAACGCGACCAGCACACTCGAGACGACACCGGCGATGACACCCACCCGAAGGAATCGACGGGCCTGATCCTGATGACTCGCCTGCAGCGCGTAGTACGCGCCCACGGCAGACATCACGAAAGACCCCGTCACGACCGCAGCGAGCATGGTGTGGGCGTACTGCGCGACGGCCCATGGGCTCAACAGGAAGGACCAGAAGCCGGCCAGATAGAGCGAGCCGTTGGCGCCAACGCCGTGGCCGATCGGGTACTGCATGAACGCGTTCGTGCAGACGATGAAGTAGCCTGACAGCCAGCTGCCCGCGAAGAGAACCAGGGCCGCCAGGAAATGGCCTCGTCGCCCGAGCCGGCGCTCACCGAACACGAGCAGGCCGAGAAAGCTCGACTCGAGAAAGAAGGCGAAGAGTCCTTCCATTGCCAGCGTCTGGCCGATCACAGCGCCTGCGGACTTCGAGAACGCCGCCCAGTTCGTGCCGAACTGGAACTCCATGGGGATGCCGGTCACAACCCCCACGGCGAAATTGATGCCGAAAATCCTGATCCAGAAGCGCGCGGCGTCGTCCCATCGCGTGTCTCCGCTCCGGAGGCCGGCGGCTTTCATCACGACGATGAGCAGCGCCAGCCCCATCGTCAGCTGCGGGAACAGGTAGTGGTAGACGATCGTGAATGCGAACTGCAGCCGATGCCAGACGAGAGGGTCGCTCACTGGAAATTTACCGTGGGTTCACTCTACCGCAAGTGCGGCGGCCGCTCGAAGCGTCCTCCAAAGAGCTCGCCCAAGTCGAGACTGCCTGAGCTTGCCCCTCCGACACCAAGGTATGGATCGACAGTGTCGTGCAATGGACTAGGATCACCCGAGTGCTCGAATCGCCGTAACGCGGTGTCCGAACAAGACGACGAAATCCCGCGACGATTATCGCGCGCAGGTCGCTCAGGCCGCGACGACGATTACGCGGCGCTCGTGAATGCGGGTGGGCCGACGGTTTCAAGACCTACATTAGATGAAGACACCAACCGCGATCACCGCCAGTTATTGAGCACCGCTCTGCGGACTGGATCCTTGCGAAAGACTTAGACGACGCCACATTTTGAAGCAAGAGGTGCTGTGATGAACCGCAGGAGCATGCTGACGATTGGGATTGCGACGGTCTGGCTCGCAGTTTTGGGCGTCAGGACCTTTTCCGCGCAGGACAAGTACACCGTGAAAGTCCCTGGCGGCCTCGCGTTCTCTGAGTTCAAGGGATACGAAGGATGGCACGCCATCTCCACCAGTCAGAACGACAAGGTGGTCGCCATGATCCTCGGCAATCCCGTGATGATCGACGCCTACCAGGCCGGCATTCCCGGCAACGGGAAGCCCGTCCCGGACGGGGCCAAGATGGCCAAAATCCATTGGATCCCGAAACAGAACGAGTTCTTCCCCGCGGCAACCGTACCGGGCACCCTGGTGAACGTGGACTTCATGGTGAAGGACAGCAAGAGGTTCGCGGACAGCGGCGGATGGGGATGGGCCGTGTTCGACTACGACGCCGCGACTGACACGTTCAAGCCCGGCACGTCGGCTGGCAACCCGCCGCAGGGAAACGACGCCAAGTGCGGCTTTGCGTGCCACACCATAGTGAAGACGAGAGACTACGTTTTTACGAATTACGGGAAGCGGTGAACATGAAAGCGTCACGACGCTTCGGCGCGCTGCTGATCGGCTGTCTCTGTACGGTGGCGGTGTCGCAGGAGCCGGCGGGCCGGTGGTCCGAGGCGAAGGCCAACGACTGGTACGCGAAGCAGCCATGGCTGGTCGGCAGCAACTACATTCCGGCGACCGCAGTCAACGAGCTCGAGATGTGGCAGGCGGAAACCTTCGATCCGAAAACGATTGACAAAGAGCTCGGCTGGGCCGAAGGGCTCGGCATGACAACGATGAGGGTGTTCCTGCACGATTTGCCGTGGCAGCAGGACGCCAACGGTTATCGGGAGCGAATCAATCGATTCCTCGACATCGCGGCGAAGCACAAGATCAAGCCACTGCTGGTGCTCTTCGATTCGTGCTGGGATCCGAATCCGCATCTCGGCAAACAGCACGATCCGACACCCGGCGTGCACAACTCCGGCTGGCTGCAGGCTCCCGGCGCGAAGGCGCTGCAAGATCCGACGGCGTATCCTCGGTTGAAGACCTACGTCAGCGGGGTCGTCTCGGCGTTTGGCAAGGATCCGCGCGTGCTTGGCTGGGACGTCTGGAACGAGCCCGACAACATGAACACGAACAGCTACGGCAGCCAGGAGCCGAAGGACAAGGTCGATCTCGTGCTCACGCTGCTGCCGCAGGTGTTCGCGTGGGCGCGCGACGCCGGCGCGGGGCAGCCGTTGACGTCGGGCGTGTGGAAGGGCGACTGGTCGAGCGACGACAAGCTTTCGCGCATGGAGCGCGTGCAGCTCGAGAACTCCGATGTCATCTCGTTCCACAACTATGACAAGGGCACGGAATTCGAGAAGCGCATCCAATGGCTGCAGCGCTTCCATCGGCCGATCCTCTGCACCGAGTACATGGCGCGCGGCAACGGCAGCACGTTCGAGGGCTCGCTGCCGATCGCGAAGAAGTACAAGGTGGCCGCGATCAACTGGGGCTTCGTCGCCGGTAAGACGCAAACATCTCTGCCGTGGGACTCGTGGCAACAACCCTATGTCAATCGCGAGCCGGCGGTATGGTTCCACGAGATCTTCAAGCAGGACGGGACACCGTACAAGCAGGACGAGGTGGACCTGATCCGGCGCCTGACGGGCGCGCCGGTTCCGGTCGGCGCCGGGCGAGACTAAGCAGCCGGATGCGGGGTCACGCACGCGGCCGGGGTCGACGGCGTCGACGCGGCAGCGGCTCACGAGCGGGCTGCACCGGCGGGTCCGGCCTCCACGCCGCCGATCGATCGAGGGCTGCCAGGACCGGCTTCGCCTCCGGATCGACCGCCAGGATCTCGAGAAACAGATCGAGATTGCTGCGCATGACGAGGTGTGGAACCACGTGTATACGCGTCGACGGACGCACACCATTCAGCAGGAACTGATAAAGGGCCTGCAGCGCGAGGCGGCCCTGGCTGAGCGGCCGTTGGTAAACCGTGGCCGCGATCGTACCGGCGCGAATTCGCTCGACCAGCTCTGGAAACAGATCGGTGGTGACGACAGTCAGGCGTGGAAGCCGTCCCTCCTGCTCTGCGGCGCGCAGCACCGGCAGTGAGTTGACCGTGCTGACATATATCGACGTCAGATCCGGATGCTCACGAAGCACTGCCAGCGCGCGGCGATGCGCCTCGCGCTCGTCGTCATGCGCCTCCACAATGGGTCCGAGGCGCAGCGCGCCGCCGGCGGTCGCCAGGCTCGACTCGAAGCCGCGCAGTTTTTCAGCGTGTTCGTGCATCGAGAGCCACCCGGTAAAGAAAGCGACCTTCCCTCCGGACGGCTGGAATCTGGCGAGGAGCTCTCCGGCGACCGCTCCGACGGTGAATGGAGCGGCGGAGACCGACGCGAGCCGCGGCGTATCGGGCGCGTCGGTGATGACGCACACGACTGGAATGTCTTTCCGCGCCGCCTTCCGAATGTACGGTTTGAGTGCCGCGGGGTTGCCCGGTGCGATGATCAGGCCGTTGGTGCCGTCCTGCAGGGCGTCTTCGAAGAGGGCGGTATCACCCTCGCCGAGTCTCGGGTAGGTTTTGAAATCCACGTGCAACGCCGGAGCGAAGGGCGCGGCGGCTTGTCGAATCCCCTCGCGAAGGGTGTCCCAAAAGAGCGCGATCTCGCGCGGGAGATGCACGGATATCCGAAGCTGCTTGCGCGACTTCAGGTAACGAGCGGCAAGGTTCGGACGGTACCCGAGCGATTGCGCGGTGCTCAGCACCCTCGCGCGCGTCGTCGCGTTGACGCCAGGCTTCCCATGCAGTGCGCGGTCGACGGTGCCCGTTGAAATGCCAAGCGCCCGCGCGATGTCCTTGATGCCGACGGGATGTGCGGGCGGCGCTGGCTTTCGAGCGTGCGACATGACTCGCCAATCCTAGCTGAACGTTATGACGTAACCTCGCGAGAGAGTGCCCTCACCGCACCACCGCGAGTGTCACAACCGCCACCGAGTGTCTTGGCAGATCGAGCGAAAAATCGCGCCCTGCTGGAACGGATTCGCGCGTCGTGCGTACGGACTCCGGCGTCGCGAATCCGTTGACGGCCGTCACGGAGTCGGCCGTCACTCGCTCGATCTCCGCGGTCGACGATAGCTCCGCCCCATTGACACGAACCCGGACAGTCAGCGGATGCTCGAGATCGGTGTTCACGGCCTTCAGAAAAATCTCCCTGCCGTCCTTCGATCGACTCGCGACCGCATCGACCGGCGAGTCGACGGTCGCCTTCAACCGCTCGACACCGAGCCTGGATGCGTAGAGCCGGTTGACGAGGTAGATCGGCGTGACGAACACACCTTGCCGGCCGGCCTGTATGATGCCGCCCGGCCAGCCGTTTACGAGGTCCGACACGGCGCTCATCGCAACGAGATCGTTTCGCCGTTCGAACACGTTCATCAGCCGCGCCGCGTACAGAGCCGCCAGAATCGAGTACTGCTGCGATTCCGGAAGGTCGAGGCCCCACTCGTTGATCGCCAGCTTCGGCCGACGATCGGCCGGCAGCTGCCCGAGGAGCGCCTCCACTTCGCCATAGAACCGCTCGTAGTGCAGCGGCCGCGCGACGAGCTTCGTCAGATCGCCCTGCATGTCGCGTCGACCGTAGTAGTGGTGAATGGCCAGATAGTCGAAGGGCACGCCCGCGCGCTCGATGACGGTGCGGTTCCAGGCCATGTCGTTATCGCCGACCGCAATCACCTCGATCGACGGATCGACGGCGCGCATCGCCGCGACGTACCTTCCGAGGTTCCGCGCGTACGTGCTCGCGTCGGAATGTCCGCGTACCCAGTCGCCCCAGATCTCGTTGCCAATCTCCCAGTACTTCACCCGGTACGGCTCCGGATGGCCGTCGCGCGCCCGCAACGACCCGTACTTGGAGCTCGGCGGTCCATTGCAGTAGTCCACCCATGCCGCCGCTTCATCCGCCGTCGCGCCATGCCCTTCGACGTTCACCGTGATCGAAGGCTCCGCACCGGCGTTGCGCGCGAACAGGATGAACTCGTTCGTTCCAAAGTCGCCGGACTCGAGCTCGTTGCGCCACGACAGATTGATCCACGTCGGCCGCGCGTCACGCGGGCCGACACCCCACTGCCAGCGGTAATCCTGCGCGACGTTGCCGCCCGGCCATCGGATGAATGCGGGGTGCAGCGCCTTGACCTTCTCGAGGACGTCCGCACGCACGTCGTCCACGGCATCGCCAGGAATCAGCGAGACCTGATCGATCCAGAGCGTGCCCTGGCCGTCGACGAGAATCGCAAACCGCGCCAGCGGATCGCTCGCACCGGGTGTCAGAGTGAAGGTGTACTTGGTCCAGTCACCATCGGTCTTCGCAATGCGAGTCGCGTCGTAGACCCGCCCGCCGTCGATATCGGCCTCGAGCGCGATCGTGACCGCACCAGCAAAGGTCCTGGTCTTCATCCAGAGGTAGCCGCGATATGCGATGCCCTGGCGGATCGGCACACGCGCCTGATACACCCCGTGGCGTTCGACCACTCCCTGTTTCAGATCGACGCGCAGCGAGTGCCCGCCGGTCGTTCCGTCCGACCGCTGCGTGTCCGGATACGCCATTTCGTCATCGCGCCGGGCAGAGAGAGCGTAATCATCGTCGCGATCGTCGGGATAGCGCTTCCATGAAGGTGAGAGGCCAGCCTGGCTCTCGGCGTCCTCGAAGCCGCGGTCGCGGAGCACTTCCGCATGGAGCCCATACTTGACGCCCTCGAACATGAACTCGATGAACTGGCCGTAGAGAAGCGGGCTGATACGTCCCTCGGCGGTCGTGGCGTCGATGTCGATGTCGGCCGTGAGCGGCGTCGACGACGGCAGTTGGCGCGCGAGAGCAGTCGCGAGCGCCAGCGCCGCGATCCTGTGCGACCTCATTTTCCGAACTTCTGCCTGTGCTGAATTCCCGAGCCTTCGCGAACCACGATGAGCTGATCCGCCTCGACGCGTTCGAGCGTCTCGATCGCGCCGTTCGGCCACCGGATCGTCAGGTCGGCGGATGTCGCGGCGCCGAGTCCGAAGTGCAGGCGGCGATCGTTCGCGGAGTAGAAGCTGGCCTGCGCCATCACCTCCTGCGCGTGCGTCCGATTCTGATAGCGCGCGGTGACGCGCGCGCCGATGGCGCTGCGGTTCGATGTGACGCCGACGAGGAGAACCTTGAGCCAGTGCCCGCCGCTCGAGACATCGTTGCGCAGCAGCGACGGCGGCTCGTTCATATTCACCACCGCGACGTCCATGTCGCCGTCGTTGTCGAAATCGCCGAACGCACAGCCCCTGCTGGTGTGCAGCGCCGCGACGCCACTGCCAGCTTCCTCGATCAGTTCCTCGAAGCGGCCGTCGCCAAGATTGCGAAACACGAGTCTCGGCGTTCGGAACGGATACGCGGGCAGCGTTCGTTCCACCTCCGGGTACACGCTGCCGGTGACGAGGAACAGGTCCGGAAACCCATCGTTGTCCAGATCGACGACGCCCGCTCCCCATCCGACAAACCGCGTTTCAACGCCGATGCCAGACCGGATCGTGAAATCGTCGAAGTAGCCCTTGCCGTTGTTGCGATACAGCACGTTCGTGTCGTCAGCGAAATGAGTCTTCAGGATGTCGAGGTTGCCGTCGAGATCGAAATCGCCGACCGCCACTCCCATGCCGGCCTGCTCGATGCCGTCCTCGCTGAGCGCGACGCCGCGTTCGAGCGCTTCCTCGCGAAACGTGCCGTCGTGCTGGTTTCGAAAGAGCCAGCTCGGCGTCGAGTCGCACGCCACGTAAATGTCGGGCCAGCCGTCGTTGTCGTAGTCGGCGGCGACAGCCGTCATCGGATAGGACCGCGCTGCGGCGGCAACGCCGGACTGCCTGCTGACGTCTGTGAACGTACCGTCGCCATTGTTGTGAAACAGTTGAACCGATCCAGGCGGCAGCCCCCGCGGCCCGCAGTTCACCGGAACCCCTTTCCAGCGACAATCGGTGTTCTCTCCCGGCTTCGGCAACTGTTCCAGCGTGGTATTCAGATACGTGGCAACAAACAGATCGAGACGGCCGTCCCGGTCGTAGTCGACCCACGTGCAGCCCGAGCCGTAGCGGACGTCCTGCTGCCGCAGACCCGCCTTCTCGGTCACGTCGGTGAACGTGCCGTTGCCGTTGTTGTGATACAGCACGTTCTGGCCGTAATAGGTGATGAACAGGTCGTCGAAGCCGTCGTTGTCGTAGTCGCCGACGGTCACCGCGGATGCCCAGCCGGTCCGCGTCAAGCCGGCATTCGCGGTGACGTCGGTAAACGTACCGTCGCGATTGTTCTTGTACAGGCGATTGGTGGCATTCGCCGGAGGGCCCTCCAGCCGCGTTCCGCTGAGGACGAACAAATCGATCCAGCCGTCGTTGTCGAAATCGAGCCACGCGATGCCGCTTCCCACGACTTCGATGATGTAGCTCTTGCTGTCGGCACCGCCGTACACGATGGGCGCCGTCAGACCGGCCGCCGTCGCCACATCCGTGAACCGCGCCTGAAACGGACGGCCCGAGGGCTTGCCGCGCGGTTGCGGCCTGACCCCGCGCGACGAGACGCCCTGCCCGAAGACGGGGCGCGCGTAGAACGCCACCAGCGCAAGCAACTCTCGACGGGTCATCATTGCCCAGGTTCTGTGGCCGTGAGCGTCTGCCCTGCCTTGACGTTCTCGAACCTCTGCACCACGCCCGACGGCCATCGAATCTCCACGAGCGTGGCGACCGGATCGCGACCGAGACCGACCGTCAGCCGCTTGTCGCTCGCCGACAGATAGCCGACGGCCGTACTGACGGTGAAGTACTGTGTCGGCCCGGACGCAGTGGACACCTTGACCCGGCTGCCGATGCCGTCGCGATTCGACCTGGTGCCCACCGTTCGGATCTGCAACCAGCGATTCTGGTTCCCACCCTCATTCCGCAACACGACGGCATTCTGCCCGACGTTGCTGAGCACGATATCGATGTCGCCGTCGTTGTCCAGATCGCCGAACGCGGCGCCGCGGCCGGCCCATTCCTGCTGAAACACGTCTCCGGCAGCGACTCGCACGAATCGCGCCGACTCGTTGCGCAACAGCAATGGCGGCTGCAGGTACTTCAGGTTGGGAGTGGTCTTCTCGATCGTGTCCATGACGTGCCCCTGCGCGACGAAGATGTCCTTCCAGCCATCGTTGTCGTAGTCGACGAGGCGTGTGCTCCAACCCGAAAACGGGAGAGTGGCGGCACCCACGCCGGTCGCATCGCTGACATCTCGGAAGCCGCCTGCGCCGCTGTGCCGAAACAGCCTGTAGCGTTCGTTTGACAGGTCGGTGACGAAGACGTCTGGCCGCCCGTCATTGTCGTAGTCGCTGAAGTCGACACCCATGCCGGCGAAGGTCTTTCCATCCTCGGTGAACCCCACGCCCGCCAGCAGCCCGACCTCTTCGAACGTGCCGTTGCCGTTGTTGTGGAACAGGAACGACTGCACCGAATCGTTAGCGACATACACATCCACGAACCCATCGTCATCGTAATCGGCAAACGCGACGCCCAGCCCCTTGCCACTCGATGCGTCAAGTCGGGACTTCGAGGAAACGTCGGCGAACGTACCGTCGCCTTGGTTGTGATACAGGATGTTCGTCACGGGCTCGAAATTATCGGGATGGCAATAGGCGCGGTAGCCTTCCTTCTTCTCACCGCAGTATCGATTCTTCGAAAAGCTCCAGTCCACGTACCGCGCGACGAAGAGATCGAGCTTTCCGTCGTTGTCATAGTCGAAGAATCCCGCGCTCGTGCTCCAACCGCCGGCTGCGTACACCCGCGCGCTCGGTCACGTCCTTGAAGGTGCCGTCTCCATTGTTCCGGTACAGCGTGTTGCCGCCGTAGTTCGTCACGTAGACGTCTTCGAAGCCGTCGTTGTCGTAGTCACCCACCGCGATGCCCATCCCGTAGGCGTTCTGAAGTGCCCCACTCAGGCCCGCCTTCTCCGTGACATCCACAAATGTGCCGCTGCTGGTCTGCTGATAGAGCCGGTTCCAATAGACAGGGTCGGACTTGTCCGGCAGCCTGCCGTCGGGCATCGGGTCGTCGATCTTTGCCCCGTTTGTCAAAAACACATCGAGCCGCCCGTCGTTGTCGTAGTCCAGCAGCGCCACGCCTCCGCCCATCGTTTCGATGAGGTACTTGTTCGACGTCGCAGAGTTCTTGTGGACGAACGCGATCCCGGCCGCCTTCGTGGCGTCGACGAACCGCACGTCCGGAGTCGACGCGGCAACGGCGACGAAGAGCGCTCCCCACACTGACAGTCGCGCGCGCATGTGGTGCTATCCGGGTTTCCGGCGACTGACGATCCCCTTGGTTTCCTGAATGACGATGACCTGATTCGCAGCCACGTCGCGCACGATCTCCGTCGCGCCGGACGGCCAGGAGATCTCGATGGTGTCGGCGCGCGGCGCCTGTCCAAGGCCGAAATGGAGACGGAGATCGTTCTGGGAGTAATACCCGGAACCGCTCATCACTTCATCGATCTGAGGACGCCCGGATGCGGTGACTTTCACGCGCGTGCCAATCGCCGATCGATTCGAGCGCGTCCCGACGCACTTGATCGAGAGCCAGTTGTTCTGATTGGCGCCGTCGTTGCGCAGCAGCGTCGGTGGCCCGTCCAGGTTGTTGATGAGGATGTCCACGTCGCCGTCGTTGTCGAAGTCGCCGAAGGCACAGCCTCGACCGAGGCCCTCGACCTGATGGCGGCACCGGCCTTCGCCGACACGTCCTCGAAGCGGCCATTTCCAAGATTGCGGTACAGGAGCTTCGGCTGTCTGTATGAGATGTGCAGCTTCCGATCGGCAATCTGCGAATACACGTGGCCGTTGGCGATGAAAATATCCTGCCACCCGTCATTGTCGCAATCGAGGAAGTCCACCCCGAACCCGACGAATTTGCGATTGATGCCGAGTCCGGCCCTGATGCTGGTGTCCTCGAAGGTGCCGCCGAAATTCCGGTATAACGTGGTGACCTGCTCGGAGAAGTTGGTCCGGACGATATCCAGTTGACCGTCCGCGTCGAAATCACCTACACCCACGCCCATCCCCGAAAGGGCGACGCCATGCTCATCGAGCGCGACGCCCGCAGGCACTGCCACCTCTCGAAAAGTGCCATCGTGGTTATTGCGATACAGCAGGCTCGGCGCCGTGTCGCACGCCACATAGATATCCGGCCACCCGTCGTTGTCGAAATCGGCCGCAGCGGCTCCCATTCCGTACGCGCCGGTCGCCTGCCAGTTGCTGCCGACGAAGACCATGGACGATGGTCCGCGCGGGCGAGCGATGCCGGACTGTTCCGAGACGTCGACGAACGTCCCGTCTCCGCGGTTGCGGTAGAGAATGTTCGTGCCGCCTGCGAAACCCTGGGGCCCGCACGCCACCGGAATCTCGTTGTAGCGGCAGTACTCCGACTCGCCCGGGCGCGGCGCCTTTTCCGGATCGAAATTGACGTAGTTGGCGACGAACAGGTCCAGATGACCGTCACGATCGTAGTCAAGGAAACAGCAGCCAGCGCCCCACCGTGTTCCCGACCCGGCGACGCCCGCCTTGTCCGACACATCGCTGAAGGTGCCGTCACCATTGTTGTGATACAGGACGTTCTGTCCCCAGTACGTCACGAACAGATCGTCGAAGCCGTCGTTATCGTAATCGCCGACGCAGCAGGCCTGCCCCCACCCCGAGCGGATCAGCCCAGACTTTTTCGTGACGTCAGTGAATGTCCCGTCGCGGTTGTTGCGAAAGAGATAGCTGGTCGGTCTGCTGTCCCGCACCTTCGGATCGAGACTGGTACCATTGACCAGAAAGATATCGAGCCACCCGTCGTGGTCGTAGTCGAAGAACGCCGCGCCGCAGCCCATTTCCTCCAGTAGGAACTGCTTGTCAGGGCTGCCGGAGATGTTCACTGCTCGCGAAAGTCCGGCCGCCGCCGTGACGTCGGTGAACACGACGGCGCCCGCTCCAACATCCCGGCCATGGAGTGTCGCCTCGGGCAGCCCTCCTTGCGGGGGCCGCAGTGGTACGGCGGAGGCTCTCAACGAGACGAGCGGCGACGACGCAGTGAGGAAGCCCGCGACGCTCGTCAGGAATCGTCGACGCGACTGCCCGCGAGTTTCGCCGAAGCTCACGACGCACCGCGACGCTTCTTTTCGAGCTCGCTGGATTCCTGCTCCAGGCGCTTGAACATCTCGAGCGCCTTCTGGCTCTCCTCCATTGCACCCAGCCGGCGGTACACGCCTGCCAGCACGTAGTAGTACGAGGACGCTCGCGGATTCGACGAGATCGCCCGGTTCAAGGCGACGACGGCGTCCTTCAGCTCACCCTGGCGCTCGTAGGCCCGGCCCTTTTGAAACCAGGCTCGATCCGAATTGGGATCGAGCTCCAGCGCCTTGTTCGCGTGCTCGAGGGCTTTCGCCGGGTCGCCCAATCGGTTGTAGTACGCACTCAAGTTCACGTGTGGCGAGGCGAATGTGCCCTTTCGCTGCTCATTCAACGAAATCGCCTTCTGATAAGAAACGACGGCTGCGGCGTCGTCTCCCAGCGCTTCCTGGGCGAAGCCGAGAGCGTCCAGTGCCTCGAGGTACGACGGATCGAGCCGAAGGGCAGATTCGAACGCCGCTCGCGCCGGCTCCCAGTTGTCTTGCACGGAAAAGAGCTTGCCCAGGTTGTAATGAATCTCGGCGGACTCCGGCTTGTAGCGGAGCGCCTGGCCGAATTCGATGCGCGCATCGTCGAATCTGCCGATGATCATCAGATCGCGGCCGAGAATCTTGTGAGCCTCGGCATTCCGGATATCGAGCTCGAGCGACTTCGCCAACGCCTCAATCGAAGAGCCGACCTTCATCTGGGCGAACCTGCTGTATCCGAGAGCGTACCAACCCCAGGACGATGTCGGGCGCTCTTTTACGTACTCGGTCAGGAGGATTTCGCCCTCCTTGTATTTTTGCTGGCGAAGGTAGTCTTCGAGTTTCGCCACTTGCTTGGGATCGTCCACTCCAGTCGCGGCCGCCACCAGCTTTTCCAGACTTACTTTCGCGGACACATCCGCTGGATTCAGTTCGAGCGTCTTTCGGTACGCGGCGCTGGCGCCTGACTGGTCTCCTTGCTTGGCCAGAACGTCCCCGAGAAGGCGGTGCGCTTCGGACGACTCGGGGCGGAGCTGGATGGCGTGCCGGAACTTGCTCGCTGCGCCCTCCAGATCGCCGCTCTCCACCGCAGCGCGGCCGTCGGCGACATCGAGATTCGCGGTCTGATTGCGATCGTCGGCTGAGACGAGCTCACGCCCCTTCCGGAGAGCAGCCGCGGCTTCCTCTTTGCGTCCCGCCCGCGACAGCGCGAGCCCAAGCTGATAGTGGGACTCTCCGCTGTTTGGTTCCAGCCTCGCGGCCTCATTCAGCGCGTCGATCGACTGAGGGATCTGGCCCTCCTGGAGAAGCGCCTTGCCCAAGGCGAGGTGCGCCCGCGCAAACGTCGGAGCGAGCGCCAGGACCTTCCGCAGCTGCTCGATCTCCTTCGACGGCCCGCGACTGGCGCTGGCGCCGTAGGCGACGGCCAAGTTGAATTGCGCCTTCACCGAGCTCGGCGCGAGTGCGACGGCCTTCTCCAACTCCCGAATCGCTTCTTCGGCGTCCGTCGGCGTGAGCGCCGCTCCGAGATTCGCATGCGCCTCGGCGTAGTCGGGGCTGATGCGTACTGCCTCGCGCAAGGCGGCGATACCTGGCTCGTCTTCGCCTGCCTGCAGCAGAACGAGCCCGAGATTGTTGTGCGCCTCCGCAAAGTCGGGCCGCAGACGAACGGCCTCGCGGAACTGGGCGGCGACCTCCTTGCTGTCCGCGGATGCTCTGCCCAGCAGAAGGCCGAGAACGTTGCGAGCGTCGGCGCGATCCGGATTCGTGGCGAGGGCCTGACGAAGACCGGCAATGGCGTTGACCCAATCCGGCGCGGGGCCCGACGGCGACGCGAGGTTCAATGCCGCTTCCAATTGCCCCACGCCGTTATCGATCTTGTTCGCGCGCAGGAAGGTGATCCCGAGATCGACAAAGGTTGCGGCCGTCGGCGGCAGGAGGGCAATCGCCCGCTGCAGACTTGCACGCGCCCCTGCGAGGTCGCCCTGTTCGCGCAACGCGGTCCCCAGGAACGCGTGGGCTTCGCCCGCAGCGGGATCGAGTGTGAGGCTCTTACGCAGCTCGGTCAGAGATCTTTCTTTGGCCCCGCTGTACCAGAGCGCGACGCCCAGATGATAGTGAGCCACGGCAGACTCGGGTTGCAACGCAGTCGCGCGCTCCAGGTGAGAAATGGCGGACGGCAAATCGCCTTGCTGCCCCAGTGCGAAGCCGAGCAAGGCGTGCGCATCGGCGTGCGCGTCGTCCAGGCGAAGCGCCGCGGTCAGGCGTTCGCGGGCTGAGGTCAGGTCACCTTGTGACGCAGAGTCCTGAGCTCGTTTGTACAAATCGTCCGCGGGGCTGGAAACCGGCTGGCGCGGCTTCCGCGCCGACGCGCTCCGCTTCAAAGTCATGCCGAGCGCGTAGTACGCCTCGCGCAGCTCGGGATCGATCTCGAGGGCTTTCTCGAACGAATTGACGGCGCCCGCGAGATCACCAGCTTCACGCAGTGTCTGCCCGAGCTCGTACTGGAGTCCGGCGTTGCCCGGATCGGCAGCCGCGACACCGCGGAGATGTTCCAAGGCGCCTGTGAGGTCGCCTTTCTCGCGCAAAGCCATCCCCAGGTTCATGTGAGCGGCGACGCTGTTCGGCTCGAGCGCGAGCGCCTTCTGGAACACGTCGACGGCTTCGGCGAAATCCCCGCTCTGGGCCAGCGCGGAACCGAGGTTCGTGTAGGCCCGCCCATATTGCGGATCCAACTCCACAGCCTTTCGGAGCGCTGAGATGGCGCCAGGCAGATCCGCCTTCGCCGAGAGCGCGACGCCGAGCCAGTTGTGGGCCTCCGCGGATTGGGGTCCGACCTTCACGGCGCGTTGGAAGCTCGCCAGCGCGCGAGCATCGTCATTTCGATCCCAATAGGCCAGGCCAAGGACTACGAGAAGCTTGGGATCGCTCGGGTTGCGCTCGATGGCGGCCTCGAGCTGGCTGATCGAGATACCGGCCGGAGCGTCAGTTTGTCCGCCTGGGCGTGTGATCGGAGGCTCGCGCCTGCCTGGGGTCTGCGATGGGCCCGTTTGGGCGCTGGAGGCCGTCGCCCCGGCCACCGCAGCGAGGGCCGCGGTACAGACCAGAGAACGGAAGAGGGTGTCGCTCATCGGTCGCGCCCGTCAAGGTCAAGTCTGATAGGCGCACTCTGGGCGGCAATCGACCGGCCCGAATCAGCCGGTTTCGAAACCCCGACAAGCAGGAGGCCGAACAGCAGTAACACCCTGTAGTTCTTATAACATCTCCCGCCGACAGGGGTACCGCCGTAGCTCCGCCCCTCGGGGCCGCGACCCACTAGACCGTTGTGTGGCTCGTTGCGAGTGTTGCACTCGTTGCAACGACGATGGGCCAAGCGCGCCGAAGGCGCGCCCGCCGGAGCGGAGCGGGGCTTCGGGGTCCCCGCGAGCGACGGCGACCGGGGCCCCCGGCGCGCGTGTTTTGCGCGCTGGGGTGGAGATGGGGGTCCGGGGGGCCAAGCCCCCCGGTTTAAAAGTCGTACCTCAACGCAAACTGCACCGAGCGCGGCTGGTTACACTGTGTATTGACCGAGCCGAAGGCGGTTGAGCTCCAGTTCGTGTTCGGAGTACAGAAAAACACGCGGTTGAAGAGATTCCCGATCGACGCCTCGAACCGCAGCTTCCTCTGGTCGGCCATCGGGAACACTTTGAAGATGTTCAGATCTTCGCTGTAGTTCGGGAAATCGCGCACCGAATCGTCTCGCCGGACCGCGTTCCCGAACTGGAGTGGACCGGGGTCCGTCCAGGCAGCCGGATTGAAGTAGCGGTCGGTGTTCGGATCGAAGTCTCCATTCGCGGCTACCGCCCCGACACCGCTGACCCGATTCGGGCGCTTCTGGTTATTGAAGAGGAAGCCGCCCAGATCGTTGGCCATCGTGATGTTCAATGGCCGGCCGCTCTCGTATCGGAGCACGCCGCTGACGTTCCAGCCCCCAAGGAGAGCTTTCGCGACACCCGACGACCAGCTCTCGGAGCCAGGCACTTCCCAGGTGAAGCCGGTCAGGAACACATGCGGCGTATCGTCCGCACTGAGTGACCACTCGAGCGGGTCCGCGGGATTTTGAACCGTTGCGTTCGCCCCGTCGCTCCCGTTGGCGTTCTCTGCGCTGTTGTTATGCAGTTTGGAGAATGTGTATGCCACCCTGGCCTGGAGGCCACGGGAAAATCGCCGCTCGAGCACAGTTTCTACGGCATGGTACTGACTCTCGCCTGTCGGCACGCCGCGCCACTGGATGTTCTGGTACTGTGGATATTGTCGCAGCGCCTGCGCCACATTCCCTGTGAAACCGGGATATGGGGACCTGATTCCGGCAGCCTGGGCCGTCGGCGAGTTGATATTCGCCGTCAGCACGGTGGCACCGAGCGCCAGCACGCTCGGGTCGTTCATGTTGGCGTCCACGCCCAGCGTCGAGGCATTGTGGGACAGGCGGGTGCCGCGATTCCCGATGTACGACACGCCCAGCATCATGTTGCCGGTGAGCTGGCGCTGGTAGGTCACGGACCAGTTCTGGAAGCGCGGCAAGGTCAATCCGTTCGGCGTCACCGCGAGCGGTGCGGTGCCGTTGGCAAAGGCCGGGTCGATGAAGGGCGGAAAGGTTACCCGGTTCTGCGGAAAGCCGTCGTCGAGATAGAACGCGGGAGAGACGCCGTTGGACAGGTTCGGGGCCAGCAGATTGGCCTGGAAGCCGACCGTCGGAAGACCGCCTTGGCCGAATTCTACTCCCGAGTAATACACTCCGTAACCGCCGCGGATGGCGTTCCTGTCTCCCAGTCGGTACGCAAAACCGGCCCGCGGGCCCCAGGCGTCCTTGTCCGGTGACTCGGGGAACTTCCGGCTCCCGGTGCGGCCCGGGCCGCTACCCGCGAAAATCAACGCGCCTGGAATATTCCCTGCCCCCGGGTTGGGCGTGTTCGGATCGAAAGTCGAGTACCTGATCGTCCCTTTCGGTGCGGGCGAACTGATAGTCGTAGCGCAGCCCGAGAGTCACCGTCAGCTTGTCGCTCACCTTGAATTCGTCATTGATCCACTCCGCCGTGTAGGCTTCGTTGAATGTCGGATAAACCGGGATGGTCTGACTGGACTGCTGCACCTGGCCAAGCAGGAAGGAGGCGAACGGATCGCCGGTCTGGGAGAGATTGTTCCCCGAGCTGTCGTAGCCGCCCGTGCCGAGGCGATCGAAGTTGAACGCACCGCCGGTGTTGGTCGCCCACCCGCGGGACGGGAACGTGTGATGGCGGTACTCGACACCAACCTTCGTCGTGTGCCGTCCCTTCACCCACGTCAGGTCGTTCGAAAACTGCCAGCGATCGTTCTTCTCGTAGCCGAATCGCTGCCACTGCTGCCCGATGTTCGTGTACGGAGTGTTGCCAGCGAAATTCATCATTGGCGGTCCGGCAGTGTTGTCGACGAGACCGCCCTGGTTGGCGCCCCACAGCAACTGCGGCCAGCCGACACCGGCCGACAGGGAATTCCCTCCCATGAACCAGCGGTCCCAGGCAACCGTGGTGTGGTTCAACAGGTTGTTGCGGATGACCCAGTCGAACTGCTGGTGGGCGTGATGTGTCGAGATGCGCTGGTAGAATCCCTGTCCGTAATAGGTGTTGTTCTTCTCCGGCTCGGTTTCCCCGTCGAACTCTGTCGTGCACCCGCCGGTTTCGCCGCAGTTGCGGATAGATGGCCGGCGGTTCCAGTAGAAGCTCGCGCTCATCTTGAAATTCGGCGTGAAGCTGTGGTCGAGGCGGCCCAGCATATTCCGCGCGTTCAGTACCCAGGTCTGGTCGCCCGCCGGGTTGCCCGCGACGTTGAACGCGGTTCCGGGGCGGTCGGGGTGCACCATCAGCGCGGCGATTTTGGCGGCCACCTGACTGCGCAGCGGATCGGTGGCCGGAATAAGGTTGCCCGGATACGGATCGCGTACGTTGACTCCGTTGACTTGGCGGGTCGTTGCCGGATTGAAGATCTGGCCTCCGAAAATCGGCCGCCCGAGCGCATCGGTCCCGATCTGGTTGCCCGTCAGTAGTGCGCCGAAGTCACCGGCCTTGAACGCATCGGTCGGCGTCGTGTTGCCGAACCCGGGTAGCACGCCGGAGCGGACTCTCGTATAGTCGAAGTTGCCGAAAAAGAATGTCTTGTTGCGGATGACCGGACCGCCAAGGGTCGCCCCGTAGTTGTTGTTGCTTAGCGGCGTTTTGCCGACGGCGAAAAAGCCCTTCTTGTTGAACGTGTCATCCGCAAAATACCCGTAGCCGCTGCCGTGGAATGCGTTGGTGCCCGTCTTGGCCGTGTACTCGATGAAGCCGCCGCTCGTGTGGCCATACTGCGCCGAATAGCTGGTCGTGGTGACCTTCACCTCCTGCACGGAATCCACCGGAGGTGTGCTCTCCTGGCTCTGCTGGTGCCCGCTCGCGTAACCGAACGCGGCGCCATCGAAGAAATTCTCGGTCGCGCTGCGCTGGCCGCCGTTGATGCGGGATTGGAACTGGCTGCCGCGGAACATCGGGTCGCCGTTCGGCTTCATCGGCAGGTAGCCCGGCTGCATCTGCAACACGGACTCCGCAAGCCGGACGTCCCCTGCCGTGACGATCGGGAGGTCGCGGTAGTACTTCTCGTTCACCGTGTGGCTGACGTCGGGCTGGGTGACACTGAGTCCCGCCTCGGATGTGACTTGAACCGTTTCGTTGAGCGTGCCCACCTGCAGGATCATGTCCTGCCGAAACTGATCGCCCCCTTCGAGCAGGATGCTCGAGCTCACAGCCTTCTTGAATCCAGTCAGGTCGACGGTCACCGAATATCGGCCGAGGACAAGCGGCGGCGAGGTGTACGCCCCGGCGGCGTTCGTCACCTGGACAGTGTTGACACCCGTGGCTTCATTACGAATCGTGACCGTCGCGCCAGGAACTGCGGCACCCTGCGCATCCGTGACGACGCCACTGATAATGGCTCTATCAGCGCGCTGTGCGAGAAGGGAAGTGCTCGAGCAGACGCTCAAGCAGAGGGTGGCAAGTAGGACGCGTGGGCCTACCGTGTAGGTCCTCGTCATTGGCTTCCTCCCGTATCGCCTCACACCCTGAGGCGGCACCGTGAACGTTCACGGTACTTCAGAATCGGGACCGTAGTGCAAAGACACTAGGTTGTCAAGCAGGACTGTGGGAATTATCAGAGACCGAGCTTAGGGCTCTACCGGGCGGCAACCTGGTCCGTTGCGATCTGGGCGACCGTGTACGAGCGAGCCGGCAGCTTGAAGGTCATCCGTGGCCCCGGTGCCGGCGGATCGAGCGTTCGCGGGGCCACTCGTGTCGCCGCGTCGAACGTGTTGAAGGCCTTCAGATCGGGTCCCGTCAAGGTCTCACACGCCAGCACCCGAGTGGGCGTCATGTCCCGCCAGTCGAGCTGCAGTTCCCGCTCGGACTCGAGATCCCGATTGAGCATCAGCACGCAGGCGCGACCGCTCGGCAGATCGATTGTGGCGGCGACGTCGACGAACGGCACCTGATCGTCCCGCGCCACATCGGCTCGCAGTCCGGCCGCGGCAATCGGGTACATCTCGGTTTCGACCAACAAATCCAGGACGGTGCCGCGCGCGTACTTCAAGGCCCAGGCAAACGGGTAATAAGTGCTTTGCCGCAGGACGGACGTTTCATTGGTGACGAGTGGCGCGATGACGTTGAGCATCTGGGCGAGACACGCGACGCGGACGCGATCGGACTGTCGCAACAGCGTGTTGAGGAAGCCGCCGACGAGCAGCGCGTCCTCGAGGTTGTAGACCTCCTCGAGCAGCCTTGGCGCAAAGGCACGTTTGCCGTCGGTGAAGTCTCCGCCGCGCGCTCGATACCAGACGTTCCACTCGTCGAACGACAGCCACAATCGTTTCGGCGATTTCTTCAGCCCTTGGACGTAGTCGGCGACGGCGGCGATCTCGCGGATTTGCCGCTCCATGTCCAGGTTCATCGCGAGGAATCGCGCGCTCTTGGTGCCCGTCAATTCCATCGTGTTTCCGAAGTAATTGTGCAGAGAAATGGCGTCCACCTGGTCGTAGCACTCTTCGAGGACCTCACGGTCCCAGACCAGGTACGTCGGCATACTCGGATTGCTCGAGCCGCAGGCGACGAGCTGCAGGCTGCTATCGAGAACGCGGATCTGGCGCGCCGTGTCCCGCGCCTTCCGGCCGTATTCGCGGGCGGGCATGTGGCCCATCTGCCACGGGCCGTCCATCTCGTTGCCCAGACACCAGGCGCGGACGTTGTGCGGCGTGTCGTATCCGTGTGACCGACGAAGCTAGCTCCATTTCGTCCCCTTGTCGACGTTGCAATACTCGACGTAGGCGACGGCCATCTCCGGCGTGCTGGTGCCGAGGTTGAACGCCAGCAGCGGCTCGGTGCCGACGCGCTTGCACCAGTCGATGAATTCGTTCGTGCCGAACTGGTTCGTCTCGAGCGAATTCCACGCGCGCTCCAGCACGGCAGGCCGCTGCTTCTTCGGCCCGACGCCATCGAGCCAGTTGTAGCCCGAGACGAAGTTGCCGCCCGGATACCGCATCACCGGCACGCCGAGCTCCGTGATTTCCCGTATGACGTCGGTGCGGAATCCGTTCTGGTCGGCGCGGGGCGAGCCCGGTTCGTAGACGCCGGTGTAAATCGCGCGGCCCAGATGTTCGAGGAAGGCGCCAAAGACACGACGATCGAAGGCGGCACGCGTTCGTGATTGCAGCATCACCGCGCGCGCGGGCCCACGTGCGATCTGCGCGTATCCGATGCTGCGGAGCCACGGCCCGGCCGCGAGGAGCGCGCCTGACGCGCCGAGCTGAGACAGAAATGCGCGGCGATTGACTGACTCGCTCATGATTGCACCCTGAACCGCAAAGCCGGCAGCCGTGCCATGGCGAGCGGCGCGGAGCATAGCAGGTTTTCAGCGGGAACGTTCACGGTCTATCGGCGTCGTCGTCGTGTGCCTCGAAGGCGAAGCGATCGGCGGCGGGATGCACGGATTGAAACTTGAGCAGGTTCTCCGGACTGATCTGGTTGAACTGCTTCGTGATGATGTCAACGGCGGCGGTATCGACGCGGTCACTCTGCCGCTGGTTGATTGCCACGCCGATCACCATGCCCTTCGGCATGAGATCCTTCAGCGCCGCCTGACGCGCCGTCAAGGGGGCGGCAGCGATCACCACGGCGCGAGTGCTGCTTCGGTTGCGATCAGCCGGTTCATCGATGCTCCTTTGCCGGCGCGCCCGTTCCGTTCGCATCCAGTTTAACGACAATCCCTTTGACCGCATTGTCGTCGCCATCGAGAAACCGCGCGCAGAAGTCCGTCGCCCCGCCCGCGTTCACGATTGCGGCGCGGATGACGTTCCCTCCCTTCTTCAGCGTCAGCCTCTTCGACACGCCGTCGTCGATGACCGTCTGCCGGTCGTTGTAGATGCCGATCACTTCCTGCCCATTGAGCCACCAGATCGACGCCGCGTTCGAGCCGATCGCCAGACGCACGTTGGACATGTCCCGTGGCGCCTCCACGACGGTGACGGCCCAGAACAGGACGTTGGAGGTCGGTTTGTTCAGCCCGTACGCAAAGTGAAACAGGTTGACGTTGTAGCCAGTCGTCTCGACGGCGTGCCACGTCAGAGACTCGTCGCCGACGGTCATGGTGTCACCGTCATGCGGTATCACAGAGAACTGATCCGGAAAGTACTCCTTCACGACGGCCCGCACGGCACTGTCCGTGAGTTGGGGGCTACACGAATCGGCTCGAGGATGAGCCAACGCTGGAGGAACCCCGCGGCGTCGGGTGCTTTGGGGGCCGAACCCGGACTCACGAGAGAAGGCGCGGGACCACGGGCCGGAGCGGACTGTTGCACGGCGCTGGCCAGTATTACCGATCCGCTGAGCACGGCCAGCGCGCCGAGTGCTGGCAGGAATGCGTTGTGAAGTGTCCTCATACGTGCTGTGGCGATCTCGATCAGGGCGTCACTATCAACCACCGCTGCCGATCGCTTTCAGGCCGGAACTGTGAAAGCGTCGGTGTGCTGCTGCCAACAGCCGAGAGCGCCAGCGGTGCCTTCGAATTCGGCACTCCCTTCGGCATCACGCGATACGTGCCGTCGGTGAGCTGATCGATGCGCCACACTTGTTCGGCGCCGCCGGTGAAGGCGGGCAGCACCACCAGCTCGGATTCCGATGTGGCCGCGAGCGCGCGATCGGTGCCCGCAATCGTGATCTTGAAAAACGGCGATCCGGGATAGCCGCCGGCATCGGCAACGGGCGTGATCGTCCACTTCTGTTGCGCCTGCACCATGTAAGGCGCCATGCGTACGTCAACGGGGCCAGCGGGCCAGTCCCCGCTCACCTGGGCGGCGTCCTGTGCTGCGATGGGCGTCACAGCCGGCGAGATGCCCGATTCGCCGCGCCCTCCGGGGCCACCGCCGCTGCCACGACCCCCTCGGCCGCGAGCGCCGCCAACCGGCACACCCTGCACGGCCATTTCGAGCGCCGTACCCGTACGCGCGGATTGGATCTCGTACGTGCCGGCCGTAAAGTTATCGCCCGCGACCGGCCAACCATCACGCCACAGGAGCGGACGAATGTCGAGCACGCTGACGCCCCCGCGATCGAGGTCCGACTCGTAGTGGCAGGAGAACTTCTGCACGCCGTCGCCCAGATCGAGCAGGCCGAAATGTCCCGGACCGATGTGACGGCCGCTCGAGCCGGCAAACAGTTTCCCGCCGCCCTGGATCATGTCGACGCCCATGTTGTCGCTAAACGGGCCCGTCACCTTCTTGGATCGGCCCATGCGGATGTTGTAGCTGGAATTCCCGCCGGCGCAGCACGACCCGTGCGTGACCAGCAGGTAGTACCAGCCCTCGTGAAAGATCAGGACTGACGCTTCGGAGTTGATCGCGAGGTTCACTGGCTTCCGTTCGGGGTGCAGCCGTTTCCCGGTTTTCGGATCCAGTTCGACGAGCCGGATGTAACCGAAGTACGAGCCGTAAGTCAGCCAGAGGGTTCCGTTCGTCGGATCGCGAAGCACGCCCGGATCGATCGCATTGCTGTCTTCGACGCCGTCGGACCAGACGACCGGACCGCCATCCGCCCATTTGTAGTCCGGCGAACTGGGATCGAGGGTCTTTCCGATCAGCAGCCCGATGGCCGCCTTGGGCTGAGGCCCCGGGGCCGCGTAGTATAGGAAGAACTGGTCGCCTACACGAATGACATCCGGTGCCCAGCTGTTGTTGCCACCGCGGGCGATGACATCCGGGCCAGGACGTCCGCCCGGCACCGCCTGCATGACCGATCCTGCGCGCCGCCACGTCCATCCGTCATCGGACACAAAGGCGGGCAGTCCGTTGCCGGTGGCGTAGACGTAGAACCTTCCGTCGGCTTGAATGACGGTCGACGGATCGTGCATCCCGGGCTCGCCATCGAGGGCGAACGCCGGCGCCACGAGCAAGAGGACCGCAGCGGCGACATAGCGAGGTTTCACCAAGATTCCACGATCGCTCTCTCCGAGGTCCGAACGAAGCCTGCGGTTACCAGTGCGTGAGCGAGCCGTCAGGCCGTCGCTGCGTCGGCCCTGGCGCGGCCTCGGTCATGGCCTCGATGAAGGTGAGCTGTTTTTCGTCGATGGTCACGCCGAGTCCCGGTCGGTCGTTTGGCCACACCTTGCCGTTCTTGCACTCGAGGAAGTCGGGCAGGTACGGCACCGGGCGCTCGCCCTGGTTGTACTCCATGAGCACCTGGCCAGGAAACGCCATCATCGTCTGCATGTGGCCGGCGGTCGCGATCGGACCGGTGAAATGCGGCACGATGCCGACTTTGTGGGTATCGCACACGGCCATGATCTTGAGCATCTCCGTGATGCCGCCGACGTTCGGCAGCGACGCGCGGGCGAAATCGATGTCGCGCTGCTCGACGAGCGGACTGAACTCCGCCCGTGTCCCCCACTCCTCGCCAGGCGCCAGCGGCACGGTCGTCAGCAACCGCAGCTTCGGGATCTGCGTCCGGAACTGCTCCTCGCGAACCGGGTCCTCGACGCAGAACGGCCGCGACGGCTCCATGAGTCGACAGACTTCCACCGCTTCGTGAAAATCGAACTTCTGGTGCAGATCGATCATCCAGTTGCCGTCCGGCCCGACTCCTTCGCGGATCTGCTCGACCGCCTGGATGATCAGCCGGATGTGCGACCTCGAATCGAAGATCGAGCCGCCCCCGCCGCGTCCGCCACGACCGCTCGCCGGTGCGCCCCCGCCGTCACCACCTCCCGCGCGGCCGGTGCTTGGGAGAATGCCGCTGTCCACGCGGAAGACACGATACCCGGCCGCCATCGTTGCTGACGCGCGCTCCTTCAAGCCCATCGCCGCGGCTTCCGCCGGCGGGACCAGTCCCTGAGGCAGACCCGACGTCGCATAGAGCTCGATGTGCTCGCGCGCTTTGCCGCCGAACAGCTGATAGAGCGGCACGTTCAGCGCTTTGCCCTTGATATCCCATAGCGCCAGGTCGATGGCGCCGAGTGCGTGCAGTCGTTCCTTGCCGGGAGAGTAGAACCCGTCCATGAACGACCGCCTGCCAAATCATCTCGGTATCGAACGCGTTCTTGCCGATGACGCTTCTGGCGACGTTGCGCACCGTATCTGGTGATCCACCCTGACCGATGCCGGTGATCCCGGCGTCGGTGTCGACGAGGACGACCATGTTGCTTTGCGGAAAGGCCTGGGGCCCGTTCCTGTCGTAGTTTGGCGGGTAGAAGACGCGGATCTTGGTGATCTTCGCCGGTGGAAGCCTGGCCTGCGCGCGCGCCACGGAAGCCGGCGTGCCCTTGGTGGACGCCGTCACTACTTTCTGGCCAGCGACAAGCGAGCCGACGACGCCGGTAAGAGATTTCGCGAAGCTCCTGCGATCGAGATTCATGCGCCCTCCGGTGGTTGCCGCGAATTCAAAATGCCTCGCGCGCGTCAGCGTTTCGCCGTTTCGAATGACAGCGTTCGGCTGAAAAACGGCATCACGTTCTCTTGGAAGCGAACCGCGACATGGCTCGTGTGCGTACCGGAGTAGATCTCGAAATCGTGCTTGATCCCGTAGTTCGTCAGCACGTCGTGCAGCTTGCCGGTATCGACCTTCAGATTGTCCTGGTCACCGACGTCGATGGCGATCGCGCGGTACTGTCGCAGGTTCTGGATGTACTGATCGATGAAGGCGAGCGGCGCGTTGGCCGCCCACCGGGCGAGCACTGACTGCTGGTTCGGGCCAATCGGCAGGTCGAGATAGAGAGGCGGATTGTTCGGATTCGGCGACCACGCTGCCGCCGAAGCCAGCTGCGCGCGCAGCCCGAAGGGCAGCTTCGCGGAGTCCTCGGCAGTCTTGACGGCAGCCAGCGCCTCCTCGTTTGCTGGATTCGCGGGGCCGGCGCCGCGTGCAGAGAGACAGCACGGGCTCATGATGTAGAGGCTGCCGAACACATCCGGATGCTTCATGCCGATGCGGCTGGCGCCGTAGCCGCCCATCGAGTGGCCGACGAGCCCGCGGCTGTTGCGGTTCGGAATCGTCCGGTAGTGCGCGTCGATGTAGGACACGACGTCGCGGGCGATGAAGGTCTCGAAGTCGCCGGTCGTCGCCGAGCTCGAGTACATCGATCCGTTGTGCACCGTCTTGGAATCGGGCAGCACGACGATCATCTCTTTCGCACCAAGAGCGAACGCGCCTTCAATCGTCTGCGGCACGTGGATCTCCTGCGACCATTGCTCGGCGCCGATCGAATAGCCGTGAAGCGCGTACACGACCGGATAGCGACGGCTCCGTTCGCGGGCGTAACTGGGCGGCAGAAAGACGAGGACGGTGCGGTCGACGGCGTCCCCTTCCAGGTTGCCTTCGAGTGCCTTGCCGTGAATCGTGATGCGCTCGACGGTGGCCGGCCGCGCCCCCGGCACGACGTCCGGCACCGTGGTCTTGACCTGGCTGAAGCCGACACTCGACGCCAGCACGACGATGAACGCCATCGCCGTCACGCGCTGCGCTGTCTTGTTGGGAACTGTCATGCTGCCCGATAGACGCGATACTTGCCTCGGAAAGCCGCGGGTGCGAAATCATACAGAGCCCGTCGCTGCAGCGATTGAGATTTCATTATTCTCCAAAGCTCTCTTGCGGAGTTCCTCGCGATGTGTCTGAACCGCTTGCTTGTATGATGTGCCGCGAGAGTACAGGACTTGGAGTCGTTGGATCAAGCGCCTGAATAGGGCGCCGATCGTCGGAGTGGAGTCGCCCATGACCGCTAAATGGCCGTTACCGTTCGTGCTCGTGCTCGGTCTGACCGCCACCCGCGCCGCGGGTCCCACCGTAACGATCGACACAGCATCGCCATCGGGCAAGGTCAGCCCGCTCTTCTACGGGTTGATGACGGAGGAGATCAACCACGCGTACGATGGCGGCCTCTACGCTGAGCTCGTCCGCAACCGCGCGTTCCTCGACGATGCCGCGACGCCAGCGCACTGGTCGCTCGTCCAGGCCGACGGTTCGACCGCGACGATGGCGCTCGATCCAAAGGAACCGCTCAACACGACCATCGGGACGAGCCTGCGGTCTGAACGTCACACAGGCCTCGACCGGTCACGCGGCCGGTATCACCAACGAGGGCTATTGGGGCATTCCGGTCAAACCCAACACGCGCTACCGTGCGTCCTTCTACGCCAAGGCCGCGCCCGGATTCACCGGACCAATAGCAGTCTCGATCCAGAGCGACGACGGCCGGACGATCTACGCGACGAAGACCGTCACCGGTCTGACGTCGGCCTGGAAGCAGTACGAATTGACGCTACAGACCGACAAGGTGACACCCACCGCGAAGGCGCGCTACGTCCTGACAGTCGATCGCCCCGGCACTGTCTGGTTCAGCCTGGTGTCGCTGTTCCCGCCGACGTTCAAGGATCAGCCGAACGGATTCCGTCCGGACATCATGCAGATGATGGTCGACATGAAGCCGAAGTTCCTGCGTTTCCCGGGAGGCAACTACCTCGAGGGCGATCAGATCGCCGACCGGTTCGAGTGGAAGAAGACGATCGGTCCGCTCGCCGAGCGCCCCGGGCACATGGCGCCGTGGACCTACCGTTCGATCCGACGGGCTGGGCCTTCACGAATTCCTGCTCTGGTGCGAGGACATGAACGCCGAGCCCGTGCTGGCGGTCTACGCCGGCTACTCGCTCAAGGGCGCTGCACGTGAATCCTGGACCGGACCTCGAGCCGTACGTACAGGACGCGCTCGACGAGATCGAGTACGTGACGGGCCCGGCCACGTCGAAGTGGGGCGCGCTCCGGGCGAAGGCTGGCCATCCGGCGCCGTTCAAGCTGACCTACGTCGAGGTGGGCAACGAGGATTGGTTCGACAAGTCGGGTTCCTACGATCAGCGCTTCGCGCAATTCAACACGGCCATCAAGGCGCGGCATCCGCAGCTCAAAGTGATCTCGACCGTCGGGTTCGAGCAGCCGGAGGGTCTGCGCGTCCACAGCGTCAAGCCGGACGTGCTCGACGAGCACTACTACCGGACCGTCGACGTGTTCCTGAAAATGGCGCGCGGGCAGTACGAGAAGTACGATCGCCGCGGACCGGAGATCTTCGTCGGCGAGTGGGCCGCCTACGAAACGCCGTTCGAGCCGTGGAACGCTCGCTCGCGCGGCGAGCCGCCGACGCCGAACTTGCGCGCTGCCATCGGCGACGCCGCGTTCATGACCCAGATGGAGAAGAATTCCGACATCGTGGTCATGAACTGCTACGCGCCGATGTTCGTCAACGTCAACCCTGGTGCGCGGCAATGGCGGCCGAACCTGATCGGGTACGACGCGCTGCGTGTCTACGGGTCGCCGAGCTACTACGCGATCAAACTGTTCAGCACGAACCTCGGAGACGAGATTCTGAAGACCACGGCGACCGACACCGACGTGTTGACGTCGGTGACACGCGACAGCAAGTCGGGCACGATCTACGCCAAGCTGGTGAACGCGTCCGATGCAGACGCGCCGGTCCAGATCACCCTGACGGGAGCGGGCTCGCTCGCTTCAACCGCAACGGCGTTGACGCTGTCGGCTGATCCCCAGGCCACGAACGCCATCGATACGCCCGAGCGCGTCGTTCCGGTCACGTCGACGGTCACAGGCGTCAAGTCCGGCTTCACCTACACGGTCCCGAAGCATGGCATCGTCGTGTTGACGATGCGGACCCGCTGACGCCCGGCCCATGTGGGAAGAGCGGTGGCATCCGCTGCGCGAGGAATGGGTCATCGTCGCGGCACACCGGCAATCGCGGCCGTGGTCGGGCGCCGAGGTGGCCGGTCAGGCGCCGAGACCTCCGGCTTTCGATCCGACCTGCTACCTTTGCCCTGGAAATTCGAGAGTCGGTGGCGCCACCAACCCGGCATACACGGGCACATTCGTTTTCGACAACGATCACCCGTGTGTCGGCGTCAACGCTCCGCGCGAACTGACGCCTCCGATCGGCATCTATCGTAACCGTCCGGCCACGGGTGTCGCGCGAGTCGTGTGCTACAGCCCGCGGCACGACCTCACGTTGGCCGAGCTCGACGTCGACGGCGTCGATGCGCTGCTCGAGACCTGGCAGCTGCAGATGCGTGAACTGGCGACGCATCCCGAGGTGAACTTCGTCCTGATCTTCGAGAACAAGGGAGAGGTCGTCGGCGTCAGCAACCCGCACCCGCATTGTCAAATCTACGCGACCAACTTCACCTTCAAATACATCGAGACGGAACTCAGAGCCGGCCGCCGGCACCTCGAAGAAACCGGCCAAACGCTGTTCCACGACATCGTGGCGGCCGAGCGTCAGGACGGCCGCCGGATCGTCTCTCAGCATGGAAGCGCCATCGCGTTCGTGCCGTACTTTGCACGCTATGCCTATGAGACGTACGTCGCGCCGCTGCGGAGCGTGGCGACCATTGACGGATTGAATGACGAGGAGCGACGGGATCTCGCGACGGTGCTCCGCGACGTGGTCATCCGTTTCGACAACCTCTGGCGGATGCCGTTCCCCTACGTGATGGCGCTGCACCAGGCGCCGCTGAAGGAGGACGTCAGAGGATTCCACTTTCACATCGAATTCCATCCGCCGCTGCGCCGGCCGAACCTGCTCAAGTACCTGGCCGGTCCTGAAATAGGCGGTGGGAACTTCCTCAGCGACACGTCGCCGGAAGAGAAGGCCGCCGAGTTGGCCGCCGCCGGCGGTCCGCACTATCTTTCGGCGCCGCCCTGAGTCGAAGTATGACAACCGCTCTCCCCTTCCACCCACTGCTGGAGCCAATCCAGACCCTGCATCGGCGCATACGAGACGATGTCGTCCGCGCGTGCGAAGCGGCAGCGGTGGCAGCGCTCTCAGGCGTCGCGACGGAAGCAGAGGGCGATACGATCTACGCGATCGACCGCGTTGCTGAACACGAGCTCGTCGCAGAGATCGGCAGAACTATCGCGACGCGGGAGGAGCCGGTGCTGCTGGTGGCCGAGGGGCTGCCCGGCGGCGAGGTCGTCGTGCCGGAAGGCGCCGACCGAAAGACTGCGCGATGGGTCATCATCGTGGACCCGATCGACGGCACGCGCGGCGTGATGTACCAGAAACGTCCGGCCTGGATCCTGACCGGGGTGGCGCGCGGTCCTGGCCCCTGCACGCTGGCAGATATCGAACTGGCGGTGCAGACCGAGATTCCTCTCGTCAAGCAACATCTGTCGGACGAGCTCTGGGCGGTTCGAGGCCAGGGGGCGTCTGCCGTTCGCGTCAACCGGCTCACGGGCGAAAGCGTTCCTCTGACTCTCCATCCTTCGACCGCGACAACGCTCGCTCATGGCTTTGCCATGATTTCGCGATTCTTTCCGGGCAGTCGAGCTGAGCTCGCAGCGATTGATGATGAAGTGGTCGAAGCGGTGATGGGGCCTCCAAAGCCGGGCAAGGCGCAGTTGTTCGAGGACCAGTACATCTCGAGTGGCGGCCAGCTCTACGAGTTGATGGCGGGCCACGATCGCTTCGTCGCCGATCTCAGACCGCTCCTCGAGCGTCGCCGTGCGGGCGGCGCCGCGCTCTGCTGCCACCCATACGATCTCTGCACGGAACTGATCGCGCGCGAGCTGGGCGTTCTGGTGACTGACGAGCAGGGCCTGACCGCTCCGCTCGCCACTCGACGTGACCATCCGACGTCTGCTGGATCGGGTATGCGAACGCCGCTCTCGAAAGCACTCATCGAGCCGCATCTTCGACGCGCGCTGACTCGGCGGGGGCTGATCGATTGACGCGCTCGTTTCGTCCCGTGTCAGCGGTGCCCCACGGCGTTCCCGACCTCGAACGATTCGCCGCCGATGTGGCGGCTCGGCTGGGCGCAGGCGCATGGCCGAGGAGCGCCGTCACCGACAGCGGCGAATCGGTGTTCGTGGCCCGCGCGCCCGGACGGCTGGACGTGATGGGCGGCATCGCCGACTACTCGGGCGCTCTCGTTCTTCAGTGGCCGATTCGCGAGGCAACGCGCGTCGCTCTTCTGCCGTGGCCCGAACGGCGTCTCTCGATCACATCGATTGGACGCGGCGGCGTCGAGCGTCATTGTGACGTCCCGCTGGACCTGATCGCCGATGCGCATCGCCCGTACGACGACGTGCGTGCGTGGTTCGCCGGCGACCCGGCGCGGCACTGGGCCGCCTACGTCGCGGGCGTCTTCCACGTGCTGTCGCGCGAGCACGGCGTGCACTTCCCCAACGGTGCCGCCATTCTGATCGAGTCCGACGTCCCGGAGGGCAAGGGCGTCAGCTCTTCGGCGGCGATCGAGGCCGCGACGATGGAGGCGGTGGTTGAAGCGTGGCGCGTGCCGATCGAGCCGAGGATGCGCGCGGTTCGCTGCCAGCAGGTCGAGAACCTGATCGTCGGCGCACCGTGTGGCGTGATGGACCAGATGGCATCGATCTGCGGTGAGGCCGGCAGTCTCATGGCGCTGCTCTGCCAGCCCGCCGAATTCCAGGGCAGCGTGCGATTGCCCGACGGATTGGGCGTGTGGGGGATCGATTCGGGCATCCGGCACGCGGTGACCGGCGCGGACTACGGCGCGGTGCGCGTCGGCGCGTTCATGGGTTACCGCATCCTCGCGGCGCTCGCCGGTCTGCGCGTGACGCCCGGCCAACGGGAGGGTCACGTCCAGGTCGACGATCCGCGCTGGGGCGGCTATCTCGCCAACGTGGGCGGCGCGGCATTTCGTCGATTCGAGCAGGACATCCCCGAGACTCTTGACGGTGAAGCGTTCCTGGCGCGCTACGACGGTACGACCGATCTCGTGACCAGCGTCGATCCTGCGCGCCGCTACGCGATCCGAACGCCCACGGCGCACCCGATCTACGAGCACGAGCGCGTGACGGAATGGGCGAGCCTGTTGACGGCCTCGCCCTCAGCCGCGGCTGCACCCGATGCGGCGCGACTCGGTGCACTAATGTACGAGTCGCACGCGAGCTACTCTGCGTGTGGCCTCGGCTCGGACGGTACCGATCGACTGGTCTCGCTGGCGCGGGCGGCCGGTTCGGCGCGTGGTATCCACGGGGCCAAGATCACCGGCGGCGGAAGCGGCGGCACTGTCGCGCTTCTCGCTGATGCGTCTGCTGGCGATACGGTCCGCGCCATCGCGCGCGAGTACGCCGGCGAAACCGGCCGTGACGCGTACGTCTTCGAAGGCACATCTCCGGGCGCCGCCCGCATCGGGGCGATTCGTCTCGATCCGGCGTGATCTGATGAGTAGCAGGTATCAATGCGGCCTCCGTGATTCGGGCTAAGATCCGCGCGTCGTCCAATTGCCACTTGTCAGCGCACGAATGACGAATGAAAAAAGACATCGCGATCTTTCTGCTGCTGGTCGTGCTGTGCGCGATCGTGACCGCACTCAACCCGCGGTTCCTGTCGCCAGCCAACCTGCAGAACACCGCACGGTTGATTGGGGCATTCGGTATCTTCAGTCTGGGCCTCGGGCTGGTCATCATCACGGGTGGCATCGACCTGTCGGTCGGATCGTCGTTCGCGCTGCTCGGCGTGCTCCTGAGCATGATGTTGACCGAATGGCATCTTCCCTGGCCGCTCGCCGTCGCGGCGATCGTCGGGCTCGCCGCCTTGCTCGGCGCCGTTCACGGCCTGCTCATCACGCGACTCCGGCTGCAGCCGTTCGTCGTCACGCTCTGCGGGCTGCTCGTGTATCGCGGGCTCGCGAGGTTCATTGCCGACGACGAGACGAAGGGCTTTGGTGACGCCGCGGGATTCCGCACCTTGCAGCACCTGATGACCGGCAGTCTCTTCGGCGTTCCGACGCCGTTTGTCGCCATGGCAATCATCGGCGTGGCGATGTGGGTGGTGCTGCACCGCTCGGTGTACGGACGGCACCTCTTCGCTACCGGCCGCAACGAAGTCGCATCGCGGTTTTCGGGCATCGACGTGCGCCGGGTCATCGTGAGCGCTTACGTGATCCTCGGAGTGCTCACGGGCATCTCGGCCATCATCTTCGCGTTCTACACCAACTCGATCTCACCCTCGTCGCACGGCAGCTTCTTCGAGCTGTACGGCATCGCGGCCGCCGTGCTCGGCGGTTGCAGCCTGCGCGGAGGCGAAGGCTCGATCGTCGGCATCCTGCTCGGGACCACGCTGCTCCAGGTGCTGCAGAACCTGGTGAATCTGCTGGGGATTCCGAGCTCGCTCAATTTCGCCGTGATGGGTGGCGTTATTCTCGTCGGCGTGGTCGGCGACCAGATCCTGCAGCGGCGCGCGGCTCACGTCAGCCTTTGATACCTTTTCGAGTCGCCGTTACGCACTGTCGTGTCGTCTTCATCATGAGGAGAGTCGAATGCGCCTGAAGACAGCTGTCGCGCTCACCTGCGCGGCCGTGCTCGTTCTCGCTGGTTGCAGCCGGAAAGGGTCGTCCACCCATACGCTCGCCTTCGTCACGAACAATGCGTCGGACTTCTGGACGATCGCGAGAAAGGGTACGGAAAAGGCCGACGCCGAACGGGCGGACATCACCGTCGAGTTCCGGCTGGGCGACGGTACGGCTGCCGGACAGAAGCGCATCGTGGAGGATCTGCTCGCCAAAGGTGTGGACGGCATCGCCATCAGTCCGGTCGATCCCGCAAACCAGACCGCAATGCTCGACGATGCCGCCCAGAGGTCGCTGGTGTTCACGCACGACAGCGATGCGCCAGCCAGCAAGCGCGAGTGCTACGTCGGCACCGACAACGTTGCGGCCGGACGGCAGGCCGGCGAACTGATCAAGTCGGTCCTGCCCCAAGGGGGCAAGATCATGCTGTTCGTCGGCCAGATCGATGCACGCAACGCGCAGGAGCGACTGCAGGGCATCAAGGAGACCATCGCAGGCACGAAAATCGAGATTCTCGACGTCCGCACCGACGACACCGATCGCGTGCGCGCCAAGGCGAACGTCGCGGAGACTCTCGTGGCCCATCCCGATGTCGCCGCCCTCGTCGGCCTCTGGAGCTACAACGGCCCGGCGATTCTCAATGCCGTCCGGGACGCGAACAAGATCGGCCAGGTGCCGATCATCACCTTCGACGAAGAGGATGAGACGCTCACGGGTGTCAAGTCGGGCGCGATTGCCGGCACCGTGGTGCAGCAGCCGTTCGAGTTCGGCTACCAGGCGATGACGCTCATGGCGAAGGTCCTCGCGGGCGACCGGTCAGGGATTCCTCCCGGCCGTCAGGTGTTCATCCCGACGAGAGTGTTGCGACAGAACGACGTGGACGAGTTCCGGAAGAAACTCACCGAGCTCCGCGGTCGCTGACGCGTTCCATCATTCGGTCGGCAGGTCATGAGCGCGCCGGTTCTGCAGCTTCGAAACATCCAGAAGCGCTTCCTCGGAGTGCATGCGCTGAAGGGCGTCTCACTCGACGTGCACCCGGGAGAGGTCATCGCGCTGCTCGGCGAAAACGGCGCCGGCAAGTCCACGCTGATGAAGATCGCCGGGGGGATCGAACAGCCCGACTCCGGGGAGGTGCTCATCGACGGCGCGCGCGTCGTCGTGCGCGACGTTCACACGGCGACCTCACACGGCATCGCGTTCATCCATCAGGAACTGAACCTCCTCGACAACCTGGACGTTGCAGGTAACGTTCTGCTCGGCCGCGAGCCGGCTGGCTGGGGGCCGCTTCGGCTCGTCGATCGTCGGAGGATGCACGCGATCGTGCAGCCCTATCTCGCTCAGGTCGGCCTCAGCATCTCAACAGGCACGGCCGTCGCCGGCCTGTCGATAGCGCAGCAGCAGCTCGTCGAGATTGCGAAAGCCCTCTCGCTGAAGGCGCGAGTGCTCATCATGGACGAGCCGACGTCGAGCCTGACACTGGCCGAGACGTCAAGACTGCACGAGATCGTCGCAGGACTCCGCTCGGATGGTGTAGGAGTGGTCTACATCTCTCATCGTCTCGGCGAAGTCCGGGCGGTCGCCGACCGCGCGATCGTGCTTCGCGACGGCGCCAATGTCGGCTCGCTGAGGCGCGACGAGTTGACCCACGACAACATGGTGCGGCTGATGGTCGGCCGCGACATTGCCGCCCAGATGCACTCGCCCGGGGTCGCCGGCCGGGATGAGTGCTTCAGGATCGAGGGCCTGCGCACCAGGCGCTACCCGCAACAGACGGTCTCGTTCGGGGTCGGCCGCGGTGAAATCCTCGGCGTTGCGGGTCTGGTCGGCGCGGGGCGGTCTGAAGTCGCGCAGGCGATCTTCGGCGTTGAGCGCCCGCTCGCCGGACGAGTTTTCCTGGACGGGTCGGCGATTGAGATCGCCGACCCGGCGGCGGCGATTCGTCAGGGTCTGTTCCTCGTCCCGGAGGATCGGCGGACCGCAGGCCTTGTGGTGGATTTCTCGGTGCGCGAAAACGTGACGCTCCCCGCGTTGGACCGATACGCGACGCATGGGCTCGTGTCGGCTGCGAAGGAACGGGTTGGCGTCACGGCCGTCTGCAACCAGTTGCAAGTCAAGGCGCCGTCGATCGAGACCAAGACCGCGAATTTGAGCGGCGGCAATCAGCAGAAGGTCGTGCTGGCGAAGTGGCTCGCTCTCGGCCCGAAGGTGCTGATCGTTGACGAACCGACGCGCGGCATCGACGTCGGCGCCAAAGCAGAAATCTACACGCTGCTGAGGGATCTCGCCCATGCGGGCGTGGCCATCCTCATGATCAGCAGCGACATGGAAGAGATTCTCAACATGAGCGACCGCGTTGCGGTGATGCACGAAGGTGCGATCACCGGCACGCTCGCGCGGGCGGAGTGCACCGAGGAGCGCATCATGACGCTCGCCGTTGGCTAGATGCTGCCCACAGAATCATCCAATTGAGGTGATGACGGCCAGACCGATGATGACGGTCGCGGCGATAGCAAATCGAAATACTGGCACTGAAGATCTCGAGGGCCGGCGCAATGTCCTATCCTCCCGCACGAACGATCGACAACAGCGTGCGCTTTCTGCTCGACCCGGCGAAATAGTTCGAGCCCGGGCATCAGAGAGCCCCCTCAGAGAGCAACAGACGAGGAAATCAATGCTCCACAGACGCAGTCTCGTAGTCTCGACCTCTCTGGTCGCCGTGTTGTCCACCGCGCTGGGCGGACAGACGGCGGCGCCGTCTCTCCCCGGCACGTTCGTGCCGGACTGGACCTTCAAAGGCTCCTCGCTGACGGGGACCGATCAGATCGGCCAGGTGAAGTGGCGGGCGGAGAACGGCGAGATCATCGGCACCCCGACCAGCGCCGACGGCGGCTGGCTACTCATCAACCCCGGTTACCAGGACGTACAGGTCGCCGGCTCGTACCGGTGCGCTGCGGAGTGTACCGCCGGCGTCATGCTCCGGGGCGAGAAGAGCGCGTCGGGGATCAAAGGCATCTACACGACGCTGGCCGGTGGGCCGGCGGCGCCAGCCGCTGTAACGGTCGACGCGCAGGGCCGGATCGGCAATCGCGAGCCGCTGACACGCTCCGGCGGCGCGATGCTGCGAATCCAGCCGCCTCCTCCACCGCCGAGCCCCGGCCGTGCCGGCGGAGCCCCTGGCGGCGGCCGCGCGGCAGGTCCGGCCCCGGCCTTCGTGTCGATGTTTCCGCCGCCCGCCTCGACGGCATTCAAGCCAAATGACTGGAATACGTTCGAGGTGCTGGTCGACGCCAACGTCTTCCGCGCCGGGGTGAACGCTCCAACGGGCTTCTCCGGACAAGCCGTCGATGCCGACACGGGCACGTTCGGACCGATCGCGCTCTACGTGGGCGGTGCGGGTGAGGTGCGGTTCAAGAATCTCGCGCTCAAGGATCTGCAGCGCCGCGTGACGCCGGTCGAGAAGAGCTCGCCACGTTTTCGCGTGCAGCACTTCGAGGACTTTTACTACGGATGGTCGGCCGCGGCCGGCGACTTCAACCATGACGGCGTGCTCGACGTCACGATCGGCAACCGGTATTACCTGGGCCCGACGTTCACCGACTCGCGCGAGCTGTATCTCGGGCAGGCGTTCAACCCGGCGAAGGAATACGGCCCGGCGATGGTGAACTACGCAGGCGACTACACCGGCGACGGTTGGGACGACATCCTCGTCGCCGAATCGCGCGCGCCCGCGCTCTACGTGAACCCGCGCGGAGAGTCCCGCCGCTGGACCCGCTACACGGTGTTCCCGGAAGTCGTCTCAGAATCGATCACCTTCACCGACGTGAACAACGACGGCAAGGTCGACGCGGTCTTCGCGGGCAGCAACAAAGTGCAGTGGGCGACTTCCGATCCCGCGAATCCTACCGGACCGTGGAAGTCGTACGCCGTGTCCGAAGCAGGCCCGTGGGGCGCGAGCATACACGGCATCGGCGCCGGTGACATCAACGGCGACGGCAAGGTCGATCTGATCGCGCCGCACGGCTGGTGGGAGCAGCCCGCAGGCGGGGCCACGGTCACGCCCTGGACGTTTCATCAGGGCGCCTTCGGCCGCGCGGGCAACGCCGGTGGGAACATCGAGATCTACGACGTCAACGGCGACAAGCTCCCCGACGTCGTCACCGCCCTTGCGGCGCACGGGTTCGGCCTCGCGTGGTACGAGCAGAAGCGCGATGCTGCGGGAAAGATCTCCTTCGTCGAGCACCAGATCATGGGGGACTTCGCGGCGAAGAACCCGGGCAACGTGACCTTCACCGAGCTGCACGCCTTGACGATGGCGGATGTCGACGGTGATGGCGTGAAAGACATCATCACCGGCAAGCGCGCGTGGGCGCACCTGGACAGCTACAGCGATCCGGATTCCATGGGGGCCGGCGTCCTCTACTGGTTCAAAACGATCCGGGATCCGAAGGCGCCCGGTGGCGCGCGGTTCGTGCCCGAGTTGATTCACAACCGGTCGGGCGTGGGCTCGATGATTACTGTGGCCGATCTGAACAAGGACGGCGCGATCGACATCATCGCCGGAACCAATCGCGGCGGGCATATCTTCTGGGGCACCCCAGCCCGCGGCGGGCGGGCCGCGCGGAGCCGCGCCGACGCCGGCACCAGCGACCGGCCGCAAGTGAGGAGGACACGATGCGAGCTGTTCAACTGGCGCGGACGGTCTCAATCACTTTCGGCCTGCTCCTGCCTGCCCTCGCCGCCGCTCACCCGCTCGACCCGCTGACGGCGGACGAAATCCGCGTGGCTGCCCAGGTCGCGCGGACGGACGCCCGCTTCGCACGCGCGCAGTTCGCGTCGATCCTGCTCGACGAACCGGCGAAGGCTGACGTGATTGCGTGGCGGCCGGGCACGACGCTGGCACGTCAGGCGCGGCTGGTCGTCATGACCACGGCGAGTGTGTTCGAAGTTGTCACCGATCTGACCGCCCGGCGCCTCGTCTCGGCGACGGAGCGCAAAGGTGTCGAGCCGCCCGTCATGATGTCGGAGTTCGAGGCCGCGAAGGTCGTCCTGACCCATCCGGAATTCCGCGCGGCGCTCGCGAAACGCGGCGTGACCGATCCTGAAAAAGTCTTCTGTTCACCGATCACCGCCGGGTACTTCGCCATCCCGGAGCATGCGGGCAAACGCATCATCAAGGTCGGCTGCTATGACCTGCGCCGCACGACGACGAACATGTGGGGCTGGCCGATCGAGCGTCTCTATGCGGTCGTCGACCTGCGCGAGCGCAAGGTGCTGAGCGTCGCTGACGCCGGCGTGGTACCGATCGCGGATCGCGAGCAGAATTTCACCGAAGCGGCAGCGGGCACGTTGCGCGCGGCGCGCAAGCCGACGGTGATGGCGCAACCGCAGGGCGCCAACGTGGTCATCAACGGAAACGAGATTTCCTGGGGCAACTGGCGCTTCCATGCGCGCGTCGACGGCCGTGTCGGCACCGTGATCTCCGTTGCGCGCTGGCAGGACGGGGCCAGGCTGCGCTCGGTGCTCTATCAGGGCTACGTGTCAGAAATGTTCGTGCCGTACATGGATGCCGACTACGGATGGTACTCGCGGACGTACTTCGACACGGGCGAGTACGGCGCCGGCACGATGGCGACGCCGCTCAAACCGGGGATCGATTGCCCGGCGACGGCCGCATTTCTGCCGACGACGTTCGGCGATGACAAGGGAGAGCCGATCACAACGCCGAACGCGCTCTGTATCTTCGAGCGAGGCACCGGCGATCCCATCTGGCGGCACGCCGAGCCCCTGAATCAGACGTACGAGGGCCGCGCCAACGTCGAGTTGGTGGTGCGGATGGCGGCCGCCGTCGGCAACTACGACTATTTGTTCGACTGGGTGTTCAACGATGCAGCCGAGATCGAGGTGCGTGTCGGTGCAACGGGCATCGATGCCCTGAAGGGCGTAAACACGAGGAGCATGGCGGACCCGACTGCAGCCGAGGATACCCGCTACGGTACGCTCGTGGCGCCGAATCTCGTCGCCGTGAACCACGACCACTACTTCAACTTCCGGCTCGACCTCGACGTCGACGGCTCCGCCAACAGCTTCAATCAGGACACCTACCGCCCGGTCACGCTGCCCGCCGACTCGCCACGCCGCAGCATCTACGTCGTCGAGCCCAGAATTGCCGCGTCGGAGAAGGCCGCTGAGCTCGACACCGGACACGAGCCATCAAAATTCCGCGTGATGAACGAGAGCCAGACGAACGAAGTCGGCAATGCCGTCTCGTACGAGGTCCTCGTCGCCAATCATGCGAAGCTCCTGCTCGATGCCGGACGACTGGCCGGCGAAGCGCGCCGGTTTCCTCCAGCACGACATCTGGGTCACGCCGTACGCGCCGTCCGAGCGATATGCAGGCGGGGAATACATGTTTCAAAGCACCGGTAGCGACGGCCTGCCGGTGTGGACCGCGGGCGATCGGCCCATACGCAATCAGGACATCGTGGTCTGGGTGAACATGGGCATGCACCATCTGACGCGCGCTGAAGATCTGCCGGTGATGCCAACCATCTGGCATTCCTTCAAGCTGCGCCCGCACAATTTCTTCAATCGGAACCCCGCCATCGATTTGCGCAAGGACGGCGAGGACCGCTAGCGACGCTCCGGGCTTCGTCACCCGGGCGCCGACGGTCTTTGCCAACGGTCTTCGCTGTAACGATCGGCGGCCCAGCGGATCGCATTGAGGAAGAGCCGCGTGAACGTCGGGCTGTCGAACAACAAGGACGAGCCGCAGAGCGGAGGTCGGACATGGCAAGAAAGAAACCGTCACGATCGCAACGTGGTGCTCTGGCCCGGTCCAGCGGGCGAAAGCCGGCAGACGTGCCGCCAGCTCCGCGAGTGGAGATCGCGGCCAAGAAGCGCAAGGCCGGCAAACCGGCGCCGCGGGTCTCGAAGCACAAGAAGCGAGCCGCGTGGTTCAGGAGCCGCGTCACGTGGCCGATGCGTGAGGCATCTCGGGCGGCGCGTGTGGCCGAACGGCGGCGCGCGTCGCGCACGTTGGCCCCCGGGACGCTGGTCAGCGACTGGGCCCAGGCCGGTCCGTCCAACATCGGCGGCCGAGCGACGTCGGTGATCGTAGATCCGACCAACGCCGACCGCGTGTGGATCGGCGCGGCGGGCGGTGGCGTGTGGCGAAGCACCGACGCCGGCAAGACGTGGGCGCTGAAATGGCGCGCCAGCGCCCCGCTGGAGATCGGCTCGCTGGCCATCGACCCCACGACGCCGACGACGCTGTACTGCGGCACGGGTGAGGCGAACCTCTCCCTCGACTCGTACCCGGGCGACGGCGTCTACCGGTCGACCAACGGCGGAACCACGTGGCAGCCGTGGGCCCTCTCCGAGACGACGGGCCTGCCGCGGCGCATTGGAACGATTGCGGTCGATCCGTTCGACAGCAAGCACGTCCTCGTCGGTGGCATCGGCTTCGGGCGCGTGTCGAGCGACAACGACTTCGGCGGCATCTACCGCACGACGAACCGGGGAACGACCTGGCAGCGGCTGAGCTTCATCTCGGCGAACAACTACTGGTGCCACTCGATCGTCTTCGACCCGGTGACGCGCGGCCGCATCTTCGCGACCGTTACGGGGCCCGGCCCATCCAGCGGCATCTACCGGTCGAACAACGGCGGCGTGACCTGGACGCAGCTGAAGAACGGCCTGCCGGCCACGGACCGTATCGGGCGCACGGCCCTGGCGATCGCGCCGTCGAACCACAACATCGTCTACGCCATCAGCGCCGACTTGGCCAGCGACCGCGCCGACAACGTCCTCGGCGTGTTTCGATCGAGCAACGGCGGCAGCACCTGGGCGGACGTGACGACGACCCACTTCCGGCAAGAACAGCAGATGTCCTACAACTGTACGATCGCCGTGCATCCAACCGATCCGAATCACGTCATCTGCGGCGGCGTCGATCTGCACCTGACGACCGACGGCGGCGCCACGTGGAGCCGCACCACGCGGTGGGACGCGGAGCGAGGAACATCGAAGTACGCGCATGCCGACCACCACCAGCTGGTAATGCCAGCATCCCCGCCGGGACGCGTCTACGCGGCCAACGACGGCGGCCTGGACGTCAGCGTCGACGGCGGCAACCGCTGGGAGAACCGCAGCAACGGGCTCGCGACCAACATGTTCTACGACGTGGACGTCGCCCAGACCGACGTGCGGTTCTTCGGCGGCGGTGCGCAGGACAACGGCACCATCGTCACGAAGGACGGCCGCCCCGACACGTTCTTCGAGATCGACGGCGGTGACGGCGGCTGGATCGTCATCGATCCGAACGAAGCGGATCACGTCTACACGTCGTCGCAGTTCGGCGCCATGACCCGGTTGCGCAACGGGCACCGCCGCGACGTATCGCCGCCGTTCCGGGACGAGGACAGCGGCGGCATCTGGATGGTCTACGTCACCATCGACCCGAACGACTCGGACACCGTCTACACGGGCAACCAGCGAGTCTACCGGACGAAGAACGACGGCCTCTCGTGGGATGCGCTGACACCCGTACTCGACGGCAGCCCCATCTCGGCGATCGAAGTCGCGCCGGCCGATTCCAACGCGATCTACGTCGGCACGGAGAACGGCGGGATCTTCCGCAGCCTGGACGGCGGGACGACGTGGAGCGCCAACCTCACTGGTCCCGATTTGCCGGGGGTGATGGTCACACGCATCGAAACGCATCCGGCCGACGCCAGCGACGTGTACCTGACCGTCGGCAACAGCGGCAACTCGCACGTGTTCCGCTCGAGGGACAACGGATCGACCTGGACCGACATCGACCGCGGCAAGCTGCCCGACGTGCCGCACAGCGCGCTCCTCATCCGGCCCGACAAGCCGAAGGAGCTCTACGTGGCGTGCGACGTCGGCGTCTTCATGACAAACGACGGCGGGACGACCTGGCGTGACGCCACGGGCGCACTGCCGAACGTCATGGTCGTGGACATTGTCTTACACGAGGCCACACGTACGCTCTTCGCCGCGACCTACGGCCGGAGCATCTGGTCGGCCACGCTGCCCTAACCGGTCAGCGTGTCACGCGGCGCCGCCGCTGGAAGGCCTCCTCGCGCTTGCGGAGGTGGTCCGGGTCTTCGGGGATCGCGACGTCCAACGGCGGGATATCCGCCTCCGGCGGGTTCAGTGGCGCCGGGTCGGCCGCCACCTTTCGCCGCCGGGTGGTCTTGGCCGGCCGCTTGGTGCGGGTCTTCGTCTTGGTCACTGCTGGGGTCCCCTTACACCAGTCATTCTCGTCGCGGTGGGCGGCACGGCGCGCGTTCGACCGTGGCGTGTGCCAGGAGGCTCGGATAGCCACGCGCGTCGAAGGCAATCATGGAAATGTCTTGCAGCGTCTCCCTTGTCGCCGGTACGCGCGTGCGCGATCTCGCGAACCTGCTAGATTATCCATTTTCGGGTTGTCTGGAACCCAGTGCTATCGTTCATCACCAAACCGAATGGGCATTCCGGCGGTGCCTGGGGGGAGGCAGACATCCCGCGGCTCGCCGACTGGAGGCTCGTGCACGCGCACCTGTTGAAGCTGTCGCCGATCGATCCCATGCCTGCCGTGCTGACTCAGTTAGTCCGCGCCTCGCTGCATGGGACGATGTGATGCGATCAAATCCGGTTGAACTTCGCGATTGCCTTCGACAGCGACTTGAACTGCCGTATGAACGGGTACATGCCGCTTTCGCGTTCGTCGATCGCCTGCGCCTGCTTGAGCACCTCCGCCGCCCGTTCCTGCGGCACGACCACGACGCCGTCCTCGTCGGCGACGATGATGTCGCCGGGACGGACGGTCACACCGGCGCACTCGACGGGAACGTTCTTGGCGACGGTGGCATAGTGCCCAACTGCAGTACGAGGCGACTTGGACCTCGCGTAAACAGTGAGGCCCATCCGGCGGACGTCCCACAGATCGCGAATGGCACCATCGAGGACCATCCCGGCCATGCCTCGCTCGACGGCTGCCGTTGCCATCAAATTGCCCATCGCCGCGATGTCCAGTGTGCCTTCCATCACGATGACGCCAACGTCGCCCGGCTTCGCCTCATCGATCATCTCGACCGAGTGTTTCGTGGACAGCGTCGGCGTCGCCTGGTCGGCGGGCGCGGGCCTGGCGAGCGCCGTCACGGCGCGGCCCACCACATTCGAGCCGGTCATCCGCGCCATGTCATAGCGCATCGTCCCGTTCTTGCCGGTGACGAGCTCGACCGCGTCGGACACCGACGCCGGATAACTGCTCTTGAACCCGGCGATCAGCGGGTCGCCCGGCGCGTCGGCGCTCTGCGCGGCCAGAAGCACGGCGAACGCGGCGGCGCCGCAGAACGGCAGCCCAATCACGAGCCAACGAGACGAACGACGGATGTGCATAGAGCGGTCTCCTTGAAGGTGCGCGTATAGTAGCGCGCTCCGCAATGGACTCGATTCGATTCAAGTGAACGCGAGGAGGGGTCGATGGGATGGCTGAATCTGGTAATGCTGGCGGCGGCTCTCGTCGCACAGGCCGCGGAGCTGCCGCCGCCGTTCCCGAGACCCGGCACGACGAAGCTTCTCGAAAACGACGCGGTCGCCGTGTGGAATGTCTCGTGGCTCAAACAGAAGTACCCGCTTCACACACACCGTTACGACCTCGTCGGGGTCTCGTACGCGGAAGGCGATCGGATCATTACGCAGGGAGAAGGCCCCGGACGACTGGTTCCCACCAAGGCCTGGGTGTTCCAGACGAATCGAGCCGGCGTCACGCACGTCGAAGAAGGCGCCAGTGATCCGCCGATGCGCGCGGTGCTGATAGAAGTCAAGGCCGCCGCTCCCCGCGAAACGCGCGCGGAGCCGTCCGATGGCATGCGCCAGGTCGCCGGTGCCCCTGCGTGGGAAAACAACCGCGCCGCTGCCTGGCTGGTCATGGGCGGCTCGTCGGCTCCCACGCATCGCCACGTCGGCGATGCCGTCGAGCTGATATTCGATGGCAACTCGCCGGAGGCCACGTTCGTCCCCGCTGGAACGGTTCACGCCGGTCCGGCGCCAGGCGCTGGCGCGCGCGCGTACATCTTCGAGGTCAAATAAGGAGGCGGTATGGAGATGAATACGGCTCGTCGCCGATTCCTGACGACCTGCGCGTTGGCAGGCGTTGCCGCCGCGCGGCCGCTCGCGGCGTTTGGACAGGCCGTCGAGAACACGGGACAGGCGTCGGCGCCCTCGGCGCTGCGCATCACGGATCTGAAGTGCGGCTACATCCGCGGAAGCCTCTTCGTGAAGATCCACACGAACCAGGGGATCTGGGGATGCGGCGAAGCCGTTGACGCGATTCAGGGCACGTATCATCTCGTCCAGAGCTTCGGTCAGCGTATTCGCGACCAGAGTCCGCTGAACGTTCACCGGCTGTTCGAGCAGATTCGGAAGGGCGGCGTGTTTGCCGGGGCGCAATCCGGTGTCTTCGTCGCCGCCCTGTCGGCCGTGGAAACAGCGCTGTGGGACCTTGCGGGCAAGGCGCTGAACGTGCCGGTTTACCAGCTGCTCGGCGGGAAGTTCCGCGATCGCATCCGCGTCTACTGCGACACGGCGCTCTATCAGACGAAGCTGCCCACGCCCGATCACTTCGCGCAAGCCGCCACCAAAGCCGTGAAGGACGGGTACACCGCGATCAAGTTCGATCTCGATCAGGCGGCCGACCCGAACAAGTACGACCAGTTCAACTGGACGGCGGGTCCGGCGGAAATCCAGCGCATGGTAGACCAGCTGACGGCGGCGCGCCAGGCGGTCGGTCCCAAAATCGACATCTGCGCCGACATGCACGCGCGATACGACTATCCGACCGGACAGCAGGTAGCCAAACGCGTGGAACCGCTCAACCTGATGTGGCTCGAAGAGCCTGTTCCGGCGGAGAACGTCGAGACCTACAAGCTCATCGCCGACTCGACCACTACGCCTATCTGTGCGGGTGAGAACGTTTACATGGCGTATGGATTCCGCCGCATGCTTGAAATCGGCGCGGTCGACATCATCATGCCGGACCTGCAGAAAACCGGTGGTCTCGGCGAAGGCCAGCGGATCGCCAACCTCGCGAACCTCTATTACGTTCCGTTTGCGCCGCACATGGTGGCGTCGTTCCTCGGCGCCATGGCGTCGTGCCACGTGTGCGCGTCCGTTCCGAATTTCATGATCCTGGAGTGGCAGACCTACTTCGACACGCAACCGATGTGGAAGGAAATCGTCACGTACGATGGGCCGTGGGTCGAAAAAGGCTTCATCCGAGTGTCCGAGAAGCCCGGCATCGGCGTGGACATCAACGAGGAGGCGATGCGCAAGTACGCCCTTCCCGGCGTGCCGTTTTTTGCGTAGGAGAAGTGGGACCGCCTTACGGCGCGCCGGGCCGGTTAGCGACCGGTGAACGGCGCTGTACGAAGCCCGGCTTCCGAATCGAGTGTCTCAGGATGCGCAGCGAAGACGGGACGACGGGGATCGATGATCACCCAGCATGCGGCGCCGACGAGAAACAAGCCGCCCATCACGTACAGCGGCAGGTCCCAGTTGCCGAACCACTCGACCGAGTAGGCGACGATGAGCGGGTTGAGCATCGCCACGAGGTTGCCGACGGAGTTCATCGTGCCGCCGACGACGCCGACATGGTTGCCGCCGATCTCGATCGCGGTCCCCCATGCCGCGCCGAGTGTGAACATCGTCAGGCCCGTGCCGAGAGCAATCAGCAGGGCCGCGAGCACGGGCGACGACGCGTGGCCGGCGGCGATCAGGGACAGCCCGACGAGGATGTAGGCAACGGCTCCCAAGCCGCAGCGGCCGACGCGGAGTCCATAACGGCTGGAAAGGCGGTCGGTCAACCATCCGCCGAGAAGATCCCCCGGCATGCTGACCAGCAGCGGCAGACCGGCGAACAGCGCCATCCCGGAGATATTGAAGCCATGACGCTCCAGCAGGTATGTCGGGAGCCACGTGATGCAGAAATAGAAAATCATGCAGTTCGGGACGTACATCAGGCTCAGCGCGATCATGTTCCGGCTGCGAATGAGCTCTCCCCAGTAGGCGAGACCACTCGGGTGCACTGCGTCGCGCGGACGGCCCGCCACGATGGCGGCCAGTTCTTCGGCGTTCACGGCCGGGTGTTCTGCCGGATCGTTCCGGAACCAGGACAACCACGCGGCCACCCACACGACGCCAACCAGGCCAAAGGTGACGAAGACGCCGCGCCAGGACATCACGCTCAGCATGCCCGGCCACCCGCTGCCCAGCAGCCCTCCGCCGACGATCACGGCCGGCGTCAGCCCGGCGACCAGGTGAGCGCCGGAGAAGAAGATGCCTTGCGACCGCCCGCGCTCGCTGCGCGGAATCCATCGCGAAAACGTCCGGGCGACGCAAGGCCACGCGCCCGCCTCGCCGGCGCCGAACAGGAACCGCACCACGAGCAGGGCCGGATAACTGGACGCGGCCGCCGTCGCGGCAGTCAGCGCCGACCACCAGATCACGATGCGGGCGAGAACCGAGCGAGTGCCGACCCGATCGGCCCACCGGCCCGTCGGGACTTCGAAGAGGCCGTACGCCAGCTGGAATACCGTGAAGACCCAGCCCATCTCGACAGCCGTCAGCCCAAGGTCCCGCCGGATTCCCGGAGCGAGCGTGCCGATGGCCACACGATCCAGGTAGGTCACCATCGCCAGCGCCGTCGCGAGCGCCACGACACGATAACGGGCGCGGGTAGCTGCCATAGGCGCGTATCTTATCCGAGCGGCTTCGCCTCTGGGACTGCCCCACGCGGCTGGCGGGCTCTCCGCGCCCCGCTTCGCAGCGATTTCAGGAAAATACCCTGGGGCCGCTATCACTTCCGACGGCCGCTCATCGTGTCGAACCGATCGCCAGCGCCTGCAATGAAGCTCTCGGACACGTGCCCATGACAAGCCTCCGCCTCGTGATCTGGTCGGCGACATCCGCCCTGGCGGGATTCCTGTTCGGCTTCGACACCGTCGTCATTTCCGGAGCCGAGCAGACGATTCAGACGCTTGTGGCACCTGAGCGCGGGCGTGCACGGCATCGCGATGGCGGCGGCGCTCTACGGCACGGTGGTCGGGTCGGTGATCGGAGGCTGGCCGGCCGACAGGTTCGGCCGCCGCCCGACACTGCTCTGGATCGGGATCCTGTACTTCGTGTCCGCGGTGTGGTCGCGGACTGGCGCAGGACGTCTATTCGTTCATCGTCGCGCGGTTCATCGGCGGGCTCGGCATCGGCGATCTCGACCGTCGTCGCGCCGCTGTACATCGCGGAGATCGCGCCGCCGAGCAGCGTGGACGCCTCGCCGGCATGTTCCAGTTCAACATCGTCTTCGGCATCCTCGTCGCCTTCCTCTCCAACGCCTGGCTCGCCGGCATCGGCGAGAACGCGTGGCGCTGGATGCTCGGCGTCGCGGCGTTTCCCGTCGCTTCTGTACACCGCTCATCTGCTTCATCATCCCGGAGAGCCCGCGGTGGCTGATTGGCAGGAAGCAGGACCGGGCCGCGGGCCTGCGCGGTCCTCGGCATGATTCATCCCGGGCTGGTCGGCGGACGCCCTCGCGCGCAAGGCGGACGAGATCGCGCAGGCGTCCCTCGGCAGCAACGCGTCGGGACGGTTCTGGACGATGAGGCTTCGCATGCCGATCCTGCTCGCGTTTCTCATCGCCTTCTTCAACCAGCTCTCCGGAATCAACGCGATCCTCTACTTTGCGCCGCGCATCTTCGAGATGACCGGACTGGGTGCCAAGGCGGCGCTCCTGCAGTCGGTCGGCATCGGGGTCACCAACCTCGTGTTCACGTTCGTCGGCCTCTGGCTGATCGACAGAGTCGGACGGCGCACGCTGCTGTTCATCGGATCGCTCGGCTACATCGCGTCGCTCGGCCTCACCGCCTGGGCGTTCTTCACGGCGCACTACGCCATCGTTCCAGCGTGCATCTTCGCCTTCATCGCCGCTCACGCCGTCGGACAGGGCGCCGTGATCTGGGTGTTCATCTCCGAGATCTTCCCCAACCGTCATCGGGCGGAGGGACAGGCGCTGGGAAGCTTCACGCACTGGATCTTCGCGGCGCTGCTGACGACGTTCTTTCCGAAGATGGTGGTGGCGTTCGCGCCGGGACTGGTCTTCCTGTTCTTCTGCGGCATGATGGTGCTGCAGCTGATCTGGGTGCTCACGATGGTCCCGGAGACCAAAGGCGTCTCTCTCGAGGACATGCAGACCAGGCTGGGGCTGGCGCCTGCCAACAAGGCGCCCGCGCACGGCAGATGATGGGGACGGTGTTCGGGATCGGCGAAGTCCTGTGGGACCTGCTTCCATCGGGGCCTCAGCTCGGAGGCGCGCCCACCAATTTTGCCTTCCACGTCGCAGGCCTCGGGATCCCGGCTGGCGTGGTCACTCGCGTCGGGGAGGATGCATACGGCGAGGCCATCAGGACGAGATTCTCGGAGATGCGGCTCCCCGGAGAGCTCATACAAGCGGACTCCACGCTACCGACAGGAACGGTTTCGGTCACCCTCTCGCCCGCCGGCGTTCCGGACTACACCATCCACGAGCCCGCGGCGTGGGATCGACTTGCCGCCACGCCAGAGGCGCTCTCCGCGATGGCGACGGCGGCGGCTGTCTGCTTTGGGTCGCTGGCACAACGCAGCGGCGAGGCGCGTCAAGCGATTCAGCGGCTCGTGACCGCCACGCCTCGCGCCGCCTGGAGAATCTTCGACGTCAACCTCCGTCAGCACTACTACGATCGCGCTGTCGTGGAGGCCTCCTTGGAACTGGCAAACGTACTCAAACTCAACGAGAACGAAGTGCCGCTGGTCACAGACCTGATCGGCGTGACGGGGGACCTGGAGCGGCGCATGGAGCAGCTGGCGGCTCGCTTCCAGTTGCGCGTCGTCGTGGTCACGCGCGGCGATGCCGGCAGCCTGCTGCTCAGCGGTCATCGTTGGTCGCGAAAGCCTGCTTGCGCTGTGGACGTTCAGGACAGCGTCGGCGCAGGGGACGCGTTCACGGCGGCCCTCTGTGTCGGCCTGCTCCGGGGAATCGACCTGGACATCATCAACGAGGTCGCCAATCAGGTGGCGGCGGTCGTCTGTACGTCTCGAGGTGCGACGCCCTCGTTACCGGATACGTTTAGGACGCGACTCGCCTGACGGAGGTGAGGTTCCCTTCAGCGGCACGCCATTGGGTAGAGCGGTCCAACTCACGGGCCGTTATTGGCCTCGTTGGTACAGACAGAGTCGAGCGAGGCCGGCAGCCACACCGAAGCCACTGAATACATTGCAAGTCATTCGCATGTGAGAGGGGGAATCATGGCGTCGAGTGAACGCTAGTAATGCTGCAAATACAAGGCTTGTTGGCGGAGAGGCGGGATTCGTTCCCGTGGTTCCCACTCCCATCAACGATTTAGGCCTGATCCGAAGCCCTCAACTCACCAAATCCACTCAAAACCTGAGTATCAGGTACAAAACAGGTACAGCGCAATCTGGCTCATGACGCCCTTCGCGCGGCACGCTGCATGGCCTGATGCAGATCCCAGTCCGCCTGCAGCCGCATCCACAGCTGCGGTGAGGTCTTCAGGAACTTCGCAAGCCTGAGCGCGGTGTCAGCGGTGATACCACGCTTCCCAAGCACGATCTCGTTCAGGCGGTTCAAGGAGACGCCCAGCTTCTGGGCCACCTCGACCTGGCCCACGCCCAGCGGCTTGAGGTACTCCTCCAACAGGAGTTCGCCGGGATGAATCGCGGGACCGAGCCAGCTCTCGTCCCTAGTGATAATCCTCGACGCAGACTTCGTGGGCATGGCCGCTCTCCCAGCGGAATGTGATCCGGTATTGATCGTTCACCCGAACGCTATGCCACCCCGATCGGTTTCCCTTGAGCGCCTCAAGCCGGTTTCCCGCCGGAATCATCAAATCGTCCAGCCGGCCGACCGCGTCGAGGAGCTTCTGCTTGCGTTGAACGACCCGCCACAGGTCACGAGGGATCCGACGAGCCGCACGAGTGTTCCGATCGCGGAACAGATCAGCGGCGGTCTCGTCGCGGAATGACTGGATCACGAACGGACACTCAGATTACATGCTCATCGTGTAATTCGTCAAGCGTCCGGCTGGAGCCGTGCGCGACTGCGGTGACGTCGCTAGCAATCGCGAGAGCCGGAGCGCCGTGTCGGCTGTGATTCGCGTTCATCGCGCCCGAGGGCTCGGTGACTATGCGGTACACTTCACGCTCGGCTGTTCGCTCGCGAGGTCGATCAATCTGCTGTCCCTGTTCGGGACCTCTCTCTGGAGCACATGTGAACACTCGCGCACTGTTCGATGTGACTGGTCGAGTCGCCATCGTCACCGGAGGGAACGGCGGCATCGGTCGCGCCAGCTGACCAAATCGATGGCAATCGAGTTGGCGCCGCCACAACGTTCAGTCAATGCCATCGCACCAGGTTGGATTGAGACCGACATGACCGCGCCGTGCGGACGCCCGCGATGGTCGCGATGAACGATGAGATTCTGGCGCGGACCCCGGCTGGACGATGGGGCCAGCCGGACGAGATCGCCGGAACCGCTGTCTACTTGTCCTCGCACGCCTCCGACTTCGTGACGGGCGCGACCATTCGCGTTGACGGGGGCTACTCGATCAGATGATGGCGCGGTAAGGTCTTCGTGTCCGGCTGGTACTTCGACATCACTCCGTGGACGCCAACGACGGAGAGGATCAGCGCGGACGCCGCGAATGCGCCCAGCATCACCCTGGAGAAGCGCTGGCGCGCCATCGACGTCCCCATCGGCTCCGTCATCGTCTACTTGGCCCTTCGCTTTCGCCCGACCTTACGCCCGTCGCATATGATGCCCGGGGGGGTGCCGAGCTGAGCTAACGAATCCGGACACCGCCCGCGTCCACTGTCCTCAACGGTCCATGCGGCCGGGTTGTGCAACCGACCGGACGATTGACCGAGGACTCCCGTTTTCTACGGGAATCAATAGCGCAGGGGTGTCCAGTCTGCGCCCGGGCAAGTCAACCGAGTGAAGGCAATCCAATGGCCGAACTCATCGGTGCTCCGAATGGCAGCGCTCATTTCGACGAGATCGAGTGTGTGGTGGACCCGCTCTGAATCGTTTCCTGCGGCATCCTGAATCGCGACGATGCGGGCGGCCGGGGTGCTCGTGCACCAACGATCGGATCACCCGACTCGCGGTATCGCTCCTCTCGGGAAAGCGGAATCGCCGCTTCGACCTTGACAAGGTTCAGAAGTGCGTGATATACCGCCGGACTTCGGGGGAGAATGTGAACCAGACTGATCCGATTCGGAATTTGGCGGAACAGGCAAAGGCTGATCCCGAGTTTTACCGGGCTTTGGCCGCCGATCCCGACCGTGTACTGGCGGAGCTGGCGGGCGTTACCAAGGAGGCTCCGGTAAAGCGGATTGATCCGAAGAAGCGAGTAGGCGGACGCAGTTCTCCTTCCAAACCTCCCGGCAAGGCGGGTCTGTTCTGTTTCGACGCCACCTGCGGCGATGAGAGTTGTCAGTTCACCTGCGGGCCCCGCAGTTGCGGATTTACCTGCAGTTTGAGCTGCACCGGAGATACGTGTAAGAGCAGCTGCGGACACACGACTGGTATTCAGAAGGGCAAGATAGCAAAAGTATCCTGAGAAGATTGCTTCAGCGCCTCACCGTCGTTACGCACCGAACACCGGAGTGGGCACGCCTCACGTCACCTCGTACAGCGACATATTGGCCGCGTTCGGTCTCACCACCGAAGCACAAGGCCCCTGGGCGATCGTCGGGCAGACGACCAGAGTGCAAGGATGGAAGATTCACTTGTCCTCTGTCCCGCTCGAGGCAGCACAGCTGCTTTCGGCGGTCGTTCCGCTGCTGCGCGATCGCGGCATCAGTTTCAAGATAGCAAAATCCGAAGCGGATCTGTTCAAACTCAACGAAGGCACGCTGGGGAGCACGCAGATCGGGAAATTTGCGACGATCTACCCCGGAGACGATGAGGAAGCACGCTGCCTGGTTGAGAAACTCATACCTCTGACGCGGGGCTATCACGGTCCGTTCATCGTGACGGACTTGAAGCTCGCAGACGTCGTCTACACTAGATATGGCAGTTTCGCGCCGGTGATTACGCGCGACCGCCTGGGACAAAGCCGCCCTTCCATCTACGGTACCGACGGGCTACTCCGCCCCGACGCTTACGAGGTCCCGTTCATTCCTCCTGCGGACGTGCCAAACCCCTTCCACGCACTGTTGTCCGGACCCGACAACCAAGAGACTGGAAGCGAGGGCGCGGCGTCCATCAAAGGCTCCGGGAAACTTCTTGGACCGGGGTACCTGGTGCTGGAAATAGTGAAAGAGCATCCGCGAGGATCGGTCTTTCGCGGCATTGACCTGCGGAGTAGTGAGCACGTCGGTATCAAAGTGATCAAGCAGGGCCGTCAACACTGCATGGCCGATGAATACGGGCGTGACATCAGAGTACGCCTCCAGCGGCAGCAAGCGCTCCACCAGGCGCTTGGGATGACTGGAGTGGTGCCGGCGGCCGACGCATATTTCGAGGATGACGGTGACGGATACCTCCCCATTGACTATGTAGAGGGCGAGGATCTCGAAGCGGTAGCCACTCGTGCGCTGGCCGGCCGCTCGTGGCGAAGTCTCTCCGTCAACGTGCGCCGCGAATTCTTCGCTCACCTGAAAGGCCTCGTCGCGGCCGTGAAGGAACTGCACCACGCAGGGTATGTACATCGTGACCTGACGGCAGCAAACGTTTGGATCACCCAGGATGGCAGAGTGCTCCTCCTGGATCTGGAGTTGACCCACGCGCCCGGGGATCTGACCCCTCCATTTGGCATGGGAACACCTGGGTTCGTCTCGCCGCAACAGGAAGCCGGCGAGCCACCCGTGTTTGCGGACGACATCTATGCCCTCGGCTGCGTGATGATTCTCGTATTCACGGGCCTTGACCCGCGACGCGTACCTGTACGCTCGGAACAACCACCGCATACAACAGCTGCAGACCTTGACCGGCGGCATGCCGCATGAACTCGCGCAGATCCTGACGCAGTGTTTGAACGAGGACCCCCTGCAGCGTCCGGACCTTGCCACTCTCCAGGCAGTCCTCCAAAAGACCACCCCGTCGACGGACGATGGCCAGGAGGATCAGCCAATCCTCGAGCGCTCGGAAACACGATGCTCGCCTGATCGGTTGAGAAGCGCAATCATCAGTGGACAGGAGGGGCTCTTACGTTCCGTCCTGCAGGAGGAAGACGAGGGCCTCTGGTTGTCTCCTCCGGTAGGCCAGCATGATTCGGCCGTGCCAGGGTCGCACTGGCAGGTGCGACGGAGTGCCAATCGTGGCGTCGCGGGCCCGGTTTATCTGCTCAGCCGGCTCGCGCGATTCGGGTGTGCGCCATCGGCCGGGGTGCGCGTGCGCATGGGCGCGGAATGGTTATTGACTGATGCGCCGGCACCTGATGCCGGCATGCCGGGACTGCATTTTGGAGAAGCGGGTGTCGCAGTAGCACTATCGGAAGCCATCGACGCCGGGCTGCTCGCACGGACTGAACTGGTGAACGCATTCCTGCACAAGGCTCTCGCAGGACCACTGGATTGGCCAGATTTGACTCACGGCGCGGCCGGGCAGGGTGTGGCCTCGTTGTATTGTGCCGATCGTCTGTCCGATGCGAGCATCCGGGCCCTTTCGCATCGCTGCGCGGATTACCTCATCAGCAGTCAGAACGCCGATGGATCATGGATGATGCCGCCCGGAGTCGATGGGATGTCGGGCCAGATCCTCACGGGGTTCGCCCATGGCGTCGCCGGAATCGTGTATTTCTTGGCCGAGTACGCCAGGCGGTTCGGAGGACCTGCGACGCAGGCCTACCAAACTGGCGCGGCATGGCTGATCAAAGAGGCAGTGGCCACTCCCCCTTCTGAGGTCCTGCAGTGGCACTATGCAACAACAGTTCGAGAGGCCTGGACCTGGTGGTGTCACGGTGGGCCAGGGATCGCGCTGACGTTTCTGCGCCTGTACGAGATCACTCAGGATCCAGCGTTCGCTGACATTGCCCGACGCGCTCTGGCCATCCACCCGATCGATGTCCGGTCTTACAACTTGAGTCAATGTCATGGCCTGAGCGGCCTCGGCGAAATCTATCTCGAGGCCGGCCGCGTTCTCGGTGACGACAAGTTTCATCGCAATGCCGAGGAGATTCTTCGTGTCCTGCTGCATCTCGGCAAGGAGAACGACGACGGTGCGATGACCTGGTTAGTGGAAGACCCGCACGCTCCCACAGCGGACTTGATGGCGGGGTGCAGCGGCGTGGTTCACTTCCTGCTTCGCTGTTCGTTACCGGAGGAGCGGATCGGCCTGCCCCTGCTGCTGGACTCCACCTACGGTAGTCGCTTCCTTCATGGGCCCCGCGGGAACGAGGAGCAGTGATGCTGCCCGGCCCGTGCGCCTTCTGGACCTCGTGATGACGTCCGCGGCGGTGGCCGGCGTCAGCGGGCGGCGTGACAAGACGGCCCGCCTCGCCGACCTGCTACATGCGCGATTTCCGATCCGACCCCGACGCCCTCGCGTTCGTTCGCGGCGGCAGCGTGAGAATGATCATTCGCGAGGGTAATGCAAAACGTTCACTGCCATACGTTCGAGGATCCTCGCCAAGTTTCGATCGACGATGTTCTGAAGATGGAAGAATCTGCGAGGAACACTGAATTGGCCGACACGCTGATCGACGTTTGGAGCGCCCCGGACTGTGCGTGGACGAAGAGGTAGTCGGCCATACACTCCAGTCGACCGCCGCTTGTCCGGCTTCGCCGCCCTCGACGATCGAGGTCTGGTGCTACGGATCGAGCCATCGCCGTGATCACCTCAACGGGCCTGTGAAGCGCTGCGACGTTCCCCGCTCCCGTTCGAAACCAGCCATCCTGGGTTGTTCGCGGTCGGCGACGTCCAGTCGGGATCGACCAAACGCGTCGCAGCGGTCGCCGAATGTTCGGCCGCCGCGAGTTCCCTCTGTCCACGAATACCTGGCCTTCGATCGTCATGCCTGATTCCGACGGGCGACCAACCTGAGTGCGTGAAGTCTCGAGGCCGCGTGTGTCTTGGTCGCAAGCAATTATTGAGGCGTCTGACGCGTTCCATCACGGCGGTCGCCGGTAGCACCCGTGAGCGTTCCGGACTCATCATTCATTTCATCTCGCATCCGTGACGCGCTGTCGGCGTTCGATGAGCATATTAGTTCGCGACGTTCCTATAACACTGTTACGCTTGCGCACGCCTACCGCTCGGGCCAGAAGGATTATGGGAATGGACGCCAAGCCAACGACACCACCTGCAGCTCGAATCTGTCGGGCCCTGCTGCCTTTCGTCGCAGTCGTATGCGTCCTGCTGCCTCGGACCGCTGTCGCACAGGGTCTGACAGGCGCCCTTATCGGCACGGTCAGGGACGATCAAGGCGGCGTCCTTGCGGGCGCTGTAGTGCGTGTCGGCTCCCCAGCACTGATCGGTGGCCCGGCGACCCTGATCACGAATGACAAGGGCCAAGTGCGCTTCATGTCGCTCCCTCCGGGACTGTACATCCTCGAGATCGAACTCCACGGATTTGCGACCTATCACGAAGAAGGTGTCCGTATCGGGGCCGGTTCCACCATTGAAAGGACGGCTGTACTGGGGCTAGCGGGCGTCGAGGAGTCGATCGCCGTCCAGGGAGCAGGCTCGCGCATCGAAGCACGGGACCCCGGGTTTGGGACTCGTTTCGGACCGGAAGATCTCAACGCGATCCCGACGCGACGAGCCAGCATGTTCGACTTCATCAGGGCCGCCCCCGGGATCTCGGCGACGTCGCCGTCAAGCGGCACCGCGACCACCGTCTCTGCGTTCGGCTCCGGCACGAACGAGAACCAGTTTCTCATCGACGGTACGAACTTCACCTGCCCGTGCAACGGCATTGCGCGGGCCGAGCCGGGCATCGATTTCATTCAGGAAGTACAAGTCCAATCCGTGGGGGCGTCCGCTGAGTACGGCAACGTCCAGGGCGCCGTGATCAACGTCGTTACGAGACAGGGAAGCGCACGGTTTCTGTACGACGCGGCGTACTTTGGGCAGATGGCCAGCCTGACTAGCCAGCCGGTGCTGCTCGCGTTGCCAGCACCCGCGACAGGGCAGAGCGGGTATGAGCGGTCCAGGTACCGTGACATGACGACGAACCTGGGCGGTCCTGCTGTACGCGATCGCTTGTGGTTCTTCGGGGGATACCAGTACCTGCGCGACTACGACAGTCAGCCCGGCACCGACCCGACACTCCCGAGAACCTATGAGCAGAACAAGATCTTCGGCAAGATCACGTGGCGCCTGGCTCCGGGCTGGCAGTTGGTTCAAAGCGTGCACGCCGAGCACTGGGTCAACCCCGAACAACCAACGATCGCGAAGCCATTCGAGGCCACACTGCGTCTGCACGCATCGGTGCCGGCCATCACCTTCGGTCAACTGACGCACACCTCGTCCGACAAGACGGTGTGGGACGTGCGTGTCGGACGGTTCGTCTACGCGCGAGAGGACGACCCGAGCACGGGTAATCGGACGACGCCGAGCAGGTTCGACCGCGCGACGAATGTATTCAGCGGCGCTCCGCAAGCCTTCGGCGGGCTGACGTTGATTCGGACGACGGCGAAGGCGACACTGACCCACTACCGTCCATCGCTGCTCCGGGCGGATCACCAGTGGAAAATCGGCGCGCAGGTCGAGCAGGGCGAGAGCCACGGGCCCAGCATCATTCCGACCGGTGTACGGTTCGTCGACGACAGCGGACGGCCGTTTCAGGCCATCTCCGCGGATCCCTCGCTGTCGGGCGGCCTTTTCATCACGGCCGCGGCCTTTGCGAGTGACGCCATCACCGTCGGGGACCGGCTCACGATCGACGCGGGCGTGCGGTTCGACCACAGCCGCGCCATCAGCCAGGACCTGCGCGCGATTGATCCGACGGGACAGGAAACCGATCACATCATCGGCGGTCTGGGAACGCAGTACACCTGGAACCTGTGGTCGCCGCGCCTCGGTGCCACCGTGAAGCTCACCGCAGACGGCCGCACGATGCTGCGCGGGAGTTACGGGCGGTTCAGCCAGGGCGTGCTGACCGGAGAGTTCAGCGCCTTCCACCCAGGGGTCACGCCGACCACGACCACAATGTTCGATCCGCTGACCGGCGGCTACACGCGCCTCGTCTCGATCGTGGATTCCAGGAAAAATCTGCTCCTGGATTCAGGAATACGCGCACCCCATACCGACGAGTATTCCATTGGTGTGGATCGCGAGGTCGGTCGCCGGCTCGCAGTAGCCGTCGCCTACATCCACAAGGATGGCGCCGACTTCATCGGTTGGACCGACGTCGGCGGTGAGTATCGTGAGCGCCCGCAGCAGTTGCCCGACGGCACCACCATATCCGTGTTCGAGCTCCTCAACGGTACCGCTGCTCGCCGGTTTCGATTGACGAATCCCGACGACTACTCGATGACGTACAACGGCCTCGTCCTGGCCGTTGAGAAACGCCGCGATGACTGGTGGCAGGCCTTCGGCTCGTACACGTTTTCGAGAGCCGTTGGGCTGCAGGCCTCCAGCGGGACCACGGCCGCGGGTGCGCAGAGCAGCAGCGTGGCGCTCCCAAGCCTTCCGTTCGGACGCGATCCCAACGATCTCACCAACGCGCGCGGCCGACTCGCAAACGATCGACCACATGCACTCCGTGCCATGGGCACGGTGGACGTGCCACGGACCGGCCTCGTTGTTGCGGCCAATCTGCAGATCTTCAGCGGCAAGCCATGGGCGAGCACCGCGCAGGTCGTGCTGCCGCAGGGCGACCAGCGAATCTTACTCGAGCCGCGTGGCTCGCGCCGGCTATCGTCGCAATCGTTGCTCGATGTTCGGGTCTCTCGGACGATCCGCGTGGGCGGCGCGGGACGCATCGACCTGCTCTTCGACGTGCTCAACGCGCTCAACGACACGGCGGAAGAAGGCCTGGCCTCTGAGAATCTGTTCAGCAAGAACTTCGCTCAGCCGACTGCCTTCATGGACCCGCGTCGCGCGATGGTCGGCGTCAGGCTGAACCTGGGGCGGTAACAGTGCGGACTATTTCGGCAGATCGATCAGAACGATATTCGAGTTCTGCCGGGAGCGATCGAACACGATGTATTTCCCGTTCGGTGTGACGTCGAACGTTCGTAAGGCGCCTTGATTGCTGAAGCGAGTGAGCTGCCGGGATTGCTTCGTGGCGAAATCGAGCAGCCAGAAGTCCAACCCCTGAATCCGTTGCAAGTACACCAAGCCTGATCCGTCGGGCAGGAAGCGATAGCCGCCGGGGCGGACCAATACCGTCGGCAACTCAACAGACGCCCCATCATCCGGTCGCACTCCAAGGATTGCGACCTGGCCGACGACGGACCGACCGCCATAGACAATCAGGTGGCCGTTCGGCGACCAAACCGGATTGACGGCTTGACCGGCGACGAGGCGCACGGGCGCACCGCTTCCTTCCACGGGAATCTTGAACAACCCCGGCCCCTGCGCGTCGCGTCCGCCGGTCACGATCCATGCCCCATCCGGCGACCAGTCCGCAGTCCCCTGGCCGGATGCCCCTTCGACTTCGATGGTGGGGGCGAACGGCTGTGCGTTTGTGCCGTCCGCCGACATGATCGACAGGTGCCGTTTCCCCTCGTGTCTGACGACCACGACGACGCGGTGTCCGTCCGGCGATACCGCGGGCGGCTCGGACAATGCCTCGTCCACCTCTCTCCGGACTTCTGACGCCTGTCCGTCCTGAACCTTCCAGAGTCCGTCGCCCGTCCCACGGGCTGACAGGTAGAACAGTGATGTCCCACCGAAGCGGGGGGCCAGCGCCCGACCTGTCGGCACCGGCAGCGGGTAGGGCTGTGCGTCGCGGTCGTCGGCGGCCCGGTCGAGCAGGGGCACTCTCCAGAGGCTCGCGCTGGGGTTTGAGACGGAGGCGACGATGTGCCGGCCGTCTCGACTGGCCGACACCGACGTGTATTGATCGACGCCCGACGGCACTCGACGGGCCAACCTGCGTTCGACATCGAGCGCCCACAGCCACGGCCCCGACCCGTCCTCCGCGCGCGCCACATAGAGAAGCGTTCGTGTATCGAGCGGCGCCAGGAAGTTCACAGCCGCGTGCTGCGTGGTCAGCTGCTCCGGCGATCCACCCGAGGCTCGAAGGCGCCATACATTCATGTTCATCTCGTCCTGCGGCTCCGATCCGCGGACGAAGTAGATCCACTGGCCGTCTGGTGACCACACGGGATTGTTGTTCTTGAGTACTCCAGGCGCGAGGATTTGGCGCGCGTTTGCGCCGCTGCGATCCGCGATCAACATCGGATCATCGCGATTCGATTTGTAGACGTAGACGAGGCGGGTGCCGTCTGGAGACCACGCGGGGATGTTGGCGCCCTCGCCAAGGAACGCCCGTGGCGTGCCGCCTATCAGGTCCATCAGCAATAGTGGCTTTCCGTCCGAGGGATTGAACCAGATCGCCGACCCGTCTCCCGAAAAGCCAAGCTTCCGTACGATGAACCCGCTGGCTGCCAGCGGCGGGAAGTCCCGCGTCAGATTGGAAAACCGGCCGGTCCCCACCTGGCTCAACCAGAGGTCGAACCTTCCCTCCCGATCGGCGAGAAAGGCCACGAACTTCCCGTCCGGCGAGATTTCGGCGCCCTCTTCCGTGCCCTCCCAATCCGTGAAGCGCGTGAACTGGGCGTTGGCGAGCGGATTCTCCGACGTTGTCACTGGGTGCCGGGCCTCCCACACGCCGACACTTGCGGCGAGCGCGACGAGCGCGACCCATGGCCGCCATGTCGTGCGGGTCTTCGCAGGAGCGGGAGGTGACCTCGTCACGTCGGAAACGCCCGGCAGTGCTTCGTCGATCGTGTCGATCTCAATCCTGACGTCACCAATGTCTCTCAGACGCTGCTTGGGATCCTTCGCGAGGCAGCGGCGCAAGAGTCGTCGAATGATTGCCGGTGTTGTCGGGGGGAGGGCCGCCCAGTCGGGCTCACGCTCGAGAATCTTTCCAATCGTGTCCGACACCGTCTCACCCGCAAAGGCGACGCGCCCGGTCAACATCTCGTAGAGGACGCAGCCAAACGCCCAGATGTCGGCGCGCTTGTCGACCACCTGCCCACGCGCCTGTTGCGGGCTCATGTAGGCCGCCGTACCGAGAATGACTCCTGCCTGCGTGCCGCCGATCGGGTCGGCCCCCAACGCCTCGGCGCTCGCCGGTTTCGCCAGCCCGAAGTCGAGTACCTTCACCATTCCGTCCGGCGTGATCGTGACGTTCGCTGGTTTCAGGTCGCGGTGGATGATCCCTTTGTCATGCGCGATCTCGAGTGCTTCGGCGATCTGTCTCGCTACCGTGAGCACTTCGTCAAGTGGCAACCCTGTGGATTGGGGGTCGAGAACGCGGAGTTTGGCAAGTTTCTGGCCCAGTGTCTCGCCGTTCACGAGCTCGAGAATCAGAAAACGGAGGCCGTCCGCCTCTTCCAGGCCATAGATCGCGCAGATATTGGAATGGTTCAGCGCGGCGAGCATCCGCGCCTCGCGCTCGAAACGCGCGAGCCGATCCGGATCGCTCGTCACCGCGCGCGGCAGGATCTTGATCGCGACGTCCCGTCCGAGCTTCGTGTCGCGCGCGCGATACACCTCCCCCATCCCGCCCGCGCCGAGCAGCGCCTGGAGGTGATACACGCCCAGCGTGTGGCCGCTCATGGCACCCGGCGTTATCTCTGGCGCGACCTGCGCCGCCATCCGCGCGGGCGTGTCGAGGAGCCCATTGGCCGACATCGGTTCGTTCAGTAGCGATTCGATGTCTAGCCGCATCGCTTCGTCATCACGGCAAGCCTCGGCGAGAAACGCCGTGCGATCGCACGGCGGCCGGTTGCGCGCCGCGTGATAGAGCTCTTCGGTCTGCTTCCATCGTTCAGGCGTCATGTGAGCGATCGCTGCGCATCATAGTAGCCGGTTCGACGCATGCCAGTGTTTGCGACTCGTTTTCGCTTCCTAGAGCAGGAGGTTTCACACATGAAAAGCTTCATTCTGGCGTCGGCGACGGTGTTTCTCGGGTTGAGCTCATCTATGGAACGGGCTCAATCGGGCACGCACACTCTGACGTGTGGCCCGGAGAAGACGATTGGGCAGGCAATCAAGACGCTGAAGCCTGGAGATACCCTCTTGGTGAGCGGGACATGCAACGAGAACCTTGCGATAGGTCAGGAAGTTGACCGGATCACGTTGGACGGTCAAGGGACGGCGACCATCAACGGCGATTCGAGCGCGAACGCGGTCACGGTGACAGGCAGGGGAATCACGATACGAGGATTCGTGATCATGGGAGGCTCACCGCAGGCCGTCAGCGTTGCGGACGGCGGGTCCGCGTTGATTGACGGGAACACGATTCAGTATGCAGACAGGAACGGGATCGCTGTGTTTCGAAACAGCTCGGCCGACATCATCAACAACACGATCCAGAACAACCCTTTGGCCGGGATCGCTATCCAGTCGAACTCGAGCGCTCGCATCGGATGGGTGGGCCCTCCCAACAACAGAATCAGCGCGCCGAACATGATTCAGAACAATGGAGCGCAGGGGATTCAGGTGTACAGAGGCTCCTCCGCACAGATCTTCTCGAACACCATCCAGAACAACGGCAGCCATGGGGTCTTCATCGACCGAAACTCTCAAGCCGAGGTCGCTGCCTGTACCATCACCGGCAATCTGGGCGACGGTATCCGGGGGATGAGGAATGCCGGGGTAGACATCGGGACTGATGCGACGGGTGCCACGCCGCAGTTCGACGACGACACCAACACCGGGACCAACAGCGGTGTCGCCGTCCGCTGCCTGATCGGCGGTTTTGTGGATGGCCGTCTCGGAGCGCTGATGGGAGGTAAGAATTTCGCCGAGGGTTGCGTGGACAGCGTGCTGCAGTAGTGTGTGCGCATCGCCCGCAAGAACCATTGCAGCCGGTCCGCCCGCGTGGACGCCGCTCGGGCGGAACAGCTCCTCGGCCGGCGTCGAGCGTTCAGTGGTCGGGTGAGCGATCGCCGCGCATCTCGCGCTGCAACCATACTTTCGCCAGTTGCCAGTCGCGCATCACCGTTTCGGGCGACACCTTGACCACTGAGGCGGTTTCCTCCACGGTCAACCCACCAAAGAACCGCAGCTCGACGACCCGGCTTTTCCGCTCGTCGAATTTCGCCAGCGCTTCCAGCGCGTCGTCAAGCGCCACGAAGTCTTCACGCGGCTCGTTGGTGACGACGAGCGCCTCGTCGAAGGTCACTCTCGTGGCCGGGCCGCCGCGCTTCTGGGCGCGACGCGCGCGCGCGTGATCCACGAGGATGCGGCGCATGACCCGAGCCGCGACCGCGAGGAAATGCGCCCGGTCCTGCCACTTGACGTCTTTCCCGTCGACCAGCCGGAGATACGCCTCGTTGACGAGTACCGTTGCCTGGAGGCTGTGACCCGCGCGCTCTCCCGCCATGCAGCGCCGCGCGATCCCGTGCAGTTCCCGGTGGACGAGCGGAATCAATCGCTCGAGGGCACCCTCGTCGCCCCGCCCCCATTCAAGAAGGAGCCCGGTGACTCTCGTGGGGTTTGCAGGAATTCCCAATTCTAGCCCTCTTTTCGCCCATTTGATGTTTTCGCGGCTGGTTTCCGCTTCCAGAGACAGAGGCAATATCAATGACGAACAGACTTGCCGGCGCGACGGAAGCACTGCGGCTCGGATCGATCCTCTTCACGGCTCCCCTCATCGTCTGCACCTTGCTCATTGGTGCGTGCTCCTCCACGACGTCCTCCCCGACATCTCCCACCAAGCTCGAGCCCCCGCCTGGCGCGTATCGCTCGACGTTCACGGCTCTGAAAGGCGAAACGGGATTCGCCGGCATGAGCATCACCCCCAAGCCGATTCCGGAGGGCACGATGGCTGCCGACATCAGCGTGCGTCTTGTGGGACTGAGACCGAACGCGACTTACCTGCTCCAGCGAGCACAGGAAGGCGTTGGCGGACGTGCGCTCGGCTTGGATGGGATTTGCCAGCGTGCCCTGGGACTCCCCCCCTGGTCGCCGAGCGACCCGCCCACGGTGAATTTTCAGACGATGCCCCTGCCCGCCACGGGCCCGCTGGTCATCATCACGACAACGTCGACCGGTGACGGCGCCGTCGACTTCGAGTTCCGCACCCTGATGGTTCTCGCCGGCACCACCAATGATGTGATGTTCCGGCTGGTCGACAACGATGCCGCCCCAACGACTGAATTACGCAGCGCCTGCATGACAATCACGGCCCAGTAGCCCAGAGGAGAGCGTATGAGAATGTTGTTACGGGTCGTCTTTTTGCTGATCGCCCGACCGGCCGGCAAATCGACAAATGTCTGAGGGCGGCGCGGATGTTCGGCCGCCGGACAGCACGACGCCCTGCACGGTCGCTCGCGGGAACAGGCGTCGGTCGTGTCAGCCGTCCGATCCTTCAGACGTGCTCTATTGCTGCAACAGGCGGGCGATCGCCTCGTGCCCGCGCTTCTTCGCCCAGGCGAGCGGCGTCGCCCACGCCGGATCGTCCGGCAGACCGCGCGGCGCACCGCGCTCGAGCAGCAGCGTGACCATCTCGCGTTGTCCGAACTTCGCCGCCCACGCCAGCGGCGTGGACCGAAGGTGCTCGTCGCGCGCGGTCAGATCGGCGCCCGCGTCGAGCAGCGCCTTCGCCTTCTCGAGGTCGCCGGTGCGGGCCGCTTCGTGGAGCGGCGTGATGCGCAGCCAGTTGTGCGCGACTGCCGGCCACGCCTCGTCGGCGTCTTCGTGCGTCGGTGTCGCGCCATAAGAGAGGAGCAGGTGCTCGACGCGCGCATCCGGCTTGAACTCGCGTGAGACCCAGAGCGCGTCTCCCGAGCTCTCGACCGGCGGATTCGGAAACGCGCCGCGCTCGAGCAGGAGCTTCGCGATGTCGTAGTGACGGTTGAACACCGCCGTGTACAGCGCTTTGCCTCGCGGGGCGATCTGTTCCTCGGGCAGGTTGGGATCGGCTCCGTGATCGAGCAGCAGCTGCACGATGTCGAGCCGGCCGGCCGCGGCGGCGTTGGCGAGCGGCGCGCCGGCGCCAGGATAGTAGCCCTCGTAACCACCGAGCCGGTTGGCCAGCGATGGATCCTGGCGGAGCAGCTCGCGCACGCGATCGAGATCGCCAGTGTGACATGCGGTCGGTAGATCGATGATGGCGGCGCGTGACCGCAGGTGCGCCATCACCTGCGCCGCCGATATCGGCCAGTCACGCGGGACGTCGCGCCAGCCGCGATAGAAATAGTCGCCGTTGGTCAGATGAATCGGCTGCGCGCCGTCCACGCGTCGAGCATCGATGTCCGCGCCGCGTTGCAGCAGCTCGTCGATCGCCTCGAGCTGCCGCGTCATCGTCGCCCAGTGGATGGGCTGATTGGATAGTCGGTCACCCTTCGAGAGGAGCGCGGGCTCGGCGTCGAGCAGCTCGCGCATCCGCGTCAGATCGTGCTCCCGCAGCGCGAGCGCAATCGGTTCGCCCTTCGACGAGGCGTTGAACTTCGTGTCGAGCGTCTCGGTCAACAGTCGCTCCATCTCAACGTGGCCACGATCGCGCGCGATCTCCAGCGGGCTGTCGTCGACCCAGAGATCCAGCGGGTTGTGGTCGTGCTCCAGCAGAAATCGCGCGATGTCGACGCGATTCTCGCGAACGGCGAAGTAGAGCGGCTTGCGATAGGTGTAGTGGGCGCGCGCCAGCGACGGATCCCTGGCGATGAGCGCGCGCACGGCGTCGAGATCGCCGGAGATGCAGGCCTGGATCAGCGCCCAGAGGTCGGTTCCGCGGCCTGGCGACCACAGCAGCTTTTCATCGGATCGCAGCGCCGCGGGTCGCAGCATGCGAGTGGCCGGCTGGACCAACTCGACGTGGTGAACGAGCTTCGGCCAGCTCTCGAAGCCGTACTCGCGCGCCAGCGCGTGCTGCGCCGCGGCGAGCTTCACGGCCGGATCGCCGGCGCGCAGCGTGACGAAACGTTCTCTGGCCTGCTTGCGCAGCTGTTCGAGCGACGGGCGTTCCGGCAGATGACGGGAGGGCGTGAGCGACACGACGATCTCCTTTCGGATATCGCCCGCGTCCGCTCGACGGGCTGAAAGAAGATCGCGAATTGTGATCGAAGTCAGACTCAGGTGGGCTCAGCCCTACCCGCGGACGGGGCGCGTCCTGCACGCGCCCGCGATTGTAGGCGCGATCCGCGCAGTGATGCAATGCGCCGCGCGCTACTGCCCGGCGCGCAGTCGCGTTCGCGAATACATGCCGATCTAGGGGCGAATCGCCCGCGGAGCGTGTGGCGAACCCACCCACGTGGGTGGGTTGCAGGTACAAAATAGGTACAGCGCGGCCGTACGAGGCTGTAAATTATTGATTTATATATGACTTATTTGGCGGAGAGGGTGGGATTCGAACCACTGCCGGTTGTTGAAAACAAAGAACTTAACGGATTTTGGCTTCCGCACGATCCGCTCGAAGCGCGCGAAAGCCTTGGTAGAGACCCATATTGAGCACGCGGCCAGTCCCTAGCTACCTCGGTTGACGCATGAATGACAGGGCGAATCTCTCGACGCCGAGGACGCGGCGAGATGGGCGCTGTGGCCGTGCCGTCGGACACCGGCGCCGTGCCCCCGTCCACTTGGATTACGCGCACCCTCGACACACCGACGGTAATGATCGGCGCCCAGCCGTACTCGCGGCGCGCACATCGCTCTCCGCAGGGCTTCCCTATCGCGTCGTCGTGACCGGCGCCCGCGACATTGCCCGCGGCCATTATTCGGTGCAGTTTCGTGTGGGTAGCGACGTAGCAACGCACTGATGCTGCCAGTGCAACGGCAGCCGCAACGACGCGTTCATTAAGTGTGACGTTGCCGGCGGCATACGCCGCGGACCGCCATGGGCACAGGCCACGCCACCGCGATGGCTGCCGGCTCAGCAGGTCTGTTTACCCCGGCTCTGTGACTACAGCCCGTATAATCCTCACCCAACTCCAGTGGCAATGAACATCGGCAATCGCCTCGGCTCGTACGAGATCGTTTCTGCCATTGGCGCGGGCGGGATGGGCGAGGTCTATCGTGCGATCGACACGAAACTCAAACGCCAGGTCGCGATCAAGATCCTGCCGCCGTTGTTCGCCGCCGACCCCGATCGGCTCGCCCGCCTGCAGCGCGAAGCCGAAGTCCTTGCGGCGTTGAATCACCCCAACATCGCGGCGATCTACGGGCTCGAGGAAGCCGCCGGTGTGAAAGCGCTCGTGTTGGAGCTCGTCGAGGGTGAAGACCTGTCACTGCTGCTTGCCCGCGGGCCGTTGCCGCTCGACGAAGTGCTGCCGATTGCGGAGCAGCTCGCCGCGGCGCTGGAAGCCGCTCACGAGGCCGGCATCGTGCATCGGGACCTCAAGCCGGCCAACATCAAGCGTCGATCGGACGGCACCGTGAAGGTGCTTGATTTCGGACTCGCCCGGCCATCATCACGCGAGGGAACCGCATCGGCCGCGGGACTGCAGCAGCTCGCCAGTTCGCCAACGATCACCAGCCCTGCAAGCCTTACTGCCGCCGGCATGATTCTCGGTACTGCTGCATACATGGCACCCGAGCAGGTGCGGGGATATGTCGCCGACCGGCGCGCCGACATCTGGGCGTTCGGGGTCGTATTGTTCGAGATGATTACGGGACGCAGGCCGTTCGACGAACCTACGATTTCGGACACGCTCGCGTCGGTGTTGAGGAGTACGCCCGACTGGGGCGCTCTCCCAGCATCGCATCCACCGCAGTTCCATGCGTTGCTGCGATGGTGCCTCGAAAAGGATCCGAAACGCCGATTGCAGGCGATCGGCGATGCCCGCGTGCAAATCGAGCGGCTCATTGCCGGAGAGGCTGACGCAACCTCCGCGACACAGACGGCGACACCGGCGTGGCGACGCGTGCTGCCGTGGGCCATGGCCGCCGCATTCGCGGCGGCGACTCTGGTGTTGCTGTTTGGGCGCGGCCGATTCGAGGAACGCGCGTCCGCAATCCCAGTTCGGGTCAGCGCGCTGCTGGGCTCCGGATTGTCCATCAACGCAATACCCGGGGTACCCGTGTTGACGCTGTCGCGCGACGGCGCCCAGATCGCGTTCGTGGCGGAGAAAGATGCGACGCCGCCGTCGCGAATCTACGTGCGGCGCCTCGACAACCTTGACGCCACCGCGGTCACCGGCACCGAAGGCGCTTCGGCGCCGTTCTTCTCTCCCGATGGCAACTGGATCGGCTTCCTGGCCGGCGGGAGGCTGAAGAAAATCCCGGTGACGGGCGGCTCGGCCGTGGACGTGGCACCGGCTTCAAGCAGCCGCGGGGCGGCATGGGCAGACGATGGTTCGATCGTAATAGCGCTGGTACGTGACGACAGCCTCGTCAGGATTCCGGCAAACGGTGGTACGCCCGTTCGCATAGGCGCCCTGGTCGAAGGCGAAGCCACGCAGCGTTGGCCGCAGCTCCTGCCCGGAAGCGGGGCTGTGTTGTTCACCGGCAGTCGCGTTCCGAACGCGGGTTACAACGAGGCAAGCCTAGTCGTTCAGCCGCTTCCCACGGGCCAGCGCAAGACGATTCTGACCGGTGGCTTCCACGGGCGCTATCTACCGAGTGGCCACCTCGTGTACGTCCAGAACGGGACGCTCTTCGCGCGGGCGTTCGATCTGAACCGGCTCGAGGCCACCGGACCAGCGGTTCCCGTGATTGGAGACGTGATGTCCGACACGAACACTGGCGTGGCGCAGTTCGCCGTATCGGACACCGGCACGCTCGTCTACCTCGCCGGCGAGAGCGTGACAGAGGGTGTCGACATTCAGTGGCTCGATCGTAACGGCAAGGCATCGCCGCTGCGCACCACGCACGCCAACTGGTGGAATCTGCGGTTCGCTCCGGATCGCCGCCGCCTCGCTCTGCAAATCACCGACGGGACCGACGACATCTGGATTTACGAATGGTCGCGTGACGTCCTGACGCGCGTGACGGGGAACGCCGGCGACAACACCGTCCCCGTATGGACTCCGGACGGACACCGGCTCGTGTTCGCCTCCACGCGCGAGAGCACGGCGCCCAACCTGTATTGGCAACGCGCCGACGAAACTGGGGGCGCTACGCGGCTCACCACCAGCAGCAACGCCCAGCGTCCAGGGTCGTGGGATCTGACCGGCCGGTATCTCGTGTTCGAAGAACTGGATGCGCAATCGAAATTGAACGTGATGATGCTGGAGATGGAGGGAGACGAGTCATCTGGTTGGAAGGCAGGCAACGTCACCGCCATCCTGAACAGCATCCACAACGAGTCCCAGCCTGCTGTCTCGCCCGATGGGCGATGGCTCGCGTACGTGTCGGACGAGGACGGACGCGATCAAGTGTACGTCCGGCCGTTCCGCAGGACCGGCGGCAGGATGCAGGTGTCGGTGGCCGGCGGGCGAGCACCTGTCTGGTCGCCCACATCGGCAGAGATCCTTTACGGTCTCGTCGAACGCAACGAGGGTCAGATCATGATCGCGCCGTACTCGGTGAAGGGCGATGAGTTCATCGTCGAGAAGCCACGACCCTGGCTCGGCCAGCGCTATCAGGGTCGCGGACCAAACCGCATGTTCGATATCCACCCCGACGGCACGCGCGTTGCGCTCGGGCCGGTGATCGGCCCCGAGAATCGCCCGCACTACGACCATGTAACGATGGTCTTCAACCTGTTCGACATCCTGCATCGCATTGTGAAGCCATAGCCGGGGCGATAGTCGCCGTTAACCGGGGGCGGGCGCTCCGCAGAACGGGCGCTATCAGACCTGCACGACCAGGTCGCATGGATCGGTGTCGCATTCAGCCGCAGGCGAACGCGACGTTCCCCCTGGTCTTGCGGGGCACGATGATCGTCGGCTCGCTCACAGGCGGCGCGGCTCGCAACACTGGTCTCGCGCGAGACCGACACCGTTGTCGACGCGCTTAACCACTCGCGGATGCGACCGAGCCGCGATCGGGGACAACATATGCGGCGAACTGGCACTAGCGCCCAGCGTGTGTCAAGTTTTCGCGAGGTCAGCTATTACGCGACATTTCCTGACAACACTTTGACAGGCAAGTGCGTACGGGTTGAAGGAGAGGGTGGGATTCGAACCCCACAGGACCCTTTTTAGATTCTGTAACTTGCAGATTCAATGTTGCCAGGATTGCCGTAGATCCCAGCGATGCCGTGGCGCCTTGCCCGCCATTGCCCGCTGGCTGAGTTCACCGCGTTCACACTCTGGGGCCCGCGCAACACTCCGATCCAGCGCGCAAAGCAGATTTGATTCCGAGGCGGAGACGCGGCTGAGACTGCCGCAGCGCCCCGCCGTCTTTTATTTGCGAATCACAGGGAACCAAACAGTTGTTCGCGAGGTTCTGGCGAACGACAGCCGGCCGCGCTTCTTCTTCTGAATAGCTGCCGCGCATCTCGGCCTCGTCGATCAGCGGACGACCTCCGGCAGCACGCCGCCGACGGTCGTCCGGCCGGTGCCGCTACAGCCGGTGTCGCCATAGCGGATGAATTTCTGGATGCGTTTCCCGGTGTCGACTTCGGCCGTGTAGATGTTGCCGTGCGAATCAACGCTTACCTGGTGTAGCCAGTGGAACTCGCCCGCTTCGCGACCGCTCCGCCCGAGCCGGCCGAGCTCCTCCAGCGTGTCCCGCTTGAGCACGTAGATCGTCATATTGGAGTTGTCGCCGACATAGAGGCATGACTGCGCGGGATCGGTCGAGAAGTTGATCGAGACCGCCGAGCCCGGCAGGCCGTTCGTCTTGACCGACACGAACTGCTCCTTGACGAAGCCGCACTTGCCGGCCTCACCGGATGGATTCGCGCATTCCTTGCCCAGGTCGGGATCGCGGCCGTTGAAGACCTGCACGCGGTTGTTGCCGCGGTCGCAGACATATATCAGGCCGTCCTTGCTGATTTTCACGCAATGCACCGGCGTCCGGAAGAAGGCCGGCTTCAGGTTGCCGCTGGTGAGGTCGTCCATCCAGATGCCGGCAGCGGCGGCGGCCTTGTCATCGATCGGGTTGTTTCCGTAGGCGCCGAAATGCCCGATATACCTGCCCGTGGCGGCGTCGAGGATGACCACCCGGCGATTGCCGTAGCCGTCCGACACAAACATCCGGTTGCTGGCGGGATCGACCGTGATATCGGCCGGCAGATAGAACTGCGGCGTGTTGTTGCGACCATCGGTCTTGCTGTTGCTGTCCGGACCCTTCGCGCCGGGGCCGCCGATCATCATCACGAACTTCCCGTCTTTGGTGAATTTCAGGATCATGCCGTCGGCGCCGTGGCTCGACGCCCAAGACGAGCCGTTCGGATCGCGGTTGGCGCTGTTGCCGCCAAGGTAGACGAAGCCATTGTGGTCCACGAAGATCCCGTGCTCGCTGGCCGGCCAGACGCAACCGTCCTCGGCCCTACACTTGCCGGGATCGGCTGGGCCGCCCCACGCGCGCAACAACGTGCCGCCCGCATCGAACTCCATGACCGCGGGCGCCGGCACGGCAGCAGTCGCCGAGGGCCCCGTACGGACGGGGAAAGCCCATGACGTCGACGGCCTTCCCGTCCGCACGCTTGTCGGTGGCATCGGTCAGCGCCGCTTCGTCGTTGGTCAGCGTCCGCGGCCGCTGGTAGATCCAGATGTGATCGTCGGGTGCGACATAGAGGCCGCCGACCTGGCCAAGGATCCAGTTGTGGGGCAGCTTCTGCGGCCAGCCCGCGTCGGCGATGAAGCTCGGCGTCTTCGCGGTCGGCGGGACGGCGTAGACGCCGCTGCGGGCGGCGAGCCGCTCGAGGATGCCGGTCTTCGCGAGCGTCGCGGAATCGGGCGCCGGCGCCTGGGCCCGGCCGGGCGCGGCGAAGCCGCCGAGCAGCACGCCCAGAATTGCGAGCAGTGTCACTCTCATCCCTACCCCTTTCTCGATGGACGCGATCAGGCGCGTCAGCCTGGCAGGTTCACGAGTGCCTGTCCCGGCCTTGACCACGCAGCGAAGTGATCTGCAGGTGCCGCGCGCGACAAGGGCGGCGACTAGCACGTTCGTGTCGAGGAGGAGTTTCACGAGACGCGCGTGAACACGTCCTCGTCGGTATAGATCCCTTCTGCCTGCGCGGCCGCCATCATGCGCTGCCGGAGGCGTCGGAACCGGCGCACGAAGAGGAAGTCCTCGAGCGATCGCGAGGGGCAGCAGGTGCTGCGCGCTGTGGTGCAGGATGTCGAACATCGGTTTCACATCAACCACACGACCATTCAGGTCGAAGCGGAAGGGTGTGAGACGGACGGCATGTACTGTGTGGCCACGCAGGCTGCCGGGCGATTGCGACACTAAGGGTCCCCCGCGGACGAACCACGAGAGGACGCCGGGTACGAAAAAGCTAGGGCCAGAAGCGGCGCCGAGCTCGAAGTGTCACTGAATCACCGCACGAACACCGCCGCTTCAGTGTTTGTCGCTATCAGTTTCTCGATAACAGTCTGCATCCGATCGCGTCGCTCGATGATTGCGCGGATCTCGCGGTTGCCGATCCACTTCTGCAACGCAGGTGTCAAGCTCTCGACGGTCAGCGCCTTCATCTTGTCCCAGAGCTCCTGATCAATGCGCGTCATCTGGTGGACCATGTCCTTTTTCGGAGTGAACGAGCGGGTGTGATCGATCAGGATCAGGTTCCAGGATGGGTCGACGAGCCAATTCCCGAGGTTTGGATCGATATTGCAAATGAGGTTGTCGAACATCTTCGCGCGAACGAGCTGCCGGTTCCATGCAGCGGCCTTGAGTGACGGTGGGCTTGGAGGGCCTCCAAGCTCCTTGAAGCTCTTGGTCGGAGACACCCACATGATCGCCGCACCGAGGTCACCCTTTACACGTCGTTCGACAGTTGGAGGAATCATGTCGAGTCCGAGCAACTTGTCGAGCTGGTACGCGGCAATTTCCGACTTGTAGCTCTCCCAGAATCCCTCGTGGAGGCCAGGCGTGATCGTTTTCCACGCCATCCGATCGACCAGACCGCCCGGCGCGAGATATGCCCGTCGTGGCCTGGTGACGCCAACGCCGATCTCCTCCATCTTGATGACGTCCGCAATTCTCAAGTAGTCCTCCAACGCCTGACGTCTGTCGAGCCATGTTTTGGCGCTCGTTGGAGTCTCTGTGGCAGGTTGTTGCGCGTGGAGGTCGGGCGCACGGATGACGCCCGCAACGCATAGACAGAGCGCAACGACTGACAGCCGGCGGATCGTGGGCATATCGCACCTCCGATTCCATGCGAACGTGCGTCTCAACTCGAAGAAAGTGGCGAGCGGAGCCCGCATTCTAACCCAGAACAGATCAGCCACAGATCAACAATCCGGTGGTGATCGCGCGTCTCCTGCCGACTAACGGCCACTGTCAAAATGCTGAACGGCCGATAGGCCGCGCCCCCGCAGTGCAAGTCATCCGCACCCACATACTCCCCGATCAGATTGCCGGGAGCTGGTCAGCGCAGCATCGACCCCCTTATCGGGGTTCGGTCACCGGCAAGAGCCTTGGACGAACCGCTCTAGGGAATCACCGCCCGCCAAGGAGGCGCACAGCCCGCCGCACCGCTGCGGCTTCAAGTGGGAATTTGGTCGCGGGGCGTGCAGCCGGCGGTACTTGACGTTTGGAGACCACGGTTGGATAGATGCTCGCTCACGCTCGAAGACGCTTGTTGTTCCAAACCGGTGCCAGGACGCCGATTGCGGTTGGTCGACGGCGACTGCACCGACCCGAACACGTTCGCGCTGGTACCGTCCTGTTCAGAACCGCAGGATCAATCCGGTCGAGGCCCTCGCGAAATCGAGGTTCCGCGGTCTGTCGAACAGGTCTGTCAAATCGAAATGCAGATCGCCAAACGTCCTGAAGTAGCGAAGCTCGGCACGAAGTCCGACGTGGGTCGCGAAGAAGAACATCACGCCGCCCCCAAAGTCCCAGGCGAGATTGTTCTCGTCACGGCGCAGGGCGTCTCCGAACGTGTCGACCTGGGATCGAATCACCCCGAGACCTACCAGAGCGTACGGGCGAAATCCGACGCCGTGCTGCCCGCCGATCGGAATGCCGAACAACAGATTGCCAGTCGCGGTCAGGACGCTGCTGCCGCCGAGGTCGGTCTTGCCGAAGAAGTCCGGGCTGTTCGCAATATCGGCCTCGAGGCCGAGAACGCCTCCGCCCATGTAGGCGAGGCTGCCCCCCAAGTTCAGGCGCTCTGAGTCGATCGCGGCCGAAAGCTGATGGCCCGACCTGCCGCCGAAGTTCACGCCAATAAACGGGACGAACAGGCCGTCGGCCCGCGCCGCCGCGGGCACGGCCATTCCGGTCAGCAGGCTCAGTGCGAGGGTTCGTGTGAGAGACATGCCGGCTCCTCTCCCGAGCCGCATCGAGACGGGACGCATGTCTCAGTTATATCGATCCGCGGGGGGTCTTGTCGCGCGTGGGAACGCCAGCTGATCAGGTACTCTCGGGAACCTGCTCGAGCGGCCAGGGTGACCGAGACGCTGTAAGCCTGAAACAAGACGACTCCAACGACTCCGGTCCCGAGCGACGTGGCATCACGGTATACCGTGGCCGGAGGAGGAGCCCGGCCACACTCGCACAAATCCTTAGTAAACTTCACTTCGGAGCGCGGACCTGTACGTGCACGGGCACGTGCTGTGCCTGCATCCAGCCGCGCTGTTTACCGCGCACATGCAATGCGGATTTCGAGATCGATTGGTGAACCGGAGGGTCGTATGAGTTCTGTCCCCGATGCCAAGCGCACAAGACCTCGATGGGCGATCCCCAGGGCGCTGCTGATTCTGCCGTGCGCCGTCATCTGCTTCGTGGCCGCCGCACAGGCGCCGCTGGCGCTGGTCTCGACCGCCTGGCCGCCATTCACGAATGCCCCCGGACAGCCACGGTTTGCGCTCGATCTGGTCGAAACCGCCTTGGGCCGGATCGGCCTCGCCGCGAAGACGACGATCGTTCCCGCGGCGGAGTTCACCTCCTCGTTGCTCGCTCCATCGTTCGACGGCAGTGCGGCCGCGTGGAAGGACTCCGACCGCGAGCGCGTCCTCGTGTTTTCGCAGCCTTATCTCGAGAATCGGCTCGTGCTCGTCGGACGGCACGGCGACGACGTGTCGGCGAAGGTGTTGGCTGATCTCAAAGGCAAACGCGTAGCGATCGTCGAAGGCTACTCGTACGGCGACTCTCTCGAGAGCGCCGGGCCGGTCTACGTGCACTCGACGAACGAGGAAGACAGCCTCGCGAGGCTTCTCAAGGGCGGCGTCGACTACGCGCTGGTGGACGATCTAGTCGCCCAATACATCGTCAACAACTACCCGAAGGAAGCTGGAACGAGGTTGCAGATCGGATCGACGCCGCTCGTCACGCGTGAGCTGTTCCTGGCGTTGCGACGGACGCGGCCCGACGCGGAGTCGATCATCACCCGCTTCAACGCGCAGCTCCGCAGCATGATTACCGACGGCACATATCATCGCCTGCTGCACGTTGATTGGATCCGGGCCGACATCAACGGCGATGGCGTTCCAGAATACGTGCCGCGGACAAATCGGCCTGGCCCGGCCGAGCCGCAGCGCAGCTATACGCTCTTCTCCGCTCAGGAAGCGGCGGCGCAGACGCAGCCGCCGACGAAGCCGGGGTTCTACGTTGGCGGCAACATCTATCGCGACTGGGCGAGCGTGCCCGAAAGCTACAAGTCCGGTGGCTCGCAGCCGCCCGACTCGCGGCGCTCGACGGCAAGTATTTTCAAGTTCACGTGGTGAGCACGCGTGAGCCGACTTGGGTAGGTGTAGCCTCATACGGCCTGTCCCTACTAAAAACTCAATCTAGGTCGCATTCCGTCTGGCGACCGCACTGAAGCCGCGTGCGGTTCGATCGAATGCACCGATCGGGTCCAGCTGTCAGAACGCGAGCGGGCGTCAACGGATCCTGCGCGATCGTCGGCCAACGGCGATTGGGTGGGGTTCGCCGCTGCCCTCGAACCGCCGCGACCTGTGTCTTCTTCTTGGTCTTCTTATGGCGCGCGCCTCCAGCCAGTCAGCGGTGCCCGCGGTCTTTCGCGAGAATTTCCCGCCAGTGAGGCCGCGACAACTCGGCAGAGGGCGGCAGGGGCGGTGCCAGCGGGGGTTCTGGAAGCACAGCCAGTGGCCGTCCCGAAGTGTTGTCGCGGCTGCAATCGCGTGACCGCCACGGCTGCGGCTCTCCTCCAGAACGGGCGTCCATGCTGCCTAGAGACAGACGTTGCCTAGATCGGTGCGCAGGGCCGCGACCTGCCGTTCGACCTCGCGAACGACGGGTTCCGGCTCAATCGAATTCCGTTCGACGCGGGCTGGACCAACCAGCAGCAGCGCGACGTCATTGGCTATCTGGAGGAGCCTTCAGCTCTGGTCGGGGCCGATGATCGCGTCGCTGATCATGTTGATCGCCATCGGATGGCTCGCGTACTCGGCGGCACGGGCAGGTCAGCCGCTGTTTGGACAGGCGGCTCAAAACGGGCGATGCCACCGGAGTCATAAATGTCGGCAGAGGACGCTCGCGACGCCCATGCTGCGTGACCCGGCTTGCATGCGCTCGGCGGCAAATTTGCGGAGTAAGCGCTCTGAGGCCTGGTACGCCGGCCTTCCGAGGACCTGCGGCATCCGACTCTAATCAGCCTCACCACGTTCGAGCACCTGGTGTGCAAGACTTCTGTACCGAGCCTTCGCTGAGCGTCGCCCTCGCTCTACCCTTTCTCGCGCTCAGATTCCCATTTCCAAAACACCGATGGCGCCAGCACTCGAACGTGCCGAAAGGGATCCAGGATCAATAAATCCTGATCGCCAGTGATAATCGCAGCGCACTCGCCAGCCAGAGCGGTCGCCAACACCACATCGTCGTCGCGGTCGCGACAGGTTGGGGGATCGAGTGCGTCCGGCGTGACGAGGGTGAACGTCTCCGCAAACAAACGAAGGGCGCTCCGCACATCAACAGCGCGCTGTCGGAACTTCCGGTCGAGAACCTCGCGAAGCTCGTTCAGCAGGGGCGGCGAAGAGATGACGACGTGCTGGCGGACGCAGTGTTCGACGAGATCGCTGCAGGTGCCGCGCGCGAGGAGGGCGGCAACCAGCACGTTCGTGTCGAGGAGCAGTTTCACGAGACGCGCGTGAACACGTCCTCGTCGGTGTAGATCCCCTCAGCCTGCGCGGCCGCCATCATGCGCTGCCGCAGGCGTCGAAATCGGCGCACGAAGAGGAAGTCCTCGAGCGACTGACGGAGCACGTCGCTGCGAGAGATCCCGTCTTCTTTGGCAATCCTGTCCAGCTCGCGCCGGACGGCCTGGGGCAGGCTGATGGTGACGGTCTCTCTCATGATGTATTAGATTCTAATACACACTCGTCGGGTCCTCAAGCCTACCCGACCGACCAATATGCCCCAGTGAGTGACTGTAAGTTATGGATAACAAACGCCTTACTGGCCGGCGACGATTCAGGGCAATAGTACAAGCGCTAAATCGTTTGAATTGAGTTATTTAACTGCCCAATGGGTGGTCGACGAACCCACGTGCCCATCATTCAACAATATAAGTCGTTTATTTACAATAACTTGGTGTGGCGGAGAGGGTGGGATTCGAACCCACGTGCCCTTGCGGACAAGACGCTTTCGAGGCGCCCCCGTTACGACCACTTCGGTACCTCTCCGTTATTACTTCGCTCGGTGGGGCCCCTTTAACATTCCCCACCTCGCTGCGCGCTCGCGGCCCGCTTCGCGGCCTTCCCTCCGGCGCTCGCTTGCGGCCGCAGGCGCTTTCTTGCTTCGCTCGCGGCCGGCTCCGCCGACTCCCCTCCGGCGCTCGTTTTGCGCTCACTCCACTACGCTCGATCTGCGCAGCTCGCTCCGTTCCGTTCGCGGCGGGTCGCCGCGGTGGAGTCGCACAATCCCGACGTCGGACCGCCGCTTCGAGGGCTTGCCTTCGGGCCTCCCTCGCGCCTGAAACGCGTCTCCTGAGCTCTGAGAACGCCTTCTAGCTCCTAACTTCTAACTCCTTCTCTCCTCGAAGAAACCCTGAATCATTTCGCGGCACTCGTCCTCGAGCACGCCGCCAACCGCGACGAGCCGATGATTCAACGACGGGTGCTCGTGTGCGCGCATGGCGGATTCGATCGCGCCCGCCTTCGGCTCGCACGCGCCGTAGACGATGCGCGCAACCCGCGCGTGGACGAGGGCACCCACGCACATCTGGCACGGCTCGATCGTCACATAGAGCGTAGCGCCCGTGAGCCGGTAGTTCCTGATGCGCCGGGCACCGTCCCTGAGGGCCACGATCTCGGCGTGCGCGGTCGGATCGTGCGCGGCGATGGGCTGGTTGAAACCTTCGCCGACGATGGCGTCGTCCAGGACGACAACCGCGCCGACGGGGACCTCGCCACGTTCCCGTGCCCGTCGCGCCAGGTCCAGTGCGGCCCGCATGAACCGCTCGTCTTCGGACCGCGTCGGCGGCGCATTACCCAACACTTTACGATAGCACAGTCCCCTATCTCGTTGCGCGCTCAGGCCCTTACGGGCGGCGAGTCAATTCGAGAACGGCCCGCGCGGCCGGAGGACCGACCATCCCAGGACGGCGGCAACGAGGACGAGCGCCAACTGAGCCATCGGGATTGACTGTCGTCCGCTCATTCAGCACTCCTCCGAATTCGATCGCGCCGGCCGCGTCATGCCTGTCGTTGACTGGAGCACCGGGCAGGCATCAGGTGAAGCGCGAATCCGCGACCCGTGTCTCACGACTTGACGGTCTTACCGCCCAGCCCGAATTGATCTCCGGTCTTCACCGGCTTCGTTCCGTCGAACACGATCTCGAGCAGCTTCTCGCTCCCGATCTGCCGACCCTGCTCGTCCTGGAGTGATGCAATCAGCTTCTTCGACCGGGTATCGAACACTTCGCCAGTCGATGGATACGCGTGCTTGCCGTCGATGCTGAACGTCACCCAGCCGGGCTGATCGCGAACGGTGATCGTCGACATCTGTTTCGGCGGCATCACCGTGTTGTCGAAGATGTGGACGGCGTTGTTGTGACCGTCGCACAGCCAGAGCTCGGTCTCGTCGGGCGTGAGTCCGACGCCGTGGCTCGGGCAGCCATGCCGCTTGACGGGCCCCTTCTCGTATCCCTTGACCTCGACCCGATGGAGCACCTTGCCGGTCGTGATGTCGCCGATCTCGAAGCCGAGCAACTCGTTCACGTTGACGTACGCACGCGTCCCCGCGCCGTTCACCGTGAAGGGACGGATGACGTTGCCGAACGGACCGACGGTCTGCGCGACGGTGTGCGTCTTCGTGTCCGCCACCGACAGCAGCGGCGAGTGCAGCCCGGCGAGGTACGCGCGGCTGCCATCCAGGGAGTACGCGGTGTTGTGCGCGCCGGAGTCCGTCACGATCTTCTTGATGATGCTTCCGTCCCGCGCGCTCATGACGTGCCAGTGAGGACCCTCGAGCGACGGCACATAGAGCGTCGTCCCATCCGGAGAGATGGCAAGGCGATCGCACCCGCCCTCGGGCGCCGCCTCCCAGACGATCTTCTCCGTGACCAGGTCAATCGCGCACATTCGCTTGATGGTGGTGACGAAGATGCGGCCCGTCTTCGCGCTGGCAGCGACGCCTTTGACGTTCTCGGGCTCCTGACCGGCCGGAACGTGTCCACGTGGGAATGCGCTTGACGAACTTGTACCAGGCGCCGATGTCGTAGACGAGGACTCCCACGCCGCCGTACTCGACGTAGTTGCGGATGCCCGGTTCGGCGATATAGAGCAGGTGCCGTTCGGACGCCGCCTCGGCCATCTTCGACACGGGCAGCACGACCGCCGCCGCGGCCGTCGCCAGAAACTCTCGTCTGCGCATGACACCTCCTGCCAGTCGTTGTGTCCGCCATTCTAGTCTCATCATGCTCGCTCGCACCGTGGAGCGAGCGTCGGGTTTGTGAACGGCTTCTATTCTGGAAGTCCAGTTCCTCCCATCCTCCCCACCTCCTGTTGAGACTCTTCTCCGATCCTCTTGAGTCTCAGAACACGATCTTCGCGGCGAGCTGAATGTCACGTGGCAGGTTGTTCTGGCTCGTCACCTTGCCGAAATCGGCGGCGGTGGGATCGGTACCCGGATTGTTGAAGACCGGATGGTTGAAGGCGTTCAGGAACTCCACATTGAACTGAGCGCGCACCCGTCCGTTGATCGGCACCTGCTTCACGATCGAGATGTCCCACAGGTTCAGGCCCTGACCGCGGAGGCCCGGTATCCGCGACGGGAAAGTACCGGACATTGTTCGCCAGCCGGATGCGCGAGTCGGCGCGCTGCTTCGTCGGATCGTCGACCCCGTTGGTCTGGACCGCGGCGTCGTGGAAGTAGAAGCCGCTGATGTCGAACACCGGCTGGTTGGAATCGCCCGAATAGTCGCTCTTCAACGCAGCCAGGTCGCCGTTGAAGTAGGCGTTGCGATCGTGGAAGCTGATGGGCCGTCCGCTCTGGAACTGCCCGATAGCCTGCAAGCTCCACCCGCCGATCAGCGCGTTGCTGATTCCGGAGGCCCCGCTGGCCCACCGCCGGCCGTTGCCGAACGGCACCTCCCAGATGCCGCTGAGCGCGACGCGGTGCGGGACGTCGAACTCCGACAGCCTGTTCTCGTACCCGCTGTCGCTCGGATTGAGCTTGAACACGCGCTCGGTGAACTTGGACCACGTATAGGCTGCCAGGACGGTATAGCCGCGCGTGAAGCGCTTCTCGATCTTTGCCTGCGCCGAGTTGTATTCGCTCGTGCCGTCGTCGTCGAACGAGCGCACGTTGCCGAACTGCGGGTACGGACGCAGGAGCTGAGAACGCGCGATCGTCGCGCCGTTGGAGCCGGTACCGGGGATCAGGTTCACAAACGGGTTCGTGACCAGCTGCGCGAGGAAATCGATCGTCGCCTGGTCGCGCACAGGACTCGTCGAGAGGTACTGAACGGGGATGGCGTTGAAGTCGATCTCACCAGCCGCACCGCCGCCGCCCGTCGTGAGGTCCCACCCACGGCTGCCGGCGTAGGCGACCTCGAGCAGCCACTGGCCCGGCAGCTCGCGCTGCAGATTCACCGTATAGCGCATGTTCTGCGAGTTCTTGAGATCGAGAGGCGCGTACCTGCTGATGTCCTGTGCCAGCAGCGTGTCGGGGCCGCGCGACGAGCCCGATGGCGCCAGCACGCCGTCGGGGAACGGGTTCGACAGCGTTGCTGGAAAGGTCAGCCCTCTGTCCAGCGTCGGTACGAGCGACGTCGTCTGCGAGAATCCCGGCTGGAAGTTGCCGGCAATGATGAACGGCACGGTGTAGACGCCGATCCCGCCGCGCAGGACCGTCTGCTGATCCAGCTGATACGCGAAGCCCGCGCGGGGCTGGATGTTGTTGCCGTCGGCGTTCCAGAATCCGCGCTGGTCGTCGGTCGCAAACTGCAGCCCGCCACGAACGCGGAAGGCAGACACCGGCACCTGCGGGATGGGGCTGGCGGCGTAGGCGGCCTCAGCGGCGCTCGTGATGCTGAGCGTTGCCGAGGGATCGAATCCGCGAACGTTCCGGTTCTCGGAATCGGTCGTGGCGCCTTCGTACTCGTAGCGCAGCCCGAGGTTGACCGTGAGCTTGTTCGAGAGGCGCCAGTCGTCCTGAACGAACACGCCGTGATACCACGTGCTGTTCAACCGGGTCCCGTTGACCTCGATTGACCCGCCCGTCGGCAGGCCGACCAGGAAACTCGCGACGTCCTGCCAGTTCTGGCTGGTCGAGTTGTCCAGCTGCCGGGTGAAGGCGGCGTTGTTGCGAATGAGATAGTCACCCGCCTGACGGCCCGCGTTCGCGCCGAACTCGCGATAGAGCCGCATGTCGTAGCCCGTCTTCACCGAGTGCTTCCCCATCATCCGCGTGTAGGTCGGCTGGAACGAATAGATCGAGTGCGTGGTGTTCCCGGCGAGGTTGTCTCCGATGTCGCTGAGCGTGTCGAAATCGAAGTGCGGGAAGTACTGCGCGCCGCCGAACTGGCCGAGGACCGCCGGCGAGAAGCCCGAGCGTCGCCGGATCGAACAGCCCTTCGTGCTGACGGATGTTGGGCTCGCCGAAACGCTGCCAGCCAGCCGCGCACGTTCAGCAGCGACTTGGAGCTCATGGTGTAGACGTGATCCGCCGTGACGCCGTCGTTCTTCCGGAACAGGAAGTTGCCGGTCGGCACGACCGAGTTCACGTCGCCGAAGATCGCGCCGCGCGACTCGCGCCGATCGTTCCTCGTGTAGCGCACGAAGATCTGCTGCTTGTCGGTGAGTCGATGGTCCACGCGCGTGGAGATGGAGTAGAAGTCGTCCGTTCGCGGGTTGACGGAGAAGTAGTTGTCGCGGCCGGAGGCGTCACCAGGCTGATTCGACTCCGGGTAGTAGGACAGGACGTTCCGCGCGATCGAGTCGAGGCGATTGGTCGGAATGATGTTGCCGGGAAACGCCGTCCTGGCTACGCGCCCGTTCGCGGGCTGCGCGGTTGCCGGATCGTAGATGACGATTCCCTGCGCCAACAGCGCCGAGAAGTCGCCACCGCGCATCGCCGCCGTCGGCACCGTCTGGGGACCGGGCTCGGGGAAGCGGTCGTAGAGCCACTCGAGCGCGCCGAAGAAGAAAGTCCGGTCGTGACCATCGAAGACGCCCGGTATCCGGACCGGCCCGCCAAGCGATCCGCCGAAGCGCTTGTAGTCGAGCGCCGGCTTCGTGCCGCCGCTCTTGTTGACGAAGAAGTCGGTCGCAGACAGCGATTCGTCCCGGAGGTAGTAATAGCTCTCGCCTTTGAGCGCGTTGCTGCCGCTCTTGAGGGTGACGTTCACCATCGCGCCTGCGGTATGGCCGTCCGCGGCGTCGAAGCTGGCGGTCTGCACCTTGAATTCCTGGACGGCGCCGGCAGGCGGCACGAACGCCACGCGGCGGCCGTTGGCCATGTTCGGCGATCCGTCGAGCGTGAACTCGTTGCCGCCGGTCGATCCGTCGGCGTTGATCGAGGATGTTCCACCGTTGTCGAACGGACGGGAGAACTTCAGGTCGCCGGTGTACGCGACACCGGGCACCAGCCGCGACAGCACGAAGGGATTTCCGTCGGAGAGGGGCATCAACGAGATCCGCTTCTCGTCGATCACCTGACCCGCCGAGGCGTTCGCGAGATTCAGGAGCGGCGACTCCGCCCTGACGGACACCGTCTCTTCGAGCCGGCCCAGGTCGAGCGCGAAGTCGAGGGTCAGCCGGTCGCCGATGCGAACTTCAACGGCGTCACGCACGATCCGCTTGAAGCCCGCCAGTTCCACGGCGACGGTGTACGTGCCTGGTGTGAGATACAGAATGCTGTAGCTTCCGTCGTTGTTCGTGGTCGTCGTCGAACCGACGTTGGTGGCGGTGTTCGTCGCGGTGACGGCCGCACCCGGCAGGCGCGCGCCGGAACTGTCGTTGACCCGGCCGATAATCGACCCTCGGAAATCCTGAGCTGACACAGGCGCCGCACACAGCGCCAGCAGCATGACCCACTGCAAGAGACGTACACCCCGCACACGAGAGACATCCATCGGTCTCATGGCTCCTCCTCCATCCCGCCTTTGCCGAGGCCGCGGTGTGGCTCGCCGACGCGCCTCCGGCGCGAAGGCGGCCAATCCGCGTCAGACTCTGGCTGTATTCCGGGACCGGGTCCACCCTGACCCTTCCCCGGGGGCGACGGAGAAGAGACCACACTTTAGCGTTAAAGTAAACGGGTCGATGGTGGAGGAAGCGTCGAACGCTCGAAACGGGGACGAAAGGAGATTATTTGTGTCACTTGTTCAGCGACGCTGACCAGTTGAGCACGACAGTGATGGGCGAAGCCGCGGTATCCGTGGCCACATTGACAAGGAACCGCTGGCCGTCACGGCTCGGCACATAGTGCGTGCGCAACCAGCTTACGCCCGCGGGCACGTGAGCCTGGAACAGTGGTTTGGGGATGCCGAATGACGGCCCCGCGCCCACAGGGACGGCCATCAGGTTGCGATCTTCGGAGAGGTAGTAGATCTCGCCTCCGTCCGCCCGCCAGCGCGGTTCGTATCCGCCGTTTGTAGAGACGGGCCATTTCCGATCGGATCGGGGAACGGTCTCGACGTAGACTTCAAATCTGCCCGACTCGTTCGACGTGTATGCCACCAGATGACCGTCCGGCGAAAAGTTGCCGTGCATTTCTGCGGCCGGTGAGGCAAAGAATTTCTCCGCCTTCAGGTCGTTTACCAGTGGGAGCAGCCACAAATCGTTCCCGGCGCCGGCTACAAGCCACCGCCCATCCGCGGACCAGTCTGTCGGAATGAGACCGGAAGGAATCGCCTGGTGTGCGTCGCTGGATAGCCGGCGATCGTCTCCACCGCCCGCCGTGCTCCGCTCGTAAAGCTCAATCACCCCGGTTCGATTGCTTCGGTAGACCAGGCGAGTGCCATCAGGCGACCAGACCGCGGCGGCTGTGACGCCGCCACCGGAACCGACGCGCGCGTTGCTGCCGCGCGCAAGATCCCTGATCCAGATGTCGACCGCGTTGGTTTTTGGATCGACCAGCGATGCCGCAAGACGCGTCTCATCAGAAGACAGTCGGAAATCCGTGTAGTCGCCATCAGGGGTGCCAATGGTGTCAAGCGGGTTCCCACGGCGGTCAATCCATGCGAGACGACCGTGCTGAGCGATCGGCCGTGCGTGCGCGATCGCACCCGTCAGAGCGGCCGATACGCCGCTCATGAAGGAACTGCTGCGGCCGACGTATTCGGCGACGAAAAACGGTTGGCCCTTCAGCTCGAGACGGTCTGTGTCGAACGCGTGGCCAAGGAGCCTGTCTCCATCCACATACAAGAGATATCCTGGCGGCGCATAAACGGCACTCGTGAGGACGTGGAGCAGCAGTCGCTTCGTCTTGCCATCCACAGACCCGACATACACCCCACTTCGATCGCTGTCGCCAATGACGGAGTACAGGAAATGAAGGCCGTCAGGCAGAAACGATGGATTCCGATGCGTGTTCTCGTGGAGGGACGCATCGACCACCGTCACCGGCGTGATCGCTCCGCCCTCCGCATTCATCGAAACTATGCCCTGCCCGCCGCTGCCCAGAAGAATGGTCTCTCGCGTACCCCACGTGGCACCGCGGATGTCGTTCATGGTCTGGATGACTTTTGCGGCTCCGCCGGCGGCGGGAATCTTCCGGAGCGTCCCGTTGGCGAAGAAGCCAATCCAGCGATTGTCCGGGGACCAGAACGGATCCTGGGCGTCCTCGGTTCCGGCCAGCTGCTGCGCGTCCACGTGATCCAGAGATCGCAGCCAGAGCATGGGCCGGGCGCCCGGCGTCGCCGCACTGAACACCAGCGCATGGCCGTCGGGTGAGAGCGCAAACGAGGGGACGTCGAACGTGGAGTTCGTCCGAGCGGAGAACTCGGCCTTTTCCGGCGGATAGACGGGGAAGCTGATCGAGTCGCGTGACGACGGGGTGGTCGAAGGCCGCGTGGCGACGAACAGCGTCGTGCCCAGGAATAGCGCCGCCGCGATCCACAACGCCCACTCGCGATAGGTTCGGGCCGGTGCCACGACCGTAGTCAAACCACCAGGATCGTTCGACACCTCCTCGAGCTGGAACCGGCCGTCGGCGATGTCGCGAAGCCGCTGCGCAGGATCCTTTCTGAGGCACCTCAAGATGAGCGACCGAATGCGCTCCGGTGTGCGCGGCGGCAGCGCCTGCCAGTCGGGCTCGCTGTTGATAATCGCCGCAACGGTGTCCGTCACGGTCTCTCCCGCAAACGGCTTCTTGCCCGTCAGCATCTCGTAGAGCACGCAACCGAATGCCCAGATGTCGGTTCGCTTGTCCACGGCTTTGCCACGCGCCTGCTCGGGTGACATGTAGGTGGGAGTCCCCAGAATCATGCCGGCGAGCGTTGGCGCGGGACTCAGCACGGTCGACGGCTCCAACAGGGGGCTCGGTACTCCCGTCGGCTCGAGCGATTTGGCGAGCCCAAAGTCCAGTATCTTCACTGTGCCGTCGGGCCGCAGTTTGATGTTCGCCGGTTTGAGATCCCTGTGGATGATGCCTTTCTCATGGGCGGCTTCGAGCGCCTCGGCTATCTGACGCGCGATCGGCAGCGCCTCATCGAGCGGGACGGCGCCCTCCGTCAAACGATCCGCCAGCGTGGGTCCCTCGACCAGTTCCAGCACGAGCGCCGTCAGGTCGCCGGCTTCCTCGAGGCCGTAGAGGGCCGCGATATGCGGGTGGTTCAGCGTCGCCAGGAGTTCCGCTTCCCGTCGAAAGCGCGCGCACCGGTCGGCGTCGCGGGCGAAAGTCCGCGGCAGGACTTTCACGGCGACGTCTCGCTTCAACCGCGTGTCGCGCGCGCGGTACACCTCGCCCATGCCGCCCTCGCCGAGCTTGCCTTCGACGCGATATGGCCCGAGGAATGTCCCAGCCGAGAGCGTCGAGCACGCTGGATCGTCCGGAGATTGCCCACTGGCCTCAACAGCCGCCCGATCCAGAAACAGACTCTCTGATTGTCGGCCCAACAGCGATTCGACTTCGCGGCGCAGTTCGGGGTCCGCTCGCGCCAGAAGGGCCGCCTGGCGCTCGGCGGACCCCTCTCGTACCGCGTGGAAAAGCTCCTCGATCTGGCGTAGCCGCTCGGGGCTCATGCCGGACGTCCATTGGAATGGGCCAGTTCCCGCCCCAGCCAGACTCGCGCGAACTCCCAGTCGCGCCGCACGGTGCGCTGTGAGATGTCCAGAACGTTCGCGATTTCCTCTTCCGTCAGGCCGCCGAAATAGCGCAACTCGACAACCCTGGCCTGCCGCGGCGCGAGGCGCGAGAACGCCGTAAGGGCTTCGTCCAACGCCAGAATCGACCGGTCCGGCGCGGGACACAACACCGCGGCGTCGTCGATGTTCACTGTAATTACCGAACCGCCACGCTTCTGCGAACCACGCGTGCGCGCCGCGTCCACCAGTACGCGCCGCATCATCTGCGCCGCCATGGCATAAAACTGTGCGCGCTCACGCCATTCGACCTTTCGCACATCCACGAGGCGGAGGTACACCTCGTGGACCAGCGCGGTCGACTGCAGCGTGTTCGCCTGGCGTTCGTTTTTCATGTAGCGGCGGGCCATCCGGCGCAATTCCGGATAGACCCGCTCCGCCAGCCGATCGAGCGCAGCGTGATCACCGCAGCTCCAGGCCCTCAGTAGATTCGTGATTTCTCGAGAGGGTTCCTCGATGGGTGGCACGTTCTCTTTGCTAGGCACAAAAAGATATGCAGGAGACGTGGCCGCTTTCGCCGTCTGCTTCCGCCTGTAACAGTGAAAGGGAGCAGCGCATATGAAAACCAGAACGAGATCCGAGATCTACCTGTCGATGGCGGCGATGATGCTGATGGCGACCGTCGCAGTGCCGACGGCGGCACGGCAAGTACCCTTCAAAGGTGCGTTCAGCGGACAGGATACCGCCTCGCATGGGCCTTCTGCCACCGAATTGCTCGATACAGACGCCACGGGAACCGGCACCCATCTGGGTGAGTTCTCATTCACCCAGGTTCTTACGGTAAACCTCGCGAACCTCACAGCCACCGGGTCGGCTCGTTGGATCGCAGCCAACGGAGACCACATCGATACGACAGTTGTCTCATCGGCTGAACTGTCGGATGTACCGGATCTCCTTAAAGTCACCGAAATCAACACCATTACTGGCGGGACGGGCCGATTCACGGGAGCCCAGGGGAGCTTTACCGTGGAGCGCCTGCACAACATGGTCACGTCCGCCACCTTCGGCTCGTTCCACGGGACCATCACTTCCCCGGGTGCAGCTCGCTGAGCACAGTCAACAGCCGGGCGGAGAAGCGGCACCCGATCTCCTGTTGATCAGGCGCCGCTAGTTCCGGGATCCAGCGCCCTCCGCCCGGCCGCCAACACTTCGAGAATGCGATCGACATCGAACACGCACCCACCCCACGTGCCGCCGCTCGCGTCCTGGAGCGCGGCCCACAGCCGCGTGTCGTCGGGCAGCAAGGGATCTGCGACAAGGTCCGATCGTTCGGCGCGATCGTGAAGCACCTGCGCTCCCGTTTCTGCATCCAAGGGTTTGTCTGGCTGTCCAATGAAGTCGACCGAGCCCTCCAGCCGAGTCCGATCGACGACGATGCGGATCAGATCGCCGTCGCGGAGCTTGCCGATTGGGCCGCCGGCGAGTGCCTCGGGAGAGACGTGCCCGATACACGCTCCCGTCGAAACGCCGCTGAACCGCGCGTCGGTCAGGAGCGCGACGTGCTTTCCGAAATCGAGATACTTGAGCGCCGAGGTGAGCTGATAGGTCTCCTCCATCCCGGCGCCCATCGGTCCGCGGCAGATCAGTACGAGCACGTCGCCGGATTTGATCTGTCCGGCCTTGATCGCCGCGATGGCAGCCGGCTCACTGACGAAGACCTTCGCCGGCCCCGTGAAGCGGTAGACCCCGTCCGGATCGACGACCGACGGATCGATCGATGTGCTCTTGATCACAGCCCCGTCCGGCGCCAGATTCCCGACTGGCAAGCACATGGTCGACGCCAGGCCGCGGGAAGATGCCGCTTCCGGCGACAGAATCACGTCGTCCGGATCGACTCCGTCCAGATCGCGCAGGCGCTGTCTGAGCCGCGTGCGGCGCTCGGAGGCCTCCCACTTGTCCAGTTGCACCTCCAGAGTCACGCCTTCCGCCGTGAGGACAGAACAATCGAGGAGACCCGCGCGGCGGAGATGGAGCATCACCTCCGGAACGCCGCCAGCGAGGAACACCTGGACGGTCGGATGGTTGCGGGGGCCGTTGGGAAGTGCGTCGACGAGGCGCGGCACGCTGCGGCTGATCTCGGCCCAGTCGCGGGCGGCGGGCCGCGGCAGGCCTGCGGCGTGGGCGATCGCCGGAACGTGGAGGAGTAGATTCGTGGATCCGCCAAACGCGGCGTGCGTGACCATCGCGTTTCTGAGCGACGCTCCGGTGAGGATGTCGCGGACGCGCATGCCCTGCTCCTGCAGCTTCATCAGAGCGCGAGCCGACCGCCGCGCGAGATCGAGCCAGATCGGCTGCCCGGACGGAGAGAGCGCGGAGTGACCAAGAGAAAGCCCAAGCGCTTCGCCGACGACCTGAGACGTCGCCGCCGTGCCGAGAAACTGACAGCCACCGCCGGGGGACGCACACGCGCGGCACCCGAGATCCGCCGCCTGCTCCAACGTGATGTCGCCGTGCACGAATCGAACGCCGATCGACTGCACGCGGCCGGCATCCTCGGCTTCAATCGGCAGCAGCGTCACGCCGCCCGGCACGAGCACACACGGCAGATCGTGGGTTGCGGCGAGCGCCATCATCATCGCCGGCAGCCCTTTGTCACAGGTGGCAATCCCAAGCACCCCGCGACGCGTGGGGAGAGACCTGATGAGACGACGGAAGATCGTCGCCGCGTCGTTGCGATACGGGAGGCTGTCGAACATCGCCGGCGTGCCCTGCGAGCGCCCATCGCACGGGTCGGTACACGACGCTGCGAACGGAATCGTTCCGGCGCGAGAGAATTCAGCGGCAGCCGCTTCCATCAGCAGCCCCACTTCCCAGTGACCGGTGTGATATCCAAGGGCGATCGGCGTTCCATCCGGTGCGCGGATTCCACCGTGGGTCGAGAGCATCAGGAACTCCCGCCCTCCGAGTGTCGAGGCGTTCCAGCCCATGCCGGCGTTCTGCGTCCAGCCGAAGAGATCGCCAGACGGGCGTTCCCTGAGCATCTCCGGGGTCAATGGCAGCGAGCCGACGGGACCGGCCGCGTGTGTCGAGACGTCGAAGAGCGCTGGATCCTGCGTGTCGAAGGGGTTGGAGGCCACGCCGGAATGATATCCGGGCTCGAGAGTCGTTTCAGGCGGCAGACACCCCTTGAGCCTCGGTGTAACCCGGCGGGGTCTGAAGACCCCGCCCCACGAGTGCTACACCAACCCGGATTGGTGTAGGGGGGGCCCTACAGGGCCCGCCGACGCGGCGGGTTCCAAAGACCCCGCCCTACGACGACTTCCATCCGCCGCCGAGCGCTTTGATCAACTGCACGCTGGCCGTCATCCGTCGCGCCAGGATGTCCACCGCCGTGATCTGATTCGCCAGCGCGACGCTCTGCGCCGTGATCACTTCGAGATACGTCGTCACGCCGGCTTCGTACCGCGTCATCGCGAGCGAGAGCGACTGCTCCGCTGACGCGACGGCGTCCGCGTGCTGCGCTCCTTCGTCCGCGAGTATCCGCAACGCCGCCAGGTTGTCTTCGACATCCTGAAAGGCGGTCAGAACATCTTCTCGATACGCCGCCGTCGCCGCGTCCCGATTCGCGATTGCCTGCTCCATCGCGGCGTGCCGTCGTCCGCCTTCGAACGCCGTCGCGACGACGCTGGCGCCGACCGACCAGAGGCCGCTGCCGCCGCCGAACAAGGTCGCGAGCGCGGCGCTTTCCAGACCTCCGCTTCCTGTCAGGCTCACGTTCGGAAAGTACGCCGCCTTCGCCACGCCAATCTGCGCGTTGGCCGCAGCCACGCGGCGCTCCGCAGACGCGACGTCAGGGCGACGCTCGACGAGCTCCGACGGGAGAGCAACCGGGACCGACGGGGGCGTGCCGGCCAGCGGCGAGGCCGGAATCGTCAGCATTGCGGGCGGCTTGCCGACCAGAATCGCGATCGCATGCTCGAACTGCGCACGCGCCACACCGAGATCCGTGGCCTGGCTCCGCGTCGTGTCGAGCTGCGTGCGGGCCTGCGCTACGTCGCTGCCCGACGCGACACCCTGATCGTGACGCGCGACCGTAAGCTGCAGCGCCTTGTCGTACGCCGCCACAGTTGAGTCCAGCAGCTCGCGCTGGGCATCGAGGCTTCGAAGCTGGAAGTAGTCGATCGCCAGCTCGGCGCGCATGCTGAGCGTCACCGTCTCGAGGTCGGCGGCGGTGGCCTGCGCGATTGCACGGTTCGCCTGAATGTTCCGGCGGACCCCGCCCCACACGTCGGCCTCGTACGAGAAGTCCACAGGCAGCTGATAGTCGGTTGCAACGCCCCGGTCGATCGCATTCGCGAAGCTGGATCGATTCGCTGACGCACTGGAGGCGCTCGCGGAGGCCCCGACCGTGACCGTCGGAAAGAGTCCGGCGCGCGCCCCGCCAATCGCTGCCCGTGCTGCACGAAACGCAGCCTCGGCCTGAGCAACGTTCTGATTCGAAATCGTGACCTGCTCCTCCAGCGCGCTGAGCGGCGGATCGCCGAACACTTCCCACCAGTTCCCTTTGAAGGCGGCATCCTTCGGGTCGGCGGGCTTCCAGCGCGCATCGACAGTGCCGTCCGGCAAGGCGCTCTCTTTGAACGCGGGCGGTGTCACGATCGGCGGCTTGACGTACTCGGGTCCCACCGCACAGGCCGGCATCGCCGCTCCAGCCAGCAGCAGCGCGCACTGACATATTCGTTGAAAGGTCATGGAGCCACTCCTCGGGCCTCTCGCAACGGCCCGTGACGCAACCCTGCCCACCTGATTCGGAACCGATCGAGGTACAGGTAGATGACGGGCGTCGTGAAGAGCGTCAGCATCTGGCTGAACACCAGACCGCCCACGATCGCGATTCCGAGCGGGCGGCGGAGCTCCGAGCCCGTGCCTGTGCCGAGCGCCAGCGGCAATCCACCGAACAACGCGGCCATCGTCGTCATCGTGATCGGTCGAAAGCGAAGGAGACAGGCGCGGAAGATGGCCTCCTCGGGAGGCACCCCCTGCGTGCGCTCGACCTCGAGTGCGAAATCGATCATCAGGATGGCGTTCTTCTTCACGATGCCGATGAGCAGGATGATGCCGATCAGCGCAATCACCGTAAGGTCTGTCCGGCTGACCATGAGCGCGAGCAGGGCGCCAACGCCGGCGGACGGGATCGTCGAGAGAATCGTGATTGGATGGATGCAGCTCTCGTACAACATTCCGAGGACGATGTAGACGGCGAGGATTGCCACGGCGACGAGCAGCGGTTCGCTCGCCAGCGCGGCCTGAAACGCGCGCGCAGTACCCTGGAAGCTGCCGCCGATGTTCCCCGGCACGCCCATCTCTCTTTCCGCGTCCGCAATCGCGGTGACCGCATCGCCCAGCGCCACACCTGGCACCAGATTGAACGAGATCGTCACGGCCGGGAACTGCGACTGGTGGTTCACGGCGAGGGCGGCAGTGGATGGAGCGTAGTGAGTGAAGGCGCTGAGCGGCACCAGCGCGCCCGTCGACGAACGGACGTCGATGTATCTGAGGGCATCGGGACTCTGCCAGAAGCGCGGGTCCGCCTCCATCACGACGTGGTACTGGTTCAACTGCGTGTACATCGTCGAGACCGGCCTCTGGCCGAAGGCATCGTAGAGCGTGTCGTCTATCTGCTGCGCCGTGATGCCGAGCCTCGCAGCGGTCCCGCGATCGATGGCCAGCGAGGCTTCGAGGCCGTGCACCTGCTGGTCGCTGTTCACGTCGGCGAGCTGAGGCAGTGTACGCAAACGGCTGTAGACCCGCGGCGCCCACGCGTTGAGGTCCTTCACGCTCTCGCCGCGAAGCGTGTATTGATACTGCGCGTTGCTGGCGCGGCCGCCGATCCGCAGATCCTGGACGGCCTGAAGATAGAGAGTCGCACCGGGAATCGCCGCCAGCTTCCCGCGAAGCCTCGTAATCACCTCGTCGGCGTGCTCGCGGCGCAGTCCAAGAGGCTTCAGGTTGACGAACATGCGCGCGGTGTTCTGGGTGCCGCCTCCTCCGACGTACGCCTGAACCGTTTCCACTGCCGGATCGCGCATGACGACGTCAACGAACTGACCGACCCGCCGCTGCATGGCCTGGAACGACGTCGACTGATCGGCCTGAATGGACCCTGCCAGGCTCCCCGTATCCTGCTGCGGGAAGAATCCGTTCGGAATCCGCAGGTAGAGATAAACGGTCGCCACCATGGTCGCGAGCGTCAGGAGGAGCATCGCGCGCTGGTGGCGGAGAACGCCTCGAAGCGCCCGTTCGTAGTGCGCGAGCACCCACTCGAAGGCTCGTTCGCTCAATGCATGGATCCGGCCGTGCGATTGCGATTTGTCTGAACGGAGAAGCCGCGCGCACATCATCGGAGTGGTCGTCAACGAGACCACCATCGAGACCATGATCGCCGCCGTCAGCGTGACCGCCACCTCGCGGAACAGACGTCCGACAATGCCACCCATCAGAAGGATCGGGATGAACACGGCGACGAGCGACAGGCTGATCGATACGACGGTGAACCCGATCTCGCCGGCGCCGTGACGGGCTGCCTCTGCCGGCGACATCCCGCTCTCGAGATGGCGCGAGATGTTCTCGACGACGACGATCGCGTCGTCCACCACGAACCCGGTCGCGATAGTCAGTGCCATCAGCGACAGATTGTTCAGGCTGTAGCCGAGCAGGTACATGACTCCGCACGTGCCGATCAGGGAGACCGGAACGGCGACGGCAGGGATGGCCGTCGCGCGGGCGCTGCGGAGAAACACGAAGACGACGAAGATCACAAGCCCGATCGATACCGCCATCGTCCGTCCGACGTCACGAACGGATGCCCGGATCGTCGTCGTGCGATCCTGCGCGATCGAGAGCTGGATGGCCGGCGGCAGCGACGCCCGAAGCTGCGGGACGAGCGCGCGCACTCGGTCCACCGTTTCGATGATGTTGGCGCCCGGCTCGCGAAACACGATCACGAGCACCGCCGGCTTGCCGTTCGTCAGGCCGCCCGCCCTGATGTTCTCGACGGAATCCGTCACGTTCGCGACGTCCGAGAGACGCAGTGCGCCGCCGTTCCGATACCCGAGCACGAGCGGCTGATACTCACCCGCCTTGAACAACTGATCGGAGCTCGCGAGCGACCAGGCGCGGCCGGCATTCGCGAGCTCTCCCTTCGGACGGTTCGCGTTCGCGCCCGCGAGGAACGTGCGCACGTCCTCGAAACCGAGACCGTAGGCGTGGAGAGCCGTCGGGTTGATCTCGACCCGTACCGCTGGCAGGGCTCCGCCCCCGACGACGACCTGCCCGACACCATCAACCTGGGAGATTGTCTGCTGCAGGATCGAAGCAGCCAGATCGTACATCCGGCCTTTCTCGACAATGTCGGAGGTCAGCGCCAGCATCAGGATTGGAGCGTCGGCAGGGTTCGTCTTCCTGTAACTTGGGTTGTTCGGCAGGTTCGATGGCAGCTGCGCGCGCGCGGCGTTGATCGCAGCCTGGACGTCGCGAGCCGCCGCATCGATGTTCCGATCGAGATCGAACTGGAGCACGATCTGCGTCGACCCGAGGTTGCTCGTCGACGTCATCTCGGTAATTCCGGCGATTCGGCCGAACTGCCGCTCGAGCGGTGTGGCCACAGACGACGCCATGGTTTCCGGACTCGCCCCAGGCAGGCCCGCGGACACTTGAATGGTCGGGAACTCGACCTGGGGCAGCGGCGCCACCGGCAGCGAAAAGTACGCCAGCCCGCCAGCCAGCGCGACGGCAATCGTCAGGAGCGTCGTGGCAATCGGCCGGCGTATGAACGGAGCGGAGATGCTCATACGCCTTTCGCCGATAGGTCGGGTCCGCCGCCGCGCGGACTGTGCCCAGTGGGGTGGAGCGGCCCGATCGACGTCCGTTGCGAGCCGGCCGCCACACGCTTTGCGAGTCGATCGAAGGCCAGATAGATGACCGGCGTCGTGTAGAGCGTCAGCAACTGGCTCAGGATCAGACCGCCGACGATGGCAATTCCGAGCGGACGACGCATCTCTGCTCCGTTGCCGCCACCCAGAGCCAGCGGCACGCCCCCCAGCAGCGCGGCCATTGTCGTCATCATGATCGGCCGGAAGCGAAGCAATGCCGCCTCGTAGATGGCCCGGTCCGGAGGACGGCCTTCCTCGCGCTCGGCCTCGAGGGCGAAGTCGATCATCATGATCGCGTTCTTCTTCACGATGCCGATGAGCAGAACGATCCCGATGAGCGCGATGATGCTGAATTCAGTGCGGCACACGAGCAGAGCCAGGAGAGCACCCACACCAGCGGACGGGAGCGTGGACAGGATCGTGATCGGATGGATGTAGCTCTCGTACAGCACGCCCAGGACGATGTAGACGGTGATGAGCGCGGCGAGAATCAGCAGCGGCTCGTTCGCCAGCGAAGCCTGAAACGCGAGCGCCGTTCCCTGGAATCCTGTCTGAATGCTCGCCGGTAAGCCGAGGTCCGCCTTCACACCCTCGACAGCCTTGATCGCGTCACCCAGGGATGCACCCGGAGCGAGGTTGAACGAGACAGTCACTACCGGGAACTGGCCCTGATGGTTCACGGAGAGGGGCGTCTTGGCAGTCTCCATCCGTGTGAAAGCGCTCAGCGGTACCGACCCTCCGGTCGAAGACCTGACGAAGAGGTGCTGAAGCGCGTCAGGGCTCCTCTGCAGCGAAGGCGAGGCTTCGAGCACGACGTGGTACTGATTGAGCTCCGTGAACATCGTCGAGATCTGTCGCTGGCCGTACGCGTCGTACAGTGTCGCGTCGAGCGCCTGCGGCGTGATGCCCAGGCGGGACGCCGTGTTGCGATCGATCGCGAGGCGTGTCTGCAGCCCGTCGTTCTGCTGGTCGCTGGCGACGTCCCGCAGGACCAGCAGGGTTTGCAGCCGCGCGACGAACCGTGGAACCCAGATTCCAAGTTCCTGAGGATTGGCATCCTCGAGGCTGTATTGGTATTGCGTCCGGCTGATGCGATCCTCGACGGTGAGGTCCTGTACCGGCTGCATGAAGAGCGTGATGTTCGAAGCTTGTGACAGCGCCGGTTGCAGCCGGCGAATCACGTCGCTCGCGCTGATCCTTCGTTCTTCGAGCGGCTTGAGGTTTATCTGGATACGCCCGCTGTTGATCGTCGCGTTCGTCCCGTCCACGCCGATGAAGGATGACAAGCTCTCGACCGCCGGGTCCTCGAGAATGATTGTCGCCAGCGCCTGTTGGCGCTCTGCCATGCCGGCAAAGGAAATCGTCTGCGATGCTTCGGACACGCCCATGATCACCCCCGTGTCCTGCACGGGGAAGAAGCCCTTGGGTATGACGACATAGAGAACGACCGTCAGGACGAGCGTCCCCACGGCCACCAGAAGCGTCGCGGTCTGATGCCGGAGCACCCACTGAAGGGTTCGCCCGTAGATCGCAATCACCCAGTCGAACGCCGCCTCCGACGCGCGGTTCAGCCGTCCCGCCTCATGGCTGGTCCGATGACGAAGGAGCCTTGCGCACATCATCGGCGTAAGCGTCAGCGAGACGACCGCTGACACGAGAATCGTGACGCCGAGCGTCACCGCGAATTCGCGGAACAGCCGGCCGACGATGTCGCCCATGAAGAGCAGAGGAATCAGCACAGCGATGAGCGACACCGTGAGGGAAATGATCGTGAATCCAATCTGCTCGGATCCCTTGAGCGCCGCCTCGAGCGGCGGCACTCCGTCCTCGATGTAGCGCATGATGTTCTCGATCATCACGATCGCATCGTCGACGACGAAGCCGGTCGAGATGGTCAGCGCCATCAGCGTGAGGTTGTTGAGGCTGTAGCCAAGAAGGTACATGACGCCGAACGTACCGACGAGCGACAGCGGCACCGCGACGCTGGGGATGACGGTGGCTGACAGCGTACGAAGGAAGAGAAAGATCACCAACACGACGAGAGCAATCGTCAGCATCAGCTCGAACTGGACGTCCCGGACGGATGCACGGATGGTGTTCGTACGATCGGTGAGGATCGACACCTGCACGCCCGGAGGCAGCAGACTTCGAAGCTGCGGCAGGAGCGCCTTGACGCGGTCGGCGACGACGATGACGTTCGCGCCGGGCTGACGCTGGACGTTGACGATCACGGCAGGTTGGGTGTTCATCCAGGCGGCCTGCTTCACGTTCTCGACGCTGTCGACGACGGTGGCCACGTCCGACAGCCGGATCGGCGCGCCGTTGCGGTACGCGACTATCAACGGGCGGTACTGATCGCTCGACAGAAGCCGATCGTCGGCGCCGATCGTGTACGCCTGGTCCCGGCCGTCGAAGCTGCCCTTGGCAGCGTTGACGTTTGAGGCAGCGACGGCCGTGCGAACATCCTCGAGTGTGAGCCCGTCCGTGGAGAGCGACGCCGGGTTCGCCTGGATGCGCACGGCCGGCTTCTGCCCGCCGCTGATGCTCACGAGGCCGACGCCCGAGAGCTGCGAGATCTTCGGCGCGAGCTGTGTGTCCGCGAGATCCTCCACCTTCGACAGCGGCAAGGTCGTCGACGCGAGGGCGAGGGTGAGGATGGGGGCGTCCGCCGGATTGGTCTTGCTGTAGATCGGAGGATTCGGAAGGTCGGTGGGCAGGAACGTGCCCGACGCATTGATAGATGCCTGCACTTCCTGCTCGGCGACGTCGATGTTCAGATTCAGGTCGAACTGCAGCGTGATGACAGAGGCTCCGCCGGAGCTCGTGGACGTCATCTGATTCAAACCGGGCAGCTGCCCGAACTGCCGCTCGAGCGGCGCGGTGATTCCGGACGCCACGACATCCGGGCTTGCGCCCGGATAGAACGTCATGATCTGGATCGTGGGGTAGTCGACTTCCGGCAACGCCGAAACCGGGAGCTGCCCATACGCGACCGCGCCGGCCAGAACGATCGCCGCCATCAGAAGAGAAGTCGCAACGGGTCGCAGGATGAAGAGGCGAGAGGGGTTCATTGATCGCCAGCCTTCGGTCCTGCAGCGTTGCTGCTTCGGATGGCGACTTGCATTCCAGGCTGCAGCTTGTCGACCCCCTCGGTAACGACCTGTTCGCCAGGCGAGACGCCGCTGACGATGGCCGTGCGATCGCCGTCGGTCATCCGGACCTGAACCGTCCGCATCGCCACCGTGCGGTCGGAGGCGACCGCGTAGACGAAGGTCGATTGCGGACTGCGCTGTATCGCGGCCGTCGGCACGATGAGAACGCCGTGAATGGTGTCGACGAGCAGCCGGGCGTTCACGAACTGATTCGGAAACAGGCCGCCATCCGCGTTCGCGAACGTCGCTTTCAGCTTGACGGTGCCGGTAGCCGGGTCGATTTCGTTGTCGACCGTCAGCAACGATCCCGTCGCCAGCCGCGTGTTCAAGTCCCGGTTGAACACCTCGACATTCAGCCGCCGGCCTTTCCGGACCTGCTCCAGCACCATCGGCAGGTTGTCTTCGGGGATCGTGAAAACGACGGCGATCGGTTCGACCTGCGTGATCACGATCAAACCCGTCTGATCGGCAGCGTGGACGATGTTGCCGGCATCCACGAGGCGGAGGCCCACACGTCCCGTGATCGGCGCCGTGATGCGGCAGTACGTGAGATTGAGCTGCGCGCTCGCGATCTGGCTTTGATCGCTCTTGAGTGAGCCGTTGAGCTGATCGACAGTCGCCACCTGCGCGTCGACCTGCTGCTGCGGGATGGCGTCACGGGCGATCAGTGCCTGGTACCGCTGAAGATCGATCTTCGCGTCCCTGAGGGTAGCTTCGTCCTTCGCCGCCTGACCTTCGGCCTGCGCGAGCTGCACCTGAAATGGACGCGGATCGATGTGAGCGATCACATCGCCCTTGTGCACGACCTGACCTTCGCGCACGTCGATATCCATCAGCTGGCCGTCGACCCGACTGCGAACTGTCACGGTGCTCAGGGGTGTCACCGTGCCGAGCCCCGTCAGGCGCACGCTGACGTCGCCCTTCGTCGCAGCTTCCGCGACGACGGGCAGCGCCCGAGGAGTGGAGCCGCGCCCCGTACTTGGAGCCGCGGGCTGGCTCCTTCCACGAACCAACCAAAGACCGGCAGACAGGAGGACAACGGCAGCGAGGAGGAGCCATGTCCATCGCCATGCCGACCATCGGGTGCCCGTCCATGCGCCAACGGATTCAGCCTGATGCGTCAACGTCCGAAGTCCTCCTGCTCCGCATCGTATGGTCTGACGCGAGGGCGGCCTACTGGAAGAAATGACAGGTTTGAGCGAAAAAACAGGAGGGCACTAGTAGGACGTAACGCCTGAATCGGTAGCAGCCGTTCCGTTGTCACGGCTGCGGAATGCGGGCCCGAACGACGTCAGTCACTACTACTGATTCAGCTGATACGGTCCACTAGAGCGCGACCGACGGCGAGACGAACGACCGGCCCGAAAGAACGGTACGAATCGCAGGCAGCAGATCCGCGACCAGCCGATCCTTGGCGACGAAACCGACCTGCCCCAGGGCGAGCGACTCCCGCACGAACGCACGGTCGTGCAGATTGGTCACGAAGACCACTTTCGCGGTCGAGCCATTCTTCCTGACGCGCGCGGCCGCGGCGATGCCGCTGAGCCCCGGCATCGCGATGTCGAGCACGAGCAGATCGGGCCCCAGCCGCTCGGTCGACGTCACGACCGAGATGCCGTCCCTCACCGCCGCGACCACTTCGAATTCGCTCGACAGCAGCTGGACGAGGCTGTCCAGCATGACGCGATGATCGTCGGCCACGAGGACACGAGGTCGATTCACGGCACAACTCCCTGCTTGACCGCAAACTGGACCAGCTCCGCGCTGCTCTTCACGCCCAGCTGCTCCATCATCCGGTACTTGTGGAACGCGACGGTTCTCGGCGCGACGTCGAGAATCGCCGCCGCCTCTTTCATCGACCGTCCCTCGGCGAGCAGCTGCAGTACCTCGCGCTGTCGTGCCGTCAAATCGTGCCGGGCCGGCTGCCGATCGACGAGCGCGCCTACCACGTCGTGCGTGATGAGCGGAGTGATGTAGCAACGCCCTCTCAGCGCCTCACGGATCGCCTGTTTCAACTCGTTGGCGGCAGAGCTCTTCAGCACATAGGCCGACGCTCCCAGGCGCAGAGCTTCCCCAGCAAGATGCGGATCGGGGTTCATCGTGAGGTATACCAATTTCACGGATCGGCGATGAGCGCGAAGCTGCCGCCCGGCGTCGAGGCCGTTCAAGAGCGGCATGGCGATGTCGAGCAGCACGACATCGGGATTGAGCCGTGAGCATTCCGTCAGCAACATCCGACCGTCGGTGACTGTTCCGACGACGTCGAATTCCGGTTCGAGCAGAGCTTTGAAGGCTTCGAGGAGCATCGCGTGATCGTCAGCCAGCAGAATCCGTGGGCGCGTCATGTGAAGAGAACCTCCGTTGGGGGTCAGAACTGGGTCTGACCCCGGGTCTGACCCCGGTCTGACAGCTCCGATCGTCGCTCCAGGGGACAGCGGGCGAAACTGGGAAAACTCCTAGGTTCGCCGGATAAAACTACGAGTCACAATTGGGAAGAGCGAGAATGCAGGGAAACGTCGAAACGGACCGGGGTGCGCCCAGCAGGCATGCCGGGAGATCCTGGCTCTTCAGGTACGGCGTCGCGGTCGGTTGCGCGGCGGCCGGTCTGCTGATTGCGCTCCAGACAGTGCCCGTGCTCCATTCGAGCACTGTCTTTCTTGCGGCGGTCGTCATCGCCTCATGGTTCGGCGGTCCCGGACCGGGATTGCTGACGGCAGTGCTCGCCACGTGGGTGGTCGAGTACCTTCTTCACTCAGCCGCTCCACTCGTTCACGCCGACACTTCAGCAGATCCCGAGACTGGCGGTCTTTGCGGTCCTGGCCCTGCTCGGAGGCTGGGCGAGCGCCACGCGACGGAAAGCGGAAGATTCACTCCAGCAGGCCCGTGACGAGCTGGAAGTTCGAGTTCAGGAGCGCACCGCGCAGCTCCAGCGAACCAACGAGCGCCTGCAAAGCGAGATCGCGGAGCGCCGGCTGGTCGAAAAGGCCGTCGAACAGCTCGCCGGCCGGCTGATTCACGCGCAGGAGCAGGAACGCGCCCGGATCGGACGTGAGCTGCACGACCATATCAGCCAGATGCTCGGCGTCGTCACGATACGGATCGACCAGCTTCGTGCGGTCGAGGGGGCAACGCCGTCAATGCTCGATCGCGCGCTCGCGGACCTGCGCCTCAACATTACGGAGCTGACCGAGGACGTCCACCGGCTGTCACATCGGCTGCACTCGTCGACACTCGACTATCTGGGACTCGTGCCAGCGCTGCAGAAGCTGATCGCCGAGTTCTCTGATGATCGCGATCTGCCGGTCGCCTTCGATTACCAGCCGCTTCCCTCACCGCTGCCGTCCGAGGTGGCGTTGTGCCTCTTTCGCGTTGTCGAGGAGAGCCTCACGAACATCGCGAAACACAGCGGCGCGCGGTCGGCACGGATCAGCCTCGGCAGCGATAACGGCCTGCGACTTGTCGTCGAAGACTCCGGCTCCGGATTCGATGCGGCGAGTCTGCAGAGCAGGGCCGGCCTGGGCTTCGTCAGCATGCAGGAGCGCCTGCGCGTCATCAGGGGAACGATCGTCGTGGATTCCGTTCCTTCGCGAGGAACGAGGATCGATGTGTGGGTGCCGGCCGCTAGCCTCCGGGTGTCCGAATCCGGCGACGAGAACGAGGAGACATCTCGCGCACTGCTCGCAGGAGACGCGAGCACCCGATGACACGCCCGCGCATCCTGCTGGCTGACGATCACACGATGATGGCCGAAGCGCTGCGGGCGCTGCTCCAGACAGAGTTCGACGTCGTAGGTACGGTTTCGGACGGAAGGGCCCTCCTGCGGGCCGCCGCCACGCTGAAGCCCGACGTGGCGGTGGTCGACATCGGCATGCCACTCCTGAACGGCCTCGACGCCGGCGAACAGTTGAAGGCGCTGCAGCCAGAAATCAGAATCATCTATCTGACGCAGAACCGGGAACCACGCTACGCAGTGGAGGCATTTCGGCGCAAAGCCTCAGGCTATCTGCTGAAGGACTCTGCGGCGTCGGAGCTCACTGCCGCCATCCGCGACGCGCTCCAGGGGCGATGCTACATCTCTCCGCTCATCGCCGGCGACGTGCTAAGCCGGTCGTTGGAGCACGAACACGATCCCACTGTGCGCGAGCTGAGCCCGCGCGAGCGGGAAGTGCTCCAGCTCCTCGCCGAGGGCCGATCGATGAAGGAGGTCGCCGCCGTGCTGGAGATCAGCCCTCGCACCGTCGAATTCCACAAATACCGGATCATGGGCGTCCTCGGCGTCAAGACGAACGCCGAGCTCGTTCAGCAGGCGGCGAAGCTCGGATTGATTTGAACCTGCGAGGCATCCTCCTTGTGATGTTTCTTGCAAAGCGGCCAGCTCGTGTCGAACCCACGTTCCACGGGATCACGAGCGATGGATAGTGCTCAGGCTGCTGATATCCGCCGGCAAGTCCTGCGCGGCCACATGCTGCCAGGGACCGCTCTCGGTCCACGCCCGATACCAATCGCCCGACACGAGCACGTACAACTCCTGGTCTGTTGGCTCCTCGAGCACGCGAGCCGTCGTGTTCTTCATATAGTGCAGCCTCGTGCCCTCGACCGGCGCGAACTGCGGCTCTCCATTGCTCACGATTAGCGCTGCCGGCGAGGTCGAAACGTGGACGGCCGGAGGCACTGTCAGCGCGCCCTGATCCATCGCAGCGTCCAGGCCGGAACTCTCGAGCAGATCGATCGGCGCTGCCGCCGACTCCCGACGCGCCTCGGCCAGAGCCGCCACCGCGCCGTGCGGCACCGTGCCCGCCACCGACCACATCCCGGTGAGCGTATAGGACTGCATCCATCCGTTCCCGACTCGCATGTAGTGGATGGCATCCTCGTCCCGGACGATGAACGGCCGGGCGTTCACAACGCGTTCGAGTCCGGTACCTTCGATCGCTTGGTACTCAGGCGTCCCGTCGACCTGGACCAGCACCGCCGGGACCTGCTCGAAGATGATCCGCGGGATGTTCGCGCCGTTCGAGAAACTCCCGCTTCCTACGGGCAGCGCTTCACCTCCGGTCGGCTCGCCCGATGGGAACGACTGGAACATTTTCGCGATAGCCTGCTCGGCCGCGTGGCCAGACTGGTCCGGATAGGCCGAGGCTGCATTGGGAGCGACGCCGCTCCACAGCGGCTCTTTGCTCTCCGCATCGAAGATGTCCACCACGAGCGTTCCTGGCTTGTACTCCATCGTCGTAGCGGCAGCCGCGCCTGGGCAATCCTTCCACGGCCATCCTCCCCATCCGCGGTAGAACGCCTCGTACGATCTGTCTCCGGCCGTTGCCACGTGCGCCACGACCACGGCCTGTGCTTCGTCTCGCGGAACATCGACCCATCCTCGGGCGTCCATCGCCGTTTCGATGTCCGAACGTACTCGCCTATCCGTGGTCTCGTTGCCGGACGACGAGCCCTGCAGGACGAAGAACGTGTGGTAGCGCGACAGCCTCAATGTCGGCGCGTCGCTTGCGCGCAGACTGGTGCCGTACGAACAGCCGCCAATCGCGAGCGTCGCAAGACCTATTGCTGCGAAATGTTTCGGGCTCATGTCGACCTCCGGCTGGCATCAACGTCGGTCAGGAGCACGTGACATGCCGCGCGCAAGCGTTCCTGTGAGGAACGGCTCTGAGCGTGCGCGTCTGAGATCGGAGGGCCGTACCTGGGGCTCGACCCGATACCTGCTGTCACATCTGACAGCTATCTGCGTGGTGAAAGGACTAGGGCCTTCACGCCTCGTTGTGGCGTTGCGGCTGCGGCCGAACTGCCGGACGGAGCTATTTGTCCTTCGAAACGGTCTTCACGTCGTGCAACGTCCCGAAGTCGCCGTCGTAGACGGTGGCGGTAATCTGATCGCCGACGCTGAGCTGCGCCAGCACTTCCGGTTTGTCGACCAAATAAACCATCGTCATCGCAGGCATCCAACCCTCGACACCCTCACCGTTGACGGTCAGTGTTTTGGCCGCGGCATCGATCTTCTCGACCTTGCCTTTGAAGACGTGCGGCTTCTTGGCAGGCGCTTCCTTGGACGCCGCCGGCCCCTGGCCGGCAGCCGGCGGGGATCCCGACGGCTTGCCACAGGCCACAGCCAGGCAAGCGGCGATCAACACAGGGACGAGGCGAAGCACGTGGCTCATGCAGTCTCCGATATCGGAATCAATCCTTCACTTTACATCGGCGGCAACCAGCATGCGCGCGGGGTCTACGTCAGACAGGCGAGCGGATTCCAGGTCGTGATACGCTCGAACAATCGATCAAGATGAGCTCCTTTCCCTGGAAAGCAATCGGGCAACGCGCCGGCCGAATGGCCGCAGGCCTCCTCGTGGTGTACCTGATATTCCTGGCCGGGATGTTCTGGGCGATGCGGCAGCCACCCGAGCGTTTCGGGAAGGTCATGTCGCACTTCCCGATGACCGCCATGATGGCGGTCCCGTTCGAGCCGATGTGGAACGTCGCGAGGGGTGGCGCGCTCCGGGTCGGAGATGCGGCGCCCGATTTCAGCCTGCCACGCGTCGATCACACCGCCGAGGTCACACTCTCCGCCTTCCGCGGCAAGCAGCCTGTCGTCCTCGTATTCGGCAGTTACACCTGACCGCCGTTCCGGCGGGAGGTTCCCGCTCTCAACGCGATGTACGAGCGCTACAAGAACGACGTCGCGTTCTTCGTCGTGTACATCGGTGAGGCACATCCGAGCGACTCCTGGCAGCTGCCGAGCAATATCAAAGATCAAGTGGTCTATGCGAGCCCCACCGACCTCGCATCCCGTTCGGAGCTGGCGGAAGTGTGCGTCGTCCGCCTCGGGATCAAGCTCCCGGCGATCGTCGATCGCTTCGACGACTCGACGGAGATCGCGTATTCGGGCTGGCCGGATAGGCTCTACCTCATCGATCGAGACGGGCGCATCGCCTACAAGAGCAATCCAGGACCGTTCGGATTCAAGCCTGCGGACCTGGAAGCCGCGATAAAAGCGAGTGACGTCAACGGCCCCCGCCCAATAAGCCCGCCATCGGTTTCCTCCCGACGATCCCTGGACAGGAGATCAGGAGTTCAAGAGACCAGAAGGATGCTGATGTGAATTCCGGCACTAGGCCGACAACAAGGCATCCACGGCCTCGAGCTCATCGTTCGCGACGGTGTGGCCCATACCCGGGTAGATGCGCTCGTCGACGCTGGCACCCATTCGACGAAAAACGGCGGCGGTCTCGTGAACACGCTCCAGCGGGATGTGGGGGTCCACGTCACTGCAGCCGAGAAACACCGGCGTCCGGTCGAACGTGCCGGCGTAGTCGCGTGGCGTTCCGGGCGGGCCAATGACGCCTCCGCTGAGCCCGGCGATCGCGGCGTACTGACGAGGGTGACGCGCGGCGAATTCCAGCGACAAACAGGCACCTTGCGAAAATCCCATCAGCACGATCCGTTCGGGCTGAATCCCTTGCCGCGTGACGTCGTCGATCAGGGTCTCGATGACACGCAGGCCCGAACTGATGCCCGGCTCGTTCTGCTCGATTGGCGAAAGAAACGAATACGGATACCACGTCGACCCGGCTGCCTGCGGCGCCAGATAGGCAATGTCGGCCGCGTGGAACTCCCGCGCAAGTTGCAGGATGTTCTCGGCGGACGCGCCGCGCCCGTGGATCATGATGGCCACGAGCCGTGCGTCGGCCACGGGTGAGCCGGCGCGAAGGACCGGTTGCCCGGCATGCGGGTCCTGGGGATTCGGCGCCATCAGCTACTGAACCTTGAACAGAAAGAGCCCGTACCCCACGCCTGCGGCGTCGGTGTTCCGAGCGGACTGGAAGGCAAACGAGCGACCGTCGGGACTCACGACAGGGTTCGATGCCTTGTAGCCGGGGTAGTCACCCCACCGCGTCATCCGCACGAAATCCGTACTGTTCGCCTCGAGCTTCAACTTCCAGATATCGATGAAATTCGAGTTGTGCTTCGTCTGCTCGCGGCTGGACTCGACCAGCGTGTGTTCGCCATCGGGAAAGATCCCCTCGACTTCGTTGTACTCGCCGGCAAGCTTCCGGTAGGTCGTGACGGCTTTCGTGTCGAGGTTCACGCCGAAGACGTCTGCGAACGGCGACCTGTAGCAGGTGTAGATCAGCTCGGTGTCGTTCTTGCGGAAATCCTGCGCTTCCAGCGTGCACTCGGGCGCCTTGGCGCGCAGCACTTCTTTCTTGTTCGCAAGCTTCGGTTGGCCGCCCTCGTAGACGATGTCCCCCGTGTAGATTACGGACTCGCCTTCTGCAAGAAGATCGGGGTACTGCCCGTGCGTGTTGGACCACGCGATCCTGGCGCTCTTTCTGGAAATCGCCACGCCCTCGGAGATCTTGTGATCGAGCGCGACGGGCCGATCCCTGCCATCGGCCTTCATCACCCACATCTCCTGGTCACGTGAGCGCGTGGTCTGGATGTCGGCAAACGCGCGGGCGCCGATCAGAAAAAGATCTCCGTTCGGCAGGTACTGGACACGGAGGTAGCCTGGATTCGGGTAGTGCGTCAGCAAGCGGATCATCTTCGTCTTGATGTCGACGACGAAGGCGTCGCCGAAGCTCTTCGACATGAAGGCAATCCGCTCCCCGTCGGGCGACCAGGAGGCGCGTTCGCCGAATGCCGTGAGCTGCGTGATATTCGACGGCAGATGATCCTCGGGGCTGCCGGTCTTCTGCTGCCGGGCCTTCAACGCCACGACGGCAAGGGCCATCGCCGCAAACACCAATACCGTGCTTCGAAACACCCGCATGCTGCCTCCTGATCCGAATGACTCGGATTCAAGTCGATCGACGCGGCACTGTCAATCCTAGCGGACGAACAGACGGTCGGCGTGCGAGATCGGGCGCCGGGATTAGAATGCGGCCATGCGCCTCCGGGTGGTCTGGCGTGCGTCCGTAGTCGCATCGATTCTGCTGTGCTTCGGCCGCGAAAGCACAGCGCAGAAGGTTTCGGCGAAGGACACCCCTCGGCCCGCGCTCCTCGATCAGGCCCGGACTTTCATGGCCGCCAACGATCTCGAGCAGGCTCGGGCGACCGCCGAACAGGTCATCGCGGCGGATCCAACCTCAGGCGAGGCGCACGATCTCCTCGGGTTCGTCCTGGGCAAGCAGGGACACACCGCCGAAGCGATCGCCGAGTTCGAGCGCGCGGTTCAACTGCGCCCCACACTCTTCGACGCGCAATACCATCTCGGCGCCACGCGCTGGTGGACACGAGACCTCGATGGCGCGCTGCCGGCGCTCACGGCAGCGGTCAAGCTCCGGCCGGGTCATGCGGAGGCCCACTATTACCTCGGACTGACGCAGGAAGGTCTCGGCCGACTCGAGCCAGCCATTGACGAGTTGCGCGAGGCAGTTCGGTTGAACCCGTCGCTCGCCGTCGCGCAGACGAGGCTGGGTATTGCGCTCCAGACATTCGGAGACCTGGATGGCGCGATCGCACACCTGGAGAAAGCGGTCGGCCTCGATCCGTCTTCTACCGATGCGCAGAACAGCCTGGGACTCGCGTTGTCTCAGAAAGGGCGCGGAGACGAAGCCGTCGCGGTCCTCAGACGATTGATCGCCGCGCAGCCCGCCTACGGTCCAGGGAGGCTGAATCTCGGTACGGCGCTGATGCAACAGGGCCAGCTGGCGGAGGCGGCAGCCGAGCTCCGTGCGCTATTGGCGATCGAACCGGCCAACGCCGAAGCCGCCTACAACCTGGGGCTGGCGTTGAAACAGCAGGACGACTTCGCCGGAGCGGAGACGGAGCTCCGCAAGGCCGCGCGACTGGATCCGACCCTCCCGGAAGCACCCTTCACACTCGGCGTCGTGCTCTGGCAGACAGGCCGCCCGGACGAGGCACTCGAGCAGTTTCGCGAGACGCTTGCTCGAAAGGCGGACTACGCCGATGCGTTCTACATGATCGGCACCATTTACAAGCAGCAGGGAGCGCTCGCCGAAGCCATGGTGCAGTTCAAAGAAGCAATCAAGCATCGTCCTCTGTCCGCCGAGGCCCACCTGAGCCTCGGGCAGGCATTGAATCAGCTCGGCGACAAAGAGGCAGGCGCAAAAGAGCTGGCGGAAGCCGACCGCCTCAATCGCAGAACGGCCGACGCGCAGGCATCGACGTTCGCGGTCAGCGTCGGAGTGCGGAAGGTCAAAGCCGGCGACTATCGCGGCGGGATCGAACAGTTCCGCGAGGCCATCCGCCTGGCGGAAGACAATCCGCAGGCGCACTACCAGCTCGCGCTCGCGCTGCGGCACACCGGCGCACGGGCCGAGGCGCAGACCCACTTCGAGACGGCGCACCGCCTCGCTCCCTATCTGAATCAACCGGACAACGACAAACGATGACTCTGGCACCCGGCACCCAGTCCCGGCGGCGATTGAGGATCCGTGACGTGCTGGTGCTCCTCGCGGGCCTCGTCACCGTGGCGGCTGGCGCCACGGAACGTCAGCCACGACCTGCTGCGCCCGCTTTCTCGTTCGTCAACACGGCACGTGAAGCTGGCCTCACGGCGATCACTGTGTACGGCGGCAAGGACACGAACAAATTCCTGCTCGAGACCACCGGCTGTGGCGTGGCAGTCCTGGACATCGACAACGACGGTTGGCTGGATCTCTTCATCGTCAACGGCTCGGTCCTCGAAGGATTTCCTTCGGGTCAAGTACCGATGGGGCATCTGTATCGCAATCGACGTGACGGAACGTTCGAGGACGTCACGGCCAAATCGGGCATCGTCCAGACCGGATGGGGGCAAGCGGCGTGCAGCGGCGACTACGACAACGACGGCGCCGACGATCTGTTCGTCACTTCGTGGGGACAGAATCATCTCTACCGCAACCGAGGTGACGGCACGTTCGAAGACGTAACAATCGGTGCCGGGCTCCAGACGAAGAAGGCTCGCTGGGGCGCGGGCTGCGCCTTCCTCGACTACGACCGTGACGGCCGGCTCGATCTGTTTGCCGCGAACTACATCGATTTCGACCTCGCCTCCGCGCCCGTTCCGGAATCCGGTCTCTGCCGCTACAAAGGGCTTCCGGTCGCGTGTGGCCCTCCAGGACTCACCGGCGGCAAGAACGTCCTCTACAGAAACGCCGGCAATGGAAAGTTCGAGGACGTCTCGGAGCGATCGGGCATCACGCGCGCCAACGGCACCTACGGCCTCGGCGTCAGCACGCTCGACTTCAACGACGATGGGTGGGTCGACTTGTACGTCGCGAACGACTCGAATCCGAGCGCGCTGTACTTGAACAACAAGGACGGAACCTTCAAGGATGTCGGCATCGAAGCCGGCTGCGCCTACAGCCAGGACGGCAAGCCGCAGGCGGGCATGGGCGTCGCCGTCGGCGACTACGACCGCAACGGGACAGTCGACCTCTTCAAGACCAACTTCGCGGGAGACACCTCGACGCTGTACGCGAATGGCGGCAAGGGCTTCTGCGAGGATCGCACCTTCTCGGCTGGAATCGGGCTCAACACCCGCTGGCTCGGATGGGGCGTCGCCTTCGTCGATCTCGACAACGACGGCTGGCTGGACGTCTTCATCGTCAACGGCCACGTGTATCCGGAGGTCGAACGGATCAAGACGGAGGCCGGCTACAAACAACGGAAGGTCGTCTATCGCAACCTGGGAAATGGACGCTTCGAGGATGTGTCCGAGCGTCTCGGACCGCCGGTCACGACGCCTGCCGCCGGGCGAGGGGCCGCGTTCGCCGACCTCGACAACGATGGCGACATCGACGTCGTCGTGAACAACATCCATGCAGCGCCGGATCTGTTCCGACTCGATTCTCCGGCGGACGCGCAGTGGCTGACGCTGAAGCTCGTCGGAACTCAGTCGAACCGCAGCGCGATCGGCGCACGCGTGCGGCTGGTCGGGTCGGGCGGCACGCAGGTCCAGGAAGTCCGGGGCGGCGGGAGCTACTACTCGCAGAACGACCTCCGGGTCCACTTCGGTCTCGGTCGATCGACGATCGAACGCGTGGAGGTCCGGTGGCCGAACGGGCTCGAAGAGCAGTGGACCGGGCTTGCTCCCAATGCGATCGTGACCCTGAAGGAAGGCAGCGGCACCGCGATGCCGCCCGGCAAGTGATGCGAGCGCCGGCACGTCGACAGATCGTGTCGTCCGCCCTGTGGCTCGTCGGCATCTGGCTCGTGATTGCCGAGGTCGACCCACGAGCGTTGACCGCACAGGACAAGACGTCCGCGCCGGCTCCGGTCCTCGCTGAAGCGCGCGCACTGATCAATGAGGACAAACCCGCCGCCGCGATCGAGAAGCTTCGAGCCGTCGACGCTCCGGGCCGTCTCGACGTCGCGCTCCTGTTGGGGGTCGCCTACTACCACGCCAACGATCACGCCCACGCAATCGAGAAGCTCGCACCAATCGCCGACACACTGCCTGAGGGATCGATCGAGCGGAAGGAAGCGGTCCAGGTGCTTGGGCTGTCCTACTTCCTCGCGGGCCGCTACGCAGATGCCGTTCCGCGGCTCGAAGCCACGCGCAAATGGGCGACCGACAACGCCGAGCTCGGATACGTTCTCGGCCAGGCCTACATCCAGATTCACGACCCGGATCGTGCGCGCCAGACCTTCGCCCGCATGTTCAGCGTTCAGGAGGATTCAGCCGCGGCGCACCTCGTGGCGGCGCAGATGATGATTCGGCTGGAGTTCGAGTCGCCCGCAGAGGCGGAGCTGAAGAAGGCACTCGAGAAGGACCCAAAGCTGCCGCAGGCGAATGCGCTCCTGGGCCAGATAGCGCTTTTCCGAGGCCGTCTTGAAGAGGCGATATCGCTCACGGAGCGCGAAATCGCTCTGAACCCGACCAACGCGATGGCGTTCTCTCAGCTGGGCGACGCGCAAGTACGGCAAGGCAAGTGGGATGACGCCATCACCGCGCTACAGAAATCCATCTGGCTCAATCCGTTCTACAGCGCGCCGTACATCCTCCTCGGCAAGGCCTACCTGCAGAAGGGTCAGACCGCGACCGCCGAAGGGATGCTGACGCGCGCGATCGAGTACGACCCGAATAACCGCTCGGCGCACTACCTGCTCGGGCAGCTTTTTCAGCGTACGGGGAGGTTGGAAGAGGCGAAGCGGGAATTTGGGATTGCGGAGAAGCTGCAGGCGGAGGGCAGGCGATGACGAGAAAAAAAGGATCCTCCCTTCCTCCCTTCCTCCCTGTTACTTGCTTTGTATGCTTCGCGTGTCTTGGGGTGGCTGTCGCCTCGATTCCAAAGCAGTCGACTCCGTGGCCCGTCTCCTTCACGGACATAGCGCAGCGAGCGGGCCTCCGCGACTCAATCGTCTACGGTGGCCTCGATCGCAAGCGCTTCATCATCGAAACGAATGGCGCCGGCGTGGCGCTCGTCGACTACGACCGTGACGGCTGGCTCGATGCGCTCGTGCTCAGCGGGACGACTCTCAAAGAGGGCGCACGCCAGGATGCGACCTATCCCTCGGGCTCAGCACCGACGAACCATCTCTATCGCAATCGCCACGACGGCACCTTTCAGGATGTGACCGACGCCGCAGGCCTTCGACGAACCGGGTGGGCCTCGAGCGTCTGCGCTGGTGATTTCGACAACGACGGCTGGACAGACCTCTACATCACGTACTACGGCCACAACGTGCTCTACCAGAATCGAGGTGGACGGTTCGAGGATGTGACGACGAAGGCCGGGCTCGCGACCACGGGAATCAGATGGGGATCGGGCTGCACGTTTGTCGACTACGACCGAGACGGAAAGCTCGATCTGTTCGTCGCCAACTACCTTCGATTCGATCTCGCGACTGCCGCCGAACCTGGTGGCGGCGCCAACTGCGTCTGGAAAGGCGTGCCGGTCAACTGCGGACCCAAAGGACTGCCGACCGACACCAACCTGCTGTATCGGAACCGTGGAGACGGAACGTTCGCCGACGTCTCAGAGCCCTCCGGGATCGCGAAGGTGACCGGACGTTATCCGATGACGGCATCGGCCACGGACCTCGACGAGGACGGCTGGCCGGACATCTATGTGGCGTGCGATTCGACGGCGGCGATTCTGTATCGGAACAATCACGACGGAACGATGACAGACATCGCTGTCGAAAGCGGGACCGCGTACAGCGAGAACGGCAACGCGCAAGCGGGCATGGGCCTGGGCTTCGGCGACTACAACGGCGACGGCCGGATAGACATTCTCAAAACGCATTTTGCAGATGATGTGCCGGCGCTGTATCGCAATCTGGGGAAAGGACTATTCGAGGACGTGGTGAGCGTTGCAGGCCTCGCCGTCGAAAACCGGTTCGTCGAGTGGGGCGCGGGACTGCCCGACCTCGACAACGACGGGCTGCAGGATCTCTTCTACGTCACCGGAAACGTGTATCCGGAGATCGAACGGGTGCTGCCTCAGTATCCGCACCGCAGTCCCCGGTTCTTGTTTCGGAACGTCGGTCAGGGGCGGTTCGAGCCGGTCACAACTCCGACCGGCGATCTCTCAATCCCACACTCCAGCCGCGGCGTCGCCTTCGGGGACATCGACAACGACGGGGACGTCGACATGCTCGTGATGAACATGAACGAACCACCGTCGCTGCTGCGAAATGACTCTTCGGGCAATGCATCCTGGATCGAGATCGCGTTGGAGGGCACGCGATCGAATCGGTCGGCGATCGGCGCGGTGGTCGTCGTTTCAGCCGGCGGCCGGACGCAGGCGAGGGCCGTGCTGAGTCAATCGAGTTACTACTCGCACGACGACCTCCGGGCGCACTTCGGTCTCGGCGACAGCAGGACGATCGATCGCATCGATGTGCGATGGCCCAGCGGTGAAAGCCAAACGCTGACCAACGTTGATGCCCGGCGCGTCCTGACGATCAAGGAACCGTAACGTCGAACTGCCGAGCTGACGAGCTGCAATTCGTCCCTAGCGTTGCCGAGCTTGACGCACGTCGCATCGGTGCTTAGGATCCGCCGATCGCGCCCAGCCTTCGAGGCCGCGACGCGGGAGACCGAGGGGCTTGCTTCCGTTTGCACGGAAGCGAGTTGAGGAGGCTCCCCATGACCAATGGGTTCGTTCGTTCGCTGGCTACTCTTCTTCTTCTCACCGCGTTCGCGGTGGACACCAGAGCCCAGGCAGTTTACGGCAGCATTGCAGGTACTGTGAGTGATCCATCGGGTGCTCTGCTGCCCGGAGTGTCGGTGACCGTCACGAGCGTCGAGCGCAAGACGTCCGACACGCTCGTGACCAATGAAACTGGCCACTACGTCAAGGAGCGGCTGCTGCCCGGCACCTACGAGGTGAAGATCGAGCTCTCCGGGTTCAAGCAGGCGGTCTATCCAAACATCCGGGTGAACGTTGACACGCAGACGACACTCGACGTCAAGCTGCAGGTCGGCGAAGTCAGCGAAGCCGTGACGGTGCAGGGGTTCTCACCCATCCTGAAGACCGACCGCGCCGATGTATCGACGCGCTTCGACACCAAGGAACTCACCGAGCTTCCGGTGCTCGACCGGAACTTCACGAAGTTCATCCTGCTGACCCCAGGCGCACAGCAGCTTGGCTGGCAGCACGCGCCTTCCGAGAACCCGCAGGGATCCACACAAACGCAAGTGAACGGGCAGCATTTCAGTGGCACCGGGTACCAGCTTGACGGCACCGAGAACCGTGACCCAATCCTGGGAATCATCGTCATCAACCCGAATCTCGAGTCCATCGGGGAGACGAAGATCACCTCGCAGAATTACGACGCGGAGTTCGGCCAGGCGACAGCAGGTGTGGTTTCTGTGCAGACAAAGTCCGGGTCGAACTCGTTCCGCGGAAGCGGGTTCGAGTTCTTCCAGAATGAAGCGCTGCAGGCGCGCAATCCTTTCACCCAGTCCCGGGCCGATCCGACCACGGGCAAGTTCATTCCTGATTCGAAGCGGAACCAGTTCGGCGGCTCGGTAGGCGGCCCGATCATCCAGAACAACTGGTTCTTCTTCGGAGACTATCAGGGTACGCGCAACGACAGGGGCGGGTCGGTTCTGACGTCGGTGCCCACGGTCCTTGCGCGGACGGGCAACCTCAGCGAATACGGCCAGCACATTTTCGATCCAGCCACGGGACAGGAGTTCGGCAACGCCACCATCCCGCAGGGACAGCTATCGCGTCAGGCGCTCAACATCCTTCAATTGATCCCCCAGCCGAACGCGCCCGGCAGGGAAAACGGCACACGGGACAACTTCGCGACGTCGGGTATCGAAAACTTTACCCAGAACTCAACGAACGTGCGAATCGACGGCCGGTTGAGCCAGGCGATCAACACCTTCGGTCGTTACTCTATCGGCAAGTTTCACCGCGAGGCCCCGTCGGCGTTCGGCAAGGGCGGCGGCCCGTCGGTCATCGGGCCGGGAAATCTCGGTGGAGTGTCAGACTCTCGCAATCAGAGTCTCGCGTACGGCTTGGACTACCCGATTTCGTCCACCCTGCTTGCCGATGTCCGCTTCGGCTGGTTTCAGTACAAGGTCGATGTCTTGCCGGCTGACTTTGGGACGACGCCAGCGGCTGATGCGGGGATTCCAAATCTCAACAAGGATACGAATTTCACGAGCGGACTGCCGTACTTCGGAATCCGCGGAAACCAGGCCGACATGGATTGGGGCTGGAGCCTCAACGACAATGCTGGCCGCTGTAACTGCCCCCTCAACGAGAACGAAAAGCAATGGCAGATCGTCAGCAACGTCACAAAACTGTGGGGCAGTCACACCTCGAAAGTCGGCGTGGACATTCGTCGGGCGTACAACCTGCGCATACCGTCCGATCAACACCGTTCCGGGCAACTGACGTTCAGCGCCCTCCGTACGAGTAGCGCCGGCCAGGGCGGGCTCGGTCTGGCGACGTTTCTTTTAGGAGACGTTGCGAACGGCACCGGCGAGGCGTTCGGCCGATATGTAAGTACGAGCCTGGATGCACGTGAGCAGCAATGGCGTCACTTCTACTATGCCCAGGACACCTGGCGCACGAACTCAAAGCTGACGCTCAATTACGGGCTGCGCCTCGACGTGATCAACCCGCAAACGGTCAACGAGGCGCGCAACGGGACATGGGTGGATCTCACCACCGGTCGCGGTCTCGTGGGCGGTGTAGGGGGCATTGACCTGTCCGGAAATACCGAGAACCGACTCAATTGGGCGCCGCGTGTCGGCGGGACCTATCAACTGAACGAAAAGACCGTGATCCGCTCCGGCTACGGGCGCACCTACGATATCGGAGTGTTCGGTTCGCTTTTCGGCCACACCGTCACGCAGAACCTGCCAGTTCTGGCAGCCCAAAGCATAACGGCGCCCAGCCAGTTTGACAGAGTGTTCACTCTGGCCCAGGGTCCGCCTGATCCGAGCTTTGTGGAGCCTGGTGCGGATGGCACGTTCCAGTGGCCTAATGGCGTGAAGCCCCTCGTATTGCCTCGAAAACAGCGCCCGCCAACAGTCGACGCATGGAACGTCACGGTGCAGCGACAGCTGAGCAGCACGATGTCGGCTGAAGTCGCCTACGTCGGCAACTATGGCCGTCACGTGTTCTCCGGCAACAACCCGGATGACGATTTCAACACCGTTTCCCTGGAAGGGTTCATCACACCTGGCTGTACGGCGACACCATGCATACCCGCCAACCAACGGCGTCCTTTTTTCGCTGGTGGGATACGTTCCGAATGTGGTGGGAGTGGGAGGCAACTTCGGGTGGACCGGGAGAGTTCAGGCGTACTTCAACGAGGCGCACAACTGGTACAAGGCCATGCAGGCCAGATTCACGAGGCGCTTTTCGGACGGGTGGTCTGCGCAGATCAACTACACCCTGCAGAAGGCGACGAACTACGACGACGACTTCTGGATCTACGACCCCGACTTGAATAAAGGGCCGGCAGATTTCGATCGCACCCACAATTTCACAGCTGCGGTCCTGTACGAACTGCCGTGGGGCAAGGGCAGGAAGTATGGGTCGGACTGGAACGGTCTCGCCGAGGGTTTGCTCGGCGGGTGGCAACTGAACACGAACCTGTTCATCCTCAGTGGTACCGCGTTCGACGTCCACTATCGCAACGCGGGTGAGGACCGCGACACGGGTACGGGCGGTCTTAACGACCGGCCGGACCTCATCGGAAATCCCGACGGTCCAAAGACCCGCGACCAGTGGTTCAACGCAGCCCCTATCGGTTCGGCAGGCAGCGCATTCGGCCGCCCGGCCAAGGGGACGTTCGGCAATCTGGGCCGCAACGCACTGCGCGGGCCTGGCTTCTGGCAGACGGACATGTCGGTCTTCAAGAACGTCTGGCAGGGGACCGGCCGCCGGCTGGAGGTCCGCATCGAATCAGTAAACGTGTTCAACCACGTCAACCTCGGCAACCCCGATTCCACGATTGGCGTCCCTGGGAACGACAATCCCAACGCCGGTAAAATCACGGGTACCGCGGGCAACTATAATCCCAGGAACTTCCAGTTCGGGTTCAGGTTCGTCTTCTAAGGGGGCGCATGCTCCGGCGCTCTGGCTCGAGCGCCGGGCATCACCCGTTTGCACTAGGGACAGGCCTCCAGGACTTGGGATAGCCTAGGCGATCGAGTTTCACGTCGGTCGTCAAGCCTGTCCTTATGGTCCGCCGAACTGGAGTCACGTCAGCGGGGCTCGTTCTGCTTCTGCTGAACAGCGCATACCTGGCGGCATTCGCCAGCCCGACCCTCTTCTACTTCACCAACGTCGTGCTCCACATGGGGCTCGGCATCCTCCTCGGTGTGGTCTGGCTCCGACGGTTCCTCCGCGAGCGCTCCACGACGCCGCTCCCCATCGTCCTCTGCGCCGCGGTCCTGACCGCCGGCGGGCTCTGCGGGGTTGCCATCATGATCGTGGGCGCCGCGGCGAAAACGCGATGGCTTCTGCCCGCTCACATTGCCCTGACGGTGGCCGGCGGACTCCCGTTGCTGCTCCGGTTCGCCTGGACTGCCCTGCAGCGGGCGCGCTCGTCTCAACGTATCGTCCTCGGTGGCGTGTACTCCGTGGTGTTTCTGGCATTCGCGGCGGCGCTCGGACTGGCGGCGACCTACGAATCACGGAACAAGGCTCAGTACCGGATCGAAAACCCCACCGTCGTACCGGCGAGCATGCAGCAGGAGGGCCGCGGGCCCCACAGTCCCTTCTTCCCCTCCTCGGCCGATACGAACGTTCGCGGCATCATCCCCGCGAACTTCTTCATGACGAGCGACAGTTGCGGCCGCTGCCATACGGAGATCTATCAGCAGTGGCAGTCGTCCACCCACCACTTCTCGTCGTTCAACAACCAGTGGTATCGCAAGTCCATCGAGTACATGCAGGACGTCGTCGGGACGGCGCCTTCGAAGTGGTGCGCGGGCTGCCACGATCACGCGGTCTTCTTCAACGGCCGCTTCGATCGTCCGATCAAGGAGCAGATCGACACGCCGGAGGCCCAGGCAGGCCTTGGCTGTACGTCCTGCCACGCGATCACGAGAGTTGGCAGCACGATGGGGCAAGGCGATTTCGAGGTCGAATATCCGCCGCTCCACGACCTCGCCGCCAGCCCGAATCCGTTCCTCCGCTTCGTGCACGATCGGCTGACGTACATCGATCCCGCGCCGCATCGAGAGATCTTCCTCAAACCGTTCCACCGCGAACAGACACCGGAGTTCTGCTCCAGCTGCCACAAGGTCCATCTGGATGTGCCGGTGAACAGCTATCGGTGGTTCCGTGGGTTCAACGATTACGACAACTGGCAGGCATCCGGCGTGTCAGGTCAAGGCGCGCGATCGTTCTACTACCCGCCGAAGCCGCAGAAGTGTGCGGACTGCCACATGCCGCTCGTGGCGTCCACCGATCCTGCCGCGAAGAACGGCAAGATTCGCTCGCACCGATTCGCTGCTGCCAACACCGCGCTGCCGTTCGTGAACCACGATCCCGTCCAGCTCAAGGCGGTGCAGGACTTCCTCCGCGATGGCCAGGTGTCCGTGGACGTCTTCGGCCTCGTGCGTGGCGAGAGCGAGACGCCGGCGCCCGAAACGGGCCGGCCGAGCGAAGCGGCCAAGGAGCCCCGGCTGTCGAGCACCTTCGCGGCGGGCGAAGAGTCGATGAACTTCGGCGCCGCGCAGAACTTCCTTGCGAAAGAAGCGGAAGTGCTCGCGCCACTCGACAAGGTGGAGGTGAGCGTCCGGCGAGGGGATTCGGTCCGCGTCGAGGTCGTCGTGCGGACACGCAAGGTCGGGCACTTCTTCCCCGGCGGCACGGTCGACGCGTTCGACGTCTGGGTCGAGCTCGAGGCGGTCGACGACAAGGGACGCGTTTTGCTCCACAGCGGCGTCGCGGCGAATGACGGGAAGGGGCCCGTCGACACCGGCGCTCACTTCTACCGCAGCCTTCAGCTGGACGAGCACGGGAACGCGATCAACAAGCGCAACGCGTGGGCCACGCGATCGGTCGCCTACGTGCGTCTGATTCCGCCGGGCGCCGCAGACACGATCCACTATCGCCTCCAGGTACCCGAGGACGCCGGCGATCGCATCTTCCTCAAAGCCAAGGTCAACTACCGCAAGTTTGCCTGGTGGAACACCCAGTGGGCCTACAGCGGGATCCGCGATCCAACGCAGAAAGAGTTCTCGCTGACCCCTTCGTACGACGACGGGAAGTGGGTCTTCGCAGGTGACACGTCCAAGGTCTCGGGTGAGGTCAAGGCGATCCCGGACATTCCGACGACCGTCATGGCTCAGGGTCAGGCGTCGTTGCGTGTACTGCCGCGCGGAGCCCAGGCGCCGGAAACAGCTCCACTGACCAATCCCGCTGTGCGCGAGCGCTGGAACGACTACGGCATCGGCTTGCTCCTCCAGGGCGACATCAGAAACGCCGAAGCGACGTTCCTGAAAGTGACGAAGATGGATCCCGGCTACGCGGACGGGTGGGTCAACGTGGCCCGCGCGCGGATTCAGGAAGGCAACATGAGCGCCGGACGCGATATGCTCCAGAAAGCGCTCGAGATCGATCCCACGCTCGCGAAGACGCATTTCTTCCTGGGTGTCGCGTTGAAGAGCCTCGGCGAGTACGACGAATCACTGACCCACTTCCGCGCAGCGGCGGCGCTCTATCCCCGCGATCGAGTCGTCGTCAACCAGCTCGCGCGCGTGCTGTTCCTGAAGCGCGACTACTCCGCGGCCATCCAGGAGCTGAACAAGGTCCTGGCCATCGACCCCGAAGATCTGCAGGCCCACTACAACCTGATGCTCTGTTATCAGGGTGTGGGCGACGCCGAGAAGGCATCTCGGGAACAGGCGCTGTACGTTCGATTCAAGGCAGACGAGGCATCGCAGGCCATTACCGGACCGTACCGGCAGCTCCATCCCGACGACAACAACGAGCGGCAACAGATCCACGAGCACAGGAACGCGGCCGCCGCTCCGCCCTATCCCGCCAAGGCTGTGAGCACGTCGCGGGCCGGAGGCGGCCACTGACGATGAAGCCGCTCATGTTTGCGAGGCTGGGCGCGGCCTGCCTGGTCGTTGCCTCGGCCTGGCTCCCGCGTTTCGTATCCGCGTCGCATCGCGACGTGCTGGATCACCAGAAACCCGACCCGAAGGCTGCACCGGCTGATCCAGGTTTCCACTTTACCGACGACACTGCGGCGTCCGGCATCCGATTCCGCCACAACAACGGCGCCTTCGGCAAGAAGTACCTGCCGGAGACGCTCGGCTCGGGCGTCGCGTTCCTCGACTTCGACAATGACGGCTGGCAGGACCTGTTCTACGTCAATTCGATGAACTGGCCCGGTCATCCGGGTCAGGCTTCGTTCCCGGCGCTCTATCGCAACAACCACAACGGGACGTTCACCGACGTGACGCGACAGGCCGGCCTTGCCACGCAGATGTACGGCCTCGGCGTAACGGCCGCAGATTTCGACAACGACGGCAATGTCGACATATACGTCACGTGCCTCGGACCGAACCATCTCTTCAGGAATGCCGGCGGCGGGAAATTCACCGACGTGACGGCCAGGGCCGGGGTCGGCGACCCGGGGTTCTCCACGAGCGCGGCGTGGTTCGACTACGATCAGGATGGGCGCCTCGATCTCTTCGTGGCGAACTACGTGCAATGGACGATCGACACTGACCTGATGTGCACGCTCGACGGGCGGAACAAATCCTATTGCACGCCCGAGTCGTACAAGGGCCAGAGCTCGACGCTGTATCACAACAAGGGAGACGGCACGTTCGAGGACGTGACCCGAAAAGCGGGACTCTGGGACCCGACGTCCAAGTCGCTCGGCGTCGCGCTCCTCGACTTCGACAACGACGGCAGGATGGATCTCTTCGTCGCCAACGACACGCAGCCCAACAGGCTCTACAAGAATCGCGGTGACGGCACGTTCTCCGACGTGGGGATGATGGCGGGCGTCGCCTTCAACGAAGCCGGGGTCGCACGAGCCGGCATGGGCGTGGATGCGGCCGACTACGACAACTCCGGCCGACAAAGCCTCATCATCGGGAACTTCTCGAACGAGATGATGGCGCTCTACTCGAACGAAGGCACAGGCCTCTTCATAGACGATGCCCCGACGTCCACGGTGGGCAAGGCCTCGCTCCTGACACTGACTTTCGCGTGCTTCTTCTTCGACGCCGACCTCGACGGCCTGCTCGACATCTTCGCAGCCAACGGCCACGTGGCGGACGACATCGGTACCGTCCAGCCGAAGGTCACCTACGCTCAGCGGCCCCATCTCTTCCGGAACCTCGGCTCGAAGAGATTCGAAGAGATCTCGACCCGCGTCGGTCAGGCCTTCCAGCAGGCGGTCGTCGCGCGCGGAGCCGCCTATGCCGATTTCGACAACGACGGCGACCTGGACGTCGCGATCACGACGAACAACGGCCCCGCCAGGCTGCTGCGGAACGACCGGACGGCGACCAATGGCGCCTTGCGCGTGACGCTGGAGGGCACGGCCTCGAATCACAGCGCCATTGGCGCCCGCGTTCGGCTCGAAGTGGAAGATGGGCGGAAACCCTGGGCAATGGTGAAGACCGGATCGAGCTACTGCTCTCAGAGTGAGCTCCCGCTCACGTTCGGGCTGGGTCGAGCGTCGAAGGTCACGACGATCGAAGTGACGTGGCCGAACGGGCGGGTCGAGAAACTGGCGGGAGTCGCAGCCAATCAGTCGGTCATCATTCGAGAGGGAAAGGGGATCGTCCGGACCACGCCCCTCGCCGCAGGCCAGCAATGAGCCGCGGCATTCTGACGGCCGCGCTGGCCGCAGGCCTGCTGATCCTTTCCGGATCCATCCGATCCGCGACGTCCCAGGCCCCGGCCGTGGACCGCGAGGCCGCTTACCGCGCCAACAACATCGGGATTGGATACCTCGAGCAGTTCGACTACGACAAGGCTGTCGAGTCCTTCCGGAAAGCCCTCACGATCGATGGCTCGCTCGCCATCGCGCGGTTGAACCTCGCGCTGGCGCTCTTCTACGCGAACAATCCCGACGGCGCGCTCTCGGAGGCGCGCGCGGCGGCCGCCACAATGCCCGACAGCCCGCACGCGCACTACCTGCTGGGCCTGATCGCGCGATCGCAGAACCGAACGGAGGACGCGACTGCCGAGTTCCGGCGCGTCCTCGACAGAGACTCTGAAGACGTCGGCGCCAAGGTCAATCTCGGCCAGGTCTACGTGCAGGATCGGAATTTCGACGCCGCAATCAAACTCCTTCGTGAGGCGATCGCCTCCGAGCCCTTCAACGTCACGGCCGCGTACAACCTGGCGACGGCACTCACCCGCTCCGGCGCACAGGAAGAAGGCCGGGCAGCGATGGCGCAGTTCCAGAGTCTTCGCGACAGCACCTACGGCACGACCTACGCGCAGACCTATCTTGCCCAGGGCAGGTACGCGGAGGCCGTCGCGTCGACTGGCGCCGAATCGGACCTCGTGAACCGGGCGATGCCGTCCGTGTCGTTCGTCGACGCGACCTCGACGATGCTGCCGGTGAAGCCGCGGCAGGACCCGGCGCAGCCTACGGCTGCGAGCCCTGGAAGCGTCACGCTGTTTGATGCCGATAATGACGGCGATCTGGACCTCGTCGAGGCCGACGCGTCCGGCCTCCGCGTCTTTCGAAACGCTCAGGGCGTGCTCAGCGAAGCGTCCGGCCTCATTCCGGCGGCGATTGGCGCTTCGATCGCCGCTGTGGCCGCCGACTACGACAACGACGGCCGGCCGGATCTCTTCGTCCTTCGCGCCGGAGGCAATCGGCTCCTCCGGCAGCAGGCCGACGGGCGGTTCGAAGACGTCACGGCAGCGGCGCGCATCCCGGCATCTCCGTACGTGGCGAAGTCCGCCGCGTTCGTCGACGTCGATCACGACGGCGACCTGGATCTCTTCATTGTCGGCCCGCCCAATCAGCTCCTTCGCAACAACGGCGACGGTACCTTTACCGACATCACCGCCGCGGCCAAAGTCAGTGGCGGCGCCGGCCGCGGCATCGCCGTCGTCCCGACCGACTTCGACAATCGCCGGGACATGGACCTCGTCGTGGTCGCTCGCGGCGTTGCGCCGATGCTGTTTCAGAACGTCCGTGATGGATCTTTTCGCGATGCGGCGGCAGACGCGCGGCTGTCCGCGGCGGCCGACTACACGTCCGTCGCCGCGGCCGACGTCAACAAGGACGGCTACACCGACTTCTTCCTCGGCCGGTCGGACGGCCCTGGCGTGCTCGCGATGAGCGACGGCAGCGGTCGGTTCGCTTCGAGTCCCGCGCCTGCGGGCACCTCCGGCGCGGTGGCCTCGCAGTTCGTCGACTACGACAACGACGGCCTGCTCGATCTGCTGGTCCTGACACCGCAGGCGTCGCATCTGTTCAGGAATGTCGGCAACGCGTGGGTGGAAGGACAGACGAACGGTGTCGCGCCTGCCGCAACGCCATTTCAGTCGATGGCCGTCGGCGACATCGACGGCGACGGAGATGAAGACGTTGTCGTCGCGCTCGCCGGAGGAGAGCTGCGCGTCTGGCGGAACGACGGCGGCAGCACGAATCGTTCTCTGCAAGTTCGGCTGGCGGGTCGAGTCAGCAACCACGGAGGCGTGGGCTCGAAGATCGACATGCGATCCGGAAGCCTGCGTCAACGACTCGAATCGTCTGCGGCAACGCCGTCAGTCGCACCGGCCGACTTGCGGTTCGGACTCGGCACACGAGCCACGGCGGACGCGGTTCGCGTGCTGTGGCCCTCTGGAACGCTGCAGACGGAGCTGGACCTCGGACCTGCCGCGGGTGCCACAGGTTCGTCGCCCAGCAGCGTCACCGTGACCGAGCTCGATCGGAAGCCATCGTCCTGCCCGTTCCTCTACACCTGGAACGGGACGCGCTTCGCGTTCGTGACCGACTTCATGGGTGGCGGCGAGCTCGGTTACTGGGAAGGCCCGAACGTATGGAACACGGCGGATCCCGACGAATACGTCCGGATACGCGAGGACCAACTCCAGCCGCGGGACGGCAAGTACGAGCTTCGCGTCACGAACGAGCTCGAGGAGACGATGTTCGTCGATCGGCTGCAGCTCATCGCAGTCGATCACCCGGCCGACGTCGAAGCGTATCCGAACGAAGGGCTGAAGGCGCGACCGTCCGGGTTCGGGCTCACGACGACGCGTGGCGCCAAACCAGTCGCGCGCGCGACAGAGGATGGCGGGCGTGACGTGACCGCTCGCGTGAGGGCGGTCGATCGAAGCTATCCGGACGGTTTTCGCCTCGGCCCCATCCGAGGATATGCCGAGACCCACGCGTTGACGCTCGACCTGGGTGTAGATGCGAGCCGCGCCGTCCTGCTGATGACCGGCTGGACGGACTACGCGTTCTCGGGCGACAACGTGGCAGCCAGCCAGAGCGGTCGCACGCTGACGCCGCCGGCCTTGCAGGTCAATGCGGCGAATGGCGAGTGGCGGACAGCCATCGAAGACATCGGGATACCGGTGGGCCGTCCGCAGACCGTCGTCGTGAACCTTCGCGGAAAGGTTCCGCCCGGATCTCGCGAGGTCCGCATCCTGACGAACATGCGCATCTACTGGGACCAGGTGCTCGTCGATTCGTCCGGCGGCGGGTTCCCGACCGTCCTCACACGCATCGACCCGGCCGTCGCGGATTTGCACTGGCGTGGCTTTTCGGCCGAATCGACGCCGGATGGGCGGGAGCCGTACGGATACAACTACGCGAAGGTGTCCGCAGAGTCACCCTGGAAGCAGTTGATTGGGAGCTACACGCGGGAAGGGGATGTCAGACCGCTGCTTCGAGAGGTCGACGACCTCTTCGTCGTATCGCGGCCCGGCGATGAGATCGCGCTCTCCTTCGACGCGTCGGCGCTGCCGCCCCTGCGCGCAGGAACCCGTCGCACGTTTCTGCTGTATGTCGATGGCTACAGCAAGGAGATGGACATCAACTCGGCGAGCCCCGACAGCGTCGAGCCGCTGCCGTTCCACGCGATGACGAAATATCCGTACGGGCCGGGTGAGCGCTATCCGCATCGAGAGGCGGTAGAGAAATACAACACGCGGGTCGTCTCGCGCGGATACTAGTCGGGGATCCGGGATCGGGATCAGGGATCCGGAAAACACTTCGATCGAGAACACGAGGGTTGTCGGATCCCGGATCCCGACAAGAATCACGCTATTCGGATCCCGTCACACTTCACCTATGCGTTATTCCGCCGCCGCCTGCCAGACCGATCTCGCCAACCCGCTCGACCGGCGTCAGATGAGCGCGAACACCGATCGCATCGTCGCGATGATCGACGCTGCAGTGGCGGGGAGTGCGCCGTTTCTCCCCGTCAGGCTCGTGGTCTTCCCGGAGTTCGCCCACGCGGCCCCGGTCTTTCCAACCGTGGCCGAGCTTCTCGACAAACTCGCGGTGCCGATTCCGAACGAGCACACCCACAGACTCCAGGGGAAGGCCAAGGAGCACGACATCTTCATTCAGAGCGGATCGATGCTGGAAGCGGATCCGCGGTGGCCCGGCAGAGTCTTCAATACGACGTGCCTCATCGGTCCGGACGGAATTCTCTACAAGTACCGGAAGGTCAACACGTGGATCCCGTACGAGGTGCACTCGAGTCCGCACGACATCGAGGGCTACGACGAGCCGCTCTTCCCCGTCGCGGAAACGCCGATCGGCCGCATCGGCTGTGCGATTTGCTATGACTGGTTGTTTCCAGAGGCCATCCGCCAGCTCGCGGCGAATGGCGCAGAGGTGCTGGTGCGCGTCTCGGCCTACATGGACCCGTGGGGCGCTACCGAGCCGATGAACTGGTGGACGATCGTCAACCGCTGCCGGGCGCTCGAGAACACCGCGTTCGTCGTCGCGGCCAATCAAGGCGCGAGCTTGCGGCACTATCCCCCGTATTCGTGGCCGGGCGGCAGTCAGGTCGTGGACTTCGACGGCCGATTGCTCGCGGAAGCATCTCCCGGACCGGGTGAACGGATCGTCGTCGCGCCGATCGACATCGGCGCCCTGCGCCACGAGCGCGAGACGCGACGCGGCCATCACATGCTGGCGCACTTGCGAACCGAGGCGTATCCCGTCTACAAACGGCACGTCTATCCGCCGACGCTGCCCGGAAGCGCCGAGCCGCTATCGTACGAGCGCAACAACGAGTTGATCGACGAAGCGAAGCGCGCGATTCTCGCTGACAGCTGAGAGCTGACAGCTGAAAGCTTCACGGATTCAGACCCGACCCAAGTGAATTCCTCGACTATGCCGCCCCTTGCGTATTCACGAACAGCGAGTACACCGACGTGCTCCCGGCCATGAACAGACGATTCCGGGATCGCCCGCCGAAGCAGACATTCGCGACCCGCTCGGGGACGTGAATCCTCCCGATCGGCTTCCCTTCAGAGTTGAAGACTGCGACGCCGTCCAGCTCTTCGGCGCCCATGCCCCAGCCGACCCAGAGGTTGCCATCCACATCCGCGCGCATTCCGTCAGGCGTGCCGTTGGGTTCCGCGGTGATGAGCGTCCGGCCGTTGGCGATCCTGGACCCGTTGTCCACGACGTCATACGCGCGAATCACCCGTGGCGAGAGTCCGGCCTCGATCACGTAGAGCCGCTTCTCGTCGGGCGAGAAGCACAGGCCGTTCGGCCGATTGATGTCTCCGGCAACCACGGCCATCCGGCCGGTTGACGGATCGACCCGATAGACGTTGGTCGGCAGCTCCGGCTTGGCCACGTGGCCCTCGTAGTTCCCGAGGATCCCGAACGGCGGATCGGTGAACCAGATTGAACCATCGGATCTGCACACGACGTCGTTGGGCGAGTTCAGCGGCTTTCCCTCGAAACGCTCGGCGATGACGGTGATGGTGCCGTCGTACTCGGTCCGCGTGACGCGCCTGGCGTCGTGCTCGCAAGTGATCAGCCGTCCCTGTCGATCGCGCGTGTTGCCGTTGGAATAGTTCGAGGGATGCCGGAACACGCTGACAGCGCCGGTCTCCTCCTCCCATTTCATCAGGCGATTGTTGGGAATGTCGCTCCAGAGCAGGAAGCGCCCGTCGCCGAACCAGACCGGTCCCTCGGCCCAGCGCATGCCCGAGGCGATCCGTTCGACCTTGGCGCTGGCGATGCGATATGGAGCGAACGACGGATCGATGATTTGGATTCGCGGGTCCGGGTAGCGCTGACTCTCCTGCCATTGGGCCTGCGTGCGCGTGACGCTCGCGGTGGCCGCAAGTGCTCCGCACGCTGCCAGAAATGTTCGCCTGCTTGTGTGCATACGCCGCCCTGTTCGGCGGCACTGTAACACGAGCATCGAGCTCGTGGCTTCCACCTCCAGCAAATCACGCCCCACCAGCTGACGCCGCTCGAAATGGCTTGAGGCGCTGCCAAACAGGAGATCACAGGTTCAGGAGATCACGAGTGTGGAATCCGGAAACAAGAGAGCGAATTCCCCTGAACTCCTGATCTCGTGTAAGGACATCCCGCGCCTCGGCAAGGCCGCCCGAAGTGGCTGGGGCGCTGCCAGCCTACGTTCCGCAGACAAGTTAACTCCGGGTCAGTCCGCCCGCAGCGCGACGATCGGATTCACTCTCGTCGCGCGAAGCGCGGGCACGTAGCAGCCGGCGAGGCCCACGACCATCAACAGGAGCGCCATCAGGCCGAACGTCGAGGGATCGGTTGGCCGGACGCCGTAGAGAAGTGCCGAGACGCTCTGCGTGAGCACGAAGGCCATGGCCCCTCCGATTGCGGTGCTGATCGCGATCAGGCGCAGCCCTTCCACCAGCACGAGGTTTCGGATGCGCCCGGGCTCCTGTCCGAGCGCCATGCGAATCCCGATCTCGCGCGTCCGCTGGCTGACCGAGTACGAAAACACGCCGTAGATGCCGACACAGGAGAGCAGCAGCGCTGCCATGCCGAACAGCGCCATCAGCATCAGGGTCAGACGCGAAGAGGCCATCGCGTCGGCGACGTAGTCCGTCATCCCGCGCACCTTGTCGACCGGCAGATCCGGATCGATTCGTTGAATGGCTTTGCGGATCTCCGACGCCAGACACGAACATCCATCGGCCGTTCTGATCACGACGTACATCCGCGCCGCGCCGCCGCCAAGCGCGGAATAAATCTGCGGCCGGACGGGCCGCGCGAGATCGTGCGCGCGGATGTGCTCGACAACGCCGATGACCTCGGCGTATTCGTATGGCGAACCGGTGGGTTCCACCTGCAGCCTCTTCCCGACCGCGTTCTGGCCTGGCCACGCCCGCGCGGCGAGGGTCTCGTCGATGATGATTCGACCCTGGCCGGGCCGGTCGTGCTCGTCGAAGAAACGGCCTGCGATCAGGCGCGTGCCCATCGCTCGAAAATAGGACGGCGACACGTTGCGGCCGTCCGAGGTCTCGCTTTCCCAGTTGCGCGCCGTTTCCGCGTTGTAGGCAAACGGCGACAACGGACCGCTGCCCGTCAGGGGCAGCTGCGAGATGAACGCGACGTCGGTGACGGCGCGCAGCTCGCGAACACGATTCTCGATCTGCTGACGTAAGGCAAAGCGCGCCTCGGGAGTCGGATACTTGGCGCCGGGGAAGGCGAGCCTGAGCGTCAGTACGGAGGACGGGTCAAATCCTGGCCGTACGTGCTGAAGGGCCGCAAAGCTGCGGACCATCAGGCCGGCGCCGATGAGGAGCACCAGGGCCAGCGCCATCTCCGCGATCATCAGCACGCTTCGAACCCGTGCGTTGACCAGCGACGGCGAGCCTGTCGCGCGCAACGTCCGATTCAAGTCCATCCCTGCCGCCCGGAGCGCGGGCACGAGGCCGAAGAAGAGCGCCGTGATCGAGCTGGCGGCGAGCGCGAACAACAGGACGGAGCCGTCGATCCGCACCGACTCGAGCCGCGGCAGGTTTGCGGGGCTCAGCCAATTCAGGACACGGGTGCCCGCCCATGCCGTGAGCAGCCCGATGATGCCGCCGGCCACCGAAAGGACCGCGCTCTCGGTGGCGAGCTGGCGAAGAACGCGCACCCGCGTGGCGCCGAGCGCGCCGCGCAGGGCAATCTCGCGCTCGCGGCTGGTCGCGCGAGCGAGCAGCAGGTGTGCGACGTTGGCGCAGGCGATCAGCAGCAGGAAGCCGACGGCGACGAAGAGCACCATCAGCGCGCGCCGCGCGTGCTTGACGACATCCTGCTGCAGCGGAACGACCCGGACGTGCATGTCTCCGGACTGGTGCTCGGGATGCTCCGCGCGAAGCTGGCGCGCGATTCCGTCCATGTCCGCCTGGGCCTGCTCGAACGTCACCTGCGGCTTGAGCCGCCCGAACACAGTGAAGAACGTCAGGTTGCGTGGCAGCTGCGTCGAGTAGTCGAATTGCAGCGGCTTCCAGATCTGCGCGTCGGTGATCTGAAACGCCTCCGACGGCAGCCAGAGCCGGAAGCCCGCAGGCATGACTCCGACCACGGTCTGATCGAGACCGTCCAGCCTGATCTGACGACCCACGATGCCAGGATAGCCGCCGTACTTGCGGCTCCACAGGTTGTAACTGAGAATCACGACCTTCGGACCACCCACCGCTTCTTCTTCCGCGGTGAAGGGACGTCCGTAGGCCGGATCCACACCCAGCAGCGGGAAGAAATTCGCCGTAATCGTCGAGACTTCGACGCGTTCCGTCTCGATGCCGTCTCCCGACAGCGCGCCGATCGCTCCGACGACCTGCGCGCCAGAGCCGGCAGCAAGAACATCGAAGGACTGGCTGCGCTGCTGGTAGTCCCGGAAGTCACCTGGCGACATCGCGGGCAGGGATTGCGCGCCTACCCCGAAATCCACCCAGATGTTCGCGATCCGCTCAGGCGATCGGTATGGCAGGGGTCGCAGCAGGACGCCGTTCACGACCGTGAAGATCGTCGTCGCCGCGCCTATGCCAAGGCCCAGCGTCATGATGGCTATCGTCGCGAAACCTGGGCTTCGAATCAGCGTCCGCAGCGCGTATCGAACATCCTGCCCAACAGTCGACATGCCTCGCTTATAGCAGACTCGGCGGACCACAGGTGGGATGAGTGACGAACGCAGGGACGAACGGATTTCACGCCCGTTTCACGAGGTTTGGTCCGCCCAGGTGCGGCGAACGACCATCACGAGCACTGCAGTCGAGATCAGGAACACCACCGTCAGGAAGATCGCTTGCGGCATCCGGCCATAAAGATAGTTCCCCTCCGCAAAGAGCGCCGACCAGATGGACGTGCAGCCCGCCACCCATCCGAGAAGGGCGAGCGGAATGTTGTCGCCCTGCGCTCTCGCTTCAGCGGCAGATCGGCCCGCGGCCTGACGGATGGGCGTCCATCCCGGTCCGGATGGGCGTACCGTGCGCCAGAACTTGAGGAGCACTTCCGGATCGGTCTCCGGTCCCAGGTACGCGGTCGCGACCCAACAGATTGTCGTGATAGCGATGGTCGTGAGGAGCGCCACGTGCGTGCTGAACACCACGCCACGCGTCTTCAGCAGCAGGAAACCGATCGAGACGGCGAACGAGCTGATCATCGCGACGATCTCGGACCACGCGTTGACCCGCCACCAGAACCAGCGCACGAGATACAAGAGGCCCGTGCCCGCGCCGACCTGCAGAATCACATCGAAGATGTCTTTCGCTGTGTCGAGCAGATAGACCGTCGCCGCCGCACACACGAAGAGCCCGGCCGTCACGACGCGGCCGGCCCGGACGTAGTGCTGCTCGGTGGCGTCACGCGTCACGAAGCGGCGATAGAAGTCGTGGACGAGATACGACGCCCCCCAATTGAGGTGAGTCAGGATCGTCGAGGAGCTCGCCGCGATCAGGCCGCCAACCATGAGGCCCAGGAACCCAGCAGGCAGGAACGTCAGCATCGCCGGATAGGCGATGTCGTGCCCGAGGAGGCTTGGATCGAGGTTCGGAAAGGTGCGCTGGATGTCCGACAACTCCGGATAGACGATCAACGAGCAGAGCGCTACGAGGATCCACGGCCACGGCCGGAACACGTAGTGGGCGACATTGAAGAAGAGGACGGCGCTCAGCGCGTCCTTCTCGGACTTGGATGCCAGCATGCGCTGCGCGATGTAGCTTCCTCCGCCTGGCTCGGCCCCCGGATACCAGACGGCCCACCACTGCACCGCAACGGGCATGATGAAGACCGCGACCGCGAGATCCCAGTTGCTTTGAAAATCCGGCAGCAGGCCAAGGTAGTGAACGCCGCCAGGTCCCTGCATGGCCGAGACCTTCTCGACGAGCGCGTGCAGTCCGCCGACCTGCGGCGACGTCACCGCGAAGTAGGCCGCCGCGATCACGGCCGCCATCTTCATGAAGAACTGGATCATGTCGATGACGAGCACGCCCCACAGCCCGGCGAAGGCTGCGAACGTGACGTTGAGCGTGCCGACGAGCAGCAAGGTCTGCCATCGATCCAGCCCGAACAGGATTCCGGCAATCTTGCAGGTCGCCAGATTGACGGACGCCATGATGAGGCAGTTGAAGAAGAGGCCCAGGTAGATCGCGCGGAAGCCGCGCAGCGCCGACGCCGCCGCTCCGGAGTAGCGCAGCTCGTAGAATTCCAGATCGGTCAGGACCCCCGACCGCCGCCACAGCCTTGCGTAGAAGAACACCGTGGCGACACCCGTCAGCACGAAGGCCCACCAGACCCAGTTCCCCGCCACGCCGTTGCGGCGGACAATGTCCGTCACCAGATTCGGCGTATCCGCGCTGAACGTCGTCGCCACCATGGAGAGCCCTGCCAGCCACCACGGGACGGCGCGGCCCGACGCGAAAAACTCGGAAGTGTTCTGACCGGCCCGACGCCCGAAGAAGATTGCCGGACCGAAGCAGATCAGAAGCGAGATTAGAACAATTGACCAGTCGAGGAACGTGAGGTGCATGGATGACGCCGGAGTCTATGCGATTCGAGCCGAATCGCGAAGCCCAGGCTGGGGACGCGTGACCCGGACCCGGCAGCGCCGGCGCCAGTCGACTATGATGGGCGCTCTTCCAGGAGTCCAGCTCATGACACGACGACGCCTTGTACTTGGTGTTTTCCTGGCCTGCGCGGCATCCACCGTTGTGGGTGCCAGGCAGACTGCGTCTGACGGCCGCATGGCCTGCGATCGCGTGCCGTCGGTCGAGCTCCCGGACGTGAAAATCGCGGAGGCCGTCGCACACCCGGCAGCCGACTCCGGGCCGATCCGTGTGGCGCACTGCCGCGTGACCGGCACGATCGGCACAGAGATCCATTTCTCCCTCCTGCTCCCCGATGCCTGGAATGGCAAGTTCCTTATGGGTGGCGGCGGCGGCTTTGTCGGGGAAGTCGAGAACCAGGCGCAGGCATCGGTGAACGCGGGCTATGCCACCGCAGGAACGGATACAGGACACAAGGGTTCGTCGGTCGACGCGAGCTGGGCGATGAACAACGTCGAGCGCCAGGTGAACTACGGCTATCTGGGCGTGCATCGCACTGCGGAAACGGCCAAGGCGATCGTCCGGCGCTACTACGGCACGCCCGAGACGCAGGCGTACTTCGTGGGCTGCTCGAACGGCGGCCGTCAGGCCATGATGGAGGCGCAGCGCTTCCCGGACGATTTCAACGGAATCGTTTCTGGCGCGCCCGCCCTCGATTTCGTGGGGATTGCCGCACAGTTCATCAAGGACATCCAGGCGGTCTTTCCCGACAAGCAAAGCCTGAGCACCCCGGTTTTCTCGACCGACGTGCTGAAGTCGATAGAGGCACAAGTCGTCGACAGGTGCGACGCGGCCGACGGGGTAAAAGACGGTCTGATTGACGATCCACGCAGCTGCAAGGTTGACGTCGCCGCGCTGACGGGACTTACGGATCCCCAGCGAAGCGCGCTGAAAAAGGTCTACGCCGAGACGACAGGCCAGGCCGAGGTCCTCTATCCCGGTCAGCCGGTCGGCGGCGAGGGGGAGCCCGGTGGATGGGCCGCGTGGATCGTCGGCGGTGGTCCGCAGCGGACGCCGCAGGGCCCAAGCCTGCGCTTCGCGTTCGGCACACAGTTCTTCAAGTACCTGGTCTTCGGCGATCCGTCGTGGGACTACACGCAGTACGACGTGTCACACTCGCGGAAGGACGCCCGCCTGGCTGGAACATTCCTGAACGCGACGGATCCGGATCTCGGTCCGTTCAAGGCAAAGGGTCACAAGCTGATCGTCTGGCACGGATGGTCGGACCCTGCACTGAGTGCCTTGGGCACAATCAAGTACTACGATCAGGTGCAGAGCCGCGACAGCGGGGCTCGCGACTACATCCGGTTGTTCCTGATGCCTGGCGTCCTGCACTGTGGTGGCGGCCCGGGTCCGAGCACCGTCGATTGGCCGGCCGTGCTGTCCGATTGGGTCGAGCGCGGCAAGGCGCCGGATTCCATCGTCGCGCGAAAGCTCGCCGGCGACGGCACAGTGTCTCGCTCGCGTCCGCTCTGCGTCTACCCGCAGCGCGCGCAGTACAAAGGCAGCGGCAGTCCGGACGATGCCGCAAGCTTTGTGTGTAAGTAGCAATACAAGTGAATTCCTGGGACTAGACACGCTCGGTGACGGCTGGACCTGCGGGCTGGGCGTCGCTGCGCGCAAGACTCTCCGCGCGGTCGATGTGCTCGAGCAGTAGTGCGTTCAGCCGATCACCGCACTGAATCGGGAGGGCGTGCCCTGCATCCTGAAACTCGACGTACCGCGCTCCCAGGCCTTCCGCGAGCGCGCGTCCCAGATCCGGCCTGGCGATGCGGTCGAAGCTGCCGCTGACGACCAGCGCGGGAAGCGACCGCAGCTCCTGGAGCCGCGGCGCCGCGCTGTAGCGTGACATCGCGCGCAACTGCTTCATGACGATCGCCGGCTGCTCCGACAGATCGCGGCCGAACAGACTCCCGATGGTGCGGGCGAGCCGCGCGCGATCGACAGTCTGCAGATAATCGGCCGGCATGATGAGGCTCAGCATCGCCTGGCGACGCATCTCGCGCGATCCGATTCGAAGGCGGAGGGCAGAGATGAGCATCCCGGGCGACATCCGGGATCCGTCCTTGCCGCTCGCGAAGGTGCACAGCAGCGACAGACTCTTGACGCGGTGTGGCGCCTTCAGCGCGACCCGCAGCGCGATGAGGCCGCCCATCGAGTGTCCGACGACGTGAAAACGATCGATCCCGCTCGAATCCATGATCCCGATCGCGTCGTCCGCCATCACCTCGATCGAGAGCGGCACATCGCCTAGCGGACTCGAGCCGATGCCGCGATTGTCGAAGGCCATCATCCGGAAGCGGCCGGCCATTGCGTCGACCTGCGGACCCCAGCCCGCGCCGACCACGCCGACTCCCTGAATCAGCAGAACCGCGGGCCCGTTGCCATCATTCATTCTTCAAGCTTGCCTTCTGCAGCCGTCTGTTACTGTCGTCGCTTCGCCGCCGGCTTCCACAACCGGAAGCCTCCGACGAACGCCTGTGCGTTGTTGCCCAACTGCGCGCCAGGCGGCAGTTCCTTCAGCAGCTTCGCATTCCCGCCGCCGAGCACCACATAGTCCGCGCCGAGAGCGACCTTGAGCCGCTCGGTGACGTCGAGGACGTGACGCGACCAGCGCTTGCGGCCGAAGCGCTTCAGGCCGGCGGCCCCGACATACTGCTCGTACGTGCGCCCCTTCTTGTAGGGCAGATGCGCGAGCTCCATGGGCTCGAGGATCCCGTCGCTGATCAGGGCGCTGCCGAGACCGGTCCCGAGACCTAGAAACAGCATCCGTCCGCCCCGATAACCTCCGAGCGCCTGCATGGCGGCATCGTTCACCACTCTCGTCGGGCAGCCGAACGCTTTGGCGAAATCGAATCCCACCCATCCGCGGCCGAGATTCTTCGGCTCGACGATCGGCTTGCCGTGCAGGACGACGCCGGGATACCCGATCGAGACGCGCGAGTACTTCCACCCGTCGACCGACTGCCGGACCAGGCGCACCAGCCTCCTGGGCGTCAGCGTCGGGCCGGATGGAATCTTCACAACCGTCCTCCGGCCTGTTGCGAGGAGCTTGATGTTGGTTCCGCCGACGTCGATGACAAGGACGCCCATGCCTCGGGCCGTGACCGGTTTCCCGACGTGGCCGCCGAATTGGTACCGCATCGCGTTGATGCTGAGCGTGCCGGGATCGGGTCGACCCTTGGGAGTCATGATGCCTCTCGCATGGTTTCGGCCGGCCGGGGGCCTGCCCATATGACAACACACGGGATATCACATCCCTGTCAAGCGCGGGGGACCGCGGGCTGGGGTTCCAGGGGTTCCAGGGGTTCCAGAGGTTCCAGAGGTTCCAGGGGTTCCAGGGGTTCCAGGGGTTCCAGGGGTTCGGGGGGCGGGTCGCACGCCACGAAAAGGGGCGGCAGAGAGCTTTCGTTGCTACCATGAGGGGATGTCCCTGGACGAACGCGCGTTTTTCACGGAAAGGCCGGAAACCCGGCAAGGCCGGTATCAGTGCCCCAAGTGTCGGCGAACGGGCGACTACAGCATCAGGTGGGTGCGGCGCGCGAAGAAGGACAGGCCGCCGCCTGGCGCGGATGATGGCGATCGGGCGAAGTTCGCGAAGCTTCGGGACTACCTGCTTCGGCTGGACGACGAGGTGACCTGCAAGACGTGCGGGAAGAAGTTCGAGATCCCGTCGCAGCACTCGTTGATGTTCGTCGACCAGCTCGCCGGGCTGCCCAACGACGAGGATCTCGAACGGGAGATCGCCGAGGCGTCGAAGGACTCGGAACCGGCGGCCGAGAGCAAGCCGGCGCTCCCGGCCCGCTTCACGCGCAAATCGACGGGCTGGAAGTAGTTCAGCCCCGGTCAGGCATGGCGGGATCGCTTTCTCGGTGACCCGCCGGCCTCGACCCAGAGCCGGTCGGCGAACTCGACGGCGCGACGGAATCCTTCCTCGCCGGTCCGGCTGGCCTCCTCGACGCTGATCCAGCCGTCGAAGCCGGCGGACCGGATCCGTTCGACGACCGGCCTGAGGGGCGCCACACCCGAGCCAATCACCGTCGGCCCGTATTCCCCGCGCCTGGCGATGTCGCTCAAGTGCACGGCGCCCAGGCGATCGAGCACGGCCTCCAGCACAAGCGCAGGATCATCACCCAACACCAGGTTGTTCGCGGTGTCGAAGAGCACCTCGAGACCCGTCCCTCGCGTGCGTGAGACGACGTCGAGGAACCGCGCGGCCGGATGCGTGAAGTCGTTCCACTGCCAGATCGATCCGCGCGTGTGGTTTTCGTAGAGCAATCGAATGCCCGCGTCGCGCGCCTCGCTCAGACAGGCCGTCAGCCCGTCGACCGCCCACCCGATGCCATCGGGTTCCTCCACGTGAGGATGCGCCTGACCTGCCGTCACTCGCAGAAACCTGACATGCAGACGATCCGCGGCCTCGATCCATGCGCGGAGCTCGTCGACCTGCTTCGCGCGATAACCGGGATCCGGGTGAGTGAAATCCGTATACGTCACGAGCATCGGGACATCGACACCGGCGTCGCCCGCCTGCCGCGCGAGGCGCCGCAGGTCCGTGGGCTGACGGCTGACGATATGAGCGACGCTGACGTCCGCGCCGTCGAGCCCAAGGCGCGCGGCGGTCCGGAACCAGTCCGCGAGCGTCATCCGGCCCGCTGCAAGATCCGGATAGAACGAGACGGGGAGGCAGCTGAGTCTCAAAGCAGAATTCAGAATATAGAAGTCAGAATACAGAATACTTTTTCCAATGGCGCCGCCACGAGGCGGCGCCTCTCAAACCTGGCGATGCTGATTCTGACTTCTGTATTCTGAATTCAGGATTTACAAGCGCCGCCTCGTGGCGGCGCCATTGGAAAAAGCATTCTAAATTCTGAATTCTGTATTCTGAATTCTGTTCATGATATATATCGTGCCCACATATGGGCATCAATGCGCTCCAGCGGGAGCTGAAGCGAGGCAGCACCGAACTGCTGATCCTCGCGCTGCTCGAAGAACGCGACCGGCATGGGTACGATCTCGCCGGCCTGATCGACGACCGCTCGCGCGGCGCGATCTCCTTCCACGCGGCCTCCCTTTACCCGACCCTCTACCGGATGGAGGACAAGGATCTGATCGAGGGCCGCTGGGTCGAGAAGGCGGGCCAGCGGAGGCGACGCTACTATCGGCTGACCAAGGCTGGCAGGAAGATGCTGGCGAGCCAGCGGACGGTCTGGGACAACTTCTTCGACGCGTTGAATCGCGTCGCGCGCATCAGACATGCATAGCTGGCAGGATCGCGTCCGCGCGGCCTTCGTGGGCGCCGCACGCACGCCGGCCGACGACATCGTCGAGGAGCTGGCGCAGCACGCCAGCTCCACGTACGACGCCGCACGGGCCGACGGATGCACCGTCGAAGAGGCTGAAGCAAGGGTGAGGGATCTCCTCCATCGATGGCAGACCGATGCCGGCTCACTCGAGCGTCGATCTCAACGCGTCGAAGCGGTCGTACCGCCAGTCGCGGTCGGGTCGTCGCGGTTCGCAGGCCTCGCGCAGGACGTCCGCTACGCCGCCCGGCTCGTCCGGCGGCAACCCCGGCACGCGCTGATCACGATCCTGACCATGGCGATCGGCATTGGAGCGACGACGGTGCTCTTCAGCGTGACGTACGGTGTGCTGATGCGGCCTCTGCCCTGGCCTCACGCGGATCGGATCGTCGTCCTCAAGGAGACTCGCGGCGGCATCGCGCCACGCTTCGGCGCATTCACCAACGCCGCCTACCTCGCGTGGCGGCCCGACCCAGCGACGATCGAGAACCTCGCGGCATGGTCGCAGCGCGTCGTCACGATAACGGGCACAGGCGATCCTGAACGCATTCGAATCACCGCCGCCAGCGCCACTCTGTTTGCCGCGCTCGGCGTGCGCCCGCTGATCGGCAGCCTGTTCGACGAGAAGGACGAAGCTTCGCCAGTAGTCGTCCTGTCAGAAACGCTCTGGCGGCAGCGTTTCGGAGGGGATCCCGCGGTGCTGGGCCGTCCGATACAACTCGATGGCGAGTCGTATACGGCGATCGGCGTACTGCCGGAGGCTCAGGCATACCCGGACAGGCAAACACGCGCCATCGTTCCATACGCCGTTCGACCCACGGCCGGAAACTTCCTGGCGGTGTTCAACGCTTTGGCGGCGCTGCGTCCGGGCGTCACCGCGGCGCAGGCTGCGTCCGAAGGGACGGCGCGAGGGCGATCGGCGGCCGACACCGGGCTGACGACCATGGCCATCTTCGGCAGCAACGGTCCCGTGGGGATCACGGCACAGCCTCTTCGCGATGCGCTGACCGCCGACGTTCGGCAACCGCTCCTCGTGCTGCTGGCCGCCGTCGGCCTGCTGCTCGCGACCGCCACAGCCAACGTGGCCAGCCTTCAACTCGCTCGCACGACTACGAGGAGCCGCGAGATGGCCATCCGCGCGGCGCTGGGTGCGGGCGGCGCGCGCGTTACGAGGCAGCTGCTCGTCGAAAGCCTGATCCTCGGCCTGAGCGGAGGCGGAGCAGGTCTCGCGCTCACGTGGATTCTCCATCGCTCTCTGCCATCTCTCCTGCCCGTCGACTTTCCGCGCGTGGACGACCTCGGCGTCGACGCGATGGTCGTCGTCTTCGCGCTCTCTGTCTCGGTGGGCACTGGCATCCTGTTCGGACTTCTGCCCGCCCTCCGGGCGAGACGGCTGGACATCGTCGAGGCGCTCGCCGAAAACGGAACGGCGCCTGTGGGCGCCGCCGCCCGCACCCGGACAGCCCGGGCACGACTGGCCATCATGACGGGTCAGGTCGCCGTCGCGTGCGTGCTGCTCGTCGGCGCTTCGCTCCTCGTACGAAGCTTCGTGGCGCTGCTCAACGCGGACCGGGGCTACGGCACGAGCGGCATCGTGTCGGCCCGGCTGTCGATGCCGGCGTCGATGTATCCCTCTCCCGAGCGGCGACTCGCCCTCCTCAACAGCGTCCTTTCACGACTTGGTGGCCTACCAGGCGTCAGAGCAGTGGCCTTCACGTCCGAGCTGCCGCTCACACCGGGAGGCTCGACGAGCGCGTTCACGTTCAAGTCGCCCATGGCCGCTGGCGCGGCCGTGAGGGTGCAGGCCTCCCCCCGGATTGTCAGCGCGCACTACTTTTCCGTCCTGGAAATGCGGATGATCGCCGGCCGGTCGTTCTCTGATGCCGACACCGAGACGTCGGAACGGGGCGTCGTCGTCAACCAGGCGTTCGCACGCCGATATCTCGGTGATTCGCCGCTAGGATGGAAGATGCCCGTCGCCGGTTACGGATCGCGGGACGGCCAACAGCTGGAAGCCACGGTGATCGGCGTCGTCGGCGACGTGCGCTACGTGACCGCGGCGGACACCTCACAGCCAGAGGTGTACTGCTCGTACCGCCAGATGGAGGGCCGCCTTCCGGTCCAGACAGTCACGCTTCTGGCGAGCGCCCCCAGTGCGGCACTGGACACCGCGACGCTGCGGTCACTCCTGCGCGAATCCGACGATCGTCTGGTCGCCGAAGCCGTCATGCCGCTCGAGCAACGGATGCTCACGACCCTCGCCCGTCCGCGACTCTACGCCGTCCTGCTCGCAGGGTTCGCGGGCTTCGCTCTTGTCATCGCCGGCGTCGGCTTGTTCGGCGTGCTCTCGTACTCGGTGTCCCAGCGGTCGCGCGAGCTGGCGATCCGCACCGCGCTCGGCGCGCGCAGGTTGGACATCTTCCGGCTCGTCTTACTGCAGGGGCTCGTCGTCACGCTCGCAGGGCTCGCAGTGGGTCTCGTGGCATCGACTTGGCTGACGCGCGAGCTCGCGACCCAGCTCTACGGCGTCACGCCGCACGATCCGCTGACGTTCGTCGTCGTCCCGCTGCTGCTTCTGAGCGCGAGCGCACTGGCATGCGTCGTTCCGGCGCGGCGCGCAGCGCGGCTCGATCCGTTGCGGGTGCTGAGAGGAGGGTAGGTGTTTGTCCGGGCAGGGTTCACTCGTCACGAAAACCTCTACAGGAGGAGGAGAGGAAGAGAGGACGAGGAGGAGCCGGCCCGTTCGAATTTCTTGGTACCGTTGCTCGCGCCGCGCTCCGCGCGGCGGAATGAGCGGACGGGCGCGAGATCGCGAGCGCGCCACGATCGACCTGCGTTCGCGATCTCGTGCCCGCCCGCTCATTCCAGCGCCCGCCGTCGGCGGGCGCGCGAGCAGCACCTGTTTAGCTTTTCAGGCTTCCCGCGTCAGCTACCACGCCGGCAGTTCCAGTGGGCATTTTGTTCAGCGCGTCATCGCCTTCGGCACGGCAAACGCCACCAGGTAGTCGCCAATCGGCGGACCGATCGGTGTTCCGTGGCCGCCGGCGGCGATGACGACGTACTGGCGGCCATCGGGACCGAGGTAGGTCATGGGGGTGGAGCGCGCGCTCGTCGGCAGCGATCCTTTCCACAGCCGCTCGCCGGTCAGCACATCGAACGCGTAGATGGATGGCTCGAGCGTGCCGGCTGTGAACACCAGTCCTCCCGCGGTCACGATCGGCCCACCGAGCGCGATCGATCCCGATTTCTCCAGGCCGGGTATCTTCTCGGTGCCTGGAAACTGCCCGAGCGGTACACGCCATGCCAGCTCACCGGTCGCCGGCTTGATCGCCACCAGGGTGCCCCACGGCGGCGGTGTGCAAGGCAGGTGGGTTTTGGGTCCGAGCAGGAAGCGCCGCACCATCCCGTAACGAGTGGCCGGCTGCGGGTGATATTCGAAGTCACCGCTCAACCGGCCGGACTGACGCTCCGCTTCCACGCGATCGCGCGGAATGAGGCGAACCTCCGCGGCAAGGTTGTTCACCGGCATGATGAGAAGATCGTTGACTCGATCGTGCGCGATGCCGCCCCACGCCATGCCGCCGATGTTGCCGGGAATGACGAGCGTGCCCTTCAGCGACGGCGGCGTGAAGAAGCCTTCAGCGCGCAGCGCGCTCATCGTCTCGCGGCACCAGGCGCGATCCTCGTCTGTCACGCCCCAGGCGTCGCCGGCAGTCAAGGTCGTGGGCGCGAGCGCGCGCGGCGCCGTCGGGAAGGGCTGTGTCGGTGATGCCTCCTCGCCAGCGACGTCGCTCTTGGGGACAGGACGCTCCTCGACGGGAATCAACGGCGTCCCGGTCGCGCGATCGAGGATGAAGAGATGGCCTGTCTTGGAGGCCACTGCCACCGCGGCGACCGTGCGCCCGTCCTTGCGCCAGTCGAACAGGATTGGCGGGGATGCGACGTCGTAGTCCCACAGATCGTGGTGAACCGTCTGGAAGTGCCAGACACGCACCCCGGTGTCCCCACGCAGTGCGACGATCGAATCCGAGAACAGGTTGTCGCCGAGCCGCTCTCCGCCGAAATAGTCGTCGCTGGGACTGCTCGTTGGCACGAAGACCAGGTTGCGCGAGGGATCCACCGTGATGACGGACCAGGCGTTGGAGCCGCCGGAGCGGGGGCCGCTGTGGTTCTTCCACGAGTCCGCTCCGATCGCAGATGGGTCCTGCGGAACCGGATCCCAGGTCCATTTGAGCTTGCCGGTCACGGCATCGAAGCCCCGCACCTCGCCGCTCGGATGCGGTTTCGATGTGCCGTCCGCAATGCCAGAGCCAACGACGATCGTGTTGCCGACAACCGCGGGCGGAGAGGTGACCTCGTAGTCGGCGAATCCCACCGGCGGGATCCGCAGTCCCTGACGTAGATCGACGATGCCTCGATCGCCGAAGCCGGCGACGGGCTTGCCCGTGCGGGAGTCGAGAGCGATGAGCCGCGCGTCGATCGTCGCGACGAAGATGCGACGCTCGCCGCCCCGCTGCCATGTCGAGACGCCGCGGCTGGCGAAATCGCCGTATCCCATGTCGCGCGGCGACTTCGCGTCGAAAGCCCAGCGTTGCTGGCCGGAAACAGGATCGAGGGCGATGACGCGTCCTACGGGCGTGCTGAGATAGAGCGTTCCGTCGACATAGAGCGGCGTTGTTTCGAACGCGGTCCCACGCCCTGCTTTAGGCTCGTACGCATCACCGGTGCGAAACGTCCACGCCACCTGGAGCGATCCGACGTTCTCGCGTTTGATGCGATCGAGCGGAGAGAATCGCTCGCCGCCTGGATCTCTTCCATAGGCCGACCAGTCGCCATCCTGTGCGGCGGCGAGAACCCCCGCGAGCGCCAGCGTCGCGCACGACAGCCATCCGATTCTGCGCATTCTTCCCTCGAGAGCGATAGTGTACTTGCGACGGAGGGGACGGAGGCAACGGAGGTTCACAAACGGAGCAACGGAGTCAACGAAGGCGAAACGGAGAAGACAGCTGACGAACAAGAACGGCTGGGGCTCGGGTGCCGACCGCAGGTCGGCACCGTGTGGGTGCGGCAGGACGGCAGACGCGAACACCCGAGGTGCGGATGGAGTGCTCGCGTCTGCCGTCCTGCCGCACCCACGCCGCCGCGCTACGCGCGGCGCGAGCCCGCCTGTCTTCTCCGTTCGCCCTCCGTTGGCTCCGTTGCTCCGTTTGTGAACCGTCTCCGTTCTCTCCGAGACCTCCGTTCCCGGCCCACCTGTGCGATAGTTCATCCGCTGAACGCTGCGGGCTCCCAGCCCAACAAGGAGCGCACGGAATGAGAATCGCGATCGGTTTCGTTCTCGCAGGCGCCATCGCTTCTGCCCCGTTCATTGAACGCCCTCAGGCCGGAGGGCTTCAGTCCGCGGGTGTGACCGTGGAATCCGCCGTCTCAATGAAGACCCGTGATGGCGTGGTCCTCGTCGCGGACGTCTACAGGCCGGCTGGCGAGGGCCGCTTCCCCACCCTTCTCGAGCGCACGCCGTACGATCGGCGCGGCGGAGGGCAGCAGGCTCGCGATCTCGCGGCGTCGGGCTATGTCGTCATCAAGCAGGACGTACGTGGACGGTTTGACTCGCAGGGAGAGTTCTATCCGTTCAAGCACGAGTCGGAGGACGGCTACGACACCGTCGAATGGGCGGCGGCGCTTCCCTATTCGAACGGGCAGGTCGGCATGTTCGGCGGCTCGTACGTCGGAGCGACGCAGATGCTGGCCGCGATGGCGCATCCGCCGCACCTCCTCGCTATTTTTCCCTACGTCACCGCGTCCGAATACTACGAGGGCTGGACGTACCAGCACGGCGCGCTCATGCAGTGGTTCGCAACGTCGTGGTCTTCGGGCCTGGCCGTGGACACGATTCGACGTCAGACGCAGGATCGCCTGCAGGAGAGGCTGCGCGGGTGGGAACGTGAGCGGACATCGCCGCTGTCGTCCTATCCGCTCGTCGACTTGCCGACGCCCTCCGACGCCGCGCCGTATTTCCGTGATTGGATCGCCCACGAGACCAGCGACGACTACTGGCGCGCCGTCAAGGTCTCCGATCACTACTCGGAGATGACCGTCAAGGCGCTCCATGCCGGCGGCTGGCACGATCTCTTCCTGCGCGGCTCGATCGAGAACTATCTCGGTCTTCGCGCCAAGGCCGCGACGGCGGCCGCGCGCGAGGGCCAGCGGCTGCTGCTCGGTCCGTGGGCTCACGCCAACACGTCCCCCGAAGGGAAGATTGGCGACGTCACGTTCGGACGCAGCGCCGTTCTCGACATGACGGGAACGATCAGAGCGTGGATGGACTATGCATTGAAGGGAACGGCGAACGAGTTCGCTCAGCGGCCCCCGGTGCGCACCTTCGTCATGGGCGAGAATGCGTGGCGCGACGAGACGGACTTCCCACCCGCTCGGGCCAGGGCGACTCGCTACTACCTCGTCGCAGGGTCCGGGCGAGCCGAGGGAGTGCTGAGCGACAAGACCGCCAGCGCCGGCGCAACACAGAGCTACGACTACGATCCTGACGATCCCGTTCCGACGATCGGCGGCCGTCTCTGCTGCGGGGACCTGCTGCCTCCTGGGCCTTCAGACCAGCGGGCGCTTGGATCGCGTGCGGACGTCCTCGTCTTTTCGACGCCGCCGCTCGAACGTGATGTCGAGGTCACCGGTTGGGTGTCACTCGACCTCTACGCCTCGACTTCCGCGCGCGACACCGATTTCACGGCTGTTCTGGTGGACGTCGATGCCAGCGGATATGCGCGCTTCCTCACCGACGGCGTCGTCCGAGGGCGGTACCGCGAATCGACGATGACGGCGAGCCCGCTGGAGCCGGGCAAGATCTACAAGTTCTCCATCGACCTCTGGGCGACGGGTAACCTGTTCAAGGCGGGACACCACATTCGTGTGTACGTATCGAGCAGCAATTTTCCGCGGTTCGACCGCAATCGCAACACAGGCGAGCGAATCCTGGAAGCCACCCGTTCGGTGAAGGCGCACCAAACCGTGTACCACGACGCGGAGCACCCGTCAGCGCTGATACTTCCCGTCGTTCCGCGCTGACGACCGCGATATCAGCGGGTGGGATCGCGTAGCTCTCAGCTCTCAGCCTTCAGCTCTCAGCTAGATCCTGTTTGGCGAGTGAGCTGAAAGCGAGAGCTGACAGCTGGCAGCTTCAGGGAATTCACACCGACTCAAGTGAATTCCGACGGACTACGCCAGCGCGTCCTTGCAGTACTTCAGGCACTTCTCCATCGCAGCCATCGTGCCGTCAGGGTCGTTGTACTGGTACTCGATGCTGCAGGGAATGTCCCACTTCTCTTTGCTGAGAAGCTGAAGGACCTCCTTGATGGGCGAATCTCCCTGCCCGAATGGCGTGTAGGAACCGCCGTTCCGCTTCATGTCCTTGATGTGCAGGTTCGTGATGCGATCGTGATGCTCTTTGATGAAGGCGACCGAGTCCCCGTTTGCCGCGGTGAAGTGGCCGATGTCGAGGTTGGCGCCGAGATACTTTCCGGCCGCCATGACCGCCTCGAACGTCTCCTTGCTGGACACTTCGTCCGGCCGGTCGAGATCGTTGTGACCGTGAAAACCGACGCGCACCTTGTGCTTCTCGGTGAACGGCGCGAGCCGCTTGGCCATGCTGACCTGCGTCGACGTCGACATCACGTTCACGCCGAGCCCCTTCGCCATCATGAATCCGTATTCGATATCGTCGTCGCTCGTCGTCCGCACGTTCATGTTGTAGCAGAGCACCCGGAGGGCGATGCCCGCGTCGTCGATCTTCTTGCGGACGGGTGCCCACGTCGCGGCGCTGGCCGAGCGCTTCCACTCGGTGCGTGCCTTCGCCGCCGCATCGGCCGCTACCTGCTGCTCCGGCGTCATCTGCGCGCCGCGATTCCCGCGACCGGGAGCCGCGGGGATGCCGGCCAGGGCCTCCGCGTGATTCGACATCAGCTCCATGCACCCCAGGCCGAGCGTGACGTAGGCTTTGATGATCTCATCGGGATTCGTAATCCCGCGGAAGCTGTAGGTGATCGCGCCGATATCAACGTCCTTGATCCTGGATTGGATCTTCTGGCGGCCCTCCAGCGTCAGGCCACCAAGGACCATCGATCCAGGCACACCAGCCAGCGCAATCCTGCCGAATTCCCTCCGCGTGACGCCTTGCGACGACGACTGCTTGCCTCCGCTCATGGCCGAATCTCCTGGCACGCTCAGGACGAGTCGAAGGCCGACGACCCTTCTGGCGTGTACGCCGACAGACTGTATCAGTTCGGACCGGCGGCTGTCGTCTGCGCCAACCGCCGAAGCAGGAAGTCGCGCTCGGTGACATTCCCGGTGCGGGCGATCGCCGCTTCGTACGACTCCGCCGCCTCCGCGATTCGCCCCACCCGTCTGAGGAGGTCGGCGCGAATAGCGTGGAACAAGTGGTAGTCGTCCAGGCGAGAATCACGGAGCCCGTCCACAAGGCTCAGAGCCGCAGCAGGACCGTCGACCTCGGCGACGGCGACGGCGCGATGCAGCGCCACGATCGGACTCGGAGCGCACGCGAGAAGCTGGTCGTAGAGCTGGACGATCTGCGGCCAGTCCGTCGCCTTCGGCTCCGCTGCATCGCTGTGCACGGCATTAATCGCAGCCTGGATCTGGTACGGGCCTGGGTGGTTGCGCCGCAAGCACGCTCGCACGATCGCCTGGCCTTCCGCGATGAGAGCGCGATCCCAGCGGCTGCGATCCTGGTCAGCCAGCAGTACCAATTCACCGTCAGAGGTGGTGCGCGTCGCCAGCCGTGACTGAATCAGGAGCATGAGCGCGAGAAGGCCCATGACCTCTGGCTCGTCGGGCCAGCGCTCGGCGAGCAGCCGCCCGAGCCGAATGGCCTCCGCGCAGAGATTGTCACGGATCAGGCGCTCGCCCGAAGTCGCCGCATATCCCTCGTTGAAGATCAGATAGACGACCGCGAGGACAGCCTGCAGCCGCTCGGGCAGCTCGCGATCCCCGGGAACCCGATACGGGATCCGCGCATCTCGAATCTTCCCCTTCGCCCTCACCAGCCGCTGCGCCATCGTCGACTCGGGCACGAGGAACGCCCGTGCGATCTCCGCGGTCGAGAGCCCCCCCAACAGCCGGAGCGTGAGCCCGACGCGGGCGCTCGTGGCAAGCGCTGGATGGCAGCAGGTGAAGATCAAACGCAAGCGCTCGTCGTGCACGACATCCTCCTCCGGAAGCGGTCCGTCGTGCGCCTCGTCCGCATCGCGCACCAGCAGCAGGGCCGCCTGTGCGTGTCGGTCCTCGCGCGACGCTTCCCTGCGGAACCGATCGATGCCGCGGTTGCGGGCCGTCGTGATGATCCAGCCGGCGGGGCTCGGAGGAAGGCCGGTGGACGGCCATCGTTGCAGGGCGGTCGCGAACGCATCCTGGACGGCCTCTTCGGCGAGGTCGATGTCGCCGAACACCCGCACGAGGACGGCTACGGCGCGGCCGTACTCTTCACGGAACACACGCTCAATCTCGATGGTCTCCACCGCTGGCATCGCTCTATCTGTCGGTCTGGTCCCGGAACGGCCGCACCTCGATCGGCAGCGTGGTCGCGAGCGCGAGCTTCCGGCCCCACTCGAGCGCGGCGTCCAGATCTGACACCCGGACGATCGTGAACCCTCCGAGAACCTCCTTGCCTTCCACGAACGGGCCGTCGGTCATGAGGAGCTCGCCACTCTGCGGCCGAAGAACCGTCGCGGTGCTCGGAGCATGCAAGCCGCCACCAAACACCCACGCCCCGGCATCTTCCATCTCCCGGCGCAGGCGATTGACGTCCGCCATCACTTTCGCGAGCACTTCCGGAGGGGCGGGATCGCCGTGTGGCTGATACAGGCTGAGCAGGTACTGCTTCATCAGTGGCTCCCAGTGCGGTTTAAGTCGCTTTCAGCTCTCAGCTTTCAGCTCTGAGCTGATGGCTGATAGCTGATGGCTGATAGCTCAGCCGCCAGATATGTCGCAATCATCACACCGGTCGTGGTCGTGACCGAGTCGACCAACTTCAGGGCGGCGAGCGAGCCGTCGTCTGGAAAGAGCCGGCGACCCGATCCCAGAACCAGAGGATGAATCAGCAGCTTGTAGATGTCGACGAGGTTGTGCCGCATGAGCGATCTCACCAGCTCTCCGCTGCCCATGACCAGGATGTCCTTCCCGGCCTGTTTCTTCAGCCGGGCGACGGTCTCGGAGGCATCCCCCTTCAGCAAGGTGGAGTTCTGCCAGGGCAGAGGCTCGGCCAGTGTCGTTGACGCGACGTACTTGTCGGCATTGTCGAGCACCGCGCTGAACGGACTCTCCTTTCGCTTCGGCCAGACGCTGTAGAAGTCCTCGTATGTCCGGCGACCGAACAACAACGGGCCTACGCTCGCCATTCCTGCGCCCATTGCCCGGCCCATCACTTGATCGTTGTACTGCAGCGCCCAGCCGCCGTGCGCGAAGCCCCCCCGCGTGTCCTCGTCGGCCCGGCCAGGGGCCTGCATCACTCCGTCCAGCGACAGACTCTCCATTACAAGCAGATTGCTCATGTCAGATCCTCTCGGCGCTGATTCGGCGGCGTCGTGCCGGCCGATCGATCCCGCCCTCATCCTCTATACGAACGGCTCCGGCCAGATCGACAGACCGGCAATAATGACGTCGTGAGCCGATCCCTGTTGTTCAGTTTTGCGCATCCGGACGACGAGAGCTTCTACGGCGTCGGCCTGGCGATGCAGTGCCAGTCGCAGGGAATACCGACTGCCCTCGTCACAGCAACTCTCGGGCAGCGTGGCAAGACGGGCAACCCTCCGGTGTGCCGGCCGGAGGATCTTGCCTCCTGTCGAAAGGCGGAGCTCCAGCGTGTAGCCGGGATCGTGGGCATTCGCGACCTGCACATACTCGACTACCGCGATCGCGAGCTCACCGACGCCAAACCGGATGAGATCCGGCGCTCGCTCGTCGCACTGATTCGTCGACATCGGCCGACGGTCGTCCTCACGTTCGATCCGAACGGCTTCAACATGCATCCGGACCACGTCGCCATCAGCCGGTACACGATGGATGCCGTCGCAGCGGCAGGAGATCGGCGTTGGGAGTCCGAGACTGGCGACCCGCACACTACCGCGCGTGTCCTGTGGACCTCGCCGATCGCACCGTGGGAGGCCGGACGTCGAACCGATCTCTCGTCAGAGCCTGGCGTGGACTTCGTCGTCGACGTCTCCGCCTGGGCCGATCGCAAGGCCGCTGCGTTGAAGGCGCATCGCAGTCAACACATCTCGATCGACAGATGCTTCTTCAGCCAGCCGGACGTGGATCGGATCCTGAGCGTCGAGGTGTTTCGTCAGGCGCGGGGACCTGACTTGACGCGCCGTCCTGCTGATGATGTTTTCGAAGGCATCGCCGGCGTGTAACAGGGCTCGCCGCGTCCGATCGCGAACGCTGCCCCCAGCTCGAATCTGGCGAGATCGCTCATAGAGACACGCGGTTCCGGCCGGCGGCCTTCGCCCGGTACAGTGCGTCGTCTGCCGCCTGGATGAGACGGTCCGGCTCGTCGGACGCTGTCTGCGTGGATGCGACCCCCAGGCTGACGCTCAGTGGAATATCGATGTCGCCGAAACGCACGGGTGCGGCGACACCGGTCCGGGCGCGCTCCGCGACGACGACTGCAGCATCGGTGTCACAGCCAGGCAGCACGATGAGAAACTCCTCACCACCGTATCGGCCGATCGAATCGTACGCGCGCAGTGCATGTCGGAGGCGCACCGCTGCTTCGCGCAGGATGGCATCACCTGCGGGATGGCCGTACGTGTCGTTCACCTTCTTGAAATGGTCCAGGTCGGCGAGCATGACCGCCACCGTTTTTTTCGCACGTTTCGCACGGCTGATTTCGACTCCAAGCTGCTCCAAGACCATTACCCTGTTCCACAGGCCGGTCAGGTGGTCGTGCGTCGCCTGATATCGCAGTGCTTCCTGGGCGCGCAACAGGTTTTCCTGCAGCGCCAGGAGCCGCTCACCCGATCGAAGGCGCGCCTGCAACTCGCCGACATCGAGCGGCTTCGTCAGGAAGTCATCGACATCCGCTTCCAGAGCTACGAGCATGTCCTCCCGTCTGTCGCGCGCCGTTAGAAGCACGACGTAGACATAAGGGTGTGCCCGTTGTCGCACCGCGCGGCAGACAGCGAGACCATCGGCGCCAGGCATGTCCCAGTCGAGAATCGCCAGACGTGGACCATCCGGTCGGAGCAGTTCCTCCGTCGCGTCGGTGCCGTTGGTGACGATCAGAGGTTGGTGTCCGAACCGCTTGAGCGCGGCCTCGAGCACGCGACGCGACAGCTGGTCGTCGTCGGCAATGAGAATTCTCACAAAACGTCCTTATCCAAGTACAGACCGGGGAGCTTTTGCCCCGTCCGCGTTCGCCCGGCCCCATCGGCGTTGCTCACGGGAGCCCGAGTCCGCGCCGCTTCGGCGGGCAGGGTGAACTCCAGCATTTTGACCGCGACCTAATATTAGTGTGAGCGAAGGTACCGATGACGGTCTCGGACGGTGAAGCATGCCACGGCCAGTGACGGGATCTCGATCCAGGCAGCAGGCCCACACCGTCAAACCGGGTATACAACGCCGGCACGAGTCGCCGATGTGTTGCGAACGAGCAGCAGCACGGCGGCCAGCGCAACGATCGGGATTAGGCTCGCCCCCAACAGGATCGGCTCGAACGAGTACCGATCGGCGACCCAGCCCGTGAGGTAAATCGCGCCAATTGTGCCAAAGCCAGCACCCGTTCCGCCCATGCCACTGACCGACGCGACGGAGGGAGACGGAAAGAGATCGGCCGGCAGGTTGAGGATGATCGTGGAAAACGCGGCGTACGCGAAAGTCGCGATCGCAAAGCAGCTGACGATGACGGCAAACGAAGTCGTCCACACCGTGGGGATGAGACACATCATGCCCAAGGTGCCGACGATCGCGATGAACTTGCGCGCGGCACCAACGTTCCAACCGCGCCCGATGAGGTGACTCGACAAGCCGCCGCCGAAGAAGTTTCCGACATCGGCGGCCAGAAACGGCACCCAGAACCCCATCAGGCTCTCTTCGAGCTTGAATCCCTTGCTCACGAGATAGATCGCGAACCAATCCGTGATGAAGAACCAGACGGGGTCCGTGAACGTCTTGGACAGAATGTAGCCCCAGGTTTGAGGCAGCCGCAGAATGGTGTCGTAGGGCAACGCACGTTCGACGGAATCCCCGAGTGTCGTTGTTGGTCGATTGGCGACGATGTACTCGCGCTCGTCAACTGAGAGTCTCGGATGATCTTCCGGGCGCCGGTAGACCGCGCGAAACAGGATCAGCCAGAGGAGCCCCAGGGTGCCGGTGAGCAGGAACGCCGGGCGCCACGATCCGAACACGTGATAGATCGTGAGGACGATCCAGGGCGCCAGCGCGCCGCCGATGGACGATCCGCTGTCGAACAGCGCCACCGCCCACCCCGACTCCCGTCGCGGGAACCATTCGGAGACCGCCTTCGTGGCTCCGGGCCAGTTGCCGCTCTCGCCAAGGCCGAGCGCGAATCTGAATCCGGCGAAGCTTGCCAGCCCGGTCGCAAGGGACGTCGCCATGGCGGCCATCGAATACCACAGAACGGACAGGCTCAGGCCGGTCCGGGTTCCAAGCCGATCGATGGTTCGTCCGGCAATCGTCTGACCGATGGCATAAGCGAGACGGAAGGCGATGAGGACGAGCGCGAAGTCCGAGTTGGTCCATCGATACTCGGTCTTCAGGTAGGGACCGAGGACGCTCAGCGTCTGACGGTCGATGTAGTTGATGACCGTCGAGAGAAAGAGCAGGCCCCCGATGTACCAGCGCAGGTGTCTGATCGGCCGGGTCACATGCTCACCGGGAGCTCTTCGGAGAATTCGTGCGCGTATCTTTCAATAACCGACCTCCGGTCGCGCAATAACCGACCTCCGGTCGCGCAATACCCGACCTCCGGTCGCGCAATACCCGACCTCCGGTCGCGCAATACCCGACCTCCGGTCGCGCAATACCCGACCTCCGGTCGCGCAATACCCGACCTCCGGTCGCGCAATACCCCACCTCCGGTGGCGCAACAACCCAAGTCCGGTCGCGCAATACCCCACCTCCGGTGGCGCAACAACCCAAGTCCGGTCGCAGACCACCTATACATCATCCGACACACGCCTAGCCTTCCGTGAGCCAACTGTCGCATACATGCTGTTCCGAGCGGCGTCTGCAGTAGACTCTGCGGCGTATTCCGGAGGGGTTCAGCCGTTCACCGCTGTGAAGTGCAATTGCGTAGTGTAGCTCTCAGCTGACCGCTGATGGCTGATGGCTGGCGGCTTCATGGACTTCACACCCGATTCAGGTGAATTCCGGACCAGACGACAACCTCACCGTGAGGACAGCGATATGAGCATTCGCAGGGCCGCTCTTCAAAATGGCCTGGCCATCGGCTTGACGTTGGCCGTCGCCGTCGGCGCCCGGGCGCAACAGATTCCCTATCCCGAGCTCGCGAAGCGCATCGTCACGGCGCTGGCCGTTCAGAAGGGTGAGCGCGTTCTGCTGCGCTACGACGCGCAGACGCTGGGGCCGCTGCTGCCGGAGGTCACACGCCAGCTGGAGGCGGCAGGCGCCAACGTTGCGAGCCTCGCGTATGGACCTGCGCCTGATCTCGCCGAGCGCCTGGCACGCACGGATATCTATATCTGGCTTCCGGCGGGCGAAGATGCCGTCACCTCGGCGGATCAGCGCGCGATTCTGGCGAAGTGGCTGGACGCAGGCGGCGGCCGTCAAATCCATTTCCATTGGAACGACGGTACACGGGACGCAGACGGACTGCCCGTCACGCACACCGCGGTCTACGACGCCACCTATGTCAAGGCGCTCGACATCGATTACGCGGCGCTGAGCCGCCGCCAGGAGGAGGCAATTGCGCTGCTTCGATCCGGAGACGTGCACGTCACGACGCCGGATGGCACCGACCTCCGGTTCCGCGTCGGCGATCGCCCGTTCAACAAGCAGGACGGAGACGCGTCGAAAGCGCGCATGGCACAGGCGCGCGTGCGCGTCGATCGAGAGGTCGAACTTCCGGCCGGCGTGCTGCGCGTCGCGCCGATCGAGTCGTCTGTGAACGGAGTCCTGGTGATCCCGAAGGCAAGGTTGGGCGCAGCGGTCGTTACGGCAGCACGGCTGGAGATCGTGGCTGGAGTCGTGACGAAAGCGTCAGCCGCAAGTGGCGACGAAATATTGCAGGCGTTCCTCAAATCCGCACCGGGCGCGTCGCGCTTTCGGGAATTCGGCCTCGGGTTCAACCCGAAGCTGGTCGTTCCAGCTGGCGGTTCCGCGCTGCCGTACTACGGCTACGGCGACGCGGTCGTTCGCCTGAGCCTCGGCGATAACGAGGAGATCGGCGGCACCGTCCGCGGCGGCGGCGTGCGCTGGTTCTTCTTCCCGAGCACGACTGTCAGCGTGGGGACGACGACGCTGGTGAGAGACGGGAAGCTGTTGAAGGGCATCTAGTAGGACGTAACGCCTGAATCGGTAGCAGCCGTTCCGTTGTCACGGCTGCGGAATGCGGGCCGGAACGACGTCAGTCACTACTACTGATTCAGCTGATACGGTCCACTAGTAGGATGTACCCCCTGAATCAGTAGCAGCCGCTCCGTCGTCGCGGCTGCGGATTCTGAGCATGACCACACGATGACGCGCTACTGATTCGGCGGATACGAGCCACTAGTCACGAGACTGAGCGGCGGCTCGGCGTACTCGCAAAGGGACACGACATGTGGCGACGATATCCTGCGGCCCGCTGGACTGCCTGCCTGACACTGCTCGCCAGCGCCGCGCTCTTCGCGGCCGATCGTCCCGCACGCGTCATCACGCCGCAGGGATCGCCGATCTGGCTCGACCCGCAGCGGACGCTCGTCTTCGATGCGCCGTCGCTCACGGTGATGCAGCGCAACGAGCACAGCCAGTCAGTGAACTACGCCCTCCGTCTCTGGGTATTCGACGAATCCAGCCATCTGAAAGGCACACAGGACTTCTGCACTTACGACGCGATGGGAGGACACACCCGCGGCCTCATCGTCGTTCCGATCGCCATTGCCGGCGTAACCCTGCGTGACAGCACCGTCGTCGCCGTGACAGCAGCCGTTTCTGGCCAGGTCAGCTGGAGCCTGCGCGAAGATGAGCGCGCTCAGCTGGAGGAGGCGCTCGCAGCGATCAGAGGTTCGACCGCACGCCTGACATTCCAGCGCGAAGTGGCCGGGCCTGGCGGGTGGAACTGTCCGTGCGACTGCGCGGCGCTGGAAGCGGCCTGCGGGCAGCGTTGCGCACCAGCCGGCCGCGCGTCTTCGAGCTGCAACCGAACGTTCGATGGCGGCTGCTCGGCGGCCTGCACGTGCCAGTAGAGGTCTGACCCGAAAAACTTGCACCGATGAGTCATGTTTTTCGGTCAAGACCGTCCGCGCGTCCCGGGGCCCCCAGCGCGCGTGCTTTGCGCGCTGGGGTGGGTCAGCGCGGCGTTATCAAGCTTGTCGTCTAGCGAGGCGGAGCCGCTTTTTTTCAGACAATGCCGGTCTGAGGCGCAGCCTCGCTAGACTTCAGCCCGCCGAGTCAATCGGTGGGGACGACGACGCTGGTGAGGGACGGGAAGCTGTTGAAGGGCACGCCTCGGCTGTGAACCGAGTTTGAGGCGTGATCAGCGGGTCGTCTGTAGCCGCGACAGCACTCGTCTCACGTAATCGCGCGTCTCGCCATACAAGGCCGTTTCGCCACGGGCATAGCGCTGCGCGAATCCGGGCCCGCCGTTGTACGCGACCAGCGCGAGCTCGACGCCACCGAACATCTTGAGCAGATACGAAAAGTAGCGCACGCCCCCTTCGATGTTCTGCGCCGGCTCGAACGGATCCACCCCGAGCTCCCGGGCCGTTGCGGGCATCAGCTGCATAAGGCCGATCGCCCCGGAGCGAGATCGCGCGCGAGGATCGAAGGCCGACTCCGTCGCGATGATCGCCCGAACGATTGTCGCTTCAACATTGTGCAGGTTTGCGTACTGGTCGATGAGGGGATCGAACAGGCTGGACGCCGGGCTCCGCAGCCCGAGCCGCGCCTGACCAGCACGAGGGTCGTTGACGGCGCTCACGCGCGTGTACTCCTTGTCGAGATAGTCGGCTGCCGCCTGCTGCCCCAGACCCACGACCAGCATCCTGCGCGCGCGGTCCAGCGCCCGTTTGCTGATCCGGCCGCTGACGACGTCTGCCGCCTCGCGGGCCGAGTATCCGAGCGACAGCAACTGGTAGGCCACCGAGTCCCGCGTGCGGACGCCTGGCATGGCGAGCGCGCGGGGCCCCTCGCCAGCGGTCAAGTCGTCGAGCACGAACGGACCGGACGATGGATCTCCTATGACCGCCTGCGAGAGAAGCGTGAAATCCGCCGCCGCGCCAGCCCGCTCGCCTTCTGTCGTCGTGCCTCCGAGCCGCCTGATCTGATTGAGCAGCCGGCTGACCGACGCGAGATCCAGCAGGCGCACGTCGACGCGGCCAGTGATGCTCGACTCAACGGAAGCGGTTTCGGCGAACGTGGCCGGTGCGCCGAGGCCACCGCCGAGCGTCAACAGGAGCAGGACCCAACACCTGCGCCGGCACGCCAACGACGCGTGAATCGTCCAGACATTGGTCGTGCGCGCGATGGGGCTTTGGCTTGCGCACTCCACGACGGAATATCGGCGCGAGCCCGGGGCGGGAACAGCGTCAGCCTGGCGGTTCAAGTGGCGTTGGTTGTGGGGCGGGGCTTCAAAGCCCGCCACACGCCAACCGGAGTGAATCGCGGTGTGTCGCCGAAATCCGGAGGGGCCGGCCTACTTGAGCACGACCTCGCGCGCGAACTTGGTGCCCATCACCTCCCGGTACCTGCTCCGGTCCTGATATCCCTGCATCTGCACCTGGTCCGTGCCAAGGGCCTGCTGGCTTACCGCGTCGGCCTTCTCTTCGTTGGCCTCGAGTGCTGCGAGACTCTGGAACTCCCTGAGGATCAGCAGGTTCCACTCCCCACCATCATCCATGGTGCGGAGGATCTTGTACGACTTCTCGAGTCCGGCCTTGACCTGTGCGTCCTCGGTCTTCTTGAACTGGCCGTCCAGATACTGCAGGTACATCTGATCCATGCCTGGCGCGATACGGATCATGGTGACGCTCCACACCGTTCCCGGCGTGAAGTACTTGTGCACCTGGCCGACGACAGGAACGACGACGGCCGCGGCGAGCAGCCCGGTCAACAAAGTCTTCTGCAGTGGTCTCATGCTGTCCTCTCGTTTTCCATGTGGTTGGCTCGATCGTCCATCTTGATGACGTGATTCGGGTCTAGCTTCCCTGCCTGCCGACGAACTTGGTCTGCGCCGCGGCAGTCGCCGGGGTCCTCCTCGATGGATCCGAGGGTTGGTTCAGCGAACGCGATCCGCGATCGTGTCCGTGTGGAAGGCGGAATGCTGCCGGATATCCAGCCATCCCTGGCTTCCGGCGCCGTTCGCTGTCTGATCAGCCCCGAACTCCTGCCACGAGGCGTATCGCGTAACGCTGAGAAACTGCCATGGACCGCCTTCCAGGTGCGTCAACGTCACGCTCGGGGGCGCAGTCTTGGGATTGGGCCCTGGCTGGTTCAGCGCGTCCAGGAGCTGCTGGCGATGTCCGGGGACCGCCCTCTGTACGCTGACAACGAATACCGGACTGCCTGTCTGATTTCCTGCGAGTCCCGTCGCCCGCTGGAACTCGGGCCACGAGGGACCGGCGACGAAGGTGTCCTCGTGCCACGCTGTCGGCGCAGCTCCCGCGGCAGGCGGCGCCGCGGGGATGTCGACCGATGCCTTCGTGCCGACGTGTTGAATCAGGCAATAGTCCCAGTCGGCGCCTTCCTGGTGCCGCAACAGGATGAAGTGCGACGCCATTGGATTCTTGGGATCCGGCTGCTGGAGGTCCTTGGCGAGTGCCGCAGCCTGACCCGGCGCCGCCTTCACGAACATCACGTGGTAGACGTCGGTCGCGGCAGCCGCCGCTGGTGTCTGGGCGCCGACAGCCGCGGCGGAGGCAAGGATCGTCAGGAAAACGAGCGTCAGGCGAACGGTCTTCACAGAGAAGCTCCTTCGGAAAGATGTGAGGGTTTCATGGGTATGCGAATTCGGTGGCAGCGTCCCGTGAACCCTGCGGAACACGTCGGCGCATCCCCAGAATCGGGTAGCGCCCGATGACCGGCGGAAGCGTCGCGCGTCCGGGACTCGATTACAGATCATTGCCAATGCAGATCCGCTCGAGCTCCTGCTGCTGCGCGGGTGGCTACGAGGCCACGTCCGAGCCTGCATCCGCAGCGGTACCGGAGATTTTTACGGTATCCTAAGGTACTAGCTCAGCTGTTTAGCCACGTCAAGAGGAAATGTCGCAACCGACCCGGCATCGGGTCCACGGGAAGGATGGCATTTCCTCGAACTCGCAGTGCTCGGAGATGGGCCCACCATGGCCCATCCACAGCAGCGCTTTCGATCCTTCAGTGGAACCGGACGACAAGGAACTGACCCATGGACGCTGAAGATCTGTCACGACGATCGCTCCTCCAGCTCATCGTCGCCGCCCTTGGCGCAGCATCCCTGCCCGTCGGATGGCCGGAGATCGCGCAGGCCTCCCAGGAAGCGCACGCGGCGTCCCACCTGCCGGGCGAGGCCAGACTGTCGTTTCTCAGCGCGGTCGAAGCGGCAGACGTCGAAGCCGTTGCCGCGCAAATCATTCCCACAGACGACACACCGGGCGCACGCGATGCCGGGGTCGTGTACTTCATAGACCGCGCGCTTGCGACGTTTCTCTCGCGGCTCGCCGATGATTACCGGGCGCAGCTCGCCGAGTTTCAGATGACGTTTCGCGGACGTCATCCAGGCGCGGCATCGTTCGGTGCGCTGCCATCCGCGGAGCAAATCGACTACCTCGCGACGGTGGATCGCACACCGTTCTTCGACACGACGCGGCTGCTGACACTGCTCGGCATGTTCTCCATGCCGGCGTACGGCGGGAATCGAGATGGCGCGGGCTGGAAGCTGATTGGATTCGAAGACCGTCACTCCTTTCAACCGCCGTTCGGTTACTACGACCGCGACTATCCGGGTTTCGCCGACGATCGCTCGAGGAGGCCATGAGCGTGGGCAGGTTCCAGGATTCCGAGACGGTGGACTTCGCCGTCGTCGGCTCCGGCGCAGCGGGCGGAGTCATCGCACGGCAGTTGTCGCAGGCTGGACTGTCCGTCGTGGTCCTCGAGCAGGGGCCCAGGCTCTCGCCGTCGGACTTCGACCACGATGAAATGAAAAACTGGTTTCTCGGCGGCATCACCAACGACGCCGTCCGGAATCCGCAGACGTTCCGGAACGATCCGGCCGGGAAGGCGGAGATCCAGAAGGTCAGACCGGCGCTCTGGTACGGACGGGTGGTGGGTGGCGCGAGCTTGCACTACACGGCCAACTTCTGGCGCTTCCACGAGATCGATTTCATCGAGCGCAGTGTGCTCGGCGGGATCGACGGCACCGGCTTCGCGGACTGGCCGATCACCTACGCCGATCTCGAGCCCTACTACACCCAGGTCGAGTGGGAGATTGGCGTCTCGGGTCTCGCCGGCGTCAGCCCATTCGATCCGCCGCGCACCAGGCCGTATCCGATGCCGCCGCTGCCGGTGAAGTCGTCAGGCGTGCTCCTGGAGCGCGGGGCGCGCAAGCTGGGCCTGCATCCGTTTCCGGCGCCGATGGCGATCAACTCGCAGCCGTACCGCGGCCGGCCCGCGTGCGTGCACTGCGGGTTCTGTCATGGCTTCGCGTGCGAAGTGGTCGCGAAGGCGTCGACTCTGACAACGGTGATTCCCGAAGCGGAGGCCACCGGCCGCTGCGACATACGGCCTGACAGCTACGTGGCGCGCATCGAGACCAACAAGCAGGGCCGTACCACGGGCGTCGCCTACTTCGATCGGAATCGGCGGGAACGATTTCAGAAGGCGCGGGCGGTGGTCGTGTGCGCCAACGGCGCAGAAACGCCCCGGCTGCTCCTGATGTCGGCGAATGCGCAGTTTCCACAGGGCCTGGCGAACTCGAGCGGACTCGTGGGCAAGTACCTGATGTTCAACTACTCGTCCCGCGCGCTCGGCGTGTTCGAGCACGAGTTGAACGAGTACAAGAGCGTGCAGGTCACGCGCATCGTCCACGATTTCTACAATTCGGATCCGAAGCGCGGCCACTACGGCGGCGGGGGGCTCGACGCGCGCATCGGCCCGCAGCCCACGACGTGGGCGATTCGCACCGCCACCGAGGGTCCATCGTGGGGCAGCGACTTCAAGGCGCGACTGAAGGAGTTCCCCCGCAGCATGCAGGTCGCCTGTCATGGCACATCGCTTCCGGTCGAGTCCAACAACGTCACCCTCGATCCCGACTTGAAGGATGCGTGGGGCCTCCCGGCGATCCGGGTGACGTACAAGGATCATCCCGACGACCTCGCCAACGCACGATTCCTGCAGGATCGCGGCGCCGAGATCCTCGAGGCGGCGGGCGCCCAGAGGGTCACCAAAGCCCCGGTGACCGAATCGAATTTCTCCGTGCACCTCCTCGGCACGTGCCGCATGGGGAACGATCCGGCGAGATCAGTGGTCGACAAGTTTCACCGCACCCACGACATCCGGAACCTGTTCATCTGCGACGGCAGCAGCCTGGTGACGTCGGGCCGGGGCCAGCCGACGGAGACCATTCAAGCGCTGGCGTTCCGGGCGGGGGAGCATATCGCCGGGTTTGCGAAGCGGGGGGAGATTTAGACGCTCGCGATCAGCGCTCCCGCCGCACCGTGACTTTCAACCCGCGAAGCTTCGTCGCGCGCAGCGCGTCGATGACGTCGTCGGCCAGCGCCTCGGGAACCTCGACGAGCGAGAAGCCGTCGTTGATCTCGATGGCGCCGATCACGCGCGATTCGACGCCGACTTCGCCAGTGATCGCGCCGACGAGATCGCCAGGCCGAATGCCCGCCCGCCGGCCCGCGCCGACGAACAGCCGGCTCATCTCTTCGCCGGCGGGGCGCCGTTCCTGATCGCGCGGCAGGCGGCCGCGTGCCGCCTTGAGCGGCTGCCGGGGTAGCGACGAACGCTCCTCGCGTGATGGCGGTTTCACCGCCGGAATCTCGCGATCGTCGCCGTCGCCTCCAGACGCTGCGTGCGCCAGCTGGACGGCGGCGGCAGCGATATCGACGATGTCGAACTCGTTCGCGAGCGTCTCGACGACTACGCGCGTGTGATCGAGATCGCCGGCCAGCAAGCGCTCGCGCAGCGCCGCGCGAGTGATCTCGAGCCGCCGGGCGCGGAGATCGGCGACCGTCGGGATCGGCGCAACCTCGATCTTCTGCTTCGTTGCGGCTTCCATGGCACGGAGCAGGCGGTGCTCGCGCGGTTCGGCGAGCGTGATGGCGGTGCCGCCGCGCCCGGCGCGTCCGGTCCGGCCGATGCGGTGGACGTACGTTTCGGCGGAGGCCGGCACATCGTAGTTGATGACGTGCGACAGGCGTTCGATGTCGAGGCCGCGCGCCGCGACGTCGGTGGCGACGAGGAGGTCGGCCTTACCTTCCCGAAAGCGACCCATCACGCGGTCGCGCAGACGCTGCTCCATGCCGCCATGGAGCGCCTCGGCGCGGTGGCCGTGCGCGTTGAGCATCTCGACGAGGGTATCGACCTCGAGCCGCGTGCGGCAGAACACGAGCGCCGAGTCGGGGTTCTCGGTCTCGAGGACGCGTTCGAGCGATGCCGGCTTGTGCGCCCGCGCCACGACGTAGGCAACCTGGCGGACCCGCGGCAGCTTTCCCGCGGCCAGCGCCTCGCGCGCGATCGCCAGGCGCGTGGGATTCTTCAGATGACGCTCGGCAATCGACAGAATCCGCGCCGGCATCGTTGCCGAGAAGAGCGCCGTCTGGCGTCCAGCAGGCGTGGCCTCGAGGATGGCATCCAGATCCTCGGCGAAGCCCATGTCGAGCATCTCGTCCGCCTCGTCGAGGATGAGCACGTCGAGCCGATCCAGTTTGAGCGTGCCGCGCCTGATGTGGTCGAGCGCGCGGCCGGGCGTCGCGACCACGATGTTGGCGCCGCGCTCGAGCGCGCGAATCTGCTGGAGCATCGGGGCGCCGCCGTAGAGAGGGAGGACCGTGAGCCGGCCGCCGCGCGCGTATTTGTGAACGGCTTCGGCGACCTGCATGGCCAGTTCGCGCGTCGGGACGAGGATGAGGCCATTCGTGCGGCGCCGGTCCTCGGCGCCGAGCGCCGAGATCCGGTGCAGGATCGGCAGTGCGAACGCCGCCGTCTTGCCCGTGCCCGTTGCCGCCTGCGCGAGCAGGTCGCGCCCCTCCAGCATCAGCGGAATCGTCTCGCTCTGAACCGGAGTCGGCTCCTCGTAGCCGAGCGACGTGACCGACGCCACGATTGCCTCGTCTAGGCCGAGCATGGCGAATCCGCTCGAGGAGGGCTTGGGTTTTGGACCAGTGCGATCAGGCATGTTGTTGCCGGCATTGTACGCCTGACGACACGATGGACTCGTGCCACAAGGTGCTCAGCTCCGCACCGGCTGCGCTGCTCAGCAGAAAGCGGTTGAAGCGCGACGCTATTCGGCACCTTAAGGAAATCACTGGAAGAGTGATCCCGATCTCATTGCAGCCTCCGTCCGAGCTGCCGTTCGAGCTCCTCGCGCCTCTTCGACAGACGCTCGACATCCCGCCCGGCTCGAACCAACATCGCAGTCGCGATCAGAAGCATGAGCACGCCCAAGGCGGCGGCCGCAATCGCGCTCCGGCTCGACGTCGCATACCCCACGGCCAGCGCGCCAACGCAGAACACGCCGCTGAATGCCACTGCCATGCGGCCTGCCACGACCCGATGACGGCCCAGCAGGATCCGTCTGCGCGCCAGCACCCACGCCGCGAAACCAACCCAACTCAGACCGATTACCGCCATGACGCCGAAAGCGATCGAAGCCCGCGGCGGCAGGGACCGTTCGGTGAGCAGCAGCGCGGTCACAATAGCGGTCATCGTGGATGCCCCCAGCAGAAGACCGACATATCCCATACGCGCCGGCCGCGACAGCTCCGCGTGCGTGAGACGGCGCAGATTGTCGATTAACTCAGCGGGTGGTGTGTGATTCGTCATGAACGTACGCCTCGTTTGGTCACGGCTTGCCGCAGCAGTCTCTTCGCCCGAAACAGCCGTGACTTGATCGTTCCTACGGGCACCTTCAACGCTTCGGCGACCTCGTTCAGCGATAGCTCCTGGAGGTAGAACAGCGTCAACACTTCCCGCTCGACGATGGGAAGATCGACGAGGGCATGCTCGAGCTCATCGAGATTCTCTGCGTCGAGCGACGACGCGTCCGCCGGTATGTCATCCACGTCGACGTCGGCGATGGGAGACTCCGCGTACTCTTTGCGGAGCCGATCCATCACGGTCCGTCTGGTGATACCGAAGAGCCAGGCTCGAAGCTTGGATCCGTCGCGCAGTTGCGGGATCCCCCGGATCACTCGTACCCAGACATCCTGAAAGATGTCTCGAGCCGACTCGTCGTCGCCCACGAGTCGCCGAATGAACGACCAGAGTGGCGCATGCCAGCGAGCGATCAGATCCTCGAACGCGGCAGGTTCACCCAGCTGGCACCGTATAGCCAGGAGTTCGTCGGCGGCGGGGTTGTGTTCGGTTGTCCTCACAAGCGGCTCTATCGCTGTAGTCGGAGAAAGGGCCAAAAGGTTCACGGAAACCGGGGAACTCCTCGCAAGGACCTTTTCGCGCGGAGACGAGACGATTCGATAACCACGACCGGCGGTCCGTGCAGATGACTTCACCTGACGAAGTCAATTCTCAATCCGGTCATTTTCAACCTAGAATCCGCTGAACGGGGTGTTATGGCTGACCGACACCGGGGCTGCGTGATTGCGTCGTGCGTCTTTCTATCGTTCGCGTCCGGCTCGCTCACTCAGCTGCGTTCGGGCGCCGCGTCCGCACCAACCAGGTCGGAGCCGCCGCGCGTGGCGCAGGTGGCGCCGAACTTCTACGTCATCTCCAATCAGGCAGCGAATCTTGTCCTGGTGGTGCGAGAAGACGCGTCGTTCGTCGCAGGTGTGCAGCGGCCAGAGCTCGTGACACAGGCCATCGCGACTCTGCAGGAACTGAAAGCGCCGGCCGTCAAATACGCGATGCTGATGGATGACGACGAGGCGGTGCGGTTCGCCGACGGCGGCTGGGGCACGCGCGGCGCGCTAACGCTCGCGCACGAGGCGCTGAGCGGGCGGTTGTACCGCGCGGCCGCTGGAGGTACGCTCGCGTCTGGCATGGCGCCGCCGATGATGGGATTCTCCCAGGTTGTGCAGCTGCACCTCGCGGGTGAGGACACGCACATCATCCACCAACGTCCGGGCTATACGGACGCAGATGCAGTGATCCACTTCGAGGGCAACGGCATCCTGTACCTGGGACCGGCGTTCACGAGCGACGGCTTTCCGCGCATCGACGCGGCGCGCGGTGGGAACATGTCGAGCATGATCGAGACCGTCGATTATTTCGTGACCGCCTTCTCGCAACGGCCTGCGGCCATCGAGCCCGTGATTCCCGGACGCGGCCCGATCGCGACGGTCGGCGACCTGCGCGACTACCGCGACATGCTGCGCACCGTGCATGACCGTGTGCAGGCGCTTGTCAAGACCGGCAAAACGCTCCCGGATGTCCTCGCCGCGAAGCCGACCGCGGAATTCGACGCGAAGTGGGGACACGGACCCGTCACCGCCGAGCAGTTCGTTACGATGGTGTTCGAAGCCGTCAGCAAGCCATAACGATGCTCGAGGGTGTCGCCAAGTTCGGCATCCCGGATCCTCCGTCTGTTCCTCTTGTAGAGGAACTCCGTTGGACATCACCAGATGGCGAAGAGTTTGTCGGCACGTCGCATCGCGACCGTCGATCAACTCTCCACGGTCGCGACAAGGGCCGTTATCTGTTGAGGAAGTAGATGTCTGGCTTGCCGACCACGCCAGATTCTTGCATCCTCTCACGCAAGTCTGCGGATGCGGCAAATGTCTTCGCTCGGTTGAGATCCTGCGCTTCAAACAGGATGAAAATCTCGTTGGGGTCATCCGCATTACGAAGCAGGTACTTCTCTGTGAGCCCTGCGTCGCTGCGCGCGGGCTGATGAGCATCGTATCCGGGCTTCCAAGTGTTGAAGTCCCTGACTCTCGCCCTGGTAAACATGAAGGCCATGACTTGCTCCTCTTTGGGTAGGAATGAGCGGATTGGCGCGCACCTCTGCGCGGCTCACAAGATCATTGCGCGACTGCCCTTTTCATGCCAATGCACCATCGGCAGGCCGGCGACCGGCGCCCGAAAGTACGGGATTCGTGTACCTCGAAGTGAACCGATGTAGACGGTTCGCAGATCGGGACCGCCGAACGTAACGCTCGACATCCAGGGCGCGACCCCCTGCCCGGTCGCGAACAGCACATCCTCGGTAACTGCGTTCCGCCGAACGGCGTGCTCCAGCGCCGCCACCTTGGTCGGGTTCCCTTCGTCGAGCAGGATCCGCAGATCGGCTTTCGGCGTCAAGACGAACAGCTTGTCAGAGTAGACCAACGTCCCCCACAGGTTGCCGTAGGTATCGAAGGCTATGCCGTCCGGCCAGGCGCCGGTTCCGAGGGTACTGGGCCCGAAAATCTCGCGCGTGCGCACGTCACCTTTGCTGTCGATCCGCAGTCGGGTGATGCGACCGCCTGCCGTCTCGACGACGTAGAGCCACTCTTCATCCGCGTCGAAGCGGATCTCGTTGGTAAACTGGAACCCATCGGCCACGATCCGAAACAGGCCGTCGTCGTATCGGGCGAGAAAGCCATCCGTCAGATCCGTCCGCAGCGCGTGCATCCAGTTCTTGACTCTGGTCGACACGGTGATCCAGACGCGATCCCGTGAATCCCGCAGCACGAAGTTGACCTTGCCGATCGGCTGTCCGTCGATGTGATCTGCGAGCACCGTCGTCGAGCCGTCACGCGACATCACCTCGAGGCAGTCCGTGCCGAAATTCGAGATGAGGAACTCGCCGTTGCGCGTGAAGGCGAGGCCGTTCGGCAGCGTGCCATTGAGATAGCGCGCGGCTTCGGTGCCAGCCGTCTCGAACAGCGCCGAGCTCCTTTGCGTAATCAGGTTTTGGCTGCCGTCCGGCGCGATTCTCATCACGCCGCCGCGGGCATCGGCAACCCAGAGCACGCCGTCCGGCTCGGCGAGAATGCATTCGGGCCGCTGCAGATCGTTACCAATGTAGCGAAGATCCGCTTTGTCGATACCGAAATCGAGCACAGGGTTCGGATCGGTGGGAAGGGGCTGTCGCACGATCGGCCTCGGGATTTTGGTTTATGGTTCACTTGTGTCGTCGCGTAGGGACGGGCCTTCAGGCCCGTCCAGGCTGGGTCTGACCACCTTCGCCAAGGCTACGGTGGTCCGCCGTAGCTTTAGCGAAGGCGGAAGACCCCGCCGTACGCCAGCACAAGTGACTCTGTGATCAAAACGTCAGCCGAAACGCCAGTTGCATCAATCGAGGCTGGTTCACCTGTGTCGTGACCTGACCGAACGTGCTGTTCGCGGCCGTGGTCGCCTGCGTGTTCGGCGGGCCAAACTGCACGCGGTTGAAGAGGTTGAACGCCTCCGCGCGCAATGTGAGATCTACGCCGCGATGAATGCTCGTCCGTTTGGCGATGGCAAGATTCCAGTTGTTGACGCCCTGCCCACGCAAATCGGGATCGGTGCGCGGCTCGTTCCCGAGCTGCCACCTCAGTCCCGGATTCGTGGACGGATCGCCGGCGACAAACCCGGCGTTGGGTACGCTGAAGCAGCTGGTGTTGAACCACTTGTTCAGCCGATCCAACGCCGATCCGTCGATCTTCTTGTCGCAGTTCGGATCGACGTTCGGCCGCAATCCATACCCGGACCCGATCAGGTTGGGAGTCGCGGTAAATCCGAGAGGGAAGCCCGCTTGAAGCGTCGTGACGCCGTTCAGAGTCCATCCGCTGATCAGCATCCCCAGAACCCCGGTCGCGCCGCTCCCGAACCGCTTGCCTTCGCCGAATGGCAGATCCAGAACGTAGTTGACCACGAGCCGGTGCCGGGCATCGAAGCTGCTCAGCGCCATCTCCGTTGAAAGATTGTTGGTCTGATACCCTGCGGCCGGCTGCCCCGAATTCTCCAGCCAGCCTGTCACCGTCTCGACATTGCCGTAGTTCCTGGAGAACGTGTAATTCGCGCTCACGAGGCCGCCAGCGCCGAACCGTTTGTCCGCCCGCAGCTGCAACGCGTTATAGCTGCTCTTGCCGAAGTATCCCTGCCGGTTCGCCGACGTGTACTGCGGGAACTGGACGAGCAGAAGCGCGCGCTGAACCGTAGGCGTCGACAAGGCGCCCTCGCGAACCGCCCCCGCGAGAGGATTCGGCACAGTCTGGCGCAAGAACGCCCCGTAGCATGTGTCGCGCTGTGAAGACGTGTACCCGGGCTGACCCTGCGGAATAACCACGTTTCCCGTCAGGCTGCACACGCTCGTGTCATTCGCGGCGCGATCGATGAACTCGCGCCCCAGCTGATTGATATTCAGGGTATTGGGGAGATGCGTGCCGCGCAGGCCGGTATACGCAACCTCGGCCGAAAAGGTATTCGAGAATTGATGCTGCAGCGCGACGTTGAATTGCAGCGATCGGCCCGGATACCCGTCCTCATCGCGGTAGAACTGGGTGGCGGTGCCTCCGAGCAGAACCTGCTGGAAGCTAGGGTCGCGGCCCGGAAAGTTGTCGACGCCCGTCGGAAACGGGTTGCTCAGGTCGGTGAAGAACGTGCGGTTGTTGTCGATGCTGGTCGCGATGTTGTTCGTTCTATTGTTCACCGGGTTGTTGGTCGGCCCATCTTGAAAGCGCGTTGTCGAGGGCACGTAGAACCGCCCACCGCCGGCGCGCAGGACCGTGGCGTCCGTGATGCGATACGCTGCGCCGATACGCGGCGCAACCTGCAGGGGATTCTTCCTTAGACTGCGCTCGGGTTGCGTGTCGCTCGCCACCAGCTCGAACGCACCGATGAACGGCTTTCCCGTTTCGGGGTTCGTCCGCCCCGCCAGAAGCGGGTTGGGAAGATCGGGGTTGAAGGTCGCGAGCCTGTCGGCGGTCTCCGTGTACGCGCCCGGAGACTCCAGGCGCAAGCCGCCGGTCACGGTCAGACGTGAATTGAGCTGCCACGAATCCTCGGCGAAGTAGGCCTGGTACCTCGAGCGACCGTACGTAAAACTGGATGACTGATACGTGCCGCCCGTCGGCTGGCCGATCATGAACGATGCGAAGGGATCCCCCGTTGAACCCGGATTCGTTCCATCGAGCGCCGTCGGCGCGTTGGTGAATGTGAAGGTGCCCCCCGTGTTGTTGTTCTGAAAGTAGTTGACTTCAGCCTGCAGGATGTTCGCGCCCGCCTTCAGCGTGTGCTTGCCGAAAATCTTGGTGAGCGTCGGCGTGAACGAATACGTATAGTCGTTGCCCAGGATCAGACCTGTGCCGATGACCTGGTTCTGGCCGGCCCCGATGCTTGGAATCGTTTCCATTCCCGGGATTCCACTGCGTTCCGAAATCTGGCCGTATGGTACCGTCGGCAGCCCGAAGTTGGACACAAGGTTTATCCCGAGGTTGCCCGGCGTGCGATCGTAGTCCCAATGCAGGAGCCCAAACCGCACGTCTACGACCGTCGACGAGTTGAGCGTGAGCGTGTCGGCAATCATCACCTGCGTCGTAATGAAGTGCTCGGGTGAGTACGGATCTCCGTTGGTCTGACCGTTGCCGTAGGTGTCGACCGGAAGGTTGCTGGATTCCCAGCGCGTGTAGCGGCCGATAAGGCGCTGGTTCTTTCTCAGGTTGTAGTCGGCGCGAATGTTGTACTGATCGTTGTCCCCGCCGGTCGAGACGTTCCGCTCGAAATTGTTGGGGACCCAGCGGCCGGACACCGTGGGGTCGGCGTAGATGGGAAAGGCCAGGAGCTTCTGCGCAATCGGGCTGATCCGGCTGGCCGGGACGATATTGCCCGGGAACTGCAGACGGTTGGGTACCACCCCGCAGTCGCCGTTATAGCTGCCCGTGCCAGGGTTGTTGATGCCGCACTGCGTCCACGGATCGTAGATGGGCACGACGGCGCCGGTCGCCACGTTCCGGTAATCCGAAAAATCCCCCTGTCGCATCGCCACCGTGGGCACGGTGCGGCGGAAGAGCACGCCTTCGCGATTCCGGTACCCTTCGTAGTTCCCAAAGAAGAACAGCTTGTCCTTCAGCAGAGGGCCGCCCAACGCACCGCCGAAATTGTTCTGGACAAACGGCGGGCGATCGAGCCCGGCTCGCTCACCGAAGAACGTGTTGGAGTTGAGCGCCTTGTTGCGGTGATATTCAAAGAGGCTTCCCCGGTAGGTGTTGGTGCCCGACCGGGAGGCCATGTTGATGACACCGCCGGTGAACCGCCCGAATTCGGCGCTGCTGTTGTTGGTCTGCACCCGAAACTCGGCCACCGACTCAGGGCTGGGTGTCAGCACCACGATATTGCCGTAGGCCGAATCCTGCACCGGCACGCCGTCGAAGTAAGAGGCGCTCTGGTTTGCCGTTCCGCCGCCGACCTGGAAGTTTCCGGCCGCGAATACGTTCTTTCCCGTCAGACTCCCCTCGCTGCTTCCTTGTGGAACGACCGAAGGAGCGAGTGAGATCAAATTCAGCACGTTGCGGCCGTTCAGCGACAGCTCCTGCACCGGCCGGCTGCCCACCACCATTCCGACCGACGCGTTCTCGGTTTGCAGCACAGACGACGCGCCGGTGACCTGGACTGTCTCGGCAAGACTCCCCAGCTTGCAGGGAGATTTCGACGCGGGGGGCGGACTGTACGTTGACTTCAATCTGATCCCGCACGTAGCGCTGAAACCCCGTCAGGTCAACCTCGAGGCGGTAGGTGCCAGGCACGAGATTCTGGAACCGGTATACGCCATCCTCCCCGGTCACGCCCTCGCGGCGTTCGCTGGTCGCGCTGTTCACTAGAGTGATGGTGGCGCCTGGAATGACCTTTTCCTGATCATCTTTCACCACCGCGATCAGGGACCCGTAGAAGCTCTGACCCAGCGCCGGGACGCCAAGGAGGGTCAGCCAGACGAACAGTAACGCAGCTCGAGTCCACCCCGAATGGCGGTTCAACATGGGCCCTCCTCAATAAAAACGCGGCACTTCCGCGTCGACGGGCGCCGATTTGTCGGGAATGGATAATCGATTATTGTGCAGATTGTCAAGGACTTCGACAAGGAGGGTCATTTTCGGCCGCGACGGTGGGCCCAGGAGTGGACGAAGTCATCGGAGTTCACAACGGAGGAACGGTGCAAACGAAGACGAAACGGAGAAGACTCGGCGCTCGCGGGCGTGACCGCGCGGAGCGCGGTCGAGTGACGAGGGAGGCGATGGACACAAGTGGGTGCGGTTCTGAGAGCCACTTGTGCCCGTCGCCTCCCTCGCCACTCGGACGCCGGCCACGGCCGGCGTCACGCCCGACCAGTGGTTTCGAACGGCATCCTCTTCTCCGTTCGTCCTCCGTTGTCTCCGTTGCTCCGTTTGTGAACTCTGCTGCCTTCGCCGTCTCCCGCGCGCGTCCGCCCCGACTTTCTCGGACAAACTGGTGACCCACTACTGACGCGGGCGCTCCAAAGCACGCAGTCGGGCGAGCGCGGTCTCCCGCTCCCCCGCATCGCCGATCTCCGCCGCCACGGTAAGATGCGCGCGAGCCTCGTCCAGGCGTCCCATCGTCGCCAGCACGTCGGCGAGGTCAAGACGCAGCGTTGCCAGTCGCGGTGCGAGCTCGACCACCGCTTGCAGCTCGGTGACAGCTCTCGAATACGAACCCGCCAGGGCGAGAGTCACTCCATAGCTATGGCGCGCTTCCACATAACGTGGATTGCTCGCGATCGCCTTTTCGAAGTGATAAGCCGCTTCGGCGTAGGCGTGGCGGCCGGCGAGCAGATTGCCGAGATTGTTGTGCGCCTCGGCCAGATCCGGCTGCAGGCGGATCGCCTCGCGAAGGTGGGTTTCGGCAACCGCAACCATCCCTTTTCGTAAGGCCGTCAATCCCATCGTATTGTTCGCCAGTGGCAGCGTCGGATCGAGCGCGAGCGCGCGTTCCAGGGCCTTCTGAGCGTCATCCACACGGTCCTGCCGAAGGTAGACGCTGCCTAGATCGGCGAACGCAGTCCCGTCGCTCGGACCGAGCGCCACGGCCTGTTCGAGCGCCTTCGCCGCTTCGGCCATGTTTCCCTTCGTCGTGGCCGCAGCAGCAAGCTCTTTCAGCGCGGGCACGAAGCTGGGCGTCACGCCGAAGCGCCTCCCGGCACCAGCTGATGTCGGCGTCATGGTTCGCGGCCTTCGAGTATGCGCGTGCGAGCTCGTAATAGAACTCTGGACGTTCGGGCCGGTGCTTCTGGATCGCGTCTTCGAGCTGGCGAATGCCGGATGTGAGGTTCGAGCCCTGTTGCACTTGCGCCAAGGCAAGGTACAGCTCGTTCTCCGGCGTTGGCGGCAGCGTCGACGGGTAATAGAGCACGACCTCGCCGCGATAGTCTCCCTGCTTGAGACCGTCGGCCTCGGTGCGTGCAGCCACCAGATCGCGGAGCACTGGCCGCCGCTGAATGTAGTGGTCCGTCATGACCACGTGAACCGCGTCTTCCGCTCGCCGCTTCGGCATATGGCAGTCAATGCAGATCGCACCCGCACTTGCGCCAGGGACCTGGGGTACTCCACTGCGATGCGTTCCTTGGTGGCAGCCCTGGCACACCGCAACCTGACGCTCGACTGCCTTCGGACCGCGGGACATTTCGTGCGGGTTGTGGCATGTGACGCACGTCATGTCGCTGCGCTGGAAGCATGCCGACTTCCGCAGGCGGTACGCTCCGCCGGCGATCTCGAACTTGTCATCGCGGTCCGGTGTCCCGGGCGCGTGATCGAAATGAATGAAGTAGTCGCTCAGCGGCTTGCCAGGCGTGTACGAGAACAGGGGCTGCTCGTACCGTTCAATCCGAAACGGCAGCGGACTGCTCGTCGATTCGAGGTGGCACTGCATGCACGCTTCGAGCTGCTTGTCACGATCGAGCTTCGCCGGATTCACGATTGCCAGAACGCCCGCTCTCGTATCGCCTCTCTTTACCGCCGCGACATGCGCCTGCCCCGGACCATGGCAGCGCTGGCAGTCGATGCCCTCGGGAAGTGCGTCGCCGAACCGCGGGCCGCGGCCGTCATCTTCGATGGGCGTACTTGGGTAGCCGTTGTGACACGACATGCACCCCGCATCGATGACCCGCCGGAAGTCCATATGGTCGGCGCGGTCGTACCCCGGGCTCATCGCCCAATAGCCGCCGCGTTCGGCGTACCAGCTGACCGGCAATTGAACGAGGCGGCCGTCAGGAGTGCGATGCAGGAACGTGCGCGCGTGATTGCCGGACCCGACGACGTAGTGCGCCTCGAGCTCGAGCACATTGGTTTCCTTCCCGCCAAAGCCGACCTGATGCCGACGCTGATAGAACTTTCCGTCGCGTTGAACCATCGTGTAGTACCGGTCCGACGCTTCGTGATACACGTGGGTACCCGTGGCGAATTGGGAGCCACCCACTCTGGAAAACGCGCGGGCCATGCCTGTGAGGGCGTACGTGGGGGCGATTTCTTCGTGGCACGTCGAGCAGACGGCGGGATCGGCATAGGCCGCCGAGCGACTCTGGGTGAGAGGAGATGCGCGTTCCGCTTGCGTCTGGACCGCCTGCGACGCGCGGCGCGCGAGCATCAACGCGAGCAGCGACACAGCTGCGAGCAAGAGTGAGACGAGCGCCAGCCAGTTCCGTGTCAGCCGCACATCGTTCGCTGCCACGCGCGGCCATTCAGGCGCTTGTCAGCCCTTCCCCTTACGACAGCGGCGCGCAACCGGTCTAGTCGGCCATGCATCGAATCAGAAGCTCGTAAGCTTGCGCAGCGGCTCGAGCCAGCCGAAGAGAGCCCCGCCCACTTCGGGGAAGAGAGCGGCGATGACCGCGAGCAGCGGCAGGACACCGTAGACTGCAATCCGCTTGATGAACTCCCAATTGAAGTCGATCCTGCCCGGGCGTGTCGATCTGAGACGGCTGAGCACGTGATCGCGCTCCATGTCCACGAGGATCCACACGGAGGCAAGCGCCGTGGCCCCGATGGCGAGCATGTCGATCGTCAGCATCGACGCGCGGCCGTTGAACGTGTAGAACAGGTGCGAGCTCGTCAGCAGCGTCAGCCCCAGCATCGCGGCGAACAAGCAGGTCACCGTCCGGCTGACGATGTCGCGGAGGACGAAGGCCATCTCGAGAGCGACCAGCTGCTCGCACCGCTTGAACCAGCCGTCGCGCTCCTCAGACGACGGGCCGTCGTCGAACGGTGTCGGCGGTTGCGGCGGCCGGCCGGCGAATCGACCCGGTGGCTGCGGAAACGCTACGGTCTTCCCTTCAGTTCCGGTGGCAGCGAGTTCGGCCGCCTCCATCCGGCACCAGACGATGCTCGAGCGCTGCCACGCCGTTTTTTCCAGGAGCGCCACGATATCGTCGGACAGCCGCCACAGCGCCAGCCAGGTATCGCTCTGAATGAGCGCCGCGTGCTGGCGCGTGTCCATCTCCGTGTGCAGCAGCTCGAGGTACACGGGCGGAGAAAAGAGCTTCTTTGCGGCATCGAGGTCACCCCTGCGCATTCCCAGCCTGGACTCCGCTTCGGCCTGGACCCTCGAGAAATCCTTGAGGTTGCGGCACAGGTCGACGTCGTCGCGCGTGTACGGGCTGGCGAGGCCTAAGGTTCTGAAATCGCGAACGACCATGTCGGCCATGCGGGCGACAGGGACGAATTCGCTCAATCGAGGCGGCGTCAGCGAAATGTCCCAGGGCATGTGCGCCGCGATCTCGTGGAAACGCGATTCGATCGGTGTCCGGGCCAGCCGCTTCAAGTGGGACCGTGCCGTGTTCCACAGCGCAACGCCCTGGACGAGTTGCAGCAAGCCAAGTCCCAGCGTGGTCCACGTGCCCAGGCGCAGGAACCACGAGAACGTCGGGCCGTCGATGGTCGATACCCGCCATGTCGCGAACACGGCGATCACGATGCCCAGGAAGAGAACGAGCGGATAGAGCGGCGTCATGTTCTGCGCCGGCATGTCGAGCATGGACGCGAGGCTGCCCCGCCGCGGAACGCCCGGCGGCAGGACTTCGGGATCCGCCGTGAACAGCCGGAAAGTCTTAGATCCTTGTCCGAGCCGCGAGTAGCCGTAGCCGACCATCGACAGCCGCCGGGCACCCATGAAGACCGCGGCGTAGAAGGCGACGGCGAGACAGACCGTGAGCGCTGCCGGCGACACGATGCCCCCGCCGACGATACGCGACAGCGTCAGCCGCCATTCGCCGCCGGTCCGCACGCCGGCGAGCGCCTGCCCCACCATTGTCGCGAAGAGAGCCATCGTGGCGAGCATTCCGAGAAACAGGCTCCAACCGATGATCTCAGCAGGCGTCAACGAGTGCAGCCGGCGCGCGATCCGGAATAGCGCGCCCTCGCTCGGGGGAACGGCATCGCTTGTCGGGGGCGTGAGGGTAAGAGCAGGGTGCAGGCGGCGGCGCGGTCCGGTGTGCCAGCCTGCATAGGCGACCAAGAGCACGGTTGCCGTCACGACGGTCGTCACGACCATCATCGGTCTCACACCCTCGCCCCGCACCAGGAACGGCAGCGCGACGGCCTCGACCCAGGCGGCAGCGAGCGCGAGCAACCCCAGGCAGACACGAACCGTGATCCGGTGAATACTCGCAGCCCTGTCAAATGTAATCGGAGGCACGAACATCCGCACGAACGGCAGTTCCAGGAATGCCTGATCCTCGGTCCCTTTCGTGAGGGCTCGCTTGATGCGGTAGAGGACGACGAGATGGATCGTCACGATGGCCAGCACGAGCAGCGCGCCGATCGCGAATTGCAGCGGCAGCCTGGGAAGCTCCGCCACGTTGAGCTTTGACGGTGGCGCAATCTGATCCGGATCGACGGGCCCATACACGGCCGTCGGCGTCGCCGCCGTGATTGTCCAGTAACCATCCTCGCCGATGACATTGATGGACACAGGTGCGACCGGGACGCAGTTCGTGATGGCGGTCGCTCCCTCGTGACAATAGTCAAGCGTGTGTGGCTGGTTGCCGTGGCCATCCGGCGTGAGCGACAGAAGGGCCCTGGTCGCGTAGAAGATCCCTTCCGCCACCATGCTGGGAAACGGCTGCCGGTGCTGCGGGTCCGAGCTTTTCGCGACTTCCGGCTGGTTCGCGAGCGTCAGCGCGTACGACGACGCGACCAGTGCGCCTCGGAGGTAAGGCACGTAGTCGGGGTGGAGGTAAAGACCGTGAGTTCCGAAGAGGAACAGCTGAACGTCCGGGGAGGCGCGCTTCACCTCCCTGGACAGGAACAGCACGTCGCGATCGTCGGTGGCGAGGATCCCGACCGCTGACAGCTTCTCGTGCCGGATCGCGTCCAGGATGGAGTCGACCGTCGATTCCACTACCGGCGACGTGAGCTGCGGCCGGAGCGCGGGGATCAGATCGCTTGGTGGGACGGTCTCGCGCATGTTCAGGGGAATAACCGGACCGGAGAGGAGAGCGCCCGGCTGCGCAAGAGCGGGCGCATCACTTCGAAGCTGGGCGACGTGCAGAGGGAAGCTGAAGAACTTTGCGTTCGCGAACGGCCCAGGCGGCGTGTTCTCGTGTTCCGCTGTGAGCACTCTGGTTCCGCTCTGTTCGTCTTTCTCGTCCTGCACGTCTTTGGCGGCATGACCCGCGTTGCGGCCAAACGCCGTGTTGCTCTCGGTGAGCAGCGCGACGCCGTGACCGTCCTTCCACGCCGGGTTGAGCGACTCGAGGAATCTGGCCATCCGCTCCTGCAGGACCGCGGTCGGCTGCACTGTTGCGCGATAGATCGCGCCGTGACTGAAATCCTTCATCCGCCGGATGTTTTCGCCCGCCGTGGCGGATCCAGAGATGACGATCCGCGGGTCGAAGGCGGCGCGGAACGGCGCTTCGCCGATGACGCTCGCCAGCGACAGCGTCGATCCCGAGAAGCTCGGGCCGAGGACGCGGAGCGTGCGCGAATTGCGTTTGGCACACGCGTCCCAGGCCCTGAGGAACCGGAGGCTGTTGCGAAGCGCCACCTGGTGCACTCCGGCGGTCGGCGTCTCGAGCACGACCAGCACCACTTGGACTTGGATCTGAACGTTCTTCTCTACCACTCTCCGGAAGATGATGGCGCCCGGCTGTCGCTCGTGGAGGCGGCTCGACGCGAGCACGGACGCCGCGCCGGCCTGGGAGCGCGACCAGTCGACGAGCTTCACGCGATCGAAGAGGAACTTCTCCTCGACCATGCCCGACTGCAAGGCGGCGAGACTCTGATCGGCGAGCCAGCCGCTATTGGAGTCGACGTAGTCGGGGACGGTGGCGACGATGAAGTCGACGGCATACGTCGGGGCGCCGGTATCGCGCGGGTCCGGCTGCGTTCGGCTGGCGAGATCCTCCAGCAGGCGCCAGTCCCGGTACTCGTCCAGCAACCCCTTCGCTGCCGTTGCACGCGGCTTCCCGCTGCTGGCGTCGTCATCCAGCATCCATGCCCCGAGGGTCGCCGCAGACGCCTGCAGCGCCGTGACGTCACCGCACGACTGTTCCGTAGGACTGATCAGACGGTCCAGGCCCGTCCGGAGGGTCGCCATTGCCTGGAAGATTTGTGTGTCGCGAGCCTCCCCCTTCGGCTGTAGCGCGACACGCGCCGATGACTGCAGTTCCGAACCGTTCGCTCCGTCCGGAGCGCGGCCGAGAGTGGCGTCGAGGCTCTCCATGACCGGCCGCAGGTCCGAGATCCAGGGCACCGGGCCCGACTCTCCATCGGCCCGCTCGGCGTTCGCACCCGAGTCTCCCGGCTTGCCTGCGTCGGGGGCCGGGGCGGCCCGCCAGAGCCCGCCGGACAGGACGCCGGCGACCAACACCCAGGGAATCAGTTGGTTATTGAAGAGCTCTGACTTCGCCATCCCGCACCTCCCTTCAGCTACAACGCCGACGCGGCCGTTTTTCAACACGCGGGCGTGCCCCGGACGGGCACTGAGACGGACGAATTCGGTGAATTTCTGGGAAGGCGGGGCGCTCAAGCAGCGCCGGAGGTGCAGGGCGAACTGTACCTGCTAAGTATTCCGTTTGCACGTGCAGGACTCAAACCTGCGACCTCCTGGTTCGTGGGCGGAAACACAACGGCCGTACGCTTCTCGTCTGCCGGGGAATAGGATGTGTGGCATCTTACCCATTCGGCTGAACGCCCCTTCGGGCGTTCTCCTCTTTACGATTACTGCGCCACCTGCGACCAGCGCCTCGTCTTGAGCCGTCATGTCTCTCCAGATCGCAACCGAGTCGACGATCGCTCCCGAGCCGATCACGTCAGGCGCTGACGGCGAGGGCCGGAGCTCCCTGGACCGAATCGAGGTCCTCGACGTGCTTCGCGGCATCGCGCTGCTCGGTATGTTCCTGGTGCACTTCAACGACAACGCGACGGCGAGCGATGCAAGCTCGGGGTTCACGGCCGCGTACCAGCGGGGTGTGAGCCTGTTTTTCGAAGAGCGCTTCTGGGCGATGTTCGCGATCCTCTTCGGTGTCGGGTTTGCCGTGCAATTACGACGCGCGGAGGCGCGCGGCGTCGCCTTTGGGCCAACGTATGCGCGGCGTCTGGCCGCGCTCGCAGGTTTCGGTCTCTTCGCCCACGCCGTCTTCGGCTTCGACGTGCTGTTGGGTTACGCGCTGTGGGGGCTGCCGCTGCTCCTCGTCAGGAGATGGTCCATCGGGGCCCTGGTCCTCGCCTTGTTCGTATGCGCGAGTTCCTGGTCCCTGTTCGTCATCGCTGATGCGACCTACGGCATTGCCACGGTTGGCCAGGCGGCATACCGAAGCGAGCGTGCAGAGACGCAAGCTGCCAACCTGGGCTTCATCGAGATGAATCGCAGGGGCAGGACGCGGCGGACTACAGGACCGTCTTCGTGGCACGCCTGCGACACATGGCGTGGTTCTATGCGCAACCCTTCTCTTTTCTGCCGGTGAATACGCTCACGCTGTTTCTGATCGGTGTAATCGGGCTCCGCGCCGGGCTGTTCGACAGACCGGCCGAGCACGAGCGGCTGATTGTCTTGCTCGCGGCATTCGGCGTCGGCTCGTGGGCAGTGGATGTGTGGCTGATCACACCGAACTGGACGCAACCCGATTTCACATCTGTCCGCGCGCTGCCACTGGCATACCTGAAGGGCGGGTTCGGCCTCATTCGAGGGATGTGGCTGACGTTCGCCTACATGGGCGCCGTCCTGCTCCTCGCATCCCGCAGGCCGACATGGGTCCGCCGACTGACCGCATTTCGATCGACTGGGCGGATGGCCCTCACCGTCTACATGATCCAGATTGCGATTCTCGATCTCGCATTCTCGAACTACGCCCTCCACATCTCGCTGACGCCGCTCCAGGCCCTCGCCGGTGGGCTCACGCTGTTCGCGTCCAATGCAGCATTCTGCGGATGGTGGCTCGCGCGATTCCGGTTTGGGCCACTCGAATGGTTCTGGCGATCGATCACATACGCACGACGACAGCCGTGGCGCGCCGAATCGCCGCCGGTCGCTGTGATGCGATGAGACAGCCGCTCTGAACCGGACCACTCGACCGCGAGTTGCAGGGGATAACTTTGGCCCCCATTTGCGGTTTCGTACTGCGCGTGTTGAGTCACCGGTTTGCACGCCGTCCGTGTGGCGGCGCGGCTTCGACGCGAGCTCGGCCTGGACGTCGACATGATCCGGGGACTGTACGGTCAGTTCAAGGTCCGAGATGCGCGAGCGGAAGACGGTGTCTTTCCCATTCACGTTGACGCGCGGTCGCTGCCCTTCGCTCCTGAGTTCTTCGACGCCATCGTCGCGATCGATTCGTTTCCGTACTACGGCACGGACGACCTCTACGTGAATTACCTCGCTCAGTTCGTGAAGCCCAGTGGACCGATGGGGATCGCAGGCGCCGGCCTCGTGCGCGAGTTCGCAGGCGCAACTCCGCAGCACCCTCGCGACTGGTGGACTCCGGATCTCTGGGTCTTGCAACGACCCTTCGTGGTGGCAGCGACACTCGGACAGCCTCTGTTGCGCAACGAGGAACAGTAAAGACCGGGCCACGACAGCGCATCCTCGCCAGAGTATGTTAGCGTTGCTTCGGATTCATCGGAGGCGGCATGGAGGCACCGGATGTGAGGGCGTTCACGCAGATATTCGCGGAGGCTTCGAGGCCGACGATCCGGACGCCGCGGCCAAAGAGTTCGAAAGAGTTCGCGCCGACATCGTTCGCGCCCAGTTCGAGGCGCTCGGCGGGGGGACTTCGCAGGCTTCCTCGAATTGATGGACCCAGAAATAGAACTCGAGATTGCCGCCCCCTCCCGGAGTTCGACTGGACTAGACACGCGCGCGGATTGGCCGAACTGTGGTTGGCCGTCGAACGCAATTTCTCGACCGTCCAAGATCAGGATCCCGACCCGGTCAGCATTGTCGCGCAGGGAAACGTCGTGGTGATCTTCGGTCGTGAGAAAGGACGTATTCGAGTCACCAGCAACCCTATGACGTGTACTTCGTCTATCCGTTCACATTTCGACGGAACAAGATCCGGCGAGTGCTCGAGGTCGCGGCGTTCGTCACATCTGAGACGTGAAGCGTCGGCTGGCCGCGACACCTCCGTCTACGATTGCGGCGTCGATAACGGCACTACCTACATCGCCTCGGAACGGGTGAGCGGTGAGACGGAAACGGTCACCGCCAACTGGACACGCGAAGGTGAGCAGGCCGCGTGGCGTCCATGTCGATCTCCCATAGAGTCCGCGCAACCATGAGGGTCGAGCACACGCGTCGCAAGCGGGTTCGGCGAGAAATCGGACGGCCGTCGTGATCGACATGCTCGCCACCTCGGAGGATCACGAGATCGCGGCCTGGCGCGACCTCGCCGCCGCGGCGTCGGGGCACGGTCTCGCCGCCGACGAGCGAGGCCGCGCGTTCCTGATGGCGGCGCCCGGCTGTCCGATCCCGCCGTTCAACCAGGGCCTCGGGATCGGCCGTCATGGCCCGGCCACCATCGACGAGATCAGCCAGGCCGCTGCGTGGTTCGCGGACCGTGGCGTCGATCGCTACTGGCTCCAGCTCGGAACCAGACCGGTCCACGCGCGCGTGGAGCGATGGCTCGCCGCGCGTCACTTCGTCCTCGAGTATCGTTCGGTGCTGCTTGCCCGGAGCCTCCGGGCGCCGCTCGCGGGCGCGGCCTCGGACCTCGACGTTCGCCGCGTCGGCGCGGACGCCGCGCGCGGCGTCGGCCGCGTGGTGGCGGAGAGCTTCGGCTGGCCGCCGGCCGCGCAGGACCTGAGCGCGTGCGTGGTCGGGCGCCCGGGCTGGCGCCACTACCTAGTGTATGAGGGACCGGTTCCCGTAGGCGGCGGCGCCGCATACGAGGCGGGCGGGACCGTGTGGCTCGGCTTCGGAGGCGTGCTCGCGACCCACCGGCGGCGCGGCGGCCAGGCGGCGCTCCTCGCGCGGCGGATCGAAGACGCCGCTTGCGACTGCCACACGGCCATCGTCGACGCAGCGGAAGCGTCGTCCTCGCACCGCAACTGCTTGCGCGCGGGCTTCGTGACGGTCGGCGTCCGGCCGATCTACGAAGCCGCGCCGCGGCGTGGCCTCGTCAAGCGCCTGCTCGGCCTGGCGGGCACGCCCACGCCGGAACTGCCGGGCGGGTAGACTACCGCCGCCCGGCCCTTCGAAGGAGGAGCCGGCATCACGGTGATCCCCGCTCGAACAGGATGGCAATGTCCATGCGTTTGCATCCGATATCCTCTCCTATTGGTAGTTACCGAACTTGCCGAAGCCCGGTGGAAAGTCGCCTTGACGTGAGGATTCGGCAATAGCGATCCGAGGGTCGTCTTGAGTGTGCGCATGAACCTAAAGACAATGAAACTGTATGCTCAGGTCGAGCGCGTCCACAATGAGCTTCGCGCACTTGGCTTCGACGCCGACACGCCGTTGAAGGTCTCCGACCTCACTCCATTTGACCAGTATCACTATTTTGGCTCCGATGCGGTCGACGAGGCAGCGCGGGTGCTCGGTATCGGGCCGCGGTCGCGGGTCCTCGAAATCGGATCGGGGATTGGTGGCCCCGCGAGACACCTGGCAGCCACGACAGGGTGTGAAATCGTTGCGCTGGAAGTGCAGCGCGATCTGCACGACACAGCCCTGGCGCTCACACGACGTTGCGGTCTCGAAGGTGCCGTGCACCACGTGTGCGGTGATGTGCTCGGTCCGCTGCCTTCCTGGACGCCGTTTGACTGTATCGTCTCCTTTCTGGTGTTCCTCCACATCGCAGATCGCCACACCCTATTTACGGTGTGCCGGGGACTGCTAGGCGACGACGGCAGAATGTTTATCGAGGACTTTATCTTGCGGCGGGAACCGTCACGAGCCCAACTGGACGATCTGCAAGTCAAGGTTGCCTGCCCGGATCTTCCAAATCTGCAAACTTATACTAACGAGCTGCAGCGGGCCGGCTTCGTCGTACACGAGGTCATCGACATGAGTGGACGATGGACGGATTTTACGGGTCAGAGAGCGGCGGCCTTCCGCCGCGACCGTGCTCGGCACATATCAGTGCACGGCAAAGAGATCAGCGACGGTCTGGATGACTCTGAATCAGTAGATACAAGCCCCTAGGTTCAGGATAGAGCGCCGGCGTCACGGGAATGTAACGACCCGGGGGCGAGAAGTCGTGGTCCCGGGGGCCGTTCACCATTCACCGATCGGACCGTCGCGTAGAGCCGCTCAGCGCCACGAAATCGGCCAGCTGCCCGCCCAGGCGCCCATACGCCAGAGGTATTCCGATCTGAACGGGTGAAACGAGATCCTTCACCGGACACTGTCAGCCCGACAATCCGCACGAGCCCGCGGATCGTCGGAGCCACTCGAGTTACCCTCTGACAAACAGCGTGACCAACGGCTCACCGTCCACGAGAAAATGCACGACTGTCGCGCCGTGTGGCGCTTGAGACTCTTCGTATTCCAACGGCACCGAGAACGACGGAGCGCCCACCGAGACACGGACGTCGACGAACAGCTCGCTATCATCAGCGTTGAAAATGACCGGCGGCAGATCGCCTTGCGCGGGGTCGGCCAGATTTCCGCTGCCGTACGGATCGTCGAATGTCGTGATGTATCGGGCTGTCCGATGGATCGCCTCAGGGCTGCTCGCGATGGTGAAGCTTACCTGAGCCGCATCGCCCGCCGACGCGTGGGCAAATGGCAGGCAGACGTCAGACCGGGCGGGCACTACCACTCTGTACACGGTCGCCGCAGTGCTCTGTCGGGCGACTCGCATGCCCTCCGAGACGCGTGCCTGGGGACGGACCTCGAGAGGTCGCGTCATCAACTCGGCGACGCGCCTGACATACATTGCCGCGTCCTGTTCCGATTGGGGCCGCCTGGCCGCTGCAGCCGCTCTCGCCTGCAGGGGGGCGTGCGTACGTTCGAGCGCGCGGGCCAGTTCGAGTAACTCCTGCTGGAAGTCTGACAGCTCCTCCACCTCCGCCTGAACCTCCCCGCTCTCCGCTGCCATCACTGTGGTTCGTCCGGCTCTCGTGCTGACGAGCGCCGGAGCGACACTCGCCGCCTGGGACAAATCGGGCACACTCGTGCGCGGCGCGCTCAGGGACGCCACGCCCTCGAACGTGTTTGCCGCGGCGTCGCGCGAAGTCAGGAAGCGGCCCAACTGAAACACGCGGGCGAGCGTCGCGGGAATCGACGTGTGGTCAAACACCGTATGGACCACGCCCGCGGGCACAAACGGCGAGACGACGATCGCGGGCACGCGCACGCCATAGCGGTCAAAGGCAAACTGTGAGGTCTGGCCGTCTGGAGGGATGGCGGCAGGCGGCTCGACATGATCGTAGGTCCCGCCGTGCTCATCGTACGTGATCACGAGCATCGTAGCGGGCCATTGCGGCGAGTGACGTATCGCCTCATACACCTCGGCAATGAGCTTCTCTCCGGCGCGCATGTCGTGCGGCGGATGCTGATCGTTCGCCTGGCCGAAGAATGAGAAGTACTTGGGCTCGATGAACGCATAGTTCGGCAGCGTCCCGTTCCGGGCGTCCTTCTTGAACTGGCCGAACGACGCGAAGTTGATCCGGTTTTCCGAGGTCTGCAATCGTTGAAGTGCCCACGTCTGGGAGAAGTCGTGGTAGTAGTCGCGCCACGACAGGCCGCTCGTGACGAGATTCTCGAAGATCGTCGGCATGTCATAGTTGTTGAACTGGCTGTTGGTGATGAACCCTTTCGACGTCGCGGCGTGCGCAAAGAATCGGTTCGGCCACGTCGGCCCAGGCACCGAGGAAAACCATGCGTCGCAGAGAGCGAATTCGCGCGCCAGCGTCGTGAGCACCGGCAACCGTGCCGGCTCGAAGCACTTCATGATACTGGTCGCGTCCGGCGGCGGCGGGTTGCGCTGGGAATAGCTCCAGATGAAGCCGGCGTTTGGCATGCCGACAGATGGAGGCCCGTTCGGATTGCTGAACAGTTGCGTGTTCGTGTCCAACACCGAGTGGCCGGGGTCTGGCTTCAGAACGAACTCCGCCGCGGGCGACACGGTTACGTGATCAGTTGGCTGGAGTGGGTTCGACGGGTTCCATTCGGTTCCGGTCAGACCGTCGATGTTGGGGTCCGTGGCCTTCAAGAAGCCGACCATGTGATCGAACCCGCGGTTCTCGAGCATCAACACGACTACGTGTTGGATAGTCTGCGCCACGCTGCCCTCCTGGGTCCTGCCATCCAGCTCATGCTCATCGAGCCGTCGCCTCGGCCAAGTTGTTTCATCGCTATCACGCTACGCCATGGTCGATCGGTCTTGCGAGGAACCTGAGGCCACCCGGTGCGTGGGTCTTCGTCAGTGACCAACGCGATCAGTAAAGGCTTACGCGGTTCGAGACCTCATCTGCAACAACTCTCTTCGCCCGCTTTCGGAAAAGTGCACTAATCGCGCGCGTCGCTCAGGCGCGCGTCTGGTACTGCACTTGCCAACTTGGCCGCGCGGCGTCGGTCTCCGCGCTGGAGCATGTGCGGAGTCCCCAACGCCTTTTTCATCCCTGGGTAACTCGGTTTCATCAAGAAAAGGAGGCCGCCATGAAGCGGTCCCGAACCCGTCGCAGCGATCCCCTGAATCGCAGGAACTTCTTGACAGGCAGCATGCTCGCGGCTGCCGGCACCAGCACGCTGGCCCTTCCCTTGTCGGCAGAAGGCCGCGACCGCGATGACGAACGATCGATCACCGAGGGCGACGTCGCCATTCTCAGGTTCTTGGCAGCCGCGGAGCTGCTCGAAACCGATCTCTGGCAGCAATACACCGAGCTCGCGGGCGCCGACTCGCCCGAGTCGAGCTATCGAGCGGCGATCGAAGTCCTCGACGAGGACATGCCTCAGTACATCTCCGACAACACGGACGATGAGGTCAGCCACGCGGCGTTCCTGAACGCGTACTTGACGTCGAAGGGCGCCGCGCCGGTCAACCTGGATCAGTTTCGAACGCTTCCGAGCAGTCAAGCAACGGGCGCGCAGCAGATCGGCCGACTCACCAATCTGACGAGCCTCACCGTAGATACCAGCTGGTGGACTCGCTACCGCAGCACGAAGAACCCGGACCTGGGCGCCACGTTTCCGCAGGCGATTCCCAGCCTCGCCGTCGGTCTGCACCCGGCGATTCCCACCAGTGATGCCGAGCTTGGTGATCCCACCACCATCAGCGATCATGTCCAAGCGATTGCCAACACGGCTGCCTTTCACTTCGCGTTCATCGAACAGGGCGGCACCAGCCTCTACTCGGCCATGGCGCAGAAGGTGACCGCCCTCGAAGTCTTGCGCGTCGTCGTCAGCATCGGGCCCACCGAGGCGATGCACTTCCAAACCTGGCACGACAAGGCTGGGAACGCGCCGGCGGTGACGGACGGTTCGTTGGTGTTCCCGGATCTGACCTCGGGACAATTCGCGACCGACGAGCAGTTCGAGAAGAGTCTGATCATGCCGGAGCCGTGTGACTTCCTTCGCCGCGCCCTGCCACCCTGCTCGATCGTACGGCCGACGGCGACGGCGCACGTGGCGATGGGCGCGCTTCAAGCGTTAACAGCCGACGGCCTCTTCACTGGCCAATCACGAGAGTTCTTCCGAGCGCTCCGTGAACTCGCCGACGAGGCGGATCGGGCACGTCGAGATCTGTGACAACACATTGCTGCTCGCGCCACCCCGTCATCCGTCCCTCAGTACTTTCTCGAAAGGGGGGCGCGGCCTTGGCCGCGCCCCTCTGCCCACGGCAACGACGGGCACTCGACCGTGCGCCTGCAGGTAGTCGATGGCGGACACACCGTCGCTGCTGCCGAGCTGACCAATGTGCGTTGGGTCTCCCACTGCCGGGACCTTGTCCAGCTCCCAACAGCGGCCTGATGACGAATTCGAGACGGACAGGACCACCGCCCTCGTGGCCTGTTTTCAGTCTCCCTCGCGTCCCCTGTCTATTCTCTATTTCGCGGCGTTTTCTCATCGATGCGCGGCTTCTCGATCGAGAGCCGGGCCTGCCTGGGGTCATCGCCGCTTCTCGGGCTCGCGACGCGGCGTGGGTCGCTCTTCGGCGGCATCATCATTTGTTCGACCTGAAGGTGGGATTCCATCGCCGCGCCTGATTCGTTCCCATCGTCGGCGCCGCGTACGTCTGCGAAGACCTCTGGAGGCGCCGGCATTTTCTTTAAGCGCGGCACATCGATATCGCGGCGCTTCGCGACCACGCGATACGAAAACGGGAGGTGACTCTTGCCCTCCTGCTGTTCGCGGACGACGAAGTTGTGTGCGGTTCGTTTCTCCACATAGAGGCCGCTTGTCGGACCATATGGCGTCAGGAACACGTGATACCGATCGGCGTGAACCAATTGCACGAAATCAGGATCGAGCGTGATCTCTGCGCGGCCCCCTTCGATCGTTCCCTCGCCGAAGTCTTCGAACCAGCTCTCCGGGCTTTCGATCGCGCAGAACAGCCGATGGCTGCCGTCGGGATGCGGAACGACTGCGCCCTTCGCGCCGGTGACCGTGAAGTCGCCATCGACCAGCACGTTGCCTTTGAAGTGACCCGCGAGCGCCTTTGGATCGGACACTGAACCAAGTACACCCACACCGCCTGCCGAATGTCCGCGCACCCCAATCCCGTTTCCCGAACGTCCGTAGACGCCAATCTTGTTCGCGCCTTCGCCAAGCACACCGACCTGAGGGGACCGGCCGAGCACACCGACATCGGTTGTACTTTCCCCAGACACGCCGGGACCGGCATTCGAACCGCCGAACACACCGGTCGCAGCATTCGACTGGCCGGTCACACCGGCGCCAGTGAGGCTGCGCCCCAGGATTCCGAGTCCGTTCGGCGACTCGCCGAACACGCCGATCACGCCTTGCGAAAATCCTTTGACGCCTACGTCGCCAGCCGACTCTCCGTGCACGCCTTCTGATGACTGCGAATACCCGGCAACGCCGGCGCTCCGGTTGCTCGTGCCGAGCACGCCGAAGTCGTTCTGCACATCTCCCCAGACGCCAACCGAACGTTCAGATCGTCCGACGACGCCCGCGTTGCCATCGCTGAATCCCAGCACTCCGTAGCCGTCGTTGCCGAAACCGACGACGCCGATCAAGGTCTCGCTCTCGCCCTGCACTCCCGCGTCGCTCTTTGACAAGCCCCAAACACCCATCGATCGATCCGACTGTCCGGCGACCCCGACGTCAGCCGGGCTGTGTCCGAACACACCAACTCCGGTCGCACTTTCGCCGACGACCCCGGTGCCACTAGTCTTCGAGCGACCGAGTACTCCAGTGGCGTTCTGGCTGTCGCCGATCACGCCCTCAGCGTTTTGCGCGTCGCCCCAGACCCCAACCAGCGTGTCGGACCGTCCAATCGCGCCGACGCCGTTTTCGCTGTGACCGAACACGCCTGGTTGTTGCGCTTTGCCTCTCCCGAGCACACCGATCGATCCTTGGCTCTCGCCGAGAACGCCTACGTTCGCATCCGAACGGCCGACGACGCCGGCATTCGTCACGGCGTGTCCACGAACGCCGAAGCCGCTGGTCGCTTCTCCGACCAATCCGGTTCCCCATCCGCCGGCGACACCCTGCAGCGCGTGAAAATTTCCCCTGCTCGGCGAGGCCGGTTTGATCAGCAACACGATCGCGTTGGCGAATCGTTTCAGCTGATTGGGGCCGAGATCCGCGTTGGTGGCGATCAGCTCCGTCTGCCGCTCCGCCTCATTCTGATCTTCGAGAGAGAGATCGCTCATCGCACGGCTCCTTGGTGAAGAGAGATGCGCCGGTCGACAACCCCGGCGGCTCAAACTGGTGCGCGGCAGTCATTCTACTTCGCGCACGAATACGCACTCGACAGGAAGCACCAAAGACTCGGCGGTTCTGCGGTCAAGGTTGTCCTTCGGACACCTGGAACGTCACGGCGCGCCGCTCGAATCCCTTCGCAGCGAACCACGTGACAAACTCGTGAACCAGGTCGATCTCGGCGACGTACTCGCCCGGTTCGCTCGGTGCGGTCAGCTCTACTGACAGCGTTACGCGCTGCCCCGGTCCGATCTCCGACGGGAGGCACGTGCGCACATTGTCGAAGGACTGAAGCACGTCACCGTCGGCGCCCCGGCAGCTAAGATGGTAGCTCGCATAGACGGGGAACTGACTGACTGAGCTCCATACGGCGTTGCCGCGATTCTCGAGCGCAATGGCCACTCCGAAGACGGACGCCGGCGCAACCCTAGAGGGCGCGTCGAGAACTGAAAGTCGACCGTCGTAGAATCGGGCGAACAGGTCGCAATCCGCGCCGTCAGCCTTCTCATAGATCGCATTGAAGGAATCGCTGACTCGCATGACGTGCAGGCGCAGGCCAGCGTCGACGAATGCGCGATGCCACTCGTGCAGAAGGTACGTCTGTTCGCTGATACCGGCTTCGATCTGCGCGCGGCCGAATGCGGCCTTCGCCTCCTCAGTCGCGCAGTAGGGCTCCACGAACGCGAGTCGGCCGCCGCGCTTCAGCATGCGCGCAATGTTCGCGGCAACCGGCTCGATGCGCTCGGCGTGGTGCAGCGCATTCATCGCGAGGATCACGTCGAATATACCCGCCCGAAACGGTACGTCGCGCATGTTCGCGCGCACGCGATGATAAAAAACGCCGGAATACGCCTCGAACAGCCGGCCGACAGACAGGTGGTGGTTGATGTCCACAGCGCAGCAGTCCAACCCGCGTCGGGCCATCTGATGAGTGGACCATGTGAGATCCGCCCCAAGATCGAGCAGACGGTCACCGGCGCGCGGCTCGAGATGCTCCACCAAGAAGTCGAACGCAGGCGCCGCTGATCGGACGTTGCTGAAGTACCCCGGTTCGGCGTAGTACCGCGAGTTGTTGCCGTAAGGCAGCGCGAGAATCGCCTCCTTCAAGGCGCCCTCCGCTCTCGACAGATCCTCGAACTCGTCGTTGATGCCGCCAAGCGCGGCATTTCGTTCCGTGCGCCGGACTGCGACGCGCTCCTCGGCCACATTGGGATCCTCGTTCACGTTCCCAAGGTCCAACACGCCGTCGTGCCACGGATAGGCGGTGTGACACGAATGGCAGACGAGTGCTCCATCCATGTCGTCGCCCTGGCAAGACCACGCGTCCATCTGGCACCGCGGACACACGATGAGCAGGGCGAGAGCCGCCAGTCGAGATGACATAGATCCGTTACTCTGCACGCCGCCTGTGACCTGTCAATGGCGGGAATCCCTTCGAGCGCCCAACGCACAGAGCGCTTAGCCGACCTCGCGGTCGTTTGTCGCTCCCGGAAGTGTTCACGCTGTGTGTTGCTGGGACTGCTCGAAAACGAGCTGTTTCGGGTGCCGTTCGAGTAAAGCCACCGCGCGATTTTTGACAATTGAATATCTGCCGAGCTGTCAGACCGGCCCCTTTTCGGCCTGACTGTCAGGTGCGCACGGGTGCGGTTTGAAAGAGAACGTCCGCGCCCACACCTGTGCACTTCTGGACAGCGCGATCGGGGCCGGATGGGTAGGCTCTCCGGCATCATGGACCGTCAAGTTGCAACCGCCCTCCGGGCACCCACATGCCTGCCAGAGCAGCCCTGTCCGAGCTGCCACTCCCACGGACCCAAGCCGACGGTGCGCACGCTCTATGTCGTGTACTACCGCTGTGATGCGTGCGGGGAGATCTGGTGCCTGGACAAGCCTGTGCTGGTTCCGGAACGGCTCTAGTTCGGATCTGAGTCCGGCTCGGAAGCTGGTCCAGTTCCGCGGGCAGGATGCCTCGCGTTCGGACGCCACTGCGCTCGGATTTCAGGGTTTGCGCGCCTGCTCCGGGTCAACGATTTCGTCGATCGCGTTGGAGGCTTCCTGCACGTCCTGCTGAAGGTCGTCGAGTGCACCTTCGCGCGGTGAGCCTCCTTCGTGCGCCGCATCTTTCAGTTCCTCGATGGAGTCGGACATGTCGTCGAGGTTGGCGGCAACCTCTCCCAGCTTGCGGTGGTTGTCCATGATGGCGAGCTCCCCTAATGCATCGCGACGTGGATCTGTACCACCTCACTATAAGGCCGCTCCACCCGATTCTCCGGCTGAGGCGAGCCAGCCCTTCTCCAGCATCGCAGTGTGCGCTTTGGAACGGTGCGCGTGAGCGTCTTGCCAGGGCTGACGAGGACGATCATTGCGGGAGTCCCAATGTCAAACACGCACCTGAGACACAACGGTGGGTACGTCTACCGGCGTGACCGTCACGAAGCATGAAGCTGGACCGCCCTCGGTAATGACGCAGTTCGGGTGAGCGCGTCCCGCTCACCTTTTGCTGGTAACGTGCTGTTTCACGTGTGCTCTTTGGAACAGCGCGCAGCGATCTCACGTGGTACGGTCCGCCCGCACAGGAGAGGTGTGACCCCATGGCGGACGAACGCCCATACGAGGCAGCGATTAGTGATGCGGATATGCTAGCGAATCCCGGCCATCCGTCGCAGACCCCGTGCACGCACTGCCACGGACTTTACGTCGAGAGCTTGACCACGCCAGTAGGGGTCTATCACCACTGCCGCAGCTGTCGTAATTCCTGGGACGTACCGAACCCGAAAGCGCACTAAAACAACCGATCGCCGTCAGTCAAGCCCTCCGTCTGTAGAAGAATCCGCCGCCGCCGAGCAGCAGCACCACGAAGACGATGACGGTAAAGTGGTCGTGTCCATTGTCTCTCCCCTGTGTTTGGCGAGCGCGGCCCTGTGTCATCGCGTCCAGCGAACGCTCTGACGAACGACGGCGATTCGGTGCCCCCGCGGGCAGGATCACGCCAGCTCCAATCTGTAGACTAACAGCGGTGCAGGCTGGTGGCTGTTCCCTTCTGAACAAACATTAAACGTCGCCAGCCCGAATGGGAAACAGACGTCTCTCGGCGAGCTTGCGGTGTCCACCCAACTCGAGATCGCTCATAAGGGAAGAGATGCGACGCGAGGCTGGCGAGTGGGCGGCTGGCGTTAGCCGGTTCGGCGTGGCGGCACGCGCCGTGATCTTTGCGCTGCTCGGATGGGCCATCGTCGTCGCCGGTTGGTTCCGCGATCCGTCGGAAGTCGGCACCACGGCGTCGTCATTCCGCACGCTCGCGGCACAACCGGGAGGGCTGGGCCGTTGGCTCCTCGGCGTGGCGGCAGCAGGGTTCGTCGCCTACGGCTTCTACGAGATCATCCACGCGCGCTATCTACATATTCGACGCGTCGAGTAAGGCTGAACCTGTGAAACGTAGGATGACGTGCACGCGGATGTTTCAACTGCAGGGGTAAGCGTGGCACCTCACTTGCTCTACGGACGGCCAAACCGAGAAAAGAAGTAATGTGAGGGCAACAATGAAACGTTGGACATCGACATGGGCCGCGCTAGTGGTCGCCGGGTTCCTAGTGGTACCGGGGACTGGCTTGGCGCAGACACCCGCCGCACCGACCGCACCCGCCACGACGACTCAGGACAAAGCTGAACAGGGTACGCCACAGGAGCACCTGGAACGGGCCGATGCCGCGTTGAAGAGCATCTCGCCGACAGCGGCGAGCGGTAAGGCAAAGAACCAAATCGCCGAGCTGAAGAAGCGGGTGAACGCGCTGCAGAAGATCACCGCGAACAATCCGTCGGACGCGGCTGCCGCACCCACCGGTGCGAAGACCGAGAAGGCCGATGCGAAAGGCGCGTCAAAGTGGGCGGCGGAAGCAGCTGCCGCTGACAAGATTCTTGGAGAACTGCTCGCCGATACGTCGGCCACCGGCGCGGCCAGTGCTACCACTCCGATCGGGTCAAATCCAACCGGGACCACGGGGACCTCGCCTTCGAAGGCCACCGCCGCTGTGACCTTGGATGAAGAGACGAGGGCCAAGCTGACGACTGCGCGCGCGAGCCTCACGGCGTTCGCGACGGCGATGAGCGGTTCGGCCCCGCCACCGCCTGCCACGACGTCGCCTTCGGCGCAACCGGCCGCGGCCTCGACGGCATCACCGGCCGCCGCCACGCCGACTGCGGAGCCAGCAACACCGGCGTCCCCGACGACGCCGCCGACGACACAACCTGCGACGCCTCCGACACAGCCCGCGGAGCCCGCGACACCGGCGTCCCCGACGACGCCGCCGCCGACACAACCTGCGACGCCTCCGACACAGCCCGCGGAGCCCGCGACACCCGCGCAGCCTCCCGCGAGCACGACGCAGGCGCCCATGGATCCGGCTGCTGCACAGGTCAAACCGGACGCTGACGGCGCGAAGCGTGCGCTGACAGCAGCGCGTGACTCGCTCGGCGAGGTGACGAAGTTGCCGGCCGCACAACAGCTGTCGGGCGAGCTGCGGACGCAGCTCACGCAGCTCATCGCCAACTTCAATGAGCTGATCACAACGAACACCGAGTGGAAGGCGTCGTACGCGAAGGTCGACGCGAACCTGACGGCGCTCATGGGCGCGCAGACCGCCGACGAATCGACGACCGCGCCCGCGGCGGCGACCGCCGGAGCGACGGGCACTGCCGGAGCGACGACGAGCGCCGCCGGAGCGGTGGGGACCTCGGGCACAACGACCACCACGCTCGATCCCGGCGTCAAAGCGAAGCTGACGGAGTTCCGCGCGCACCTGAAGGAATTCGAGAAGGCCGCGAACGGCTCGGGTCAGAAGTAAGCGTCGATCAATCGCACCGCTACGTTCGCGCGCAAAGGCAAGGACCTGGCGCTCCCCGGTCCTTGCCTTTTTTGTTTGAGTGAAATCGTCCGGTATGCCCCAACATCTTGGCGTCGGTGCACAGATTCATCGCGCGCTGACGAATGCGTACCTTGGCGCAGCCATGGGCCATGCAGGCCGCGCTCGAACGGCAGTCGTTTCAGAGCCGCGACATCACGAAATTCTCGACTCGACGTGCGTGCATTTGTGAACAGACTGCACGGCGCTGGATCAGCCATCCTACAGGTTCCGAACATGGTGGCCCCCATTAAGCTGCACGGTCGCCGACCAAACGGGCGACCTAGCGGGAACGAACTACCTCCGAGCTCCCTTGCAGTCCGCAGCAGCCGTGGACGCCTGCAGAAGGATCGTCATGAAAATGAAGGACTCGCTATTCGCAGATGGTGATCGGTTCGCCAGTGTCACAAGGCAGAGCCCGCCCCAGCGTCTTGGTGCCCGCACTCAAGCGACTCGAGACCATGAGACCATCCGACGATGGGCCGCAGACCATGGGGCCGATCCGGCCACCGGAGAAGCCACGGAGTCAGGGCCGGCAACGATCGCTGTGAACGACGGGGGGGTCGGTATCCGATTCAATTTCCCAGGATTCGCGCCGTTCCGCCCAATCGCGTGGGATGAGTGGCTTGGTCATTTCGACCTCCATCACCTCCTCTTTGTGTTTGAAGAACAGGACACAATGCAGGTCGCGACGCGCGCCTACGACCTCTCCCGCTCTCGCGGGGGCGAGCCTGGGCACGACCGAGAAGACTGGTTTCAGGCGGAACGGGAGCTGCGCCAATGGGCGGGCGGAGAGTCCCCGTCAGTGCGGTATCGCATTGTCAAGGAGGACACAGACGCTTGACGACGCCTTCTCAGGGGACCAGCAGATCCATCTGGGGGGCATCAAAGAGATCGGCACCCTGCGCACCGATGTGCGCAAGGTGACCAGACGACCTTGTGCTCTTCGTTCAACTGCACGATGGGGAGCCCTCTGGATCCGCCCGAGGGGTCCTATATGCCAAGGGACGTGCGACTAGTCCGTGCGTTCTTTCGCCGAGTATCGGTTCAGCAGAGCGATCAGCTTGGCGGCCGCCTTGGGCGTACGCACTCCCTGGGTCACACAGCATAGCGATCACTTCCCTTCACATGACATGGAGGCTGTCTACTTCGACTCTACCCAATACAGCATGCTGCAAACGCGGACGAGTATCTGTGCTCTCGAGAACAGCTGCATCAACCACCGGTTCTTCAAGTGCAGCGAGAGACGGCTGTTGCGAACGGTAGCTTCAAATTGCCACGAGATCTCGGACGGTAGGGACGACGCGTCGCGCTGACAGCGGCGGCCGAACGGCAATTCGTGGGACTCTGCGACCGAAGACGACATCTGCCTGATAATCGCCAGGTCCCTACGCAGCTTGCGCGCCTACACTCACTGTCCCCGGGACCGGGATCCGCGGGATCTCCACGAGGCCGCCCAAGTACTCCCGCGTCTCCACCAGCGTTGCGCCCACGTGGGTCGCACCTGCCTCTCGCAGCACCTGCGTGCTCTCGTCCGCCAGCGCCGGTGGTGCCCAGCGCCCGACGAGGATGCGCACCTCCGGCAACGCGGCGCGGAGCCTCTTGACGAGATAGCGCGTCTTGGAGGGCGGGCTGGGCGGCAGATCGGCGAAGCACACCACCGAGAACTCTCGCTCTCGGACGAGCGACACCAGTTCGGAGGCCTGCATGCGCGCCGCGGTGATGTCGAAAGCGATTGGCAGATCGTCCACCAGATGGACGAGCATCCCGAGCGCGAGCTCGTCGGCGACACCGTTGATCGCGAGACCCAGCACACGGAGAGGCTGGCGCGGTCCGGGGAGTGGTCGATCGTCGGGCGGTGCGGAGGGTGGCGGACTCAGGCGCCGGATCGCCTCGGCGGCGTCGGAGAGCAGCTCCCGTGTAGCATCGATAACGGCGGTTTCTTCGTCCACCGACAGGCGCGCCTCGAGGCGGTCGCGCTCGGCATAATTGAGCGCGGGCAGCAGCAGGGCGTCGTAAACCGAGCGCGGCGGTTCGGTCTTGATGTGTCGCTCGATGAGGTCGGCGGCTTCGCTCTCGTCGCGGGCCAGCAGGCGTTGGTAATAACCATACTCGGGGGCGAGCGCGGGAGTATCCGCCATCAGCGTCCCGACGAACTCGAGACCGGGAACGTGTTTGCCAAGTACGACGAGGCACACGGTCAGCGGTGTCGCCATGAGCAGGCCGAAAGGACCCCAGAGCCACGTCCAGAACGCCAGCGACACCAGCAGCGCAACCTGCGAGACCCCAGCCGCCCCGGCATACAGCACGGTCTCGAGCACGAGATTCGTGACCAGCTCGAGACCGAGGAACAGGCCGATCACCTCCAGCGGGCGGGTCCAGCCCTGGAGAGCCGCCAGGCTGACCAGGATCGGCGCACCCGCACCGAGCACCGGCCCGACGTACGGGATGAATCGAAGCGCCGCCGCCAGCGCCGCCCAGACCAATGCGTACGGCACGCCGAGCAGGTAAAGTCCTGCCCCGGCAGCGATCCCGTAGATCAGATTGACCAGAGACTGCATCAAGAGCTGCCGACTGACCCGGGTTCCCGCTTCGTCAAACGCCTTCGTCGTCACGGCCAGCCGGCCGTGCCCGAACAACCCGAGCAGCCGATCGCGCAGATCTCGACGTTCGAGCAGCATGAAGACGACCAGCACCGGCACGAGCGAGGCCGTGCCCAACGGACCGACGATCGGACCGAACCACGTGAAGCTCGAGAAACCGGACGCCGGCGCAGAGGTGACCACGACGGGCTGCGATCGGGTTCCTGTGCGTACGTCCGATTTGCCAAGGTCGGTCCTGATGTCTTCGATGGTCTCCTGCAGCTTCTCGACCGATCCGCCCTTGCCCGCGCCGCGTACGTCCGCGATCTTCGCCAGGATGTTGACGCGGTAGCGCGGAAGGTCCTCGGCCAGATGGTCCATCTGCCGCGCCAGACCCCAGCCGGCGAGACCAAGGACCGTGAACACCAGTGTGACGAGCGTGAGAACGGCTGGGATGCGGCCGATCCATCGTTGAAGCGACGTGACAGGAGGAGTCAGCACGAACGTGAGAAGGACGGCGAGGGCAATCGGTACGAGCACGGCCTGCGCCCAGTACAGGACGACCACGACGAGCACACATCCCGCGAACGTCACCCACGGTTTCAGTGTTCTCGAGATGTCATCCATCAGGCCCCATCCGTTCGTCTGAGCATGAGCAGATCGGCAAACTGGCCCGCGAAAAGGCCATCGGAGCGGGGTGCAGTGCCGGACCATGCTGAAATGCACGGAACCCTCGTGCCTCGAACTGTCCACATGCTAGATGAGGGTGCATGGCGAGTCTGTACACTTGAGAACAGCTGTGACGTCACGCGCGAAGGTTCTTACGTGTCTAGTTGGAGACATCTATCCTGCGGTGCTGAGAGTACGCTGTGTATGTAGGTGATTTCATGATTAACGGCCATGACGATGCCGAGGTCCGTGGGTTTGCCGAAGACCGCTCATCCGGCGAGGCTGCCCCAGAAGAGGCGGAACAGTTCAGGCGACAGGCGGAGGAAGCGCGTGAAGTCCGCGACCTTCATCGCGAGGCACGCGAAACACACCGACAGGAGCGAGAGGAGTTTCGCCGCACCGCGGAGGCGGCGCGCGTCGCCAGCGAGGAGGCACGGAACGCGGCCGAGACGGCGCGCACCGCCAGCGAGGAAGCCCGAAGTGCGACTGACGCTGAACGGCAAGGCATGATAGATGCCGTGCGCGCCACAGCCGATGCGCTGAACACTTCGCTCGAACAAATGAAGGTCGTGGAGGAGCTGCGGAGGACCCTGCGTGAGATAAAGGAAGTGAATACGCTCGACCCCAACTAGCGGCCGGGAGGCTCTCGTGCGTCACGCCGTTCGCCGCAACATCCGCATCTCCGCAAGCAATCGGCGCCACTGATGACGTTACAAGCCTCCTGTGCGGTTTCTCGACTCGAAGCTGGGAGCGGTCGGCGCCAGGCCAGTCAACCAGCCGCCCCTGAACCCTGCACGGCGCAGACCTACAGCGACATATGAACAGCTCCGCATGAGCCGCCAGATCAACCCTGAACGGTAGTTCTCGATCATCAGAATGACCGGCCCCTGATCGAGCGCGAAATGGTCTTGCGAGATCCAACCGGACACTCGGGAACCACGAGTTGGAAACGTCGGATTGAAACTGCAGACGAGGCCATACTCGCTTTCGATCTCTGGGTACACCACGGAACAGTGCTGTAGGGTAGGAAGCACGATCTCAGGAGCGAACGGCAGCGATGCGACGACGGCCCACGGAGCCAGCGTGCCGTCATCCGGACCATAAGGCACGCCTCGCGCGAGATACCCATGGAAGCGCCGTGTGACGCCTTTCACTCGACGTGTCGCCGGCCCCGGGCCGTTACTCGCCGTGATGCCCCAGGCGTGCTGGCCATAGCCGCGGAAGCTCTTCGGATTCCGAACGGCGTACTGTTGGTTCACGTACGTTGCGCGACGGCTGTTCTCGAAGTAGTCCATCGCCTGTCGGCGCATGAAGGCGTCCTGGATCCCGCGGAAGTCCACCCACAGGTGGGAGAGCTGATGCATGAACAGCGGGGCGCCGTACAGCAATTCGTAGCCGTACAGTTTCTTCCAGCGATACGTCGACGTCCATGCGAAATAGCTTTTCTCGGGCAAGGGGTGCGTCGGCGAGCCAAGGCCGAGCACGTACAGAATCAACGCCTCGTTATATCCCTGCCAGTGATAGCGCAAGAAGCCGGTTTCCGGCTTCCACCCGTGTGAGACGGTCGCCTGACCGTTTCGCGCCCATTGCCAATCCACGCGCCGATACAACGCGTCCGCGAGCCTTCGTACCTCGCGCTCATCGTCCGTTTCCTGATCGAAGTAGGCGGCAGCGGTTAACGCGCCGGCGATCAGGATAGTCGTGTCCATGGTGGACAGTTCAGAACGCCACGCGCGTCGACCGGTCGTGACATCGAGGAAATGGTAGAAGAAGCCCCGGTATCCAGTCGCGTCCGGCATCGGACCGTGCGGAGCGTTCCAGAAGAAACGCAACGTCGCCAGCGTCCGCTCGACCGCCTGTGCGCGGGCCACGAACGAGCGTTCGACTCCGACGGGATAACTGGTGAGCGCCAAGCCCACACCAGCGATGCTGGCCGGAACGACGCCGGCCGACGTGTTGTCGGGAATCAGCCCATTCGACGGGTTGGTTTCCTGCCAGAAATACTGGAAAGTGTTGCGCTGCAGGGTCTGAAGCTCCTCATCGCCGTATGTGGGAGCCCGACCCCGCGCCGTGCGCGTCTGCGCGCTCATGATGGCGCGAACTCTTCGGTGAGGGCCGCGCCGGCGTGAGGGGACAGTTCTGTTCGGCGGCTGGGCCGTCGAGATATTCGGGCTCGCCTAGCGCCCGCCATCGACCAGTGGCGTTCGTCTGGTATCGGCCGCTCGATTCGATGACGGTTCCTACGATGGTCAGATCTCAATCTGCTCTCCCAGCTCCACCACACGGTCCGGCGGGATGCAGAAATACGCCGTCGCCGTCGTCGCGTTGAGCGAGATGCGTGAGAACAGCCGCTCGCGCCAGCGCGCCATCCCCGCCAGCCGCCGCGTCGCAATGATCGTCTGCCGCCCGAGGAAGAACGTCGTCGTCTGCGGATCGATCGCGATCTCCGGATCGGCGATCGACGCCAGCACCTTCGGGACGTTCGGCTCCTCCATGAAGCCGAAGTAGATCCGGAGCCGGTAGAAACCGCCGCCGAGCGCCTCGACCTCGAGGCGCTGCTCTGGCGGGACGAAGGGCACCTGCCGCGTCTTCACGGTCACAAACACGACGCGCTCGTGCAGCACCTTGTTGTGCTCGAGATTCCGCACAAGGGCTGGCGGCGTGCGCGTCGCGACGCCGTTCATGAACACCGCGGTGCCCGGCACCCGCAGCGGTCGCCGCGCCTCGATGCCCGCGAGGAAATCGTCCAGAGGACGCGACGCTGTCCGAAGGCGCTCGTTCAGGATCTTCCGCCCTGTCTTCCAGGTCGTCATGACGGAGAACACCAGGCCCGCCAGCAGCAGCGGGAGCCAGCCCCCCTTCGCGACCTTGATGACGTTGGCTCCGAAGAACGCCAGGTCGATGACGAGGAAGAACGCGGCAAGCGCGCCGGCGGACAGCGCGTTCCAGTGCCAAATCCGCCGCGACACGACGTAGAACAGCACCGTCGTGATCACCATCGTGGACGTGACCGCCACGCCGTATGCCGCGGCCAGGTGCGTCGAGCTGCGGAACGCCAACACGATGAGGATGCATCCGGTCAGCAGCGCCCAGTTGACCGCCGGAATGTAGATCTGCCCGTGCTCCGTCCTCGAGGTGTGATAGATCCGCATCCGCGGACTGAACCCGAGTTGCACGGCCTGCATCGTCAATGAGTACCCGCCGGAGATGACGGCCTGCGATGCAATGACGGCGGCGGCCGTCGCGAGCGCGATGAGCGGGTAGAGCGCCCATGACGGCGCGAGCAGGTAGAACGGATTCACTGCGGCCGCAGGCTCGCGAAGGAGCAGCGCACCCTGGCCGAAGTAGTTGAGCAGCAGCGCCGGCAGGACAATCGTGAACCAGTCGATGCGGATCGCGCCCGCGCCGAAATGTCCCATATCGGCGTAGAGCGCCTCCCCTCCGGTAACCACGAGGAAGACGGAGCCGAGAACGATGTAGCCGTGCCAGCCGTTGCGGAGGAAGAAGGCGGCACCCTGGGCGGGGTTGACAGCCGCAAGCACCGACGGGTGCTGCAGGACCTCCGCGGCGCCAAGCGTCGCGAGCACGAGGAACCAGACGAGCGTGACCGGACCGAAGACCGTCCCGACGCCGGCGGTTCCGCGGCTCTGGAAGACGAACAGCGCGACGAGGATCACGACCGCGATGGGCACGATGTACGCCCCGAGGACCGGTGTCGCGACAGTAAGCCCTTCGACGGCGCTCAGCACCGAGATAGCGGGCGTGATAATGCCGTCCCCGTACAGGAGCGCCGCACCGAAGATCCCCAGCAGGATCAACATCGCGTTTTCGCTCTTGCCCGACGGCGTGATCGGCGTCGTGAGTGCCATGAGCGAGAGGATGCCCCCCTCGCCGTGATTGTCGGCCCGCAGCACGAAGACGAGGTACTTGACCGAGATGATGATGACCAGTGCCCAGAAGATCAGGGACAGGACGCCGAGGACGTTGTCGTGCGTAGGGGCGATCGCGTGTGCGCCTTGGAAGCACTCGCGGATCGCGTAGAGCGGGCTCGTGCCGATGTCGCCGTAAACGATGCCGAGCGCGGCGAACGAGAGCACGACGAGTCGCCGACCCTGCGGCGGGGGATGCCTGACGTGCGCGTCGGTCGCCACTAGCTGTCCTTCGACGTGTGCCGCCTCCGCCATACGTGGCCGTGCGACCCGCCGGTTCTGAGCTTACAGCAAGAGCGATTGACGTCCCGGTGACGATTGGAGAGCCTCAACGGAACTTCCGGATCAACGTGTCAGGGTGGGATCGACGGGGAGGTCCGGTGGGGCAGTGAGGCCGTGCAATTGGGAACAGCCTGAGGAACGCTGAGGGTCCTACAGGTACTGACATGAGCCTCCGTACCGACATCTCCACTTCCGCGCGACCGAAACGTCCCAGCGAGGTGATGCCGCCCGTTCGGATGCGGTGGGGTTTGGTGTCACGGTTACAGCGATGGCACACGTTCGACGACAGGCGATCGCTGGTCACGCCCTCCTGGGCAGCGCACGACGGAAGGGAGGTCGTGAGACCAGGCCGGAGCGAAGTTCGTTGAGAGCGGCTGTGCAATGCAGCACAGACAAGGCGGGCGCGCGGCGCTATGTTCCCTCCCTGCGGGGATGCACGCATTCCGCTGAGGCGTATCTGAATGGCAGAAGCTCGCGCCACAGACTTATCGCCGCGAGAAACGCCCGGCGCGTCGACTTCGGCCGTGAAGGCGATGCAGGCCGAGGGTCGCTACCCGGAGGCACGCGAGCGCTACGCGGACCTGGTCGGCCGGCACCAGCGGCGGGCATCCCAGATTGCGTTCCACTATCTGCGTGACGACGCTGCGGCGGACGAAGCGGTTCAGGACGCCTTCGTCGAGGCGTACGCGTATCTTGCCTCGTTACCCGAGGAGCTGCCGTTCGAGCTTTGGCTGAATCGAATCCTGATCAACGGTTGTCTGGACCGGCTCAAGGCCAGAACGCCCCGGTGGCTGTCGACGGCTGAACCCTTGCCTGGGCACTCGGTTTTTACGGAGCGTGCCGCCGGCAATTTGCCCTCCCTTGAGGAGGAGGTCCTGGCGCGAGAACGCCCGCAGAGAGTGTGCGGCGCCGTGGCGTGCCTACCCGCACGTTTGATCTTTATGTTGAGCCATTGTCAAGGGTACGCGTCGCAGGAAGTGAGCGCCCTGACAAGGTTGGGCGAGTCGACCGTTCGCAAGCACCTGTTTCGCGCAGCGCTCCGAATCGTCAGGCGGGCGTCGGGCCTTGGGCGCGGAAGAACCAGCGTTTGGCTACCTCGGTGGCGGCCAGGTAGGCGATGACGATGCCGACGACGGTGCCCATCTCGACGGTCGAGAGCGGGACGAAGCCGAACAGCGTCGACCCGCGCCCGAAGAAAGGAGTAGCGAGGGCGAACGCGCTGGCGGCGACCGTCGTCCAGAGCAGGAGGGCGCTCGGCCGGCTGCGCCACGCGGGCCCCCGCGTGCGTAGGACCAGCACGACGCCGAGCTCGGTGAGCAGCGATACGACGAACCACGTCGTCTGGAACGTGGCCTCCCCCGCACGGAAGAGCAGCAGAAGCGCGGCGAAGGTCAGGAGGTCGAACGCGGAGCTGAGGAGTCCGAAGACGATCATGTAGCGCCGAATCTGTTTGATGTCCCAGCGCTGCGGGTGCGTCACGCGCGCGGCGTCGACCAGGTCGGTCGAGATCGCCATCGACGGCACATCGGAGAGAAAGTTGTTGAGCAGGATCTGCTTCGCGACCAGCGGCAGGAACGGCAGCAGCGGCGCCGCGAGCGCCATGCTGACCATGTTCCCGAAGTTCGCGCTCGTCGTAATCGAGATGTACTTGAGCGTGTTCGCGAAGGTGCGCCGCCCGTCCACCACGCCCCTGCGCAGGACGTCGAGGTTGCGCTTCAACAGGATGATGTCGGCGCTCTCGCGCGCGACGTCCACGGCCTGGTCGACCGAGATGCCGACGTCGGCCGCGTGCAGCGCGGGGGCGTCGTTGATTCCGTCCCCGAGGTAGCCGACCGAGTGGCCCGTGCGTTGGAGCGCGCGCACGATGCGCTCCTTCTGCTGCGGATCGATCTCGGCGAAGAGTGACGTCTTGGGCGCTGCATGCCAGAGCGCCTCGTCGTCGAGCTTCGCCAGCGCGTCGCCCGTGAGCATCGACGTCGGGTCGAGCCCGACGGTCGCGGCGAGGTGGCCCGTCACGAAGCGGTTGTCCCCGGTGATGACCTTGACCTCGACGTTCAGCTTCGCGAGGTCGCCGAGCACGCGCGCCGCGTCGGCCTTGGGCGGGTCGAGGAAGAGCAGAAAGCCCGCGAACACCATCTCTCCCTCGTCGTCGCGCTGATAGGCCCCCTTGGCCGACACGGCACGGGACGCGAGCGCGAGCACACGGAACCCCGCTTTGCCCTTCGCCTCGTAATACGCGGAGAGCTCGGAGGTGACGGCGTCCGTCAGCGCGCACACGGCGCCGTCGCGCTCCACCTGCGTGCAGATCGAGAGCACGTTCAAGAACGCGCCCTTCGTGACGACGAGATGCCGCTCGGCGTCGCCTCCCTCGGCCATCACGATCGTCAGCCGCTTCCTCAGAAAGTCGTAGGGGATCTCATCGATCTTGGCGTGGCCGGTGGTCGAGAGACCCGCTTGTTCCCCCGCCGTGACGATCGCCGCGTCGATCGGGTTGTCGATGCCGGTCTCGAAGGCCGCGTTGAGGAACGCGAGTTGCCGGACCGCGGCCGACGTGCGCCCGTTCGGATCCGTGGCGTCGGCGAGAACGATCGTCCCTTCGGTCAGCGTGCCGGTCTTGTCGGTGCACAGGACGGTCATGCTTCCCAGGTTTTCGATCGCGTCCAGGCGGCGGACGATGACGCCCTCCTTGCTCATGGCTCGCGCGCCTGCCGAGAGTGTGACGCTCACGATCGCGGGCAGGAGCTCCGGCGAGAGCCCGACGGCGAGGGCGACCGAGAAGAGCAGCGACTCGATAAGCGGACGGTGGAGCAGGAGATTCACCGTCAGCACGAAGAGGACGATCACGACCATCGCCCGGATCAACAGGTAGCCGAAATGCCGGAGCCCGTGGGCGAAGTTGGTTTCGGGCTCCCGCGCGCGCAGTCGTGCAGCGATCGCGCCGAACACGGTGCGCCGCCCCGTCTCGACGACGACGACCCTCGCCGTGCCGCTGCGCACCGACGCGCCGAGGAACACGACGTTCGTCCGCCGGGCGAGCGGCGCATCGGCGGCGACGACCCCCGGCTGCTTCTCCACCGGGAACGATTCGCCGGTCATGCTCGCCTCGCTGACGAGGAAGTCGCTCGCCTCGAGGATCCGTCCGTCGGCGGGAATCAGGTTGCCCGCCGAGAGCACGAGGACGTCGCCAGGCACGAGCGCGTCGGCGTGCACCGTGCCTTCGACGCCGTCGCGCACGACGCGACAGGTGAGCGCGAGGCGCTTCTTCAGCTCCTCGACCGCCGCGGAGGCGCGGTATTCCTGGTAGAAGCCGAGCAGCGAGGAACCGATCACGATCGCGAGGATGATCCCTGCGTCCACCCACTGGGAGAGGCTGAGGGACACCGCGGCAGCGAAGATCAGGATCAGGACGAGAGGGCTTCCGACCTGCCTCCAGAGCAGGCGCAGCGGACCGAGACGCTGCGCGTCCTCGACGCTGTTCCGGCCCACGACAGCCAGCCGCTCGGCCGCACGCGCAGACTGAGCCCGTTCGGACCCGAGCCGAGCGACGTGCTGACGTCGCCGGCTTCGCGACTCCAGTACGGCGCGGTGGTGTCAGGGACGCTCACGCGACTTCACTTTCCGGACCGGCAGGATAGTCAGTAGCATTCGGCGGGTGTCGGGGTTATCGGAAGCCTTGACCTGATGTGCAGTCTGGAACAGCGGCGAGGGTGTCTACCCCGATACGCTGGCGAGCGTGAGCGTCAACCCGCATTCCCCGGTACGCCTATCGGTCGCCACTCCGAAGTATCTCGTGGGCCGCTTCCACATGGCGATGCTCCAGATTTCTGACGACGTCACCGCGGCATGCGATGGCTACCGACCGACGCAATTTCGCCGATTGGTCAGTGAAGAAGGCGGCCTTGGAGCGGCTCGTTTTGTTCTGCATGGAACGAAGCCCTCCAGCGACTTCAAGGAACTCTTCCGCTGCAACCGCCTCGAGCTCTCCATGGAAGCACTCGTGACGCAAGAGCCGTGGTGTCAACTTTTTACACAAGAAGAACTCGGCCGAGCCCGAAAAACGCTGGCCGACGTCGGGTTTTCAAACTCGTTGCACTCTTGAACGAATCAGGTGACGTTCATTCTAGAGACACTCGTCCGCGCCCCGGAGGTGTGCACTTCTAGACTGCGCGATCGGGACCAGCGGTCCAACCCTTCGCCAGTATCGCGACTGTTCACTGGCGTCTAGCCTCAAGCGAATGAAGGTGCTGCTTCTGGATCTGGCTGTTGCACTTGGGACACTGTGCAGGCATGGGGCGGTCCTTCTGCCAGAAAGCCTATCCCAGATGGCCGAAATGGCTCTCAGCTCCAGCCCTTCGCGAGCATCGCTGTTCGCCACTTCTCGATCCGGGCGAGCATCTTGGGAGCCGACCCTTCGATAGTTGCCAGCAGCAAGCCGTGCCCATCGATCACCATGCGCAATTCCCAGCCATCCGGATGGCTCCACACTTCGCAGACGGCCGAGATCGCATGGTCGCCATTCGGCTTGGTCAGACGAAAACCTTGGGGTAAGCGTACAGGCCGGCAGCGCCAGCTAGGGGCGTTCGACATCATACGTGCGGAGCTTGGCATTTGCCCTCTGAGAGATGTGTCGGCGCTCGCAGGTTGCGCGCGACTGGCGATCCATTGGAGTTGGTCCAGACTACTGATCCGCTCAGGCTCACGCTGTTCAAAAGCGCACGCATCCGCGCTGCTGTCTACCGGGACGCCGGAGCGCGAGATTTATTGGGTAGGCGTGCGATTATTTGGGCGGGAGCGGTTTTCTTAGCAAAGCCGGGGCGTGCGGGAGATCTGGTGCCTGGACAAGCCTGCGCTGGTGGCGGAACGGCTCTCCCGTTCGGCCGTCCCTCCGCCCGGATTCACGGCTTGCGCGCCCGTTCCGGGTCAAGGACGGCGGCGATCGCGTCGGAGGCTTGCTCCACGTTCTGCTGGAGTCGGTCGACTGTTCCTTCGCTCGGCGTGCCTCCTTCGTGCATCACGTCCTTCAGTTCTGCGATTCTGGCCGCCATGTTCTCGAGATTGGCGGCAACCTCTTCACGCTTGCGATCGGTGTCCATCATTGCGAGGCTCCCTTTAGTGCATCGCGACGTTGATCGGTACACCTCACTATAAGCCCGCTTCACACGATTCTCCGGCTGAGGCGAGCCAGCCCTTCTCCAGCATCACGGTGTGCACTCTGGAACGGCGAGCGTGATGGTTTTGCAGGTAGGCTGACGGGACGATTATGACGGGAGTTCCAATGTCAGACACCCACCTGAAACGCAACGGTGAGTACGTCTACGACGTGACCCTCACGAAGCATGAAGCTGGACCGCTCTCATGTGGCTATAGTGCCTCCCTGGGACTCGTTCGGTCCCTCAAGGCTGGACGGCTCGTGTCGGTCGAGATGAAGATTTCGGACACGTACGGCCAGACGGCCGATGAGGCTGGACGGTCGCTCGACGCCGCCGTCGAGATGTGGCAACCGGAGCATCCGCCCATCCGGTAGTAGGTGAGAAACGGCGTTCAGGCCGTCCGCTGGATCAGCAGATCAGCCAGCCGCCCGGCTGTTCACACGCGACCAGTACGACGGCCTGATGCTCGTAGCGCTGTGGCTCGCTGCTACTCGAACGCCCTCGCGCTCACCTGTTGGAAGTGACCGGCCGCCTGACGAGCGGATCGATCGCCCGCCCGGCGCGTGGCGTTCGAGATAAGCGCGATCTCGCTGCGAGGTAACATCCGGGGCGCCACGACCTGCCCCGTGTCTGTGCCCTTCTGCACACGGGGTTTCCGCCTCGAAGAGTATCCTCGGTAAACGAGGACGAATGCGCGGCCGAGTACGCGGATTTGGTCCGGGCCGGCGTGATTGATCGCACGATGGTCGTCCGCTCAGCCCTCCAGAACGCCGCTTCGGTTGCCGGCCTGTTGCTGACGACCGAGGCCGTCATCTCCGAGCACCCTGAAGGGCCGACGGCGGCCCGGAGGTCCCCATGACGTCAGTCCATCGGCTTGTCGCCGTTTCGCTATTCGTCGCCGCCTCCTCTGTATCGCTCTTTGGTGCGCAGACGCGCACGTTCTACAGGACGTATCGGATGGGCGACGACCAACTCACGATTTCGCGGCAGATTGGCGTGCAGTCGGCACCAGGCACAATGCCTGGTTCGCCTGGCACGGTGCAGGACTTGAAGTGGCGCTCCCAGTACGCCCATCGCGGTGACGCACGCCCGGGAGATCCTGTTGCCCGGCTGGTCTTCAGCTTCTACGAGGATCAGTTGTTCAGAATCGTGATCGACTATGCGTCCGATCGTACGGAAGGGATGACCGAAGCAGATATGGTTGCGGCGGTGTCACACGTATACGGTCCTCCAGCGAAGCGCATCGGCCCCACGGGGCAGGCGGGCTTGCCGCGCCAGCAACTCGAGGACACTGTGATTGCCGAGTGGATCACCGGCGCGCATCATATTTCGTTGCTCACAACCGGTGGCCAGGCCGCCTTCCGGATGATCGTTTCGTCCGTTCCGCTCGAAGCCTTCGCGCGCGCAGGGGGCGCGCCCGATGCTCCAGCCGACGCGCAAGATCGGGCATCGATCGATGCTGGCCGCCTACCTGCGAACGGGGGAAAGGCGGCCGCCGCGCGAGAGACGACACGCCGGGCGAACATCGCATCGTTCATCCCTTGAAGCCAAGCCGTCAGTCAGATCGCGCGGGTGTTCTCTTCGTTTCGCCCGTTTGCATCTCGCCGTCAGTCCGCGAGCCAGTCCCAGTCAGGCGTGAACGTCTCGACGAAGTGGCGCGGGAAGGCACAGTTGCGACGTCGACGGCGCCAGATGTCCACCGCATGGCCGGCCAGTTCAGAGGGAGCGTCCTCCGCGTATTCGTAGAGCGCGAAGCCCCTCTGCTCCGCCCTGTAGAGGCCAGCTACGATTCCGCTGCACACTTGGAGGGCCTCGTCCTCATGCCGGAGTTTGACGCGCCGTTCAAGGTCGTGGATGTAGGGTTGGAGGACGCCCTCGATCGCATACCAGGCCGCCTCCGAGGATTCGACATAGCCACTGGCACGCGGGCCGGCGTGGAGGTCATCCAAGTCGAGCGCTTGCAGACCGGCGCAGACCATGTCCGCAACGTCTGAAAATGAGATCGTGGCCAGCAGCCTGTCGGCGGCCAGTCGGGCGTCCGGCAGAAGATCCGGATGCGCCTTCAACAGCGCGCGGAGCACGGCTCCTGCTTCTTCTCCGGTCAGGACGTCAAGGCAATGGGATTGCTGTCGCGTCCCGTAGGGCCACGAGGACGCGCCCTTCCCGCCAGAACGTGATTGGATCCCAGCTTCCTCGCGACGGCTCGCACTCGTCCCGCGGGGTCTCTTCGCGCCCATCCCAGCACCAGAGTTCAACACTGGCTCGCCCAATCCGGGATGCGTTTCGAGGTCCGGCAGCTGCGCCCGACCATGCCGCAGCGTGATCGAGCGGGCCTTCCCTGGTTCTCGGTCGATGAATCCGCGCGCGTGCAACGCCTTGATCATCTGATGCACGACCGGCGGCGTCACCTTGAAGAAGGCTCGGAAATCCGACTCGGCCGGCGGCATGCCGTGAAGCCTGCTGTAGTGATCGATGAACGCCAGATACTGGCCCTGCTTGACGGTGAAGGATGTCGCCGCCTTGAGCGGAGCTGTCTTTTCGGTCATGTACTCGCTCTTGATGTGAGAGTCACGCCGCGAACCGACGTCCGATCACCGGGTACGCTGGCGACCACATTCACCGTCTCGAACCCGCATCTGCCCACGGCAGGAGGACTCCTTCGTCGGTCAATTCGAACAGCCTCTGGGTGTGATGTATTCGCATGAGTTCTCCGACGGCTCTGCGCCAGAGTTCAACCCGCTCTGCGAGCCGTCGCGCTTGACGGACACGCGACACCACGATCGTCGACGCGACTGCCTCACCGAACAGGAAGTCCTCATCCTGGGTGAGGAAGATCACCTCGGGGCTGGACAGTCGCGTCCGGATTCGAGCATCTGATGCGCCGCGCCACCCGAGTGTGATGATGTGCTCTACGTGCAGACCGTCTGCCTCGAGGACGCGAACCAATCCCAAGGGAAAGTTCTCGTCGAGCAGGATCGTCACGATGCTTGGCGAACGGCTGGAGGTAGATGAGCAGCGACGTGCGCGACGTAGGCGAGGGCGGAACGGACCTGATCAATGCTGAGCGAGTACTCGGCAGCCACGGTGTCGGCCGATTCACCAGCCGCGAGGGCTCCAAGGATCGTGGCAACATCGATGCGCGTGCCGGTCAGACATGGCTTCCCGAACCGTACGTCGGGATCCATCGAAATGCCCGGAAACACTTCCATACGGGCAAGTTTAGCACTGCGGCGGCAGCGAGACTGGGGCGAACGTCCAACCGGTGGGCGGGCAGGATCTCGTTAATCCCATTGCTGAAGTCCGGCTGGCACTCGCTGACGCCCTCACCGCTCTCATCGTCAGGGGGCACGCGTCCGCGACGGTCGCCGTACTTCGGCGCATGCGAGCCCAATCTTGAAGTGACGGTTCTTGACGGCCGCATGACAGGGCCGACGTTCAAGGGAGCGACTGATTCTTTGCGGGCCCGCAGAAATGGAATGCTCTCCAGTAGACGAAGAAAACGACCAAAGCTCGCGCGGGAACGGGCAGAATGTCGGTGGAGCTAGCGCGGCCGCGTGGCCGCTGCCTGATCGGGACAAGTTGATCGCCCTACCGCTCTGGAGATCGGACAAGGTTCGACAACCCGGGTACAATCGTGGGATGCCAGAGGAAGATCTCAAAGCCGAACTCGAACGGCTAAAGGCGGAGAACGAGCAACTCAAAAACCAGCCGCGGCGCAGCGTCAGCCTCAAGGTGAGCGAAAAGGGCGGCGTCTCGGTGTACGGGCTCGGCCGGTTCCCCGTCACCTTATATAAAGAACAGTGGACGAAGCTCCTGTCCATGGCGGAAGAGATTCGCACCTTTATCAAAGAGAACGAGCCGAAGCTGAAAGCGAAGCCCGAGTAGCATTCCAGACGTCCCGGCGCTCGTCCAGCGCGCGATTATCGACGTCCACCTCCCGGCCACACGGGCAATCACGCGGGATCGGGCCCGTGACGCGGGCGCGCGTCATCGCCAGGGCCGCCGCGAGGAAACCCCGACGGTCGCTTGCTCCCTGTCACAGCCTCAGGGAACCGTGTAGGGAACCCATTGTTCCAGGTGGTTCCCGGTTCTTAACTAGATGCTCAAGCGTGTCGCGCGACGGTTCGGTCAGAAATCGCCGGTTTCCGAACCACGGGTGTCGAAGGCTGGGGCATACGCAGCACGGTCGCGAACGAACTGTTCACAACCGTTCGGAGAGCGAAAATCGACGACTGTTTGAGTTGGCGCGCCCCTGCAGGACTCGAACCTGCGACCTCCTGGTTCGTAGGCTAATGCAGGTGCCTGGACTCGGGGGTTCTTCGTGTCTGTAGCTCAGACAGAGACGCCCTTGATCCCTGGTATTCGGCAGAAAGTTGTTCTCTAATTGTTCACGGCTTTCCTGGTCGTGCCGCTCGAGAACCGCTTGTCCCTCGTGTCTGGGAGCAGGTCGTTCACTCAATCTTGGATCGTGAGCCGTGAGCCCCGGCGTGGATGGATGAGTCATCGCATTACTTCGCTCCCATCTTCGTTCGGACTTCGTCAAGCCAACGCGAGACAACCACCAGAGACGGCCGATTCGCGCTGCTGAGATTCTTGATGAAGAGGAAGCGGGTCCCATCCACCGAGACGTCATAGTTTCGGGCGACCTCGACGTAATACTGCCCTGCTGGAAACAACTGAACCGGCGGGCCGTGCGTGACGCTCTGCCCCGCCGAGATCGATTCGGACACCAGCGTGCCCGCGCCGTCGATGAAGAACAACTCGCGTCCTTTTCGCGCCCAGAGAGGATGCGAGCCGCCGCTGAACGAGATCTGCCATCGGCCAGTCTCCAACGCCGGAAAGGGGTGGACGTAGATCTCGAAGCGCCCGGACTCGTCCGACTGGTACGCAATCCAGTGCCCATCGGGGGAGATCTCGGCATTGAACGTCTGTGTCTGGGTCTTCGTCGACACAAGCGGTCGCGCCGGGCCGCTGCGATCCAAAGGCAGGACCATCGAGGTCGGTAGCTGACTTGCCGTGTGGTAGACGAGGAACTTCCCGTCCGGCGAGACAACCTCTGGGTATCCAGCTGGCGCGGGAGCCACGACGTCAGTCCCCCCGGTCCCGTCCGCAGCTTTCCGCAGGATCCTGACCCCACCTTCGTTCGCGTCGAAGACCACGCGGCGGCCGTCCGGCATCCAGGCCGGGTTGTATTCGGGACCCTGGGTGAACGTGAGACGCGTGAGGGCTTTGGTGGCGAACTTCCAAATCCAAATATCGGCAGATGAAGAGACGGCCAACTGAGTGCCGTCCGGTGAGAGGCGTGGATCGAGATAGCCGCCTGGCGCGGCGGAAATCGGATCCTCGCGCCCTTGCCGGTCCACCCAGACCAATGCACGTGGCGATTGGACGGGAATCGATGGGTAGACAAGCGTCCCATCAGACGAAATACCAAACTGGCCGCCGCCCGTTGCGGGCACATCTTCGACGAGCAGCACTGGGGCGCCCGTGACCTCGAGCGTTCGGGAGTTGAACGGGACACTGAAGAGGCTGTGCTCATGCAGGTAGACCAGCTGGCCAGTCGCGATCACATGCGCGCCTGTTCCGCCGTTCACCAACACCTTGCGCTCCGCACTCTGCAGCGATTGAACGACGACGGCGCCTTCGCCCGGCGCGCCATCTGTCGGGCTCGTCAAGGTGAAGAGGACGTCGCGTCCGTCTTCGAGGAGTTCAGGTTGTGAGGCCCGCTCGATCGTTGGGTCGACTGCAATCAGTCTCTTCAACGCGCCGCCTCCGTCAGGTACCGCATATATGCCTGAGGAGTGGCCCGCCGTGATGGCGAAGACGATCGTCCCGTCGTGCCAGCTGGCACCGTTCGGCGGTGCGGGCAATTCGGCAATGGTGACTGGCGATCCCCCGGAAACGGGGACCTTTTTCAGCGTCCGACCGCCGCCGGCAAAGTAGGCGATCCACGTCCCGTCTGGAGAAAAGACCGGCTCACTCGGATCTTCGTTCGTGCCACGTATAGGCTGGGCGTCCAGGCGATCCAAGGCGCGCAAGTACAAGTGCAGGTTGGCGTGGTAGACGATCTTGGTGCCGTCCGGCGAGATCGCCACGACGTGTCGGCCCGTGCGAGCGAAGGTCTGGCCTTCGGGGAGCGGAAACTGGAACCGCGAGACGACGTGGCGCTCCGCCGGCGAACGCACGACCCACCAGACGGCCCCGCCGGTCGAAACGGCCAGTGCGATTGCAGCGGCCACCCACATAGCACGCTCGCGGCGCTTGCGATGCATGACGACCGGCGCCGCGACGCCGGCGGCGCTGCCACCTTCCGCAATCCATGTGAGGGAGAGCAGGACATCATGGGCGGTCTGAAAACGTGCGTCAGGTTCCTTTGCCAGGCACGTGCGGACCAGAAAGGCGAGGGCCGGGGGCGCGAGCGGCTGGAGTTGACTGATCGGCGGCGGATCGTCTTTCAGGATAGCGCCAAGGAGGCTCGCTTGGCTCCTGCCGTCAAAGGCTTTGCGACTCGTGACGATTTCGTAGACCAGCGCCCCGAAGGCAAAGATGTCTGTTCGCGCGTCGGCCTCGCCGCCTTCGATCTGCTCGGGAGCCATGTACTGGAGCGTGCCGAGAATGGTCCCGCGCGCCGTAAGCGGCGCCGTCGCCGCGGCGGTGATCAGCTCGCGGGACAGGCTCGTCGCCGAGGCGAGTTTGGCCAGGCCGAAATCAAGCAGCTTGGCCGTCGGGACAGCTGAGGAGTTGCTTCCCCGCACGAGAAACACATTGCCTGGCTTCAGGTCGCGGTGGATGATCCCATGACGATGCGCTTCGTCGAGCGCACTGATGATTCCTGATGCAATCCTCAGCGCTTCGGCGACTGTCAGCGGACCTCTCCCGAGCCGCTCCGCGAGCGTCTCCCCTTCGAGATACTCCATGACGAGGAAATGCGTGGACGCGTGGGACCCGGCGATAGACGCCTCGCCCACGTCATAGAGCGTGCAAATATTGGGATGGTTCAGGGCGGAGATGCTCCTGGCTTCACGGTCGAACCGCTCGAGGAACTGTGGATCCGAAGCAAGCCGCGCGGGCAGGACCTTGATGGCCACGATGCGATCCAGGCGGCTGTCGCGGGCTTTGTAGACCTCGCCCATGCCCCCGGCACCGAGGGACGAGTCGATCCGATAGGGACCGAGGAGAGTACCGGCGGCAAGCTGATGCTCGAAGGAGTTCGACACAGCGTCGTCGTTCACCAGCAGCTTACTCGACCTCACGCCGCAGGGTGCTCCAGCGACCACTCCGCGGCAGGTCCCAGACGGACCGCCACTTTGTCGTTGCGGGGGTCAACGAGGTCTCTCCACCTGAGATCCTCCGGACCGCGCAATCGGAGTGTGACGGGTATTTACAGGTCCCATGGCGTCGGCGTCAGGGCGCGAGCAACCGACTGCTCTTCCCAGCCAAGAGGACTGCTCATGGCGATCGGGCTGAACGCTGGATTCTATTTGCTGCGTTGAGCACGCGGGACAGTCCAATCAGCTGTGGACAGGTTTGGGCGAAGGACAGGTATTCTCAAATCTGAGAGTGCAGGAGGTCAACTCATGGATCCTTGTCTTTCGCGTCGTGAAGCGATGGCCGCCTTGGCCACCGGGTTTGTCAGCGACGACAATCAGTTTCGTAGATCCTGGTCGCATCCAAATAACTCGAGGTGCCAGCGATGCTGTCGATAGATGACAACCGATTGGCCGGCGCCGGAACGGCGCTGACGCGAATCGTCGCGGCCAGTCTTGTATATCTCATGGCTGCCGCCTGCACCGAGACGCCGACACAGCCTCGCGACACGACCTTGCCCACGGGCCGATGGACCGGCGATGGCGCGTGTCTGTCTGTAGCCGTTGACGGCTGCGATCTGGTCGTCGGCTGCGGCCACGGTCAGTTCGCACAACCTGACGTTCACGCTGACGGCACGTTCGCGGTCAGCGGCACCTATCGCATCGAGGTCGGACCCATCAGCATCAACCCGGCGCCGACGGCGACGTTTTCAGGCGCACTGAGCGGCCAAACCCTAACGCTCAGCGTGGCGCCCAGCGACCCGTCGCTGCGACCTGCCTCCTATGTGCTTCAGTTGACAAACGGTACCGGCAAGTGCTCGGTGCCATGCGTCTGAATAGCGACGCGCGATAACTGGCGATTCCAGGCTAAGGTCGCCACAGTTGATCGCTCGGAGCGCGACGACTTCGTTTCGAACCAGGTGCTCAAGCGCGTTCGCGCGGCGCTCCGCTCAGAAATGGGCCGAGTCCGAACCGCGTAGTGCCAAAGGATGCCGCATGCGCAGAGCTCTCGAACCAATTGTTCACAATGGTTCGCCGAGCGGAAATCGGCGACTGTAAATTTGGAAAGTGGCGCGCCCTGCAGGACTCGAACCTGCGACCTCCTGGTTCGTAGGCTAATGCAGGTGCCTGGCCTCGCGGGTTCTTCGTGTCTGTAGCTCGGATTAGATCCCGCAGTTACCCGGTGTTCGGCGACAAATTGTTCACTTATTGTTCACGGCTTCCTTGGGTGCTGCCCTCCGTACCTCAGGTTCCCTCCCGTTCGGCGGGCGCCGTCTCATGCGAACTCCCTGTCGACACGAGCCGGCTGGTCGTGATTCGACTCATCTGCGAGCAGACCTGAGCGTTTCGCCCCCGCCGTTACATTCTGTCGCTCTCGCAGACGTGGATCGGCACGGGACTCCACCGAACCTCGAGCACCCCGCTGCAGGTTGTGGTTGCGATGAACGATGGTCAGCGAGCGTCAGGCCTCCACGAGCTGCTGGCTCCTTCGACTTATTCCACGCCATTGATGGCGGAAATGCGGGTGCAGCGCCGTCGAGCAGATCCGTTACGTTCGAATCGCCCGAGGGCGATCGGTGTCGCTCGTTCTAGCACTGGAGAGAGTCCTCCGGTCGCCAGCGACCCCGACCGGAAAGTTTCTCCGACAGCCACGTGCCCGTGCACCTCGATCAAGCCCGCTTCTGCCGATTCGGATGAATGGCAGCTTCCGGTGCGCGACCAGGAGATGCATCGCCTTGGTGTCAGCCCCAAGTACTCCGCGGCTCCCTCTGTGCCGGGGTAGCCCCCTCGATAGGCGCCGAATTACCGCGTCCTTTCACCGAACCAGCTCGGATTAAGCGTCTCTCTTCTACAAGAGACGAACCGTCAGGGAATCAGCACTCGACGGGTGATGTGCCCGTTGCTCTCCCAGTATGTCGTCCGGCTCGCGACGATCGGGGCATCCGGCGCTGGCTGGATGTTGCCGTCGGTGTCGAACGCCCTCGACGTGATCCGATGCTCGCCCGATATAGGATGCCCCCAGTCAAACGTCCAGAACCTCCAAGCGTAGCCGCTCGATCTCTTCTTGAGCGGCGGAGGACCATACAGCGTCGCCGCGCTCCAAGGTCCGTCGTCGATGCGCACTTGTACCGCGGCGATGGATGCGCCCCATGCCGCGCCCAGGATGGAATACCGATTTCCGTGCCGGGTGACTTTGGCGGGGGCCGACTTGAGCCGATCGTGGCCGACAGTCGTGAACGTCCAGACGGTCTGTCCATCCCGCTGCTCCTCCCGGATGCTGACGTAGTCCCTCGCCATGAAGCGGCCAGCATACCGATGGTCCATCACCTCGATGCGTGTGAGCCACTTGACATTGGCGACCCCATACCAGCCCGGAGCGATCAGCCGGATGGGGAAACCGTGCTCCGGAGGCAAAGGATCGCCGTTCATCTCGTAGCAGAGCAGGTTGTCGCGACCGAGGGCCTCCTCGAGCGACATGCTGCGCGCGAACTGTTCCGTGATGGTGAGATCGAGTCCGCCGTCGAGATCGGGTTCGGTAACTCCTGTTTTGCCGCTCAACATGATCCCCGAATTGTCGCGGATGTTCACTGTGCCGCGATCGGCTCCCCAGAAGACCACTTCGCTGCCTTCCTCCAGAACTCCCGCCTCCTCCAGCAACGGAGCTAGACGCGCGCCTCCCCAGCGGGCGTTGCCGATCCCCCCGATAAAGAAGTTCAATCCGATGCCGTTGTTGCCGGAGCACTCCAATGTGAAGTCCACCTCATGGCGTGCGCGCGCCTTGATATCAGTCAGCGAAAGGGATAGCGGACGACGGACCAGTCCTCCGATGCCGACGTGCCACGTCGCTTCATCGAGGTCGGTCGGCTGGCCGTAGTGGTTCACGAAAAAGAAGTTATCGGTTGGCGTGCGGAAGGAGTCGAGTTGCTCCCAGACGAGCAGGTTGCCGACATTCGCAGGGATGGGATTCGGTGCGGGTTGATCGAGCCAGGGAATGACCTCGACGCCGACTTGCTGCAAGGCTAGCGACGCGTCCGGCTCGCCGCTCCGCCCTTGGCCGTCCTGGGGAAACGCCTGCGCCGGCCCAGCGACTTGTAACACGGTCAAACCGGCCAATGCCGTTCCGGCATCCTTCAGCAAGGTGCGCCGGGAAACCTCCTGCTTGCTCATCGGAGTCCTCCTTCGACCAACGGTTGACGACTAATGCACCTGGGCAGAGAGGGTCTATCGACAACAGTTTGTGCCAGTCGTGCGAACGGCTACGTTTTACTCGAGGCATTGTTCGGTGAACCGGCGGCGAAATGGGTGCGACCACTCAAGAGCTCGACGCGTCCGCAGCTACATTCCACGCTCACATCACTCCTTACAATCCCAATCGACGGATGCAACACGATAAGACTCTCGAAGCAGCTCTTCTACGGCGCACCGATGGAGAGTCACTAATTCGTTCGACCGAGCCGTTCGCCAAGGTCATCGAGCGGGCGGCGCCGAGAGGCTGGCGGACGCGGACGAAGCCGTCTGGTCAGCTAGGCCGCGCCGAATCAGATCGCCCGATTCACGGGAGAACCGCAGGAGGCCCGCCGAGGCAGAACCAAAATCCACGTCGTTCCACTGCCCCCGCATCAGGCCACTCTTCGTGTGAGATCCGTCAGGCAGGAGCATGTGACCGAGTTCGTGGCCGATCGACACCGCCAGGACGAAGTCGATTCGGGCTTTGAATCGCTCAGACGCTCGCTCGATCCGCCGCAGAAACACATAAGCGAGAACGCCGCGATGCCCTGGTCTCGCGGAGGTATAGCCCAACGCGGATTCGGGAAGAGTCCTCCCAGCAGGTTCCTTGGTGACGAGGCAGATGACGTACAAGTGCCTTTCCGATGTCGGTGAGTCCGTGACCCAGATGAGGTCTACGTCGATCAATGCATAGAGCCTTGCGAGTTCGGCCTTTGCACTGTCCACCAGCCGCTGCTCCGCTCTTCCCTCGTTCCTGAGAAGCACCCAGACCTGCGGCCGCACAGGCCGGGCAATCCCCGGGGTCGCGCTCAGCGCGCCACCTGCAACCGACAGATGCAATAGAACCTTGAGAAGTGCCGCCATGCCATCCCTCCCGCCGGTTAAGTCCAAGGGCGTGTGAGAGAGGAGGCGCAAAATCCTGGTCGCAGGTCGCATGTCACGGACAGGCGGACCAAAAAGGACACGGCGACGCGGGGCAACAGAACGTAGAATGACGGGAAATCCCCGTAATACCTGAGGTGCCATGTCCGACACGGCCGCTCACGACGTGACGCGATTACTGGTGCGCTGGAGAGATGGTGATGATGGTGCGTTCGAGCAACTGGTTCCGGTGGTGCATGACCACCTCTGTCGCCTGGCTCGGCGGCAAATGGCGGGGGAGCGCCCAGACCACATCCTTCAGCCGACGGCGCTCGTCAACGAAGCCTATCTGCGGCTGGTCGATACGCGCCGTGTCCAATGGCAGGATCGGGCACACTTTTTTGCGATGGCCGCTCGGGTCATGCGGCGAGTGCTGGTGGATGTCGCGCGAGCGCAGAAGAACCAGAGACGCGGTGGCGGATTCCACCGGATCACTCTCGACCAGAAGCTGCGGGTCTGTCGTGGCACTCCAGAAGATCTGATCACGATTGACGAGGCGCTTCGGGGCCTCGCGAAGAGCTACGAGCGGACGAGCCAGGTTGTCGAGCTACGGTTCTTCGGCGGTTTGAGCGTCGAGGAGACGGCGGAAGTGCTGAACGTGTCGCGGGATACCGTCATGCGGGACTGGAAATTCGCGAAGGCCTGGCTGACGCGCGAGCTCTCCCGAACAGGCCCAGCAGGCCGATGAAATGAATGCGACTCGCGCGTCGGTTTTTGCGCCTCCTTCTCTGCAGACACTCTCACCATGGGACCCGGCTCACATAAGCGTCGGACGCTCGCTCGGGTCGCGATCGCCACACCAGCTCGAGAACCGTTCCGCGGGAAAGCGATGACGACGGATCAACACAAGCGAATCACCGGCCTCTATCACGCCGCGCTGGAGCGTCTGCCAGCCGAACGCGGGAGGTTCCTGGACGAGGTGTGCGCGGGGGATGCGGAGCTTCGAGAGGAGCTTGAGTCCCTGCTTCGGATCGGGTCTGACGCCGACGGCCTCCTCGAAACTCCCGCCATGGAAGTCGTCGCGCGCAACGTCGCCGGCATGGTCGGGAGACAGCTCGGGCCGTTCCGTGTGGTCGGCGCCCTTGGCGTGGGGGGGATGGGTGAGGTCTATCGCGCCCGCGACAGCAAGCTGGGTCGCGACGTGGCGATCAAACTGTTGCCACCGCTGTTCACGCGGGATCCCGAGCGTCGCGCGCGCTTCGCACGCGAGGCGCGGCTGCTGGCCACGCTCAACCATCCAAGCATCGGCGCCATCTACGGGCTGGAGGAGATGGGCGGCGAGACCGCGCTCGTGCTCGAGCTCGTCGAGGGGGCGACGCTCGCCGAACACCTCGAGCGCGGGCCGTTGACAGTGTCTGACGCCATCACGGTAGCGCGTCAGGTCGCTGAGGCGCTGGAGGCCGCGCACGACAAGGGCATTGTCCATCGCGACTTGAAGCCGACCAACGTTGTCCTTCAAAGGGTATCGGGCTCATCGGGTGTTCCGTCTGTCGCCCTGCGGGCGAAAGTGCTCGATTTCGGACTGGCCAAGACGACTGCTGTTGATCTGGATGTGGACCGGACGCCAGCTCCGTCGAACTCGCTGAGTGGAACCGCTGACGGACGCATTCTCGGGACTCCCGCCTACATGAGCCCCGAACAGGCTCGAGGGCAGCCGGTCGACAAACGTACGGACATCTGGGCGTTCGGCTGTTTGCTGTTCGAGATGCTGTCCGGCCAGCGGGTGTTTGACGGCGCCACGGGGACCGACACGCTTGCAGTGGTTCTCCAAAAGGAACCTGACTGGAGTGCCCTTCCGCCCAACACGCCCGCGTCCGTCCGCAGGCTGCTCGAGCGCTGCCTCCAAAAAGATCCGCGAAATCGGCTGCACGACATCGCGGACGCGCGAATCGAACTTGACGATGTCGACCGGTTGGGCACGAGGACGGACGTTGGCCTCACGGCTCCCCCACGGCGTCGTACTCGCGACCGCCTCGGCTGGATCGTGGCCACTGTGCTCGGTGTGGCGTTCTTCGCGATGGCGCTGCTCTACCTTCGTGATGCCCGATCGATCCAGACCGATCTTGTGGAGTTCTCGATTGCCCCTGTGGGGCTGTCACGTTATACGGGGACGGCGCCCGAGTTCGCCATCTCTCCTGATGGGCGTCACGTCGCGTTCGCCGCGACCACGCAGGGTGTGTCGACCCTCTGGGTCCGATCGCTCGCCACGCTCGCGCAGCACTCGATTCCAGGCACGGAGGGTGCCCAAAACCCGTTCTGGTCGCCGGATAGCGAGTCCCTCGGGTTCTTCGCGAGCGGTCAGCTCAAAACAATCAGGGTGAGTGGAGGATCGCCGGTTTTCGTCTGCGAAGCCCCATTTGTTGACGCTGGGGCCCCCAGCGGTACGTGGAATCGAAGTGACGTGATTGTTTTCGGACTGAACCGGGATCCGCTGCAGCGGGTTGGTTCACAGGGCGGGACTCCAACGCCGGTCACGACTCTTACCAAGGATGACGCCAGGCATCGGTGGCCCTCGTTTCTCCCGGACGGTCAACACTTTCTTTACCTCGCACAAGGCCTCAGGTCGGGCGAACTGCGCATCGGATCGCTCGCGTCGGCCGACACCGTTTCGCTCGGACCGTCAGAGTCGCACGGCGAATATGCTGCGGGGCATCTGTTCTTTGTGCGAGGGGGGGCCCTCGTGGCGCAGCCCTTCGATGCCGGCGCCCGCCAGCCAACAGGTGCCCCGTTGTTTCTGAATGCACAGACGGCTGTCGACCCTCCCTTCCAGCGCGGGATGTTCTCCGTATCCGCGGCAGGCAGGCTCGCGTATAGCCGAACGGCGAGAACACCGTCGGCATTGACGTGGCTGGGCCGGCAGGGAAAGGTGTTGGGCACAGCAGGCGAGCCGGGCGTGTATTTCAATCTCGATCTGAGCCCGGACGAGCGGCAGGTGGCCGTTTCACAAATGGCCGAGATCGGTGGCAAGTCGCAGGTCGACATCTGGCTCATCGAGCTCGCCACCGGGAGAGCCTCGCGCCTGACCGACGACCTGCGATGGGACTTCGATCCCGCCTGGTCACCCGACGGAAAGTTTGTCGTGTTCAACTCCAGCCCGGATCTGAGGAATGAACACAGTCTGTTCATCCGCCCGGCCCATGGCAGCGGCGAACAGGACTCGCTGGTGAAATCGGATGGCGCCATCCTCGCCGCTCCGGATTGGTCGCGCGGCGACCGCGTCGTCGTTTACACCAAACGGACGTCTGCCAGCGACAGTGACCTGTGGACTGTTCCTCTCGCAGGCGATCGCAAGCCGGCCGCCTTTCTGGAGACGACGTATATCGAAGCCGGCGGAGTGTTCTCGCCCGACGGCCAGTGGATCGCCTACGAGTCGAACGTGTCCGGCCGCAACGAAGTGTACGTTCGACCGTTTCCTGTCCAGCCGGGGCAGTATCCAATTTCGCGCGATGGCGGATGGGCCCCGCGCTGGCGTGGAGACGGCAAGGAGCTCTTCTTCCTGTCACTCGACGGCACGTTGATGGCGGCTGGCATCGACACGACGAGGAGCTTTGTCCCAAGCCTTCCTCAGCGGCTCTTCACGACAGAGCTCAGACCCGGGAGCTTCCACCCGTACGCCGTGACCCGGGACGGCCAGCGCTTTCTGATTCCGCGCGAAATGCCTCCTGCACCGATCACCGTGGTATTGAATTGGGCGACGAGGCCAGCCAAGTAGCTCGGGGGATTTGTCGGAGTTTGTCAGGCAGATACGGTAACGACGGACCCCGCAACCGGATCCGGCCCTACTGCTTCCGTCCGGAGATCAAACGAAGGACGAGCAGTGCCGTTGCCATACGATCACTCCTCTTCCTCCGGTGACTCTGGAGCCGTTCGGTGCGGCGCACATCCGCCGTTGCCGCGTACAACCCTGAGACTAATTTTTCGACCAGATGCTCACTGCCGTTCAGCGTCGTGACTGGCCGGAATGTGGCCATTCGCGCGAGGTGGCGTGCCCACCCAAGTCCGGCTCTGGCGATCGTTCCGAACAAATTGTTCATAACGGCGTACGGCGGGAAAAACGATGGCTGTAAGCGCAAACTGCATGCTGCGGTTGTCCACGATCGTGGTCGTGATGCGTCCGGCGGTCGCATTGCCAATCGCGGAGTTCGGGAAGCCGAAGCCCGGGTGATTGAAGAGGTTGAAGACGTCCCATCGGAACTCGAGGTTCGAGCGTCCGACGACCGCGAATCGCACGCTCGACATCGCCGCGATGGGCAACCTGATGGCCACCGCCGCAGTCGAGCGCGGGATGGCCGGGATGGTGCTCGACGGTGCCATCCGGGACATGTGGGACATCCGCCGAATGGGCCTGACCGTCTACGCCCGGTCGAAGTCGCCGCGTACCGCGGTCGGCCACTACGCCACCGTCGCCAAGAACGTCGCGGTCGAGTGCGCCGGGATCTCCGTCCGTCCGGGCGACATCATCGTCGCCGATGAGGACGGCGTGGTGGTCGTGCCGCAGGATCGCGCCAGCGAGGTTCTCAAGGAAGCGCAATCGATCGACGCGCGCGAGAGCGGCATGTATCCTTTCATCCGCCAATTCAGGTCGCTGCAGGAAGCGATCAAAAAGTTCAACCGGATCTAGACCGTCCTCATACGCGCTCAAGGAGACCCTCATGCGTTTGCGCCATCGCCTCGGTCTGTTCGGCCTTTTGAGCCTGTCGGCGACTGTCCTCGTGTCGGGGCAGGGCCGCGGCGGCGCACCGGCATCGGGCAACCCGCCGCGGTCGGCGCTCGCGGATCGCATCGCCCACACCGACCCGTCCCGCTATCGCTCGTCGCCCGCCGTGCACGGCGGCGCCGGCACGCTGGACTTCGGCCCGCTCTTCAACGCCGACGCGATCGACGCCAATCTGCAGTTCCTGCACCGTGGCGTGATCCAGCCGAAATCGGGCATCGGCCAACACTTTCACAACTACTGCGAGGAGATGTTCGTCATCCTCGACGGCGAGGCGCAGTTCACCGTAGACGGCCGCACCTCGACGCTGAAGGGCCCGGCCGGCGCGCCGGCGCGCATGGGCCACGCCCACGCCATCTACAACGCCACCGACAAGCCGGTGCAGTGGCTGAACATCAACGTCGACCTCGTTCCGCGGCATGTACGACAACTTCGACCTCGGCGACACCGCGTCGGCGCGCCGATCGATCCGGTGCCGCAGTTCATGAGCATGCAGCTCGATCCGTCGCGAACCCAGCCGGTCGCCAGCCTCCAGGGCGGCACCGGCACGGTCCAGTACCGCCGCGCCCTGGGGCCGACGGTCTTCACCACCACCTGGGCCTACGTCGATCATCTGCTGCTGCCGGCCGGCACGTCCGTGGGACCCGGCGCGGAGCCGGGCATCGGCGGCTTCTACTATGTGATGAGCGGCGAAGGCACTGCGACGATCGGCAACGAGACCGCGCCGATCAAGACCGGCGACGCCATACCGGTACGCGTCGGTGAAGCCAAGGCGTTCGCGAACACCGGCACCACGCCGCTCGAGTTCCTCGTCGTCGGGGTCGCCCGTGACATGAACAAGAAGAACGATCTCCTGGCGACGCCGCCGCCGCGTCTCGGCGGCCCCGGGCGAGGGCGAGGCTTCTAGCTTGCCGGCAGCACCCACGACAAAGACCACTCCACGCCCGCTACCGCGTCGTGGTGCTCGCGACGACGCTGGCCATGGTCACCTATCTGGATCGCACCGCCATCGGCACGCTGGCGCCGGGAATCCGCCGGGATCTCGGCGTCAGCCCGGTGAAAAATGGGTTGGATCTTCACCGCGTTCCAGCTCGCTTACGGGCTGTTCGAGATCCCGACCGGGCGCTGGGCCGATCGCGTGGGCACCCGCTCGGTCCTGGCGCGGATCGTCATCTGGTGGTCGGTGATGACAATGGCCACCGCCGCGGCTGCCAGCTACGTGACCATGCTGGTGGTGCGGTTCCTGTTCGGGGCCGGCGAAGCGGGCGCGTGGCCGGGAGTGGCGCGGCGTGTTCGTGAGCTTCGGCTTCGTCGGCCTGGTGTGGGTGGCGGTCTGGCTCTACTGGTTCCGCACCGACCCGTCCGAGCACCCCGCTGTCAGCGCGTCGGAGCTGACTTTGATCGTTACCAACCGAAAGCGCGTTACGGACCACGGCGGCGGCTGGACTTACTGGCGGACGCTGATTCGCAGCCGGAACATGATCGCGCTCAGCATCATGTACATCCCGAACTGCATGATCTTCTACTACTGCATCACCTGGCTGCCGTCGTACCTGCTCGAGCGCCACGGCTTCAACATCTCGGGGATGGCGCTCTTTGCCGGGCTGCTGGGCGCTGGTCGACCCTCGCAGCCGGTGTTCGCCGAGGCGTAAACGTCAATCAAGGAGACTGCCGTGGAACGACGTGGAATCCTGAAGGCCATGTTCGCGGGCGTGGCCGGAGCCTGGAGCGCGCGGTTCGCCGCCCCCTGGCGCGTGGCCGCGCAAACGAAGCACATCCGTCTCTACGTGGAGATGGACATCGCTCCGGGCCGCGAGCGCGAGATGCTCGACCTGTTCCATAACCAGTTCGTGCCCGAAGCGGTCAAGCACGAAGGCTACATCCGCGTGAAGCTGCTCAAGCGGCGGACGGTGCATCCAGGGCAGCGTGCCGCCGGCACACAACTACCGCTTCGAGCTCGAGTTCGAGAGCGAGGAGCTCCGACAGAAGTGGATCGCCTCGGCCGCCCACCAGCGGGTGTGGCCGCCGGTCGAGAAGATGATGACCACGACCAAGGACTATCCGGTCGTGCTCTACGACGAGGTGTAGAGGTGCGATTGACCACGACAGGCCTGTGCGTGCGCGCTCGCCGCGCTGATGACGCGCCGGGTGCGGCGGCGCGTCATCCGGCACCACTGCGGCCCCGGCCCCCGCTGCGACGACCAGCGCCGCGCCGGCGAACGTCGGCAAGATCGAGCGGCTCGATCCGGCGCTCGACGCGCTGGTCGCGCCCGGCGGCGGTGATCGAGAAAGTGGCCGGCGGCTTCAAGTTCACCGAAGGCCCGCTGTGGCGTCCCGACGGCACGCTCTGGTTCAGCGACGTGCAGGGCAACGTCGTCCGCTCGCTGACGCCGGACGGCAAGGTCACCGTGCTCATCGAGAATGCCGGCGGGGCGGCCAACGGCGCCGCCCGATGCGTTCATCGGGTCGAATGGCATGGCCGAGGCGCCGGACGGGTCGGTGTGGATGGTGCAGCACGGCGCCCGGCAGATCGTGCGCGTCGGTCCGGACCGCACGCTGACGCCGATAGTGTCGACGTTCGAGGGCAAGCGCTTCAACAGCCCGAACGACCTGGTCTTCGCTAAGGACGGCTCGCTCTACTTCACCGATCCGCCCTACGGCCTCGCCAAGCAGGACGAGGATCCGGCCAAAGAGATGGCGTTCAACGGCGTCTATCGGTTCGCCAACGGCCGCGTGCAGGCGCTCGTGCGCGATCTCAATCGACCCAACGGCCTGGCGTTCTCGCCCGATTTCAAGGTCCTCTACGTCAACAACTCCGACGCGGCGAAGAACCTCGTGATGCGCTACGACGTCGCCGCGGACGGTACGCTCGCCAACGGGCGGGTCCTCGCGGACCTCACGAGCAAGACCGACGGCCTCACCGATGGACTGAAGGTGGATGCGAAGGGCAACCTCTACACCACTGGTCCCGGCGGCATCTGGGTGCTGTCGCCAGAGGGCAAGCACCTCGGCACGATCGAACCGCCGGAGGTGCCCGCCAACTGCGGGTGGGGCGACGACGGCAAGACGCTGTACATGACGGCGGTGACCGGCGTCTACCGGGTCAGGACGCTGGTCGGTCGCTAGTCATCGGCCCGCAGGCAGCGCGCAGGCAACCCAGCCCATCGGTCCTGATGCGGAGTCGTTTGCCTACAGGGCGACGGCACGCCGCGCGACAAGGAGCGGTGCGTGATCGTGCGACGATCGGGAGACCTTACTTGAACAGCAACGGAGCCAGGTCGCGAAGATACCGGCGCCAGACACGCCAGTGGTGCGCGCCGTCCGTTTCCAGGAAGGTGTGCTCGATGCCCACCTGCTCGAGCGCGTGATGCAGCGTCTGCGCTCCCTTCATCGCGTTGTCCTCCTTGCCGCAGGCAATCCACAGGAGATCGATCTGCTGGTTGGCCTTGGCCGGATTGGCCTTGAGAGTGGCCAGCGGTTCGGTATCCACGCCGCCGGCCATGCCGGCGCTCATGATCCCGATCTGACTGAACGTCTCCAGGTGCCCCAGGCCGAAGCGGGCGGCCTGCCCGCCACCCATCGAGAAGCCGACAATCGCCCGGTGCTTGCGATCGGCGACGGTGCGGTACTTGCGGTCGATCATCGGGATGATGTCCTCGAGGAGGTCGCGCTCGTAAAGTGCGGTGTCTCCGCCGAATGCGCCGGCACCCTTCGGCGGAATCCCGGTACCGTCGCCGTTGACCTGCGCACCGCCGTATCCCAGCGGCATGACGATCAGAAACGGCTGGATGCGCTTCGCGGCGAGGAGATTGTCGAGGATATCGTTGGCGCGGCCGTAGCGATGCCAGGAATGGTGGTCGTTGGCGAAGCCGTGCAGCAGGTAGAGGACCGGGTAGCGACGGTTTCGCGCCTCGTCGTACCCAGGCGGCACATAGACGGTCAACTCACGAGTGGTGCCGTTCGAACGCGACTTGTAGAGCAACGTGCGAATCTCTCCGTGAGGCACGTCCTGGACGTCATAGAACGCTGGCGCGTCACCCGCAACCGTCACCAGGCTGGTGGTGGTGCTGGTCACGTACCCGATCTTCACTTCGGGATTGCTCGGATCGGTCAGCCGAACGCCGTCGGCCGTGAAGTAATACACGTACATCTCCGGCGCGAGTGGACCGACCGTCGCACTCCAGATGCCGTCCGCGTTCTTGCGCAGTTCGACGTCGCTGCCGAAGTCTCCCGAGACCGTCACGGCCTTCGCGTCTGGCGCTCGAAGGCGGAAGGTCACTCGATGGTCCGCCGCGACCTCCGGAGAGACGAGCGCAGGCTCGGTCCGCCGAACGCCGGGCTCCTGAGCGGCGCCGGAACGGGCCGCGAGGGCGGCAGCGAGCATTGCGGCAGACCACCTGAGTAGCCGACGGAGAGGCAGTTGCATTTTGAGACCTCGAGATCTGGTTAGCGGCGGGCGGACGATAACACTGGAACCGGTCCCAGACAACCGCCAAGATCGATTCAGCCGATCTCGTGATCCCGGATCTTCGAGTACAGAAGGCGGCGGTTGATGCCCAGCGCGCGCGCCGCGCGGCAGGGGTGGTTGCCGGGCTCTATCCGGCCTGTCGGGCGGCGCGCATATAAACCCCATCGAGGCCCTGCGCTTCGAGTGAGCCGAACGAGCCGGTGGATCGGAAGGCCGCCAGCGTAAGTATCGGGTTGGATGCTCGCAGGCCGCGAGCGTTGTCAGCCGGAAGCCTGCCGTCCGGCGACGAGCCGAGTCCAGAGCCTACCGGCGCGGGCCCTGGCGCAAGTCATCGCCGACCAGCGTGAACGTGCCCCCGCTCTTGGTCTCGAACGTGCGGAGCGTGTCGCCACGCCGCACCCGCAGCGGCCGTCCGAGCAGGGAACGGACGGTCACCCGCTCGAGTGCGCCGTGCGTCCACGCCAGATCCACCTCGAACCCGCCGCGTGCTCTCAGGCCGGTGACGCGACCGTCCGGCCACGCCGCCGGAAGCGCGGGCAGCAGGCGGATCTCGTCGTCGTCACATTGCAGCAGCATCTCGGCGATGGCCGAGGTGCCGCCGAAGTTGCCGTCGATTTGGAACGGCGGATGCGCATCGAACATGTTGGGGTAGGTACGTTCAGGGCCGAGCAGGAACTTCAGGATCTCGAAGGCGTGGTTGCCGTCGCCCAGTCTCGCCCACAGGTTGATGCGCCACGCGGTGGCCCAGCCCGTCGCCTGATCGCCGCGAATCTCGAGCGAGCGCTTCACGGCCGCCGCGAGCTCGGGCGTCCGGCGGGCGTCGATGTCGTGCCCCGGAAAGAGACCGAACAGGTGGGACACGTGCCGGTGGTGAATCTCCGGCGCCTGCATGTCCCAATCCGCGAGCCATTCCTGCAGCTGGCCCGCGCTGCCGACCTGCGGCGGCGCCAGCCGCGCGCGTGTCGCGCGCCACGTCTGTTGCAAGTCGGCGTCGGTGCCGAGAATGCTTGCGGCCTTGATCGCGTTGGCGAACAACTCGCGGAGGATGGCCCCATCCATCGTCGGCCCCATCGCCAATGAGGTGCCGAACGGGTGTGGATTCTCCGGGGAGAGCGACGGCGAGGTGACGAGCCAGTGGTGCGTCGGCTCATCGACGAGCGTGTCCACGAAGAAGTGCGCCGCGCCTTTGATCAGCGGGTAGATGCGCTGCAGATAGTCGCGGTCGCCGCCGTATTCATAGCGGTCCCAGAGCGGCAGCGTGAGCCATGCACCGCCGGTCGGCCACATGCCATATTGCGGTCCGTCGATCGGTGCGGTGGCGCGCCAGAGATCGGTGTTGTGGTGCGCCACCCAGCCGCCGGCGCCGTACATCTCGCGGGCCGTGCGCCCACCGGTCACGGACAGGTCCGACACCAGTGCCGTCAACGGGTCCATCGTCTCGGCCAGGTTGGTCGAGAGCGCCGGCCAGTAGTTCATCTCGGTGTTGATGTTGATCGTGTATTTGCTGCCCCACGGCGGTGACAGGCTTTCGTTCCAGAGACCCTGCAGATTCGCCGGCTGTGAACCGGCCCGCGAGCTGGCAATCAGCAGGTAGCGGCCATACTGGAAGTAGAGGGCGGCAAGACCGGGATCGTCCCCGTTGCCAAATCCCTGCACGCGGTCGTCGGTCGGCGCACGCTTCGAGGTGCCGACGTCGAGGGTCACCCGATTGAAGAGCGGCTGATAGTCGTGGACGTGCGCGGCACGCAGCGTCTCGATGCTCTTGCGTGACGCGGGATCGAGCGCAGCGGCGACACGGGCCGCGGGATCGGCGCCGATGTCTTCGTAATTGCGGTAGCTGGTAGCAGACCCGATGAGCAACGTGACGGCATCGGCGCCGCGGACGACCACTGCATCACCCTTGGCGGTGCGGCTTCCCCCGTTCGTGATCACACGGACGCGCGCCTCGAATCGGAGCGCGCCGGTCATGGGACGACCGTCGGCGGTCGTGCCCGTGCCATCTCCATTGACGCCGCGCATCACGAGGTCGCCGTCGGCCGTCGCCTCGACGGTCGCGCGCTGCGGCGTCTGCATCCGAGCCTCGAAGGATATCCGCCCGGGACGGCTGGCGGTCAGCCGCACGACGATGACCTGGTCGGGGGCGCTGGCGAACACCTCACGGGAGAACGTGACGCCGTCGCTGGTGAAGGACACGTGGGCCGTTGCCGTCGTCAGGTCGAGGTCGCGCCGGTAGTTCTCGACGGCATCGACCTGTGGAAACGTCAGCGCGAGGTCCCCGACCGTCTGATACGGCATTTGCGCGAGCGGCTTCGCCATCACGTTCGTGCCGACCAGCTTCGCGGCAGCAGGGTAATCGCCCGCGGCGAGCAGACGCCTGACCTCAGGGAGCGCCTCTTTCGCCTGCGGATTCACGGGATTGTACGGGCGCCCCGCCCACAGCGTGTCCTCGTTCAGCTGCAGACGCTCGTGCACGATGCCGCCGAACACCATCGCGCCGATGCGGCCATTGCCGACCGGAAGGGCGCGAACCCACTCGACGGTGCCGGCCTGTCGGCTTTGCCGGGACGCGTCCAACGGCAGCAGCGGGTGATCAGAGGCTGGCGCCCGGTACCACAGGCTCAGCGCCGAAGCGGGCGGAGCCGCCTCGCCGACCAGGGGCGGTGACGACGGCGCTTGCGTGGCTGTCATAACGCTTGCAGCAAACGCTGCAAGCAAACACGCACCCGCGACAGACCGACGCATCCGCGGCTCGGTTCTCATCAGGAATGTCCTTGTGATCACGTCTCGAACGGGTCGACGCGGTACGGCCGCTCGATATACTCGAACCAGTCGAAATCAGCGGGGCAGCGCGCGCCAGACATGTCCTGGCACGCCATGCCGACGAAGGCGCCCGTGAAGTTCGGCAAACCCGGCGTGGTCGCTTCGTCGGAGAGGATGCTGGCGTCGAACTGCTGCGGAATCCACGTCCATTCAGCGCCGCTGACCCGATAGCCGAAGTGAAGACGGTCGTAGTCGACCTCGACCCGCAACTCCACCGCAAGGTTGGCTGGAATGGGAAAGGGCGGCGTGAAGGCGTCCGTTTGCGCCTGGTCCGGAAGCGCCGACATGACGCGCACATGCTTCCCGGCAACGTCGTCGGTCGAGATGTACAGGTAGTGGAACTTGGAGCTGTTGTAGTAGCAGATCAGTCCGGCCATCTGCTGGAACGTCCGCGGCTCGAACTCGACGATCGTTGACGCGCTGTAGCAGTGTGACTGCTGTCTCCGTGCGACCAGCGCCTGCCTGAACAGGCTGCCCACCGTTTCACGTCCGTACAGCCGCAGATGACCCGCGCGCTCGGTCAAACTGAATAACTCGTAGGGCCACGGCGAGCGCAACCACTGAAAATCAATCGGCAGCCCGACGTCGTCGAAGTTCTCTCGTGCTGGCGGACTGGGTACGCCCTGCGTCGCAGGCCCTGTCGCCTCAGTCGCCTCCGACGGAATGCCCTCGCCGTCAGTAGTACGGAGCCACCCATCTTCGCCCCACACCATCTTCTGGATCGCCGTCTCGCGGCCCAGCGTGCACCTTCCGCGGGTCGGCAGCGGCCGGCCGCACAGGTAGACGAGGTAAGGGATGCCGTCCGGCGTTTCCACGAGATCCGCATGGCCGGCTCGCTGCAGCGCAACGTCCGGTCGATCACGCGCGCTCAGCACGTGCACGTCCGGGTGCAGTTCGTAGGGACCCGCGATGGTTGTCGCCCGCGCCATGGTCACCGCGTGTCCCCAGCTGGTGCCTCCCTCCGCCGTGATCAGATGGTAGTAGCCGCCGCGTTTGTAGAGGTGTGGGCCTTCTGTGAGACCAAGCGGCGTCCCCGAGAAGATGACGCGCCGTTCGCCGACGAGCCGCTCATCCGCGCGCGAGAACTCTTGAACGACGATGCCCGCGAACCGATTCTGGCCGGAGCGGTGATCCCACAGCATGTTCAGCAGATACGTTCGGCCGTCGTCGTCATGGAACAGCGACGGATCGAAGCCGCTGCTGTTGAGATACACGGGGTCCGACCATTCGCCGTCGATCTCCGTGCTCGTCACCAGGTAGTTGTGGAAGTCCCGCAGGGATGCGCCGGAGGCACCGGCCACCGTCGTGCGCCCGTACCGCTTCACGTCCGTGTAGAGGAGATAGAAGCGGCCGTTGGCGAACGTGAGATCCGGGGCCCACACCCCGCACGAGTCCGGCTCGCCGAGCATGTTCAGCTGTTCCGGCCGCCGGAGCGGCCGGGTGATCAGGCGCCAGTTCACGAGATTGCGCGAATGGTGGATCTGAACGCCCGGGAACCACTCAAAGGTGGAGGTCGCGATGTAATAGTCGTCGCCGACGCGCGCGATCGACGGATCCGGGTTGAAGCCGCGAAGGATCGGATTGCGGATGATTGAGGGCATCAATCGGGGACCCGCTCGTCAGAGACTGGCTGGGACCAGCGGGGCCTCGGTGGCAGGCTCGCGCACGACCGTCCACAGGATCAGCGCACCGAGGAGATCCAGCACGCCAAGACAGATGAAAAAGGGCGTGTAGCCGATCCGCGCCACCAGCGCACCGATGATCAGCGAGAACACCAGCACGCCGGCGTTGCCGCACGTCCCGGCCAATCCGGCCACCGTTGCGACCTCGTTACGCTTGAACAGATCGGAGGCCATGGTGATCACCGTCACCGACAGCGTCTGGTGCGCGAAGCCGCCGAGGCAGAGCAGCGCGATGGCCGTATAGGGACTACTAACCGCACCGACGAACGCCATCCCGGTCATCAGCAGCGCACCGATCGTGAACGCGCCGCGGCGGGCGTTGATCAGGCTGGCGCCGACGTACTTCTGCAGCCACAGGCTAACGACACCGCCGAACATCGAACCGAGATCGGCGGCCAGGAACGGCATCCACGCGAAGAGCGCGATCTGCTTCAGGTCGAAATGCCGCACCGAGTTCAGGTACAGCGGCAGCCAGAACGTGAGCGTGCCCCACGTCGGGTCGGCGAGGAAGCGCGGTACCGCGATGCCCCAGAAATTCCGCTGTTGCAGGATTCGTCCGATCGAGGGCCGGCGACCGTCTCCCCGCAGGTGCTGCTCCTGGCCTGAGACGATGTAGTCGCGTTCGGCGGCGGACAGGTTCGGGTGGGACTCGGGTGAGTGGTAAAACAGCAGCCAGAGCGACACCCACGCGAGACCCATGATGCCGGTCATCACGAACGCGGCGCGCCAGTTATAGGTGAGGATGGCCCAGACGACGAGCGGCGGTGCGAGCATCGAGCCGGCCGACGCGCCGATGTTGAAGAGGCCGCCCGCGAGCCCACGCTCCTCGGCCGGAAACCATTCCGCCGTGGCCTTCATGCCGGCCGGGTTGGCGCAGCCCTCGGCGAAACCGAGCAGCCCTCGCAGCCCCGCGAACATGGGCCAGCTATGGGCCAGACCATGGGCCATGCTGACCAACGACCACGCAACCGCGAACATCGCGAAGCCGGCCTTCAGACCGACGACGTCGAGGACGTAGCCGGCGATCGGCTGCAGCATGATCGCCCCCTGGAACGTCCCGACGATCCAGGAGTACTGCTGCGTGGTGATGTGCAGGTCCTGCAGGATTGTTGGGGCAGCGACACCAAGGGTGCTTCGGGTCAGGTAGTTGATGGTCGAGCCGACCATCAACAGGGCAATCATCCACCAGCGCAGCGACTTCATGCGAGCAATCGCGGGGCAGCTACCAATGCGCCACCGAGCCGTCGGGCCGCCGCTGTGTGATGCCCGGCACGCCTTCCGTCATGGTTTCGACCAACGTTGGCTGCTTCTCGTCGACGCGGACTCCAGGGCCCGGCCGATCGTTGGGCCACACTTTGCCATTCCGACGTTCGAGGAATTCGTGCAGGTACGGCACCGGACGCTCGCCCTGGGTGTATTCCATCAGCACCTGACCAGGGAACGCCATCATCGTGTGCATGTGCCGTCGAGCGCCACGACCGCAACGGCGAGCAGACATGCGGCGGCGACTGCCAAGGTCCACTTCATCACAGGCTGCGCGACAGTATCCGACGATGCGCACGCGGATCAAGATCACCGGGTGAAAGAGCGGCGGGAACAGGCGTCTGCGACCGACACCGACTGACTGCGAAGCGGGACAGCCGACCCCGACTTTCCGAGGTCGGCTGAGGCTGATCGCCTCCGCTCGTCAGGACCGCAGTCTACCCGGCCCGTCTCATGCGACCTACTCGCTCACCAATCTCGTCACCAGACACGTACGCGGACGGCGGGAGTGCCACGCCCATGCGCTGTCGCGTCGCATCTCCGGGACTTGCCGGAGGGTGTAAACTAACCTGCCGATACCGAAGAGCCCGATTTGGTGTGTGTTCGCCGCCGTCTGGCCCGGTCTCGACGCGCGCCGAATAATGGCCGTTCAATCACCGTCTCCGTCGCATGACGCCGAGGCTGCCTCATCGGCGCGTCCGACCCTGGCTTCCCGCCACATCGGCGACATGGATCTCGTGCGCGAGCAGCTCGGGCCCGTCCTGGGCACCGCACCCTTCCGCAACAGCAAACGGTTTCCAGCGTTCCTGCCGCACGCCGTCGAGCACGCGCTCTCGTGCGCCGTAGGGCTGATAGAACGCACCATCGGCCACGACGTGTTCGGCGTGATCCCAGTTACGACACCGCGCAGGATCCAATTGTGCGAGTAACGGCCGCCGAAGTCCGAAAGCGCCTCAGTCAGTACCTCTCAGCTGCCGGAGCACTCGATGAAACGACTCTGGGTCTGTTCGGCGGTTGTGGCCTGCCTGGCGGCGGCGGCGACGCCGATGGTCGGACGCGCGGCGCAGGAGACCAGGACCAGTCCGGACATTTCCGGCTTTTGGGAGCTCAACTTCGACAGCCGGCAGGTGCCACGCGCCAGCCTGTTGCCGTCGGTTACGCGCGCGAAGATCGACGCGCGTGCCAAAGGCGACGCCTATGCCGTTCGCTGGTGCAACCTGCTCGGCGTTCCCTTTGTGATGGATCCCGGGCGCCCGCTCGACATCCGGCAGGGGGCGACGGCGGTGATCATCGCGCCGGAGAACTCCTCGGCGCCGCGCTATCTCTACACGAATCGAGCGGCACACGTCAGCGAAGACATCTTCGATCCCTCCACGAATGGCGATTCGATCGCGCATTGGGAGGGGGACACCCTGCTGGTCGACACAGTCGGCTTCCACGGACAGCATGGAATCACCGCCATCCCCGGTGGCGGGTACCGCACGGAGAAATCGCGGCTGGTCGAGCGATACCGCTTGTTGAAGGACGGCGCGCTCCTCTCGGTCACGTTCACCTGGACCGACCCCGGTGTGTTCCGCACGCCGCACTCGTACGAGTACCGGTATCACCGCCTGCCGGCCACTTACGAGCCCCGGCAATGGCTGCCCTGCGACCCCTATGACGAGGAGCGTGCGAAGTTCCTGAATCCGCCGCGGAGCGCGAAGCCGGCCGGCCGAGCGATTTCGAAGGAGTAACGAGCATGCGATACCGGATTCTCGTCCTCGCCGCGTGCCTGCTGCTGGCGACGGCGCCATTCCCCCGGGCACAGGCGCCGACCACCGCGAATCCACACCTCGAGGGCGATTGGGTTCGTATCGATCCTGACGGCGCCGGAAGCTTCGACGGGCTTGGCGCGTCGATACCGCCCGCGCAACTGCTGCCCGGCGTGTCTGCCGGCGGCGGGCGCGGAGGCCGTGGCCGCGGCGGTCCGCCGGCGGCGCAGCCGAGCGGACCGAACCCGGCAGGCGTGCCGTATATCGTCGTGGCCCAGCCATGCAGCGGCGGTGGCGGAGGCCGCAGTAACGGAGCGCTTCTCGTCAACCCGGATTCGGGCGGCGTGCATTTCGTCGAGCACAAGGACGAAGTGATTTTCGCCGGCGAGCGTGGCGGCATACGACACTTCTTCCTCGACGGGCGGGCGCACCCGAATCCGTGGACCCCCACGCCGGCCGGGCACTCTGTCGGTCGCTACGAAGGCAACACGCTCGTCGTGGAAACTACTGGGTTCACGCCCAGCGGCGTACCCGGTGGTGGCGTCCGCACTTCGGAGACGACGCTCGTCGAGCGCTTCGAGGTGTCTCCGGACGGCCAGCGGCTCACCATTACGTACACCTGGAACGACCCCAAGATCTACCAGGCGCCGCACGTCTATCGCTACCAGTTCGAACGCGCGCCGACCGTGAGCGCCGGCGGAGCGCCGGTCAGCTATGCGCTCGAAGAGTGGTGCGACGCCGGCGATCCGGTTGAGAAACAGTCGATCGTTCCGCCCAAGCAGATCATCAAGTGACGTAGGTACGGCAGTCATCCCTGGAGATTCGCATGAGAATCCGAAGTCTGGGTCTGGTGATCGTCGCTTTCACGCTGGCGTCGGTGTCGCTCCTCGCGCACCATTCCTTTGCGATGTTCGAGATGGACAAGGACGTCGAGTATCGTGGCGTTGTCAGAGAATGGAAATGGCAGAACCCGCACGTGCACTTCACAATCGATGTCCGGAAGGGGCCGGGCGTCGACCCGAAGAGCGTCGGCCTCTGGGACGTCGAAGGCGGCTCGGTCAACATCATGACGCGACAGGGGTGGACCCGCGCCAGCTACAAGGCCGGCGATCCGATCAGACTGGTTGGACATCCGATGAAGGATGGGTCCAAGGGCATCTCGCTCTTCTATGCGATTCGCCCGGACGGTACGCGGCTGTACCACGACATCGCCCGGCCCAAGGACGACGTGAAGAAGTAGCCGAATGTCGTTTTTCCAGCGTCTGCAGAACAGTGCGTTCACCGATTGGTTTCTTGGCTCGCCGTCCATCTGGGCGTATCCGACCGTGCTCACGCTGCATACCGTCGGAATGGCGATCCTCGTCGGGGCGAGCTTCGTGATCAACCTGCGGGTGCTGCAGGTCTCAGGGCTCATCCCCCTGCACCGCCTGCAGCCGCTCTACCGCTTCATCTGGATTGGCTTCACGATCAACCTCGTCAGCGGCCTCGTACTGTTTCTCACGGAAGCGGCAGATCGAGTCGTAGACCCGGTCTTCTACGTGAAGATGGCCAGCATCGCGGTGGCGCTGGCGCTGGGGCTGGTGGTGAAACGCCGGACGATCGACGGGATGGGCGCGCGACAGGTCGCGACGGTCCAGACGCGCTCAATGGCCGCCGCCGCCCTCGGGATGTGGACGGTCGCCATCGTCGCCGGCCGGCTGATGGCCTACTTGAAGAAGTGAAGCGGACCCTGACCATGGCTGAACTGGCCGGCTGGATGGAATCGACCTGGATCTCCAAAACGCTGTTCGGGATCTCCTGGCTGTGGCCAGCGTCCGAGTCGCTGCACTTCATCGGCCTGTGCATGCTGATTGGCGGCGCGGGCCTGCTCGACTTGCGGCTGATCGGGCTGTTTCGGGGCCTTGCCATCCGCCAGGTGAAAACGCTGATGCCGTGGGCGATCGGCGGATTCGTCATCAACGCCGTCACGGGGACGCTATTCCTGATCATGCAGCCGCATCTGTATCTGACCAGCGCCGTCTGGTGGGCGAAAGTGGCTTTCCTTGGCCTCGCTGGCGCAAACGCCCTGTTCTTCGAGACGCGGCTGGCGATCCCGGCGCTGGGGATGCACCCGGACGCAGACACATCGACCACGATGAAGGTCATCGGCGCGGTGTCGCTTTTCAGCTGGTTTGCGGTCCTCTACTGCGGACGCATGCTGCCGTACCTTGGAACGGGCAATTGATCGAGTTATAGCCACGTAGACACAGCATCAGACTCCGCTCGCAACCAAGCAGCGCGGGCTTGGCGCGCGAGTCAGACTTCCGTTGTTACTAGCAGCGCAGAACTTGGTGAGGATTCATGCGAACGTCCGGCCTGATCGTGTGCCTCATTGTGACCATCTTCTCGGCTGCTTGCCGGGCGCATCCGGCGCCGGCCGCGGGCCCGCCGTTTCAAGCGACCAGCACCATTCGCGAACTCATGCAGTCCATGGTCGCGCCGAGCGCCCAAGGCCTGTGGGACTCGGTCGGCCGGGTCTCCGATGCCAAGGGAACCAGAGACCTCGAACCGAGATCCGATGAGGAATGGGCTGCGGTGAGGCGTCATGCGGTCTCCCTCATGGAGTCGACGAACCTCCTGCTGATCCCAGGCCGGCACGTGGCCAGGGAGGGTCAACAGACGCTCAAGGCCGACGACGCACTGCCCGGATCAGAATTGCCCCCGTCAGAGATCGAGAAGCTACTCAATCAGAATTGGGCCGCCTGGACAGCCATGACGCAGAACCTTCACGGCTCCGCGGCGTCCATGCTCGACGCCGTCGACAAGAAGGACGTCGCGCGACTCGAAAGCAGCGGTAGCGATCTCGATGGCGTCTGCGAGTCCTGTCATCTGACCTTCTGGTATCCGCAGTCAAAGGGGCGCTAAGCACAGGTCCAGTTGCCTCTCGGAATCACGGGCGGCAGGCCGGTCGATCGCTCTCGTTGTGCAGCCACCCCACGAACACGTTGACCGCTTTGAGGCGGGTGTTGCGCGAAACCGCCGACAACCCGCGTTCGCGCATCTTCACCACGAACTGGCTGAGGGCGGGCTTGGTCAGGTCGGCGGGCTCGGTCAGGGTCGGGTGGAGACGGCGCAGCAGTTTGAACATCTCCTCATACCACTCCAGGGTCTTCGGAGTGACGTTGAGGAGCCAGCGCCGTTCGTCGAGAAATCGCGTGAACTGGTCAGCGAGCGCAGACATCAGACAGGAGGTCCTTTCCGACCAACTGCTGATGGCTGATTTCACTAAGTCGTTTATTTGGAATGAGTTGGCGCGCCCTGCAGGACTCGAACCTACGACCTCCTGGTTCGTAGCCGTCAACACATTCGTTGACCCGGCGCAACTTACGAGCCTGGAGCCAGTCTCCAGGGTCGCCACTTGGACCCAACTTTGGACCCAATCCCATAGCAGATCGAACGTCGTCTACCGTGCCGCGGAAACTGTCACCCCAGTATGACGACTCCCGTTCAGAATGATGGTCGCCTCCAAATCGAGATCGTTGCGGAAGGCGTCGCCGGGGCCCGCGGGCGGTGGCCGTCAAGATGTGAGAGCGCCTCAACCGGGAAGGCTCGCGCTGGCGGCGTTTGACCCGCCGCAGTATATAGCTATATACTAATATTAAGCGGCTCGACACCGGATTCCCGGGTCGCCGAGCATCGCGCAGGTAGCTTGATGCCCGCAACCGCACTGCAGACCTTCAAAGCGCAGTTCTTTCGAGCGCTCTCCCATCCGGTCCGCATCAAGATTCTGGAGATCCTGATAGGCGGCGATCGCAGTGTGCAGGAACTCCAAGAGGCCCTGAAATTGGACCAGCCCGTCGTGTCGCAGCAGCTCGCCGTGTTGCGTAATCAGGGCATCGTGACGTCCGAGAAGAAGGGCCTGTCGGTGCGCTACGCTTTGCGGGATCCCGCCATCGAGGATCTGCTGGACGTGGCCCGCCGCATCTTCAACAACCATTTGGTGAACACGCGCGGGATGCTCCGCGAGCTGCAGCGAGAAGGCCGGAGAGTCTAGATGACGCTCCTCGTGGAACTCAACCCCGGACGCTATATGCAAATATTATAATGTATGAATGCTGTTACTGCACCCCGTTCCCCTCAGCGACTCTGTGCACTGCCTGATGTTCATGCTGTGGCCTGACGTGAGGCGTGAACCGTTTGAGCGTAAAGGGTACCGAACCGTCGTGCTCGATCCGTACCTGGCATGGCTACAGAAGACACTCGATCAGGGCTCCTGTACGGGCGCCGGTTCGCAGCATTTTCATTGACGAGAGATTCCGGGAGCACCATGAAAGCCCTTCGTTACCACGCGCGGCGACCTACGGGGAAAACTCAGATCACGGCAACTAAGCCGTGCGACACCGCGACGGATCTAGCCTTGGCCTATACGCCTGGCGTCGCTACTCCGTGCCGTGCGATCCAACGTCATCCCGATTCGGTTTATCGCTACACCAACAAGGGCAACCTCGTCGCGATCGTGTCGAATGGGACTGCCGTGCTCGGATTGGGAAATCTGGGACCCCTGGCTGCCAAGCCGGTGATGGAAGGCAAATCACTCTTGTTCAAACGATTGGCGGACATCGACGCGTTTGATCTGGAACTCGACGTTGTGCATCCCGAAGAGCTCGTGCGCATTGTCACTGCCATAGCGCCAACGTTCGGAGGCATCAATCTCGAGGATATCAAGGCCCCCGAGTGCTTCGAAGTTGGAGGCTCTGATCGACGCTCTCCCAATTCCTGTATTTCATGACGATCAGCACGGAACCGCCATCGTCGTGGGAGCGGCCCTCCTCAATGGGTTGGACATTCAAGGCAAGGCGATTGGAAACGTGCGCGTAGTCATTGCAGGCGCGGGAGCGGCTGGCATCGCCTGCGCGGCGATGCTGTCTGCACTCGGCATCGCCAAGGAGCACATCGTCCTCGTCGATTCCCGGGCAGTCGTGTATTCGGAACGAACCGACCTGAATCGCTACAAACGGAGGTTCGCCACCCAGTCGGCGGTACGGACCCTGGCGGACGCGCTACGCGGTGCCGACGTGTTTATCGGTGTATCGGGCCCAGGGACTGTGACCGCGGAAATGGTGTGCTCCATGACCGAGCGTCCGCTGATTCTTGCGCTCGCCAATCCCGACCCCGAGGTCAGCTACAACGTTGTCGAGCATGCGCGTCCCGATGCGATCTTCGCCAGCGGTCGCTCGGATTATCCAAACCAGGTCAACAACGTGCTCGCGTTCCCGTCCATCTTTCGTGGGGCGCTCGACGTGCGGGCGACGCGGATCGATGAAGAGATGAAGCTGGCGGCGTGCCGGGCGATCGCCGCGGTTGCGCGTGGGTCCACATCCTTCGGACGTGATTGCATCATTCCGATGCCTTTGGACACTGAAGTGCTCCCTAGTGTGGCAGCCGCTGTCGCCGGTGCCGCCGTCCGAACCGGCGCAGCCTCTCGGCCCCTGACGGACCTGACTGCCTCCTCCGACTCTGTCGCGACCCGTGTACGGCTTTCGCATGAGGAGCGCGCGCACTGTGCGCCAGCCGCGCCCGAGGCGCGCCACGGGTGAGCATGACAGCCTATGGGCTCCGCTGGCAGAGCATTGTGGACTTCGTCGTCCTGGCGCCGTCCATCTACCTGCTGCTGCGTTGGAGCCGCGATGCGCGCGCATTGCGCGTGACCATCGGCATCCTGGGGTTGGAGGTGGGCGCGCTGGTCGCAGGACAACTCGATCTTGTGATCACCGTCTGGGTTCTCCATGCGGCGGCGGTCGGCGCCGGCGTGGTGCTGATCGTCCTTTTCCAGCCCGAGCTTCGGCATGCGCTGAACACGCTCGAGGTTGTGCTGAAGCGATCAGAACGCCGCGGTGCCTTGTCGCAAGCGCTGGAGGTCGTCTCGGCCGCCGCGTTTTCTCTCGCCGGAGCTGGACGCGGTGCGCTGCTCGTGCTCACGCGCCACGATTCGGTAAACGAGTTACTGCCGGGTGGGGTTCCGCTTGGTGGACACGTTTCGCCAGAGATTCTGGAAGCCATTTTTCGCAAAGTCTCGCCGGTCCACGACGGTGCCACGATTGTCGAAGGAGATCGGATCACGCGGGTCGGAGCATTGCTCCCGCTTTCGCAGAACGAGAAGCTCCCGCGGACATGGGGCACGCGTCACCGGGCGGGGATGGGGCTCGCGGAGCGCTCAGATGCGATCGTCGTGGTGGCCTCAGAGGAACGCGGGGATGTGACGCTGATGCACGATGGCGCGTTTCGTCGGGTGGAGAGCGCCGACGCGATGCTGATCGAGCTTCAGACGCTCTTCGCGCCGGAACCCACCGTGCGGTCCACCAGGTATTTCAGGCGATCCGAACTCTTGCTACAGAGCGTCGCCATAGCGCTTGCCGTCATCATCGTGGCGGCTACGTCGTTGGTAGCCGGCAACATCGTTCGGGTGAGAACCGTGCCCATTGAGGCCGTGAACCTCGCGCCCGGACTAAGGATTGTGGATCAGTCGGCGGTTGCCGCCCAAGTGCGGCTGCGCGGAAGCTCGTGGGCGCTGGACTCCATGGAAGGCGCCCTCCTGACGGCGCGCGCCGATGTTCACAATCTGTCAGAGGGCGTTCAGGAGATCGGCCTTCGGGTCCCAGGACCGCTGCCGCCAGGTGTCACGGTGGAGGCGATCTCTCCGGAGCGAATCACGTGTCACCTCCGACCAGTCAAGGACGCTGGAATGAACTCAAAGCCGGGGCCATCACGATGACCCATTCAAGACGGACATCGTTCGACTGTCAGCTCGTGGACGCGTATTTGGTGAGCTTGCAGTCTGACATCGAGGCCAAGTGGCGAGACATCAGGTGCATTCGCGATGACATACACCTGCTGATGCAATCGCGCGCGGGCTCGAGTGCCGCAGGTAGCGAGGCCGTCCGGACGATCACCGAACGCCTGGACCGCATGTTATCTACGAACCGAATCGTTCGGGAAACCTTGCTGGAATTGCGTAGGGCGGCGCAGACGCTTGCGCAGGATCTTGACGACGAATCCACGTAGAGACAATGACGAGTTGACGAGAGAGTGCTGGGACGAGTCCCGTCGGTGAGGCGACACGGCCGAGGAGACGTCCATGAAACGAGATGGCCTCGGATGGCACCCGCCGCCCCTGCCGGATGATCCGGCAGAGCGGAGAAAGATCGGTATTCGTCTCGTTATCTTGGCGGCACTCGGTGTGATCGCGCAGATCATTTCCACTATCGCCGCCTGGTAGCCGAAGCGAGCGACGCAGGGAACGATTCGGACTTGTGCATGGTTGTTCAGATTGAAGTGTTCGGGCCAGGACACCAGCTGTGTCCAGCCAGACGGCCGGCCGTCGCGTGATGCCTCTGGATCTCGCCAGTGGTTTGCCGTTTGCGCTGGCACTGCGGATCGGCATTGCGGCCGTGACCGTTCTGACGGCGCCACGGCGCGGCGTGGCGCGTCGTGTGGCGTTCCTCGGATCGGCGGTCGCGTCGCTCGCCACGGGCTTAATGGCCGCCCAAGTGTTGGGTACCGGCACTCCCGTGAACGGCGTCCTGTTGATACATCACGCCTCCGGGTTTTCACTGGGGTATTCGATTGACGGGTTGTCAGCGTGGTTTCTTCTGGTTCTCTCCATCGTGGCGATTCCGATCGCCATCTTCAGTGTTGGATACGTCGGAGGCCCACACTGGACCCGACGGTCCGTCTTTCTCGGGGTCACGTTCAACGTGCTCCTGGGTGCCGTCGAGCTCGTATTCGTCGCCGGTGATCTCGTCACCTTCCTGTGTGCGTGGGAGCTGATGACGTTGGCGACGGCGGCGCTTGTGGCCACGGAGCACGAGGCACGGGCAAGCCGGCGCGCCGCCTATCTCTACTTGGTCATGTCGCATCTCGGCACGGGTTTCTTGATCGCAGGGTTTCTGATGCTGGCGTCGGCATACGGCTCTCTGTCATTCGCGATGCTGCTGTCGGGTGGTGCGGCGATCGAACCGATACGCCACATCCTGTTCGCATTCTTCTTCCTTGGGTTCGGGGTGAAAGCCGGTATCGTTCCGCTTCACGTCTGGCTGCCCGAGGCCCACCCAGCGGCGCCGACGAGCATCTCCGCGTTGATGTCGGGCGTGCTCATCAAGACCGGCATTTACGGCATGGTTCGCGTCTGCGCGTTTGGCCTGGGAGTTCCGCGGTTGTCCTGGGGTGTGATCGTCCTCATCGTTGGAGGACTGTCGGCGGTGCTCGGGGTCCTCTACGCGCTGATGCAGCACGATCTAAAACGACTCCTCGCGTACCACAGCATTGAGAATATCGGGATCATTCTCCTGGGCCTTGGCGCAGGGATGATGGGGCTCTCGTACGGCAGGAACGATGTCGCAGCGGTCGGATTGGCGGCCAGTCTGTATCACGTACTGAACCATGCGGTGTTCAAAGGTCTCCTGTTTCTCGGCGCGGGCAGCGTCGTCATGGCGACCGGGACGCGGCAGATCGAGCAGCTTGGGGGCCTGCTGCGGCGGATGCCTTGGACCGCCCTGTGTTTTCTCGTCGGCGCGATGGCGATCTCCGGTCTGCCCCCGCTGAATGGCTTCGCCAGCGAGTGGCTGACATTCCAGTCGTTCCTGTTCGGGTTCCGAGGTTCCAGCGAGCCGCTCGTGCATTTACTCTTCCCCGTCGGTGGTGCCCTCCTGGCGCTGACGACGGCATTGGCCGCTGCCTGTTTTGTGAAAGCGTTCGGTATGACGTTCGTGGCGTTGCCCCGGAGTCCTGCGGCAGCGGACGCGAGGGAATCGTCGATGGTGATGCTCGCTCCGCAGGCGTGGCTAGCCGCGTGCTGCGTCGGGCTTGGAATATTTCCGGGATTCGTGCTCCGCGCGCTCGAGGGCGTGATGTTCTCACTGCCTGGTCTGCAGCCGCCACCCGACCTCGTTCAGGGTGGACTGGGAATGGCGTCCGGGCTGGACTCCTTCGACCATGTGATCCCCATCATGCTCGGCATGGCCCTTCTGGCGGGGTGGGCAGCCACGGGGTTGCTGACGGCGCGCCAGGTCGCGGTCAGGCGTGTGCCCACATGGGGATGCGGAGGTCAATTGACGGCGCGCACGGAGTACACGGCCACAGCCTTCTCCAAGCCGCTGATGATGATTTTCCGGGCCGTGTATCGGCCGACGCGCGCAGTCGAAGCCCTGACCGAGATCTCGCCGTACTTTCCGCACGAAGTGCGCTACCGCTCGGAGATTGAGCCGACGTTCGAGCGGCACGTCTACGGCCCTGTCATACGCGCAGTGCTGCGGGTCGCCACGGGCATGAGAATCCTGCAGGCGGGGAGCCTCCACGCGTATCTCGCCTATGTCATCGCGCTGGTCGTCAGCCTGGTGCTCTTCGTGTGGTGGACACGTTGAACATGGACGGATTGGTCTCGGTGGGTGCGCCGTTGGCGCTCGCCATTCGTCTGACGAGCGTCGTGGCGACACTGATGCTGGGTCGTCACGCGCGCGTCTGCCGGTGGGCGGCGCTCGGCGCCTCCATCGTGGCATCGGTGATGACGGCCGGGGTCGCCGCGTACGTCATCGCTTCGGGTACTGCGATTGATGGCACGCTCTTCCGCCACGCGGCGTCCGAAACCGTGCTCGGGTACTCGGTGACCCCGTTGTCGGCGTGGTTTCTCATGGTGTTGGGTCTCATCGCTGTGCCCGTCGCGCTCTACAGTACGGGCTACTTCGCCCACGCCGTCGCCCGGCCTCGCACGGCCGCCGTCGGCGCCGCGTTCAATGCGATGGTCGGCGGACTCGAGGTCGTGTTCATCGCCGATGGCGTCATTGCGTTCCTCTGCGGTTGGGAAGTGATGACCCTGGCAACGGCGGCCCTCGTCGCGACGGAACACGAGTCGCGCCCGAGCCGCCGCGCCGCGTACCTCTTCCTCGTGATGTCGCACGTCGGAACAGGCTGTCTCATGGCCGGTTTCCTGATCCTGGCGTCTGCGGCCGGCTCGCTGTCGTTCGCGGCGATGTTGTCCGGACATGTCGTGGCGGGACCGATGCGGCATGGGCTGTTTGCGCTGTTCTTCATCGGGTTTGGTGTGAAGGCCGGCCTGATTCCTTTTCACGTGTGGCTCCCCGAAGCCCACCCGGCGGCACCCAGCAGCGTGTCCGCCTTCATGTCGGCGGTGCTCATCACGGCGGGTATCTACGGTCTCTTCAGAGTGTGTGCGTTTGGTCTCGGCACGCCGGATGTGAACTGGGCGCTCGTGTTCATGTCGGTCGGGACACTGTCCGCCATTCTCGGCGTGTTGTACGCGCTGACGCAGACCGACATCAAACGCTTGCTGGCGTATAGCACGATTGAGAACTCCGGAATCATTGCGTTGGGTCTGGGAGCCGCCATGATGGCACTCGCTCACGGGCGCAGCACGCTGGCGACCGTCGCCGTCGCGGCCAGCCTCATGCACGTGCTGAATCACGCGATCTTCAAGGGGCTCCTGTTTCTCGGCGCAGGCAGCGTCGTGATGGCGACGGGTACCCGACAGATCGAGCAGTTCGGAGGCCTAATGCGTCGCATGCCGTGGACGGGCCTGTGCTTCGTGGTCGGTTCGCTGGCGATTTCGGGTCTTCCGCTCCTGAACGGCTTTCCAAGCGAGTGGCTCACGTTCCAGGCGCTGTTGCTGGGGTTTACATCCACTCCCGGTCTAGTCCGCTTGAATTTTCCGCTGGCGGCAGCCTTGTTGGCATTGACGAGCGCCCTGGCAGCCGCATGCTTCGTGCGGGCATTCGGCATCAGCTTTCTCGCGTTGCCGCGCAGTCCGGCGGCATCGGAGGCGCACGAGTCGCCAGCTCTGATGCTTGTGCCACTGGGCTTTCTTGCGGCGCTGTGCGTAGGCCTGGGGCTGTTTCCCGGCTTCGTGCTCCGCGCCCTCGAAGGGGTGACGACGTCGCTGCCCGGACTGCAGCCGCCAGCAGCGATGGTGTGGGGCGGGCTCGGCATGTCATCAACGGTCACGTCGTTCGATCATGTCGTGCCGGCAATGTTTGGGCTGGCGCTTCTTGGCGGATTGATCGTGTCGACGGCACTCACCGCACGACGTGGGCTCGCCGTGAGACAGGCCCCCACATGGGGATGCGGCGGTGAGCTGACACCGCGCAGTGAGTACACGGCAACGGCATTCTCGAAACCGCTGCTGATGATCTTTGGGGCCGTGTACAGGCCCACTCGTCAAGTCGATGCCTTGGCGGCCGTGTCGCAATACTTCGTGCACGAGGTTCGCTACCGTGCAGAGATCGAACCGACGTTCGAGCGGTATCTCTATGGACCGCTGCTGCGCGGTGTCGTCCGCATGGCGAGCGCGATGAAAGTGCTGCAGGCCGGCAGCCTCCACGCGTACCTGGCGTACATGCTCGTACTCGCGGTCATCCTGCTGATGTGGCTCGGAGGAACGACGTGACGCCTGCGATGCAAGATGCCCTTCTGACCGCCGGCGCGGCACTGCTGCAAGCTGGCGGCCTCCTGGCCCTCGCTCCGCTTCTGAAAACCGTGATCAAGAAGATGAAAGCCAGGCTTCAGAACCGTCAGGGGCCGCCGCTCTTGCAGGGCTACTACGACCTGGCGAAGCTATTGCGGAAGGAGCCGGTGCGATCCGAGGTGGCGTCGTGGGTCTATGTGGCGGGCCCACGCGTGTACTTCGCCGCAGCAGTGGCGGCAACCACGCTGGTGCCGGTGGTGTTCGCGGCCGCGCCGCTCGAAGCGGCTGGTGGAATCCTGTTGCTGGTGGGGACCCTGGCGCTGGGTCGCTTCGCGCTCGCCACCGCCGCGTTGGACACCGGTAGTCCATTCGGCGGCATGGGCGCAAGCCGCGACATGACCATTGCCGCGCTCGCCGAGCCGGCCCTCATGCTGGGACTGTTTGCTTCCGCCCTTGCCGCCGGCTCCATGAACCTCGGCGTGCTGGTCAGAACGCTCGTGCAGGAAGGGGTCACCCTGCATCCGGCCGACATTCTGGCTTTTGCCGGGCTCTTCATGATTGTCATCGCCGAGACGGGTCGCATTCCGGTGGACAACCCCGCTACCCACCTCGAGCTGACGATGATCCATGAAGCGATGGTCCTTGAGTATGCCGGCCCGGACCTTGCCCTGGTCGAATGGGCTTCCGCCGTCAAAGAGCTCTTGTATCTCACCCTACTGGTGGATCTCTTCATGCCGGTAGGAATCGCGACTAGCGCCGCGCCGGTGGCCGTGCTGGTAGCCATCGTGGCGTGGGTCGGCAAAGTGTTCGTGCTGGCGATCGCGGTGACAGTCGTGGAGAGCACGAATGCGAAGCTGCGTTTGTTCCGGGTCCCGGAACTGGTGTCGATTTCGCTGGGTCTCGGGTTTCTGGCGCTCGCGATCCGGTTCCTCTGAGGTCCTTTGCTCATGACCGCAAATGTGCTGATTCTCTCTGCCGCCGGGATGCTGGTGAGCGCGTACCTCATGGTGGGCCAGAAGGCGCTGTTCACGACGATCCGCCTGTACGGCCTGCAGTCGCTACTCTTGGCCATCGTCGCCACGACGATTGCGATCTCCGAGTCGCGTCCAGAGTTGTTCGTCACGGCCTCGCTGACCGTCGTGCTCAAAACCATCCTGATCCCCTGGTTCCTCATGCGGACGGTGGACCGCATCGGGATTCACCGTGAGATCGAGCCATTCCTGAACGTCCCTGTCTCTCTGCTGATCTGTCTCGGCCTGACCGTGGTCGGGTACCGGGTCAGCACGGGCTTTGAAGAGGGTGCTCAGCAAGTCACCCACCATCTCATCGGCGTTGCGCTGTCGCTGCTGCTGATCGGGCTGTTCCTGATGGTGACGCGCAAGAAGGCCATTACGCAGATCCTGGCTTTACTGACTGTGGAGAACGCAGTCTTCCTGGTGGCGGTGGGCGTGACCACGGGTATGCCCCTCATCGTGGAACTCGGGATCGCGTTCGACGTCATGCTCGCCGTCCTCGTCCTCGGCATTCTTGTCCAGCGCATCGTCGGCCGGTTCGAATCAATGGACGTCAGCCGGCTGTCAAACTTGAAGGGATAGGCGTGAACCTGCTTCTCTGGACACTCGTCGTGCCTCTGCTGACTGCCGCGATTGGGGGGTTGGGTGGGCCTCGGCCTTTCAAGGAAGCCACCATGGCCGGCGGCCTGGCGCTAACGTTCGGGCTGGGTCTCGCTACGGCCAACCAGTTCCTTGAAGGCGCAATCCCGACCGCCTTCAGTGACGCCTTACGAGTTGACGGGTTGTCCGCCCTGGTCCTCGTCCTGTGCGCATTTGTCGGCCTCCTGTCAGGCATCTACGGCATCGGGTATCTGCGGCGCAACGAGGCGCGCGGACTCGTGACGCCCCGGATGCGCCGTGAGTTCTATGGCCTGATTCCGGCGTACGTGTTCGCGATGCTCCTCGTCTCCGTCTCCAACAGCCTTGGGATCTTGTGGATCGCGGTCGAGTTGACCACCCTGGCGTCTGTGTTCCTGATCACGTTTCACGATACCGACACCTCGCTCGAAGCCGCATGGAAATTTCTGGTGCTGGGCAGCCTCGGCCTCGCCTTTGCGCTGCTTGGGACCGTGCTCATGTTCGCGTCCGGGCAAGGTTCGCTCGGCGAAGGCATGGGAGCCCTCCAGTGGACGCGTTTCATGCAAGTGGCGCCGGAGCTGCATCCATTTACGCTGCGCCTCGGCGTCGTGTTTGCCCTCATCGGCTACGGGACCAAGGCTGGTCTTGCCCCCATGCACACATGGAAGCCCGACGCGTATCGTGAAGCGCCGTCGCCAGCCGTGGTGCTGATGGCCGTCGGTATGTTGAATGGCGCGCTGTATTGCGTCCTGAGGATCCATCTGATTTCGAAGGCCTCGTTGGGACCGGAGTTCTCGGAGGGGCTTCTGCTGACGCTCGGCCTGCTCTCCGTGCTGATCGCGACACCGTTCGTCTTGATTCAGTGGAATATCAAGCGGCTGTTGGCGTATTCCAGCATCGAGCACGTCGGCATCATGGCCATCGGTGTGGGACTTGGTGCGCAAGCGGCGGTGTTCGGGGCGTTGTTGCACATGACGTATCACTCACTGGCAAAACCCGTGGCGCTCTTTTCTGCCGGCACACTCGCGCAGTTGCATAGCTCCTCGAACTTCGATCGGATCGGGCAGGGGACGTTTACGCGTGCGCCGGTCACGAGCGCTCTGTTCGTGCTCGCCACCGTGATCATCACCGGCTCGCCCCCGTTTGGGATGTTCTTCAGCGAGATGACGATTCTCAGAGCCGGATTCGCGGGATCCCACCCGACGGCAACGGCCGTGCTTTTGGCTGCATTGATTGTGCTGTTCTGCGGATTCGCGTACCAAGTGGGGCACGTCGTGCTCGGACCACCGCGAGATCCCTCCGACAGGCGAGTGCCGAAACCTGAACGGCTCGATGTCGCGATGGCAACGGCGATTGCGGCCGCGGCCATAGCCGTCGTGTCCGCGTTCTATCTGCCAGCGCCATTGATGGCGCTCATCCGTGCGGCAACGCACGTGGTCTGGGGTCGTGGGTGATGTCTATCGTAGCGAGCGTGTCAACCGCGTTGGGAGTGCCGGAGGGGAGCGTTCTTGAGACCCGGCCCGGCGAGCTTCTGCTCAGGACGACCACGTCCGCGTTGCCGGACTTCGCCGACCGCGTCACCGTGGGTCTGAGCGGACGGCTCCTCTCCCTCTTCGCGAGCGACGAGCGAGACACCAACGGCCGATTTCTTCTGAACCATCTGTGGTTCTTGCCGAACTTGCGATCCTTCCTCCAGATCGTGGCCCCGGTTCTTCCGAGTGAACCGTCGTACCCATCGATCGCTGCGAAATATCCTGTGGCCAACTGGTTCGAACGGGAGGTCATGGATTTCTTCGGCCTCATCCCGAACGGTCATCCGAACCCGACGCGGGTTGCCCTCCATGACGATTGGCCGGAGGGGGCCTGGGCGCTTCGCAAGGATTTCCCGTACGACGCCGTGGTACCGCGTGCGGCAGGTGATTTTCACCCGTTCCGCCCCGTAACAGGTGAAGGTGTGTTCCAAGTGCCCGTCGGACCCGTCCATGCGGGGATCATCGAGCCGGGCCACTTTCGATTTGGCGTCGCCGGTGAGCCTGTGCTGTACCTTCAGCTCCGTCTCTTCTACGTGCATAAGGGCACCGAGAAGCGCTTCGAACGGTTGCCGTGGCGTCATGGTCTGTTCTTGGCCCAATCAATCTCAGGAGATACCGCGGTTGGGCACTCGCTCGCCTACGCGCACGCGATCGAACGTCTGGCGGAGATCACGGTACCCGCGCGCGCACGTGCGCTTCGGGTGGTGTTGCTGGAGCTGGAGCGGCTGTACAACCACACGGCAGACATCGGTGCACTAGCGACAGACGTAGCGTTCACCGTGCCGGCCAGTCGGGCGCAGGCACTGCGCGAAGGTCTCGTGCGGCTGCACGACCAGTTGTTCGGCACGCGACTGTTGCGGGGGACCATCGCCCTTGGCGGCGTGACGCGCGACTTGCCGCCCGAGTCGTGCGATGCGCTTCGCGCGCACCTGCATGGGTTCGAGAAGGAGTTCGACGAGCTGATCCGCTTGCTGGTGGACGCCGGCACGTTCACCGATCGCGTTGATGGCGCCGGCGTTCTCAGTCAGCAGGCGGCGCGAGATCTGGGGATTGTCGGGATGGCCGCTCGTGCGTCCGGCGTGGACGGCGACCTGCGAAGGGACCATCCGAACGATGCCTACGAGGGGCTTCATTTCGACGTGCCCGTCGAAGACGGCGGAGATGCCAGGGCACGGCTCATGGTGCGTGCGCGGGAAATCGAGCAGTCGTTGGTCATTCTGCACCAGGTCCTTGCCGCGCTGCCCGACACACCGCTCGTGGCGTCCTTGCCAGACCGCTTGCCGGCCAGCACAGGGGCCCTTGGGTGGGTAGAAGCCTGGCGAGGGCCGTGCACCCATTGGGTTGCGACGGACGACCGCGGTGAGACCTCGCGCGTCAAGATCACCGACCCGAGCTTTCTGAACTGGCCTGGGCTCGTTCAGGCTGTCCCCGGCAACATCATCCCGGATTTTCCGGTGATCAATAAGAGCTTCAACCTTTCATATTCTGGAAACGACCGCTAGAGAGCGCAAACATGCTCGGAATTCTCATCAACAGTCTCAAGACCGGCGTGATCACCGAAGCCGAGCCGCTCGGCATGCCGGCGTCGTTCGGGTTCCCGGTGATCGATTTCAGTCGATGTACGGCATGCGACGAGTGCGCCCGCGCGTGCCCGACGGGCGCCATCAGCACGACGCTGGCCGGTGCAGACAAGAAGATCGTTACCTTGTCGTACGCCGCCTGCATTCAGTGCCGGGCGTGCGTGACGGAATGTCCGGAGCAGGCCGTCAGCGTCTCGCACGATGTCGAAGTGGCCGCCTACACTCGACAGCAACTGGCGCGGAGCGCAGCGTTCGATATCGATCCGGCCACGGGACGTGGCACGCTCGTGCAGGTGCAAGCTCACCAGGGCCCGACCCTTCACGAATCGGCCGATCGCCTGCGCGAGCGGATCCACGGTCGACTCGGGCGCTCGCTTCATGTGCGCCAGGTGGACGCTGGAAGCTGCAACGCGTGCGAGATGGAGATTGCGGCGACGACGAACCCAATCTATGACTTGGAACGCTTCGGAGTTCACTTAGTCGCCAGTCCGCGGCACGCCGACGTGCTGCTCGTCACCGGTCCGGTGACGCGGAACATGGAGATCGCGCTGCGAAGGACCTATGAAGCTGCACCGGACCCGCGCATCGTCGTTGCGGTCGGTGCGTGCGGATGCAGCGGAGGGATCTTTGGTGAGGGCACCTACGCCGCTGTCGGCGGCGTCGATCGTGTGCTGCCGGTCGACGTCTATATCCCCGGTTGTCCGCCGCGTCCGCAAGCGATTCTCAACGGCTTACTCGTGGCGATGGGAATTCGTGAAGCACGCATAGCCGCAGAGGCGGCCAAGGACGTAGCCGCTGGAGAACCCTGATTGGCGTTGTCGGTGTGAACCAGTCCAGAGCCGTGATGGGTCAGTCAACTAAAGGCATGTCAGAGCAGGCTGCCGTTTCGAGGTTGAAGACGGCTCCGGTGCACCCTCACCGATGAAATCCGCCGCGCAACGTCTGGCAGCAATGATGCGCACTGGAAGCTGCCCCAACGATCAATCGTTCGATCGCTTCCTGCCGGAGCCGCTCAGGCTTGTCTCCCCCGAATACTGGACGCCGTTGGCCGTGGTGAAACGTGCGGCGGACTGGCTGGAGGCCGTCGGAATTCGAACCGTTGTTGACATCGGCTCTGGCGCCGGCAAGTTCTGCGCCGCCGGTGCGCTGTTCGGCAGGTGCCGGTTCATTGGCCTCGAACAATACTCATCGCTGGTCAGGTCCGCAGTCGCATTGGTCGACCTGTTCGATCTCAGCGATCGTGTCAGTTTTGTCGCGGGCGACTTGCGAGCGGTGAGGGCGCCGGTGGGTGATGCGTACTACTTCTTCAACCCGTTTGGTGAGTACTGGCTCGGGGCAGACTATCCGACGGAGGCAGACGCCGACGTCATGGGGACGCGATGGGCGGACGACATCGCTGCGGCGGAAGATTTGCTGCGCAGCGTACCCGCGGGAACGTGGATCCTCACGTACAACGGGTTCGGCGGTCGCATGCCTGCGGGTTATGAACTGGTCCGCGTCGACTGGAAGCTGGCTGGCGTCTTGCGCTTGTGGAGAAAACGCCTGGACGCTGCTCGAATTGGTTCGCCACGGATGGAGACCCGGTCGCGAGCGCGGCTTGCTCTAGCGTCGAGGCCCGCGCGTCGTCAGAACTCCATATCAGCGGCTGCTGAGCCGAGCGACGGGTGAGACTACGCTCCACAACCGGCTGGTTCCGCAGCGACTAGCGTGAACATGGCAAGAGCGGATCGCATTGGAGTCGCACCTCTTGAGCGTGACGTAGCCAGCCGCACGCCGAGTTAATCAAGCTGGAAGGAATCATTGGTTATGACCGCCCATTTGCTTGTGCGGCCTGGCCGACGCCGCAACCAATCGGACCATCGCCGCATTACTGACGAAGCCTGTGGGCGACGACTTCGTTCCAACCGTTCGCGGTTTGCTGGCGGCCAAGTAGACCAGTCCGAGATGTGCTCTCGTCGGCGACATTGAGCAATTCCGCAAATGTCGAGAACGCGCTTATTGGTTTGACGCGTGGAGGGGCTGTGCCGCGCAAAAGGTGTCGAGTCTGGTCCTGCGCGCGCCGCTCGAAAACGAGACCAGTCTGCCGCTCGGAAAGTGATCCACCTGCGGGACGTTCATTCAACGCTCCTTCTCCTTTCGGCCTTCTGTCTCTCCGTCGCGCCGTTAGCCTTGGCCGCGCCGCTTGCGCATCCGATAGCTCTTGCCCTTCGTCGTGACGACCCGTCGCGTGATGGGCCAGTCGGTCGAGTAAGGCGGTCGTGAGCTTCTCGTCCCCAGCGAAGACGGTGACCCATTCGGCAAACGCGAGATTCGTGGTCACGACGGTCGCGCGCCGCTCATACCGATCAGTGATCAGATTGAAGAGCAACTCGCCGCCGACCGGTCGAACGGTACAAAACCGAACCGGCCGAAGCAACGGTACTTCACGCAAGACCAACAGCGGCACATCATCGAGTCTGCACCCAGCCAATACCGCGTCCTCTTTGCCCTGCTCGCCGGGACCGGGATGCGGATTGGAGAGGCAGCGGGACTCCACCTCGATGATCTTGACCTGGAGAATGGAGTGATCTATGTCCGACGCTCCGTCTGGAACGGGCAGGAACTCGAACCCAAGACGGAGAACGCGGTGCGCGAAATCGACATCGATCCGGTGCTGGTCGCTCTCCTGCGGAAGCACATCGGGTCGAATCGACGAACACGCCTCTTCGAAGCGCGCAACGGCGCGCCGCTTTCAGCGGGCAATATCCGGAACCGGATATTCCACCCGCTGCTGGCCAAACTCGGGATTCCCAAGGCCGGGCTGCACGCGTTTCGGCATTCTCGCGTGACTCTGCTGCGGAAGAATGGTACGCCCGCTGATCTGCAGAGGCAGTGGATCGGTCATTCGAGCCTGAAGACGACGGACAGGTATTCCCACACCGATCAGGAACTCGAATATCGCAGGAAAGCGGCGAGTCGGGTGGGACTGGATCTCATTGTTGGACCCAACGAGCACGCCGCCGCACTCGCTGCGGTGGCCGTGAATGTGATCGGTACGTTCCAGGCCACGGGGAAGGCAACGTTGGGCGTGAGGGAGGTCAGCGTCGCCGTCGGCACGAGAATCGAGAACGTCCCGGTTCGACGATGGCCTCATTGGATCCGCCGCGGGCCGAAGCGACAGCACGCCATGTCAACATCGGCTATCAAAGTTTGCACCCGTCGTGGACCCAACGAAGGCAGGAAAATCCGGAAATCTGGGGCTTTTTCGTGCGAGTCGCACCAGACGCTCACTCGCTTCGGCACGACTCGCTAAGCTGTTGATAATACTGCTGTTGGCGCGCCCTGCAGGACTCGAACCTGCGACCTCCTGGTTCGTAGGCTAATGCAGGTGCCTGGACTCGCGGGTTCTTCGTGTCTGTAGCTCGGACCAGATCCCGCTGTTACCCGGAGTTCGGCAGAAAATTGTTCACTGATTGTTCACGCGTTTCGACCGCAAGCCGAGCGGTTGCATGTTCGGAGGCCTTTTCTAGGGGCCGCCAATCGTCCGGCCCTGCAGCGGTGTACCGATCGTGCTCGATCCGCGGGCACGCCGTACGAGAGAGAGCGCGGAAGGACGCCCCTGCAGCGGACGCGTCAAGCTCGCGGGGCCGCGGAAACTTGGCGGCTCACGAACTACGAGTAGCCTAGTTACTTGGCGGGAAACTTGAAGAGCACGTAGGTAATGTGCTTGCCCTTGGGCACCAGATACCGGTGCGGGATTTTGGCGGGAATGTGCATGACATCGCCCGCTGCAACCGGGAAGCTCTGTCCGCCCTGAATATCGGTGCCCAGGGACTCCCCTTTCTCGCCGGTGCCCTTGGAGCCGATCATCTGTCCGCCTAGCACGAGCGTGCCCTCGCCGCTCTGAATGAAGACCACGTCGACGATCTGATCGTGCTGCTCGGGCGCTCCGTCGGCATCGCGGTTGATGAACCGGAACCGATGATCTCCGTAGTCGGCCAACGTTTCGCGAGCGGAGTGGTCCGGACCGATTTTCTTGGCAAGCGCCGCGTCATGCTGTTTCAGGTCGGCCGCTCTCCACAAGCCAAACCCCGCGGGAGCCTGAGCGGACACAGGCACGACCAAAAGAACCGCCGTCAGGTAACGCGCGAGGGTCATGAACAGCCTCCGTTGCGAAACGATAAGGGCGGAGTCTAGTCGCGGGGACAGCGGGGCGCCAATCAGTAATTCTTCTTGGGACATAAGCGGAACTGACTTGGCAAGACAACGCAAGCAGCAGAAGCTTGGTGGCAGTTCCCGCATGGGATTGAGAGGGCCTGTTCGATGCCCGTGAGCGTCGTGCGGGCTCGATCACGCCGGGCAAACGGGCGGTGACCGTCGCGTGTGCTAGGTTCTGCCGGGGCGTCTTCCGGAGACGACAGTATGCTCTTCAGGCGCGCCCGCGACACTTCGGCAGATCCACGTCAGAACACGGCAGCTAGCGGCGCGCGAGCGAGCCGAGTGACGTCGAGCAACGGAGGACCCGATGGACTTACTGCAGCTCGAACATTTTCTGGCGGTCGCTGACGAGGGCAGCTTCACCCGGGGCGCGGCGCGGGTGTACCGGACACAGCCCGCGGTCAGCCAGAGTGTCAAAAAGCTCGAGGAATTTATCGGCGTGCCGCTCTTCGCGCGCGACATGCCCGAGCTGACGCTGACCGAGGCGGGCGTCTCGCTGGTCGATTACGCGCGACGGATGCTGCGGCTGCGCGACGATGCGATGCGATCGCTCGGCGAGCTGCACAATCTCAGCTCCGGCAAGCTGACCATTGCCGCGTACCAGTCCGCGGCGGTGTACCTCCTGCCGGGCCCTCTTCGCCAGTACTTCCGTCAGTTCCCCGGAATCAAGGTTCACATCTACCGAGGTCGATTGGACGAGATCCCGACGCAGGTCATGGACCGCGAGATCGACGTCGGCTTCGTCAAGGACGAACCGCCCTTCCATGAGCTGAAGTCCGTGATGGTGTACTCCGACGAGATGATTCTGATCAGCGCGCCGGGACATCCGCTGGCGACGCGCCCCCGGGTCCAGGTCAAGGATCTCGGCAGCGAAGCCTTCGTCGTGCACAACCTGTGCTCGAGCACGGAGCAGAAAATTCTCCGGCTGTTCGAGGCTCACCGGACCCGCTGCAGCATTGCTGCGGAGCTGTGGAACTTCGAGAACGTGAAGCAGTTCGTGCAACAGGGGATCGGGCTCGCGATCGTGCCCCGGGCCACGGTTCTGCAGGAGCTCGCCGACGGCGCGCTGGTGAGGATCCCGCTCGAGGGTGTGGACATTACTCGACGCACGCTGATGCTGTTCCGTGCCGAGGGCTACGTCTCCGACGCGGCGCAGCCGTTCATCGACCTCGTCAAGGGATTCGACTGGGCGCGGGAGCTGCCGCACGCCGTCCCTGCGGGAAACATCACGCCGCGGATCTTGAAGGCGGTCCGGCCCCCGCGGCGCCAGACCGGCTGACTGTGAGGGCCTCGACACCAGCGGATCGGCGCACCGGGATGTTTACCGGCGTCATCCCCATTCTGGCCACGCCGTTTCAGGATGACGAGAGCCTGGATCTGGAGTCCTGGCGCAGGTTGCTCGAGTTCATGGTGTCGATTGGCGTCGACGGCGTCACCATCCTCGGCGTCCTCGGCGAATCGGCGCGCCTCAGCGATGACGAACGGGCCATTTTGATCGAGAGTGCGGCCGCTGTGGTGGCCGGACGGATCCCGATCCTCGTTGGCACCAGCCACGCGGGGACGCGGACGACCGCGCAGCTTTCGCGCATGGCTCAGGACCTCGGGGCGGACGCCGTGATGGTCACGCCTGCGAAGGAACCGGTGCCAAACGACGATCGAGTTGTCGAGCTCTATCAGGCCATCGCCAATGCCATTTCGATTCCAATCGTCATGCAGGATCATCCGGCATCGAGCGAGGTCCAGCTTCCGGTCGCGCTCGTGCTGCGTGTGCTTCGCGCCGTGCCCTCGATTGGCTGCGTGAAGGAAGAGGCCGTGCCGACCGCACCGAAGATTCGCCAGGTACGCGCTGGTTTCACCGAACGCCCCATTTCGATTCTCTCGGGACTCGGTGCACTTTATGCGCCCTTCGATCTGGAAGCGGGCGCAGATGGCTTCAACACGGGCTTCGCGTTTCCCGAAGTGCTCCAGGCCCTCGTGAGTGCGGCTCGCAAGCAGGACTGGCCGTCGGTCCATCGGGTTTACGCGCGATTGGCCCCGCTGATCGTGTTCGAGCAGCAACCTGGCGTGGCGATCCGCAAAGAGTTGCTTCGTCGGCGCGGTTTGCTCGCATCGGCTCGTGTCAGGCATCCGGGACAGACCTTCTCGCCGGCGCAGGGTGCGCAGCTCGACGGCCTGCTTGCGCGGACCTTCCCCGACGTGGACATCAGACGATCGCTCCGGATCGACGGATTGCTTTGCGACGAAGCCCCGCAACAAGAGCCGCTCTCGTGACCGCCGCGATCGAGCGGGACGGTCTCGCCGATCGAGCCCGCCGGCGCATCACGCGCCGCCTGATCCCGTTTCTGTTCGCCCTTTACGTCCTGAACTACATCGATCGCGTCAACATCAGCCTGGCGGCACTGCAGATGACCGGCGACCTCGGCTTCTCGAATGCCGTGTTCGGGTTTGGCGCGGGCATTTTCTTCATCGGATATTTCCTGCTGCAAATCCCGGCCACGTTGCTGATTGAAGTCTGGAGCGCGCGAAATTTCATCGCCTTGAGCCTGATCCTGTGGGGCGGGCTCGCGGCGCTCGGCGGGTTCGTGCACACGGCGCAGCAGTTCTATTGGGTGCGCTTCCTCCTCGGCGTCGCAGAGGCCGGCTTCTTCCCGGGCGTCATCGTCTACCTCACGCATTGGTATCGATATCAAGATCGCGGGAAGGCCGTCGCGATGTTCATGGCCGCGATTCCGATGGCGAACATCGTGGGCGCCGCGATTGGCGCGGCGCTGATGCGCATCCGCTGGATGGACCTGCCAGGCTGGCGCTGGCTGCTCATTCTCGAAGGCCTGCCAGCCGTCTTCGCGGGCGTCGCGACGTATTTCTATCTCAACGACTGGCCCCGCGACGCGGCATGGCTTCCGCAAGATGAACGCACGTGGATTAGCACCGAGCTCGAGCGGGAGCGGGAACTCAAGAAAACGCAGGAAAAGCTGAGTCCCTGGCAGGCGATGAGAAACAGTCAGGTGATCCTGCTGGCGCTGGCATACTTCTGCTACATCACGAACAGCGTGGGCCTGGGATCCTGGCTTCCGAAAATCGTGCAGCGCATCTCCGGTTTGAACACGACTCAGGTCATTCTCATCTCGGGGATTCCCTGGCTCGTCGCGATTCCGGCGATGCTCGTCACCGCCTGGCACTCGGACACGTCCGGCGAGCGGCGGTGGCACGCAGCGATCCCTCTCCTGCTAGTCGGGATCGCGCTGTCGCTCAGCATCGCTGCGGGCAATCATTTGGTGTTCGCCATGGCAGCATTCGCGGTGTCGACGATGGCGCTGTATTCGTTTCCGTCGCCATTCTGGGCGCTGCCGACGATCTTTCTGAGTGGGCCCGCGGCCGCCACAAGCATCGCGTTGATCAATTCAACCGGCAACCTCGGCGGCTTCTTCGGGCCGTATTTGATCGGGTACCTCGCCGACAGAACGGGGAGTTACACGGCAGGGATTGTGTACCTCATCGCATGCGGCCTGTTCGGCAGCGTACTCGTGCTGTCCCTGCGATCGATACCCCGGCCCGAAGGGGAAGCTGAGGTGCTGCAGCGTCGAACGGCGTGATGACCCGCAGAGCCCGAGTGCGACTCACCAGTCCATCGCGATGTCCTCGACCGGACGCGCGTCAATCCACGTAAGCGATGCAGTCAACCTGCACGAGTACCCCTTCACGCCCCATATGGTCCGCCACGGCGCCGTTGTACGAGCGCGCCGGCGGCGGATCGGGAAAGAAGCCGCGGTAGCCCTCGTTGAGCAGCGCGAGGTTCTTGTTCGGATCCGCAACCGACATATGAACCTTGAGCACGTTGGCCATCGAGGAGCCGGCGGACTCCAGGATTTCCTTCATGGTCGTCAGCGCACTCTGGATCTGAACCTTGATGTCGCCGGGCTCCTTGCGCCGATCGGGATACCAGCCGCCGATGCCGGCAACGAAAAGCAGGTGCCCCGAACGGATGCACGAGGACAAGAGCGGGCCAGACACGGCGGCCTGACCCGCCTGATTCGACTGACCGGGACGGCGGATCACTTCCTTCTTCGGTGTCCACGGTCCCGCGCTTTGCGAGCCTGACTGCGCCTCTCGCGCGTGCACCCCGACCGCGCCAGTGCCCGCCACAGCGGCCACGCAGACCGCGAGAGCCTGCCGCCGCGTCTTCGTCTCAGGTTGCCTCTCACGTTTGTTCGGCATACTCGTTCTCGGTGGAATCAGAATCGGCCTCTCGACAAGGGCCCGTCAGTTCTCCTCTGCCCGTTCAGCGAGGCAAGACGATTATCAAAACGTGTATCTGAACCCGAACTGCATTTCGCGGTTGGTTGCGCTGGTGATCCGACCGAAGTTGGAGTTGCCCAGGATGGGATTGGGACTTCCCCACAGCGGATGGTTGAGGGCGTCGAACGCCTCCACCTTCAGCTGAAACTGCTGACCGGCGGGCAAGCGGAACGATTTGACCAGGGACAGGTCGAACGTTGTGATGCCCGGCCCCAGCACGGGGTTGCGCGGCGACGTACCATACGTGACGGTCGCCCGGGAAAAGGCCGCGGTGTTGAACCAGTGCGCGATGCTCCTGTCGCTGCTGGTCAGGTTCGGATTCTGACCCGCCACGAGATTCGGTCGGATCTCCATGTATTGGGCCGAGGTCGTCGTGGGATCGGTATTCAAGCTGTCACCATCCTGCGTGATGAAGATGGGAGAGCCGGACTGGATCGTGGCGACCCCGCTCAGCTGCCATCCGTTCAGGAGCAAACCAGAAATGCCAGTCAGTCCTGACGCGGCGTGTATGCCCCAGACCCAGCCGACCACCAGCCGGTGACGGATATCGAGGGTCGAGTCAGCCCACTCGCTCTCGGTGCCGCCACGCGGGTTTTGACGCCGGGCACGCGTATTGTTCAACCCCTCGGCCTGATTGTCCATCTGGTGACCCAAGGTATAAGCGACGGTGACTGTCTGGTCCCCGGAAATCGAATGCTTGAATTGCGTCTGCATCGAGTTGTAGGTGCTCCTGCCGTCGTGCGCCCACATCCGGATCTTGGCGAACTGCGGATACGGACGACGGGACTGGATGTCCGTGGCGGTCGGATCCGGATCGGGGCTGTTCCAATTCACGAGACTCGTGTCGAGGCCCGTGCCCTTGGAGCCCACGTAGCGAACCTCGAGCACATCTTTCGACGAGAACTCAAATCCTGCGGAAGTGTTCCAGTGCTGGTAGTAACCGTCAGGATGATGACGGTCCGGCTCGGTTGACACGACGTTGAACAGCCAACCCGTCGCCGGCTCCAGCTGCGCCGGAAACGGGTTCTGAATCGTGGCAACCGGATTGACCGCGGGGTTCGTCAACTGAATGCTCGCGGTCGGCGGGTTTAGATGCAGCGTGTTCATGTGATTGATGTGAAACGCCATCACAAACACGCCATAACCGCTCCGGAGTACGAGTCGGTCACCGAGTCGGTACGCCACTCCGAGACGGGGACTCCAGCGAAGATGGTCGTCGAAGTACATCGGGTCCTCGCGCACGCCAGGCTCGGGCCAAAGCACGGGCTGAGGACCGAGATCGAAACGGAGCGTACGGACGTGACCCGCTAGGTCCACCGGCACCTGATTGACGTCGTATCGCAATCCCAAATTCACCGTCAGGCGCGGGCTCATCCTCCAGTCGTCTTGCAGGTAGAGGCCGTAGCGCACCTGGCGCACTTGCGAAACAGGAAGCCCCTCGGGACTCCCGGCGGTTCGGGGATAGCCGAGCATGTAGGCAGCGGCCGCATTGCCGGTGACGTCACGTGTGAAGGTCATTCGTCCGTACGAATCGTTGACGGTACTGGCATCACCCATTACGTAGCGGAAATCCACGCCCGTTTTCAGCCCGTGGCCTCCGCGAATCCAGCTGAGGTTGTCGACGACCTGGTAGGTCTGGCTCTTGTCGAGGTCACCGCTGTAGCCGAGGCTGCCGAAGCCCTGGATGTCGAAGACCGGGAACCCGGCGCCCTGGCTCGTGAGCGGAGTGCCGGAAGGTCCGCCGACGAGCCAGCCGTTGATCCCCAGGTCTTTGACGGCCGAGAAATCTGTGCCCTGCAGGCTGCTCAAGTTGTTCGAGTTGCCCCGCGAGTAGCCGAAGCGGACCTCGTTCAGGATGTTGTTGCGGAGCGTGCTCATGAGCTGCACCGCCAGACTGTGATTGCTGAACGGCTGTTCGCGGCCGAAGTTCGGGTTGACTGGAACGCTCGACGCCCTTTGATCCTGCAAGAGGTAATGACCGAAAATCTTGTTCTTGTTGCTGAAGGTATGGTCGATTCGGGTCATGTACTGGTCTTGAGGAACCTTGTTGAGGGCGGTGCCGATGTAATTGCTGGCCCCGGTCTGGTTGGGCAGCGGCTGGTATTTGTTGATGATCGACACGGAGACCGGATCGAGTCGGTCGGCCGGAATAATGTTGCCTGGAAAGGGACGCCCCGTCAGTGGGTCGGTGACGGCGGGCAGGCCGGAGAAGTCTCCTCTCCTCATCGCCGGGGTCAGGAAGTTGGTCAGAGTCACGGTCTCTCTCGTTTCCCTGATCCCTTCGTAGGCCGCCATGAAAAAAGTCCGCCCCTTGACAAGCGGTCCGCTGAGCACGCCGCCGAACTGATTACGATTCAGCGCGGGCTTCGGGCTGGGCGCGGGCGCAAAGAAGTTGCGCGCGTTGAAGCGATCGTCGCGCAAGTAGTCTGACACGATCCCTCTGAACGTACTGCTGCCCGCCTTGAACTGAACACCCACATTGGCTCCAGCGTGGCCGCCATATTCGGCCGTATAGTTGCTGGTCTGCACGTTGAGCTCTTGAATCGCATCGAGTGTGGGAAACATCATGAGGACGTTGTTGCGATTGTTATCCACGGAGATCCCGTCGAATGTGACCTGCTGATACCGTGTTCGCATACCGCCCGCGACAAATTCGCCGCCGGACGCGACAACGCCAGGGGTCATGTTCCCGAGGTTCACGAAGCTACGGCCAGGCAGCGGAATGTTCTCGATGCGCTCCTGCGTCACGACATCTCTCACAACTCCGCTCTGCGTCTCCAGTAACTGCCCTGCCGCAACGACGTCCACCGTTTCTGCGACGTTGCCAAGTTGCATGGTGAGGTCTAAACGCAGCATCTGTGCGACACGGAGCACGATGCTCACGCGTTGCGTGCGAAACCCCTGGAGCACGACTTCGACAACGTGCTCTCCTGGTCCGAGGTACCTGATCTCGAACGCCCCGTTGATGCCGCTCACGACGGTAGTGACAACACCCGTTGCCCGGTTCGTAATCGTCAAGGTTGCGCCAGGGATCACGCCGCCGCTGGCATCCCGTACTATGCCCAGGATGCCGGTATCAACTGACTGCGCGTAGAGGGAGGGAGCGCATAACGTCCACACGAACAATACGCGCCCCAGGAACACCGGCAGACGGTGACGCATACACACTCCTTTATCGACCACACCTGAGGTGTGCTGTGAAGAGCGTCCGACCCTTGACGTTCGTGCCGCGGTAGAGTTGCTCGGCTCCGCGAAGGTCGGGCCATCGCCGAAGGCTCCGTTTCGAGAGCTGCGCAGAGATCCCCGTGTCGTGAATCACTCGGTCCCTGAACTCGACGACGATTCGGCTTCTCTAGTGATGGTCAAATAGCGAAGAGTGCGGGCAGGGTAGTCGAACCGACAACTCGACACCAATCAATAATTCTTCTGGCGCCATAAAATGTCGGCGGTCGTGGCGCTCGACCCTCTAGACGGGCTCCCGCTCCGCGAAAATGAAACACGTAGCGCGACTCAGACCGATTCGAAATACTTATCGGGGCATTAGCTGCAGTGACGGGTGACTGTCCGACGCTCCGGCCTATCGCGGCGTTTTGCTCTTCTCGTATTCCTCCTTCAGTGCCGGTGCCAGCGGGTACACATCGCGGAATCGATATTTTTTCTGGAGGAGTAGATCGTGCTCAAAGGCTTCGCGGCGCTCCGTCTCCCGTGCAGTCGCCAGGACGGCGTCGAGCATGTCGGGCGGGAAGAAGAGCACGCCCTCGTCCTCGCCGACGACGACGTCTCCGGGCAGCACTGTCGCGGTCCCGATGCGAACGGGCGCGTTGAATTCCACGCCGACCCATGCGGTGCTCGCGACATGGTAGAACTTTGCGAGCACGGGGAATCCCTTGAACGCAGGGGCCTGCAGCTCCGCGAAGTCGCGGCTCCCGCCATCGATGATCACGCCCGTCACACCTCGCGACTTGATGCCGGTCGCGGCCATGGCGCCGAAGAGATTGTGGCCGTCTGCGCCTCCGAGCTCGGCGACGACGACGTCGCCTGGATGCGCCTCCTCGGCGGCACGCGCATAGTAGCGGCGGTCCCAATCGGCTTCCTTCGCGACAGTCTCGGCCGCCCGGATCAGATCTGGCCGTGGCGGAAGGAAGCGCATCGTGAGCGCGCGCCCGATGACGCGCTCCCCTGGCCGTGTACTCGTGAATCCCCTGGCATAGTTCGTGCGGTATTCACCGAGCGCTCCGTAAATACTCTCGAGAGGTAGGGTCTTGAGCTGATCGAGTTGCGCTTGCGTCACTCGCGGGCGGTTCGACTGAAGCACATCCATGATGGCCGAGTACGAAATACGATTCGTGCGAAACCGATCCGGTGCCTTGACGTCCGCCGGGAACGTCTGGTCGAATGGCTGTTGCGCGGTCACCGAGAGGCCCATGAACATCACGACCGCCAGGATGTGAGACCGTTTCATACAAGCCTCCACTGAAAATTGAATGGCCTTACGAGTCTCGCCTCGCGGAGGCTGGCCAAGTTCCGCATGCGAGTGGATACCGGTGGGAGTCTGATCGGCGTGACATGGCAGGCCAATCAGTAATTCTTCTTGGAACATAAGCCGAACTGACTTGGCAATACAGCCGGACGAGCAGAAAGTAACCGATAGTTATCCTTGCATTTGAGTATCGGGTCCTCGTCAGTTGGAAGGTCTTTCGACGGCCAATGAGAGATGGGTCGATCACGGGGGACTGAATGGATTTGCTGCAGCTCGAACATTTTCTGGCGGTCGCCGACGAGGGCAGTTTCACTCGGGGCGCGGCGCGGGTGTACCGGACACAGCCCGCGGTCAGCCAGAGTGTCAAAAAGCTCGAGGAATTTATCGGCGTGCCGCTCTTCGCGCGCGACATGCCCGAGCTGACGCTGACCGAGGCGGGTGTCTCGCTGGTCGATTACGCACGACGGATGCTGAGGCTGCGCGACGATGCGATGCGGTCGCTCGGCGAGCTGCACAACCTCAGCTCCGGCAAGCTGACCATTGCCGCGTACGAGTCCGCGGCGGTGTACCTCCTGCCGGGTCCTCTCCGCCAGTACTTCCGTCAGTTCCCTGGGATCAAGGTTCACATCTACCGAGGTCGATTGGGCGAGATCCCGACGCAGGTCATGGACCGCGAGATCGACGTCGGCTTCGTCAAGGACGAACCGCCCTTCCATGAGCTGAAGTCCGTGATGGTGTACTCCGACGAGATGATTCTGATCAGCGCGCCGGGACATCTGCTGGCGACGCGCCCTCTGGTACAGGTCAAGGATCTCGGCAGCGAAGCCTTCGTCGTGCACAACCTGTGCTCGAGCACGGAGCAGAAAATTCTCCGGCTGTTCGAGGCTCACCGGACCCGCTGCAACATTGCTGCGGAGCTGTGGGACTTCGAGAACGTGAAGCAGTTCGTGCAACAGGGCATCGGGCTCGCGATCGTGCCGCGAGCCACGGTTCTGCGCGAGCTGGCCAGTGGCGCACTCGTCGGCATTCCCGTCGAAGGCCTCGACATCGTCCGCCGCACCCTGATGCTGTTCCGTGCCGAGGGCTACGTGTCCGACGCGGCGCAGCCGTTCATCGACCTCGTCAAAGGATTCGACTGGAACCGCGAGCCACCTCTTTCCGTCGCCGCAACGACATTGCACTCGACGTGAGTCGCTGCCGGCGGCGCTCATCGCGCGGCGCCAGGCAGTCTCGACGCGAGTGGCACATGGGCGAGCGTCTCCAGTTCCAGACGCGTACCCAGGTTCGACGCGAGCGCCTGCTTATAGACGAAGCTGGCCGTCGCAATGTCCTCGACCGCCATCCCGACGGACTTGAACAGCGTGATTTCCTTGTGGTCGGACCGCCCGGGTTTCCGGCCCGCGATGACCTCGCCAAGTTCCGCGTGAATGGACGCTGCCGTGATCGCGCCAGTGCGAATCGCCTCTTGCAGATCGCCCGCCTCGTCGAGGACCTGATCCCGGAAGTCCACGACGATCGTGCTTCGCGCGAAGGTCACGCCATCGAGCTCTCGCTTCACCGGCGCATTGGAACCGGCACCGGTCACGTGCATGCCGTTCTGCAGCCACGCGCCGTCGAACACCGGCGCCCGGGCCGACGTGATCGTGACGACGAGGTCGGCACCGACCACGGCCTGCTGCGGCTGATCGACCGGCGTGGCGGCGACGTTGAACTCCGCCGCGATCTGGGCTGCGAATACCGCCGCCTTCTCCCGGTCGACATCGAACACCCGCACGTGTTCGATCGGACGCACTTCCATCAATGCCGCCGTTTGGCAGTACGCCTGCACTCCGGCGCCGAAGATGCCGAGCACGCGCGAATCAGGGCGCGACAGATGCTTGGCGGCGAGTCCCGTGGCGGCCCCCGTCCGTATTCCGGTGAGCCGATTCGCGGCCATGATCGCGCGCAGGGCGCCGGTCTCACAGCCGAAGAGCAGCACGACGAAATACGTCTCGCCGGGAAGCCGTCGTCCCGGATATCCCGTCAGAGATTTGAGACCGAAGAACCCGGCGTCCGGAAGGATTGCCGACATGACACGGAACACGCCGCCATTGCCCGGGACCTCGGCGCTTGCCCGAGGCATGACTTTCACCGACCCCGCCGCGTGCTGCAGAAACGCATGTTCCAGAAGCGGCACGGCCTCGGCCATCGAGATCGCCTGCGCCACATCAGAATCTGAGAGCAACAACACCACAGCTGCCTCCTCTCGAAGGACGTTTCAGGGTACCGGTGTACGAAACGTGCGATCTGCCGGGACCGCGCGCGACAACGGGCCTTGGCCATCGGCGTGACCGGACACGCCGATGGAGGCCATCTGAGGCGTCGTCTCTCAGGGAAGTTTGCCCTCTCGGAGAATCAGGGCCGGGCTGAGTTTTTCGGTCGCGTGCCGGATTTCTCCCTGCGAGTCGATCAGCGCAAAATCTCCCTTGACGAGGTCGAAGACGCACAGGTCGGCGGGACGGCCCGGCTTCAGCGAGCCGATTTCATCCGCTTTGTGGATAGCTCGAGCGGGCGCGACCGTCACCAGCTCAAGGGCTTTCTCCAGCGTCATGCCGAGCACCGTCAGCTTGGCCATCGTGGTGAGCAGATCGAACACCGGCCCCATCGCACAGTGCGCGTGGATGTCGCTGCTGATTGACGACGGCACGAAGCCTTCCTTCAGCGCGGCTTCGGTGGAGGCGAAGGAATAGCCGGCGCTCCCGTGTCCGATGTCGAACAAGACGCCTTTGCTTGCGGCCTTGCGGATGTAGTCCGAAACATGGCCGTCCGCCCCGATCACGCCGCCCTGACCTCCTTTCCGAAACGCATGCGTGATGATGTCGCCCGCGCGCGTCTCGTTGAGGATCTGATCCATCGGCGTGTAGGGTTGGTTCACATGGATCATCAGCGGCTTGCCGATGGCATCGCAGACCTTGCGAGCTTCCTTGACGGCCTGGAGATCGTTCGGGCCGGAATAGTTTCGCCCGCAACGCACCTTGACGCCGACGATCACGTCGGCGTGTTCTTTAGCTGCGCGCAACGCCGTAGGCCCGTCGATCATGCGCTCGTCGATGAGCTCCCCCGGGTTGGCGATCAATCCGATACGCGCGATGTTGATGAAGGCGAAGACCCGCGTACGAGAGCGCTCGATCACCGTCTTGCGGAAGCCGTCGATGCTGTCGGCGCCGGAGGTCCCGGCGTCGATACCAGTCGTGACGCCGCGGGCAATGCAGGTACCGGTCCAGATTCAGTCCCCACTGTGACGTTCCCTCGAACCCGTGCACGTGAAGATCGACCAGCCCGGGCGTCACGATCTGTCCGTTGGCCCGCACCGTGCGGGCGGCCTCGGCGGCCGGGATGTCCGCCGCAATGGCGGCGACCTTGCCATCCTTGATAGCCACGTCGGAGACGCCATTCAACGATTGAGAGGCGTCGATGACCCGGCCTCCTTTGATGACCAGGTCGTATTTGCGATCCTGCGGCTGCTGCCCGAAATCCTCCTCGTCTTCACTAATCTCGTACGCGGGATCGAACTCGCGGGCCGGGACTTTCGGCGGCGAGGTCGACCCGAGCGTCGGGATCTTCGATGCCGCGTCCGACCCGCCGACCACGAGGCCAAACGGGAGCGCACCGGCCCCTACTCGCAGAAACTGTCTTCGTTTCATAAGGCGACCCTCGTCAGAACGTCAGTCTCAAGCCGAACTGCAGGATTCGTGGCGGACCGGAAGCTTGAATCTGCCCGACGGTCGCCGAACTGATGTTGGCGACCGGGTTATTCAGATTCACGAAGTTGAAGGTGTTAAATGCCTCGGCTCTGAACTGCAGTTGGAGACCGTGGGTCTTGAAGCTCTTGAACAGCGACAGGTCGGCGTTCTTGTACCCGGGGCCGATCATGAGATTCCTCGCGGAGTCTCCGATGGCACCCGTCGCCGGCGTCGCGAAGGCCGCGGGGTTGAAGTACATCGCGATCATCTCGCCCCTGGCTCGGCTGCTCGACAAGTTGGGATCCCCCACGAGGTTGGCACGCGCGGTCTGGAAGGACAGCTGCGTGTCGCGCCCGCTCGACACGGAAAACGGCGTGCCGCTGCGGAGGGTGACGATCCCGTTGAATTGCCATCCGCCCAGAATCACCTTCGCGATCGGGTTTGACGGTGAGGGCAGTTGCCACAGGAACGACGTGACCATCCGATGCGTGACGTTGGTATCGGCGAGCCCCCATTCGTTGTCGACGTGCAGCGGATCCTGTCCGCCGAACGAATCGCCGCTCGTATTGTCGAGCCCACGCGCGAGGGTGTAGTTCATGACGATGGTGAAGCCGTGGCTAAATCGCTTGTTCGCGTTGAGCTCGAGTCCGTTGTAGCGGGATTTGCCCACTGGGTCCTGCTGATTGATCGACGCGAACTGTGGGTAGATACGGTTCGCCTGCCGATCGTTCAACGTCGCGCCTGGATGATAGATGGCAGGATTGATCTCGCGGCTCAACGGCATGTCTGCGCCCATCGAGCCCACGTACGCCACGCTGAACACGATCTGCGCCGGGAGCTGACGCTCGACACTGAGGTTCCACTGCTGGCTGTGTCCGCCGCCTTGGTTGTCGGCCACGGAAACGACGCGCACCGGTAGGAAGAACTTGTACGCGTCGCGCTCTGCCTGCGACTGTGGCGGCCGATACGGGAACGGATTCGGCAGCGTCGCGTACGGATCACTGTATTGCACGAGCGTAACCTGGTTCGTCACCGAGTACGGCGGCGTGAACGTCAGGCTCGACGGGCCCTGGAAGTCCCTGGACGAATCGTAGAAGATGCCGTACCCCACTCGAGCGCTCGTCTTGGAATTGATGCTCCACGCGAGGGCCACGCGCGGCGCGTAGTTGTTCCACAGCGTCGGATGGCCGCCTCTCGGGACGCCGGCGTCTCCGGCATAGAGCAGCCCCAGCGGCGCGCTCGGAAACAGGGTCGATTGCTCGCCGGCGCGGAACACCGGCTGTGGCTGATCCTGATCCCAGAATGCGAAGAACGGATCCCACCGCAGCCCGAGCGACAGCGTGAGCTTCGGCCGGACCTGCCAATCGTCCTGCGCGTAGAGGGAAAAGCTCTGCGTGCGCCCGTCGTTCTCTCTCACACTGCCCTGCGTCATTGCGCTCGCGCGACCCAGCAGAAAATCGGCATACGCGTTGCCCGTGAACTGGCCGTTGAACGTCCAATTGCCGTCGACGGCGGCGTCCTGGATGCGCAAACCCACGGTTCGGACGTACTGACCTCCGAACTTCATGACGTGGCTGTTGTGCGAATAGCTCAGGTCCTCTTTGTACTGGAACGTCCGTCGGAGCCGCGGCTGATCGGCTTCCTGGCCGCCGCTGAAATATCCGGTGACGTTCGCGTCGGGAAAGAGATGTGGCGGATCGCTCCCGTCGGGAAGAAAGCCGCCCCGATTGATTTTGATCCCGAGACTCTGCGCCGTGACGCCGGCCGCGGGCCCCTCCAGCGGAAGCCCGCCGACCTGGAAGTTTGATTCCGCGAACGTGAATTGCACCGAGTTCACGAGCTTGGTGCTGAACAGGTAGGTGTGATTCACCGCCGCGTTCCAGGTCGTATAGTTGATGAAGTTCCTGATCAGCGGTAGACCGCCCGTGTTGGTGACGTCGTTGGTGTCTTTGAACACGCGGCCATAGACGCGCTGTCGCGAGGTCAGATTGTGGTCGGCGCGCAGCATCAACTGATCGCCGTCCGTCGGCGTCGGGGCGTTGAAGACGTACTTGCCGGCTGCCTGGTTGGGCAGTGGGACGAAGATGTTCAGCAGATTGACCGCGGCCGGATCGAATCGACCGGCCGGGATCTGGTTGCCAGAAAACACCACCCCGGTGTTCGGATCCTTGGGTTTCTGGACCGACAGCGAGAAATCACCGGTTCGCTCGGCTGCCGTCGGGACGACGATGTTGTGTGTGACGCCGGCGGACTCGCGCAGGCCGCCGTAGGACGCGAAGAAGAACGTGCGATCGTGGATGATCGGTCCGCCGAAGGTCGCCCCGAACTGGTTCCGACTCAGCTCAGTTTTCTGCGCGGAGAAAAACGATCTCGCGTCGAACGCGTCGTTGCGCACGAACTCGTACGCGCTTCCTTTGAAAGTGTTCGTTCCTGATTTGGTCACCGCGTTGACCACGGCGCCCATGTTTCTCCCGAATTCTGCGTTGAAGTTGCTCGTCTGGACGGTAAACTCCTCGAGGCCGTCGGGATTGGGGACGATCGCCGCCACGCCCATCAGCGGATCGTTGTTATCGCCGCCATCCAGCATGTAGTTGTTGGCGATCCCGCGAAGGCCATGCACCGCAATCGGCGCTTCCTGCGCCGTCCGGTTGCTCCCGGTCCCCGTGACGACGCCCGGCAACAGCAGCTGCAGCTGCAGAGGATCCCGGCCGTTCAATGGCAGCTCCTGAATCCGCTTCTCATCGACGACGGCGCTCAACTGACCGCCGACCGTTTTTACCTCCGAGGCCGCGCCCGTCACGTTGACGGTCTCGGCCAGCTCGCCGATAGACATCACGACGTTGACCTGTCGGATGTCTTCCGCGCTGAGCTTCACGTCCGACGTGGCGAACACGCGGAACCCCTCCAACGTGGCGTTGAGGCGATATGTGCCAAGCGGGACGCTCGGAAAATTGAAGCGGCCGCCGGTGTCGGACACCGTCGTTCTTTGCCGGCCAGTCTGCTGATTCGTCAGCGTGATCGTCACGCCTGGGAGCACTCCACCGCTGTCATCCAGGACCGTGCCCCGGATCTCGGCAGTGGCTTGAGCGAAAAGATTGGGCGGCGAGCAGGTCAGGAGCACCGCCGTGACGAACAGAATCAGAGAACGCATCAGCAAGCTCCTTCACGCGCGGTCTAGGCAGATCAGGTGCCGCGACGGTAAACGACCGCGGAGGGTCAGTCCAATCAATAATTGTTCTTGGCACATTCGGGTAATTTCTGCGCGGCGGATCGGGCGTGGATCGCGGGTCGCGCCGCGGACACGGCGCCGGCCAGGGACACACGAACGTCACTCCATGCGAAGGCGGAGGCCGGGGCGGGACGGTTACCTGACCGCGACGGCTTGGACCTGTATGAGCTGATCCAGGTTGACCTGCACGATCGTGCGGGCAGGCGGATTCGTGGGGAAGTACTCCGTGAAGACAGCGTTCATGACGTCCACCTGGGCGATGTCCTTCAGGTAAACGTGGGCATCGACAACGTGCTCCATGTTCATGCCCGCTAGCTTGAGGATGTCGCGGATCGTTTCGAGTGAGTCCCGCAACTGTTTCTCGGTTGTCTCACCTGGCGCGGATCTGCCGGATGTATAGAGGGTGTCCCCCGCGAGGACACCCCCTCTCGACGACGTCTGGTTCTGGCGGTTGTAGACGGGGATCACCCGACCGCCGTTCTTGTGATCGCGGCTGGCGATGTACGTCAACTCCACGACGCTGGTTCCCGGCAATTTCGAGACGCAGAAGCTGGCGCGGCTCGGCGCCAGACCGAGCGGGAAGAAATCTTTGTAGACGGAGTTCAGCTTCGCGTAGGTCTGGTTCCTCTGGTCGTCGGAATCGAGATAGTAGACGTTCGTGAACACGGCGTCGGTCTGCTCAAGCCCCGCGGCCTTGAGAATCTGGCCGATGTTGTTCATTGCCTGTCTGGTCTGCCCTTCGACCGTGGCGTCGACTTCGTTGGTCTTCGGATCGCGACCGGTGGTGCCGGACACGTACAGCGTGTCGCCCGCCCACACCGCCGGTCGGTACGGACCCACGGCAGACGGGATCGACCCGGCCGGCGGCACGACTGGGGCGATCTTGCTCTTGTCGGTGTACGCGATGCAGGTCACCTCGATGTTCGCCCCGTCCGGCAGCTTGCCAACCTCGAGCGTCGTCCGCGCGGGGTAGTAGTCGGGACCAAAATAGCTTCCGTAGACCTCGTTCATTGCCGCGAACTGTGCCATATCGGCGAGCTGAACGTGACACGACACGACATTCCCGTAGTCCAGCCCCGCGGCGCGTAGCACCTGGCCCATGTTGTCCATGGCGAGATGCGTCTGCGCGGCGATGCCTTCGGGTTGGCGGCCGGTGTTGGGATCCTTGTCGATTTGCCCGGAGATCCACAGCGTGTCCGCCGCCAGCACGCCGGGTGTGTAGGGCTCGCGCACCTTGAGCCCGGGCGGAGAAATGAACCGGCGATGGTACTTGAGAGTGCCGTCCGTGGGCGGTGATGCTCCGAGCAGCGGCGACAGGCAGACCAATCCCAGGATGACGCCCGTGCCGACAGCGAAGGCCTCCTTCGTGAACTTCTTGCGGATCGGGCGATCGTCCCTCACATCACACTCCCGGTATAGGACCGAGCGACCGGACTCAGCTGGCCTGCGGCGGACCGGTGGGAACGACGATCGGCGTGGGCCCCGTCGGGTACGCGTACCGTTTGGCCGTAAATTTCGCGGTCAGGTACTCGCCCATGTCCACGTTGCCTGACATCGTGTCCCCCGAGAGCGTGCCGTAAAAAATCGACGTGATCGCGTCGCCGGGGACTCGATAGGTGCTCTTGAACTTCACCTCATTCCCCTCGATCGACCCGATCATTTCGCGCATGGCGAACGCGCCCTTGTGAGAGCCGCGCAGCCAGTTGCCGTCCTGCTTCTCGATGAAGAACGTCTGCTCGCTCTTGCTACAGTAGAAGTCGATCGAGACGATCCAGCGGCCCACGATGTTGGCCGACGGAGGCTTCATAGTGACCTTGGGAATCGGGGGGCGCTTCGCCGTCAGCAGCTCGTAGATCCGATCCGCGACGATGGGGGCGTCACCCTCCTGCATCATGTAGGCGGCGACCGTGACGCTTTCCGATCCCGCAGGCGCGGCCAACGACGGTTCCCCCCCGGTCCCGGCGAGCAGCGCAATCCGTGGCTTGGTTCGCACGCTGCCCAACTCCTCGGCCGCGTCGTCGCCTGTGATGTTCAGCTTCGCAGGATCCCACGAGATCGTCAGATACGGCGTGACGTGATCGATCTTCGTCGGAGGATTCTGACGGATGTTGGTCTTGACACTCTCGATGCCGGCCACGCGCTTGGCGATGCTCTCGAGCCAGTTGTTCCAACGCTTCATCTCGGCGTCATGATCCATCGTCACCCACGCCTCGACCGCTGCCAACATGCCGATGTGCTCTTCCTTGCCGACCTTGTTGTCACGGCCGGGCCCATGATGGTGGGCGCTCGCCTGCCATGCGGACATGAGGATGCTCTTGGGCCCGAGCAACAAGCCCGCGCACGCGGGTCCCTTGAGGACTTTTCCTCCGCTGTACGCGACGACCGTTGCACCCTGCGCGAGATGGACGTTCGGAACTGTCAGCGAGTGGCCGGCAGCATCCGCGAGAATGGGGATGTTCCTTGGCTTGGCCAATTGCGCTACGGCTTCCACTGTCAGCGGCGCGCGGGCATTGGCGGACAGATAGATCATCGCCGTGCGCGGATTGATGGCGTTTTCGAGCTCCGCTAGGGTGTCGACCATGATGACCTTGACGCCGGCGTTCCGGACGCCGTGGTCGTACACGGATCGCGACGATCTGGGAATGATGACCTCGGTTTTTTCGAACCCTGTCAGGTCCGGGAGCCGAATGAGACGCTCGGGATCGCCGCCGGACAGGATGCCGAGCGTAACGAGCTTCAGGCCCGCGGCACAACCCGCCGAGACCATGCCCCACTCGGTCCCGGTCAGCTCGGCCAGCCGCTGTCCGACCCCCATCGCGAGCTCGTCCAGCTGAACGTTGTGGAGACCCGCGGCGTCCATCGCCTTGTGAACGACCGGACGCGCGATCGAGGCGCCGATGATCGTGTTGGTGTTCTTGGCGTTGATGAAAGGATAGACGCCGATCGATTCGTAGATCTGCTGGCCGAGCGCGAGGGGCTCTGAGGCGGCCTTCCCTTCGAGGCCGAACAAGTCGAAGGACGGATCGATGGGAGCAGCCGCGAGAACAGACTCTTCAGACGCTCGTCCGATGACGCCAGCCACCGTGGCGAGACCCCCGACCTTGACGACGTCTCGCCGTGTCCACGCGCCGCGCTCACTGTAATCGTTCTTCATTAATCTGTCCTCCAAGGCTCTCGCACCCGGTCGCGTCACACGGACCCCCGGCAGCTATGACGCGTAGGCGCCGACGACCGGGACAACGTCGCGATGACCCGACCATCATCGCAGCTGACACGTTTGTGCGTATGAGGATCGCCAGCGGGGCGCCCGAAATCCAATCGATAATTCTTTTGAGTCCATAAGGCCGGAGGGCTCGCCCACCGCCTTCCGCCAATGTGGGGACTCCAGTCAGCCAAGGGGATGTCCGAGTGGCTGACGGAGGACGCTTTGGAACTGAACCAGGTGCTCAACGGCGTTCGCGCGGCCCCGCGCTGAAAAATGGGCCGGATTCGAGCGGCGCGGCGCCAAGGGATGCAGCATGCGCAGAGCTCTCGCGAACGAATTGTTCACAACCGTTCGGAGAACGAAAATCGGCGACTGTAACTTGTTGATTTGGCGCGCCCTGCAGGACTCGAACCTGCGACCTCCTGGTTCGTAGGCTAATGCAGGTGCCTGGGCTCGCGGGTTCTTCGTGTCTGTAGCTCGGACAGGACCCCCTTGATGCCCGGTATTCGGCAGAAAGTTGTTGTCTGATTGATCACGGCTTTCCTGTGGTGCCTGCTGTTCCCTCCTGTTCGGGAGCCGATTGTTCACTCATTGTTCACTGCGTTCTCGACTGCAGGCTACAGATAGGGCCGCCGACATTTTTGCTGAATCGAGGTCTCGTGGAACACCGAGCGAGCGTCACGCTTACGCGGCGCAGCCCTCTCAGCAGACAGCGATGCCCTCGCGCCGAGCTATTCGACAACAGAAGTCAGGAAACAACATGCAGCTCGCACAGTTGCTCGGTGAACCCTCCTGCCGCCTCGGTGGCGCGCAGGGTGAAGCCGAAAATTCCCGTGGCGCTGGGGGTCCCGCTAACCACGCCGACCGGCGAAAGGGTCACACCGGGCGGCAGCACCCCTTCCGACAGCGAGAAGCGTATGGGGGGCCGGCCCAGGATCGTGGTCAACTGGCGCGCATAGTTGGCTCCGCGAACGCCATCGGGCAATCGAGAGGACGAGGTAAAGTAGGGCTGTGAGAAGTTCCGCCCCAGAAAGTCCGCATTGTAGACGCCAGCCAGCTCGTCAGCCGACAGCGCCCGATCGTAGATCGCTACTTCATCGATCCGACCGTTGAAAAGCGCACTAGCGTCGTCGACCGAACCGATGGTAACGGGTACCGCGTCCGCGCCGTAGACGAGCCCACCCGGTTTCTCCGCCGAGGCCACTTCCAACCCGTTGACAAAGATCCGCTTGGCTTTGCCGTCAAAACTTACCGCCAGGTGAGTCCATTCATTCAGCGGGATCTCGGTCGGCGCTTGAAGACCGTGCCCACCGTGCGACCAGAACTGCACCCTGTTATTGATCAGTCGCATAGCCCATGTATTGCCGAAGGCTCCACGTGCGACGACTGAGTGAGCGAGGATATCCTCCGTGGCAGGAAACACCCACCCCTCCGCGGTAAACCGCTCCGGCTTTAGCGCGGCGGAGTCAGGTATGCGCACGTGCACGGTGCCATCGAAATCGAAGGCTCCACCGACCTTCCCCGACGCTGTGACTCTGGGCGCTGTGGCGACCGTTCCGGCGAAGAAGGTGCCATGATGTCCACCTATCAGATCACCCGCGTCCATCTCGCCACGCCAAGTGGCGATCAATCCCAGGGGGATGCGCACGGCGGAGGCGAACCTAGCCCGCACCCTTCGGCTTCTATCCATCGTCAGCAACGCCGGGTTTGCCGGGCCGCTCAAGTCTCCACTCCATCCGAGAAAGGTGCTCTCTTCGACAGGTACCGCGGTCAGTGAGACGGTGTCCCCCAGTCCATAGCTCAGCTTCATCGGTGTGATCGTCACCGCCCCACCAGCGCCGCCAAGAGCCGTCAGCCGGGGACGCAGGGAGCCTTTGCTCTTGGGATCGGTGCCATCGAGGAACTCGTCGAGGTTCGATAGCCCATCGCCGTCCGGATCGCCCTCGCAGCGCTGGCTGGTCGTGTTGCCGAAGTGCGCGATCTCCCAGCTATCCGGCAGCCCGTCGCGGTCGCTGTCCAGCAGGAGCCCCGCCGGCGCGCTCGTCACACTTCCCACAGGGTTCGTCACCACGACTGAGTATCGTCCTTCGTCGTCGGCGGCGACATTGGTGAGTACCAGACTGTCACCTGTCGCCCCGGGTATGTCAGTGCCGTTGAGCTTCCATTGAAACGTGACTGCACGTGCATCAGCAACAGTGACAGAAAAAGAGGCAATATCGGCGGGCGCCGCAATTTGTATGGCGGGTTGACCAAGGATTTGCGGCGGGACGATCGGGCTCAGCGAGCGACCCGCCATGTGTCCGCAGCGATCGTAAGAATACGTCAGCATCGCACTTCTCTCAGACTCCTGCCGAGCTCGTCCGTTCGCATCTGGTTACCAGCTCACCTCATACCGTCAGGGGCAAACTCGCCTATTTACTTGTACGCCCAATCGAAGGCCCTACTCACAGTATGCTTCCAAAGCCCCCACCCTTCAACGGATGACCGCCAGGAATGCCGGGAAAGCCCGGAGCGGTAGGACTACATTCACAGGGTTTCGATGTGTCTAACAAGCACCTGCTGTATATGGAGACCTTGGTTCTAAGGTCAACTGTCAAGTAGCTGCATACCCCAAGCGCAGCGATTCCGGCACCTATCGCGCCGTACCCTCCGCCTGCAAACCCACCAACAATGATGGCTGGAACCGCAAGACCCAGACAAATCTCTTGCTTTGTCTTTGCACCTATGACTTCGTCTTTCTCATTGTCACAGCAATACAGCCCAAGTGGATCGGCCCGATTGACGACGTTGTTACGAACGTATGTGAATAGATTGGCGCCCTGGCTCGTCTCCGCGTCCTTGAGCGGATCTCTGGACAGCCAACGCGCAATCCCAGAATCGTAGGCTCGAAACCATGTCAAGTTAATACTCGCTTCAGATGTCCAGAACATACCGGCGAATCCGAAGTCAGGATCTGTATCCCCGGCGAGCAGCGTGTGACGACCAAACGGATCATAGGTAACTCGTGCGCGGACGTTGCCGCCACCATCGGTCAGCTCACGGAGCGAGCCTAAGTGATCATGCGCGTAAAAATACGCGCCTGCCGATGCCCCAGCTTCGACCTTCAGCCCCTGGGCAAAAAATCGCTTTAACACCAAACCGCTCGAATCCCGCTCCTCACAGATCTCATCATCACACCAAACGAACCGGCGGTCCGACACCTCGGCGCCATTCACGCAATTGACGGATGCCCACGCGACGCCCAAGTCCATCATAAGTGAACTGCGTGTCTTGGTTTCCGGAGGTGACGGAAATCAATCGATGCTCGGCGTCCCATTGGTAAGTCGCATCGGGGCTGGCATCGCCCTCGACCGATGTCAATTCATTAAGCGCATTGTAGGAGAACTGTCGTGTGGCTGCGTCAATCCGTTCGGTCAAGCGGTTGCCAGCAGGATCGTAGCTGTAGCCGAAATTCTTTACGATGTTTCCGTCCTTCCGATATGGAAGCGGCGATCAGTTGATCCACCGAGTCGTATGACAAGGCAAACACTGAAGGTGTTCTGCTCGCCTGCCTGCTGCGACCATGAAGTAATCTGTCCCGTCGGCACATCACGATCATAAATGAATTCGGAGATTCGGCGTGATTCCGTGCTTGTGTGTGATCCGTTGGAGATGCTGGTCTTGCAAGTTGCCCGCATAACGAAACTCAGTCGTTTGGCCGTTCGGATAAGTCTGAGAGGCGATCCGGAAGGAGTTGCCATCGTAGGTGATATTGAACACTCCCAACGCGTTGGTGCTCGTAATGATCCGCCCTGCTGCATCGTAGACTACAGATGAAGCAACCCCATTGATCGCAGTAGATACTCGCCGACCCAGTTCGTCATAGCTGAAAGTAATGGTGTCGTCTGGCAGTGGGCCGTCCACGCTCGCCAATCTGTCCGGCACCTAAGGAAGGTGCCGCGTTAATCGGGATATAGCCATAGTGAGTCGTCCCGGTGCCGTCCGTCATGGACACGCAGCCGGCTGTAGTCTTGCATCGTAAGCAAAGGCAACGGGCGGGGTGGCGACAGTGGCATTGTTGTAGCTGATCCGACTTACGGTGTCGTCTCGGTTGTAATCGTATTGGGTCACCTGGAGCTTTTCATCGATCCGCTGGCTCAGACGGCTCATGGTGTTTTCGTAGCGATAGGTCACCTTCGAGCCGTCTGCATACTCCTTGCATTTGACGCGGCCCTGTATGTCGTGCCGCCAGGTCGTGGTCCGGCCCATCGGGTCGGTCAAGCTCTTGAGAGCGCCGCATTTGCACCACTGAAACAAGGTCGCCCGATTGAGTGGGTCGGTGCGCTTGGTCATCTGCCGGATACTGTTGTATTCGAAGGTCGTCTGCCGCCCTGCGCGGTCTCGAAACAGCGTGTGATCCAGCCGCGTATAGGTGAACTGATCAAAAGTGCCATCCGGGAACGTGATCTTCGTGAGGCGATCGAGGTCATCGTAATCGAACGTCAGGGTGTATCCACTTTCATCGGTCTTGGTTCGCACCCGGCCGACAGCATCGTACGTGAAGAGCGATGGATGACCCGGGAAGTGGTCCATCCATCGAAGTCAAGTGGCCATTGACATCGTAAATATAGGTGGTCGTTTCGTTTTTGGCATTCGTCTTGGTTAGCACCTGCCCACGGGCGTTGTACGTGTAAGTGGTCGTCTGACCCGCAGCATCTGTGGAGGTCAACGGCAGATGCTGCGCGTTGTAGGTCATTTTGGAAAGCAATTCGCTCTGGCCCGCGCGGGTCTGCCGGATTTCCAGCAGGTCAATGCCATTCGTGCGCGTAGAGATAGGAGAAAGTTCGCCCGATCGGATCGATTGTTTTGGTGATGTTGCCGAAGCCGTTGTATTCGTAGGTGTAGAGCTGGGTAGAGCCATCATCCAGCACGCGGCCCACGTGGGCGGGCTTGTTTGTGCTTCCGACGAGTATGGAGCCGTCGGTCTGTCCAGCATAGTCATACCAGACGCGACCCTCGAGCGGTTCTTTGACGCTCTCGAGGATGCCAGCGTGAAGTCGGCTTGAAGTGCGCCTGGCCAGTGGAGCCAGTGATAAATCTTGCCTTGGTGTAGTCCGGGATAGGCGGCGGCGTAGGCTATCTTGCTCCAATAATAGGTGTTGCGAAAGTTGAGAAATGCGTTGCGAGTCGCACATGCGTGCCGGTACGCTTCGCGCTCGGCCTCGGATTCGGGAACCCCGAGGTCGCGGGACTGGTTGTATTCGACGCGATCCCTGTCGCCATCGGGATAGATGGTCTCCAGCGACGCGAGTGTTGCCGGGTACATCTTCCTTCGCGAACCGTGGTGACGCCGTACGGTGTCGTCAACGTGGTCGATGAAGTCGCCGGCATCGTAGGTGAACTGCGACGTTATCCCCATGACGTCGGTGATTTTGATCAGCCGGCCGGAGTCATCGTATTCGAAAGTAGGCATCGCGCCCGAAGGGATCGGTGACCTTGCGTGATCTTGAATTTGTCTGTCGCGATGGTCGTAGGAAATCGTGGTGACCTGGCCGATGGCATCGGCGATCTTGACGACGCGAAGGTTGCATCGTAGCTCCAGCGTGACAACGTTGCCGGAGGGGTCGATCAAGCTGGGTGAGGAAGATCTTGCGTTCCTCGTTTACCATGCCGACGATCTTCCGCGAAGACTCTCCTGGTGCCGTCGCGGGAGAGCATCTCGTAGCTGCCTTCAGGAGTGCGGGTCAGCTTGGTCTGGTCGAATTGCTGAAATGCGAAGGTCCTGGTTGTTCTGCATCAAAGTCGGTAAACGTTCGCGTACCACCACCCATGATGTAATACTTCACAGTTCTCAACTTCTCCGGGTCCGATGGGGTTTCCGTGATGTACGAGAGCCAGTCGAACGTCCACTTAGGCCCGAAGTTTGAATAAGCGAAGTTTGCCGGCTGAGCGGACTCGCGCTGGTTGTAACGAACCGTGAAGCGGACGGCGGGACCGACGGGTGGGGAGTAGCCGACGGGGCTCGTCGTTGATATTCAAGCTGACGAGCATGAGATGCACCCTGGAGACGGCCATGCCCTTGCAGTCGTCATCCGTTTCGGGACACGAGTTGCCTCCTGGTGTGGCCGGGTCGCACGGCCCGTGAGGATCCGGATCGTTGAACCCAGTCGACCCCTTGCCCCAACACTCGTCTTCCCTGTCCGCCTCGACGCCACGCCAGCCGTCGCGCTAGTTCTCCCGGTGGAATGAGGAAATAGCCGCTGGTTTCGGCTTCGAGCGTCTCTCTCGGTGACCCACGCGTCATTCCCGAAGGTCGGGTCTTGGAGCAGGTAGCGATCGCCTTCCTGTCGCGTGATGGCGGCGAAATGCTCCACTTTCAAATGGACGACGGAAGGGACGACAAATGCCGCGTCTTTCTCGCGGAAGGCCATCTGGAAGTAGAGGCCGAGCTTTTGCGATAACTCCTCTATCTGCAGGAGTGAGAAACCCCGTCTGCGTGGACGCGCAGGCATGAATCAACTCCGTTCCGGGGTCCACTGGATCCAGAGAGAGTCTTGATCCGGTGCAAAGCAAAGGGGCCACAACGGAAGGCAATCTCCGGGCGGTTCTCCATGTTCCAGAGGCCCTCACGGGCACCGGTCATTCTCTCCGTGGCGGGACCGGAAAAGACGCGGCCCTCTACGGACTGGAGCAGCGCGTCGAAGTTCCGCCATCTCGTCCGAGACGCGCATACATGTATGCCAGCTCGCCCACCGCCCGGTCCACTATGGCTTTGCCTTTCAGGTCGGTCGCCGCTTTGCCGAGGTTCCACGCCTGTCCCCATGCCGACAGTGTTTTCGAATAATGGCCCGTGCTGTAGTATTCGAGTCCGAGATTCGTCAGCAGCGCGACGTTCCAAGCGCATCGTCGGGTACCTTTCCAGAAAGCCGGTGAGGCTGGTGAAGTCGTCCACACCGGAACGATTCGCGTACGCGGTGAGCGCCTTGGTCAGAGCGACATTCTCGGCTGGCGTCGGATCGCCGCCGACCGGTACCAGGGGCTCTTCGAAAAGGTGGGCATCGAAAATATCCTCGGGCGTAGGCTCGTGGGAGAACAGATGTTCATACTTGTGGGCGTTCATTCTGGCCTCTGCGTTTCAAAGTGAGCTCTTGCGATACCCGCGCCGGCTGGCGACGGCGATCTCGGGCCCGTGATGCACCGAACGCAATCGCATGGTGGAACGCAACGTCGCGCCTGGCGCCGGAGCCGTTCTAGTGCCCGACAGTCGTCGAATGCAGCCCCAGGACTTCGCGGTTGTGCGGAGCGACAACCGGTCCGCGTTTGGGCCCTGGCGCCGCCAGCGCACCTGATGTGCACGTGCCCCGTGTGCTCAGGCCACAGGAGGCGGTCCGATCGTGAAACACGTGAGTCACAGGAACCTCGGCGTCCGAGCTAGCACTCGTATTGTCGCTACGAAATTCGTATTTGACGTCGATCTCGATGGCCATCTGCGAGAACCTAGGGAGGTGCGTTGTAATGTAGCGGATCGCCTCTGAGGTGTCCGTGCAAAATTGCACGCCGGGTATGTGGTCTGTTTGTGTCCAGCTCGGCGGGGACCTGCAGAGGTGACAGTTATAGCGCTACATTTGGCGTCGGCCACGAATGTACAGGACGACGTCACAGCGATGGACAGCGAAGAGGGAGGCACCGCACGCCTGACGGCGCGGGAGCGGGACGCTCGCCGTATACGTGTTCGTCGCATGCACGCCGGGCGGGCTCTTCCCCTGGGTGCCTGCGATGCGCGAACGATAACGAGGCTCGGGACCCCGTCGATCGAGCTCACAAAACGAAACGCTCGATCTGGCTCGTGCGCGGTGACGTGGTCCGACGGTGCGCTCGGGATCGGCGGCGGCCGCCTCCATCCAGAGCAGTTGCATTAGCGGGAGGCCTCGTGCTCAGCCAGCCTGTTCGCCCAAACGACTTGCCACGGCCCCGTGGGTCAGTGTCTGCCCAGGACTCGACCCGACCCAGGCCGGCCTCGACCTTGTGGAAGAACCCGTGCGAAGCTCGGCCCATGTGACATCGCGCCTCGCGGTTGATCCTCTCCAGAACTCGTCGCGTTTGACTCAGGAGATCCGCATCGTAACTCCGTCAGCTGGGTACAGACGGCAACCCGTTGCGGGAATCGCTCCGGATTTGAAGACGAGTTGCGCTCACTCAAGGCCGACGTGCGAGAGGGCCCGGGGGTCGCAGCACTCGAACGGTGCCAACATCCGCCGTCGCACCCAACAGAGACTCCATTTTTCAACCAGATGCTCACGGCCGTTCAACGTCGTGACTGGCCAGAATCCGGCCATTCTCGCGAGATGCCGAGCGCAGGGAAGTACGGCTCCGGCGACGGTGGCGAACAAATTGTTCAATGTAGGTGCCTGGGCTCGCGGGTTCTTCGTGTCTGTAGCTCGGACCGGACCCTCTTGATGCCCAGTATTGCGGCGATCAATCTTCCCAGCGTGTGATCAGCTGGGTCTACCGCACGCTACGTGGCTCACGTTCCGGCGGACGTATTCCTCGTGGTCGCACGACAAGGGCGTCCCCGGGAAGGTGGTCGCGCAGCTGATGGGTCACGCGAACGTCGACACGACACTGAACGTGTATACGCAAGTGCTCGACGGATCGGTTCGCGACGCCGTCGAGAAGATCGGCGGCGAATTGTTCACGATTGTTCACTGACCCGAGCGGGTCAGTACTGTAACTGATTGAAAAGATTGGCGCGCCCTGCAGGACTCGAACCTGCGACCTCCTGGTTCGTAGCCAGACGCTCTATCCAACTGAGCTAAGGGCGCGAAGACCGACGGAGGCCACTCGGCGCAGGCCCGGCCGTGGTCGCGAAACGTCAATTATATCGCACAGACCCGGCGGCGCAATCCACCGCGGCATAACCCCGCCGCAGCGTTTCAGACGGATTTACAGCGCTTTCGTCCTCCTGGCCTCCTCAACTCCTGTAACCCCTGTCCGCCGCGATCCGCCCCGAATGAACGAAGATAGTGGCGCAGGAGAGCTCCGGATGAAGAGAATTCGTCTCGCAGGGTCGATAGCGGCAGTCGCGGTCATGGGTCTCGCCATCTCGGCACAGACGCCGGCGACGAAGAAGAAGCTCCTCGTCATCGGCGAGGAAAAAGGATACCGGCACGAGGCGGTCACCCACGCGATGGTGACCATCGACAAGCTCGGACGTGACACCGGCCTCTGGGACACGGTCATCCGCACCGACACCGAAGCACTGACGAAGAAGAAGCTGGAATACAACGCGAAGAACCTGAACGACTTCGACGCCATCGTCTTCTACACCGGCGGCACGCTCGAGATGGACGAGCAGAAGCGCGCCGACTTCATGTCCGCGATCCACGACGACGGGAAAGGGTTTGTCGGAATCCACAGCGCGACGATCACGTTTACCAGCTGGCCCGACTACGGCGAGATGATCGGCGGCTACTACGACGAGCATCCCTGGAACACGTTCGACGCGCCTGTACTCGTCGAAGACCCGGCCTTCCCCGGCATGAAGGCCTGGAAACCGTCGTTCGTCCTCACCGACGAGATCTATCAGATGAAGAACTTCTCACGATCGAACACGCGCGTGCTGATGCGTCTCGATCCGTCGAAGCTCGATCTCGCCAACCCGCGCGTGCACCGCGCCGACAGAGACTTCCCCGTGGCGTGGGCGAAGATGTACGGCACGGGCCGGGTTTTCTACACGACGCTCGGACACGTGGAAGCCAACTGGGACAAGCCAGAGATGCAGACCATGATCGCCGAGGCGATCAAGTGGGCGCTTCGCCTGGTGGACGCTGACGTCACACCTCGGCCGATGCCGTGAGTAATGCCGGACCTTGCGAACACCGAGCCCGCGCGCCGAAGCCGAGCCGCGCGCCGAACGGCAAACGCCGAGCGCCGATATAATCGACCCAATGTCCGTCGCCGATCACCGCCGCACGTCTCCAACCGAGATCAGCTGCTTCGTCCTCACGATCAGCGACACCCGGACGGAGGCGAACGACACGAGCGGCGACGCCATCGCTGGCGCCCTCCGCGCAGCCGGACACCTCCTGGCAGGACGTCGGATCGTCCGCGATGAGCCAGCCACGGTTCGGGATCTCGTCCTGGAGCAGGCGGGCGCCGTGGACGTCGTGATCACGACAGGCGGGACGGGAATCACATCGCGCGACAGCACGTACGAGGCCATTTCGGGCGTGCTCGAGAAGCGAATCGATGGCTTTGGCGAGCTCTTTCGGATGCTCAGCTTCCCCGAGATCGGCGCGGCCGCGATGATGTCCCGCGCGTGCGCCGGCACGATCGCCAGGACTGCGGTGTTCTCACTCCCCGGCTCGGAGAACGCCGTCCGCCTCGCGATGCGCGAGCTGATCCTGCCGGAGCTTGGGCACGTCGTTCGGGAGCTCAGCCGATGACGCAACCAGGCACGTCCGTCAGCGCAATGCGACCGATCCGCGAGACGATTCCGCTCGACACGGCTCGGAGGTTGCTGCTCGATACCATCGTCCCGCTGACTCGAACCGAGTCCGTCCCACTCGCCGAAGCCAGCGGCCGCGTTCTCGCACGGTCCGCCGTTTCGCCAATCGACGTTCCGCCGTTCGACCGTGCCGCGATGGACGGCTATGCCGTGATCGCGGAGGACACGTTCGGCGCCGCGCGCTCGGATCCCAGGATCCTGCAGCGTATCGGCACTGTCTACACCGGCGAGATCGCCTCGCGACCGATCGCCCGCGGCGAATGCATGGAAATCGCGACGGGTGCACCCATGCCCGACGGAGCCGACGCCGTCGTCATGGTCGAGGAGACCGAGCAGGCGGACGGGCAACGCATCCGCATCATGTCGCCGGTGTACCCGAGGCAGCACGTCGGGCGCCGCGCCGCCGACATCGCAACCGGACAGACGATCCTGCGCGAGGGCGATCTGCTGAACCCGAGCCGCGTCGGTGCGCTGGCCGCGATCGGCTTCGCCGACGTCGAAGTGTTCGAGCGCCCTCGAGTCGCGCTGCTCTCCACCGGCAACGAGATCGTGGGGCCCGGCCAGCCGCTCGGCCCTGGCGAGATCTACGACATCAATCGCTTCACCTTATCGGCGGTGATTCGCGAGCACGGCGGGTTGCCGATTCCCCTCCGCACCGCGGCCGACAACCTCGAGGACCTCGCGGCAGCCGTCGACGCAGCTGCGGATGCAGACGTCCTGGTTTTCTCGGGGGGCAGCTCCGTCGGCGAGCGCGATCTCGTCCTGGACGTCTTGCGGGAGCGCGGCGAGGTGATCTTCCACGGCATCGCCGTCAAGCCTGGCAAGCCGACGGCGTTCGGCCGCATCGGCGGGAAACCTGTCCTCGGCATGCCAGGCTACCCGGCGTCCTGCCTGTCGAACGGCTACATCCTTCTCGTTCCGCTGCTTCGGCGGATCGCGCAGCTTCCGGCGTATCAGCCGCGAGTCGCGCGACTGCCGCTGGGGCGCCGGATCGTGTCGCCAACGGGCCGGCATCAGTTCTACACGGTCAAAGTGACCGAGAACGGCGCGATGCCGGCGTTCAAGGGATCGGGCGACATCACGAGCATGTCGCAGGCGGACGGCTACATCGAGATCCCGACGCACACCGACATCGTCGAAGCCGGTGAAATCGTCGAGGTCAAGTTCTTCTAGCACTAGTCATGGCGCATGCATCCTCGCTCACCAGCGCTCCGGCGTTCGAGCTGCCGACCCAGAAGGGGGACACGCGTTCGCTCGCCTCCTTTCTCTCGAAAGGACCGGTGCTGCTCGCGTTCCATCGCGGCACCTGGTGACCGAACTGCAGACGCCGGTTCGGTGAACTGGCAGAACGGTCCGGTGAATACGCGGCACGCGGCGTCCAGGTCGTGGCGGTGGTCGCGCAGTCGTCTTCCGTCGTGCGCCGGTACATAGAAGAGACCGGCCTCCCGTTCAACATTCTGGTGGACGAGTCGCGAGACGTGTTGCGGGCGTACGGGGTGTGGCACCGGCTCGGCATGGATGCGTGGAACATCGCGCGACCGGCGCTCTTCCTGGTCGACAGTTACGGGAAGATCCATTACTCCTACGTCGGCGACACGCAGGAGGAGTTCCCGTCGGCTGAGGAGATCGGCGGCGCGCTGACGCGCCTCAACCTGCCGGCGTAAGGTCGCGCTCCCGCAACAAGCAAGGTACGAGACCCACCTCTTTCCGAATCGGCGGGCTTCTGCCGGATCCTCATATTTGCTCCGCCAGGCTGTCAGCGGTAACGTTTGCAGCGTGAAAAACCACTACGCACCGTTGCTGTGGGTCGCACTCCTCGTCCCGGTCGCTGTTGGCTCGGCACAACGGGCCACTTCGCCACCGGCACCGGCTGCTGCCGGCGTGACCGCGAAGGTCGTCACGGCGGCGGATGCGTTTCTCAAGACGTTGAATGAATCCGAGCGCGCCAAGGTGACATTCGGCTTCGCCAGCCCCCAGCGAACAGGCTGGTCGAACCTTCCGAGCGGTATCTTCCAGCGCAACGGCGCGCGTCTCGGCGATCTGACACCGCCGCAGCGCGAAGCGGCGATGGCGCTGGTCGCGTCTGCGCTGAGCTCGGCGGGCTACAAGAAAGTCCTCGACATCATGAACGGCGACGAGGTCCTGAAGAACAGAGGTGGTGGACGCACGGGCGGCCGGCAGGGCGCTGCGGGAACGCCTCCTGCTGGAACGCCCCCCGCGGGCCCGCCTCCGGCCGGAGCGCCAGCCGGCAGAGGCCGCGGGTCGATCCAGTTCGGCCAGGACGAGTACTACATCGCCCTGCTTGGAACGCCGTCAACGACCACGCCGTGGATCATCCAGTTCGGAGGACATCATCTCGCCATCAACGTCACGGTCGTGGGGCCGAACAGCGTGCTCACGCCGAGCCTGCCGGCCGCGCAACCAGCGACGTACACCCTGAACGGTCAGACGATCCGCCCGTTGGGCAACGAGAACGACAAAGGGTTCGCCCTCATCAACGCGCTGACGGCCGAGCAGCAGAAGCAGGCGATCCTCAACTACAAGGTCAGCGATCTCGTGCTGGGTCCGGGGAATGACGGCAAGGTGATTCAGCCGGAAGGCATCCAGGGATCGGCCCTGACGCCCAGCCAGCAGTCGCTGCTTCTCGATGTCGCGCACGAATGGGTCGGGATACTGAATGACGCCGCGGCGTCGGCGAAGATGGCGGAGCTCAAGTCCAACATCGCGCAGACGTGGTTCGCGTGGAGCGGCGACACCAAGAACGGCGGGCTCGCCTACTACCGCATTCAAGGCCCGACGGTCATCATCGAGTACGCGCCGCAGCAGGGCGATCTGGATCACATTCACACAATCTATCGGGATCCGACCAACGACTACGGCGCAAAGCTCGCGGCACGATGATCATGCGACGTGTCGCGATCAGCTCGGCGGGAGTATTCGTCGCATGCCTGGCGTGTGCGCCGCGCGCCGACGCGCACAGGCTCGACGAGTACCTGCAGGCGACGCGCGTATCGATCGACGTCGATCGCGTGTCCGTAGAAATCGATCTGACGGCCGGCACGAGCGTGGCCGCCAGCGTGTTCGGCTGGATCGACACGGACGCGGATGGTCAGCTGTCGGGCGCCGAGCGCGCGGCGTACGCCCGGCAGGTGATCGACTCGGTCATGCTCACGGCTGACGGGCGACGGGTCACTCTCGCCGTCAACGGGAGTGATTTTCCCGATCGTCGCGAGATGACCGAGGGGATCGGGACGGTGCGGCTGCGGGCCAGTGCGAGGCTACCGAGTGCGGCCTCAGGTCGGCACGTGCTCACGTACCTCAATTCGCATCGTTCAGAGTCGAGCGTCTACCTCGCCAACGCGCTCGTCCCGACCAACAACCGGATCGCCATTACGAGCCAGCGGCGCGATCCCGCGCAACACATGCTGACGCTCGAGTACGACGTCGCCTATGGAGCCTGGCCGCAGGTGCTGCTCCTGGCGTCGGCGATCGGCATCCTCTCGCTCCGCCGCAACACACGCCTGACTCTATAATCAGCGCGCTCTTCGATCCGGTTGCAGTGCGGGGAGTTCCGGGGAAGTGAGGTTCGGAAGGGGAGACGAGGCGACAGATCGCCTCGTCTCTTCGGACGGTGCACTTACTTCCCGAACCGCTTGCTGACGGCGTCCCAGTTGACGACGTTCCACCACGCGGTGATGTAGTCGGGCCGCCGATTCTGGTACTTCAGGTAGTAGGCGTGCTCCCAGACGTCCAGCCCGAGGATGGCTTTCTTTCCTTCCATCAAGGGGCTGTCCTGGTTCGCGGAGCTCTCGATCACGAGCTTCCCGCCGGCATCGATCAGCCACACCCATCCGCTTCCGAACCGACCGACGCCTGCCTTCGCGAACTGTTCCTTGAAGCTGTCGAAGCTGCTGAAAGCGGAAGTGATCGCCGCTCCAAGCGCACCAGCCGGCGCACCACCCTTGCCGGGACCCATGAGCTCCCAGAACATCGTGTGGTTCGAGTGGCCGCCGCCGTTGTTGCGGACCGCGGTGCGAATGTCCTCCGGCACCGTGTTGATGCCCTTCAGCAGATCCTCGATGCTCTTCTGCTGCAGCTCCGGGTGCTTTTCGAGCGCCGCATTCAGATTCGTCACGTACGCCGCATGATGCTTGTCGTGATGAATCCGCATCGTCTGCTCGTCGATGTGCGGTTCGAGCGCGTTGTAGTCGTAGGGAAGCGGTGGAACTGCGTGCGCCATGCTGACTCCTTCGATGAATGTGAGCCGACGGAGGGGACGGAGAGGCGGAGACGCTCACAAACGGAGGAACGAGCTAACGAAGACGAAACGGAGAGGCTCGGACGGTTAGTTGCTTTTTAGAAGCTGCTCGCGCCGCGTGTAGCGCGGCCCGGCGACGTGGAGGGCTCGGGAACACAAGCAATTCAGGTGGTTGCGTGTTGCTTGTGTTCCCGGGCTCTCCACGTCGCCCGGACGCCCGCCTTCGGCGGGCGCGCGAGCAGCACGGCTGGCATCCAGCCATCCGGCTCTCTCCGTTTCGTCTCCGTTGACCCCGTTCCTCCGTTTGTGAACTCCGTTTCCTCCGTAACCTCCAGCAACTCGTTTACACCCCGAGCATCCGGTCGAGCGCCAGCCTCGCCTGGCTCTTCTCCGGCTCGGGGACGATGATCTGGTTCTGGACCTTGCCTTCAACGAGGCTCTCCAGCATCCAGAGCAGATGGTTGGGCGATACCCGGAACATCGTCGAACACAGGCATCCGAACGGGTCGAGCGTAACGACGGTTCGATCGGGCGCGACGTCGTGAGTGAGCCGATTGACGAGATGAACCTCGGTCGCGACAGCCCATACGCTGCCGACAGGGCTCTCGCGTACGACGTTGATGATCCGTTCGGTCGACCCGCTCTCGTCCGCCGCCTGGACCACGTCGAACGTGCACTCAGGGTGCGCGATGACCTTTCCGGTCGGGTGCTGCTTCCTGAACACTTCAATCTGCTGGACGCTGAATCGCGTGTGCACGGAGCAGTGCCCGTTCCAGAGAATCAGCTTTGCGCCTTTCAGCTGCTCCGGCTCGAGGCCGCCCCAGATCTCGTTCGGGTCCCACACGACCATCTGGTCGAGCGGCACGCCCAACTTGTAGGCCGTGTTCCTGCCGAGATGCTGATCCGGCAGCATCAACAGCTTCTCGCCTCGATCCCACGCCCACTTCATGACGGCCGCAGCGTTCGTCGAGGTGCAGACGATCCCGCCGTGGGCGCCGACAAAGGCTTTGATCGCTGCTGACGAGTTGATGTAAGTGACCGGAACCACGCCGGCCCGCTCGGGCGTGCCGGTTGTATCCACACCCATCTCGTTCATCTCGCGCCAGCAGATGTCGAGTTGGTCGGGTGCGGCCATGTCCGCCATCGAGCAGCCAGCGGCGAGGTCTGGCAGGACGACTTTCTGGTGCGGCGCGCGCAGGATGTCGGCGCTCTCGGCCATGAAGTGCACGCCGCAGAACACGATGAACTCGGCCTTGCCGCGGCTGGCCGCCGCGCGCGACAGCTTCAACGAATCACCCGTGTAGTCCGCGAACTTGATGACCTCGTCACGCTGATAGTGATGCCCGAGGATCACCACGCGCTCACCCAGCGTCCGCTTGGCCTCGGCGATCCGCGCGTCCATCTCGTCCTCGGACAGACGGAGGTATTGCTCAGGAAGCGGCTGCCGCTCGCCGATGCTTTCTTTCTCGACCTGGGTGAGTAGTTTGATGTCCATTACTTAAATGCCGCGGGGCCCCACCCCCGCGGCGCTCATACTCGCCGCTTCGCTTCGCTCGCGGCTGGTTAGTCGCGACAGCCTGCTCAGTGAGCGTCTCTGTTGGGCCCCACTTCCGCCGGCTACTCGCCGCTTCGCTTCGCTCGCGGCTGGCTAGCTGCGACAGCCTGCTCAGACAGCGGCTCTGTCGGCGCATTCACCCCCGCGCATACTCGCCGCTTCGCTTCGCTCGCGGCTGGCTAGCTGCGACAGCCTGCTCAGCGAGCGTCTCTGTTGGGCCCCACCCCCGCGGCGCTCATACTCGCCGCTTCGCTTCGCTCGCGGCTGGTTAGTCGCGACAGCCTGCTCAGGAGCGTCTCTTTGGGCTCCACAGCGGCAGCCCGCTTCGCGCGGCAACTCAGACCCCTGATTGCCAACTCGGACTGGTGACTGCCGACGGCGACTGCCGACCGCGACTACCGACTGAGACTACCGACTGAGACTACCGACCGAGACTACCGACCGAGACTACCGACCGAGACTACCGACTGAGACTGTCGACTGCCGACTCCCGACTGTCGACTTCTAGTGTACTCTCCGCCACCTCGGGTCCGGTGACAACGTTGTAGAGCGTGTCGCGCTCGACGGGCTCCCGGCCCGCGGCACGGATCAGCCGGCGAATCGCGATCGTGCTCATGACCTCCGGGGTATCCGAGCCGGCCATGTGGTAGATCCGCTCCTCCTGCACTGTTCCGTCGAGGTCGCTGACGCCGAACCAGAGCGACAGCTGGGCCATGTCGACTCCCGTTGCAATCCAGAAGCCCTTGATGTGCGGCACGTTGTCGAGCATCAAGCGCGAGACCGCCAGCACGCGCAGCGTCTCGACTCCGCTCGGGGCCGGCAGCTTCCGCATCTGGTTGTTGTCGGGATGAAACGCGAGCGGGATGAAGGCCTGGAGACCGCGCGTCTCGTCCTGCAGCGCTCGCGTGCGCATCATGTGATCCACACGATCCTCGGCCGTCTCGATGTGACCGTAGAGCATCGTGATGTTCGTCCTCAGCCCGAGCCCGTGCGCGAGCTTGTGAATCGACAGATACCGATCGGCGTCGCATTTGTCGTGTGCGATCTTGCGCCGGACACGCTCCGCGAAAATCTCGGCGCCGCCACCCGGCAGCGAGTCGAGCCCTGCCTCCTGCAACTCCACCAGCACCTGCTTGTCCGTCTTGCCGTACAGGTCGGCGAAGAAGGCAATCTCGACGGCCGTGAAGCACTTCAGGTGAATAGACGGGCGGATCCGTTTGAACCCGCGCAGCATGTCTGTGTAGTACTCGAACGGCAGGTCCGGATGCAGCCCGTTGACGACGTGGATTTCGGTGAGGGGCTGATGGGCACGGCTGCGCAGCTTGTCCCAGACCTGCTCGAGCGACATCGTGTACGAGCCCGGATCACCCGGCTTGAGCCGCGCGAACGAGCAAAAGAGACAACTGGCGACACAGACATTTGTCGCCTCCAGGCGGATGTTGAAGTTGTAGTACGTCCGCTTGCCGTGACGACGTTCGCGCTCGCGATTGGCGAGCCAGCCAAGCGCCAGCAGGTCGGGGCAGGCGAACAGCCGAACCCCGTCCTCGAAATCGAGGCGCACGCCCGCCTCGAGCCGCTCGTCGACAGATGCGAGGCCCAGCCGCTTCAATCGCAGGCGCACGCCGGCCGCTGCCATTCCGGAAGCCACAAACACTCTATCTTACTGAAAATGCAGCAGAAGGGGCAACGGGCCGCATGCTATACTCGGCGGCCGCTCAGGACCGATCTCACCCCCGGCTGAAGCCGGAAGCCTGACGCTGTCCTATGCTCTCCGCCTCGAACATCAGCTTCGCCTACGGATCGGCGACCGTCCTGCGCGGCGTGTCGATGGACGTCCCGAATCGGGGGTTCGTCGGCATCCTCGGGCCCAACGGCTCGGGAAAGACGACGATGCTGAAGGTGCTGGCGGGAACGCGAAAACCTGCCGGCGGTCGCGTGATGCTGGATGGCCAGGAGCTCCTGCGGATCTCGCGCGGAGCGCTGGCGCGTAGGATGGCCGTCGTCCCTCAGGAGACGCATCTCGCCTTCGACTACTCCGTGCTCGAAGTCGTCCTCATGGGGCGGTACCCGCATCTCGGGGCGTTCGAGATCGAGGGACCACGCGATTACGCCGCTGCACGGGAGGCTCTGGCGGCGACCGGAACGGCGGAATTCGAAGAGCGCGCGTTTGCAACGCTGAGCGGTGGCGAGAAGCAGCGTGTCGTCATCGCGTCCGCGCTGGCGCAGATTGCCTCGGGGTCGAGCGCTTCGGCGCCGTTACTGCTTCTCGACGAACCGACGGCCGCCCTGGACCTCGCCTATCAGCTGGAGATCGCGTCGCTCCTGCGCGAGCTCCGGGAGCGCATGCCGCTCTCGATCGTGCTCTCGACGCACGACCTCAACTTCGCCGCGAGCTTGTGCACGTCCCTCGTGCTGCTCAAAGAGGGTCGCGTGCTCGCGTCCGGGCCCACAGAACAGGTTCTGACTGCATCCGGCGTCCGGGAGCTGTATGGGGTGGAGGCAGAGGTGTGCCGGCACGATGCAGCGGGGCATCTGGTCGTCACACCGATTCGACGCACGCACGAAAGCCGCGTGTCGTGAACCGCACGATCCGGCGGCAGCTCGTCACGGCAATTCTTGGATTCGGCGGGCTCGCGGCAGCAGCGATCGTCGCGGGGCCGCTGATCGGGTCGACGCCTCTCAATCTTCGTCGTGCGCTCGACACCTCCCTGCCGTTTGCAGACAACGTAGACGCCCAGATCCTGTTCGTCGCGCGGCTGCCGCGAACGCTCGCGGGCGTGCTCGTCGGCGGCGCGCTGGCAGCGGCCGGCGTCGTCTTTCAGGGGCTGCTCCGCAACCCGCTCGCCACGCCTTTTACTCTGGGTGTCTCCTCCGGCGCTGCGCTTGGCGCGATGCTGGCCATTACGTTCGGATGGACGCTTGCCGGCATCGGCCTCCCTGGGATACCGATTGCCAGCTTCGCCGGATCGCTCGTCGCGGTCGGGATCGTGTATGCGCTCGCGCGCGCGAAGCACGGAGGACTCTCCACCAACACTCTGCTGCTGGCCGGCGTCACGATGAACGCCTTTTTCTCGGCGCTGATCCTGTTCGTGCAATATTTTGCCAACTTCGCCGAGACCTATCGCACGCTGCGGTGGCTGATGGGAGACCTCGACGTCAGTGCCTATCAGCCGCTCGTAACGGCGCTCCCGCTGCTCGTGCTCTCGTTTGCCGTCTTCGCCTGGCTGGCGCGTCCGCTCAACCTGCTCAGTCTGGGCACCGACAGCGCCGAGACGCACGGGGTCAACATCACGCTTGCGCAACGACTCGCCTTTTTCAGCGCGTCCCTCGCGACGGGCGCCGCCGTCTCCGTCGGCGGCCCCATTGGTTTCGTCGGGATCGTCGTCCCACACCTGGTGAGGCTGATGGTGGGCTCCGATCATCGCGTCGTGCTGCCGGCGTCGGTTCTGTTCGGCGCCGCGTTTCTCGTGGGCTGTGACATCCTTGCCCGGACCGTCATGGCGCCCGTCGAGCTCCCCGTCGGAGTGATCACGGCGCTCATCGGTGGGCCGTTTTTTCTGTGGCTGCTAGTTAAGGGAACCTAGAAAGTCGGCGGTCGGCAGTCGGAGGTCGGCAGTCGCAGTCGGCGGTCAGAGTCGACAGTCGGGGGTCAACAGTCTCAGTCTCCCGCAACAGCAACAGCTGTTGGCAACTTTCATCAGAGTTCTACGGTGACTCCATGCTACGACTCGCAATTGCCACGCTCGTTTCATTCCTGCTGACGGCCCTTCCGACGGCGCAGGCACCGGCTCGACCCCAGAGGATCATCTCGCTCATCCCGGCTGTGACGGAGATCCTCTTTGCCATCGGCGCCGGGCCGCAGGTGGTCGCGGTCAGCAGCTTCGACGAGTATCCACCAGAGGTGAAGAACCTGCAGCGCGTGGGCGCGCTCCTCGATCCGGATCTCGAGCGCATCCTCTCGCTGCGGCCGGACCTCGTCGTGGTGTACGGAAGCCAGCTCGACCTGATGAAGCAACTGGAGCGCGCGGGCATCCCCGCGTACAACTACCGCCACGCCGCGCTGCCGGACGTGAGCCGGACGATTCGCGAAGTCGGCGATCGGATCGGTCACGCTGCGGAAGCCGAAGCCTTGATCAAGAAAATCGACGCGCAGATGACGTCGATCCGCCAGCGTGTCTCCGGTCGGTCGAGGCCGCGGACGATGCTGGTGGTAGGACGGGAGATCGGCGCCCTGAGGGGCATCTACGCGAGCGGGGGCTACGGATTCCTGCACGACATGCTGGAAGCCGCGGGCGGCGACGATGTCTTCGCCGACGTGAAGCGCGAGTCGGTTCAGGCCACGACCGAGCTCATCCTCGCCCGGAAGCCGGAGGTGATTCTCGAGATTCGCGCCGGCGCCGCGGAGGCTGGTCCAATCGCCTCAGAGATCGCCGTCTGGCGCACGCTGGCGTCGGTGCCAGCCGTGCGTAACGGTCGCGTCCAGTTCATCGTGGATCAGAGGACCGTCGTGCCTGGGCCCCGGATCGCCGAAGGGACGGAGCTGCTCGCCAGGGCACTCCATCCTGAAGCGTTCAAGTAGAAACACTTGTCGGGATCCGTGATCAGGGATCCGGGATCCGGGATCCGGGATCCGGGATCCGGAAAATCCTGGAATCTCGATCGACGGTTTTCGGATCCCTGATCCCTGATTCCTGATTCCTGATCACGACAGTGCCTCACCGTTACGAGGCGAACTCCACAGGCACCCGTTTCGGAATCAGCCCCTTTTCGAACGCCTCGTTCATCAACCGCTCAAGGCCCTTGCGGCCGCGCTCGCCGTACGACAGCGTCAAATCGTTCACGTACATGCCGACAAACGTGTCTGTAAGCGCGCGGTCCAGACCCCGGCCGAACTGCAGCGCGTACTCCACCGCTTCCGTTCGATGCGACAGCGCGTAGGCGATGCTGTCGTGCAACAGCTTCGACACCTTCGCGATCATCGCTGGACCGAGGTCGCGCCTGATGATGTTGCCGCCGAGCGGCAACGGCAGGCCGCCCGTCCGTTCCGACCACCATTCGCCCAGGTCCACTATCTTTCGCAACCCCTCGTCCTGATACGTCAGCTGACCTTCGTGGATCAGCAAACCAGCTTCGGCGCGTCCGTCCAGAACGGCCTGACCGATCTGATCGAAGGGCACGACAACGTATTGGAAGTCGGGCTCGTGGAGTCGTAGCGTAAGGTAGGCGGTTGTCAGGGTGCCCGGGATGGCGATGCGAGTGCCTTTGACCTGGGTCGGACCACCCGGACGGGCAACGACGATGGGCCCGTACTTGTCGCCCATGCTGGCGCCGTGCGGCAGCAACGCGTACTTTTCGATCAGGTGTGCGTAGGCGTGGAACGAGACAGCTGTGACTTCGTAACGGCCCTCGAACGCCGCGCGGTTCAGGGTCTCGATATCCGAGAGGACCTGGTCCACAGCGATCCCGCCGGTGTCGACGTTGCCGCTCGCCAGCCCGAAGAACATGAACGCGTCGTCGGAGTCCGGGCTGTGAGCAACCGTGATTCGGGTCTCTGTCATCGATAGGTCTCGTCCGCCAAAAGACCTATCGTACCTCACCTGACTTCGTGAGCTGGCGGGTGACCACCCGCAACAACGACTCGACCTCTCGAGGGCCATCCACTGCAAAGTCCGCGTCGCCGGCGCGCGGCGACGCGGCGACAGACAGTCCATCCCCGCGCACCGCACGGAAGCCGTCCTCGTCGGTCAGATCGTCGCCGATGTAAAGGGACCACGCGTCGCCGTACTGCTTCACGACGTGATCGCGGATCCAGTTGACGGCGCACCCCTTGTGCCACTCGATGTTCGGCATGAGCTCGAGCATGAACGCGCCTCGCATCGTCCTGAGCGCGGAGGCGTCGAGATACGGCTTGGCATGCCGAAGGAGTACGGCCTCGGCGCGAGCGCCATCTTCGACCGACGCGGCACGGAAGTGCGCGACGAGAGACGGACCCTTGTTTTCGAGGAAGGTGCCGTCGAGCGCAGCAAGATCGAATGCGATGGGTTCGGCGAGGCTGCGCAGCAACGCTTCCGATCGGTCGAAGGCCGGATGCCGGAACCGATCGCCGCCACCCTCGATCTCGAGACCATGAAGTCCCGCAAAGTAGGTGTCCGGCCCGAGCATCGTCCGGCGCCTGACGTCCTCGAGGCGCCGGCCGCTCACGATGGCCAACGTCGCGCGTGGGTCGCTGGCAATCTCCTCGAGGAGCGCGCGCCGTGAGGGCGCGAGCCAGACGGCCTCAGGATCGGTGTGGAACTCGCAGAGCGTCCCGTCGAAATCGGTCAAGAGGAGCAGATGTCGGCCGGCCGCGCGCGCCAGAATGACTTCGGCTGCGAGCCGAACGTCAGCCTCGGACATTCGATGCGCTCTCCGACAGACGCCTCAGAACGTTGAGGCGGCCCGCGACGGGAGGCCACTGCTTGACGACGCCGCGACTCTCTGGCAGCTCCTCGAGATGATCGATGACGTCGGAGGCCCAGCAGAACACGTTGCGGCCGGCCACTACCCGTCGCAGCGCGCGCATGCGGCGCGCCCGCTCATCGAGTGGCATGTAGATGGCCCTCTCGAGCGCCTGCGCAAAGCCCTCGACGTGATAGGGATTGATGAGCAGTGCATCGGTCAGCTCCCGCGCGGCGCCCGTCAGCTCGCTCAACACGAGCACTCCACCAAGGTCCTCCCTGGCGGCGACGAACTCCTTCGCCACGAGGTTCATGCCGTCGTGCAGCGAACTCACCACGCAAAAATCGGCCAGACGATAAAGCGCTACGAGGGGGCGCAGCTCCAAGGCGCATTTTCTATACCGGATCGGACCGTCACCCGGCCCTTTGCCGTACTTCGTGTTGAGCTCCGCGATCCGTTCGTCCACCCGCTCTTCGAGCATCGCGTAGCTGCGAATTCTCGATCTGGACGGGACTCCGATCTGGACGAACGCCAGCTTTGACCGCAGCTGCGGATGCAGGACGAGCAAGCGTTCGATCGCATCGAGGCGCTCGAGGATGCCCTTCGTGTAGTCCAGGCGGTCGACGCCAACGCCGATGATTTCGACGGACGGATCGTCGAGACGCTCTTCGCGAAAGAGTCGCGCGACCTCGTGGACCAGGCCGGGATCGCATGCGATCCGATGGATACGATCGAAATCGACGCCGATCGGCGACGCAATGACACGCGTCGTGCGCCGTCCGAGCGTCACATATCCCTTGTCGACACTGGCGTCGAGCTCGTCACGAACGCTGATCAGAAAGTTGCGGCGATCGCTCTCGAGCTGAAACGCGAGCAGATCGTTGGCGAGAAGGCCTTTCATGATCTCCGCTCGCCACGGGCACATGCGGAGCCGATCCGGGTGCGGCCACGGGATGTGCCAGAAGAGGGACGTTCGAACGGCTGGCTCGAGTTGGCGGAGATCCGCAGCGAGCAGCGCCAGGTGATAGTCCTGGATGAACACCGAGGTCTGGCGGTCCGTCAGCTCCGCCGACACTGCCGCGGCAAACCGCGCGTTGACGCGTTGGTACGCCGCCCAATCCTCGCTGCGAAATCTCGGCCGGACGTGGACGGTATGCGCGAGCGGCCACACACCCTCGTTCGAGAAGCCGTCGTAGTAACGACGTTCTTCCTCGGGCGAGAGCCAGACCCTTCTCAGCGTGTACGAAGGCTGGTCCGGAGGAACGATGACCCTGTCGTTGGCGTCGACCACGTCCGCGTCGGCGTCACCCCCGCCGTATGCGATCCAGGTCCCTCCCCTCTCGCGCATCAGCGCATCGAGGGCCACCGACACGCCTCCAGTCGTCGGCGCGACGGTAATCGAACCATCCTCACGCCGCACGTGCTGGTAAGGTTCGCGATTGGACACCACAATGAGTGGACGTCCGTTTCCATTGTCCAGGGAAACCTCCGCCATCGCGGCGAGAGGAGCAAGGTGGCTGCCAGGAAGCGTATTGCAGAACCCGGTCAGTCGAGCCGCACCCAGACGGTAAATTCTTCGTAACCTCATCAAGAGCCGAGGTGCGTATTGCTGCCGAATTGAAGCCCGGTAGAGCTCTACAGCAGCCTGTCATGCCCGTTGGCACGACGCTGTACTGTTGAGCTTGGACTGATCTGTGAAGCAAAAGACGACGCGCGAGACCTGATTTCCTCTGTCTGACCAGGGCTCTTGGGAGCAGTGAAAAAGCGTCAGCCCTGCCGCGTGGACGCCGGACAGAGGCGCTATGGAAGCGCCGTCAGCGCGTCACCGCAGACCGGCGAAGGCTGCTGACCACAGTCGTAAGGCGCTCGATCGCAAAGTCGATGTGCTCGTCCGTGGTGTCCCGGCCGAGCCCGAACCGCACGACAGCGCCAGCGCCGTCGCCCACCGCTCCAATCGCCTGCAAGACGTGCGAGGGCGCATGGCTCCCCGAGCTGCACGCTGATCCGGTCGATACTGCCAGGTCGCCGAGTGACATCAAAAGCGCTTCGCCTTCGATTCCGTCGAAGCTGACGTGCAGATTGTGCGGGAGGCGATGCTCCATCGATCCGTTGACGCGGATTCCATCGAGGTTCGTCCGGAGGCCGGCGAGCAATCGGTCCCGCAGCGAGGCCAGTCGCGCACTCTCCGCAGGCATCTCCTGCGCGCAGATCTCTGCCGCTTTTCCAAGCCCCACGATACCGGGGACGTTGAGCGTCCCGGAGCGCATCCCGTTCTCGTGCCCGCCGCCGTCGATCTGACATCCGAGCTGCAGTTTCGGCTTCTGTCTCCGCACGTAGAGCGCGCCCTCCCCTTTCGGACCGTAGTACTTGTGTCCCGTCAGCGAGAGCAGGTCGACGCCCATGCGTTCGACGTCCACCACGACTTTCCCGGCCGCCTGTGCGGCGTCAGTGTGAAGGAGCGATCCCGCCTCGTGCACGATTCTGGCGATCTCCGCCATCGGCTGCAGCACACCGATCTCGTTGTTCGCGGTCATGACCGACACGAGTACCGTCCGGCCGGTCACCGTCTTCCGAAGCTCGTCGAGATCAATCAGTCCGTCGGCGTGGACCGCGATCCGCGTCACCCGCCAGCCCTGCGCCTCCAGACGCTTGCACGAATCGAGAACCGACTTGTGCTCGGTCGCGACTGTGACGATGTGATCGCCGCGAGTCCGGAGACCGTCGGCACAGCCCTTTAGGGCGAGATTGTTGGATTCGGTCGCCCCACTCGTGAACACGACCTCACGGGGCGTCGCGCCGATGAGCGATGCGATCTGTCCGCGCGCCGCCTCGACGGCCTCCTCTGCCTTCCAGCCGTAGGCGTGCTGCCTGCTCGCTGGGTTCCCGAACTCCTCCGTGAAGTACGGGAGCATGGCCTGGAGCACACGCGGATCGACGGGAGTGGTGGCGTGATAGTCGAGATAGACGGGCCGGCGAGTCACGATCTTCTCGAGAAAGTGAAAGCGAGCGGCGTGCCGGCACTTTCGAGCGGCACGTCCGCCGACATCTCCTGCAGCGAACAGGTCGCCAGCGCCGCGACGATGCGATCTTTGATCCGCCAAAGGGGATCGCGGATGCTGCATTTGTGGTACTGGCCGCAGTTTTCCGCTTCGCTCGAACAGGCTGTCACCGTCAGCGGGCCGTCGATCGCCTGAATGACGTCTGCGACAGAGATCATCGAGGTCGGGCGGGAAAGCCTGTAACCGCCGCGCGTACCCTGGTGCGAGACGAGCAATCCGCGGCGGACGAGGCGCTGCAGCACTTTGGCCATCAGCTCGAGAGGGATGTCGTACGCTTCGGCAATTTCCCGCGCACTCGCGGACGCGGCGTCGGGCCGGATCGCGAGGTGCTTCATCGCCATGAGCGCGTAGTCGGCTTTCTTGGAAAGGCGCAGCATCACCACATCCCCAGTTCGAGCTTGGCGACGTCCGACATGCGATCCTTCGACCAGGCTGGCTCCCACACGACGTCGACCTTTGCGTCGGTGACGCCGGGCACGGCCTTGACCTTCTCCGCGACCTCGACAGGCAACGACTGCGCAGCCGGACATCCAGGCGCCGTGAGGGTCATCCGCACGCCCGCAACTCCCGAGGCATCGACAATCACGTCGTAGATCAGGCCGAGCTCCCAGATGTTGACGGGGATTTCGGGGTCGTAGACCGTACGGATCGCATCCACGATCGCCGGCTTCAACTCCGCCGTCCTGGCGTCGTCAGCGACGAGAGTGTCGAGCTCCGCTTTTTCGGTCGCCGAGCCGGACGTTTCGAGCGGAGCATCCGGAATCATTGGGAGAGGTTTCATTCTACGCCTATTCGGTCGAGACGATAGGCTCCCGGTCGAGGGCGGCCTTGAGCGTGTGCCACGCAAGGCTTGCGCACTTCACCCGAACGGGAAACTCCCTGACGCCCGCGAGGACCGAGAGCTTGCCCATGTCCTCCACGGACTTGTCGGGCGGCGTCGTCACCATCGTGTGAAAGCGCTGGAAGAGCGCGCGGACTTCCTCCACCGGACGGCCCTTGATGCTGTCGGTCATGAGCGAGGCCGATGCCTTGGAGATCGCGCAGCCGGACCCCTGGAACCCCACGTCCGCGATCACGCCATCTTCCACGCGCAGGTAGAGGTGCAGCCGATCGCCGCACAGGGGATTGAATCCCTCCGCCGCGTGGTTGGCGGCCTCGAGCGCCCGGAAGTTTCGAGGGCGCTTGTTGTGATCGAGGATGACCTCCTGATAGAGGTCGCTCAGATCCGACATCAGTTGAATACCTCGCGCACCTTTTCCAGCGCGCGTGCGAGGGCGTCCAGATCTTCCTTCGTGTTGTACATCGCCAGCGAGGCGCGTGCCGTCGCGGGAATGCCGAATCGATCCATGACAGGCTGCGCGCAATGGTGACCGGTGCGTACTGCCACGCCTTCGCGGTCGATGATCGTTCCGATATCGTGCGGGTGCACGCCATCCATGACGAACGAGAGAATGCTCGACTTGTGCGCCGCCGTCCCTATGATGCGGACGCCCCGGATCGCCTCGAGCTGCGCCGTGCCGTACCGCAGCAGCTCCTGCTCGTGCGCGGAAATCGCCTCGCGCCCGACATTCTGGATGTAGTCGATCGCCGCGCCCAGGCCGATCGCCCCGGCGATGTTCGGAGTGCCGGCCTCGAACTTGTACGGTAGATCGTTCCAGGTGGATCGCTCGAACGTCACGCTGCGGATCATGTCTCCGCCGCCGAGGAACGGCGGCATCGCCTCCAGCCGCTCGGCCTTGCCGACGAGGACACCGATGCCCGTCGGACCGTACAGCTTGTGCCCGGTGGCGACGTAGAACTCGCAGCCGATCGATTGCACGTCGACGGGCATGTGGTACGCCGCCTGGGATCCGTCGATGAGGACCGGCACCCCACGCGAGTGCGCGAGCGCCACGATCTCTTCCACCGGATTGATCGTCCCCAGGGCGTTGGACATGTGCGCGATCGAGACGATCTTCGTGCGTGGTCCGATGAGCCGGTCGAGCTCTTCGAGAATCAGGGCCCCGGTATCGTCGATCGGCGCCACGCGCAGCTTCGCGCCGCGCTCCTCGCACACGAGCTGCCAGGGCACGATGTTGGAGTGGTGCTCCATCGCCGTGATCACGACGTCGTCACCCACCGCGAGCATCGGCCGCACGAATGAGTAGGCGACGAGGTTGATCCCTTCTGTGGCGTTTCGCGTGAAGACGATCTCCTGCACGCTCGACGCGTTGAAGTACAGGTGGATCTTCTCGCGCGCGCCTTCATAGGCGTCGGTCGCGAGGCCGCTCAATTCGTGGACCCCGCGATGCACGTTCGCGTTGATGTCCGTGTAGTAGGACATCAGCACGTCGAGGACCGCCTGCGGCTTCTGCGTCGTCGCCGCGTTGTCGAGGTACACGAGCGGCTTGCCACGCACCGTGCGCTTCAGGATCGGAAAGTCGGCACGGATTCGCGCGACGTCGAACGGTGCGTTCGTGGCGACAGGATCGATCCGCGCGCCGGGCGCGCCGGATCTGACTGGTGCGCTGGAGGGTGTCATTTCCCGTCAACCTCCGCGAGATCCTTCGCAAGCTGCGCATAGAGCTCGGTCTCGAGCGCAGCGCGAAGCGGCTCAATCTTGACGCGGTCGAGGATGTCCCCGGCAAACGCGTGAATCAGCATGTCGCGCGCTTCCTGCATAGTGAGGCCGCGCGCGCGCAGGTAGAACAGCGCGTCCTCGTCCAGCTGGCCGATCGCCGCCCCGTGGGTGCACTTCACGTCGTCCGCAAAGATCTCGAGCTGCGGCTTCGTGTTGATCGTCGCGTCGTCCGAGAGCAGCAGGGCGCGATTCGTCTGCTTGGCGTCGGTTTTCTGGGCGTCCTGACGAACGATGATCTTGCCGTTGAACACCGCGCGGGCCTTGCCGCCGATGATGCCCTTGTAGACTTCATGGCTCGGGCAATGCGGCTCCGCGTGATCGATCGTCGTGTGATTGTCCACGAGGCGATCGCCGTCGGCGAGATAGAGACCGTTCAGCGTGCACTCGGCGCCAGCTCCGGCGAGCGTGGCGATCGTGTCGTTCCGGACCAGCTTCCCGCCCAATGCAAAAGAGTGCGACGAGAAGTTCGCGCTGCGCGCCGCAGTGACGTGCATGCTCGCGATGTGGAACGCGCCGACGCTCTCCTCCTGCACCTTGTAGTGATCGAGCACGGCGTTCTCGCCCGCGACAACCTCCGTGACCGCGTTCGTGAAGTACGTCTGGCCGGGGAGACCGACGTACGTCTCAACGATCTGGGACTGGCTGTTCGCGCCGAGCACGATGAGCGTCCGCGGATGTGTCGTCATCGTCGCCCCTGGCGAGGACAAACCGTGAGCCGTCGAAGAGATGAACAGCAGCTGCAGCGGCACGTCGAGCACCACGCCGTCCGGCACCGAGACGTACGCGCCATCGGCCGCAAACGCGCTGTTCAGCGCTGCGAACGCGCGCGTGTCGACGTCGACATGCTGGCCGAACAATCGCTCCACGTCAGACGAATCGCCCGCGATTGCCTGCGCCAGGGGGCCGAAGCGCATCCCATCCGGAAGATTGGCCGTGCGCGAGAGGGCCGCTACGAAGCGGCCGTTCACGAAGACCAGCCTGAGCGGCGCATCGGCATACAGGAACGTGTCGAGGCGGCTGGCTTCGAGAGTCGTCGAGGCGGGCGCCGGGACCAGGTTCGCACCGGCAATCTGCGACACGCTCGTAAACCGCCACTCCTCGTTGCGGACGGTCGGGAATCCAAGCTGCGCGAAACGCGCGGCTCCCCGGTCCCGGATCTCCTGCAACCAGCGTGGTCCAGCCGTCGGGCGCTCTTCGAGCAGCGATGTCCACGGCTGATGTTTCTCGGCTACCTGTGTCATGTTTTCTCGCTGATCCATGAAGCTCGCCTTCAGCGTTCAGCTCTCAGCCAACTCCGTGGCCGTGCTCTGAGCTGATCGCTGCGAGCTGACGGCTACCTAGGCGGCTTCGATCCAGCCGTAACCCTTACGCTCCAACTCCAGCGCCAGCTCCTTGCCGCCGGACTTGACTATCCTTCCGGCGCTCAGCACGTGCACGAAGTCGGGCACGATGTAGTCGAGCAGCCGCTGATAGTGAGTCACCACGATGACGGCGCGCTCGGGTGAGCGCATGGAATTGACGCCGTGCGCGACGATCTTGAGAGCGTCGATGTCGAGGCCGGAATCGGTCTCGTCGAGGACCGCGAGCTTCGGCTCGAGCAGCGCCATCTGGAAGATCTCGTTCCGCTTCTTCTCGCCGCCCGAAAAACCCTCGTTGACTGCGCGGCTCAACATGCTCTGATCGATGTCCAGGAGCTTGGACTTCTCCTTGATCAGCTGCATGAACTCCATCGCGTCGTACTCGGGCAGGCCCTGGTGCTTGCGTTTGGCGTTTACGGCCGCCTTGAGGAAATACGCGTTGTTCACTCCCGCGATCTCGACGGGGTACTGGAAGGCCATGAACACACCTTCACGCGCGCGCTCGTCCGGATCCATGTCGAGGAGATCCTTGCCGTCGTAGGTCACCTCGCCGCCGGTAACCTCGTATTCGGGATGCCCTGCGATCGCCCGTGCGAGAGTGCTCTTGCCCGACCCGTTCGGGCCCATGATGGCGTGGATTTGACCGGCGTCGACGTGCAGGTTGATTCCCTTGAGAATCTCCTTGCCTTCCGCGCGAACCTGAAGGTTTTTGATATCAAGCATTTATCCAACCGACCCCTCTAGCGAGACGCTCAACAGCTTCTGCGCTTCGACGGCGAACTCCATGGGGAGCTCGCGGAATACTTCCCTGCAGAAGCCGCTGACGATCATGTTGACGGCATCCTCTGTCGTCATCCCCCGCTGACGGCAGTAGAAAATCTGATCCTCGCCAATCTTCGAGGTTGAGGCTTCGTGCTCGACGCGGGCGGAGGTGTTCCGGATCTCGAGGTACGGGAACGTGTGCGCGCCGCACTTGTCGCCGATGAGCAGCGAGTCGCACTGCGAGTAGTTGCGCGCGTTCCTGGCCTTCTTGCCGACGCGAACGAGCCCGCGGTACGTGTTCTGGCCATGGCCGGCGGAGATGCCCTTCGAGACGATCGTGCTCCGCGTGTTCTTGCCGAGATGAATCATCTTCGTCCCGGTGTCAGCCTGCTGCCGGTTGTTCGTCGTGGCGACGGAATAGAACTCTCCGATCGAGTTGTCTCCCTGCAGGATGCATCCCGGATACTTCCAGGTGATCGCGGAGCCGGTCTCGACCTGCGTCCAGGTGATCTTCGAACCGCGTCCGGCGCAGAGGCCGCGCTTGGTCACGAAGTTGTAGATGCCGCCCTTGCCGTTCTTGTCGCCCGGGTACCAGTTCTGGATCGTCGAGTACTTGATCGTCGCATCGTCGTGCGCCACGAGCTCGACCACAGCCGCGTGCAGCTGGTTCTCGTCACGCATGGGCGCCGTGCAGCCTTCGAGGTAGCTCACGAACGAGCCCTCGTCCGCGATGATCAGGGTCCGCTCGAACTGACCCGTGTCCTTCGCGTTGATGCGGAAGTACGTCGACAGCTCCATCGGGCAGCGGACGCCCTTCGGGATGTAGACGAACGATCCATCGCTGAAGACCGCCGAGTTCAAGGTGGCGAAGAAGTTGTCGGTGTACGGCACGACCGAACCGAGATACTTCTTCACGAGCTCAGGGTGCTCGCGCACCGCATCCGAGAACGACATGAAGATGATGCCGTAGGTCGCCAGCTTCTCCCGGAACGTCGTCGCCACCGAGACGCTGTCGAAGACGGCGTCGACGGCGACGCCCGCGAGCAGCATCTGCTCCTCGATCGGGATGCCGAGCTTGTTGAAGGTCGCCCGCACCTCGGGATCGACTTCATCGAGGCTGTTCAGCACCTTCTTCTTCTTCGGCGCCGAGTAGTAGACGATGTCCTGGTAGTTGATGGGGTCGTAGTGGACGTTCTGCCAGGTGGGCTCCTTCATGGTCAGCCACAGGCGGTACGCCTTCAGGCGCCACTCGAGCAGCCACTCGGGCTCCTGCTTTTTCTGCGAGATCAGACGAACGACGTCCTCGCTGAGCCCTTTCGGGATCGTCTCGCTCTCGACGTCGGTATAGAAACCGTACCTGTACTCGCGTGTCGCAAGTTCTTCGATGGTCTCGGTTGATGTGGACATGTTGTCTTAGCTTCCAGCTTCCAGCTGCCGGCTTCCCGCTAGCAACTGGCTACTCTGGCTCCCGGCTGCTTCACAGCGGCAACCACTGAATCCGTCAAGTGTTCGATCGATTGCCGCCAGTTACAGATCAGGCGCCCCTAACCAGCGAGCGCGAAACGCGCGCGAGCGAATTACGTTGAGAACGACGCACCGCAGCCGCAGCTGCTCTTGGCATTCGGGTTGTTGAAAATGAAGCCCCGGCTGACCAGGCTCGTGTCGTAGTCGAGGGTCGTACCGTCGATCAGTCGATGGCTTTTCGGGTCGACGAAGACTTTCGCGCCGTCCAATCCCTCGAACACGAGGTCGCCGTCGCGGGGCGCCGGCTCCCATGCGAAGGTGTAGCTGAATCCCGAACAGCCTCCGGCCTTGATCCCGATGCGAAGACCGCCGCCAGCAAAGCCGTGGCGCGCAGTCATTTTCTTGATTAAGTTCCCGGCGTTGTCGCTGATTTGAACCATGGCATCTTCGGACTGCGGCTCCGGCGCTTCCCGTCCGCAAAGCCGACCATAAGAGTCCTATATTAGTCCGTCGGGCACGCGGCGTAAAGACCCTGTCGTGAACGCTGAAATGCACGGCTCCCCGAGGCCGTTCTGACCCCTACCCTTTACAGAGGGTTTCGCCTAAACTTCGTCCAAGTGACTACCCTTTCCGGAATCACCGGCCTCCTCGTGTTCGGGGTCGTGGTGGTGGCAATCTGGTTCGTGCTCAAGGCCCGCCTGGAACGAGAGCGGGCTCTCGGCGGGGCGCGACTTCAGTCCGAGCTGGCGGTCGCCCGGGCACATGCGGAAGAGTCGGTCCGCAGAAACACCGAACTTACAGTAGAGCTCGCGGATCGCTCGACAATCATTGATGCGCTCAGAGCGGAACTGAGCCAATCTCAACAAGATACGGCTCGCCTCGCGGCCGAGGTGGCCGCCGAGCGCCGATCCGCGGCGGAAAAGCTCGTCCTGCTGTCACAGGCAGAAGTGCGGATGCGTGATGCGTTCTCCGCCCTGTCCTCCGAGGCACTCCGCCAGAACAACCGCTCGTTCCTCGAGCTCGCAACCACTTCGCTTGGCGAGTTCCAACAGACAGCGCGCCTCGAGCTGGCGGGCCGCCAGAAAGCCATCGAGGAGCTCGTTCAGCCGCTCAAGGAATCGCTGTCCCTGGTCGATGGAAAGCTCCAGCAGGTCGAACAGAATCGCGTCGGCACGCACTCCGCCATCACGGAACAGCTGAAGGCCCTTCACAACGCGCAGCACACGCTGCAGGTCGAAACCGGCCGTCTCGTTCAAGCTCTGCGCTCGCCAAACGTTCGAGGCCAGTGGGGCGAGCTGCAGCTGCGCCGCGTCGTCGAAGCGGCTGGCATGCTCGAATACTGCGACTTCGACATCAAGGAATCGGTCAACGCCGATGGCGTCCGCCTGACGCCCGACCTCGTCGTCCGGCTGCCTGGCGGCAAGAACGTCGTCGTCGACTCGAAGGTCCCGTCGTCGGCGTTTCTGGACGCAATGGAAACAGAAACCGAGGCGGAGCGTGACGGAAAACTCCGGCTGCATGCGCGTCAGGTGCGGGACCACGTGGTCAAGCTGGGCAACAAGACGTACTGGCAGCACTTCCAGCCCGCGCCGGACCTCGTGATCATGTTCCTTCCTGGCGAGACGCTGCTCAGCGCGGCGCTGCAGCGCGATCCTTCGCTGTTGGACTTCAGCCTCGGCAGGGGCGTGATGCTGGCGACGCCGTCCACGCTGATGGCGTTGCTGCGCGCCGTCGCCTACGGATGGCAGCAGGAGAAGATCGCGAAGAACGCACAGGAGATCAGCGAGCTCGGCCGCCAGCTCTACGATCGGATCCGCGTGATGGCGGTCCATTTCGATGAAGTGGCGCGCGGGCTCACGAAGTCAGTCGACGCGTACAACCGCGCGATTGGCTCGCTCGAGAGCCGCGTGCTCGTGACTGCGCGCCGGCTGAAAGACAGCGGAATCAGCGCACCCGAACCGCTTCCGGAGCTCGCTCCGATCGACCAGGCCGCTCGTCCGATGGGCGCGCCGGAGCTTCTCGGGTTGTTCGACGATGATGCGGTGGATGGCGTTGTCGTGAAGGACAGCTGACTTCAGCGAACGACTGCCGTCAGCGTAACCGCGGCGCGAATCTCCAGCTCGCCGGCAACGACCGGCGTCGTTGGCCCCTGCGCCTCGGCGCGCATCGCCATTACAGGGCGCGGCGCAGGCATGACATTCGCGCGTTGCTCCTCGATGCGGACGACGCGATCGACTTTCATTCCGGCGCCGGCCGCTGCCGCATCCGCCCTGGCGCGAGCGTCTTCGACCGCACGCCGCAGCGCTTCCCGTTCGGCCCCTGTCCGATCCTTGAGATCGAATCGCACACCGGCGACCGATGTCGCTCCCGCGCCGACGGCGATGTCGAGAATGTCCCCCAGCTTGGGCAACTCGTCGACACGAACCTCGATCGAATTGCGCGCGACATACCCTCTGACCGTCTGTTTGCCGTTCGCGTAGTCGAACTCAGGCTGGATGTCGTAGCCCGTTGTCTGTATGGCGTCGCCGGGGATGCCTGCGGACTTGAGCTTCGCGAGCACGGCTGTCATCGCTTCCGCATTGACCAGTTGCGCGTCGCGCGAGGTGCGCGCCCGCGATTCCGCAGCGATGGAGACGAACGCGCGATCGGGCGCTCTCTTCACGACCGCTTCACCGCTCGCGACGACAACGGAGAGGTCCGGAGCGGGAGTCTGGGTTTGAGCGCCTGCAACAGTCGCGGACGCCAGCAGAGCTACAGTGGCGAGAGCCCTCAGCGACATGAGAAGAGCATAGCGCAGCTGGTGGTGGGAGGGGACGGAGGCAATGGAGTTTCGGAGATTCACAAACGGAGAAACGAAGTCAACGGAGACGAAACGGAGAAGATGGCCAGGTCGCGAACAAGGGGGGCTCGGGTGCCGACCACAGGTCGGCACCGTGTGGGTGCGTCAGGACGACAGACGCGAGCACCACTCGCACCTCCGGTGTTCGCGTCTGCCGTCCTGACGCACCCACGCCGCCGCGCTACGCGCGGCGCGAGCCCGCACGTTTTCTCCGTTTCGCCTTCGTTCGCTCCGTTGCTCCGTGTGAACTCCGCGCGCTCCGTCTCCTCCGTTGTCTCTTCACGATAAACTTCCTGCAATGAAGCTCGAAACGTTTGCAATGGAGCGGCTCCAGTCCACCTGGGAGAACCGCGTGGCCTGGAACGTCTCCGAGAGCGGCGTGCACCCGCTTCGTGTCGAGGAAGTGGCTGAAACGGACGACGAGCGCCACGCGCTGCTCGCACAGGGCCTGGGCTATCCGCAGACGAACGGCACGCTCGCCCTGCGGCGCTCGATCGCCGAAATCTATCGCGGCGCCACGGCCGATCACGTCCAGGTGACGAACGGCGGCTCCGAGGCCAACTGCATTTCGCTCCTGCACCTTGTCGAGCCGGGCGACGACGTGGTGATGATGACGCCGAACTACATGCAGGTGCGCGGTCTGTCGCGTGCGCTCGGCGCCAGCGTCGTCCCCTGGCCGCTCGTCTGCGACGCCGACGCGGCAACGCCGCGCTGGAGGCCGGACCTCGAGCTGCTGGCGACGCTCGTCACGCCGCGCACTCGACTGATTCTGATCTGCAATCCGAACAACCCCACGGGCGCCCGGTTGACCGACGAGGAATTGACCGGAATCTGCCGCATCGCCGACCGGACCGGGGCCTGGTTGTTGTCCGACGAGATCTATCGCGGCGCGGAGATCGACGGCGACGACACACCAACGGTCTTTGGCCGATACGAGCGCGCGATCGTCACGAGCGGCCTGTCGAAGGCGTACGGCCTGCCCGGTTTGCGGATTGGCTGGGTCGTCTCGACACCAGCCCTGATAGACGAGCTCTGGGGCGTCCACGACTACACGACGATCGCTCCCGGCGGCGTCAACGACTGCCTCGCGCAGATTGCCCTCGGATCGTCGCGGCGGACGCGGCTGATCGCCCGGACGCGCGGCATCCTGCGCACGAACTATCCGATCTTGAAGAAGTGGATCGAGCACAGGAGCAAGCAGCTGTTTCACATCGCGCCGGAGGCGGGCGCGATTGCGTTCGTGCGCTACGCCCACGCCATCAACTCGACAGAGCTCATCGAGCGCCTGCGCGACGAAAAGGGCGTCCTCGTCGTCCCCGGCGATCACTTCGAGATGGACGGATACCTGCGCATCGGTTTTGGCACCGATCCGACACATCTGAACGGCAGCCTGAATCAGATAGCGGAGCTGCTCGACACGCTGCCAGGCGCCTTTTCCGATGCGCGTTGATCTCGCGCTCATCGGATTCGGCAACGTCGGACGACGGTTTGCCCGACTCCTGGAAGAACAACGACCAAGGCTCCTCGCGGACCACGATATCGACGCTCGAATCCTCGGCATCGTCACGCGAAGCCGCGGAGCGGTGTTCTGCGCGGATGCGATCGACGGAGGCTCCGCTGCGCGAGTCGTAGAAGCGGGAGGACGGCTCGACGATCTCAGCGACGGAAAGTCGGCGCTGCGACCTTCCACCGTGAGCGAGCTGATCGACCTCATCGCCCGATCGAATGCAAGCGCTCGTGTCGTCGTGGAGACCACGACGCTCGACATCAGCACGGGCAGGCCTGCGATCGACCACGTCGCCGCTGCGCTCTCAGCCGGGTGCCATGTCGTGACCGCGAACAAGGGACCCGCCGCGTTCGCCTACGACGACCTGCGTACGCGAGCAGCGGCAGCGAATTTGTCGTTCTTGTTCGAAGGCACCGTGATGGATGGCATCCCGGTCTTCAATCTGGTTCGCGAAACACTGCCGAACGTGACAATCGTGGGATTCCGAGGGGTCGTGAACAGCACGACGAACCACATCCTGACGGCCCTCGAGTCGGGTGAAGCGTTCGAGCCCGCCCTCGCGCGGATGCAGGCGGACGGCATCGCCGAAGCGGATGCCTCGCTGGATGTCGATGGCTGGGACGCCGCTGCGAAGGCTGCCGCGCTTGCGAACGTGCTGATGGGCGCGCGGATCACGCCACACGACGTCAGGCGCACCGGAATAGGACCCGGCTGCGCCGCGCGCGCGATTGCCGCGAGGGCGGCCGGGAGACGATTGAAGCTCGTTGCACACGCCACCCGTGGCGAAGTCCCCGTCGTCGAACCGATCGAGCTTCCGGCTGACGACCTGCTCGGCGGTCTGCGGGGGACCGCGAACGCCCTCGTGCTGAGGAGTGACCTCCTCGAGGAAATCGCCATCTGCCAGCTCGGAGGAGGGCTCGTGCACACGGCGTACGCCCTCCTGAGCGACCTCGTGACCATCGGACGACGATTGCGAGAGTGATCCGATATGCCCTCCACCGCGCCGCTTGCCGGCATCACCGTCCTCGACTTCACGCGCGTGCTCTCGGGTCCGTACTGCACCATGCTGCTCGCGGACATGGGAGCGCGCGTGATCAAGATCGAACAGCCGGGAAAGGGGGACGACACGCGCGCGTGGGGTCCACCGTTCATCGGCAATGAGAGTGCGTACTTTCTCAGCGTCAATCGCAACAAGGAGAGTCTGACTCTCGACCTCAAAGCGCCTGCCGCTCGACAAGTGCTGGCGCGACTGCTCGACAAGGCCGACGTCATCGTCGAAAACTTCAGGCCGGGAGCGATGGCGAGGCTCGGGCTCGACTACGCAAGCGTCGCCGCATCGCATCCGTCGATCGTCTACTGCTCCATATCCGGATTCGGCCAGACGGGGCCCCGCCGCGACGAGCCGGGCTACGACGCGGTGATTCAGGCGGAGGGCGGCCTGATGAGCATCACAGGCGAGGCCGATGGGCCGCCGTTCCGACTTGGCGTCGCCATCTCGGACGTCGTGTCGGGGATGTTCGCCTTCCAGGGCATCGCGATGGCGCTCTTTGCACGAACGACAACGGGCCGGGGGCAGCATGTCGACGTGGGCATGCTCGAGGCAACGGCGGCGCTGCTGACCTATCAGTCAGGCAACTACTTCGCGACAGGTACGGCGCCGCGGCGACTGGGAAACCGTCATCCGACGATCGTTCCGTATGAGACGTTTGCCGCGAGCGACGGGGACTTCGTGGTGGCTGTTGGAAACGACGCGTTGTGGCAAACATTCTGCCGGGCGTGCGGACTGGACACGCTCGGCGCGGATCCCCGGTACGCGACGAACCAGCAGCGCGTGACGGCCTACGACGAGATCCGGCCGGCGATCGGGGACAGGCTGCTCACGCGGACGCGCGCCCAGTGGATTGCCACGCTCAGCGCGGCAGGCGTGCCGTGCGGCTCGGTGAGGGATGTCGGAGAAGTCATCGGCGACCCGCAGCTCGTCGCGCGCGACATGGTCCAGGCCGTCGAGCATCCGGACCTCGGAACAATTCGCGTGCTCGGCGTTCCCATCAAACTCTCGGACACGCCGGGAAGCGTGCGAACGGCGCCGCCGACGCTCGGGCAGCACACCGCCGCAATCCTCTTGGACGATCTGGGGTTCACGGACGATGAAGTCAGGAAGATGCGGGAGGCAGGGGCGATCTGATGTCGGGACCCGGGATCCGAAAGCGTGCGTCTTGAATCCCCTGGTTTTCTGATCCCTGATCCCTGATCCCCGATCCCGGCTCGTGTTAAAGGATCACCTCTCCACGAACGGTACGATCTCCTCGACCAGGAATTGCAGGACGTCTTCCTCCGTGAGATCCGCCGGATCGGCGCCAGCTTTGACGGGGCGCTCCGAGGAAATCGAGCGGCGGCCGCGCGATCGGCTCGTATGCCCTGTGACGCGCGGCGGATCGAGCGTCGAATCCAGAACGATCTCGACGAAGTCTTCACCGGCACTCTCGGAGGCCAGCTTCACGGAGTCCGCAGGCGTGAAGATTTTGAACTTGAATCCTTCGGCCACGAGCGCGGCGGCAAACGTCCGAAACGTCGGGACTGCACGGCGTTCGAGGAATTCGGCATACGCGCGAGACGCGGCGTCAGAGCGCTCCCGCCGGGCCGCGGCTTCTCGCTTCGCCTGATCGATGGCCGCGCGCAATTGTCGTCTGACTTCCGGGATCTCCATCCCTTCAGGCTATCGTGCCCCGCCGCTGCTGTCGAATTGGACTCCTTAATTGGGGGCGCGGCTTACGGCTGCCTCTGAAGCTCGTAGATCCTGACCATCTCGATCATCTTGAACCCGCGGGTCTGGTACGCAGGGACGACCCGCTCGGTCCGCAGGTACTGGAGCATGCCGTCGTCCGCGTAGTCGGGCGCGCCGATGGAAACATCCTGCTGGAGCGCCTGCGCCAGCGCAGCCAGCGCACCGCCGGACTCCACGCCGCCCCCGAACCCCACGTAGATCTCGTTGCTGATGAAGCTGTACGAGGATTCAGACCGCGACGCCGGCGCATCCTCGACTCTGAGGAAGGTGACAGTCGTCAGGGCCTTCAGGACATCGAGCAGAGACTGCGTGAAGTCGCCTTCTCCCGACCATGAGGACACGTCGACCTCCATGCCGGGATTGTAGATGGAGGGTGGGCATAGTGACCGTCCTGGCCGTTCATCGCTCCCGCACGGCCCGATGGATGGCCATGAGCCCGCCGAGCACGGGCAGGTAGTCGCAGCTGGCGAATCCCTGCTCCCGCACCACGCCGCACACCGCTCGAGCTCCCGGGTAGCGTCGAATCGATTCCGGAATATAGCGATACGTGTCTGGGTCTCCGTGCAGCACGAATCCCAGCGTGGAACCAACCACTGTGAGATAGGAGAGGTAGACGGCGCGCACCAGCGCATTGCCCGGACGATTGAAGTCCAGGGACAGGAAGAGCCCGCCGGGCTTCAGCACCCGGTAGATCTCCGCGATCGCGGTCTTCAGGATTGGGACATTCCGGATCCCATATCCGGTTGTCACGAGGTCGAATCGCGCGCTCGGGAACGGCAGCGCCATCATGTCACCGGCAACCCAGTGCGGGGGATTCGGGCGCTTCTGCTTGGCTGCTGCAAGCTCGAGCATCCTGGGGGTGATGTCCAGCGCGGTCGTGGTGGCGCCGTTCGCACTCAGCGCGAACGCAATGTCTCCGGTCCCGCACGCCAGGTCGAGCGCCTTGATGCCAGGCTCGACCTGCGCGAGAGCTGACAATCGCCGCTTCCACCGCTGGTCCAGTCCGCAGGAGAGCAGGACCGTGATCAGGTCGTAGCGATCGGCAATCGTCGAGAACAGGCGGCGGACGTAGCGGCCTTTGGCGTCGGGGGTGGCCAGCGAGGCGCGCAGGCCGGGGCGGACGCTGTCAGGCCCCGGCTCGCGTGGCGGCGTCATTCGATCGCGATATTACCGCGCATCATCTCGGAGTGCGGGCCGCAGCGATAGCTGTAGAGACCCGCGACATCGGGGATAGTGATCTCGATGGATTGTGACTTGCCTTTTGCAAGCAGCCGCGTCGACACGCCGAGCTCGGGCGCGATCAGGTTGTGAGAATACCCGGGATCCTCGTTGGTCAGGACCAGTCGAATCTTCTCGCCGCGCGCAACGCGCAGCGTCGGATTCGCCTCGGCAGTGTACGCCGCATAGTAGGTCATGTCCCGGACGACGAGCCGGATCTCGCGGACGTTGTTGTCCTGAGCGGCGAGGTGCGCGAGCACCGCACCGCCAATGACGAGGACCGCCGCGATCCCAGCTGCTACCAGTTTTCTGTTCATCCGACCAGCATCCCAGTGATGTACATCACGCCGAAGCCCGCCACCAGCCCGAGCGCCACGGGAGCAGACGCCATGCGGCTCAAACCCGAATTGCTTCGAGAGGTCCGATCGGCGATCTGATTCCCGATCTGTCCGCCGATTTGACCAATGACCTGGGCGATGGCGCCGGCACCGAGTCCAAGGCACGCTACGGCCAGGACAGGAGAGTAGACGAGGCCGCCGCACCATGCTCCCGCAATCGTCGGCACGCCACCGATGAGACCCAGAGACGCCAGCGTGCGCAACGACGGTCTGGCCTTGGCAATGGGCGCGACAATCGCAAGTCCCTCGGTGGTGTTGTGCAGAGTGAAGCCGAGAATCAGCAGGGTGCCCAGCGCCGCTTCGCCAAGCGCGAAGGCTGCGCCAATCGCCAGACCCTCGCCGAAGTTGTGCAGGCCGATGCCAACGGCTACCAGAAGGGCGAGCACGGCGCCGCTGTCGCCGGTCGGTGTGGTCCGTTTACGCCGCGCTCTGAGCCATGCGCCGAACGTCTCCAGCAGGAGATACGCGCCCGCTCCAGCCGCGACGAGCAGCGCCACGCCCTGATACGAGCCGGGCATCCCGGCGGCAGCTTCCAGCCCCTCTTTGACCGCATCGACGAAGAGAAACGCGAGCAGGCCGACAGTCAAGGCCAGTAACGCGTCGAGGCCGGTGCGACCGAGTCTCGAGACGAGCGGATACCAGAACAGCCCGAGCGCGACAGGAATCACGCCCACGTAGAGACCGATGATGGTAAAGAGTCCGAGGTTCGCCGCTTCGGCCTTCGGAGCGCTGACGGCCACCGCGATCTCGTGCTCGAAGGTAGTGCCGGTCGACGTCAGCAGCTTGACGAGATGCGCCTCACCTGGCACCCACGGGTACGGGATCGAAATCGACGTACGACCCAGATGGCGGAGCGTCGTACCACCGCCGTCCGCAGAGAACGCCCAGAACGCATCGTCCACTGTCACTTGCGCGATGGTGACCGGATCCGGCCCGTCGTTCAGCACTGACAGGACGATGCCGTCGCTCTGCAGTAGGGCGCGCTCGATCGCGAGGCGTTCGACCGGTGGCGCGCCTTGAGGACGCAGACGATCGGCTGGCGCGGTGCGCACGATGAGCGTGACGAGCGCCGCAAGCAGGACGAGCGGTCCGAGCGCGACGACCCATCCGGGCAACGCCCGTGTGGCGCGTGACGTTTCAGGTATCATGACGCGCCTCGACGGCTTCGAACATGCCCATCCATCCAAGTTCAGCAAATTCGCTCTGGTGTGCGTGGAACATGTAACGACCGGGATATCTGAAGCGTGTCTCGAGGATCGCGCGTTCCCCCTGGCAGAGCATCAGCGTGTCTGTACGCTCTGCTCTGGCCGATTCGGTGCCGGTGCGATACGCATCGAAAAACATTCCGTGCAGGTGAAAGCTGTTGAGCAGATCGAACTCGGTCACGTTGACGAGATAGATGCGGACCAGTGCGCCAACCGTCACGCGCACGGGTTCGTGCATGAAGTGATGCGCGACGGTGTTGACCGCATAAACTTCGTTGTCGGCGTCGAAGTTCGTGTCGAAGCCGTTCATCACCATCACGAGCTCCTCGGCAGGCTCGCGAGGCGTTCTGGGATCGACGATGAACGCGCCGTAGAGACCCTTGTGGATGTGGCGCTTCAGCGGCACGGCGTGGCAGTGATAGAGGTGAAGGCCCGCGGGATCCGCGTCGAACTCGTACACGAACCGGGCGCCGGGCATGACCTGATGCTCCGGCAGCGAGCCGTCCATCGCCGGCGGATGCCATCCGTGAAAGTGAATGGTATGCGGGTGCGATCCCTCGTTGAGGAAGTTCACCCGGAGGCGATCGCCTTCGGTTGCCCGGATTGTCGGTCCGGGCACCTGACCGTTGTACGTCCACGCAGGGAAAAACACACCCGGCGCGATCTCGATGTCGCGATCCGATGCGACGATGTCGTATTCACGGAGCAGGGTGCCGTCGGCTTGCCGAACCTCCCGATAGTGCCGGGCGCGCCGGTCCTCCGCGAGCCCCGAGAAGTTCCACGAACGCGCGAAGCCCCCGGGGTCGAACGTCGCGGTCGACACACGCCCCACCGGGCCGGAGTAGTGCGCAGCGTGGGCCATCGCGGATCCGGAGCTTTCCGTCGGCTGACCGCCAACGGACGCCGAGCGTGTCGAGAGGGCCGTCGTCGCCGCGCCGAGACCGGCGAAGCGCATGAGCGAGCGGCGCGTGATCGCCATGCGAAGAGCCTAACAAAATATTTTGATTATTCAAAATACTTTTTGAGATACTGAATCAGTGCTGCCCTCCTCCACCGTCGAAAACTATCTCAAGGCCATACTCAAGGCCCAAAGCGTGGAGGTTGCGCCGGACGACCTCGTTCCGATGGGACAACTCGCGTCGGCTCTGGGGGTTGCGCCCGGAACGGCAACCACGATGGTGAAGACGCTCGCCGAGTCGGGGCTGGTGCGTTACGAGCCCTACGCCGGCGTCAGGCTGACGCGATCGGGGGAAAAGCTCGCCGCGCTGGTCCTGAGACGGCATCGCCTGATCGAATTGTTTCTCGTCAGGGTCCTGGGAATGAGCTGGACCGAGGTCCACGACGAGGCGGAGCACCTGGAGCATGCCGTGTCGGAACGACTGATCGACAGGATCGACGAAATGCTTGGGCGGCCGGCGGTCGACCCGCACGGCGATCCGATTCCGGACCCGGACGGCACAGTCAGCCGGACGCGCTACGACACGCTCCTCACCTGCCCTCTTCACACCGCGGTGACAGTCCAGCGCGTCAGCGATCAGGATCCCGAGTTCCTCCGGTTCGTCGAGCGTCACGAGCTCAAGCCCGGACAGGTCATCGAGGTCGAGGCTCGTGACGACGCGGCCGACAGCGTGCGGCTGCGAGGGGGCAACCGGCGGAGCTTCACGATTGGAGCCAGAGCCGCCTCGAAGGTCCTCGTGCAGGCCGCGCGCGTCATGGCGCTGCTCCTGATGCTCGGACTGCCGGCGTGGTCGCAGACCAGCGGATCTCAGAGCGCCGCGTCGAGCCAGCCGGCAGAACCGGAGAGCCCCTTCAAGATCGAGGACAACTCATTCTTCGTGGAGGAAGCGTTCAATCAAGAAGCGGGAGTCGTTCAGAACATCTTCGGCGCGGCGCGGCTGGACGGCAAGTGGGGCATGACCTTCACGCAGGAGTGGCCCATCGTCTCTCAAACCCACCAGCTCTCGTACACGGTCGCCTATCTCGATGGCGACAGGTTCGGCGCCGGAGACCTGCTCGTGAACTACAGGTATCAGGTGCTGAACGAAGGACCCGGGCGGCCAGCGTTCGCACCGCGCGTCAGCCTCGTAGTCCCGACCGGGAGCGTCAGGGATAGCCTGGGCAACGGGTCGTACGGCCTGCAAGTGAACCTGCCCTTCAGCAAACGGCACGGCAACGTTTACTGGCATTGGAACGGCGGCGTCACGTGGCTGCCTCGCGCCGAGGCGCAGGGCCCCGCCTCGATCGTGCTGACCGATCGCGCGGACCTTCTCTCACCCTCCCTCGCCGGCAGCGCGATCTACGCGCTGCGCCCGATGTTCCATTTGATGCTCGAGAACGTGCTGCTCTTCGAGCGGTCGTTCGACGGCATCGGCCAGTCGCGGGACACGCTCTACACGCTGTCGCCGGGCTTTCGCGGAGGCTGGAACGTCGGCGACGCGCAGATCGTCACAGGCGCGGCGATTCCGATCACGTGGGGCGGTGGCGGTACAGACACCGGCGTGTTTCTGTATTTTTCGTACGAGCTGCCGTTCCGGAAGAAATGACGGCGGCGCCCTGTCTCGCACAGGAGTTCAGGAGATCAGAAGATCAAGAAAATGCAATCTTTTGATGTCCTGATCTCTTGAACTCCTGTTGGATCAGCGCTTCGAGTCAACCCGTGCCCCGTCGTTCAATCCGCGCTGTACGACGCAAACGACGATGGCGTCTCCCACACGCGAACGGTCACGATGTCCAACCCGAGCTTGCGGCCTTCATCGAAGATCAGCTTTGCGATCCGCTCGACGGTCGGATTGCTCTCGAGCAGGAAGATTGGCTCGCCCAGCGCCTGCAGCGGCGCCACCAGGGGATCGTCGTGACGCAGGATCATCTTGTGATCGAGCTCGCGATCGATCCAGCCTTTGACCATCCGCTTGATGTCGCTGAAATCCGCCACCATGTTCCTCGAGTCGAGGCTGTCGGTACGGACCTCGATCTCCGCCAGCGCATTGTGACCGTGCGGGTGCTTGCAGATGCCGTCGTAGTCGAGCAGGCGATGGCCGTAACAGAACTCGATGCGTTTGGTGACGAGATACATTTGAGGGGTTCTCGAGGTTCTCGAGGTTCTTCAGGTTCCGAGGTTCGGGGGTGCCAGGGCCTTGCCTCGGTCGATCATAGCTGTCAGGAGCCCGGCCGGATGCAGCAAATTACCGCAGTGTTGTTTTCCGGAGGCCTCGACAGCGCCGTCCTGCTCGCGCGCGCTGCGAAGGATGGGCCGGTCCAGCCACTCTACGTCTCGGTTGGCCTGGCATGGGAAGCCGACGAACGGCGCGTGGTCTCGCGCTTCTTGTCGTCGCTTGCCGCGACCGCCAACCTGCAGCCGCTGGCGTCCCTGCGCTTCGATATGACGGACGTCTATCCGCCTTCTCATTGGGCCATCCGCGGACAGGCACCGGCGTTCGACACACCGGACGAGGACGTCTACCTCGAAGGTCGCAACATCGTGCTGCTGTCCAAGGCGGCGGTTTTCATGGCACGCGCCAAGATCAGCCGCGTCTGGATCGGCCCACTCGCCGGCAATCCCTTTCCGGACGCCACCGACCGATTCTTCCAGTCGCTTGCGCAGGCGCTCTCGATCGGGCTCGCGAGCCCGATCGAAATCGAGGCGCCCTTCGCCTCACTTCACAAAGCTGACGTGATCCGTCTCGGTCGGGAGCTGCACGTCCCGCTGGATCTTACGCTGTCGTGCATGCAGCCAGACGCGGGCCGGCATTGCGGACGATGCAGCAAATGCCGCGAGCGCAGGGACGCGTTCATCGAAAGTGGAGGGGAGGATCCGACAACGTATGCCGTGAGGCCTGAACGGTAGATCAAGACGCTCGGAGGCGAATCGAGCCGTCGCCGGTCCGGATCTTCAGAAGCTTTCCGCCTCCGCCGATTCGTCCACGGACCGCACGGCGGCTGTTCTCATCGGGGTCGTGCCGCCTGGCGCTGGCGTCTTCCTCCGCTTCCGCCTGTGAAGCGACCCGGAGCTCGTTGCGGATGCCGCCATCGCTCGTGCGGGCGTCGAGCTCGGCACCGAAGTCCGGCGGCAGATACATCGTCACGCTGCCGTCCCCCGTCGAAATGTCCCAATCGTCCGACATGACGAGGCGTGAATCGCCGCGAAACACGATCGATCCGTCTCCAGTGTGCAGCTTGACGGCCGTCAGGTTGCCTGAGACTTCGACGCTGCCGTCTCCGGTGTCGACGTCTATCTGGCCCTGGCCGTTGTCGACATGAACCGATCCGTCGCCGGTGTGGAGTGTCATGACGCCGTCCACTTCGGACGCGCGAATGGTCCCGTCGCCGGTATTCAGATCGAGCCTGCCGGTCACGCGCTCGATCCTGATCGAACCATCGCCGCTCCGGGCGGCGACATCGGAGCTCTGCGGAACGGACACTATCAGTTTCGCCGAGGCCGATCGATGGAACCCCAAACCACTGAGCGTCTCCGACTTCGGCCGCTTCACCTCGACCGCGATCTTGTTGCCGTCCTGCTCGACCTGCACGACCAGCCCGTCGACGGCTTCGCGCGTCGGCCCTCGCTTTTCGATCTCAACGAGCACATCGGGGCGATCCCAGGACCTCACCTCAATCGCACCATCGAAGGTCGAGAGGCGAAGATTCGGCGTACCCTTCACGGAAAAGCGCTTCTCTTCACGCTCGATCAAGGCCTGCGAGTCGACGTTGACCACGCAGGAGGTCGCGGCAACCGACGAAGCCAGAAGACCCCAGGCGAGGGCAATTCTCATACCCGCATAGACGGCAGGCGCCGTCCGGCCGTTCCCGGAAAGACCGCTCATTTGCGACCCCATACCCGCTCTCCCGCAATATAGGTGGCTCTTGGGGTGAAATCCTGGTCCAGCAGCACGAGATCCGCCGCCCATCCCTCGACTATTCCACCGGTCCCTTGCAGGCCGAGGGCTTCTGCCGGAGTCGTCGAGCAGATTCTGCAGGCATCCACGAGGCTTACCTTCATCTCGGTCGTCAGCTTCGCAAACGCCCGATCCATGGTCAATACGCTGCCCGCCAGCGTCCCATCGTCCAGGTAGGCGGCATCTCTTATGGTAATCGGTCGGCCGCTGATGGACGTCCTGGCGCCTTCTCGCAATCCGGCGCCTGCGGTGCCATCGGTAATCGCCATGATTCCGGAGGGGCGCTTGATGGCCAGCGCCATCTTCACGACGGCGGGATGGACGTGAACACCGTCGCAGACGACCTCCGCAGTCAGCGCCTCGCTCTCGAGAACCGCGGCCGCGAGGCCAGGTTTGCGGTGGTTGAGCGGCGGCATGCGATTGAAAAGATGCGTCGCATGCCGGGCGCCAGCGTCGATGCCCTCCAGCGCCTCTTCGTACGTGGCGCCGGAGTGCCCCAACGAGATGAAGATCCCCTGTGCGGCCAGCTGACGGATCAGATCGATGGCGCCGTCGATCTCCGGTGCGATGGTCATGATCCCGACGTCGCCTGACGCCGCATGGATTTCGCTCAGGATCTCCGCGCCAGAGAAGTCGCCATCGGTTCGGGCGTTCGTTGGAAGGCGAAGGCACTCGAGCGGCTGGGCCCCGCGGTACTCGGGATTAATGAAGTTGCTCTCGAGGTGCGCCGGCAGCACGCGAGCGCCGCCGGGCGCTTCGCGCGAGGCGCGAACTGCGTTCAGCATCGTCTTGAGCGCCGCGGGCGCGCACGCCATTGACGTCGGGCAGAAGGCCGTGACGCCATAACGAGGCAGCCGCTCCGCGATCGCCGCGATCGCAGTCGCGCCGTCCAGCGTGTCTGTCCCTTCGACGCCGTGGACGTGGACGTCGATGAATCCGGGTGCGACGACGAGGCCCGTGCAGTCGACGTACTCCAGCGCTCCACGGCCCGGGCGGGATCCAAGCGCAATCTCCGTGATCACGCCGTCCTCGAGGACGACCGTGCCCGGGCTGAGGACATGGTCCCGCATCACCACGTCGCCGCCCGAAAGCAGGACGCGCGTCGATCCGCGTCCCCGATTGCTAAGGATCATTCGGCTCGTCTATGTGCCACTGGACTTTGCGGCCCTCGAGCGGCAGCGCGCGCGCGCCGGCCGCGCGGAACAAGCGGCGATCGACCTGACGCATCAACTTCCGCAGCCAGCGTTCGTCGGGCGCCGAGAACACGATCACACCCGCACCCTCGGACGGCGGAAACCGGTGGTCATCGACGTAGTCGCGGTCGAGCGTCACGAGCGTTCGTCCGAGCTGACGCGCCAGCCGGAAGTGAATCAGGTCGGCGGCGCGCCTGATGTCGTCGTGCTCGAGCACGAAGAACACATCCCACCCGAGCACGTTGCGCATGAACTCCACCACGCCCGTCGGAATGTTGGCGTCAGCATAGATGCGCGGAACGGGTCCGGAGTCGACGATGACCTGCGTGAGCTCTGACGAGAGCGTGCCCATTGCCTTCTTCCCGCGAGTACAGGTGGACTCCGGCGTCGGGTGTCAGCGATGCCGATCGATTTCGGCCGGCTCGTTGGCCACCGGCGGCTTCTGTTTCGCGTCTCGCGTTTCCTTCGCCTGCCGCACGAGATCCGCCACCAGCTGCTCGCGCTTGTGCAGAAGCTCCTTGCGGGGCCGGCGTCCGTGCTCAGACCCGATCGCGTATTCGCAGAACAGCGGAAACGCGATCGTCGAATCGCAGTAGGCCACAACGGTGTCGGGGAGTACGCCGGGATTCACCTTGCCCCAGCTCACCGCTTCGGCCGGCGTCGCACCGGACAGACCGCCCCAGACGACCTGGTCGGTCGTGATCTGAATGAAGTAGTCGTTGCCGCCCTTCGGAATGCCGTAGACCTCCCACAGCGTGGGCTGACCCTGGAGGTAGAAGTTCTTCGGCGATCCGCCGCCGAGGATCACGCAGCCGTTCTGCTTGCCTGCGAGGATGATCGCGCACACCTCGTTGACGTCGCGGTTCGGATCGATCATCAATGTCGCGCCGTTCATCAGCTCGTGATAGGCGATGTTCATGCCGATCGAGCTGTCGCCGGGCGAGGAGGTATAGATCGGCACGCCGGCGAGCGCCGCGCGGGCGACGACGGAGTACTCCTCGCAGCCGGGATATCGATCGAGGAGATCCTCGCCGAGTCGGAAGTGGAGCTCGGACGTGGAGATCGGTCCAGACAAACCGGAACGGACGAGGAAGTCGCGGATGTAGGCGTCGGTCTCGAGGAGCACCGTCGCCGGAAACAGCACGTCGTAGATCCGGATGATGCCCTGCTCGTACAGCTCCACGTCGTCCAGGAACGGCGAGCCGCGGTGGAGCGTGAAGTTCAGTGCGTAGTGCAGGTCGTGGTAGAGGTTGGCGCCCGTGCTGATGATGAAATCGATCAGGCCGCGGTCGATCATCTCGATCACGCACCCCCCGAGGCCGGCGGGCGTGAGAGCGCCCGCGATCGTCAGGCCGATCGTGGTGTCGTTCTCGGGCGCCAGCATCTTGTCCGCGAAGATGTGACAGGCCTCGGAGAGACGGCCGGCGTTGAAGGCCTGGAATCCGTTCTCGATGAGGTGGCGGACCTGGGCGCTGCCTCCCGGCCGGTAGTACTTGATTGGCTTGCCGGCCAGGTAGTTACCGGCGCGCTGACCCGGCGCTCCGGGCGCTCGATGGGGCACGACGAATCCTCCTCTGTCACCGGCATCCGACATGCGGAACGTCACTCAACGAACGGCAACGCCGAACCGGCCCACTAATAGGATGTAACGACTGGATCAGTAGCAGCCGCTCCGTTGTCGCAGCTGCGGAACCCGGGGCCGAACCACAGGACGACACACTACCGAATCAGTAGATACAGGCCACTAGCTTAGCATTCGACTGTTGCCACAGGTCCGACCGGCCGAAACTCCTTGACAGCAGGTGTGCCCGGGAGCGAACGTAACTCGTTTCCCTGCAGTAATCGAACATTCCGTTCATGACAGAAGCTTCGAGCTACGGTCCGGCGCTCTGGATTGCCGCGCTCGTAGTGATTCTCGTCGTGGTGGGGGTTGTCGTCTTCTTCTGGTCGAAGGGGCGGAAGCTCCCCGGTCCGCACGTGTTCCGCGCGAGCCGGTTCAGCAAGGGAAATCTGCTCTATCCGACGCAGGTGGCCGTGACGCCCGGAAGCGTCGTGCACTACACACCGGCGTTCATCGGCGGCCAGGAGCACTCGATGCACATCGCGCACGTGGCATCGGTGCTGATCGACAGGAAGCTCTTTTTCTCGAACGTGCTGATCGAGAGCTCCGGAGGCACGAGCCCGGTGCGCTGCCACGGACATCGCAAGGCCGACGCCGTGGAGATGAAGCGGCTGATCGAGCAGTTCCAGTCCGAGTATTACCGCAGGCAGCAGCCCGCCTCCAGCGCAGCCGGCACAACGCCAGCGAGCGGAAGCGAGTGATCGACGGGAGCGGGCGTGTAGGGGAGCCCGAGGGGCGAAGCCCCTCGGAGTAAAAACTTGGAGAAGGCGTCCATTCCAGAACGGCGAGTCGAGCCCGGCGAAGTCGAGGTGCGCTTCCACGCACTCGTGCAGTCGCCGCTGCGCGCCTCACTGGTGCGTTTCCTGTGCGGACGGCCGGACGAAGCCTTCGACGTCGAGGCCATGATGCAGCAGTTCGGCCGCATGCGGCTGGACATCGAGAACTGCGTCCGCGAGCTGCTCGCGTTCGGGCTGGCCCAGCGCGTGGCGGGCGGCGGCTCCCCGCGCTACGCGTTCGTCCCGCCCGAGAACCACACCCTGCGCGATCTGCTCGACGAGTTCCTCGAGCGGCGCGCGACCGTGACGCACGAGGACCGGTCGCCGTCCGTTCAGCGTTTTCGCGAGATGATCGGGCGCGACGAGAAAATGCTCGTCGTGTTCGAGTGGATCCGGACTGCCGCGAAGTCCGACATCTCCGTGCTGATCCTCGGACCGACCGGCTCGGGCAAGGAAGTCGTCGCGCGGATGATTCATGAACTCAGCCGCCGCGGGACGAACAAGTTCCAGGCGGTCAACACGGCCGCGCTTCCCGACACGCTCTTCGAGTCGGAGATCTTCGGCTATGAGAAAGGCGCCTTCACCGGCGCGTACGACCGCAAGCCGGGCCGGCTCGAGATGGCCAACAACGGGACGCTCTTCCTCGACGAGATCGGCGACATGTCGCTCATCGCGCAGGCAAAGCTCCTGCGCGTTCTCGAGGAGCGCCGGTTCGAGCGCCTCGGCGGCAACACGCCGATCGATGTCAATTTCCGTTTGATCTCGGCCACTAATCGACCGCTGGAACAATTCGTCCGCGACTCGCGCTTCCGCGAAGATCTCTACTACCGGGTGAACGCGTTCTCCATCCGGCTGCCCTCGCTGCGCGAGCGCGCGAGCGACATCCCCGTGCTCGCCCAGCGGTTCCTCGGCCGCTACTGCGCGGCGAACGATCTTCCGGCCGACGGCAAGAGCTTCTCGAAGGAAGCAGTCGACCTCCTGATGCAATACCACTGGCCGGGGAACATCCGCGAACTCGAGAGCACGGTGTCCCGCGCCGCGCTCTCGTCGCCAGGCCGCGTCATTCGCCCTGCCGATATCGAGTTCCTGCACGCGAGCGAGGCCCCCGTGGAAGTCCCTCGCGAGCGCCTGCCGACCCTTGCCGAAGCAGAGCGCGCTCACATCGCCCACGTCCTCGAGAGCGTTCAGTGGAACAAGAAACAGGCTGCGGGGGTGCTCGAGATCAGCCGGGGAACGCTCTACCGGAAGATCGTGGAGTACGGGCTGGAAGCGGACCCAAAAGCGTCCCGAAACAGAACACGGTAGGTCGGAGCACGAGAACTTCTCGTAATTCAGGGTCCTGCGTGGTGATCTAAATCGAGACACTCATCCATATCGATAAACCATTGGTCACACGGTCTTTAAGGCTCGCGACTACCGTAACTGTTCTCAAACGGAACAACTTGGTCGGAACCCCTCAAACGCCGCGATCAATTGATGTGGCCTGTAAATTCGCCGTAAACGCTTCATGCTCTGTGATTTGGCTCATCTGATCGTCAAACGGTTGAGATGGGCAGAGACTTTGCAGACTGCGGCAGTTCCTCCGTGTCGCACCAGCTCAACTTCGTGGACAGACGACTCGTCGTCGGCATCGTGCTCTCGGTCGCGATCGCTACGCTGCTGACGCCTGCCTCAGAATCCCGTTCGACGAGCCTCGACTCCGCTCTGCGCGCGCGGGCCAGCGCGCCCCGTGGAGAGTCCCGCGTCATCGTCCGCACGACGCGGGGCGATGCCTTCGAGTCGACGATCCACCAGCTCGGAGGTCGGGCCCTTCGGGCGCTCGGCACGGCGGGCCACGTCGCCGTCGTCCCTGACAGCGCGCTCTCGCAACTGGGGCGGGAGGCAGGGGTCCTCGCCGTCAGCCTCGATAGACCTGTCGCCGGAGCGACTGATTCAGGCGCCGGATCGCTCATCGGCTCGGGCTGGCTGCGCGAAAACCTCGGCGTGGATGGCGCCGGAGTCGGCGTCGCGATGATCGACTCTGGCATTTCGCCGTCGCACGACGATCTGGGTCCGGGCCGGGTCGTGCACTGGGCCGACTTCGTCGCCCATCAGCCCGTTGCGTACGACGACTACGGGCACGGCACGCACGTGGCCGGAATCATTGCGGGCACCGGCGTGGACTCGGGCGGCGGCCGGCGGGGCATCGCGCCCGGTGCCGACCTGATCGTGCTCAAAGCTCTCGACGGCACCGGCAACGGACACATCAGCGACGTGATCGCCGCTGTCGACTACGCGGTGGCGAATCGCGAGCGATTCAACATCCGGGTGCTCAACCTGTCTGTCGCAGCCGGCGTCTACGAGTCGTACCTCACAGACCCGCTCGCCCAGGCCGCCCTCCGCGCGGTCCGCGCCGGCATCGTCGTCGTCGCAGCCGCTGGCAACTTCGGCCAGAGTCCGAGCGGCGACGCGCAGTACGGCAGCATAGCCGCGCCGGGCAACGCGCCGTGGGTGCTCACCGTCGGCGCCGCCGACGACAAAGGCACACCCGATCGAGCAGACGACGTGGTGGCAGCATTCAGCTCGCGAGGGCCGGCAGCCATCGACGGTACACCCAAGCCGGATCTCGTCGCGCCGGGCGTGGGCATCGAGTCCGCCGCGGAGCCCTCGAGCACGCTGTACTCGATTCAGCCTCGCGCCCGCGTCTGGGGCGTTGCGAGCACCGTGAGCCAGCCGTATCTACGGCTGAGCGGCACGAGCATGGCGGCACCCGTGGTCACGGGAACCATTGCACTGATGCTCCAGGCAGGCCCGGAGCTGACACCCAATGCGGTGAAGGCGATCCTTCAGTTCACCGCAGAGCCAAGAGCGAACACCGACCAGTCCACTCAGGGCGCGGGTCTGTTGAATGCGCGCGGCGCCGTTGCCCTCGCGCGTCAGCTGACGACGCGACCGACGGATGCAGCCGCGCTCGAGGAAATGGCGGGAGGGACGACCCAGTGGAGCCGGCAGATCATCTGGGGCGCGCAACGTGTCGTCGGTGACGCGATGGCACCTTCGATCAAGGCCTGGGAGCTGGATGTGACGTGGGGAGCCGAGACGAGCTCGTACGGCGAGCCGATTACCTGGGACGCGCTCTGCTTCACCGCGCGCAGTGGATGCGGAGTGGTCCGGTGAAGAACACCTCGAACGATTCCTTGTCGGCCAGGCTGAAGGAGCTGCCGGGCGGCTCATTCCTCAACATCCGCAGCGTTCCTCCGTTCGCTGTCGGCGCGACGCTCGCGATCCTTTTGACGTGGCTGATGTCGGGGCTCCCCGCGAAATGGCTCATGGCACTCGCGGCGGCGCTGTTGTACGTCTCGTATCGCACCTACCTGGTCTACGTCGGGCGAATCGAAGACGGCCAGCGCCACGCGCGGGAAATGGCAGACCTCCATCTCGCCACCATCGAGGCGCTCGCGCTCGCGATCGACGCCAAGGATCGGACGTCGCATTCGCACCTGCGCCGAGTGCAGCTGTACGCGACGTCGGTCGCGCGAGTCATGGGGATGTCCGAGAACGACGTCGAGGGCGTCAAGACCGCCGCGCTGCTGCACGACATCGGCAAGCTGGCCGTCCCCGAACACATCCTGTCGAAGCCGGGTCCGCTCACACCCGAGGAGTTCCAGAAGATTCGCGCCCATCCGAAAGTCGGCGCTGATATCGTCAGTTCCGTCCCTTTCCCGTATCCCGTAACGCCGCTGATTCTGAGCCATCACGAAAGGTGGGACGGCAAGGGCTATCCCGGTGGGCTCAAGGGTCCGGAGATCCCACTGGGCGCGCGGATTCTGTCCGTCGTGGACTACTTCGACGCGCTGATGGCCGATCGGCCGTACCACAAGGCCATGTCGTACGACGGCGCTGTCGCGCTCCTCCGCCGCGAGGCGGGCCGAGCGCTCGATCCCGGTGTCGTGACCACCTTCCTCGAGCTGCTGCCGGCGCTCCAGAGTGAAGCGGCTGCAGTCGAAGAAGCACGTTGGCGGCCGGATGACGACTTCGAGAACGCCGAGGCCGGGCGTCTCCCGGGCGGCCGCACGCTCGAACCGGCAACGAAGAACGTTTTCGAGGATATCGCGCTCGCACATCGCGAAATCTACGCGCTCTACGAGATCGCGCAGGCGATGGGCACGAGCCTCGGCGTCGCGGACACGATGGCCCTCATCACGGCCAAGTTGAGCAACCTCGTACCGTATTCGTGCGCGGCGCTGTTCCTCCACGACGAGGACACCGACACGCTGCGCTGCAGGTTCGCCACGGGTACCGATGCCGACATCATTCAGCAGGTCGCGCTGCGCAACGGCGAGGGCCTGACCGGCTGGGTGGCGCGGAATCGACGGCCTCTCGTCAACGCGCGGCCGAGCGCGGACCTCGAGGCGGCCGGCCTATCGGTCGCGGGCTCTTCGCTGCAATCCGCGCTTGTCTGCCCGCTGCTCTTCAACGACAAGTTCATCGGAACGCTCTCGGTCTACCACGTCGAGCCGGCATTCTTCCGCGACGATCACCGCAGGCTGCTCGATCGCGTGTCAGAGCAGGCAGCCGCCGTGATCAACAACTCGATGCTGTTCGAGCAGACGCAGGAAGACTCGCTCACAGACCCGCTCACCGGGCTCCCGAACACGCGCTTCCTGTTCATGCACCTCACACGAGAGCTCGCGCGCGCCGCCCGGCTCGGCGCCGAGGTCGCGCTGATGGTCATGGATCTCGACAGCTTCAAGGAGATCAACGACACGCACGGACACCACGTCGGTGACCGCGCGCTCTGCGAGGTCGCCCGAGTGCTCCGGGCGGCCATCCGCCCCTACGACATCTGCGTGCGATACGCCGGCGACGAGTTCATCGTCGTGCTGTCGGGATGCAGCGTCGAGGAGGCGGAACTCAAACGCGACGAGCTTCAGAAGAGCGTCGACGATGTGTACTTCGAAGCGCGGCCTGGCAGACGGCTTCAGCTCGGCATCAGCGTAGGCATTGCGGTATTCTCACGGGACGGTGACTCGTACGAGACACTGCTGGCGACGGCGGACGGCCGGATGTATCAGGACAAGGCAATCCGCAAGCGGCGCACGCCTCGTGATACGACCGACATGCTGAATGCCGAAGCCTGAGCCGACCACCTTCCGAATCTCCAGCGTCCGGCGCGCGACAGCCTCGACGCGCATCATCAGGGTCGATCTGGCGGGCTCACGCTTCAACTACAGGCCAGGTCAGGCCGCGACCATCAGCATTGCCGGCCACAGCGACAAGATTCCCTACTCGATTGCGTCGTCCCCGGAAGAAGCCGCGAAACAGGGGGCGCTCGAGTTCCTGATCAAGATCGAGCCTTCGGGGCGATGGGGCCACAAGTTCGATCGCCTGGCGCGCGGAATGCGGGTCGCACTCGATGGGCCTTTCGGCACCTTCACGTTTCCACCACGGCCGCACGAGCGCAGGTTCCTGTTCGTGGCCGGCGGCACCGGCATCGCGCCCGTGAGATCGATGATCAAGCACATCGAGATCGCTGGCATCCCCGGCCGGGCGCGCCTGCTCTACAGCGATCGAACACCCGCGGACTTTCCGTATTTGCGTGAGCTGCGCGGTCTGGTCTGGCAGGGACGCCTCGACCTCTCGTTGACAGCGACGCGCGAAGTGGGAGCCAAGTGGCGTGGCGAGCGGGGGCGCATCGGCGGGAACCGCCTCGCGCCGCTCGTCGATCATCCCGACACGCTCTGTTTCGTCTGCGGGCCGGCGGCGATGCTGAACGACGTCCCGTTGATGCTGATGGGTCTCGGGATTGCGAAGAACCGAATCCTCATCGAAGAGTGGTAACGAACGCAGGCAGCGCTGCACGAATGGAAGCGAGCCTTCCCCTACTGCACCTGAAGCGACGACTTGACGTCCGATACTCCCCCAACCTTGCGGGCGAGCGCGACCGCCTTGTCGCGCTCAGCGGGCGACTTCACCGTTCCGCTGAGCGTGACGACGCCGTTGGCCGTGTCGACGTCAATCTTGCCGACGATATCGGGGTCGTTCAGCAGGGCGGTTTTCACGCGCGTGGTGATGCTGAGATCGTCGGTAGCTGGCTTGGCCTGATGCGTGATGGTCTTACCACCACAACCCGTCAGCACCATCGCTGCAGTGGATGGAGTCAGGGCGAGCGCGACGAGCAGAACGGTCGAACGGCTGTGCCTCTTCATTGAGATGCCTCCAACCAGAGAGAAGATGACTCCAAACGAGAGAGCCTCATACGAAGCAAGCTACATGCCCGTGGCGTGATAGCCGCCATCCACCATCAGGATCTCTGCGGTCACAGCACGGCCGGCTGGACCGAGCAGGAACATCGCCGCTTCGGCCACCTCCGCCGCCTCGACGGTGCGGCGCAGCGGCGCGCGGTCGCGATACTGCTGAAGGATCCCCGAGAATCCGGAGATGCCCGACGCGGCGAGCGTCTTGATCGGGCCCGCGGAAATGGCATTGACGCGAATGCCTTTCGGCCCGAGATCGGCGGCCAGATAGCGGACGGTCGCCTCGAGCGCCGCCTTTGCCACACCCATCACATTGTAGTTCTGGAAGACGCGCTCGCTGCCCAGGTAGGTGAGCGTGAGGATGCTGCCGCCACCGCGGCGCTCCATCAGTGGCAGCGCGCCACGGGCGAGCGCAATCAAGGAGTAGGTGCTGATGTCGAGCGACATCCTGAACCCATCCCGGGTCGTATCTACGAACGGCGCGCTTAGCTCATGGGGTCGCGCGAACGCCACGCCGTGCACGAGAAAATCCAACCCGCCGAACTCACGTTCGATGCCCTCGAACACCGCGGCGATCTGGCTGTCGTCTGTGACATCGCAGGGAAGCAGGAGTGGATCCTGAAGGCTGGCTGAGAGCTCGCGGACGTTCTCTTCGAGACGCTCGCCTTGGTACGTGACCGCGAGCCGTGCGCCGGCTGCCGCAGCCGCTCGCGCAATCGCCCATGCGATCGATCGTTTGTTGGCGACGCCGACGATGAGTCCGGTCTTACCGGTGAGGGACATGCGAATTGGAGGTTCGATCGAAAGCGATCGAAATCAGCGCGAGCGTTTTCGGCCGCCGCCACCCCCTGCGCCAGGACCACGACGCTGGCCCTGACCGGCGCGGAAACCTCCGCCTGGAGGTCGGCCGGCCGCTCCTCGCCCCTGATTGCCGGTGCGTGCCCCGGCGGCGAACCGGCTACCGCCTCCGGGAGGCCTGTTGGACGGTTGGCCCTGTCCCTGGCCATGACCGCCACGCGGGCGACTGCGCTGATCGGCACCGCGATTACCCTGGAAATTGGCGCCGCGGCCATTCGACTGGCGTATGGTGAAATCAGTGGCCTGCCGCGTTTCCTTGTGCCCTTCGACTCGTGGAAGGGTGGCGCGTATCAGCGGTCGATGCACGGGACCGTCTTCGACGACGTCAGGCGTGTCTCGCACCTCGTTTTCAGGCTGACCGAGCCCCTGGACCTGCTCGACCTGTTCAACGCCCTCGACGTGCTGGCCATTGTCGGTGTGAGGTGCGCCGCCATTGCTGGAGGCCTGGACGGTTTCCTGAACGTCCTCATGAACGCCGGCCGTGCGCACGGTCGGTGGTGCCGCCGCCGGAGTGGTCAAGACGGGAGTCGTGTCGCCGCCTTCGGTAATGCCGGCGAGGACTTCCTTGTAGAGTGCCCCGGTGGAGTCTTTCTTTCGGCGACGGGGCGCAGCGCCGCCTTTGTAGGCGTGGTCGGCGTCGCAGGTCGTGCAACGAGTCTGCTTGACGTCCTCTTCCACCATGGCAACGATCGCGTGGTTCGTCACGCGTCGCTCGCGCGGACAGTAGTCGTCCACGATGTCACCGAGACGCAGCCGGCGCTGCTCCATTAACTCCCCCGAAAATACCGTTGCGATTTGGCTGGTTGGAAAACCGCGGTGCAGGTCCAATCAGTCTAGCAGAGCCGCTCCTGCCCGCGCAACAACAACACCCGCAAGTGCCTCAGTTGCAATGCTGTAAGCCGTTCACAGGCGGCCTGAAGGCCCCGGTGTCGATTTCCAGGGCCGCCCTGCACCTAGACCACCTCGACCCTGCGAGTTTGGGTCATTCGTCCCGGGGTTCGCCACCCGGTGTGCCCTGCCGGCTTCGATCGATCCATGCAAGCGCCGCATCCAGCGTGGCATCGCGGCCGGCCAGGAGATCCTCCCGGCGCACAGGCACAATCTCGTCAGGGATCACACCCCGGCCCTCGAGCCGTGTCCCATCTGCAGTGACGAAATCGCCGTACGCATGGATCAATAAATCGCCATTCGGCAGCTTGTCGAAGAGGGCCGGAAGCGCCTGGCCCATCGACGTCTGGCCAAAAATGCGCGCGCGGTGGAGCGACTGCATCCCGCCCGCGAAGCACTCCGTCGCGCTTCCACTCATCGCGTCCATCAGAATCGCCACGGGCCCGCCGAACGGCTCGACCCTGACCCCGTCGGCGCTGACCATCCTGGGATTGGAGGCGAACTTCAGCTCCGAATCGCGCGTCTTCATCACGCCCAGCGGCTTTCGCTCGGTCAGGAAGTGCCCCGAGATGCCCATGATCATCCCAGCAAGCCCCCCCGGATTGCCCCGCAAGTCGATGACGATTCCGTCAGAGCCCCTCAGCTCGTCGATCGCCCGCTGAAATCGCGCGTCTACCAGGGCCATCCAGACGTTGAACCGGATCACGCCCGCTGTCCCGCCAGCGGGCGTTCGCTGCTTCTGTGACTCGACCCGCACGTGCATGGTCGGCAGGTTGCCGACCGTCACCGGCTCACCCGCCTCGGGGCGTCTCGGCACGGCAACGGATACGGACCTTCCGTTCGCGTCTTCAAACGTCAGGGCCGCGCTGGATCCGGTCGGTCCGCGCAGACGGGTCTCCATTGCCCGCCACACTTCCACATTCAGCAAACGTTCGGGAGTGCCCGGATCGAACTTCGCCAGAATCTGTGCGACAGCTGTGCCGTCGATCGTCAGGACCTTCCAGCCCGTTCGAACTCCTGCGGAGGCTGCCCCGCCCGCCGGGTCCACCGAAGTCACCAGGATCTCGCGGCCCACCAGACGCACATCGAACCCCGGATCCCCGCCCGCGTCGACCGGCACGTCGCGCGTGGAGTCTGCGCCGGACGGAAGCAGCACGAAGTGTGATTGGCCGAGCCGACCGAGCATCTCGCGGATCACACTGCGCAGGTCGCCAGGACTCGAGGCGGCGAGCGCGCGGGGCCTCAGCTCGGTCCTGACGGCGTTCCAGTCGACCCCGTTCATCCGCGGATCGAAATGCGTGTCGCGGACGATCTTCCACACCGCGTCGAACGTATCGACCGGGGCCTGGTCTTGTGCGGCGACCGAGAGCGCCGCGAGCGTCACGAGAACGCACGCGACGATCGCTCCACGCTTCACTTCAAGAGCGCCTTGATTGCCGCCGGCGCATCGAACGTCGCGGGATCGACCTGGTCGTAGTCGATCGACGTGAGCGTGATCACGAGCTGCAGGCCCATGGACGTCTGCTTGAGCGTCGTCGGCACCCGCAGCGACCCGAACTTCTTGTAGTCGGTCTCGATCATGGTCCCCGTGATCGGTCCCATCGGGCTCTCTCGCGTCGTGATCCCACCCGCCTTGAGACCGGTCTCGACGTCGTAGAACTCGTACTCCTCACCTCCGGCGCGAGGCACGAGCCGCAGCTTGTAACACGAACGTCCCTCGAACTCTATCTTCTCCATCGTCGTCATCGATTCGTATCGACCGTCGCTGTGGAGATCGGCGTGGAAATCGGAGTCGAAGCGCTTCTGCTCCAGCTCCTTCCCCTGCACCAGCGTCGGGCCGGTCAGCGGCGACAGCGACCAGCCGACCTTGCCGTCGAAACCCTCCTCGATCGATCCGATCCCGCCGAGTGTGATCCGCAGGAGTGATTTGTCGGGCTTTGCCGTGAACAGGTCGACGGATCCAGTCATCCCGGCCGAGGGAATGGAAACCGTCCCGACGGCGTGACTGGACGAACGCGCCAGAATTGCCGCTCGACCGCCAATCGCGAGGATGTGGCGATCGATGATGGAGCGGGCCGTGGGAAGTGCCTCGTCAGCTGGGGAAGCCTTTTGTGCGGGTGCCTTCGGAGCCACTTTCGGCACCGGTACCTGTGCCGCCTGTGTCGGCACGCGAGCCTGCGGCACGCTGGCGGAGACGACAAGAATGGACAGAGCAAAGCCCAGCCGATAACGACGCGCAACCATGGGGAAAAACTCCTGTGCCGGGGGGCGGGCGGCATCCAGTGTGAGGCAAACCATGGACGAAAGCAAACCAGTCATGTGCGCTCTTGCGACGGATCAGCTGGGTCGGGTGACGCTCGTCACAGCTCCCAGCACGTAGTGCATTTCGACGAGATCGCCGGCCTCCATGTGGGGAGGCGTCGATTCCGGCCCGACGCGGGCGACGCTGACCTGGCCGTCCGGATCATCCGGATCTACGAAGTAGACGTCGAGCGAGATCTGTCCATGGATGCTGACCGGCTGGACCTTCTTGACGAGCGCCTTGCGACTGCCTCTGAGCATGGAGCACGATTCCTTCCTGACGAATACCGCTGGGCGAACATCGCGAGCACCACTCTCGGAACGACGACCGGAGCCGGGTCATGTTTGATGTTGAAAAAACGCAATCTACTTCCGGTGGGGTCCGACCCAGGTCTGACTCCACCGCCAGCGGGCGTTGTCGTTCTACTGCAGACTGCGCCCTCTGGTTTCCGGGATCCAGATCCACGTCACGGCAGCGAGAACGAACGCTCCGGACGACAAGGAGAGCGCGGTGCCGAACCCGTGCGTCTGCGCGAGGGTGCCGACGGTGAATGGCGCAAGCGCGCTCGCGAGCCTGCCGATGTTATAGGTGAAGCCTTGGGCCGTCGCGCGGATCGCGGTCGGATAGATCTCCGCCGTGACGGCGCCGAAGCCGCTGAAGTATCCGGTGGCGAAGAACGCGACGAAAGGCCCCAGCGCGAGCAGGAGCATCGCGTTCCTGGTCGAGAGGAACACAGTCAGCGTTGCCGCGGCCATGATCAAATACCCGACGTACGTGGGTTTGCGCCCCAGCGCATCGCTGACGAAGCCAAACGTCACATAGCCCACCCACATGCCGGACTGCATCACGAGGATGAAGCCGGAGCTCGAAAGCAGATGGAGTCCGACCCCGCCCTGGGAGACAGGCTGCACGAGATAACTCGGGAGCCACAGGTAGAAGCCCCACCATGCGAACAGCGTGCAGGCGTTCATGAAGGTCAACGCGATCGTGAGACGCGCCAACGGTCGCTCGAACAGGCGGCGGATGCCGGATGCTGCGGTCCTGACGACCTCCCGCGACCGCCAGATGGGCGGTTCTTCCACGCGCCTACGAATCCAGATCGTGAGAAAGGCCGGGAGGATTCCAACGAAGAACACCGCGCGCCAACCATAGGCCGGTTGGATGAGCCCGTTGACGAGGGCTGCGGCCGCGTAGCCAACCGCCCATCCGCTCTGCATCAGGCCGAGCGCCTTTCCTCGATGCTCGGCGGCCCAGCTCTCGGACACGAGCGCGGCGCCACTCGCCCACTCCCCGCCCATGCCGAACCCAAGAAACACGCGGGCGGCCAGGAGCTGCCGGAAATCCTGCGCGAGCCCGCACGCCGCGGTAAAGACCGAGTAGACGATGACGCTGAGCATCAGCGCGCGGGTGCGGCCGAATCGATCCGCAATCCAGCCAAACACCAGACCGCCGGCGGCGCCGGCGACGAGCGTGACGGATCCCAGGACGCCAGCCGCCGTTGCTGACAGGCCGAGGGAGACACGCACGGCCGGAAGGGTCATCGCGAAGAGCGTGACGTCGAAGGCATCGAGCATCCACCCGAGCGTGGCCGCGACAAGGGCACGCCGCGCCTGAACCGAGCCGGCGCCCCACCATCCAAGGAGGCCGCTCGCGGACGACTCCACGGCGACACTCATTCGCCGCCTACTGCGCGCACCTTGATGCCAGCGGCCTCGAGCCCTTCGCGGAGTCGCCGCGTGAGCTCGTGAGAGCCGGGCGTGTCGCCATGCGTGCAAATCGTCGCGACGCGCATCGGGATCTCTTCGCCGTCGCGGTCGAGCACCACGCCCTCGCGCGCCATCCGCACGGCGCGCGCGACGACTTCTCCGGGATCGTGGATGACGGCGCCAGGCTGGCTGCGCGCGGTCAGCGATCCGTCCGATTCGTACGAGCGGTCGGCAAAACCTTCGGCGGCAACAGGCAGACCGGCAGCCTCACCGGCGCGAAGGAGCTCTGTACCCGGCAGCCCGAAGAGCAGGAGAGTCCTGTCGAACGCGGCGACGGCCCGCGCGATCGCGTCGGCCAGCGCTCGATCGCGGATCGCCATGTTGTAGAGCGCACCGTGAGCTTTGACGTGCTGGAGTCTGACGCCCTCGGCACGCGCGAGAGCCTCGAGCGCGCCGATCTGGTACAGGACGAAGTCCTCGACCTCCGCGGGCGTCACGCTCATCGGGCGGCGGCCAAATCCGACCAGATCCGGAAGGCCCGGGTGCGCACCAATCGCAACGCCATTGTCGCGCGCGAGCCGTACCGTTCGCCGCATGACCTCCGGGTCGCCGGCGTGATATCCGCAGGCGATGTTACATGAGGAGATGCTCTCCATGAGCGCCGCGTCATGCCCGAGCGTCCAGCGCCCGAACGACTCGCCCAGGTCACAGTTGAGATCGATGGAGGGCATGGGCATTAAAAGCTCGCTCGGCGTTCGGCGCTCGGCGTTCGGGACTCGGGACTCGGGACTCGGGACTCGGGACTCGGGACTCGATTCGGCACTCGCTTCGCTCGCGCCTGCTCATTGGCGACAGCCCGGTCCCAGCGCGATTCTGTCTAGCCTCTTAGCTCCTAGCTTCCAGCTCCTATCTCCCGCCAGAATTCGATCAACACTCCCGCCGACGGCACGATCGGGATCATCGACTCGTAGAGCCGCTGGCGCGAAGATCGACCTCCTGCAATCATGGCAAGTTCAAAACTGTAATCGACCCACCAAAACAGTCAGCGGACGATCGACCAGGAGGCGGTAAGTGCTTGAAAAACGTGCGGCACACCGCTTGCTCAATAGGTGGGTGCGAGCGGCCTGAATATTTACGGCAGGGAGCCGTGAGTTGCTGGGGAGCCGGGTCGCCCGCAAAAACGATGGGCATCGTCATCATGGCGATGCCCTTTTTTTCTGCGCTGACGCTCGTTCCTCACGACGCCCTTCGCGTCAGACTGCCGCTCCTTCAGGATACTGCAGCGCCAACCGCAGTTCCTTCGCCAGCGACTCCGTTGTCGTCTTCGAGTGCTTCCACGCGCCTTCGGTTTCGAACCGCAGATCGCCGATCCGGCGGCCCCACGGCGCGATGACGCGGCCGATGGCGCGGAAGTCAGTCCGATCGGCGTGCTCCTGATCGAGCCGTCGAACGACGTCCGGGGCGACGCGGATGAAGGCCCGGAGCGCGGACGCGCTCTTGATGCTGTATTTCCGCCCGTTCCAGGCCGCGCCGAAAACCTGTGCGACCTGCTTCAGATAATTGACGTAGAACTTGCGTGCCTCCTCGCGGAACTCCTCGCCCTTCCGGCCGGGACCGAAGGCTTCCGCCGCGAACAACTTCTTCAATTCCTGCGCGAGCGGCGCCTGCGCCACGCGGCCCGTGCCAACCCCAAGCAGTTTGATCTCGCCGAACAACGGCGAATCCTCGCGATCGTTCAGCGCGCGGACGATGTCGTGCGCCGCGGCAAGGCTCTCGTCCCGATACAGCTGCCGCCCGGAGAGAGAGACCAGGTGTGACGCGTTCAGTCGCGTGTGCTTCGCGTTGATCGTGACGAACATCTGCACGACGTGATCCTCGGGGAGACGATCGAAGATCACCGCGGGGACCGTGAAGGGCTCGCCGCCGAAGCGCTCGATGTCTGCGTGCAGCGCCAGGAGACGGTGCTGCCCGTCGATCGCGCGGAGGATCCCCTCGCGCTCCGGCACCTTGAGCATCCCGACGGGAGCGCCCGGCTGGACCGGTTCGAACTTGAGCGTTTCGTCGCAGGAGATGATGACGGCCCCCGGAATCGACGGGAGGTCCCTCGCCTGGCGGCACTGCTCGTAGTACTGGACGAGCTCGTCGATCTTCTTGCGGATGATGTGACGCTGGTAGGCCTTTTCGCTCGAAGCGATTCGGCGCTCGAGCAGGTCCCAGTTGACCTTGCTGGGCGTCGGCGGCGCCTTCTTCCGCTTGCCGCGAACTGGCTGACCGTGGTCCCCATAGTTGAGGACCTCGAAACGGACGAGCTTGTCGATATCGCTAGCGGTCAGGGAGGCCTGGTAGAACTGCACACCAAACTGCTGCATCCGAATCGCGGCCACGTTGATCATAGGCAGTCGTGTCCTGTCCGATACGCCGGACCCGCTCCTGCGGGCCACAATTTTCCGCGCCGATTCTACATTGGCGCGGGCTCCGCCGTGCGCAACTTCCGGAGCCGAGAGCCGATGGCGGCCCCGGTTCAGGATTCATAGTGAATCACAGGGAGGATGGGAGGACGGGAGGAAGACTCCTCGGTTGGGATTCCCGCCGGGTCTCCCGCCTGGCGACCAGGCGGTCTTTCCCAATCGAGCAGACCAGCATGAACAGCGAAAACAGAGCCAGGGCGAGCCAGGTCTGTCGCAGCGTCAGCGCATGGTGAAGCGGAAGAGAGAGCAGCCCATAAACCATCTCCACGTGAATCCAGTAGATAAAGAGCGACGTACGGCCGAGCTGCTGCAGCGGGCTCCATCGTTCCTTGGCTGCCGGTCGGTTCTCCCAGGCGTAGGAAATGCCAATCACTGCGATTAGAAGCCCCAACCGCAGGAAGAAGAACGCTGGAGAAGAGGTCCAGAAGTCCGACCGAGCGTAGGGCGTAGGCCGGAACGAGGCGCCGTAGGCCAGGACCGCCAGGAGGACCCCGCCCGAGAGAAACGCGAGGTTCAACCGGCCCTCCGTGGAGGACCACGCCCGGCTGCCCGAATCAGAGCGCACGGCATCAAGCAAGACCCCTAACAAAGCGCCCGCGAAGACGAACCCCGCCCAGGGAAAAAACGAAAAACTCGTCAGCGAGCCCACCGGACGGAGGTACGCCTCGATCGGATCCGGCAGGCGGCCGACCATCGTAGACAGCCTGACGATTGGGGTCAGGAACGTGGTGGCCAGAGTGGCGATCATGAACACCACCACTCGTCCGCGGAACGTAGCGCGCATCCCCCAGAGCGCGGCCGACATCACGATCGCCGGCCCCATGACGTTGAGGATGTCAACTCGAAGCAGGAACCGCGGCGACGACCAACCCAGAATCCACGCTTGAATCCTGAAGACGAACGCGAGCAGGAAGATTTCCAGCCCTCGACGCATCACCGCGAGGCAAGCCGCGCGGGTGTCGCCGAGTCGCCTCGCTTTGGATCCGGCAGATAGTGAGACTGCCACACCGGCGAGCAGAAGGAAGAGCGGCGCGCCGAATCCCCCGACGACCATCGCCCAGGCGAATGCCTTGCTGTACCGATCGGGCGCCGCCGTCCAGCTGTCGACGACGTGCGCTTCGATCATGACGAGGACGGCGATGCCCCGGACCCAATCGAGGTAGCCCCTTCGGGATCCACTGGAACCGGCCGACGCGGCGGCGCGAGAAGCCTGGCCGGACTGACCGGGCCCCGGATCCCCAGCTCCGAGCCCCGGTGTCGATTTCCAGTGAGGCATGGAGTGCCGTCAGACGGCGGTCATGACCTCGAAGGTGACGTTGAACTCGATGTCCTGGCGCATCGAGTGCCAGACGGAACAGTACTTCTCGCGGGACAGGTCGATGGCGCGCTGGATTTGATCCGCGGGAAGATTGCCGATCACCGTGAAATGGAGATCGACCGAGACGAATCGATGGGGGGTCTCGGATGTCCGATGGCCTGTGAGGTCCGCTTTGAGCCCCGTCAGCTTCAACCGGCCCTTGCGGAGAATGTGGACGAGATCCATCGACATGCAGCCGGCAAGCCCGAAGGCCAGCGCCTGCATCGGAGACTGGCCCGCTACCGACGCGCTGTCGAGAGTCGTGCGGACGCTGCCGGAGGTTGCCGCGAATACGAGGTCATGCTCCCAGAGCAGCTCGACTCTGGTCGGTGGCTTGTGCGGGGGAGCGTCCGCCATGACCAGATTCTAATCCCATCGAACTGCGCCCGATGTCGGGTCTGGGACGCAACCCATTGAGACCGATCCACCGACCTCGCGGGCCGGACGTTCGAAGGTTCGGGGCCTTGCTTACGCCGCCTGCGAGCGGTGCGATCCTCCTCGATGAAGGAAGCTGGAAACAGCGAGCCACGTGAGCGGAAGGAGGACCAGCAGATACGTCAGATACTGACCGTAGATCCCGTCCGGTCCGAAGGGCTCCGTCGCATCGTGCCAGGGCTGGCTGTTCGGGAAGATGTTGGCTTCCGTGAGCTCGTGGAATCCGTAGATGACGAGCTGGACGACGAAAATGAGGAGGAACACCGCCGTGACCTGGAAAAAGCGCGCGAGGTTGACGCGGTGGCCGTACCGGGACCAGAGCCAGGCGACGAACGCGGCGAGGACGGTCCCGCCAATGGCGCCGCTCACGATCTGGGGAGACTGCACGGTGAAGAGCAGCGCGTTCATGAGGAGCGCGGTCTCCATGCCTTCGCGCGTGATCATGAGCAGCGTGAACATGAAGACGCCCAAAAACGCTGCGCCGCCCGACCGGGTGGAAGAGGCCTCGAGCCTCCCCTCGATGTCACGCTTCATGTAGCGGCCGGCGCGCCACATGTGGACCGTGAGCGTGGCGACGAGGACGGCAGCAACCAGTGCGAGCACCCCTTCCCAGAGCGACTGATTCGCGGCCTTGGCGAGGAGCAGCCCGGCGCCGATGCTCAGCAGAACGGAGGCCACGATTCCCCACCGCACCGCGGGAACGAGCGCTGAGCGGCCGGTCTTCTTGAGGTAGGCAAGGCTGATGGCGACGATCAGGAAGGCTTCGAGGCCTTCGCGCAGGGTCACGACGAATGCTTGCAGCATGGTTCTCTATCCGGGTAATGAGACTGATCTCGTTTTGAAAGCCTAACGCGGGCATCTCCGACCAGTCAAGTCCGAATTCCGAAATGGAGATCTCCGCGAGCGTTCTGCACACTAAAACCTTTACAAGAGGAGGGGAGGAGGGAGGATCAGACCGGGAGGAGCCTCTCACGAAAGGGGATCCTGCCCGCGCGCTGGGGTTGACAACGAGGTCGGCACGAAACCCACGGATACATGACGAATTGCGGTTTGGGTCGGTTTTGGGTTTGGTGTTCTTGACTTTTGGATTCTTGTGGCTCCTCCCGCACTGATCCTCCTTCCTCCCCTCCTCTTGTGAAGGTTTTGACGGTAGCGGTCGCTCGAAGAAAGCAATAATCTCTGAATCCCACGAAATGCGAACGACACTCGCTCTCGTACTTCTTCTCTTTCCCCTCATGATCCAGAGCCAGCCTCCGGATGCAGTGCTGCTCGAGCGCGCACGCGCGCTCCATAAGCGCACACCACTCATCGACGGGCATAACGATTTTCCGATGGTGCTCCGCGAGAAGGCGGAGCGTGACCTCGACAAGCTGGACATCAAGAAGCCGCAACCGACCATCATGACCGACATCGCGCGCCTTCGAACGGGCGGGATCGGCGGTCAGTTCTGGTCGGTGTACGTCGACCCCGAGCTACAGGGGCAGACTGCGGTCACTGCCACGCTCGAACAGATCGACATCGTCCACCAGATGATGCGGAAGTACCCGGACACGTTCGAGCTCGCCGCGAATGCGGACGATGTCGAGCGGATCTTCAAGAGCGGGAAGATCGCGTCGCTCGTGGGGATGGAGGGAGGGCACTCCATCGACAATTCGCTCGGAACGTTGCGGATGTTCTATCGATTGGGCGCGCGGTACATGACGCTCACGCACAACAAGAACACCCCGTGGGCCGGTTCCTGCTGTGACGTCCCGGCATCCAACGGTCTGTCGCCGTTCGGCGAGCAGGTCGTTCGCGAGATGAACTGGCTCGGCATGCTCGTCGATCTCTCGCACACGTCGCCGCAGACCATGACCGATGCGCTCCGTGTGACGGCGGCGCCCGTCATCTTCTCGCACTCGGCCGCACGTGCTCTGAACGACGTGCCTCGCAACGTGCCGGACGAGATCCTGAAGCAGCTTCCAGCCAATGGCGGGGTCGTGATGGTCACGTTCGTGCCCGGCTTCCTGTCGCCGAAGGTAGCGGCGTGGACGAGCCTCCAGACGGCCGAACAGACGCGGCTCCAGCAGCAGTATCCGAACGATGCTGCCGCAGTGAAGCTCGGCGTGGACGCCTGGACAAAGGCGAACCCGTCCCCGCGCGCTACGGTGACCGACGTCGCCGATCACATCGATCACATCCGGCAGGTCGCCGGAATCGATCACATCGGTCTCGGCGGCGACTTCGACGGGATCACGGCGGTCGTGCAGGGCATGGAGGACGTCTCGACGTATCCCGTGCTGACCGCTGAACTGCTTCGCCGGGGATACAGAGAGGACGACCTGAAGAAGATCCTCGGCCTCAACATCCTGCGCGCGATGCGGCAGGTCGAAAAAGTCTCGAAGAAGCTTCAAACGGAACGCGGACCGTCGGCGGCTCTGCTGGTCAAGTAAACCCGACTATGCGGATCGTCGCGCTCGGCGACTCCACAACCGCCGGGACTCCTGGCTGGCGCAGCCCGCTCGAGGCGCCGCCTGCGGGCAGCGGCGACGTACAGAGCCAGTACTCCTATTGGCTGATGCTGGCACATCCCGATTGGGACGTAGTGAACTGCGGCGTCAACGGCGAGCGGAGCGACGAGATCGCCAGCCGCTTCGCTCGAGATGTCACTGCCGCTGCGCCGCGTGTCGTGATCATCATCGCCGGCGTGAACGATGTCTATCAGGGCTGTCCGGTCGATGCGGTCACGCGAAATCTGAAGTTGATGTACGAGCTCGCCAGGGACGCGGGCGTCACGGTGCTCGCCGGAACGATCGTCCCGTACGATACGGCGACACCGGAACAGAACCGCCGGATGCACGAGATCAACGGATGGATCGAGCGGGAGGCGAAGCGCGATCCAAACGTCGAGTTCGTCGATACCCGGCGCGCAGTAGCCATGCCAGAGGATCTCGATCGGCTCATCAGCTCTCCAGATTCCCTTCACCCGTCCGTCGACGGCTATCGTCGAATGGCGGAAGCCATGCGGCCCGTTCTCGAACGGCTGTTGTGAGAGCGTGTGCGTCCTCACCTCGATGATCCGAGCGTTTGAACCAACCGACGCGCATTCTCCAAGATCTCTCAGCTGAGCCCGCCGTCGAGAGGGATTCGCCTCAGGGACGGTCTTACAGATGCGCGTGACGAATTGACGCGCGCTGTACACGGGCGTCACGTTCGTCCCTGAAATTTCGAGGGCTCATCACGGAATAGCGATTGCGACTCCACGGCTCGCGCGCCGCGCTCAGCTGGTGCGCACTCTGGAGGTTCCTTCAATGCGTGTACTTCGGGTAATGGTTCTTGGCGTGGCTCTGCCGTTGTTGATCGTGACGACGACGGCCGCGCAGGGTGTGCAGACGGGAGAGGTGAGCGGCACCGTCAGCTCCAGCGACGGACTGACGCTCCCGGGAGCCACGATCACTGCTGCAGGCCCGGCGCTGCAGGGCGTCCGAACGGTCGTGGCCGACGCCAAAGGAAACTACGTGATTCGGGCTCTCCCGCCCGGAACCTACAAGGTGACGTTCGAAATGAGCGGCCTCTCGCCACGTTCGGAGAACGTCGTCATCGAGCTCGGCCGGCAGACCGTCGTCAATGCGACGCTGGCGCTGGCAGGAGTGGCGGAGAACGTGAACGTCACGGCGGAGGTGTCCACGGCCGGCCTCACCTCTCCGGCGGTCGGCGCGAACTACACGGCGACCGAGATCAATCAACTGCCGACCGGCCGCACACCGGCACTCATCGCGGAACTGGCGCCAGGGCTCACGGCGAACACGCCGAACACTGGTCAGGTCACCATCTCCGGCGGCTTCGCGTACGACAACGTCTTCATGATCAACGGCGTCGACGTGAACGACAACTTGTTCGGCAGCGCGCAGCCCGTCTTCATCGAGGATGCGGTCGAGCAGACGAGCGTGCTGACGTCCGGCATCTCGGCGGAGTACGGCCGGTTCAGCGGCGGCGTGATCAACATGATCACGAAGAGCGGCGGCAACACGTTCTCCGGAAGCTTCCGCAGCAACCTGTCGAACAATGCGTGGACGTTGGAGACGCCCCGCGAGAAGGCCGACGGCAACAACCGGCGCGACAAGCTGAATCCCAGCTACGAAGCAACCGTCGGAGGACCGGTCATCCGCGACAGACTGTGGTTCTTCACCGCGGGCCGCTGGCAGGACACGAGCAACACCGAGACGCTCCCCGAGACCAACCTGCCGTTCGAGACGACCACCAAGGACACCCGCTTCGAGGCCAAAGGCACGGGAACGATTGCGAAGGGTCACACGCTGCAGGTGAACTACATCACGGATACGACGGACCAGACGCGCCTGCCGTTCGGCTCGTCGATCGATCCGAATGTTGCCGAGCACCCGAGCTTTCCGAACCGGCTCTTCGTCGCGAGCTACAACGGCATTCTCAACAAAAAGCTGCTCGCGAACTTCCAGGTCTCGCAGAAGAAGGAAGGGTTTCGAGGCAGCGGCGGGTACGACACCGATATCCACGCCTCTCCGTTCTTCACGATCGGCGTCGCCGAGGGCGTGCCTGGCGGTCTGCACTACAACGGCAACTACTTCGACGCTACCGACCCGGAAGACCGCGACAACTTCCAGTACGCCGGCAGCCTCTCGTACTTCGCGACCACGCCGCGGGGAGGGTCGCACGACATCAAGGGAGGATTCGAGCATTTCAAGTCGAACCAGACCGGTGGCAACTCGCAGAGCGCGAGCGGCTATGTGTTCGACACGGACTACGTGCCGGGTGACAGCGGTCCCGTAATAGACGCAAGCGGCCGCATCATTCCGACGTTCGTGCCCGGAGCGACGCAGCTCGAAAACTGGATCGCGACACGCGGCGCCAACCTCGATATCCGCACGCTGTCCTTCTATCTGCAGGACAACTGGTCGATCGGACCGCGCCTGACGCTGAACCTGGGCGTCCGGCACGAGATCGTCAAGAGCGAAGCGACGGGCGGGATCATCGGGGTCGACACGAGCACGACGGTGCCGCGTCTGGCGGCCACCTACGATCTGTCCGGACACGGCGGCACCGTGCTCCAGGCTTCGTTCGCGCACTATTCGGGGAAATACAACGAGGCGCAGATCGGACGCAATTCTCCGGTCGCGAATCCCGCGGAGGTCATCTACGACTACACGGGCCCCGAGGGCCAGGGCCGCGACTTCGCACCGGGATTCGACCTCGCGAACTATGAGATCGTCTTCGGGTCGTTCCCGACGGCGAACATCTTCCTGGACTCGGGCCTGTCATCCCCTGTCACGCGTGAGTTCAGCGCGTCGGTGGGCCAGCAGATCGGCCAGCGCGGCATGGCGAAGCTGACCTACACGAACAGGTCGTACTACAACTTCATCGAGGACTTCATCGACAACCCGACGGCCTCGGGCCGGACGGATGTCGTCGAGAACGGCACGGACTTCGGCACGTTCGACAACATCGTGTACCGCAACAGCGATCTGCCGGAGCGCAACTACCAGGCGTTGCTGTTCCAGGCGAACTACCGGCCATGGTCGCGTCTCTCGGTGGATGGGCACTGGACGGTGCAGCTGAAGAACGAAGGGAACTTCGAGGGCGAGGCACAGAATCAACCGGGCATCAGCTCGTCGCTCGGCGACTACCCCGAGATCCTCGTGCCGTCGCGCAACTTCCCCGTTGGACGGCTGAACGGATTCCAGCGGAACAAGGTGCGACTCTGGGCGATCTACAACCAGCCGGTCGGCCGCTTTGGATCCGTGGACGTCGCGCCGATCCTCCGTGTGGACTCGGGCACCGCATACAGCCTGTTCGCCACCGACGTCGACTTCTCCGACATACAGCTCGCGCGCGATCCCGGGTACGCGCACCTGCCCGACGGGGGCACCCAGACGCTCTTCTTCGGTGAGCGGGGGGCGCAGACGTTCCCCGGTTTCGCGCTCCTGGACCTGGCGGCGACGTATCAAATCCCGGTGTTCAAGACGGTCAGGCCGTGGGTCAAGGTGGAGATCCTGAATCTGACGAACAACCAGAAGCTGATCTCCTGGGACACGACGGTCACCCCTGACCCGAACAGCCCGCTGGACGCGAACGGCCTGCCCACCGGCTACATCCAGGGTCCCCGCTTCGGCCAGGCCACGGCGAACACCGACTACCCGGCCTGGCGACCCGGGCAGACCGGCGGCCGGACCTACCTGCTGTCGGGAGGGATTCGCTTCTAACGGAGGCCGACAGCTCGGCCGACCCCGAACGGCGGGACCGCCCGGGTCCCGCCGTTGCTTTGTACCCAACCGGGTGACGCGCTGTATCCTGTAGAGAGCGGCCCTTGCATCCCGGGACGGCAGCGAGGGCCAATTCTTCACTTTCAGCCTGGAATGCTTTCTGCACGGTAGCCTTGGATCATGTATTCATCTATTCGCTGGTTGATTGTCGCAGCGGCGGTCGTGCTCGCGGTGGGGCCGATTGGTGCGCAGCGCATCAAGGTGACCACCCAGACGGTCCCTCTCTACGTCACGGTCACCGATAGCGAGAAGCGCCTCGTGCCGGACTTGACCCGCGACGACTTCGAGGTCTACGACAACGGCAAGCTGCAGACGCTCACCAACTTCGACAACGAGCCGACCCCGATCACGGTCGTCGTCATGCTCGACACGAGCGGCAGCATGACGCTCGCGCTGGACCTCGTGAAAGACGGCGCCGAACAGTTCCTGATGCGGATGATGCCGCTCGACATGGGAATGGTTGGCGCGTTCAACGACAAGATCGAGTTCCACCCGTCGTCGTTCACCGACAACCGCGACCAGCTCGCGCGCGCCCTGAAGGATCTCGACTTCGGGTACCCGACGCGGCTGTACGACGCGGTCGATCAGAGCATCGATCAGCTCAATGGCAAAGAAGGACGCAAGGTCGTGCTGGTCTTCACGGATGGCGACGACAACTCGAGCAAGAAGAGCTCTGGCTCCGTGATGGAACGCGCGCGCGTGGAAGAAGTGATGATCTACTCGATCGGTCTCGAGAACGAGTACTTCAACGGCCAGCAGCGCGTGCGCAGCTCACCGGATCGCGCCCTGCACAGGCTGTCTGAGGAAACGGGCGGCGGATTCTTCCTCCTAAAGAAGAAAGACGACCTCGGGCCGACCTTTACACGGATCGCGCAGGAGCTCCACAGCCAGTACGTTCTCGGGTTCTCGCCGGAAACGCTGGATGGCAAGATCCACAAACTCGAGGTGCGGGTGAAACGCGCCGGCGCCATTCCACGCGCCCGCAAGAGCTACGTTGCCACGCGCTCGGACTCCACGCAAAAGTAGGAAATCGTGTCAGATCGTGCAGTTCTGGTCGGCGCACACCCGATTCTGCTCCTGTAGTGTGACGTTTCGGTGGCAGCTAAACTTTCGCCCTGGAGGCTGCGTCTAACCCAGAGAAAGGACGGAGCCCAATGTTCGACCTCGATATTTCAAGCCATGCCGACACGATCGTCGCGGTTCTTCTCGCCTGCGTGATCGTTATCGTCGCGCTCGTGTAAGTCCCACGACGCGGCCGATTCGTCCGTAGCGCCGCACACTCACCCCAGCTCCCGCACGTGCCTCAGGCCCGGCTCCATTCGAGCCGTGGTCCGGGCGCGGCGGGGCTCAAGTCTCGGTTCCCTTTCGAAGTGCCTGGCGGCCGGCACGACGGAAGTAGAATCCTCCCTGTTTCCGGCAGAGCCGGAGGGGGATCGATCATGAACCGATGCTCCTGATTGCGAAAAGCTTGCGTCGCTGAAGTGAAGCTGGAGCGGCGATGGAGGGTCCGGCGGGCACGCCCCCCGGGCTAGCGGCGGACCTTGACGCCCGCGTGACTCTCGATGGCCGGCAGGACGGTCCGCATGCTGCCGTCCTCGATCCGAATGAACGTCGGCTCGCCGTGTGAGAAGAGGATCACCCAATTGCGGTCGGACCTGAAGAACCCGAGCCGCCCGATGTCCACCTTCGCTTCGACGTCCTTCCCGTCGGCGTCCTTCCACTTCGGCTGCTTCGATCGGGAGTAGGCCGCGCCCGTGAGCGATGAGTACGGAAGCGAGACGAGCGGCGTTCCACCAGGCTTGTCGAGGATCGCGAGCTGACCGTTCCCGAGCGAAAGGACCCCGGTCAACTCACGCGTCCTGTCGCCGGTCTTCACCAGAACCCGAACGTCATCGAAAGTCACAGGCGCCGTAGGTGACGAGGATCCGGTCGTGGCAGGCGGCTCGGCCGCAGCGGGGGGAGCCGCGGTGGTGCCGGACGCCGCCGGTGTCTCGGCGCCGGGCGATGCTGGACTCGATCCGCGCGCGCCTTTGGCGCCGGGAACGGCCGGCGGAACGGGTGGCGTCGTTCCAGGCGCGCCCGGTGCTACCCCCGTCCCACGTCCAGCTGTCTTGGCGCCCGCCGTCGATGTGGCGGTGGGATCGGTCCCGGGTTTTGGCGCGTCCGGAGCGGGCGGCGGTGTCGGTGCTGCGGGCGCGTCGGGTTGCGCGGCTCCGGCGGGAGAGTCGGCCGCTGCGGCTGATGTCTCCGGCGGTTTGGCTCCAGAAGCATCGGACGCGCTCTTCGACTCCTCCGACGGCTGGGCGCCGATCTGCAGCTGCTGCGGAAAGGTCGATCGCCTGAGTGCGTAGAGCCCGAAGGCAACTGCGCCAACGACGAGCAGAAGGACGATCGCTCCGAGGCCGACAACCTGATTGCGACCGAGCATCACCGTCGTCGTCGATCCCGCAGCGGGGCGCGGCGATGCGGGGGCGGGACTCGCCGGCGGCGATGCCGCAGGCGGGGACAGGGGGACCGCCCCAGGCACCGAGGTGGCCAGCGGAGTTGCCACGGCCGCCGCGCTCGTACGCTGACTGTAGCCTTGGGACGCCACGCCGGACCATGGCTGCGCGACTGTCTGGTCACCGACCAGCTGAAGTCCCAGCGGCGTCGGCGTCGCCATCGTCGGCATCTCACCGAGCGTCTGCGGTTGCACCGCCGAGAGCAGCGCCGTGCGGAACTCGTCTGCCGTCTGGAAGCGATCACCGGGCGATTTCGCGAGCGCGCGCTTCAGGACGCGTGCGCACCACAGCGGAAGGTCCGGTTGGAACTGGGTGATCGGCGTAGGTGACTCGTTGACCTGTTTCTGCACCATCGCGATCGCGGTGTCGGCGCTGAACGGGAGCTGCCCGGAGAGGAGTCGATACAGCACGACGCCAACCGCGTAGAGATCCGCTCGTCCGTCGATCTCGCCGCCGAGAACCTGCTCGGGAGCCATGTACGCGGGCGTGCCCATCATGTATCCGCCCTGCGTGTAGTGCTCGGTTCCCAGCACGCGAGCGATCCCGAAGTCCATCACCTTGACGATCCCCATCTCGGTGACCATCAGGTTTGCCGGTTTGAGGTCGCGGTGCACGACGCCGGCGCGGTGCGCGTGAGAGAGAGCGTCGAGGACCTGCATCGCAAGGTGGGCGGCCTGCGGCGCCGCGACCGGGCCCAGGCGCTCCGAGAGTTCGTGCACTGTCTCGCCGCGCACGAACTCCATCACCATCAGCAGATCGTTGTCGTCCCGGTACAGCTCGTAGAGCGTCGCGATGCCAGGGTGATTGAGGCGCGCGAGCGTGACGGCCTCGGCACGGAACCGCTTGAGGATGTCCGTGTCTCCGAGATCGGCGTTGAGGACCTTGATGGCTACTTCCCGATCGAGCGTCTCGTCGATCGCTTTGTACACGGTCCCCATGCCGCCCCGACCGAGGCGTTCGACGATGCGATACTTTCCAACGGTTTTACCAATCATGGGACCGGGGCTGAGAAGAGATGGTTCGAGGTATCCAGTCTAGGTGCGCCCCTCGAAGGTTGTCAAACTTCGGTCGCCCACGAATAGCGTCAGAGCCGAAAGCCGTACCGAAGAGGATCCTGGTCGTCGATTACAAAAGTGTGGCTTCCCGTCATGAAGGCTTCGCCGGCGAGTTGAGGAACGATCGCCGGCAGACTGCCGACGGTGCTCTCACGCTCGACACGTCCGCGAAACCGCGTCCCGATGATGCTCTCGTGAGTAAACGTCTGCTCGGGCGCGAGCAGTCCCATCGCCGAAAGCACGGCCATTACTGCACAGGTGCCGGTCCCGCACGGCGATCGATCGACCTCCGCGTCCGCGAAAATCGTGACGTTCTTGAGATCCACGTCAGGCGAGGATGCAGGGCCGGTGAAGATCGTGCCGTAGATCCCGTGGAGCCGAGGCTCCTCCGGATGCTCGATCGTCAGTTTCGACTCGAGGTCGTGTTTGATCGCCATGCCCGCGCGCCGAAGATCCTCGATTCTCTCGGTTGCTATCGGGATGCCTGCTGCCTCGCTGTCGACGATGGCGTAGAAGGCGCCGCCGAAGGCGATGTCTGCCGGCACCGTGCGCGATCCGAGTCGAACGGGCACGCCGGCGAGCAGCACGAACGAGGGCACGTTGCGAAAGCTGACGCTCGTGACGCGAGTGCGGTCGTCGGCCCGGCTCAACTGTGCGAAAGCCTGAATCGCGCCGGCGGGCGAGTCGAGCACCAGCTCGTTCGCGCGTCGAGGCACGATCAGCCCGTGCTCGAGCGCCAGCGTGACCACGGCGATCACGCCGTGGCCGCACATCGTGCTGTAGCCCTGGTTGTGCATGAAGAGCACGCCAGCATCGGAGTCCGGGCGCTCCGGCTCGGTCAGGAGCGCGCCGTACATGTCGGCGTGGCCGCGAGGCTCGAGCATCAACGCCGTCCGCAGATGGTCGCAGTGCTCCTCCACCCACGCACGCTTCTCGAGAATCGTGCGTCCCTGCACGGTGGGAAAGCCCTCGACGATGAGCCTGAGCGGCTCGCCGGCTGTGTGCGCGTCGATGGTGCGAATGGTCGTCGGCATCTGATTCTTGTCGGGATCAGGGATCCGGGACTCGTCTCTCGGGACTCGGGGATCGGAGCTCGCTGCTCGGGATTCTCCGTTCGATCGTCGCTCGGCGTTCCGCGCGGCCGACGGCCAGAGCTTATAATCCAGCCATCGGGCACTCAAGCTGAAGTCATGCTCTGAGTCCCGAGCGGCGAGCCCCGAATCCCGACAGCGATCATGAAGGCCTTCTACTGCGATCACTTCGTCTTACCGCTCCCGCCCACGCATTCGTTCCCGATGCTGAAGTATCGAAAGCTGCGCGAGCGTGTGATTGCGGACGGCATCCTCGATCCCGGCGATCTCGTGGAGCCGCCTGCCGTTGCGCTCGACCAGCTCCTGCTCGCGCACGATGCGGCATACGTTGCTGACGTGATTGAGGGACGTCTGACGTCGGAACAACAGCGACGGATCGGATTTCCATGGTCGGCGGCGATGGTCGAACGGTCGAGGCGCAGCGTTGGGGGAACGATCGCCGTGGCGCGCCTCGCGCTCACCGATGGCGCCGCCGTGAACCTGGCAGGCGGTACGCATCACGCCTTCCGCGATCACGGCGCCGGCTACTGTGTCTTCAACGATGTCGCCGTCGCCGCGCGCGTCGTCCAACGGGATCCGGTCGCATCGGGTTCGACACCGCCGCGAATTGCCGTGATCGATTGTGACGTGCACCAGGGCGATGGCACCGCCGCCATCTTCCAGGGCGACCCTTCCGTCTTCACGCTCTCCCTTCATGGCGAGAAGAACTTCCCCTTCAAGAAGGAGACGAGCGATCTCGACATCATGCTGCCGGATGGCGCGCGAGACGACGAGTATCTAGGGCAGCTGGCGGCTGGAGTAGAAGAGGCGCTTCGGCGGCAGCGGCCGGATCTAGTGTTCTACCTGGCAGGCGCGGATCCGTACGAAGGGGATCGTCTCGGACGTCTGAAGCTGACGGTCGAGGGGCTGCGTGCGCGGGATCGTCTCGTGATCGAACGCTGCGAGGGAATTCCGATCGCGGCGTGCATGGGCGGCGGCTACTGCCCCGACATCGACACGATCGCCGAGATCCATGCCAACACCGTCCGCGAGCTGAGTCGTGCCGCTGCTGCTGTCCGAAGCTGACGTCCGGTCCGTGCTTGGCATGCCGGACCTGATCGACGCGATGCAGTCGGTGCTGGCGGAGTTCTCGACGGGCGCTACGCAGCAGCCGCTGCGCACCGTCCTTCAAATCGGTGAGGCCAAGTCTTTTTTCGGCGTCATGCCCGGCTACGTCCCGACGCTGGACGCAATGGGCACGAAGCTCGTCACGGTCTTCGAAAGCAATCCTGCGCGGGGCCTTCCCTCACATCTCGCGACTATCGTCCTGCTCGATCCCTCCACTGGCGCTCTTCGCGCGATCGTGGACGGCCGTTACATCACGGAAGCGCGGACCGGCGCGGTGTCGGCGGTCGCGGCGCGTCTGCTGGCGCGCGAGGACGCCAGCGTCCTCGCGCTGATTGGATCCGGCGTCCAGGCGCGAAGCCACCTGCAGGCCCTCGCCCACGTTCGGGCACTGCGCGAGGTCCGCGTCTGGAGTCCGAACGCGGCCCGAAGGCAATCGTTCATCGACGCCGCGGAGACTGCAGCGTCGGGCAGAATCGTCGCGGCGACATCCGCGCGCGACGCCGTGCAAGGTGCGGACCTCGTGGCGCTCGTCTCGTCGGCGCGGGAGCCCGTAGTGAAGGCGGAGTGGATACAGCCCGGCGCCCACCTCTGCGCCGTGGGCGCGTGCCGGCCCGATCAGCGAGAGATGGATACGGCGCTCGTCCGGGCCGCGCGGGTCTTCGTGGACTCCCGTACAGGGGCCTTCGCAGAAGCGGGAGACATTCTCATCCCGATCGCCGAAGGCGCGATCACACGCGACCACATCGCGGGCGAACTCGGAGAAGTTGCCGTCGGCCGCATCCTGGGCCGGTCCACGCCAAACGAGATCACCATCTTCAAGTCGCTTGGGATGGCCGTCGAAGATGTGGCGGCCGCGCATCTCGCGTTCGAGCGGGCGGTGGAGCGAGGAATCGGGACGAGCATCTCCTGAGGCCGCAACCTCCTACTGATCCCGCAGCGCCATCACCGGATCGATCGACAGCGCGCGCCGCGCGGGCGCCCACGCGGCCGCGAGGCACACGAGCGCAAGAAGCACAGCGGTCCCAGCGAACGTCAAGGGATCGTTGGGTCCGAGGCCGGATACCAGGAACCTCGCCAGCGGACGTGTGACGAAGACGGCGGCGCCGGTTCCGAGCAGGATCCCCGCGGCAGCCAGGAGCGTCGCATCACCAAGGACCAGGCGGGTCACCGCGCCCGGCGTTGCGCCGAGTGCGACGCGGATGCCGATCTCGGCTGTCCGGCGACTCACCGAGTACGCCACCATGGCGTACAGCCCCGCCACTGCGAGGACGAGGCCGAGCAGCCCGAGCACCCCGAGAAGTGCAGCGCCGACCTGACTGGGCAGAAACGCGAACGCCAGCGTCGATCGCATGGCCTGAACGTTCACCGCCGCGGACGAGTCCATCGCCTCGAGCACACGCTGGACATCGCGGACAGGGGGCGTCGCGCCCGGCGAGGCCCTGACGATCACGTGGACGAGCCGATCCTTGTTGCCACGCTGCAGGAATGCCTCGTACACAGCCGCCTGCTGGTCCTCGCCGATCGTCCTGTGCTTGCTGTTGGCCACTACTCCGACAATCTCGGCATCGTAGGTGGTCTCGGGGCCGGCCGGCAGCATGAGGTGCTGACCGACAGGATCCAGATCCCGCATGTAGCGGCGAACGAACTCTTCGTTGACGATGGCGGCGGCTGGTGCGCCGCGTTTGTCGGACGGCAGGAACTCACGTCCTCTGTCGAGTGGAATCCCCATCGAGCGGAAGTAGCCGGGGCCGACGAGGTTGACCTCGTACCTCGCGTTGAACGGCTCGCCGCGCCCCGCAATCCTCAGCTCTGCGCCGGTCGTCATCCCGCTTCGAATCGTGAGCGGCATGCCGCGCGCGTACGCGGCACTGTCAATCCCGGGCAGGTGCTGGAGACGGTTCACGGCGGCGTCGAGAAACGCCGCGCGCGTCTCGGGTGTGTAGCGTCCCTCGACGAAACCTACCTGGGCGACGAGCGTGCGTTGGGTATCGAAGCCCGGATCCGCGAACTGCGCGCGTCCCAGATTGCGGAGAAACAGCACCGCTGTGACGAGCAGCACGAGCGCAACGGCGACCTGCCCGATGACGAGCACCCCACGAAGCGACCACCGCCGGTACGTGAGCATCTCCTCCTGCTTGAGTGCAGGGACGAGCGACGGCCGGGTAGCCTGGATCGAAGGCGCAAGCCCGCAGAGCAGCGTCGTGAAGAGCAGCAGGAAGATCGAATACGCGAGCACTCGAGTGTCGACAGCGACGTGAAGCTCGATCGGCACCGGTATCGGCAGCGAAATTCGACCGAGCAAGCGGACCCAGACGATCGTCAGGAGCAGGCCCGCGACAGTTCCGAGGATCCCGATCCAGAGTCCCTCCGTGAGAAGCTGCTGCACGAGCCGCAGCCGCCCGGCGCCAAGTGCGACCCTGATGGCGATCTCGCGCCGCCGCACGCTGCCGCGCGCGAGCAGCAACCCGGCGACGTTTGCGCAGGCCGTTGCGAGGATGAGCGCCGCGCCCACCAGCAACACGCCGAAGAAGATGCCGACCTCAGGGAATTCGGCCGCCTGGCCCAGGCCTCCAACCGGCGCGAACAGGCTCACGGGACCCATCTTTCGCTGGCCGGCAGGTGGCGTGAGGCGTTCCGCTACGGCGTTGAGCGCGGCTCGCCCTTCCGCGAGTCCCTGACCCTCGTGGAGTCGACCGACGAGTTGAACCGCCGCCGCAAGCTCGTTGTTCAAGTCCGGCATCAAGTCGCGACTGAGCGGCAGATACACTTCCGGCGCAACACCGTAACCGGGGAGGGTGCGAAGGCCCGATCGAAGCACCCCGACAACCGTGTAGGGCTGACCGTTGAAGACCAGGGTCGTGCCGACGACCTGAGGATCCGCGCTGAGCCGCTTCTGCCAGAAGCCATGACTGATCACGACGACGTGCGGCTGGCGCTCGGCCTGCGCTTCTGCAGCGCCGAATGAACGGCCCATCGCGATCGGTATGCCCATCACATCGAAATAGTTGGCCGTGACAAAGAGCGGCGCCAGCACGACCGATTGGCTGGGACCCTGCCAGTTGACCTCCGCTTCGATCTGATGGCCGGCGATCCCCGCGAGCGCGCCGCTGTCGTTCAATTCTCTCCACTGCCGGTACGAGACGTGGCTGTTCCCGTTCATCCGGATGTGCACGAGCTGATTCGGCCGGTACGCCGTCGGCATCGAGAGGAGGAACTCGTCCGCGAGATTGAAGATCGTGGCGTTCGCACTGACGGCTACGGCAATCGAGAGCGTCGCCGTCAGGACCAGGAGCGGTTGACGCGCGAGCGAGCGACACGCGTAGCGCAGGTCCTGCAGGAAGTTCGCCAGGAAGGTCACGCGACGGGCATCCCTGCACTCTTCCTCGACGCGGGCGGCCGGACCGAACGCTCGCATCGCAGCGGCGCGAGCGTCCGCGGGGCTCATCCCGGCGGCGACGTTCTCGGCAGTCTGTTCGTCGAGGTGCAGCTGAATCTCGCCACGCAACGCAGCGTCGAGATCACCGCCACGCGTCAGGGCACGCAGCCGCAGCGAGATTCGATCGACCCATCGATGCATTGTCTAACCGGGGGGCTTCGCCCCGCCGCCCTCCCTGGCGCCGTCGGTCGCAGGGCCCGATGCCCCGCGCCGCTCCGGCGGGTGCGCCCGCGGCGCGCCTGGCCAATTTCACACGGTCGACGACTATTCCACTTCCCGCAACACGAGGCCGATGCCGGTTGACAGCCGATCCCAGCTTTCGACCTCTCGCGCCAGCTGCTTCCGGCCGGCCGCCGTCAACGAATAGAAACGGGCCTCGCGGCCGGTGTCCGTCAGGCCGGCCTGGGCCTTCACCCATCCTTGATGCTCGAGGCGATGGAGCGCCGGATAGAGGGATCCCTGGGTGATCTGCAGCGCGTCGCGGCTCACCTGTTGAATGCGCTTGGCGATCGCCCAGCCATGCTTGGGCTCGAGCGAAATGGTCTTGAGGATGAGGAGATCGAGAGTTCCCTGAATGAGGTCGGAAGGTCGGCTCATGGCGTCAGTCAGAACAGGATGTGGGCCGAAGCCGGCCACGCCTAAGTTATCTGACGCCTAAGTTATCTACATTGAGATGCCGCGTCAAGTCACACACGCTCTGACCGGGTCGTTTCTCTAGCTCTTTCCTTTCTTGCGCTCGGCCCAGCGGCGCCTCATCCCTTCCGAGATGCGCTTGCGCGCCGCGGCGGACAATTGGCGGCGACGTTGGCGACGGCCCACGGACTCCGGCGACGGCGCAGACGTGCCTGCCTTCTCGCGCAGCTTGTGCGCCTGGGCTGTCAACGCCGCGAGGCGTTCTCGCGTCTGCGCGATTTCGCGCTCCAGGCCGCCAAGCGCCCACCCGATGAACTCGGCGGATTTCAGGAGCACATCTCGGCTGGTCCTGCGGGGTCGTCCACGAGCCATGGTCGGTCTCCTTGCCAGGCACGAGGGCGGCTGCGAGTCGCAACCGCAGACGACGAGTCTGGACCTCGGTCCCGGTCCCTGGAAAAGTCAACCCTCGGAACCTGCCCGAGCGAGTCAGGTTGCGGGGTCACGATCGTCCGGCGCGTCGTCACCGGCTCATTGTCCAGCGAAAGCAGCCTCCCGGTGGTCAGAGCCGGGGCGCCCGCTAGGGGTTGTTATCATGTCACATGGTCCCGCGCGCGCCGCGTCCTGCGATTGCCGCGTTGCTGATCGTCCTTCCTTTCGGTCTCTCGGCGCCTGCTGCCCTGCAGGACTCTCCCGACGCGCTCGTGACCCGCGCCGAGGCGCTCGCATACGACCTCGATCATCAGGAGGCGCTGAAACTGCTCCGTCAGAGTATTTTGCTGGCGCCAGGCGACCCGCGCGCTCACCGCGCGCTGGCCAACGTCCTCTGGCTGAACCTCCTCTTCCAGCGTGGGGCGGTCACGGTCGATCACTATCTCGGCTCCTTCTCGAGTTCGACCGTGGATCTCAAGAAGCCGCCGGCCGACGTCGACGCGGAGTTCCGTCGCGAAGTCGGAAAGGCCATCGAGCTGGCGGAGCAGCGCGTTGCCGCCCACCCGAACGACGCACAGGCCCACTACGACCTGGGTGCGGCCGTCGGCCTCCAGGCGTCCTACGTCGCGACGGTCGAGGGCCGAATGCTCGCCGGCTTCCGCAACGCGCGCCGGGCCTACGACGAGCACGAGCGCGTGCTCGCTCTCGATCCATCCCGGAAAGACGCCGGCCTCATCGTCGGCACCTATCGCTACGTCGTCTCGACGCTCTCGCTCCCGATGCGGATGATGGCCTACGTCGCGGGTTTCGGGGGCGGACGCGACGTCGGAATCCGGATGATTGAGGAGGCTGCGGCCAGTCCGTCGGACAGCCGTGTGGACGCGCTCTTCGCGCTCGTCCTGATGTACAACCGTGAGCGGCGATACGATGATGCGCTTCGAATGCTTCAGGAACTGCGCCGGCTGCATCCCCGTAACAGACTGGTAGTGCTGGAAGCAGGTTCGACCGCGCTTCGGGGTGGGAACGCGGTTCGCGCCGAGGGGCTGCTGACGGAAGGTCTCGCGATGCTGGCTGCAGACAAGCGGCAGCGGATCCCGGGCGAGGAAGGCCTGTGGCGGTACAAGCGCGGCGCCGCCCGCGTGGCCCTCGGGCGTCTCGAAGAAGCCACCCAGGACCTCCAGGCTGCTATCTCACCGAATACGGCAGGCTGGGTTCAGGGTCGCGCCCGGGTCGAGCTGGCGAAAATCGCGCTGGCGCAGAGCGACGCCGCGACGGCAGCGACCCAGGCGCGTCAGGCGGAGGCGCTCTGCGAGCAGGGTCAGGACCCAGTCTGCGTGGACGATGCACGGAAAATGCTGAGGAGCGCTCGTGGCCGGTAAGGTGAAAACGTGGGTCTGGGTCCTCCTGGGCGTGATCGTCACCTGCGTGGTGGGCGTGGTGGCAATCGCGGGGGCCGGCTTCTACTTCTTCACCCGGCACATCGAGACGCGCACGGTCTCCCCTGCGGCGGCTACCAAAGAGTTCGAGGAGGTCAAGGCGCAGTTCGTCGGGCAGAAGCCGCTCGTCGAGCTCGATCGCCACGGCAGCTTCGTTCGTTCGAATCCCGATCGTCCGGCAGCTCGGAATGGCCGCGTCCCTGAGGAGCTTTACGTGATGGCGTTCGATCCGGACGACGGCCGCGTCGTGCGACTCAAGATCCCGTTCTGGCTGCTGCGTTTGAAAACACACGGAAGCAACATCAACTTCAACGGACGACGGATGGACCTCGAAGATCTCAAACTGAGCGTTGCGGACCTCGAGCGCTTCGGTCCGACGCTCATCGTCGACCACTCCGGCATCGACGGGAAGCGTGTCCTCGTCTGGTCGCAGTAACTGTCCCCTCCACGCGAAGGCCTGCTCTCTCACACCGGTTTTCGGCCCTTTCCGCACGATTTTCCCCGGCGCGAGTCTTGCGATTCTCCTCCCCATGTTGCGGAGGACCAGCATGAAACGATTCTTCCTCGTCCCGGCGCTCGGCGTCGCGGCGTTCGTGGTGTCGACTCGTGTCGAAGCGCAGCAGCTCGGCAGCTTGCCTGAAATCCGCCCGGCTTACGCAGACGATCGGCAGCCATACTACGAGGCCCGCCGTGTCGCATACGACAACGGCTACCGCGAGGGCCTGAAAGAAGGCGAGCGCGACGGCCGTCAGCACGACAGCTATCGCTACCAGGACAATCGGACCTGGCAACGCGCGGAGAAGGGCTACAACCGATCGTTTGGCGACTTCGAGCGCTATCGGCAGCAGTTCCGCGCGGGCTTCTCTGAAGGCTACCAGGCAGGCTACTCGCGCTACGGACAGTCAGGCGCATGGTATGGCGACGGTCGCGCCGTCCCGCGCCAGGACTCTTACCCGTATCCGAACGGCAGTGTCTATCCCGGCGGTGTCTATCCCGACAGAAACCGGTATCCGGATCCGTACTACGGCAACCAGGGATCTTACGGCCCGGGCCGTTATGGCTCGAGCGCGGCGTACCCGAACGGCCTCAACGACGGCATCGAGAAGGGCCGTGAAGACGCAAAGAAGCATCGATCCTACGACCCGCGCCGTCATGACTGGTACCGGGACGGCGATCGCCACTACCGGGGAGAGTACGGGTCGAAAGAGCTGTACAAGGACGTCTATCGCAGAGCGTTCCAGGAAGGCTACGAGCGCGGCTATCGGGAGCTTGGATACTATCGGTGAGTTGATTGTCGAGACTTGAGATCCGCGGACGCGGAGCTCGGACAGGAGACTTGGGCCACGCACGCGCGTGGCCCGAGTCATTTTCAGTCCATTCCGAGGAACCTCTTCATTCGTCCGAGGAACGTCGCAGGAGCTTCGCCGGTCGCCGCGATCCTCGCTGAGTCGCGGGCCCTGGCGAGCTCGAGACGCCTCGCGACTGCGGCGATGCCGACCTGTTCGATCGCGTGTGGATCCGCCGAGCCGAGTCGTCGAAACACCGCGGCATCGAGCTCCAGGACGGTCGTATCGCCCACCGACAGCACCGTCGCGGTCCGCGGTTCTCCTGTGAGCAGCGACATCTCTCCGAAGTAGCCTCCGGCTTCAATCGTCGCGACGAGGCGCCGATCGGGCTCGAGCACCACATCCACCTTGCCCGCACAGACGACGAACATCGACTGCCCTTCGGATCCCTGTCGAACGATCGACTCGCCGTGACCGAAGACCTGAGCGGACGTAGCGGCTGCGACCTCGCGCCGTTGTTCCTCCGTCAACCGCTCGAAGAGATCGACGCGGGCGAGAACGGCTTCGCGCTGCCGCTGTTTGGCGGCGGGATCCGGCTCCGGCCACTCGCGCTCGTATCCCACTTCGATCGGCCACGGGATTTCGATCCCGTGCCGCCCGAACGCGTAGAAAATCGCCGTCCGCACTTCGTCGCGCACGATCTCGTCCATCTCGTAGTTGTCGATCCAGAAGCGAGCGCGGTACGTGATCGCCGAACCGTCGAACGAGTGGAGCAGCGCATCTGGGGGCGGCGTCCGAAGGGCTTTCGGGACGTTCGCGACCGCATCGAGGATGGCCTTCTTCACGTCGCCAGGCGTGCTCAGGTAGCTGGCGCCGACCTCGACCTCGAGCCGAGTGGGGACAATCGGCTCGGAGTAATTCGTGATGGCTTCCTTCGCGACGATGTTGTTCGGTACGACGACGAAGTTGCCCGCCTTTGTACGCAGCTTGGTCGCGCGCCAGGTCACCTCCGTGACGCGCCCCTCGAACTCACCCACGCGGATCCAGGCGCCGACGCGGAACGGCTTCTCACTCTGAATCGCCAGCCCCGCGAAGGCGTTTCCCAGCGTGTCCTGCAGCGCGAATCCGACGATGGCGGCGCCGACGGCGGATGTCGTGAGGAGCTTGTCGCCGAATACGAAGGTGGCGACGACGGCGAAGATGCCGATGATGATGGCGTCCTGGAGGATCGCGGGGAACGCATCCGGCACACGGTCGTTGCGAAGGGGATTGATGACGCCAACGACGAACAGGTTGATGAGCCCGGCCGCCAGCGCCAGCTGCTCGAACGATCGCACCTCGCCGTCGAACTGGCTTGGGACGATCTGTGGTCGAACGAACAAGATGACGTGCAGGACGAGGTACGAGCCAAAGAGCAAGACCGACAGCCGGAGCTTGCGCTTGACGAGCGAGTTTGAACTGAGGCTGATGAGGAGGAGCGTCGCGGCCAGTGCCGCGACGCTCGTGATCAGGTGCCCGATGTGGTGTGGCATGAACGAAGGAGACAGCCTCTCGGCTCGCGATCTACGCGATACCTTTCTTGAAAGCAGACACTTCGTCTGCCGTCACGCTTATCACGACCTTGTTCTTGTTCGGACCGCCAGGCGAGTCGCGGTCGGGAACACCTCCCCGCGCTCCGGCTGATGCGACTGTCTGCGAGCTCTTGGACTCGTTTCCCTTGCTCAGCGGCAACTTTCCGCCGAAGAGGCCGCCTTTGCCCTCTTTCTTGTCCTTGTCCTTGTCGTCTTTCTTCTCGTCTTCCTTCTTTGCGGTCTTCCCGTCGGAGCTTCCGGCCAGACCGCGAGCATCTGCAGCTCCGGCGGCGACTTCGGCCAGCGGCTTCGCATCGAAGGTAATCGCCTTCGTGTACCGCGACGCCACGAGTGCCGTGGCGGCAAGCTTCCTTCCCGTGATGGTCTCGCCGATCTTCGCGATGCGATCTTTGAGCTGGGGATGCGACGCGAACATCCCGTTTGGCTCCTGCTGATCTTTGTTGCGCTCGGCGATCTTCGTGAGGACCTTGCTTAGCCCGTCAGGCGCGTATCCTGCTTTGTTGGCGAGCTCGACACCGAGGCGATCCGCTTCGTTCTCGTCGTTGCGGTCGTACTTGTTCTTCCAGATGTCGTCGTAAGCGACTTCACTGATCTTGGTAATCAGGTCTTGTGTAAGCCCGCTCTTGGGAACCTGATCGGTTACGAAACTGAGCTGCTTGCTCTTCTGAATCGAGCCGATCGTGTGCTTCTCGGTCACGTGCGTGATCTCATGGCCCAGGACGCCGGCGAGCTCCGCCTCCGTCTTGGCGAGGCCCAGAGCGCCTCGCGTGACATGGATGATTCCGCCTGGCGCGGCGAACGCATTCACGCCGTCCGTATCCAGAACGATGAATTCCCAGTTCAAGGAAGGACGCGAGCTGGCCTGCGCAAGGACGGTGCCCAGGAGCGTGACGTACTTCGTCACATCCTTGTCCTGATACACACCGTACGTTTCGCGCAGGTGGAGGCTGACTGCATCACCGATCTTCCGCTCGTCGGCGTCCGAAATCTTGAGGTTCTGGAACTGCTGCGCGGTGTCGGCGGCCTTATTGAGCTTTCCGAGTGCTGCGCCGAGCTGGGCGGAGGCGGGTGCAGCGGCAAGCAGCAGCGCCAGGGCCATTGCCGGTTTCTTCATGTTTTCGCTTCCTCGCGCACTGCCGGGATGGGAGATGGAACAACAACTTCGTAAGTAGCTACCGCGCGGGTCTTGCCCTTGACGACGACCTCGCCGAGCGGCCTGATCTCGTATGCGCCTTTGAGTTGGGTCCGGGTTGCGTCGCCAATAATAATGCGGGTCCCATATTCTTTATTGAGCGATTCCAGCCGCGATCCGAGGTTCACGTTGTCGCCGATCACCGTGTAGCTCATGATGGACGACGACCCGATGTTCCCGGCGATCATGTCTCCGGAGTTGACGCCGATCCCGATATCGAGCGGCGGCTTCCCTTCCGAAACCCATTTGGCGTTCAGCACACCCAATTCCGCGACCATGCTGGCCGCCGCGGCGACAGCATGTTCAGCATGATCAACGTCATCGACGGGAGCCCCGAACAGCGCCATCACCATGTCGCCGACGAACTTGTCCACCGTACCCTGCTGCCGGAACACAATCTCGACCATCTTGGAGAAGTACTCGTTCAGCTGCGCGACGAGATCTTCAGGGTTGCCCTTCTCGGTGACAGCGGTAAAACCTCGTATGTCGGAAAACAAAACTGTCATCGTCCGGCGCCGGCCACCCAACTGCGCCAGCTCCGGGTGCTCGAGCAGCTGTGTGTAGACGTCCTTCGATACATATCGGCCGAATAGCCCTTTGACTTTCCGCTTTTCGCGATCCTCGACGAAGTAGCGGTAAGCCGTTCCTGCGAAAAGCGCCAAGACCATGGCGGCGATCGGCGCGGCCATGGGGACCCACAGACCGCCGTGGAAGGCGCGAACTGCCCACACGGTCCAACCGGCCACTCCGAGAAGCGATCCGGCCAGCGCTGCCGTGAATGCAAGGCTTGCCGACATCAGCCCCACCAGGATGGCGGACACGAAAATGGCGAGCACTCCGGACCTCTGAGAGGCGGGACGCAAGAACTTGTTCGAGAGGATGCTGTCGGCCACACTCGCGTGCAGCTGGATGCCAGGCATCGTCTCCCGCTGGAACGGAGTCGCGAAAATGTCGAGCAAACCCGAGGCCGTCAGCCCGACGAACACGATCTTGTCTTTGAAGACTCCTGGATCGAGATCCGGTTTCTCTCCGCGCTGAATCGCGTTTTCGGCTGCGAACAGGTGACGGGCTTCGTACGATTTGTAGGGGCTGTCACCCTTGAACAACGCCGGAGCTCGATAGTTGATGAGCGTCGACCACTGTTCATGAACGCGCGACGGGTCGTGCAAGTCCTGCACTCGCGTCGGGAGCAACGGCATCATCCGATCGCCGATACCTACGAAGTGTTCTCTGAGCGTCACATCGGATGCCGGTACACCCGACGCCATCAGAGCAGCCGCGACCCCGAGCGACGGAAGGTATTTCTCCCCCACTCTGATGAACGGAGGCATGCGCCTCGCTGGACCATCTGGATCGAGAGCGAGAAAATTGTGGCCGAGAGCCGCCGCCGCGTCGCTGAGCGACTGGAACGGCGGAAGAACCAGCGGTACCTCTTCGACCAAAGGGCCCAGACGATATGGCGCGCCGCGCCAATCAGCCGGCTTGGTGATCTCCTCGCCACCTGACGTTCCACGGTACGTAGCATCCGCCAGCAGGATCACGTGCTTGCTCGCTGCGACGGAGGCCGCCAGCATCGCGTCGGATTCCTCCCCCGTGACCTCCGGCCCGTCGTCTCCGATCTTGAACGAGATGTTGCGTTGCTCTTCGAAGAACCCGATGTCGACAGCGATGACCTTCGCGGGCGCGCGATTCAAGAAGTCAATCAGGGCCGCGATCGCCACACGCGGCCAGGGCCACCGGCCGAAGAACGGCGCGAGATCGCGGATCGAAGTGTTGTTGATTTCGACAAGAACAATGTCCGGGTTGACGTCTGGCGGATCCGCGACAGCGGCACGAATGCGCCAGTCGTACGTCGCCATCTCCGCGCGATCGAGCCAGCCGCCCGCGCCGATCGCCAGCACCACGGCAGCTGAGCTGACACCGAGCGCCAGGCCCGCGACCAACTTACGCATGCAGGCGGGACCCAGAGGAGCGCATCGCGCGGAGCTCAGCGTGCATGAAGGGCCGAGACGATACCATGAATCTCCACTCTACGGCAGGTTCGCCCCTAGGGCCCGTCCGGAAGTAACTGCACCATTCTGGCCGCCGATGCATCCCGCCGGGCTTCGTTGCTCGTCGCTTACATACGCCCGGTATGCGCGCTCCTCGCGCCTCGCCGGGCGGGCGCCTCGACGCCCAGCTTGGCGCACTTATTTCCGGACGGGCCCTTAGTCCCAGAGAGCGCCCCGATTCCGACTTAATGGGTTGCCTTCTGTTGCAAGCGACAGCGGCCGGCAGGAGCGGCTGCTCCTCCGGCCGCCGGGTTCCCCGCCGATCAGTTCCGCCCTGACATCACGCCGCCGTCAACGTCCCAGACCGCGCCGGTGACCCAGCTCGCGCGATCCGAGAGAAGAACTCGATGGCATTGACCACGTCCTCGACACGGCCGACACGGCCGACGGGATGGAATGCATCGAATCCCCGCATGACGTCGGGAACCTGCTCCTTCGGAATGAAGCCTTCATAGACCGGAGTGTCGACCACCGCGGGCGCGATCGCATTCACACGAATCTTCGCTTCCGCCAGCTCCATCGCGAGATGCTGCGTGAGCGCGTGAATTCCAGCTTTGGCCATCGAATAGGCCGACGAGGGCGTCGCCTTGATCGCCTGATGCGCCTACATGGAGCCGACGTTCACGATCGATCCAGCGCCATGGGCCTGCATGTTCTTTGCGGCCGCCTGCGTAATGTGTCAAGCGAACTTTATTCGGAGCAGCAGAGATCGTCCTGCCGATGTACTTCGGGTACCTGGCGTCACCGAACTACAATGCGTCCGCATTAGGACCGTTGGGGTCTGACCCAGGTCTGACCCCAGAAGTCTGGAGCGTTTTGAAATGAGAAGGACCTCGCCGACCGCCAGGGCGATCGTCTCGGTGGCGGCATGCCTCGCCGTGACAGTCCTTGTCTCGGCCCGGCGGGCCCCAGCGCCTCGAGCGGCCTTCCCGGCTCGCGGTGCATGGCCCAAAGCAAAACCGGCGGCCGTCGGCCTCGACAAGTCGAAGCTGGCCGATGCAATCGCGTTCGCTGTTGCCAACCAGAATCGAGACACACGGGATCTTGCCGTCGCGATCCCGAACGGCTTCCGCAGTGAGGCGCCCTACAACGCCCTCATCGGTCCAACCGCTCCGCGGGCGGAATCGAACGGGATCATCATCCGTCACGGCAAGGTCGCGGCGGAGTGGGGCGATACGGCGCGCGCCGACATGACCTTCAGCGTCACGAAGACCTTCCTCTCGACCGTCGTCGGGCTCGCGTTCGACCGCGGAAAGATCAAGAGCGTCACAGACCGCGTCGCCGGCTATATGCCGAAAGGGGTCGACCTCTTCGCGTCACCTCACAACGCGCCGATTACGTGGGAGCACCTGTTGCGGCAGTCGAGCGACTGGTCCGGGACGCTATGGGGCAAACCGGACTGGGCCGACCGTCCGCCGCGCGGCCAGACACCCGACCAATGGGAAAAGCGCGAGATGCACGAGCCGGGCACGTTCTTCAAGTACAACGACACGCGGGTCAACGTGCTCGCGCTCTCGGCGCTCTACGTCCTCGAGCAACCGCTGCCCGAAGTTCTGAAAACGTCGATCATGGATCCCATCGGTGCGTCCGACACCTGGCACTGGGAGGCCTACGACGACGCGTGGGTCGAGACCAACGGCAGGAAGATGAAGTCGGTCACCGGCGGCGGGCACTTCGGTGGCGGGATGTTCATCAACGCCTACGACATGGCGCGATTCGGCTATCTCTTCCTTCACAACGGCAAGTGGGGAGACAGGCAGCTGATTTCCGAGAAGTGGATCGGCATGGCAAAAACACCCGGCCCGGCCAATGCGACGTACGGCTATTGCAACTGGTTCCTCAACCTTCCTGAGCGGCGCCCGGACGGCACCGCCGGGCCCCTGCCATTCCCCTCGGCGCCCCGCGGGTCCGTGACTTTCCAGGGCAACGGCGTCAACGTCATCTACATCGATTGGGATCACGACATCGTGGCCATCGTGCGATGGATCGACAACAACCAGAGTCTGGATAAATTTCTCGGCAGGATGCTCGCGGCAGTGACCGACTGACCCTTCAGACAGCCCGCGATAACACAGCTAGTGTCGCACCACCACCGAGGCCGACCTGCCCAGCCGAGTGGGGATTATTCGTATCGACAGGCTCACGACGCCTTGACGGCCAGAAACTCACCGTTGCCCACCCGGTGGGCTCACGTGCGGTCCACAATCACTTCTCTGCGACTTTTACTTCTAGCCTCATCCAGGGATGGATGCAGCACTGGAATCTCGCCGTTCCCGCGTGTTCGAGCGGCTCTTCGCGGTAGGTCCCACCAGGGGTGACGAAGTCGTCCGGCTCCAGGGCGGCGCATTCGCGCGCGACAACAGGATTGTGACTGAGGTCATTGAGTGGTGGAACGATACCGCCCCCGAACTCCTCCACCTCCGTGAACGTGTGCACTTCTCCACCCCGATTCAGCGCGACAAATACCTGGCCGACCTTCGCGGAGGTATTCGGCGGCGCGAAGTGCCAGGCACCGGCAACGCCGTGCTTCCCAAGCTCCTCCAGGAAGCTGGCAAACTGGACGCCTCCCGAACGGACGCACGTGCCAGGGCCGACTCCTGCAGGGGGCGGCGCGTTGAACGTGTCGGGATCGCAGGCATCCATCATGGTCACCGTACGATCCGGCAGCCCGTGGGTCGCCGCGGTGCTCGCGCCTCCGCCAGTGGACGCTGCCGAGCCCGAAGCGACGGCGGACGGACTTAGGGGTGTCTGCGAGGAACTCCGATCGGCCGACGAGCTGTTGTGTTCACAGCCGGCCGTCAGGGCAGCGGAAACGACGATTGACGCGATGACTGGGAAGGAATGATGAGGCATGCGGGCTCCTTTGGGGCCCGCGACAGGCAAACGCGTTGCCTCGCCTTGGGGGGCCATTTGCTCGCATTCTTGCCACACGTGCCGGGCACTCCTTACGATGGAGGAATTCTCTTACCGACGACGTAATCGTCACCGCCTCCAGTCAAGGCACGTCTGATGATGGTGTGTCGGCACAGAATGAGCCAAACCGCGATGGTCACACCAACGGGGCAGTTTTCGAGATTCCTTGCGACGCGGGAAGCTCTACCATCGACTCCGACGTCTGGTGAGCATGCCTGGCGTCGGGCATCGATTCGAGTCTGGTGGGAAAATCTCTCAAAGGACCTTACGAGATGAATATGACGCGTCAGAATCTGTACGGTCGCGAGTTCAAAATCCTCGAGGGCGACGGCCTCACGGGTATGTGCGAAGGAGCGATCGACGCCGGCGGCGGCGTACTGGCCACCAACACCGCCATGATGTGCCGGCCGTTCTGTGCTTCCGGTGCGGGAAATCCGATCATCTCCGCGCATCGGACGCCATTTCCCGGCTTTCAGTGGGACGAGGTCTGGTTCGGGTACCAGGGCTTCACCTCGGAGGAGGAGTTCCTTCGCTCGCACGGCTTCTTCGGCTCGGGCCGCTGCTACGTTGTGGTCGTGGATGATGGCGAGAAGAAGCTCGTTGCGTTGGAAGACTTCGTTCAGCTTTGCCCCGATGCCATTCTGGGTCCTCGCCTCAAGCCGCTGGGCCACGGGATGCGGCGGTACAGCAAGTTTTTCATCAATCGAAGCCGGCTGCCTCACCACACGCACGACTGTAAAGAAGAAGCGTACTGGATCGAGCCGGCGATGATCGTCGATTTCGATCTGTTCGATGAGCAGTGTTTCATGGCCGTCGGGCTGCATGAAGATTTCGGACCCAATGAGCTTCGCGCGCATCTGACACGCCAGGGCTGGGACGATCCCTCGAAGGTTCTGAAGCGGCACGCGCGCTGGGTGTACATGCACCCCGGTGCCGCAATGATCATGAAAACCCAGATCCTCCACGGACCGGCCGCTTTCCTTCCCCACTACGAGCCGCAGTTCTACGACGACGGGTATCGGATGTACGAGCCGATGCCCAAGATTCCGCGCTCACTGCTCGTGGGCCGCGAGATCCCGGAGCACCTGCGCGGCGATCCCGATGCGGATGCCGACGGCGACCGCGAAGCGCTGCTCGATTACCTGGTTTCCGGTGATGCGCTCGACTGGGAGTCGATTCACGATCCCCGCTATTCCGAGCGGCACACCTGCACGCCGCTCCTCGACAGGGACACGTGTGACGGACGGGATGTCACGGACCACTGGATCGTTTACGGTGCCTTCGGCCGCCAGAACAATCACCAGGTGTTCGCATCCAAACGGCTGGTGATTCAACCGGGGGTCAAGTATCAACTGCAAGATCCGGTCGGAAGCGACCTGATCGTTGTCCAGGGCATGGGCAAAATCGGAGCGCATCCTGCGTGCGCGCCTCGTGCTCTGAAACCGGGAGATCTCGGAAACTGGTGCTTCATCGTGCCGGCTGGAACGGCGAACAGCGTGTCCATCGAGAATACCGGCGACACGGAGCTCGTGGCTCTGCGAACCTTCGGTCCGGATCATCCGGCGATGCCAGTGCTGCCCTGGCAGGATCGCTCGACGCTCGTTCCGAAGCCCCTACCGGCGCATCTTCAACGATAAGCGTCAGAACAGACCAGCCCGGCCCGCGTGAGAGTACGGGAAATTAGGCTGGAGGCAATGTGGTGCTCGGATAGGCAGTTATCGGCAAGACAGGAGTAACAGCACAATGCAGAAGCGCACGTTGGGCAGGAACGGACTGGATGTGTCGGCGGTCGGTTTCGGCTGCATGGGCATCAGCTCCAGCTATGGGCGCGCCCTCAGCCGTGAAGACGGTATCGCAGTCATCCGCGCGGCGGTCGACGACGGCGTCACGTTCTTCGACACTGCGGAAGCGTACGGCCCGTTCACGAACGAAGAGGTCGTCGGAGAAGCGCTCGCGCCAGTTCGGGATCAGGTGGTCATCGCGACAAAATTCGGGTTCCGGTTCGAGAATGGGAAGCTGGCCGGCCTCGATAGCCGCCCCGATCACATCCGCGAAGTGGCCGACGCGTCGTTGAGCCGGCTCAGGACAGACCGGATCGATCTCTTCTACCAGCACCGTGTCGACCTCGAGGTGCCCATCGAGGATGTTGCTGGTGCGGTGAAGGACCTTATTCGCGAAGGCAAGGTGAAGCACTTCGGTATGTCGGAAGCGGGTGTGCAGACGATCCGTCGGGCACACGCCGTCCAGCCGGTTACAGCGCTCCAGAGTGAGTACTCGCTGTGGTGGCGCGAGCCCGAGAACGAGGTACTGCCGGCGCTGGAAGAGCTGGGCATCGGCTTTGTCCCGTTCAGTCCGCTCGGCAAGGGGTTTCTCACTGGCACGATCGACGAGAAAACGACATTCGATCCCACCGACTTCAGGAACGTCGTGCCGCGCTTTACTGAAGAGAATCGGAAGGCGAATCTCGCCTTCGTCGAATGGCTGAAGTCGTTCGCCGAGCGCAAGCAGGCGACGCCGGCGCAAGTCGCGCTCGCGTGGCTCCTCGCGCAGAAGCTGTGGATCGTACCGATCCCGGGAACGACGAAATTAAAACGACTCGAGGAGAATCTCGGAGCCGCGCGGGTTCAGCTCACCGCCGCCGACCTGCGCGACATCGAACAGGCCGTCTCGCAGATCAACGTTCACGGTGCGCGCTACCCCGACCACCTTCAGAAGATGGTGGGGCGGTGAGGCCGTCATCCGCCCTCGCGTGTCGACTCACTGAAGAACGAGACGTTCGAGATCACGGCCACTACCTGGCGAACGAGCGGGAGCAGAAACTCCGGGAAGCGTTCGCCTAGCGTTAGGGAGATCAGCGATACGCCGCCTGGCGGACCGCCCTTACAGGGACTGCTCCACGAGGTGCGTCGACCTGCACCTCCGACCCTCCGGACGTAAGACTGACATTCAACGGCAACGTTTGACCGCGCTGAATGTCGACGCTTCGCGTGTACCCGCGGTAGCCCTGCTTCCGAACTTCGACCTGATGCGTACCTTCGGACAGATCGATCGTAAACCGGCTCTCTCCCTGCGGGCGCTCCCAGGTCTCGCCGTCGATGAGGATCGACGCGTCGGGAGGGTTGACGCGGAGTGACAAGGTCCCAGATTCGGCGCGTTCACCCGTACGATGCGGAGGAGCTTGTGTGTGGCTCTGGTAAGGATCTGTCCGGAGCGTTGCGGCCTGCGGTGCGGGTTTCGGCTCCGGCGGCTCTCCCGGAGTTAGAGGCTGGAGCGCGCTCTCGATCCTCAGCGTCGTGCCGCGCGTGAACAACACCTTCTGCGTGAGCGAACGATATCCTTCGAGGTAGACCTGAACTTCGTGTGCGCCGATGGGGACGGTGAGCCGCTGCCGTGAACCGTCGAACTCGCCGACGAGCCCGAGGAACTGACCGTCGACGTACACTTGAGCGTTACGAGGGGTGATCAGCAGCCGCGCCGAGCCCGTGTTGTCATACGCGGAGTACGGATAAGGGTACGCATACGCGGGCGGATAGGGGTATGCCGCGGGGTAGGCGTACGGATACCCCCACGCGCCCCAGTACGACCCAGACCAGCCGAATCCGATACCAAATCCAAAACTGAACCCTGGATAGTACGGGTAGTAATAAGGATAGGCGTACCCAGCGTAGTACCGGGGGTAGTACGGCCGGTAGTAGTACGGCCGGTAGTACCCGGGTGCAGAAGTCCTCGGAACGGCAACACCTGCGTGTGCCGCGCTCGGAGGCCGTCGCTGAGCGGCGACGTCTGACGGCCATGCCAATCCAACCGTCGTGAGGACCATCAGCAACAACAGGCATCGGGATTGGCGGATCATCGGAACCTCCGATTGGAAAGGGTCAATCATAGCAATTGCAATGCCACGGCCCTCGGGCGATTTTCACGCGACGAACCACGGCACGGTAGTCGATTCGGTCATCGGATGATCACACACTGCAGTGCGGAGAGGACAGGGTCGCGAGAATGGTCTGGAGATCGCAGGACTCCGCATCGGTACTGCAGCCTACCTCCGCACCTCGTAGCGAAGCGCCACCATGCCGCTCTTGTACGCCTTCGCCTCTACAAGGTGCAGGGCGACGTCCTTGTGGAGGCCCTCGAAAAACGAGATTCCATCACCAATCAGGATGGGCATGATCGAATACCGCACTTCGTCGGCCAGTCCGAGGCGCAGGCATTCACCGGATACTTCACCACCCCCGACAAACCAGATGCTGCGGAAGTTCGGTTTTAATTTCTCGCCCACCAAGAGCTCGAGATCGCCCGAGTAGAACTCTACGGTATTCCTGGTCTTCGGCAACTCACGACTGGTGAGGACGAAGGTCGGCTTGTCGCCGTAGGACCAACCCAGCCCCTTGGCCTCGAAATCCAATGCGGTCTCATAGGTTCGCGAACCCATGACGTAGCAGTCGATCGTCCTGAGGAACTCCACGACGGACTCCGGGGCCATCGTGTCCCCGCCTTCAAAATTGTCTGACGTCTCAAGCCAGCCCACGCTTCCGTCTTTTCTGGCAATGAAGCCGTCGAGACTGGCTGCCATGTGGATCGTTACGCGGGACTCTGCGTTCTCCATCGTCACGCCTCAACGCTGACTGCAATGGATCCCTTGTACGCTGATTTCAGGGATCGATACCACGAGCGCGAGCGCCGCGTCGAAGTATTCCTGACGACGCAGGTGGCCATGCTTCGCATCCCACGTGCCGTCCGCGAGATCGCGCGCTAGGTGAGCCTCGAATCTGGCAACCGCTTATGCGTTCGACAAAGCTCCACGCCGAACACGCCAGACGCGCAGCAGGGTCAAGCAGCATTACATCGGCGTGCTGGTACAGGCCCCGTACAAGGCCGAGCACTACCGGTACTGAGAATTTCGGGTTGGTTTCGGGGTAATCGACGGGCGGCGCGGCGTGGCTGCGCCGCCCGTGATCTGTACGGTCTAGGTTCCCGATTTCGTGATCGGCGTGACGACCAGCTTGCGAAGCCCGACGTGCGAGTGATCGCCCTGGATCATGATCGGACCGGGCGCCAACTCGTCGTTGTCGAGGGCGCCGCCCGTGAATGCGGGAAGCACCGCGTTGTCGTGGACGCGCTTCCCGTTCAGCGTCGCCGTGATGTGATTGCCGACGACGACCACGTTCAGGATCTGCCATTCGCCAGGAGGGTTGCCGGCATAGACATCGGCGCGCTTCCAGCCGTAGATGTCCATCAGCAGGCCCGGGTAGGTCGAGGCCGCTCTCCGGGCGTCGTAGTCTGTCGCGAGCTGCAGCTGCAGCTCGTACCGTCCGCGAATGTAGAAGCCGCTGTTCTCGCTGGTGCTGGCCAGCATGATCTCGGCGTCGGCCTTGAAGTCCTTGAACTTCTCCTTCGTGTAGATGTTGCACGTGGGCCGCTCGCCTGGTGCGGGGACTTCGTTCTTCAGCATGCCTTCGGCGATGGTCCAGCGATCGTCGCAGGGACTCTGCCACGTCTCAGGCGTCAGTCCCGACCACGCCTCCTTGCCGACGCCCGCTCCGACGATCACCACGGGCTTGCCGTAGGTGTGATGGCCGTTCGCGTTCGATGGCGGCCAGACCGGCTGACGCACGCCAACCCAATTGATCGTCCGCGGCGCCGGCGCAGCTTTCGGCGGCGCGGGTGGCGCGGCTGGATTGGTCGCCGGGGCTGCCGCGGCGGCGCCTTCACCGGCTCTGCCTCCCCGGGCGCTCGGGCACGGATCGCCCGGCGTCTCGTGATGCCCGATCAGTTTGTCGTTCTCGATCTTCGCGTGATACACGGGGCCGCAGGCCGGCTTCGGCAACGTATCGCCAGGCCCGAACTGCCACGTGAGCTCGCCGTTCTCGACTTTGATCATCGGGATCGGTTGGGCGTGCGCGACACGGTCGAGGAACATGCCCTCGAGGTGGTCGCCGACCTGCTTCACTTCGAGAAAGTAGATCAGGTGATTGCCGGATCCGGTGCCGGTGAGGTTCCATCGTCCGACGAACGGGTTCTGCTGAGCCGCAGCAACGATATAAGCCGCGGCCAACACGGTCACGGCGACGGCGAGCTTCGCGCGCATAAGAGCATCCCCTCTTGCCGGGCCGGGGCTTCGGCCCAGCGCGCGCAGATTATCGCGGCTCGCGCGGGCGGTCAATTGAGGGGAGAAAAACCAAGACGTTCGATCCGGAGATCGAGACCACCACCCGGGCGGAGGAAAGTGCTCACCGCGCTTTCATCTCCTGTCGACCCGAATCCGATGAACGTCCTGCCAGACGCTGCGTTCTCGATCGTCCCCCGGCCTTTTAGTCGGTTCCGCGTGTGTGGTCGGTCGCGCTTGACAATCGTTTCGATAATTAGCTAAATATAAATACGTGAACAAGGTGTTCAAGGCGCTTTCGGATCCAACCCGCCGTCGCGTGCTGCAACTGTTGGGCGAGCGGCCGATGTCAGCGGGCGAACTGTCGGACCACTTCCCCGTGTCGAAGCCGACCATGTCGGCCCATTTCGCCGTGCTGCAGGAGGCCGGGCTCATCGAATCGGAGAAATCCGGCCGGACCATCGTCTACCGGCTGGTGATGTCAGTCCTCGAAGAAGCGCTGCTCGGCTTTGCCCAGACGTTCGGGTGGGGCCAGGATTCGGAACGGACCAGTCGCGTCGCCGACCGAAAGGCGGCCAAACGCCCTGTGAAAGGAGAAGCCTGACGTGGCTCCCAACTCAATGATGTCCAGGGCCGCATCGGCATTGACGGCCGTCGGCTTCGTGCTGGTGCTGGCCAACTGGTACGCGAACCCGGAAGCCGCGCTGGCCTGGACGGCACCTCTCGCCATGTTCGCCGTGATGTTTGCCGCGCTGCGACTGTCTCGGCGCGCCCTTCGTCGCTCGACGGGGGATGGACTTCGCAGTCCCGATGGGATTCCGACTGCCGTCGTGTTCGCCGCGCTCATGATGGGCATCCCGCTCGCGCTGACCCTCGCCCGCCCGTACGGCGTCGTGGACGACATCGACTTCGGTCGACGCTCGACCGGAGCCCTCATCGGCGCGTTCCTCGCGATGCTCGGGAATGTCATGCCCAAGAATCTCCCACCGTTGTCGTCGATGCGATGCGACGGCGCACGGCAACAGGCGTTTCAGCGGCTCGCCGGCTGGACGTGGGTGCTCTGCGGCCTCGGGTCGGCGATCGCCTGGCTCGCGCTGTCTATCGACTCCGCCGGAATAGCGACCACCGTGCTGGTGGTGGCGGCCATGGTCGTGACGATCGTACAGATCTTGCGCCTTCGCAGGCCGCGCAAAGAACAACCCGCTTCCGGACTGAACTAGTGTCGCTAGCCACACCACTCGAGTGACCTGCCCGCAATGCGGCGAATCCGTCGCCGCGATCCGGACAGGAGAGAGATCTGCCTTGACGCAGGAGTTGAACGATGAGACGAGACGACGTGATTGGAGCGGGAACTCTTCGCGATGAAGTCTCGCGTTTCGAGTGCTTCGGCCTCAGCCTCAGGCCTGAAGCTGACGCGGTGGCTCACTCTCGATCCAGCACCTTCCGGCGGACTTCGTCCCACGGGATGGCCGACTCCGGTCGCTGAACATGATCCGCCCAGCGTCGGTCCAATTCGGCAGCGTCCTCAGCCGTCAGGTCCAACTCGGCCTCGCGTTCGACGGTTGAGAGACTCTCCCACAATGCCATCGCGAGGTCCCGCGCTCGCCAGACGGAAGCTTCAGGAGCTCAGAGAGGGAAAAAGACATCGGCTAATCCTGTGCGAGTATAGCGCCCGAGGTATACCTCGACTGGCGGCAGTTTACCTCAGCATCCGTCTGCGTTCAGCCCCTCGATAGACAAAACATCCGAATCGTCGTGACGCGTGGCGCCCGCGCCGCACTGACGCGAGCGAGCCAGTCGGAGGCTTCTCGGAACCGCCCCTCCATCATCTCCAGCGCAGCACGATATTCCGCGACATCATCACCAGTGAGCTGCGGATCACGGTCCAACAGCCCTCGGACCTGATCGAAGTCGAACCCCTGTCGCCAGAAGAGAGCCTTGACGAGAAGAGGATCCGGACGGCCGTGGCCGAGGAAGGCCTGCATATCGTGGACAGTCATTCTCGGTAGCGAAAGGATCGTGTTGAACCGCGACTCCCGCTCGAACGCGGCGGCGTCCGTGCGGGCGCGCAGGTCGCTCGGCCAGAGTGCGCCGACCGCGTGGCTCAACGCGAAATTGCTCACAGCGCCGGGTGTGTTGAGGATCGCAAGGAAGGCCGCCGTATCCTGGTCGTCGCGCGGAGAGGCGAGGCTGATCCGCCTCGGGAAATTGTCGGTCAACGCCGGCGCGCCCGCCGCCCATCCGAGCAGGCGGGCACCGTCTGCCAGAAACAGCGCGCCGACCATCTCGGGATTGTCGATGGCAATGTCCCGCAATCGATCGGCCGACGGTGCATGGGACCACCACTTGCCGAATTGATCCGAACTGACCCTGCGCACGGGCGGCTTCGTCGCCATGAGGATCCAATCGAACCCCGCTCCGGACCACAGGGAACCCTCGGGAAACACCTCAAGAAACGCGCGCGTGATCGCCTGCGCCTCCACCACCTTCAAATCGTGCACCGGCAGCCAGTACGTGACGATCCCGCCAGGATTGAGACGTTGCTGGACGAGCTCAAAGAACTCGCGCGAGTACAAACCGGCCACGCCTGCGAAGTGCGGCGGAGGGGGTTCGCCGGTGATGATGTCGTAGCCGTTCTTCGTCGTTTGGAGAAAGAATCGGGCGTCCTCGACGTGGAGTCTGACGCGGGGGTCGTCGAGTGGTGACTCTCCCTGAGCGGGATACACCGTCGTGAGCATGGCCGGGATGTCTCGGGAAATGTCGACGACGTCGATGCCGTCAAGGCGGTCGTCATCGGTCAGTCCTTTCGCGGTGACGCCAAGCCCCAGTCCGAGGAGCGCCGCCGTTCGAGGTGCAGGATGAACGATGCACGGCAGGTACGCGAGTAGTCGCATGTATCTGCGGCTGCGCACTTCGCTGGCCGACATGCTGTGGTTGTTCACGACTAGACGGTAGTACCGGGATGGCCGAGGACGTCAGCACGAAGGTACTGAACTGTTTCCAGTTGGCCCTCCCGGAACGCCACACGCTGTTCGCCCGCGGCTGTCAGCGCGGCGATGGGAAACACGTCGTAGACGTCCCGCATCACGCCGCCGGGAAAGAGCAAAAGGCTCGTCGCGAGCACCACGGCGCCGACCACGAGCGACCGTGCGCGCGCGGATGATGTCTGTCCCAGCGCCACGGCGAGCCAGGCCCCGAGGCCGATGTAGCCGAAGATCAGCACGCGAAAGCACCCTTCGAGTCCGAAGACCGGAATCAGACAGAAGCCCGTCGAGACTGATCCCACGGCGCCCCCGATCGTGTTCGCGATCGTGAGCCGAGCGGTCGCGCTCGCTTCGGAACGGCCTGCGAAGTGCATCGCCTGGCCGACCAGGGTGAACATCGCGCCGGACAAACATGCCACGGGGAAGGCGAGCATCAGCGTGGTCAAAAGCGCGCCCGCCACTGGAGTCATGCGCACCGCTGGTTCAAGCGCGCCCGGAAACCATCGATAGGACAGAAGCAGCGCCAAACCTGCGCCGAAAGACAGGACGGGCAGCCAGGATTGCGCGTGGCTGCCACGCGAGAGGAACCGCCCGGCTCCCGCACCGCCAACGGCGATGCCGGCGAGGGCCACGGCCAGCATGACCGCAAAGGTGGTGCTCAGCGACGTAAAGAACAGAAGCTGGAATCGGAAAAAGAGGGCCTCGAAACTCAGGAACATCGCGCCGGAGCAGAAGCTGGCCACGAGCAGCGCCCAGACGGGTCGCAGTCGCGGATTCTGCACCGTTTTCGTTCTCGCTTTCGGCGCCGGGACCGCTCGCCGCTCGAGGCGGAGGGCCAGGACGCCTGCGATCACGTTGAGGAGCATCGCGACGAGGCCAGCGCCGTACACGCCCACCGCAGGAAGAAGGATCAGTTCACAACCAAGAACACCAAGCACGGCGCCGCCGGTATTGGCGCCGTAGATCGTGCCCAGCCAATTTCCAAACTGACCCGGCTCGTCGGCCAGAGTTCTCATGAGCAGCGGAAGCGTCGCGCCCATGCTTGCGGAGGGCATGACGAGGACGAGGAAGGCTGAGGACAGGCGGACGACGTTGATGGCCCACACCGAATCGAGCTGCCGGAATGCGGGAGCCAGAAGGCCCGTCAGGTTGGAGAGGAGAAACAGCGCTGCCACGCCCGTCAATCCGATCGCGAGCTCGACCACCGCGTAAGCGCGAAGCGGCCGCCGCACGCGCGCATCGAGTCGCATGGCGAGCAGGTTGCCCAGGGCGATGCCGGCCATGAACGCCGACAGCACAAGCGCGCTGGACCAGGCCCCGCTGCCGAGCACGAGCGCGCAGGACCGGAACCACAGGTTCTCGAAGATCAGCGCGGACGCGCCAGACAGCGACGCGATGACGTAGTAGATGAAACGGCGTGACAACTTGCGGCGTCGCTACCTTCGCTCGGGACAGGGCACTCCGACGATTTGGCAATGGAGGGTCGGCTAAGGCCCACGGGCGACGAGCCCACGGGCCTCAGATGGCATTGGCCGTCGCTACTTCGTTCCCGGTTTCTTCCGTAGATTGAGAAACACGTACGTTCCCAGGTTCGCCGACGTGATGATGTCCGTCATCCCGTCGCCGTTCATGTCGCCCACGACGAAATGCGATCCGACGCCGGAGCGATTGTTGACGAGCTCGGGCACGAACTCCGCGCCGCCCGGCGCCTGCTTGTTGCGTACGGTGCGGAACACGTAGAGCACCGGCTCGCTCCACGGATCCGGATCCGAGTAGCCGAAATGCGACATGTAGCGTTTGCCGGTGATGAGGTCCGGGATGCCGTCGCCGTCCATGTCCGCGCACGTCGCCGCGTGCGGCTCGGTGAACATCACACCGCCGGCATTCTTCGTCATGAAGTCGTCCATGACCACATGCTCGACAAAGGAGATGTTCTTGTTCGCGTCGCGCTTCTGCTCCCACCACGCGATACCGAACCCGTGGCCTTCCATCGGGCCGACCGCGTCAGTGAGGCCGTCGCCGTTGACGTCGAAGCCACAGATCTCCGCACCTCCGGCTCCCCCTTGCGACGCACCCCAGCGACCGAACGCCGTCGGGTGCATTTTCCAGGTGCCGCTGGTCCCCGGTGGCGGCTGCTCCCACCAGCCGTACGCGTTCAGGAAATCCATGCGGCCGTCGCCGTTGATGTCGGCAACACCGAGGCCGTGGCCGATGTTGACGCCCCACGGTCCCGGTTCCGAAACGTCATGCGTCGTCCACAGGGCGGTCGGGTTCGCCGGATCCCATTTCTTTGGATCGAAGGTCGAGTAGCGCAGCCGGTTCATGCCAGCGTGGATCAGATCGGGACGGCCGTCGCCGTCGATGATCCTTGAAGAGCGTCTCTTCGTTGCCGACGGGCTGAATGGTGTTGTACTTCGCCCAGTGGCGCGACTGGCCCTTCGGATTCACGTACAGAAAGCCGGTGCCGTTGCCCGCGTTGCCGGCCATCTGCAGCACGTCCGCCCACCCGTCGCCGGTGAAGTCGTACGCGAGGTTCACCATCGCGGGGATCGGCCACTCCGACGTCGGATTGAAGGACACCGGCGTGTAGATCTGCTTCCCGACTTTGTAGTCGGGGCCGAGGTAGTAGAACGCCCCGGCTGCAATGTCCTGCTTTCCGTCATGGTCGAAGTCCGAGACGGCAGCGCTCCACGAGTAGTAGTGCGGATCGACGCGGACCTCCTTGAAGTTCTTGCCAGTGTCGTCAGGCGCCCAGGCGTGGTTGAGGATGTCCTTGTACATGAAGTCCTTGATCCGAACTTCGCCCGTGCCGGCCACGTAGAAGCCGATCTGACCGTAGCCGTCCTTGTCGGCGTCCGGAATGGGGCGGCCGTTGCCGCCTCCGAGCGAGCCGCCGTTGAACTTCGGTTGGACGCTGTTCTCGCTCAGCAACACTTCCACCGCGTTGTACTCGTTCGGCATGTACGCGCCGGACGGACGCGCGCTCAGGCGAGACTCCTTGGGATACTGCGCGGCGAGCTCGGGCGACATCTGCGGTGCGGGACCGGGGTTTACGGCGCGGCCGCCGAGTGCCGCCGTCTGCGCAGCCATCCGGGCCGTCGCGTTGTCGCCGGCGGCGGCTGCCGCACCGGCCCCACCACCAGCAGGAGGCGGTGCACTACCACCAGCCGGAGCCGCGCCGGCGCCGGCGCGCCCACCCCCGCCCCCTCGCCCGGCCGGTGCCGGGAGCGGCTCCCGGCTCAGTTCCTTGCCGCTACCGTCGATCTTCACGAGGTACGGCACGAGATCGTTCTCGGTCACCGACATGAGGATGCCCTTCATACCGCCGTCGGGTGTCTTCTCGGCGCGCATCACGAACCCGGCCTTGCACGGCGCGACGCACTTCACGCTGGCGTACATCTGCGTGTCTTGAAACTCCTTCCCGTCGAGCAACAACCAGCCGCCGCTTGCGTCCTTCGGCGTTCCGACAATCTCGCCGTTCTGGACTGTCCACTCCGCCTGCCCCATCGGCTTGAAGCCGCTCAGGGCAGTGCCCGCAAAGCGATAATCAGGTCTGAAGGTCGGACCCGCCGTGAACACCGAGATGGCGAACAGCACGCACACTGCCGTCGCCACCGCCGTCGCCATCGCGCGCCAGTTACTCATACGTCCTCTCCAAAGGGCCTCACAGTTCGTGCTGGACAATAACACGTGCCCTCTCATCGTCCGATGACTTCGTCTACGCGGCTCGATGGGAAGGTTCGCGACACCTATTGCGCGGCCGGCGTCATCATCCCCGCCGCCGGGTTGACGATCGAGTCTTGAAGGCCTGTTCGGTCGGGATCTAGTTGTCGATCGAGATGCCATTCCGCGGCACGTTCCCGCACCACCAGCATCGCCTGATGTCCGTCAGCGAGCGACAGCGGTCGCATCCTACCGATCGCGATTGGCCCGCCGCCGTATGGCGCACCGGTCGGTGGCTGTGGCGAATCCGGCGGGATGCCGCCCCGCGCTTGCGCATTCATCTGGCCGAATGCTTCGCTGGTGCCGGTGTCGGTCAGCCGGTACTTCAACACGAAGCCGGCAACGCCGTGCTTCTGCAGGGTACTCGGCCACACGCGTCCCCTCGTTATCCCACTGCAGGAATCTGAATCCACCTCCGGGCGCGATGATCACGCCTGCGCCAGTTGCAGTTCCCGGATCAGGTAGGAACACAGTGATGGTTGGGTCGACGACGTTTCGGACGCCGCGCGCGCCGGTATTGCCGAACACGGCTTCCTGCTGCGTCCAGCCCTCTGAGCCAGGCGCACCACCGGGCCAGAGCCGCACTACCTGGTGGCCATCATCCGTGCTTGCACTATGGTCAGGCGCGGTACTGCCGACTGCTGTTGGGGCGTTCTGCGCTGTACCGGTGCTGATACCGAGTGCCAACGTCAGTGTTGCAGCAGTGGAAAGAGCACGCATCAGGCCTCCCATCTTGCGTCACCGCGGATTCGGTATTAGTCATTGATTCGCCACTGTTCGGCGCCCGAGCGGTGCATCAACTCGATCGCCGTCGAGACAATCTTTCCCTCAGCGCAGCCGGGCTTCAGTCTGGATCCGATCACCTGAGGTGACTGTAAGCTGCGTCCGAATAGATGTAGCCAGAATTCGGGGAGCCGTTCGCCGGCGTGACAAGGACCGTCTTGCTGGCGCGAGCTTCGCTTTTCAAACGCATGGCAATCTCGATGTAGACCTCACCATTCACCGTGGCCAAAGTTGATGTCGCCAACTCGTAGGACTCCTACCTTCAGGTTGACGTCCGCTCCGTCTTTGTATCCTGGAAACAGATTTTCTCGAGCCGGATTGTCGGCGTCGAGACGGACCCTGCCCGGACACGCGAAGGTTTCCTGGGCGGCCCAGATGCGCGCAGTATCTGCTGGTTGCATCGACTTACTACCGCAAGCGGCCCGGTCGGCGACGCCGTGGCCGCAATCGGCGCTTGGTCGGATTTTTGGCCGTCGCGACCAACGCTACATCCCTCACGGACCAGCCATCCAGCCAACGAAGCGCGTCCGCACGCGAGAGGAAGACCGGCCCGCCCTCCGTCAATGCCTGGTCAGACGGACCGTTTTCAGACACGAGAATCGCGATGGCCGAGCCCGGAAGGGCCGACGCCAGTGCAGCCCTAAGCGCGCGCGCGTCGGTCAAATAGTCGGGAGACTCGTTGGCGGTGGTATCGACCAGCAGTGGTACACCCGGATGATAGCACCCGTGCATCCTGACATTCTCGACCCCGGTCCGACGCTCTGCTGGCGTCAACTGTGCGTACAGTTTCAGGAGCAGAACTCGCGAGGCAGTCAGAAATTCAAGCGCGAGGCACATAGTCCAGCGCGAGTTATCAGAAGCTGTCATTTCGGTCAGGATTGGCGCCGACATCACCACGCAGTGGAATCGGACGAACCGCGGGTCTTTGGACCGTACCCAGCCTTTGACCCGCTGTCTATACGGACGCCATGAAAAGAATTGAAAAGACCTGAAACCTCGACATTGCGCCTGTGGCAAGATCTGGACGAGCCCTGACTGGATCTCATCTCCGAACGCCCAGAGACCGCGATACCAATCGCCCTGTGGAACCGCCGCCGGTCGTTCGAGCGACGTCTCACCTCGCGAAACGCCAACGTGGCGGGTGACGCCAATTGACTCCGCAGTGGGGCTTATCCAGACTTCGATCGCGTTCCATCGGCTATCCGTGACTTCGGGAGAGGAGCGACGCGACGTGGGGGGCACCAGACTTGAAGAATCGTCCGAGCCTCGGGGGTACGCCTTCGGGCCGTTCGTTGTCGACGCCCTCAAGCGAAGGTTGTGGCGGGAAAGCCGTCTCGTGCCGATTACGTCGAAAACCTTCGACGTGCTCGTCGTGCTGCTCGAACATCGAGACCACGTCGTCAGCAAAGATGAGCTCCTGAACCGTGTGTGGCCGAGCACGGCCGTCAACGAGAACAACCTGGCGCGCCAGATATCCTCTCTGCGACGGGTGCTTGGCCAACGTCCTGACCAGCACGATTTCGTCGTCACCATTCCCGGGCGCGGATATCGATTCGTCGCCGGCGTGCAGAACCTCACAGAAGTGCCGTCGGAGTTGCCCACAGATCACGAAGTCCATTTGCACATGCTTCCAGAGCCTACGGTGGACCTGGAGGCTCCCGGCAACAGTGAAGAGCCACCATCAGATCAGCCGATTCAAGGAGTCAGCACTCCCGGGAGCTATCAGCGCTCATCGACCAAACTACGGAGGCCACGGACTCAACTTGGGATACTCGTCGTCACGACCTGCGGAGTTGTGGCGATAGCCTTGGCGCTGGCGTGGTTACGCCCTGCGAGTCCAGACTCCCAACCGCGACGAGCCCTTCAACGCATCACCTATGACGAAGCGTCTCTGCCGCGCGAGGCCAGTTGGGCACCCGACGGTCAGTGGGTGGTATACGCCAGCGACCGTTCGGGAAATGCCGACCTGTGGAAACACCGTGTGGGTGAGCCCGATGCCATCCGCCTGACAACGTCAGACGCCAACGAGTCGCAACCGCAGTGGTCGCCTGATGGACGATCAATCGTATTCCGGTCGGAGCGAGATGGGGGCGGTTTACACATCATTCCGGCGACCGGCGGTATCGAACGCATCGTCTCCAGCTTCGGCTACGGGCCAGCCTGGTCGCCGGACGGCTCGCAGATTCTCTTCAAGCGTTCGGTCGTGCTTCCAGATCTCCCCACGCTCTACGTTGTGGGCCTCGACGGAAAGCCACCGATGCCCGTCCGCCCCGATGTGCTCGGTCAATTCACATCTCTTCATGCTGCCTGGCATCCCGATGGCCGTCGGATCTCGATCTGGGGAACGATCCGCGAAGGCGAGAGAAAATTCCTGAACGTGCCGCTCGATGACGGCAGCGTCGCCGCACCAGAGATACCTGCGCGCGTCCAACGGGACCTCGCGAACGTTTCAGTGGGCAGGTTCGTTTGGTCGCCATCACGTCGGTACATCTATTTCGAGGGGCGTGCCGGCGACACGCAGAACATTTGGCGCGTTACCGTCGACCCGCTTACGGAGAAATGGCTCGATGGCCCCGAACGGCTGACAACCGGTGCGGGAGACGAGACGAACGTGGCCATTTCGCCCGACGGCACGAGACTGGTCTTCACGACGACGTCGAGCAAAACGAGGCTGTGGGCTTTTCCTTTCGACTCAGCCCGGGGCCGCATCACCGGCGAACCGTATCCGATTACGAACGGCAGCACGGGAGAAGTCGATTTCGACGCGCGCTCCGACGGCTCAAAGGTCGCCTATCGCACCGTCCGGGCTGGCCGTAACGAGTTGTGGGAGCGATCGCTGACGGAGGGACGCGAGCGGCTGCTGCTGTCGAGCACGGACGCGCGAATGGTGAAACCGCGGTGGTCTCCGGATGGCGCGCGGCTCGCGTTCTCCCGTTGTGCCTCGCGGGACAACTCGCTCGCGGTCGCGGTACTCAACATGGATGGCACCGGCGAGCGTGCGTTGACGAAGCCGGGCTCCGTCGAGATGCAGGGGTTCGACTGGGCGAAAGATGGCCAAGCCATCCTCGGTGCCTGTCGATTTCGTCAGTCGGAACGATACTCGACGTGCCTCCTTTCTGTCTCAAGCGCGAACGAAGATGGCGATCCGAGTGTCCGGGTGATCGCGTCGGATCCAAAGCGCAATCTCTTCAACCAGCGATTCTCTCCCGATCAACGCTGGATCACGTTCCTCGCGCACGATCTGTCGTACGACTCGACGTCGACCGTCTACGTGACACCGGCGGCCGGTGGCGCCTGGCGGGCAATCACTGACGGCGCGTGGTTTGACGACAAGCCCCGGTGGGGGCCCGACGGACGGATCCTCTATTTCGTGTCGAATCGCTCCGGCGTCACGAACGTCTGGGGACGGCGATTCGATAGCTCGACCGGCTCGCCAATTGGCGAGCCCTTCCCCGTCACATCGTTCCGATCCGCGCAATTCCAGTTGACACCGCGCACAGTGCAAATGGACATCGCCGTCACGGCTACGCATCTGCTGCTGCCGATGAACGAAGCGCGCAGTGAAATCTGGATGCTGGACCATGTCGATCGCTGAACGACGTCTTCTGCAACAGCCACCGAGCCGTAAATCCCACTTCCACGGCTCCTCTGCACTCAGTCGATCTTCCTGACCCAGATGTTCCGCACCGAAACCTTTGTCGTCGCCTCGATCTCGATCCCGAACATCCCAGGCTGATTGTTCGACGAGCCGGGGTCGTCGTCGATCATCACCGCCATCAACTGACCGTTGACGATGTGCACGAACGTGCCGCCGCGTGCGATGACGACGTACTGATTCCAGTCGTTCTCCTTCACGACTGTGCCGAGCGCCGCGCGATCGGCGATCGTGCCCATGAGGGTCTTGCTCCGCCCGCCGAACCCCTCCACTACTTGTCCGCGCCAGGCGAGAATCCGCATCGGCGTGTTCTCGGAGTAGAACTGTCCGGTATAGACGCGGCTCGGCCAGAAGTCGGCCTGTGGACCCGTCATCATCCAGTTCAAGTTGACCGGTCCGACGTTGGCGGTCACGGTGGCCGGAATGTTGGCCAGCCACGGCAGCCCAGTCTGGCTGCGGTACTGGATCCCGCTGCCACCGGTGCCTTCGACCTTGATTTCGAACTTCAATGTGAAGTCCTTGGCCACGAGATCGCGGTAGACGATGTAGCTATTGCCGCTCGGATTCGTGGGCGTGGACTCACCGACAATGGCGCCGTTTTCGACTCGCCAAAACTTCAGGTTCCCATCCCACCCCTTGAGGCTGACGCCATCGAAGAGCGAGACGTAGCCCGCGTGGTCGTTGAAATCGAAGGGCGCCGGCTCGGTGAACACCATGCGTCCACCAGCCACGGCTGCGGGCGCGCCCTGCGGCGGTGCGGCTGGTGGCTGCTGTGCCCGTCCGATTGCTGCAGTGGTGACGACCGAAAGCGCTACACCCGCGGTCCACCTCGCGATCCATGCTCGAGCCATCGAAATTACTCCTCGTCGCCAAGTGGCCGCAGGATAATGCGGCGAAGCAGGCCCTCGTCCCGATGGCCGGGCGTGGCCTGCGGGCTTCCTGGAAGATAGCGCAAGAGGGCGCGTTGGCCCGGGTCATCTCACAGAATCTCGGCATATCGCTCTGTGAACCGCCGACCCTTGAGCCCTTCGAGATAGGTTGCGACTCAACGAAGCCTTGCATCGACTCCGAACGTGGAGTTGCGCCTGCGGGTCCTCTCGAGCCAAGAACGTCTCGAACCTTCAGTCCGTCGCGTGTTGTCGTTGATCGCCGTCGCTCCTGACCCCCAGGGATCCGGCGTCGGTATCCTCGCCGTGCTCGAATGGCTTCGGCTCGACAGTAACGGCGAGCGTAAGGGTTGCGACGTGCCGGTCTTTAGCAACGAGGCTGGAGAGCCACTGAAGACGTTCAAGAAGGCGTGGGTGGTGGCCGTGCTCAAGGCGACGGCGTAGACCCGCGCTGGCGCAAGGGCGCCTATAGGACCTCTCAGCGGCCTGTCAGCAACGGTTTCGCGACATCAATCTGCACTGGCACGACCTGAGGCACGAGTACGCCTCCAGGCTGGTGGAGCGTGGCGTCCCACTCGCCCAGGTCCGGGATCTGCTCGGTCACGCGTCGATCCTCACGACGGAGCGCTACGACAACCAGAGGCTGGAGGCACGTCAAGCAGCCGTCGAACGGCTGGAAGGAGGCAAGACGTTCGATCCGGAGATCGAAGCCACGGACAACTTGTCCGCCGTAGCGGTCTCGACCGGTTCCGCGAAGGCGGAAGTTTCAAGAATCTTTCAAGATCCCACCGGACAGAGCTTCGCTGAGGGCGAAGACCCCGCCAAGGAATCCGCTACAAGTCACTGAGAAGTCGCGGGATAGAAAGTTGGTACCGGTACGGGGATTCGAACCCCGGTCCCGTGGCTGAGAACCACGTGTCCTGACCCCTAGACGATACCGGCACGGACAGGAAGCTCTCATCGTAACAAATCCCGGCGGCGACCTTCAACCCGGCAGTGCACGCCCCCAACCTTTGCGTGTGGCTCGGCGGTGTGTCCGCCCTCGCGCTCGTGCACTGGGTCAGGATTCGAGTATCCGCGGTGCCGGCGGCGTATTGACGCTAGAATCTCCACCATGCGTTTCCTCATCCGGGCGTTCTTCGTGCTGGTTCTTCTCGCGGTAGTGGCGGCCGGCGGAGCGTATGTCTATGCCGGCCGGATGCCGGGTCCGGCGATCGACATCTCGAAACCTGACAAGTTCGTCGGCACCGCCACACCACTCGAGGTCGCGGTGACGACCCCTGGCGGCACCGTGTCTGCGCTGCAGATCGTCTTCGAGCAGAACGGCAAGCAGACGCCAATCTACACGCAGGGTGCGGGCGGGTCGGGGACGGCGCCGCAGGTTTCCGGCGACAAGATCGTCGTCACCCGTGAGCTCGGCAAGCAGACGGTGCCCGACATCAAGTCGGGCGCGGCACGAATCATCGTCAACACGGCGCGCCCGGTGCTGCGCGGGATGCGGACGATCCAGTCGAGCGCCGCCAAAGACGTCCAGGTCCGTCTCGAGCGGCCGCGCGTTTCAGTGGTGTCGACGTTCCACTACATCAATCAGGGCGGCAGCGAGATGGTGGTCTATCGCGTGTCGCCGGAGGACGTCGAGTCCGGCGTGCTCGTCGGCGACATCGAGTATCCTGGTTTTCCCGCCTCCGGCGCTGTGGTAGAGGGAATCAAGATCGCCGACCCTGCGCTGCGCGTCGCCTTCTACTCACTTCTCTACGATCAGAAACCCGACACGCCGATGCGCGTCTTCGCGCGTGACGCGGCGGGCAACTCCGCGCGCGCCGACTTCGACTTCCGGGTCTTCCCAAAGGCCTTCAAGAAGAGCCGCATCGAGCTGGACGACAAGTTCCTCGACCGCGTCGTGCCTGCGATTCTCGAGGGCACGAGCGAGGTCAAGCCCGAAGGAGACACGCTCGCCAAGTTCCTCGTGATCAACAGCGAGCTCCGCAAGAAGAACGCCGAGAAGATCGCGTCGTTCGCCAAACAGACCTCGCCTGAAATGCTCTGGGGCGGCGTGGTTTTCCATCCCTTCACGAACAGCGCGGTCGAATCCGCCTTCGCCGATCAACGCACGTACGTCTACAAAGGCAAGGACGTCGACCAGCAGACCCACCTCGGTTTCGACCTGGCCTCGCTGGCCGGCAACCCGGTCGTAGCCGCGAATCGCGGAAAAGTGCTCTACGCCGAGGAGCTCGGCATCTACGGCAACTGCGTGATCATCGACCACGGGATGGGCGTGCAGTCGTTGTACGGGCACCTCTCGTCCATCGGCGTCAAGGCCGGCGACATGGTCACGAAGGAGCAGGTCCTCGGACGAAGCGGCATGACCGGGCTGGCCGGCGGCGATCACCTGCACTTCACGATGCTCGTGAACGGCAGGATGGTGAACCCGGTCGAGTGGTGGGACTCGCACTGGATCCAGGACCGCATCCTCCGAAAGCTACGGACCTCGGGAGGATCGTAGACTCGCCACGGTCTCAGGCTCGGCTGGAGCCGCAGGCCTCGTTTGTGATATTCAGTTAAGGTTGTGCAGTTGAAGCATTTACAGTTCCTTACGGCTTTCGGCATCGTCACGCTTGTCGGCCTGAGCGCTGCGTGCGGCGGATCGCAGCCATCCTCTTCGGCGCCCGCGAATACTCCCCCGCCGAACGCGATGCGCGTGGACGCCGCGAAAGCAGGGACGCTCACGGGCCGTGTGCTCTTCGACGGCCCGGCACCCGCGAACCCCCCGATCAAGATGACCGCCGATCCCGCTTGTCTCAAGGCGAACCCGAACGGAGCGATGTTCGAGATGTTCGCGGTGAAGGACGGCGGGCTCGACAACGTCTTCGTCTATGTCAAGGACGGTCTCGGGAACTACTACTTCGACGTCCCAACAGAATCGCTGAAGCTCGATCAGCAGGGATGCCGGTACTCGCCGCATGTCTTCGGCATCCGCGTCGGCCAGCCGCTCGAGATCGTCAACAACGACTCGACACTCCACAACGTGCACGCCCTCGCGCAGTCGAACCCGGAGTTCAACTTTCCCCAGCAGATCCAGGGGATGAAGAACCAGAAGACGTTCACGGCGCGCGAAGTGATGGTGAAGTTCAAGTGCGACGTGCACGGCTGGATGAACGCCTACGCAGGCGTGCTCGACCATCCCTACTTTGCGGTGACGACGAGCGGGGGGCGGTTCGAGCTGAAGAATCTGCCGGCCGGCAGCTACACGATCGAAGCGTGGCACGAACGGCTCGGCGTCCAATCGCAGAAGATCACGATTGGCGAGAAGGAGACCAAGGACGTCAGCTTCACCTATAAGCCGGCCGCGTCATGAAGTCCAACACCGACGCCGCCGTTCTGTCGCCCGCGCGCGCGCGTACTTCCGACTTCGTCACGCTCGCGAAACCGCGGCTGAACCTGCTCGTCGTGGGCTCCGCGGTTGCGGGATACGCGATGGCCGGCGGCGACAGCGGTCAGGTCTTCAGGCTGCTTTCCACGATCCTCGGGACCGGACTCGTCGCGGGCGGAGCGTCCGCCTACAACCAGATCCTCGAGCGTGATGCCGACGCGCTGATGCAGCGTACACGCCTCCGTCCCCTGCCGGACGGGCGGCTCCAGGTGGGTGAAGCGCTGCTCTTCGCGACGGCGCTGTCCTCGCTGGGGTTGGCCACGTTGGCCGTCGGCGTCAACACGCTCTGTGCGCTCGTCGCCCTCGCCACGCTCGTCAGCTACGTCGTGATCTACACGCCGCTCAAGCGGGTGACCTCATTCGCAACGGTGATCGGTGCCATCCCTGGCGCGCTTCCCCCCGTCATCGGATGGGTCGCCGCCCGGGAGGAGCTGAGCCAGGGTGCGTGGCTCCTGTTCGGCATCGTGTTCCTGTGGCAGCTGCCGCACTTCCTGTCGATCGCGTGGATGTTCCGCGACGACTACGCGCGCGCAGGATTCCTGATGCTCCCCGTCCTCGAACCCGACGGCCGGAGCACGGGCCGCCAGACCGTCATCTATGCCGCTGCGCTCGTACCCATGAGCCTCGCCCCCACGCTGATCGGCCTGACAGGGCGAGCGTACTTCGCCGGCGCTCTGGCGCTCGCGGCGATCTTCATGACGCTCGCCGTGAAGTTCGCGTTGAGCCGCAGCCGCCCGGACGCCAAACGATTGTTCTTCGGATCGATCATCTATCTTCCGTTGCTGTGGATATTGATGATCGTGAATCGAGTTTAGGAGGGGGCGGAGGTTGGGAGAAAACCTTTACAGGAGGAAGGGAGGAAAGGAGGATCTCCTAATCGGCAAATTCAAAGAGAAATCAAATCAAAAGGTTCCTCCTTCCTCCCCTCCTCTTGTAAAGGTTTTAGCAAGTCAATGTCTCTGTCCGATCTCCCCGCCCTCAACGCGACTCTCAACGCGACCTCCGCGACTCTCCTTATCATCGGCTACATCCTGATTCGGCGCGGACGGATCCAGCAGCATCGCCGCGTGATGATCACCGCGTTCACGACGTCCACGTTGTTCCTGGTTTCGTACGTCGTGTACCACGCGAACATCGGATCGCGTCCGTTTCCCGGCACGGGGCCGATGCGGACGCTCTACTTCACGATCCTCATCACCCACATCGTCCTCGCCATCGTCATCGTGCCCATGGCCCTCATCACGCTCATGCGAGGGTTGCGCGAACGATTCGATCGACACGTCCCCATCGCGCGGTGGACGCTGCCGCTCTGGTTGTACGTTTCGGTGACGGGCGTAGTCGTTTATGTGATGTTGTACAGGCTGTACTGAGACGAGATCGGCGTTCGGCGTTCGGCGTTCGGCGTTCGGCGTTCGGCGTTCGGCGTTCGGCGTTCGGCGTTCGGCGTGTCGAAGGCCCGACATCGAGGTCGGGCCTCTAGTAGTGACGAGACTGCCGACCGCGACTGCTGACTGAGACTGTCGACCCCCGACCGCCGACAGTTAAGATGCTGCCTGCCGCTTGTTCTCGTACATCCGGCCGTCCGCCACCTTCACCAGCGACATCACGTCAGCCGCATCGTCGCGGACTTCGGCGCAGCCGATGCTCAGGCGAACTTCGGCGGGCATCGCCCTCACATCGGGCGATCCGGTGAAGGCAATCTCCAGGGCGGCGCCGCGCTTGCGCGCCTCGGCCTCGGGACAGGAAATCAGGACCAGGAACTCGTCGCCGCCCCAGCGGAAGACGTAGTCGGCTTCGCGGATGTTGGCCAGCAGGAAGGACGCGACGTGCTTCAGGACGTCGTCGCCGACGTCGTGACCGTACGTGTCGTTGATGGTCTTGAACCGATCGATGTCGACGAACAGCAGCGAGAGCGGGATTCCGTAGCGGCGATGACGCTTCAGCTCGCGCCCGATGATCTCGTCGAAGAAGCGGCGATTGCGGCAGCCGGTCAGCGGATCCGTGATCACCATCCGGCGAAGCTTGCCCTGCGCGTGCTCCAGTCGCCGGTTGGTACGGCGGAGCTCGTACGTCATGTCCTCGAACGTCATAAGCTGCATGCCGCCGGCCGTGATCAGATAGAGCACGGCGCTGATCAGCAGCGACTTCGTCGCGCCGGAGGCATCTGGAGACGGCAGACTGATGGCGACCCAGGCATTCACGAACGCGAGCGCGATGAGGCCCGCCCCGGTCACAGCGGCCCCGAGCATCCGCACCTGCCGGAGCAGGAGAAGGTGGCCGGCCCCGGCCGCCAGGAGCGCCCCCGCGATCAGCAGGTGTCCCGGAGCGAAGACCGCAGCCGCCTGGAGGATCAGCGGTGCCAGGGTAAACCACAGCATCAGCGGCACCAGGATGAGGACGTACTCCCGGCGGAATCGGGGGCGGGTGCGGTACGCGTCCGCGCTCAGGACGAAGAGCAGCGCGGAGACGATACCCAGGAACTGAGAGAGCCCATAGACGAGCCATCCCAATGTTTCAGTCGCGTACGCCCTGCTCGCCAGCAGCATCGACAGGCCGGTGACTCCCCATCCGAGGGTCCAGAGCATGATGAAGAGGCGCCGCCGATAGAGGAAAACGAGCAGCAGCAGGCCGGAAATGACGAGCGCCGCCCAACCGGCGAGCACACGGGGACCTATCAAGACGACGTCCGGACCGATGGGGTTGATGATGCCGGAAGCGAGCCGCTGGCCGGCCGGCTTCGCCGCATATGGTGCAGCCGCCGCCATGATGAAGATGACGGCCACCGCAAGGCTCACCAGCCAGACCTGGCGGGGCACTCGTGGCATTGAGTTCTCGGCGGCGGGGAGCCAGGACGATTCTACCACCCTTTGTGGGTGGTGCGGCGCGATCACCGATATAGAAGGTATTGATTCCGCAAGAGCCGCCATCGACCCTCGCCTGCGCTCCAGGATGCGGCTATGGCGGCCGGGTCATCCCCTGCCCGGATCCGGACAATATTTTCCTTGGATCCGAGAAGGCGCTCGGTCGCCTCGAGGTCGAACTTCGGCCCGTACAGCTTGTTCAGGGCCGCCGCAATCTCGAGTCCCAACCGGACCGGGTGAAGCGCGACCCGGTCGGTCACGACCATGAAAACGCCCTGGCACTCCTCGCCGGCGTACTTGCTCCCGGTTGGAGTGAAGCGGACCGGGTAGAACCGAACCCCACCGAGATTGCGGGCGTTCAGGATCTCTGCGAGCTTGACGCCGTCGATCCAGGGGGCGCCGACCTGTTCGAAGGGCGTGTCGGTACCGCGACCGACCGAGAGGTTGGTCCCTTCGATCGCGCCAATGCCCGGATACAGGGTCGCCTGATTGAGGTTCCGCATGTTGGGCGACGGGTTGATCCACGGCAGGCCCGTGTCGTCGAACCAGTCGTCCCGCTTCCAGTTCCTGACCGCCACGACGGTCAGGTCCGCTCCGATATGGTTTTCGGCGTTGAAGAGCCGGGCGAGCTCGCCAAGTGTCATCCCGTGCCGGATCGGCATGGGGAAGTATCCGATAAAGCTGAGCTGAGCCTTATCCAGCACGGGGCCTTCGATCTGGAACCCGTCGATGGGATTCGGCCGGTCCAGCACCACGACCGGAATCTTCCGCTTGGCGGCCTCCTCCATGGCATAGGCCATCGTCGTCATGTAGGTGTAGAACCGCGCACCGATGTCCTGGAGGTCGATCACGAGCGTGTCGATGCCGTCGAGCATCGCTGCCGTAGGCCGGCGACTCTCGCCATAGAGCGAGTGGATCGGCAGGCCGGTCTTGGCGTCTGTTTCGGCAGGCACGGTCGAGTCGAGCACACCGCGAATGCCGTGCTCGGGACCGAAGAGCGCCACGAGCTTGACGTTCTTGGCGTCGTGCAGCAAATCGATCGCGGCTGAGCCGTCCTTCGCGCGCCCGGTGTGGTTCGTGATGAGGCCGACGCGCTTGCCCTGCAGTGACGCGAAGCCTTGCGCTCGCAGGACGTCGAGGCCCGTCATGACAGGTTCGCGCGGCGGCGCCGTCGGCCTCGGGCCGGAAGGACCGAAGTCCCTTCCCGTCCATGTGGCTGATGCCGCCGCAGGCGGCGCGGCGAGGATTGCGGATGCCGCGACTGTCGCCACGCGCGCCCGTAGAGGCGTCACGTCTCCCTTGCCATCCGGGTGCACGCGATTGGACAGGAACACCACGAACATGTCGGTCGCAGGGTCGATCCACAGAGAGGTGCCGGTGAAGCCGGTATGCCCGAACGAACCGACAGGCAGGAGCTCGCCACGATTGGAGGAGTACGACGAATCGATGTCCCAGCCGAGGCCTCGCACGTTGGGATCGTCACCGATCGTTGGGCTCGTCATCTTCTCGACTGCCAGCGGCGAGAGCACGCGCGCGCCATGGTAAGCGCCGTCGGCGAGCAGCATTCGGCAGAAGATTGCAAGATCCGCGGCCGTGCTGAAGAGACCCGCGTGGCCGGCTACGCCACCCATGCGGCGCGCCGTCGGATCGTGAACCACGCCCCGAAGCATCTGCGTCTCCGCTCCCTGGCAGGGCCATGCGAAGGGCAGACAGCTCTCCGTCGGCGCGATGCGGGGCCGCAGGCTCGCGGGGGGCAGAAACATCGTATCCCGCATGCCGAGCGGATCGAAGATCTCCTGCTTCGCGAAGTTGTCGAGTGTCTGGCCGCTCACTCGTCGAACGATGTCGCCGAGCAGGAAGAAGTTGATGTCGCTGTACACGAACCGTTGACCGGCAGGTGTCGTGGGGACCTCTTCGACGGCGAGCGCAATCGCGGTGTCCGACCCGGTCCAGGCTTCGCCGAGATCCAGATCGGGCCGGAGGCCGGACATGTGAGTGAGGAGATGCCTGATCGTGATGTCGGCCTTGCCGTACCGCTCGAAGCCCGGGATGAACGTAGACACGCGATCGTTCAGACGGAGCTTGCCGCGCTCGATCAGCATCATCACGCTGGTCGTGGTGGCGACCACCTTCGTGAGCGACGCGAGATCGAAGATCGTGTCGATCGACATCGCCTCGACCGCCGGCACGAGCGCCCGGCTGCCGATCGCTCTCTGGTAGAGGATGCGGTCGCCGCGCCCGATCAGCACGACCGCTCCGGGCAGCTTCTTCTCGGCGATCGCGGCCTGCACGAGCGGCTCGATGGCGTCGAGCTTGCGCAGATCGACGGCCTGGTCGGCCTCGATCTCCAGCGGAGGCCGGGCGGCGGATGTGGGTGTTCGGGGCGAGGCGGTCTCGAGCCTCGGCACGCCGCCACTTCCGGCCTGCCCGATGGCGAACGCGAGAGCGAGAGCGGTCCACGAGGCGAGCTTCATCATTCCGCCGATGGATTATACTTTGCCATCATGAACCGCTGCCGCGGTGTGATGGGTCCGGTACTGCTCTTCGCCTTCGTGTTCCTGGCGGGAACACGCGCTGTCGCGGCTCAGGCCCTCGTGGGACGGGTCGCCGGAACGATCCGGGACGAGAGCGGGAAGCCCGTGGCGGGCGCAACGATCACGGCCACGAATCCCGAGCAGGCGCTGACCGTGACCGCGACAAGCGACGTCAAAGGCCGGTTCGGCATGCTTGGCCTGCGCCGCGGTGTCTGGGTCTTCGCGATAGCGGCGCCCGGCTTCCAGAAAGTGAGCCAGGCCGGCGAGGTCCAGATCGGGAACCAGAACCCGCCGTTGAACGTCAAGCTGGTAAAGAACCCCGCGCCTCCTCAACCGGGTCCGCTCTCCAACCTCTCAGGATCGGACATTCAATCCATGATCGACGCCGCGGAAGCATCGGCGGCATCGGGCGATCTGGCCGCTGCGATCGGCACCTACAGAGATCTGCTGTCGAAGATACCGGCGCTCACCACAGGCTATCTGCGGGTCGGCGCGCTCCTCGAGCAGAAGGGGGATGCGGCTGGCGCGCTCGAAACGTATCGCCAGCTCGCTCGACTCGAGCCGGACAACGCGCGGGCGGCTGCGGCGATCGCCCGTCTCGCCCGGATTCCGTAAAATGAAGCCGGTCGCCGCGCTGGCGCTTGCCGCCGCGTCGTCGATCGCCCTGCCGGTCTCGGCTCGCCACCCTCAACAGCCTCCCTCGACGACGTTCCGTTCGGGGACCGCGCTCGTGGAAGTCGACATCATCGTCAAAGACAAGGACGGCAACTTCGTCTCGGGCCTGACGGCGGACGACTTCGAGGTGCTCGAAGAGGGCCGGCCTCAGCGCATCCAGCACTTCTACCTCGTGACCGAACGGGCCGCGGCTCCGGGAGAGCCGCGCTCGGTTGTGATGATGCCGCGGTCCCCGGACCAGACAGAGCGCCGGGCGTTCGTCCTCTACTTCGATACGGACCATCTGTCGGCGTCAGGCCTGGCGCGTCTGAAACAGGCCGCCGTGACGTTCGTCGGTGGGCAGTTCAGGAGCAGGGATCTCGGTGGCGTCTTCGCCAACGGCGCTCTGTGGCACGGGCACCTGACGTCGGATCCCCAGGAGGTCCTCGATGGCATCCGCGCCGTCGAGCCCGCCGTAGAAACATCCGCTAACCGGCAGGCGCGGCTCGTCGAATTCCCGCGGATCGACAGCGAGCTCCAGGCGGTCCGGATCGAGGCCGGCGATCAACGCGAGCTCGACTCGCTGGCAGCGCAGAACTGCGTGCACGAGCGAGCCAGCTGCGACCTTGAGGGCGGTTACGAATACGTCGTCGTGAAGCTGCAGCGGAAAGCGCAGACCTACGTCACCGAGGCCCGCCAGGCGGCGACCGCCACGCTGAAGACGCTGTCGTACCTCTCGAGGAACCTTGCGGGTCTCGAAGGGCGGAAGACCGTGATCATGATCTCGGAGGGCTTCTACACTCCGGACGTGCGTTCCGAGCTGCCGCTCGTCGCCGGTCAGGCGTCGAGGGCGGGCGTGACGATCTACACGCTGGACGCGCGCGGTACGGCGGGCGCGGGCGGTCGGACGGTACCGGACGCAAGCGTCGCGCTGGGGAACCTTTCGATGGCGGGGGAAACGGCCGAAGAGGGACTGGAAGTGCTCGCCACCGAGACGGGTGGGCTGCCGCTTCGCCACACCGACAACTTCGCCGCCGCCATGGCCTCGGTTGCCGCCGACACGAGCACGTACTACGTCCTCGCCTACTCCCCTGAGCAGCAGGTCTTCGACGGGCGTTACAGGACGATTCAAATCAAGACGTCGTGGAAGGGACTCGACCGTGCGTGCCCGTCGAGGATACGTGGCGACGCCGCTGCCGCGTCCGAAGCCCGTGCGCACGGGCGGGTAGTGTCGCGTCTCCGAAGTCCTGTTAACACCGAGGGCGGCGATGCGCCCGGCGCGCAAGGCGCGAGAAGGGCGCATACCGGGAGTATGCAACCGACGAGCAACGCCGCGCCCCGGGATGCAGCGCCGGCCGAATGTAACAGGACTTCGGAGACGCGACACCAAATCCGGCCTACTGGAGCCGCGTGTCCGCGCGCATCCGCCCCTCTGTCGCCTGCAGGAAGAACGGCTCCCACTGCCGCCGGATCCGATCGGCCTTGTCGATCTGCCCTCCGTCAGGCGATCGCCCGGCGCTCACCAGATAGATGAACGCCTGTTTGTGCACCTTCGGCGAGTCCGCGACGCTTGGAATGCGCGGACCCTTCGATCGCGACGATATCCTGGATCAGCACGTCGCGCCGCGTGCCGTTGAACGTCACGCCGACGCGCGGTGCGTCTTCAGCCGAGCGGGTGGAACCACGTTCGTCGGGCTCTCGACGTAAAAAAACGAGCGGCACCTGCGACTCCGGCAGCAGCCCCATCGCGTACTGATCGAGTCGGCTGTAGCGCTGCACCGCCGCGGTCGTTCGGAACGATCCGCCGCCGAGATCCTCGATGTCGTTGCCTTCCATCACCGACGCGTCGGAATCGAAGAAGAAGCTCCAGTGCGCCAGACCGCGGCCGAGAAGCGCCTGCGAACGCTGACCGTTCCGATCCCGGAACTCGAGGAAAGCGAGCCAACGGTGGCCGACCTCCTGGCCGAGCACGCTCAGCGTGTTGTTCTCGCCCAGGAACTTCTGTGTCGGGTCGTCCGGGATACTTTCCGAGCCAGTCCATGACGGCGAGGCTGCGCATCCGGCCGGCGCTCCCGAAGTCGTGCGACGCGTCGTAGCACGTCGACACCGATGCCGCGAATCTCGTTCGACACCGTTGTTTCGTATGCGAACGCGTCCCGAATGATGGCGGAGTCGGTCCACAGCACCAGTTGATCGAAGTTGTCAGGGTGCGACTGATAGAACTTGCGCGTCAGCGCGACGAGATCGAGCTGACTCTGCTCGGCGAAGCGCTCGCCGACCGCGCCGACGCCCCCGCCGGTCGGCCCGCTGTCGCTCAGATTGACCGCACGGAAATCGCCCGTGTGGCCGGGCGAGAGGCCGACGACAGCGTCGCCGAGCGCGACGTCGACGTACTTCATCTCAATCGTGCCGTTCGGCAGGAGCGTGACCTGCGCCGTCACTGCGCGGGTCGAGTCGAAGCCACGCACCGCACACCACGTGACAGTGTATTGATCGGACGCCGCGTTCACGTAGATCTGTCCGCTCCCGGACGGGTCCAGATCCGCCAGAAACGGCGAGACACGGGCGGGACCTGTCAGCAGGCGCGCGACGTTGCGCTCCGTGCTGGCGCGGTCCTCTTCCTCGAAGGTCACGTTGCCGTCCGAGTTGACGAACGCGACGGAGCGCTGCGCGTTGTAGAAATTGAACGAGAACGGCACGTTCACCTGGATGCTGTCGTCGTCTCCGAGCGTGAGCCGGCGGCCGAGCGTCTGGCGGAACGAGCCGTCGATCCGCTGTGCATCGTATCCGCCTCCGCTGTTGCGCGTGAATCGCAGTCCGGCGCCGGTGAGGTCGAAGGCGTTCGGTGGAAGGATGATATCGCCTTGATCCTGGATGACGGCGATGTCCCCGACGTCGGCGTCCGAGACGCTGCGCGCGGCCGGGCGGTCCGCCGCGCGCGCGGCCTGCTGCTGGTGGATCCACAGCGCGTCGAGCACGCGGTATCTCGATGTGCCGTCGGGAATGTCCCTCTTCGTTGATGCGGTGGCGGGAGCAGGCTGGGCGCCCGTCAGGGCCTCCGCCTCCGGTCCGACCGCCGCGCTGATGCAGGGATTCTGATTGGCCGGCGCCGGAGGAGTGGGAGACGGCGATTGTGTACCGCCGTCTCCCGAGCCGCCACACGCCGCGACGAGACCACCGAGCAGCAGCGCGATCAGCGATGCGTGGAGACGCGCCATGCCCCGGTGGTGAGCCGTCTACTTCGCGTCTTTGATCTGCTCGAGGATCTTCTTCGCGTCGGGGACCTCGCGCGCGTCCGGCGGCGCCATCGACACGAACTTCTCCAGGTCCGCCTTGGCCTCGGGGTACTTCTTCGCGGCGACGTAAGCGCGACCACGATAGTAGTAGCCCTCCGCCTGCGTCGGGAACTGCGTGATGACCTTATTGAGCATCTCGAGCGCTTCGTCGGTCTTGCTCTCGTTGATGAGCGTGATCGACGCGTTGATGAAGGGCAGCGGATTCTTGACCTTCGTAATGTCGATCTTCTTCATCATGTCGAGAGCGGCCGGCTTGTCGCCCTGCTCCATGATCAGGTCGGCGAGCACCAGGCGCATCTCTTCGTTCGTCGGGTCCTTGTCCGAGGCGATACGCATGTATTCGACCGCCTTCGGCAGGTTGTTCTCGCCGGCATACGACTGGGCGATGTACGCGTTCAACTGGTGCACGTCCGGAAACTTCACGAGCAGGTCCTCGAAGATCTTCCGCGCCTCGGCGAACTTCTGAGCGGTCAGAAGATCCATCCCTTCCTGGGCCTTCGCGGTCAGCTCGGCGCCGGGGTCGACCTTCTCGGTGTGCTTCGCCAGCTTGACGGTGATGTCCCCCATCCGGTTGTTCTCGTCCACCGTGACCTTGCCGTTCTGGGGATCGAAGCCGTCCTTGCTGAACTCGAGGTTCCATTCGCCGCCGGCGATGCCGTTGATCGTCCACTCACCCTTCTTGTTCGACTTCGTCTGCACGGGCAGCGGCTGGCCCGTCATGGTCGCCTTCACTTGCACGTCCTGAACAGGCTGACCTTTGTCGTCGACGACTTTGCCGGAGACGCGACCCTCGCCCCGCGCCTGCGCCAGAGCGCCCGTCGCGGCCAGTGTGAACAGAAGCAGGAACGCTGCCTTTCGCAATGTCCTCATGATCTCCCCATCGACGGAAATGCCTTGACGTTCGCGGCGACGGGCCAGGCTGCATTCGAACGGGCGGCCTCCCGTGCCGGTTGCAACGCTGCCATCGACCACCCATTGCTGCCGCAGCACTTGCCGGGCATCCGGCAAAGTCTAAAACATTTCGGGGCCGGAGCGCGATCAGAAGGGGTCTTGCCGAGATAGGAGACCAGCAGGGACGGCCGAGCTAACGAGCGAAGCGATCGAAGATGTCCACGAGCTCGGAGAGCCGCTTGGAGGTCTCCGGTTCCCCTTGAACCACGCCGTCGGGAACGCACTTTTCGACGTGGTACCGAAGCACGGCAAGGCTGATGCGGTTCAGCGCGGCTTCAGCGGCGGCAAGCTGCTGGAGCAACTCGACGCAAACCCTGGGCTCCTGCACCATCCGGCGGATGCCGCGGACCTGACCTTCGATCCGGTTCAAGCGTGTCACGAGGCTCTGCTGCTGCGTTTCGTCCAACATCGGCGACCTCAGGTCAAAGGGCCAGGTTCGAGTGTGCAGGCCCTGCCGTATTGCAATCGCTACGCCCTGACCATCCCGGGAGTATGGGCTTGTGGGTGCCGGAGTTTCCGAAGAAAAGGGCGAGTCTGTGGAGCCCGACATCGAGCCAGGGCTCTCGCGATACGTAAGCAGTTACGATTTGCGGTTGACACGCCACAATCGCTCCAGGAAGAGTTCGGAGGCCGTGATTCGGAGCTGAGGAACTGAACCGATGATGGACGAGGGAACAGGGCCGCCGGTTATCGTGATCCCGGGCATTCAAGGCCGTTGGGAGTGGATGATGCCGGCACTGCGGGAGTTGCGGCGGAGTTGCCGTGCCATTTCGTACTCGCTCTGCGGCGACCGGGGCTCGGGCGTCGACAGGGACCCCGCGCTGGGGTTCGAGAATTACGTGCGCCAGCTCGACGCCGTCTTCGAGAAGACGAGGGTCTCGCGCGCGGCGCTCTGTGGTGTGTCGTACGGAGGCTTCATCGCGTTCCGTTATGCGGCGACCCGGCCCGAACGCGTGAGCGCGCTCGTCCTCGTTTCATCGCCCTCACCCGGCTGGCTGCCGTCCGCGCGTCAACAACAGTTCCTGGCGAGCCCCCGCCTCCGCGCGCCGCTCTTCATGCTGACGGCGCCCGGCCGCTTGTGGGCCGAAATCCATTCGGCCATACCATCCTGGAAGGCCCGCATGTATTTCGCCGCGACCTACGGTGCGCGGGTCCTGACCGCACCGCTCGCTCCTGCTCGTGCGGCAGCCCGGATTGCCGATCAGCAGGCGGCAGACTTCACGGGAGACGGGGCACGGGTGAAAGCGCCGACTCTGGTTGTCACAGGCGAAGATTCGCTCGACCATGTGGTGCCTCCGGGCGTGTCCCGGGCGTATCTTTCACTGATACCTGGCGCCAGCTATTCGAAGCTCGATGGAACCGGACATATCGGCATGATCACCCAGCCCTCGCGCTTCGCGCACATCGTCAGCGATTTCGTCCATGCCAACAGTCACTGACCTCACCGGCCCGGCGGGTCGCCTCGAAGCGCTGCTCGACCTCCCGACTTCTGCTTCCGACGCCCCGGAACCGTCGATCCATGCCGCTGTCGTGTTCGCCCATCCGCATCCGCAATTTGGCGGGACGATGCATACGAAGGTGATGTATCAGAGCGCGAAGGGATTGGCGCGGATCGGCTGCGCCGTGCTCCGCTTCAATTTCCGCGGCGTGGCCGGGAGCGCCGGAACGTTCGACCAGGGTGAAGGCGAGAAGGCAGACTTCCGCGCCGCGCTCGACTACATGAGCGGTCGCTACCCCGGCCGACCGCTCTGGGCTGCGGGCTTCTCGTTTGGCGCATGGGTCGCGCTGGAGGTTGGCGCACTCGACGACCGTGTGTCGGTGCTCATCGGCATCGCGCCTCCCGTCGCATCGTCCACCTCTGGAATGGTGTACGAGTTCGGCGCGACGCTCGAAAGCGAGAAACCGAAGTTCCTGGTTCAGGGAGAAGCTGACGAGCTCTGCCCACTCGAAGCGTTGTGGCGCTTCTACAGCCGGCTGAAGGAACCGAAGGAGCTCGTCGTGATCGACGCGGCGGATCACCTGTTCGAGGGAAAGACACAGGAAGTCGGTGAGGCCCTCGAGGACCTCCTGGAAGGACTCTGACGTGACCACGATAGCGAGCACCCGCGGCGGCGCATGGCTCGTCGAAGATGTCGCGCCCGGCGCGATCTTCACCGTCGAAAAATTCTCCGATGAACATCGACTGATCGCGCGGACTGCGGACGACTTCATGCGGCACGAGGTCGCTCCGGCGCTGGAACGCCTCGAGCAGAAGGACTGGAGCCTGGCGCGCACGCTCGTGCAACGGTGCGGCGCGCTCGGCCTGATTGGAACCGACGTCCCCGAGGCGTACGGCGGCGTCGAGGTCGACAAGGTCTCTTCCATCATCGTTGGCGAAGCCGTCGGCATGGTGGCGTCGTTCGCCACGACGTTTGGCGCACAGTCCGGCCTCTCGATCACGCCGCTTCTCTGCTTCGGTACCGACGATCAGAAGGCGCGCTACCTTCCGCGCCTGGTAACCGGAGAATTGATCGGCGCCTATGCCTTGAGCGAATCCGGATCCGGATCCGACGCACTCGGGGCGAAGACCAGGGCGACCCGTCGCGCGGATGGCAGCTATCTGCTGACCGGCGAGAAGATGTGGATCAGCAACGGCGGGTTCGCCGACCTCTTCATCGTCTTCGCAAAAGTGGACGGCGAGCACTTCTCGGCTTTTCTCGTCGAGCGCAGTTTTCCTGGAGTCAGCACCGGCAAGGAAGAACACAAGATGGGCCTCCACGGGTCCTCCACGACGCCGTTGATCCTCCAGGAGGCGGTGGTTCCGGCCGGTCAGTTGCTGGGAGAAATCGGGAAGGGCCACAAGGTCGCGTTCAACGTCCTCAACTACGGCCGCTTCAAGCTTGCCGCGATGTGCAGCGGCGGAGCGCGGGCCGTGATCGGCGAGGCGGCGCGCTATGCGAAGGAGCGCAGGCAATTCGGCCAGCCAATCGCAAGCTTCGGCGCGATTCGACACAAGCTGGCCGAAATGACGGTTCGGGAGTTTGCGGTCGAGTCCATGCTGTATCGAACCGCGGGTCTCATCGACGGCGCCGCGCACGGAAGCCGCGGGCCGGATGCCGTCCTGAGTGCGCTCGAGGAGTTCGCGATCGAGGCGTCCGCTCTGAAAGTCGCCAGCAGCGAGATGCTGGACTACGTCGTGGACGAGAACGTCCAGATCCATGGCGGCAACGGCTTCGTCCGGGACTACGCCGCGGAGCGGCACTACCGTGACGCGCGTGTGAACCGGATCTTCGAGGGCACGAACGAGATCAACCGCCTCCTGTTGCCGGGGCTGCTCGTGCGGCGCGCGCTCAAAGGCGGGCTGCCGCTCATCGAGGCGGCGCGCGCGCTCCAGGACGACCTGCTGAAGCCGTCCGCACCCGAACCGCCAGGCGGGTTGCCGCTCGAGACGGAGCTCCGGACCGTCGGAGGAATGAAAAAGGTCGCAGTACTGGCGATCGGAGCTGCCATGCAGACACTTGGCGAAAAGCTCACCGATCATCAGGAGATCGTCTCGATCATCGCCGATATCGTCATCGACGTCTTCGCCGCCGAGAGCGCCGTGCTGCGCGCTGCCGCGATGGCCGAAGGGGTCAGCCATGCGGCCGCACGCGTCTTCGTCAAGGACGCGGCGAGCCGCGTCGATGTTGCCGCACGCACGGCACTCGCGGCGATGGCCGAAGGAGACACGCTGCGCCCGCTCCACTCCGCGCTCCCTCGACTTCTTGCAGTGACGCCGGTCGATACGATTGCGCTGCGGAGACAGATCGCCGACGCCGTTCTCGTTCGTCCGGGATATCCTTTTTAGCGGATCGCTTTCATAGGAAACTGTAGGGGTCGGTCCAGGATTATCCCCGTGCAACCTGCGCGATTGTGCATCCTCCTCCTCCTGAGCGTCGTCCTCGGCGGTTGTTCGCGCGAGCGGCCGTACACCGAGGAGATAGGCGCGTGGCAGGCCGAGAAAGATCAATTCATGCGGCGCGCGTCGGACTCGCCAGTGCCGGAGGCGCAGCGCGCGACGTTCCCGCCGCTCTCGTATTTTCCCGTAAACGAGGACTACCGCGTCCCTGCGGCTCTGAAGGTCATCTCGAGCGATCAGATCCTGGAGATGCCGACGTCCACAGGGCAGGCGCGGAAGATGCGGCGCGTAGGCACGCTGGCCTTCACCCTGAAAGGCCAGCCAAGGACGCTGACCGCTTTCGTCGAGGCTACGGAAACCGACCTGCGCCGGCTCTTCGTGCCGTTTGCCGATCTGACGAACGGCTCCGAGACGTATCAGGGTGGGCGCTACATCGATCTGGATCGCACACCGACCGGCCTCTACGATCTGGACTTCAACCGCGCCTATCACCCGTTCTGTCTGTACAACTCGACCTACGATTGCCCGGTACCTCCGCGGGAGAACCGGTTGGTCATCCCGATCCGCGCCGGTGAACGGCTCGGCGCGGCCCGGCACTAATAAAATGTAACGCCTGAATCAGCAGCAGCCGCTCCGTTGTCGCGACTGCGAAATCGCGGCCGGACCAGAGGGCGACACGCTGCTGAATCCGTAGATACGAGCCACTGATCCAACTCATGATCACCGCGATCGTCTTCGACTTCGACGGGGTGCTCGCCGACTCCGAAGTCCTTCACCTGCGGTCGTATCAGGAGGTGCTCGTCCCGCTCGGAGTCGAGCTGTCGCGAACCGATTACTTCTCGCGCTATCTGGGATTCGATGACGAGGGGGTGTTCAGAACTCTCGGAGCGGATCACGGACTCGGGCTCACGAGCGAGGACGTCGCCGAGCTCATCGCCCGAAAATCAGTCGTCTTCGAGGCGCTCGAATCGAACGCGGACATGCTCTTCCCCGGAGCCGCACAGTGCGTCCGACGGCTCGCGGAGCAGTTCCCGTTGGGAATCGCGTCAGGCGCCTTGCGGCACGAGATCGAAGGCGTCCTGAACAAGGCCGGCCTCCGGGACTGTTTCGGCTTCATCGTGGCGTCCGGCGATACGCCTTCGAGCAAGCCTGCGCCGGATCCGTATCTTCGGGCCGCGGCCCTTCACGAACGGCCACCGGCCGCCTGCGTCGCGATCGAGGACTCGAGATGGGGTATCGAGTCCGCACAGGCAGCCGGCCTCGCGTGCGTCGGGATCACCCAGACTTACGCTCGTGAAGAGCTCTCGGCAGCCGATCGGATCATCGACTCGCTCGACGAGCTGAGCCCGACGTTGATAAGGTCTCTTCGACCGTCCTGAACCGCATCCACCTATGACGCTGCCCCTGAACCTCCGTGCGCGGACCTCCCGGATGGCCGGTGATCTGCGCCGCGCGATGACCAGGCCGGGGGGCGACCTCGCGGCGGCCGTTCTGACGATCGCGCGAGTCGAGTATCCGTCTCTCGACCCCGAGCCCTACCTTCGGACGATCGAGAAGATGGGTGCGGAGGCCTCGGCGCGCATCGACGCCATCGACTCCGCGCAGGATGCCGTGCGGATCCTGAACGAGTACCTCTACGACGAGATGGGCTTTCGCGGGAACCGCGAGCACTACGACGATCCGCGCAACAGCTTTCTCAATGAGGTGCTGGACCGGCGCACGGGCATCCCCATCTCGCTCGCGATCGTCTACATGGAGGTGGCACGGCGCGCCGGCCTGCAGGCGGAGGGCATCAACTTCCCCGGACACTTCCTGCTTCGCGTTCCGACGCACCTCGGACGGACGCCGCATGCCGGCGAAGCCTTCCTGATCGTGGATCCCTTCCACGGTGGCGCCCTGCTGGATCACGACGATTGCGAGCAGCTGCTCCAGCAACATGTGGGCGCCGAGACCGAGCTCGACGACAGCGTTCTCGAGCCCGCGACGCGCGCGCAGATCGTCGTGCGCACGCTCGTGAATCTGAAGCGCCTCTACGTCCGTATGCACTCGTTTCCGCAGGCGCGCCTCGTCTCCGAGCTCCTGCTCGCCATCGATCCCTCGTCCATCTCCGAGCTCCGCGACCGTGGACTGCTTTCCTACCACCTCGAGGACTTCGCGGGGGCGCTGCGGGATCTCGAGTCGTACCTCCGGTTTCTTCGCCCCGCCGATGACGACTCGGCCGACGGAACAGACGACGCCCAGATCCTCGAGCATGTGCAGATGCTGAGGCGGCGGGTGGCGGGATTGAACTGAGTTAGGACCGGAATTCACTCGAGTCGGGTGTGAATTCCATGAAGCCGGCTCTCGAACACGCAACCGGATCCCCTTTCGGTACGCCGCACACACCACTCAAGCTGGACGCGACGCGTGTCCTGCGGATGCCTGGATCGGTCAATCCAAGACCTTGGATGACGATACTCCCAGGAGGCCGACTCCCGGCACGCCAGGGAGTCCCCACTGATGTATCCAACCGTCCCGTAAGTCATTCGTCCCGACCACATTACGGTCATCACCCAATCGCTGCCTGTTCGTCCCAGCTCCTCGTTGTGAATGGCACATTTGGTGCTCCTGAGCACGCGATTTCCTAGTCGGTTTTTTTCTTACGGAGGATCAGATGAGGGTACGTTCGATCGCCCTGTTGGCGGCCCTGGCGCTCGTCGTCAGCGTGACGTCGGCGTGGGCACAGACGACCGGCGAGATTTTCGGCAAAGTGACGGACGCGTCAGGGGCGGTGCTCCCCGGCGTCCAGGTCACGATCACCAGCCCGATCCTGCTCCAGCCGATGTCGGCCACCACGAGCGAGACCGGCTCATTCCAGTTCCCCCGGCTCGAGGTCGCCACCTACACGGTGAAGTTCGAGCTTCCTGGATTCAAGACGATCGTCAAAGAAGGCATCCAGGTCACCGTCGGATTCAACGCGAACGTCAGCACGCAGATGGGCGTGTCGACCGTTCAGGAAACCGTCACGGTCACCGGTGAGAGCCCCGTCGTCGACACGAAGAGCGCGGGAACGAAGCAGACGTTCACGACCGAGATGCTGCAGAGCATTCCCTCGGCGCGCGATCCGTGGGTCATCCTGCAGCAGACCGCCGGCATCGCGATGGACCGCGAGAACATCGGCGGCAACATGTCCGGCCAGCAGTCCAACTACATGTCGCGCGGCGCGAATCCGACCAACAACAAGTGGTCGCTCGACGGCGTCGACATCACCGACATGTCGGCGACGGGTGCGTCGCCGAGCTACTACGATTTCGACGCGTTCCAGGAGATCACGATCAACACCGGCGGCGTGGACGTCACCCAGCAGACGGGCGGCGTCGGCATCAACCTCGTGACCAAGAGCGGCGTCGGACCGGTTCCGCGGCTCTTCGCGTTACTACGTCACCGACGAGAATTTCGAATCCCAGAACATCAGCGATAGCCTCCGTCGCCAGGGCGCGACGTCCGGCAACCCAATCCAGAACATCAAGGACTACGGTGTCGAGGCCGGCGGCCCCGTGAAGAAGGGCCGCGCCTGGGTGTGGGGCAGCTTTGGCAAGCAGACGGTCGACGTCGGCGTCCTTGGATTCTACCAGCCGACGCCGGAGTGCCAGGCCTTCAAGACAACGTCGGTTGCGCTGGCCGCGTCGATCACCGACGTCAACAACTGCCTCAACACGGATCGCACGCTGCTGCAGACGACGAACCTGAAGGGAGAAGTCCAGCTGTTCAAGGGGAACAAGTTGTCGCTCTTCAACAACTTCGCGAAGAAGGAGCGCAACGCCCGCGGCGCCGACGACATCCATCCGATCGAAACCACCACGCCCCAAGGGGCGGTGGATGCGTCGTTCGGCAAGCACTGGTGGAACACCGGGCCGAACCCGACCTACAAGTTCGGCGACCAGTGGGTCATCAGCGACCGCTTGCTGGTCGACCTGCAGTACGCGCACGTCGGCAACAACTTCGTCCTCGGATTCCACTCGCCAGAACTGCGCGACGTTCAACCGACCCTCATCGTTTCGACAGGATTGAATGGACGCTCCGGGACCGAGAGCGTGTTCATCCGGCCGGTCAACAGCCTGACGTTCAACTCCAGCTACTTCCTCCCGGGCTTTCTTCGCGGCGACCATGCCTTCAAGTTCGGCGGCTATTGGAGGGACTCGAACACGACGTCGATCGGCCACACCGGCGGCTTCGCAACCGTGCGGTATCCACGCGCAATCACCGACGACTGCTCGTTGACAGCAACGGCATGCGAGGTGGACCTCACCCGCGACAACTACACCGTATACGACCTCCTGAACTACGCGGCGTACGCGCAGGACACCATCACACACGGCCGCGCGACCGTGCAGCTCGGGATCCGCTACGACTACAACAAGGACAAAGCCGAAGCCGCCAGCATCGCGGCCAATCCCCTCGGCGGGCCCTGGCTGCCTGGAATCGACTTTCCTGGCGCGGATCCGGGCGTCTCGTTCAACAACTTCTCGCCGCGCTTCGGCTTCACCTACGACGTCACCGGAAACGGAAAGACGATCGCACGGGCGAGCTATGGGCGGGCTTTCGGCCAGGTCGGAAATGGGGGCGTCGCGAGCGCAGTCAATCCCGTAGGGACGACCACGCTGCGGTATCCCTGGCTCGACGTCAACAAGAACGGCTCCGCGGAGGCCAGCGAAATCACGTTGAGTGCCAACCCGCTGTCGGCCAGCACGAACTGGTCCGCTGCGAATCCTGCGAACACCAAGTCGGCGAACACCGTCGACTCCAAACTGAAGAATGACACCGGGGACGAGGTAAGTATCGGCCTGGACAGGGAGATTGCTGCCGGGTTCGCCGTCGGGGCGAGCTATGTCTGGCGCCGGTATAGCAACTTCAATTGGAACGATCGGGTCGGCATCACATCAGCCGACTGGGTGGCAAAGAGCTTCACGCCGCCCGCCGCGACCTGCCCGGGCGACGACGGGCTCCGTTCGGAGGCCACGCGCTGCCCGACCGTGACCTACTACGAGCCGACGTTCCAGCAGCCGACGGTGATCAACCTCACGAACATTCCAGGCTATACCCGGACCTTCAACGGTCTCGAGTTGACCGGCCGCAAGCGGATGTCGAACCACTGGATGATGAACACCAGTTTTGCGTACAACAGCACGCCAGTGCATTTCGGATCGTTCCCGGGAGGGGCCAATCAGGCGAGCGGCACGTCCGGAACGATTCCGTTCTCCGAGGATCCGACCAACCGCGCAATCCGCGATGGCAGTCAGTACGACTACTTGACCTCTGGCAGCGGCGTCGGAAACGTGTATGTCAACGCGAAGTGGCTGTTCAAGATCAGCGGCATGTATCAGCTGCCTTACGACTTCAACGTGTCGGCGTTCTACAACGCGCGGCAGGGCTATCCGTTCGAACAGGGCATCCTGAGCCCGAGCCGCCTGAACGGCGCCGGACAGGTGTTCATCGTGCTGGATCCTATCGGCGACCAGCGTCTGCCGAACTTCCAGAACGTCGACTTCCACTTGGAGCGTCCCGTTCGCATGATGAACATCCGGTTCATCCCGTCGCTGGACGTGTTCAACGTGTCGAACTCGAACACAATCCAGGCGATCCGCGGCACACAGAACACCGCGACCGCCACGGCACCTGGGAACGCGAATCAGATCCAGGCCATCGTGGCGCCGCGCGTCGTCCGCTTCGGCGTCCGCGTGAGCTGGTAGCACAAGGCGCGCACGGCGCGCCTGCGAGGGAGCGGCGCGGGGCGAAGGGGTCCCCGCAAGCGACCGAGCCGGGGTGTGGGGCAGAGCCCCACATAAGGTTGGAGGAGGCGGGCAGGGCCGGTCACGCGTGACGGTCCTGCCCGGTGCGTGAAGGGCGGGCTCGAACAGGGCCCGCCCTTTTCTTTGTACTCCGCTACTTCCACCCGACGAGCGCCGCAAGCCTGTTCAGCAGCGTCGGGTTGTTCCGCGCGTCGGAGACCTTCTCCAGAAGATCCAGGCACTCGCCGATCGTCGGCGTAATCGCGACGCCCAGCTTCCTGGACGCGACGCCGGCCGGATCCGATCGGCCCGAGATGAGCACGACTTTCGCGGCAGCGGCCACCATCACGTCGAGGCAGTTCTGGACGTTGTCGTCTACGTGGTAGTCCAGCCGAAGCGCGGCGGCGGCAGCTCCGCGCGACCCTGCAATCACCAGCACGCTCGGAAGATCGAACCCCTGCTCGACGAGCCAGCGCTGGGTCTGACGCTGGACCGTGTCACCATCGGTCTCCGGCCGCTGGGTGATGAAGAACACCTCCCACCGGTATCGCATCATCAATTCGTGGACGCGCCGGACGGCGCCCGGCTCCGTTGGCGGGAGCGACAGCCAGAAATTCGGTGTCGCGCAAATCTGCTCCCAGATCTTGTCGTGGCGCTGCCGCATCTCGTACGGATCGCCGGCGGCGCTGGACTTCGAAGGGGCCGGGCCGGGCGCCGAGTCCCCTTCGGGCGGATCGGGGAGCAACCCCGGCGCGCCGGGAAACAACCGCTGCTCGACGGCACAGAACGCGGACGCGAAGTCCGCGAGCACGCCGTCCATGTCGAACCCGATGCGCATGGTTGGGAAGCTATCAGCTGTCAGCCATCAGCCGTCAGCTTTGCGCTCGCACCCCGGCCACCTCGTCGTAGAGGAACGCGGACGCGATCACACCGCCGTGGAAGTTGCCGAGGTCCAGCTTCTCGTTCGGCGCATGGGCGTTTTCGTCAGGCAGCCCGACGCCGAAGAGGACCGAAGGCAATCCGAGAATCTCCTGGAACGTCGCGACGACGGGAATCGATCCGCCTTCACGATTGAAGACGGGCGTCTTGCCGAAGCCCTTTTCAATCGCGCGCCCCGCGGCCTGGACGTACGGATTGTCGAACTCCGTCATCCAGGGCTTCCCGCCGTGCATTCGTGTGATCTTCAGCTCCACTGTTTTCGGCGTGACCTTCCGCAGGTAGTCCTCGAACAGCGTCGCGACCTTGTCCGGCTGCTGATCGGGTACGAGGCGCATGCTCACCTTCGCCATGGACACCGCCGGAATGACCGTCTTCGCACCGTCGCCAGTGAAGCCTGACAGCAGACCATTCACTTCGAAGGTCGGCCGCCCCCAGACGCGTTCGAGCGTGCTGTATCCGCTCTCGCCGAACAGCTTCGGAGCGCCGAGCTCCTTTCGATATCTCGTCTCGTTGAACGGCAGCTTCTTGAACTCTGCCCGTTCCTCCGCGCGAAGCTCGCGAACGTCATCGTAGAAGCCGGGAATCTTGACGCGTCCGCCGCGATCCTTCATCTGCGCCAGCACCTGCGAGATCACGAGCGCGGGATTCGCCACGGCGCCCCCGAACGATCCGGAATGCAGGTCGCTCTTCGTCCCGCGAAGATCGATCTGGAAGTAGACGAGCCCGCGAAGCCCGTAACAGATCGACGGGATGCCTCTGTCGAACATCGGCGAGTCGGAAATGACGACGACGTCGGCGGCGAGCTCGGATTTGTGGTCGCGGACGAAGTCGTCCAGGTGCGAGGACCCGACTTCCTCCTCGCCCTCGAGGATGATCTTCATGTTCACCGGCAACCTGCCGTTCTGCTTCAAGTGGGCCTCGATGGCCTTGAAGTGCATGAAGATCTGGCCCTTGTCGTCTGCCGAGCCCCGCGCGTAGAGCTCGCCGTCACGAACCGTCGCCTCGAATGGCGGGGATTCCCACAGATCGAGCGGGTCCACGGGCTGGACGTCGTAGTGCCCGTAGAACAGGATCGTGGGCGAGCCTTCCGCGCCCAGCCAGTCGCCGTACACCACCGGGTGGCCTGGCGTCTCGATCAGCCGGACATTCTGTAGTCCGATGCGCTCCATCTCCGCTCGCGTCCACTCCGCGCACCTTCGGACGTCCTCTGCATGCTGTGGCAGGGCGCTGATGCTGGGGATGGCGAGGTACGTCTTCAGCTCCTCGACGTAGCGGTCGCGGTGCGTATTGATGAAATCAATGACGTTGTTCATGAAATGCTCCGTTACTAACCGGGGGGCTTCGCCCCGCCGGACCCCCCATCGCCGTCGCTCGCGGGGACCCCGTCGCCCCGCTCCGCTCCGGCGGGGCGCGCCTGCGGCGCGCCTTCGAATACCTGGGGGCTTCGCCCCGTCCGCCTACGCGCCCAAGGCGCTCCGCGAGACCTCGCCGAAGCCGCTTCGCGGCGGAGGCGGGCCGGACCCCCCTGCGCGCATGGCGCGGCTAGGGGGTGTCTTACGCTTTCGGCACTTCGATCGGTAAATCCTCCCGGTCTCCCCATTCCTTCCACGAGCCCACGTAGTTGCGGACGCGTGGATAGCCGAGGAGCCGGAGCGCGATGTAGCTATGGGCGGCGCGGTAGCCCCCCTGGCAGTACGTCAGCACTTCGCGGTCGGGCGTGACGCCCGCGCTTTCGTACATCTCCCGCAGTTCTCGCTCCGGCTTGAAGGCGCCGTCCGAGCCGAGATTCCTCGTCCATTCGATGTGGACGGCGCCGGGTATCGCGCCGCCGCGCTTCGCCCTGACGGTCGTGCCGCAATACTCGCCGTCGCTTCTCGTGTCGACGATCACCGATCCCTCGCTGCCGATAGCCGATTTCACCTCGCGCCAGGTCGCAATGGTCTGGAGCTCTCGTTTGCCTGTCCAGTCGCCCGCCGGCGCCGGCGCAGCATCACGCGAAACCGGCAATCCGGCTCGGCTCCAGGCGCCGAATCCGCCGTCCAGGAGCCGCACCGACGGATGGCCGAAATACTCGAGGAACCAGAACGCGCGCGCAGCGCGGACGCCGGACTGCTCGTCGTAGACGACGACAGGGACGTCGTTCGCGACGCCGTGTAACGCGAGCACGTGCTCGATCATCCACATGAACGCATCGAGGGGAGCGGGATCCGTGTCCGGCAGGCTCACACCCCACAGATCGAGGTGGAGCGCACCCGGGACGTGACCCGTAGTGTAGGCATCAGGTGGCCGGAGGTCGAGGATCAAGAGCGGCTGTCGGCTTTCGATTTCGCTCGAGAGCTGCGCGGGCGTGATCAGCAACCCGCCGTTCGGGTACGACTTCATCCGGGCCATCGTACTAGATCCGGAGGGCTCTGCCCCCGGTCCCCCGACCCGCCGTAGCGCCTGCGGCGCGAAGGCGGGCCGACGCGGGTTCAGCCGTCACAAATGCTGGCGCTCATCACAGGCGCCGGAACAGCACCCGCTCGACCGCGTGAGTCTCCCCCTTGTCCAGAATCAGATGCGCGCGCTCGCGGGTAGGGAGGATGTTCTCGCGCAGGTTCACGCGATTGATGGACGCCCAGATGCCGCGGGCGACCTCACGCGCTTCCTCCGGCGTCAGCGCGGCGTAGTGGCTGAAATAGGAGGCGGGATCGCGAAACACCGTCTCCCGCAGCGTCATGAAACGCTCGACGTACCAGTTTTCGATGTGCCCTTCTTCGGCATCCACGTAGATCGAGAAGTCGAAGAAGTCGGACACGAAGACGCGCTGCGAACCGGGACGTCCCGGGCTGCCCGACTGCAATACGTTCAGCCCTTCGAGGATCAGGATGTCAGGCTGCGTCACGACGTGCGACTCGCCGGGAACGATGTCGTACCGCGTGTGCGAGTAGACCGGCGCTCGAACCTCCTCCACTCCGCTCTTGATGTCGGAGACGAACTGTACGAGGCGCCGCAGATCGTAGCTTTCGGGGAAGCCCTTGCGCCGCATGAGGCCGCGTGCCTGCAGGACCGCGTTCGGCAGCAGGAATCCGTCGGTCGTTACGAGATCGACCCGTGGATGGTCGGGCCACTCGGCGAGAAGGGCCCGGAGCAGGCGCGAGGTCGTGCTCTTCCCCACCGCCACGCTGCCCGCGACGCCGATGATGTAGGGCGGCTTCGCGCTCGTGGTGCCAAGGAACTTCGCAGTGGCTGCGTGGAGCTCCTGCGTCGCCGCCACGCGGAGGTTGAGCAGCCGGGAGAGCGGGAGGTAGATGTCGACGACTTCCTTCACCGACACGGGCTCGTTCAAGCCACGCAGGCGCTTCAGGTCCGACTCTGACAACGTCAGCGGCGTCGCTTCGCGGAGCCGCGCCCAGTCGTCGCGGGTGAACGGCGTGTAGCGGCTCGGCGCGCTCAGGTCTATGCGGTCGGAGTTCATCTGGTCGGAGTCCACATCTCGCACCTTACTTCGAGAGCCACGCGTACCGGGCGAGAAACAGCACGGCGAAGAGCTGGTCCTGACCGTGTCCGGTGCTCGGTGAGACGAAAAGAGTCGCTCGAGCAACCGCCGCAGCATATCCCGAGAGAGGCCAGAGCCCGACAGTTGACTGGAGGCACTTTGTTGTGCAAAGTTAGGAGTGGATGGATGTGCCGCGCGCCCTCGCCCAGATCGAGGCGATTCACGAGCAGATAGCGAAGGGGGAGGTGTACCGCGGCTATCGGTCCCTTCCGGTCGCCGCGTCGGGTGTCATCGGCGTGATCGCGGCCTGGTTGCAGCCGGCCCACCTGAGCCATCGGGATCCGATCGGATTCGTGCTCTATTGGACGGCCGTGGCAGCGTGCGCGGTGCTCGTGGGCTCGAGCGAGATCGTCAGGAACTACGTCATCCACGACGACAAACGTGCGAGGCGGAAGACCCGTTGCGTCGTGGGTCAGTTGCTGCCAAGCCTGCTCGCCGGAGCGATCGTCACCGTGAGCTTCGTCCGTCTGAGCGCCGCACTGGTCCCGCTCCTTCCCGGGATCTGGGCGATCTGCTTCGGCATCGGCGTGTTCGCTTCACGACCGTATCTACCACGCGCGGCGGGACACGTTGCGCTGTTCTACTACGCGGCGGGCGCCGTGCTGCTCTGGATCGCGAGCGGGCCGGAGCCTCTCGCCGGCTGGTGGGTCGGCGGTACCTTCGGCCTCGGACAGATGCTGGCCGCGCTGGTCTTGTACTGGAACCTGGAGCGCCCCGTACGCGATTCCGACGGAGCAGATTATGGGAACGACGAAGAAGAAATCGGCGAACGCTGAGCAACCCGGACGGTTCGCGTACGAGGGCCTCGAGCGCGTGCTCCACGAGAAGGCGCGCCTCGGCATCATGACGTCGCTCGTGACGCGGCCCGAGGGGCTCCTGTTCGGCGATTTGAAGCGACTGTGCGCGCTGACCGACGGCAATCTGAGCCGGCATCTCGAAGTGCTCAGAGAGGCCGGCCTGGTGGAAGTCTGGAAAGGTTTCGAAAACAGGCGGCCTCAGACGTTGTGCCGCCTGTCGCCCGAAGGCCGCGAGCGCTTCGTCGCCTACCTCGAGCAGCTGGAGCAAGTGATCCGGGACGCAATGCCGAGAGCCGCGCGTCGGGCGGAACGGCTCCCCGAGCTCCCGCCGGGATTCCAGCCGGCCTAGCACAGTCTTCGGTCGGGGGTCGGGGGTCGGCAGTCACAGTCGGGGGTCGGGGGTCGGCAGTCACGGTCGACAGTCACGGTCGGCGGTCAGCTGAGAGTTGAGAGCTGAGAGCTGAGAGCTGAAGCTAGCTGAGAGCTGAGAGCTGAGAGCTGAGAGCTGACGGCTTCATGGAATTCACACCCGACGCAAGTGAAATTCCGGGGGCTACACCACCCGCCACGTCTCGGCCCGTTTCGACACCCGCCCTTCAGCCTCCAACTTGACCAGATGCGCCAGGATGGTGTCGACGGCCGCTCGTTCGAGCGACGGGTCGAGTCCCACGTAGATGCGAGACGCGATTGACGCCGGTGTGTCCAGACCGCTGCGCAACGCCTCCAGGACTTGCACATCGCGTTCGGCGCGATGCCGCACGTACGCGTCGATTGCGGCAGCCGGGTCCTCTATCGCTGGCCCGTGGCCTGGAAACAGCCGCCGCGGGGCCATGGACCGCACCCGTTCGAGCGATTGCAGATACGCGCGGAGATCGCCCCCCCGGCTCGCCGCAATCACGATCGTGCCTCCGGCGCGGATCAGATCGCCGCAGTAGATCTCGCGAGCGGAATCGTCGACGAAGCAGCAGTGGTCCTGTGAGTGACCTGGTGTCCACACGGCCCTCATGCTCCCGTCGCCGGCTCGAATCGCCTCGCCGTCATGGAGCAACGTCGCACCCGGAACTTCCTCGGGAGGCAGCTTTCTTACCTGCACCCCAGGCCATCGCGCGGCGAGCGCGGGTATTCCTGAGACGTGGTCGGTGTGCCCGTGCGTGACGAGGACCTGCATGAGCGGCCGGCCGGCGAGCGCACGCCCTATCGCAGCTATGTGCTCCTGATGTCCGGCACCCGCGTCGATCAGGGTGGTCACGGCGCCGTCGAGGAAGTACGTATTGTTCCCGGTTGCGCCCGTCCAAGGCGACGGATTGTGAGCGGGAAGGAGCAGCATCTCTGAATCGTATCTGGGTTCAGATGTAGAATTTCCCGCGTGCTTCCGACTGCGGCTTCCGCCGAACAATTCACGGACGAAGAACGTCGTCGACTCGCGCCGTACTTCACGAACCTCGACTCGCACATCTTCGCGCTGACGAACCTGCCGGAGACCGTCAAGGGCGCGTTGTTCGCACGCTACTCGCGGTCGGCGAAGTCGCTGCGGCGACTGTTTCTCGACGAGTTCCACAAAGACATCTCAGCAGACGCCGGAGGACAATCCACTGTTGGAACGGCGCGAGCCGAGCAGCTCTACGCTCGGGTGTTCAACGAGTACGGAGACGACTCGGTCGCGCAGTTGGGCGGCGCGCACATCGCGTGCGAATACGTCTCGAACGTTCTGACCAAGGTCCTCGAGCGCGGCCGCCTGATGGCGTACCTCGAGCAGTCCACACGCTACGTGGCCTACACCGACAAGCTCCATGGCCGCTTCCGCTATCACGTGCCCGCGGAGATCGGTCACGGCGCGCTGCGCGATCGGTACTCCGGGACGATGGATGCGGCGTTCGAATCGTACGCGCGGCTGATCCCGGTGATGCAGGACTACTTCGCAAAGCGGCATCCGCGCAGTCCCTCGGACTCCGAGGCCGTCCATCGCGCGGCGATTCGAGCCAAGGCGCTCGACACGCTGCGCGGCATGCTGCCCGCGGCCACACAGTCGAATGTCGGCATCTACGGCTCGGGGCAGGCCTATGAGGCGTTGCTCCTCCGCATGCGCGCGCATCCCCTCGAAGAGATCCGCGCGTGCGCCGACGCTATGCTCGTCGAGCTCCGCAAGGTCATTCCGGCCTTTCTCGCGAGGGTGGACGTCCCCGAGCGCGGGGGCCGCTGGTCGCAATACCTGACGGAGATTCGGGAGAACCTCGAAGCCAGGATCGAGGCCCTAGGCAACGAGCCAACAGAGAGCCGGCCCGAGGTCACGCTGACCGACTTCGATCCGGACGGCGAGATCAAAGTCGTCGCCGCCGCGCTGTATCCGGGATCCGACTTCCCAGACGATCGGCTTCTCACGCTCGCACGCCGCATGACGCCCATGGAACGGGCCACCGTGCTGCATGCGGCCATCGGCGATCGCTCGAATCGGCGGCACCGTCCCGGTCGTGCGTTCGAGCGCACGGCCTATCGCTTCGATGTTCTCACGGACTACGGCGCATTCAGGGATTTACAGCGGCACAGGCTCCTTACCATCGATTGGCAAGGCCTGACGCCGAGGCACGGTTACAACGAGCCCGAGGCCGTGGCAGAGGCGGGCGTGCTGGAGGCCTGGCGTCAGGTGGTTGAAGCGTCCGCCGATCTGCACGACGCTGTCGCCGCAGCCGGATGGAAAGCGGCAGCCGCCTACGCCGTGGCGATGGCCTACCGCGTGCGCTTCTACATGGACATGAACGCGCGTGAAGCGATGCACGTGATCGAGCTGCGAACGGCGCCGCAGGGCCACCCGGCGTACCGCCGCGTCTGCCAGGAAATGCATCGCCTGATCGCCGACCAGGCCGGCCACCGGGCGATCGCGGCGGCCATGCGGTTCGCGGATCACTCGGACGTGGAGTTGGAGCGCCTCGGATCGGAGAGAGCGCTGGAACGGAAGAGAGGCGCCGGGCCGGGATAAACAGGAGGTCAGGAGTTCAAGAGATCAAAGATCAAAAACCCAAATCAAAACCACTCGTGGTCTCCTGATCTCGTGATCTCCTGTTAGAACCAGCGCCTCGAATCAGCGAGATGCTTCGAGACAACGAGGGGCGCACGACTCCCGCCCTATTCCGCCTCGACCTCCTGACGGCTCCAGTAACGGCCGAACTCTTCGAGAAACGACAGCGTCTCGAAGGACTTCATGCGATCGAAGAACAGGACGCCATCGAGGTGGTCGGTTTCGTGCTGTATCACGCGGGCGGTGAAGCCTGACGCCTCGAGCTCGAATCGCTTGCCCCGGCGATCGTAGGCCTGCACGGTGATCTTCCTGGCGCGCGGCACCTTGCCGCGGATGTCCGGAATGCTCAGGCATCCTTCCCAATCCTCCACAACATCGGCAGAGGCGGGGGTGACCTCGGGGTTGATGAGCGCCATGAGCGGCACCCGGCGATCCGGATCCTCATCGTCATCGGGAGAAGACGCGAAGCCGGCGACAAACAGCCGAAGACTCTCGTGGATCTGCGGCGCCGCCAGCCCCACGCCCTGATACTCCCGCATCGTCTCGAACATATCGTCGATGAGGCGCTGGAATGCCGGGCTTCGGATAACAGTGGGGTCGACTGTCTTGGCACGCGCGCGCAGCACGGGATGGCCCATCCGCGCCACCTTCAAAATCGCCATGCTCGCATTATAGTCGTGCGAGATGAAGCATCCGGACTACCGCTTCTGTCCCGCCTGCGGCGGAACCCTGGAGGCCCGACGGCTGAAGGCCGCCGAGCCCGACCGCCTGGTCTGCACAGCCTGTGGGTTCATTTTCTACATGGACCCCAAGGTGGCGGTCGGGACCGTCATTCGCACGAACGACGAGCGCCTCGTTCTGGTGCGGCGCGCGATCGAGCCGGGCTACGGGCTGTGGGTCTTTCCGGGCGGTTACGTAGACCGCGGCGAGGAGATCACCGCAGCAGCGCTCAGGGAGGCGAAGGAGGAATCGGGGCTCGACGTGAAGATCGACGGATTGATCAACGTCTACTCGTACGCAGAAGGAGGTCCGATCATCATCGTCTATGCCGCGACGGCGCTCAGCGGAGAGTTGTGCGGCGACGACGAATGCCTGGAGGCGGGCCTCTTCACACCGGACGCGATCCCGTGGGGCGCGCTTGCCTTCCGCAGCACTGGAGATGCGCTCCGCGACTATTTCAGAAATGAATGGTACAGCTCGAAATCGAAATGAGGATCGCGTGATGAGAGCGCGATTCCGCCCGCAGGCCGCCTGATCCACGCGTGGTATACTTCTGGCCTCTCCACAGCTCAAGTCCGGGCGTTCCCAGCCCGATAGCAGTGACAACACCGAGCGCAGCTTCGCCGTGCGCTCACCGATATTGATCATCGCGGAATGCACACGATGAAGAAACTGGCACTCGCCGCGGCAATCTCGCTGATTGCGGCTTCGTCTGCGGCGTGCCTCGAATTCGAGCACAAAAGCACGCTGTCGCCTACGACCACGGGGATTGGAGCTCTTGCGGGCACCTGGTCTTCGAACAATCTGCTTCCATCGCCCAACACCTGCACGGATTTTCAGTGGAACGTCACGGATCAGAATGCGACTTCTGCTGGAGGATCGTTCAGCGCCACCTGCGCCGGCGATCTGAAGGTGAGCGGAACAGCGCGCGGAGTCCTGAGCGGTTCACAGATCACCTGGACCGCACAGGGCAACGCCACCGCACCGGGATTGACGTCCTGCGCGATCACGCTGACCGGCACCGCCGAGCTGACGACCGACTCGATCAGGGTGCCCTACTCAGGGGATACGTGCCTTGGGAAGGTCAGTGGCGTAGAGAATCTGAAACGCCACTGACATAGCTGTCTGCTTCCTGCTTCCCGCTTCCTGCTGCCCGCTTCCGCTGCCCGCTCCAGCGCATCCGGGTGGCTCGGTGGGCTGTTGCTGCGATCTGGGCGACAATCGCGTGACAGGTCATTTTGAGTGCCTGGAAAGGTCGGCCCAACTTTCAGCAACGACCTCCCAATGCCCAATGCGGGAAACAGGAAGCGGGCAGCGGGAAGCTGACTACCGAAGCTCCTCCGCCGACCTCGCGCCGTAGAACTCGAACCACGGTCTCGCCGGCTTGAGGTGGTCGTTGACGTTGCTGATGTTCTTGACGCCCTGGTCGTCGAGCCAGGCCTTGAACGCGGCCGCACCCTGCTTGCCGTAGACAGCAATGCCGTCCTTCCACGTTGCGCGTCCGCACAACACGCCGGAGAACCGGGTGCCGGCTTCGCCTGCGAGCTCGAGCGTCTCGGTGAACTCCGCGTTGCTGACGCCGGCCGACAGATAGATGAACGGGCGTGTCGCGACGTCGGCGGAGCGTCGGAAGGCATCCATTGCCTGGTTTCGCGAGTAGGCTTTCTGGCCGCCGAATGACTGCGTCCCCTCGACGAACTTCATGTTCACCGGCACTTCGACCTTCATCACGTCGACGCCGTAGCGGTCCTTCGTGAATTCGGCCATGCTCCCGGTAACGATCTGCGGCTTCTTCTTTGCGAAGTCGAGACCCTTCTCGTCGGCGCCTTCGTCGTACCCGACGAACTCGAGGAAGAACGGGATGTCGTTCGCGCGGCACTCGTCGCCGATGCGCTCCACCCACGCGTGCTTGATGTTGTTGATCGGTCCCGGATCGAACGGCGTGTAGTAGAGCAGGATCTTGATGCAGTCGGCGCCTGCCTCCTTCAGCCGGCGCACCGACCAGTCGTCGAGGAGATCCGGCAGCCGTCCGGCGCCCGTCTTGTCGTAACCCGTCTTCTCGTAGGCAAGCAGCAGCCCGGCATCCTTTGCCCGACGCTTGCTTGCCGGCAGCCCCCATTCCGGATCGAGGAGAATCGCGCTCGCGTGCGGAGTGAGGACCTCCGTGACGAGCGACTTGAACTCCTCGAGCTCCTTGTCACCAACGTCTCCGCCCTTCTCCTTCGCCAGCGCCTTCTGAAGGGATCCGCGCTGGTCCATCGCGGCCGCCGCGATCACGCCGCGGTCGTTGGAGACCGCTTTCATACCTGCAAGCTTGCCTGGTGTCATCTTCACGGTGTGCTCCGCCTTGGGGTCCGACCTCCGACGACGCTCCGAGCATCCTGAGCCTGGTCGAAGGCAAGACCGTCCTACATCATGAGTTCACGTGACCCCTCTGAGAGCCACTCCAAACAGGACATTTTATTACGGGAAGTCGAACTCTTCCATGGCCGCCGCGGCCACCGCCTGCTTGACGATTTCCTCGACGTCCAGACCTGCCTCCGCAGCCATGACGTCGCCCCGACGGGCGCGAGTGACGGGATGCCGCGGCGTGAAGAGCGTGCAGCAGTCCTGATCCGGGATGATCGAAACCGGGTACGTGCCAAGGCGCTGTGCCTCGGCGGTGATTTCGTCCTTGTCCATGCCGATGAGCGGTCTGAGCACTGGCATGGTCACCACCTCGTTTATCGAGGTCAGGTTCTCGACCGTCTGCGACGCGACCTGACCAACCACCTCGCCGGTCACGAGCGCCTGGGCGCGATTCGCATGCGCCAGTGCCTCTGCGATCCGCATCATGAAACGGCGGTAGATCACGACGCGCAGCGGAGGCGCGACGGAGAGCACGACACGCTGCTGAATCTCGCCGAACGGGACCAGCAACAGCCGCGACCGGAGCTGGAACATCGTCAACAGCTTCGCAAGCTCGCGCGCTTTCTCCTGAGATGCCCGCGACAGGATCGGATAGCTGTGGAAGTGCACGAAGACGACTCGACAGCCGCGGCGCATCATCCGCCAGGCCGCAACCGGTGAGTCGATCCCACCGGAGAGGAGGCACGCGACGCGTCCGCTGACGCCCGTCGGCAGCCCGCCAGCGCCCTGCTGCTTCCCGAAGGAGTAGAAAGCCTGGTTCGAGAGGGTCTCGACGCGGATGGTCAGTTCCGGCTTCCCAAGGTCCACGTGCCAGCCACGGGCCATTTTGATGCGGCCTCCGACCTCACGCTCGATCTCGGGGGACGTCATGGGAAAACGCTTGTCGGCGCGGCGTACGGACACGCGGAACGACGTGGGATCCCCAGGACCAAGGTCGCCGAGGATCGCCGCGGCAATTGCCTCGACGTCCAGCGGCGCCCGACCTGCCCTGGCGAAGTTCGCGACTCCGAAGACACGGGCAACCCGTTCCCGCACGAGGTCCCATTCAGCCGTGTCGTCCAGGGCAACTTCGATCCTGCCCATCAGCGCCCGGACCTCGCGCACGCCGATGCCACGTGTCGCCGCGCGCAGGTTGTGCACGAGGCGCGTGACGAACCACGGCCGGTTCTTCCCCTTGAGGGCGATCTCTTGATAGTGAACGATCAGCGACTTCATGCAATCCCGGCAACAACGGTTTCAGGGGACACTTGTGAAAACAGGAGTTCAGGAGTTCAAGCAGCTCGAAGGCACACCGAGATCGTTGCGTACTTGAACCCATTTCCCTGGTCTTTCTTTTTTATCTCCTGAGCTCCTGATCTCCTTGTTCCTGCCGTCGTTCGGATCCTTGACATTCAGGGATAGTCCTCAAGCAACGCCCGCGCAGCCCGGTGACCGCTGATGACAGCGCTCTCGATCGTGCCTGGAAGCCAGGTCTCGATCCAGTCGCCCGCGAGATAGAGGCCTGGTACGGGCGTGCGAGTGCCCGGGCGCGTCGGCTGACCGGGCGCAAGCGAGAATGTCGCGCGCTTCTCGCGAATCACCGTCGCGTGCGTGAGCCGTGCGCGCCGCGCGCCTGGCAGCGCATCCTGGATCTCCTCCGCGGCCATCGCGATCAGCGCAGCGTCGGGCTGCTGCACGATCCGATCGGCGCCGCTCGATACGAGCGAAAGGTGTGACGTCCGACCAGAGCGGCCGCCGCCCTCGGATCCTTGACCGCGCACGATAGCCCTTTTGTCGAAGACCCATTGCATCGTCCGCCCCGGCAGGCCCACGAACGGATCCTCCATGACGACCATGTCGTACCAGAGATTCACCGTCACGATGGGCTTCGATTCCATCGCCGACGCGTTGGCGATCACGGCGCCAAGCGGCTCAGGGATCACCGGGCCGAACAGCGCGCCGAGCGCGAACCAGGGTACCGCGGAAATCACTGGCGCAACCGCGACCCGCTCGCCGCGGACATCGACCTGGAGCTTTCCGCCCGTGCCCACTGCGACACGCGCGAGCGCTCCGGTCCGCACCTCCCCGCCATGCCGGGTGATGGCGGTGCGCGCGGGCTCTGCGTACGCCAGATGCAACGGACGCGTCGGAAGGACGAGCGCGGCGTCGGACGCTTCCGGCCCGAACAGCAACGCCAGCACGCGGACGAATGAGGCCGCCGCCGCTTCGTCCGGTGACTGGTTGAGCGCCGCAACCGCAAGCGGATCCCAGAGCCATTCTCGAAGCCGCTCGTTCTGACCCGCCTGCTCGAGCCAACGCGAGACCGTCAGCTCACTCGCGGTCAAGGTCGCCGTGCGATCGCGCGCGATCGCCTTCCGCGCGGCAAGAATCGGTCGCGCCATCTTCAGCACGGACAGCCGATCGCGGAGTCTGAGCGCGTCCCAGCCGAGAACAGCCGCCAGCAGGTGCAGCGGCGGCGGTAGCCGAGGACATCGAAGCTCCGATCGCCGGCCTCTGGCGTCCAGGTACGGAATCGTCATCGACGATTGCACGAGGACGTTGTCTTCGGCACCGACGCGGCGCAGGAAATCGAACGTCTCGTGATAGCACCCGAACAGGACGTGCTGGCCGTTGTCAACGAGCTCGCCAGTGTGGCGGTCGATGAACGCCGTCGCCCGTCCGCCGAGTTGCGGCCGGGCGTCCAGGACGAGGACTCGCCGGCCAGCCTCAGACAGGAGCGCCGCCGCACTCAGACCAGCGAAGCCTGCGCCTACGACGACGACATCCGGCGCCATGGCCGCCGTCATCTTCCCAACAATGACCCCGCCCACGTCGTCGCGGCGATGAGCGCGCGCCGGGGCCGGGGCACGCGGACTACGGACGAAAAGACGTCGTAGTCGCGCTGCTCTATACGATCGAGGATCGCGCGGTAGACGGCGCCCATGATCTCGGCCGCGACGAGCCGCCGCGCGTCCGCGGGCGGCAGCTCGCGTGCGGCGCGCGCGTAGTACTCCCGGGCGCGGGCGGCCTGCTGCCGCAGGAGCGACTTCACCTTTCCGGACTGCACCGCGCCTCTCGGGTCGTCCGATTCCTTCTTCAGGTCAGCCTCGGTGACATCGTTCGCGCGCAGATCCTCACGAGGAATGTAGACCCGTCCCCGCCGCAGATCCTCGGGAACGTCGCGCAGGATATTCGTAAGCTGCAAGGCAACGCCCAGGTCGACGGCGTATTGCCGCGCGCCAGGATCGGTATAGCCGAAGATCTCCAGGCAGACGAGGCCGACGGCGGATGCGACCCGGATGCAGGTACCTGGTACAGGTCCGCGAAAGTCTCGTATCGGCGCGCGCCGAGATCCATCTCCACGCCGTCGATGATGGCCTCGAGCGATTCTCGCGGCAGCCCGAACTGACGGATGAATGGGGCCAGAGCCTGCCCTTGAGCGGTTTCGGGCGGCCGCCCGTCGAAGAGGGCGGCTACTTCATCGCGCCACTTCGTCAGCTCCTCCTCCGGCGCGGCAGTCTTCGGCTCATCGGTCGCGTCGTCGACCGCTCGACAGAAATCCCAGACCGCGACGATGGCGCGACGCTTCTCTGGCGGCAGGACCAGGAACGAGTAGTAGAAGTTGGTGTCTCTTGACACTGTCAGTCAGCAGTCGTCGGTCGGCGGTCTTCAGTCGCAGTCGGCAGTCCTCGTCGTCAGTCGACGGTCGACAGTCACCTTCTCAATATTGTCGGTTCCAACTGATGGCGCGCCAGAGAAGCCCCGGTGCGTCGCGGATGCCCAGCGTTGGCCGGTGATTGAATACGTCGTAGCCCGAACGTTCGAGGCGATCCAGTATTCGGGAGCCTCCAAGACACGTCAGACGCAGCTCCCAGCGCAGGCGGCCTCCGAGGCCGTCGCAAACGGCGCGGCCTGAGGCGAAGAGCGCGCGTGTCCGCTGCACCATCTCCGCCATGACCTGACGCCACTCGGGGGACATCCGTCGGGCGGCCAGATGCTCGTCTGTCGCGCCGGCTCGCGCGCGATCCTGTTCAGGCACGTACACCCGGCCGATGTTCCAGTCGCGCTCGAGATCCTGCCAGAAGTTCGCGAGCTGCAGTGCCGTGCAGACTTCGTCCGATCGCGCGTCGAGCGTCGCGGAATGGTGCCCCGCGACCCGCAGCACGAGTCTTCCGACAGGGTTGGCGGAGCGGCGGCAGTAGTCCAGGACATCACTCCAGGTCGAGTAGCGCTTCTGCAGCACGTCCTGTCGAAAGGCGCTGAGCAGATCGTGAAACAACGACGCGGGCAGGCGACACTCGCGGATGGTGTGCGCCAGTGCGACGAATATCTCGTCCGGAGCGTCGACCGGCGGCTTCGGAATGCCGGGCTGCGCTGCACGGTCCAGGCGTTCGCGCCAGTCGTCGAGTTGCCGCAGGCGATCGGCGTCGGGGACGCCTGGCTCGTCGGCGAAGTCGTCGGCCGTCCGCGCGAACGCGTAAATCGCGGCAATGTGCGGGCGCATGGCCGATGGGAGCAGGAACGAGGCGACGGGAAAATTCTCGTAGTGCTCGCGCGCCATGCGCTGGCAGCGCGCGTAGGCCGCATCGAGTGTCGCGGCGGTCACCACTCGAGCTCGGGTGCGCCGGCGCGGTGGTTCGCGGAACGCGCCATCACGAACAGCAGGTCCGACAGGCGATTCACATATGTCAGCAGCTCCGGCTCGTAGGCATCCGACCCCAGGCCCACCATCGCTCGCTCCGCGCGGCGGCAGATCGCCCGCGCGACGTGGAGCGCTGCGCCTGACTGCGATCCGCCGGCGAGAATGAACCGCCGCAGCGAAGGGAGGTCCGCTTCGAGCGAGTCGATCCACCCCTCGAGCCTGGCGATGTCCTCCGACCCGACGGCCGCTTTCCTGACGCGCGAAGCGATTCGGTGCGCGGGATCGGCAAGGCGGGCACCGATCGCGAACAGATCTCGCTGGATCTGTTCCAGCATCGCGCGCAGGTCCTCTTCCTGACTGACCGCCCGCACGGCGCCGAGGTACGCCCCCAGCTCGTCCACGTCCCCATACGCAGCAACGCGCGGGTTCGACTTGGCGACACGGGTGCCGTCGAACAAGCCGGTCTCACCGCTGTCGCCGGTCCTGGTGTAGATTTTCACAGGGCGACTATCCTACTAGTGGACTGTATCTACTGATTCAGTAGCGTGTCGTCGTGTGTTTCGGCCCCGATTTCGCAGCCGCGACGACGGAGCGGCTGCTACTGATTCAGGGGGTACATCCTACTAGACTGGCGCTCCGGACCCGGCTCGTTCGCTCGCGGGGCGGCTCCGGCGCAAGCGCGCCGTGCGCACCTGGCTCCAATTCCGACGTGGTCGAGTCCCGTCACACCAAGTCCCTGACGACATGCCCCAACGACCCAAAACGGGAACGAGACGAGACGCGCCGAAGAGCGCGCTGCCATTGCCCGGTGCGCCCGATCGCCGCCGTTTTCGACGACGGCTCCTCGAATGGTACGGTCGGAACGGCCGCGATCTGCCGTGGCGGCAGACTAGCGATCCGTATCACATCCTCGTGTCGGAAGTAATGCTGCAGCAGACGCAGGTGGATCGCGTGCTGCCGAAGTACGACGAGTGGCTGGCGAAGTACCCGTCGCTCGCGGCGCTGGCCGCGGCTGACGAATCGGACGTCTCCCGAACCTGGCGCCCGCTCGGCTACAACATCCGCCCTCGCCGGCTTCATGCGATCGCCCGGGAATCGGTCGCCCGCTACGGCGGGACGCTCCCGTCCGACGAAGCGACGCTGCTGTCGTTCAAGGGCATCGGCGAGTACACGGCCGGCGCCGTGCGGAGCTTCGCCTTCGGACAGCGCGCTGCCATCCTCGATACCAACGTCGCCCGAGTGCTCTTCCGGGTATTCGTCGGACGTGGCGCACCGAAGGCACACGCCATGCGGCGTCACCTCTGGAGCATCTCGAGGACGGTGCTGCCGATGCGACGCGTCTTCGACTTCAACCAGGCGCTCATGGACTTCGGCGCGACGCTATGCACGGCGCGCAAGCCCAAATGCCTGCTCTGCCCGATGCGCGACGGCTGCGCGGCCTATCCGTACAATCCCGACAACGAGCGTGCGGCGCGGTGAGCGCCATGCGCCCACCTGTTGTCGTAACGGCGGCCATCATCCAACGAGACGACACGTTCCTCGTCACCCGACGACTCCGTGGTGTGCACCTGGAAGGCCTGTGGGAGTTTCCCGGTGGGAAGTGCGAGGCGGGAGAATCGCTCGAGACCTGCCTGCAACGGGAAATTCAGGAAGAGCTCGGAGCCGACGCTCGGGTGACGACCGAGATCTTCCAGGTGAGCCACGCGTATGCCGACCGGACCGTGGAATTGCACTTCTTCCGGTGCGAGCTTCTCGGCGAACCGCAGCCCCTTCTCGGGCAGGAGATGCGTTGGGTCGCGCGTGACTCGCTCGCCGATCTCAGATTTCCGCCGGCGGACGCGGAGTTGATCGAGATGCTTCGCGAAGAGTGGCGGGGGCTGAAGCCCCCGCCCTACGTCCCGTCGATCCTCCCGTCGACGAACGGCAAGGACGTGACGCCCGCGGGCTGTTCCTTCCCTCCCGAAAGCACGACCACGGATGTCGAGGGCTCCGCGAAGTCACGATGCACGTAGCCGACCGCGATCGGCCGGCCGAGCGCAGCCGAGTGCGTCGCGCTCGTCACGACGCCAATCTGCCGCTCACCTGAGCGGACGACATCCCCTCTGGCCGGAACGGTCGCATGCGGTTCGAACGTCAACCCGGACAGGCGCTTCGCCACGCGTCCGTGGCCGCGGTGCAACACCCGGATGATGATCTCCTGGCCGACGTAGCAGCCTTTGGTGAGGCTGATCGCGCGGTCCTCGATCCCGGCTTCAAGTGGAATCGTGTCCTCGTCCATGTCAATCCCGAACACAGGGCGGCCGGCTTCGATTCGCGTCACCTCCGCGGTTTCGACGTCGATGTCCGTCGCGCCCGCGGCCCGAATATCCGCCCCGATGGCGTCCGAGGATGCGGCCGGAACAAAAAGGTCGAACCCGTGAACACCGATCTCATCGCTTCGCGCGACAATCACGCTGCCTCTGATCGTCTCCAGGCGTCGGCTCGCATAGAGCCGCATCGCCTCGAGGGTCGCGACGTCGATGGCGCTCGGAAATGCGTTCGCGAGAGTCTCCGAGGCCTTCGGTCCGTAGACACCCAACTGCCGCCGCGACGGTGAGACATCCTCGACCCGGACGTCCTCGCCGAAGATCGACTGATCGAACCGATCGCGGAGCGCCGCCGCCCGGTTGGTGTCGACGTCCATCAACAGCTCGTCGCCGAGCTCGAACACCCGCATGTCCGCGACCATGCGGCCGGTGGCGGTCAACAGCGCCGCATAACATCCGCTGCCGGCCTCGAGCGCCTGGATGTCGTTGGTCAGAAGCCCCTGCAGGAACGATCGCCGGTCGCCCCCCTCGAACGAGAGTTGCCCCCGCCCGTCTCTATTGACCAGGCCGGCGCTCTCGTGAAGTGCTCGATATTGTTCGGCTGAAAACATGGCCGCGCTGCTGTTAATCTGTGGACGTGCTCTCCATCCGCAATTGTACCGTCGGCACCCTTCTCCTGTTGGCGATAGCCTCCCTGGCGTCGGGACAAACACCTGCGCCGGCGACGCCAGTCACTGGGGATTCCTCGCTGACGATCTTTCTCCGAGGCGTCGAGGTCGGGCGCATGCAGTCGAACCTCACTCGAGCCGATTCGACATGGGTGCTGACGTCCTCCGGCCGTTTCGGCGACCTCGTCCTGAACCGCTTCGAGTTGAAGTACGACGCCGACTGGCAGCCGCTTGGACTGCGCCTCGAAGTCACGCAGGGGCAGCGCCCGACGATCATCTCGACTTCCTTCGGCCTGACGACGGCCGTCAACGAGATCACGCAGAACGGTGCGACATCGTCGAAGACCGATCAGATATCGGCCCGAACGGTCGTCCTGCCGAACAACTTCTACGCGGCGTACGAGGCGCTCGCCGCTCGGCTCGCCACTTCTTCACCCGGGACCGAGATCCCGATCTATGTGCCGCCACAGGGCGAGGTCAAGATCACGGTCAAGGACGTCAGCCCCGAGACGATTCAGACGTCCGGCACTACCGTCTCGCTCCGCAAGTTCACCGTCGTCCTCCACAACGTCGGCGCGGACCTCGATGCCACGATCGCTATCGATGCCCGGAACAGATTCGCGCGCCTCGAGATCCCGGCGGCCACCCTGGCCGTCGCGCGAAGCGATCTGGCGAGCGTCGGGGCCCGCCGGCAAACAGTGCGCAACTCGACGGATGTCGACGTCAGCATCCCCGCGCCAGGATTCAATATCGCCGGAACGTTGACCATGCCGAAAGGCGAGGGCCGGCTTCGACATCCGACTGTGGTCCTCGTCGGCGGCTCCGGACCAGTCGATCGGGACGAGACGGTCGCCGGCATCCCGATCTTTGCTCAGCTCGCGGATGCGCTCGCAGAACGCGGCTTCATGGTCCTCCGCTACGACAAACGCGGCGTCGGCCAGAGCGGCGGCCGGGTCGAAACCGTGACGCTCGAGGACTACGCCGACGACGTGATGGCCATCATCAAGTGGCTGGGGAAGCGAGACGACGTGGATCCTCGGAGGATGGCGGTCGTCGGTCACAGCGAGGGCGGCTCAGTCGCGATGATTGCCGCAGCGAAGGAGAAGAAGATTGCCTCCATCGTCCTGGTTGCCGCCCCAGGTTCGACGGGCGCGGATCTCGTGCTCGAGCAACAGCGACATCAACTCGAGTTGATGAACCTGCCGGACACCGAGCGTCAACAGAAGATCGAACTCCAGCAGAAGGTGCAGGCGGCGGTGATCAGCGAGAAAGGCTGGGAGGGCGTGCCCGAAGAGGTCCGACGTCAAGCCGACACGGCGTGGTTCAAGAGCCTGCTGCAGTTCGATCCCGCGCGGGTCATGCCGCAGATCAAGCAACCGATCCTGATCCTGCAGGGCGACCTCGACACACAAGTGCCGCCACACCACGCAGAACAGCTCGCCGAGCTGGCGCGCAAGAGAAAGAAGGCCCCTCCCATCGAATCCGTCCATCTGCCGGGAGTCAACCACCTGCTCGTCAAGGCGACGACAGGCGAGGTCCAGGAGTACGCGGAGCTCACCGAGAAGACGATTACGCCGGATGTCGCAACGACTATCGCCGAGTGGCTGAAGCGATGAAGGCTAAATAGGCCCGTAGAGATCGAGATCGACTAGACTTTCTGCCGATGAGAATCGGAGTTCCGAAGGAAATCGCTCCCGGCGAGGCACGGGTCGCGCTGGTTCCCTCCGCCGTTGCGCCGCTCCTCAAAGCCGGACTAGAGGTTGTCGTCGAGGCGTCGGCGGGAGACGCGGCGGGATTTCCAGACGAAGCGTATCGGACGCAGGGCGCGTCGGTCGTGTCACGCGCCGAAGTCTTCCAGACAGCCGATGTGCTCCTGCAGGTGCGTTCGATGCCTGCGGACCCCGCGCTGAGGTCAGGTCAGGCCGTCATCGGATTCGCGGACCCGCTGGGAGCTCCGCAAGCCGTCAAGGAAGCCGCGGCGACCGGCGTGACGATGCTGTCGATGGAGCTCATGCCCCGCATCACGCGTGCGCAGAGCATGGATGCGCTCTCGTCGATGGCGACCGTCGCCGGCTACAAGGGCGTCCTGCTGGCGGCGAACCTGCTCCCCCGCATGTTCCCGATGCTCATGACGGCGGCCGGCACCGTCTCGCCAGCGCGTGTGTTCGTTGTCGGGGCCGGCGTCGCGGGGTTACAGGCAATCGCGTCGGCTCGGCGGCTTGGCGCCCGGATCGAGGCGTACGACGTCCGACCAGCCGTGAAGGAGCAGGTCCAGAGCCTTGGGGCCAGATTCGTAGAGCTGCCGCTCGAATCGGCGGATGCCGAGGACAAAGGTGGCTACGCCAAGGCGCAGGACGAATCGTTCTACCGGCGCCAGCGCGAGATGATGCTGAAAGTCGTTGCCGGCAGCGATGTCGTCATCACCACGGCGCTCATCCCAGGGAAACGCGCGCCAATTCTGATCACGACGGAGATGGTGGAGGCCATGCAGCCGGGGTCGGTCGTCGTCGACCTCGCGGCGGAGCGCGGTGGCAACTGCGAGCTGACGAGACCGGATGAAGTCGTGGTCCACAAGGGCGTGACGATCGTCGGGCCCTCGAATCCGGCGTCGCTCGTTCCGTATCACGCGAGCCAGATGTACTCGAAGAACATCACGACGTTCCTCATGCATCTGCTCGGCAAGGAAGGCGCCAAGCAGTCGTCGCTCCCGATCAATCCTGACGACGAGATCACTCGCGAAACGTTGCTGACGCACCACGGGAACGTCGTGCACGCCCGTGTGCGTGAGTTGGCGGCCTGACGCTCGACGTGGCAGCCGTGACGATCTGGATCATCGAGACGCCAACTGACGTCGAGATGCCGTTCACATTTCGAATCCTTCCGGGCAAAGTGAAGACAGTAGGGCGTGCGGCAGGAGCCGACTTCATTGTCGATGCGGGAATGGTGTCGCGCGTCCACTGCCGGCTCTCCGCGGGCGAGTCGGAAGTCGAAGTCACCGATCTCGACAGTACGAACGGTACATACGTCAACGGTCAGCGTGTGAGCCGCGCGTTGCTCAAAGACGGCGATCAGCTGGGCATCGGCCGGGTCACGCTCAAGGTCTGCCGCGTCGACAGCTGATTTTCCTGGAGTTTTTTCGTCCCGAGCCGCTGGCGAGCTCCTTGCGAATACCGCCCTGTGCTTTTTTCAGGAGGGTATATGAGGAAGCTCTTCAGCTCAGTGATTGTGACGGCGGCGCTGGCGGCAGCACCGATCATGAGCGCGTGCAATAGATCGCCCGCGAACCCCGACTACGAAGGCCGTGTCAAGGACAGCTTGAAAACGGCGAAGATCGACGACGTGAAGGCTGATTGGAAGGCAGACGAGAAAGCGCTGCATCTGTCAGGCGACGTCGAGAACGCGGCGGACAAAGCGCGCGCAGAAGAACTTGCGCAGCAGGTCGTCGGGACCAGCGGCCGCGTGGTGAACGAAGTGAAGGTGGCGGGCACCAACGCGGACGACGTCGACAAGCGAATCGACAAAGATCTCGATGCGTCGTTCAAGGAAGACGATCAGTGGGACAAGGATCATACGGATCTGACGTTCCACACCAAAGCAGGCGTTGTGACCATCACGGGGACTGCGCCAACCGAAGCCGTCAAGAAGCGCGTCGCCGCCAAGGTTCACACCATCCCTGGCGTCGTGGATGTCGTGAACGACCTCAAGATCGATCCCGAGAAACCGGCGGCCAAGGCACCCACGCGCGACAAGTAGCGGGTGCTCGCGGGGAGACGACGGTCACGTCAGGAACGGGTTCGTTCGCCGTTCGTGGCCGATCGTCGTCTCGCTTCCGTGGCCAGGCCAGACGACGGAGTCGTCCGGGAAAGCGAAGAGCACCGTCCGGATCGACGCGAGCAGGGTATCGAGATCTCCGCCCGGCAGGTCCGTTCGTCCAATCCCTCCGGCAAACAACGTGTCTCCCACGAAGAGCGTCCGGCTGGCGTCGCCGTTACGACCAATCGCGAGGCAAACACCTCCGGGCGAATGGCCTGGCGTGTGGCTGACTGACGCGCTGCAGGACCCGAACTCGATGACTCCGGCGTCCTCGAGATAGAAGTCGATCGGCGGCTGCGCCTCTACTTTGAACCCGAATGCTATGCCCTGCTGTACGGCCGCCTTGTAAAGGAACTCGTCGGCGCCGTGAAGTCCAATCGGGACGTTGAGGACCGACTTCGCGCGGGCCACGCCGGTAATGTGATCGAAGTGGGCGTGGGTGAGAAGTATGTACTTCACCGTCAACCGGTGTGCGCGAATCGCGTCCAGAAGGGCATCCGCTTCGTCGCCAGGATCGATCAGGACAGCGGCACGGGTCTTCGGACAGCCGACGACGAAGCCGTTCTTGTCGAGAGGTGGAACGGCCCTGACCTCGATGATCACCTGTGAGCCTCCGGGACCTGCATTTTCACATTATGGTGCAGGGAGGCATCATGAACGGCCAACGTGAGGTCAGGATTCATACGAGCGTGCTGGCGGCAGTCGAGAAACGCTGCCTGATCTGGATGGCTCACCGGCTGCCAGCCGGCATCAACTCAGACCATCTGACGGCTCTGGCAGCCTTCGCGATGCTCGCGGCGGGACTGTGCTACTGGCTCGCACCAGCGTCGCCGGCGGCGCTCTGGGGCGCGGTCCTCATGCTGTGCGTGAACTGGTTTGGCGACAGCCTGGACGGCACGCTCGCGCGCGTCCGCCACCATGAGCGGCCGCGGTACGGGTTCTACGTGGATCACGTGCTCGACGCCGTAGGGATTCTGTTCCTGATTGTCGGTCTGGTGCTGGGAGGATTCATGAGCCCGATGATCGGCGCCGCCTTCCTGGTGGCCTACTACCTCCTGACGAACGAGATCGCGCTGGCGACGCACACCGTGGGAACGTTCCGGATCTCCTACTGGAAGTTCGGGCCGACAGAGCTCCGGATCCTGCTCGCCGCGGGCACCATCCAGCTCCTGCGCTCGCCGGATGTTTCCGTCTTTGGTGTTCGCCTCCTGCTGTTCGATATCGGCGGCGCGATAGCCGCAGCGGGTTTGCTGGCGACGTTCGCGATCAGCGCGGCTCGGAACACGCGAACACTGTATCGCGCCGAGCCGCTGCCGCGGACCGCGAAACCGGGAATTGAGCTGAGGACGGATGTCGCGCCGGGACTTCAAGCCCGGCCAGGCGGGGTCTGAAGACCCCGCGTGCCCGGTGGCCTGTATCTACTGATTCAGTAGCATGTCGTCCCGTGGTTCGGCTCCGATTTCGCAGCTGCGACAACGGAGCGGCTGCTACTGATTCAGGCGTTACATCCTACTAGTGGACCGTATCAATCATGTCTCGAGGAGCAACCTCGTTCTCCAGGCGCGTTTCCGGCCGCGACAACGGAGCGGCCACTATGGTTTTCAACAATACAGTCCACTAGCCTAGTGTCACTCACGGTCCGGGAAATACTCTCGTCCCGTGTCGGTCGACGCTCAGTGACGGCGCTTCGTTCTGCGCCCGCTGGAGCACGACGGAGACCTGGCTCTCGTAAGCGACGGTCCACCCTCGCTGCTTCAGTACCGGAACAATCGGCAATCTGACGGGCACCCACACCAGATCGGCCGCGACGGCGTCCACGTAGGCGATGTGGCCCGCCGTCGCCCGATAGAAGGCGAAGTGGCTGTCCACCGTCCGCTCGCTGTAGACCGTCTCTCGCCGTCCGTCCATCGAGACCTCGATCCCGCCGGGCGCGAGGTGCCAGATCGCGTATTCGCCCCAGTCGAACCAGGTGAGCAGCCGCGAATGCCCTGAGGCCCTGATCGCGTCAATCGCTGGGGCGTCGGGTGTCCACGGACCGGCGATCGGAATCGTCCCCTTCGAGACGACGAAGGCGGCGATCAGAAACACAGCGAGAGACGGCACGAATCGAGTCGTCGCAGGCCGCTCCGATGCCGTGCTCCGGGTCGAGGCTCCCAGAGCTTCCGCAATCTGCGACGCGAGGAGCAGCACGATGGCCGTGTGCAGGAAAGCATCGACGCGGCTGATTCGGAAGGTTGCCACGGCAAGGACCAGCAGTACGGCGCCATAGGCGAAGGAAAGGCGCCGCGTCTTCACTATCGCAAAGATGCCAAGGGCCGGGAGGATGCATTCGTACGCAACAATCGGCCACGGCATCGAGAAGAGCGGCATCCAGTCGGCGATCTCGGGCCGGCTCGTCCCGACCGTGCTGTTCAGGAATGACCACAACCCGAACCCGTATGGGTTGACGAGCGTCGCGAGCGCGCAGCCGAGGAAGAGTCCGGCACGGGTGACGGCGCTCGACCAGCTGGCCAGTGCGCACCAGATTCCGAAGACGCAGAGCCCGGTGATCCACCCGCCGTGAAGATTCGCCCACAGTGCGAAAACCAGCGGAAGCCAGCAGACCGAACGGGAGCCGCTCCGATCGGCCGATCGCAGGGTGACGACGAGCACGGTGAACAGCAGGACCGAGAACAACTGCGGCCGCACGGCACCTGTTCTCGCGAACGTCAGCAGAATGATGAGACCGACGAAGAAGTCACGGACGAGAGGCGCGGGAACGTCCTCTCGCAGGCTCCTCGCAGCCAGCGCCATCACGCCGGCGAGGACCGCGAGCTTGATGCAGATCAGGCCCACGACGCCCGCCCACTGGTAACCGAGCGCGAACAGGACCTCGGCGAGCCATTCGTGATTCACCCACATGACGTCGGACGTGAAGGAATAGGGGTCCACCGATGGAAGGTGCCCGGCACTCAGGATGTCCAGGCCGAAGCGGACGTGGCCCCACAGATCGGCGTCGGCGTAGGTAGGGCCGGCCAGGACGCCGAGCGCGACGAAGGTGAGCAGCCGCAGTAGCGGCGCTGGCAGGGTTCTGGACACCGGAAGCAGGGTTCACGCAAGTCGTCTGCCGCCTAGACATTCGAGACTTGCGGGGGTCAAAAAGTACAGCAGGTATACTGCTCTACTGACAACACTGTCATCCCGGTTACGATTCTGGGTGGTGGGGAGCTCTCAGCTTTCAGCTATCAGCTCTCAGCCTTCAGCTCGGGCCACCAAGAACGGGATCCAGCTGATAGCTGTCAGCTGAAAGCTGAGAGCTACCCAAGAGCGTCTAGAATTCCCACATATGGTTCTCGTCGCCGTTGACGATCTTCTGTTCAGCTCCAAGATTCGCGCGACTGCGAAGCAGGCCGGCGTCGAGCTCGCCTTCGCGCGATCGCCTCAGGAGATCCTCGACCAGGCCCGATCACTCAAGCCGCCTTTGGTGATCTTCGACTTGAACAGCGGCAAGACCGATCCAATCCGCACGATCGCGGCGCTCAAGAGCGACCCGGCCCTCGCCTCCATCAAGACATTGGGGTTCGTGTCGCACGTCGACTCGTCCACCATCGCGGCCGCACGCAATGCCGGCACGGATCAGGTCATGGCGCGATCGCAGTTTGCCGCGCAGCTGGCGGAGATACTCCTCGCCGGCGGATCCGGTTCATCCTGATTTCCGCCGCCGATGTGCGCGCGGCGGCTCGACGAATCGAGGGCCGCGTGCTCCGGACCCCGCTCCGCGAATCGTCCTGGCTCTCGACGATCGCCGGAGGCGCGGTACGGCTGAAGCTCGAGACCCTCCAACCAACGTTCTCCTACAAGATTCGCGGCGCCTTCAACACAATCCTTCGTCTGATTGAAGAGCATCCGGACCAGCGACAGCCGCTCGTGACGGCCTCGGCCGGCAATCACGGCAGTGCCCTGGCACGCGCGGCGCGATTCGGTCGCTTCCCGCTCATCGTCTATGCGTCCGCGGCGGCGCCGAAGGTAAAACTCGACGCCATGCGCGAGGAAGGCGCCGACGTACGATTGTGCAGGGACTACGACGAAGCGGAGCTGACGGCGAAACGGCGCGGCACATCAGGCGACGCCGTGTTCATCTCGCCGTACGCGCATCCGGACGTCATCGCCGGCGCGGGCACGGTGGGCTTGGAGATCGTGGACGAGTGGCCGGAGGTTGACACGATCGTCGTCGCGGTTGGCGGTGGCGGGTTGATTGGCGGCATCGCACTGGCGGCGCGCGAGGCGAAGCCGCGCGTGTCAGTCGTCGGAGTGGAGGCCGAAGCCTCCTCCCCGTTCACGGCGGCCCTCGCCGCTGGGCGGATCATCGAAATCGACGTGCGGCCGACACTCGCGGATGGCCTCGCCGGGAATCTCGATCCAGACACGCCGACGTTCGCGATCGTTCGATCGAGCGTGGACCGTATCGTTCAGGTCAGCGAAGCGAATCTGCGGTCCGCCGTCGCTGGCGTCGTGCGTCACGAGCACTTGATCGCCGAAGGCGCCGGCGCAGCCGGCATTGCCGGGCTGCTCGCCGGTGGACTGGACCTGCGCGGGCAGAACGTCGCGGTCGTGTTGTCGGGGGCGAACATCGATCCCGGTGTTCTGAGAGACGCAACCGGATGGTCGGCGACAGATTAATCACAACTTCCACCACCACCATCCGACTGCCGCGGCTGCCCCAATCGTCACGGCTGCCCAGATCCACCCGGTCTTCCGGTCCTCCTCCAGGGGGATCAACGTCGTTGGACCCTTGTCACCAGACCTTGCGTCGATCAGCCCGAGGACCGAGCGCAGGTCGGACGCCAGCAACGCCGCGCTCTCGTGTCGAGCGGCGATCTCCTTCGACATGACACGTGCCAGCAGCGCGTCGAGCTCCGACGGAACGTCGAAATTCTGACCTGAGGGCGCCGGCAGACGGGCCTGAACGAGATTCGTGACGGTTGTCGACGGCTTGCCGCCTTCGAACGGGTTGGCGCCAGTAACCATCTCGTACACCATCACGCCAAGCGAAAAGAGATCGCTGCGCGCATCGATCCCTCCGCGAAGCGCCTGCTCGGGTGAGAGGTAGCCTACGACCGACACCTGATCCGGCGTGAGGGAGTCCGGGGAGAGCGCCGCCATCCTTCGCGCGAACCCGCCAGCCGTCCAGGGCACCATGCCGAAGTTCAGGATCTTCGCGCTGCCTTTCGGCGTGATGACCACTGTATCCGGCCGCAGGTCCCCGTGCACCACGCCGCGCGTGTGCCCCTCCGCCAGAGCATCCGCGATCTGTGCGGCGATCTCGACGGCCCGCCTCACGCCGAGACGCATCCCGGACATCTCCTGACGCAGCGATGGTCCCGCTGCGAACTCGTACGCGAGATAGCAGACGCCGTCCTCCTCGACGACGTCGAAGAGCGCTGCGATGTTGGGGTGATTGAGCGTACCGGCGACGCGTGCACTCTCGACGAAACGCGCGCGTCGAGGGGCATCCGTGAGAAGCTGCGGCGGAGGCCGCATCAGGGCAACCGTCCGGCCCACCTTCGTGTCACGCGCACGGTACACGTCACCGAGTGCGCCGCCCCCGAGGCGCTCGAGGATGTTGTAGTGCGCGATCTTCTGGGGCACCGGCGTCTTCTATTTTCGTGGCCGGGAGGGACGAAGCTCGACGCGGCTCGGAAGGCTTCTGGCTGGGTGTTCCAGCAAATCGATCACCACCTCCGCGACGTCCTCCGGTGCGAGCTTCCAGTCCGCACCCACGTCACGTCCTCCGAAGCCGGTCGCGACCGATCCCGGCATGATGCAGCTGACGCGGATGTTGTCGTACCTGACCTCCTGCATCAGCGCTTCGCTGAACGCATTCAGCCCGGCTTTCGTCGCACAGTACGCTGCGCCGCCCGCGAACGCGTTCTTGCTGGCAAGGCTGCTGATGCTGACGATCCAGCCGCCGCCTCGACGACGGAGCTCCGGGATGGCTGCGCGGCAGCAGTAGAACACGCCGTTCAAATTGGTTCCGATCGTCCGATCCCAATCGGCAATCGTCATCTCGGCAACGTTCGAAAACGAGCCGACACCGGCGTTGTTGATCAGGATATCGAGCCCGCCGAATGCCTTCACGCCTTCTTCGACGGCGCGGGTCGCGTCTTCGGGGTCCTGGACGTCGGCGCGCACGCCGAGGATGCGCGTTCCTTCGGGCGCACTCTTCACCGCGCGTTCGAGCGCGGCCTGATCGCGACCCGTTATCACCACGCTCGCTCCGGCCGCCGTCAGCGCGTGCGCGATCGCCAGACCGATCCCCTTGGATCCGCCGGTGACCAGCGCGATCTTTCCTTCGCCCGCTCGCGACATCCTGCCCTGACCGTTGTTGTGTGACGCCATCGCCATCCCATCAGCTCCGTTATGGACTCGAAATAAGCATTCTGTACCGGTTTCGGCCGCGCCGCATAGATGGCCTTCGGCGCGCCAGGCCGGAGCGGGCCGGGGCATTGGGGCCCCGCGAGCGACGGCGATGGGGGGTCCGGCCCGCCTGCGCCGCGAAGCGGCTTCGGCGAGGTCTCGCCGGAGCGCGCCCCGATAGTGCGCGCGAAGGCGGACGGGGCGAAGCCCCCCGGTGTTAGTTAGAATAGTCGACTCCAATGGGATTCATCGCGATCGCCGGGTGCGGCGCGCTCGGTGGCGCGCTCGCACACAAGCTCGCTGGCCGCGACCGCGTCGCCGAAATACGCCTGATCGATCCCGAAGGCCGAATCGCGCAGGGCAAGGCGCTCGACATCCTGCAGTCGTCTCCAGTCGAACGGTTCTCGACCCGGATCACGTCCGCCGACGCGTGGACCGCGGCGGCGGGCGCCGACGTCGTCGTTCTAGCGGACGATGGCGTGTCGGGAAAAGAGCACGCTGGCGAATCCGGATTGATGCTGGTTCGGCAGCTGGTGAGTGTCTCCGGAGCTGCGCCGATTGTGTTCGCAGGCGCAGGGCAGCGCGAGCTGATCGGCCGCGCCTCCAGCGAGCTCAGAGTGCCGCGTTGTCGTCTGCTTGGAAGTGCGCCGCTTGCGCTCGAGTCCGCGGTGCGGGCGCTTGCGGGGGTCCTCCTGGACACGAGCGGCGTGGACGTGGCGCTGCGGATCGTGGGTGTTCCGCCGAACGCGGCAGTGGTGGCATGGGAAGAAGCCGCTGCATCGGGACTGCCGCTGTCGAGCCAACTGCCAGCACATCAGATCGCGATGCTCACCTCGAAGATCCGGAGCCTTTGGCCGCCGGGGCCGTACGCGCTCGCCTCCGCAGCGTCTCGCGTAGTCGAAGCACTGCTCGGCCGCTCCAGGCGACGATTCTCGTGCTTCGTGCCGCTCGAACGCGGGCCTGTACGAGATTCAGTTGTCGCGATGCCGGTGGAGCTCGGGGCGGAGGGTGTGAGGCGCGTGCTGGAGCCGTCGCTGACACGACAGGAGCGGACGCTGCTCGAGAACGCGATCGAAATGTGAGGGCTCTAGTGTAGAGCGGGGCCTTTCCGCCTCCGCGCGCAAGGACTCAGGCGCGCTACGGCGAGACCTCGCCGTAGGCTTGGCGAAGGCGGGCAGGCCCGCCGCAGCGGGGGCTAATGCCCCCGCTCTACATCTTCAGTTCACGGCGTCCCTCGTGTGAAGCATGACGCCGCCGGCGAAATCAGCCAGCCGCTCACGAAGAATGAGACGGCCGCGGTGCAGGCGGGACTTGAGCGTCTGCGGCTTGACCCTCAGCACAGCGCTCGCTTCCTCAGTGGACAGCCCCTGGATGTCCCGCAGAATCACCGGCACCCGGTAAACCTTGGGCAGGTGAGTCAGGGCCCCGATCAGCTGCTGGCGCATCTCGCCGCGCAGCACGTGATCGTCCGCCAGGGACGACCAGTCCGCAGGCTCCTGGGGCTGGCGGTTGTATTCCTCGCCAGCCGTGTTGTTGACGTCCCCCTTCTGCTTGTCCGCTGCGCGGCTTGCGCGCGCGGTCCGCAGACGGGACATCGCGGTGTTGAACGTAATGCGGTATATCCACGAAGACAACGCCGCGTCCCCGCGGAAGGCATCGATCTTTCGATACACCTTCAGCAAGACGTCCTGCGCGACTTCCTCCGCATCTTCCCAGTTCTTGACGTAGCGAAATGCAAGCTGCTGGATCCGTGGTCCGTACATCGAGGCAAGCTCGCCGACGGCTGCGGTGTCCCCGGCCTGCATCCTGCCGATCAGATCCAACTCTGAGCTCGACTGACGCATTCAGGGCCTCCCCGTATGGGACAAAACACCACACCGGGGAGTCTTATTCCGAAGAAAACCGCTGATTTACGTCGAGATCCCGCGTCGTCCGAACGGCGGACCGTCCCATCGTCCGTTCGGATGATCCCCGGATCGGCCGATCACCGGAGGCTGCGGCTTCCGTCCTCCCGCTCGTCCCGCATCTCCCTCGGCCCGTCCCCAAATACAGCAAGAAAGGCTTCCATCACGGCAACCTCGACACGGTCGAGCTGGATCGGATGGCCCAGGAGGCGCTCCAAGGACGTGACGCCCCGGTTGGCAATTCCGCACGGAACGATAAGGTTGAAATGGCTGAGGTTGGTGTTGACGTTGAGGGCGAAGCCGTGACTGGTCACCCAGCGCGAGATCCGGACGCCGATGGCGGCGAGCTTGTCGTTGCCCACCCAGGCGCCGGTGAGCCCTGGGACGCGATCGGCCGGCACTCCAAAGGCGGCGGCGGTCTGGATGAGCACCTGCTCCAGATCCCGGACGTATCGGTGAACGTCGCATCGGTCCGGCTTCAGGTCCACGACTGGATAGCCGACGAGCTGACCAGGGCCGTGGTAGGTGACGTCACCACCGCGTCCCGTCTCGAACACGGACACGCCCTGCTCGGCGAGTGTTTCCGCGGATGCCACGATGTGCGTGCGATCGTGACGGTTCTTCACGCCGAGCGTGATGACGGGCGGGTGCTCCAGCAGGAGCAGCTGATCCGGGATGCGCCCCGCTTTCCGATCCTCGACGAACGCCTGCTGCAGCGCGAGACCGTCGGCGTAGCTGACCACGCCAAGACGGCGCACCTCGATCTCGCGGCGTAACGTCACTGTCAGATCCAGGCCTCCTCGAACGTCTCCAGGCGCTCCTTCAAGAACGAAAGGAACCGGCCGGCCTCGGCGCCGTCGATCAGCCGATGATCGTACCCGAGCGTGATGTGGCACACCGGTCTGATCGCGATCGCATCGTCGATCACGACAGCGCGCTTCTCGATGCTGCCGACACCGAGGATTGCCACCTGGGGCTGGTTGATGAGCGGCAGACCGTAGAGCGCCCCGAAGATGCCAGGGTTCGTAATCGTGAACGTTCCGCTCTGGACCTCTTCGGGCACGAGCCTCTTCGCACGCGCCCGCGCCGCGAGATCGTTGATCGCGCGGGTCAAGCCGAGGAGGTTCTTCTCGTCGGCGTTGCGGATCACCGGCACGATCAGGCCGTTGTCGAGCGCCACGGCGATACCGAGATTGATGTCTTTCCTGTAGACGATGTTGTCGCCATCGACGGAGGCGTTGACGATCGGGAACTGACGCAGCGCATCGATCGCGGCCTTGGCGATGAACGCCGTGAACGTGAGCTTCGCGCCGGCCGCCTCGAACTCCGCCTTGTGCTTCTCCCGAAGCGCGTTGATTCGGGCAAAATTCGTCTCGTACACCGAATACACGTGGGGCGAGGTGTGCGCGCTGAGCACCATGTGCTCCGCGATTTTCTTGCGCATCACGCTCATCGGCACGACGCTGACGCGCTCGCCGGGCCTGTAGGTCGGACCGGGCGTCGCGGGCGCTTTGCGAACGTCAGCAGCCAGTGCTCCTGACGCCTCTGGCGCCTCGCCGGCGGCGACGTGCGTTGCACCGCCGCCGTTGATGTAATCGAGGATGTCCTGCTTCGTCACGCGCCCGCTGATCCCGGTCCCGTGAATCTGTGCGATGTCGACCTGGTGCTCCTGTGCGATGCGTCGAACGAGCGGAGAGGATTTCTGCCGTCGCAAGTCTTCCTTGTTTTCGTTCTCCGCCGGGTGAGTCTCGACGCTTTCCTTCGCATCCTTCCGCTGCCCGCCAGGAGTTTCAGGTTGTCCTGCAGCGGCTTCAGGAAGGGTGCCGGGTGCCGGCGTCGCGACGGACGCTTTCGTCGTCGTAGGCGCGGACGTCACGCTGTCGCCACCGATGACGGCCACCACGCTGTTGACGGGCACGGTGTCGCCTTCCTTGGCCCTGATGTCGGTCAGGACACCGGCAGCCGGCGACGGAATCTCCGCGTCCACCTTGTCGGTGGAAATCTCGAAGAGCGGCTCGTCGCGGTCGACCGGATCGCCGATCTTCTTGATCCAGCGGACGATCGTCCCTTCGGCAATCGATTCGCCCATCTGGGGCATCACAACGTTGGTAGGCATAAGACCTTGCCGACTCTGGGGTTCTGGGGTTCTAGGGTTCTAGGGTTCTAAAGGTTCTGGGTTCTGGGTTCTGGGTTCTGGGTTCTAGGTTCCCGGGTTCAAAGGTGCCGGAACTCGGAAGCGAACCATTGGAACCTCGAACCTCGAACCATTAGAACCCCTAGAACCATAGAACCCTAGAACCCTTCATTCTCCCACCGCTATGCATGTATGGCCGCCCCGTGCGCTGCATGCGAGGCCTCCCCGATAGCTTCCGACATCGTCGGGTGCGCGTGAATCGTCCGTATCAGCTCTTCGACCGTGCACTCGAGGCGCAACGCAAGCGTCGCTTCGGCAACCAGCTCTGTCGCACGAGGACCGATCATGTGCACGCCGAGGATCTCGTCGTATTTCCTGTCGAAGACGATCTTGGCGAAGCCTTCGACTTCGCCGGCAATCCGCGCGCGCGCCAGGATGCCGAACTTGAAGCTGCCGGTCTTGACTTCGTACCCGCGCGCCTGCGCTTCCTTCTCTGTCAGGCCGACGCTGCCAATTTCGGGATCGCAGTATGTGCAGCCCGGCACCTGGTCGTAGTTGATCGCGCGGAACTCCTGACCCGCGATTCGCTCGGCCAGCGCGATTCCCTCCGCCGACGAGAGGTGGGCCAGCTGCGGGTGACCCGGCTTCTCGAAGGTGATGACATCTCCAATCGCCGAGATCCCGCTGACGTTCGTCTCGAACCGTTCGTTGACCCTGATGTAGCCGCGCTCCATCGCCAGCCCCATCTCGTCGGCCCCCAGCCCCGAGGTGACCGGCCCGCGTCCCGTGGCGACGAGCAGATACTCCGCCTTCAGCCTGGTCGTCTTCCCATCAGGGGTTTGGGCGTCGAGGTCCACGCCGTCGCTTCCGGCTTTCGCGGACGTGACTTTCGTCCCTGTCATCAGCTTGATGCCCTGCTTCTTGAACGAGCGTTCGAGCTCGGTCGACACTGCCTCGTCTTCGATCGGCACCAACCTCGGAAGAAGCTCGACGATCGTCACATCGCTGCCGAAGCGCCGGAAGATCGAGGCGAACTCGACGCCGACCGCGCCGCTTCCCATGATCACGATCGACTTCGGGACGTCCCGCAGGCCGATCGCTTCGTCGCTCGTGATAATCCGCTTCTTGTCGATCTCGATGCCTGGAACGCTGCGCGGCTGCGAGCCGGTGGCCACGATGATTTGTTTCGTCGCGGTGACCGTCTGGTTCTGGCCGTCGGTGATCTCGACTTGTCCGCGGCCGGCCAGACGGCCGCTTCCTTTGATCCAATCGATCTTGTTCTTCTTGAAAAGGAGCTCGATCCCACCGGTCAGCCCCTTGACGATCTTGTCCTTCCGGCTGTGCACCTGCGCCATGTCGAGGCCGATGGCCGCCTCGCCAATCGTCAGGCCCCACTCCTTCCAATCCCGGGCGATCTTCAGCGCGTGGGCATGTTCGAGCAGCGCCTTCGTCGGAATGCATCCCCAGTTGAGGCACGTGCCGCCGAGCGCCGGCGCGCGCTCGACGACGGCGGTCCGGAGACCGAGTTGAGCGGCCCGGATTGCGGCAACGTAGCCGCCTGTACCTGAGCCAATCACAACGACGTCGTATTCATTCGCCATAGACAAGCGCCACGTGTGCAGGAGTTACGGGTTCCGCTTCGTCGTCACGGGTCTTTCCTGCGTATGGACGAGAGCGGGACGAACGTCATGGACGGGGAGGACGCGGCGGCCGGCTCCGGTTCCTGGGCCTCAGCGGGATCGAGGCGGGCAACCTGCGAGCGAAGCCGCGTGTAGTCGTAGCGCAGCTCCCAGTACGATTGGTTGAGCGAATCCAGACGCCGCGCCTGTCGGCGAACCAGGAGCAGTGACGCCAGCGCGGCGAGGAGTGCTAGGACAATCAGCGCCCACAAGACCACAACCGCCGTACCTTACCGGGGGCCTGGAGCAGTGTCAATGGAGCCGGAGGGGCACGTTACCTTGATACAATGCGTCGAATTCCATGTCCGGAGCCTCGAAGACCGTCCTGATCTGCGACGACGATCAGGGGATGCGGGACACGATTGCCGCCATCCTGCGGCGGGATTACCGCATTCTGACGGTCTCCAGCGGCGAGTCCGCCCTTACGATCCTCAAGCAGGAAGATGTCGACGTCCTGCTGCTCGACGTCCGCCTGCCCGGCATCAGCGGGTTCGACGTCCTCCGGATCGTCAAGGAAAACTACAGCCTCATCGAGTGCATCATGATCTCGGCCATCAACGAGGTCGAGACCGCGGTGCAGGCGATGAAGTACGGGGCCTACCACTACATCACCAAGAGCTTCGACTACGACGAGCTCCGCTCGCTGGTCCGTAACGCCTGCGAACGGCAGGATCTGAACCGGCAGGTCATCACGCTCAGCGCGCAGGTGGCGGAGCAGGGCGAGCGAGAGTTCCTCATCGGCCCCAGCAAGCAGATCCGCGACATCGTCGATCTCGTTCACAAAGTGGCGAAGCTCTCCGCGACGGTGCTGATCCTGGGGGAGAGCGGAACGGGAAAAGAGCTCCTCGCACGGCTGCTTCACCGGGAGTCCGGCCGCGGAGAAGCGCCCTTCATCGCGGTGAACCTGTCGGCTATCCCGCACGAGCTCGTGGAGAGCACGCTGTTCGGTCACGAGCGGGGCTCGTTCACCGGCGCTCACAAGCAGCAGCTCGGTAAATTCGAGCTCGCCTCGGGCGGTACGTTGTTCCTCGACGAAATCGGGGATCTGAGGTTCGATCTCCAGGCCAAGCTGCTGCGTGCAATCCAAGAGGGAGAGATCGAGCGGGTCGGAGGGGTGAAACCGATCCGGACGAACTTCCGTCTTGTCGTGGCGACCAACGTCGATATCGAGAAGGCCGCGAAGGAAGGCCGCTTCCGCGAGGACCTGTACTACCGCATCAACGTCATCCCGATCCGGATGCCACCGCTGCGCGATCGGATCGAGGATCTCCCCGAGCTCGCTCGCCTCTTCCTTGAACGATATAGAGTGAAGTTCCGGAAGCCGGTTCGCGGCATCGCCGACTCCGCTCTGAAGATCCTCGCGTCGTACTGGTGGCCCGGTAACATCCGAGAGCTCGAGAATCTGATCGAGCGCCTCGTCGCCGTCAGCGACAAGGAGTGGGTGACGGACGAGGACCTGCCGCTCGAGTATCACTTCGCGAAACTCGATTCCGGCCCTTCCACCGGTGAGGCGCTGTTCCAGGAGGCGTGCGACACGTTCGAGCGCAACTTCATCCTCCGAGCCCTCGAGAAACAGGACTGGAACGTCACCGCGACCGCACGTTACCTTGGGATTCCGCTCAGCACGCTGAAGCACAAGATGGCACGCCTCGATCTCCGCGACCTGGCGCGCAAGCTGCGCGGCGCCTGAGCAAGACCGTTTCATTCCCTGCTCGTCTCGGCTGAGTCTTCCTGTTGGCCGGTGCGGCCAATTCATTGGCCAACCAGTGAACCAGGTGGCCAATCTATTAGCCGGATCTCTGGACGGTGTGCGGCGTTCTGCGCGGTGCGGACGCACGTGCGGCACCTCCAGTTGTCACATAGAGTCTGTCCAACATCATTTGTTTCCTGGCATTTCGAAGCCTTCGCCGATCGGCGAAGCGACTCTTTGGTCACACGTCTGAGCTTCGGAATATCGGTTGCACTTTAGCTGCGTTCAACGGCAGTGACTAACAACTGCCCGTGTCCCCAAGCTCGAATCGGCGGTTCTGGGAGGAAGTCATGCAGCCCTCGATGTTCAACGTACGCGTGCCCCTCGGCGATCGACAAGGTGAGCAGAGCGTGTTCCTGATGAACACCTTCACCGATGCGCAGCTCATTGTTTCCCGGGACGTGGCCGATGTGCTCGACCGCGTCGGCCAGGAGCGTGCGCGGTTCTCGCCGGAGGAGCGCGACGTCATCGGGACGCTTGCGGAAAACGGCTTCGTCGTCGAGAGCCGGGAGGCGGACAGGCAGGCGCTCGAACAGTTCTTCCACTCTGTCCGCGAAGATAGAGGCCAGCTGCGGATTACCGTCCTCACGACCCTCCAGTGCAATTTCGCGTGCGACTACTGCATTCAGGGCGATCACGGGGACTACAACAAGCACGCTGCGAAGATGTCCCTGGAGACGGCCGGCCGAACCGCCGAGTGGGCCGAACAACGCCTGGACGCCATCGGCCCTGAGAGCTTCGTGCTCACTTTCTTTGGGGGTGAGCCCCTCCTGAACCTTCCGGTGCTCTTCTACCTGTCCGAGCGGCTGTGGGAGAGCTGCCAGCAGCGCGGCGTCCGCATGCAGATCAACATGATCACGAACGGGCTACTGCTGAGCTCTGAAATCGTCGACCGGCTGGCGCCGCTCGGCCTCAATGCGATCAAAGTCACGCTCGACGGCGACCGGGACACGCACAACCGGATGCGGCCGCTCCGTGGTGGTCAGGGGACCTTCGACAGGATCGTCAACAACGTCCGCCAGGTGGCCGGGAAGTGCCGGATCTCGATCGGCGGAAACTTCGACGAGGACTCGGTCGAGAGCTATCCCGCGCTCCTCGATTTTCTGCGCGAGCAGGAGTTCGCCGACAAGCTCGCCAAGGTCGCGTTCAAGCCAATCATCAAGCCGCCGCAGGCGGCGAAGCCGAAAGGGCTGATCCCCCTGACGGCCATCAGCGCCGAAGGCAAGCCCTTGGGCGGCGCCTGCATGACGTCGGCGGGCACGGGTGTGTCGAGCGTGTGCGACAACTGCAACTTCCTCGACGAGAAGATGACCTTCCTGCGGGACGAGACCGTCAAGCGCGGCTTCCCGACCGTGGACGGCGTGCACATGGGGCCCTGCGAGATTCACAAGCACCACGCGCATACGGTTGGTCCGGATGGTTCGTTGTACGCCTGCCCGGGATTTGCGGGTGAGGCGAAGGAGTCGACGGGCCACATCGATGGCCGCGAAGAGGCGTGGCGTCAGCAGGCCGCCCGACGCTTCGACGTCATCACGGCGTGGAAGGAATGCGACGACTGCGCGTTCATCCCGGTCTGCGCGGGAGGCTGCAGCGTAGCGGCCCACACCGAGCTGCTGGACATGAACAAACCCAATTGCCACAAATCGAGCTTCGAGGCGGGCTTGATTACGCTTGCGCGCCAGGCGGCGGCAAACGCGGAGCCGGCCCTCATCGGGTAGTCGGCAACCGTCTCGAAAACCGGAGGCCAGATGAAGGGAGACAGGAAGGAAAGCGGGAAGAAGCGGGGGCCACTGCGGCCCTGGCTGGTAGACGTCGTGGTAGACCACCTGCGCTGAGGGCGGGTGGCGGAGTCAATCGGTTCCTATCGATCAGGAGAGAGAGAAAGCCATGAAGATTCAAATCGTTCAGAAGGGTACGAAGCAGGTCTCGTCTAAGTCCGCTTGCCCGTGGTACGTGGACGAGCCCCCGGCTTCGAAGAAGTAGTAGTACGAGAACCGCTTCGGTCGATCCCTGAGGCGGTCCTCGAGTTCGGGCCGCTGCACGGCGCTCTGGCTGAGTACCTTGCAGCGGCCGATATAGGAGTAGTGTTCGCTGCTCCGATGGCTGACTCAACTGTGTGTCCCAGAATGTGCAATTCTGTGGCAAAGTGAGCGCGGCTCCGTAATGCTCGGGTCGGTCCCACGGCCTCCCCTCAATCAGGCTTCGCTCTTTCTTCGAAGCCTGACAGCGCTGCTGATCGCGCTGGCGATACCCGCCTGTTCTCGATCGTCCTCGCCGTCCGGCTCCAGCACGACGCTCACGATAGGAACCGCAATTCCTCCGGTCCAGGACGAGAACTCCGGCCTGAACGTCATCATTGACCTGCTCACTCTGGAGGTGCCAGTCCAAGTTGGGTGGGACGGCAAACCCATCCCGCGGGTCCTCGATCGTTGGAAATGGTCGCCCGACGGCCTGAGCGTGCGCCTCCGGCTTCGTCCAGGTCTCACATTCCATGACGGAACGAAGCTCACGAACATCATCGCCGCCGACATTCTCAAGCAGATCTTGGACCCGAGCGGCAACGCCGTGAGCAAGACGGTGACGTCCATCGTGCCGGAGGGCAGCGATGAAATTGTCATTCATACCAGCCAGCCCGAGGGTTTCCTGCTGTCGGACATGTCCCTGGCTCCCTTCGCTCTGCCCGGGAAACCGCACGTAGGAACTGGTCCCTTCCAGCTGATATCAGACAAGCCCCCTATCCTGTTTCGCGCATTCGATGGCTATCGAAGCGGACGACCGGCCATCGACACGGTCAAGATTTCCGAGTACGCGACGCAGCGGCAGGCCTGGGCCGCCATGATGCGCGGTGAGGCGGACGTTCTGCACGACGTCAGCGTGGAATCGTTAGACTTCGTCCAGGCGGAATCGACCGTCCAGACCTTCTCGTTTGTGAAGGCGTACTATCACGCGCTCGTGTTCAATCTCACTCTGCCGCTGTTCGCGCAAAAGGACGTACGGCGAGCCTTGAACACGGCGATCGACCGGTCGCAGGTTGTAAATATCAGCCTCAGGAAGCGCGGCATCCCGTCTGACGGACCGATCTGGCCTTATCATTTCGGCCGCTCCGGCGATCAGCCCGCCTACGAATTCGATCCGGCGCGGGCGGAGGCACTGCTAGACAGCGCGGGATTAACCCGCCAGCAACAGCCGGGCCGCATGCCGAGCCGCTTCAGGTTCACTTGCCTGATCGCGCGCGAGGATCAGCGTCTCCAACGGATTGGGCTGGTAGTTCAGAAACAGTTGTTCAATATCGGCGTCGACATGGACGTGGAGCTCCTACCCGCACGGCAGCTCGGGGCACGCGTGGTCAGAGGGCAATTCGAAGCTGCACTGTCTGAATTCGGCTCCATGCGATCGCTCAATTTCGTGTACGCGCTCTGGCACTCCGTTCCACCGGGAGCCAAGGGTCTTGTCGATTTCCACTACAGCTCCGCGGACGGGGCCCTCGATAAGCTGCGGGCCGCCATCAAGGAGGAGGAGGTCAAAATCGCGGTCGCCGAGCTGCAGCGCGCGTTCTACGACGATCCGCCAGCCGTCTTCCTCGATTGGATGCAGACCGCGCGGGCCGTTAGCCGTTCGATTCACGTGCAGAGCGAACCCGAGCGCGACGTGATGGGCACCCTCCCCCAGTGGCGGCCCGCGGCCGCGCAGACGGCAAGGCGATGAAGAGCATCACCTCCCGTTTCGTGATGCTGATCGCGACCGCAGCCGTCGCGCCGCTCGTGATCTACGGCGTCGTGTCGGTGCGGCAGCTGCGAAGCGGGACGGAAGAATCGGTCACTAAGGGTAATCTCGGCATCGCGACCCGGGCGGCCGCCCAGATCAATCAGTATGTCGAGAACAACCAGCGGGTACTCCGATCCATTGCATTGGAACTGCGGACCACGGGCCTCGAATCGTGGCAGAAGTCCCGGATCCTCAAAGACACCGTCCTGGACTTTCCCGAGTTCCGTGAGCTGTCGATCTTCGACGCCTCGGGCCGCTCACTCGGCACGAGCCGCTTCGGCCCTCCGACCGTCACCATTCCCGATCGCGACAAGGCCGCTAGCCGTGACGTCTATGTCGCGCCGCTCAAGCAGGACAACGACGGTCTGCCGACCACGACGATCGCCGTGCGCCTGGGGTCGAACGACGCTGAATCCGGCTGGGTCGTCGGCGAGATCGCGCTCGAAGAGCTGTGGCGGATGGTCGATCAGATCAAAGTCGGCGAGTCCGGCCGAGCCGCGCTCTTTTCGGAGAGCGGACAGCTCATCGCTCACGGTAATGCCGATAAGAAGCGGCTCGTAGCCGCCGCAAAGGGTGACAGCCGGATCGAAAAGACCGCGGCCCTATTGCGGGGCAAGTCCGCCACCTTCAAAATCTACAACGACGACGAGACGGGCGAGGAAGAGCTCGCGGTCGGCGCGGTGATCCCGAGCCTCGACTGGATGGTGATGGTCGAGCAGCCCACTTCCGAGGCTTTCTCAGTCGCGACGCGTCTCGAGCGCCAGCTCCTCGCCGTGATCGGCGCCGCCCTTCTCGGCACGATCATCGTCGGCTCCCTCTGGGGTCGATCGTTCCTGACCCGCATCTTTGCCCTGCGGCGCGCCACGCTGGCGATTGCCGAAGGCCGTTTCGACGAGCGCGTCACCATGACGGGCCAGGACGAGCTCAAACAGCTCGGCGACTCCTTCAACTCGATGGCCGATAGCATCGTCCAGCTGCAGGAGGACGTCAGGAAGCAGGAACGCCAGGCGATGTTCGGGCGCATCGCTGCCGGCCTCGTCCACGATCTGTCGCATCCGATTCAGAACATCGGCAACAGCTGCAAGCTGATTCAGAAGATGTTCGACGACGTGGAATACCGCGAGACGTTCAAGCGGACCGTAGAACGCGAGATGGTCGTCATCAAACGAGTGCTCGACGACCTCCGCAACATCGCCCGGCCGATCCCGCTCGAGCGGTTCCCGATCGAGGTCGACCGATCGCTCGCCGAGGTGGTCGAGTCGATGCAGCAGCATGCGGAGACGGCGGGTCTCACGCTGCGGTCCGAGCTCGCGACGCCGGGCGTCTACATCGAGGGCGACCTCTTCGCGCTGGGCCGCGTCTATCGCAACCTGATCGTCAATGCGATCCAGGCGACCGCACCCGGAGGGCTGGTCGTGGTCGCCACCGAGCTGGCGAGCGAGCTCGTACAGGTCCGCGTGTACGACACGGGCTGCGGTATCGCTGCGGACAGGCTGGGAAAAGTGTTCGAGGACTTCGTGACGACCAAGCGTCGGGGTCTCGGCCTGGGTCTGGCGATCTCCAAGAAGATCGTCGAGCAGCTGGGCGGACGTATCTCGGTGGCGAGCGAAGTGGGCAAGGGCACGACGTTCGTACTCGAATTCCCGCGCACGCACGTCAACGCAATTCAGCAGGCGGGATGACCCCGCGGCAGTTGCGTCGCTGTAACAGAATCGAGCGGGCGGCGTTCTTCCTTACGGGCATCTTGAAGAACGATGCGGCGAATGCCGGCGGGCTATTCGACGTGCGCCGCGCTGCCGACATGCTATTCGACGATGGCGCGGTGGCCGCCATTTGAAAGACGGGTCATGGAGGGTGCGATGTTTCGAAAGCTTGTGAAGACAGCAGATCTGGAGATCGATGGGCGCAGCTATGTGGCGCGCTACTTCGAGCTGCGGACTGCGCGGGGCAGCCGGCGCTACAGCTGCGAGGTCGTGCTGGAGGCAGCAGACAGAATCATCGTGGACGACGACTCGCTGACGAGCCTGGAGTCGAAGGTCGCGAGGCTGGTGCCGGCGACGATCTACAGTCGTCTCCTCGCGCGGCCGGCAGTCGTCGCGGCATGACGACGGCGAACGTCACGTACAAAACAAATCGGCCCTCTGGCGCGCGCTGATACAGCGCCAGGGGCCGATGAGGAAACGGCCCCCTACTTCCGCGGGAGAACCGAGTCCTTCAGCTGCTTCGCGATCCGGGCCTTGACGACGGTCTTGGCGGGAATCTTGATCGCCTCGCCTGTCGCGGGGTTCCGACCCATCCGCGCCTTCCGCTTCTGCACGACGAGCTTCACCATCCCCGGAAGCACGAACTCGCCGGACCGCTTCAGCTCTTTCTCCGCAAGCGTTGTCAACTCGTCGAAGAATTCCCGCGCCTGAGTGCGCTTCACTTCGAAGCGATCAGCGAAGTGCGAGAAGAGTTCGGATTTGCCCATTCTGCGGGCCTCTACCATCGGCTGTTCCCCTTGCTTTGGCGCGCTGTGTGCTGCCCGCAGTCGGCCGCGCGCGCGGGCGGCGAAGGCGGCAAAGTTGTGTAAAAGCAGCGGGTATCCTAGCGCGCGGTGTTTTCCGGTGTCAATGCGCGATCGCGTGGAGACCCGCTGAAACCGGCCTGAATGTTACAATTTTCCGCTGATGCCCCTCGAGACGTTCCCGAACCCCAGCCCGGGGCGGGATTATCAGATCGCGATTCGCTGCCCCGAGTTCACCTCGGTCTGCCCGAAGACGGGTCTGCCCGACTTCGGCGAAATCCGGATTACGTACGTGCCGGACGAGCTGTGCCTGGAGCTGAAAGCGCTCAAGTATTACATGGTCGACTTTCGAAACCGCGGGATCTTCTACGAGGCGGTCACGAATCAGATACTCGACGACCTGGTCGCCGCATGCCGGCCGCGGAGCATGACGGTCGTCGGGGACTTCTCGGTGCGAGGCGGGATCAGCACGACTGTGACGGCAACTTACGAGAGGAGTTAGAGGCGCACCGACGGACCTTTGGCAGGTTGGCTCTCATCAATGGTGGCAACAGGAAGGTTCTTTCCATGCCCCACCACATCCCGATCGAAAATTCCATCGACCTGCATTCCTTTCACCCGCGCGATGTCGTGTCCGTCGCCGAGGAGTACGTGCGGGCCGCGGCAGCCGCCGGCCTGCGGGAGGTTCGCCTGATTCACGGCCGCGGGAAGGGCGTCCAGCGTGGACTGGTCCAGGCTGCGCTGGAACGACATCCGATGGTCGAGAGGTTCTGGGATGAGGACGGCAGCCACCTGGGCGCCACGGTGGCGTTGCTGCGTGCGCGACCCGACGGAAGGCCCCACTCCGAGTGAGCGCACATCTGGGGCGCTCAAAAGGAGCAGGCGACTGCTCTCTTACGTTTTCCTACTGAGTCAAGATTGTCGGCTCATATTCTCGACTACGGCTGCTCTTAGTGGCCTGCCTCTGGAGCGACTACTGACGCTCGAGTACGACCCATCCCTCGCCGTCGAACAGCTTCGCCCATCCCGTCTTCACGAGATACGCTGCTGTCGGTGACGAGTCGGGTAAATAGGCGCAGCCGATATCGTGCCGCGTGAACACCCGGTCGGTGTCGCCTCCGACCGTTTCCATTCGAATGTGTTCCAGGACCAGCGACGCCGGAAACGGGTCCTGCCGGCCGTCGATGAAGACCTTGCGCTCCGGTGCGAACCACAGGAGGGAACCTCCCTCGTCGTATCTGTTGTACAGGTTGCCGGGGCATGAATGGAGCGCAGCGAGAGCCTCGCCCGAGATCGGCTGCCACTTGAGCTTTCGTGCGGACACCGCGTAGGACCAGCACAACGTCGAGACAACGAGACATCCGGCGGCTGTCAGGAGGAACGCATTGAACGCACGCGCCTCATGCCTCGGGCTTTCGTCACCAGGCCGGCCGAGCAGCATCGTGAGAGCGGGAACGGCGAGCATCAGGAACAGCCCCACGTTCCTGATGGCCATCATGCTTGCCGGGAGGAGAACCAGCGCGCAGGCGCAGGTCGTCTCGTCCCATGAGGGCTGACTGCGGCCGACGCGGGCGTACCGGCGCAGAAGCGTCCAGGAAAAGAACGCCGCGATGGCCCAGAACGGCGCGAGCGTGATCTCCGACAACGGAGTCCGCCGCCACTCGTCCAGCGGATACAGGCTGATCCTGCCCAACGACTCAGGGATCAGAACCCAGTATCGCCAGCCGAGGGGCGTGATGAGCGTTGCGGCCAGGCAGGCGAGCCACGTGGCGGCAACCGCGCGCCTCTCGCCGGCCCTCCTGAGGGCGATTGGCGCCAGCCCGGCGCCGAGGATCACCAGGCCCAGCAGCACACCGCCGTGGCAGTTCGCCCACACCAGGAACAGCGGTGGCAGCCATCGATATCGCCTCGAACACACCAGCGAGACCGCGACCATCATGAAGAGCAGCGAGAACGCATGCGGGCGCGGCTCCCACCACAAGCTGGACGGCACCAGAGCGATCGCCGCCAGACCGAATGCCCGAGGGGCGGGGCCTGATGTCAGCGTCCAGGAGATCAGCCACGCACACGCAATCAGCGCGGTGGCCAGGAGCGTCACCATCGGCAGCCCGCCGAGACGGTACGCTCCGTAATAGAGAACTTCCGCAAGCCACTCGTGATTGGGCCAGAAGGCGCCGGACGCGGTGTGCGAGTATGTGTCCGACAGCAACACTCGACCGGACGCCCACATGTCCTTGCCTGCGCGGAGCTGCCACCAGCTGTCCGACTGCATCGGGCTGAGCCCTGCCGCCAGGATGACGGTCAGGACCAGTAGACCACCCAGCGTCTGCCGGTACGTCGCTCTCGGTAAGTAGTGAGTCACGGGATCCGTCGCTCAACCCTGGCCTGGTTGCGATGGACAGTTGGAAAGGATGAAAACGAATCGATCAGAACACGCCCGGGACGATTCTCCATCGCACGATCTGCTGGTAGGCTCTGTACTCGGGATCGCGCGCAAGGATCCGCTCCTCGCACACCGCTCTCACCATCAGCGCCAGATCCGCCGTCACGAGCAGGATCACGTTCCACATCGACGCGTTCGCGGCGACGAAGGCATAGTGCGTAATCAGATAGCCCAGATAGATAGGGTGCCGCACGAGACGATACAAGCCGGTCGAGACAATCCCGCGATTCGCGGGCATCAGGCCGAAGCTGCGTCCGAGCGACAGCTTGCCGGTGATGACCAGCAGCAGGCCCGCGGCCGACACGGCGACCGTTGCAATCTCCGGCGCGATCCCTTCGACGCCGGTGGGGCGCACGAGCGGGGGGCCGAGCATCGACACGGCCGTGAGCACTCGCGCCCGCGCGGTGCGGTCCACGAGGGCGGGCACTCGCCGGAACACCGTGAGCACCACGACGAGCGCCTCGCTCGCGAGCAGCAGGAGGCCTGTGATACGCCCCGTCTGCATGAAGTCCATCCCGAGGCGCACCGCCATCACCGTAAACAGCGCAATCACGACCGCGCGTGCCGCGCTGTCGGCGATATCGCGCCGCTGAGCACCCGTCGCTGCCGTCTGCTCGGGCTCGCGATGAGAGAGCTGGAGCTCTACGCCGAGCGTTCCGGCGCCGGCAGCCATTTCGGCCGGGACGCTCAGAGCAACCGCGCCACGCTTCATCGCGGCTCGCCCCCCTGCGAGTCGGATTCCTCGAGGAAGTAGCTGTGGCACGCCGCATCGAGCAGCTCGCGCGAGAGGGCTGGCGTCTTTCCCTGATACCGGCACATGTCGACGACCTGCTCCACGAGGTCGCGCGGATGGCACGCGCGCATTTGCAGCTTGCGGGGCGTGTAGTACTTCCGGTTCAAATACTCGACCATCACCGGATCGAACGAGAGCCCGCGCTTCTTGCAGTTCAATTCGAAAATGCGGCAGTACTCGTCGACGGTCGGGTTCTTCGCCAGGATCTTGTAAGGAATGCGGCGGAGGAACGCCTCGTCGGCGAGCGACTCAGGCTTCAGGTTCGTCGCGAACACGATCAGGACGTTGAACGGCGTTTCGAACTTTCGCCCGGTGTGCAGCGTGAGAAAGTCGACGCGGCTCTCGAGCGGGACGATCCAGCGGTTCAAGAGATCGCGCGGAGGGATGCGCTGCCGCCCGAAGTCGTCGACGACGAAGACGCCGCCATTGGCCTTCAGCTGAATCGGCGCCTCGTAGAACTTCGCGATCGGGTTGAACGTGAGGTCCAGCATCTCGAGCGTGAGCTCGCCGCCGACGACGACCACCGGCCGGCGGATGCACTCCCACCGGCGATCGTACGACGCGGTAGTGATGACGCTCGACGACGCCTCGGCCCCCTTGAGGTGGTGGTGGTTCACCGGGTCGAACATGGTGATGGTCTGACCGTCCACATCGAGGGCGTGCGGAATGTGCATCTCCTCGCCGAGCGCGCGGCCGATGCCTTCCGCGACCACCGTCTTCCCGTTGCCGGGCGCGCCATAGAGAAACAGCGACTTGCCGGAGTTCACCGCCGGTCCGAGGCGCTCGAACATCGAGTCGTTGACGATCAGATCGCGAAACCCGGTAGCGAGCTGCTCCCGATCGACGTAGGGCCGCGCCGCCATGCACGCCCGAACGTAGGCGTTGTACTGCCCGAGGGGAACGGGCGCGGGGCCGACATACCGGGACATCTCGAAGAACTGGTTGGCGCGATCCCGGCCGAGATCCGTCAGCACGTAGCGATAGCCGGCGCTGCCGGTACCGCTCGCTCCCCGCACCTCGACCAGCTTCTCGACTCGCGCGTGCTCCACGAGCGCCTCGAGCAATGAGTACGGGAGGCGCAGGCTCTCAGCCAGGCCGGAGCCACTTGCTTCGCCGGCAACGAGCGTCTTCAGCAACAACTGAGAAAGGGTGTCCGGATGAAGCCCTGTCTCCTTGATGGTCGACGGCGGCGCCGGTGGCATCGGCAGCGCTTTGACCGGACGACTGTCGAGAGTAGAGGCGCTCATTTCTTGACCATCGGGAGTATGACGTTGATGAACTTGATCGCAGCGGGACCGATCGTCACGACCCAGATTGCCGGGAAGATGCAGAAGACGAGCGGAAAGACCATCTTGACGCCGGTCTTGGCCGCCGCTTCTTCGGCGCGCTGGCGGCGCTTGGTGCGAAGCGTCTCCGAGTAGACGCGCAGCGACTGCGCGACGCTCGTTCCGAACTTGTCGGTCTGAATGAGCATCGTGACGAGCGAATTCAGATCGTCCACACCCGTGCGATCTGCAAGATTGCGCAGCGCCTCGGAACGCGGCTTTCCGGCGCGCAGTTCGAGGTTCACCAGCCGCAGCTCGTCCGACAGATCCGAATAGGCGAACGCGAGCTCGTCGCCGACGCGTGTCATAGCCTGGTCGAGACCCAGGCCGGCCTCGACGCTGACGACCAGCAGGTCGAGGGCGTCCGCCAGCGACAACTGGATGCGATGTGCGCGCCGCTTGGAGAGCCTCGCGAGCACCATTCCCGGCGCGATGTAGCCAAAGCCCACGCCTGCCAGCGCGATTGGAATGTTCGGCCGCATCAGGATCGAGCTGGACAACAACAGGAAGAGTCCAAGCGCGAGCATGACGCGGATGCCGAAGAACACAGTCACGGCTTCGGGCCGCCGATAGCCCGCCTGCACCAGCCGTAGGCGCAGCTGCCCGAGCTCCTTCGGGTTGATGGGCGCGCGTTCACCGACCCGCTTCACCATGTCGACCATGGCCTGGAAGACCTTGCGTTCGGCCGGCGCGGACCTCGCGGTCTGCGGTGAGCTCCTCGATTCGGCGATCGATTGCGCTCGCGCGCTTGGGACTGAGCGCGTACGCGGCGGCCATGACGATCAGCGAGCCGAAAGCGAACGCGAGCAGCGGCAACATCATCGACACGCTACACCTCGATCTTGACGACCTGCCGGATCCAGACGTACCCGATCGTCTGCATCACGATGGCGGTCAACAGCAACATCTGCCCCATGTGCTCGCGGAAGAGGATGTTCATATGGTCCGGGTTGATGAACATCAACGCGATGCAGAGCACCGCGGGCAGCGCGAGCAGGACGTAGCCAGTCATACGGCCATGCGCCGTGTAAACCCGCACCTGCCGGAGAATCTTGAATCGCTCACGCACGACGTGCGCCAGGTTCTCGAGGATCTCGGACAGGTTGCCGCCCGTTTCGCGCTGGATCAGCACGGCGGTCGCGAAAAAACGCACATCGATGATCGGCACCCGGTGTGTCAGGTTGTCGAGCGCGTCCTTGAGCGGCAAGCCAAAGTTCTGCTCGTCGAACGTCTTGCGGAACTCCGGTCCCACCGGCTCGTGCATCTCGTCGGCTACCATCTTCAGGCCGGTCGCGAACGCGTGCCCCGCCTTCAGCGCGCGGGAAATCAAGTCGAGCGCCTCCGGGAACGCTTCCTCGAACGCACGCAGCCGCTTTCCGCGCTTGTAGTTCAACACCATGAACGGCAGCGCGAAGCCGAGGGCAGCACCCACTGGCAGCCCCCATGGCGCCCGAACCCCCATCGTCACCAGCAGGGCCACGACCACGCCGCTGACCAGCGCGATGAGTAACAGGGCACTGATCGTCGTCTTCACGCCCGTCTGCTCGATCCAGCGGCTGACTGCCGTTCCGTGGCTCGTGCCCCTGATGAAGTGGTCGATCGCCGGGAGCGGACCGGCCTTGCTCTCCTTGAACAGCTCCTTGGAGTCACCCCGGTGCTCCTCGACTGGCTTCAAGACGTCCTGGAGCCGCGACTCGAGCCGCCGCTGCGCCATCATCCCCGGGCCCTTGGTCACGCCGAGGTACCCGCCCATCACGAGGGCAGCGCCGACGATGAATGCGAGGCCGACCAGAATGACGATCGCCATTACCGGACCTCCGTCACGCCTTCGAACATATCGGCCGGGAGGTGGACGCCGGAGGCCTTCAACCGCTCGCACGCCTTCGGCCTGACCCCGGTCGCGCGGAAACGGCCGATGACCTTGCCGTCCTGTGACAAGCCGAGCTTCTCGAAGCAGAAGATCTCCTGCATCGTGATCACGTCGCCTTCCATGCCTGTGATCTCCGAGATGCTGGTGACCTTCCTCGTTCCGTCACTCATGCGCGTCTGCTGAACGACGATCTGGATGGCGGACGCAATCTGCTGCCGCATCGCGCGCTCGGGCAGGTTCATCGCGCCCATCGAGATCATCGTTTCGATTCTCGACAGCGCGTCGCGCGGGGTGTTCGCGTGGACCGTCGTCAGCGACCCGTCGTGACCGGTGTTCATGGCCTGGAGCATGTCCAGCGCTTCTTCGCCGCGGACTTCCCCGATGACGATGCGGTCGGGACGCATACGGAGTGAGTTGATCACCAGCTGCCGCTGCCGGATCGCGCCCTTGCCCTCGACGTTCGGCGGGCGGGTCTCGAGCCGGCCGACGTGCTCCTGCTGGAGCTGCAGTTCGGCCGCATCCTCGATCGTGACGATTCGCTCCCGATCGGGGATGAAGCTGGAAAGCACGTTCAGCAGGGTCGTCTTACCGGCGCCCGTGCCTCCGCTGATGAGCATGTTCAAACGGTTCTTCACGGAGTGCTCGAGGAACTCGAGCATCGGCCGGGTCAACGATTTGATGGGCAGCAGATCCTCTGCCTTCAGCCGCTCCGCCGGAAATCGTCTGATCGAGAGCAACGGACCATCGACTGCCAGCGGCGGAATGATCGCGTTCACACGCGAACCATCGGGAAGGCGCGCATCCACCATCGGCGAGCTGTCGTCGACACGTCGGCCGACGCCGCTGACGATCCGGTCGATGACCCGCATCAGGTGCTTGTCGTCCTGAAAAGTCGTCGGCAGCCGCTCGAGTCTGCCGCTTCGCTCGACGTAGACCTGCTTGTATGTGTTGACGAGGATGTCGCTGATTGTCGGGTCGCGCAGCAGCGGCTCGAGCGGCCCGAGGCCGAAGACCTCGTCGATCACCTCGCCGAGGATCACGTCCCGCTCCGACATGCTGAGCGGCATTCCCTCCTCGGCTATCAACTCGAACAGGAGCGTGCGAATCTCCGCCTCGGCGCGCGACCGCTCAACTGACGCAAGCGCCTCGAGGTTGAGGCGATTCAGCAGCTTGCGATGGACGTTCGCCTTCAGCTCGATGTACTGCGGCCTCACCGCTTCTGGGCGCGGTCGCGGAGGTGCTGCGGGCGGCGATGATGGATTCAGCGAAAGGCTCATCTTGGAGTTATCCGATTAGAGAAGGCCCAGGAATGTGCGCCGTTTCTCCGGTTCCCTGGCCTCGGGCATGACACCGAGGAACTGCTTCGTAAAGCTGTCGAACTCGCTGGCAATCACGCAGCCATTCGACAGCGTCAGCGGCACCCCTGAATTCAGCGCAGTGGACACTGCCCGGTAGTCGCTCGTGAAAGAGTGGTGAATCGCGTAGCCGAGGGCCGTTTCGATCTGCTGTGGCGTGATGAGCAGGTTCTCGGACACACGATTCAATAGAACTTTGACCCTCTCGCTGCCCGCCCCGAGCTGCCGGACGCGCTCGACCAGCCGTTGAGCGTTGCGGATCGAGGGGACGTCGGGGTTGGTGACGAGGTAAACCGTGTCGGCCGCATACAGCGCGGCGATACCGCAGGAATTGATGGTGTTCCCCGCGTCGACGATCACGTAGTCGTAGGTGCGAGTGAGAATTCGCAGGAGCTCCTCGATGGCGCTCACGTCCTGTGCATTCGGACGATCGAACTGTTCCGACGCCGGGATGATGTCAACGCCTGTCTTGTGACGCGACACGAGCTCCTTGAGGAAGTCCTTGTCCAGGCGATGCAGGTTCTCGATTGCGTCGAGGACCGTGAATCTGGGGCGCACGCCGAGAAACAGAGCGACCTCTCCCAGAGACGGCTTGAGGTCCAGAATGACCGTCGGGCGCTTCGACTGGCGCGCCAGCTCCACGGCGCAGTTGACCGCAACCGTCGTCGTCCCGGCTCCGCCCTTGGCACCCAGGAAGACCTGCGTGACGCACGGCGCCTTGGCGCTCGCGCTCGCGGCCTCTCGTCGGGCGGCTGTCCGCCGAACGGCCCCGTGGAACGCCTCCTCCATCGAACGAGAGGCCGCAGTCGCACCGCCCGGCTGCCACGGGAAGAACTCGTTGGCTCCGGCCCGCATCGCCTGAAGAATCAGGTCCGGCTCGGCGCCCCCGGCGATCGCGAAGATAGCCATGCCAGCCTGCGATGCCCGCAGGCGCTCGATGGCAGACATGCCCGAGGATGCGTCCGACCTGATGTCGACGACGGTGATGTCCGGCGTGGAGGCGTCGGTGCTGGTTTTCGACTCGAGAATGCCGATCGGGACGCCGCCGGCGCGCAGCAGCTGCGACGCCTGGCGCTTGAAGTCTTCGTCGTGCGTGATGATTGAAACCGTCAACTGCGCCATCGCCGTGCACCGCCTTTATAGACCCGGGGGGTCCGCCCCGCCGGACCCCCCATCGCGCCAGTGGCGCGCCTGTATTCCTACTGAACCAATCGGATCACTTTGGGGAAAGCTCCAGTCGGAGCGGGGCCGAAGCCCGCACCCTTGTAGAGCCCGCCGATGGGACAGATTCGGCCCTTGACCTCGTTCCCCTGCATTTCCTCGATGAAGAACCCCAGATAGTTCACCGCGCGCAATGAGGCGCCCCGACCAGTCTGCTTGCCGTCCTCGTAGTACGCGGGGTCGAACAGCGGAATCGCGACGACACGCGGACTCGGATTCTTCGAGCTCACGACCTTCTTGTTGTAGTCGTCCCAATACGCGCCGGGATCCGTCGCAATCAGGTCGTCCATGCCCTGCTTCGTCGGTCCAACCATGTTGCCGGGCTCTGGCGTCAGGTCGTAACCGAAGGGCACAACCAGCGTGTTACAGCCGGCGATGTCGCGTCGGTAGTCCGAGCCGCCGGAGTTTCCGGGGATCGCCCACGCGTAGTAGAAGCTCGGCGCGATCTTCGATCCGTTGTCCGCCTTCAACAGGATTTCCATGCCCTTGTCGCGCTCGGTGTTATAGCCCGAATAATTGGAGTCCGTTGCCGGAATATAGACGTCACCGGTGTCGAACGTGTCGTCGGGATCCCACGGCGGCGTCCCGTTCTCGATCCAACGGTCCGGAATCGTGAACGGCTTGACACAGGTCATCGCGTTCGCGGGCGAGGCCTCGCCCGTCGCGGTCGCGGCGATATCAGCCGTTGGCATCCCGAAGAACCTGGCGATGAACGTCGAGAGCGGATTGCCCCTGGACGCACGACGGTAGACGTTCACTTTCACGCGGTTCGATTGCCCCGCTGGATCCAGCGGAAACGTCACGTCCGCGACGTTCAGCGAAACGACCCCGGCCATCACCAGGTTCGCTTTGCCGGTGGTAATCGCGCTCGTCACCGCCGGCCCGGACGCGGAGCGATCGTCGTAGTCATCGAGCGCGAGAGCCGTGGCGCCGGCGAGCGCTCCGGCGTCAGCCGAGTTCTGCGCCTGGTTCCGGGCCGTCATCAGCATTCCGACGTCGATGGCGAGCATGCTGGCGCTCAGAAACGCCATCAGGCCCATGCCGACGAAGACCAGGCTCATGCCGGCTTCGTCGCGAATCGCGCGTTGCACTCTCCTCATGACCCTACCCTCCCCGGGAACGGTCCCTACTGCTTGGACGATGAAGGCGTTGCCGTCTTGGCGGTCGTCGAGTTGGGTGCCGGCTCCGCTCCGCCCTTGGCCTTCTGCAGCTCTTCCTCGTATGCGGACTGTGCTTCCTTCAGCCGTGCGGCCGCTTCGACGAGCGCCTTGCTCTTCTTGTCGTCCGAGGTCTTGTGCGCTGCCTGCTGGTTCTTCTTCGCGATCTCGGCCTCACGCTCCGCGCGTTCCTTGGCGAGTTTGTCCGCCTGGCGCTTGTCGGCCTCCGCCTTCTTCTGCGCAACGGCATCCTGCTCGGCCTTCTTCTTGTCGGCCGCCGCGCGCTCGCGCGCCTCGGCTTCGGACGCCTTCTTCTCCTGCTGCTTCGCCTTCTCGACGAGCTTCGCCTGATCCTTGGCCGGCGCCGGCTTCGCGGGGGCAGGCGACACGCTGGGCGTTGCTGCCGGTGCGCTGTCGTACGGCGAACCCATAGCCGCGCCGCTCGAGGGCGCGGAGGCAGGCGGCGCGGATGGCATTGGAGCGGCCGCAGGCGCGACCGATGGCGGCGGCGCCATCGGAGCGGCAACTCTCGACACGGGCCTCGACGGAACTGCCGGAGCCGTGGTGGCCGGGCTCTTCTTCTCGGCCGCGGGCTTCGGGGCCGGCTTGGTGGACGGTCTCACCGGGGCCGCGGACGCGGCGGGTGCCGCTGCCGGAGCAGCCGCCGGCGCCGGGGCGTCATCCGATCCACCTGCGTGCGGCGCCGTTGTGTCGACCGGATAGCGGGGCGAGCCCACGTAGGGGGCCGGGTTCGGCAGCGACTTCTTCGGCGCGCCCATGTAGGGCTCGACGAGGTTCGGCAGACCTTCCGACACACCCATCTGTCCGCGCTTGATTATCGTCGGCGTGATCATCACGACGAGCTCGGTCTGATTCTTCTGGTGGGCCTTGCTCTGGAACAGCAGGCCGAGAATCGGGATGTCTCCGATGCCCGGGATCTTCGCCATCGTCTGGTTTATGGTGTTGTTCATCAGCCCCGCAATCGCGAACGTCTGACCGTCGCGCAGCTCGACTTCCGTCTCGGTGCGGCGGGTCGACAGCGCGGGCACGCGGAACCCGCCCAGCGTGATCGCGTTGCTGAAGTCCAACGAGCTGACCTCAGGACGAACCTTGAGGTTGATCAGGTCCCCACCGAGCACGGTCGGCGTGAAGTTCAGGCGGACCCCGAACTCCTTGAACATGATCGTTACCGAGCTGGCGCCGTTACCGGGCTGAACGACCGGGTAGGGATACTCGCCACCGGCCAGGAAGCTTGCCTCCTTGCCGTTCGTGGCAATCAGGTTCGGCTCCGCGAGGCTCTGGAAAAGACCTTTGTTCTGCAGCGCTTTCACGACGCCGCCGAGACCTTCCTTCGAGTTGAAGACGAAGAGGTTCAGGAAGTCGCTGAACACGAGCTTTCCGTCCTGATCCCATGACGGCGCCGGGAACTGCTGGGTCGTGGTGCGGCCGGACCAGTCGTTCTGGAAGCCGCTCGCCACGAAGGAGGCGCCGAGCTCCTGCAGCGCGCTACGGCTCACTTCCGCGAACCGCACGCGCAGCATGACCTGGTTTGAGGCCACGCCTTCCTGCTGCTTCAGCAGGTTGACGACGTTCTCCTTCTTCTCGACGTAGCCGGCAGCGACTTCGGCCGCCTTCTCGATGACGTACTTGCTGGCGACGGTTCCGGACAGCACGACGTCCTTGCCGCTGCCGACCACTGTGACCGACTCGCCCGGGAACAGCTGCTTCATCTGTTCGGCGAGGGCGCTGAGGTCGCGCCGCACGGTCACCTCATACGTCTTGATCGCTCCTCCCCTATCCCACACGAACAGCGAAATGGTTCCCGGCTGTTTGCCGTGAATCAGCAGCTGTCCTGGTGCGGTGACGAGGGCGTCGGCGATGTCGGGCACGGTCAACGAGACCCGCGCGATCGTCGCGCCGATGTTCAGCACCGTCGAGCGTCCGACCAGGAGGTCGATGTCGGTCGGTGTGCTCGACTCGATGCCGGTTCCTGCCCCGGAATTACCGCCGGGGGAGAACGCCGGGGCCTGCTGCGCCTGAGGGGCGGCCACGAGAATCACGATGATGAACGCGGCGAGCGCCGCGACGAACGCGGACGACCGACGCCTGAGATGCCCGATCATTTGTTCCTCCGCATGCCTCTGCGAGCCCGATACGGGCGCGTCTTGCGAGACCGTGGTCTGTGTCGAGTGAATGCGTGCCACGTTGATTGCCTCTCTACTTCACAACTTCCGTGGCGCGCTTGTCGCCGCGAATCATTTCCACGGTCGGCGCTGGCGCGGCCGGCATGGCTTCCATCGTCACGGGCCCGGTCACCTTCTTGGCTGATGCCATCCGCGTTGCCGGTGCCGGTGCCGGCCCCTTCACCGCGCCGAGGAGTCCGGCCTGCTTGATCCCAGGTGTCGCCGGCGCCCCCTGGTCGAGCGGGTTGCGAAGCGCGAGTTGAATCTTTCCTTCGGTGCTCGCCAGGGCGAGGCGCTCGACCTGTTCCGGTGTGACGAGCAGCGTCACGACCGTGACCTGCATCGGCTTGCCCTTGTCCGCGTCCTGCTCCATGCGCGTGCCGGCCGTCAGCACCTGCACGTTGGCGAGCACGACCTTCGACGTGGTGTCGACCGCGCTCTGGGTCGGGCTCGCGGTGGCGACGACGTCGACGCGCGTTCCGGGCAGCACGTAGCCGGCGACGCCAACCACTTCGTTTGTGCGCACGGACACCGCCCGCATGCCCTCCGGAATGACTGGTGGCAGCCCCACACCCGCTTCCTTCGAGGCGAGCTTCGCGGGAAGGATCGGCTCGTTCTTGACGATCGGAACGATGATCCCCCGACCCACGATCTCCTCTGGCTTGGCGAACGCGCCCTCAGGCGCCTGGCCCGCTGGGAAAGACGCGACGTGCAGGTCTTCTTTCTTCAGCTCCGCTCCGAGAGAGAGATCGGCTGCAGCGACCACGACCGCCTGGGTCGCAGCGCTCACCGTCTTCACCGGCTGGTTCTGCATGAAGTTGTACGTTCCGTACGCGAGCCCTCCTCCAGCGAGGACCGCGATGGCGATGACGGCAAAGATACGGTTGCGCATGAGGGTCCTCTACTAGCTTTCGTTTCGCATTACGGCTACCGCCGACATCATCAGCGTAGAGCCCATGGATGCCGACGGGTTGACGAGCCTCATCACCGGTCCGAGCACCATGAAGTTGAAGGGATAGTTGACGGTGATCTGGGAACCAGTGTTTGCTCCGAGCGGCGCCGCTCGATTCACGTCGATGTTGCCGGGCGACACGGTGCTCAGCTGCCCGATCGACATGTAGTTGTTGACGGCGCCCCTGACCTGATCGTCGGTGGTACCGTTCAGGATCGCGATGCGTGCGCCTTCGCGGGCAGCGTTGGTCAGGACCTGCCACGTTTGGTAGGCACGACCGAACTCGAAGATCGCCACCGAGATCAACAGGATGAGCGGAATCGTGATCGCCGTCTCGAGGAGAGCGGCACCACGCTCGTTCTTCGTCAGCCTGCGAGTCAGCCTGCGCATGTCGTTTTTAGACCGGGGGGCTTCGCCCCGCCGGACCCCCCATCGCCCTCGCTCACGGGGCCCCATGCCCCGCTCCGCTCCGGCGGCGCGCCCGTGGCGCGCTGGTTCTCGTTTTCCGCGTCCCCTCGACTCATTTCACGAGCGCCGCGAGCACGCTGCCGATCGCGATTGCAGGGCCGTACGCGAACCGGCTGCCGGCGCCTGCCGAACGAACGAGCCCGGGCGTGTCGGCCGGCGCCGCAACCATATGTCCCGTCGCGGCGAGCGTGGCGGCGAGCCGCCGTCTTCGAACCGCAACGAGGATCGCGATCACTCCGCCGGCGACGCCGGTAAAAAGAAAAGCCTTCAACGCGATGACGGGTCCGACGATGGCGCCGACAGCGGCCATGAGCTTCACGTCTCCCGCTCCGGTGGCGCCGAGCGCGTGGCCCGGCAGCATCAGAGCGAACCCGACAACGATCCCGAGAGCCGCCGCCGCGAGCGAGACCCCACTGGCGCCGGTCGCCGCCATCCCGATGCCGGTGGCCGCCATTGCCGCGGTCAGCAGGTTCGGAATGCGACGCGTCCGAACGTCGATGACCGTTGCCGCGACTACGCCGACCAGCAGCGTCACGAAGGCCGCGCTAGAAATTGGTGGCAATCGACTGCCAGAAAATAGTGTTCACCGTATTACCGAGCGTCGCGACGGCGCCCATGGCGAAGACTGCGATGAGCGCCATGAGGAGCGCGTACTCGAGCAGGTCCTGGCCCTCGTCCGCGCGATTCAGGCGCGCCTTGAGCAGGCGTTTCAACATAGCGATGGCAATCGACCGCATGGGCTGTGCTCCTCGTACGAACCATTCAGACTCGATTTGGTCGGAAGAACAGAGGCCGGCGCGAGCGCCGGCCTCCGTGCCGAAACACGCGAAGTTACGCCGCGCCGCCGAGCTGACCCGCGATGTTCTGGAAGATCGTGGACACGCTGCCGCCGGCCGCGCCGACCGCACCGATCGCGACGAGCGCAATCAACGCCACGAGCAACGCGTACTCGAGCAGGTCCTGCCCCTCTTCCTCACGCACGAACGACTTCACGAAATTGAAAAGCGTCGACATTGGAGTCCTCCCCCGAGGTGGTGCACCGGTGACCGGTGCGGGTTTGCGGCAACGCCGCGTTGGTTGAAGTTGCGCGGCGCTTGCCGCGGCACGGCCCACCCAATCGCAACGGCTATGCCACGGTCGAGGTAGGTGTCGGAAACCCGGACGCAAGTCGTTCAAGCGATACCGACTTGCGGATTAGTCTGGTTCCCACGACCGGCCCCGAGCCCGCTTGCCGCATGCCTCTCGACGCCGCAGATCCGTAACGTCGCGCGCGAAAACTGTGGGCGCCGCGGGAACGGCACGCCATCGACGCACGGCTCGAGATCGAGGCGACACGGCGTTTTCAGGCGCACTTCCGGCGATTTCTGTAAGAGGAGCCGCGAGCGGCACCACCGGCACGTCGCTTGCGAATTGATCTGATCGCCTGACCGATGGAACGGTGTTCGTGAACTGGGTCGGGCCGGCAAAAACAGGAAAGACGCCGAAGAGGCGCCGTAGATTTGAATATGGCTTTGAAACTCCGGATCCGGCAGTACGCCTTGTCGATTACGGTCTTCGCGATCGTTATTGGTGGCCTCGTGTCGATCGACGAGCGCGTGCGCGATCGCTTCTTTGCCGTGGTCCGAGGGGATGACGCGTTGACACCGTGGGGCGATCGCGTCCACGAGCTCGGCGGCGCGCTGATGACCGCGCTCAGAACTCAGAGCATCGAGAACGCGCCGCTCCTGATCTTTGCCACCGCCGGCGGCGTGCTCTTCCTGTTCATGTTCCGGACCTAATCGACGTGTCGCTCGTACTCGCCATCGAGCCGGACCATCGCCAGGCCGCGATCCTCAAACGGATCATCCGCGAGCACGTGCATGCGGATCTCCTTCTCGTTGATTCGCCGGACGCTGCTATTGCCACGTTCAGTACGCAGCTTCCTGACGTCATCCTCCTCTCGGCATTTCTCGCGCCGGCGGACGAGGACGACCTGCTCGAAAAACTACGATCGCTGGACGGCGGCAGTCACATCCAGACGTACACGATCCCGCAATTCATCGCGACGAAGGCGGACGAGGACGCGGTCGGCAGCGGTGGCTTCTTCGGCAGATTCCGCAAGAGCAAGAAGAAGCCCACGGCGCCGATCACCGGGTGCGACCCGGACGCGTTCGCTCAGGAAGTTGTCACGTTCGTCGCGCGCGCTCACGAGCTTAGAAGCCAGAGCGAGAACGCGGCGGCCAGAGCACTTCGCCTCGCCCTGCGCGATGGATCGGCGGACACGTCCGCGTCCACCGAAAACGTCGTCGAGCCCACCACATCCGATACAGAGGGATCCTCCTGGGCGTCACCGTTCGAATGGAGACGTACAGACCCGTCGCGGACCACTCCGTCGAAGCCAATCCAGCGTCCGCCATCCATCGAGCCCGCACCGGCACCTCCGGCAGACGCGGGCATCGAGGCACTCCGTCAGAGCGTACTGGCCGAGGTAGAACGCACGGATAACCCGGATCACGAGCGCGCACAGGCGGAAGACATCGCAGCGAAAGAGGCAGAAGCGGCCGCCGAGCGTCAACGGCAGGAGGAGCGCCAGCGTCAGGAAGAAGAACAGAGGCGCCTCGAGGCTGAAGCGGCCGCGCAGCGGGAACGGGAAGAGGAAGATCGCCTGCGACGCGAGGCCGAAGCCCGCGCTGAGGAAGAAGAGCGCAAGCGCCTCGAGGCCGAAGCGGCGGCCAAGAAGCAGCGCGAAGAAGAAGAACGGCGCCGGATCGAAGCCGAAGCGAAGAAGCGCCGCGAAGAAGAAGAGCGCAAGCGCCTCGAGGCGGAAGCGGCAGCCAAGAAACAGCGCGAGGAAGAAGAACGACGCCGGGTCGAGGCTGAGGCGAAGAAGCGCCACGAAGAAGAAGAGCGCAAGCGCCTCGAGGCCGAAGCGGCAGCCAAGAAGCAGCGCGAAGAAGAAGAACGGCTACGGATCGAAGCCGAAGCGAAGAAGCGCCACGAAGAAGAAGAGCGCAAGCGCCTCGCGGCGGAAGCGGCAGCCAAGAAGCAGCGTGAAGAAGAGGAAGAACGGCGCCGGCTCGAAGCCGAGGCGAAGAAGCGCCGCGAAGAAGAAGAGCGCAAGCGCCTCGAGGCCGAAGCGGCAGCCAAGAAACAGCGCGAGGAAGAAGAACGACGCCGGGTCGAGGCTGAGGCGAAGAAGCGCCACGAAGAAGAAGAGCGCAAGCGCCTCGCGGCGGAAGCGGCAGCCAAGAAACAGCGCGAGGAAGAAGAACGACGCCGGCTCGAAGCCGAAGCGGCGGCGCAGCGTCAGCGGGAAGAAGACGAGCGCCGGCGCCTCGAGGCCGAAGCGGCGGCCAAGAAGCAGCGCGACGAGGAAGAACGCGGCCGGGTCGAAGCCGCAGCGGCGGCGCAGCGTCAGCGAGAAGAAGACGAGCGCCAGCGCCTCGAGATGGAAGCGGCGGCCAGGAAGCAGCGCGAGGACGAAGAACGTCAGCGCCTCGAGCTCGAAGCGAAGAAGCGGGACGAAGAGGAAGAACGCAAACGCCTCGACGCCGAAGCGGCGGCCGAGAACCAGCGCGAGGACGAGCGCGCGCGCGTTGAACCAGAAGCGGCTGCCCCACGGGAGCAAGAGGAACGAGAACGGCAGGATCGGCTCGCCGCCGCCGAGGCGACCGCCCGCAAACGGCGTGAGGAGAAGGCCCGCAAGCTCGCGGCTACACGAAAGGCACGCGCCAAAGAGGCTTCGGCCCTGCCCTCTCCCGCCGAGCCCCTGCCCACCTTGGCGCCGGCCGTGGAGGTCCCTCAGGCGCCCGCTCCACCCGATGATACGTTTGCTGAATTCAGGGAGGAGCACGACGCTCCGCGCGGTCTGCTTCGATTGATGCCCCTGAGCTCGTGGGCGCGGACCGAGTCGGCTCGAAAACCGGCGGTTGAAACAGCCGCTCAACCTGGGAATGAGATGCAGGACCTCATCGAGGGCCTGTCGGTTCCGCCGCAGGTGGCCGTGATCACGTACCCCACTGGGTGCCGCATCCGGCGGGTACGCGTGCGCGCGGTCCGAACGCCCGCTCGCAAGGGCGGACAAAAACCGTTGATCGTTTCGCGCCGGGCGCTCGAGGCGAGCCGGACAGCCGGGGAAACCCAGGCCGACGGCCTCTAGTAGGGCGTCACGCCTGAATCAGTAGCAGCCGTTCCGTTGTCACGGCCGCGGATTCTGGGCATAACCAACGCGGTGGCGCGCTACTGATTCAGCGGATGCGAGCCACTAGTAAGACGTCACGCCTGAATCAGCAGCCGCGACGACGGAGCGGGCTGCTACTGATTCAGGGGGACATCCTACTAGTGACCTCCACCATCGAAAAATCTTGAAGCCGACGGTCGCAGTTCCCGCGAACTGAGGCTGCGTCGGACGAGGCACAAACTGCGATAGCGGTCTGTCCTTCCGATCGACTCGAATCTGCTTTTCGCCTTCTGAACCCTCGCAAACCCCCAGAGATCAAACCCTTCGGTCTCAAGGGCGACCCAGCCAACGCGGCTCGCAGACCCCGGCAGACCTCTTGCCTCTCGAACGCACCGCGTCGGCTGGAGCGACAACGCATGCCTGGCCTCGAGTGGCACATCGGCGACCACGTGCAGGTCCGCGGAGCACGCTGGACGGTCTGCGAAACGACTGCGTGGCCCGACTGCTCACTGCTACGACTCACGCCGGCCGACATCAGTCGAAGCCGGAGCCTGCTGACGCCGTACGACAGACCGCAACGGCTCAATAGCTCTCGCGGGATCCGGATCGTGCGCCCGCGCCGCTGGCTTCACGATCTCAGGCGAGCGGGCACGACGCTCGTGCCATACGGAGGGGCGATCGCCGCGGCCGGCGCGTCAGCGAAGCTTCTCCCCCACCAGATCGAGCCGCTGCTCGCGATCCTGCGTCACGCCGCGACGCGCCTTCTGATCGCTGATGCCGTCGGCCTGGGCAAGACCGTGCAAGCCGGCCTGATCCTCCTCGAGCTTTCCGTCAGAAGCGAGGAGTTCCGTGGGATTGTCCTCGTTCCTGCCGGTCTCCGCGAGCAATGGGGCCAGGAGCTCCGCGACAAGTTCGGCCTCTCCCCGCTCCAGGCCGATGCGGTATGGCTGCGCGCATCGGCAGCAGAACGGCCGGCTGACGTGAACCCGTGGTCTCTTCCAGGGATCTACATCGCCTCGATCGACTTCGCCAAGCGCGCGGAAGTCCTGAGGGCCCTCGAGGACGTGACTTGGGATCTCCTGGTTCTCGACGAAGCGCACCTGGCGTCAGGTTCGAGCGATCGCCGCGCCGCGGCGCATGCCGTCGCCTCGCGGTCGAGGCGAAGCGTTCTCCTGACCGCCACGCCGGATGCCGGAGATCCAGCCGCATTTGCGGCACTCTGCGGACTCGGCGCCCTCGACGACACCGAGCCGCCGGTCGTCTTCTTCAGACGCACGCGTGTCGAAGTGCAGGGCGGCATCGGACGACGAAGCGCCCTCCTGCGGGTCCGGCCGACAGCGGCCGAACGCCGGATGCACGATCTCCTGGAGCGCTACACACGCCGGGTCTGGCTGGAGTCGAGCGCCCGCGGCGACGCACGCGCGAAACTCGCGGCGATCGTGCTTCGGAAGCGCGCGCTCTCGAGCGCCGCTTCCCTCGCTGTCTCGGCGCAGCGCCGGCTGACGCTCCTGAGTACTGCAACGGCGCCCGCCGAGCGGCAGCTGCTCCTTCTACTCGCAGACGAGGATCCCCTGAACGATGGAGTCGATGATGACGACCTCGCTGCGCCTGGTCTAACCGACGTCCGACGAGAAAGGCGATGGCTTGCAGCGGTGACGGAAGCCGCTCGGCATGCGGCGCGATCCGAGAGCAAAGCCGGCCGGCTTCTCCGCTGGCTCTCACGGGTGCGTGAGCCGGTCATCGTGTTCACTGAATATCGCGACACTCTGCACCGCCTGGAACGCCTGATTCGCGCGACCGGCCGACAGGTCACGACGCTTCATGGCGGACTCGGGCGCGCCGAACGCAATCGGGCACAGGCCGCCTTCAACGCGGGCGGCGTCTCCCTGCTCGCGACCGACGCCGCGGCCGAAGGGCTGAACCTCCACCACCACTGCCGGGTCGTTATCCACTACGAGCTGCCCTGGCGTCCCGCGCGGCTCGAGCAACGTGCCGGCCGTGTCGACCGGCTCGGACAATCGAAGCGGGTTCACGAGATCGCGCTCGTGGCCGCCGACACCGCTGAGCGCCTTGTAATCGCTCCACTCATGATTCGTGCGGCTCGAGCCCGCGCCGCCGGGGATGTCAGCGCGCACCTGCTTGATTCATTGACTGAGTCCGCCGTCTCCGACCTGGTGATGACCGGCAGATCGCTTCCGCAGATCCACGAGGGACCACCATCGCCGACTCGAACGATGGAGCTGCGCGCGGAGGCTGCCGCCGAGGTCGCGCGCCTCGAGACCGTGCGGCACTGGCGTTCGAGATCCACTGAACAGTGCTCCCGAGCACTCCGATCGCAGCCAGTGACGGTCGCCACGATCCGATCGCGCAAATCGAGCCTCAACCCCGGACTCGTTCTTGCCATCCTCCTCTCGCTGGCCGATCCCGAAGGACGCCGGGTCCACGTGGAGATGTCGGTCGTCTCGATCGATCGCGAGGGGTGGATGCCAGGGAGAGATGCTCGATCGCTTCGTCAGGCGGTGCGAACCATCGACGATCTCGCCCACCGGTTTGGAACGCGCTTGTACGGGCACATCGCCGTGGAACTGCAGGGCATCGCCAGCCGAGTCGAACCGCTCCGCGCTGCCGCACAGGAAATCTTGCGGATGCGCGAAGCACGTCTCCAACACGGGCTCCCATCGGCGGCTCGACAGATGGTACAGGCCGGTCTGTTCGACCGGCGCGCCATCGTCACCACCAGCCGGAAGAGAGCCGTGCACGACGCCCGGATCTTCGAGATGACTGCGCGGCTTCGTACGCTCGAACGAAGCACGCCGCTTGTCGCCGGCGTCGAGCTCGCCGGCATTCTGGTCGTCCGGTGAGGTCCACGTGCTTGCCGGCGTGAGCGGATCCCTGTTGTCGCATGAGGCCCTGGAGCGAATCATTCCAGAGGCGCTTCGAGGGCAGTTCGGCGAAGCGGACCGCGAACCCGCCTCGAGGCGTCTCCGGGCATGGCACCGGTCCATCGAGCCACGCCTCGGTCCCTCGGCCTCGGCACGCATGGTCTTTGATCAGATCGCATGTCCTCTGGTCGTGCAGCTCGGGTACAAGGCGCTGCCGCTTGCCGCTTCAGGGTTGTACTACACGGCGATCCTCGAGGCTGGTCGACTGACACCGGCCGTCCTGCTCGTCACCGCGTGGGGTCAGGACCTGACGTCCATCTGGCGCGACGCCGTCCGGCGGGGAATCGGATGCAATGCGAGATGGTGCGTCTGCGTGTCAGGCGCTGCCGTTCGCCTCACGGACAGTCAGCGGACCTATTCACGGCGCTTTCTCGAATTCGATCTCCACGCGGTCGCCGAGAACGACGCGACGTTTGCGGCCATGTGGGGACTGCTTCGCGCTTCGGCGCTCATCCCCTCGCCTGCGGACGGTCAGCCAGCACTCGATCGCGCGATCGCCATCTCCGAACAGCACCGCGTATCCGTTCGCGATTCGCTGCAGCACGGCGTTGAGGAGGCGCTGGTGACGCTCACGCGGGCATTTATCTCGGCGCGCAGCCGCCGGCGTGTGCGGCAGAACGTTCAGCAACCGGATGGAATCACTTCCGCGGACGAGTCGCTCATCGTGATCTACCGGATCCTCTTCCTGCTGTTCGCCGAAGCCCGCGGTCTCGTGCCGCGCTGGCATCCCGTCTTCCGCGAGAGCTACACCATCGAATCGATTCGGAAAAATGTCGAAGTCCTTCCGAGGCCACCCGGCCTGTGGGAAACACTCCAGGCCATCTCGCGCCTCGCCCATCGGGGATGCCATGCGGGATCCCTTCGAGTGCCGCCATTCAACGGTCGCCTCTTCTCGCCGGCGCACGCGCCACTCTCCGACGTACTGGCCCTGGACGATGGCGCGGTGCGGCAGGCGGTGCTCGCGTTGACGACGCGCCCGGCACGCCCAAAAACCGCAGGCCGTGAACGCATCGCATACGGGGACATGGGCGTCGAGCAGCTGGGCGGCGTATACGAGCGGTTGCTCGACTTCAAGCTGCCGGACGACTCGACCGCGGCCCCGGGAAGCCAGGACCGCCGCAAGGCCACCGGATCCTTCTACACGCCACGTTCGCTGACCGAATACCTCGTCCGCCGGACGCTCGCCCCACTCGTACACGACGCCAGAGCCGAGCGGATCATGGATCTGCGGGTCGTCGATCCCGCGATGGGCAGCGGTGCTTTCCTCGTGGCCGCCTGTCGCTACCTCGCCTCGGCGTACGAAGCGGCACTGGTGCGCGAGGGTTCCGCGACGAGCTCGGATCTCTCCGGGGTGGACAGGGCAGGATTCAGGCGGGCGATTGCACAGCGATGTTTGTACGGCGTCGACATCAATCCGATGGCCGTTCAACTGGGCCGCCTATCGCTCTGGCTCGCCACACTCGCCGCCGGTCGGCCCCTGACCTTTCTGGACCATCGGCTGCGCGCTGGCGACAGCCTGATCGGCGCCTCGCCGTGGGACGTGCTCCGACAACCACCACCAGGCCGGCGGGCAAGGGAGCGTCCCGTCGACCTGCCGCTCTTCGAGCGCGAGCCCCTCGATAGTGCAATCGGAGCCGCCGTCGCCGTCCGCATTGGTCTGGCGCTGGAGCCGGGAGACACGCTGGAGCAAGTGCGCGCGAAGGAGCGCGCGCTGGCCCGACTCGAGCGGGACGACACGGAACTCACCCGATGGAAGCGTGTTGCCGACATGTGGTGCTCGGGCTGGTTTCGGGACCCGGCAGGACGGACGGAGTTTCGTGCTGCCTTCCACTCGCTGACGGACATCGTCCTTACCGGCCGACGCGAGCTGCCGGACAATATTGCGGGGCGTCTGCTGCTGGTTACGGACGCGATTGCGGCTGAACGGCGGTTTTTCCACTGGGTCGTCGAGTTCCCGGAGGTGTTCCACGACCGGGACGGCCGGCGGATGCCGGACGCAGGATTCGACGCGGTCCTCAGCAACCCACCCTGGGAAATGCTCAGAGGAGATCAAGGATCCGCGGAGGTACGTTCGGATGCCCGGACGAGCACATCTCGGATTGCCGATTTCGTGCGCGGCGCAGGCATCTATCGGCTGCAGGGCGAAGGTCATGTCAACCTTTATCAGCTGTTCGTCGAGCGGACACTCTCGCTCGTGCGGCCTGACGGGCGTCTAGGCCTCATCCTGCCGTCTGGCTTCGCGACCGACCACGGCTGCGCGGCCCTCCGACGTGCCTTGCTCGATCGGACGCTCATCGACACTTTTCATGGCTTCGAGAATCGCGACGGGGTCTTTCCTATTCATCGCGGCCTCAAATTCCTCCTACTGACAGCACGAATCGGCGGGACAACGACAGAGATTCCCGCGCGTTTCGGTCTGCGTCGGCCTGACGTCCTCGACGAGCTGCCAGATACGGGCGCCGATCCCCGCGCCGTACCCCTGACGCGCCCCTTCCTCGATCGCCTCTCGGGTCCACACGTCGTCGTGCCCGAAGTCCGGACGATGAGAGATCTGGAGATCGTCACGACGATCGCGTTTCGTGCGCCGGCGCTCTCGCATGCAGATGGATGGAGAGTGACGTTCGGCCGCGAGCTGAACGCAACGGACGACCGCAAGAACTTCCTGTATGGCGGAACAGGTCTTCCCGTGATCGACGGAAAGCACATCAAGCCCTTCTCCGCCGATCCGCTTCGCGCCCGGTATCGCGTTCCTGTTCAGGTCGCGAACCGGCTCGCGGGTGCGCGTGGTTCGCATCACCGAACACGGCTCGCCTATAGGGACGTCGCGTCGCCAACCAATCGTCTCACTTTGATAGCCGCGATCGTCCCGGCCGGCGTGATGACGACACACACGCTGTTTTGTGCGAAGGAGCCATTGGAAGAGGAGCTGCAGCTGTTCCTGTGCGGAATGCTCAACAGTTTCGTCGCGAACTATCTGGTGCGCCTCCAGGTGGGCACACATGTGACTGCGTCGCTCATGTCCCGGTTGCCGGTACCTACGGTCTCGCGCGAGTCAGGGGCATTTCGAACCATCGTCTCGAGCGTGGAGACCCTCCGGTCTTCGCCCTCTGATACAGCCGTGCACGCGCGGCTGCAAGCCTGCGCTGCGGAGCTGTATGGGCTGAATCGCGAACAGTTCGCGCACGTACTGGAGACCTTCCCGCTCGTGAGCACCTCGGAGCGTCAGGCGGCTCTGTCAGCCTTTTACGATATAGTTTCCTGATCGCGATCACTGATGTCGTCCAGTTCCCACCGTTTCTCGATGTCCTTAGCTCTAGCGAGGCTGCGCCTCAGACCGGCCTTGTCTGACAAAAGCGGCTCCGCCTCGCTAGACGACAAGCTTGATAACGCCGCGCTGACCCACCCCAGCGCGCAAAGCACGCGCGCTGGGGGCCCCGGGACGCGCGGACGGTCTTGACCCGAGAAAAAGTTGACTCAAATGGTGCAAGTTCATGCCGGTCAAGACCTCTAGGGCTGATTCGATCCGCTGACCTGTGGCCGATCGCGAAGATCGCGTACCTGTCTGGGGACTCTGGCTCCTCATTGCGCTCGGAGCGCTGCAACTGGCTGTCTGCTTGGCGTCAGGAGGCGTTACGCTCGGGCGGACGGCGCTCGTCGCGGGTGTCATCGCCTGGATCTACCTCCTGTTGCTCGCGGCGTTGGTCACCCGGCGGTTGAGAGACCTGCGCCATCGGCTCTCCCAGCACGAGAAGGCGCATCGTGCGACTCGCGACGTGGTCGACTCGCTGCAGCTGCAGAACGAGATGCTGCAGATCATCGCCCGGGCGCCGGACGTCACCGTGGCGTTCCAGTCTCTGGCGCCGAGGATCACACGCCTCGTGCCCTCCGATCGCCTCGGCCTCGCACTGCTGTCGGAGGACGGCCGGGAATTCCAGACGTTCACCGCGCGCACGCCCGACGAGAGTCGGCGCGCGCCTCCTCGGCCGGAGGTCGTCTTCAAGGTCGAGGGAACAGCCCTCGGGCACGTCGTGCGATCGCGCGAGCCGCTGCTGATCAACGATACTCGCGAGTCTCCCGAGGGCTATCTCGACGTCACAGTGCTCTCGGGATCGGGCTTCTACTCGGCGCTCCTCGTTCCGCTCATCTCGAAGGGCCGCGCCGTGGGCACGCTGAACTTCGTGTCGCGGCGCCCGGGTGCGTTCACGCTCGGCCAGACCGAGCCCGTCCAATCCATCGTCGAGATCCTTGCCGTGGCCTGGCTCGTGCAGCAGTTGCAGTTGTCGCTGGGGCGCTTTCGCACGATGGAGGTGATGACCGAAGTGACGCTATCGATCGCCGCGGAAATCAACAGCGCCCTGCAGACCGTCATCGGGCACTGCGAGCTGATGCGCAAGGAGTACGCAGGCGAGCGGCTCGCCAGGGACCTCGACACGGTCGTCAGCCAATCGCAGCGGATCGTGGGTCTCCTCGAGCGCATGCGGGCCACGGCGCATGAACGACTCCGGGACGTCGCCGCAACCGTAAAGCGCGACGGCCATGCCGGCAGCGTAGACGGAGGACCCTAGTAGGATGTTTGCCTGAATCGGTAGGTACAGTAGCTCTCAGCTGTCAGCTCTCAGCTCTCAGCTAACGGCGCAGCGCGACGACGACGCTCACGGTGAGCTCGGCCAGGACGACCAACGTGGTCAGGACGAAGAACCACTCTCTCATCCTCGCGTATTCCACGATCGACGCGACCACCCGGAGCATTGGGGTGGCCATCAGGGTGACGAGCCCCATGGTGAGCAGCGTGCCTGAGACACTGCCGGCAGGCGCCGCAATCTGCACGACGAGTCCGAGGGAAAGCAGCGCGGACGCCGTCGCCAGCCCAATCAGCAGTAGCCGACCGAGCTGCCGCTCGAGCCTCGCGAATGCCTCGAATTCGTTCGTCATCATCACTCACAATCGGCGGTCACACTCGGCGCCCGCAGTGGACGATCACAATCGGACCTTGACCAGGTACAGCATCGAGACCGAGAACAGCAGGCACGCCATCAGCAGTTTCAGCCATCGCGCCCGTGCTCGATCGCCGAACCAGAATCCCGCCTGGGATCCGAGCAGCACGCCGAGCACGGCGGATGCGGCGTGGCCCGGAAGGATGTAGCCGTTGGCGTAGTGGATGGGAATCGATGCGACGGCTGTCACGCCGATCATGAGGCCGCTCGTCGCCGCCGCGGCGCGCAGCGGTACGCCGCACCACAGGTTCAGGGTCGGCACTTTCAGGATGCCGCCTCCGATGCCGAGCGCGCCCGAGACGTATCCGGCGAGCCAGGACACCGACATTCCGATTGGCAGGCGTTTGACGCGGTACACGACTTCCCGGCCACTCTCGTCGTCGTAGTACCGCCCGCCAAGGCGGCCTGGATCGACGCGGGCGTCCAGCACGTTGCGGCGATCGAGCCGAGTGAGCATCATCCCCGAGATGACGGCGGTGACGAGCGCAAAGAGGCCGTAGAGCAGCCGCTCGGGAAATAGATGAAGGGTGAGTGCTGCGACCAGTCCGCCGGCGGCGGACGCGACTTCGAGAAGCATTCCCAGGCGCAGGTTGATCAGGTTTCGACCGGCCGTGCGCGCGGAGACGGCGCTCGACGTCGCGACCACGGTCATGAGGCTGATCGCTCCCGCGACCTTGAACGGCAGACCGAGCGCGAGGTTCAAGAACGGGACGAGAAAGACACCGCCGCCGAGTCCCAGGAGCGCGCCAAGCATACCGGCCACGACACCTGCGCTCATGACCGCTGCGATGAGGTGGGGCGTTATCACGAAGGCGTTGAACAGAGAACTGCGGATCGAATTCTATCGCATGTCCCAGCACGTCCATGGCCGGGAACGTCGCGGCGACGGCGCGCGTCTTCAATGGCTGAGAGGTTCGAATCGCTGTCCGTGGCCCGTTGTGGCTTCGCGTACAATGAGCTGGCACTTGCCCCTTTCTCCAGGCTCCAAACTCGCACAGTACGAGATCATCGCCCCGCTAGGTGCGGGCGGGATGGGCAACGTCTACCGCGCGAGAGACGTGCGCCTCGGCCGTGAAGTGGCTCTCAAGGTCATGGCCGATCATGTGGCCGCCGATCCCGAAATGCGGCGGCGCTTCGAGATCGAGGCCCGCGCAGTCGCGGGGTTGTCTCATCCGTGCATCATGGCCATTCACGAGCTCGCCGTGATCGGCGGCGTGTCCGTGGCGGTGATGGAACTGCTCGAAGGCGAGACCCTGCGTGCGCGAATCTCGAAGGGTGTCTGCCCGTGGCGCGAGGCCGTTCGGATCGCCGCCTCCATCGCCGACGGCCTGGCGGCTGCGCACGCGCGCGGCGTGATCCACCGTGACCTGAAGCCGGAGAACATCTTCCTGACGACGGACGGCGCGGTAAAGATTCTGGACTTCGGCCTCGCGCTGCAACGGCTCGAGGGTCCTGAGGTTTCCGCCGACAGCCCGACGATCGCGCATACGGCGCAAGGGGTCCTTCTCGGCACGTTCGGGTACATGTCGCCCGAGCAGGTGACCGGCGGCCGCGTGGACGGGCGAAGCGATATCTTCGCGCTCGGCTGCGTGCTCTACGAGATGCTGGCCGGACGCAGGCTGTTCGACGGCCGAACTCCGAACGAAGTCATCGCAGGTCTTCTGCACGACAGCCAGCCGGATCTGAATGTGTTCGATCCTCTGGCGCCCTTCGAGCTCCGCTCGATTGTGTCCCGGGCGATCGCCAGGGATCCGGCTGGGCGGTTCGAGTCCGCGCGCGAGTGCGCCCTCGCGCTGCACGCGCTCGAAACGGGCTCGGCGCCTCCGGCATCATCCGTTTCTTCGTCGAGCGTGCGCCGGTCGCGCGCGCGAGGCAAGTCGCTCGCGGTGCTGCCGTTCCTCAACGCGGGCGTCGACTCGAAGCTCGAGTACCTGACCGACGGGATCACCGAGAGCATCATCAACAGCCTGTCGCAGCTGACTGGTGTTCGCGTCGTGCCACGAAGCCTCGTGTTCAGGTACAAAGGCCTGCAGGCGGATCCGGCGACCGTGGGGCTCGCGCTGAACGCGCGGACCATCCTGACCGGGCGGGTCGTCCAGCAGGGCGACGTGCTCAACATCCAGGCGGAGCTCGTCGACGTATCGACTGAATCGCAGCTGTGGGGCGAGCAGTTCAGGCAACGCGTCAGCGACCTCGTAACCGTGCAGGAAGAGATCGCCTGGCAGATCTCCGAAGCGCTGCGACTGAAGCTGACAGGCGCGCAGAAAACCAGGCTCCGGAAGCGGCACACTGCGAGCGCCGAGGCGTCACAGGAGTACTTGCGCGGTCGGTTCGAGTGGAACAGCTGGACGGCCGAGGGCTTCCGTCAGGCGGTCGAGCACTTCGAGCGCGCGATCGGGTACGACCCGAAGTACGCGCCGGCGTATGCCGGCATCTCCGACAGCTACGCGGCCATGGCGTACTACGGCTTCGTGCCGCCCGAGGTGGGCTATCCCCGCGCGCGCCAGGCGGCGGAGCAGGCGCTCGCCATCGACCCGGACATCGCCGACGCGCATGCGTCCCTGGCGCTCGGTTACCTGCTCTGGCAGTTCGATTGGGCGGCCGCGGAACGGGAGTTTACGACTGCGCTGCGGCTGAACCCGCAGCTCGCGGTTGCGCACGCGACCTACGCGCTCTTCCTCGTCACGGTCGGCCGCCACGAGGAGGCGATCGAGCAGGCGCGGATGGCCCAGCAGATGGATCCGCTGTCGCTCCTCATCAACATGACGGTCTGCTGGGCGCTGCACTTCGCCGATCGACCCGAAGAGGCGATCCGCGAGACGCGACGGACACGGGAGCTCGCGCCTGGATTCCAGGAGGCGGGCAACCTGCTGATGTCGCTCTATGAACACCTGGGCAGGTTCGAAGAGGCTGCGCGCTTGACGTTCGAGCAGCCGATCTATGGAGTCCGCGTGGACGGCAACGCCCTCCTCGAGGCCTTTCGGTCCGGCGGCGCGGAGGCCTACTGGAGAAAGCGCATCGACTATCTCGACGAGAGCGCAGCCGAAGCGCCTCCGGCCATTCACTACGGCTACGCGGCGCTGTACGCGGGCCTTGGTGACACCGAGCGCGCCATCGACCACGTCGAGGCGCTCATCGAGTCCCGAGCCAGCAATGCCGTCTTCATCGGCGGCGAGCCCTGTCTGAGGTCGCTGCACAGCGAACCCCGGTTCCAGCGCGTGATCAGCCGGCTGGGTGCGCCCACGGTTTCAGCACCGCATACAGGGTCGAGGTAATCGGGGCCGCCACCCCCGCGCGTGCGGCCCGCCGCACGACCGATCCCTGCAGCGCCTCCACCTCGATCCGCTTGCCCTGGGAAAGGTCGATCAGCAGCGACGATCGCATGGTGCCGGGAATGTTGCCGACGTATCCAGCGATGCGGTCGACGGTGTCGGCGGCAACCGGCACGCCCTCCGCACGCGCGATCTGCTCCACCTCCCGGCACCCCGCGAGGAACTGACCGCGGATCTGCTCGTCGGCCCAAAGCGGCCCAATCGGGAGGCGTGACGCACCCGTGAAGCCGGCGAGCGTCACGAGAAAGATGAACTTCTCCCAGATCGGCACGCGACCGTCTCCGACCGCTTCCGCCTGGATGTCGGCCTCGGCCATCGCCTCTCGAATCGATTGAACGCGCTCCGACAGCCGCGGCGGATTGCCGAAGACCTCGCCGAGGATCACCCGACGATGCGTGCCATTCTGCTCGACCACGCCGGGAGCAGCGATCGATGTCGCGATGTAGGTCGTCCCGCCGATCACGGCCGATTCGCCGTACAACGCCGCGATATCCGCGACGCTGTCCACGCCGTTCTGCAACGTCAGAATCGCCGTCGACAGACCGAGCATTGGAGCGATCGTCGGGAGCGCCGCCTGGTTGTCGTAGGCCTTGACGGCAAGGATCACCAGATCCACTTTGCCGACCTTCGACGGATCATCTTCCGCGGCCGCCCGGACGACGAAGCCGCCGAGCGCAGGGCTGCGCACCTCGAGTCCACGCTCGCGGATCGCGGCCAGGTGCGCGCCGCGCGCGATGAACGTCACGTCGTGCCCGGCGCGCGCCAACCGCGCACCGTAATACCCACCCACGCCGCCGGATCCAAGAATCGCGATCTTCATGAGCGCGCCGCACTGTAACACGCGGCTGGTGGTGACGGTCCCCGGACGCACCCCCGCCGCCTCTTTGCAAATCGCGCAGCCTGTCCACTAAAATGCACAGCAGCCCGCGGCGCATCGACTCGCCGAACCGGAGGTCGAAATGGCGGCCCGTCTTACCACATTCGTCGTTGTCGCCATCGTTGCGGTCACGCTCATCGCCGGGCTGATCGTCGGCGCCCAGCGAGACGACAGCGACGGCCCGGTGGACCTCATCGTCCACAACGCGCGAGTCTATACGGCCACCGAGAAGGGCTCGATGGCTGAAGCTGTCGCGATTCGCGGCAATCAGATCCTCCGTGTCGGAAGCGATCGCGAGATCCTGCGCCTGAAGCGGCCGCAGACCGCGACCGTCGATGCGAAGGGCGCCGCCGTCCTGCCTGGATTCAACGACACGCATCTCGACTTCTTCGACGGAGGTGCCGGACTCGATCGGATCGACCTCGCGGATGCCGCGGCGATCGAGGATGTCGATCGGCGCATCCGCGACTGGGCGGAAGCCAATCCGGATCGACCCTGGGTCCTCGGCCGCGGCTGGCACAGCGACGTCTTTCCGGACAGCCTGCCAACACGCCAGATGCTCGACCGACTGGTGCCCGATCGTCCCGCGCTGCTCCTCAGCGCCGACGGGCACACGGCGTGGGTCAACTCGAAGGCACTTCGGCTGGCGAAGATTGGCCGCCGCACCGAGAGCCCGGCGCACGGTCTTATCGCGCGTGAGGCCAGGACTGGTGAGCCGGCAGGCACCCTTACGGGCGCGGCCATCGGTCTGGTCGACAAGCTCGTGCCCGCCGCCGACTCCGGCCGAGCGCGATCGTGCGCTACGCGCCGCGACTGCCGAGGCACATCGCTATGGAGTGACGAGCGTGCAGGACGTGACCGGCAGCGCCGACGAGCTGGCGGCGTACGCCGAGGCACGACGGACGGGTGACCTTCAAGTCCGAGTCTACGCCGCGTTCCCGGTCCTGAACGATCTGCCCGACTCTGAGCTCGATCGTCTGCAGGCGATCACCGCGAAGTATCCCGACGATCCCCTCTTCAAAGCTGGCGCACTCGACCTGACGCTCGAAGACGACGGACCTCCAGACGCGAGCGGCGCGGCTGAGACGTCCTCGCTTCACTTCCAGCCAGACGAATTCAACCGGCTCGTTCGCCGGCTTGACGCGCGCGGCTGGCAAATCGTGACCGATGCGGCGAGCGACGTGGCCGTTCGCATGACGCTCAACGCCTACGAGCACGCCGTCCGCTCGAATCCAGGCCGAAAGGGAGAGCGCCGCCATCGAATCCAGAGCGTCGAGTCTGTCGCGGACGAAGACCTGCCGCGGCTGCCGCCTCTCGGGGTCCTGGCATCGATGCGCCCGCTGGACGACGAGGCCAATGGAAATGCCGGCGCTCCGCCGCTGGCGCGCCGAATCGCATCCGGTCTTCACCGACTGGCATTCGGGAGTGGCTGGCCCGCGGCATCGCTCAATCCACTCCTCGGATTGAGCGCCGTGCTGACGCCTCCAGCCGACCCCGATGCAGAGGACAGCGCGCGGCTGTCGTTGAAGAGCGCAATCGACGCGTATACCTCAGGCCCGGCGTGGGCCTCATTCGACGAGCAGCGCAAAGGCACCATCGCCCCGGGCATGCTCGCCGACATCGTTGTCTTGTCGGACGACATCTTCAAGGCGGCCGCCTCCGACCTTCCCGCGGTGCGCGTCGAGATGACCATCTTCGATGGGAAGGTTGTGTATCGACGCGCGGAACGCGCGACGAACTGATCTCCTCCCGCCTACTTGAAGATCAACTCCACCTGATACTTTCCTGGCTGCGTGGCCTGCTTGAGCACGGCGAACCGCGCGGGTTGACCGACGCTGACGGTCGCATCCGTCTTCGTTCGCCACTCCGGCAGATCGACGATCTGCCCTTCGCTCAACTTATCGTCGAAGAGCGGCACGACGGTCTTCGATCTCGCATCTATCGTCCTGAGCGCGCCGAGCGTTCGGAGATCCCCGATGTCGTCGATCGCGACGGCCGTCTGGAGATCGCGGCGTCCCTCTACGATCTGAACGCGTCGGGTGGCGATTAGTCCGATGTCGGCGGTAAACGGTGGAATCCCTGCGCCATTGATCACGGTGGCGTTCCGGATGAGAACGTAGAGCGTCTTGCTCTCGTTCATCGGGAGCTCGTCGTAGCGCTTCGGATCCGCCTTGTCCACGCGGCCGGTTGCCATAGCGTCGAGCGCCGAGAGAATCGCCACGAAATTCAGCCGAACGAGGGCCTGGTCGGGTTCCGCAGACGGCCATGGGCCCGTCTCGATCAGAACGACAGGTGTTCCCCACAACGTGATGTTGTCCCCGAAGGCCCGGACCTCGAACTCGTCGTCATACCGGCCGATCTGTCCGGATGCAAGCGGCTCGAGCGCCTCGCGGATCACGGCGCAGATCTTCTTCGTCAGCTTCCGGCCGGCATTCTCGGTGCGGTCTTCGTCGTAGGCCACAGACAGCAGCGAAATCGACGCCGGCTTTGGCGGCGTGCCGACCGACGTGCGCCAGCTCTGATTGTGAAGATTGAAGCCGACCTGCGGATTGAGCCGATCGCGGAGCGCCTTCAATGCGCGGCCCTCTGGCGTCTGAAGCCCGAGTGCATCACGGTTGATGTCGATGCTCTGCGCGTTCCGCCGCTGGAACCGCTCGGCGCCATCAGGATTGAGCATGGGGACCACGTGCAGCGTCAGCCGCGTGAGAATCCGCCGAACCATCGGATCCTCCCGGTGGCGTCGCAGGTACTCGAAGATGTCGAAGAGCGCGGCAGTTGCCGTCGGCTCGTCTCCGTGCATCTGGGACCAGAGCAGAACGCCTGTCGAACCCGTTCCTGTCTTCACGTAGTTGAGCGACCGTCCCTCCACCGATTCGCCGATTTTCTCCAGAGTGAACAGGTCCGGGTTTGCGGAACTCAACTCGGTCAGCCGACGAACGACCTCCTTGTGATCCATCAGCGGCGGAAGCGGAGAGGACACATGCTCCGTATCCCAGGTCCGACCGAGTTGGGGCGGCCCGACGGACTGGTCCTGGCCGTGGAGGCTGGGCGCGGACGGCAAAACGGCACACAGGACCGCCGCGGCGACCAGCCCGCGACCGCTGAATCTCATGACGCCCATGAACCTCTCACCTATTTGTAGCGGAGCCTCACCAATCGCGGCTGCGGACCTGTGACGACGATGAACAGGTTGTCGAACTCGGCGTCGCCTATCGTGACTGGCGGCGTCACGCCGAGGGCCGTCATGACCTCCGGCAACGTATTCGAATGCCCGACCACCAGTACCGCCCCGGTCGCGGTCTTGAGCTTGTCCACGAGCGCTGCCGTCTGATCGGCAGGAACGGTCGTGACCGTCAGCTGCTGCGCCTTTGCCGTGGGCGCCGCCGTCTGCTGCGTCCGTTTGAACTCCGTCGAGAATACCGCGGTCAGCTTCATGTCCTTCAGCATCGCTGTCAATCTGGCGGCCCTCGCCCGGCCGGCGGCCGACAGCACGGGATCAGAGGTCATCCCCCCAGCGCCGCTGTCGGCGCGCTCGGCATGACGGACCAGGAAGATGGTGGCCTGCGCCCGGGCCGCGGTTGGAATCGCCGCCAGAATCAGTCCGGCAAGGATGGCTTGCTTCAGCATTTTGTCGTGGCCTCTCAATTGAGTATCACCGGCCGTGGCTCCGTAGGGGCGTTGCGAACGGCGATCTGGTATAGCACGGCACCTGCCGCGCACGCTGCCGCCACGGTCGCCAGCTGGGTCGACGTCGCACCGGTGAGAATCGTGACGCCTATCAGGATCGCCGCGATCGGAATCACTGGCCCGAGTGGAACGACGAAGGCTGCCGGCTTCACAGACGATGCGAAGCGGGGATCGCGGAGGCGGAGGGTGGCGGAGCAGGTGGCGAGATAGACGAGAAGCCGCGTGATCGCGCTCGCAGCAGCCATCAGGGCGAACGTTCCTGATACAGCAAGAACGAACGAGACAATGGACGTGAACAGAACGGCGTTCGCGGGTGTCCGGAACCTCGAGTGCACGCGTCCGAAGAACGGTGGCAGGTCACCCTGTTCGGCAAGCGCATACAGGTTGCGCGATCCGGAAAGCGCCTGGCCCATGTTGTTGCCGCCGGTCGAACAGATGGCACCAACAGTGATGAGGGCGGCACCCGCGCCGCCGAGGAACAGCTGCGCGGCGTCCGCGAGCGGCGTTTTCGAGGTCGTGAGATCGGGCAGCGTGCCGAGCGCAACGAACTGAACCAGCGTGAACACGACGGTGGCGATCGCGATCGTCATGATGAGGGCGAACGGCACACCCCGGCGTGGGTCGCGGGCCTCACCGGCCGGGACCGGCACGACCTCATATCCGCCGAAGGCAAAGATCAGCAGGAGACCGGTCGTCGCGAACTCGTGCAGGGACGGCGTGCGGCTGCCAGAGAGACGCGACAGGTCGACTGCGAAGAGACCAGCAACAATGAAGATCACGAGCGGTGTGAGCTTCGCAACCGTCAGGACATTCAGCACGAGGCTGCTCTGCCGGATCCCACGGACGTTGACCGCCGTGATCGCGGCGGTGATGACGGCAATCGTCGCGGCGCGGGGCCCGCTCCGCGACATCCCGGGCCAGTAGAACCCGAGAGAGCTGACGAGGATGTTGATGACCGAGGCCCAACTCGTGACGCGCGTGAACCACATCAGCCACCCAACTTCGAAGGCGGCAAACCGTCCGAAGGCGGCGCGAGTGTAGAGATAGGGCCCGCCTGTCCCTTCGAATCGGCTGCCGACTTCCGCGAAGCAGAGCGCGATGAGCATCGACGCCCCACCCGCAAGTGCTGTCAGCCACGGACTCCACGTGCCTGCGTTCGCCGCCAGCGCTGCCGGCAGCGCGAAGATGGCTCCGCCAATCACCTGATTGACGCCAATCGCCGTCAGATCCCATCGCCCCAATTCGCGGCGAAGCCCACTTGCCGCCTCCTCATCCGTGGTGGTCGACGGTTGCATCACCGGGAGGTTGTATCATGGCCGAAGCAGTCCTCTCGATCGCAGGGCCACCTATTTTCGCTGCTGCGATCACCTATCTTTCGTCACGAGACCACAGACTGTCTGAAGACACCTCCCATGCAGGATGCCGACATCACCATCAAACCCCGCGATGTCATGCCGGCAGGCGCGACGACCCTTCCGGCCGATTTCTACACCGACCAGGGCCGCTTTCGCGTCGAGATGGACCGGCTGTTCACGCAGGACTGGATTTGCGCCGGGCGGGTCGAACAGGTCGAGTCGCCAGGCCAGTTCTTCCTTCGTGAGCTTGCCGGTGAGAGCATCATCATCACGCGAAGCGCGTCAGGGCCGCTGCAGGCCTTCTACAACGTCTGCCGGCATCGCGGCACGAGGCTCTGCACGGAGGCAGCGGGACGCTTCGCCGGCAGCATCCAATGCCCGTATCACGCCTGGACGTACACACTCGACGGACGGCTGGTCGGGGCACCCCACATGGACGAGGTCCCGCACTTTCGCAAAGAAGACTACCCGCTCCATCGTGTCCAAGCGGATGAATGGGACGGCCACATCTTCATGACCTTGGCAAACGCGCCGCGACCCCTCGTCCATCAACTCGCAGATCTGCCCGCAAAGTTCAGATCGTGGCGCATGCAGGATCTTCGGCTCGGCCACCGCATCGTCTACGACGTGCACGCGAACTGGAAGCTGATCGTCCAGAACTACAACGAGTGCCTGCACTGCCCGAACCTTCACCCGGCGCTCAACAAACTGTCGCACTATCTGAGCGGCGAGAACGAGCCGCTCCACGCCTCGTACATGGGCGGCCGCATGGACCTTCGACAGGGCGTGGCTACGATGTCGATGGATGGCACCTGTCCGCGCGCGTACCTGCCGGAGCTCACCGAGGCCGAGCGTCGAGGGATCTACTACTACGCGATCTTCCCGAACATGCTCCTCAGCCTGCACCCGGATTACATGATGGTGCACACGCTCTGGCCGCTCGCACCCGACCGCACGGTCAACATCTGCGAGTGGCACTTCCACCCGACCGAGCTCGCGCGACCGGGCTTCAACGCGTCGGACGTGATCGATTTCTGGGATCTGACGAACCGGCAGGACTGGCACGTCTGCGAGCTGTCGCAGGCAGGGATTTCGTCACGCGCGTACGTGCCGGGGCCTTACTCGAATCGTGAGGACCTGCTGTACGCGTTCGACCGGATGATCGTCAGGCTCCACGGATCCTGAACATCGTCGGTTCTTGGGTTCTAAAGTTCTAAAGGTTCTAAAGGTTCTGGGTTCCGTAGAATTTATTCCGGCGGCGTGGCCGTCTTCCGCCGCGGATTGAAGAACGGCGTCTTGACGATCGTGGCGCCGACACGATGACGCACGGCTTCGACAGTCACCTCGAACTGGAGTCTGGTTCCCTCGGCAAAGTACGGCCGATCGATCGTCGCCAGAGCAATCATCCGCTTCAGCACCGGCGACCACGTTGTTGTCGTCGCCCGTCCCACCTGATGCCCGCCGCTGTAAACAGGCACGGCGACGCGTGACGCGGTCGCACCGACGCCAGGCGCGAGGCCCAGGTTCTCGTAGATTGCTTCCACTTCGGTCCAATCGATTTCCAGCCCGACCACCTGCCGCGCGGGCCCGCGGCGGGACTCTTCTCTGAGCGCGCGCTGCCCGATGAACCGGTTCTTGTCGAGGCTCACCAGACGCCCGAGCCCCATCTCGTATGGTGAATACCGCTGCGACTCGATCGTGGCTTTCTTGCTGCCGAAGAAGTCGACGTCGATCAGGAGCAGGCCGGCTTCGACGCGTGCGACGTCGAGCGCCAGCATGCCGCATGGCTTGATGTCGAAGGGCTTGCCGCCGTCCATCAGCGCGTCCCAGACCCTGAGCGCATGACGGGATGGAGTCCAGATCTCGTACCCGAGATCGCCGGTGTACCCGGTCCGCGAAACATCGACGCGGACGCCAGCGATCGTGCCGCTCGCGACGCGGAAGTATTTCAGCCGGTCGATCTCGACGGTGCTGACTTCCCGCAGCAGCCGCGCGGACGTTGGACCCTGGAGGGCGAGCGCGGCGCAGGCCTCCGAGATGTCTTCGATCGCGACGTCGAAGCCGACGGCATTCTGGCGGAACCAGCGCAAGCTCGGGTCGGCTGCGGTCCAGCGGAATGTCTGCTCGGACAACCGCGACACCGTCCCATCGTCAATCACCTTGCCGCGCTCGTCACACCACGGCGTGTAGAACACCTGGCCGACCGCCATCTTCGACACGTCCCGGGTGATCAGCCTGTCGACAAAGCGCGCCGCGTCGCTCCCCGTTACCAGATACTTGAAAAGCGGGGAGACGTCGATGAGGGCGGAGGCGTTGCGTATCGCGTTGTACTCGTGCTCGTGGTGGCCCTCGTACGCGCTGACCGCGTAGTAGCCGGACCAGTCGCGGTAGTTGAGGCTCTCGCAGAGGGCGAACGTCCGCTCGTGGAGGGCGGTTCCAATCGGCATGATGGCTGACCTTCGGCTATTACCGATCTACTTGCATTGTCCTGTTGCGCCGGTTCCGAGACCGCGCCACCTGAACCTGCGGCAACTCGGAATAGCTTAAACCCCTGCTCGGACTCCGACGCCGCTTTCGGCATAGAATACCGGCAACTTCGATGGACTCCCGCCCATTCTGCTGCGCGAATTGCGAGCCCGCTCGCCCGCACATCCGTCGGTCGCGCCCACGCCCTGAGCCCGAAGAGGCACGATCCGCCGGGCTTTGAGCTTTCGCTGACGCACGCACCGACCACGCCGGTCGATGCGCATGGGCGTGCTTCGATCGCACTCCTCCCGGGTTTTTGGCACGACGGATCTTATGTCCCACTACGACGTGATCGTGATCGGCGGCGGCCACAACGGGCTGGTCAATGCTGCGTACCTGGCGCGGGCGGGCCGCAAGGTGCTCGTCATCGAGCGGCGGCACGTGCTCGGCGGCGCGGCGGTGACGGAAGAGATCTTCCCCGGCTTCAAGTACTCGGTCTGCTCCTATGTGGTGTCGCTGCTGCGGCCCGAGATCATTCGCGAGCTCGACCTGCCGCGACACGGCCTCGAGATCCTGCCGCTCGACGGCACGTTCACGCCGATGCCGAACGGCGACCACCTCTGGCGCGTGAACGATCACGCGAAGACCCGCAGGGAAATCGCCCGACATTCGAAGGTCGACGCGGAGGCGTACGACGAGTACGGCAAGGCCATGGTCGAGATGGGTCGCTTCGTCAAGCCGATCCTCACCATGTCCCCGCCGGATCCAACTTCTCTCGAACCGCGAGGCTTGAAAGATCTCCTGTTCCTCGCGCGCAGGTTCCAGTCACTCTCGGACGAGGACAAGTACAACCAGGTCCAGCTCATGACAATGAGCGCAGTGGACTTCCTGGACCAGTGGTTCGAGACGGACGTCCTGAAGGCGACGATGTCGGCGTCAGGGATCATTGGAACGTTCCTGGGCATTCGATCGCCGGGCACAGCGTACGTGCTCTTGCACCACTATATGGGCGAGATCGACGGCGCCTTCCGATCGTGGGGCCTCTCGCGCGGCGGCACGGGCACAATCTCGAACGCGATCGCGGATGCGGCTCGGGAGGCGGGTGTCGAGATCCGCACGAAGACATCCGTCTCGAAGATCATCGTCAAGGACGAGGCCGTCGTCGGCGTCGTCCTCGAGAGCGGCGACTATCTGACCTCGAACGTCGTCTCGTCGAGCGTCGATCCGAACCTGACGTTCTTGAAGATGGTCGGTCCGGAGCACCTGCCTTCGGAATTCGTCGAGGACGTTCGTCGATACAAGTTCCGCGGATCGTCCGGCAAGGTCAACCTCGCGCTCGACGCGTTGCCGAACTTCACCTCGATGCCAGGGCCCGGCGCGCACCTCCGAGGCGCAATCTCGATCTCGCCGAGCATCGAGTACATGGAGCGCGCATACGACGAGGCCAAGTACGGACGGTATTCCAGGCGGCCTTACATCGATATCGTGATTCCCAGCCTGACCGATCCGTCCGTCGCGCCACCGGGAAAGCACGTGATGTCCTGCTTCGTTCAGTACGCGCCGTACCATCTGCGCGAGGGATCGTGGGACGATCACCGCGAGGCGTTCGGCGACACCGTCGTCAACACCATCGCCCAGTACGCGCCGAACATCAAAGACATCATCCTGCACCGGCAGGTCGTCACTCCCCTCGACCTGGAGCGCGAGTGGGGACTGACCGAAGGCAACATCTTCCAGGGCGAACTCACACTCGAGCAGCTGTTCTTTCTGCGCCCCGCGCCCGGGTGGGCGCGCTATGCCACTCCCATCAAAGGCTTGTACATGTGCGGCTCAGCGACGCATCCCGGCGGCGGGATCATGGGGGCGCCTGGGAGAAACGCCGCGCGACAGATGTTGAGGAGCTAGGAGCTAGAAGCTAGAAGCTAGAAGGAGGTTCAATGGAGCCCGCCAGGAGATTTCAAGATCTCGTCATGTGGCAGAAGAGCCACGCTCTTACGCTGCGGACGTATCGGCTCACCACAACGTATCCCAAACACGAGATCTACGGCCTCTCTGCGCAGATGCGCCGGGCTGCGGTCTCTGTCTCGGCCAATATTGCGGAGGGGTTCTCGAAGCGCGGCAGAGCGGATAAAGCGAGATACCTGAATACGGCGCAGGGTTCGCTCGAAGAGCTTCGGTACTACTTCTTGCTGTCACGTGACCTCGAGTACCTGAAAGCGGATGTGAGTTGGGAGGACGTCGATGAAATCGGCCGAATTCTGGGCGGATACGTCCGAACGCTACGAGATCCAGATCCGAACTAGCTCCTAGCTTCTAGCTTCCAGCTCCTGATATGTCTTGCATCATCATCGGCGCCGGCCACAACGGCCTGACCACTGCCTTCTATCTCGCCAAGGCCGGGATGCGACCGCTCGTGCTCGAGCGGCGCGAGGTTGTCGGTGGCGCGGCAGTCACCGAAGCGATCGCCCCCGGGTATCGCAGCTCGCTGGCGCACGCGACGGGACCGCTGCGCGACGCGGTTGTTCGCGACATGCAGTTGTCGAGACGAGTCGAGTTCGTTCGCCCGGATCCCCGCTTGATCGCGCTCTCCCTTGACGGTCGCGCGCTGCCGTTCTCGCCAGACGTGGCGCGCACGGCCGAGGCGATCCGGGCGTGGTCGGATACGGACGCAGGGCGGTACGCCGAATTCTGCGCAACCCTCGAGCGGCTCGGCGGCATGTTGCAGGGAGTGCTCGACGTCACGCCGCCTTCACTCAACGAGCCCGCGGCCGGTGAGTTGTGGGAGCTTCTGAAAATCGGCCGCCGATTCCGGGCGCTCGGACGGACCGACGGCTTCCGGCTGCTTCGCTGGATCCCGATGGCAGTCGCGGATCTCGTAGCCGAGTGGTTCAGCACCGACCTGCTGATGGCTGCCATCGCGGCGCGTGGGATCTTCGGCACCGCCCAAGGTCCGTGGTCCGCGGGCACCGGCGCCGTGCTCCTGCTCAACGCGGCTGTGGATCCGGCACCAGGCGGCAGCAGCGTGATGGTGAAGGGGGGCACCGGAGCGTTGACGGCGGCCATGGCCGACGCGGCACGCGAGGCCGGCGCCGAGATTCGCACGGGCGCGACCGTCACGCGCGTGCTCGCCCGCGATGGACACGTCACGGGCGTCGTGCTGGATACCGGCGAAGAGATCCAGGCGCGTGCGGTCATCGCCAACACCGATCCCAAGCGGACGCTCCTGCACCTGGTGGATCCCGTCGATCTCGATCCTGGATTCCTCTCGAAAATGCGCAACTACCGCATGCCGGGCACCGTAGCGAAGCTGGATTTCGCGCTCACGGCGCTTCCGTCGTTCCGTGCCGTTCCGCGGCCGGCCGATCTTCGAGGCCGTCTTCACATCGGCCCTACCGTGGACTACCTCGAACGCGCGTTCGATGCTTCCAAATATGGAGAAATCTCGATCGAGCCGTATCTGGACATCGCGTTCCCTTCGGTGCTCGACCCGTCGCTCGCGCCCCCAGGACGACACGTCATGTCCGTGTACATGCAGTTCGCTCCCTTCAAGCTCGCCAGCCGCGCCTGGTCGACGATGAGGGACACGCTCACGACGACGGTGCTGCGGACGCTGGACCGATACGCCCCGGGAATTGGCCAGCTGGTCGAGGGGCAGCGCGTCCTCACGCCGGAGGATCTGGAGACGACGTACGGCCTCACCGGAGGTCATATCTTTCACGGCGAGCCGTCGCTCGACCAGCTGTTCACGATGCGGCCCGTGCTCGGCTGGGCGCAATACCGCACGCCGATCGACGGACTCTTCCTGTGCGGCGCCGGCACGCATCCCGGCGGCGGGATCACTGCCGCATCCGGTCACAACGCGGCGCGGGAAATCGTTCGCGCGTTGAAACGCCGCCGCGCGACATCCGCCTGAATTCACGCGAACGCCATGCGGTCTGCGTCCTTCATTGTCATGGCCGCAATCGTGGCGATGATTGTCGCCACGACCGCCTGGCAGCGCTCCGTCCCGGCGCCGTTCGGCTTCTCGGAGGCGAGCGCGCAGGAACAGTCCGCGATCGAGCGGCGCTTCCTGCAAATGCCATCCGCCGATCGGATCCGCGAGAGCAATCGGTTCTTCTCATCGGCTCCACACATCGCGGGATCGCCGCGCGACCGCGAGCTGGCCGACTACATTCGGGATCAGTTCACTGCCTTCGGGTTCGAAACGGTGACGATGTCGACGTATGACGTTCTGCTGCCGTGGCCTGAAGAGACGACGGTTGAAATGGTGGCGCCGCGTGCATGGCGCGCCCCGATGCGTGAGGAGCCGGTGCCCGGCGATGTCTATACCGAGGCGCCTCCGGAGCAACTGGGGCTCGCCTATCACGCCTACTCCGCCTCCGGCGACGTCACCGCACCGGTTGTGTATGCCGGAAGCGGCAATCCGGAAGACTACGACCGTTTGGAGGCGATCGGAATCCCGATCAAGGGCGCCATCGCTCTCGTCCGCTATTCGGTGCCGTACAGCTACCGAGGATTCAAGGCACTGACCGCCCAGCAGCGCGGCGCGGCTGGCCTCCTCATCTATTCGGATCCTGCCGACGACGGGTTTGCCAAAGGACGCGTCTACCCCGAGGGACCGTGGGGGCCTCCGAGCCACATTCAGCGTGGCGGCATCGTGTACGACTTCCTCGTGCCGGGCGATCCGCTGACGCCAGGATGGGCCTCGACCCCGGCCGCGCCCCGCATCGATCGATCGGAAGCTGTTTCCCTGCCCGCGATCATCAGCGCTCCGCTCTCGTGGAAGGACGCCAGCGTGCTCCTCGAGTCGATCGGGGGGCCCGAGGCGCCGGCGGAATGGCGAGGCGCACTGCCGCTGACGTATCGACTCGGCGGAGGACCGCTCGTGGTGCACATGCGTGTCCGCGCCGACGATCGAGTGCGACCGATCTGGACGGTGACCGGCACGATTCGGGGAAGCGAGCGGCCCGATCAACTCGTCATCGTCGGAAATCACCGTGACGCCTGGACGTACGGCGGCGTCGATCCGTCGAGCGGAACGGCAGCCATGATGGAGCTGGCCCGTACGCTGAGCGTGCTCACGCGTGGAGGATGGCGTCCGAAGCGCTCCATCGTGTTCGCGAGCTGGGACGCCGAAGAATTCACGTTGACCTCCTCCACGGAATGGGGCGAGGAGCACGCCGGCTCGCTGCAGCAGAATGCGGTGGCCTACATCAACGTCGACAGCGCAGCCTCCGGCCGGCATTTCACCGCATCGGCCGTTCCGGCACTCAATCGCTTGATTGGCGAAGTCGCCCAGACGGTCAGGGATCCGGCGGCCCACATCCCGATAGCTGCCGCCTTCCGCGACACGGTCGCGGCCGACACGCTGCCGGGCGGCTCGAGCCGGGATCTTGTCAGCAATCGCCTCGGCAGCGGATCGGACTACACCGTGTTCCTGAATTTTCTGGGCGTGCCCGTGGCAGACGTCTCGTTCCGTGGTCCGTACGGCGTCTACCACTCGATCTACGACAACCACAACTGGGTCGCACGCATCGGCGACCCGGGATTTCGCTATCACGTCGCGCTGGTGCAGATCTGGGGGTTGATGCTCCTGCGCCTCGCCGATGCCGACACCCTGCCGCTCGACTACGAGGACTACGGGCGGCGAGTCGAAGAATTCGTGAACGAGGCGGAGAAAACGTGGAGCTCGCCCTCGGATCTCAGTGAGGCACGGGCGGCGGCGCGCGCTCTTCGGGAAGCCGGGCTCGAATTAGAGGCCCGGAGGCTCCGTGCGCTGTCGACACGCAACACCACGACGCTCGAGGCCCTCGACCAGCAACTGATGCGCGCCGAGCGGGCGCTGCTCGATCCGAACGGGTTACCAGGGCGGCCGTGGTACCGGCACCTCGTTTTCGCGCCGTCGTTCACGTACGCTCCCGAGGTCCTGCCGGGCGTGGTCGAGGCCGTTCGGCAACGCGATGGTGAGCGTGTGCGGGCGGCATCGGCGCGGCTGGCGGGCGGCCTGCGCCGAGCGGCCGAAACCCTCGGAAAAAGGTAAAATAAGCGGCTGCGACGCCGACGATCATGAATAGGGCACGGACCCTCGCGCTCGTCGTGCTGATGCTTTCCTACGGCGCGGTCGGCGCCAGGCAGCCAGCTGTCCGCACGTCTGCCGCGCTGGGTGTTCCGGTCGCCCGCCTCGCCGAGACGCTGGGCATCGCCGATCCCGATCGCAGCCACATCGTCCTCGACGTCGTCCGCATCGCGTTCGATGCCCCTGACGGACAGGACGCCGGCGACACCGCGATCAAGGCTCGCCTCCAGGCACTGTTCCGCTCCCCGAACCAGGAGTCCCGCGACACCGTTCCGCTGCCGCTCGATCCGTCGGTGTGGCGCGACACGATCCTGCGCCGACAGGTGCCCGACAACGAGCTGATCCCGGCGATCCTCTCCGACCGGACCGCCGCGCTGCTCTATCACGGCCTCGCGGCGCTCGACGACGAGACCCTCGGAGCCCTCGGACCGGACCGGGAGACACTGGAAGTCCTGCGGCGACATGCCGGCACGTTCGCGACTTTCGGCCGTAGCTTCCGAATCCACGCGGGTCGAGTAGTCGTACCGGGCGGGCACCGCGCGGAGCCCCTCTGGCAAGAGCTCGTCGGCGTAGAGCCTTCGCGCCCTGCCCCGTTCGTTCGCCGGCTCCTCACCGGGGAATCCGGACGCCTGGCGTTCTTCTTCGACGCGCTCTCGCACCTCGACGCGCCCCATCAGCTGTTTGCAACGAATCAGCAGCTGCCCGAAGCGTCCCGCCTCGAGAGGATGCGGGCGCTGCTCGATGTCTTCGATCAAACGGCGCCCGAATGGCGACCCGACGATCGCCCGTTCATGCGGCCGGCGCTCGACCCTGCGCTCACGCTCTCGATTGTGGGCGTCACGCCAGAGGGCACGCTGATGGGTCCGGTCCATCGACGCCTCTGGAGCCACGTTTTCAGGGGTGACGACGCAGTCGATCCGGCGTTTGCGGCGATCCCGCCAGGCGATCTCGCGGGCGATGACGACGACACGCCAGTAGACGCCGCGTGGATTGTTTCACGCGTTCATCGATCGGCCCCTGGCATTGGACGCCGGCGGCTGGAAACGCTCCTGTTCGCGGAGCGGAACCTCGCAGACGCACCTCAGGACGAAGAGTCAGGCCTCGCGAGCGCGCTTCGCGGATTCGTGTCCTTCCCGGCGCTCGGTCTGGCGCTCGAGCGGATCGGCACGACGTCGCCCGCCTTGCTGGAACGCGCAGCCGCGCGCGCACAGTCGCTGAACGACCTTCGAGATGAAGAGGCCCGTCGTACAGCAATCACACTGTTTCAGTCGTCCCTGGGGATTCTCACGCGAGTCGCCGAGAACAAGGGGCTGGCATCCGACGATCTGTCACGCGCCGTGGTGTCGCTGATTTCCATCGACGTCGCCCCCGAGACCTACGGCGCGCGCATCGGGATATGGCTGCGACACGAGCTGGCTGCCACTCTCAACGTGTCGGTCGACTCGCCGGACTCCATCGAAGACGGCGTGCTCCTCGCGATGTCAGGCCCTGTAGCGAACAATGAGTCGGACACGATCCCGCCAATCGTGCAGTGGGAAGGTCGCGCGTATCGCGTGGACCCGACGGCCGCCGAGCAGCACCGCCTGCGGCACGTGCGGGAGCGCCAGGGTGGAATGACCCTTGAGGCGGCGCTGGATGGGCTCCGTGAGGGATCGGGTCCATCGGATTCGCATGCGGGCAAGGCCGCACGAGTCCGCGCCGACAGGGCACTCGCCGACGTTTTGACGTCGATCCTGTACGCCGCCTATCTCGGGGAGCCCGATGGTCCCGCGCTGAGCGGCGGAAATGTCGCGTCGCGTCACGATCTCGCTCTGACGCCGACCATCCCACCGCGCCCGATCGGCGCGTGGCGCCTGCCCGCCGAAGACTTCCGCACCCGCAGCGGCTGGCACGTTACCGGATCGCTGCTCGGCCTCGAGACCGCGCTCGCCGGGCTTGCTCTGCGCCGTCTCGACTCGAGCACGATGCCGACTGAATCGCGGTTGAGCACCGCGGATCGACAGACCGCCGCTCTCACGGTCGCGCTGCTCAACCCCCACCACCTGACCGACGCGGGCCGCGACGAGATCGCAGCGGCGCTCGGCCGCGGTCGCGCGAAACTCGCATCGCTCAGACCGAATCGCGACGAGATGGAGCGTGTCGCGAAGGCCGCAGGCCTGAGCGAGTGGCGGCGGGAGGCGCTCGCCTGGACGCTGACGCAGGACCCGGGCAGATCATCGTCTGCGCTCTCGCTCGTCGAGCTGTTGTGGCTCGGGGCACCAAGACCTTCCGCCGCCGCACCGCTCGATCCGTGGGGCGCCGCGACCTTGCCGTTGACCGGCTGCCCGTGCCTGCAGATGCCTCGCGCGGCTGCGTGGGAAGACCTGGCGGGCCGGCCGTCACAGGGCGGCATGGCGACACGCGCCGCAGATGTGTCGCTTCTCGTGGCGGAAGCACTGGCAACGCGCAAGCTCCCGGCATCGCTCGCGCCGGGAATTGTCGCCCTCGCGATGCAAGACGTGCTGGACGCTGCACACCCGGCGTATTTCGACGACTGGTCCGGTTTTACAAGAGCGGCAGCGGCCCTCCCCGCGGCGAAGTTGGACGACTACATCGCTGCATCGACCGCCGCGGGCCCGCTCATCCCCGTGCCTCGAACGGATCGGTCGCCCGCACGACGATGACCCTTCGAGGAGAATTGTCGTTCGCGGTGGCCATTGCCGCCGTACTGGCCCTCCCGCCGACTGCATCGACAATCGATCAGGCTCCAGCACTTCACATCTCGGCGCCGACCGAGGGGACCTACACAAGCGGACCGACGCGACTCGCGGCGATCGTCGATCCGACAACTCGGGCGGGCGAGGTGTCACAGGTCACGTTCTTCGCCGACGGTCACCAAGTCTGCGTCGTCCCGAAGCCGCCATTCCAGTGCGACTGGGATGCGGGCGAGCGTCTTGTCGAACATCAGGTCCGGGCGGTCGCGTTGCTGGCTTCCGGCGAACGGCTCGTCGACACCGTCCGAACGCAGGGACTCCAGTATTCGGAGGGAGTGGATGTCGACGTGGTGCAGGTCACCGCCGTGGTGACTGAGGGCGGACGCTTCGTGCGCGGCCTGCATCAGAGCGATTTCAGGGTCTTCGAAGACGACCGGGCGCAAACGATCACCAACTTCGTCTCGCAGAACATCCCGCTGGAGCTCGTCACGGCGATCGACGTCAGTTCCAGCATGACGGAGGCGCTTCCGATCGTCAAAGAATCAGCCAAGCGTTTTCTCGCGGGCCTCCAGCCGAACGACCAGGTGACGGTGCTCGGCTTCAACGACAACATTTTCACGGCGGCGAGACGTGCGACGGACCAGGGTGCACGCGTGCGGGCGATCGATCTGATGGCGCCGTGGGGCGGCACGGCGCTCTACGACGTGACGATCAAGGCGATCGATCTGCTCGGCCGCCAGCAGGGCCGCCGTTCGATCGTCATCTTCAGCGACGGGGACGACCAGTCGAGCCACGCGCCGATCGACGCAGCCATCGCGCGCGCAGAAGGCAGCGACGCGACGATCTATGCCATCGGTCAGGGGCGGGCCGTACACGCGTCGAAGCTGCAGGATCTGCTCCGAAAGTTCGCGACGATCAGCGGCGGACGCGCGTTCTTCACCGACGACGTCGTCAAGCTCGGCGCGGTGTTCGACGAGATTCTCGAGGACTTGCGCAATCAGTATCTGCTGTCTTATCCGGCTCCGAGCACCCTGCGTGACGGCGCATGGCATCGGATCCGGGTGGAGGTGCCGGGCGGCAAGTATCATGTCCGTGCGCGGCAAGGATATCGACTGGCGCCGCATCAGCAGCAGCCATGAAGCCACCCGCCACGATCGTCCTCCTGGCGTTTCTGCTGAACGCCTTGGCCGCGCCCGCCGGCGCGCAGGATACGCCTGGTCAGCCGACGTTTCGATCGTCTGTCGACCTGGTCCCGGTCGATGTGAACGTCATCGACAGGACCGGACGACCCGTGACCGGCCTCGAGGCAGGTGACTTCGCACTGACAATCGACGGCAAGGCGCGCAGGATTGCCTCCGCGCAGTACGTCACAGCCGCCGAGGCCTCGGCGCCGCCTGCTCCGACCTACTACAGCTCGAACCTGGCCGCCGCCGGCGGCCGACTGATCATGCTCGTCGTCGACCAGGGAAGCATCGGAGCGGGTCGCGGCAAGCTCGCGCTCGACGCTGCGAGCAGATTCGTCTCGCAGCTCGGACCGGCCGATCGCATCGGGCTCGTCACGATCCCCGTCTCGGGACCACAGGTGGACTTCACGACGAACCACGCCGTCGTTCAAGCGCTGCTTCCGAAGCTGATCGGGCAGGCCACGTCGCCTGGTCTGCTGCACGTAGGTATCTCTGAGGCGGCCGATGCACAGCGTGGCGACGCGATCGCGCTGCGGCAGATTCTCGACCGCGAGTGCAGCGGGTTACGCGACGCGACGGAGATTCAGGAGTGTACCCAGCGGCTGACCGCTGAGGCGAACCTCGTCTACCAGACTGCACGCGAGCGAACGCGCGCCTCTCTGCTCGCGCTGAGAGGGTTGATCGAGCGGCTCGCGACCACCACGTCTCCCAAGACGATCGTCTTTCTCTCTGAAGGGCTCGTTCTGGACACTGATTCGGCGGAGCTGTCGTGGCTGGGCCCCGCGGCCTCCCGAGGGCAAGTCGTTCTGTACGCTCTTCATCTCGATCCGCCTTCTTCGGACGCCGAGCAATCGCGTGTTTCGTCGACCCGGGGCCAGGACGCGGCTTTCGCCGAGCAAGGTCTGGCAACGATGGCCGGCATGGCGCGAGGATCGGTGTTCCGCGTCACGAGCACCGCCGACGCGGCATTCTCCAGGCTGGCGCTCGAGCTCTCAGCCTATTACCTGCTCAGCTTCGAGCCGGAAACGGAAGATCGAGATGGCAAGGTTCACAAGATCAAGATCGGCGTGCCCGGCCGGAACGGGATCGAGATTCGATCTCGAGCGCAGTTCGCCGTGGAACCCGCGCGCGCGATCACGAACGAAACGCTGCTGTCGGATGCTTTGCGGGCGCCACTGCTGGCCACCGATATCGGCCTGAAGGTCTCGACCTATACGTTGCGCGACGCTCCGACCGGCAAGCTGCGGGTGATCGTCGCGGCGGAGATCGATCGTTCCGTCACGAGCAACGGCAGACTCGCGCTGGCGTACTCACTCGTCGACGCGCGGGGCCGTCTGGTGACGAGCCAGCTCGAACCGGAGGTCAAGGCGTCCGAGAGAGGACCATCGCGAACGCAAACCTACGTCGGATCGGTTCTGATCGACGGTCCAGGGGTGCACACGCTCAAGCTTGCGGTCGTCGACTCGACGGGCAAGCGCGGAAGCGTCGAGCACACGTTCCGCGCGCAGATGACGGCCGCCGGACAGCTGAAAGCGACGGACCTGCTGATTGCCGAAAACACTGGATCGATCGCCGCTGGTGGCCTGCTTCCTGCGGTCGCCGGAGATTTCAGATCCGGGACCGTCCACAGCTATATCGAGCTCTATGCCGACAAAGACGAGGCGCTCGCCACAGCGTCTGTCGTCTTCGAGGTGGCCGAGAGCGACGAGGCGCGCGCGATCGAAAGCGCTCCCGGTCGAATTCAGCGGCTGGCTGGCGATGCACCCGGAGGAAGGACCGTCGAAGGCGCGCTGACGATTGCGCTGCTGCCGCCCGGCAACTACGTCGCCCGCGCCGTCATCGATCTGGACGAGCGCAAAGTCGCGACGATTACGCGGCCGTTTCGAATCTCGTCGTCGCCGGCGTCCACGTCGACTGCCGGAGCTGAGACGCGGCCGGGCGCCGCGGCGCGGCCCGCGATCCCCTTCACATCGCGGATCGACGCGTTCGAGCGGCGTGCGGTGTTGACGCCGCAGGTCGTCGGTTTCTTCCTCGACCGCATGAACCCAGCGGATGCAGCGGGATCGGCGATCGCCGACGCAAAGGCCGGACGCTTCGACGAGGCTGCTGAAGCGAGCGTGAAAGCCGGAGGCAGCGAGCGCCTCGCGTCGGTGTTTCTGAACGGCCTCGCGCTCTACGCGAGAGGGCAGCTCGAAGCGGCAGCGGGACAGTTCCGCGAGGCGCTTCGCCTCGATTCGGAGTTCTTACCCGCTGCGTTCTACCTCGGATCCTGCTACGCGGCTGGGGGCCGGGATCGAGAAGCGGCCGGCGCCTGGCAGACGTCGCTCGTCACCGAAGGCGATGCGCCGTTCGTGTACACGCTGCTCGGCGATGCCTTGCTCCGCCTGCGTGACGCCCCCAGGGCAGTCGACATCCTGAAGGAGGCGGCAAGCCTCTGGCCGGACGATGACGACATCCTGCTGCGACTGGGAACCGCCTACGCCGTTGCGGGAAGGAGCGCGGAGGCGCTCGACACCCTGGAACCGTACCTGCCACGTCATCCTGGGGATCACGAGCGGCTCTTCATTGTGCTCCGGCTGCTGTACGAAGCCAGGGTCGCAAAACGGCCGATCAGATCCGTCGACGAAGACCGGACGCTGTTCTTGAAGTATGCCGCCGCATACGACGCGGCCTCTGGCCCCCAGAAGGCCATCGTCGACCCGTGGAAGAAGTTCATGAGCAGGTAGCGTCCCGGCTCTTCAACCCCGCCGCGCATCGGCCGGTCTAAAGAACCAGTAACCAGACGACCGACCCGCCGCCGGGCTCGGGCAGATATCTGCCGACCCGGATGCGGAAGCCGCGTCGCGCTGCTGCTCGAGGCTGCCGCACCTTTCGGGTCGGCAGCAAAAGAGGTCGACAATGCGCACTCTGACTCACCGGGCAGCCCGGCAACTGCCCGCTGCGCTCGCTATCCTGGCTGTCGCGGCGACTCTGCCCCTCGCGGCGGCAAAGGGTCCCGCGTCTGCCGTTCCGGCTCACCCGGACGACAAGACGATCATCCACGTGCTCAACCGGATCGGGTTTGGTCCGCGGCCCGGGGACGTCGAACGCATCCGTGCGATGGGCCTGCAGACCTACGTCGAACAGCAACTTCACCCGGATCGAATTCCTGACACGGGGATGGCGCCGCGCCTGGCATCGCTCGAAACGCTGTCGAAAAGCAGCCGGGAGATTGCCGAGGAGTATCTGATCCCTGGTCAGGTCCTGCGCCGGCAGCAGCAGCGGGAGCAGGGTCAGCCAGCAGCAGGCACCCCCCCGGCCAGCGCGCAGCAGAATGGCGAGATGCAGAATCCGGAGGGACGAGGCTCGCAGCAGGGAACGCCTGGCGCTTCACCACTCTCGCCGCGCGAGATGCGGACTCCGGAGCAGATGCAGGCGGCGCGCGCAGAGCGGACGATCATGACGGACCTCTCCGAGCAGAAGGTGCTTCGCGCCGCATACAGCGATCGTCAGCTCGAAGAAGTCATGGTCGACTTCTGGTTCAATCACTTCAACGTCTTCGCGGGGAAGGGTGCGACCCGCGGCTACCTGACGGAATACGAGCGTGACGCGATCCGGCCGCACGTGTTTGGCAAGTTCAGGGATCTTCTGGAGGCCACGGCCGAGAGTCCCGCCATGCTCTTCTTCCTCGACAACTGGCAGAACAGCGCACCTGTAGACGCACAAACCATGGACGCGCGGAAGCGCGGCGCTCAAGTGCAGGGCGCACCGAGGCGCGCCCAGGCGCAGACGCCGGTCCGTCCCGTGGCGCGCCGTCCAGGTGCACTGTTCCCTCGGCCGGCGCAACCCGGCCAGCAGGCGGCGCAGAATCGCCGTCCGCGCGGGATCAACGAGAACTACGGCCGCGAGCTGATGGAGCTGCACACGCTCGGCGTGGATGGCGGCTACACGCAGAAGGACGTGCAGGAGGTTGCCCGGGCGTTCACCGGATGGACGATTCAAAACCCGCGGCTGGGCGGCGGTTTCGTCTTCGAGCCGCGCCTTCACGACGACGGGGAGAAACTCGTCCTCGGACACCGAATCAAGCCGGGCGGTGGAAAGCGGGACGGCGAAGAAGTGCTGGACATCCTGGCCGCGCACCCCTCGACTGCGCGTTTCATCGCGACGAAGCTCGCCCGCCGGTTCGTCTCCGATACGCCACCAAAGCCGCTGATCGATCGCGCGGCAAAGCGGTTCCACGATACGGAGGGTGATATTCGCGAAGTCGTGCGGACGATCGTCACCTCGCCGGAATTCTTCTCGGCCGAAGCGTACCGGGCGAAGGTCAAAACACCTTTCGAGTTCGTCGTCAGCGCCGTGCGAGCGACCGGAACCGAAACGGCCAGCGGCCTGCCGCTCGCAGCCGCTCTCCGCAACCTCGGGATGCCGCTCTACATGTGTCAGCCGCCGACCGGCTACGCCGATCGTGCCGACGCCTGGGTCAACACCGGCGCGCTTTTGGCGCGGATGAACTTCGCGTTGTCGCTGACGAGCCTTCGCAATCGAGGCGGCCCTGCGACCGCCGGCGCCATGTCAGCGGATCCTGCGACCGCCCGCGATGCGCTCGTTGTAGGTGTGCTCGGCGGCGACCTGTCGGCGGAAACGACAGCCACGATCGCCAAAGCGAACCAGACGCCGCAGGCCATCGCGCTCGTGCTCGGATCGCCAGAGTTCCAGAAAAGGTAGGTTCCAGATGTACTCGCGACGCATCTTCCTCAAGAACGGCGGGCTCGCGCTCGTCAGCCTCGGCTTCGCGCCCGCCTTCCTCGCCCGGACCGCGGCCGCTGCCGACACGCCGCGCAGAAAAGTACTCGTGACGATCTTCCAGCGCGGTGCCGTCGACGGGCTGAACATGGTCGTGCCGTTCGGCGAGAACGCGTACTACGGCGCCCGGCCGAGCATCGCGATTGCGCGTCCAGGCACGCGTCCCGACGCCGCCATCGATCTCGACGGGTTCTTCGGTCTGCATCCGCGGCTGGCGCCCCTCAAGCCGCTCTACGACGCGCGTCAGCTCGCCATCGTTCATGCGTGCGGATCACCGGACGGCACGCGCTCCCACTTCGACGCGCAGGACTACATGGAGACAGCCACGCCGGGCGTGAAGAGCACGCAGGATGGATGGCTCAACCGGTATCTGCACGCGCGCGAGCACGAGGCGTCGACGCCGTTCCGCGCCGTTGCCCTCGCGCCTCAACTGCCGCGATCGCTCCAAGGTCTCGAGCCTGCGCTGGCGATCGGCCAGATCGGGCAATTCGGGATCAGGGCCGGTCAAGCGTCCGACATGGTGCAGGCGTCCTTCGAAGCCGAGTACGCGACTGCCGCTCAAAGCGTCCTGCATCAGACGGGCCGCGAAGCCTTCGATGCGGTGAAGATGCTGAAGACGGCGGATCCGAACAAGTACGCGCCGGAGAACGGCGCCGAATATCCACGCTCGGCGTACGGTGAGGCGCTCAGGCAGATCGCGCAGTTGATCAAGTCGGATGTCGGCCTCGAAGTCGCCTTCGCGGAGTCTGGCAACTGGGATCACCACGTCAACGAAGGTGCAGCGGAAGGCCAGATCGCGACCCGCCTCGACGACCACGCCCACGGCATCGCCGCGCTCGTGCGCGACCTCGGCGATCGCATGGCGGACGTCGTGGTGCTGACGATGTCGGAGTTTGGACGGGCCGTGGCGGAGAACGGCAATCGCGGAACGGATCACGGCCACGGGAACGCGATGATGGTGATCGGCGGACCCGTTCGCGGGGGCAAGGTCTATGGACGCTGGCCCGGGCTCGCGCCGGAGCAGCGCTACGAAGGCCGCGATCTCTCGGTGACCACAGACTTCCGTACCGTGTTCGCCGAAGTCGTGCACGGGCACCTGGGACTGACCGACATCAAGCACGTGTTCCCGGGGTTCACGGGGCCGGCGTCAATCGGCGTGATGGGGTGAGATGAGAAGAAGGACGGGATCCGGGGCTCGCCGCTCGGATCCGGTCGCTATCCGATAGGAAAAATCTGATCGAGACCGTCGGCCGGCCGCGGAATCACGTGCACGCCGACCAGCTCTCCGACGCGCCTTGCCGCACTGGCGCCCGCGTCGGTCGCCGCTTTGACGGAAGCGACATCCCCGCGAACGATTGCCGTCACCAGGCCGGCGTCGACCTTCTGCCAGCCGACGAACACGACGTTGGCCGCCTTGACCATCGCGTCGGCCGCCTCGATCATCCCGACCAGACCGCGAGTTTCGACGAGCCCCAGCGCCTCTCCTGGCAGATCTTTAGACATGGGATTGTCATTCTACTTGTCGGGGACCCGAATGTGTAGCGCCGGCCTTTGGAAGCTGACGCCGTGAGTGTCCGGTCCGGGGATCCCGGTCTTCTTTTGTCGGCGCGGCTTGCGGTCGCGCCTTGCGCGACGTCCCGAGGCCCGAGCGGCGAGCCCCGAGTCCCGGGCGCGAGTGCCGAGCCCTCCGAGCGGCTAGCCAGCTGCTCGCGTCCTCCCCTGGGGCGGCGGCGGATCCGTAGTCTTCGTCGCGACTTTCAGTAAATCTTCATCGGTCAGGTCGAGCCTGAGTGGCGTCATCGACACCAGGTCGTGCTCGAGGGCCCACCGATCGGTGCCCTCGTCTGCGGGCTCGAGCGGTTTGACGGTGAACCAGAAGTGCTCCCGGCCGATCGGATCCTTTCCCGGCACGACCCAGCCGTCGTACTGGCGCACCGAGACGCGCGTCCACGCGACCCCGGCCGGCTGCTGCGGAAGATTCACGTTGACGAGGCGGAGGGAAGCGTCCGGAAGGAGCAGCTCCAGCGCGCGCTCCACGAACGGCTCAAGCGTGTCGAACTGCGGCTCGGCGTCTACGACAGGTGTGCTGAAGGCGATGCCGCGGCATCCGAGCAGCACGCTCTGTCGCGCGGCAGACACGGTCCCGGAGTGCCAGATGCCGTTCCCGACGTTCGGCCCGAGATTGATCCCGGAGAGGACGACGTCGGCGCGTTCCCAGAGGTGAGTTCCAAGCGCCACGCAGTCAGACGGCGTGCCGTTGACCCGATAAGCCTCGAAGTCCCGAAGCGGCGTTCGACGATACGAGAGCGGCCGGTTGGCTGTAATCGCCGCGCTCATCGACGACTGCTCGACGTCCGGAGCGACGATCCTGACGTGGCCGAACTTCGCGGCGACCTGCGCAAGCGCCAGAATCCCCGGACTGTAGATCCCGTCGTCGTTCGTGATCAGGAGGTTCATGCGTCGATCCTTGTCCCGGTCCAGGCTCCGGACGTCAGGCCCCGTTCGTGCGTTCGTCGCGTTGGTTGGCTGTGGAGGCGCCATTGTTACCACTTCGATCCGTTCGTCGCAATAACGCAACTCCGAAACAGAAATTAGGTGGACCTCGGCTGGAGCCTCGGACCTGGCACGCGCCGTGAAGCCCGGATTGCGTGCGAATTCTGATCTGTCAGAACCCTGACGCCGGACACGAGCGAGTACTCCCCGAGGAGCTCGTCGACCGCCTGCAACGGGCAGGCCACGATGTGGAGTGGATAAATCTGAAGAGCCGTCTCTTGAACGATCCCGAGATTGGGAAGTTCGATCTCGTAGTGGCGGCAGGCGGGGACGGAAGCGTTGGACGTACGGCGCGGCAGCTCGTGGGTACTACCGTGCCCATCGCCGTCCTTCCGCTGGGCACTGCCAACAATCTGGCGTTGATTCTCGATGCCGGGAAACACGACCTCCTGGACCGCATCGCCGAGTGGTCGATCGTCCCGTTCGACGCAGGCACGATCGAGTTCGACCGGAACCGCGACTGGTTCTTCGAAGGATTCGGCGTCGGCGCGTTCGCAGAAACCGCGGCAGCGCTGACCGCACAGGATCGTGCGGGGTCGGGCGAGAGCAGTCGCGAAGCCGAGCTCGCGAGGGATGTCGCCGCTCTCTGCGAGCGGTCCCGGACACAGACTCCGTTCGAGGCCGAGGTCCACGTGAACGGCCAGGTGATCTACGCGTCGCTCCTGATGCTGGAGGTGTTGAACATCGGCCGTCTCGGACCCAACGTGGAGCTCGCCCCTGACGTCGATCCGGCCGACGGCTTGCTCGACGTCGTCCTCGTCGAGGAGTCTCAGCGCGAGCTGCTGACGAAGTTCCTCGCGAAGACAGAAGCCGGTCGGCGCGTTGCCCCTCTGTTTACGGCCGTTCGCGGGAACGAGATTCGGGTGACGCTCCCATCAGGCCTCGTCGCGCACATCGACGGCAAGACCTCGGAGCTGCCGTCGTCCGTGGACGTCAACTTGCGCATCCAGCGGCATGCGGTCCGCTTCCTGGGCGGCTCCTCGCGCTGACGCTCACCGGGTCCCCTCAGGCGCCGCCCATGTCCTCGGCAAGCTTTCCGGCCGCGCCCGCCCCGTCGAAATCCTTGTTCGTCAAGCCGCCGGCGCTGTGCGTCACATAGGTGAGCGTGACGCGCTTGTAGTTCACCAGGATGTCGGGATGGTGGTCGGCGGCTTCGGCTACGAATGCCAGCCGGACGACGAAGGCGACCGCCTCCGGGAATCCGGCAAACGTGAACTTCCTGACGAGCGCGCCGTTCTCGATGGCCCAGCGAGGAAGGGCGCTGAGCCGTGCCTGTGCCTCGCGGGCGTCAATGGTGGCCATCCCGGAAGCATAACCGCCACTCTCTTGGAACCGGAGCATCCAGTCCTGCGTCTAACGGTGTTAGAATACTGAACACTGTTCAGCGAAGCTGCAGGGTGGAGGCGGATTGGGTCTGAAAGAACGTCAGGAACGGGACCGGGAAGCAGTTTCCAGGGCAATTCTCGATGCCGCGCGCGATTTGTTCGTCGCGGAGGGCTATCAGAACGTCTCGATGCGGAAGATTGCCGAGCGGATCGAATACAGCCCGGCTGCAATCTACGGGTACTTCCCGAGCAAGGACGACATCTTCTTCGCACTGGCTGAAGAGGGTTTTCGCCTTTTGATCGGTCAGACATCCCTGGAGAGGCCTCCCGCCGGTGTCCAAGTCGATCCTCTCCACTGCATCAGGCAGGCGCTCATGCGGGTGTACGAGTTCAGCAAGTCGCACCCCGAGTACTTCGCCCTGATGTTCCTGGACCGATCGGTGCCGCGGATCACCAAGGGGCTGGCGCGGTTCGGATTCCTGCGTGCGATTCGCCTGCAGGTGGACGCGCTGATTCAGAAAGCGATCGATGCCGGGGCGTTCCCCGCCGGCTCCCGGCCGGACGTGCTGTTCCGGATCATGCTCGCCGCGGTCCACGGCGTCGCGGTCATGCGGCTTTGCGATCGCCTTGCCCCTGGCGAGGACGCCGATGCCCTCGCCGTTGATGCGCTCGAAGCCGTGATTGCCGGTCTGCGCTCCGGCTCGCCCGTTACGTCTCCGTCGGCCGGCTGCCCCGAACCCGGCATTCTCGAATGAGGCTCTTCACCATGATCGTCAGACGTGCTCTTCTCGTTCTCCCCGGACTCATCGCCGTGACGGCGCTCAGCGGCTGCCGCGCCGAAGTCAGCACGGAGGCGTCGGCCGCATCGACGGCGCCGGCCCCCGTCGCAGTGACGCAGGTCGAGAGCCGCGCGGTCGACCGCTACCTCCGCGTCACGGGTTCACTGGCCGCCGACGAACAGGCCGAGGTGAGCGCTGAGACCGTCGGCCGCGTGGTCGAGATTCCGATCGAGCGAGGCACGCGAGTTCAGCAGGGCACGCTCCTGGCACGCATCTCCGCGACCGAGACATCCGCGCAGCTTCAGGAGGCGGAAGCCAATGCCGCGCAGATCGAGTCGCGGCTCGGCCTCACTCCCGGCCAGCCGTTCGAGGCGAAGCAGGTGCCCGACGTCATGAACGCCAAGGCATCGCTCGATTGGGCGGAGGCGGAGTTCAACCGCATCCGTTCGCTGCTCGATCAGAAGGTCGTCTCGCAGAGCGAGTTCGATCAGCGACGGACCCAGGTCGAAGCGGCGCGGCAGCAGTATCAGGTTGCGCTGAACTCGGCGCAGCAGTCGTACCGCTTGCTCGAGGCGGCGCACGCCCGCATCACCCTCGCCCGGAAGGCCGTCGCCGACACCAGTGTGCGCGCGCCATTCGCAGGCCTGGTCGCGGAGCGCGTGGTCAGCGTCGGCGACTACGTCACGCGCGGCACTAGGGTCGCAACGGTCGTCCGCGTCGATCCGCTGCGGCTCGAGCTCACGGTGCCCGAACAGTCCGTCTCACTCGTCAAGGTCGGACTCCCTGTGAAGCTGACCGTCGATGCGTACACCAACGAAGAGTTCGACGCACGCATCCGCTTCGTCTCTCCGAGCCTGCGCGCCGACCAGCGTGCGCTCACCGTCGAGGCGCTCGCCGCGAACGCCGACGGGCGACTGAAGCCGGGCATGTTCGCGACTGCGAGAATCCGTCAGGCCGTGGACGCTCCCGCGCTCCTCGTTCCCGCGACGTCCGTCGAGGTCATCGCCGGCACCAGCCGCGTCTACGTCGTCAAGAACAACCGGGTCGAGGAGCGGATCGTCACGGTCGGCGAAACGTTCGGCGACCGTATCGAGGTCACCTCGGGCATCGCGAAGGGTGAATCTGTCGCGACCGACCCGAAAGGACGTGTGGCGGACGGGCAGACCGTCGCCTCGCGCTGAACGCGCGCTCGCTTTTCTTCGAAGCAGCTCAGGTAACGACACATGCAGTGGCTCGCATCAATCTCCGTGCGCCGTCCGGTCTTCGCGACGGTCATCATCCTCTCGCTCACAGTCGTCGGCGCCTTTGCCTTCATGCGGCTGGGCCTCGATCGCTTTCCCAAGGTCGACTTCCCGACCGTCGTCGTGACGACCAGGCTGCCGGGCGCCGCGCCCGAAGAGGTCGAAACGGAAATCACCGACAAGATCGAAGAGGCGGTCAACACGATCAGCAGCATCGACGAGCTCCGATCGAACTCTTCGGAAGGCGTCTCGCAGGTCATCATCTCGTTCCTGCTGGAGAAGGATGCGGACATCGCGGCGCAGGAAGTTCGCGATCGCGTGAATCGCGTGCTTCCACTCCTGCCGAGGACGATCGACCAGCCGACGGTCGAGAAGTTCGATCCGGACAGCGCGCCGGTGCTCACACTGTCGGTTTCCGCTGACAAGCCTCTTCGCGACATCACGGAATACGCGGACAAGACGCTCCGCCGGCAACTCGAGAGCGTCAGCGGCGTCGGGCAGGTGGTGGTCGTCGGCGGACGTGCGCGGCAGGTCAACGTGCTGATGGACGCCGACCGCCTGCGCGCGTACAACCTCACCGTCACCGACGTGACGAAGGCCCTTCAGAACCAGAACGCCGAGATTCCCGGCGGGCGCGTCGAGCAGGGCGCGACATCGGTCACCCTGCGGACGCGCGGCCGCGTTCAGTCGGTCCCCGCGTTCGGCGCGATCGTCGTCAAGCAGCAGGAAGGACACCCGGTGCTCCTGCGTGACGTCGCGACAATCGAGGACGGAATGGCTGACGCGGAGACGAAGGCCAACGTGAACGGCGAGTCCGCCGTACTGCTGACCGTACGCCGCCAGTCCGGCACGAACACCGTCCAGGTGGTCGACGAAGTCCGCGCACGGCTTGCGGAAGTGGCGCCGCTTGCGCCGAAGGGCTACAGCATCCGCATCGTTCGCGACCATGTCGGAGTTCATCAAGGCGCTCGATGCGAAGCGTCGAAGAGCACCTGATCGTCGGCTCGATTCTCGCCGCGCTGGTCGTCCTCGTGTTCCTCTGGAACTGGCGCTCCACGATCATCGCGGCCATCGCGATCCCGACGTCGATCATCGCGACCTTCGGCCTGATCTGGTACCAGGGCTTCACGCTGAACTCGATGACGATGCTCGCCCTCACGCTCGCCGTCGGGATCGTCATCGACGACGCGATCGTCGTGCTCGAGAACATCTATCGCTTCGTCGAAGAGAAGGGCCGGCCGCCCATGCAGGCAGCGGTCGAGGCGACGCGCGAGATCGGGCTGGCCGTGCTGGCGACGACTCTCTCGCTCGTCGCCATCTTCGTTCCTGTCGGCTTCATGGGCGGCATCGTCGGCCGGTTCATGACGAGCTTCGGGCTGACGATGTCGTTCGCGATCATGGTGTCGATGCTCGTCAGTTTCACGCTGACGCCGATGTTGTCGGCGCGGTGGATTAAAATGCGGCCTCGGCGCGAAGACGCTCAGGGGAACTACCTCGCGGACCACGGGTCGAAGGAATCGCGGTTCTTCCGGCCGGTGGATCAGTTCTACTCGCGCACGCTACAGTGGTCGCTGGCGCATCGCGGCATCGTCGCCGGTATCGCCGTGCTGGTGCTGCTCAGCAGCGTGCCGCTCTTCATGATTGCCAACAAGAATTTCATGCCGAATGACGATCAGTCTGAGTTCGAGGTCGGGTTGCGCGCGGCAGAGGGCTCGAGCCTGGAGGCGACGGAGATCATCGCAAACCGGATCGCCACGCGGATCCGGCAGCTGCCTGAAGTCGCGTTCACGCTCGTGTCCGTGGCCGACGATCCGGCGCAGGACGCAGAACGTTGCGACGGTCTACGTCCGGCTGAAGCCCGTCGAGGAACGTGAGCGGGATCAGTTCGTATTGATGAACGAGGTCCGAACGAAGGTATTGCCGACGCTCGCGCTGCCCAACCTGCGCACCGGCGTCCGGGCGGTGGCCACCATCGGCGGCGGTGGCAACCAGAGTGCCGACATCCAGTTCGCCATCAACGGACCGGATCTGAAGCTGCTCGAGAAGTACGCGGCGGCCGTCGTCGACGCCGCGCGAAAGGAACAGGGGGTCGTCGACGTGGACACGTCGCTCAACGTGGGCAAGCCTGAGCTATCGGTGGAGCTCGATCGCCTGAAGGCTTCTGACCTGGGTGTCCAGATTTCGGATGCCGCGGAAGCGCTGCGCCTCCTCGTCGGTGGAGACCAGGTGACGACCTACAACGAAGGCGGCGAGCAATACGAGGTGCACGTCCGCGCGGTGGAAGGGAACCGGCGGACGGTGAGCGCGATCGAGCAACTGACTGTGCCGTCCAACCGGAACGGGAGCGTGCCGCTCCAGAACATCGCGCGTCTGACGCCAGGCACGGCGCCGTCGGAAATCAACCGGCTGAACCGCCAGCGGCAGGTCACGATCTTCGCGGGCCTCCTGCAGGGCGTATCGCAGACGCCGGCCATGGACACCATGACGCGGACGGCGGACGCCCTGAACATGGGGCCCGGCTACAGCACGCGATTTGCGGGTCGCTCGCGCGAGCTCGGTCGCGCCGCGCAGAACTTCCTCATCGCGTTCGCGCTGTCGCTCATCTTCATGTATCTGATCCTGGCGGCGCAGTTCGAGTCCTGGCTGCACCCGATCACGATCCTGCTGTCGCTGCCGCTGACGCTGCCGTTCGCGCTGCTCTCGATCATCATCACGCGGCAGTCGCTGAACATCTTTTCGGCGCTCGGTCTGCTGGTGCTCTTCGGCGTCGTGAAGAAGAATTCGATTCTGCAGATCGATCACGCCAACCAGCTGCGCGAGCGCGGCATGGAGCGTGACGCCGCCGTGCTCCAGGCGAGCCGCGATCGACTGCGGCCGATCCTGATGACGACGTTCGCGTTCGTCGCAGGGATGTTCCCGCTCGTCGTCTCGAGCGGCATTGGCGCAGGCACCAACCGGGCGATTGGGTTCGTCATCATCGGAGGGCAGTCGCTGGTGCTGCTGCTGACGCTCCTGGTCACCCCCGTTGCGTACTCGCTGTTCGACGACCTCTCGAAGGTCGGCGTGCGGCTTCGCGGGCGCGCGGCAGGGGCGGCCGCCGCTACGGCGACCGTGCTGGCGCTGCTGTTCGGCTTGCCGTCGAGCGCCAGGGCGCAGGCGGGCGCTGGCACCGCGGCTCCGGCGCAACCCGCGGCGACGCAGGCTGCCCCCGGACCGGTCCTCAAGATCACGCGGGACGAAGCCATTCGAATGGCCGTCGACAACAATCCTGATCTGGCGGTGAGCCGATACGATCCCGCGATCAGCGAGACGGAGATCGCCAGCGCGCGCAGCGCGTTCGTGCCGACCGTCCGGTCGGCTCTGCAGCGAAACAGCGAGCTGCTTCCTCCCGTCAACCTGTTCGGGGGCGTCGCCGGGACACAGACAGATTTGTGGACCGGGAACGTAGGGGTCACCCAGCAGCTCCCGTGGGGCGGCGGCAACTATCTTTTCAACTGGGACAGCTCGCGGACGACCTCCAACAGCATCATCTCAAGCTTCAGTCCGGCCCTGGCGTCGACCCTCCAGGTGGCGTTCTCACAGCCGCTGCTGCGCGACTTCAAGATCGATCCGGCGCGTGCGCAGCTCGATCTGTCGAAGCGCAACCGGGAGATTGCAGACACGCGCTACACGGAGGCGGCCGTGACGACGTCGGCCGACGCCGAGCGAGCCTACTGGCTGCTCGTATCGTCGCTCGCGCTGGTCGACGTGCAGCGACGGTCGCTCGATCTCGCATTGGAGCTGGAGCGCACGAACCGCGCACGCGTCGATGTCGGTCAGTCGCCGCCGCTCGACCTCGTGGCTGCGCAAGCAGAAGTCGCGCAGCGGCGGGAGAACCTGATCATCGCTCGAACCAACGCCCGGCAGTCTGAAGATCTGCTACGGACGCATGACAGTCGATCCGAAGCGGGACGACTACTGGATGCTTCGGCTCGAGCCGGCCGACCTCGCGCCCGCCGTGGGCCCGCCGCCGGATGTCGACGCTGCCGTCAGGCGCGCGCTTGTCGAGCGAACGGACTTGATTGTTGGACGAAAGGAAATCCTGAACAACGAGACCAACATCTCGCTGTCGCGGAGCCAGGTCCTTCCCGACCTGCGAGCGCAGGCGACGTACCTGACGAACGGCGCCGGCGGCTCGCGCCTGCTTCGCACCGGCGACTTCCCAGGCACGATTGTCGGCACGCAGGACACCTCGTTCGGCAGCGTGCTCGGTCAACTGTTCACCGCCGACTATCCGACGTGGACGCTCGGAGTCGCGTTCAGCTATCCGCTCGGGAACAGCGCCGCGCAGGCGTCGCTGGCCCGAGCGCGGATCGAAAAGGATCAGTCCGCCGCACGCTTGCGGAGCCTGGAGCTGACGGCCGTTCGGCAGGTTCGCGACGCAGCCTCCCGGCTCGAACAGAATCAGCAGAGGATCGAAACGACACGCGTCGGCCGGGAGCTCGCCGAGCAGCGGCTCGACGCCGAACAGCGGCGTTTCGAGGTCGGTCTGTCGACGAGCTTTCTCGTGATCCAAGCTCAGAGAGATCTGGCGATCGCGAGGAACAACGAGACGCAGGCGTTCTTGGACTATCAGCTCGCGAGCGTGGCCTTCGAGGCCATTCAGCAGACCCCCATCAACCTGCAGAACCTCGTAAACGCTACACCCGCCGTGACAAATCGCTGAGGTGGGGCTCGGGCTACACCCCCGGAACTCTTCTTCCAGGCGTGAGCGCCTCGAGTACAGGATCTCTACGATTGTCGATCACGAGATCAGCTATGAGCTTCGCGGTCAGCGGCGCCAGCAGAATGCCATTGCGGTAGTGACCGGTCGCATACACGACACGGTCGGTCGAATCGGACTGCCCGATGATGGGCAGTCCATCTGACGTCGCGGGCCGCAGGCCCACGCGAGCTTCGAGAAACGTCGCATCCTCCATCCCGGGCAGCAGGTTTTGCGCGGCGACCAGCAGCGTGCGCACGCCCGCCACGGTGTTCCGCTCGTCGAACCCCACATCTTCTACAGTCGCTCCGATGAGGACCGTGCCATCCGCCCAGGGCACCAGGTAACAGTCGGGCCCCCAGATGACCTGCCGGAGGGGCCTGCTTCGCCAGATGACGCGAAGAAGTTGACCGCGCACCGGCCGCACGTCGTGCGCCACGCTGCTGAGCCCCTCCAGCTGGCCGGTCCAGCTCCCCGCCGCCACCACCACTCGCTTTGCCCGCCAGGAGCGGCCATCCACGGCGCGGACCTCGACGAGATCACCCTGGCAATCGATCGCGGTGACGTGACAATGGCTGTGCACGGATGCACCGCGCGCGATCGCTGCCCGCGCCAGCGCCTCGGTCAGGACTGTCGCCGCGACGTAGCCGTGCGTTGGCACCGCGAGCGCTCCGAGCGCCGAGTCCGAGAGCGCGGGCTCGGTCCTGCGGGCTTGAGTGGCGTCCAGCCACAGCAGCTTCTCGCGTGCCGCGAATCGTGCGGGCATCTGCAGCAGGCGTGACGCCGTTCGGGCATCCAGCGCGACCTCGAGGCTTCCGGATCGACGATACTCGACATCGATCCCGGACTCCGCGCGAATCCCATCCATCCACACGTCGTAGAGCTCCAGGCTGCGTACTGTGAGATCGAGGAGCGTGCCTCCTTCGTGTGCCTCGATGTACGGTGCCAGGACTCCTGCCGACGCGTGCGTCGCTCCCCGCCCGACGTCCCGTGCGTCTATGATCGCCACGTTCACGTCTCGAACGGCGAGCTCGCGCGCAACCGCGCAACCGATGATCCCCGCCCCCACTACGAGAACGTCCATCGTCACGTCTCGATCATAGCGCCTGGAGACAGACCGGCCTGGCAGCGCGATTGCTGTTCAGGCGGGACATGTTGGCAAGGCTGAAGATTCCGTTGAGCTGGAGGGAGATCACGAAGCGCACGGTCAGGGAATTGTTCGCCGACCAGGCGTTCGACCTCGGCGCGCAGCAGGCCTACTATTTCTTTTTCGCTCTCTTCCCGGCGCTTCTGACCCTCCTGTCGATCGCGAGCTTCTTCACGATCGCCAACCTGATCGACGAAGTGGTACGGATGATTGGCGAGTTCGTCCCTCCCGACGTGCTCACCATCGTCTCCGATCAGATCAAGAAGATTTCCGACAGCAACCACGGTGGCTTGCTCACGGTTGGCTTCGTCTTGACCGTCTGGAGCAGCTCGGGCGCCATGTCGTCGATCGTCACGACACTCAATGTCGCCTACGACATCACGGAAAGTCGACCGTGGTGGAAAGTCCGCCTGATCGCGATCGGTCTGACGCTGGGGATGGCCGTCTTCATCCTTCTGTCGCTGGTGTTCGTGCTCATCGGACCCACCATCGCCGGCCATCTCGCGGCGCAGCTACATCTCGGTTCTGCGTTCGAATGGGCCTGGTTGATCCTTCAGTGGCCGGTCGTCTTTTTCCTGGTCACGACTGGAATTGGTCTCGTCTACCACTTTGCGCCCGACGCCGAGCAGGATTGGGTCTGGATCACGCCAGGCTCGCTCGTCGCGACGGGCCTGTGGCTCCTCGTCTCGCTCGGTTTCAAGGCCTATCTCGGTTATTTCGGCAACTACAACGAGACATACGGTGCGATCGGCGCCGTGATCGTTCTTCTCACCTGGTTGTACCTATCGAGCCTCGCCATCCTTTTCGGCGCGGAATTGAATTCCGAGATCGAGCACGCCTCCCCCTACGGAAAAGCGGCTCGAGAGAAGGTTCCTGGTGACAGACGCCGGCTCGGAGCAGCTGCGCAGCGTTACATCGAAGAAAGGCGGCCAGAAGCGGTAACTGCGGACTTCGCTGTGCCCCCCGCCGCCCAATCGAGGGGCCTTCGAACCAGTGACGTGCTCATTGCGGCGGTGAGCCTGATTCCTCTCGCGCTCAGAGTGGGCCGCCAGGCCGTCAGGAATGCAGGCACTCGGAAGGAGCCTGGGCCGCCCGAGTCGTAGTCGGGGCTACTTGTCCTTCCAGGCGTCGGGCCGTCGCTTGCCACCGAACCCCCAATACTCCGGCTGCTGATTCTTCGGCGGAGGCGGCGTATCCGTCAGGTACGTGGGAAGCGCACTCTGGAGCAGCGGGGGAGCCGTGATTGACGGGTGCACGACGCCCGACCGGTCTACGTCCGAGTGGTCACTCGAGCGGCCGTGACGGCCCCTGACGGCTACTGGGACGCCGACGTACACCGGAACGGGCACTTCTACCTCTCGGACAATCGTCGTCGAGGGGCGTTCCACGTAGGTGATTTGCGGCGCCTCCTGCTCGGCCACCACGCTAGCCAGCGTCGGCGGTTCCTGCGGCGCCGGCCGAACCCGGCCGCTCTTCACGAGCGCCACTATGACCCTCTCACTGACGCCGGCCGCTTTCAACCGCGACAGCGTCGCCGCATCGACGTCGAACACCCCGCCGTCGACCTCGATCAGCGCAATCAGGACCTCGTCGCCGAGGCCCGCCTTGGTCAGGTCGACAATGTCCTTGAGGGTGACAGCGTCTGCCGAAGCCGCCGTGAAAGCGGCACACAGAAGCGAAAGAACGAAAATCCTGGCTCGACGCATGGTTTTCCTCCGCCTCTGCGGGACGGCAACAAGACTTATGTAGTGCAACCATGGTGCCCGACGCAAGCCATAACGGGCGTGGCACGGGTGCTCCGGGAGGTCCTGTCGGGAGGACAAGGGTGTCCCCGCTGGCGAGCGTTCGACAGCGGGGTCCTGCCGGCCGAGCGGTATTTCGTGGTATTTTGCGCCGGTTCAAGGGGTACGCCTATTGCTCAACCGACGACGTCCAGGGAGTCGTCATCCATGAATCTCAAGCCTGTCGTCCTCGGTTTGCTGGCGGCGACGTGCGTCACGGCCGCCGCAGGCGGCGCCTATCTGGCTGTGCGGCAGAACGCGGCTGGAACAACTGCCGTAGCTACGCCGAATCCGAGCGCGACCGGCACGCCGGCGGCCCAGCCCGTGACAGAAACGGAAGCGCTCGTAACCCCCGCCGGTACCACAAAGCCTGCTTCGGCCGAAGCGCCGGATCCCGCGCCTGCACCCGAACGGAGCACAAAGCCGGAGCCCGTCCGCCAGGCTCCAGCCCCAACGCGCGCGCCAGTTCGGCCGGCAGAGAATGTAGTAGCCCGACAGGAGGCCCCGGCAAGGCCGAACGGCAGCGCGAAGGGACCGGATTCCGCTTCAGCGACACCGGCCGGCGCCCCGGCCCGGGATACGTCGGCAGCGCCGACTGCCCCGGTGAGCGACCCTCCTCCGGTGGAGGCCGCACGGACGACCGAGGCTCCGCCTCCGCCCCCTGAGCCAAAGTTCGTCGAGGTGGTTATTCCGGCGTCCGCTGTCATCGGCCTCCAGGTCGATCGTTCGCTCTCGAGCGAGACGGCGCACCTTGAAGATCGCATCGAAGCGCGGGTAACGCGTGACGTCATGGCTGGTGGGCAACGCGCCATTCCCGCCGGCGCGCGCATGGTGGGATCTGTCGTCCTGGTGGATCGCGGCGGAAAGGTCAAGGACCCTGCGCGACTCGGCGTCCGGTTCCACACGCTCGTGCTCGCGGACGGCACCGAGATGCCGCTCCGCACGGAGGCGATCTATCGCGACGGCGACTCGCCCGGCAATGAGAGCTCGAAGAAAATCGGCGGCGCTGCTGTTGGCGGCGCGATCCTCGGGGCGATCATTGGCGGCGGCAAGGGCGCGATGATTGGCGGCGCAACTGGCGCCGCTGGCGGCACCGCCGCCGTGATGGCGGGTAGCCGCAACGCCGCTACTCTCCCGGCAGGGACCATCGTCACCGCACGCGTGGCGGGACCTGTGACGGTTCAGGTCGAGAAAGAGGAATAGATCTCGATCGGTCCCTTCCTTCGCGCAGGCTCAAGCTGCGCAGGTTCGCAAACCTCCATTAGTTGCTCGTCAGTCTCGCGCATGAGCCAACGACGGACGCGATCCGACTCTGCCTGATCTCGCGGGGCACACCGCTTGCTCAATCTCCGAGTGCTGCGGTCGTCGAGCCGGTATCGTGCCGGTTCGTGTCGCGCCGGTGCCACAGGAGAGGTAAGTGACCGACATGTCTTTGCGTAAACTGTCCATGGCGGGCGTAATGGCGCTCGCGGTTTCCACATTCGCGCCTGCGAGCGCTTCGGCTGACTGGCTCTTCACGCCGTTCGTCGGAGGCACGTTCGGCGGAAGCGCCAACATCACCGACGTGGGCGGCGACTTCAAGAACGAGTTCAACCGGAAGCTGAGCTACGGCGCATCCCTGGGCTATCTCGGGCACGGAGTCACGGGTTTCGAGATCGACTTCGGCTACTCACCGAATTTCTTCGAAGGGGATCCAAACGATTCGCTGAATCTCGTCGGAGACGGAAATGTCACGACGCTGATGGCGAACGTGATGTTTTCCGGCAAAGGCGCGGTGCGTCCGTACGTCTCGGGCGGCGGCGGCTTGATCAAGACCAGAGTGGATGATGTTGGTCAGTTCTTCGGCAGCATCGACAACAACAACTTCGGGTTCGACGTCGGCGGCGGCCTGATGGGATTCTTCAGCGACAATGTCGGTCTTCGTGGAGACATCCGTTTCTTCCGATCCCTCAACAACACCGACAACGGAGTCGATCTGGCTTTGGGGGATTTTAGGTTCTGGCGTGGCACCGTCGGCGTCACGTTCAAGTTCTAGCTCACTTGTGTTGCCATGTGGGGGCGGGCCTTCAGGCCCGCCCAGGCGGGGTCTGAAGACCCCGCCCTACATTTACTCAACTGAGCTCCGGAGTAGACTCGGAGTTCACACTCTTGGATGCAGGCGGTGGTCAAGCCCCGCCCTCGAGTCTCCACTTCACAATCCACACATCGTCATGCCGCTCCAAGGCCACCAGCCCGTGGAGCGGGAATCCTTCAGCACCACCGTCAGACGCCCCTGTGACGAGCAGGTGGAGAATGCGCGGCAGGCTGGGGAAATGTCCTGCCAGCAGGATCTCCCGTTCGTCACCGACGAGTCGGTCACGAATCCATTCGGGCGGATCCGTCGGTTGCAAACCTCGGATCGCCGAGAACTCCGCGGAAGGATTGCATGCGCTTCTAAACGCGTCCGCCGTCTGGCGCGCGCGCAGCTTCCCGCTGTGCCAGATGACGTCGGGGCGCACGCCGCGAGCCGCAGCGTCGGCTGCCAGGCGCGCAGCATGCGCACGGCCGCCGGGCGAGAGGGGCCGTTGAGGATCGACCGACGCGTCGACCGCCTCAGCGTGGTGAAGTAGATAGATCAAGGTTGAAGGCGCCCTGGCCGCTAAACTTTACGAGTCCTTCGCCTTCAGCCACGCCCGCAGTAGCGTCAGAGACGTCGCGACAGCATCGGGGTGTGTGGACTGCGGCGTGCGCTTGCGGCGGACGGACGCATCCGCCGTGATGAACTCCTTGACGTCCGCATCGAACAGCGGCGAGTGCGCGCGCCACTCGTCGAGCGACAGCTGCTCGAATCCTCTCCGTTCGTGCACGAGGCGCCGCACGAGCGCGCCGACGATCTCGTGGGCATCGCGGAATGGCACGCCGCGCAGGACGAGATAATCGGCCACGTCAGTGGCGAGCAGGAGACCGGACGCCGCAGCGGCAGTGACCTCGCGATTGAGCGTGATTCCCTTCAGCACCGAAGCACAGGCGGCCACCGACGCGTTCACCGTGTCCTCCGCCTCGAACAGCGCTTCCTTGTCCTCCTGAAGATCTTTGCTGTAGCCGACAGGCAAGCCCTTCATCGACGCGAGCCAGCCAGTCAGCCGGCCGAGCACACGACCCGACTTCCCCCGCACGAGCTCGAGCGGATCGGGGTTCTTCTTCTGCGGCATCAGGCTGCTGCCGGTCGCGGCCGTGTCGGAGAGCTCGAAGAACCGGAACTCTTCGGACGTGAACAGAATCAGATCCTCGGCCAGGCGACTGAGGTGAACCATCGTCAGGGCCGAAGCGTGAAGGAACGTGGAGACGAAATCCCTGTCACCCGTCGCGTCGATGCTGTTCGCGACGACGCGCGAGAACCCCAGCGTCGAGGCAAGCCAGGCCGTGTCGATCGGGTAGCTGGTGCCGGCGATGGCGCCCGACCCTAGCGGAAGCTCGTCGACTTCCGCCAGGACGCCGTCGAAGCGATCGTGATCGCGGCGGAGCGCGGTCGCGTGCGCGAGGAAATAGTGCGCGGCGAGCACGGGCTGCGCGCGGCGCAGGTGCGTGTACGAAGGCATCAGCGCGTCGGCGGCGTCGACCGCTCTGTCCGCAAGCCCCGCAATCAGCGCCCGAAGGCCTCGCTGTAGCAGTGGCACGCGGCGCTTCAGATAGAGTCGCAGATCAACTGCGACCTGTTCGTTGCGCGAGCGTCCGGTATGGAGCCGTCGGCCGGCATCGCCGACACGAGCCGACAGCTCGCGCTCCACGAACGCGTGAACGTCTTCGTCCTGCCGTGCGGCGTCGCTGTCGAGAAAGCTCTGATCCGACTTTCCCTGAGAGAGGATTTCCAGCAGCGCGGTCCGAATCGCGGACCCGTCCGCTGCGGAAATCACCCTGGCGCGTTCGAGCCCCTCCGCCCACGCCAGGCTTCCCCGGACGTCGTCTTCGAAGAGGCGGCGATCGAACCGAAAGGATGCGCCGAAGGCAAACAGCTCCGCATCCGGATCTCCCTCGAACCGTCCCGACCACAGGTGCGCCATGGTCAGCGCCCGACCGGCGTTGTGTGCGCGGCTGCTTTTCGCGCCGCAGTCTCGATCGGAAGCCCCCAGATCTTGATGAAGCCCTCCGTCGCGCTTCTGTCGAACTGATCGCCCGCGTCGTAGGTCGCGAGCGCCTGATCGTAGAGGGCGTACGCGGACTTGCGGCCGACGATGTGGCAATCGCCTTTGAAGAGTTTGAGTCGGACCGATCCTGTGACGCGCGGCTGAATCGTGCGCACGAACGCGTCTATCGCTTCGCGCGTCTGCGAGAACCAGAGCCCGTTGTAGACCAGGTCCGCGTAGGTGCGAGCGAGATCGTGCTTGATCCGCTCGAGGTCCCGCGCGATGACGAGCTTCTCCAGCTCGCGGTGCGCCGTGTGGAGCACGATGGCGGCCGGCGCCTCGTACACTTCGCGCGATTTGATTCCGACGAGACGGTTCTCGACCATGTCGATTCGCCCGACACCGTGCGATCCCGCGATTGTGTCGAGGCTCTCGATCAGCTCGAGAAGCGGCATCTCGATGCCGTTGGCCTTGACGGGAACACCTGCCTCGAACGCGATCTCGATATACGCCGGTTCGTCCGGACCGTCTTGAGGCGCGCGCGTCAATTTGTAGATGTCTTCGGGCGGCTCCGCCCACGGATCCTCGAGGACGCCGCATTCGATCGATCGTCCCCAGAGATTGGCGTCGGTGCTATATCCGCTCTCGACAGCGGTCGGCACAGGCAGGTTCGCGGGCTCGCGCGTAGTCCACGACCTGCGCCGGGGACATGTCCCACGACCGCGCCGGCGCGATGACCCTGATGGAAGGCTCCAGCGCTCTTGCCGAGACATCGAGCCGAACCTGATCGTTGCCCTTGCCGCGGCATCCATGTGCCACCGCTGTGGCACGCTCCATCCGCGCGATCTCGACCAGCCGGCGGGCGACGAGGGGTCTGGCGAGCGCGGTCGCCAGCGGATACCGATCCTCGTACAGCGCGCCGGCCTGGAGGGCCGGGATGATGTAGTCGCGGACGAACTCTTCGCGTGCATCGATCACATGCGCCCGGATGGCCCCGAGCGCCAATGCGCGCTCTCTGATGTCCGCGAGCTCGCGGCCCTGCCCGATGTCGAGTGTGACGGCGACGATCTCCGCGCCGTACTCCTCCGCCAGCCACCTGATGGCCACCGAGGTGTCGAGCCCCCCGGAATACGCCACGACAATTCGTTCCACTGGGTTACTCCCTTTATTGACCGGGGGGCTTCGCCCCGCCGACCCCCCATCGCCGTCGCTCGCGGGGGCCCCATGCCCCGCGCCGCTCCGGCGGGGCGCGCCTGGACGCCTCTGGCGGAGGCGCGTCCCGACCCCGCGTCGGCGGCGGCTTCGAAGGCCGCCGGCAACCTCCACGCGCCCTAGTGCGCCTGTGCCACCTGACAGCCGTCCTGGTCTCGAGCCGGTCAGCCGATCGGCAAACGCCGCGGCATGCGCCGCGGATCGGCAGATCACAAGGATGGTGTCGTCTCCCGCTATCGTCCCGACGACATCCGGCAGGCCGGACCGATCCAGCACAATCGCGAGCGCCTGCGCCTGGCCTGGATTCGTCTTGAGTACCAGGAGCTGCTCGACCTGCTCGAACGCTGCGGAGGTACTCGTCGATCGCACGTCTGACTGCACCCTCCGGGTCGAGCTCTGCGGGCCGCACCGGGCTCAGCCGATAAGCTCCATCGGCGGCTGACTTGACGAGCCCCAGGTCCCGGATATCCCGGGACAGCGTCGCCTGCGTCGCCCCGAAGCCCCGGCTCTTGAGCAGCTCGCGGAGCTGCTCCTGGCTCGTGACGTCTCGTTCGGCAATAAGATCGAGGATTGCCGTCTGTCGGCGTGCTTTCATGGTTTATGGCGCGGCTGCGCGAGGCCCTCGAGGCTCTGCCTCGCCAGGTCGCAAGCTTGATAGCACACCCCGCTGACATGGGGTTAGCCGAACAAGTATACATGAATTCATGCATAAATGCGTATTGCAGTGTGCAACATGTTGATTGACAGGGGTGATTGGTGTATAACTATTCGTTCTGATGAATGATTTTTCTCGCGTCAGGGTCGGCGTCGCAGGAGCTACCGGCTATGCCGGCGTCGAGCTGCTCCGTCGTCTGGCCCGGCATCCCGCGGCCGATATCCGGGTGGCTATGGGATCCCGCGGCTCGGAGGCACGGAAAGTCCCTGCGCTGGCCCGTATCTGGGACTCGATGGCCGTGCCGTTCGATGTGGACAAACTCGGTAGTGAGGCGGACGCCATCTTCCTGGCGGTCCCGGAGTCCCTGGCTGCGGAGGTCGTGCCCGTCCTGACAGGCAGGGGCGCCCGAGTCTTCGATCTCTCCGGCGCCTTCAGGCTGCGAGACCCCGAGTTCCGGCAGCGTTGGTATCCGCACTCTCCTTCGGTTGACGTGCCGCTTACCTACGGACTGACCGAGCGATACCGCAAGGATCTTCCGGGTGCGCGGCTCATCGCGTGCGCCGGGTGCTATCCGACTGCCGCCGTATTGGCGCTGCAGCCGCTCGTCTCCGCAGGTCTCGTGGAGCCCGGGATCATCATCGACGCCAAGTCCGGTGTGTCGGGCGCCGGGAAGACGCCGTCCGAGCGGACGCACTTCTCCGAGTGCCACGACAGCATCTCGGCCTACGGCGTGTTCGCGCACAGGCACGCGGCCGAAATAGAGCAGGAGCTTGGCGTGCCGGTCACGTTCGTGCCGCACCTCGTCCCGCTCGATCGGGGCATTCTCGAAACGATCTACGCGCGGCTGAAGCCGGGTGTCGACAGCGCGGCCGTCGGCACGGCCCTCCACGCCGCCTACGAGTGCTCCCCCTTCGTGCGGTTGACTGGATCGGATCTGCCCGAGATCAAGCACGTGGCCCACACGAACTTCTGCGACGTGGGCTGGCGCGTCGAGCGTCCGGGCGGTCAGCTCGTCATGGTTTCCTGCATCGACAATCTGGTGAAGGGCGCCGCAGGACAGGCCATCCAGAACTTCAACGTGGCGTTCGGGTTCGACGAAACGACGGCGCTCAACTGATTCACCATGGCCACCACGCTCCTCAAACTTGGCGGCGAGCTCCTCGACGACGCGTCTGCGGTGCGGACGGCGGCGGAGGCGATCGTGCGTCTCGCGTCAGCGACGTCGCTCGTGGTCGTGCACGGTGGCGGCCGCGCGATCGATGCCGAGATTCGTGCGCGAGGCAACACGCCGACCTTCGTGGACGGCCTCCGCATCACGGATCAAGCGGCTCTGGATGCCGTGGTCTCGGTTTTGGCGGGGCGCACGAACACCACGTTGGTCGCGGCGATCGGCGCCGCGGGAGGACGCGCAATCGGCCTCACTGGTGCGGACGGGCGAATCGGGCTGTCGACAAGGACCGGAACCTTCACCACGTCAGCGGTCAGACGGTCGATCTGGGTCTGGTGGGTCAGCCCGATGGCACGGACGGGTCGCTGCTGGCCGACCTGCTTCGGATTAACTGCATCCCCGTCATCGCGAGCGTGGGGGTGACGCGCGAGGGCACGCTCCTCAACGTCAACGCCGACACGATCGCAGCCCATCTCGCGGGGCTGCTACGGGCGGACCGGCTCGTGATCGCCGGCGCGACGGCTGGAGTCCTCGACAATGCCGGAGTGCGTGATTCCCGCGCTGTCGCTCCAGGGCATCGATCGCATGATCGCGTCGGGCGACGCGCATTCCGGCATGGTGGCCAAGCTGGCGGCATGCCGGGCCGCACTGACCGGCGGCGTCCGCGAAGTAGCGATCGTCTCCGGGCGCGGACGTCCAGGACTACGCAACGGCCTCGGGAACGATGATTCATCGGGAGATGGTGACGACATGACGACTGCCACCGACGTGATTGCTCTTGAAACCGAACACCTGTTGCAGGTCTATCGCCGCGGACGGGTCGTCTTCGAGCGCGGACGCGGCTGCCGGCTGTTCGACGCCGATGGGCGCGCGTATCTGGACCTGATTTCCGGGGTCGGCGTCGCGTCGCTCGGCCATGCGAATCCCAGGCTGGCCGAGGCGATCTCGGCACAGGCCCGAGAGCTGCTGCACACGTCGAACCTCTACTTCCACCCGCTCCAGGGCGAGCTGGCGACGCGGCTGTCCGCGCTGTCGGGGATGCCGCGGTCGTTTTTCTGCAACAGCGGCGCGGAAGCCGTCGAGGCGTGCCTCAAGTTCGCCCGCAAGTTCTGGCATGCGCAGGAGGGTACTCCACGGCGCAGCGGGTTCGTTGCGCTCGAGCACTCGTTCCACGGCCGCACGATGGGCTCGCTTTCGGTGACGTGGGACGATCACTACCGCGCGCCGTTCGCGCCGCTGGTACCCGACGTGCAGTTCGTGCCAATGGACGACCCGAAGGCGCTCAAAGCGGCGGTTTCCTCCGCCACCGCGGCCGTCATCGTCGAGCCGCTCCAGGGAGAGGGCGGCGTGCGTCCGTTGAGCAGAGAGATGGCCGACGCGATTACGGCGGCCTGCCGCGAGACGGGCGCGTTGCTCATTGCGGACGAAGTCCAGTCCGGCCTCGGCCGGACGGGTGTGCCATTCTACTCGAGCGTGCTGGGGCTGACGCCGGACCTGATGGCGCTCGGCAAGGCGCTCGGCGCCGGCGTCCCGATCGGCGCGGCCCTGTTCACGGATCGCGTCGCCGCGGCCGCTGCGCCAGGCGACCACGGCAGCACCTACGGCGGCAACCTGCTGGCGTGTCGCGCCGCACTGACGTTTCTCGAGGAGCTGATCGATCGTGATCTCGTGGGTCACGTCGCAAAGGTCGGCGGACACCTCGAGAAGGGGCTGCGCGCGATCGAGCAACGGCGTCCGGCCGTTCGCGAGATCAGGGGCGCGGGGCTCATGTGGGGTCTGGACCTCGATCGTCCGGCCCTTCCGGTTATTGACGCGGCGCTACAGCGTGGGCTCCTCGTCAATCGCACAGCGGAAACAGTCGTCCGACTGCTGCCGCCGTACGTCATCACGCCCGCAGAGATTGATGAGGCGCTCGTCCTGCTCGAGCAGGCGATTGTCGCCGCCACGGAGTCCGGTTCATGAACGCTACCGTTACGCTTCGCGCCGCCACCTCGACCGACGTCACCGCTATCAACCGGCTGATCGCCGACAACCTCGCGGCCGGCCATCTGCTGCCGCGCACGATCGAGGATCTCGAAACGAACGCAACGCGTTTCACCGTGGCCGCCGCGGGCGATCGGATCGTCGGGTGCGCCGAGCTCGCCCCTCTCAGCAAGGGTGTCGCCGAGGTGCGGTCGCTGGTCGTCGACGAGGCGATGCGCGGGCAGCACATCGGCTCGGATCTGGTGGATCACATGGCCGCCAGTGCCGCCGAGCGGGGCTTCTCGACGCTCTGTGCGTTCACGCACGAGCCCGCCCGGTTCGTCCGCCTGGGCTTCACGATCGTGCCGCACATGTGGGTACCCGAGAAGATCGCTCACGACTGCACGACCTGCGCGTTGTTCCGGCACTGCGGGCAGTACGCCGTCATGCTGCCGCTGCGAAGCGGTGTCAGCGTGCGACCCGGAGCGTCCGGCTGCGGTGATTCAGGGCAGCCGCAGCATTGCGCCGCGCCGCCCGAATATCGAGCGCCTCCAGCTCCCGAGCACTCGCACGCGCGAGACCGAACCTGCCGAGGCGGTGCTCGCGTGAGCGCCCTCGACGTGAGCACCATCGAGGTACACCCGGTCGAGGGCGGCATCACCGCTGCGCGCGGTTTCAGAGCATCTGGCGTGGCGTGCGGAATCAAGGCGTCCGGCGCCCGCGACCTGATCATCGTCTCGGCGGATCGCGCGGTCAGCGCAGCCGCGGTCTTTACGACCAATCTCGCGCAGGCTGCCCCGATTCTCGTGTCGAGAGACCGCCTCGCCACCTCTGGAGGGCACGCCGCGGCGATCGTCGTGAACAGCGGATGCGCGAATGCGTGCACCGGCGCAGACGGAATGGCTCACGCGAACGCGATGGCTGATTTGACTGCGGGCGCGCTCGGCTTCGACCCTGCCGCGGTCCTCGTGGCGTCCACCGGCGTAATCGGCGTGCAAGCTCCCGATGAGCAAGGTGGAGCGCGGGATCCAGATGGCCGCCGGCGCCCTCTCGACGACGGGCGGATCGGACGCCGCGCTGGGGATCATGACGACCGATCCGTTCCCGAAGGAGGCGGCGGTCGAGATCGTCAGCCCGAAGGGTACGTTCCGCGTCGGCGGCATCGCAAAGGGTTCCGGCATGATCGAGCCGATGATGGCGACGATGCTGGGATTCCTCACGACGGACGCGGGTGTCGCGCCCGGACTTCTTCAGCGCGCGCTTCGGGGCGCTGTCGAGGACACGTTCAACGCGATCACTGTTGACGGCGAGTGCTCGACCAACGATTGCGTGTTCGTCCTGGCCAACGGCGCCAGCGGCGTCTCGCTCGATGCGGGCGATCTCCCGTTGCTGACCGCCGCTCTCAAGGCCGCCTGTGAGCCGCTCGCGATCGGCATCGTCCGGGGCGGCGAGGGCGCGACGAAGCTGATCACCGTCAACGTCGGCGGCGCACGGTCGGATGCGGACGCGAAGCGCACGGCGCGAGCTATCGCGAACTCACCGCTTGTGAAGACGGCGATTCACGGCGGCGATCCGAACTGGGGACGCCTCGTGGCGGTCGCCGGCCGTTCAGGCGCAGCGTTCGCGCTCGATCGCGCCGTCGTCCGGATCGGTCCGGTGGAGCTGTTCAGCGAAGGTGTACCGCACGACGAGCGTGCCCCCGAGGCCGCGGAGTACCTGCAGGGCCGGGACATCGAGGTCTTCGTCGACCTCGGTACCGGGCGGACACGGCCAGGCGCGCATGTGGACGTGCGACTTGAGTGCGGATTACGTGCGGATTAATGCGGATTACCGGACGTAGGTTCCAGGGTTCTAGAGGTTCTAGGTTCTAAAGGTTCGGGGTTCCAAGGATTCGGGGTTCTGGCCCGCCAGCGGCGCGCCCCGCCGGAGCGGGGCATGGGGCCCCGCGAGCGACGGCGACCGGGGCCCCCGGCGCGCGTGTTTTGCGCGCTGGGGTGGAGATGGGGGGTCCGGCGGCGTGAAGCCCCCCGGTCTGGTTTCATTCGAGCCGCACAGGCAGCTAGGCGCGCCGCAGGCGCGCCCCGCCGGAGCGGAGCGGGGCATTGGGGCCCCGCGAGCGACGGCGATGGGGGGTCCGGCGGGGCGAAGCCCCCCGGTCAAAAAGATGAGCGCACCGCAACTGACGCCAGCCGTGCCGACGAGATTCCTCTCGATAGACGACCTGACGTACGACGAGTTGCAGGCCTGCTTGCGGCTGGCTGCGGAGCTCAAGGCGGCGCGGGCGGCGGGGATTCCGCACGAACAGCCGCTCGCCGGCAAGCACATCGCTCTCCTGTTCGAGAAACCGTCGTTGCGCACGCGCTCCACCTTCCAGATCGCGGTGCGGGAGCTTGGCGGCAATCTGATCGAGCCGCCGCGCGAGGAAGTATTCGGCGAGCGCGAAACGATCGCGGACGTCGCTCGCAATCTCGAGCGGTGGGTGTACGGCGCCGTCGTGCGGACCTACGCACAGGCACGGCTCGAGGCCTTCGCCGCTGCAGCCCCGCGCCTCCGGGTAGTCAACGCGCTTACCGACGAAGAGCACCCCTGCCAGGCGCTGGCCGACTGCCTGACGCTCTCAGAGAAGTTGAGGGACCTGCCGGGGCGAACGATTGCCTTCGTCGGCGACGGCAACAACGTCGTCACGTCCCTGTCGCAGGCGGCGCTGCTGCTGGGCATCAACGTTCGCGTCGCATCGCCCCGCGGATTCGAGCTCAGTCCCCGTCTGCGCGAACGGATCGAATCGAGGGCCCGACTCGGTGCCCGGTTGACGCTGACGACTGATCCGGTGGCCGCGGTCCAGGACGCCGATGCCGTGTACACGGACGTGTGGACGTCCATGGGCCAGGAGGCGGAGGCAGCCGGCCGCCATCAGATCTTCGGCGCCTTTCAGGTGAACGCGGCGCTCATGGCCCACGCCGCATCCGACGCCCTCTTCATGCACTGCCTTCCCGCCCATCGAGGCGAAGAGGTCACGTCGGAAATCCTCGACAGCGAAGCCTCGGTCGTCTTCGATCAGGCCGAGAACCGCCTGCACACGCAGAAGGCGCTGCTGGCGATGCTGGCGTAGAAAGCTTCCCGCTTCCCGCTTCCAGCGGCGGGGCCTGAAGGCCCCGCCCTACAACAGAGTGACCGACGCCGGTCGACTGTGACTGCCGACTGTGACTGCCGACTGTCGACTGTGACTGCCGACTGCGACTGCCGACTGCGACTGCCGACCGTCGACCCCCGACTGCCGACTGTGTGGTAAGGTCGCGCCGTGCTTCAGGCCGTCATCCCGCGATACGGTGCGCCGGATGTCTTCGAGATGCGGACGGGTCCCGATCCGACGCCCGGCGAAGGCGAGATCAGAATCCGGGTGCGTGCGGCGGGCGTGAACTTCGCGGACGTCCTGGCCAGGCTTGGACTTTACCCGGACGCGCCCAAGCCGCCGATGGTGGTCGGCTACGAAGTCGTCGGACACGTGGACGGCATCGGGCGGGCGGTCACCGGTTTCAGCGAATCCGATCGCGTGTTTGCGCTGACGCGGTTCGGTGGGTATGCCGATGCCGTAGTGGTGCCCGCCGGGTACGCCTTCCATGTTCCCGAGAGCCTGAGCGACGCGGAAGCTGCCGCGGTCCCTGTGAACTATCTGACGGCCGCGTCGCGCTCTACCGGATGGCGGCGCTCAACGTCGGTGAAACGGTGCTCGTGCACAACGCCGGCGGTGGCGTCGGCATAGCCGCCACGCAGCTCGCGCGGCTCCGCCGTGCGACGGTCATCGGCACGGCGTCCGCGTTCAAGCATGACGCGCTCCGCACGTTCGGCGTAGACCACGCGATCGACTACCGCCACGCGGACGTGGCTGAAGAGATCCGCAAGATTACGCGGGGCCGTGGCGTGGACGTCATCCTCGATCCCATCGGCGGCCACAGCTTCATGACCAGCTACCGCATGCTCGCGCCGCTCGGGCGGCTCGTGATCTTCGGCCTTTCGGCGGCTGCGCCTGGAGAGCGACGGAGCTGGTGGCATGCCATGCGCGCCTGGATCGGCCACACCGCGCTTCGATCCGCTCTCGCTGATCAATCGCAACCGGGGCATCTTCGGCCTGCACATCGGCCACCTGTGGGAGGAGCGGCGGCAGCTCGCGCCGCTGATCGATCTGCTCCTGAGCGAGCTCACAGCCGGGCGGTTGACGCCGGTCGTGGCACGAACGTTCTCGCTCGATCACGTCGCCGACGCGCACCGGTTCATTCAGAGCCGGGGAAATATCGGCAAAGTCGTGCTGACTGTCTGAGCTGAATCCGACGCCGCACGTCAGATGCTTGAGGAGATCGAAAGACTCACAGAGCGATGACTTGTGGTCTCCCGAGCTCCTGTGAGAGCACAGCCGCACAGTTGGAGCGCAATCTCAGTTCCGCTGACTTGTCGTCGTCGTCCCGCCGCCCAGGAACCGTTTGAAGAACGCGTCCATCCGCTCGAGCGTGTACATCCAGCGGCTGTGCAGCATCGACTCGTGCGTGTCGTCCGGAAATACGATCAGCTCGTGATAGACGTCACGCGCGCGGAGCAGCTGCACGAGACCGGTCGTCTGCTGGAACGCGACGTTGCGATCGTCGTCCCCGTGCACGAGAAGGACGGGCGACTTCCACCCGTCGATGGCGCCGACTGCCGACGACTTGTACGCCGTCGACTCGGTGTCGAGCGAGCTGCCGTAGAAGTGCACGCCAGCGAGGTCGACACCTGCCTTGAACAGATCCGAGTTACGCGCCAACGCCTCCGCGGTGAGGAGCCCGCCGTACGAGAGACCCCAGATACCGACACGGTTCGGGTCGACGTCCGGACGCGACTGCAGATACTTTCCGCCCGCGAACACGTCCTGGTACTCGGCGTTGCCGGACGCCGCGGTATTCGACGCCATGCGGAACGACCGGCCGTACGCGATGCCGCTCCGATAGTTCACCGATAGCACGACGTAGCCCTGACTCGCGAGCCACTGATTGATGCCGTACGCCCAGTGATAGAACTGCATGTAGTGGTAACCGGGCAGCATCTGGCGCGCCGGCCCGCCGTGCACGAATACGATCGCCGGACGCTTCTCGCCCTGCTTGATGTCCTTCGGCAGGAATAGCTGGTTGTGGATCTCGAGTCCGTCGGCAGCCTTCGTCATCACGATCTGCGGTTGCACGTGCGCGTCGACGGGGAACCCTGGGCGCGACGTCGGATAGATGATCCGTTGCGTGGGCCGCATCGCAGTGGCATCCCATCCGCTTTCGACTGAACCGGATCTCGGTCTCCCCGCTTCGCCTGTCTTCGCGGGCAACTCCCGCTCGAGCTGCCAGACGCCGAGCGATTGCGGCATGTTCCAGCCCGCGCTGAGCGTAGCCAGTATCTTTCCGGATGCGAGCGGCGCAGGATACGTCTCGATGCCGTCCCCGGTCGTGATCTGGCGGGGCGGAACGCCACCCGCGACCGGCACCGCCCAGATGTGACGACGCTCGATGTCCTTGGCGTTGGTGCAGTAGTAGAGCGTCTTCGAGTCCTGGCGACAGCGCAACAGAAGTCTGATCCTCTATCAGGCCGTCGGTTGTCGTGAGGAGGACGGGCTGCGGATCGGTGCCTGACAAGTTGAGCGCGTAGTACCGATCCCACTCGTCCACCGGTCCCGATGGCGGGAGCTCGGTCTGCGGGTTCTGAGTCGGCGCTTCTGCCTGCGTGCCGCGGCCTCGGCCGCGACCGCCGGCACCGCCGACGGTCAACCCGAACACGAACGTGTCGCCCGCCAACCGTGCGTTGGCCAGCGTCGTGAACTGGCGATCGTAGGGCTTGTTGTGCCACACCTCGCGAGCTTCGCCCGTCGAAACGTCGGCCTTCCAGACCGCGAGCGTGTAGCCGCCCTTGAACGCCGCCTGCATCAGACCAGGTATCTTCGAGGCTGCGCTTGGAGCCAGCGGCGCAGCTCCTTCAGCGCGACCGGCGGCAGCTTGCTGCCCGGCACCGCGCCCCCGGCCGCCGCGGCCGGAGCCGTCGCCTCCCGTTCCCGGCGCTGCCGGATTTGGCTGATATGCCGGGCCGTTCGGATTGCCGATGCCGCCGCCGCCCTGCTGCGCCTGCTGGCCGAACGCGAGTCCGGGCCGGCGAACGAAGACGAGACCCTTGCTATCCGCGGTCCAGAGCGGACTCGCATCGAAATCGACACTGGGAGACATGTACCGGACGCGCCGGGTCACGACGTCGTACACAACGACGAAGCTGTGATCGGTGCGAAGACTGACGAACGCGATCTTGCGACCGTCTGGCGACCACTTGGGTCCGGTCTGCTCGCCCCATGCCTTGATGAACGGCTTTTCTCCGCGATCCACATCGCTCGCCGGCCGCACCGGCGTGATCTTTGCGCGATGAATCTGCCCGTCCCGCACGAACAGCACGGCGCTCCCATCCGGCGCGAGCTCAGGCGCCGGTGCATCGTCTACGACCCGCCACGCAGCGCCGCCGGCCGTGCGTGCGGCCCATAAGGAGCGTTCGGGACCTTCAGGATCGGCGGACGGATTGGCGGCCCAGCCGACCCGGTTCAGCGCCGTCCCACGGAGAAAAACGACCGTGCCGCCGTCGTCCGAGATCTGGATGCCGGAGAGATCGATGCCGTCGTCCTTGAGGAAGTTGGTGAGGCGTCGCGGCGTGAATGCAGGCGCGGCGGCGGTGTAGGCGTTGCGCATCCCTTCCTGGAACGACGTCCACGCAATGCGATCGGCTTTCCGCGCGGCGACGACTTCGAGCGGCGACGCGGGGCTCAGGAACTGCTGGTAGGCCGGTACGGTTTGCGGTGCGGGCGCGACTGCCCCCGAACCGGCTACCCAGAAGGCAACCGCTGCGAGCGACAAGACGAACGGGGAACCGGAACGGCACATCGAGCTTTCTCCTCGGGCAACAATCGTATCGCAGGAAGGTTGCGCACATCATCGAAGCACGTCGGCTGGTTCGCCCGACTGCACGACGCGTCCCCGCTCGAGCATCACGACGAAATCGGCGAGGGCGTGCACCTCCTCCCGTGCGTGCGTGACGTAGACGATCGGGACGCGGAGCTCATCGCGCACGCGCTCGAGGTACGGGAGAATCCGACGGCGCAGTTCGAGATCGACGGCAGCCAGCGGTTCGTCGAGCAGGAGCACTGCGGCGGAGGACATGAGCGCGCGCGCGAGCGCGACGCGTTGCCGCTCTCCCCCCGAGAGCTGCGAAACGCCGCGATCGAGGAGAGGCTCGATCTCCAGCATGGCCGCGACTGTCGGGAGCGACATCCGCTGCCCTTCGCGGCGTCCGTAGAGCACGTTCCGCCTGACGCTCAGATGCGGGAAGAGCGAGACATCCTGGGCCACGTATCCGACGTGACGCTTGTGAACTGGAACGTCGATGCGGGTTGCGGACGAAAACAGCACGTGGTCGTCGATCGCGATCGAGCCGCGTGACGGTGTGCGCAGGCCGGCGATGGCGTCGAGCGTGGTCGTTTTTCCGGCGCCGGACGGTCCGAAGAGCGCCGTGATACGGCCGGTCAGCTGCTGGCTGACCTCGAGGACGAACTCGCCCTGTTCGATGACGAAGTCCAGCGCGATCACGATCGAGCGCTTGACTGGCTCGTGAGGCGGTTCGACAGCCACAGCGAGCCGAAGGCGATCATCGCCGACACGCCGACCATGACGGCAGCGTCCGCGTCCCGGCCGGTTTCCGTGAACGTATAGATCGCGACGGCCAGTGTCCGGGTGGCGCCCGGGATGCTGCCCGCGATGACGATCGTGGCGCCGAACTCGCCGATCGCTCTCGCGAAACCGAGCATCGTGCCCGCGAGAACCGAAGGCAGCGCGAGCGGCAGCGTGATCGTCAGAAACACGCGGAGCGGCGCCGCGCCGAGTGTCGCGGCGGCCGCTTCGTACCTGCGGTCGACCTGCTCGATGCCTGCCTTCACGGTGCGCACGAACAGCGGCAACCCCATCACCGCCATAGCCAGAAGGACCGCTTTCCACGTGAAGACCACCTCGATCCCGGCCATCGCCAGGATTCTGCCGACAGGTCCGCGTGGCGCGCACAGGATCAGCAGGATCAGGCCGGTAGCCACCGGGGGCATCACGAGGGGAAGGGACACGAGTGTCTCGAGCAGCAGATGGCCCCGGAACCGTCCGCGCGCGAGCAGCCACGCGAGCGCAAGCCCCGGGACGATCATCACCACCGTAGCGCCGGCCGCGGTGGCGACCGTGAACATCGTAATTCGCGCGACTTCCATGCTCGATCAGTGTGGCCCGGCGATCGGCTCGAAGCGAAATCGCTTGAAGATGGCGGAGCCCTCGTTGCCTCGAAGGAACGCGAGAAACCGTTCGGCCTCGCGACGGTTCTTCGACCTGGCGAGTATGGCCGCAGGGTAGACGATGCGAGGAGCGGCTGGACCGGAGACCACGAACGCGAGGCGCGCGCGGCTCGCGGCGGCCAGGTCCGATTCGTACACGATCGCCGCCTCGACGTTGCCCGTTTCCACCGCCGTCAGCGCGGCGCGCACGTTTGCCACTGGAACGATTCTCGCCAGCAGCCGATCCCACACACCGGCCGACTGGAGATACTGCTTCGCGTACACGCCGGCCGGAACCGCGTCCGGATCTCCAAGCGCCATCCTTCGGATACCAGGTTGGGCGAGCCCATCCGCGTCCTTGACCGCGGGGGCCGACGATGAGAGGACGACGGCCAGTTTGTTACCGAGAAGATCGACCCGCGTATCGGGCGCAATCGCGCCGGCTGCCTCGATCAGCTTCATCTGGGCTTCGTCCGCGCTGACGAAGAGATCCACCGGCGCTCCGTTGAGGATCTGTCGCGCCAGCACGTTCGAGCCGCCAAAGTTGAAACGGACTTCCCCGCCTCCGGCGGCCCGATAGGCACGCCCCGCTTCTTCGAGCGCATCCGTGAGGCTGATGGCGGCCGACACCGTCAGCGGAGCAGGTGCCCCCGGCTGCTGCAGGAAGACGGCCGTGACCAGACAGAGGAATCGAAGGCAGTCGATCAATTCGAGCCGATTCTACATAGATTTAGTGACGTTTTTGACCGATTCCTGTGCCATGGAACCGCTCACCCCCGACAGGCCGCCTCGCGTCTGGCGGTCAGCTACTCGACCAAGGTGATGATCGGCCGGGCCGCGGAGCTGCAGCTGGCGCCCACGTGTCAGACCGAAGGTTCGACGACGGAAGTAGTCACCGCCCTCGTCTCCGCGTCCGCCTCGGCCTCCTCCCCAGGGCGCGCGCGATCGAGGCAGCCAAACGGTTCGACTTCAGCGTCTCGATCGGCTCAGGCAGAGCGATGGACCAGTTGGGCCACTGGTACGTCGTCGCCGGCATGTTCGGCCGTTCGGGGACCGCCATCGCATCGTCCAGAGTGGCGGTGAGCAGCCGCGACGGCGCGGTCGCGAGAGCGGCATGCAGGCGGGCGATTACGGCGGACACCGGCGTTCTCGAGGTGGCGCGCGTCATATTCGCTACCCGATCGTGAATCTCGCGCGTGCCAGCTTCGTTCGGCGCGAGCTTCAACGCGCGTTGCGCCTCGAAGTCCGATCCACTCCAGAGCCCGGCGACTGTCGGCAGGTCGTGCGTCGTGATGGCGCTCAGCGCCTGTTCAGGGAACGTCGACGGGGGCGCTTTCTCGAACCAGATCAGCCTGTACGAAAGGATCCGGCGGGCGGCGAGCTCGGCTCGCGTTTCGTCCTCGACCGTGCCGAGATCCTCGCCGACTATCACCGCACGCGCGCGTTGGCTCTCGAGCGCCACGATGGCGAGGAGGTCGCTGGCCGGCAGTCGGACGTACGCTCCTTGCGCCGGTTCGGCGCCGAAAGGTATCCAGAACAGCCGGAACAGCCCCATCACGTGATCGATACGGAGGCCGCCGGCATGACGAAGGCAGGCGCGGATCGTCTGGATGAACGGTTCGTACCCGGCGGCGCGAAGCTTGCCTGGAACGAATGGCGGCAGACCCCAGTCCTGCCCACGCGTGTTGAATTCGTCCGGCGGCGCGCCGACGCTGATCCCGTGCGCGAGCGCGTCCTGGAACGCCCACCCGTCGGCGCCATCCGCATCGAAGCCAATCGGCAGGTCCTGCATCACGGGAAGGACGGCGGAGGCGCGCGCCAGCTGACGATCGAGCTGGTACTGCACCCACTGGTGGAAGCGGATCCGATCCGCCGTCGCCTCGTCCCGGGAGGCACGACGAACCGCGGGGGCATCGGGATGCCGCAGGTTCGCCGGCCATGCGTGCCAGCCTCCGCCGAATCGCTCGGAGAGCGCGCAGAACATCGCATACTGCCACAGCACGGTACCCTGCTCTGACACGAAGCGCTCGAACCTCTCGTCGGGGTGGTGCCGTACCCTGGACCAGAGCGTTTCGAGCACGCCCATCTTCAGTCTGAATATGGCGTCGCGATCGATCCGCCGATCGCGATTCAACGTGCGGCCCTCGAGAGCGACCTCGGCGAATCCATCGATCTCCCGCGCGCCCGGCACCTCCTCCATGCTCAGAAACAGCGGGTTGCGATACAGACGGGTCGAGGCAAAGTAAGGGCTCGCCTGCTGCGGCAGCAGGGGTGTTGGAGCGGAGAGAGGACTGATCAACGCGAAGCTCGCGCCAGCCTTTTTCCCCCACTCCCCCAACCGGCGCAGCGCGGCGAGATCGCCGATGCCCCAGCTGCGGCGCGATCGCGCGGCATACAACTGAATCGCCCACCCCCACCCCCTCAGGTCCGGCGGGAGGAAGCACTCGAAAGGAGCGACGATCAACCGGCCCGGATGGCCGTGCTTGCGCTTGATCTGGTGATACCCGTGAGGAAGATCCGCCGGCAGCCTTCGATCGACGATCCTCGTGGTGCCGTCTTCCAGCCTCAGTTCGGCCGGGCCAATCGACGGCCGCTCTCCGTCGCGCACGACGATCACGTCCGCGTTCGCGGAGGCGCCACCGCGCATGGCGCCCTCGATCGTCGCGACCGTCGACGCCGGTGGGCGCCGTCGGCGTCCGAGCGCGTCGACATAGTGACGCTGTATGCCGGTGCGCGCCACGTCAGTCGACCCGGCGCAGGAGGATTGTCGACCAGGCTGGCACCGTCAGGCCGCCAGCCGCCCAGACTTCCCGGCCGATTCGCTCTTCCGACAACAGCTCAGACGACTCGTGCGTGTTGAGGACTTCCGTCCATCGTCTGCCCCATTTTTCCTCTGGGAGCTGGAACGTCAGCGGCTCGTGGTGCGCGTTGAACATCACGTAGAAGCTCTGATCGATGACGCGCTCCCCGCGCTCGTTCGCAGTTGGAATGGCGTCGCCGTTCAGGAAGACGCCGAGCGACTTCGCGAAGCCCGCCCGCCAGTCCTCCTCGGACATCTCGACGCCCCCTGGCGTGAACCAGCCGATATCGCTCACACCCGATCCGTGAATCGGCCGGCCCTGGAACCAGCGGCGGCGGCAGAAAACCGGATGGCGCTGACGAAGCCGGAGGAGGCTTCGCGTGAAGTGCAGCAGGCTCTGATCGGCCGTTGCCCAGTCGTACCACGAGATGGGGTTGTCCTGGCAGTAGGCGTTGTTGTTGCCGCCCTGCGTGCGCCCTATCTCGTCGCCTCCGAGCAGCATCGGCACGCCTTGCGACAGCAACAGGGTCGTCAGGAAGTTGCGCTGCTGTCGTGCGCGCATGGCGAGTATCGCGGGATCGTCTGTGGGCCCTTCCGCCCCGCAGTTCCAGGAGCGGTTGTGACTCTCCCCATCGCGACTGTCTTCGCCGTTGGCCTCGTTGTGCTTTTCGTTGTACGACACGAGGTCTCTGAGAGTGAAGCCATCGTGAGCGGTTATGAAGTTGATGCTCGCGTGCGGCTTGCGCGCAGTTCCCTGATACAGATCGGAACTGCCGGTGAACCGGTACGCGAACTCCGCCATCGTTTGATCAGTGCCGCGCCAGAAGTCGCGGACCGTGTCACGGTACTTCCCATTCCATTCGGACCACAGGGGCGGAAAGTTGCCGACCTGGTAGCCGCCTTCGCCGATGTCCCAGGGCTCGGCGATCAACTTGACCTGGCTGACTACGGGATCCTGCTGAATGAGATCGAAGAACGCCGAGAGCCGGTCCACATCGTGCAGCTCCCGAGCGAGCGTCGCCGCCAGATCGAAGCGGAAACCATCCACGTGCATCTCGAGCACCCAGTACCGCAGGCTGTCCATGATGAGCTGCAGCACGTGCGGATGCCGCATGTTCAACGTATTGCCAGTCCCCGTGTAGTCCGTGTAGTACCGCCGCTTGTCTGCAACGACGCGGTAGTACGCCGAGTTGTCGATTCCCTTGAAGGACAGCATCGGACCGAGATGGTTTCCCTCGGCCGTGTGGTTGTAGACGACATCGAGGATGACCTCGATGCCGGCGTCGTGCATGGTCTTGACGAGCTGCTTGAATTCCTGAACCTGCCCGCCTTCCCGGCTTCGCGAGTATTGGTTGTGCGGGGCCAGGTACGCGATCGAGTTGTAGCCCCAGTAGTTCCTCAGGCCTTTCTGCTCGAGCGTCGAGTCCTGCACGAACTGGTGCACAGGGAGCAACTCGACCGCGGTAATGCCAAGCCGCTGCAGGTACTTCACCGCGGCAGGATGCGACATCCCGGCGTAGGTGCCCCTGATCTCCTCGGGAATCTCCGGGTGACACTTCGTGAAGCCTCTGACGTGTGTTTCGTAGACGACCGTCCGGTGCCAGGGTGTGTTGGGGCGGCGATCGCTCCCCCAGTCGAAAAACGGGTTCACGACGATTCCCTTGGGAACGAAGGGCGCGCTGTCGAGATCGTTTCGGGATGACTCCGCGGCGCCGAACATGTACGGAAATACAGCCTCGTTCCAGGTCCACTCGCCATCGAGCGCCTTGGCATATGGATCGAGGAGGACCTTGTTCGGATTGCACCAGTGTCCGTTGTCCGGATCCCAGGGACCGTGGACGCGAAAGCCGTACCGTTGACCCGGACGAACGTCTGGTACGTAGCCGTGCCAGCAGAGCGCCGTCATCTCCGGCAGATCGATTCGCGTCTCCTTGCCTCGATCGTCGAACAATGACAACTCCACCCGCTCGGCGACCTCCGAAAAGACCGAAAAGTTGGTTCCCACTCCGTCGAACGTAGCACCCAACGGGTAGGGCTGCCCTGGCCAGATCTGCATGCACGCTCCGTTCTAGCGAGAGAACCTCGAGGGCTGAGTCTCGCTAGTCGATAGCCTTCGTGACGCGCACTGAGGCGCGCCAGCTCATCCTTGTTGTCTACAGGCTACAATTCTCGTACCGTCGGAACGGGCTGCGGCCGGCCCGGTGAAGAATCGACATGAAACCATTCATCGCGCTCGTGATTGTTGCATTCGTCGTAGCCGGAGGTCCTGTCCGGTCTGCCGAAGACCTCGGCGTGCCCTCCAGGGACGGACTCGTCGTGTGCGTGTCGGCGCCTTCGTGCGACGCAGGCGCCGGAGCGCTCGCATCCGGAGGAAATGCCGTCGACGCGGCCGTCGCGACCGCTTTCGCTCTGGCGGTGACCCATCCGTCTGCCGGAAACATCGGCGGAGGGGGCTTCATGATCGTCCGAACGGCCGCGGGTCAGATCACCACGTTCGACTATCGGGAGAAAGCACCTCTGAAATCGACTCGCACGATGTACCTCGGCGCCGACGGCAGGATCGACCGCAGCTTGACGGCTGCCGGCTATCTGGCGCCGGGCGTGCCCGGCACCGTTCGAGGGCTGGAGCTGGCGCACAAGCGGTTCGGCAAGCTTCCATGGCGGCAGGTCGTCATGCCGGCGATCGGTCTGGCGGAAAACGGATTCCCCCTGTCGGAGTCGCTCGCCCGCGCGCTGAACCGTGAGTTGCAGGGAAGCATGGCCAAGTTTCCGGTCTCGGTTGCAGCTTACGCGAAGCCGGGCGGCGGTAACTGGGCGCCGGGAGATCGCCTGGTACTTGGCGATCTCGCGAAGACGCTGCGCGCAATCGCCGACGACGGAGCCAAGGCTTTTTACACAGGATGGATCGCCGACCGCATCGCCGACGACATGAAAGCGAACGGCGGCCTCATTTCCAAGGACGATCTCGCGGCGTACCAGGCCAAAGAGCGGCAGCCGGTCCGCGGCACCTATCGAGGGTACGAGATCGTCACGATGCCGCCTCCGAGCTCCGGGGGTATCGCTCTCGTCGAGATGCTGAACATCCTCGAACCTTTCGACTTGAAGGAGAAGGGGCTGCTGACCGCGCCGGCCATCCACCTCGAGATCGAGGCGATGCGTCGTGCGTTTCTGGATCGAGCGCGGCACCTGGGCGACACCGATTTCGTCAGCGTCCCGGTTGCGGAGCTCACCTCGAAAGAGCACGCGAGAACGATCGGCGCGTCGATCAGCGCTGACAAAGCCTCGAGCAGCGTCGAGCTGGGCAACGACGTCATTACCCCGGAAGCATCCGAGCCGGACGAAACCACCCACTTCTCCGTGATGGATCGGGCCGGCATGACCGTCACGAGCACCTTCACGCTCGAAGGCGGCTTCGGATCGCACGTCGTCGTCAAGGGCGCCGGCTTTCTGTTGAACAACGAGATGGGCGATTTCAACAGGAAACCTGGCGAAACGAACGGTACGGGCGACATCGGCACGCCGGCGAACCTGATTGATCCCGGAAAGCGGATGCTCAGCTCGATGACGCCGACCATAGTCCTCAAGGACGGGAAGGTCGTGCTCGTCACCGGCTCCCCTGGAGGGCGGACGATCGTCAACACCGTTCTCAGCGTCGTGCTCGGGGTGACCGAGTACGGGCTCACAGGACGCGCAGCGGTCGATGCCGCGCGGCTCCACCATCCGTGGCTGCCGGATCGCGTGACGATCGAGGGCCCTCCCACGAACACGGACACCAGCTCCGGAGCGAGTACGTGGGTGCCGGCTGCGGTGAGCAACGAAGTAATCGAGGCGTTGCGCGCAAAAGGGCACGACGTCCGGACGAACGGGCGGCAGGGTGACGCGCACAGCATCTGGGTCGCTCCCGACGGAACGCCCTACGGAGTGAACGACAAGCGGACCCCGGACTCGAAGGCCTCCGTGCCCGAGCATTTGACAGCGCCGGCGACGCGACGATAGGCTTAAGTTCAATGTTCTCGTCGCAGCACCATCACCGGCACCATCATGCACACCGCCTCGGCGGGCCGGTCGAGCTCTGCACGCGATAACACGACATCACAGCAGAATCTCTTGAAGGCCTCGCCGATGATCGGCGAGGCCTTTTTTATTGGCCGCGCCTGGCGCGACATGCTGGAGCAAGGTGGGCCATGGGGGCCCGGCGAGCGACGGCGCAGGATCGACGCACATGGATTTTTCAAAACTTGACGGGCTGATCCCTGCGGTGGTGCAGGATGTGAACACGAACGACGTCCTGATGGTCGGCTTCATGAATCGCGAAGCGCTCGATCGCACGATGGCGACCGGTTTTGCGACGTTCTACAGCCGCACGCGCGGAAAGCTCTGGATGAAAGGCGAAACGTCCGGCAACCGGCTCCAGGTCACTTCTGCGCTCGTCGATTGCGACGAGGACACGGTCCTGCTGAGAGTGAAATGCCTGGGCAGCGGGAACGTCTGCCACACTGGCGAGCGGACGTGCTTCTTCCGCGAGCTTCCGGCGACTGCGGGAGAGTGAGCGCGACATGCCTCAGAAATTGAAACTCGGGATCCCGAAGGGCTCGCTTCAGGACGCGACCATCCATCTGTTCGCGCGCGCGGGTTTCAACATCTACGCGAGCACACGGTCGTACTTTCCTGCGATAGACGACCCGGATATCGACTGCATGCTGATCCGCGCCCAGGAGATGGCCCGGTACGTATCCGACGGCGTGCTTGACGCAGGGCTCACCGGCCAGGATTGGATCGCGGAGCACGCGGCGGGCAACAACACGGCCCCGCCGCCGGTCGCGCTCGCCGATCTCGTGTACGCGAAGCAGAGCTTCGGCAAGGTGCGATGGGTGCTCGCGGTTCCAGAGGAATCGCCGTATCAACGACCGCAGGATCTCGAAGGCGCCACGATCGCCACCGAGCTGGTACGCGCGACCCAGGCTTACTTCGCGCGCCAAAAGGTCAATGTCAACGTCGAATTCTCGTGGGGCGCAACCGAAGTCAAGCCGCCGATGCTCGCGGACGCGATCGTCGAAGTCACCGAGACAGGGTCGTCACTGCGGGCAAACCGGCTGCGCGTCATCGACACCGTGCTCGAATCGAACACACAACTGATTGCCAACGCGGTGTCGATGGAGGACGCCTGGAAGCGGACGAAGCTCGAGAACATCGCGCTGCTGTTGAAGGCGGCGATCGAAGCGCAGGGCCGCGTCGGGATCATGCTGAACGTGCGGACGAGCGACCTGCCCACGGTGCTGTCGCTGCTTCCGGCGCTGCAGCGCCCGACGATCTCGCCCCTCAGCGACAGCGCGTGGGTCGCGGTCAACACGATCATCGAGGAGCGGACGGTGCGCGACCTCATGCCAAGGCTGAAGGCCGCGCGAGCGGAGGGGATTGTGGAGTATCCGCTCAATAAGATTGTGTTGTGACGTTATCCGTGGTCAGGGATCGGGGATCCGGCAGTCGAGAGTCGGGACCCCGAGGGCGTCGGTTCGTGTTCCGATCCCGACAGCGTAAGTTCCTATGATTCGCATCATCGACAGCACCGACGAACGCGCCGTCAGCGGCCTCCTCGATCGCCGGCCGGCACGCGATCGTCGACTCGAGGCACGCGTTGCGCGCATCGTCTCGCGTGTGCGGCGGGAGGGGGAACCCGCTCTTCTGGCATTCGCGAGGCGCTTCGACGGGTTGACCGCGGCGCTCGAGATCGGGCCGACAGAGATCGAGGCTGGCGTCCGCGCGACTCCACGCGACGTCCGTGACGCGATTCGACTGGCGGCTCGACACATCCGCCGCGTCGCACGCAGGCAGGTCCCGCGGGGCTGGACGGTCGCCCCGACGTCCGGCGTGCGGATCGAGCAGCGCGTCGTGCCGCTCGATCGCGTCGGGTGCTACGTCCCCGGCGGGCGCTATCCGCTCCCGTCGTCGCTCCTCATGACGGCGATTCCCGCGCGCGTAGCAGGCGTGCGCGAGGTCGTGGCCGTGTGCCCCAGGCCGGACGCGACAGTCCTGTGCGCGGCGCGGGAAGCTGGTGTCGATCGGCTGTTCCGGATCGGCGGGGCCCACGCGATTGGCGCACTCGCGTACGGCACCTCGACCGTGCCGAAGGTGGACAAGATCGTGGGGCCCGGAAACGCGTACGTCGCCGCCGCAAAGGCACTCGTCGCCAGGGATTGCGCGATCGATTTCTTCGCCGGGCCGAGCGAGATCGCCGTCCTCTCGGAAACCGGCCGTGCCGAATGGATCGCCGCCGACCTGATTGCCCAGGCCGAGCACGATCCGGACGCGCGCGCAATCCTGATCACGCCGTCGAAGAGGCTCGCCAGCGCTGTCGCGCGCGCGATCGCACGGCAGCTGCCAAAGGCCGGCCCGGCGCCAGTCTCGCTCGCGCGCAACGGCGGCATCGTGGTGTCGAGAACTCTGGACGAAGCGATCGCCCTCACCCAGCGCCTGGCGCCGGAGCATCTCGTGTGCGACTCGGATGCGATCGCTCGGCGGACCACGCGCGCCGGCACGGTGTTCGTTGGCGACTACAGCGCCCAGGCCTGCGGCGACTACGTCACGGGGTCCAACCACGTCCTGCCAACCAGCGGCGCCGCGGCAGGTCGAGGCGGGCTGAGCGCGGCAGACTTCGTTCGCGTGTCAACAGTCCAGCGGCTCACGGCCGCTGGGCTGCGCCGGATCGCGCCGGCCGGTGTCGCGTTGGCGCGGGCTGAAGGCCTCACCGCACATGCCGCATCGATGACGATCCGCGATCGTCGAATCGGCGCCCCGCCGCGTACACGGAAAAGGTCAGAAAGATGAGCTACGAGTACGAACGCGCCGTCGCAGCCGGAGACGCGCTGCGATTGCACCTCAACGAGAACACCGCCGGCTGTTCGCCAGGAGTGATTGCCGCGCTGCAGAGACTCACACGTCAGAACGTCGCAATCTATCCCGATTACGAGACGGTCGTCGCTGCCTGCGCCGCACGGCTGGGTGTGCAGCCCGAGTGCCTCCTCCTGACCAACGGCCTGGACGATGGAATCCTGGCGACGGCTGTGAGCGCATTGCGGAACAGCCCTCTGGACGAGCCGTTCGAAGCGATTGTGGTCGTGCCGGCGTTCGACATGTACGCCGCCTGTGCCGACGCCGTCGGTGGCCGCGTCGTCGAGGTGCCGCTCGGACCCGAGTTCGTGTTCCCCGTCCGCGAAGTGATTCAGGCCGTCACAACGCGAACGCGGGCGATCTTCCTCACGAACCCGAACAATCCCACCGGTGGACTGATCCCGCGCCAGGACGTGGTGAGCATTGCGCGTGCTGCCTCGAAGGCGCTCGTGTTCGTCGACGAGGCGTACGCGGACTTTTCGGGAGAGACATTGATCGGCGACCCGGCGTTCCTGACGCTCGAGAACGTCGTGGTCGGGCGCACGTTCGCAAAGGCGTACGGTCTGGCTGGGCTGCGTGCCGGTGCGCTGGTAGCCGCACCGGACACCATCGCGCCGCTCCGCCGGACAGTTCCGCCGTACACGCTCAACGTCGCCGCCGCCGTCGCGCTCCCGGCGGCCTTCGAAGACCTCGCCTACTACGAGTGGTACCTGGCGCAGGTGCGCGAATCGCGTCGACTTCTCTGTGCAACGCTCGACCGCCTGGACGTCAAGTACTGGCCGAGCACCGCGAACTTCGTGCTTGCCAGGTTTGGAACGGATCTCGAGCGGGTGATCGGCGGATTGGCCGCCCGGCAGGTCGCCATCCGCGATCGATCCGGAGATCCCGGATGCCAAGGGTGCGCGCGCATCACCACCGGCGTGGTCGAGCACACGACGCGTTGCATCGAGGCGCTGGAGGAGGTTTTGTGCGGCGCGGCGTAATAAACAGAGTCACGACGGAAACTTCCATTGCGCTCCGGCTGGAGCTCGACGGCCGCGGGCCGCTATGACGTCAGCACCGGGATCCGGTTCTTCGATCACATGCTGGAGCTCGTCACCCGGCACGGTGGATTCGATCTGAAGATCGCGGCCAAGGGCGACCTCGATGTCGACCAGCATCACACCGTCGAGGATGTCGGCATTGCCTTCGGCGAAGCGGTGTCGATGGCGCTCGGAAATCGCCGGGGCATCAACCGCGCGGGCTACTTCGTGATGCCGATGGACGAGACGCTCGGCGTCGCGGCGATCGATCTCTCGGGTCGCGTGCACGCTGTCGTCGACCTCCAGATCGAGGTCGAGAGGGTCGGCGATCTCCAGTCCGAGCTCGTGACGGATTTCTTCGAAGGCTTTGCCCAGGGGGCTCGCGCCAACGTGCACGTCAAGGTGCTTTACGGGCGGTCGAATCATCACAAAGTCGAAGCGCTCTTCAAGGCGTTCGCACGCGCGCTTCGCTTTGCGTGCTCACGCGACCGGCAGCTCAAACGCACGCTGCCGAGCACGAAAGGGTTGTTGTGATTGCCCTCATCGACTACGGCGCCGGGAATCTGACATCGGTACGCAAGGGCTTCGCGGCGGCAGGGGCGGAGCTCACCACGCCGCGAACTCCGGCGGATCTGGCGACAGCGACGGCGATCGTCGTGCCCGGTGTCGGGCATTTCCAGGCGACGACGCCGCTTGGCGGCGAATGGCGGGATTCGATTCTGCACGCGCTGGAAGGCGGGGCCGCGCTCTTCGGCATCTGCCTCGGGCTCCAGTGGCTCTTCGAGTCCAGCACTGAGGCGGATGACGTGCCAGGGCTCGGGTTGATGAGCGGACGATGCGAGCGGCTGCCGTCGACGGTGAAGGTACCGCATGTCGGGTGGAACGCGCTGGCGATGACACGGGCCTCGCGTCTCCTCGACCGCATACCTGACGGCGCACAGGTCTACTTCACGCACTCGTTCGCCGCGCCGGTCACCGCCGACTGCGTGGCCTCCGCCACGCATGGCCGGCCGTTCGCCGCCGCCGTCGAGCGCGACCGTGTCTGCGGCGTGCAGTTTCACCCGGAGAAGTCAGGAGAAATCGGATTGCAGATCATCCGCAATTTCCTGACGCTGATTGCCGCATGAGCACCGCTCCACTCTCGAACCTGTCGAAGCGGATCATCGCCTGCCTGGACGTACGTGACGGGTCCGTCGTCAAGGGTGTGAACTTCGAGGGCCTCAAGCGCGCCGGAGATCCCGCGGAGCTTGCCACGCGGTACAACGTCGAGGGGATCGACGAGGTCGTCATCCTGGACGTGGCGGCGACCATCGAGCAGCGGCGCGCTCTGGCGGACACGATCCGCGCGGTCTCGTCGAAGCTGTTCATCCCGCTGGCTGTCGGTGGCGGGATCCGCAGCGAGGCAGACGCCGACGCCGTGATAGAGGCGGGCGCGGACAAGGTCAGTCTGAACAGCGCGCCGCTCGCAGAACCGCAGCTCCTGACGCGGCTCGCCGGCCGATATGGCAGCCAGGCGGTCGTCGTCGCCATCGACGCGAAACGCGAGAACGGCCGGTACGCCGTCTTCTCCCGCAGCGGGACCACGCCCGCGGGGCGGGATGCGGTCGAGTGGGCGAAGGAGGCCGAGGCGCGCGGAGCTGGCGAGATTCTGTTGACGTCTATCGATCGCGATGGGACCCGTGCCGGGTTCGATTGCGAGATGACGGCGGCCGTGTCGTCGGCGGTTGCCATCCCGGTGATCGCTTCCGGCGGCGCCGGCACCTTCGACCACTTCCTGGACGTCTTCACGGCTGGCGCTGCGGATGCCGCGCTCGCAGCGTCGATCTTCCATTATTCGGAGCATGCCGTCAGCGATTTGAAGAAATTCCTCCGCGATGCGGGGGTTGCTGTCAGACTGGTTTCCTGAAAAATGCTGATTCCATCCATCGACCTGCAGGGCGGACGGATTGTGCAGCTCGTTCAAGGCGAGAAGCTTGCGATCGAGATCAGCGACATCGACGCCTGGCTCGAGCGCCTGCGCGGCCAGCCGAAGATCCAGCTGATTGACCTCGACGCGGCGAAAGGAGAGGGCGACAACGAGTCGCTCGTGGCCCGCATCTGCCGGGAGCTGCCCTGCCGTGTCGGCGGCGGCATACGTACGCCGGAGCGCGCCAAGGCCATCCTCGCGCTCGGCGCGACGAAAGTCATCGTCGGATCGGCGCTGTTCAGCGCCACGGGTGTCGACTTCGTCATGGCGGAAGACATGAGCCGCGCCGTCGGAATCGACCAGCTGATTGCGGCCGTGGACAGCCGTGAGGGCCTCGTGGTGATCCACGGGTGGCGAACGCGACTCGCACTGACACCCGCCCAGGCCGCGCGAATCCTCGAACCATTCGTCGGCGAGTTTCTCTACACGCACGTCGATCGGGAAGGCCTTATGCAGGGAACGGACATGGCGGCGATCGAAGCCGTCCGCCGCGCGACCTCGCGGCGGCTGACCGCTGCCGGCGGCATCACCACGCACGAAGAGATCAAAGCGCTCGATAACCTGGGTGTCGACGCCGTAGTCGGTATGGCGCTCTATACGGGGAGGCTGACGCTGGAAGCGTGATGGAGGGCCCGGTCGAGCCTGGCCGCGGGTCCCGAGTCGCGCCCGATTTCAGATGAAGTACGCTGCCCCGATGGTCAGGCGCGTCCTCCTCGCTGCCGTCGTTCTCGGCACCCTCGCCTCGGGCTCGTGCTCCCGGCCCGCGGGACTCTTTTCAGGACAGAACGCTCGAGCGCACGTCAGCATGCTGGCCGGCACGATTGGCAGCCGGGCAGTCGGCACGCCGGCCAATCAACGCGCCCGCGAGTACATCATCGACCAGCTGAAACTGTTCGGTTTCGAGGTGCGCGTCCAGGAGACGGACGCGCGGCGGCCCGAGCTCGGGCAGACGGCGCACGTCGTCAACATCATTGCTTCGCTGCCAGGCGCGCGGCCGGAGGCCATCGGGCTGGTCGCGCACTACGACTCGCGACCCGAAGCGCCCGGCGCGACGGATGATGCGCTCGGGGTGGCGATCGCTCTGGAGGCTGCGCGCGTTTTCGCCGGCCGCAGCGACCGGCAGTGGTCGCTGCTGGTGCTCCTGACCGACGGCGAGGAGGCCGACCTCATGGGCGCCGCGGCGCTGATGACCGATCGAGAGGTCACGCGCAGCCTGACGGCCTACCTGCAGGTCGAGTCGATCGGGTCGAACGGCCCGGCGCTGCTCTTCGAAACCGGACCGGATAACCAATGGCTCGTGAGTGCGTGGGCGCATCAGGCACCGCATCCACGGGGCGGGTCCTTCGCGCTCGAGATTTACAAGCGGCTGCCGAGCGACACCGATTTCTCGATCATCAAGCGGCAGGAGATTCCTGGACTGAACTTCGCTCCCGTCGGCGACAGCTACGCCTATCACACGGCGCGTGACACGCCGGACCGCCTCTCACAAGCCACGATCCGCGACACGGGCGAGAACATCGTCGGCATCCTGAACGCGTTGAACGGGACGGACATTGCTCAGCGATCGAGCGGCACCGGCACCTACTTCGACATCGCCGCCACGACAGCGATCGTCTACGGGCCTCTAGCCGGGCAGATCCTGTCGATTGGCGCGCTCCTTCTCGGCGTCGTGGCATGGTTTCGCGTGACGGCGGCGGCTATCCGAATAGCCGGACTCCTTCGATGGATCCTGACGTTCGTGTGGTCGGCGATCGGTGCGGTGCTCGTGTTCGCGTCGATGACCGGTGCGACGTGGGCGCTCAGGGCGGGCCGCGAGATGTATCACCCGTGGTACGCGAAGCCCGATCGCCTCTTCGCGCTGCTTCTGGCGGTCGCGGCGCTCGTCGGGTGGATCGTCAGCCGCGCCGGCGCCTGGCTCCCCGCTCGCGCACACGGCCTCCGCCATCCTCTCGTCGCGTGGACCGTGACGCTCCCTGTCTGGATCGCACTTGCCGCAGGCGCTTTCATGCTGGCGCCGTCCGCTGTCTATCTCTGGACGATCCCGCTGTTCGTGGCAGGTGCGCTGCTCCTCGTTGTCCGCCCCACGAGCGCTCCCGCGGTGCGGATCGTGTCGCTCGTCGTCTTCGATGTCGCCGCCGTGCTCTGGTTGCACGAGACCATCGTGCTGCTCCGGTTCCTGGTCGCCACCTTCGGGCGATTTCCGATCGTCACGCCTGCCTTCGTCTATGCCATGGTGATGCTGCTGGCCGGCGTCATGCTCGTGCCCCCGCTGCTGGGAGCCCTCGCCGCGGGGCGCCCGCTGGTCAGACCGTCGCTCGTGACATCGCTCGGGCTGATCGCGCTCACCGTGACGGCGGGTCTCGCGTACGAGGCGCCTGCATACACGGCGGAAGCGCCACTCCGGCGGGTCGTTCGGGTGCTGCAGACGCCGGATGCTCCGAGCGTCTGGGAGGTGGGATCGATCGAGCCCGGGCTGGATCTCGCACCGGGTGCACCCGGAGGCTGGACGCGGGTGTCGGCCGCTGCGCCTGGCGGGGTGCCGTGGGGCCGCTTGAGGCATCCGTTCGTGTTCCGAACGTCCGCTCCGGCGATCGGGCCTGCTCCACTGCAGGTGACGCAGTCAACGCTGCAGCCGGTCGCTGGGGGTCTCGAGCTCCTGATCTCCGTCGTTCCGCGCGAACCAGGCCTCACCGTGTCCTTCGCGCTCCCTCCCGGCGTCGTCCCCGCCAGACACAACCTGCCGGGCCTCGTCCGGGTTGGCTCCTGGACGGCGACGTTCATCGCCGTACCGGCTGAGGGCGTGCTCTTCCGCGCCGCGTTCAATACGACCGACCCCGCTGGAATCGGCACGCCGCTCGTTCTGGCCACGTCCGCCAGGCTCCCCGGCGGCGACGGCTGGCAGTCCCTTCCATCCTGGCTCCCGCAGGAGCGGACAGTCTGGACGGCGTCGGCCACGTGGGCGCTTCCCGTGGCGTTTGCGGACCGACCTTCGTTACGTTAATATCCGTAACGGCTACGGTGGTTGACGTAATGACGAGCCGGGATTCAGGGCTCGCCGCTCGGGACTCGGACCTCACCGGTCGCGATTCCCAGAGAGAGAGCAGGCTGAAACGGGACTGTCGTCTCTAACCAGGCGCGAGCGCAGCGAGCGCCAAGGATGGCGCATAGGGGTGGGGCCCCGTGCGCACTAAAAAGCGCCTGCGGCCCGAGCGAGGCGCGAAGCCGCCGAGCGAGAGCGCATGGGGGTGGGGCCCCATGCGCAAGTAAACAATGACGAACCCTTTCGTGTACGGCGAGGTCGTCCCCGCGGCGGCTTTCGTGGACCGCGAAACGGAGCTCGACCGCCTGACCCGAGATCTCCAGGCCGGCCAGAAGATCTTCCTGATCTCTCCGCGCCGATACGGCAAGTCTTCCCTCGGTACGGCAGGCGCTCGTGGCGGCGGCCCGAGGGGGCGCGCTGACGGTCGACGTCACGGTCAGCAGCTTCAGCTCCTACGTCGCGTTCCTCGAAGGCTACGCCCAGGCCCTCGTGTCGGTGGAAACCCGGCTCGAACGTGCGACTGCGTGGCTGCGCGACATGCTCACGGGGATCAGGGCCGAGGTGCGCCTCGAGCCGGATCACGCGGGCAAGCGGCAACTGACCGTCGGCTTTCCTTCCGTCCGCACCGACCGCGACGTGTCCAGGCTCGCGCAGGAAGTCTTCGCCCTGCCCGGCCGGATTGCGGACGCCCGCCGGCGGCGCATGGCCATCGCGCTCGACGAGTTCCAGGCCATCGGCGCCTTCAACGGCGGCAACGTCGAACATGCGCTGCGGGCCGCCGTCCAGACCCAACGTCAGGTCGGCTACGTGTTTTCGGGTTCCGAGCCGACGCTCATGGAGCGCATGCTCGGACGGAGCCGGCCGTTCTACAAAGCGGGCCCCGTCATGCGGCTCCAGAAGATTCCCGCCGACCGCTTCGCGCAGTTCATCGAAGCGCGCTTCAAGGCGAGCGGCATCAAGGCTGCCGCGGGTCTCGGCGCCGCCGTCGTCGACCTGGCGGGCAATCTTCCGTACGATGTACAGCGGCTCGCCCACGAGGTCTGGGACGATGCCAGGAGCGACGGACGCAGGACGGCGGATCTCGATGATCTGCACGCTACGCTGAAGCGGCTGCTGGGTGAGCACGAGACGCTCTTCGAAGGTATGTGGCAGCGACTGACGCTCGCGCAGCGTGGAGCCCTGCGGGCGACGGTGCTCGAGGAGGGACGCGAGCTGCTCTCGGCGGACGTGCGATCGCGCTATCGCCTCAGCGGAACGTCGACGGTGCAGGCCTCCCTGGGTGCTCTGCTCCGGGAAGACGTCATCGCACGCGAAGGCGATCGCTACGTCGTCGTCGACTCGCTCTTTCGAGAATGGATCGCGAGAAGGACGTTCTGACGGAATCGCGTCTTATGCTCCGATTGCTTGACCGCCTGGGGCTTGGACGCCGCGACCTTCGCGCATGGGCGATGTACGACTGGGCGAACTCCGCTTTCCAGACGACCATCGTCGCGGCAGTCTTCCCTATCTACTTCCACAAAGTCGCTGCCTTCGGTCTGGCGCCGGCCGAGGCCACCAGCAAGTTCGCATGGGCCACGACAATCGCGATCCTCATCGTCGCGATCGTCGCGCCGCTGCTCGGCGCAGTCGCCGACTACGCGGCGGCGAAGAAAAAGCTCCTCGCCGTCTTTCTCGGCATCGGCGTCGTGGCGACCCTCGCGATGTACTGGATCGAAAGCGGCGACTGGATGTTCGCGCTCGTGCTGTTCGTCATCGGCAACGTCGGCGTCGCAGGGAGCATCGTTTTCTACGAGTCACTGCTGCCGCATCTGGTGAGCGAGGGAGAGCTCGACAGAGTCTCGTCAGCCGGCTATGCCGTGGGATATCTGGGCGGCGGCGCGCTCCTGGCCGTGAACCTGCTCATGATTCAGAAGCCGGCGCTGTTCGGCATTCCTGATGCGGGGGTCGGAACCCGTCTCTCGCTGGCGAGCGTCGGCGTCTGGTGGCTCGTGTTCTCGATTCCCCTCTTCCGGAGTGTGCCGGAGCCGGCACGGCGCATCGAGCCCGACGAGAAACCGCGCGGCAGCGCGCTGACGTCCGGCGCCAGGAGGCTTGTCGAAACCTTCCGTGAGCTGCGACGCTACCGGCAGGCGTTCCTGCTGCTGGTCGCCTTTCTTCTATATAACGACGGCATCCAGACGATCATCCGGATGGCCACGACATACGGGGCGGAGCTGAATCTCGACGACAGCGCCATGATTCTGGCGCTGCTCATCACGCAGTTCATCGGAGTCCCGTTCGCCTTCCTGTTCGGCACGATCGCGGGCAAAATCGGGGCAAAGCACGCGGTTTTTGCAGGACTCGCCGTGTACGCCGGCATCACGATCCTCGGCTATTTCATGAAGAACGCCACGGAGTTCCTCGCACTCGCGGTGCTCGTGGGCATGGTGCAGGGCGGCACGCAGGCGCTGAGCCGGTCGCTCTTCGCCAGCATGATCCCGCGCCACAAGTCGTCGGAGTTCTTTGCATTCTTCGGCGTCTTCGAGCGGTACGCCGGCATCCTGGGCCCCGCCGTCTTTGCCTGGGTCGTCGAGCGCAGCGGAACCAGCCGCAATGCGATCCTTTCCGTGATCCTGTTTTTCGTGATCGGCGCGGCGGTTCTGGTGTTCGTCGATGTCGACGAGGGACGGCGCGCCGCGCGCGCGGCGGAAGCCGACGTGTCGATCGCGTAAAGCGTGCGACGGGGGGGACGGAGGCAACGGAGAAGATTCACAAACGGAGGAACGGGGCAAACGGAGACGAAACGGAGAAGAAGGCGATCGTGTCGTACGATGCCCGACATCTCGATCGTCATGGGCGCGACCGCGCGTAGCGCGGTCGGGTGAGAGGAGCGCCCACAGACACAAGCCAGGAGGATGCGGGCAGTGGCTTGCGTCTGCGGGCGCTCCTCTCACCCGGACGCCGGCATTCCGCCGGCGTCGCGCCCGTAACGTGTACCGAGACAGCGATCCTTCTCCGTTTTCGTCTCCGTTGATTCCGTTTCTTCGTTTGTGACGTAACCGTTTCCTCCGCCCTCTCCATCCCTTACATTCATGGGCTTCAGTCCACGCGGTCCTCAGCTCGACAAATCCGTCTCAATCCCGCTAGGCCGGTCGAGCTCGCGATTCGAGAGCTCCAGATGACCTGGAAGCTGGCTCATCAATTACAATGCGCCCGAGGGCCCGTCAGTGCCCGAGTCACTCCCAGGAGGGTGCATGCGGTTGTCGGAGCTGGCGCGGGGTCTTCCCATGTCGCCAGACGACGTCGATCCGGAGATTACGGGGATCACGGAAGACAGCCGTCGGATCAGGCGAGGCATGCTCTTCGTCGCCGTTCCGGGCTCTGCCCTCGACGGGCACGCCTATATTCCCCACGCGATCTCGCAGGGTGCCGAGGCCGTGGTGGTTGAGCGGGCGGGCGCCGTGCCGCTCGGCGTGCCCTGCATCCGCGTCCCGTCCGCCAGGATCGCCCTGGCGGATCTGTCGGCGCGCCTGTATGAGTCGCCACCGCCGCAGCTCACGCTGATTGGCTTGACGGCGACGTTCGGCAAGACGAGCACGAGCGAGATCCTTCGCGCATTGCTCGAGGCTGGTGGACACCCGACCGGTGTGATCGGGTCGCTGGGTGCCAGATACGGCAGCTTCAGCGATTCGGGCACGGGACTGACCACACCCGCTCCACCAGAGATGCACCGATGCCTCCGACATCTCGCGCAGGAAGGCGCACGGGCGATAATCGTCGAAGTCACGAGTCACGCGCTGCGGATGGACCGCGTGCGGGGGTTGACGTTCAGCGGGGGACTCATCGGCGCAATCCTTCCAGGCGAGCACATCGATTCTCACCGCTCGTACGACGACTATGTCGGCGCCAAACGCCTCTTCCTGAATCACCTATCCACCGATGGGACACTCGCCTACGACGCCGACAATCTCGCGGCGCGACAGCTGGCGGCGGCGTCCGGCAGCGCGCGGTCGGCTGGTGTCTCGTTCGAGCCCTCCGGTGGTGACCTTCGGGTTCTGGATGTGGTGCTGGATCGGAGCGGGGCACGCTTCAGGATCGAAGGAAGACCAATCCGCGGCCCTGGAGGCATCCGTCTCCAGAGCGCGCTCCTCGGTCGCGGATACGTGCGAAACGCGGCGCTCGCGGTGGCGTACGCGCTGCTCTCGGGAGTTCACCCCGACAAGACGCGCGAGGTGCTCGCGACCATCCGGCCGCTCCCACGCCACATGGAACGGTATGAAGTGGACGGCCGGCACGTGCTCGACGACACGGGGGCCCACCCCGACAGCTTCGGTGCGACGTTCGAGGTCGTCCGGCTCCTGCCCGCGCGGTCCATCATGGTCCTCTATGCCCTCCGCGGCAGCCGCGGCGCGGACATCAACCGTCGAAATGCGCTCGCCCTCTCCGACCTCACGTTCGTCCACGGCGTGAGCCACTTGATCGTGACGGCGGCGGCGGACAGAACGGCGGAGGCGGATCGCGTCTCAGCCGCCGAAGTCGATGCCGCAAGGCAGGCTTTTGTCGAGCGCGGGCGCCGGTTCGTGTGGCACGATTCGCTCGACACCGCGGCCGCTGAGGCCCTGCGCCGGAGTCAGCCAGGAGACCTGCTGGTTCTCCTCGGAGCGCAGGGCATGAACGACGGCCGGCGGATGCTCGAGCAGAGGCCGTAAATAAAAACGACTGATCTGCCCGCCTCACCCGTCTAACAAGACCGGGGCACATTCGCCCACCGGCCCCTTCGCGGAAATCGATTACAGAATCCTCGTCGCGAGACGTTAGGGACTAACAGACGCATGGTGAAGAGATGAAAGTCGTCATCGCCGGCGGAACCGGGTTTCTCGGTTCTCCGCTCGCCGAGGCATATGCGGAGGAGGGGCACGAGGTTCTCGTGCTCACACGATCGCTGATGTCCGGCGACTCCCGGCACGACCCCGGAACGGGGGTCCCCGGCATAACCCGTGTCGGCTGGACAGCCGATGGCAAGACCGGTTCATGGGCTGCACGCCTCGAGGCTGCAGATGCCATCGTCAACCTGTCCGGCGACGCACTGGATCGCGGCCGATGGACCCCTCAGCGCAAAGCGCGCCTGCGCGACGGCCGCATCCTCGCGACTCGCAGCCTGGCCGCCGCGATTCTCAGCGCTGCGAAGCCGCCGGCCGTGTTCGTGAGCGGGAGCGGCGTGGACTACTACGCGAGCTCGAACAGCGGGCCGTCCACCGAATCGTCCCCACCCGGGACCGGTTTCCTCGCGGACCTTTGTAAGGACTGGGAGGCGGAGGCGGGCCGCGCGGAATCGCCCGGCACACGCGTGGTCCTTCTCCGTACTGGTATCGCGTTGGAGCGGTCTGGCGGAGCGCTGCCGCGGATGATGCTGCCCTTTCGATTCTTCGTCGGAGGCAAGATCGGATCAGGACAGCAATACTTCTCGTGGATTCATCGTCTCGATTGGGTGGAGATGGTGCGCTGGATCGTCCTGACACCAGAGGCGAAGGGTCCGATCAACGCAGTGGCTCCTGAGCCCGTCACCAACCGCGAGCTGTCGCGCGCGCTCAGCCACGCGCTTCATCGGCCAAGCCTGGTGCCCGTCCCTGGCGTCGCGTTGCGGATCGCCCTCGGGGAACTTGCCGAGCCGCTACTCGCCGGACAGCGCGTGATCCCGGCGCGAGCACTGGCGCTTGGTTATCACTTCCGGTATCCGGATATCTACCAGGCGTTCAGGGGAATCTTCGGGGAGTAGAGGCGGTCTCGTTCGGGGCTAGTAAAACCCTACAGGAGGATGGGAGGAGGGGAGGAACTCGGAGACCGATAGACGCTAACCGCAACTCGCGCGCCCGCCGGAGGCGGGCGCAGGGCCAAGATTGAGCATCGGGAGGACGAGCATCTCACCTGTGTCCTGAGGATGCTCGTCCTCCCGACGCTCAGTCTTGGCCAGCCGCGTTTCACGCGGCGCGAGTTGCCGTTGACTGCTACCAGTTTCGAGTTCCTCCCTCCTCCCGTCCTCCTGTGAGGGTCTTTGTGGCGCCGCGAATTGTCCAGAGCGCCTCGAATCGACTACAGGAACGCCGGCGCTCCGCTGCGGAAGTCTCCCCCCAGGATCGTCGGCGAGCTCGCGCCCAGCCAATCCTCGATCACACGCGAGTAGACGGACCGGAAGTCTGTCTCGTATCGCACGTCGGCGCCGTTGTTCTCGAGCGTCGGATTGTCCGCGACCGACCGGAGATTCGGCGCGGTGCCGTAGATGCCCCCGCGCACTCCACCGCCCATGGCCAGCATTACACTCGCGGCACCGTGGTCGGTGCCGTTGCTCGCATTCTCGGTGATGCGCCGGCCGAACTCGGAGAACTGCAGCACGAGCGTGTCCCCGAGCAGTCCCTGGTTCAACAGGTCGTTGTAGAACGCCAACAGCGCGTCGTTCAGCGTCGTCATCAGCGTGGTGTAGGTTCCGTTCGCCTGATTCGGATTCTGGCCGGCGTGGGTATCGTAGCCGCCCGTCTGTACCCAGAACACCCTCGTGCCGACGCCCTTGTTCATCGCGCCGGCGACCGCCCTAAGCGCGAGGGCAAGAGCGTTGTTCTGGTTGTAGGCGACGGTAGGCAGGTAGGTATTGACCTGCGCGACGCGATCGAGCGTCGCAAATGCCGCCTGCGCCGTGGAGTTGACGAACGCAAGGTGCGGCTTGTCGACCGGAAGGTGCGACGCGATGCGCGTGGCCGACGCTCTGGCAGCCGTCGCGTCGCTTCCACCGTTGGGGCTCGCGAATGCGTAGCCCGAGACGCTCGGAATCGATGGAACGCCGACCGTCCGCGCCAGCAGCGTCCGCGGCGTCTCGCGGACCGTGGACCAGGCCGTCAGCGGATCGACCGGTGCGGGCAGGAGATCGAGATAGCGCCCGAGCCATCCCGTTCCCTGCGGAGAAGATGGATCGCCCGTGGACCAGATGTCCGTGCCCTGGAAGTGCGAACGGCTCGAGTTGTTGTAGCCGGTACGCTGGATGATCGCGAGGCGGCCGGCATTGAAAATCGTGCGAAGGCCGGTGAGCCTCGGATTCAATCCTAGCGGCGTGCCGCCCCGGTCGGTCCCGATCTGGAGCACATTGGCCGCAGGAATCGCGATCGACGGACGCCTCGCGTAGTACTGCGAGTCGGTGTAGGGAATCACGGTGCTGAGCGAGTCGTTGCCGCCGCTCAGATACAACACGACGAGGTTGCGTCGCGACCGGCCCTGCGCCTGGGCGATGTCGGCCAGGAACGCGGGGGCCGCAAACCCCATCGTGAAGGCCGCGACGCCTCCCCTGACGAACTCACGTCTCGTGATTGACATTCCTACACCAACTGGTAGTCGCCCGATCCGATGATCAAGTGGGCCAGGCCGGCCGCCTTCGTTGCGAGCTGTGCGTCGCTGCCCGTCCAGTTCGGCTCGCCAGCGCGCGCGTAGTCGAGGAGCGCGCCGTAAGAACCGGCGTCGTACTCAGGTGGTGTGAGCCGATCGAGCATGTAGCCGAGCAGCTCCTCCTGCGTGTCGCCGTGGCCGCGCGAGAGGTCGCGAAGCGCGAACTTCTGGTTCGTCGCGAGCTGCGCGGCGAAGTTCATTCGCGCGAGCATTCCGCCGCTCGAAAACCATCCGGGCCCAAGGTCCCAACCAGCCACATCCGGCGGCTCGAACAGCTGCTGCCCCATGTTGATGAGCGGGTTGAGAGCGTCGTTCACGGAGAACCCCGCCCATCCAACTTCCTTGAGCGCCCGCACCACGAACTCCACCGGCCAGCTGTAGCGCTTGTAGTAGTTGCTCGGATCGCGGAACTGCGGTGAGAGGAGCAACACCCGCATCACGGGTTCCATCTCGAAGCCGCTGTTGTAGTACGCGCCGGCCATCTGGTCGATCAAGCCCGCATCCGGCGCGTCCACTTCGTTCACGAAGAAGTTGTACAGCTTGCGCGCGAGCCGCGGCCCTGTCGCCGGATGGCGGGCGACTGCGGTGATGAGATCGAGCCCATCCTGCATGCCCGACGCCGCCGCGCGCGCCGGAATCGTCTTGCCGCCTTCCGGGTAAATCGGGAACGTGAATTCCTTGGCTGTGGTCTCGTGCTCCGCCGGGTTGTAGTTGAACGCGTAGTGCTGCGCGGCGCCGCTGCCCGGCCGCGCGAGATTCCACCCGGTGAACACGCGCGCGCCCGCGTACACGTCTGTCTCGGCAAACGTGCCGACACCCATCGTGAAGAGCTCCATGAGCTCGCGCGCAAAGTTCTCCTGCGGTTGCCGGCGGAAGTTCGAGCGCCCGTCGAGCCACACGAGCATCGCCGGATCCTGTGCGACGGCGACGAGCAGGTCGCGGAAGTTACCCAGCGCACGCTCGCGGAACAACTCGAGCTGACCTTTGACGCCGCCGGGATCCTCGGTCGGCTTCGCCGCGAGAACCCGCGTCGCTTCAGTGGCGGTGAGCTCACCCGCGATCTTCGTGTAGCCGGTCGCGAAGTGGTTGTGCCAGAACAGCGCCATCTTTTCCTGCAGAGGGCGCTCTGTGTGAACCATCCGGAACAACCAGCGTTGACGCGCGTCGGTGATGTTCGCCGTCGGGAGGAACTCCCCTCGCGCGGTGATCGCTACGTATCCTGGCTTGCCGATGTTGTCGTCAACGGTGTCGTCGATCTGTTTGTAGGAGAGCAGCCTGGCAAGGGCGAAGGTCGTACCGCCGAAGGCAAGGCGGGCGTAGATATCGACTTCCTCCTGCGTCGCGCCAAATCCGGCGCGGCGAAGAATGTGGTCGATCTCCTGCTCCCGTCGGCTGGCCATGTGGCTGCTCCCGAAGGCCTGTCGCCGATGACGGCCTGGATCGCGCGGGGCAGGAGAATACCGGACTCCGCCCGGAGTGCATCTGCTTAGACAGGCCGGGCCGTCAAAGGATACGGCTGAAACCGAACAGCGAGTCGTTTTTTTCCGGCGCGCCCTGCACGGCGCGGAGGGCGAGCCGGCTGGCGAGCCAGGCAACCCCGGCGCCGTGAGTAGCCTGCCCGAGCGCGAAGAAATGCCGGGGAAAATTGCGATGCAGCCCGAGATACGGCAGGCCGTCTGCCGTTCCATCGTATCCCGCATGCCAGGCCCACGCCGGCATCGTCCCGGAGATTGGTGGATACAGGACCGACAGCTCGTACATCAGCTGGCCGGTGCGCTGCGCCAAAGCCTGAGGCTGAGCGCGTGGGGCCAGGGCGGGTTGGTCGCCGCCGGTTACCAGCACCCGGTCGTCCTTCAACCATCGAACGGCATGAGGCGGTTGAGCGTCATCCTGGATGGCAGCGACGCGCTTCCCGAGCTCCCGACGGACGCTCCCGGCGAGGGGATCGGTCACCACGGCGTAGCCGTGCAGCGCGCGAAGGTGACGCCTCAGCGCGCGAAGGTCAGGCAACCGCGCGCTCGTTGCGACGATGACGATGTCGGCCTGAAGGGTCCCGGCCGAGGTTACGATTTCGACCGATTTGCGCCGATCGCGAACGCGCGTGACCGCCGAGTGCTCGAAGATTCCAGCCTTCCGCGACGCGGCAGCGGCCGCGAGGCCAACGCAGGCGCGATACGGATCGATCGAAAAGCCTCTCGACTTGATCGCTGCTCCTGCGTCGAGCGCCGCCTCGCGCCGAAATGCGCTGGCGGAAATCCAACTCTGGTCGAAGCCGGCATCGCGGCGTGACTGGTACTCGCGACGCAGCCTCCGGACCGCGTCCGGTTCAGCGCGGCAGAGACGTAGTTGCTCCAGGGGAGCGAGATCGCAGCGGATGCGGAGGCGACGCAGCGCCGCCGCGAAGTCGAGGGAGGCTCGACGTGCACCCTGCCACAGGGAACGTGCGCTGCGAAGTCCGTGGGCGCGTGCGGTGGCCTCGAAGGATGTGTCGAAGTCCTCGCGGACCAATCCGGCGGATGCCGCAGTCCCGGCGGCACCGACGCGCTCCGCCTCGAGCAGAATCACCGGAATCCCGGCGCCGGCAATCGAGTAGGCGCAGGCACAGCCCGTCAGACCGCCGCCGATCACCACGACCTTCGTTTCGGCGTTGCCACGCCAACGTGGGTATGTCGGCCGCTTGGATTTGGGAAACGTGTCCAGCCAGTAGGGTGAGTACCTGATCATGAAGTCGTATCGGCCGGCGTTATTCTAGTGCAGCCTGCGGAGATCCTTGAATCTCACGCTGACCGGCGGGATCCTTTGACCTGCCTGGTCCCGGCGCGCTTGCCCGTCCGGCGTCTCGTGCTCCGCACAATGGCGATCGCCGAGAGGATGGTTCCTGCCACGGCAAGAACGATAAATGCGCCAACGAACCACCGAAAGATGTCCGACTTCATCCAGCCGACGATCCCGCGTCCATAGTGCGCGGCAAGCGCGCCTTCGATGCCGAATCGCAAAAGCCGGACGCCCGCGAGCGTCGTGAAGAAGTGCCCAGCCGACACCCGGAAGGCGCCGCTCGTCAGAACGAAGGCCGTGAACGGAAACGGCGGCGGAATCATCGCCAGGAGCGCGAGGCTGTAAGCGCCGCGCGCATTGATGCGTTCTTGTATCCTGGACAGCCTCGACGGCCTCACGAGCTTCGCGATTCCGTGTTCGCCAATTTGACCGCCGAGCCAGAACGTCACAGCGGAACCTGCGAGCGATCCTGCGGCTGCGAGCGTCGCGTACAACCAGAAGAGCTCCGGCTTGCGTGCGGACAGAAGGATCAGAACGAAGTCGATGCCGAGCGGCAGAAAGAAGATCAACGACGAATCGAGCGCGGCCATCGCGACAAGGCCTGGCGGAGTCAGAAAGTAGCCGAGAAACGAGAAGAAGAGACTGCGCATCCGCTTTCACCGTACTTTATCTGGAAGGGAGTGTTTGAATCGGGAGAGCCGCATGGTCACATGCCGCCGAATCCGCCGGGGCGGGCGGCCACTTAGTGACAAGATAGCCCGATGCGAAATGGCAGATGGGCGCTGGCGGTTATCCTTGCGACGGCGCTCCTCGCCGGCGCGGAATCGCGACGCCCGTTCGCGGCGCAGCAACGAGCGAAGGGGCCGTCCACGCCGATGGACCGGGTAGCCGAAGGATACGTGAAGCTCGTGCTGGCCATGGGCGCGCACGATGCGGACTACGTGGACGCCTACTACGGTCCGTCCGAGTGGAAGACCGAGGCGGCCGCGGCCAAGCCCGGACTCGACGCGATTGCCTCGCGTGCGGCGACGCTGCTGGGCGAACTGGGAAGAACGCCATCCGGCACTGACGAGATGGTGACGTTACGGCGTCAGTATCTCGAGCGCCAGCTCTCCGCCCTCGCCGCCCGCGTCCGAATACTCAAAGGCGAGCGTCTGACGTTCGACCAGGAGTCGAAAGCGCTGTACGACGCCGTCGCGCCCACGTACCCGGATACGCACTTTCAGCAGATTCTCGCCAAGCTGGCGCAGCGCTTTCCCGGCAAGGGTCCGCTCGTGACGCGCTACGAGGCATTTCGGCGTCAGTTCGTGATTCCGCCCGCCAAGCTCGACGCAGTCTTCAAACTGGCCATCCAGGCGTGCCGCGAACGTACGGCGGCCCACGTCAAGCTGCCGGCCGGCGAACAGTTCACGGTCGAGTACGTCAAGAACAAGTCGTGGAGCGGCTACAACTGGTACCAGGGCGGGTTCCGGAGCCTGATTCAGGTCAACACCGACCTGCCGATCTACATCGATCGCGCGGTCGATCTCGCGTGCCACGAGGGCTATCCCGGCCATCACGTCTACAACGCCCTTCTCGAGACGCACCTCGTGAAGGAACGGGGCTGGATCGAGTTCTCGGTCTACCCGCTTTTCTCGCCGCAGTCGTTGATCGCCGAAGGAACCGCTAACTTCGGCATCGACGTCGCTTTTCCCGGCAGGGAACGTGTCGAGTTCGAACAACGGGTTCTGTTTCCGGCGGCAGGGCTCGACCCCTCGAAGGCCGCCGCCTATTACGACGCGCAAGCGCTGGTCGAGCGGCTGTCGTACGCCGGTAACGAAGCCGCGCGACGCTATCTGAATGGCTACATCAACGCGTCGACGGCGGCGACCTGGCTCGAACAGTACGCACTGATGCCCGTCGATCGCGCGAAGCAGCGCGTCCGTTTCTTCGACCAGTACCGCAGCTACGTGATCAACTACAACCTCGGAAAGGACATGGTCCGCCAGTACATCGAGTCGCGCGGCGGCACGCCCGATCACGCCGACACACGTTGGGCCGAGTTCGAGAAGCTGTTATCGTCGCCGCGGCTCCCCTCAGGGCTGGGTGCCGGCAGATGAAGAGTGACTAGCAGGGCGCGGAGTCCACTCGTTCCCGCGCTCGCGCTGATCTGTCTTGCGGGCTACGTCTTCGTCTACGCCACGGGCCGGGCGGGACCGCCCATTCGCTCCGACGGGTTCAGCTACTACGTCTACCTGCCTGCATGGTTCATTTACGGCGACCCGAGGCTCTCGTCGGTCGCCAACGACTGCTGCGGCGGAGAGTTCCCGGACTTCTCTGTGATCGTCAAGTGGCCGCGCACGAGACGATGGGTGAATCCGCATCCGATTGGGGTCGCGGTGCTGCAGACGCCGTTCTTTCTCGCCGCCCACGGGCTCACACACTGGACCAACCTGTCGGCCGACGGCTTCACACTCTACTATCAGCACGCAGCGGGCCTCTCAGGCCTGGCATGGACCATCGTCGGACTCTTCATCCTGCGGCGCGTGCTGCGCCGGCACTTCACAGATCGCGTCTCTGACCTCACCATCGTTGCGCTCCTCTTTGGAACGAATCTCTACCACTACGCGACCTACGACTCGACCTACAGCCACCCTTACTCGTTTGCGTTGTTCGCGGCGCTGATCGAGCTGACCGAGCGTTGGAATGCTGCCCCTACCAAGCGCGCCGCGGTCATGATCGGCGTCGTCTCCGGCCTGATCCTGCTGACGAGGCACACCAATGCCATCCTGCTGACGATCGTGCCGCTCTACGGGCTGAATCTGCGAGGGCCTCGCCAGACGTTGGCCTTCCTTCGGGATCGCTGGAGGCTGCTCGCGCTGATGGCTGCTACTACGCTCGTGATCGTCGCGCCGCAATTGGCCATTTACTATCAGGCAACAGGCAGACCTCTGGTCAGCTCCTATGGAGCCCTTGGGTTCGCGTTCGCATCTCCGCATCTGTTTGGCGTGCTCTTCAGCGTCCAGAAGGGGCTCTTCTTCTGGTCGCCGCTCCTCCTGCTCGCCTTCGCCGGCCTGCCGATGCTTCGTGGTCCCGCGCGCGCGTTCCTCCTGCCGGCGGCCGTTATCTTCGCGCTCGACACGTACTTGATCGCGAGCTGGTGGGATTGGCAGTTCGGCGGCAGCTACGGTCATCGAGGATTCGTGGATCTCTTCCCCGTATTGGCCATCGGCCTCGCCGCCTTCTTCGAGTGGAGCGGCAGAACACCTGGCCGTCGGGTTGGGGTCTCGTTCGTAACGCTGCTGCTCGTCCTGCTGTCGACCATGCAGATGCTCCAGTACTGGAACGGCGTTCTGCCCTCTAGCGATCTCACCTGGGACCAGTACCGCACCCTCTTCCTGCGGCTGCAATGACCAGAAACCGTGTCCTGCTGATCGTGACGAGCCTGCTCGCGATCGCCGCGCTCGCGTATCTGCGCGATCCCGATTGGCTGATCCGCATCGAGTCCGGGTTCAGAGGGTGGGAGACCGGGTCAGACGGCACGCGCTATCGCTGGACGGGCGGGCATGCTTCGTTCTTCGTGCGATCCGATGCGTCGGCGATCGACGTCCCGATCCGCACGTCAGTCGCCGCGCCGTCGGACATCCCGGTCACGGTGACGCTCACGATCGACGACCGGTTGGTCGATCGGCTCGTGTTGAACGACGACGGGTGGCATCTCGTGACGGTGCAGCTCCCGCCTCGAGGCGCGCGCCGGGTGCGCCGGATGGACATCCGCGTCGATCGAACGAAGGATGGGAATCGAGGCGTGCAGGTCGGCGAGGTTCAAGTCAGATGAGCCGGTGGCTCGGGAAAGACGATAACGGTCGGCTTGACTCCGATGTGGTCCAGATCCCGGATCCCTGGTCCCCGATCCCGACACGATCGGAGCCAGGGAATGCCGCTTGCACGGCGGGCGGCATCTGGAGGTACGGAATGCGGAACAACCCGCGAGAGGTCGCGGATGGCGTCCTGTTTCTGCGCACCATGATGGCGAACGTGTACATGGTCCGGACGCCGACCTCATGGGTTCTGATTGACGCCGGCCTTCGCGGCTACGCGGCTGCGATCCGGAGCGCCGCACAAGCCTTCGTCGGCTCTTCAGCGCATCCGGCTGCGATTGTGCTGACCCACGGTCACTTCGACCATGTGGGATCGCTCGAAGCACTGCTGGAGGAATGGCCGGTGCCGGTGTTTGCGCATCGGCTCGAGACACCGTACCTGACCGGGCAGTCGAGATATCCGCCAGCCGACCCGCTCGCAGGCGGAGGGGTCCTGTCACTCCTCTCGCGACTGTATCCTCGCGGGCCCATCGACATCTCCGCTCGGCTGGAGCGTCTCCCCGAAGGTGGTGCCGTCCCGGGGCTGGAGGCCTGGCGCTGGGTGCACACGCCAGGACATGCGCCCGGCCACATCTCGCTGTTCCGGGATCGCGACCGCGTGTTGATCGCTGGCGACGCCGTCGCGACCGTGCAGCAGGAGTCGGCGATCGCGGTGAGCACTCAACGTCGGGCAGTGCACGGACCGCCCGCGTTCTTCACGTCAGACTGGCAGTCCGCGGGCGAGTCCGTCGGCCGCCTTGCCGCGCTGCAGCCGGACGTTCTTGCCGCCGGCCACGGCGAGCCCCTTCGCGGGGCGGAGGTGCGCGCCGCGCTTCGGAATCTCGTAGCGCGCTTCGAAGAGCAGGAAATCCCGCGAATCGGCCGCTACGCGCGACGTCCCGCCGTCACGAACGAGCGAGGCATTGTCAGCCTTCCACCGGATCCTCTTCCGAAGCTTGCCGCCGGAATTGCCGTCGCCGCCGGTCTCGCGTGCACCATGGCCGTGCGGCGCAGGCGAACGACTTGACGCAAGGTCTCGGAATCCACTCGATGGGGTGGATTCCATGAAGCTTTCAGCTCTCAGCTGTCAGCTTTCAGCTTTCAGCGAGCGCCCGAACAGGATCCAGCTGAGAACTGACAGCTGAGAGCTACCCTAGAACCTTTAGAACCTTTAGAACCTTAGAACCTCTAGAACCCCTGGAACCCCTGGAACCCCTGGAACCTCCTCCCACCGTGTAGAGTAAGCGGATGCGTTGCATCGCGATTTCGACACCGGGCAGTCCCGGCGTGCTCAGACTCGAAGAACGGCCGTTACCGGATGTCGGACCATCCGACGTCCTCGTCCGTGTAGAGGCGGCCGGCGTCAATCGGCCCGACATCATGCAGCGCCTCGGGAGATACGCGCCGCCCCCTGGCGCCTCGGACGTGCCGGGACTCGAGGTGGCGGGAACGATTGAGCGCATCGGCCCGGAGGTCCGGCGTTGGCAGCCTGGCGATCGCGTCTGCGCGCTCGTGGCGGGCGGCGGGTACGCGGAGTACTGCGCCGTTCCCGAGCCTCAGTGCCTTCCGATTCCAGCCGGACTCGACCGCCTCCACGCGGCCGCAATCCCCGAGACATTCTTCACGGTCTGGACCAATCTCTTCCAGCGCGCGGTCCTGCGTGAAGGCGAGCGCGTGCTGATTCACGGCGGGACGAGCGGCATCGGAACGACCGCGATCCAGCTGGCGTGGGCGTTTGGCGCCACCGCGCTCGCGACGGCAGGATCGGATGAGAAGTGCGCCGCGTGCGAGCGGCTCGGCGCGCGCGCGATCAACTACCGGACAACGGATTTCGTCCAGGCTGTGCGGGCGCTGACCGACGGTCAGGGCGTGAACGTCATCCTCGACATCATCGGCGGCGACTACCTTGGCCGCAACATCGAGTGCCTCGCGAAGGACGGCCGTCTCGTGCAGATCGGTCTCCAGGGAGGCAACAAGGCCGAGATCAACCTGACAGCGCTGATGCAGCGCCGCGCGACGCTCACCGGCTCGACGCTGCGCCCGCGCAGCGTCGAAGAAAAGGGAGCCATCGGGCGCGACCTCGAAGCGCACGTGTGGCCGCTCCTCGCCGCAGGCACCGTCAAGCCTCTGGTCCACAGCATCTTTCCACTGGAGCGCGCCGCCGATGCGCATCGCACGCTGGAGAGCGGAGCAGTCATCGGGAAAGTGGTGTTGACAACGTAGCCCGAACCCGCTTCGACCGGCGTAGATACAGAAGCCACGCGCACGCAGTCGTCACGATGAAAATCGACAGCGGAAGCCTGTCGGAGGGAAAGACGTTGTTCGGCAGGACGGACCAGTAGAGCGACTGCACGCCGGCCACCGCTGCCGCCGCGATCGCGATCGTCGCCAGCATCGGACCAGCAGGACTGGTCTGCCAGAGCGCCCAGCCAGCCGCGAACGACAACGCCGCCACGACACCATGCGCGCCCAGCTCGATTGCGCCGGCGGCGCCCCGCATTCCGATTGACGGAAGCGTGGATGAAACCTCCACCGCAAACGTCAACGGCTGCCATACGAAGAGCACCGCGCAGAGAAGGAGCAGCCACCCACGGGGCATCGTTCGGGCCATTGTACGATCGCGTCAGGCCGGTCCTCTGGACCACCTGCCGAAGACTTTCCAAAGCCCGCACAGCGCCTCCGAACTGCTGCCGTCGCGATGAATGCTTATACTAGTACAATAGTACAATTGTCAACCGGCCCTCGACTGCGAGAGTACGGTGAATGCGCGGTAAAGATTGCGTGAGTTGTACGTTCCTGCGAATGCAGCGGCCGGATGCGGCGGTAGAATCCGCGCCATGTGCACTCTCCACGCTCTCGTTCGAAATCTGAGCAGCGTCGTCGTCATGATGCTCGTCGCCGGTCTGTTGGCCGCACCGCCCGCAGCCGCGCAGACAGCCCCGGCACCGCCGACGGCCGCCGACTTCGCAAAGCTCCAGGACGAGCTCACAAGCCTCCGGAACGAGGTGGCTTCTCTCCGTGCGGCGATAGGAGAGCTTGGCGCCGCAAGCGGTCCATCCGCGCAGCTTCCTGCGCCGCAAACCGTTGCGCGGGACGTCCAGCCGCCGATTTCGCAGGTCACTCCAGAAATGCTCGACGTGCTGAAGTCGCAAATCGAAGAGCACGCGCAATCGAAAGTCGAGTCCGCTTCCAGGATGCCGGTCAAGCTGACGGGCACGATCCTGACGAACACCTATGTGAACTCCGGCGAAGGAAACTGGCTGGAGAATCCGAACCTGGTGGGCAACCCCTCGACCGAGAGCGGCGCGCGCGGCTCCATGAGCGCCACCGCGCGACAGAGCCGGATAGGGCTGGACGTGGGCGGAATCGATGTTGGCAACTGGCAGGCCAGCGGCACCATCATCGCCGACTTCCTCGGCGGCGTCCCCGGCTTTCAGACCGGGACGGTCATGGGGCTCCCGCGACTCCTGTACGCGTTCGGCCGGGTCGAGTCCGACCGCACCGCAGTCGAGATCGGGCAGGATCACGCGATCCTGGCGCCGCGCGACCCGACGTCGCTCGCGGCATTCTCGTTCCCGTTGCTCTTCCGCTCTGGCAACCTCTATCTTCGCGTCCCCCAGGCGCGCGTCGAGCGCAAGCTGCGAGGCGACCTGACGGCCACCGTCGGCATCGTCGCGCCGATTGCCGGAGACGCCGCGAGCTCGTACGACTTCGCGCCGCCGCCGGGCACCGGAGAGCGATCGATGCGCCCTGCGTTCGAAGGGCGGCTTGGATTCGCGCGCGGGAGCACCGACACACCGCGAGAGATCAACGTAGGGGTCTCGGGGCACTACGGCTGGCGCCGGTCCGTGAACGAACTGAACGAGGCGTGGGCGGTCGCTCTCGATTTCAACGGACGCGCTGGACGCGTCGGCGCGGCTGGCGAGTACTTCGCCGCCGAGAACGCGGAGCCTTTCGGGGGCGGCATCTCGCAGGGAGGGCGCGCATCCGGAGGGTGGGCCGAGGGACGGTTCTCGCTCACCGAGCAGGCGACGTTGACTGGCGGCTTCGGCCGCGACAAGCCGGCGGACGCGCTCGGCCGCGTGCTCCGGCAGGACAACCGCACGCTCTTCGCCAGCGCGATCGTGAAGCTGACACCGGAGGTGTCGGCCTCCCTCGAATATCGCTGGATGCAGACGCGCCTCGGCTCGACAGCCCCGGTCTCGCGCGAGAACAATCACGTCAACGCGGTCTTCGCGGTCAAGTTCTGATGCTTCGTAAATCGGATCGGCTGAATATCCGGCGGGCCGTACGGCTTCTCTTGTTCGCGGCCGCTGCCGCGGCACTGATGCCGGCCCTTGCGTGGGCCGAGCAGGTGGCCGGCACGATCAAGACGCGCGTTCGGGAGGGCGCGTCTGCAGCGGTCCCGGTCGTCTACGCCGAACGGCTCGACGCGCCGACGCCGGACCGTCCAGGCACGTTCACCATCACGCAGAAGAGCAAGACCTTCGTTCCACGCGTGCTCGCCGTGCCGAACGGCTCCTCGGTATCCTTTCCGAACGAGGATCCGATCTTCCACAACGTATTCTCGCTCTCGACGCCGCAGCCCTTCGACCTCGGTCTCTATCGTGCCGGCGCCGCCAAGACGCGGACGTTCACGCAGCCTGCCGTGTACTACGTGTTCTGCAACATCCACCCACAGATGGTCGCCTTCCTCGTCGTCGCGCCCTCGCCGTGGGTCGCAATGGCAACGGCCGACGGCACCTGGCGTCTGGACCTGCCGGCCGGCCGGTATCGAATCACCGCGCTCTCCGAGCGCGCGTCGCCGGTTGCGATCGAGGTGACTGTAGGGAAGGGAACGACCGAGGCGCCGCCAATCGCACTGGACGAAACCGTTGCTGTGGTCGCGCCGCATTTGAACAAGTACGGCAAGCCGTACCCGAAGTCGGCCTACACCGACAAGTGAGAGGCTGAGCCTTCTCTAGACTAGAGGCCATCTCACAAATGCCGAGCGAGCGAGTACCGCGAGCGAGCCACGCGATCGGAGCGCGCCGACGACGCGGCGCGCGAGAGCGCGTGTAGGGGAGTCCGAGGGGCGAAGCCCCTCGGATGAAATTAGAAACCCGACATCCTATAAACCTGCACCGGCGCTCCGAACCCTTTGACCGTGAGCGGCGGGACAGGTTCTGCGCCGACGAGTCCGCGGACCATCTCGAAGGTCTGCTCGTTCATCAGGATCTCCCGCGGTTCGGCTACGGCGCACAAGCGAGAGCTGAGATTCACCGCCGGGCCGATTGCTGTGTAATCCAGGCGGTCGTCGCTTCCGATGCTCCCGATGATGACGTCGCCCGTCGCGATGCCGATCCCGACCGCGAGTGCGGGGAACGCGGGATCGACGCGGCTGGCGCGTTCTACCGCGCGTTGAATCTCCACCGCGCAGCGAATCGCGTCGAGCGCCATGTCGGATCCGCTGAAATGCGCGAAGACCGCGTCTCCGATGAACTTGTCGACATCGCCGTGGAACCGCTTCACGAGGTCGGCCTGGAGGTGCAGGTATCGGTTCAGCACGCGGACGGCCTCTTCCGGCGTGCATCCTTCGGCAAACTGCGTGAAACCGCGGATGTCGGTGAAGAGCAGCGTCAGGGTACGCCGCTCGCCCGCCCGCTGACCGGCCGGCCGGTTGTGAATCATCGCAACGGTCGACTGGGAGACGAATTTCTGCATGTCCTCGCGTTCGCGCAGCCCTTCCGTCATGTGCTGGAAGGATCGGGCGAGGTATCCAATCTCGTCCACGCGAGAAACGGCCAGGGGGACGTTCAGATTCCCGGCGGCGACCTGGCGCATGCCTTCGACAAGCCGACCGATCGGTGCGGTCAGCGAGCGCGCCAGGACGGCGCTCCCGGCGATTCCAGCGACGGCCGCAATCAAGCCCAGCACGAAAAGACCCACCTGGATGCTGCGGTACGGCGCGAGCGCTCGATCGCGCGATTGCAGGCTGACGATTCGCGACTCGAGGGTGACGATCCGCAGGACCCTGAACTCGCGAGGCGTCACGAGCACGCCTTGAAACCGCTCGCCTTCGACGTCCACGTCCCGCGGCGCGGCGTCCGCCGACAGTCCCGACACGTCAGCGGACGTTCGCCACGGCAGACGCTGGGCCGGCAGCGTGCTCGCGGCGATGCCCTTCGGCGACAGGATGACGATCTCGCGATCGCTCGTGCCCTTCAGCGCCCTCGCCAGTGCTTCGTCTACCGGCATGCCCGCGAGAACGAAACCGAACACCGTTCCACCGGCCTCGGCAGGGACGAGGGCACAGAGATAGACGTGGTTGTCGATCTCGAGGTCGCCGACTGCGGACCGTCCCGAGAGTGCGGCCGGTAGCCACGAGCGCTCGACGTCGGGCAACTGCAGCGGCGAGAACGCATCGCTCCGCGCCAGGACCTTGCCATTCCCATCGAGTGCGACGAGAAGCTCCTGCCGGGAATGCCGTTGCTTGAACTCCTTCAGGGAATCGCGGATGGTGACCGCGTCGGTCGTCAGGAACAGATTCTTCAGCTCGGGGAAGGACGCGACCAGCTGCGCCACCAGATCGAGCCGCTCATACCGATCCTGCACGGCCAAGCCGATTGCGTCGCGGCTCCGAGTCAGATCGTCCGTGAACCGCTCGCTGACGGCGCGGTTGGCGCGCGCGCTGACATACGCAAGCGTCACGGCCGTGAGTCCGACAACGAGCGCGCTCTGGATCACGAGCAGACGCGCGCGCAGCGAGTGGAAGGCCATGGAAGATCAGACGTCGAGCTCTTCGGCCTGCTCCGCGCGCTCCATGATGAACCGGAACCGGGCTGACGGATCCTTCCCCATCAACTCATTGATCACGCGATCCGTGATCAGCTGGTCCGCGATGTCGACGCGCAGCAGGCGGCGCGTCCGCGGGTTCATCGTCGTCTCCCAGAGCACCTTCGGCATCATCTCGCCGAGGCCCTTGAAGCGGGTGATCTCCGGCTTCGCGCGGCCGTTGCCATGTTGCTTCAGCAGCCTGGTCTTGTGCCCCTCGTCCAGCGCCCAGAACGAGTCCTTCCCGATGTCGATGCGATAGAGCGGCGGCTGCGCCAGGTACACGCACCCGGCGGTGATGAGCCCGGCCATGTGCCGGTAGATGAACGTGAGCAGCAGCGTGGCGATGTGATGTCCGTCGGAGTCGGCGTCGGCAAGGATGATCACGCGACCGTATCGCAATCGAGCCAGGTCGAAAGTCTTGCCAAGCCCGCAGCCGAGAGCCGTCACGAGATCGGAGAGCTCCTTGTTCTCGAGGACCTTCGCCAGCGACGCGCTCTCGGTGTTCAGGACCTTGCCGCGGAGCGGGAGAATCGCCTGCCTCGCCCGGTCGCGGCCCTGCTTCGCCGACCCGCCCGCGGAATCTCCCTCGACGATGAAGATCTCGCTGTCTTCTCGACCGGGATTGGTGCAGTCACTGAGCTTGCCCGGCAAGGTGAGGCGGCCGGACGTCGCCGACTTTCTCGTGACCTCCTGCTGCGCGGCGCGACTCGCCTCGCGGGCGCGCGCGGCGAGGATGATCCGGGCGACGATCGACTCCGCGACGCTGCTGTTCGTATTGAGCCAGTGCTCGAGCGCCGGCCGGATCTGGGAATCCACCGCCGACATCACTTCGGGGTTGTTCAGGCGATCTTTCGTCTGGCCCTGGAACTGCGGCTCCTGCACGAACACGCTGAGCACCGCGATGAGGCCCTCGCGAATGTCCTCGGCGGTCAGCGTCACGCCTTTTGGCGACAGGTTGTGCGTGTCGATGAAGTTCCGGACCGCTTTGCCCAGGCCGGCGCGGAATCCGTTCTCGTGGGTGCCGCCGGATCCGGTCGGGATGCCGTTGACATAGCTGCGGACGTGTTCGTCGGTCGACTGCGTCCACTGCAGCGCGACGTCGAGCCGGATGCCGTTCTCGTCGTTCTCGCGGGTGACGCTGAAGGGCGTGTCGTGCACCGGAACGGCCGACCGCTCGACGACAATCTTCTTGAGGTAGTCGGCAAGCCCTTCGCTGTGCTGGTAGACGTGCTTCTCTTTCTGCGCCTCGTCTTCGAAGACGATCTTCACGCCCTTGTGCAGGTAGCTCGAGATTTCGAGGCGCTGCCGGATCGTCTCGGCGTCGAACTCGACTTTCGGAAAAATCGTCGAGTCGGGACGGAAGAACACTGTCGTCCCTGACCCTCTCGCCGCGCCGAGCTTCTTCAGGCCGCCGACGACGGCGCCCTGCTTGAAACGCATTTCCCATTGCGAGCCGTCCCGCCGCACCGTCGCGACGAGCTCCTTCGACAGAGCGTTGACGACGCTGGCGCCGACGCCATGGAGACCGCCGGCGGTCTTGTAGTTGCCGGCGTCGAACTTGCCGCCCGCGTGCAGCGTCGAGAAGATGACCTCGAGCGCGCTCTTCTTCGTCTTGGGATGCTTGTCGACCGGTATGCCCCGCCCGTCGTCCGAAATCGTGATGGCGCTCGCGTCGTCGTGCAAGGTGACCGCAATGTTCGACGCGTAGCCGTTCATCGCTTCGTCTATGGCGTTGTCGAGGACCTCCCAGACGAGGTGGTGGAGTCCGCTCGCTCCCACCCCGCCGATGTACATGCCGGGTCGCTTCCGAACGGGTTCGAGCCCCTCGAGGACGGTAATGTCTTTCGCTGTGTAGTTGGTCGCCATCTCACAAGGAAGTAATGCGTAACTCACGGCAGCCGCTCAGGTGTCGCGGCTGGGGGATTCGGGCCGAACAATCAAAAGCGCTGAACCAGCAGGTACGCGTTCCTGGAACCGAGGTCATTGATGTTGATGCAACACGCGTGAATCGCGGCATGGGAAGTGTGAATGTGGTCGATAGTAGCACGCGGTTCCGGGTCGTTCGGGACGACCGTCACGGGAGTACAATACCGGGATGTCGAGGGGTCGGCTCGTCAAAGGCGCGATGGCGGCTCTCGCCCTCGCGGTCTTTGTCGCCACGGCGAGCGCGCAGGGCTTTCGCCGCGGTAACCGGTTTTTCGGGGAGCTCCGAGCGCCCGCCCCAGAGAGCTTCGACGGATCGTTCAACTTCTGTCGAATCATGTTTCCGCACGACCCCTCCTTTTACGGCTACTCCAGCCCCTGGTGGGTCGACTACCCGCGCGCCGACATCAACCTATCCATCCGGCTGTCGGAGCTCACGAAGACGCGCATCAGCCGCCAGCCCGACGGCGAGCCGAATCATCTGGTGATGGATTTCAACGACCCGGCGATGTTCAATTGCCCCTTCATCATGATGACTGAGCCCGGCGGGGCGTACATCGGCCAGACCGAAGCCGTCCACCTTCGCGAGTACCTCCTCAAAGGCGGATTTCTATGGGCCGACGATTTCTGGGGCACCGACGCCTGGGAGCACTTTGCCGGCGAGCTCGCGAAGGTCCTGCCGCCTGACGAGTACCCCATCCGCGATCTCCCACGCGATCATCCGCTCTTCCACGCGCAGTTCGAAGTTGCGCGCGTGCCGCAGATTCCATCGATCGGCAACTGGGGGGGGCCTGGCGGACCGACGTCTGAGCTCGGCTCCGACAGCGCGGAGGCGCATGCGCGCGGCATCTCGGACTCACACGGCCGCTTGATGGTCCTCATCACGCATAACACCGATTTTGGCGACGCGTTCGAGCGCGAAGGCGACGACCCGAGGTACTTCTACACGTTCTCGGTCGAAGGATACGCGTTCGGGATCAACGCGCTGCTCTACGGACTGACGCACTAGGTTGTCGGGTTCTAGGGTTCTCGGGTTCTAAGGTTCTAATGGTTCTGGGTTCCGGGTCCCTGCTTCGGCCCGTCGGAATTCGCCCGGCTCTGGGAACCAGAGAACCCAGAACCACTAGAGAACCGAGAACCCCGAACCGAGAACCATTAGAACCAGAACCATTAGAACCCGAGAACCATAGAACCCTAGAACCCCAGCCCCCCCCTATGTCCGAGACCTCACGCCTCGTCGATGAGCTCGAACGCGAACACGCCGGCGATCCCTGGCACGGTTCGTCTGTCACCGACATTCTGAAGGGCGTTACCGCCGCGCAGGCGGCGGCGCATGTCGTGCCTCACGTGCACACGATCTGGCAGCTCGTGTTGCACATGACGGCGTGGAAGAACGAAGTGCGCCATCGGTTGAGCGGCGCGCCTTCAGGGACCCCGGAGGAGGGGGACTGGCCGGAGGTCGGCGCAGCCACGCCAGAGCGCTGGCGCGATGCGCTGGAACGACTCGACGCGGCGCAGGCGGCGCTCGTAGCCGCGGTGCGCAGCCTGCCCGAGTCGCAGCTCTTCGAGCCGACGAACGATACCCGCAATAGGGAAACGGGAAGCGGCGTCACGAAGTACGTGCTGCTGCATGGACTCGCGCAGCACGACGCGTATCACGCGGGGCAGTTGGCGATGCTCGTCAAAGTCGTTCGGGTTCTCTAGGGTTCCAGGGGTTCCAGGGTTCCAGAGGTTCCAGGGGTTCGGGGGGTTCCAGGGGTTCGCTGGTGCAGAAACCGCCTGGTTCATTGAGGCGGCCTTCAGCAGTTTGCACGTACTTTGCTGTTGGCGCATGTCTGGAACGGCGACTTTCTGGAGAATGCAAGGCGGCCTGATTCGTGCTCTCGACGAACACCGTGGCGGGAGTGCGGTGCTTCGACGACCTGATTGCCTACCAGCGAGCGGTTGAATTGCGCGACGCGGTCTACGCGATGACGGGCGGGACGGTTGAGGCGCGCGACCGTCGTTTCCGGGATCAGATTAGAGATGCGGCTGCTTCCGCGCCCCGCAACCTGGCCGAAGGGTTCGGGAGGTTCTCTCCACGGGAGTTCGCGCGCTTCGCGACCATTGCGCGAGGATCGATCACGGAAACCCAGAACCACCTGCGCCACGGATTGCGGCAGCGCTATTTCTCACAATCGCAACACGACGCCGCCTGGAACCTCTCGCGCCGCGCCATGGCCGCCACCGCGGGCCTGATCAGATACCTGAAATCCTGCGACCCGGATCAATTCCGATGAAGAGGCTTCTACCACTTCCCGCTCACTGAGCCCTAGAGGTTAGAGGGGTTCCAGAGGTTCGAGAGGTTCGAGGGGTTCGAGGGGTTCGAGAGGTTCGAAAGGGTTCGAAAGGTTCGAGAAGTTCGAGAAGTTCCAGGGAACCCCTAGAACCTCTGGAACCCTTCGAACCTCTGGAACCCCTCGAACCCTGGAACCTCTGGAACCCCTGAAAACCTATTTCGCCTCCGGCAACGTCCACGCGTACAGGACTCCACCACCGGCGACCAGGAAGTACTGTCGCCCGTCGAGCTCGTAGGTCGACGGCGAGTTCCCAACGCGGCCGATTCCCGAGTGCCAGAGGGTGCTGCCGTCACTTGTGCGCAGGGCGATGACGCTGCCGGCTGAATCACCGGAGAACGTCACCCCTGTGGCCGTCGTGAGAACGCCCGCGGATGGCTCGCCTCCGGACAAATCGTGCTCCCATCGAAGCTTGCCAGTCTGGTAGTCGATCGCGCGGAGCATCCCCTTGCTCCACACGCCGTAGTCGGCGCCGGCCCACCCGTACTCGCCGTGCTCCGGCTTGAAGAAATAGATGCCGTAGGCATCCTGCGCGCTGACGATCAAAACGCCAGTCGCCGGATCGAAGCTCGGCGATCGATAGTTCGTCCCGCCGCCCTCGTTGGGCGCAACGAGGCGGCCATCCCGCGCCGGCTCCTTCGCTGGATTCGGCTGCGGCCGCCCTTCCTCGTCCACACCCGATGCCCAGTTCGCCGCGGCGAACGTCGTCGTCAACAGGCTCTTTCCGTTCGTACGATCGAGCACGAAGAAGTAGCCGTTGCGTGACGCCTGCAGCAGCATCTTGCGCTGAGAGCCGCCGAAGACGCCGTCGACGAGGACAGGAACTTCGGCCGCGTCCCAGTCGTGAGTGTCGTGAGGCGACGCTTGAAAACCCCAGCCGAGCGTACCCGTATCCGGGTTGAGCGCGAGGATGCTGCAGGTCCACCGGTTGTCGCCAGGACGATACGGACCGTTCAGCACGGGCGTCGGGTTGCCGGTTCCGACGTACAGCAGGTTCAGATCGGGATCGTACGTGCCGGCGTTCCACATCTGACCGCCCGTGGAGTTGCCGCTGATCGAACCAGGCGTGCCGATCGGTGGCGTGCTGTAGAACGTCCACTGGACTTTCCCGGTCTCGGGGTCGAACGACTTGAGCGTGCCGGGCAGATTGTCGAAGTCGCCCGACACGCCGACGATCAGGTGATTCCTGATGACGAGCGGAGCGTTCGTCGACCAGAAGCCCTTCTTCCAGTCGGCAATCTCGACGTTCCACTTGACCTTGCCGTCTTTCGCGTCGAGCGCGATGAGGTGTGCATCCGGCGTCGTCAGGAAAACCGTGTCCTTGTAAACGGCCGCGCCGCGGTGACCGATGTGAAAGCCCTGGTTGGTGTTCGGATACGTGTAGCGCCAGATCTGGCGCGCCGTCCGCGCGTCGATCGCCCAGATGTTGTCGGGGGCCGTGATGTAGAGCACCCCGTTCACCAGGATCGGCGTCGACTTGATGCCGCCACCCAACCCGGACTGCCACGCCCAGGCGAGCGTCAGCTGATGAACGTTTTCGGGTGTGATCTGCGTCAGCTTGCTGTGGCGCTGCCCGGAGTAGTCGCCGTGATACGTCGGCCAGCTGTCGACCGGCGGCTTCAAGAGCGTTGCCGGGTCGAGCCCCTGCGAGGGCACATCGGCGGTCCGAGGTGGGGCGGCCGGCTGTGGCGCTTGTGCGCTGAGGAATATTGGTAACGCGAGCGGTATGGCAAGGCTCGCAATAGCGAGGCCGATGCTGTGTCGAGATCTCATGGTTTCCGCCTTACTCGACTAAACGGGCGGTTCTCAGCCCGTCTGCGAATGCCCTTGTCCACCGGGGCTGAAGCCCCGGCGCTACGTCGAAGCCCCGGCGCTACTTCAATGTCTGCAGATAAGCGAGCACGTTGTGCATGTCGGCGTCTGTGTACTTCGGCAGCTGCGCCGAGTGCGCCTCGAGCTTGTCGTCAACCACGAACTTCACCTGCGTCGTCGGCCAGGATCGGTACCAGCCGCTCTCGTCGGTGAGCGCGATCGTGAACTCGTCTCGATAGGCCAGCCGGCCGGTGACCGCGGGTCCCTTTCGCGGCGTGACGGTCACCGTCGGCGTATACGGCGCCCGGCCGCCCCGCCCGCGGCCGCTCGGGTAGAGCATCCGCTGCATCAACTGCAGCCCTTGCAGGCGCGTGGCGAGCCCGGCGAAGTCACCCGTGGGGGTATGACATTTCGCACAGCCTCCCGCCCCGTTGAAATATTGCTCGCCCGCCTGCGCGTTCCCGGTCTGCAGGTCGGCAACATCGACCGTGCGTCTGTTGCCCTCGAGCGTGTCCGCCTTGTGTTTCTGATCGTGGATGAACGCGACGACGTTGCCGAGGTCGGCGTCGGACAGGTTGTTGGCCGGCATCCCTTTTTCAGGCCTGCCGGTGCGCACCACGGGACCGATCTTGTCGCCTTTGACATCCTCCGCGACGACGATCGACCGCGTGAGGTCCGGACCGGTCTCGCCGCCCATTGCGTCACGGCCGTGGCAGAAGCCGCACTGCGAGACGAAGAGTACCTGGCCCGCGCGGACCTGTTCAGGCGAATACGCTTGCTGCGTCACGGTCTGCGGCGGCCGCTGTGACGCGGGGCTTCCCTGGCGTCCACCGCCCTGTGCCGGCGGGGCCTGAACGGGTGGTGTCGCAGGAGCAGGGCTTCGAGTGGCGGGAGCGGGGGCCTGCGCCTGCAGCAGCGCGGCGACCCAGACGCTCAGCAAGACTATTGATGCAGCGCGCATCGTGACACCTCTTCAAGCGAGGCTGCGCCTCAGGCTGTCCAGGCTCCGCCTCGCCAGGCGGCAACTTCATTCGCCGCGCTGTCGCGCGACAGTATGAGAAACGAACGCGGACCCGCGAATCTGGAAGCGGTTCCACGGCCCCGGCACTGTATCGTGACTCCCCGCGGTCGTCAACGCGACTGTGACAAGTTGAAATCGATCTGCTGGGCCGGGGCCTTGGAGCAGGAGGGTCAGACCTGGGTCTGACCCCAAGCAGGACTCAGGCCCCGCCGTGAGCCGGGTCTAAAGACCCGGCGCTACTGAATCCACTCAGTTCAGGAGAAGCGCGCCCGGATCCTCGACGAGCGATTTGACGCGCACCAGGAACTGGACCGCTTCGGAGCCGTCGACGATCCGATGGTCGTACGTGAGCGCAACGTACATCATCGGCCGCACGACGACCTGCCCGTCGACGGCGACGGGACGCTCCTGGATTTTGTGCAGGCCCAGGATGGCGACCTGTGGCGGGTTCAGAATCGGCGTGCTCAGCAGCGACCCGAACACGCCGCCATTGGTGATCGTGAAGGTCCCGCCCTTGAGATCGGCCAGTGAGAGCGTGCCGTCCTCCGCTTTCTTCGCAAAGCTCCGGATCTGTCCTTCGATCCCGGCGAAGTCGAGACGATCGGCGTCCCGCAGTACCGGAACGACCAGCCCTTCGCTGGCGCCGACGGCGACGCCGATGTCGTAATAGTGCTTGAGCACCATCTCATCGCCCTGTATCTCGGCGTTGATCCGCGGGAAGGCACGCAGAGCGCCGACGGACGCCTTCACGAAAAAAGACGCGATGCCCAGCCCGACGCCATGCCGATCCTTGAACGCCTGCTTGTGGCGCTCCCGCAACGACATCACCGACGACATGTCCACTTCGTTGAACGTGGTCAGCATCGCGGCGGTGCTCTGCACTTCGACGAGGCGGCGAGCGATGGTGGCACGTCGCTTCGACATGCGGACCCGCTCCTCGGTGCGATCGCCTGCGGCTGCGCGCGGTTTCTCCGCTACCGGCGGAGCAGGCTTCGGCGCGGGCGGTTCGACAGCGGGAGAGGTCACCGGGGCGGGCTGGGCGGTGTCTGTGCCCCGCGCGGCCTGCTCGACGTCCCTGCGCATGACGCGCCCTGCGTCTCCGGTGCCCCGGACGCTGGACAAATCCAGTTCGTGCTCCTCCGCAGCCTTTCGCGCCGTTGGTGTCGCACGCGGACCCTTTGCTGGAGCTGAGGCTTGCGCCGCCTGCCGCTGTGCCGGCGCCTGCTGAGACGCCGAAACCTGCCGATTCGCTTCAGGCGCGGGTGCGGCCGCCTTGGCCCCTTCCCCAGCGCCCGGGCCAGCCGGCTTCGCGCCTTTGCCCGCCGCGGCTTCCTCGATCACGCCCAGCACCTCGCCAACCTTGACGTCCTCTCCGTCCTGCCGCGATATCCGGCTCAGCACGCCGGCTTGCGGAGCGCTGACCTCCAGATCGATCTTGTCGGTCTCGAGCTCCACGAGCGGGTCACCGGCGGCGACCACGTCTCCTTCGTGTCGCAGCCATTTCGCGATCCGGGCGTCGACGATGGATTCTCCGACCTCAGGCACGACGATATTCGAAGCCATGTGTTGGTGTGTCCTTGTCTGACCGGGCGCTGCGCCGCCGGCGCCGCCAGCGCCGCGCCACCGGTACTCTAACTCGTGAGCTGTGCCGTTTTGGTGTCGCGCTTGGACGCTGGGGGCTTGGCAGGAGGGCGCGGCCCATAGGCCTGCTCGACGAGCGCCTGCTGATTCAGTCCATGGCGTGACGCAGAGCCTTCCGCCGGATTCGCGCTCCTCGGGCGAGCCACTCGACGCAGCGGCCGCCCGCCGGCTACGTCGAGCAGGGGAGATCGAATGAACTCCCATACACCCATGTTCTCCGGTTCCTCCTGCACCCAGACGAGCTCCTCTGCGTTCGGAAACGACTCGAGGGCCGCCCGCAGCGCGTGCGTGGGAACGGGATAGAGCTGTTCCACCCGGCAGATTGCGACGTCCAGCCTTGTCTCACGCTGCTCGGCTGCGATGAGGTCCATATAGACCTTCCCGCTGCAGAGAAGGACGCGCCGCACCTCGCTGGCTCGTGCTTCCGCCTCGAGATCGTGGAGCACGGTGAGGAAACGGCCTTCGGTCAGCTGCCGTGGCGTGGACGGCACCTGCGGGTGCCGGAGCAGGCTCTTCGGCGTCAACACGACGAGTGGCAGCGGGTCGACCGTGAGCAGCGCCGCCTGGCGTCGCAGCAAGTGGAAGAACTGCGCGGCGGTCGTGCAGTTGGCGACGCGGATGTTGATGTCGGCAGCCAGCTGCAGGAATCGCTCGGGCCTCGCGCTCGCATGGTCCGGCCCCTGACCCTCGAGACCGTGCGGCAGCAGCAGCACGAGCGACGGCCGGAGCCCCCACTTCCCGCGCGCCGAGACGATGAACTCGTCGATCATGACCTGCGCGCCGTTGATGAAGTCGCCGTACTGCGCTTCCCAGATCACGAGCCGCGAGGGCTCCTGGATGTTGTAGCCGTACTCGAATCCGATGACGGCATTCTCGGTGAGCGGGCTGTTGTGGATCTCGAAGGCGGCGCGCGCCTGCGGCAGCGTCTGCAGGGGCACGTGGACCCGCCCTGTGACGGCGTCGTGGAACACCGCGTGGCGATGGCTGAAGGTGCCGCGCTCGACGTCCTCGCCGGTGAGCCTGATGCTGATGCCGTCGGTGAGAATCGACGCGTAGGCCAGTTCCTCCGCGCTCGCCCAGTCGACCGTGCGCTCGTCTGGCGAGTCGAGGAACTGCCCCTTCTTCTCGCGAACGCGTTCGAGCTTGCGATGAATCGTGAAATCGCCCGGGAAGACGTTCAGCGCCGCATTGAGCTCGCGGAGCCGTTCGAGCGGCACGCCCGTGGCAACGCGCGCGGCCGCGCCGGGCGGCGGCGTCTCGGGTGTTGGTTCGATGAAGTCCTGCTCCGGCTGCAGCTTCTCGTAGGCCTCCTGCAGCTCGTTCAGGTATGCCTTCACGCTGACGTCCGCGAGGGCCGCGTCGATGGCGCCGCGATCGACGAGCGTACGGCCCCAGATTTCGCGGACGGTCGGCTGCGCCGCGATCTTCTGGTACATCAGCGGCTGCGTGAAGCCAGGTTCGTCCCCTTCATTGTGTCCGTAGCGCCGATACCCGATCAGGTCGATCAGGAAGTCGCGGTGGAACCGCGCGCGATACGCGAACGCGAGACGCGCCGCCTCGACGCAGGCCTCCGGATCGTCCGCGTTCACGTGAACGATCGGTATCTTGAAGCCGCGGGCGAGGCCGCTCGCGTAGGAGGTGCTGTACGAGTCTTCGGGAGCCGTCGTGAACCCGAGCTGATTGTTGGCGATGACGTGAATCGTGCCGCCGGTCGAATATCCAGGGAGCCGGCTCAGATTCAGCGTCTCGGCGACTATGCCCTGACCGGGGAACGCAGCGTCGCCGTGGATCAGGATCGGCACGCTGCGCGCCGGGTCGAACCGCGGCGCACCGCCGCCGTCCACGATCGTTCCGGCCGCGCGCGCCATTCCCTCCACGACGGGATCGATCGCCTCGAGATGGCTCGGGTTCGGCGGCATCGAGACGACGAGATCGAGCTGGGCGCCGCCGCGGATCGCGCGGAGCGCGCCGGCATGGTATTTCACGTCGCCCGTCCAGGCCATGTCCTCACGGAAGGTGCGCGAGACCGGCTCCTTGAACTCCGCGAGGATCTGCGCGTACGGCTTGTTGAGCACGTGCGCCATCACGTTCAGGCGGCCGCGGTGCGCCATGCCGATCAGGATGTGACGGATCCCGGACTCGGCCGCCTCGCCAATCACTTCGTCCAGCACCGGGACGAGCATGTCCAGCCCCTCGATCGAGAAGCGGGTCTTGCCGGGGAAGGTGCGCTGGAGGAACCGCTCGAACGCCTCGACCTGCGACAGCCGATCGAGCAGGGCCCCCGGGTTGATCGGATCGGCCGGCGCGCGGAAACGCCCGGCTTCGGCCGCCTGCCGCAGCCACTCGCGCTCCGACGGCACGAACACGTGCGAGTAGTCGTACCCGGACGTCGAACAGTAGATCCGGCGCAGCTCCTCGATGGCGTCGTACGCCGTCGTGCCGGGATCGACCAGCGCGCCGGATACGAGGCTCGCCGGCAGCGCACGGAGATCCTGATCCGTGACGCCGTGTGTTTCCGAGAGCAGCGACGGGTCGCCGGGAGGGCGTCCGCCGAGCGGATCGAGCCGGGCCGCGAGATGGCCGTAGCGCCGGATGGACTCAGCGAGGTTCACGGCGCCGACGATCTTCTGAAGCGGCAACCCCGCCGCAGGCTCGAGCGATTCCTCGCTTGGAGGCGTCCAGGTATCGAACAGCGCCCGGGTCTCGGGATCGACCGACGCCGGGTTCTGTCGGTACCGTTCGAACGCTTCGAGCACGTATCCCCGGTTGAGGCCGGAGAACTCCTGCCATGGGCCCATACTCTGCCAATTCTAACAGGGCCAGGGAGATCGAGTCGGGATCAGGGATCAGGGATCCGGATCAGAGTTGCGAGACTCGAGGATGGCTTGGAGCGTCGGTCCGAAGTGCGCGTTTGTTCCCGCCATTGCATTCGTGGCACGAGGTGATGCGTCGGCCGCAAACAGGAGCTCAGAAGATCAGGAGGTTAGAAGAAACCCCTTTGCTCTTCCTACCTTCTGATCTTCTGTGAGCCGCGGACGCCCTCGAGTTGGGCCACGAGTCTTTCCGGATCCCGGATCCCGGATCCCGGATCCCGTCACGACCGCCTGCGCGGCAGGCTCAGCGTCTTCCACCGATCGGACTGGAGGTGCTTGGCGAGGAAGACGATCTGCCCGACGTGATACGAGTGATGGGTCAACTGCCGATTGAGCGCCTGGACGACGGTGTGGCGCTCGCCGCGGATCACGACCTCTCGCCGCAGGTCGGCACTGGTCAGCGCCTGGAGTGCGCCGAAGAGTACCTGCCACCCCCGCTCCCAATCCTCCATCAGCGCCTGCCGCGCGACGGATCCCTCGATCTCGAACTCGCCGTCGCGGTTGCGATCGGGCTTCTCCCCGTCGGTCGTGAGGAAGTCGGTGAAGCGGGAGCGCAGGTTGCCGGCCATGTGCTTCGCGATCACAGCGAGGCTGTTCGACTCGGCATCGAGCGCCACATTCAACTGGTCGTCTCCCACCTGAGCGAGCGCGCCTTCGGCCAGCCGCTTCATCTTCTCGAACTGGACCCGCACGTCGACGAGCCAGTCGCTGTCGAAGTTATCGATCGTCATAGGCGATATCCGTTCCTTTATTCCGCGAATGGCTCGGGCGCATCCGGAACAGGCCAGAGGACACGCGTGAACTGTCCGCGCTGGAGGAGCTCGCGGCCCTTGCCGCCGCGGCTCGTGACTTCGTACTTCGTCGTGCTGATCGTCTGCTCGGCGCCGCGACTCGTCTCGACTGTCAGGAGATCTCGATCCCCGGTGGACGCGATGAATCCGAGGACCCTGTCGGACTTATCCAGCTTGATCAGGATCACGCCGCGACCGGGACCGGACAGATAGTTGATTTCGTCGACCTTGCACAGGAGGCCGCGAGCTTCGCGCGTGGCGGCAATCACCGTTTCGTCGCCCGTTACACGGCTGACGCCGACGACCTCCGCCCCTTCCGGTGTCCGCGCGAATCGCCGCCCTGCCCGGGTGCTGGGTTCGACGAACGGTTCCAGGCTGAAGCGCAGACTGTAGCCGTCGCTCGTCGCGGCAAGCGCATGGACGGGCGGCACGTCACCTTCCTTCTTCGCGGCGATCGTCCCGCTCACGCGCGGATCCAGGCTGAGCGCCGCGACGATCCGTTCGCCGTCGCGCAGCTTGAAGAATCGCTGGATCGGCTCGCCATAGCCGGTCGAGGCCGGCAGGTCTGCAATCCGAGCCGAATAGGCCACGCCGAAGTTGCTGAAGAACACGACCGTCGCCCGAGTGCTGCCAGGGAGAACTGCAAGCACCGTGTCTCCTTCACGAACGCGCGTCGTCGAGACGTCCTTCACTTCCTTCTGCCGCTTGACCCACCCGTCGCGAGAGACGAGAACCACGTTGTCCTCGTCCACGATGAAGTCCTCAGCGGTGTATTCCACTTCCCCTTCATCGCTCGAAATCCTCGTACGGCGCGCGTCGCCGTACTTCTTCTGCATCTCCTCGATCTCGACGCGGACGACACCCCAGCGGCCTTCTTCATCTTTGAGCAGCGCGTTGATGTTCCGGATCCGGCGACGCTTCTCCTCGAGCTCTTTCCGGATGATCAGGATCTCGAGCCGGGCCAGGCGGTAGATCTTGAGCTCGAGGATGGCGTCCGTCTGCTCGGCATCCAGATCGAAGCGTTTCATGATCTGCTGCGCGGCGTCCGGCTTCCCTTCCGACTTGCGCACGATCCGGAGGATCTCGTCGAGCGCGTCGAAGACCTTCTCGAACCCCTGGAGGACATGGACGCGCGACTTGAGCGACTCGAGCTCGTGCTCCAGCCGTCTCGTGACGACCTCGAGCCGGAAGTGCAGGAAGTGCCAGAGCATCGCGTGGAGATCGAGCCGCTCCGGCCGCCCGATGTCGGCGGCCTCGGTGGGAATCAGGCAGGTGAGGTTCACGATGAAGCTGGTCTGCAGCGGCGTGTGCTTGAACAGAAACGCCATGACCATCTTCTCGTCCGCATCCTTTTTCAGCTCGAGCGCGATGCGGACGTCTTCGGTCGAGAGGTCCTTCACGTCGAGCAGGGGCGGCAGCTTGCGGCTCAGCGCCACGTCGGCGATGCGCTCGACGAGCGTGGCCTTGTTCACGGTGTACGGCACGCTCGTGATGAAGATGGTCTTGCTTCCCTTGGTAACCGGACCTTCCTCCCACGTCGAGCGGAGGCGCACAGCGCCCGATCCGGTTTTGTAGATCTCCTTCAGTTCCTCCGCGGAATTGAGGATCTGCCCGCCGGTCGGGAAATCAGGTCCCTTGACGTATCGGGCCAGCTGAACGCTCGTCAGGTCCGGGTTGTCGAGCAGCTTCTGCAGGGCCGTGCAGACCTCGTTGAGGTTGTGCGGCGGAATGTTCGTCGCCATGCCGACGGCTATCCCCGTGGCGCCATTGATCAGCAGGTTCGGGATGCGAGCCGGCAGCACGATCGGCTCGGTCTTCGAGCCGTCGTAATTCGGCCGGAACGTGACGGTCGACTGGTCGATCTCACCAAGCATCTCGTCGCTGATGCGCGCGAGACGGCATTCCGTGTACCGCATCGCCGCCGCGTTGTCGCCGTCGAGCGACCCGAAGTTGCCGGAGCCATCGACGAGCGGATAGCGCAGCGAGAACGGTTGCGCCATGCGGACGAGCGTCTCGTAGAGCGCGGAATCTCCGTGGGGGTGATAGTTCCCCATGACGTCGCCGACCACCTTCGCGCACTTCCGATGCTTGACGTCGGCAGTCAGATTCTGCTGCCACATCGTGAAGAGGATGCGCCGCTGAACCGGCTTCATGCCGTCCCGGACATCCGGCAGCGCGCGAGACGTGATGACCGACAGCGCGTAGTTGAGGTATCGCGCCTGCGCCGCCTCGTGGAGCGCAACCACCGACGGATCGTTCCCGCCCGGCCCCGCGCCCCGTGTCTCGACTGTGGTGTCGTCGTCTTCCGGCTCGTCGAACAGCGAGCCGCCGCCTTTGGATCGTTTCGCCAACGGGAGAATCCTCCGAAGGGAGGATAGCAGACGGGATCGGGGTTCAAGGGTTCAAAGGTTCCAGGGGTTCCAGCGGTTCAAGAGGTTCCAAAGGTTCGAGGGGTTCCAGAGGTTCCGAGATCAGGGAGTGGGTTCGAACGCTGCGTCGGCGGGACGGGCGTAGTAGAACCCGCCAGCCTGCTCGATCTGCAGAGGGGCTTCGAAGACGCGGCTCAAGTGCTCCGGAGTCAACATCGACGTCTTCGATCCATGGGCCGCGATCCGCCCGCGATGGAGCAGGACGACGCGGTCGATCTCCGGGACGATTTCCTCCACGTGATGGGTGATCAGGATCAGAGTCGTCCCGTCGCGCGCGATTCGGCGGACGCGTGCCATGAAATCGTGGCGCGCCACCAGATCCAGGCCGGTCGTGGGCTCGTCGAGGATCAGCGCGCGGGGCGTCGTCACGAGAGCGCGTGCGAGCATCACGCGGCGTGCCTCGCCGCTGGACATCTCATTCAGGCGGCGCGCAGCCAGGTGGCTGACGCCCATCATGGCGAGCGCTTCCGCCGTCCGTTCGCGCATCGCACCGGTCACGACGCCGTACCGAAGGATGCCGTAGGACACGAGGAAGCCTGAAAGAACTGCCGCTTCGGCGGTGATGAGTCCTTCGCTGTTGCCGGTAACGAACCTTTGATGAAGGTCCGCGGACACGATGCCCAGCTGCGCCTGCAACTCGGTGATGTTCCAGATGTCCTGACCGAGCACCTGCACAGGCGCCGGCCCGTCGTCGCGTGCGAGAGGCCGCTCCTGATGGCAGAGGAGCCGAAGCAGTACGGATTTGCCCGCGCCATTCGGACCGAGCACGACCGTGTGCTCGCCCTCCTCGATCTTGAGGGAGACGGCGTCGATCACGGGCCTGCCGTCTTTGATGACGGTGGCGTCGTGGAGCTGGAGGATCGGCGGACGGATCACAGAGGGATCTTATCGTGCGAGCGACTTCGTCCACCGCCAGGCTTACCGCGCCTGGACCATCTGGAACCTTTCGAAAAAACTCGAACCTCCAGAACTCTGGAACGCCTGGAACCCCTGGAACACAAATCCGGCCTCCCGATCTCCTGAGCTTGTGTTGCGTGCTGTCGAGCAATGATGCAGACCAAGCCCGAACTGGACGTGGTCACCACAAGACCGCTGGACTACGCTACCCGTAACCATGAAGTTCGACACATTGCGCTATCTCCACCTCGACGTCTTTACGTCGAACCGCTTCGAGGGTAACCAGCTCGCGGTCTTCCCCGACCCTCCGGACATTCCGGCGGCCCTGATGCAGCGGATCGCCGCGGAGATGGCCTTCTCGGAGTCCACGTTCATCTTTGGTCCGTCGGGGCAGGGCGACGTGCGGATGCGCATCTTCACTCCAGGCGAGGAGCTGCCGATGGCGGGCCACCCGACGATCGGCAGCACATTCGCCCTCGCAGCGGAAGGTAGAATTCAGCGGGGCCGTGACAAGTTCGTCTTCGAGCTCGGCGTCGGGCCAATCGAGGTTTCGCTCGAATGGAGCGGTGAAAGCCTCGGGTTCGCCTGGATGACGCAGCTCCTGCCGAAGTTCGGCCCGCCGGCAACCAATCGCGTCGAGATCGCGGCGGCCCTCGGCGTGGATCCCGGCAACCTCCACGGCGATCGGCCGTTTCAATCGGTATCCTGCGGAGTGCCCTTCTTCTTCGTACCGCTGCGCACGCGCAGTGCGGTCGATGCGGTTGCGATCGATCGGCGGGCGTTCACGCGCGCGCTGAGCGCTGCGGGGATCGAGCCGCTGCCAGTGTTCGTCTTCACGAATGAGAACGGTAACGGCGACGAGACCGTCTATAGCCGCATGCTGGCGCCCGGCTTCGGTATCTCGGAGGATCCCGCCACCGGCGGTGCCAGCGGCCCGCTCGGATGCTACCTGCTCCACCACGGCATGGTGACGGAGGCGGAGGCGCGACAGATGGTCAGCCTTCAGGGTGTTGCGATGAAGCGGCCAAGCCGCGTGCACATCTCGATCGACAGTGAGGCCGGGCGGATCACCCGCGTTCGTGTCGGTGGGCAATCGGTACTCGTCGGGCGCGGAGAGATCGAGATCTGATGACGGAGCTCCAGCCTCTTTCTCACGCACCTTCAATCCTGTCGCGGACGCGACGGAGGCTGCAGGACTCTCACCTCGATGAGGATGGCTCCTGCTGACAGCGCGAGCCACGCGATGGCGCGTCCCGGCCACGACGTGGCGAGGCACCAGGCGACTGGAGCAGCCACCCACAGGCTCAGGCAAAAGAAACAGTGCACCAGGTCCCCCAGACCAAGCCGCTCCGCAGCGGTCCGGCCCCGGGCAATGACGCCCCACGGTCCGTGCTCGAGGTGGAGCAGGTGGGTCATGCGCCACACGGCCAGCACCCCGAGCACGAACCAGAGCGTCCTTCCGTCCTCCATGCGCTCCTACTTTACGCACACTGACAAGAACGGTGGCCTGGAAGAATTCGAACACCCTGGAAACAGGCCATCACTCCGCCGGCCCGCTGGCACTTGACGCAACCGGCGCCCCGTAGGATCGTCGGGGACGCCGGGTTCAGTCGGACCCTGGGATGTGGTGAGGACGGCCTTTCAGGCCAGACCCCGCGCGGTCTGAACACCGCGTTTGGGCTGGCGCGGCGAACCAGGCATCCCCAACGTGCCGACATATTGAGGAGGAGAAGTCGTGCGCCACCTGACGAGAGCGGAACTTGAAGCCGGCCTGGAAATCATCCGATCGGCGCCGAGCGACGAAGGGGTTCTGGAGCTGATCGTCCGCCGACCGGCGATCGAGGCGCGTGAGGTGCTCGAGAGCGCGGAGCTGCATCCTGCGCACGGCCTGGTGGGCGACACATGGAGCGCGCGCGGCAGCAGCCGCACGCCCGATGGGACGTGCCATCCGGACATGCAGCTCAATATCATGAGTGTGCGTGCCGTTGCTTTGGTGGCACAATCTCGCGACCGCTGGGCGCTGGCAGGCGACCAGTTGTACATCGACATGGATTTGAGCGGCCGCAACCTGCCGGCCGGGACCCGGCTTTCCGTGGGATCCGCTGTGATTGAGATTACGTCGCAACCGCATACCGGCTGTGCCAAGTTCGTCTCGCGCTTCGGCGTCGAGGCGATGAAATTCGTCAACTCTGCGACCGGCCGCGAGCTCAACCTTCGCGGCGTGAATGCGCGCGTCGTACAGGCTGGGATCATTCGCAACGGGGACGTCGCGCGGAAACTGCTTCCAATCGAGAAGAGCGCGTGACCACCGTGACAGCACCTGTCGTCACCGTCGCCGCGTTCCTCGCGTCAGTGATCGCACTGGACACGACGCCGGGTCTCCAGACGGCTCGCGACCCCGCGATAGTGACGTCGGAGTTCGTCTACGAGACTCCGCCAACTCCTCAATGCCACGCCTCCACGATCGTCGAGACGCCTTCCGGGGTCGTCGCGGCATGGTTCGGCGGGGAATACGAGCGGCACCCCGAAGTCCGCATATGGACCTCACGTCGCGTCGCCGGCGCGTGGAGCGCTCCGGCCGCCGTCGCCGACGGCGTTCAGCCGGACGGAACACGACACCCAACGTGGAATCCGGCACTGTTCAAGCCGCGTGGCGGACCGTTGATGCTGTTCTACAAGGTGGGGCCTTCGCCGAGCGCCTGGTGGGGCATGGTCATGACCTCGCAAGACGACGGGCGCACGTGGTCGGCGCCGACGCGACTGCCTGACGGTGTGCTGGGACCGATCAAGGACAAGCCGGTCCAGCTCGCGAGCGGAACGATCGTCTCCGGCTCCAGCACCGAGAACAACGGCTGGCAGGTCCACATGGAGCGCTCGACCGACGGCGGCCGCACGTGGCGGACCACGCCGCCGCTGAACGACGGCAAGACGATTGGCGCGATTCAGCCAACCCTCCTGGTCCACACGAACGGACGCCTTCAGGCGATCGGCCGCACGCGCAACGACAAGATCTTCACGACAGAGTCATCGGACGAGGGCGAACACTGGAGCGCCATGTCGTTGCTGGACCTGCCGAATCCGAACTCCGGAATCGATGCGGTCACTCTGAAAGACGGCCGGTTCCTCCTGGTCTACAACCACACCCTCAAGACCGGCATGGACCGCGGCACGTTGAACGTAGCGGTATCGAAAGACGGTCGAAGCTGGCAGGCTGCCCTCGTCCTGGAAGACGAGGCCGGCAACCATCCAGGATTCTCGTACCCGGCGGTCATCCAGACGTCGGACGGACTGGTGCACATCACGTACACGTGGAAACGCACACGCATCCGGCACGTCGTCATCGACCCGCAGAAACTCACCCTCCGCCCGATCGTCGCAGGCGTGTGGCCAAAGTAGGGCGGGGTCTTTAGACCCCGCCAAATCAGCCCCGGCCAACCGTCCTATGGGGAATCGTGACGGTGAACGTCGTGCCGACGCCGACGGCGCTCTCAACGCCAATTTCGCCGTCGTGCGCCTCGACGAGCTGGCGCGCGATCGCGAGCCCCAGGCCGGACCCTTGCGAGCGCGGTCCTTTGTGAAAACGATCGAAGATTCGTAACAGATCCTGCTGTGTGATGCCGGGGCCGTTGTCCCGCACGCTGATCACCAGCCAGTCGCCCGTCTGCCTGACCGCAAGGCTGACGGCCGCGCCACTGTGCGAGTGGAGGATCGCGTTGGCCACCAGGTTGATGACGACCTCTCGAAGCCGCAACGGATCGACCTCCACCAGCCCGAGATCCGCTTCCGCCTCCACATCCACCCTGACCCCGCGAGCGCGCGACTGCGGTTCCAACGCGCGCACCGCGTCGTAGGCCAGGAGCGAAACGTCCGTAGGTTCCTTCTTCAAGCCCATCACACCGCGCTCGGCGTGCGCGAGCGTACCGAGATCCTCGACCAGCCGCGCGAGCATCCGCGTCTCCTCGAGCACCTCGGCAATCTGCTCGTCGTCTCGCGGATACACCCCGTCGAGCACGCCCTCGAGGCGTCCCTGGACCACGGCCAGCGGCGTCCGCAACTCATGCGCGATGTCGGCCAGCAGGTCTCTGCGTTGACGGTCCTGCTCCTGGAGCCTCGTCGTCATCCCGTTGAAAGCTCGCGAAACGACGCGGAGAAATGGCGGGCCGCTCTCGACGACGCGTGTGCTGTAGTCCCCGTTGGCGACGCGGTCGGCGGCTCCGACGATCTCCCCGAACGGCAGGCCGACGCGGCGCATCGCCACGACGAAGAACATCAGGACGATGGCGAACACGACGAGGACGGAGAGGAGTGCCGAGGCAGCGCCGGGATTCCCCGAGGCGAAGCCCGTGCTGCGCAGAATCAGGTTGACGAGGGCGCCGGCGCCGGCGGCGCTGAGCGTCAGCAGCAGCAGCAGGATGGCGGCGAGACGCCGGACGAAGCGCGAACGCCGCGGCCATCGCCCTGACCGGATCATGCCAATCAACGCCGGGGGCCCATGCCAGTCGCACGCGGTAACCGCGCTCTCGCGGCCTCACAACTCCGCCGCCTTGTAGCCCACGCCGTAGACCGTGAGGATGTAGCGGGGATTCCGTGTGTCGGCCTCCAGCTTGCGCCGCACGTTCTTGACGTGCGCGTCGATCGCGCGATCGAACGACTCGCCGGCGTCGCCGCGGACCGCGTCGAGGAGCTGCGCGCGAGTGAAGACGCGGCCCGGCTGGCGCGCCAGCGTCGCAACCAGTTGAAACTCCGTGGCCGTGAGATCGATCGATGTGCCTGCGCGGGTGATCGCGAGGCGATCGGTGTCGAGGAGAAGATCGCCGAGGTGAAGTTGGGCGCCGGCGGCCTCGTGTCCGCTGCTCGCCGTGCGCCGGAGCACGGCCTTCACCCGCGCGACGAGCTCGCGCGGGCTGAAAGGCTTGGTGAGGTAGTCGTCGGCGCCGGTCTCGAGGCCCAGAAGCCTGTCGGCTTCCTCGACGCGAGCCGTCACCATGATGATCGGGACGGCCGATCCGCTTCGCAGCGTGCGTGTGACCTCCAGGCCGTCGATCCCGGGCAGGCCGAGGTCAAGGACGACGAGATCGGGGCGCACCGTTCGCACCGCCTCCAGAGCCTGCGCTCCGTCGGCCGCGACGGCGACCTGGTAACCGGCATGCCGCAGATAGTCCGCCGCGATGGCGGCGATCCGCGGCTCGTCCTCGACTACCAGTATCGTCTGAGCGGGCATAAGCCGATCGAGCTGACCGATCGCCGTCAGGGCTGTTGCGGAGACGGCGGTTGATTGTTGCGCTCGTGCGCGCGCCGGTGCCACTCCTCGAACACGGGCGGCACGTCCTGCCTGTCGTCATAGTACCCGCGCCACCCTCGGCGCCACGGACCACCCCTGAAGAAAAAGATCCGGAGCACGAAGAACCAGAACGCGAGGAAGAACAGCGGAAAGAACGGTCCAAATCCCCACGGCCTATAGAAGGCCCAGGGATACACGCCTGCCGGCGGCGGAGGCAGCTGCTGTGCGATGCCGTGCGAGAGGCCGAGGTCATAGGCCCAGAAGCCGACGATCGCCGCGAAGAAGAGACCGAACACTGCCGGAAGCCATCGATGGACTGCTGAACGATCGTGCATTGTCAACTCCTTGATCGCAGTCTGACTCGCGACTGTGGAGGGATTGTGAACGTCCTGGCGGTTGTCGTAGCATCGGTTTCAGGCCAGGCCACACAGGTCGAAAGGACAATCGGGAAATGACGAACGACACGTGGAATGCCGTTGATCGCTACTTCACCGACCTGCTGGTCCAGGCCGACCCTGCGCTGGACGCCGCGATGGAGGCAAGCGAAGCGGCCGGTCTGCCGGGCATCAGCGTCTCTCCGTGCATGGGCAAGCTGCTGCACCTCCTGACGCGGATGCATCGGGTGCGAACCATCCTCGAGATTGGCACGCTCGGCGGGTACAGCACGATCTGGATGGCGAGAGCGTTGCCGGCCGATGGCCGGCTGCTGACGCTCGAGGCGGATCCGAAGCACGCCGAGATCGCGCGATCCAACATCGCGCGCGCGGGCGTCAGTCACCTCGTGGACGTGCGCCTCGGGCCGGCCATCGAAACGCTGCCCCGGCTCGAGGGCGAAGGCGCGTCGCCGTTCGACATGATCTTCATCGACGCGGACAAGCCGAGCACGCCGGAGTACTTCGGATGGGCGCTCCAGCTCTCCCGTCCAGGCAGTCTCATCATCGTGGACAACGTCGTCCGGAGCGGCGCGATTGTGGATCAGACGAGCCGCGATGCCAGCGTCCAGGGCATGCGCCGTTTCGCAGCGATGCTCGCGTCTGAACCGCGTGTGAGCGCCACGGCAATCCAGACGGTCGGCGGCAAGGGTTACGACGGCTTCGTGCTCGCGCTCGTGTCCTCGCGGCTGTAAGGCAGCCGCGGCCCAGCGTCCTCGCTTCGGAGGTTCTCCTGGCGCTCTATTCGACCATCGTTTGCGCAATCGACTTCTCGGAACACTCCCGACGCGCGCTGCGGCTGGGGCTCCGGTTGGCCGCCCGACAGGGTTCCCGCGTCGTCGCCGTGCACGCGATCGATCCGCTGCTGGCGGAGGCCGCCGCCAGCCTGTCTGGTGCCGCCCGGCTGCAGGCCGATGCCCAGGCGGAGCTCGAGGCACTCGGTGAAGCGGAACGAAAGCGCGTACCGGGATTGCCGGCCGTCACGTCGATCGTACGCGTCGGTCCTCCTGCCCGTGAGATCCTCGCGAGCGCGAGGGATAGCTCGGCAGCGCTCGTCGTCATGGGCACGCAAGGTCTTGGGGGGATCCGCAAGCTGTTCTTCGGCTCGATAGCGGAGAAGGTCCTGCGTGACGCCGCCGTACCCGTGCTGGCGGTGCCGCTGCCCGAATCAGCTGGGGCTGGCGCCGAGTCAACCCGCGATTCGGAAGCCGGCGTGCCGGATATACACATCGTGATTGCCTCTGTGGAGCTCGACGCCTCTGCGGAGGCGGTGATCGGTCACGCGGTGTCATTCGCCAGAGGATTCGGGCTGCCGGTGATGCTCCTCCACGTCGTGCCGCCGGTCGAAGGGATGCCACGCGCGGTTGAAGCGGCGCGGGCCGCCGAGCGTCTGCACGAGACGAACGCGCAGACCAGGCTGGCCGAGCTCGCGGGCCATATCGGGGGAGACGTCGAAGTGGAAATTCGTTCGGGCTCCGCAGCGGAGGAGATCGCGGCGGCGGCGGCAGCGCGCCACGCGCTCGTGACGATCGCGTCCGGTGGCGAGCGTGGGCACCACCGCCCGGGGTCAATCGCGTACCGCGTGTTGTGCCTGTCGGAAGCGCCAGTCCTTGCGGTGCCTTTCAGGCGATCCTGAGCTTCAATCGAATTCGAACACGGGCGCCGCCTGATCGCGCCCGACGCGACCAGCCTGGATCCCGGCCCCGAAGTAATTCTCGCTGCGCATCGGCCCGCCGGCCATCCGCCGGAGCATCGCCAGCTGACCGACGTGGGTCAAGGCGTCCGCGACAGGTCCCTGGAACAGCTGCTCCGCGGGACTTCCGAGCGGTGCGCTGGAAGCCAGACGCGCGTCGAATCGGGACACCACGTCGAAAAACCGCGCGACCTCGGCGTCCCACCCAAGCGGAGCGGATGAATTCCAGACCTGCTGTCCATCGGCGAGGTGAAGCGCCCAGTCGAAGAGATCGTTGACGTGCGCGACGATCTGGCGCGGTGTCCTCGTCCCGCCGGATGCAGAGAAGTCGGGGAATCCGTCAGGAACATCGCGGAGGCTCTTGCCGGCCCGGTACGCGACGGTGGCCACCGCGTGGCGGAGGAATGATTGTGCGTCGCTCATCTCGGGGTGGAGTGTAGATCACATTCATATCGGAGAACCCCTGTTTCAGGGGCTAGCAAGACCCTACAGGAGTTGGGGAGGAAGGAGGAACTTCCTTGAGAATTACTAATCGAAGGTCCTCCCTTCCTCCTCTCAGTTGATTCTTTGCCGCGTGTCAGGACAACGCTCAATCCTCCCTACCCGGATGGGTGATCCGCCCGCCATGCCGGCACTGTCACACTGCGCTTCATGAGCACATCACCTCTCTCTACTTTCTCGGATGCCGTCGCCGACGCGGTTGCGTCCGTCGCGCCGTCCGTCGTCCAGGTCCGCGGCCGACGACGGCCGGTCAGCGGCCTCGTGTACGACACCGACGCCATCATCACGAACGCGCGTGCGCTCGGGCGTGAGGATCATCTGCAGGTCCAGACCCACGACGGCAGGAACATCGACGCAGAGCTCGCCGGATGGGATCCTGCGACCGGCCTGGCGGTCCTGCGCGCGACGGGCCTTGGCCTCTCGGCCGCGACGCGATCCGGGACGACACCCCGCGTCGGTCAGGTCGTCCTCGCCGTGGCTCGTTCGTGGAGCAATGCGGTGACCGCCAGCGCAGGCATCATCGCCGTCATCGGCGGGCCGCTGCGTACGGGCCGGCGCCGATCCATCGAGCAGGTCATCCGCACGACGGCGCCGATGCACGACGGCTTCGCCGGTGGACCGCTCCTGGACGCGGTCGGCCATGTGATTGGCGTCTCGACCGCTGCCTCGATTCGCGGCTTCGAGGTCGCCATCCCTGTCGCGATTGCCTGGACCACCGCCGCCGAGGTATTGAAGCGCGGACACACCTCGCGGGGATTCCTCGGGATTGCGGGTCAGACCGTCCAACTTTCAGAGAGGCACCGTGCCGGAGACGCACAGGAGCAAGCGCTCCTGATCGTCGGCGTGACCGAGGGCAGCCCGGCCGACACCGCCGGCGTGCTCGTCGGCGACATCCTGCTTCGATTCGATGGGCGCGCCATACAATCGGCGGAGGATCTCCTGGATCTGCTGGTTGGTGATCGCGTCGGTCGCGCGGTTCCCGCGACGTTCCTCCGTGGAGGTTCGCCGCAGGAAATCGCGCTCACCGTCGGCGCCCGCCAGGCATCCTGACGATCCAGTCGATGGTTTGGAGAAGCGGGCAGAATGCGTGTGATTCTGGTCGGCCCCGCGGACGAGCGCAGGCGCCTGCGCGCCCGCGTCCCGGCGGAGATCGACATCGTCGGAGAGGCGTCGAATCTCGCCGCCGCTCGCACGCTCCAGCAGGAGGTCGAGGCTGACGCGTTGATGACGCCAGCCTCACCTCCATTCGAGCTCGACATCGACACCGTCGAAGAACGGCTGACGCCTCGGGAGGTCGACGTGCTCGCGTTGATGGCAGAAGGCCTGTCGAACAAGCTGATTGCCGAGCGGCTCGGCATCAGCGATCAGACGGTCAAGTTCCATGTCGCATCGGTCTGCGGCAAGCTCGATGCGCTCAACCGGACTGACGCCGTGCGTCGCGGCCTGCAGCGCGGACTAATCGCACTCTGACTGCGGAAAACCCCTGGAATCCAGAAGCTCGGCGCCAGCGGCCCCTCTTGCTTCGGCACGCATCTCTTCGAGGCAGCACCCCGCCACTTTTTCCTATCAGCGTCTGCTCTACACGGCGGATTCACTCGGTTGGCGTAGCGCGGGGTCTTCAGACCCCGCGTCGGCGGGGCTTGAAAGCCCCGCCCTACCAAGGCCGTAACGGATCAGGCGCGAAAACGCCGTGCGTCGACCCCGTACTTGCGGACCTTGTAGTTGAACACGCGCTCCGTCGTGTCGAGCAGTCGCGCCGCGCGCGCACAGTTGCCGCGCGTCGTCTTCAGCGCATCCTGCAGCAGATCGCGCTCGAACGCGCCGACGCTTTCCGTGAGCGATTGACGAGGCACCGTATCCGACGTTTCGCCTGTCTGCAGCGTGGGCGGCAGATGGTGCGCGTGGATGACGCCGCCGTCGCAGACGAGGACGGCGCGCTCGATCGTGTTGCCGAGCTCGCGGACGTTCCCGGGCCAGTGATAGCTCGTGAGCATGTCGATCGCCGGCGTGGAGATTCGGCGGATGTGCTTGCCGTGCTCGCGTGAGTACCGCTCCAGGAAATGATCGGCCAGCAGCATGATGTCCGGTTTACGCTCGCGCAGCGGGGGCGCGAAGATCGTGAAGACGGCGAGGCGGTAGTACAGGTCGGTCCGGAACGTGCCCTCCTCAATGAGATTTTCGAGCGGCCGGTGAGTGGCCGCGATCAACCGGACGTTCACTTTGATCGGCGCGGTACCTCCGAGCCGCTCGATTTCCCGTTCCTGCAGTACGCGCAGGAGCTTCACCTGCGTCGAGGGACTGAGCTCGCCGATCTCATCGAGGAAGAGCGTGCCGCCATCGGCCAGCTCGAAGCGCCCTTTCTTGGTCCCCTGCGCTCCCGTGAATGCCCCCCGCTCGTACCCGAACAGCTCCGACTCGATCAACGACTCCGGCAACGCGGCGCAACTGACCTTGACGAAGGCCTTCTTGGCGCGCGGCGAGTTGTAGTGGATCGCGTGCGCGATCATCTCCTTACCCGTTCCGGATTCGCCTCGGATCAGGACCGTCGTCGTCGTGCGGGCAACCTGGGCGACCTGTTCGTACACCTGCTGAATCGACGCGCTGTTGCCGATGATGTTGCGGAAGGCGTAGCGGTCGCGCAGCTCGTCCCTGAGGTGCTCGTTTTCTTCGGTCAGCCGCGTGCGATCGGCCTCGACCAGCCGCCTCACCTTCACCGCCTGCGCGATCATCGACGCCACAACGCGATAGAACTCCAGGGACCGCTCGTAGTCGCGATCCTTTCGATACGCCAGGACGATCTCCAGCGTCCCTGCCGGACGCCTGGCGACGAGGATCGGGACGCCGATGAACGTCAGTTCCCGCCGCGGTCCTGTGGTCGGCGCGAGCGCCGGCTCCTGGCTGACTTGAGGCACGACGACAGGTCGGCCCGAATCGATCACGCGGCGCGTGATCGTGTCCACCGCGCGATCGCGCGTGCGCGTAGACCCGAGCCGGATACCGCCCGATGCTTCCACGTGCAGCTCCCGGCTCGTCTCGTCGAGGAGAATCACGGTGCTGCCGGCTACCTGATGGCGCCGCTCCAGGAGCTCGACGAGAGAGTGGAGTACGGTTTTCAGGCTCAGCGCGCCCGACAGCGCCTGGCTGACTTCGAGCAGGGTCGCCAGCCTGCGAATCTCGTTCGTGTGATTCCCAGGTCTGACATTCGTGTTGGCCATACTTTAATTTATTACGTGTTTGTAACTATTTGGAAAAAGCAAAAGAAGGGCGCCCGGCGTGTGCCGGGCGCCCGTGATCGGGTTCGTCCGTCCCGGACTGAAAAGTCGCGGGCGGACGGCGCTGCCGAAGGTCTGTCCTTCAGTCCTGCCGCGTCACTTCACGAACAGCATTTCGCGATAGGTCGGCAGCGGCCACAGATCCTGCGGGACGACGGTTTCCAGTGCATCTCCGGCGTCTCGCAGGGCCTCCATCGCCGGAATGACCTTGTCACGGAAATACTTCGCGTGCTTGCCCGGATCGCCGTTCCCTTCGTGCTCGAGGAGCTTCTGAAGGGCGATCGTCCGTATGCGGCACTCGTCTACGAGCTTGCTCACCTCGTCGAGCGCTTTTCTCGTCTCCTTCGCGCTGCCGCTGGCCGCCTTGACCGCGCTCACCGTCTGCGCGAGCGAGCCCTGGAAGCGGTACGCCGCCGGCAGAATGCTCCGGTGGGCCATGAGGACCATCAGCTGGGCTTCGATGTTGACGGTCTTGTTGTACTGCTCGAAAGCGATCTCGTGTCGTGCCTTCAGCTCGCGCGCGTTGAGCACGCCGTACTGCTCGAACGCCTTGATGACATCCGGCTTCAGCGATTCGCCGAACGCGTCGACCGAGTTCCGCAGGTTGAGCAGACCGCGCTTGCTGGCCTCTTTCTGCCACTCGTCCGCGTAGTTGTTGCCGTTGAAGATGATCGACTTGCTCTCCTTGACCACCTTGCTGAGGAGCAGCTTCACTGCCTCATCGAGCTTCTTCCCGGACTTCAGGCTGGCTTCGAGCTCGGTCGCACAGTAGTCGAGCGAGTCCGTGACCGCCACGTTCAGCGCGATGTTCGGCAGCGCAATGCCCTGGTTGGCCGACACCGCCCGGAACTCGAACTTGTTGCCGGTGAACGCGAACGGGCTCGTGCGGTTGCGGTCGCCGGCATCGCGCGGCAGCTTCGGCAGCACGCCGACGCCGATGTCCATGATGCCGCCGGACTTGGTGCTCTTCGCACTTCCGGCCTTCTCGATCTGCTGGAAGATGTCGGTCAACATGTCGCCGAGGAAGATCGAGATGATCGCCGGCGGCGCCTCGTTCGCACCGAGACGATGGTCGTTTCCAGCGCTCGCGATCGCGAAACGGAGCAGGCCCTGGAACTTGTGCACCGCGCGCAGCACGGCGGCACAGAACACCAGGAACTGAACGTTGTCGTGGGGCGTGTCTCCCGGGTTCAGGAGGTTGTTGCCCAGCTCGTCCGACATGCTCCAGTTCAGGTGCTTCCCGGATCCGTTCACGCCGGCGAACGGCTTCTCGTGCAGCAGACAGGCCAGCCCGTACTTCGGCGCCACCCGCCGCATCATCTCCATCGTCATCATCTGATGGTCGGTGGCGACGTTGGCGTTCTCGAAGATCGGCGCGACCTCGTACTGGCTCGGCGCCACTTCGTTGTGCCGCGTCTTGAGCGGAACGCCGACCTTGTAGAGCTCGCGCTCCACGTCCTGCATGAAGCCGAGAACGCGATCGGGGATCGAGCCGAAGTAGTGGTCCTCCATCTCCTGGCCCTTCGGCGGCTTGGCGCCGAAGAGCGTGCGGCCGGCGTTGATCAGATCCGGACGATTGAAATAGAACTGCCGGTCGATCAGGAAGTACTCCTGCTCCGGACCGCACGTCGTGTAGACGCGCTGCGCCTTGGAGCCGAACAGCTTCAGGATCCGGACCGCCTGGCGCGAGAGCGCGTCCATCGATCGAAGCAGCGGCGTCTTCGTGTCGAGGGCCTCGCCCGTCCAGCTCACGAAGGCCGTCGGGATCACGAGCGTCGTGCCGTTCGGGGTCACGAGCAGCCAGGGCGGGCTCGTCGGATCCCACGCGGTGTAACCGCGTGCCTCGAAGGTCGATCGCATGCCGCCCGACGGGAAGCTCGACGCGTCGGGTTCGCCCTTGACGAGCTCCTTGCCGCTGAACTCCGCGACGGCTCGGCCATCTGGCGTGGGCGTCAGAAACGAGTCGTGCTTCTCAGCGGTGATGCCGGTGAGCGGCTGGAACCAGTGCGTGTAGTGCGTCGCGCCGTGCTCGACGGCCCAATCCTTCAACGCGCTCGCGACGATGTCGGCGAGAGAAGGATCGAGCGGCTCCGACTGCGCGATGGATCGGCGGAGGGCGCGGTAGACGTCCTTCGGGAGCCGGGCGCGCTGGGCTTCGTCATTGAACGTCAACGAACCGAAGTCATCGCTGGCCTTCTTCAAAGGTACGGTGTTCTGCTTGGGATTGGTACTCCACTGACTGATGTGACGAATGGCGTCGCCCGAAGCTGCGGAACCCATGCGCTGTTGTCCTTTCGAGTCGATCCGGCGTGCGAGACGTCCGGTGGATGTATGAGGTGGTTCATTATCCGTGGCGCGCCACGCCTCGGCAAGAGCGATTGGCGACAAAAATGTATGAATCGCAACTTTGGCCAACAAAATCAGCTGTCGTCGTGCTGATTTATTTGCTATACATTGTTACCCTTATGGCATCCGCGAACGCCGGCGCCGTCGTCGGGGAGTTCGAGCAGCTCGTGCTCATCGCCCTGCTGCGCCTCGGGAACGGCGCGTTCGGCGCCGCGATTCATCGTGAAATCGTCGCGCGAGCCGGACGCGACATCACGCCGGGGGCGGTCTACGTCACGCTGGAACGCCTCGAGGCAAAACGCATGGTCTGCTCCTACATCGGCACCCCCTCGCGGCAACGCGGCGGCCGCCGCCGGAAGCACTACCTCCTGGACACAGCCGGCCAGCGTGCGCTCCTCCGCGCGTACCGCACGTTCCTCGCGATGATCGGCGGAATGCAGCGGGAGTTCGACGCGCTGGCGCTGAGCCTCTCGCCGCCCGCGACGACCCTCCGGCCGACGTACTCGCGGACGCAGTGGTAGAGGGCGAATTGGATCCGGATCGGGGATCCGTGGTCAGGGATCGAGACCCTACGGATCGAGCTCGAAAGGTGTCGGATCCCAACCACCGGATCCCAACTCCATTTGGCTAGGCTCCAAAACGCGACTGTGCAAGATGACTGCGACTGACGACTGCGACTGACGACTGCGACTGACGAGTGACGACTCCCGACTGAAGACCGATGTCCGACTGGCGACGGATCGTGCATATCGACATGGACGCGTTCTATGCGTCCGTGGAGCAGCGGGACGATCCCTCGCTACGCGGAAAGCCAGTCGCGGTCGGGGGCAGCCCGACCGGGCGCGGTGTCGTCGCGGCCGCAAGTTACGAGGCGCGCGCGTTCGGGGTCAAATCCGCGATGCCGATGTCGCGCGCCGTCCGTCTGTGCCCGCATCTTTCGATCGTCCGGCCCGACTTCCAGAAATACCGCACCGCCTCGCAGGCGGTTTTCGAGATCTTCCGGTCGGTGACGCCACGAGTCGAACCGCTGTCTCTGGACGAGGCGTATCTCGACGTCACCGAGAACGCGTGGGGGCTGGCCCTCGGGCGCGAAGTGGCTCTCCGGATCAAGGCCGACATCCGCGAGCGAACGGCGCTCACGGCATCGGCCGGCGTCGCGCCCAACAAGTTCCTCGCCAAAATCGCCTCCGGATGGAAGAAGCCCGATGGCCTGACCGTCATCGCCCCCGAGCGCGTCGAACGGTTTCTGCAGAAGCTGCCGGTCGATGCGCTCTGGGGTGTCGGCCCGGTGACGGCCGATCGGCTCCGCCAGCGCGGGATCGAACGCCTGGTCGATGTCAGGTCCGCAGAAACGTCGGTCCTTCGCGAAGCCGTCGGGAATCACGTCGACTGGCTGCGCCGCCTTGCCGACGGGATCGACGATCGTCCTGTCGTGTCGGATCGCGCGGCGAAGTCGTGCGGGACCGAGAACACGTTCTCAAAGGACCTGACCAGCCTGGACGAAATCCGCCGACGAAGTCGATCAAATGGCTCGGGATGATGCGGCATGGCTCGTGCGGAAAGGCCTGCTCTGTCGAACGGTGACGATCAAAGTACGGTACGACGACTTCACCACCATCACGCGCAGCCACTCGGCCCTGCCCGGAACACGAGACGCCGACGCGCTCTCGGCTCGCGCCGTCGCGCTGCTCGAGAAGACCGAGGCGGGTACCCGTCCCGTACGGCTGGTCGGCGTGAGCGTGCACAACCTGATCGACCCGGCCGAGGAAGCTCCGGGGCCCGTGCTCCCGCTGTTCGACCATCGCTCGGACAGCTGACCGGCCGACGGTCACGTCGATTCCAGACGCCAGTTTGCGCGGAAAATACAGGGCTCGTTCGATCCGCCACCCCAACGTCGTGTGGCTGTAGCGCGGTGGCGGCTCCTCGATACAGAATTGTCCCAGCCGTCGTCACCGTTCCGCTGAGCTCTCACGAAAGGCATGCTGTGTTGACCATGCGTCGCGACCCATCCGTTCCCCTCACTCGTAACCATCACCTGCTCCGATGGGTCGAGAAGATGAAAGAGCTGACCCGTCCGGCCGGCGTGCACTGGGTCGACGGCTCGCAGGAAGAGAACGACGAGCTCATCGAACAGATGTTGCGGTCGGGCACCCTGCTGCGGCTCAACCAGGAAACCTGGCCGGGCTGCTACTACGCGCGCTCCGACGCGAGCGACGTCGCCCGGGTCGAGCAACGCACGTTCGTCTGCTCGCTCTCGGAAGATGCGGCCGGCCCGACGAACAACTGGGAGAACCCGTACGAGATGCGGCGGAAGCTGAAGGACCTGTTCAACGGCGCGATGCGCGGCCGGACGATGTACGTCCTGCCGTTCAGCATGGGGATCGTCGGATCGCCGATGTCGCAGGTCGGTGTCCAGCTGACCGACTCCCCGTACGTCGTCGTCAGCATGCGGATCATGGCGAGGACCGGGCTGCCCGTCTTCGAGGAGATCGATCGCGACGTGCGGCGCGTCGTGCCGTGCATGCACAGCGTCGGCGCTCCGCTAGCGCCGGGCCAGCAGGACGTGCCCTGGCCGTGCAACGACGACAAGTACATCGTCCACTTCCCGGAGACGCGGGAGATCTGGTCGTACGGCTCGGGATACGGCGGCAACGCGCTGTTGGGGAAGAAGTGCTTCGGGCTGCGGATCGCCTCGAACATCGCGCGCGACAACCGCTGGATGGCCGAGCACATGCTGATTCTCGGCATCGAGGATCCGCGCGGCGAGAAGACCTACATCGCGGCAGCATTTCCGAGCGCGTGCGGCAAGACCAACCTCGCGATGCTGATCCCGCCCGAAGGTCTGCGCGACTGGAAGGTCACGATCGTCGGCGACGACATCGCGTGGATCAAGCCGGACGCCGAAGGACGACTGCGTGCGATCAATCCCGAAACGGGAGTGTTCGGCGTCGCGCCCGGCACGTCGGCGTATACCAACCCGAACGCGATGGCGATGATCGCGAAGAACACGATCTTCACCAACGTCGCGCTCACCCCTGATGGCGGCGTGTGGTGGGAGGGGATGACGGACGAGCCCCCGGCCGAGTGCCTGGACTGGCAGGGCCATGTGTGGACGCCGGAGATCGGGAAAGCGACGGGCAAGCCAGCGGCGCACCCGAACGCGCGGTTCACTGCGCCTCTCGCCCAGAGCCCGATCATCGACCCGGGCTTCAACGACCCTGATGGCGTGCCGATCAGCGCGTTCGTATTCGGCGGCCGCCGCGCGACGACCATGCCGCTCGTCTACCAGGCGTTCAACTGGACGGCCGGGCGTCTACGTCGGTGCGACGATGGGCTCCGAGACCACGGCGGCAGCCGTCGGTCGGGTGGGGACCGTCCGCCGCGATCCGATGGCGATGCGGCCGTTCTGCGGCTATCACATGGGCGACTACTTCCGGCACTGGATCAAGATGCAGCGGTCGCTGCGCGAGACGCCCAAGATCTTCCACGTGAACTGGTTCAGGAAGGACGCCGACGGGCGGTTCATGTGGCCCGGCTTCCGCGAGAACATGCGCGTGCTGAAGTGGATCGTCGACCGCGTCCGCGGCCGCGCCCTGGCGAAGGAGACCCGCATCGGCTGGATGCCGCGCTTCGAGGATCTCGACTGGACCGGCCTGGACTTCCCGAGGACAGCCTTCGACGAGCTGCAGTCCGTGGACACGGCCGCGTGGAAGCGCGAGGTCATGGATCACGAGGAGCTCTTCATCGAGCTCCACAACCATCTTCCGCCCGAAATGGTCTACGAACGGGAACTGCTGATCTGCCGTCTGTGAGGAGACACCATCCTATTCGGATGGCGTCTCCTTCCTGGATCTCGTCCGTGGGCTCCGCGCCTTGGCAGGCGTCTTCCGCGAACGCGGCGGAGCCGCGGTGTCAGCGGTCTTTCGGGCGCCCTGGGCGCGCGGCGCGGCACGCGGCCGACGACGACGCGGCGGAGTACGGGCTTCGAGGGGCTCGGCTTCACCGTCGACGACAGGCTGCGGCGCCTCCATCTCCTGGAGCACGTCGCCGTCCACCACCTCCTGCTCGCCGGCGTTCAGCGGCTCGGCGAGCCATGGCCGCGATGCCGCTTGGCCGAGAGGCTCGGATTCCTGCTCGGTCGCGTCTCTGAATTCGGCTTGCCCGCTCTCTTCCGTCTCCTCTGGCTCGACGGTCACCGGCTCGGACACCACCTGCATCACGTTACCGGGGAAGATCCGCATGACGCCCTGGCGATCGCGCTCTATGCGAAAGAGACCCTCCCGCTGGCAGGCCCGCATCAGGTCGACGAGGCTCGCGAAACCGAACTTGCGCTCGTCGAACGAGGCGTCGACATTCCTGAGGAACTGCTTCGCCTGACGGATGTACATCGGCCAGCGCGGTGGATTCTGCGCCGACTGGAACAACCGCCGAACCTCGCGGATCCCGTCGGCCACGCGCGGCTCGGCGGCGGGGGGTTCGGCAGGTGAAGGCGCCGACGCTTGAGGCTCGCGGGTTTCGCGCTCGGGTGCCTCACGCACTCCGGTGGGCGCGGTAGGGCGTGCGGCATCCTCCGCTCGCGCCGGCATGCCCTCAGCGAGCTCCACCAGGACGTTCCGGCCCGCTTCGCGAAGCACCACGTGGCCGGCAGCGGCGAGCTTCTGCGCGAAATCACGGAAACTGCCGGTGCCGTACGTGCGTTCGGAGAACGTGGAATCGAGCTGGAGGAGCGTGCTCTTCAGCAGGCCAAGCTGCGGGGAGACCTCGCGATCCGCCAGGACCTTCAACGCGCGACGTACGAGCGGAACAGCCTGCTCGACCGAGGTCGTCTGCGCAGCCGCGACAGGCCCGGTCTGACGCCCGCGATCCTGGGAACGCCTGGAGCCGACGAGGTTTTCGTAGGCGATGAACTCGTGGCAGTTCCGCTGCATCACCAGGCTCGTGAACGCGCGGCCACCTACCACGAAGATCTGCTTGTCGTACTGTTTCAGCTTCTCGACGAGCGTGATGAAGTCGCTGTCGCCGCCGACGATCACGTAGGCGTTGATGTGGCCGTGGGTGAAGGCCATCTCGAGCGCGTCGAGCGCCAGGTTGATGTCGGCGCCGTTCTTGTCACCGCCGGGGGTGAGGTTGCGCTGCACGAGCTTCGTCGCGTGCTGCGTGAGGGATCGGCTGTAATCGCCGGCGCGCGTCCAGTCGCCGTAGGCGATCTTGGACACCACATCCCCGCGCTCCTTGAGCGCCTCGAGAACCACCCCGACATCGAACTGCACCCCGAGCGTGCTCTTCACCCCGATCTCGATATTGTCGAAGTCGATGAATACTGCAATCTTCAGTCTTGTGTCTGCCAAACGTTCCTTGCTTTCCTTTCCGGCCGGAAGTCAGCCGAATGCTCATTATGGATCGTACTGGAGGGATCGTACTGGTTCTCGGGTTCTCGGGTTCTCGGGGTTCTAAAGGTTCGAGGTTCCAGGGTTCGAGGTTCCCCAGAACCCGGAACCTTGGAACCCTGAACCTTTAGAACCCTAGAACATAGAACCTAGAACCACATTGCGCCAGAGCCCCAGACCCTCTACCGCGCTCTGACGTCGTACGCGTAGATCGTGTCCTGATCGCGGATGAAGAGCTTGCCCCCTGACACGATTGGGTGGCTCCACGTAGGGAGGCGTCCGGAGCGGATCTCGAAGCGGCCGTGCTCGCGGTAGCCGGCGGGATTCGCTTCGGCCAGGCCTACCACGCCATTCTCGCTGTAGAGATACAGGCGATCGTCCGCGAACACGACCGACCCTTTGCCGACGCTGCGGTCGCGCCACGCGACCTTCCCCGTGTCGAAGTGCATCGCCGTAAGGATCGCGTCGGAGAAGCCGTACAGATAGTCGCCGATCAGCACGCAGCTCGCGTGGTGGTTGCGCATGTCCCTCGTGAAATAGACCTCGCGCGCCGAGATGCCGCCTTTGCTCGGCGACATCTCGAGCAGTACGGCGCCGGTTCCATATGCCGACGACAGGAACACGCGGTTGCCGCGAACGATCGGCGTCGCGATGTTCGCGGTGCTGTTCGCGACCCGGTCGTAGCTCCAGAGCAGCTGACCAGAATCGACATTGACCCCAATCGCGCGCTGACCGGTGAAGTAGACCGCCTGTCGCACCCCGCCAACATCCTGCAGAATCGCTGACGAGTATCCGGCTTCGTCCCGCTGGCTTTTCCAGATCAGAGAGCCGTCCGCTTTCTTCAAAGCGACGATCGACGCGCCCGGCGCGCCGGCGTTGACGAGAATCCGATCGCTCAGGACCAGCGGCGACTCGCTCAACCCCCACGTGATGTTCTGGCCGCCGAACTGCTTCAGGACGTTGACGCGCCACAGGACTTTGCCGGTCGTGGCATCCATCGCGCTGAGATCGCCGCTCGCCCCGAACGCGTACAGCTTGTCGCCCTCGATCGTCGGCGTCGCGCGGGGTCCGTCGCCGCGATCGTTGCTGAAGCGTTGACCGTGTTCGGATTCCCACAGTCTCTTGCCGGTCGCCGCGTCGAACGCGATGACGTACTCGGTGCCTCCGCGCGCGCCGAGTGTATACAGCCGGCCGTTGGCCGTCGAGAAGGAAGAGTAGCCTTCGCCCGCGCCGCCCGTCTTCCACACGAGCGGCGGCCCGCCAGCCGGCCAATCCTTCAGAAGACCGCGCTCGGCGGACACCCCGTCGCGGTTCGGTCCGCGCCACTGGGGCCAGTCGTCCAGAGCACGGTTCGAAACGAGCCTGGGAAGTGACAGCACGGCCACCGACACGAGAACGAGAACAACACGGCGATGGATCGCTGCATTCATGGGGCTCTCCTGACCGGGATCGACAGGGCGGAAGCAGTCTGACCACCTTCGCCAGGGCTGCGGCGGGTCTCGCCGAAGCGCTCCGCGCAGAGGCGGAGACCTGCACTACTTCAGGATCTTTACGCCCCTGAGCTCGATCTTGTTGACCGGTGTCTCGCCGTTGACCGGTGTCTGCTCGATCGATTCGACGACCGCCATGCCGTCGACGACCCTGCCGAACGCCGTGTACTTGTTGTCCAGCGAGCTCGCCGCCCCGGTGACGATGAAGAACGACGTGGTGGCGCTGGCCGGATCGTCTCCGCGCGCCATCGAGACGATGCCTTTGACGTGCAGCGTGTCGTTGAACTCCGGCTGCAGGTTGTGCACCAGCTTCTGCTGCTTCTCCGTCAGCGGTCCCCGGCTGGTCATGGCTCCGGTCTGAATCGCGAATCCCTTCACGACGCGATGGAACGACGTGCCGTCGTAGGCACCCGCCGCCGCGAGCCGGAGGAAGTTTCGGACGTGCTCGGGCGCCTTGTCGCCGAACAATTCGATCGTGATCGGGCCGGCGGACGTGTCGAGCACCGCGCGGTACTTCGAGAGGTCGGCGGGACTGTCCGCCGCGAACGGCACCGGCTCCGGTGGGGGCGTGTCCCGGATCTCGACAGTCGCAATCGTGATGCGTTCGGCGGGCATCGCACCGTCCGGTCCCAACGGCGCCTCGGAGATCTTCTGGACGACGTCCATGCCTTCCGAGACACGGCCAAACACGGTGTATTTGCCGTCGAGCGCGGCCTGGTCCGTGACGCAAACGAAGAACTGTGCGCCCGCGCTGTCGGGCTTTCCAGGCTGAATGACCGCCGAGACCGCGCCACGCGTCTCCTTCTCCGCGTTCAGCTCCGCCTTGAGCACGCCGAGTCCGCCCGTGCCGTATTGCTTCGCCTTCGCCGGGTCCTTCGAGAGCGGATCACCGCCCTGCACGATGCCGTACTTGATCACGCGATGGAAGATTGTCCCGTTGTAGGCGCCCTCTTTCGCGAGCTTCATGAAATAACCGACGTGATTCGGGGCCACATCGGGGCGCAGATCGATGACGAACGTGCCGGCGCTGGTGTTGACGACCGCCTGCTTGTTGGTCATCTCCTGGACGGTGAGCGGCGTTTTGAAGAAGGTCGGCGGCTTCGCGGCCTGGGCCTGGATTAGCAGAGCCAGAAGCGAGATCGCGATGGCGGGCATGCGGAAAACCATACTGACAACCGCCGCCCCACGCAAATCGATCGCCGTGGGTACAGGGCCCGTGGGCTCACAGGAGATCACGAGGCCAGGAGGTCAAGAAACACATGCCTGATTCCTTGAACTTCTGATCTCCTGAGCTCCTGTCAGGACAGGCCGTGACTACCAGCACGACCGATTCAATGCATGAGGGTCGCAGGTGTTCGATCAAGTATCCCAGCCGCGACAACGGAGCGGCTGCCCAATGATCAAGCGCCTTCCTTTTAGTGATATCGTCGTCCATGCAGCTGCGGAGCGCGGCTGTTCCGGTGACCCGGCATGGCGTCCGGGAGAAAGGTCCGCATGTTCCTGCACCCATCTCTCCGCGTCATCGAAGCGTCCGATGCCTCGCAGCGCCTCTCCGAGGCGCGTGCCTGGGTCGCGGCCCGCGCGGACGGCCCTGGCGTCCTGATCGTCTCGGCGTCGCGGGGCGCTGCGGACGATCTCGCCCGTGCCGTCGCACTCGCCCGCGGCGGCGCCATCGGCCTGCATCGTTTCAGCATCGCCCAGCTCGCGGCACGGCTCGCAGCACCAGTCCTCGCAGCGCGTGGTATCGCACCCGTCTCGTTCATCGGGGGCGAAGCAGTGGCAGCGCGAGCCACATTCGAAGCGTCGAGGAGCGGAGGGCTGGACTACTTCGGCCCTGTCGCACGAACTCCAGGATTCCCACGCGCGCTCGCGCGCACGCTCCACGAGCTGATGCTCGCGAGAGTCGACGCGGCCGCGCTCGCTTCGCTGCCTCTCGGCGGTGCCGACCTCGCGCGACTTCTGGAACGCTTCGAGGATCAGTTCGCGGCGGCTTCCGCAACCGATCGCGGAGCGCTGTTCGAAGCGGCAGCGGAGGCCGCGGCAGCCTATCGCGAGTTCCCGCTGCTCCTGCTCGATGTGCCGCTGGACTCGGCGGTCGAGTTCGATTTCGCCACGAAGCTGATCGCCGCTGCCCCGGATGTTCTCGTCACGATTCCGTTCGGGGACCTTGCCACGCTGGATCGCTTCAAGATCTTGGGACTCGAGCCAGTCGTTCTCGAACCGGGGGGGACCTCGGATTTGACCGCCCTCAAGCGGTACGTCTTCGCGACCCGCCAACCACCCGAACGCCGGGCGCTCGGTGACGTGCGGATCTTCTCCGCTCCGGGCGAAGGCCGGGAGTGCGTCGAGATCGCCCGGCGGATTCTGGACGAAGCGCGCTCGGGTGTTCCGTTCGACGAAATGGCGGTTTTCGTACGATCGACCCGCGACTACGTCGGCCTGCTCGGTCATGCGTTCTCGCGTGCCGGGATTCCAGGCTGGTTCGATCGCGGGACAGGACGCCCGCATCCGTCGGGCCGGGCATTTCTGGCCCTTCTCGGATGCGCCGTGGAGCGTCTGTCTGCGGCACGGTTCGCGGAATACCTCTCCCTCTCACAGGTCCCCGAGGCCTCGCCGGCGGCCGCATCCGCGATCCCGCCGCCCGCCGACGATCTGTTCTCAGGATTCACGGCCATCGAATCGCCGCCGGACGAGCCCGATCCGGGTGCCGAGGCGGAAGCCAGGACCGAACTTGCGTCCTCACCGTCCGAAGCGTCGGCACGTCCGACCCGTGCCGACCCGAACGCGGAGTCCCCGTCCGTAGTGGATGGCACTCTTCGCGCGCCCTGGAAATGGGAAACGCTCATCGTCGAATCCGCGGTGATTGGAGGCGATCCTCAGCGGTGGCATCGCCGGCTCGCCGGCCTCGCCGAGGAGTATCGGCAGAAGGCGCTGGAGGAGGCTCGAGAGGATCCCGACTCGCCGCGGCTCCTGCGCCTCGAGCGGGACGCGCGCAACCTCGCACACCTTCGCGCCTTTGCGCTGCCGGTGATCGACGCCCTCGCGGCGTGGCCTTCATCAGCGACGTGGGGAGACTGGCTCACGCGGTTCGAGGAGCTCGCGCCCGGTGTTCTCCGAAAACCCGCGCGCGTGCTGCGCGTCCTCGCAGAGCTGCGGCCCATGAGCGCCATCGGCCCTGTGTCGCTCGAGGAGGTCCGCGACGTCCTCGCGGATCGACTCCGTACGATCGAGGATCACCCGCCGCTGCACCGATACGGCGCGGTCTTCGTCGGCAGCCCGCATCAGGCGCGCGGCCGATCGTTCCGGGTCGTCTTTGTTCCCGGACTCGCCGAACGGATGTTTCCGCAGAAGCCACGCGAAGACCCGATGCTCCTCGACAAGGAGATGCGCGCGCCGCTGGCAGCCGGGTTGCCAATGCAGGAAGACCGCGCCAAGACGGAGCGTCTGCTCCTCCGCCTGACGGTTGGCGCGGCAACCGAGCGGCTGTGGATTTCCTACCCGCGAATCGACGTCGCCGGCAGCCGGCCGCGCGTGCCATCGTTCTACGCGCTCGACATCGTTCGCGCGATCACCGGCCACATCCCCAACCACGAAGCGCTCCAGCGGCAGGCACTCGTCGAGGGCGGCGCAAAACTTGATTGGCCGGCGCCGGCGCGGCCGTCAGACGCCATCGACGATCTCGAGCACGATCTTGCGACGCTGCGGGACTTGATCGACGCGCCAAGCCCGGCGAGCGTCAAGGGCCATGCGCACTATCTGCTTCGCTTGAACGACGCGCTCCGCCGATCGGTGACGACGAGGTGGGCGCGGGCGCGATCGCGCTGGATGCCTCAGGACGGATTGGTGCGCGCCTCCGCGGCGATCAGGCCAATGCTCGACTCGCAGCGGCTCGGGGCCCGGCCGTACTCGTTGTCGGCTTTGCAGAAATTCGCGACGTGCCCGTACCAGTTCCTGCTGTCGGCCATCTATCGCCTCGAGCCGAACGACGAGCCGGAGCCGCTGCAGCGTCTCGATCCGCTGACCCGCGGCGCACTCTTCCACGAGGTTCAGGCCGAATTCTTCCGATCGATGCAGGCCCAGGGGCTGCTGCCGGTCGACGCCAGGGCGCTGCCCGCCGCGCTGCAGCTCGTCGATCGGAAGCTGACCGAGGTTGCTGCGGCGTATCGTGAGCGGCTCGCGCCGGCGATCGATCGCGTCTGGCGTGAGGAGATCGCCGCCCTTGGCCGGGATCTCCGCGTATGGGTGAGGAGGCTGCCGCAGGCCGGCGGCTGGAAGCCCTCGTACTTCGAGTTCAGCTTCGGGCTGTCGGACGAGGGACGCGACCCGAGGAGCGTGCCCGATCCGGTGACGATCGACGACCGGTTCAGGCTGCGGGGATCCGTGGACCTCGTCGAGATCCAGCAGGGTGGCGGACAGGTGCGCGTGACGGATCACAAGACGGGCAAGAACCGCTCGACGCCGCGGACTGTAATCGGCGGAGGCACGATGCTGCAACCGGTGCTCTACGGAATGGCGATCGAACAGATCCTCTCCAAGCCGGTCGTGTCGGGGCGCCTTTTCTACTGCACCGCGGCGGGCAGCTTCACCGAGCACGAGATCCCGCTCAATGCGGCCAACCGCCGCGCAGGCCTCGTGGCCCTCGAGATCGTCGATCGCGCCATCGAGCTCGGCTTTCTTCCTCCGGCGCCCGCTCCTCGCGCGTGCACGTGGTGCGATTTCCGAACGGTCTGCGGCCCGGACGAAGAGAAACATGCTGCGCGCAAGCCTGCGGATCTCCTGGGCGATCTGTCGGCGCTGCGGGAGATGCCATGACGGCTTCGATATCTGCCCTGTCCGACGCCACGGCGCGCGAGACCATCGCCAGCAACCTGGACGAAACGCTCATCGTCGAAGCGGCGGCCGGGACGGGCAAGACGACGGAGCTCGTCGGCCGGATCGTCACGATCCTGGCCGAGGGGCGCGCGGACGTCGGCGAGATTGTCGCGGTGACGTTCACTGAAAAAGCCGCCGGCGAGCTCAAGCTGCGGTTGCGCGAGCGGCTCGACCGGGCCCGCGCGGATGCCGGCGCCGATGCCACGCGCCGCACGCGGCTCGACGAAGCGCTCAAGGGACTCGAGGAGGCACACGTCAGCACGATCCACGGCTTTTGCGCGGATCTCCTGCGCGAACGCCCCGTGGAGGCAAGAGTGGATCCCTTGTTCGAGGTCCTCACCGAATCGGCGTCGGCGCGGCTCTTCGACGAGGCCTTCAACCGGTGGCTGCAGGAGCAGCTGGCCGACCCGCGCGAAGGTCTTCGTCGCGCGCTCCGCCGAACGGCTTTCGGCGGCGAGGACGGCCCCATCGATCGCCTGCGCAAGGCGGCCTGGGACCTCGCCCAGTGGCGCGACTTCACGACCGCCTGGACGCGTCCGCCGTTCGAGCGTCAGCGACAGATCGAGCAGGCGCTGGCCGAAGTCCACGAGTGTGCGGCGCTCACCCGACACCCCACTTCCACGAACGATCCGCTCCATGTTGGCACCGAGCCGATCCGCCGTCTCAGCGACGAGATCACGTTGCAGCAATCATCCGGGGAAGACGAGCACGACTACGACGGGTGGGAAGCGGCTCTCGTCGATCTTTCCCGGGATCGGATTCTCGCAAATGCAAAGACAGGGCGCGGCGCTTCGTACGCGAATGGCGTCGCCCGCGACCGCGTGCTGCAGGCGCGTGTCGCGCTCAAGACCCGACTCGATCAATTCAGGATGGACGCGGACGCCGATCTCGCCGCGCTCCTGCAGCGCGACCTTCGCGGCGCGATCGATCGGTACGACGAGCTGAAGGCGAGGGCAGGCGCGCTCGACTTCCTCGATCTGCTCCTCGGCGCGCGCGATCTCGTGCGCGACAACGCGGTCGTCCGCCAGGGATTCCAGGCGCGCTTCAAGCGGATCTTCGTCGACGAGTTTCAGGACACGGATCCGCTGCAGGCCGAGATTCTGCTGCTGCTCGCCGCTGACGACAACGCCGAGACGGATTGGCGATGCGCAAGGCCGCGGCCTGGCACATTGTTCCTTGTCGGCGATCCCAAGCAGTCGATCTACCGTTTTCGAAGGGCCGACGTGGGCGTCTATCGGGAGGTCTGCGATCGGCTCGCAACGCTGGGCGCCAGGCTCGTGCACCTGACTACGAGCTTTCGCGCGGTACCGGAGATCCAGGCGTGCGTGAACAACGCGTTTGAGCCGGTCATGACCGGCGACGCATTCACCCTCCAGGCGCCCTACGTCGCCCTCGCTCCGCATCGTTCACCGCTCCCCAACCAGCCGGCGATTGTCGCGCTGCCGGTTCCCGAGCCGTACAAGTGGCGGTACGTCAGCGCCGGGGCGATCGAGCACTCCATGCCCAGCGCCGTCGCCGCCTTCGTCGAGTGGGTGCTGCGCGAGAGCGGATGGATGGTGACGGAACGCAGCGGGGAGGCTCCCGTCGCGGTCTCTGCCAAGCACATCTGCCTTCTGTTCCGCCGCTTCATCAGCTGGCAGAACGACGTCACACGACCGTACGTCGAAGCACTCGAAGCACGCGCAATCCCGCACGTGCTCGTCGGCGGCAAGGCGTTTCACGAGCGGGAGGAAGTCGAGGCCATCCGCGCGGCGCTTGCCGCGATCGAGTGGCCCGACGACGAGCTGTCTGTGTTCGCGACGCTGCGAGGACCTTTCTTCGCCGTCGGAGACGAGGCGCTCCTCGAATGGACGCATCGATTCGGTCTGGCGACGCCGCAGGGGTTTCGACGTGCGCATCTGCACCCCTTCCGCGTGCCGGCGGCGTTCGACGGGGAGATACTCGAGGAGATCGCCCACCTGCGTCCAATCGCTGATGCGCTCATGCTCCTCAAGCGGCTCCACCGCCGGCGCAACTACGTGCCGGTCTCGGAGACGCTGCACGAGCTCCTCGGCGCGACGCGCGCGCACGTCGGCTTCGCGCTGCGCACAGGAGGCGAGCAGGCGCTCGCCAACGCTTTTCACGTCGCGGAGCTCGCGCGCCAGTTCGAGACAGGCGGAGGCATCTCGTTTCGTGGCTTCGTGGACGAACTGCGCGTGGCCGCCGAGAACGCCGTGGCGGCGGAGGCGCCGATTCTCGAAGAGGACAGCGACGGCGTCCGGATGATGACGGTTCACAAGGCCAAGGGGCTCGAGTTTCCGATCGTGATCCTCGCCGATCTGACGTGCAAGCTCTCGAGAGCGGAGGCCGGCCGCTGGATCGATCCGGAGCAGAACCTCTGCGCGCTGAAGCTCGGCGGCTGGGCGCCGATGGATCTGCTGCTCCACGATGCCGAAGAGGCGGCGCGCGATCGGGCCGAGGGCGAGCGCCTGGCATACGTGGCCGCCACTCGCGCGCGCGACGTGCTCGTGGTGCCGGCGATCGGCGACGAGGTGTACGACGGCGGATGGCTGGATCCGCTGATGCCGGCGATCTACCCGCCGCCGGCAGCTCGGCGATCTCCGAGCGCGGCGGCCGGGTGCCCGGCGTTTCCGTCGAAAGACACGGTCCTCACGCGGGCGGATGGCGATCCGGCCAAGCCAACGACAGTGGCGCCAGGGATGTTCGAGTTTGGCGGTGCTTTGCCGGCGCTCGGCGCTCGGCGCCCGGCGCTGGAGGAATCGACAAGAACGGAGGCCGGGATCGAAGTCGACGCGCCCCGTGTTCTTTCATTTCGGCCTAAGGCACAGGCGTCGGCCTCGGACGATGCGAGCGCCGGACGCCGAACGCCGAACGCCGATTCCAGAATCCCGGCTGTTGATTTCCAGATGCCAGTTCCCGCCAAGTATCACGTCGTGTGGTGGGACCCCCATTCCCTCGTCCTCCAGGCGCCGAACTTCGGCGGTCTTCGTCGGGACGATCTCATCGCGAAGGACGGCGATCAGGCTGGCGTCGACAAGCGGATGGGCGAGTACCGGGCATGGCAGGCGGACCGAGCCGCCGCTGTCGCGCGCGCGAAGGCGCCGAGCGTTGTTGCCCACACGGCGACCGAGCTCGCGCACGATGGCGCGCTACCGGCACGTGCAGACGACGGACAGATTGACGTGATCGATCTGCCGCGGGCGGCAGCGCGGCCGTTCGGACCGCGGTTCGGATCGCTCGTGCATGCGACGCTGGCGACCGTCGCACTCGACGCGGATGCGGAAGCCGTGCGTCTGACGGCCCGAACCCAGGCGCGTCTGCTGCTCGCGAACGACAACGAGGTCGATGCCGCCGCTGACGCGGTGATCCACGCGCTCGCGAACCCGCTGTTCGAGCGCGTACGCACGGCGAGCGCCGCGGGTCGCTGTGCCCGCGAATGTCCGATCCTGTGGCGGACGCCCGACGGATCGATCGTCGAGGGAACAGTCGATGTCGTGTTCGAGGAAGGCGACGACGTGATCGTGATGGATTTCAAGACCGACCGGGAGCCCGCGGAATTGAAGGACCAGTACGAGCGTCAGCTGACGCTCTACTGCCGTGCGTTCTCCGCCCTGCGAAGCAGGCGCGCGCGGGGTGTCCTGGTCAGGATCTGATCGAAGTCTCCCCTGCTCGGGGCTCGGACTCGTTACTCGAGGAGACACCGCGATGGCGGTTCAGGATGCACACGCGCGCTACGCGCGCATCGTGAAGGCGCTCTTGAAGGAAGAGGGCGTGTCGGTCGGCGCCGAGACGAAGAGCTTCGGATCGTCGGCGCTGAAAGTGTACGGCAGGATCTTCGCGATGGTGGACGCGAATGGCAGCTTCGTCGTCAAGCTGCCGCGCGAGGAAGTCGACGCGCTCATCGAATCGCGTGCCGCCGTGCGGTTCGATCCCGGTCATGGCCGGCTGATGAAGGAATGGGCGGCGCTCGAGCCCTCCACGCAGGAGAAGTGGCCGGCGCTGGCTCGCGAAGCCATGCGCTTCGTCGCCTCGAAGAAATGACGGCTGGCGCTACCGGCTCACCCTGATCGTGGCCCGGTATTCCTCGGGCTGAATCGTACGGCCGGCTCCTTGTCACTTGTCAGATGTCGAGGGTCGAGCTCGTGCCGTGGCGGACGGACGGTCCGATCGCCGTTGTGCGGCGAAGTCACGTCGGCCCCGCGACGCGATGCGGCCAGCGCGAGGCGACAGGTCGGGTCGCTTTACCTAGGTGGGACGAATCCCTGTGTTCACATGAGATCACGAGTTCAGGAGACTATGAGGCGACTTCCGGGAACGAACGTTCGACATCAAGGATCAGGACCGCGCGTTGGAGAATGGGCTTGCTCCAAATAGCTATCCATGTTGCAGACGCCTCAATCCGGTTCGGAGCGACGTCACGTTGAAGTTCATGAGAAGGCCGGCGGGGCAGCCGGTCAGCTTCAGATAGGTGATGACCTGCGCAAGATGGACGCGATGGAGCCGATCGACCGATTTCAGTTCGACAACGACACAGCCTTCGATCAGGAGGTCCAGCTTCAGCTCGGACCTGATTCGAAGGCCCTTGTAGGCCACGGGAACTCGTTGTTCTGCCGCCACCAGCAGGTGACGATCATTGAGTTCCAGCGCCAGGCACTCTCGGTACACCGACTCCAGCAAGCCCCGGCCCAGCGCACGGTGCACTTCAATCGCGCAACCAATGATCCTCGGTCAGTGCATTGAGATCTTCCCGAGTGTGTGACATTCCTTTCGCGGAAGCATGAGTCGATCCACTTGTTTTGACCGTGTTATCAACAAGGAGGACTCACTAATAGCAGTTATTGCTTCGTCCCCGCGATTGCGGTGTCGAACTAGTTGCACTCGGAGGAATGCCAACCCGTTGGTTCATCCGAAGGTCCGGATGACTCTTGTGACCAGATCTCTTGACCTCCTGATCTCCTGTTTGCAAAACTGATGGTCGGATCACGTCGCCAGCGCGTGATCGATCGGAAACGCCTGGCCGCCCCAGGCGCGGACGGACGTCCACGGCTGCGGAGGGGCGGCCCAGAAATCATCCCCTGCTGGCAGGCCCAGCGGCAGCAGCCCTACCGAGCACAGGTACAGACTTCCAGTGGAGATATACGTCTCTCCAACGCCGGGCTGGTGACCGCAGAATCCGATCCGAAGCCAGCCATCGGCATCGAAGGTGCCTTGGGCTTCGACGGACCGTTTGATCACGCTGGTCAGCGCGCCGCGGACCTGCGCCGGCGAGACGCCTTCGGGCAGCGCGCGCCTGAGCGCGGTCTGCGCCAGGAGGTGAAAAGCGCCGAAGCGGTACGCGATCGAACGGCCGATTACCGGGAAGGTTCCCTCCGGAGAAATCAGGCGTTCCTGGATGGCCGCGTATCGCGCGGCGCGCTCGCGAACCCGCACGTCGAGCTCTTTCCATGCGGGCATTTCTTCGCGACACACGTCGAGCACGTCGACGAGCATCGGCTGGATCACGAAGCTGTTGTAGTAGTCCCAGTGGAAGGATGGGCCGTCGCCGTAAAGGCCGTCACCCTTGTACCACTGGTCGTGCTGCCGCAGCGCGTAGTCCACGCGCATGCGATCCCAGTTGGCGCCGAGCGTCGCGAGCGCGGCCTCGACAGTCGCTGCAAACAGCAGCCAGTTGTTGAACGGCGCCGCAATCACGCGCGTGGACTCGAGCGCCGCCACCAGGTTCTTCTTCGTCGCGGGATCGAGAGCACCACGGAGCGCCGTCTTCGCTCGCAGCAGGCCCTGCGCGAGGAACGCGGCGTCGACGAGCGGCTGGCGTTCACGCGTGAAGTTCAGGAAATCGGGCGAGCCTGGATCCACGGCACGGGCGATCGCGCGGCGAGAAAGATCGGCGTACTCGGCTCGCAATTTGCCCTCCGGGGAACCGTCAGGCGGAATCTCGATCCACGGTGCAAGGCCCGCGAGCAACCGGCCCAGCGCCTCGAGATGCGTGACGTTCCGACGGTCGGCACCGGCCGCCTGCTCCACGGGCATCCGCGCCTTCAGCGTGCCAGCCGCAAGGTTCCTCAGCACCGGGTCCGCCAACCGTCGCAGCGTTGCAACCCACAAGCCGCGATCGCCGGCGGTGGCAGTAATCGGGTCCTGGGGCACCGGCTCCAGTTTCGTCAGCACGGGCACGGCGCCCGCCGTCGCCAGGAACTCGCGTCTGTTCACGGTGTGCTCCCACTCAATCGAAGGCTGACCTTCCTGGCACACGCCGACCGGCAGCCTGGTCGCACGTTGGATGAGCGGAGTGTATTACTTTCGGCGCGTGCGCGGACCGGGCCGGCCATGTAAGTCCTGTCCTAGAATGAGGCCGAGGTAGGATGAGAGTGCTCCTGTTCGGTGCGACTGGATCGGCCGGCGGCAGCGTGCTGAACGTGTGTCTCGAGGCGTCGCTGGTGGACGAGGTCCAGGTCGTGACGAGACGGCCGCTGACGAAGGCACATGTCGCCGGGGAGGACATCGGCCTGGCGATGCTGCAGGCAACGACGGAGGGCATTCGACATCGCATCATCGAGAACCCCGAGATTCGCGCGATGGCGCGACGCGCTGGTCCGTCGATCTCGGGAGCGTGTCAATGAAGCGCTTCGCGATCGCGGCCGCGTGGGCCGTATGCGGCTATCTCGCAGGGGCGTTTGGAGGGGGCTTCCTAATCAACGCGCTGTCATCGAACCAGCACGATCGTTCGATAGAAGCGGCGATGACCGGTGCATTCGTGACCGGACCGCTCGTCGCCGTGCTCGCCTTCGTCGTGGGATTCGTCCGATTCGGCCGAACCAAGCCGCCGGTCGGATGAGCTGTCGCTCTCTTCGCGATCCGGAATCAGAGCTCCACGTACCGAAGACGAAGCGCGTTTGCAATAACAGACACCGAACTGAACGTCATCGCGGCGCTGGCCCAAATCGGGCTGACAAGCAATCCGAGGAAGGGATAGAGCACTCCAGCAGCAACCGGTACGCCCAGGGCGTTGTAGACAAACGCCAGGAACAGGTTCTGACGGATATTCCTCATCGTTGCCCGGCTCAAACGTCGGGCGCGGACGATGCCGCGTAGGTCTCCTTTGACGAGGGTGACTCCCGCGCTTTCGATGGCGACGTCGGTGCCTGTCCCCATCGCGATTCCCACGGTCGCCTCGGCCAGAGCCGGTGCGTCGTTCACACCATCGCCCGCCATCGCAACGCGACGGCCTTCCTGCTGCAGCTTCCGAACGACGTCCCGCTTCTGGTCGGGCATGACGCCGGCGATGACATCGTCTATCCCGAGAATTGCGCCTACCGCGCGAGCCGTGGCTTCGTTGTCGCCGGTCAGCATCACGATCCTGAGGCCGTCCTCGTGCAGCAGCCGGATCGCCTCATGCGTCGAAGCCTTGACCGGATCGCTGACGGCGACAAAACCCGCGAGACGTCCATCGACCGCAGCGAACATCACCGTCTCGCCACGCCCCCGACGGGCGTCGGCCTCGGCCGCGATCCCCGTCGCTGCCACACCTTGACGTCCGAGCAGGGATGACGTCCCGAGGATGACAGGGCGGTCGTCAACCACTCCTGTCACGCCTTCGCCAGGCAGGGACTCGAAGCCGGCGGCGCGCGGAATCGTGAGGCTTCTTGCTCGAGCGCCCCCAACAATAGCGGCGGCGAGCGGATGCTCGCTCGCCTGCTCGAGCCCGGCCGCCAGGCGGAGCAGCTCCTCTTCGTCGAAAGGCGCCAGTGCAAGCACGTGCGCGAGTGCCGGCCTTCCTTCCGTCAACGTCCCCGTCTTGTCGACGACGAGCGTGTCGATTTTCTCGAGGCGCTCGAGCGCTTCCGCGTTCCTGACCAGCACGCCGGCTCTGGCCCCGCGACCCATGCCGACCATGACGGCCATCGGCGTCGCGAGCCCCAGCGCGCAAGGGCACGCGATGATCAGCACGGCCACTGCGCTCAAGAGGGCATGCGCAAGCCATGGCTCGGGACCCCACAGCCACCAGGCGACGAACGTGAGGAGTGCGACAACGACCACCGTCGGCACGAACCATCCGGCGACTTGATCGGCCAGGCGTTGAATCGGCGCGCGCGTCCGCTGCGCCTCGCCGACCATTTTCACGATGCGCGCGAGCAATGTGTCGGCCCCGACACGCTCCGCCTTCATCACGAGGCTTCCGGTTCCGTTCATCGTCGCGCCGGTCAGCTTGCTGCCCGCCGTTTTCTCCACCGGGATGGGCTCGCCCGTGACAACCGATTCGTCGACCGCGCTGCGCCCTTCGACGACGGTCCCGTCGACCGGGACCTTTTCACCTGGCCGCACGCGCAGCAGGTCGCCCGGCTTGACGTCCGCAATCGGAACATCGACCTCATGGCCGTGTCGAATCGCGCGCGCCGTTTTCGCCGACATGCCCAGCAGTGCGCGAATGGCCGCGCCGGTCCGACCTCGTGCGCGGAGCTCGAGAACCTGACCGAGCAGCACGAGCACCGTCACGACGACAGCCGTCTCGAAATACGTCTCGACGACGCCGTGCGAGCGAAAGCCTTCAGGAAAGAGGGGCGGCACGAGGGTGCCGGCCGCGCTGAAGAGATATGCCGCGCCTACGCCGAGCGCGATCAGCGTGAACATGTTGCTGTGGCGGTTGACGATGGAGTTCCAGCCGCGCTCGAAGAACGGCCACCCGGCCCACAACACCACCGGCGTCGCGAACACGAGGTTGATCCAGTTCGTGAGCTGCATGTCCAATCGCCCGCCGAAGCCCATCCCGAGCAGCATGTCACCCATCGTGAGGACGAAGACCGGTAGACCGAGCAGCACTGCAACCCACAATCGCCGCGTCATGTCTACCAGTTCGGGATTTGGACCCTCCTCGACGAGAACGGTGCGCGGCTCCAGCGCCATGCCGCAGATCGGGCAGGAACCGGGCCCCGGCCTGACGACTTCGGGGTGCATGGGGCACGTGTATTCGACGCGAGTCTGTGGCGTCGTCGAGAGGTCGGGCTCGAGCGCCATCCCGCACTTCGGGCATGCACCAGAGTGGTCCTGCTCGATCTCCGGATCCATCGGACACACGTATCGCGTGCCGTCTGACGCGGTCTGGGCTGCCAGCGGCGTCGCCGCTGGTGGCACCGCGGACTTCAAGTACGAGTCGGGCGCCACCTGGAATCGTGCGAGGCAGGACGGGTTGCAGAAGTAGTACGTCTGGCCCTTGTAGTCCCACTTCGCGGCCGCGCGCTCTGGATTGACCGTCATCCCGCAGACAGGATCGATGGCCCTTTCGGTGGCGGTCGTCACTGCTGGGTCCTTCCCGATCCGTGTCCTTGACCGGCGAGGTCGTCGATGATCGGGCACTCCGGCCGATGATCGCCATGGCATCTCTGTACGAGGTCCTTCAGGGTCCGGCGCATGCTCTCCAGCTCCTGGATCTTCTGGTCGAGATCCGTGATGTGCCTCTGCGCGATCCGACGCACGTCACCGTTGCTGCGGCGCCGGTTCTGCCAGAGACCCAGAAGCTGCTCGATCTCCTTCATCGAAAAGCCGAGACCGCGCGCCCGCCGCACGAACTGCAGGGTATGGACGTCGCTCGAGTCATAAATCCGGTAGCCCGCCTCTGTCCGCCGAGCCGCTTTGAGCAGACCCTGGGATTCGTAGTGCCGAATCATCTTTGCTGAGACGCCCGAGCGGCGTGCGGCCTGACTGATGTTCAGGAAGCCCGCGCGGCGCGCCTCGGCCATCTCGAGCGGTGCGGCAGTTGCCATCGTTCCCCTTGCAACCAGTGTCAACCTTACCATGATGGCAAAGTCAATACAGTCGGCAGTCGGCAGTCGGGGGTCGGCAGTCGCAGTCGCTGTCGACAGACAGTCGACAGTTGTCCGTCGCAGTCGACGGTCTCGGTTGGTTCAGGAGGCGGCGGCGCTAGAACAGGAGATAAGGAGTTAAGGAGATCAAAAAGAAGAAACCAGGAAAAGCTATCTTCTGAGCTCCTGACCTCCTGTTAGGCTTTCCGGCGCACGAATACGCCTTCAGCCCGGATGCTACTCGTAGTGGAGTGCCTTGACCGGGTCCAGATTCGCAGCGCGTGCGGCGGGATACAGACCGAACACGAGGCCGATGCCGACCGACACGACGAACGCGAGCGCGATCGACGTCGTCGTCACGATCGTGGACCAGCCCGCGAGGTAGCCGATCAGTTGCGACAGGCCGACGCCGACGATCACGCCGATGACGCCGCCAGCCAGCGAGATGATCGTCGTCTCGATGAGAAACTGACGGATCACGTCGCGCTTTTTGGCGCCTATCGCGCGGCGCACACCGATCTCGCGTGTGCGCTCCATTACGCTGGCGAGCATGATGTTCATGATCCCGATTCCGCCGACCAGCAGCGAGATCGAGGCAATCGCCACCATGACCATCTCGAAGATGCGCTGCGTGCGGCGCTGCTCGGCCAGGAGCTCCGCAGGTGAAACGATCGTGAAATCGGGCGTCTCACGATGGGCGACGGTCAGCAGCCCGCGCAGCAGTGAAGCGGCGGCCGGCACATCATTGCTGGACCGCATCTGGAGGTAGATGCCGTCGATCTCGTCCTTGTACTGGGTCTGGCCATCCTCGAGCCGGAAGATCGCGGAGTACAGCGGTACGTAGATCAGGTTGTTGCGGTCCTGCGCGGGGAGGCCGGCCACATCGCTCTGCACGGTCAACTGCGGCCCGGCGACACCTACTACCTGGAACCACTGGTCGTTGACCTTCACGTAGCGACCGACTGCATCCTCCGCGCCGAAGAGCGCCGCCGCCGCCGCTTCGCCGAGCACCGCAAGCGGCATCGCCGCCACGTTCTCGGCCTCGTCGAAGAACCGGCCCGACACGACTCTGATGTTCGCGATCGACACGTAGCCCGAACTGACGCCGTAGACGACGGGCGTGTCGCCCTGCGGGCGCGGCAGGAGCTTGGTCGGTGTGAATCGCTTCCGCGCGGTCGCCGTAGTGATGCCCTCGAGATTGGCCTGGATGACGCGGAAGTCCTGAAAGGTGAGGCCGGCGGATGTCTTTCTGACTTTCTGCAGCGTCTGCCAATCGGACGCTTCCCGCGCCTCGACGATCAGATTTCGCACACCGAGCTGCTCGATGAACGCCATGACCTCCTGCTGCGCGCCCGCGCCGATCGACAGCATCGCGACGACGGCCGCGACGCCGAAGATCATCCCGAGCATGGTCAACAGGGATCGAAGCTTGTGGGCCCGCAGGTTATCGAACCCGAGACGGAGCTCCGGCAGGAAGTCAGCCTTGGCGCGTGCCCGCGCGCCGACGGCCGACATGGCGTCGCCGTCGACGGTCTCGGCGATCGGCGCTCCGAGTCCGGTCACTTCGCCGCTCCAGCGGCGGGCAGCGGCGACGTCCCGCTCGACCCGCTGGTGCGCTTGATCGTCGGATCCACGAGCGCGACCTCCGTACCTTCGGGGAGACCCTCGATCGCCGCGCGGCTCTCGGTTCGCTGAACGATCTTGATCTCGCGCTGCTCGAAGCGATCGCCGGCCCTGACGAAAACGTGTGTTTTGCCGTTTTTCTGGAATACGGCCTGCCGCGGCACGGTCAGCGCGTCTCTTATCTCTTTGCCCTCGATCGTGACGGCAGCTGACGCGCCGGCTCTCATCCTCGCGTCCGGCTTCACGAACTGGAACGTCACGTCGAACTGACGCGTCGCGCCCGATTCCCAGAAATCGCGGTTGACGAGCCCGGCAAGCGCACCGACCTTGGCCGGGAACTTCTCCCCCGCGATCGCGTCGATCTCCACGGACGCGGTCTGACCCTCGTTCAGGTTCGCGCGGTCGTTCTCGTCGACCTTGGCCCGCATCTCCATGCGGCCCGCCTCGATGACGTCAGCCACAGGGCGCCCTGGTGAAACCGCGTCTCCTTCGCGGTACTCGGGCAGCGTCATCCCGTAGAACATCATGCCGCCGCTCGCATCGCGGTTGTCCTTGACCGCCACGACGCCGTCGAGCGGCGCCTTGATCACGAGGCTGTCGATCACCTGCTGCGCCCGCTGCATTGCAAGCGTCGCCTTGTTCCGCTTCTCGAGGACGACGGCCAGTGCGGCGGCGTTGGTGTCGGCGCGCGACTTGACGTCCTGCTCGAGCTGCGCGAGCGCCCGCCTGGCCTCGTCCAGCGTGAGGAGGTTCTTCTGCGCTTCGATCGCCGCTATCAGCTCGTTCGCCGAGGCATCGAGCTCGGCCCGTCTTACAGCGAACCGTGCCGTCAGAAGACCGACCTGGTCCTGCGCGGACTGGGCCGACGCGTCCGCCTTCATCTTCGCGATTTCCTGCTCCGCCTCGGCCAGCTCCGACTTCGCCTGTTCGAGCGCGAACTGCTGATCCGCCGGGTCGAATTCGGCGACGACCTCGCCGGACTTCACCGGCATTCCGGTCTGCACCAACTTGACGAGCCGGAGCATGCCGCCGACCGCCGGCGCCACGAGTGTCATGGTTCGCCCGGCCCGCAGCTCGCCGATCGCGTGCACCGTCAGCTGAAGCGGCCCTTTCATCAGCTTCGCGGTGGGCACTGAGCTTCCACGATCCGGCAGGCGCGGCACGGCAGCAAGCAGGCCGGCGCCCAGCGCGATGGCGCCGAGGATCAGCACTGCAATCGTCACCCGGCGTTTCATTTCTTCCTCCGGATCATCTCCGCGGCCGGCTTGCGCGTTGCCACGCGGTCACCGGGCGTGACGCCCCCTGCCACGATTGCCTGGTCCTTGCCCCGTCGCGAAACCTGGACTTCCTGTTCGGCAAATTCGCTGCCAGCAAGCTTGTAGACGACGGGATGGCCGTCACGCTGGAAGACCGCTTCCGACGGCACCAGGAGAACGTCAGGAACGACATCGGTGGCAATCCGCGCAACGGCGCTCATGCCCGGCCGGATCTTCGGATCGATCTCGTCGAGGACCAGGCCCAGCTCGAAGTTCCGGGTTGGAGGCCAGCCCGACGAGTAATCGACTTTCGCGAGCACGGAGATGCGCTCGATGGTGGCCTTGAACTCACGGCCCGGGATCGCTTCGATGCGAATCTTGGCCTCCTGCCCGACGCGCAAGCGGCTGCGATCCGCCTCGTCGAGCCGCGCCTCCAGATGGACCGAGGACAGGTCGGGAAGCTCCATGATGTTCGCGCCAGGCCACGCGCGATCGCCTTCTCGGAACTCCACCTGCTGGCCACCCCACGGCCCGCTCGCTCGATAGTTCGTGAGCACGTTGACCATCCCGGCCGCGGGAGCGCGGAGCTGGAGGTTCTTGATCCCCCGTTCCGCCCGCTGCAGGTCGAACAGCGCCTTCTCGCGCTTCTGCTTCTTGCTCGACAGATCCGACTCGCCGGACGTCGCGTCCGAAGTGATCTTCGCCTGGAGCTCCTGCTGCTTCTGCTGGTTGTCGCGAAGGGTCAGCTTCGCCTGCTCGGTCTCGAGGCGGGAAACCGTGTCGCCTTTGTTCAGGTCCAGCGTCGCGCGCTGCACATTGAACTTCGAGCGCATCAACTCGGTCGCGTTCTGCTCCTGGGTGATCCGGCCCTGCGCGGTCGCCTGCTGTATCTCCGCCTCCGCCTGCTTCAACTCCGACTGCTTCTCCTGCATCGTCCGGCGCAGCGTGGACGCGTCGAACTCGACCACGATGTCGCCCGCCTTGACCAGAGATCCGTTCTTCGCGAGCTTGACGATTTGAAGCTCGCCCGACTGCATCGGCGCCGAGAGGACGATGGACTTGAGGGGACGGATGTCCCCACGGATCTCCAGGGCATCGACGAACTGCCCGCGCGTGACCTCGCTGGTGGGAAGATCGGGCGCTCCACTGCTGCGGACCCGTACGAACGCCGCCGTCACGGAGAGACCGATCAGCAGGAGCAGGGCGATCGCGCTCTTCGGGCGTGCACGAAGCCTCCTCACGAGCTGACGCAACGCGCTCATCGCGAGCCCCGTGGTTGGCTCACGTGGCGTTCGATCGTTGCGCCGTCGGACAGGCCGGAGGTGACCACCGCTTCTTGGGCGTTCATGGGACCGATCGTCACCTGTTGGTCGGCAAAGGCGCCGCCGCGCTGAACGCGAACGTAGACCTGCTCGCCGTCGAACCTGAGCGCGTCGCGCGGCGCGACGAGCACGTGGCTCTGCTGCGCGAGCTGGACGTCCAGGGAAGCCGTGAGGTCCGGCATCAGGTTGGGATGAGACCCGTCGACGGCGATGAGCGCGATGAACGTTCGCACTTTCGGCGAAAGAGCGGACGTGACCGCCATGGGCGAAATCTGCACGACATGGCCCGTGAACGACAGGTCGGGATACGCATCGAGTCCAACACGGACCGGAAGGCCGGCTTTGACCTCTCCGATATCAGCCTGGTTCACCTTTGCGCGCACCCGCATCGACGATGGATTCACGACGTCGACGATCGGCATGCCGCTCCGGACCTCCTCGCCTTCCTGCACTTCCGCCATGTTGTTCGACTTCCAGATCGATCTGAGCACGGCCATCCCGCCTATCGGCGACTGGATGGACATCCGATCGGCGTTGCTCTCGGCCTGTCGCATGGCGTTCTCGGCACGGTCGCGGCGGATCTGGAGGATACGATGATCGGCTTCCGCGGCGCGCCGCTTCAACTCGTAGGTCGTCTTCAGCTGCTTCAGTTTTGCCTGTGCCTCTTCGAGGGCCTGCGCGTTCTTTTCCGCCTGGATCTTCGGCAGCATCTCGTTCTTCAGCATCTCGAGCTGCGCGCGGCTCTGACTGTTCTCGGCCTGCACGATCTCGCTGTCGTCTTTCGCGCGGGCCGCAGCCGCTTCCGCATCCTTCTTCCGGATCTGCTGCTCGAGGTCGTTGAGCTCGACCCGCCGGTCCAGCGCATTCTTCAGCTGATCCTGACGGTCGAATTCGACGAGCGGGTCACCCTTGCGCACCATGCTGCCCGGACGCACGAGAGCCGTGATGACGAGGGACTGATTGTTCTGTCCCGCGAGCCGCGGCGTGGAAATGGTGGTTGCTTCTACCGCTTCGACAGTCCCTGAGAGTCGTACCGATTTCGTAAAGTCACGCCTGGTTACCGTCGAGCTGGATTCGCGTCTCTGGGGCTCCGTAGCGGACGACTGCGCCCGGAGTGCGAAGGTCAGGGCTGCGACTGCCGCGAGGCCGCCGATCGCTGTCGCCGGCCAACGAAGTCGCCGTGGGATGGAAGACATACGAACTCGGGATATCAGACGGTCGCAGAGCCGGAATAGTTGGTCTTTTTTACACGCCGAACTGTACCTCAAATGCGTTTGACATTAGACTCCGGACGGAGAGAAACGGCGCCTACCAGTCCTGGAATGCGGGCTCGAGACGCTGGACGGATGGCTGAGTTCGAGTGCCGGCTGATGTAGCATTGCTCCGCCCATACGCGATTCGGTTTGCCGGAGGACACGCGAACATGAAGCTCATTTCACTGTTGCCACTCATCGGTGCGGCGATGCTGCAAGGTAGCGCCCCTGGGGCGGTGCACGTCTGGAAATCAACGGACCTTCGCAGCAAGGGCGAAGGGCTCGCCAAGAAGCTCGACGCCAACAAAGTGGCAAGTGAGCCTCTCGTCACCGACGGGAACCGCATTTTCAGTATCACCCACCGGGAGGGGTCGGGACAGTCCGAAGTCCACGACACAGAAACCGACATCATGTTCTTTGTCGAAGGCCAGGCCACGATCATCTACGGCGGGACAGTCGTCGACGGGAAGGTCACGGCGCCGGGTCAAACCCGCGGGTCCGACATCAAGGGCGGCACGGAAGTCAACGTCGGACCCGGCGACGTGCTCACGATTCCGGCCAAAATCCCCCACCAGATGAAGCTCGCGCCCGGGGCCAAGGTGACCTATTTCGTCACGAAGGTAGTGGGATAGCAAATCGTTCAATCGAGGGATCACGGGATGCGACGAATCGGGCTCATTGCACTGGGGATCGCGGCGTCATTACTGACGATGACGGCGCGGGCACAGAAGACGACGGATCTGGGTGAGGGCGGCGGGGGGAGCCCTCACGTCAGGACCGAATGGACGATCGACGGCGCGCATCTGTCGATCGAATACGGGCGCCCTTTCCTCAAGGGAAGGCCGGAGACCCAGATGATGCCGCCCGGCCAGCCCTGGCGCACCGGAGCGGACGCGGCGACGACCCTGACGACCGACAAGCCGCTGAAGTTCGGCACACTGAGCGTGGCGCCAGGCAGCTACACGATCAATACGGAGCCTGGCGCAACCTGGACGCTGATCCTGGGCAAGGTCGGAGCACCGAACCAGCCGGGCATTCCGTACAAACCCGAACTGGAGATCGGGAAGGCGCCGATGCAGAAGGGAAAGACGAAGGCGCCAGTCGAGCAGGTCACCATCTCGATCGACGATACGCCGGCCGGCGCAACGCTCAGAATCGAATGGGGTACGACCAGCGCGTCCATCCCGTTCACGATCGGCTAGTGGACCGGCGGCACCGCGCGGGAATCACCGCGCGGAAGCGGCGCCGGGATCCTCGCCGTAGAACGGCCAATCGATCGACATGTCGCGCGTGAGCCGCTCGTTGCCGACGGACAGCCGGATCAGCGCAATCGGCATGTTGCCCTGACGCAGGATCTCGTCGTGGAACTGCTTGTCGGTGAGCTGCCTGGAGTCCACGAGCTCCCGGCGCAGGGCGCGCAGCTGCAAGCCACCCAGCAGGTAGCCTGCCTGATAGAGCGGTCCGTACCCGCCCTGAAACGATCGCCGGACCTCCGCGGTGGCGTTGTCGCGCTCGTGGCCCACGCGGTCCACGAGAAAATCGATGCTCTCCTGCGGTGACCACTGCCCCGTGTGGAATTTGAGCGAGAAGATGATGCGAGCGCAACGGTGCATGCGCCAGAAGAGCGCGCCGACCTTCTCCTCGGGGGTATCGTGGAAACCGAGGTCGTACATCAGCAGCTCCCAGTAGAGCGGCCAGCCCTCCGTGTAGAACGGCGTGCTGCCGCCAATCCGCGGGCGGTAGCCCGCGGAGCGCGCGCCGACGTATGCGACCAGGTTGTGCCCCGGGATCATCTCGTGAAAGGCCGTCGCGTGTGAGAAGGGAATGTTGTTGCCGCGCATGCTCTGCAGGCGCGCGTCGTACTCCATCGTGTTCGTCGGATACGACACGATGATCTGCGCGCCGCCGAGGAAGAACGGGTTCACGAGCTGCGCCTCGGGCGTCATCATCGACATGTGCAGGGACTCGCTCGCGATCTCCGGCACCGTGATGAGATCCTTCTTCCGCACGTAGTCGACGGCTTCGAGCAGCATGTCGCGGATGACCGCAGGCTGCCGGCCGGGCTCGACGTGCATGCCCTTGACCTTCTCGAGCGCCTGCTTCCAATCGTCTCCGAATCCCATCTGCCGCGAGGCCTTGCGCATCTCGGCGTCGCACCACGCAAATTCTTTCTCGGCGAGCGCGATGAGCTGCTCCGGCGTGTACGGGATCATTTCGTCCGCGAGATCCTGGAGCAGCCCCGCGCGCCCTCTGGCCGCGCCCGTGATCCCCGTGCTGTCGGTCTTGCGGGGCGGATTCGGATCGAGCGCCACATCGGCGCGGGCCAGGTATCGCTCGCTGGCGTTCTTGATGAACAGGTAGTCGACCTGCGCATTGCGGCTCAAGCGATCGAAGTCGAGGGTCTTCAGCGCGGCGAGCCAGTCGATGTAGTACTGCTTCGGATGGCCAGACCCAGGGCTGTTGGTCGCGGCACGGCCGCCGGCGGCATTTCCCGGGCCGGCTCCGGGCGCGGCATCTGCGCGCCCGGCGGCGCCGGCGGAGACGAACCGCTCTACGATCGGCGTCATTTCGTCCTGCGGAAGCCGCATCAGCATTTCGAGATCCGGGACCTCGGCGATCGCGGGCGCCGGCGCGGCGGCAATCGGTGCTGTCGTCGCCCGTGCAGTCGAGGCGCCGGCCGGCACTGACAGTTGCCGGAGGAATACCGCGTACCCCTGCAGTGCCGCATCCAACTGCTGGAACGGCATGCCCATCCACCACGTGAACACAGGGTCGTAGCTGTTCGAGAAGGTGAACCAGGTGGTCATGCTGTTGCGAAGGCCGTCCACCGCATCGGCTCCCCTTGTTGCGATCTCCTTCGTCAGGCCTGACACCGCGCCCGGGCCTTTCTCGAGGCGCGCGCGCATCTCGGCGATCTGTCGCGTGACAGCCGTCAGCTGACCGGCTGCCTTTCGAGAGTCCCCGTCTTCGAGACGAATCCGCGCCTCCGACAGATCGATGAGGGTAGTCGCAAACGGCATCAGCGGCGCGAGCTCGGCGATCACCGCGGCATCGGAATCGAGCTGCATCAAGTCCGCCGCGACGACAGTCTTGAGGGTTGCGAGGTCCGCGCGCGCCACCGCCGACAGTTTCGACGCGTCGAGCGTCGCGAGGGCCGCCTGCCAATCCATGTCGAACCGTTTCAAGCGCGCGACGCGCCTCACCGAGAGCCCCGGCGCTTGCGGCACCGCAGCAGCCGCGCCTCTCCCCTGCCCCCCCTCGCGTCCGCCTCGCCCACCGCGTCCAGCGGACCGGCCGGTGTCGAAGTCTCCGTTCAGCGTCGTGCGATCGGTGTTGTACAGGAGGGTGACAAGCCTCATTTCACTCTGCGGTGCCGCCAGCAGCGGCTTGAGGTCCGCAGGCACGCTGAGATCCGCCGCAGGCGCCCGGCCTGCCGATTCCTGCGTCCAGACGGGCGCGATACACAGGCCGGCGAGCACCAGCACTCCCCACAACCGTCCTCCGCGAGCGGTCATCGAGCCTCCACAAATGAACCGGGGCACCAGCGGAAATGCGCGGGCGTTTCCTGAGGGATTCTATGTCACGGCCGTTGCGCGTTCGCACACAGTAGAATGCCTTCGGTCCGATGAGGCTTGCCGCTGGTACTCGCGTCGGCCCTTACGAGATCATCGCGCCGCTCGGCGCCGGTGCGATGGGCGAAGTCTATCGGGCGCGTGACGAACGCCTCGGCAGGGACGTGGCCATCAAGGTCCTTTCGGAGTGGGCGGCCGCGGATTCCGAGATGCTGCGCCGGTTCGAGATCGAGGCCCGGGCAGCAGGAAGCATCAGCCATCCCGGCATCGTCTGCATCCACGACATCGGCCAGGCGAATGGCGGACCCTTCATCGTTACCGAACTGCTCGAAGGCGAGACGTTGCGCGAACGGCTTGACCGTGGCCCCCTCAGCTTATCTTCCGCGATCGACCTGGGGCAGCAGGCCGAGGAGGCCCTGGCCGCAGCGCATGAGCACGGGATCGTCCACCGCGACCTCAAACCCGAGAACCTCTTCGTCACGTCCGATGGCCACCTGAAGATCCTCGACTTCGGTATCGCTCGATTGATCCGTCACGTCTCGTCCTCGGTATCGACGGTCGCCGCTCCGGCGTTCGAGCCGACCACCGTCGGGATGATCCTTGGAACGTACGGATACATGTCACCCGAGCAGGTCCGCGGCCAGCCGGCCGATCATCGAGCCGATCTCTTCTCACTCGGTGCGGTGCTCTACGAAATGTTGTCGGGACGTCAGGCGTTCGCCGGCAGGTCCCACCTCGAGATCGCCAACGCCGTTCTCAACGAGGCACCTGACCCGCTCTCGACCGTACCCTCCGAGCTGCAACGGGTCGTCGCGCGCTGTCTCGAAAAGGATCCGACGAAGAGGATGGCTTCCGCTCGCGAGCTGGCGGCATCGCTGAAAGCCGTAGCCCTGGGCACCGGTGCCAGCGGGGAAACAGGATCCACGGGCCGGAGAGTCGGTCGGCAGGCCCTGGTGATCGGCGCTGCCATCGTGGTCCTGCTGGCCGGAGGGCGTGCCGTCGTGGGGCGATTCCGGGGCCAGCCGACGCGGGACTCCCCCATCCGATCGCTCGCGGTTCTACCCGTCGCCAACTACTCGGAGAAACCCGGGGAGGCCTACTTCGCGGACTCGATGATGGAGGCGATGATCGGCGACCTCGCGCGCATCAGCGGAGTGTCGGTCACGTCGCGCACTTCCGTGATGCGGTACAAGGAAACGACGAAGACGACCAGGGAGATCGCACGAGAGCTCGGCGTTGACGGCATCGTCGAAGCCTCGTTCACCCGCGCGGCGAATCAGGTCGTGATCACCGCGACGATGATCGACGGTCGGACCGACAGGCGCATGTGGTCGCAGCGATACGAGCGGGAGATGCAGGACGTGCTCGCGATGCAGAGCCAGGTGGCCCGTGCAATCTCCAAGGAGATCAGCGCGACGCTCACGCCGGAGGCGGAAAAATATCTCGACGAAGCGCGCACTGTCGATCCCGCGGCTCACGACGCCTACCTCCGCGGACGCTACGAGTTGAATCGCTATACCGAAGCGAGCCTGCGTGCCGCCATCCGCCATTTCCAGGAGGCGATCGATAAAGACCCGCGGTCGGCGCGCGCATATGCGGGGCTCGCTGCCGCGTACTCGATGCTGCGAGGCACTTACGCGCCACCGGACACGGTGATGCCGAAGGCCAAAGAGTACGCGATCAAGGCGGTGGAGCTCGATGGTTCGCTGGCGGAAGCGCGCGCCGCCCTCGGCAGCGTCCTGATGTACTACGACTGGGACTGGAGAGCCGCCGAACAGGAGTTCGAGCGGGCGATCGTGCTGGATCCCAACCTCGCCGGCGCCCATCAGGGATACGCGATGCTCCTGGCCGTCATGGAACGTGGTGACGACGCCGCGAAGGAGATCGAGCGGGCGGTACGGCTCGATCCAGTGTCGGCGACCGTGCGAGGCGATGCCGCCTGGATATTCTACCTCGGGCGGCGGTACGAGCTCGTCGTCGATCAGGCGAAAAAGGGCATCGAGCTGGACGCAGGCTCGTGGATGGCCTACACGATGCTCGGCCTGGGCTACGAAAAGATGGGAAAGTACGATGACGCCCGGATGGCGTTGCTGAAAGCCCGCTCGCTCGATGACAATCCCGCGATCCTGGAGATGCTCGGAGGCCTCTACGCCACGATGGGGAAGGTGTCGGAGGCACGCGCGGTGCTCACGGAGTTGGACGAGCAGTCCAAACGCCGTTACGTCTGCCCATACGAAGTCGCGACGATCCATGCTGGTCTTGGCGATCGAGCCTCCACGCTGAAATGGCTGGAGCAGGGTCGACGCGACCGCGCTGATTGCATTCCATGGGTCGCCGTCGATCCCAAGCTCGACTTGCTGCACGGCGAGCGTGAGTTCCAGGAGCTCCTGCGTCGGGCGGGCATTCAGCGGCCGCTCGAGACCGGGACGCGATAGAACCCTCGACTCTATTTCGCGTCGGCGGGCAATTCCCGGATCGCCAGGTTGCGCCACCGCCAGAAGCCGCCCGGTTGCCAGCGGACGGGACCCCCATGAATCTGGATGGCGATCGGTCCTTCCAACATCCCGTTGAGCGCGTGGTTTTCGGTATCCGTGGAGTCACTGATCTGCTGGTCGTTGATCCACACGGTCGCGTGCGGGACGTCGCCAGCCACGCGGACCCGCACGGTATTCCAGTCTTCGCGTTTCCAGGCCGTCATGCCGGGATCCGGCGTTTGCGCACGTCCGCCTCCGAACTGGATGCCACCTTCGCTGATCAACCTGCCCATGCTGCCGCCCGGCAGGTAGTCCAACGTGATTTGATACGCTGCGCCGGTTTCCGTGGTCCGGAAAAAGATGCCGCTATCGTTGCCCCAATCCGGCTTCACTTCCATGTAGAGCTCGAAGTTACGGTACTGCCGATCGGTGAGGAGGAGGCCGCCGCTGCCGAGCGGACGCTGCGTCCCCAGAATCATCCCGTGGGCGACATGAAAGTCCGGTTGGATGCCATGACGCGCCGTCTCGCTCACGTTCCACCCGGTCAAGTCCTTCCCGTTGAAGAGAGAGGTGAAGCCGTCAGGAATCTTCGGCGCAGGCGGCTCGGCGTCCACTTTCCGGTAGTCGGGCACCTCGCGCAGCCCGGGCGCCAGCTGAATCTGGGGCTGGGCCGGCGCGGACGAGGCCGGAGTGGGCGGCGCAGTCCCCGCTTGTTGGGCGGCGATTGCGCCAGCGCCGACCATCAGAACGCCGGCGACCAGGAGCAGTGCGCGTGTTCGCATGAAATCCATCCTGCGCGGATCGTTTCGGGCCAGTGTCCTGGAACAGTGATTCGTTGCATAAGTCCCGGAGCGCGGCGCCCGGATCGCAAGGCGCGACGACCGAGAATATTGGGCATATGTGAGGGAGGAGCAACGCCGCGAGGCGGGATGCCCCGCCCGGGAATTATGTGACGAATCACTGTTTCAGGACACTGTCTAGCGTGTTTGAGCCGTCCGCGACATGTCCAGGACCTTCCCGGGGTTCATCCGATCGTCAGGATCGAGCGCGAGCTTGATGCTGCGCATGACGTCTACCCCTTCGGGGTGTTCGGCCTCGACCGACCGGATCTTTCCATACCCGACGCCGTGCTCGCCGGTGCAGGTGCCGCCCATCGCCAGGGCGCGCGCGACGACCCGATCGTTCAGCCGATGCGATTCCGCCAGCTCGGATTCGCTGGCCGGATCGATCAGATAGATGACATGGAAGTTGCCGTCGCCCGCATGGCCGACAATGCAGACGGGAAACGGCGCGTTGGCGTGATCGGCCTTCGTCTCGATGACGCAGTCCGCCAGGCGCGAGATCGGCACGCAGACGTCCGTCGGCCACGAACGGCAGCCGGGTCGAAGCGCCAACGACGCGTAATGGACGTTGTGACGCGCCTGCCAGAGCCGCTCGCGATCTTCGGAGCGTTTCGCCCACTCGAACCCGCCCCCGCCGCGCTCCGATGCGAGCGCCTGAACGGCCTCCGCCTGCTCCGAGACGGCGCGATCGCTGTCGCCGTGGAACTCGAAGAACAACGTTGGCGCCACCGGATAAGCGGTCTTCGAGTAGCGGTTCACCGCGTCCATCAGGACTTCGTCCAGCAGCTCGATGCGTGCGATGGGGATCCCGAGCTGGATTGTGGCAATCACCGTGTCGACAGCGCCTCGAATCGACTCGAACGAACAGACCGCCGCGGCCATGGCCTCGGGCAGCGGATGGAGCCGGACGGTCACTTCGGTCATGACGCCGAGCGTGCCCTCCGATCCGACGAACAGGCGGGTCAGGTCGTAGCCTGCGGCTGACTTCCTCGCGCGCGTGCCGGTGCGGATCACGCGGCCATCGGCCAGGACGACGGTGAGCGCGAGGACGTTCTCGCGCATCGTGCCGTACCGGACCGCTGTCGTGCCTGATGCGCGTGTCGATGCCATTCCCCCGATCGTCGCGTCCGCGCCCGGATCGACAGGAAACATGAGGCCGGTGCTGCGAAGCGCAGCGGTCAGCTGCTTGCGCGTCACGCCTGCTTCGACCGTCGCGTCGAGATCCTCAGTGCTCACTCGGATCACGCGGTTCATCTCGCGAAGATCGATCGAGATTCCTCCCCGAAGCGCGTGCACGTGGCCCTCGAGGGACGTGCCTGCACCGAACGGGACCACCGGGAGCTGAAATCGCTGGCTGATCCCGAGGACTGCGGAGACCTCCCCGGTGCTGGCCGGGAAGCAGACCAGGTCAGGCGCCGCCGCCGGATGGTATGACTCGCCGTGACTATGATGCTCGCGCACGGCCATCCCATCGCTCACGCGGGATCCCAGGAGTGCCCTGAGCTCCACGGCGGCCGCTTCGACCGCACGGGCCTGTTCGGTGGAAGACATGGTGGGGATTGTATCGGGGATCGAGATCATGTCGGGATCGGGGATCAGGGATCCGGGATCCGGGATCCGCAAGAGCCGAACCCTTCGCCGAGATTCCTGTTTTTCCGGATCCCGGACCACGGACCACAGATCACGTCGGGATCAGGGATCAGGGATCAGGGATCCGCAAGAGCCGCGGGGGCTGAAGCCCCGCGCCACACTCCGAGCTTCGACGAGATTCCAAGGTCTTCCGGATCCCTGACTACGGATCCCTGATCCCGACAGAATTCAGATTCACCGTCCGTGCGCATCCATCCACTCGGTGAGCTTCGACGCCTGTGCCGCGGCCAGGCTCGCGCACGCGTTGATCTGCTCCAGCGTCTGCGACAGCGTCCGCTCGGCGTCGGGCACGGGATGCGCCTTGAAGAACGCCTCGATCTCATCCGCACGCCTGGCCTCGCAAAACGACGACAAGGCGCTGACGATGACCGTGTTGCCGACGAACTCGCCTGTTTTCTTCTGAACCGCGTCCCAACGCTCGCGCAGCACGTCCCACGCGAGGTCGCGCGCCGCTTGGTTCCGGAGCTCTCTCGCGATCACGAGCTTGGCGTCCTGCGACCTCACATCAGGACCAAGCGCCAGCTCCATCGTCCGGCGGACCAGCGCGGGGTCGGTGAAGCTCGTAAGCGCGTACAGGAACCGGTAGCGATCCTCCGGGTCTACGGCCGATCGCACTCGGGACAAGTACTTCTCGTACAGAGCGGAATCGCCGTTCATTGCTGCAACTTCCACGGCGACGCCCAGCAGGGTCGAGTCGGCTGACTTCGGCCTGGCCAGCTCCGCGTCGACCAATTGGCGTGCTGTTGCAACGGCCGCGGGATCCTGAGCTTCGCCAAGCTGACGCAGCAGCACGGCGCGAACCGCGCGCGCGTTGTCGTCGGACCTCCCGGTCTTCCCGTCCCATCCGAGCTTTGCCGCGCTCGGCCCGAGCAGGCGCCTGACCCAGGCCCTGAACGTCGGCCGCGACGCGGGCGTCGTCAATTGCTGATCGATCGCTTGCAAGGCCTCCGTGAGGCTCTCGAGGACCTGATCGGTTTCTTCCGCTCCGTAAGCGGACGCCAGATCGAGATAGCTCCCGACGTTGTGGAGGCGAGCGCGCACGAGCGCCCATTCGTCGGCGAGCAGCGTCAGGCGCTCGGGTCCGGGCAGCTTCGGGATGTTGCCCTCGAGCGCCTTCAGCGCGGCAGGATCGAGGGACGCACGATAGTAGCCGCGACCGCCGGCATTGGGCATCGTCCAGGCTGGGCAGCCATCGAGCGTGACGGTCGTTCGAGGCTGTTCGAGCAGCTCGCACGTCGTGCGGTCCGGGTCCGTGTGGAGGCACACAGGCATGTTCCAGACCGTTGATGACGACGATTGATCCGGGGAGCCGTCCACAACATAGCGCGACTGCGACAGCGTGACCGTCGTGTGCCCGGCCTGACACGTCGCCGACATCGCTATCAGCGGAAGACCCGGTCGATCGACGAAGGTCTGCATCACCCGGTCGACCGGTTTGGACGTGCTGGCTGCCACCGTGCCCCAGAAGTCCTCCGCCTTCGCATTCCCGTACTTGAAGCGATCGATGTACGCGTTGACGGCCTTCTGAAAAGGCGCCTTGCCGACCCAGGACTCGATCATCCGAAGCACGGCCGCTCCCTTCTCGTAGGCAATCGGATCGAAGAGCTCGTTGATCTCGTCAGGAGTCTCCGCACGCGCCCGGATGGGTCGTGTGGACATCAGCGCATCGAGCCCCATCGCCTTCTGGTTGTCGCCGGTCTCGTTCAGCTCGACCTGCCACTCCGGTTTCCAGGCTTTGAGCGGTTTCGTCTCCATCCAGTTGGCAAACCCCTCGTTCAGCCAGATGTCGTCCCACCACTGCATCGTCACGAGATCCCCGAACCATTGGTGAGCGATCTCGTGGGCCAGGACCTCTGCGACCGCCCGTCGTGTTCCGACCGACGCGTCCGCGTCCGCGAGCAGAAGCGTCTCGCGATAGAAGATGGCCGCGGTGTTCTCCATCGCGCCCGCGGAGAAGTCAGGCACGGCAACGACATCGAGTTTCTTGAACGGATATTTGATCGAGTAGTAGCGGTTGTAGTACTTGACGATCTCCTGCGTCGATTCGAGCGCAAACCCCGTCAGCCCTTTCTTGTCGGGGGTCGAACAGATCCGGATCGGAATACCATCCGCCGATCCCTCGTTGCACACGAAATCACCGACGGCGAGCGCCAGGAGATACGACGACATCTTCGGCGTCGTGTCGAACGTGATCGTGTGCTTGCCTGGCCGTGGACCGGGGGTGTCGGAGAGCACGGCGCCGTTCGAGATCGCGCGGTCGGCCGCGTCGATGACCGCGGTGAGCGAGAAGGTGGCCTTGAACGCAGGCTCGTCGAACGACGGGAACATGCGGCGCGCGTCGGTCGCCTCGAGCTGCGTGACCGCGTACCGACGATTGTTCGCCTTGCTCAGATACAGGCCGCGCAGATCGTCGTTCAAGGAGCCTGCGTACTCGATCCGGATCTGTGCTTCTCCAGCGGGAATGGTTTCCGGAACCGTGAACGTGGCCTGATCCTTCGCCGCTTCCAGAGTGACCTTGGCTGTCTGCGTCCGGCCGGCGGCGGCTATCTGAACTGTTCCGAACTCGATCTCCGCGGCATTCACCACGATGGTGGTTGCGGGCGCCCGCAGGTTGACCGCGATCGTTTCGAGTCCCGCAAACCTGGCGGCGGCGAGGTCGGGCTCAATCCGAAGGTCGTAGTGCAATGGCGCGACGTTACCGGATAGACGCTGGGCCGCGGCGGGCAGAACGCCTGCGAGAATCACCGCCAATGTGCATAGGAATTTCATGGGGAACACCTGAGTTCGATCTCCTCGCGTACGAGATGAGGTCTGTCGAGCGTGCGGTCGTCCGGGCTGAGGTTCCGGTCCACGATCGCACGTGCAATAATCGCGTCCCTTGGAGAAAACCCCGTGTTGAAAGTCTACGACAGCGCCACAGCTCGAGCCTTTGGTGTGGTGGGACATGGCGCCGGAGCGGGACAGAACAGCCCTTTCATGGTTCGGTTTGCAGAAGGGATGGCCGCGCGCGGGATCACGACGGCCACGTTCGATTTTCCTTACATAGTCAGCCGCCGCAGCGTGCCCGACAAGGCGCCGGTCCTCGAGGCCTCGTGGCGCGAGGCCGTCGAGCAGGCGCGCAACCTGGCCGCGAAGCTGCCGCTCTTCATCGGCGGCAAGTCGATGGGAGGCCGGATTGCCTCGCACATCGCGTCGCAGGGATGTCCCGGACTGTCGGGCGTCTTCTTCCTGGGCTACCCCCTGCATCCTCCGGGGGCACCGGAGAAGCGCCGTGACGCGCACCTCCCGCTGATTCAGGAACCGATGCTCTTCGTGCAAGGGAGTCGCGATGCGTTCGGCAGATCAGACGAAATCGATGCGCTGCTGCCCTCCCTCAAGCGCGCCACGCTTCACGTGGTTCCGGATGGCGATCATTCTTTCAAGGTCCGCGCCCGCGCCGGCCTCAAGCCGGATCAGGTGCTGGACTCCATCATGGACGCGGTGGCGGAGTGGATGGACAGGACGCGAACGTGATATCGGGATCGGGGATCCGGGATCGGGGATCCGAGTTCCGGAAGAGCCGGGGGAGCTGACCCGCGCGCTATATCAGACTGAGTTTCCTATCCCGGACCACGGACCACGGATCCCGACGGGATCAGGGATTCGCCATTCGACAGCCACAACCCAGCCAATGTCCATCCTCCTCATTGAAACGCCGACGCATGGCCGCGTCATCGTCAGGCAATCGGCCGCACCGTCGAAAGCCGGCCTGCTGGTCGGCTTTCATGGCTACGCGGAGACGGCGGAGGTCCAGATCGCACGTCTCGCGGCTGTCCCTGGCGCTGACGCGTGGACACTCCTCTCGGTGCAGGCGCTTCATCGTTTCTATCGCGGGCGCTCGGAGGAAGTGGTCGCGTCGTGGATGACACGACAAGATCGGGATGCGGCCGTCGCCGACAACGTTCGGTACGTTGACGCGGCGATCGCCGCGGTTCGGGCAAGCGGTTCGAACGATCCGATCGTCTATGCAGGCTTCTCGCAGGGTGTGGCGATGGCGTTCCGTTCAGCGGTCCTCGGCCGGTGGCCCTGCGCGGGTGTCGTCGCGGTCGGTGGTGACGTGCCGCCGGAGCTTCTTGAAGATCGATCGCTCCGGTTCCCCGCTGTCCTCCTCCTGCGCGGTGCCGGGGACGAGTGGTACACGCAGGCACGCTTCGAATCGGACGTCGAGAGCTTGAAGCCCCGTGCCAGAAACATTGAACCAGTCGTCTTCGATGGCGGACATGAGTGGTCGACCGCCGCATCCGAGTCCGCCGGAACGTTCCTGTCGTCCGTTCAGCTTTCGTGATCGTGTGGAGCCTCCGTCTCTCGAGTCGTCGCTTGACTCCCGTGAACTGACTCCCTGTTTTTCCGCGAGTGTCGGGCTTGCGCCTCCTCGACCGAGTGCGAGAGCCCCAGGCTCGAGTCGGCTTGCGACATTGCGACGAGCTTCGCGTAGTGCTTGTGCAACGTGCGCAGTTCCTCCTCGGTGAGGTCCTCGACGTCGATCAGGCGATTGCTCGCGCCCTGGACCGCAGCGACGAGCTCGTTCAACTTGAGCTGCACCGCAAGCGACTCCTTGTTCTGCATGCGCTGGATCAGGAACACCATCAGGAACGTGACAATCGTCGTCCCGGTATTGATGACGAGCTGCCACGTGTCCGAGAACCCGAACAGCGGGCCTGTGACCAGCCACGCAAGGACGACGCCACAGGCCAGGGCGAACGCGGTAGTGCTGCCGGTCCATTCGCCGACAACTTTGGATAGCTTTTCGAGCTGCTGACCGATCCCGCCGTCTTTCTTGTGCCTCATGTCTCACTGTAGCGCAGCCAGACAGTCGGCGGCCGGCGGTCGAACTGGCAGCTTCCATCTGACCCGGATACGATACGAGCGATGAAGACCAGTGACCTCCTCCACGCGCCGGAAGCCGCCACAACCGAGCCGGCACGCAGCCGCAATCGCAGAGACATCGATGACCGCTACAAGTGGAATCTGACGGACATCTTTCAGAGCTGGGAGGAGTGGGAGGCGAGCTACAAGGAGCTCGACGCGGGGATCGACCGGTATGCGGCGCTGAAGGGCACGCTGGCGCAGGGGGCCGAACGCCTGCTTGCCGCGTTCAGGCTCTCTGAGACCCTTGGGCAGCTGGCGTATCGCGTCTGGTATTTCCCCTCGCTCCGGTACGACGAAGATCAGCGCGACAACAGCGTGAACGCGCGGCGCCAGCAGGTCCAGATTCTTTTCGCCAAATGGAAGCAGGCGGAGTCGTGGTTCAGCCCGGAGCTGCTCCTGATTCCGCTCGACACGGTCCGGAAGTGGATGGACGACAACCCGGATCTCGCGCTCTATCGCTTCGCCATCGAGGATCTCTACCGGCAGCAGGAACACGTGCTCGACGAGGCGGGCGAGCGGCTGATGTCGCTCTCGAGCCGCCTGGCGTCGTCGCCGAGCGACGCCTATGCGGCGCTCTCGACTGCGGATGCGCACTTTCGAACGATCACGCTCTCGAACGGCGAGCAGGTCACGGTCTCGTACGGGCAGTACCGCGCGATCCTGGCGACGCGGCGCGAGCAGTCGGATCGCGCCGCCGCATTCGCCGCCTTGCACGAGGTCTACCAGGCCAGCATGAACACGTACGCGAGCCTGTACAACGGCGTGTGCCAGCGCGACTGGTTCCAGGCGCGAGCCCGAGGATACGAGAACACGCTGCAGGCGGCGCTGCACGGCGACAACATCCCGACATCCGTCGTCGAGAACCTGATCGACACGACGCGAGCGGGCGTAGAGCCGCTGCGCCGCTATCACAAACTGCGGCGCCGTGCGCTCGGTGTGCCCTCGTATCACGTCTACGACTTCTCCATTCCGATCGTCACCTACGATCGGAAATACAGGTACGACGCCGTGCTCGACTGGATCGTCGAGGCCGTCGCGCCGCTCGGGCCCGAATATCAGGCGCGCATGCGGAAAGGTTTTTCAGGCGGCTGGATCGACGTGTACGAGAACGAAGGCAAGCGGTCGGGAGCGTACTCGGCGCCCGTGTACGGCACCCACCCGTACATGCTCTTGAACTACACCGACACGCTCGACGACATGTTCACGCTCGCGCACGAGATGGGGCACTCGATGCACACCATCCTCTCGCACGAGACTCAGCCCTTCGTGTATTCGAGCTACACGATCTTCGTCGCCGAAGTGCCGTCGACGCTGAACGAGGCGCTGCTGCTCGAGTACCTCCTCGCACGCACGAGTGATCCGACGGAGCGCATCTTCCTGCTGCAGCATGCCATCGACAACATCACCGGCACGTTCTACACGCAGGTGCTGTTCGCCGACTACGAGTTACGCGCGCACAGGCTCGCCGAGCAGGACAAACCAATCACATCGGAGATCCTGACCGAGATCTACACGTCGCTGCTCAAGGAGTACTACGACGATGCCGTCGACCTGACACCGCAGAGCGGCGTCACATGGTCGCGGATCCCGCACTTCTTCAGCACGCCGTACTACGTCTATCAGTATGCGACCTGCTTCGCGTCGGCGGCGCGCATCGCACAGGAGATCATGCACGGTACCGCGCAGGCCAAGGCCGACGCGCGGGAGCGGTATCTGACCCTCCTCCGCTCCGGCGGAAGCGACCATCCAATGGCGCTCCTGAAGAAGGCCGGCATCGACCTGAGCCAGCCCGACACCGTGCTGGCCATCGTCCGGCAGCTCGACGATCTGGTCACGCGGCTGGAGCAGGAACTAGCGAATCTGACGTAGGGCGGGGTCTGAAGACTCCACCCTACAGCGGTCTCTTGGCGGGCGGGTGATACTTCATCGTCAGCAGCGCCGCGCCGAGAAGGGCGATCGCCGCGGAACCGTACGCCTTACCCTCACCGAACATCTGCAGCGCCCCATTGCCCCAGACCGGCCCGATCGTCCGGCCGAGGCTTTCGAGCGCTCCGGCGGCGCCCTGCACCCGCCCCTGTTCGTGCGGCCCGGCCGCGTTGCTGATGAGCGTGCTGAGCGTCGCGTTACAGAGGCCGATGCCAAGGGCGCCGGGCACCAGCATCAGTACGAATATCGGAAGTGAGTGAGTCAGCGCGCTGCCGCCCCAGCCGACCGCCGCGCTGGCGAGCCCGATGGCCAGCGTGCGACGAGGGCCGAGGCGCGCGACGACGTGACCGACGAGCACACCCTGGACCAGCACCCCCAGGAATCCGAAGGCGCTCAACAGGTAACCGGTATGTGCGGCGTCGAAACCGAATCGCCTTGCTCCGAACAGTGCAAAGGTCGTCTGGTAGACCGCAAACGCCGTCCAGTACACGAAATCAACCGTGAAGAGGATGCGGAGGCTCTCGCGGCTGCCCAATTCCCTGAGCGCCTTCCAAGGTGAGCCGCCACCCGCGCGAGCGTGGTGGACCGTCTCCGGCAGCCATACCCACGCGAGCGCCGTGGCCACGACCGTTATCGCCGCGGCGGCCCAGATGGGGGCGGTGTAGCTGATGTGTGAGAACGCTGCGCCCAGAGCGGGTCCGATGATGAAGCCGAGCCCGAAAGCGGCGCCCAGCAGGCCGAATGACTTGGCGCGGTTCTCTTCGGTACTGACGTCGGCGATGTAAGCCCGTGCGGTCGTGATATTTCCGCCCGAAAGGCCATCGACGATCCGCGCGGCGAACAGCATCGCCAGGCTGTGAGCCAGGGCCAGCATCGCAAAGCTGACAACCGTGCCGAGCAGACTGAAGAGCAGGATCGGCCGTCGCCCGATACGGTCCGAGAGATCCCCAAGGATCGGCGCGGCCACCAGCTGACTCAACGAAAACGAGGCGAACAGGAGGCCGATGACGAGCGGCGACGCCCCGAACGTCTGGGCGTAAAAGGGCAGCAACGGGATGATGATCCCGAAACCGACCAGGTTGACGAAGATCGTCAGGAAGATGACGAGCAGGGGACGCGACACGAGTCAGGCCCCGCCGCTCAGCGAACGACCTTGACGCCCGTAATCGTGACGGGCTCGACCGGAACGTCGTCCATGCCGGCGGATGAATGGGTCGGAACGCGAGAGATCCGGTCTACGACATCCATCCCCGAAAGCACGCGGCCGAAGACGGCGTACCCGAAGTCGCGCGGGGAGAATCCCTGGTGATCGAGATCCTGGTTGTTGGACACGTTGAAGTAGAACTGTGACGTCGCGCTCCGCAGGCTCTGGGTGCGCGCCATGGCGACCGTCCCGCGGAGGTTCCGCAGCCCGTTGGTGGCTTCGTTCTGGATCGGCGGGCGCGTGGGTTTCTCCGCCATGGTGGCAGTATAGCCGCCACCCTGCACGACGAAGCCGCTCACGACGCGGTGGAAAACGGTCCCCGAGTAGAAGCCTTCCGTGGCGTAGCTGAGAAAGTTGGCCACGGAAACGGGGGCTTTGTCGTTGAACAGCTCCACGGTCACGTCGCCGAGAGAGGTCGATATCACGACGACTCCATTGCCTGGGGCCGGCTCCAAAGGCGCCGGCGTCTGCGGGGCCGCCGTTTGCATTGCGACGCCGCCGAGCGGCGGGACTTGTAAGAAAAGTGTGACTGCCAGCGACAGAAACAGCACGAAGGCATTGTATCGCGCCTCTTTTCGGCACGTCGGCCCGCGGACACGTGCATTGGGCATCGGCGGCGCACCTGTTCCCGAGAGGCCGCATTCAAAGGGATGAATAGGGCCCATTCAAATGGATGGATCGCGTGGACGGTCGAAGGCGGGTCGTGCAGGCTCCAGGAACCGTGCGCTACAATGTCAGGCACACTCGGGTTTGGCACTTTCGGCTGTCTCCAGAGCACTCAGCTCCGCCCTCCAACCTCTCACTGCTCCGCACCGAGCATGAGCACTGAGTCTTTCGAACCGGAGCGACGCATCGTTCGGCCAGACGCGCGCGGCGCGCGGGGAGAGTCACGATGGCGACGGGCCTCGATCACGAACAGAGAGAGCTGGCGGAATTCATCCGGGCGGGTGCCACACGCGGCCACCAGTGCTTCGGCAGCTATTTCGACGAACGTGGCGGGTCCTGCGCACTCGGCGCGGTCTACGACGGCGTCTACCACCTCCCGCGCGATCACGGAAAGCTGGTTCCGGATCACCTCGAGCGGTTGTTCCGGTGCCTCGACGAGGTCACGAAGCGTTGTCCGGCCGGCTGTGAAAAGCGCCTACCGCTCGCATCAATGATCGTACACCTCAACGATGACCATCGTCTGACACGCGAGCAAATCGCGGAGTGGCTCACACAAGAAAGCAACGGCTAGAGCTCCCATGTCTTTCCTCGATCGTTTCAAGCCGAATCCCAAATGGAAGCACGCCGACCCGACAGTGCGGGCAACGGCGGTCGCGGAACTCGTGATCGACGATCCCGAGCAGCAACGTGCGCTCGTCGAGCTCGCGGGAACGGACGAGGACGTTCGGGTTAGACGCGCAGCTGTCGCACGCGTCGACACGGTGAGCGATCTGGTCCAGCTGGCGGCGACCGAACGTGACGAGCAGCTTCATCGCGAGTTGACCGATCGCCTCGTCGCCGTCGCGACGGCGCCGTCGGATTCGGACGGCGACGCCGCATTGGCCCTCGGCGGGCTCACGGATCAAAAACAGCTGTCGTCCGTTGCGAAGAGCTCTCCGCACGAAACGGTGAGAGCCGCAGCCCTCGGGCGCGTACATGACGTCCGCACGCTGAGCAGCATCGCGCGCCACGCGCTCGACCCTCAGACAGCGCTCGAGGCAGTCGCGCGCGTGCCCGATCCGGCGGAGCTCCTCAACATCGCCCTGAAGACAGAACACAAGGACGCCGGCGTCGTCGCGCTCGAGCGACTGACTGACGGTGCGTCGACCGACGTGCGCAGCACGCTGGAGATTGCCGCGTCGCGCGCGAAGAACAAGTCCGTCGCGAAGCGCGCACGAACGATGGTCCAGAGCATCGACGACGCCGCTGCAGCGGAGCGCGCCGCGCTCGAACAGTGGCGCCAGCGTGTAGCGTCTGTGCTCGCCCGTGTGGAGGCGCTCGCGGCCGCGCCCGTGGTTACCGACACGCGCGTGCAGCTCGCGCATGCGGAGTCCGACTGGCTCGAGCTCGCGGGTTCAGGAACGTTCGCGGTCGATCCCGAGACGAACGCTCGGTTCGGCGCACTCGTCACGGAGGCGCACGGCGCCATCGAGCGATTCGATCAGGCACAGGCCGAGCAGCGTGCGGCCGAAGAACGCCGTGCCAACCTGCGTGCGGCGAAGCACGAACTGTGCGAGCGTGTGGAATTGCTCCGCGGAGAGGACGCCTTGGAAGCCCTCGATAAGGCACGCGGCGAATGGGAAGGGCTCGTGAACCGTACGGACGCCACGGAGCCAGCGACGGTGGACGTCAGCGATGCGGATCTGCACGCACGGTTCGCGGACGCGTGCCGGCGCGCCACGGAACGCCATGCCAATCGTCAGGCGATGACGCAGACTCGAGAGCGGCTCGGAGCGCTGTCGCAGGAAGCCGAGCGCATCGCGTCGACCGAGCCGCTCGAGGAAGAAGCGTGGAAACAGGTCTCGGCCGAGTGGACGTCGCTCGTCGACAAGGCCGAGGATCTCGATCCCTCGATTCCGCAGCGCTTCGTGGACGCGCAGAGCAAGCTCGAACAACACGCCGCGGAGCGCCGGGCCGCCGAAGAACGGGCAGTCCGCCAGCAGGTGCAGCGTATCGAGCAGTTGATCGAGCGAGCGCAGAGCCGCGTGGCCGCCGAGGACCTGACGCTGCGCGAAGCCGACAGGATCGCGCGCGATCTCCGTGCGGCGATGGATGCGCCCGCGCCAGCCGGCGTCGGCGACAGCGAGCGTCACAGCCTGGCCGAACGCTTGAAAGCCACGCTCGGCACGGTCACGCCGCGGCTGCAGGACCTTCGCGAGATGGACGAGTGGAAGCGCTTCGCGAACGCAGCGGTCCAGGAGGAGCTGATCGCGCGGACCGAAGCGCTGCGCCCGAAATACCACTTCGAGGCCGATGGCGCCCCTTCGACCGATGACATCGAAAAGGCCGCGCGGGAGCTCCACGAGATCCAGGAACGCTGGAAGCAGGTCGCCGAAGCGCCACGCGCCCAGGCGCAGGCCCTGTGGCACCGGTACCGGCAAGCCGCCGATCCGATTCAGACGCGTGCGCGCGAGTTCTTCGCGGCGCGTTCAGAGGAGCGGAAGACCAACTTCGAGCGCAAGCTCGTACTCATCGAGCGCGCCGAAGCGCTCGCCGATTCGACGGACTGGATCAAAACGGCCGACGAGCTGAAGAAGCTGCAGCACGAGTGGCAGCTGATCGGCGCCGTCCCCCGCAACGACACCCGCGCGACCTGGAAGCGTTTTCGCGACGCCTGCGACAAGTTCTTCACGCGACGCAATGCCGACCTGGCCGAACGAAAGGAAACGTGGTCGGCGAACCTCGCGAAGAAAGAGGCGCTTTGCGCGCGCGCAGAGGAGCTCGCGGCCTCCCGAGAGTGGGACCGGGCCGCCTCGGAGATTCGACGACTGCAATCCGAGTGGAAGACGGTCGGGCCCGTGCGCCGGAACAAGTCGGAGGCCATCTGGCAGCGCTTCCGCACGGCCTGTGACACGTTCTTCGAACGCTTCAAGCGCCGCGACGCAATCGATCTCGAAGCCAAGCAGGCCGATCGAGAGGCGCTCCTCGGCGAGCTGGAGTCCCTCGCACAGCCGTCCGCGGCCGACACGCCGGAACCGACCCCTTCCGATCTACTCGAGCGCGTGCGGTCCCTCCGTACCCGTTGGAACCAGACGTCCTCCATCGTACGGCAGGGCGCGGATCCCTTGAGCGAACGATTTGTGGATGCGCTCGAGCGCGTGATGCTGACCCATCCGGACCAGTTCCGAGGCACCGAGCTCGACGTGGACGCCAGCCGGCAGAAGATGGAGAAGCTGATCGCAAAAGTGGAGGGCTTCCTGTCCGACGCGGCTCCGGCTCCGAGCAACTCGTCGCAGGCCCTCGCCGACATGCTGCGCGAGGCGCTCGCCTCGAACACGATCGGCGGTCGCGGCAGCGACGAAGCCCGCTGGCGCGCGATGGGCGACGACGTTCGTCAGGCGCAAGCGTCCTGGAGCCGCCTTGGTCCGGTACCGGGGCAGACCGGCCGCGAGCTCACAGAACGCTTCCACCGCGCGTGCAACCGCTTCAACGACCAGTATCGACGCCGGGTCCCGCCGCAGCAGCAGACCAGCGGACGCCGGAAGGAACTGCAGACGCGGTAAAAGGCCTGCCAGCTGTGAGCTTCCAGCGCGCCTGGCGTCGCTCGAGGCTCAGAGCTGGAACCTGCGGGCCATTTACTGCTGTCGCTGATACCTGATCTTCCCGCCAACGATCGTGTAGACGACCTGGGCCGACGGAATCTCGTCCTCGGGGATCTTCAGGATGTCCTTCGAGAGCACGACGACGTCCGCGTACTTGCCGGGCTTCAGCGAGCCGCGTGAGCCCTCCTCGAACGCTGCATACGCGCCGTTCCACGTATAGGACTTCAGCGCTTCGGCACGGCTCATTCGCTGGTCAGCGTAGAAGACTTTCCCGTCCTTCGATTTCCGGCTGACCGTCGCGTAGTAGCCGGCGATCGGATTCACGTCCTCGACGGGCGCGTCCGTGCCGTTCGAGACGACGGCTCCGCTCTTCATCAGCTTCTGCCAGACGTAGGCGCCTTCCTCCGCGCGCCTGTCTCCGAGTCGGGCCGGCACGTACGGGGCATCCGACGTGCAGTGCACGCCTTGCATCGACGCGATGACGCCCAGCTGCCCGAAGCGAGGGATGTCGGCAGCGTTGAGGTGCTGCGCGTGCTCGATGCGCCAGCGAAGATCCTTCTTGTCGGGGTTCGCCTTGAACGCCTCCTCGAAGATGTTCAAGGTTTCGCGATTCGCGCGATCGCCGATGGCGTGGACGCACAACTGATAGCCGTTGGCGACCGCGAGCCGCGCTGTCTCGCGAATCGAATCCACCGAGGTCGTGTTCAGCCCCGTGCTTTCCGGCTTGTCGGAGTAGGGTTCGAGCAGCCACGCGCCACGCGACCCGAGCGCGCCGTCGATCTGACGCTTGATGGCTCGCACGGTGAGGTGGCCGGCGCCGTAGTCGATCGTCCGGTACTTCGCGAGACGTGGGGCCTCCGCCTCGTTGCCCTCCCGCACCATGACCCAGAGCCGCACCCCCATGGCGCCTTCGTCCACCATCTGCTTCATCAGGTCGATCGTTCCGAACGACGATCCGGCGTCCTGGAAGCTGGTGACCCCTTTGGAGAGCGCTTCGCGATCCGCGAGCTCCAGGATCTTACGGTCGCGCGCGAGCTGGTCGGCCCCGCTCAATGCCGGTTCTGTGATCAAGTCGGACGCCTTCTCGCGGAGCAATCCTGTCGGCTCTCCGCTCGCGTCCTTCAACACTTCGCCACCCTCCGGGTTCGGCGTTTTCCGTGTCAGGCCCGACATCTCCATCGCCTTGCCGTTTGCGAAGCTTGCATGACCGCTCGCGTGCGTGAGGACGACCGGATTGTCCGGCGACACGCGATCGAGAGACGCGTGTGTCGGGAAGCCTTCCACGTTTGGCGACGGCGGCGCCGTCCACTTCTCCTGATGCCACCCTCGCCCGCGGATCCACTGACCCGGCCTGGCCGTCTTCACGGCCTCGGCGACCATCGCCACGATCTCGTCCCACGAGTGCGCGTTCATCAGATTCAGATTGAGCTGCGCCGCTCCAACGCCCGTGAAGTGCCCATGCCCCTCGACGAACCCCGGGATGACGAGCTGGCCGTTCACGTCGACGACCTTCGTGGCCGGCCCGACGTACGGCCGAATGTCGGCACTCGATCCGACTGCCACTATCCGATCGCCGGTGATAGCGATCGCCTGCGCCTCCGGCTGGCTCTCCTCCACGGTGACGACACGCCCGTTGGTGAGAACGAGGTCGGCAGGGCTGACGGTTTGACTCTGCGAGGCGCAGCCGGCGGTGAGAACCAGCGCCGGCACGAAGAGCATCAGAGCAGCACGGAACGCGGAGCGGCGATTGAACATCAGAGTCACGACAGCGGGAAGAGTCTCGCGAAATTGCCACCCATGACGCGGCTTCGCGCCTCGTGCGTCGCCCTGACGGCAGCGAGCGCGGCGACCTGGGCATCGTGGACTGGTTTCTGCCAGCCACGGGGGAAGAAAGAGGAGTCCGTGCCGAACAGCAGGCGTTCAGGGCCGGCGACCGCCAGTGCCTGCTGAAAGACCCCGTCCAGCGTCAGGCCGGGATAGTACTTCATCCAACCGTTCGAGCTCGACGTGTCGAGCAGGATGTTCGCGCACTGATCCGCGGCCATGAGCGCTTCGCGGAAGAACCCTGCGCCGAAGTGCGGGATGATCACGGGCACCGCCGGATGACGGGCAGCCACCGCCGCGACCCCCAGCGGATCCCCGAGCCGTAGGTCGAACGACGAGGGCAGGCCGAGACGCTTGCGGACCCCGACGGTCAGCATCCCGCAGTGGACGAAGACGGCAGCGCCCGCATCCGCAGCGACTTCGAACACCGTCTCGACGACAGGATCGTCCAGGCGATAGCGGTGCATCGCCGGAAAGAGCGCAACGACCCGCAGATGCCCGCCCTCGAAAAGCGGGACGAGGCGCGAGCGAGCATCGCCGGCGGCCGGATTGAACATGAAGAAGCCGACGAAGCGTGTCGGATGGCGGATCACCGCCGTCCGGACCGAAGCCTCGTCGCCCGGCACGCTGGCGATGAGGGCGACCCTCGCGACCGTGTGGCGGTCCAGCTCGGCCACCCAGCGGTCGGCCAGCTCCTCGGGCGTGCCAGGTGGATCCCATCCGAGCTTCGTCGAGACGGCGACGGCCCGATCGCCGGAGACTTCCGTTCCCTGAGTCAGCAGCTCGAGAAACCGGCTGGAGAAGAAATGACAGTGCGTATCGCAGACCATCGTCGAACAGAATTGTAGTTTCAATGGCTCCGGAGCACCTCATCGGTCTTGTGTCCGATACCCACGGACAATTTCGAGACGAAGTCGCGTCGGCACTGTCGGGCGTCTCGCTCATCCTGCACTCAGGTGACGTCGGCGGCGCGCGCGTGCTCCGTGCGCTGCGCGACATCGCGCCGGTAAGGGCCGTATTCGGGAATGTAGACGATCCAGCGGACCCGCAACTGGAGCCGCGCGTCGAGCTGACAGTGGGTGGATTGACCGTTCACGTGAGCCACGGACACGAGCTCGGGGCTCCCACTCCCGAAAAGATGCTGCGCGCGTATCCCGCCGACATCCTGGTGTTCGGCCACACGCACCGCGCCCTCGTGGAGCGATCGGACCACCGGCTGGTGGTGAATCCTGGCGCTGCGGGTCCACGACGCTTCAACCTGCGTCCGAGTGTGGCGCGCCTGTCGATCGCAAACGGAATCGCTGCGGCTGAAATCGTCTGGCTCTCGTGACGTCCTTGGTGTGTCAACGAGACCTGGCGGAGGTTGAATCAGCGCAAGACAAGCCTGAAAGACATCAACTTGGAGGACGAAAGTAAGGGAGGATCATGAATAAACTGTTCCTCCCTCCTCCCTGTGAAGGTTTTACTGCCGAGTGTAAGAGCGCCCTCAACTGGACTCAGAATCGCTTGTCGTCAGCGGATGGCCCGTACAAAGCAGGGACTTTGGCACCCATCAGCCTCAGGTAGACCGTCATCTGGCCGCGGTGGTGCGCCCAGTGATTGATGGTGTCGCGGATCATCTCGTAGCGCGGCGTCTCGAGAGCGACCTGGCCGGCTGCCAGCAGGCGCCACTTCGTTTTCAGGAACTCTTCGTTCGTGCCCTTCAGCGCCGCCCGCGCATCGGCTGCGGACTTCTCGAGTGCCTGAAGGTACTCCTCACTCGTGTTCATCACCTGCGGCGGGTGCTGAGGGCCGCCTTTTGGCGCGATGTCGAGCTCGTCCTGCTTGAGGATCATCGTGATCCAGGTCGGGATCGTCGCGACCATGTTCGTCAGGTACCCGAAGCCCATGGACTTCTCATGCGGCTTCCAGTCGTGCTTGCCGGGAGGAACTTGTTCGAGCGCGCGCCGGCTGCGCCCGACTTCTCGATCCAGCTCTTCGAGAAAGAGTGCGGTCAATTCCATCGAGTCAACCTCCGTGTGTTGGAAACAGTCGGGCTCTGGGATCCGTGATCCAGAGATCAGGGATCACGAACCTGTGTCCATGCCAGCACGATGCCGTCGGCCGCGTGCAGACCCTCATCCTGCGAACTTATATCCCATGCCGTGCACGGTGAGGATGAACTGCGGATGGCGAGGGTTGGGTTCGATCTTCTGCCTGAGCCATGCGACGTGGACGTCCACGGTGCGAGTGGACGGCATCGCGTTGTAGCCCCACACTTCGTTCAGAAGCTCTTCGCGGGTCAGCGTCGCGCCACGGTGCTCGATGAAGTACCGGAGCAGCTGGAATTCGCGCGCCGACAGATCCAGCGTCTCACCGCCCTTGGTGACCTCGGCACGTCTGAAATCAATCTGAATCTCGCCGAACTGATGTCCGCCAGCGGGCTGGATCTTCGCGGGGGAGCGCCGGAGCTTGGCCTCGATGCGCGCCAGGAGTTCGACCATCTCGAACGGCTTGGTCACGTAGTCGTCTGCGCCGAGCTTCAACCCGACGACCTTGTCGACGACCTGACCGCGCGCCGTGAGCATGATCACGGGCGTCTCGATGCTCTGCTTCCGGAGCTCGCGAACGACGTCGAAGCCACCGAGCCTGGGCAGCATGACGTCGAGCAGCACGAGGTCGAATGTCTCTCTCGTCGCCCGTGCGAGGCCGCTCTCGCCGTCTGAACTGCTCTGGACGTCATAGCCTTCCCGCGACAGACGGTCGGTGAGGGTGAGCACCAAGCCAGGCTCGTCCTCGACGAGAAGCACTCGCTTCACGAGTAGCGGGGCGCCTTGGCGCCAGGGCCGGCGGGCGGAGTGGCTGCACGGCGGCCCAAAACGGAAGCCCTTCGCGCGGGCTTGGAGGCGATGGGAAGACGGACGGTGAACGCCGCGCCTGCGGCCGGGGCGCTCCGAACCGAGATGGCCCCGCCGTGCGCTTCCACGATTCGCTTGACGAGACTCAGGCCAAGCCCCGCGCCCTGGACCTGCGCCTCGACGACGGCGGCCGCTCGATAGAACGGGTCGAAGATGCGCTCGTGCTCGGATGGATCGATGCCAATTCCGCGATCGGCAACGGTCACGAGCACGTCGTTGCCCTGGTGACGGACGTCGACACGAATCCAGCCGCCTGCGGCGCCGTACTTGATGGCATTCGCGAGGATATTCTGGAACACGCGCCGCAGGGCCGGTTCATCACCGAGTACGGGTGGCAAATCGTCGGGCAGATCCTGCTCGAGGTCGATTCGAGCGGCGGTAGCAAGCGAGGCGGATGCATCGACAACGTCGCGCACGAGCGGACCGATGGGTACCGCCACGGCGTTCAGCCGGCGTTCGCCGGACTGGATGCCCGAGAACTCGAGGATCTGTTCGACCATATCGGTCAGACGTCGACCCTCACCGCGCACGAGCTCACCGTATTTCCGCACTTGCGGTCCGTCCTCGACAATGCCGTCAGCGAGATTCTCGGCGGCGGACCTTATGACCGCCAGCGGCGTCCGGAGCTCGTGCGAAACCGTCGCGACGAACTCCATCTGCTGCTGCGCCAGGCGCTGCGCGCGGCGCGTCGCCAGAAGCAGCAGCGCCATGCTTGCTCCGAGAACACCCAGGATGCTGGAGCTCACGAGGAGATTTCGCCGGCGGGCGACCGCGACTGCTGCCTCGAGCGAACCTGACTGGTGCGCAAGGATCAACTGCCAGCTCGGTGCCGTCGGGGTGATCCTGCTCAACCCCGCCGTCGTGGTCTGCGTCTGCCCTGGACCTGTCGAGGGCGCGGGGCCGGTCTCGGTTCGTTCGACCATGATCACTGGCTGGTGCTCCGTCACGACGTCAGTCGGACCCTGCCGAGCCGCTTTCTCGGACCCGAACTTCTGAATAGCGGCGAAGGATACGAAACGGTGAATCTCCGACGCCACTCGACCGAAATCCTGCGTGCGAATGGCAAACAGATCCGCCGTGGCGTCGGCGTGCGCCCCTGGAGCGGGATTGAACGTTTCGCTGGAGTGATAGATCACCCGACCGCCAGGAGAGCGGCTGACGACCGCCAACTGGATCTCCGCGCCGCCGCTCTGCATCACGTGCTGCTCCGCGAGTGCCGGGAGCATCTCGTGCGACACGTAGCTCTCGTCGATCTCCAGAATCGTGTGGATCACGCGCGGCAACGGTTGCCGGCCCCCTGCCGTGTGCGCGTTGCCTGCCGGCAGCAGCGGTGACGGCACGACGATCGCCGGCACCGAGTCCCAAATCGGCGATCCGATCCGCCGGATGAAGTAATCGCCGCTCCGGCCTGTCGAGGGTTCTGCCGTCGTGTCGAGCACATGGGCGCGCCAGTCCTTCATCGATGCGGGCCATTCGACGGGCGCGAACGATCGCGTGACTGGATCGAACTTCTGGAGCTGGCTCTTCTCCTCCGACATAAAGAGATAGAGGTTCTTGATGAGGCGCGGGTACTTCGACGTCGCGTGCCAGCGATCGTACCGCGCACCAAAACTCGCCGGCAGGTCTTCGACGTCACCGAGCGGGTCGACCTGGAATAGCAGGTAGGCTCTTGTGAGCTCCGCGTCGAAGTCCCGGGCGAATGCAGACGCGCCACTCTCGAGCGTCGCACGCAGGCGATCGCGCGAGGCGTCGCTGATCTGTCCAAGCCATCGAAATTGCAGCGCCGCGAGCAGGCCGATGAGCCCCAGCAGCGCCAGCGCGACGACGAAGAGCGGCACACGCACCCGGCCCCGCATGTCGCGAGTCTAGCACGCAGGTACAGGCCTCTTTGTCTCCCCAACGGCAGGTTTTACGTCCTTAACAATCTCTTTGCGCCCCTTAGCCATCGTCGCCGCCCGAACCGTCACGATCGCTCGTCTCCTACGCACCCACTCCCGACGCAAGGCGCGGTTTTGAGGGTCCCCGGCGGCGAGAGAGGCGGAGGGGACGGAGAGAACGGAGCTTCACAAACGGAGAAACGGAGTCAACGGAGGACGAACGGAGAAGACGGACGGGTCGCCCGCCGGCGAAGGCCGGCGTCGGGAGGCCGAACGTGACGGTGGGCACAAGCCGAACCCATCACGATTGGCTTGCGCCCGCCGTCACGCTCGACCTCCCGGCCGCGCTACGCGCGGCGCGACCCGCATGCATTTCTCGTCGATTGGTTGCGGCTAACCATCCGCTCTTCTCCGTTCCGCCTCCGTTGGCCCCGTTCCTCCGTTTGTGAACTCCGTTACCTCCGTCGCCTCCGAGAGCCAAGCCTCACGCCACTGACGCCCGCGCGCGATCGCGACTCCCGAAAATTCGATCGACGATCAGGAAGTACGGTACGGCGAGCGCCGACAGCGCCGCCGCCATGCCGAACGCGGCCGCGAAGCCGAAGTGCTGGATGGTCCAGCCCATGGTCGTCGAGCCGGTGCCGATCCCGGTGTCGAATGCGGCCAGGATCGCCCCGAAGGCCGCGCCTCGACGGGCCGGCGCGACGCCGCGCATGACGTATCCCACGTAGACGGGATACGCGGTTCCAAATCCCAACCCGAAGCAGATCGCCGAGACGATCATCCAGCCACGCGAGCCTCCGACCGCGAGACACGCGAGTCCAACGCTGATCAGGACGAGGCACGGCAGGAAAATGCGGCGATAGCCGAATCGATCTCCCAGCCGTGCCGCCATGGGGCGCGTCAGGAGTATGACGATCGCCAGAGTGGTCAGATAGATGCTCTTCGGCGTCACGTGGTTCGCGTCCGCGTAGAGCGCCGTAAAGCTCGTGATGCCGCCGTAACCGAATGAGTAGAGAAACAGCGTGATCGAGACAATGAGGACGCGCCACTCCAGCAGGGAGGTACGCGAGGCGGCCGAGTCATTCAACAGGGAGGAGGGGAGGACGGGAGGAGCTTCTTCTTCGGAAGAACCCAAAGATCCTCCTATCCTCCCTTCCTTCCTGTTGAATGACTCCGTCGCCTTGGTTTTCTCTCCCCGGAGGTGCCACGCAATCCCCGCCATGATCAGATTCAGCGCGGCCGATCCGGCGCACAACCACACCCACCCGTGTCGATAAATCCAAAAGCCGGCGCTCGGCGCGACCGCCATCGCGCCGACGCTCGACAGACCCCAATATCCGATTCCCTCTGCGCGGCGCCGCTCGGGGAGCATGTTCGTCATGTAGGCTGCGGACGCAGACAGCAGCCCCGACCAGAACACGCCGTGGATCAGAACCAGTGAAAGCAGCACCGGCACACTGGGGATGAACGCGTACGCGATCGAGAAGACCGTGAGCGCGGTGCTCGACGTCAGCAGCACTCGCCGTTGCCCGACGCGATCCGCGATGGCTCCCGTGAGCGGCGCCGAGAACGCTGACGAGTACGTCAGGAACCCGAGGAACAGGCCGGACGCGAACGTCGTGCCGCCGAGATCGAGAATGTGGAACGGCGCAGTGGGCAGCAGCTGGAAAGCCGACAGGAACACCGTGAAGGTGAACCCGCACATGACGAAAAAGGCAGGACTGAACAGGCGGTCGTTCGCGGCCGACATCGATCCGCCAAGTGTAGCAGACGCGCTGACGAGCCCGCCGTTTCAGCCTTCGTCGATCGGGACGCGTTCGAGCCCGCCTACTCCGTCTTGAGTGCCACGATCGGATCGACTCGCGTCGCGCGCCACGCGGGAACCGCGCTCGCGAGCAGCGCGATGGCTGGAAGCGTGACGGCGACGAACAGGAACGTCACGGGATCGTTCGGGGCGACATCGTGGAGCACGCTCCGCATCAACCGCCCCGCACCGACGGCGAGGACGAGCCCGATGCCCGCACCGGTGAGCGAGAGCGACAACCCGCTGCCGAGGACCATGCGCAGCACCTGTCCGCGCCCTGCGCCAATCGCCATGCGAATCCCGATCTCTCGCGTGCGCCGGCTCACCAGATACGACAGCACGCCGTAGATCCCAATCGCCGAGAGCACCACGGCGAGCAGCGCAAACATCCCCAGCAGCACCCCGGTGAACCGCGGCGTCGACAGCGTCGCGCTCACGACTTCCTCCATCGTCCGGACATCAGCGATCGGCAGATTCGGATCGAGCGCACGGATCGCGTCGCGTACGGGGGACGTCAGCGCGGATGGAGACGACGAGCTCTTGATCACGAGGTTCATTCCCCGGATCGCATTTCCCGTCGACTTGTGCCACTGGGTGTGCGGGATGTAGAACTTTTCCTTGACGGGATCGGTGAGGCCGTTGTGCCGCACATTGCCGACGATCCCGACGATGGTGACCCACGGACGCGGCCCGCCGCCGCCGCCAATCTGCATGCGACCGCCGATCGCATCGCGTCCGGGAAAGTATCGGCGGACCAGCTCCTCGTTGACGAGCGCGACGAGCATGCCCTCGCTCGTGTCCGCCGGCGTGAAGCCGCGGCCCCGAACAACACGCTCGCCCATCGCGTCCAAGTACCCGTCCGTGACGATCTGCCAGTCTCCCTTCGGTCGTGTGCCAGGCGGAGGAACGAAGCCCTCGACCGTCAGGCCATAGTCGCCAATCGTCGAGCCCAGTGGCAGTGAGCGCGCCGCACCCGCGCTCGCGACGCCTGGCAGCTGCTTCACTCGTTCCATCAGCCGCTGATAGAAACCGACGACCTGCTCCGGGCTCCGATAGCTTTCCGCCGGCAGCGCGACCCTCATCGTCAGCACGTTGGATGGCTGCAGTCCGAGTGGAGTGCTCTGGAGAGCCCACAGGCTGCGGAGCATCAGGCCTGCTCCAACGAGAAGAACGACGGCCAGCGCCATCTCCAGGACGACCAGCGTGTTCCTGAAACGCTGGCGGGCGCTTCCGCTGGAGGCGCTCTGGCTGCCGTCCTTGAGGGACTCGACGAGACCAGCCCGAAGCGCCCGCAGCGCCGGCGCAAGCCCGAAGATGACCGACGTCACGAGCGCCATTGCGATCGTGAAGACCGCGACACGGAGGTCAACCGTGACGCCCGCGATACGCGGGATGCTCGCGGGATTCCACCAGGCCAGCAGCCGCACGCCCGCGCCAGCCAGCGCGAGGCCGACGATCGCGCTCAGGGACGTGAGCAGCAGACTCTCGGTGAGAAGCTGGCGGACCATTCGACGGCCCCCGGCGCCGAGCGCGGCGCGCACGGCGATCTCGCGTTGCCGCGCCTCGGCGCGGGCGAGAAGAAGGTTCGCCACGTTCGCGCATGCGATCAGCAGCAGGAACCCGACGGCACCGAACAACAGCCAGATGGACCGCCGGACGCCGCCGACGACTTCCTCCTCGAGAGACAGCGTAACGGTGTCGAATCTCATCGCCGCCGGGTACAGCCCCTCGCGCGTCATTGCCCGCGCGATGTCGTGCAACTCCTCGGCGGCCTGCGCAACCGTCGCGCCCTCCTGGAGACGTCCCGCGGCGAACAGCCCGTGACTTCCGTGATCCATGCTCGTCGGATCGAGCTGCTGCGGCACCCAGAGCTGGGATGGCTGCGGATTCTGGTAGTCGGTCGGAAGCAGGAACCCAGCCGGCATGATGCCGACGACCTCGTACGGCCGACCGTCGATCTGAATGGACCGTCCGACGATCGACGGATCGGCGCTATATCGGCGGCTCCACAGCGCGTAGCCGAGCACGACGACGTTCGGCCCTTTGGGGAGGTCCTCGGTGGAAGAGAAAACCCGTCCGATGGCCGGACCCACTCCGAGGACCGAAAACGTGTTCGCCGTGACGCTGGCGGCTGCGACACGCTCCGGGTCACCGCTGCCGGTCAGGTTGACCTGACCCTCGCCCCAGGCCGCCACTTCCCGCAGAGTTCGGGCGCGGCGCCGGTAGTCCACGACCTCTCCCGTCGCAACCCAGGTTTTGTCGAATGCCGTCCACTTGCTCCAGATCATCACCGCGCGACCTGGATCGGCCCACGGCAACGGACGGAGCAACACGGCATTGACCACGCTGAAGATCGCGGCGTTCGCGCCGATTCCCAGGGCCAGCGTGATTACCGCCACCGCGGTGAAGCCGGGATGACGCGCGAGCAAGCGGGCGCCAAAACGCAGGTCTTGTTTGAAAGTATCGAACGGCATGGTGCCCGATTAGACGGCCGCCCTCCCGCGATCGTTGCGGTGGGAGCGCGGGAACCCCTTTACGTTACACTTTCCCCATGGAACAGGACTTGAGCGGGTTCAGACCGTCCCGGCTTTGGAAGCGCCTGCCGGTCGAGCGGCGGCTCACGGCGGCCGAGCTCTTCTGGGAGGACGACCAGTCGACCGATCAACAGCTGGAAGCGGTTGCGGCCATCGCCTCGCACATGAAGTTCAGGACGAAAAGCGTCCTTGGGCTGGCCCTGGAGAAGCGTGCGAAGTACCTGGCTACGCTGCCGAACCTCTCGGACGCCATCGCAGCGCGCGCCCTCGTGAACTATCACCTCGCGCGACAGCGACCGATGATGGCGGCCTTCCTGGACAGCGTCGGAATCGCGCACGAGGACGGTCTGATTACGCAGGAGGACGTCACCAAGCCCGGGACCGACAAGCTCAAGGAAGCCGCTGCGGAAGTGGCCGCCAAGTTCCCGCCGGAGGACGTCGCCCTCTATCTCTCCACACTCGTGTCGCAAGACCCCGGCACGTGGGGCGAGCTCGCCGAGATGCCGCAAACGACTCACGCCTGACGGAGGGCGCGTACTTCGGCGGCCGCCCGCCGGCCGCTTTCGATCGCGCCGTTCATATAACCCTGCCAGTGCTGGCTTGTGTGCTCGCCTGCAAACAGGATTCGACCAGCAGGCCGCGCCAGCCATTGCCTGAGGCCAGGATCGAAGGTCGGATCGAACACGGCGTATCCGCCCCTGACCCAGGGGTCGTCGTCCCACACCACCGCCTGACTGGCGAGGAGCGGCGCTGGTTGACCGGTCGCCGCCAGCCAGGTCACCCTGCGGACGACGCCTTCCGCGCCCTCGTTCTCGAGAATCGTCTGCAGCTCGCGCGACGCGCGGCCGCCCGCGAGAAAGCTCAGGATGCCGGGCCGCCCTCGCTGCTGCTCGTTGGCATCCCAGACCGCGCCTGTCGGAAGATCGCTTCCGTACGCTGACGGCCGCGTGGCGGCGCGCCAGAAGCGGCGCGCGAACTGGAGCACGAGTCGCGTCGCCGGTCCGTACATCAGCGTGCTGATGGCCCGCCACTGGTCGCCAGGGAGCGCAGGGTCGAAGATCACGTCACGCAGCGTCGATGCGGGCATCGCGGACACGCAGTAGTCCGCCTGTACTTGACGTTGTCTGCCGGCGTGCTCGAACGTCACCGCGACTTCACTCTCCGTCCGACTCACCCGTCTGACGACGTGACGCAGCCTGACGGGCGCGTGGAGCCTGTTCGCAATACCGCGGGGAAGACTGTCGTTGCCGTCGGGAAGCCTGAAGACGCGATCGCCGGCTGGAGCGCTCCCCGTATCGGATTCGGCGGTCGATGCGAGCTGATCGACGAGGGCGAGCAGAGACAGGTCCTCAGGATCCGCCAGGAAGAAGCCTCGCAGTGCGCGGAGCCCCGCTTCGAGCCTCACGTCCGCATGCTCCGACTGCAGCCAAGTGGCGACCGACCGCCTGGCAATCGACCGCGCAACGGCCGAATCCCATCGTTCGTCGGCAAGTTTGTAGTCGTCAATCTCTCGAGCGAGACGGCGCGCTGCTTCGCCGAATGCCGTTTGCCCAGTGCGAACCCGTCGGCGGCCCTGGTTGTCAGGACCGTAAAATCCCCAGCCTCGCCGCAGGATCCGAGTTGGGGTCAGACCCAGGTCTGACCCTAACTCGAGCACGTGCGACTGGGTCGATTCGATCAGGTCCGCGCCTGCCTCGGCATGCTGCCCTTCCGAGAACCCGGTCCGAAGCGTATGGACCCGGCCGCCGACACGGTCCCGGGCTTCGAGGACGATGACCGTCGCACCCTCGGCTTCGAGATCGCGCGCCGCAGCGAGACCGGCAAGCCCGGCTCCGAGCACGACGACCTTCGTGCCGTTCAGCGCACCCGATGGACGCGCTTTCCTCGCCACTCCCGAAGCATACACGGAGGTAACATGAGCTCCGCCCGCACAATCGCCATGAGCTTCACCTTGCTTCTAATGTGGTTGACCGTCTCCGCCGCGGCCCGCGTGCAGGCGGCGCACACGTCGCCTGTTGGCAATGTCGAGTCGGAGATGCGCAAAGCCATCGCCGCAAGCGGAGCCGAAGTCTCAGTCGCACTGCGGACCCTCGACGGACGGGACGAAGTCCTGATCGATCCCGATCGGTCGTTTCACGCCGCGAGCACGATGAAAGTGCCCGTGATGATCGAGTTGTTCCGACAGGCTCGCACGGGCACGCTCGGTCTGGACGATCCGCTCTCCATCCGCAATCAGTTCCGCAGCATCGTCGACGGCAGTACGTACGCGCTCAGCGAAGGCGACGACTCGGACAAGGCGATCTACGCGGCCATCGGCAGAACGCTGACGTTGCGCGAGCTCTGCGAGGCAATGATTACGGCGAGCAGCAACTTCGCGTCGAATCTCTTGATCGAGAAGCTGGGCGCCGACAGGATCCAACAGACTGTTTCGGCCCTCGGCGCGGACGGCATGCGCGTGCTCCGGGGCGTGGAGGACCAGAAGGCGTTCGACAAAGGCCTCAACAACACGACAACCGCGCGTGGACTCCTCGTCCTCCTCGACAAGCTGGCGCACGGCCGTGCTGTCGACGCGCAGGCCGACGCCGAGATGGTTGCGATCCTCAAGCGCCAGAAGTTCAACGACGCGATTCCCGCCGGCCTCCCGCCCGGCGTGGTCGTCGCCCACAAGACCGGGACCATCACTCGGATCCATCACGACGCGGCCATTGTGTATGCCAGGCGGCCGTACATCCTCGTGGTCCTGGTGCGCGGCATCGACGATCAGAAGCAAAGCGCTGTATTGATCTCTCAGCTCTCGCGCCTCGCTTTCGAAGCAACCCAACCATAGAAAGCGGCGCAAAGTCGCGTAAGTCAAACGGCCCGGTTCTCGCAGGCACTCGGGCATGCGAACGCGGATACTCGTCGGCGCAGCACTGGCTGTGGTTGTGGTGATCGGGCTCGTCCTCGCCTTCGGCCGGCGTGGTCCCGGGATCCAGGTGGCAACCAGTCCGGCGACGAAGGGCGGGATCTCCAGGCAGGTGCTCGCGACAGGCACCCTCGAGCCGGCGCGGATGGTCGAGGTCGGCGCCCAGGTTTCCGGGACCATCGCCGAACTGCCGGCCGACTTCAACTCCACAGTCAAGTCGGGTCAGGTCGTCGCGCGGCTGGATCCGTCGTTCTATGAATCGCAGCTCGACGCTGCGCGGGGGCAACTCGCGCAGGCCACTGCGGAAGCCTCACAGATGCAGACAGCGCTGGAAGATGCGAAGCGGAAGCTGACGCGAGCGGAGGAGCTGGCAGCCCAGGAGCTGATCACCCAGGCCGAGCTCGACGAGGCCCGGATCACGATGCAGCAGGCCACGGCCGACGTGCGCGCCCGGCAGGCCGCGATTCAGAGCGCCCGGGCCGGAGTGAAACAGGCTGAAGTCGATCTGGATCGCACCGTCATCCGATCGCCGATCGACGGAATCGTGGTCAACCGGAACGTCGACGTCGGACAGACGATTGCTGCAACGCTGCAGTCGCCGGTCCTCTTCACGATTGCTGACCTGCGCTCGATGCATCTGCTCACGGAAGTCAACGAAGGAGAAGTCGGCGGGGTCAGCCGCGGCTCGACAGTCTCGTTCCAGATCGACTCGCTGGGACCGCGGACGTTTCATGGCACCGTGGCGGACGTTCGGCTCCAGCCCTATGCCGAGGAGGCCGGAGCGGTGGCAACAGCGGGAACTGCCGGAGCGCCCGGCCTCACGGCTATATCGGCGAAGGGAAGCAGCGGCACTCCGGTTCCGTTGGGAAACACCAGTTCCCAGACCGGATCGAGTACCGCAGCCGGCGGGTCTACAGGATCGGGAGGCGGCGGGAACAACAGCGCCACGAGCAGCAATACCGCCACGACGTCCAACGTGTCGTCCGCCTCAGGATCGTCGTCGTCTGCGGCCGCGGCCCCCGGTGCTGTCACCTACACGGCCGTCGTCGACGTGCCGAACGCCGATGGACTGCTCGCCCCGGGCGCGACGGCCATCGTCACGCTCGGGGGGGGATCCCGTCAGGATGTCGTCCGCGTCCCGAACAACGCGCTCTCATTCAGGCCGTCGCCGGCGATGCTGGAACGGACCGGACAGGCGGATCTGACCGTTCATAGCGAGGCCGCCGATGCCGCGCCACGCGATCGGAACACACACGTCAGCCAGGTCTGGCGATTCGAGAACAACAAGTTCGTGCCGCTCGACGTCGTTACTGGTCTTTCAGACGACCGGTGGACGGAAGTCATCAGCGGTCCTGTGAAAGCCGGCGACCAGCTCGTGACGAGCGTCGTGAGCAAATAGCGGGTCCGTCCTCTTGCTCACCTCGCGCGTTCCGCGAGCTGCGCGGCAATCCCCGCATAGCCGTGCAACTGACGAACACGTTCGAGCAGCGGCTCGATGGGGATCGTCCATCCGGTGAACGGCAGATCCGCGCGATCGAGCAGCTCGTGGAGCGTGTGCAGCGCGGCATCCTCCTCCGAGCGCGCGGCAAGGTGAAGAGCGGCGGCGAGAGTCGCCTCGCTGCCTCGCCCGCCGCGACGGAGGGACTCGATACAGCCTTCTGCGAGAGTAAATGCCTCGTCCGCGCCAGCGCTGTCACCTGAGCCTGCCAGCGCGGCGCCCAGACCGACCAGCGATCGCGCGTGTTCCGGAAAGAGCGCGAGCGCGCACCGGAAGTGCCCTGCGGCCGCTGCGGCGTCACCGGTGCGCAGGCTTGCGAAGCCGGCGCCGTCGTGGGCGTTCATGGCGAATTCAGGGGCGTAGAGCTGGCCTGTGCCGGAAGCTATCTCCCGTTGGAACTCCACGTGTGCCTCGGCGGCGTCCCCGCGCCCGAGGCGCACGAGCCCGAGCAGCCAGTGGAGGCCCTTCGCCGGGTAGCGCTGTTTCAAGTCCGCCTGGCGATCCTGGACGATCGTGCCCTCGCGAAGGACGGGCTCTGCTCTGTCGGGCTCGCCGCGCGCGATGTGCACCATGGCCTCCTCGAAGTGCACGAACGGGAAATCCGGATAGAGGTCCAACACCCGCGCGAGTGCCTGCAATCGCTCGCTGCCCCAGGCGGCGTGAGCGTGCCGGAACTGGTTGCCCCAATAGCCGGGTTCGAGCGCCACGGCACGGCGTGCGGAAGCAAGCGCCTCGGGAGCACGGCGGGCGCTCATGAGCAGGAAAGACAGCGTCGCGTGCGCTTCCGCGAGGTCACGTTCCAGCTCGATCGCGCGGCGTACGTGATCGATCGCCTTCGCCAGCAGCGCGCCGTCCGGCTGATTGCGCGCCCTTGACGTTTCGTACTGCATGAAGCGAGCGTTCGCTACGCCCACGTGCGCGGCGGCATAACGGGGATCGAGCTCCATCGCGCGCTCGAAGTCCTCGATGGCCGACGGCACCAGCGCCGTGTCGAGCGCTTCGAGCTTGACGCGCCCTTCCGTGAACGCGTGGAACGCCGCCAGGCTGCTCGTGTCGCCGGCGGATCGGCGACTGCTCGCACCCGGCCGGCCCATCCCAAGTGCATCGGAGAACTGGAGCACGATCCGATCCTGCAGTTCGAAGACGCGATCGAGCGCGCCGTCCGCCTTGGCCTCGGCCTTCGTCTCGCCAGAGTCCGCGTCGACGATTCTCGCCGTGATCCGCAGGCGATCGCCGGCACGCTGAAAACTCCCGACCACGGCTCGATCCAGGTGGAGCTCCGCGCGCAGAGCCGAGAGGTCCGGCCCGGCGCGACGGCTCGCTTCAACGACGCGGACGCGATCGATCACGCGATGCGTTGATAGCGACCGAAGGTCGTTCGTGACCGTCTCCGCGATCCCGGACGACAGCCATGCCATCTCGCGATCGCCGCTCACGTTGGCGAAGTCCAGCACGGCGATGGCCGGCAGGACGGGCTGCGACCCCTTGGCTTCCGTCGGCGGCGGCGCAGGATCGGACCGCCCCGGCCCGCCGTCGCCGTGGTGCACGGCGGCAATGAACCTGTAGCCTCGGCGGGAGACTGTCTGCACATACGCGGGGCTCGACGCATCGTCTCCGAGCGCCTGGCGGAGTTCGGAAACTGCCTGCGTCAGCGCGTTGTCAGTGACCGCAACGTCCGGCCACAGCGCCTTGAAGAGCTCCTCTTTCGATACGAGCACCGACGGTCTCGCCACGAGATACAGAAGGAGATCGATGATCTTTGGCGACAAGGGAACGAGCGTCCCCTTGTCGAGGAGCCTGAACGAGGCGGGATCGAGAGTGAAGTCCCCGAAGCGGTAGATCACGGTAGCCTGACTAGGGAGATCGGTAGGCGACAGGCGACGGGGGCGGGCGTCGCGGTCATCGGTTGCAGCGCGCCCCTGAGCTTTCGTACGATTTGACCTCGAGCACCGGCAGCGCACTACTGAGATCCGGCCCGGCTCCCTGAGTCGAGGATGCGCCTACACCAAACGTAATTTTGGTCTTTCCTACGGTCTTGCCACGGATCGCGCTGTCCTGCGGCAGGTTCGACTTCAGGATCCCTTTGACTTCGACGACATTGCCACTGTGGTCCTCTCGCATCTGCCGGAGGAGCTTCTTGTCGCCCTTCAGCTGGTACGTAAACGGCGTCGCGAGATGCCCTGTCTCGTCCGTCATCGACGTCTCGATCGACTGCAGTGTCGGACCGTCGAGGCAGCCTTTCACCAGAATGGCGTCTCCTTTCGCGGGAACCTTCTCTTTCGCCGACGGATCGGTCGGCTGTTGGGCGGCTACCGACGCGCCCACGTACAGCAGAACCGCGATGGCGGTGCCGAACCAGACCGGTCGCAGCTTCATGGGATACCTCAGGTGCCAGCGAGGTTGCGCCTCCGACCATCGAGGGTCTACGTCGCCGGTCAAAAAGCCCGAGCGGGCGTCAGCGACTTGAGCATAGCAGAGGCTCGGCTCGAGGTCGGCTTCAGCTGATTCACGGAGCCAGCGCATCACCGACACTCTTCTACCGGCTCGATTTGGACTCGCCGGATTCGATCCCCTTCTTGAATACGATCGACGGTCGCCATGCCGTCGCCGCAGACACGCGCGAAGACCGTGTACTCGTAATCGAGGAATGGATTGTCGACGAGATTGATGAAGATCTGAGCGTCGCCTGTATCGCGCCCACGGGTCGAGATGCCGACGCTCCCGCGCGTTTGCATCTCCAGGCCAAGCTCGTCCCTCATGTAGAGTCGATCGCCCGCGTACTCGTTCGCCCGTGGGCTGCCACCCTGGACGAACGCATTGGCAACGACACGGTGAAACGTCAGGCCATCGTAGTACCTGTCGCGGGAAAGACGGACGAAGCGCGTTCGAGCGAGCGGCGCCTGGGTCGTTTCGAAGAGCAGCGTGAACGACCTGCCGCTCTCCATCGTCACGACGGCCTGCACGTCCTCGCCAAGCTCGCGTTCCGTCGGGAGCGGCATGCGCGGCAGAAGCTGCGGATCCAGTACGACTTCTTCACCCGTCCATTTTCGAAGCAGTTCCGCGGCGGCGGCAGCCACGACCGGATCGAAGTCGCGCAAGAGGGGCCGGAGCCACGATGCTTCCCTTTCCGTCCCGAGCTCTCCCAGCCGCTCGATGATAGCCATCCGCGGATCGCGCGACGTTTCTTTCTTTTCAGCGGTGACGCGCTCCAACGCGGCGCCAAGTGCGCTCGCGAGCGCCTGGGACGGCGGGCTCCCCTTCAGCTCGCGCGCGGCCGTCCGCAGCAACTGATAGTCCTGTCTGCCCAGCGCAGCCACGAACGCATCGTTGCTTGCGGAGTTTGCCGGGCCCTGCAGTCGATGCAGGGCCGGCAGAGCGGCCTCGCGGACGTTGTCGTCGTCGTCCAGGACAAGGCGGCTCAACGAGGTCACGTCGTTCATGACCGCGGCAGCGCGCGCCGCATACATGCGAACCGGCCAGCGTGGATGGCCGACGAAGCCGGTCATCGAGATCGCCGCGCGGTCGGGCGCTCGCTTCGCCAGCGAAACGAGGGCATGCGCTTCGCGCTGCCATGCGCCTGTCGCAGCAGGCGAGCGTGCCTCCGCGGTGAGCCGATCGGTTATGAGAACTTCGTCCTTGCACTGATCGCCGAGGGCGTCCATCGCGTACAGAAAGACATGCGGTTCCTGATCGCCGAGCGCGGCTATCACGAGCGCGCAGCCTTGTTCCGGCACCCCCCGGCGGACCCACCCTTTCAAGGCCTCGAGCCGGACCATCGGCGATCGGTCCGAGAGGGCCTCCTTGAGGAGCTCGATCCGCCGTGTGCCCTCGATCGCGGAGCCGGCGCCGGCAACCGCGAGAGCCGCAAGACGTCGGACTTCGGGCTCGTCGTCCTTGATGGCTGAGGAGACGGTGTTCGTGTCCGCGCCCTGGGACGCCGTCAGCGCCGCCATCGCATTTCGACGGACTGCCGCCGTGTAGGCAGGTCCGCGACCGACGGCAATCTCCCGCAGCGAGTCGAGCGTCGCCTCCTCGAACGGGAGCAGCTTGCGGTTCAGCCTCGCGAGCGATTCGAGGCCCCGAAGAGGACCGATTCTCGGCGTCGCACGCGACGAGATCGCCGCCGCGAGTTGTCGTTCGGCCTGGCGAAACTGGCCTGCCGTCGTGTACGGGAGCCGGCCGAGCGCCCGATACGAGGCCTCCGAGCTGGTGGTTGACAGCGCCTCGATGACAGCCTGCGTCTGCTGGTCCGCAGGTACACCAGGAACAGGCTCGCCGCGCAGCGCAAGGAGGAGCGAGCTTGCGGCCTCCTCGCTGACACCCGGGTCGCGTGCATGGAGGTACTGCAATAGGTCAGTGACAACGTCGCGGCGCTCGAGGCGACCGAGCGCGCGCACAGCCGCACGCTGAACACCGACATTGCCGGATCTGGCGAGCCCGCTCAGCGCGCTCAGATCCTCAGGCAGCGGCGCGCGTGCATCCTCGATCGCCAGCACGCCGATGAGGCCCGGCGACGCTCCTGTCTGAAGAGCCGGCGGGAGAACGGCGGGGCCGGCCAGAAGCCTCGCCTGGCGGCCGGCCAGGCCCACAATGAGCGCCGCTGCCAGCACGCCGGCGATCGCGGCGATCCCGGCCCCGGCGCCCTGGGCTCGGCGAGAGGCGCGCATCGTTACTGTCTCCGGCCGGAGTATTCCAGCATCTGCGTCGTCAGATCCATCGGGTACGAGATCTTGACGTCCGTGATCGCGCCGTCCGGTCCTGCGATCGGCGTGAGCTTCGGCTGGACGAAGCCGGTGTAGGACGGCATCTGGAGGTGATCGACGCGTGCCACGATCTCATCTCGAAGCTTCGGATCGAAGTGCACGCCGTATGTCTCGAACAGCGCCTTCGCCGCCTCGTAGTCACCTTCCGACTTGATGCGCTGAACGTCGGCCAGGAGCCGGGCCACGCCGTCTTGAAACTCCTTCTGATCGACCATGACGTAGAACGTCTTTCCATCGCGTTGCCGGACGTCGATGGCCTTCGAGTTCGCCATGAGCCACCGCACGATCATCTGGCGGTTGCGCATGTGGTCTTCCTCGATCTGAGTGCCCTCGCGCATGCGGCGCAGCTGGACGAGCGCATTGCGCGTGTAGGCCTCGTATTCCGCCTGAACGATCTCCGATTGATCCTTCGACCGAACGAGTCCGAGCTCGGCGAGCTTGGGGTTGGGCAGGAAATAGAGTGCCACGAGATCCGCCCGCGATTCCTCGAGCGCGGAGTATTGCTCTTTGAGCGCTGATGACGGATTTCCCTTGAGCCTGTCGGCGATCTTGCCCGACGCATGCCCGATGACCTCGTGCATGTTCGTCGTCAACTCGGCCGCCAGGCTGCTCCATTTCTCTGCCCGCGCCGCTTCTTCCGCCGTCCACGAGAACTCGCGCCTGAACTCCGGAGCGGTGGACCGATCGTAGGCTTCGATGACGTTCGACAGTGAGACTGACTTGCTTCCGTGCTTCTCGCGCACGTTCTCGTCGTTCGGCAGATTGATGCCGACCGGCGTAATCGGACCCGAATCGCCTGTCTCGATCACGACGTCGATGGCATTCGCCGTGATGCCGCGAACGCCCTGCTTGCGGTACTGCGCCGCCCACGGCATCCGATCCTCGAACCACTGGGCGTCGGTTGCCAGCTTCCTGATCTCCTCCGTCTTTTCTGGGTTTACGTAGAAAACGAGGCTCTCCCAGGACCCCTTCATCCCGCGGGGATCCATGTAGACTTCGATGAAGGCGTTGATCGTGTCCACCGGCGAATTCTTGTCCTCGACCCACGCGATGTCGTACGCCACGCGATCGGCGATCTCTCCCGTCTGATAGAACTTGACGAGCGCGCGAAGCGCCTTCGCCATCGGTTCGGAGGCAAGAGGAATGGCCGCCTCGAGGTGGCCGACGATCTGCCGGATCTGTGCGTCGTACTTGCCGCCGACTCTGTAGACTTCTTCCACCAGCTTGCCGGTCTGCTTCACGAGCCGCGAGTTCAGCGCGTAGCGTTCCTCGAAGTGTTCGAGATCTTTCATCGTGACCCCGACGTACAGGTTGTTCGCGCTCGAAGTCAGGATGTCCTTGCCTGGCCCCGGCGTCTTGTTGGTGACGATCGGCTCGACGCTGGCGTCGAAGAACGCGGACTTCAGTCGCGCCAGCATCGCCTCGAGCGACTCACCGCTCGCGCCGGCAATCGTCGCTCCATTCTTCACGGCAGTTTTCGCGGCGGCGGCAAAGGCCTCAGGAGCGCACTTGAGGACGAACTTGCGCGCGGTCAGGTTGTTGTATGGTCCCGTGTTGAGCCAGAAGAGCTTCGTGTACCGCTGGATTTCGGCCAGCACCGCCTCGTCAATTCCCTCGGAATGCGTCAGGATTTCCTCGAGCACGTTGCGCATCTCGAGGTTGTGCACGTAGCGCTGGTCGTAATAAATGTCGCGGCCTGCGAGCGCGGCCTGGTACAGGTGCCAGACGAGCTGCTTTTCTTTTAGGGGAAGCTTCTCGAAGCCGTTGGCGTACACCTGGACGACTGCCGCATCGTCCACCCGCTCGAGGAGATACTTCCGTTCTGTGACCGCCGAGGCCGGGCTCGACGCCGCTGGCGCCGGTGTGTTCTCGCTCCTGCCGCACGACGCTATCGATACGACGGCCATCGCCGCTCCAATCCGACGGAGAGCCCATGTTCGCTGCATCCAGGCATTGTAGGCCGGCCTCACGGCCGCGGCGCCTCCCGGAAAATCCTGCGCTACGACAGCGTCACCGTCTCACCGTGACTCGGCATTTTCGTCGACCAACCGAGCTTCTGCTGGATCGACGCCTGCAGCGCTTCCATCGCTGGAGGCTCCCCATGGACGATGAACGTCGTGCGCGGAGGCCTCGTGAATCCGCCGAGCCAGCGAAGGATCTCGTGCGAGTCGGCGTGTGCCGACATCGATTCGATTCGCGCGATCCGCGCGTGCACGGGCACCATCTGACCGTGGATCTTGACGACGGTGGCGCCGTCCACGAGGCTGCGGCCCCGCGTGCCTACCGCCTGAAAGCCGGCGAACAGCACCGTGTTCCGGGAATCAGGGAGTCCGGCCCGAAGATGGTGCAGCACGCGTCCGCCTGTGGCCATCCCGCTCGAGGAGATCACGATCGCCGGCATCTTCGAAGCCGTCAGCTCTTTGGATTCGGCGGGAGACGAAATGGTCCGGAAGCGCTCGGTGCAGAACGCGCACAGCTGACGTTCTTTTCGCGCGTGCTGGCGGCGGCGGTCCGGCGGTTCCCCGCGCGCCGCCGGCCCGAGTGGCGCCTTGTCGTCACGCTGCTCGGGCTGCATGTCCGCATCGAGCTCGCGAAGCCGCTCCGTGTACCGACCGAGCGCATCGATGGCCATCGGGCTGTCGACGAAGACGGGCAGGATCGGGATGCGGCCCTCCTCTTCGAGGCGTTTCAGCCAGTAGAGGAGCTCTTCGACCCGACCCACAGCGAATGCCGGAATGATCACCCGCCCACCGCGGCCGACAGTCTCCTTGACGATCCGCTCGAGCACCGCACCATCATCATTGGTGTCGTGCAGGCGATCGCCATACGTGGACTCGACCAGCAGGTAATCCGCTTCCGCCACCATCGTCGGATCGGGAAGCACGGGGCGCTCGAACCGGCCGAGATCGCCGCCAAAGAGCAACGTTTTGCCGTCCACGCGTATACGCGCGTAGGACGATCCGAGCAGATGTCCCGCGTTGATGAAGTCCACGTCGACGCCTTCGACGATGGGGATGGGGCGGTCGTAGCCGACCGGCTGTAGCAGCGTCAACGCCCGCATGGCATCAGCCTCACCGTAGAGCGGCAGCGCCGGGCTGTGCCTGGAGTAACCCTGGCGATTTGCGTTGGCCGCGTCCTCTTCCTGGATCCGGCCGGCGTCCGGCAGCACGATCCGGCAGAGGTCCTGAGTGCCCGCCGTGCAGAAGACACGTCCGCGGTACCCGTGCGCCACGAGTCGAGGCAGATACCCGACGTGATCGAGGTGGGCGTGTGTCAGCACGACGGCGTCGATCTCGGATGGGGCTACCGGAAGATCCTGCCAGTTGCGCTCGCGCAGCTCCTTGAGGCCCTGGAAAAGACCGGCGTCAATCAGAATTTTCTTTGAGCCGGTGTCGAGCAGATACTTCGAGCCGGTTACCGTGCGGGCGGCGCCAAGGAATGTCAAGGTCAGGGACAATCAGAGTCCTCTCTGGCAATAGCCGTCGGGATCTGGGATCAGGGATCCGCGATCCGGTCGCTCAATATGTGGCTGGCGGACTTGAAACCCGACCGCCGGCCGTTCTTGTTGCAGTGCCGCCGAAACTCAGCGCCGAGTGGACCGGACCTCGGATCCCTGATCCCGGATCCCTGATCCCTGATCCCGAGTCTGTCTACTTCACGCGAACAGTCCCACCTGCCCACCCGTATGCCAGAAGAGGACCGTCTGATCGCCCTTGAACGCGCCGGCCCTGACTTTCGCGATCAAACCTGCCATCGCTTTGGCGGTGTAGGTCGGGTCGAGAAACAGCCCCTCCGTGCGGGCGAGGAGCTGCAGCGCCTCGCGGGAGGCATCGGTGGGCACACCATAGCCACCCCCCACGAACGCATCGTCTACATCGACACGAGCGGCGTCGAATCGCGTTGGATCGACGCCGAGGAGTGACGCGAGACCGGTGAGCAGCGTGCGGATCGCGCTCTCGAGCGACGCCGCCGAGTCGTCCGCGCTTATGCCAAGCACGTTCGTGTCCAGGCTTGCGAGAGAACATCCCGCCACGAGTCCTGCCTGGGTCCCGCCCGAAGAGGTCGAGTGGACGATGAAATCGGGCGGATCGATCTGGGTGAGCAACTCGTCGACCGCTGATACGAACGCAGCGGCACCGAGCGGTGTCGAGGCGCCGAGCGGGATCACGAACGGTCGGCCGCCGTTCTGCTTCAACTCGGCTGCCGCGGCGGCCATGGCCGGATCGCGATCCGTGGGCGCGGACACGTAGCGAACCTCCGCTCCTGCGAGCTCATTGAGGAGGGCGTTTCCGGACAGTCGATCGGGACGGAGACCGCCTGGAGTGTTCGCCACCAGGATGCAGCGGAGTCCGAGCTTCGCCGCGGTGATCGCCGTCACGCGCGCGTGGTTCGACTGCACGCCGCCGCACGTGATCAACGTGTCGGCTCCCTGCGAGAGCGCCGCCGCGGCGACGAGCGACATCTTCCGCACCTTGTTGCCACCGAACGCGAACGGGATGCCGTCGTCTCGCTTCACGAGCAGACGAGGTCCGCCGCCGAGGGCGCGACGAAGGCTGGAGAGCTCTTGCACCGGGGAGGGAGCATCGATCAGCGGAACTGTCGCGAAGGAGGCGGACGCGCCCGGCATGAGGCGTTCAGTATACTGGTCTACCTGGACACATCGCCTGAACGACCAGAGGCCGCTCCGATCTCGCGGCTGCGGAATGCCGGTCTGACCGCACGATTACACGCTACTGAATGAACGGATCCAGTCCACCAGTGGGCTGTGTCAGCTGATTCAGCAGCGAGCAATCGTGGTGTTTCCCAGGTTCCCCAGCCGCGACAACGGAGCGGCTGCTACTGATGCAGGCGTTACTTCCTATTAGTGCCCCGATGTCCACGCTACTCGACGCGTTGCGGTCCGGCCATCCTGTCATAGCCGCCGAGCTCCGGCCTCCCCGAGCCGAGCTCGAAGCGGCGGCGAGCATGGATGCCTGGATCGACACTTACCACGCCGTACGGAATCTGACGCGCGACGGTACCTACGTCTTCCTCACGGACAGCGCCGTTGGATCGAAGGAGGAAGACAACCTCCGGCACCTGGTCATCAATCTCGGGAGCGACGTCCCGCGATCGAAGGTCGTCCCCTTCCTGACGTGCAAGCACACGATGGACTACTGCGTGGCGTACGCGGATCGCGCGCAGCAGCACGGGTTCCAGTCACTCGTCGTCCTCGGCGGCGACAAGAACGTCGGGCATCCGCGATGCGTGGAGCATGCGTGGCAGCTGCGGGAGGCCATCAGAAGCCATCAGCCTTCGCTGATCCTTGGCGGCTGGGCGAATCCGCATGCCGATGCTTCCAGGCAGGTCAGTCACCTGCTGGACGACCACATCACCGCGGAGTACTACCTGACGCAGATCGTCTCGCATCACAGCCGCCCGGGGGTCGAGCGCTTCTTGAACGAAGCGGCACGCCGGTCTCTGGAGATTCCTGGCATGTTCGGCGTGTTCTACTATCGGTCTGCGAACCCGAACACACTGGAGGCCCTCAAAGGATTCCTCCCTGTGCCAGCGGAGGAGTTGTCCCGGGAGTTCGGGGACGGGGCGTCACCGGAGGAGATCTGCGCCCGGTCGATTCGCGCGTTGACCGACGCGGGCGTTCGGCATTTCTACGTCAGCAACCTGCCGCTCGGCAAAGCCGCCCGTACGCTGCAGCGCATCCTGCAGCTCGTGTAGTTTGAATTTCACTGAACAACGGAGCTTCAGGCTTAGTCGCCGCTGGCGCCTTTGAATTGATCCTCTTCGTCGGCGAAGAGGACATTGAAGCTCGTGAGCGATCCGTAGCATCCGCTGATGTAGGACTGGAGTTTGACTTTCACATCTTCGGCAAGGTCCGCGGCGTTGATCTGCTGCTCGAGGGTGCGCAGCCGGTTCCTGAGCATCACGATCTTGTGGAAGAACGTCTCGATCGGCCAGGTGCGCTCCTGCAGCGCCGTGTTGCCGGGCCGCAGAGCGAGGGTCCCGCCGCGCCACTTCTCGGCCGGGGTGACCGGCGAAATCCCCGACTCCTCGCGGATGACTCGCCGGAGGAGCATCTCGATGTCGATCTGTTCTGCGCTCATGAGAGGCGCAACCCTTTCTCGTTCGCTGACGATGGGAAACGGCTCGCGATCGCCGCGCGCCGCACTGACTTTCGGCCGCTCCGGTCGAGCCTCCGGCGCCGATGTGTCGATCCTCGGGCCCCCACGATAGTTGTGCTCGCTCTCGCAGAACCCGCAGACCACGCGGATCGGCACGCCAGCCTGATCCACCACGATGACCGTATGCATCCGGTCCGTCTTGCAGGCCCGGCAGAAGTCTTCAATGGACTCGCCCGCACGATAGGTTCGCATCCGCAAGATTCTACCGGGACCGCAGGACCCCGGAGGAACTCTAGCCAGTTGGAATTCAGAATTCAGGAGCCAGAATTCAGAATTCTTTACTTAACCGCGCCGCCTGACCCGCGAACCCCTAGAACCCCTAGAACCCCTAGAACCCCTGGAACCCCTGGAACCCCTGGAACCCCTGGAACCTGAAGTACCATCCCCAAATGTCCTCCCACCTCGACTCCGTGCCGTTCTCGGGCATCATCCGCATCCGCGACATGATGTACGGCGTGCCGCGATCCGTTCCGGCTGGATCAGGGGGACGTCAGCTTCGACGCGCCTGAGACGCTGAAAGCGGCGATGCGGGCCGCCATCGACGACAACCGCACGCATTACGTCCAGACGACCGGATTGCCAAGGCTGCTCGAGCTCCTCGCCGAAAAACTGCGCCGCGTGAACGGGACGCCGATCGGATCCCCGGACGAGATCATGGTCACGAACGGAGGCATCCACGCGCTGTACCTCCTCTTCCAGGCGCTCCTCGAGCCCGGAGACGAGGTCGTGATGCCGGACCCGGAATGGCCGCCGTGCGCCGGGAACGTCGCCGCCGCCAGGGCCGTGCCCGTCCCTTGTCCGCTGCACGAGCACCTCGGATGGCGGTTCGACCTCGACGAGCTCGAATCGAAGATCACGCCTCGCACCCGTGCCATCTTCATCAACTCGCCGCACAACCCGACGGGTGGGGTCCTCAGCCGAAGCGACGTCGAAGGGATTGCCTCGATCGCCCGTGAGCACGATCTCTGGCTGATTTCAGACGAGGCGTACGAGGATGTCGTCTACGACGATGCGCAGCACGTGAGCCCGGCGTCACTGCCCGGCATGTACGAGAGGACGATTCCGATCTACACCTTCAGCAAGACTTACGCGGTGACCGGATTGCGCCTGGGCTATCTCGCGGCGCGAGATCCGAAGCTCCGCGAGCGGATGAAGAAGATCCTCTTCTTCACGACGAGCAACGTGTCGTCGGTCGTGCAGCACGGCGGGATTGGCGCACTCGAGGGATCGCAGGAGTGCATCGAGACCTTTCGGCAGGAGCTGCAGCGGCGGCGCGATTTCTTCTACGACAGCCTGGAGAAAAGCGCCGGTGGTCTGCTCACGGGCGTGCTGCCGAAAGGTGCGTTCTACGCTTACCTGCGCATCGACCCGCGCTGGACGCCATCGGGGGAGGAGACTCCGCAGTCGATCTCGTGGGCGCTGGCCGAGCATCTCATCACGCGCGGCCGCATAGGCTGCATCCCGGGGGCAGACTTCGGCTCCACAGGGGAAGGCTACATCCGCTTCTGCTTTGCGCGCGACCGGCGCGAGCTGGGCGGTGCGCTGGAATCAATGCGACAGGTGCTTGTTGGATCAAGTCAGAATTCAGAATATAGAACTCTGAATTCAGAATAGGTTTCGAATGGCGCCGCCACCAGGCGGCGCTGGTAAGTAAGAATTCTGAATTCTGACTCCTGAATTCTGAATTCTGAATTCTACGTTCTGGTAATTCCCCGGCTGTCGACGCCGCACGCGCGAAGGAGATCCGACACGATGAGCGGATCGCGGATGCCACCGAGCAGCCACACGCGCGGCGCCGGATAACGCCGCACGAGCGTCGGCGTGAACGTGACGCGATCGGCTGCTCCTGCGTCCGGCTCCTGAACGAGGTCGTGAACCGAGTACCGCACCTGAGACGCGTCGAACTCCGCGAGCACCCGTTCGACCGCGCGCCGCGCGAGCCGGGACGCACTCGACGCCGAGCTCACGTAGAGCACCAGCTCGACTCGGTGCCCATGCGCCTCCTGCACGGGAGGGCACTCAGGGTCCCGAACCGGATCGAGCAGCTTCCGGAGCTGCTCGAGAAAATCGTCCAGATCGAGCGGCTTGGGAATCACAACGACGCCGGGCACGGGCTCGATGTCGGGATGCGCAGTAATGATGACGGCCGCCGTGTGATCGAGCAGCCCGAGCCGGGTCGCCTCTCGCAACATCCACGAGCCTGTCTGCCCAGGCATCGCATAGTCGCTCAGCACGAGCTGATACCTGCCCTGCTTCAAGCGCTCGAGACCTTCCGGACCGTTCGCTGCCTCGTCGACCTGGTGACCCTCGATTGTGAGCGCCGTCACCATCATGCGGCGCACATCTTCCTGGTCTTCGACGATGAGGATCGAAGCAGTGCTCGGTTTCACGACACCAGCGTCAGCCGGCGGACGCGCCGAAGACGATGAGCTGGGCCGGGCCGGTGCGCCGGATCGTGTCAGGAAACCTGCGTGCGGCCGATGCTCCATGTTTTCCGCGCGAAACATCCGGCGGGATGGCCTTTGCGGAATCTCCTCTGCGGGGAGGGAGCAAAGAGTCTGCCGTGGATGAACCCTTATGGCTCAGGCGCGAGCGTCTTCAGCTGACGTGACGGCCGCCGTCCACCCGAATGGTCTCGCCTGTCATGAAGTCCGATTCGAGGCAAAAGCGCACGGCTTTGGCGATCTCGATCTCACCGCCCCATCGGCCAACGGGCGTCGCCGCTTCTACGGCCGCTGTTTCCTCGGATGTGCTGCCGGTTGGCGGAAGGATCGGTCCCGGCGCAATGGCGTTCACCAGGATGTGCGACGATGCCAGCTCGAGGGCGAGCGCTTCAGTCAGGCCGATGACTGCTTTCTTGGCTACGTAGTAGGCGAGATATCCCGGGTACCGGGGACGACCGCTTGCCGCGACCCAATCGGAGAAGTTGACGATCCGTCCTGCGCCCGCGGACCGCATGTGCGGCACCGCCGCACGCGCGCAGAGAAACGCCGCCCGAAGATCGACGTTCACGACCGACGACCAGACCCCTTCATCGGTCGCCTCGAACGGCACGACGGAGTAGACCGACGCCATGTTGACGAGGACATCGAGCCGGCCGAGCGAGGAAACCGCCTGCTCGACGAGCGCGCCACAACTCTCCGCCTTCGACAGGTCCGCCTGGAGCGCCACCGCACGCCGCCCGGACGCCGCGATCTCCTTCGCGACAGACTCGGCTTCCGTTCGCGAGCGGTTGTAGGCCAGTGCGACGTGCATGCCCCGCGCCGCGAGTTCGGTCGCGATCACCGCCCCGATGCGTCTGCCTCCGGTGATCAGAACGGCCTTGTCGGTCAGCTCCATGGATATGTGCCCCAGCCACTGCGCGCTAGTAAGAGAGGTGACTGCCGACCAACGACTGTCGACCATGACCGTCGACTGCGACTGCCGACCGCCGACTGCCGTCGTCAGTCGCGCGGAAGCGTTTGACGATGGCTGAAGAACTTCGACCAGGGCGACTTTGCGGCCATCCGCCGTTCGGCCGTCTTGATGTTGAAGATCGCAGGATCCAGGCGCGGGCTCACCTCGTCCCATTCGAGCGGCATGGACACCGGCGCGCGCGGCCGCCACCTTACAGAGAACGGCGGCACGATCGTCTGGGCCGACGCGTTGCGCATGACGTCGAGATACACGGGCGCCCGCCGTTTCGCTTTCCTCGCTTCGACCGTGACGAGTGTCGGGTGGGCGGCGGCGAGCTCCGCCGCGATTCCCGCCGCGTACGCCCGTACCTGATCCTGCCCGGCACCCCGACGGAGCGGTACGAACACGTGCAGCCCTCGTCCGCCCGACGTCTTCACGAACGGCTCGAGCCCGTGCGCCTCGAGCCGCTTCCGGAGGAGCAATGCCGTCCGCGCGGCGGGCTCGAATCCGTCCGACGGATCCAGATCGAATGCGAGCCAGTCCGGCAGGGTCAGACGATCGATCCGGCTGTTCATCACGTGCATGGCGATACAACCGTAGTTGACGAGCGTGAGCAGCGTCTTGCGTCCTCCGCCGACGATGTAGTCGACGTCGTGGCCGTCGGTGGCCGCGGGGATTCTCACCGTAGGGATGTCGGCCGCCAACTGCTTCGGCGCCTGTTTTTGATAGAAGCAGGTCTTCCGAATCCCCTCCGGACACCGCTCCATCGTCACGGCACGCGATTTCATCCAAGGAAGGATCTCTGACGCGATCCGCGCGTAGAACTGCGCGAGGGCGAGCTTGGTGATCGCCTCGGCCGGCCAGAACAACTTCTCGGGATGCGAGATGGTCGCGCCGCCAAGGCGCGCGGGACGGGAGCTCGACTCCGCCATTCGCGCCATTCTGTCACCGATTCCAGGTCGTCAAATACTGTATTCTCTGCGCAACAGGATCTGCATGGTCACACGACGGGCCTTCCTGCGCTCGACCGGCGCTGCCGGAGCCGCCACGCTGACGGCCTTCACGAATCAGGCGCACGCGCGCCTGAGCGCGGCCGGAGCCCTCGGCGGCGGACGCGAGGCGGCGGAGCTTGCGACAGACGAGTCCTACTGGCGCGAGATTCAACAGGCCTTCACGCTCGATCGCACCATCATCAATCTGAACAACGGCGGCTGCTGTCCGAGCCCGCGCGTGGTGCACGAAACGCTCAAGCGGTACCTGGACCTGTCGAACCAGGCGCCCGTGTACCACATGTGGCAGATCCTCGAGCCGAACATCGAGTCGGTGCGGCGACGCCTCGCGGCGGCGTTCGGGTGCGACACCGAAGAGCTCGCGATCACGCGCAACGCCAGCGAGGCGCTCCAGATCGCCCAGCTCGGAATCGACCTGAAAGCCGGCGACGAGGTCGTCACGACCAACCAGGACTACGGCCGCATGCTCGACACCTGGGATCAGCGCGCTCGCCGGAACGGCATCGTGCTGAAGAAGGTGTCGTTTCCCGTGCCGCCCGCGGTCGCTCGACGTACTCGCCGAGCGGCTGCTCGCGGCGATCACCCCCGCGACGAAGGTCCTCCACTTCTGCCACATCACGAACCTGACAGGCCAGATCTTCCCGGTCAAACGGATTTGCGACGAGGCCCGGCGTCGTGGCATTCAGACGATCGTCGATGGCGCGCACGCCTTCGCGCAGTTCCCGTTCAGGCTCGAGGATCTCGGGTGCGACTACTACGGCACGAGCCTGCACAAATGGCTGCTTGCGCCGATCGGGACCGGCTTTCTCTACGTGCGCCGCGAGCGGATCCCGGCGCTCTGGCCGCTCACCCCGGCGAACGAGGCCCGCAAGAGCGACATCCGCAAGTTCGAGGAGATCGGCACGCACCCGGCGGCGAACCACAACGCGATCGCCGAAGCACTCACGTTCCACGAAGGCATCGGGAGCGAGCGGAAGGCGGCGCGGCTCCGGTACCTTCGCGACCGTTGGGCAGACCGGCTCAAGACGCAGGCGCGCATTCGCCTGCACACGAACCTCGATCCGGCGCACTCCTGCGCAATCGGGACGGTACAGATTACTGGTGTTCCCACGCCGAAGGTCGTCTCGCGGCTGTGGGATCGCTGGCGGATCATCGCCACGCCGATCGTGCACGCGGAGTACGAGGGCGTCCGCGTGACGCCGAACGTCTACACCACACTCGATGAAGTGGACACGTTCGCCGCGGCGATGGAAGAGATCGTGAAGAAAGGCGCAGAGTGACGGCGCCGCCCGGTGAGCTGCTGGCCTGTCGCTGAGCCCGAAAGGCCGGGGCTACTTCGCTGGATTGCCGTCCACGTCATAGACCTCGAGCTGACCCTTCTTGCGTAGAACCTCGGCGATCTTCGTCGCATCGCCCACCGCGACGATCTGCAAGCGCGAGCCGTCCCAGTACTTCCTGGCCGCGGCCTGGGCTTCAGCCGACGTCACCGCGCTGATCCGGGCCGGGTACGTGTCCCAGTAATCCGCCGGCAATCCATACGTCCAGCTCTCGGTGTAGTAACCGAGCATGCGCTGCGGGCTCTCGAGGGAAAGCGCAAAGCCCGCGACGAGGGCGCGTTTGGCATCCTCGAGCTCGTCTGCCGGCACCGGCTTGTCGCGCATCTCGGCGATCTCGGCAAGCAGGTCATTCAGAGCCGGCTCCGTGACCTCGGTGCGTACGGACGTCTGCGCGGACCAGTCGCCGACATAGCGCGTGGCGCCAAACCCGCTGCCAATTCCATACGTGTAGCCCTTTTCCTCGCGCAGGTGCCTGAACAACCGGCCCATCACCCCGCCGAGCACGCGATTGGCGACCGTCAGCTTTTCGTAGTCGGGATCCATTCGCGTCATCGATTGCGCACCCACCACAAGTGTCGTCTGCACCGATGACGGCCGCCCGACGAGATAGACTTTTGGCGGGCCGGATGCCTCTGGATTCTTCACCTCGCCGACCGCACCTCCCGCTTTCTTCCATGACCCGAGCGTCGACTCCACGAGCTTGCGCGCATCAGCGAAGGTGATGTCACCTGCGAACGCGATCGCCGAGTGGTCCGGAACGAAGTGCGTCTGATGGAACTGCACCATCGCATCGCGCGTGATGGCATCGATGGATTTCGGCGTGGCGGACAGGCGACCCCCCGGATGGCTGCCGTACACAACCCGGTTGAACATCTCTGCCGCGAGGAAACCCGGCTGCGACCGCTGCTGCTGAAGGCCCGCCTTTGCCCGCGTCTTCAAGCGGTCCCATTCGTCGGCCGGGAAAGACGGATTGAGCAGGACGTCCGCCGCGATATCGAACACTCGAGGAAAGTCCTCGGTCAGCGACCCACCGCCCACTGTGGCCGTGACGCCCGAGGCACCACTCCCCACCGTCACCGTGGCGGCGAGCGTTTCCAGGTCCTGCGAGATCTGCTGGGACGATCGGGTCTTCGTCCCTTCACGCATCATCTGGGCCGTGTAGGACGCCAGTCCGATCTGCGCGTCGGGATCGTAGTAGCCGCCCGCTCCCGGGATGATGATCTGAAAGGTCACGCGGGGCAGACGATGGTCCTCGAGAACGATGAGGTGCAGGCCGTTGGGGAGGTCCGCCTCGCGCGGTTTCGGAAGCTTGACCTTCAAGATCTCCGACGAGACCGGTGCTTTCCCTTTCTTCACGAGCCCTGCCGTCGGCGGCGGCTGGCCGGCAGGTGCTGGCTGCTGCGCGGCGAGCGGTACGATGGTGGCGGCCAATGCCAGCGCGACGAGTGTCCTTCGCATCGTCATCACATGGCTCCTTTCGCCGGCGCTGCCTTCGGAGCAGTAGTGACCACTGTTCGGCCTGTCTTCACGAGGTATCGCCGGGCGACACGCTGCACATCGGCGGCCGTGACTTTCGCGATGCTCTCCGCGCGCGTGTTGATGAGATCCGGCTTGTCGTAGAACATCGCGTACTGCGAGAGGAGGATCGCGCGCTGCAGCGAGCTTCCTACACTGTTCACGAAACCAGAGCGCGCCCCGGTCCTCGCCTTTTCGATTTCCCAGTCTGCAATCGGGCCGGTCTTCAGCTTCTCGATCTCAGTGTCTATCGCAGCTTCGAGATCCGCGGCCGACCTGCCGGGCTGCATCATGCCGACGACGTTGAACAGGCCTGGACCCCGGCTCTCGCTGGATCCGGCGGACACGTTCGTCGCGAGCTGCTTCTCCCTGACGATCGCCTCGTAGAACCGGCCGCTCCTTCCCCCCGAGAGGATCGTGGCCATCACCGTCAGCGCGTCGTCATCGGGCGAAGAGCTCGGGGGAACCTTGTAGGCCATGTCGACGCGCGTGAGCCTGGCGAGCGGATCCTCGAGTGTGGCGCGGCGCTCCTCCGCCTGCTGGGGCTCGGTCATGTCGACCGCCGGCGGCGGGGGCTGCGACGGAATGGCCTCGAAGTACTTCCGGACCTTCTCGATTGTGGACTTGGCGTCCACGTCGCCGACGATTGCGATCACGGCGTTGTTGGGCGCGTAGTACGTCTTGAAAAACGCCGCCACGTCCTCGACGCTCGCGGCATCGAGGTCCGCCATCGATCCGATCGCCGAGTGCTTGTACGCGAAGTTCTCGTAGGCGAGCTCGTCGAGCATCTCGAACGTCCTGCCGTACGGTTGGTTGTCCACACCGAGCCTGCGCTCCTCCTTCACTGCGCTTCGCTGGTTGTCCAGGTTCGCCTTCGTGATGGCGAGCGAGCGCATCCTGTCGGCCTCGAGGAAAAGCGCAAGATCGAGCTGGTTGGCCGGCAGACTTTCGAAGTACATCGTTCGATCTTTGTTGGTCGTGCCGTTCATGCTCCCGCCGTTCATGAACATGAGGTACGGATGCTCGCCGGGACCGACGTTCTCGGAACCCTTGAACATCATGTGCTCGAAGAGGTGCGCGAAACCCGTACGCCCCTTGCGTTCGTCGCGCGACCCGACGTTGTAGTTGACGACGATGGAGAACATCGGAGCTGCGTGCTCCTCCGAGACGATCAGGCGGAGACCGTTCTTGAGACGCGTGTCAGTGAACTGGATTCTGGGGACCTGCGAGCCGGCGAGACCGAGGAGCGCCACCAGACAGACGGGGAGGACGCGGACGGTCATGGAACCTCCTTACCCGGTTCAGGAGGTCACCGACTCGCTCGTGAACCGAGCTCCTGAACGCCGAGCGAAGCGAGGCTCGGAAATATACCGCAAGACTCGCCGTCCACATGGGGCTGTCGGATTCCGGCAGGAAGGGACCCTCACGGAGCGCAGGGGTCTAAAAAAGGAAAAGGGGCGGTCGATTCCGACCGCCCCTTTGGACTTTCGCAGACTAGACCAAAGGTCTAGGTGAGCACCTTGATGACGACGCGGCGATTCTGGGCGCGGCCGTCCTTGGTCTTGTTCGGCGCAACCGGCTTGTCCTCGCCGTAGCTGATCACGTTGATCTTGTGGAGCGGCACCTGGTGGTGCTCGTAGAGATAGCGCTTCACGTTCTCGGCACGCTCGAGACCGAGCTTGTAGTTCACGTCCTTCGGGCCGACGTTGTCCGTGTGGCCCTCGACCTCGATGTAGGCGCCATTCGGCTCGGCCTTCAGCTTCGCCACGAGCTGATCGAGCTCACCGATCGCGGAGTCCGGGCACGGTCGCCTTGCCGAACTTGAAGTCGCCCTTGTCCTCGCTCAGCACCACTTCGTAAACCAGGCGCTTGGATGCCTTCTCGACGGCCTCGGCCTTCGTGTTCGCCGCGTCCGCAGCCGTCTTCGCGCCATCGGCGCGCTGACCCGCGGAGGTCGCCTTCGTGTCCGCCGCCTGCGCGGCCGACTGTGCCCGCTGGTCGACTTCGGCGATCTTGGCCTCGTTGGCCTTCGTCCTCTCCTGCGTTTCCTCGAGGGACTTCGAGACCGACTCGACCTTGTCGTTCACTTCACCAACCTGGCCACGCACGAACTTCTTCGTCGCACATGCCGTTGTCCCGCCCAGAGCGAGCGCGAGCACCGGAACCACCAGCACCAACTTCTTCATAAGGCCTCCACCTATGCACCGTCCGCGAAGAGCGGACTTAACTCACCACCAGCACCACAGAAACAGACTCCCGAACTGCCGCCCGACACGTTTCTCACCCGGGGGGCTTCGCCCCGCCGGACCCTCTTTCGCCGCCTAACGGCGCGTCTCATTGACCATCGACGACGAGCGGCCGCCTGCCGTGTAGCCGCTTCGCGCGCGCACCGTCAGATCCCGGCTGCGCGCCTTTATCTCCAGCGACCGCCACCCCGGGTGTGGCGACGCTTCGAACGCCAGCAGATACTGATGCCGCAGCTCGCTGACGATTTGCCGCGCGGCCAGGCTCGTATGCGCCGGCGCGCTCATCGTGAACAGTTCCCCGCCAGTCCATCGCGCGAGGTCGCGCAAACCGCCCGCAGTTGCCGTTTCCGGATCGTCGAACATCCGCGGGTCGTCGATGCTCGACAGCACTGCCATCACGTAGACCGGCACGTCGATCTCGCTGGCGATCCCTGAAACCTCACCGGGCTTGAGCCGGCTGTGCGTGTCGACGCCGTCGGTCAGCACCACGACCGCGGCGCGCTGTGGCGCCTGACCATCCGGGTTCCGGCGCCCGCCGACGGCCTGTGCCGCTTCCGCAACCGCGTCGTAGAGCGACGTCTGACCGTAGGGCGCGTCCACCTTGTCGAGTGCCGCGACGAGCGATTTGAAGTCGGACGTGAAATCGCGAACGCGCTCGAGTTTCGTATCGAACGAGAACAGCGCCGCCTGATCCGATCCGTTCAGGGAGCTCAGCACCTGACGCGCGGCTTCACGAGCGTCGGCCGCCTTGGTTCCCACCCGCATGCTTCCACTCACGTCGAACACGATCGCGAGCCTGACCGGACCGTCCGTCTCCGCCTTGAAGCCCACGATCGGCCGGGTCTGCCCACTCTCCACGACGATGAAGTCGCGCTGCGAAAGGTCAGGCACGAACCGTCCCTTTCGATCCCGCACGACGGCTGCCACGGAAACCACGTCGACCGACGATCGAAACCGTTCGCTCGGCTGGTCCTGCTGCGATATTGCCTGAGCCGGGCCTCCGGTCGGCTCCTGACTCCTGGCGGTTGCAGTATTGGGCGTCGTCACGGTCAACATTGCGACCGTGGTTGCCACTATTGCCGAGGTCATTGCCCAGCGCGCCGCCATAGCCGTCCCCTTCCAATTCGCCTGCCAAGTTGTCAAACCGTTGAGTAAGCGCGGGTTAAGAGATTGAGCTACCCCGGTCAGGCTTGTTATTGCGGCATTCACCCCTCCAAAATCGAGCAATTTTTACTTAATCGAGAAATCTCGGACGTGTCGTTTTTACCTGGTTTGAGCTCTGCGGGCTCTTACCCCTGTGTTTGCTGTAAGATCGCGCCATGCCTCCTCGCACGACGACGTCGATTCCAGTTGCCAGTCGCATCAGCGGCTTCGTGTACGCGATTCGCAACATCGTGGCGGAAGCCAAGCGTGTTGAGGCCGCTGGAACCCGGGTTCGCTACCTCAATATCGGTGACCCGATTGCCTTCGGGTTCCAGACGCCGCCGCATCTCGTCGAAGCGGTCGAGCGCGCGCTCGTCGACGGTCACAACGGCTATGCGCCTTCGGTCGGCATCGCGGCTGCGCGCGAGGCCGTCGCGGACGAATGCGCACGGCGCGGAATGCCGCTCTCGGCCGATCGCGTGATCCTGACGTCGGGAACATCCGAAGGCATCGAGCTGGCGCTGACGGCGCTCGCGGAGGCTGGCGACGAGGTCCTCGTCCCGGTCCCGACGTATCCGCTCTACACCGCGGTGCTCGCCAAGATCGGCGCGCGCGCGGTGTTCTACCGCACCGACGCGTCAAGACGGATGGCTCCCGGATCTCGATCACGTCCGCAGCCTGATCACGCCGGCCACGCGCGCGCTCGTGGCCATCGACCCGAACAATCCGACCGGAGCGGTGTATCCACCCGATGTGCGGCGCGCGCTGGTCGACCTCGCCGAAGAGCACGGCATTCCGCTCCTCGCAGACGAGGTGTACGCGGATCTCGCCTTCGACGGTCCGGTCAAGGCGATCGCGGCGCACAATCCGGACGCGCCGGTCATCACCTTCTCGTCGCTGTCGAAGGCCTATCTCGCGCCCGGATGGCGGGCCGGCTGGATGGCTGTCGGCCGAACCGAGCGGCTGGACGACGTCCTGGCAGCGGTGAAGAAGCTGGCGGACGGACGCCTGTGTGCGACCGGACCCATGGAATACGCGATCACCGCCGCGCTCAACGGCGATCGCACGCACCAGGACGCCTTTCGAACGGCGCTGCGCACGCGCGCTGAATTGACGACGTCACGCTTGAGAGCGATCGAAGGCATCTCGGTCGTGGCGCCGACCGCCGCGTTCTACGCGATGCCCAAGGTCTCGCTGCCACCAGGCGTGACCGACGAAGACTACGTGCTCGGGCTCCTGCGGGCCACCGGCGTGCTCTGCGTCTACGGATCGGGATTCGGCGCCAAGCCGGGCGACGGGTTCTTCCGGATCGTGTTCCTGGCATCGCCCGACGATCTCGGATCGATTTACGACGACATCGGGCGCTTCACCGCCACATTCCTGTCCGACCGGGGAGCGTAGCGGGTGTCCGCAGTCTCGGACCAGAAGGCCATCAACCTCTGGACGATCTGGATGACGGCTCTCGCCGTCGTCCTCCTGTGGGCTGCGTATCTCGTTCGCGACGTCCTCCTTTTGATCTACATGAGCGGGCTCCTGGCGGTCGGCTTCAGCCCGATCGTCCGCCTCATCGAGCGCCAGCGATTCCTGCCGATCGGCACGCGCCGCTTTCCGCGATGGCTGGCGATACTGATCCTCTACCTGTTCATCATCGGTGCGGTCGTCGGAATCGGGTTTCTGGTCGTGCCGCCGCTCGTGCACCAGGCGCAACAGCTGTGGGGCGCGCTGCCGGAGATGTTCGAGCGGGCACAAGAGTTCCTGGTGCAGAGAGGTCTGCTCAGGGAGCGGCTGACGATCCAGGAGGCAGTGGAGCGGGCGCCGGTGAGCCAGGGCGGCGACGCGGTGACCACCGTCTTCGGCGCGCTCGCGGGCGTCGTCGGCGGCCTGTTCGGTTTTCTGACTATCCTGATCCTGACGTTCTACCTGCTGGTCGAAGCCGCCTCGCTGCGTGCGTCGCTGCTGCGGCTCTTTGCGCCGGCGCGGCGCGCGCGCGTGGACGCCATGAGTCGCGACATCACGCTGAAGGTCAGCGCGTGGCTCGGCGGTCAGCTGTTTCTCGGCGCCATTATCGGATCGAGCTCCGCTCTCGGTTTGTGGCTGATCGGAGTGCCTTTCTTCTACGTGCTGGCGCTCATCTCAGGAGTCGGAGAGCTCATTCCTGTCGTGGGCCCCATCCTTTCGGCGATTCCGGCGGTCCTGGTCGCCTCCACCGTCTCGCTGAAGGCCGCGCTCTTCGTCATCATCTTCTTCATCGTCCAACAGCAGGTCGAGAATCACCTGCTGGTCCCGAAGATCATGGCCAGGCAGGTCGGGGTCAGCGCGGTAACCGTCATCGTGTCGCTGCTCATTGGCGGGAAGCTGCTCGGCATCCTCGGCGCGGTCCTCGCGGTGCCTACCGCGGCCATTCTCCAGGTCCTCTTCAGCGAGCTGACGAACAAGGAAGAGTGAAGCTGTCGGATGGGGAGGCGAACCGCAGTCGGTCGAGACTCGTCTTGATCCTGTATGGCCAGCGACGATGGTAGGGGGGCCCGTTGGGCCGAAGCCCCTCCGTTTCTCATGATCGGCGCTGTTCTATACTCGGGCTGACCGCCGCAGCATGGCATCCACGCCCACCGCCTCAGGCAAACCGGCCGACTGGATCCACGCGTACACGCGCGACTTCTCCAGCGACGACTTCCAGCGCCTGTTCACCCACGACACGCGCGACGCGTACGACTTCTTCACCCGCGGGCAGCGCGGAGAGGCGTTCGCGAAGTTGCCCTGGTGGAAGCGGCTGCCGCTGCGTTTCCGCCAGTTCATGGTCGCCTTCACGCTGCGACTGTCGCCGGCCCGGCGAGCGCTCTACTATCTGCGCGCTCGTCGTCGCCTGCTCGGCGTTCTGAAGCTGTATCGCGGATTCGATTTCGTGCCCGTCCCGTTCGGCACGCCCTTCTTTCAGGTTGGTCTCCTGCTTCCCATCTGGGCGCCCGGGAACCTTCACGCTGATGCTCGGGTTCCTTCTGGTCAACCTTCTCGTCATCCTCGAGGTGGCCGATCGGTTGTCGCTGAAGGGCGAGCTCGAGGTCGCGCGCGAGATCCAGCTGGCGATGCTGCCACGCGGCACGTACGTCGCAGGCGACATCGAGATCTTCGGCACGACGCGGCCTGCCAACACGGTCGGCGGTGATTTCTACGACGTGCTGCCGCTGAGCGACGGGAAGGTCATCGTCGCGCTCGGAGACGTCGCCGGCAAGGGCAGTCCTGCGGCACTGCTGATGGCGTTGCTGCTGGCCGTGCTGCGCACGCTCGTGGACGAGCGGCTCGAGGCAGCGGCGCTCGTCGAGAGGTTGAACGCGCAAATAGCGCGGCACAGCCCGGCATCGCGCTTCATCACGCTCTTCTTCGGCGTCTACGACCCCGTGGCCGGCGACCTGACGTACGTCAACGCCGGACAGAATCCGCCACTGATACGGCGCGGCGACGGCCGCTACGAGCGTCTGACGGCGACCGGCGTGGCGCTCGGCATGTTCGAGGGATCGAAGTTCTCCGCCCAGCGGACCATCGTTCTGCCGGGAGAGCTCCTCGTGCTCTACAGCGACGGGATCACCGAAGCGGAGAATCCTGCCGGACAACCGTTCGAGGAGACCGGGCTCCAGCAGGTCGTTGACGCCTACGCATCGGAAGCGCCTGCTCAGCTGGCCGCTACCGTTCTCACCGCGGTCGAACGGCACGCCGCAAGGCCCAAGTTCATTGACGATTTGACGATTCTCCTCCTGAAAAGGCGCGCGGCCTGACCGCCCCAAACGAGCGTTGGCACGTGGGGGCGGGCCTTTAGGCCCGCCCTACATCTACGTTCCGACCGCGCGCCCCGAGCCCTTGACCGCGAGTTCGGCGCGGCCTTGTTCGATTGTCGCCCGCCCGTCCCAGCGTTCGTCCTCTCGGTCAAATCGGCCGGGTCTCTTTGTCAAACGAGGGGTCTAATATGGTGCACCCATGGCCTTTCGGCTCCTGCTGGCGCTCGCGCTCGTGCTTGGTGCCGGCAAACCGGCAGTTGCGCAGCCGGCTGCGCCCGCGGACGCCATCGCCACATTCATCGACCGCCTGCGGGAGCTTGCGCTCGGCGGGGACACCGACGGCCTGGCTGCCTTGTCCGTGTCCGGCCAGAACGTCGACGAATTCGTCCGCGCGATGACGCCGGCGCCGACGGCGCTCGTGATCAAGGAGCGCGATCGGACGCCGCTTCCGGGCGGAGGGCAGCGCCTCCTCCTCGAGATCTTCGCCGCGCGTGACGCCGAGGCGCGCGTCTTCACCTGGCAGATGGACGTGACGACGGCGAAGGATCGCGACGCCGCCGATCCAGCATCGTGGCGCGATCGCTCGACTCGATCGGCTGTCGTTCGTCTCGGGCCTCTTCAAGCTTGGCCTCGACGTGGCGCACCAGTACGACGTCCAGGAACCTCACCTTGAAGGGCGCCGACCTCACGCTGCAGATGGCGACAGGCGCTGCCTTCGTGGCAACCACGCCAGACGGGCCGACAGCGATCGTTCTGCTCGGACGCGGCCGCATGGTGTTCTCGCCGCCCGACCCTCCGAGCGGACCCAGATCAAGATCTTCTCCGGCAGCGAGCAGCCTGGCGGCGGACTTCGATGTCGTCCTGGTGCGGATCCGTCCGTCGGACTTCGCGACGAGCTTTGCCGGAGGGCACGCTCACGCCGCGGGTCGTCGCGGCGGCCGATGCCCGACGGGCCGCGAACTACTTCGACGACTACATCGGACGCACACTGAACGTCGACCTCAACGATCTGAGCCGCGAGCGCTGGTCGCTGCTGCCGCAGCCGGGCGACCTCATCGCCGAGGTCCGCACGAAGCGATACGGCGACGCTGACCTACGCCCGCATCCAGTCCGACGCAGAGGACGTGTCGTTCTTCGATCGACGCCGCAAGAAGAACATCGCTGTCTACGCGTCGCGCGAGAAGCTCGCAAACGCGCGGCCGCTTCTACAGCGAAGACGACTCCATCGACTACGACGTGACGTCGTACGACATCGAGGCCGACTTCAGCCCCGAGCGGCTGTGGATCGACGGACGGGCGAAGATGTCCCTGAAGATCGTGACGCCGGTCGCCACCTCCATCACGCTGAAGATCGCCGACTCGCTGATCGTGCGGAGCGTCTACGCCGTGGAACTGGGCCGCCTGATGTTTCTCGGGTCGTCGGCCAGAACGCGGTGATCATCAACTTCCCCGTTCCAGTTGCCGAAAGGCACCGCGCTCACCTGCAGGTGGTGTACGGCGGACGGATCGAGCCGCAGGAGCTCGATCGAGAAGCCATCGTCCTCGACCAGGAACAGGAGCCGGTCCTGCTTCAACCGGAGCCGCGCTACATCTACAGCAACCGCAGCTACTGGTATCCGCAGTCGACCGTCGCAGACTACGCCACCGCGAGACTCGAGATCACCGTGCCCGCCGAGTACGACGCGGTCGCCAGCGGCACGCCAGCGGGCCCGCCGACGCGCGCGGCCGGACCCGTTACGGCCGGGCGAACGCGCGCGCAAGTCGTTCGTCTTCAATCTCCGAACGACCGCTGCGCTATCTCGCCTGCGTGATCAGCCGTTTCAACCTCGTCGCGACGACCGATCTCGTGCTGTCGTTGACCGACGACGCGGCGCGCAACGATAAGCGGTGCGGAAGGGTCGCCTCATGGCCCGCTCGATGGTGGCGACAAGTCGGAATCCCAGCTGTCGCTGGTCGTTCAGGCGAACCCGCGGCAGGCGTCGCGGGGCCGCGGCACCAGCGAGCGATCCGCCGCCATCTTCGCAGTTCTACGCGTCGATCGTCGGCGACGTGCCGTATCCGAGCTTCACCGCTCGCGTTATCCGAGAGCGAGCTGCCCGGCGGCCACAGTCCAGCCTATTTCGCCATCCTCAATCAGCCGCTCCCGACCACGCCGTACGTCTGGCGCAACGATCCCGTCAGCTTCAACAGCTATCCGACGTTCTTCCTTGCGCACGAGCTCGGGCATCAATGGTGGGGTCAGGCGATCGGCTGGAAGAACTATCACGAGCAATGGCTCAGCGAGGGAATCGCGCAGTACTTCGCCGCAATGTACGCGGAAAAGGAACGAGGCAACGAAACGTTCGTCGACGTGCTGCGTCAGATGCGCCGCTGGGCGATCGAGGCGTCGCCGCAGGGTCCGGTCTACCTCGGATACAGGCTCGGCCACGTCAAGGGCGACAGCCGCGTTTTCCGCGCCGTCATCTACAACAAGGCCGCGATGGTGATGCACATGCTGCGGCGCCTCATCGGCGACGACGCGTTCTTCCGCGGGATCCGGGCGTTCTACGCCGAGTGGCAGTTCCGCAAGGCGGGGACCGACGACCTTCGCGTTGCCATGGAGAAGGCGAGCGGCAGGACCTGAACGCGTTCTTCGAAGCCTGGATTTTCCGCACGGAGATCCCGCAGCTCCATGTCCGCCACACGGTGCAGGGATCGACGGCGACCGTCACCGTCGAGCAGCGCGGCGAGGTGATTCCGGTGCCGGTCAGCATCACGCTGGTGTACACGGGCGGGAACACTGAACGCCTGACGATTCCCGTGACGGAACGCAGCGTCACGCGCACGCTGCCGCTTGACCGGGACCCTGCGGGAACTCGTCGTGAACCAGGAGGAGTCCGCTCGCGGTGTTCGAGCGGTGACCTTCGGCACCGTGTTGCAGCCATCCCGCCCTGAAGGCCGCCGCCACGTTCGAACAGGCTTCTAGCGAGGCTGCGCCTCAGACCGGCATGCTGACAGAAGCGCTCCGCCTCGCTAGACCGCAAGCTTGATAACGCCGCGCTGACGCGCGGACGGCCTTGACCGAAAACTTGACTCAAAATCTCAGAATCGAGTCGGTCAAGGCCTCTAGGGTAGATAGATCGCCGCAATCCTGACTTCCCCGTTCCGCTCGAACGGCTCGAAGACCAGGATGAAACGGGCGCCGGCGTACTCGTAGAACCGCGTCAGCCGCTCGCCGCAGACTCCCTCGATCGACCTCCTGCCGGCCGACCTCGGCCGCATCGTCCGAGCGTCGTCGCGACCGCGGCCACGCTGTCTCCGACGCGGACCTCCTTGCCGTCGTGGAATGGCAGCACCGGAACCGAGACGGCGCGCGGAGGCACAGCGGCCGGAACGCTCGCCGACAGCGTGCGGGCGACCGGTGCGCTCAAGGGCGGCAGGGGCGTGGCGCGGACCTCGCGCACGACGAAGGCAGCGGCCGCGATGAGACACGACGAGGAGCGCCGCAGCGAGCAGCCATTCCATGACCGGAGCGATTCGGAACGACTGACGCGAGCGCAGCGCGTCCATGGGGCCTCCCTTGCTGGGTGAGGTTGGCCGGCGAGAGCTCCACTTTAGATCGATCGGGGCCGGAATTCCAAGGTTCGAGGCGGATGGAGATCCGTTATGCAGGGGATGCCGATCCGCATTATGATTGTTAGGCTTATGGACACCGTCACGCTGACGATCGACGGCCGCCAGGTCACGGTCGAAAAGGGCAAAACCGTTCTTCAGGCCGCCATCGAGGCGGACGTCAAGATTCCCTATTACTGTTACCACCCCGGTCTGGGGATCGACGGCTCCTGCCGCGTCTGCATCGTGAAGATCGAGAAGATGCCGAAGCTGCAGACCTCCTGCTCGACGCCGGTCGCCGACGGGCATGGTCGTCTCCACTCAGACGCCGGACGTCGTCGAGGCGCGCGCGAGCGTGTTCGAGTTCCTGCTGATCAACCATCCCGCTCGATTGCCCCGTCTGCGACAAGGGCGGCGAATGTCCCGCTTCAGGACTTCTCGTATTCGTTCGGTCCGAACGAGAGCCGCATGGAGTTCGCCGCGACGCGTGTTCGACGGCGAAGGCGTGCGGGCCGACGTCGACTTCGGACCGACGCTGATGCTCAATCGCAACCGCTGCATCCTCTGCACGCGGTGCGTGCGCTTCATGCGCGAGGTCGATTCCGACGCACAGATCAACATCGTCGATCGCGGATATGGAAGCGAAATCGCGACCTTCCGCGAGGAGGGCGTCCACTCGCTGCTGTCCGGCAACCTGATGGATGTGTGCCCGGTCGGCGCGATCACGACGCGCGACTACCGGTTCAAGTCGCGGCCCTGGGACAACCCGGAGGCCGTAGACACGATCTGCACGCTCTGCGAGAAGGGCTGCAACACGACTGCCTGGATCAAGGCGAAGCCCGAATGGGCGAAGGGCGCTCGGCTGGCCCGAATGACGCCCCGCCTCAACCCCGAGGTGAACGGCTATTGGATGTGCGACATCGGCCGCTTCGACTACCACTGGGTCGAAGGGGACGAACGGCTGCGGCGGCCGCTGCTGCGTTCCGAAGCGGGCACACTCGAGCCGACCGACTGGTCGCAACGCGCTGTCGAAGCTGGCCGACCGCGTCATCCGCCGGCGGCGGCCCAGGGTCGCTGCGTTTCCTGCTCTCCGCGCACGCTTCGCTCGAGGATCTCTTCGTCGTCGGGCAGGCTCGGAGGAGCGTTCGGCGTTCCGGAGGAGGGCGTCGGCGTGAGCTGGCGCCAGCGAGCCAAACCGCAGCCGGCCGGGACGAAATTCAAGATTCCACCGATCGATGCGCCGAACGTCTGCGCGGCGCGCGGGACCTTGGCTTCCCCGTCACAGCGACGCCAACAGGAGATCCGGAGCTCTCCGCCTTCCGGGTTGACATCCAATCCGGGAAGGTGGCGGCCCTCTACGTCTTCGATCCAGGACCTGCCGGCTCGATCGGCGATCTCGCGTGGGTGATCGCGGCGCGAAAGGCCGGCGCGCTCAAGACGCTCATCGTTCACGGCGTCCTGATGAACGACCTCACGGCGGCGGCCGACATCGTGCTCCCCGGATGCCGCGTGGGTCGAAAAGGATGCGACGTACGTGAACGGTCAGGGGCGGCTGCAAGCCGCGGCGCGCGTGATCCCGACTCCGGGTGATGCGCAGGAAGACTGGCAGGTGTTCGTGAACGTTGGCCTGGCGCTCGGCGGCGCCGTCACGTACTCGAACAGCACGGAGATCCGAACGGAGCTGGCGGCGGCGATGTCCAGCGAACCTGCGTACGCCGATCTGGCGACGCTGACGTTTGCGAGGCCGGTGACCGCGCAGCACTGGCTGCAGGCTTCGAATCCGTCCGAGCGATGGAAGTGGGACTTCATGTTCCAGGACCTTCCGCCGGTCAAGTTCGCGGGGACGCCGCGCGCGACGTCAGTCCAGCACCTCAGGATTCCGCTGCAGAAGGTGGATTGATCGTCGACCCGCTCAGAGTAATCAGGTCGATCACCGCCGAGTGATTCCTGGCGGCGGCGCGCGCGAGCGGCGTGCGGTCCTCCGCGTCGACGGCATGTGGGTTGGCGTTGCGTTGAAGCAATGCCTCGACGATCGGGATGTATCCGCCTTCGGCAGCGATGTGCAGCGGCGTGTGGCCGCCCCCGTCAGGTGCGTTGACGTCGGCCCCGGCTTCGATCAGCGCCAGCGCGGACTCGACGCGCCCACCCGCGACGGCTGCGTGGAGCGGCGTGTTGCCGATGCTGTTCGTGGATAGCGCGAGCAGGTTCGCCCCGCGCTCGATCAAGAGCTTCACGACCGGCGTGCGCCCGAAAAAGGCGGCCAGGTGCAGCGCCGTCCAGCCATCGTAGGCCCGATTGTCGATCGCCTTCGAATCCTTGACGAGCTCGGCCTCCACGACGTCCCCGCGTCCAAGCGCCGCCGCTGCGAACACGTCCAGGGGCGCTCCGGCCTCGACGAGAGCGTCGACGATCCCCTGGTGGCCGCGATAGAGGGCGGCCATGACCGGCGTCTCTCCGCTGTCGGCGCGGAGCGTCGTCAGGGACGGTGCCTGTGCCACCATCGCCCGGACCGTCGATTCGTCTCCCGCTTTGCATGCTTCGAGGAATTCGGCCTCTTGAGAGCGCACGTTACTCTCCTATCCCTCCGGCTAGGCTCTCACCTGGAGCGCGCCGGGTTGGATGCGAATCGCGACGCTGCCGGATGCCGACCCTGGTTCCCCGTCGAGGTGATATTGAAGCCGGCTCTCGCTGGCCACCGTCGCCGATCGAACCTGACTGACCGCGACACGCCGCGCACGGGCGATCGACTTCAACGCCAGATGACGCGCATCCACGAATCGCGCGAGTATGGACCGGTCTTCGACGATCGTCGCTTCCAGTAGTCCGTCGTCCAGCTTCGCACCGGGGGAGATGCAGGCACCCATGCCGTACTCGCGCCCGTTGGCGAAGGCAATGAGCAAGGCTGACACACGACGACGGGCGCCGTCGAGCTCAACGTCGTATTCCTGAGCCTTGTACCGGCAGCCTTCACGCACGCCGATCATGACGTACGGCCACTTGCCCCGCCGGCCGCGCCCGCGAAGGTTGAAGAGGTCGGCGATGTGGGCATCGAGACCGATACCCGCGACGTTGAAGAACGGGCGATCCGCCAGAAACCCGACGTCCACGGCACGCGGCGGTGTTGAGAATATGCGATCGAGTGCGGCGACAGGCTCGCGTGGCACGCAGAGCGATGCCGCAAGTCCGTTCCCGGACCCGGCGGGAACGAGTCCCGAGCGCCGTTGACGAGCCGACAAGCGCCGAGCCGACTTCGTTGACGGTGCCGTCGCCGCCCCACACCACCACGAGATCGGCGCCGCTGCTGACAGCCGCTGCAGCGAGCTCACGCGCATGACCGCCTCGCTCCGTGACGTGGATCGATCCCTCGAGCCCGCGCCGCGCGAGGGCGTCACGAACGAGCCCAGTACGCGTAACGGCGGCTCGAGAATCGAGCCCCGCGCCGGATCTTGGATTGATCACCGCGACGACGCGCGCGATTGACGACGGAACAACGGTACGGCCGCGGTTTTCGCCGTGCTCAAGTCCCATACGCGGATGCTATAGTAGCCTCCTGCACAGGCACCCAGAGGAAGATGGTTGGAGGCGAATGAATGAAGAGTCGGGCGGCACGCCTCGCACTGCTAGTGATGTTCGTAGTGGCGCTGGGGGTGACCGCATATCTCTTCAGAAAGGGTGAGGCCGGCCGGCGAGCGGAGGCGGCGGCCGGGGAAGCCTTCAGCACGGCCGCGCGAGGCGCGGCCCGCGGAACCCTGGAGCTTCGCGCCGCCCAGCAAGCCTATGTCGCAACCGGTCAGGCTGACGACTTCTGGGCCTCCAAGGTCGCGGCGACTCTCGGCAGCCTCCGGGATCGTCTGACCTCGCTCCGCACCGCGGCGGGCTCGTCGGACGCCAGAGCCCAGATCGACGCGGCGACCGGATCCCTCGATGATTTCGCGCAGATGGATCGGCGGGCGCGGGAGTACGTGCGCACCGGCCAGAAGGTCGTCGCCTCCGATCTCATCTTCTCCAACGCTGGCGAGCTCACTGATGCCGCCGTCGCTTCCATCGACAAGGCGGTCACCTCGGAGCTGACCGCGCGCAACGTGGCAGCCGAGACGTTCGAGCGGCGTCAGGACTTTGCACTCATCGCCGCGGCGGCCTCAGCGGGACTGGTGATGCTGCTCCTGCTGCCACGCGTCCAGAGCGATCTCCCAGGCCCCTCCTTCCTCGAGCAGAGCGTGCCCGTGGCTGCGGCGTCGACTGCGTCGATCCGTGCGGCGGATACGGCCCTCATCGGCCACGACGGCTGGAGTACGCCGAAACGCTCCATCGATGCCACACAGGCGGAGGCGATGGGGGCGCAGCCTGCATCACAGACTCCTCACGCAGAAACTGCGGCGCAATCTGTGACCGCCGGGGCTGCAGTTCGCGTCCTCGACTTCAAGGTCGTCGCTACGCTCTGCACCGAGCTCTCACGGGTCGACGACACGATGGCCCTGCCACCACTCCTCGAACGCGCGGCAGCGGTGCTCGACGCAGCCGGCATCATCCTATGGATCGCGGACCCGGACGGCCGCGAGCTCAATCCCGTCCTGGCCCAAGGCTACCCGCAGCATCTGGTCAATCGGCTGGGCACCATCCCGCGCGGCGCGGAAAACGCGACCGCGGCAGCCTACCGGACTGGCATGCTGCAGACGGTCTTCGGGAACGGGACCTCGAACGGCGCGATTGCCGCGCCGCTCCTGACGTGCGGCGGATGCGTCGGCGTGATGGCCGCCGAGGTCAAAGGAGATACTGAAAGGCTGGAGGCGAATCTGGCGGCCGCCACGATCCTCGCCGCGCAGCTCGCCTCCCTCGTGGGTCCGCCGCCAAACCGGGGCGCCGACACCAAGGTCGAAGCCGCCAACGCCTGAGCCTCAGAGCACCGTGCGGTGGCGCGGAGCCATCTCCTCGGCCTTGCCTTTCAGCGTCAGTGACTTCTTGTCCCTCGTCACCCCGATTGAGAACTCTTCGCCATCCCGCAACCTGGAGGCGCGCGTGCGCAGGTCCGACGGTGAAGAGACGCTCGATCCGTTCAGGGTCGTGATGACGTCACCTGCCTTCACCCCTGCCTTGGATGCAGGCGAGTCCGACGTCACCGAGGTCACGAGCACACCATCGTTCACACCGAAGTAATCGGCGAGCTGTGGCTGAAGGTCGCTGACGCTCAGACCCAGTCGGCCGCTTCCGCGACCGATCAGCTCGTCGAAGTCGAAGAACCCTCGAAAGGCGGGGGGGGCCGGCGGCGCCGGAGCGGCTGGTGGCGCGGCAGGCGCCGGAGGAGCGGGCGGGACAGGCGGCACAAACCAGTCCTTTGCGAACTGAGGAAACTCCCCGTCGAAGTAATGGCCTTTACCGAAGGCCTGCGGCTCGATGGTCAACGGCACGCGTTGGCCATCCCGAAGGACCGAGGCTTGGACCTTTCGTCCCGAGGGTGTCTCCTGCACGAGACGCGTGAACTGGCGCGTGCTCCGCACGCGGTCGCCATCGAACTCGACGATGACGTCGCCCGCCTTGAGCCCGGCCGTCTCTGCGGGACTTTCCCGGGTCACCTCTTCCACCACGACTCCCTCGGGACCCTGAAGCTTCATCTTCGACACATCGTCTGCAACAACATCGCGCACGGCCACACCGATCCAGCTGCCGGTGCCGGCGAGCACCTGCACGATGGCAGGCTTGGCCTGCCGTGCGGCCGCAATCTTCGCCTGACCCTCTGCCGGGGGGGCGACCTCCGCGCCGATGCCTGTCGCTGCGAGGATGCCCGTTGCCCAGACAACCGTTTTCCAGGAACCCATGCTGCCGACTCCTTGTTTGGCCGGGAGGACTTCCGACCCCGGCTTCTCTAGAGGCCTTGACCGCTCGATTCTGAGATTCTGAGTCAAGTTTTCGGTCAAGGCCGGCCGCGCGTCAGCGCGGCGTTATCAAGCTTGTCGCCTAGCGAGGCGGAGCCTCGACGGTCTGAGGCGCAGCCTCGCTAGATCTCGCTCGCGTCACTCATCACAAGCTGACTTCCGCTGGTATCAAAGCGGACCGCCGCGGGCTGAACTCAAAAACACCCCGACCCTCGTCAAAGGCTGGGGCCCGCCGTCGGAAGTTCGATTGAGAGACGCAGGCTTCTTGCAAAAGGTTGTTCGGCGCGTCCGATGTGGAGGTCAGCGAGCGTCACCGCGACAGGACGGAAGTCGGGCGCATCGAATGGATTTCCAGCAGTTTCGTTGGGTACGGGATTTGATGTAACCCGTTGCGGTCGCGCGGAGTCAACGGGGTGCGTTAACTCAGGCAGGCGCTGGCATCGCCGCATCCCGTGAGTAATTTGGCCGATTTCGCGCGGCCATTCGTGTCTTCGGAGAGCAGGAGGAGGACATGTCGAACAGACTCTCCCGTCTCGGTCCGGCACTTGCGCTGGCCCTGCTCGTTTCGGGCTGCGCCCTCGCGACTCGACGCCCGAGCGTCGCTGAGCTCAAATACAACCCCGGGCGGTACCAGGACCACACGGTTTCGATAAATGGCGTTGTCACCAGCTCGTGGGGCATGCCGCTCGTCCCGGTCAGGCTCTACAAGGTCGACGACGGAACGGGGGAAGTCACCGTCCTCGCGCAGAACGGACGAGTACCTGCCAAAGGGTCGCGGGTACGGGTCGAAGGTCGTGTGCAGGATGTGGCGACGTTGGGCGGGCAAGCCATCGGTCTGCATATCCAGCAGACGGGCATTCACTTCAATCGGTATTAGCGGCGCCGCCTATTTGATCGCGCGTCCGTAGTCCGAGGCGTGCGCCAGCCGTGAGAAATACTCGAACACAGCACGGGACGCGGCGGTGATAGCCGCGTCACCCTGTTCCTCGTGGTCGAGGAACGTTGACATCGCCGTGAAGATGTACGGCCGATTCTTCAAGTAGACTATTCCCGCGTCCACGGCGACCCCTTCGAGGCTCCCCGGCTTGTTCGCCACGGGGACGTCCGCCGGAATCCCACTCCGCATCGGCGTCGTCTTGTCCTTCTGAAGAATGGCGATGAGCGCCTCGTGGCTCTTCCTGCTCAATCCGTCACCGCGATACAGCACCTGGAGGAGCTTCGCGAGCTCCGCAGGCGTCGAGACATTTTCGTCGCCGCGGCGCGCGGCCTCGAGATCGATCATCCGCCTTCGCAGCTTTGTCTGCGGCAGGCCGAGCGCGCGCATCCGAGCCGTCACCTTCTCCATCCCAACGACGTCGATCAGCACGTTGGTCGCCGTGTTGTCGCTGAGCACGACCATCAGCACTGCGTAGTCGCGCAAGGCCATCGCGGGCGCCGTCAACTCGCGCAGCACGCCGGTACCGCCCACCACATGCTGGCGATCGAGGGACTTCACCTGATCGAGATCGATGACGCCCTCATCCGCCTGCTTGAACAGCTCGTAGAGAATCGCGAGCTTGATCGTGGAGGCCGTCGGGAAAACCGAATCCTGCAGACGCTTGATTTCGTCGCCGGTCGTGAGATCCACGATGGTGTACCCGAGAACGCCGTCCAGCGATGTGGCGATGCTGTCGAGCCGGCGATCGAGAACGTGACGGAACTCTCCGAGCTTCGCATCCTGGCGAGCGGAGAGGGCGACGCACGCCAGCAGCGATGCGAGCGTCACGGCGGCCGTCCGAATCATCCCGTGATCCGGACCGCGACGGCGGTCATGTCGTCGTTCGGCGGCGTCTCTCCGCGCCATTCTCCGGCGGCGGCGAAGATCGCCTCGACAACTTTCGCGGGCGGAAGATCCCTGACCCTCTGCACGACCTCGAGGAGGCGTGTCGCCGTGAACTCCTGGCCGAGGGCGTTCATCGCCTCGAAGACGCCATCCGTGCAGAACACGAACAGGTCCCCGGCGACCAGCGGGAACGTCAGTTCGTCGTAGCTGGATCCCTGGAAGGAGCCCAGCGGAACGCCTGGGAGCTCGATCTGCGTGCAGGTCTCGCCGGAACAGCGAATCGGATAGGGCAATCCCGAGTTCGCGAGCGTCATCGTGCGGCGCTTCAAGTCGAACACGGCGTAACACAGGGTGCAGTAGTACTCCTCGAGCTGCCGCTGATGGAGGATCGTGTTCACCGACGACAGGATCCCGGCCGGGGTGGATCGCTCCGGCTGGTAGCGCCGCCGGAACGTGCGCCCGCGTACGAGCTCTGCGGCGAACGCACTGTAGAGCGCCGCCGGCACGCCCTTGCCCGAGACATCGCCTACGGCGATCACGAGCGTGTTCGATTCGGGAGACAGGTAGTCGTGAAAATCACCTCCGAGCTCGCGAGCCGACGCGAACACGCCGGCCAGCTCGACGTGCTTCAGACGCTTGGGAGGCGCCGCTGGCAGCAATGCGACCTGGACGCGCTGCGCGAACCTGACTTCCTTCTCGAGCCGTTCCTCGTTCGCCCTGACTTCTTCGTACAGCCTTGCGTTCTCGATCGCCACGGCCGCCTGGCTGGCCAGGAGGGTGAGGATTTCGACGTCACGCTTGCTGAACGCATCGAGCTCGGGGCTCTCGAGATCGACCACTCCGATGCAGCGATCCTTCAGGAGCATCGGGATCGCAAGCTCGGACCTGACATCCGGAACGAGCTTGATATAGCGCGGGTCCTGCGAGACGTCCGGCACGAGCACCGGTTCCTTGTGCAGGGCCGCGTAGCCGACCAGGCCTTCGCCGAGACGGACGCGCGGGACGGTGACCTTCTCGCCGTACTGGACCGCCAGCTTCATCTCGAGCTCGCCGGTCTCGTTCAAGAGCAGGATCCCGAAGGTGCGATAGTCGACAACGTTCTTGGTCAGCTGCGCGATTCGCGCGAAGAGCTGATCGAGATCGAGCAGCGACGAGACTTCGCGGCCGATCTCGGCGAGCGTCTCGAACGCGTCGGCATCCCGCCGGCTGCGCTCGTACAGCCTCGCGTTGACCAGTGCGACTGCGACGTGCGCCGCGAACTGGCGGACGATCGCGACGTCACGCTGGGTGAACTGGCCCCGGTTGCGGCTCAGGATGTTGAGCGCACCCACAGGACGCGACTGGTGCAGCAGCGGCACGACCACCGCGGAGTTCATGTCCGGCACGAAGCCGACATAACGGGGATCCGCGCTGAGATCGCTCACGAGCAGCGGCTGCTGCGAAGCGACCGCCGCGCCGACCAGCCCCTGTCCGAGCTTGAGGCGTATCGGCGTGTCCCGCTCCGGGTAGCCGACCATGTATGCGCCGCGCAGCTCGCCCCGCCGTTCGTCGAGTAGATAGACGGCGAACGCATCGAACTCAATCAGCCGCGCGATGAGTCGCGGGATCTGCTGGAGGAGGTCGTCGAAATCGAGGACGCCGGTGACCTGCCGGCCCAGGTCGAAGAGCGTCGTGAGGAGCTCGCTCGCACTCTCGGTTTCCGGTACCCCGGTTGCCGGTGCGTTATCTGCGGGATGTCCTGGACTCACTGAGGCGTGTCTTTCCCTGCGCAGCCGACGTCGGCGGCCGTAAGAAACGGATTATACTTGTAAATTCGGCCTCTGCCGCGCGACCGGCTTCGACTCCATGGACATCACACTGCCCCTCGACTATACGGCGATTGAGCGGATCCTGCCGCACCGCTATCCCTTTCTGCTCGTCGATCGCATCACCGAACTCGAGCCGGACAAGCGCATTGTCGGCATCAAGAACGTCACGCTGAACGAGCGCTATCTGGCGCACAAAACGGGCGAGGCGCCGGTCCTGCCGCCCTCCGTGCTGACCGAAGCCGTCGCTCAGGTCGGCGCGATTCTGATTCTGGTGAAGCCGGAGAACCGGGAAAAGATTCCGTACTTCATGGGCATCCAGCGCGTCCGCTACCGACGGCCGGTGCACCCCGGGGATATCGTCGAAATCGAGGCGATCGTGCAACGGCTGCGCAGCAGGATGGGCGTGCTCCGCGGGATCGCACGCGTCGAGGGCAAATCCGTGCTCGAAGGCACCATGACGTTCGCGCTCGGACCGCGCCACCCAGGAGACGCCGCCTAGGCGCCGCGCTACTTCACGACGAGAAGCACCATTCCAACCTTCGCCGCGCGAGAGGCCCACACCGCCCACTTCGCCTCGGGCCGAAAATATCGCCAGGCATCGAAGACCGCCGGCGCTAGGACCATGGCGCCGACCCAACGCTCGTCGATCTCCGCCGATGAAGCGATGCCACGCGTATCGCGTTCGACCGGTCCTGTCCGCGCGAACGCGGCACCCGCATAGGCGAACGAGGCGAAGACGTTGAAGGCGAGCACGCCCTTCGCAAACGGGGCGCGCTCGCGTCGCAATCCGGGCCGCCGCGTCAGGAGCCACTCGCTGCCGGCATGCTGCACCCAGAATCCCGCCGAAGAGATCACCAGCTCACGCTTCGGCGAGACGCTCCGGTGGGTGATCGCGAAGAACGGAATGCCGTGGAAATCGACCTTCTCGATCCCGGGATCCGCATCGAAGATCAGGTTGCAGACGAGATGACCACTCTCGTGAAGCCCAAGCCCCACCGCGCCACCCGCCAGAAACTCACCGGTCGCCTTGAAGCGATTCACTGGAGGGAGCGCCGCCGCCGTCTCCTGCGCGGGTGCCGCTGAAGCGACGGCACAAAAGAGAGCGACCAAGCCGATCAATCCGAGCGGGAGTCGCGCCGCACCGCGCCGGAATGGCTGAACCGTGGCACAGCGGTTGCTGTCGGACTGCGAAGGAAGAAGGAGGCTGAGAATGCTCGAGACTATAGCGATCCTTTTGGTCATTCTGTGGCTGCTGGGCTTGGTCAGTGGTTACACACTCGGCAACTTCATCTACATCCTTCTGGTGATCGCAATTGTGCTGATCCTCGTCCGGCTCGTCAGCGGTCGGACCGTTTGACGGAGAGCGTACGACCGGGGCGCAGGACAACAACCTGCGTTCCGGTTTTCAGGCGATCTGACGACGGGCCGTCGTGCGGCTGTCGTTGGCCGCGGACGATCGCGTCGCAGGACCGTTCGCGGCGGCGCGCGCCCATCGCACCACAGCGACGCCGGTGAACACAAGCGCAGCGGCGCCGGCCATGCGCGGCGTGAACGGCTCGTGCAGCAGCAGGATCCCGAGCGCAACGGCGATGATGGGATTGATATAGGCGTAGAGCGACACGAACGACACCGGCAAGTGTCGCAGCGCGTATGAGTACGCGACGAATCCGCCTATCGCGCCGATGGTCGTTAGATATGTGAGCGCCAGGGCAGAGCGCGTCGAGAAGTACAGAGTGCTCCACTCGCCGCGCGCCGTCCCAATCGCCGCCATCATCAACCCGCCCGACAGCATTTGCAGCGCCGTCGTCGCCAGGATATCGTCCCCGCGCCCCCGTCTCTTGGAGTAGGAGGAACCGAGCGACCAACCGAACGCAGCGATCTGGACCGCGAGGATCCCCGCGAGGAATCCGGGATGGCCCGACGTATTGAGAGTCAACTCCGGCCACACCAGGAGCACGATCCCGCTGAATCCGATGACGAGCCCGCCGATGACCGTGGGTCTCAGTCGCTCACCATCCCCCATGGCGGCCTCGACGCCGGCCATCCAGAACGGCGACGTGGCGACGAGAACTGCCGTCAGTCCGCTCGGTACCCATTGCTCGGCGAACACGACGCCACCGTTGCCGAGAACGAGCATCAGGAAGCCGAGGAGGGAAATCGAGCCCCAGCTCGAGGCCGGTGGGAGCTTCTCGCCCCGAATCAGTACCCAACCGGCGAGGAGGGCGCCGGCGAGCGTCCATCGGATGCCGCCCATCAGCGCTGGCGGCATCGTCTCGAGCGATACACGGATGCCGAGGTATGTGGTCCCCCAGATCAGGCAGACGGCGATCCAGGCGAAGTAAGCCAGCTTCCGCTGCCTCAGGGCTGCCGGGCTCATGGCGCCACCCCCTCACGGGTAGGCAGCTGGACAGGCAGCCGTGACGTTTCCTTGACAGTCTCCAGCACAACCGTTGTGCGAGTGGATCGGACCCCGGGAATGCGCCCGAACCGAGTCCGGAGGAGGTGTCCGAGGTGCTCCGCGTCACGTGCGCGGACTTTGATCAGATAGCAGTCATCGCCGGCAACATGATGCACTTCAAGCACTTCGGCGCAGTCCGCAAGGGCTCGCGCGATGTCCTGGTCAGACGAGGCGTCGTCGCTGCGGACAGCAACGAACGCGAGAAGCGCGAGGCCGAGAGCCTTCGGGTTGACCTGTGCACCGTAGCCGCGGACCACACCCCGAGCTTCGAGCTTGCGAATCCGCTCGAGAACCGCCGAGGGGGCCAGACCGACCGCACGGGCGATGTCGACTTGTGTTTCGCGGGCATTCGCCTGGAGCTGATCCAGGATCTGCAGATCGATGGGATCGAGGTGTCGCTCTGAGGTCACAACAGAATTATCTCTACTGACTGACAGGATCGTCAGTCCATTATTCTGTTGGACGCCAGTTGTGCAGAATTTGTTGCAACCAGACCTGGTTGACCCGTAGGAGGGTCACGGGCGGGTGCCGGGCTCCCGCTCACACTTTGGGGTCAGACCTGGGTCTGACCCCGCCGAGAGGCCGGCTTCATTCCAGCCCCAGCGCCCGAGCGATCGTCTGGAAGAGGTCGGTCTGATTCGTCACACCGACGACGCTCCCCTGCGCGAGCTCGAGGGCTGCGGCGTGTTGACGTACTGATACCCCTGGAGCTGCGCCGACTCGATGACGGACTTGCCGACGTGCGGGCCGCCGGTTGCCAGCTGCGTGAAGCGAGCGCGACCGCCTCCGAGAAGAACGTTCACGTGATGGTCGACGGTCTGCTCGGCAATCGAACCGGGCCCGCCGTTTTCCTTTTTCGACGGCAGACATGTCGCCATGTTGCCAGGCCCCTGGCAGCCGCGATCGTTGATGTGCGCGTTGAGGACCGTGATGCCCGGTTCGGGCACCGCGGCAATCCTAGGAAGGTCGGGTCACAATCGCGTGTCGCAGTCGCAAACTATCCGTGACAAGCGGTGGGAGGCGGGGTCAGACCTGGGTCTGACCCCGGCGTCGAATAAGGCTGAGTGAGCGGGTTGCCAACTCATCCACGACGGGGCGAGTCCAGGCACTTCCGCGAGAGTCGATCACCCGTCACGCATGATCGTCAGCGGATCGACGGAGGCGGCTCGGCGCGCGGGAAGGACGCTCGCGATCGCAACCGATACCATCAACACAAGCGGAGCCGCGAGCCACGCCCATGGCGGCGGACCGCCGGCAGTCGGCGTCACTCGTGACAGCCAGCGGGCGACGAGCAGCGAGCCGGCGAGGCCGGCGACGGCACCAACGCTGGCGAGCTTGATGCCTTCGGCCAGGACCTGTCGAATCACCCGCCAACTCTGGGCGCCGAGGGCAAGACGCACGGCAATCTCGCGTCTCCGGCGACGGGCTGCGTCGCTCATCGCTCCGTACAGCCCGAGAATGCCCAGGGTCAGTGCCGTTGCTGCTGCTGCGCCGACAAGGATCGTGGCGATCCGGTCCGCGGCCAACGCCGTCTTGCTCAAATGACCTTGGAGCGTCGTCACGACGCTCCCGAAGAGGCCGCCGGGCACGAGGTCGAGCGTGCGGCGAACAGCCGTCAACGTGCGTTCGTCGCTCGCGCGCGCGTTCAACAACAGCGTCATCCGAGGCTGGAAGTCCTGCGCCATCGGCAAGTAGATTGCCGGCTCGGCGCGGCGCTGCGACGTTCTCAGCACGGGCGCCTGAACGACGCCGACGATTCTGGTCCGGTGACCGGCGCCGTCGATCACCGCACCACCCACGGCGCGGCCGTTGAAGTAGCGGTCGGCCGCCTGCTGGTTGATCACTCCGACGCGGCAGTCCTGCGCCGGAGGATCGTCGGCAAAAAGCTCACCGGCAGTCGGTGACAAGTCCATCGAGTAGAAATAGCTCTGCGAGACGACACTCGCCTCGAGAACTCCGCGAGCCTGCCTCGGCCGCTCTGGAACCCGAAAGTGCACCTCTTTCCGATCTGCCGGAACGGCGTTCTGCTCGGCGTAGTAGAAGATCGTCGGGCGGCTCGCCGCGGACGCGTTCGACTCCCTGCGAGTTGCTACCACACCGACGATCTCGACGTGCTTACCCGCAGAGTCCTGAATGGATCTGCCGACCGCGTCGTCGTCGAAGAAGTCGGCGGCTGCCTCCTGGTTCACGACGACGACCTTGCACCCTTGCGGCGTGTCTTCGCCGCCGAACATTCGGCCCGCGACCGGTGGCAGCGTCACGAGGTCGAGCGATTGGGGCGTGAACGCGACGACGTCCATGACCACGTCTCTCAGCGGCAACTGCGGCGCCTCGACTCGAATCGGTTGCCACCCCGGCCGGCTTCCAGGCGGCGTACTCGACCATGCCGTCGCTGAGATGCCTGGAAGCGAAAGCGCGGCCTGCTCGACCTGACGAAAGTACTCGAGACCAAGATCGGGCCGGCTGAAGCGAAGGTGCCACTCGAGCGTTGCAAGGATGGCGTGCTGGAGGCGACTGCCGACGCTCGTCTGAAGTGCCGAGTGAAAACTCGCGAACAGGAGCGATGTGGAGACAACGAGCAGGCAGCAGCACGCCATCTGCGCTATCACAAGGCCGGCGCGCAGCCTGCGCATTGCTGGCGAGGATCCGGTCGTTTCGCGGCGGAGCACGCCGGCAGGATCGTCATGCCGGATTTCGACGAGCGGGAGAAGACCGCATGCAACCGTCGCAGCGGCACACACAAGCGATGCCGTGAGGATTCCCACGACATCAGGCACGAAGACCAATTGTTCGGCGTCTTGTTCGAACAGAAACGCCGGTACGATCCGTGCGGTCCACACAGCGAGCAGTACGCCGAAGGCAGCGCCAACGCCGGAGATCACGATACCGTCGGCGAGCAACTGTCTGGCAAGCTGGCGCCGGCTGGCGCCGAGCGCGATCCGGACTGATGTCTCCTGCGATCGAGCCGAGGCGCGCGAGAGGAGGAAGGTCGCGACGTTGGCGCACGCGATCAGGAATACCGCTCCGGCCGCGACCGGCAGCAGAGTCCCGATCCGCGACATGCCGGCCGCCGCGTCCGGCGTCATCCCGTTGTAATGCTGCACGGCGACCATTTCGGTGCCGCTGCGAGTCGAGTTCAGTGCGGCCTGCGCTTGACGGACCGAGGTGCCGGGGCGAAGCCGGCCGAGCGCCCAGAAGATCCGGCTGGATCGATCGCCCTCCTGAAGCGTGCCTTCTTCGAACGAAGACCAGATGTCGACGGCGCTCCCGAGATAGATCCCGTCGAGCCAATCCGGCGCGACACCGGCTACGGGACTCGCGCGCCCGTCGACTCGGATCGTTCCGTTGCGAGCCTCGGGGTCGGAGCCGAGCTCGTTCTCCCACACGCGATGGCTGATGACGACGCCGTTCGTCAGCGGCAAATGAAGGAGCTCCGCCAGCTTCGGGGTCAAGGCGGCGACGGTCATCACCGAAGAACGGTCGCCGAGCCTGACGGCGACTCGGGCTTCGCGCGCGGCACCGAGCCAGTCGAACGTCCCGCGCTGCCCTTCGAGGGAACGGAAGGTTTCGTACGAGACAGGTCCGAAGGCGTCCTGCGCGTCGCGCGCAAACACCGAGACGACCTGCTGGATTCCGGGAATGGGGACGTTGCGGGTCGTCAGACCACGAACGAACCCGGCGACGGAGGCATTGCTGCCGATCCCCAACGCAATCGTCAGCAGCAACGTCAGCGTCAGGCCAGGCGTACGCGTGAGACTCCTCACCGAATACCGGAGGTCACTCCACGACGGCATTACGCGGGCCGCGATGCGAGGCCTGTGCCACCCGAGAACGGCGGTTCGAGCTCGCGCGCGGGTCTCTCGGGGGCGGACTTCATAGAGAAGACGTCGGGACTTGCGGACTGTGTCGACGGGCCCCGCACGGGTTGTGTTCGGCTGTGGGATCGGCCTGTCTCACCGCGGACGACGCAGCGCGCGTGCGCAGGCAGGACCGCCACCAGACTCAACGGAGTATCACACGCCTGGCGCCGGGCTCAGACGAATCCGAACGTGCCGCGCCCAAGGCGTGCTCCGCCGTCGATCGTCAGGATCTCGCCGGTGATGAAGGAGGCGTGAGAAGAAGCGAGAAACGCCACCGCATCGGCAACCTCGGAGGGCTGCCCCCAGCGCCCGAGCGGCACCGATCGAGTGATCCGCTCGACCGCCTCCGGTGTATCCCACAGCTGCTTCGCCGCACCGGCGGACTCGATTGGCCCCGGTGCAACGGCATTGACGCGAATGTTGTGCGGCGCCCATTCCACCGCCAGCGTCTGCGTCATCGACATGACGCCTGTTTTCGCCGCCGCCGAGTGAATCGTGCCTGGACTCCCGGTCCAGACGTAATTTGCCAGGACGGAGACGATCGCGCCGCCCTTCCCCCGTGCAATCATCTGACGCCCGACCGCACGCGAGCAATAAAAGCTCCCGTTGAGCACGATGCCGACGACGGCGTTCCAGCCATTCGGCGATAGGTCTTCCGCTTTCGAGATGAAGTTGCCCGCGGCGTTGTTGACGAGGATGTCGATCCGGCCGAAATGCCGAAGGACGCGTTCGATCATCTCGTCGACCTGGTCCGGCTTCCTGACGTCGATCTGCACCGCCAGCGGATCGAGGCCCGCGTGTCGCAGAGTCGCGGTGCCATCCTCGAGGTGCTTGGAGTCGCGGCTGCCGACGACGATGCGTGCGCCGAGCTCGCCGAGACGCAAGGCAATCGCCAGCCCGATACCAGTTCCGCCTCCCGTGATGATGGCGACCTGGTTTTGAAGAGACGAGGGTGTAGTCATGTCCCGCTGCCAGAGTCCAGAATTCAGGAGATAGATGTCAGGAGTCAGAATATAGAATTCAGAAGTCAGAATTCCAAGGTTTTCAGCCCCCGACTCGGGGTCGGGGCCGCGAAGAAAGCATTCTGACTGCTGAATTCTGGATTCTGACTCCTGAATTTGATTGTGACTGACGCCTTTGCCCGGTTGTTCGAGTCCGTCCACGAGGGCGTGTACATCGGGACGGTCTCCGCCGACATCGCCGAAACGCTGTCGGCGAATCCCTATCTCAAGCTGATTTTCGGGTACTCCTCGGAGACGCCGACCGAGGAGGTCCGCCCGTTCGCGACGGATCGCTTCGTGGACATCCAGGCGCGCGACGGGTTCATCGAGCGCCTGCAGCGCGATCGATCCGTGACCGACTACCTGTTGCGGCTGCGGCGCGCCGACCGCACGCCAATCTGGGTGGAGGTCACCGCGCGGGCGGAGCCGGCATCCGAGGGTCTTCGCATCGAAGCGCTGATGCGCGACGTCAGCGAGCGCAAACGTCTCGAGGATCAGACGCGCGATCTCTATCACCAGCTGCTTCAGGCCGAAAAGCTCGCGGCGCTCGGGCAGACCATCTCCGGTGTCGCCCACGAACTCAACAACCCGCTCGCGACGATCCTCACGTGTGCCGAGCGGCTCGCCCAGCGCGATCTCGACGGCCCCACCCGTCGCGGCCTCGACACGATTCTCAGTGAGTCGGAGCGCGCCGCGAAGATCGTTCGGAATCTGCTGACGTTCGCGCGCAAGCGGCACACCACGCGCGCGATGGTCGATCTCAACCAGGTCGTGCGTGAGACACTCGCCCTGCGCTCCTACGATCAGCGCGCCAGCAACATCAGCATCATCGAGGCTCTGGCCGCCGGCCTCCCGCAAGTCTTCGCGGATCCACACCAGGTGCAGCAGGTTCTACTCAATCTGATCATCAACGCCGAGCAGGCCATGATTGCGGCGCACGGGCGCGGCACGCTCGTGCTCCACACGTGGCATCACCTCGAGCGGGAGTCCGTCGTGCTCGATGTCAGCGACGATGGACCCGGCGTGCCGGAAGACGTGCAGCCGAGGATCTTCGATCCGTTCTTCACCACGAAGGAGGTTGGCAAGGGGACAGGCCTCGGGCTGACGGTCGCCTACGCGATCGTCCAGGAGCACGGAGGACGGATCTCGCTGAAATCGGAGCCGAGCGGCGGCGCGACGTTCTCCGTGGAGCTCCCGGCCGATGCCGGTTCTCTCAAACCCGCCCTGCCGCCGCCGAAGGATCCGCCGCCCGCGATGGTGGCCGGCGTCGAGGTCCTGGTTGTCGAGGACGAAGCGGCGCTTGGCGCGGCGGTCGCGGAGTCACTCCAGGACTCGGGTTTCCGGGTGGACCGCGCGAGCGACGGTCTGGAGGCACTCGAGCGTCTGCGGCAGAAACCGTACGACCTGATCATTTGCGACCTGAAGATGCCCAGGCTCGACGGCACGCAGTTCTACCACGAGCTCGAGTTGACGAAGCCCGAGATGGCACGTCGAATCATGTTCGTGACGGGAGACGTCGCCGGAACGGAGGCCGAACGATTCCTGGAGGAGAGCGGTTGTCGCTGGCTCGCAAAACCGTTCCGGCTCAAAGATCTTCTGAGGGTCGCGAGGGAGATGGTGACGTGAGATCCCGAGGGCGGGGAGAAGACCTTTACAGGAGGAAGGGAGGACAGGGAGGATCAGGAACTAGTCGCCCGACTAGTTCCTCTTCCTCCCTCCTCCCTTCCTCCTGTGGAGCTTTTTCTATGCGGCTAACTATCTCGCCGCCGCGATCCGTTCGGTCCTTGCAACTGGAGCGCGGCGGGCAACGGCGGCACGCTTCGGCGCCGCGTATTGCAAGACCACTCCGGGCGTCGTCGGCGCCGGCAGCTCAGCCTTCGCCATCCGCATCCGCCGCATCGTCTGCTGGAACGAAAGAATGGCGGGACGCAGCGCAGCGGCCGCTTCGGCGGCAGAGCAATCCGCGCCGAGGGATCTCCGCAGTCGCTGCACGGCGCGCGCGTGCAGCTGGGAGACGCGCGACTCGTTGACCCCGATCGCCGTCCCGATCTGCTTCATCGTCGCTTCCGCGTAGTAGTACATCGAGATCACTTTGCGCTCGCGGGCGGGCAGCGCGCCGATGGCGGCTCGGACGCGCTCGCGGACTTCGCGGCTTTCGTAGGCCTTGTCCGGCGCAGCGGGCTCGGACGGCACGAGCGCGGCCGGCAGCGATGATCCGTCGACGTGCTCGGCGGCCGACAACGGCGACGTCTGTTCGATCGTGTTGATTCGGACGATCGTGCGACCGAGGCGGGCTTCGTCCGATCCCACCCGGGCGGCGAGGTCGGCGAGTGAAGGCTCGGCGCCGAGCTCGCGACGGAGCTGCTCGCGCGCCGCCTCGATCTCCCGGCGTTGACGACGAACGCCGCGCGGCCAGGCATCCCGGCGCAACGCATCGATCATCGCGCCGCGGACCCGCCGCTCCGCGAAGGTCTCGAACTTGATACCGCGCGCCTCGTCAAAGCGGCAGGCGGCATCGATCAGCCCCAGCATCCCGTCCTGCACCAGATCGTTCAGCTCAATCGAGTGCGGCATCGACGCCGCGACACGACGCGCAAGGGATTCGACGAATGGCAGGCCCGAGGCGATCCGGTCACGCTGGCTGGAGACGAGGGGCTGGCGCTGCATGGGCAATGTCCTCTGAACGTCCCGGCGACACGCCGTGAACGGACTAGCCCTAGCGCAACAGTAATACCAAGTAGAAAGCGAAGAAACAGCGTATCTCGACCGCCCGACCAGGCTATCCGATAAGTCTCTGTTTGTGAGTGCTTTGGGGAAAGTGTTGCGGTGTGAAGCGGCGGGAAATCGTGCGCCGGGACGCGCCAGCTCGGTCAATTCCTTGACCGTTTCCGTCAGTGGGTGTCAACAATCCGACCGTCCAAGGTTCCCCGGCGCGCGCTATTTGTCTTGCTGGCGTGGGTCAGGACAGCCGCGTGCGGAGGCGAATCTCCTTCGCGGTGGCCATCGCATCGAGCACGCTCGAAACCACCTGGGAGGCGCGCGCGCGCCCCATCTCGTCGGCGGATTTCGTCTCGAGGAGCTCCGCGTTCGCGAGAATGATTCCCAGCTGATTGTTGAGGCGATGGAACAGAAGACCGAGGTCGGTCGGCGTGGGTTCCACGGCGTGCACGCTACGATGCTTCTTTCCGCGTGAGGTCTGGGACCTTGCCCGGCTCACGCCACAGCGTGTCCACGAAGATCCGCACCGACCCACCGGCGGTTCGCACGTACTCGACCTTCCCGCTGGCGATCCAGTTGTAGATCGTGCGGCGGCTCACGCCAACGAGCTCGCACGCCTTCATGATCGAAATGGTCTTGCGCTCAATCATCATGTGTTGTCTCGGAACATGACCTGGTTCCGCTTCCGCTCACTGTTATCGGAGCGGCCCCGAATGGGCTGTAGGGTGGCTGGCCGTCATTGACCAGGATCCAGTGGGGTGTCAAAATACCGTCCGCCCGCATAAATGACTGACGGCCAAAAACATCTGCTGATCGTGGATGACGAGACGCCGCTCCGCGAAGCGATCGCCGAGCGCCTCTCGGATCAGGGATTCATAGTCGAGCAAGCCACCAGCGGCGAGCAGGCCCTGGAGCGCCTGGCGGCCTTTGCGTTCGACATCCTGATTACCGATCTGCGACTGCCTGGCATCGACGGCCGGAAGGTCCTCGACGCCGCCGTCGAACGGTACCCGGACATCATCTCGATTGTGATCACCGGGTACGGCACCGTGAAAGATGCGGTGGACGCCATCAAGCAGGGTGCGGCCGACTTCATCACCAAGCCGTTTCAGTTCGATGCGCTACTGCACGTTCTCGGTTCGGCACTCGAGCAACGCCGGCTGCGATCCGAGAACGCGTACCTCCGATCCCAGCTCGATCAGCGATACCGGATCGAAGGACTCATCGGTACCAGCCGCGTAATGCGGGACCTCTATCACCTCCTCGAGACCGTCGCGGCGACATCGAGCACGGTCCTGATCGCAGGCGAGACCGGCACTGGAAAGGAGCTGGCCGCACGCGCGATTCACCACAGCAGCCCGCGGCGGGCGAATCGCTTCGTCGCGATCAACTGCAGCGCGATCCCCGAAACGCTCCTCGAGGCGGAGCTGTTCGGGCACGTGCGCGGCGCGTTCACCGGAGCAGTGGTCACACGGCAGGGACGCCTCGAGCAGGCGCAGAAGGGAACGTTGTTTCTCGACGAAGTCGGAACGATGAGCCCCGCGCTCCAGGCGAAGCTCCTGCGAGTGCTGCAGGAGCGGGAGTTCGAGCGCGTCGGAGACTCGCACACGATCAAGATCGACGTACGAGTGATCGCGGCAACGCACTCCGATCTCGCGCGGATGGTCGCCGATGGTTCGTTCCGTCAGGATCTCTTCTATCGGCTCAATGTGATACCAGTCCAGCTGCCGCCGCTCCGCGAGCGCCGCGACGATATTCCTCTTCTCGTGCAGCACTTTCTCCAGAAGCTCTGCGCGGATATCAAGCGGCCGACCGTGACGGTCTCTCAAGACGCCTTGCGCCGATTGATGGCCTACTCCTGGCCCGGTAACGTGCGGCAGCTCGAGAACATCGTCGAACGGGCGCTGACGTTCAGTCAGGGACGTCCGCAGATAGATGTCGCCGACCTAGGCCCGGAGGTCGGCGATCCGGCGCAGTCCGCCCTGGCGGAGGGTCCGTGGCTACCCGACGAAGGACTGGACTTCGAGGCGTACATCGGGGCACTCGAGCTCGCGTTGATCCGGCGTTCGCTCGAGCGTACGCGGGGCAACAAGCGGCAGGCAGCGAAGCTCCTGAACCTGAAACGCACCACGCTCATCGAGAAGCTGAAGCGTCTCGAGCCACATACCGACACCGAGCTTCCGAAGCTCTCCTGACGGGAGAGAGAGTCAATGCCACCGCGTCACGTCTACTGGACGATCATTCTCGAAGGAAAGCCGACGTCCTTCCGCGCGCATACGCGCGACGAGCTCCTTCCGACCTTCAAACAGCTGCAAGCGCGGCACGCTGATATCCAGCTGAAGTGGTTCGCGAGAGGCCGTCTGTGGGAGTCGCCGGAAGAAGAGCGCGCAGCCTCGCGGCGCGGCGGGGAAGAGCGCCGCGGACCGTCGTGGCGGCCGGGCGGCACGCATGAGGATCCGCGGGAGCGCTTCAACGTTCCGCGAGATGAAAAGCGCCGCCGCTTCGCGGCCAAGCTGCGACGGGATCGACCCGGAGGCGAGAGCACTCCACCTGGTGCCGATCCCAGCTCGCCGGAGCGCGAGCGCCCGGCGCCTCCCACGGGCCCGCGAGCACCGCGCGGTCCTGCGGCTCGCCCACCTGGCCCTCCACCGTCCGGGCCAGGATCGGCGGGCCCACACCCGTCGGGTCCCCGGTCTTCTGGGCCGCGTCCTCCAGGGCCGGGCGGGGGCGATCGACCCGCTCCGCGGCAGCGAGGTTCCGGGGCTCCTGGGTCTGGAGCGGGAAAGCCGCGCGGGCGAGCCCCGTGGGCGGGCGGCGGACATCCGCCGAACCCACGCGGTGGAGCCGGGCGTCCAGGCGGTTCGCGACCGCCAGGCAGTTCACGACCGCCCGGAGGGCGTCCTCCGGGTCCGCGATCTTCCGGGCCGCGACCAGCAGGGCCGCCGGGATCCCGTCCTTCCGGGCGACCACCGGGCCAGGCGGGATCGCGACCTCCGGGTCCGCGACCATCGGGACCACCGGGATCGCGTCCTCCGGGCACGCGACCATCCGGGCCACCAGGATCGCGACCTCCGGGTCCGCGACCAGCAGGGCCACCAGGATCGCGTCCTCCCGGACCGCGACCATCCGGACCACCGGGATCGCGTCCGTTCAGAAAACCTGGCGGGGGCAGGGGCGGAGGAGGCGGTCGTGGCGGAGGCAACCGCGGCGGCGGCGGGCGCTCACGATGATCGCCCACGTCATTCTCTTCAGGCCCAAGCCGGAGCTCACGTCAACCGACCGTGAGGGCATTCTTCGCACGCTGACGTCGGCGGCCAGCGACATTCCCGGCGTCCGCCGGTTTCGAATCGGCCGGCGGATTCGACACGGACTGCCTGGCTACGAGCAAGCCATGCGCGAGGACTTCGAGTTCGTGGTGATCATAGAGGTCGACGACGTCGATGCGCTGAAGGCGTACTTGCGGCACCCTTCGCACGCCGCGCTGGGCAGCCACTTCTCGCAATCAGCGGCTGCCGCGCTTGCGTACGATTACGAGCTGGTTGATGCGAGCGAGGCGAAGACGCTCTTGAGGGACTGAGGTTGGATTTGGAGGCTTGCGACCTGTCACAAAACCTTCACAGGAGGACGCGAGGAGGGAGGAAAGAGAGGAACGAAAACTTCCTGACTGTTTCCGATCAGTTCGCGCCGCGCGAGCTGCCTGGAAGGTGTCTCGACGAAGATTCCCGTTCCTCTCCGTCCTCCCTTCCTCCTGTGATGGTCTGATTGCGGCCAGCAACCCGCAAGGGCCAAGTTCTACCCGCGATTCCCGACCTCGGAAGCAGCGAAGAATTCCTCGATGATCTCTCGCAGCTCGGAGATGCTCTCCGCCGCATTGATGGCGACCCGCAGGTGCGAGCCGTTGTCGAGGCCCTTCGTGTACCAGGAGTTCAGCGCGCGCAACTTGTTGATGACCCATCGCTCGCGCCCGCGCGCAGGAATCACTTCTCGTGGGCCCTCGCCCGGCGCCACGTGTCTGAAGCCTTGCGCCTCATCGACACGTTCGGCAACAAGGAGGTCGATGTAGTCCAGGAGGAACCGCGCGCGATCCTCAGCCGTCACTTCACGCGGCTGTCTTCCTTCTGCGAGATCGCGCGCCTGCTGAAAGATCCAGGGGTTCCGCAGCGCGCCTCGGCCCACGAGTACGCCGGCCACGGACCCGCCGCCGAGTCGATCAACGAGCTGAGACGGCTCCACGCAATCGCCGCTGCCGAAAACCGGAATGCTCAGCCCCGACGCCACCCGCTCGATGAGGTCCCAGTCCGACGAGCCCGAGTAGGATTGCGCGGCGGTCCGGCCGTGCACGCTCACAGCGGCGGCGCCGGCATCTTCCATCCGTCGCGCGAGGTCAGGCGCGTTGACCTCAGTGGCGTCCCAGCCGGCGCGCATTTTCACCGTCACCGGAATCCTGACCGCGCGGGTCATCGCCTTCACCAGGCTCGCCGCGTGCTGCGGCTCGCGCATCAGGCTGCACCCGGCGTTGTGCTTCGCGATCTTGGGGACTGGACAACCCATGTTCACGTCGACGACATCCGCGCCCATGCCCTCGACGATCTGCGCGGCCGCCGCCATCTTCTCCGGATCGCCGCCGAAGATCTGAATCGAAACCGGCCGCTCTTCTTCCGTGTACTCCGCGTACTCGAGCGTCCGATCGATCCCTCGAACAAGTCCCTCCGAGCTCACCATCTCGCTCACGACGAGACCGCAGCCGCCGCGGCGCTTCACGAGCCGGCGGAAGGCGGTGTCCGTCATACCCGCCATCGGCGCGAGCGCAAACGGCGGCGTGAGGTCGATCGCGCCGATTTTCATGGATGGTCGAAGGGGATCAGTGGCCGCCGCCGCCGGGAGTCTCTTCTGCTCTGATCTGTTCGTCGTACGCCTTCTTCAGCTCCTCGTTCTTCCAGACGATCAACGCCTGCCCCCGGATCCGGCCGAGGAACCGCTTTATCTCGCTTTGCTGGCGGGCGCCGTACACTTTCTCGGCGACGAGGTCGCGGACGCTCTCGAACGGCTGGGTCGTCGGGGTTGTCATCTTCTCGAGCTTGTAAATCTGGAAACTCTTGCTCGCGCGAATGGGCTGCGACACCTCACCCGGCTTCATCTTGGTCAGCAGGTCCTTCATGGCGGTGGAGAGCTCCTTCGTCGCGATCGGTCCGATGAGCCCTCCATTGCCCTTCGAGGGCGCTGTGGAGACCTCGGACGCGACCTTGGCGAAGTCTTCGCCGGCCATCACTCGCGCGCGGATCTCCTCCGCCTTCGTCTGCGCCGCATCGTCCTGCGCAACGTTGATACCCGCCTGCCCGCCCTTGGTAGCCGTCGGAATCTCGACCGAGATCTCGCGGAGCGTGACCGTTGCGGGTTCGACGAACTCCGACTGGTGCGAGAGATAGTACTGGCGCGCTTCTTCCTCGGTGATCTGCAGCTTCTGCCCGACTTCGTCCTGCTGAACACGATAGACGGTGACCTGGCGCTCGAAATTGCGCCGCAGATCGTCCATCGTCATGCCTTCCTGTGCGAGCGCCTGCTTGAACTTCTGATCGTCCTCGAGATTCTGGCCTTTCCGGATGTCGGCGACCCACTCCTTGAACTGCTGATCGGTGACGTGAATGCCTTTTTCCTTTCCAAGCTGCAGCAGCAGCATCTCGTCGATTGTCTCCACGAGAATCTTCGGCGTGACCTCCGCGATCATCTTCTTCAGCGTCTCGTCGTTTTTCATCGCCTCGGCATCGACAGCCGTGTTGATCCGGCTGCGGAGCGCGGCAATCTGCTTGGCCTCGAGCTCGGTCTTGGTCAGGATGTCGCCATTGACCTTCACGAGGACCTGCTCGAGCACTTCGGCCGACACCCGGAACTGGCCAACCGACGCGAGCGTCGCGACGACCGTCGCGACGACGAGAGCCCTGATTTTCATCTCACTACCTCAAACCCTGGATTTCCTTCGGGTGTCTGACGCGCGGATCCTCGAAGCCCGTCGACGTTGTCTCACTCGAGGTGGATCGTGGGTCTAACCTGCTGAAACACTGTATCTTAGCCGATCGATTGGCCTTCGCTCAACTCGCGGAGGAACCCGCCGACCCGACCGAACAGACCGCCCTCGGCCCGGGGATCCTCTTTCTGGGGTCGCATGATCTCGTCGCGCGTGAACCCCGCGGTGACCTCGCCAGCCTTCGCACGCGCTGCCCACCAGGAACCGCCGGCGACCGGGTCGCCCCCTTTTTTCGGGATCGTTCGCCCGCCGAGCTTCACGCCTTGCACCCGCGGCTGGTTGGGTCTACCCCGCAAGTCCATTTTCACGGTCGCGGGTGGGATGATCGTCAGGTCGCCCCGCTCCTTGACCAGGCGGAGGAGCACCGCCGGGTCGACCCGGGCATCCAGCCTGAACTTTAAGACGACGATCTGACCCTCCCGGTCGAGCGACTCGAGTCGCATGTGGTCCGCCAGTAGGCGGATCCCCGCGTATTCCGCCAGGTTCAGGACCGATTCCGGCGGCGGCCCGTAGCGGTCGCGGACCTCGTCCATCAGCCGATCGAGCTCGGGGGAGGTTCTCACGGCCGCCATCCGGCGATAGACCGCCAGCCGCTGGTTCATGTCGGGGATGTACGTCTCGTCGATGCGCAGGTCCACTCGCAGGTTCACGTTCGCGCGAATCTCGTCCTCGAGCTCCTCGCCCTTCAGCTCTTTGATCGTCTGTTCGAGCAGCTTCATGTACATGTCGAAGCCGACCGCCTCGATGTGTCCGCTCTGCTCGCCGCCGAGAAGGTTGCCTGCGCCGCGGATTTCGAGGTCGAGCGCGGCGACCCGGAACCCGCTGCCGAGATCGCTGAACTCCCGTATCGCGGCGAGCCGCTTCTTCGCAACCGGTGACAGCGAATCCTCCGGCGGAATCAGCAGGTAGGCGTACGCGCGCCTGTCTGAACGCCCGACCCGGCCGCGCAGCTGATAGAGCTGCGAGAGCCCGTAGCGATCCGATCGGTTGATGATGATCGTGTTTGCGTTCGGGATGTCGAGCCCGTTCTCGATGATCGTCGTCGCGAGCAGCACGTCGTACTTGTGGGCGACGAAGTCGACCATGACGCGCTCGAGCTCGTCTTCACTCATCTGGCCGTGGCCGACCGCGACGCGGGCTTCGGGTACGAGCCGTGTCACGAGGTTTCCCATCGAGAAGATGGACTCGACCCGGTTGTGCACGAAGTACACCTGGCCGCCGCGTTCCAACTCCGTGCGAATCGCCCGCTGGATCACGGCCGGGTCGAACTTGAGCACGTTGGTCTGGATCGACAGTCGATCCTTCGGCGGCGTCTCGATGATCGACATGTCGCGGATGCCCGCCAGCGACATGTTCAGCGTGCGCGGAATCGGTGTGGCCGTCATGGTGAGCACGTCCACTCGCTTTCGAATCTGCTTGATGCGCTCCTTGTGCGCGACGCCGAACCGCTGCTCCTCGTCGACGACGAGAAGGCCGAGGTCGCGGAACTGCAGGTCCTTCGAGAGCAGCCGATGCGTGCCGACGATGATCTCCACCTTCCCGGCGGCCGCATCGTCGACGACCTGCTTCTGTTCGGCCTTCGTCCGGAAGCGGCTGATCATCTCGATCCGGACGGGGAACCCGGCGAACCGATCGCGCAGCGTCTTCTGGTGCTGGAAGGCGAGGACCGTCGTTGGCGCGAGGAACGCGACCTGCTTCCCGTCCATCACCGCCTTGAACGCGGCGCGCATCGCGACCTCGGTCTTGCCGTATCCCACGTCGCCGCAGAGCAGTCGATCCATCGACGTCGGCGACTCCATGTCGCGTTTGATCTCGGCGGTCGCGTTGTGCTGGTCAGGTGTCAGGTCCCACTCGAAGGCGTCCTCGAACTCCTGCTGCCAGTGCGAATCGGGGCTGAACGCATGGCCCGGCACCGCCTTGCGCGCAGCATAGAGCTTGAGGAGCTCTTCGGCCATGTCACGCATCGCCTTCTTGACGCGCGTCTTGGCCTTCTCCCAGGTCGTTCCGCCCAGGCGATCGAGCGCGGGTCTCGACGCGCCGGTGTACTTCTGGACGAGATCGAGCCGCTCCACAGGAACGAAGAGCTTGTCCTCGCCCGCGTAGCGAAGCTCCATGAACTCCTGCGTCTCGAGGCCGACCTCGATCCGCTTGAGCCCGACGAACACGCCGATCCCGTGATCGACGTGGACGACGAGGTCGCCGACCTTCAGATCGCGGAAGTCGGACAGGAACGCGCGCGTCGCGGAGCGCCTGCGCTCGTGAACCTGCCGCTCTTCCTCGAAGACGTCGGTCTCCGCCCAGATCTGCAGCCCGGCATCCGGTAGACGGAAGCCGCGGGTGAGCCGGCCAACGCCGACGAGCACCTGCGCCGTGTGCGCGTCCTCGGCGCGCTCGATGGGCACGGCGAACACGGAGTAGTCGCCGAGGAGCTCGATCGTGCGCTCGGCGCGGCCCTGCGTGTGCGCGACAAAGATCATCGTCTCGCCGCGCTCACGTCCGCGCTTGATCTCGGCGACCCAATCCTGGAGGCGCCCTCCGAACTCGAGCGCGGGCTGAGCGGCGATGTGAGTGCCGGTGTTCTCTCCGAGCGCGAGTGCTTCCAGCGCGGTTCCCGCGTCGAGCCGCGCGGCCACAGCAGCCCAGTCAACGACGAGCGACTCAGGGACCGGCGCGCGCTGACCGCGTGTGAGCGCGTCCTCGTAGCTCACCAGCACCTGTTCGTACGCCTTGCTCCCGTGGACCTTCACCTCGTCCGGCTCAGAGACCAGCACGGTGAGGCGAGGGGACGTCGACAGGTAGTCGAGGAACGTCGCCGATCGATCCGCTTCTTCGGACCCGCCGGGAACTTCGGTCAACGGAATGATGGCGGCCTGGTCGACTGAGCCGGTCGATCGCTGGGTCGCGGGGTCATAGGCGCGGATGGACTCGATCGTGTCGCCGATGAATTCGAGTCGGATCGGGCGCTCGGCGCCGGCAGGATAGAAATCGACGACACCGCCGCGGATGCAGAACTCGCCCGACTCGTCAACGGGATCCTGGCGCGTGTAGCCGGCCCCCGCGAGAAGATCGCCGAGATCTACGGGAGAGATTTCGTAACCGGGTGAGACCGTCAGGGCGGACGTGACGATGCGCTGCGGCGCGGCGACACGAGGAAGAAGTGCCGCCGCGGACGCGATGACGACACGCGCGGTTCCGGCCGTCAATGCGTGCAGCGTGCGCGCCCGTGCGGATGCGATGTCGAAGTGCGGCGCGAGACCCCGATACGGATCGACCTCGTGAGATGGAAATGGAAGGACCGATCGCTCGACCTCGGCGTCCGACAGGCCCTCGAATGCCGAGAGGAAGAAGCGGACGTCAACCGTCTGCTTCTCGACCTCCGCGTCACCGGGCACGACGAGCAGGACCGAGCCGCGTGATGCGGTGACCGCCGCGAAGAGCGCCTTTGCCGGAGGCGTCAGGCCGGACACCTGCCGGCCAGCGACACCCATCCCAAGACGGCCTGCAGCCGACTTCAGGATCGCCCGAAGCGTCAGGGAGCTCGATGTGTACGACGAAGACGACATGACGAACGATTTGGCGCGAGCCGGAACCGTCTATTGTAGCCGCGGAAGCGCAAGCAGTTGCGTACTGTTGAGGTTACCCCGATCGGGCTCGCGTTGACGGCCCCTAGGCGTCGGCCTACACTCGGCGCGAGCATCGGCTCGTCGCCGGATCGCGTCGGTCGTGGGCTCTCGCCGTGGGCTTCCTCGTATCCAGGAGGTATCACATGCCGAAAGTTCTCAAGTGCGCCGATCTCATGCCGGACTGCAAGACGGTAATCGTCGGAAAAGACGCGGATGAAGTCTTCGCCAAGGCGGAAGCTCATGCGCGGAAGGAACACAACATGACGATCATCACGCCGAGCGTCATGTCGCAGATCGAGGCGGCGATCAAAGACCGGGCCTGAAGCTTAACTAGATCCGGGGGCTTCGCCCCCGGACCCCCTACGCCGTCGCTCGCGGGGGCCCCGCGCCCCGCTCCGCTCCGGCGGGCGCGCCGGTGGCGCGCCGAGCGCGCGGATCTTCTCGACGAGCGCGCTCGTCGAATAGCCCTGTTCGACCGTGACACGGACGACCCGGCCGCCCCGGGCTTCGACCGTGTCGCGGCCAACGATCTGGTCGGCGGGCCAGTCCGCGCCCTTCACGAGAACGTCAGGCTGCAGCGTTCTGATGATCTCTGCCGGCGTATCGTCGTCGAAGAGCACGACGGCGTCGACCGTGCAGAGGCCCGCGAGTATTTCCGCGCGCTCCTGCTCGGGATTGATCGGGCGTTCGGCGCCCTTGTTGCGGCGCACCGACGCGTCGCCATTGAGCCCGACGATGAGCGCATCGCCGAGCGCGCGCGCGCTTTGCAAATAGCGGACGTGCCCCGGATGAAGGAGGTCGAACACGCCGTTCGTGAAGACCACGATCTTGCCGCCGACGCGAAGGTCCTGCACGAATGCAACTGCCTGCCCGGTGGTGAGGACGCGCGCGACACCTCCGAGTTCGACCCTCACACCCGATCGCCCACCCGCGCGAACGAGACTCCGTCCGAAAAGCGCCATTGATGCCGGGGCCGATAAACGCCGACATCCTTCGTACGTGACTTCACACGGAACGTGTACAGGAGCCGGTGATAGTCGTACGGATAGCCATCCGCCTTGTGGACGGCGACATCCAGCTTGTAGGTTCCCTCGACCAGATCCAGGCTGTCGATGATGAACGTCGCCTCTGCATCGCCGAAGATCCGCTCGCCTTTGAGATCCTCCAGGCTCGTATTGGTGCCGTAGCAGCAGACGCCTTCCGCGTTGAAGATGCCTATCCCGATCACGAAGTCGTTTATCGCGATCGGGGCCCGCAGGCGAATCCGGATGTCCAGCCGGCTGCCCGACTGAAACACATGGCCCCGCTCGCCGTCGTCCGACGTCAGCAGAACGTCGGTGATTTCCACTTCGCGCGAGCCCCAGCGTCCTTCGGTGGCTCGGAACATGTCCGCTGGAGCTTCGGCTGCCTCGATCGGGTGGTCGGGGAGGACCGCGCTCGCCGGTTCGTCGGGTGAAACCACGACGGCGGATTCCTGCGCCTTCGCGTCCGCTGCGGCCAACTGAGACTCCTCCGAGACCTCCACGTCGGTGACGTAGGCGCCCACGATCCGCCGCGGATCTCCGAGCCCCTTCAATCGGCCGCCATCGAGCCAGAGCGCTTCGTCGCAGAAGCGTTCGACGAGGCCGAGCGCGTGCGTGACGAGAAGGATCGTCTTCCCGCGCCGCTTGAACTCCGCGAACTTGTCGAGGCATTTGTGGGTGAAGCCTTCATCCCCGACTGCGAGCACTTCGTCCACCAGCAGCACGTCGGGATCGACGTGGATGGCCACCGCAAATCCCAAACGCATGTACATCCCCGACGAGTACGTTTTCACCGGGGCATCGATGAATTCCTGGAGCTCGGCGAACTCGACGATCTCGTCGAAGCGGCGCGCGATTTCCTTCTTGGTCAGGCCGAGCATGATCCCGTTGATGAACACGTTCTCGCGGCCGGAGATTTCGGGGTGAAAGCCGGCGCCGAGCTCGATGAGCGCCGAGATGCGGCCGTTGACCTTGACTGTACCCGTCGTGGGCTTCGTGATTCCGGCCACCAGCTTGAGCATCGTGCTCTTGCCGGAGCCGTTGCGGCCGATCACGCCGAGCGTCCGCCCTGCTGGCAACGTGAAGGAGACGTCCTGCACAGCAGAGAACGTCTCGTCCGGCTCCAGATCACGAACGAGGCTCCTCGACAGCAACGCGCTCTTGAGCGTCGCGAACTGCCGCCGCCGGTTGTACCGACGGTAGATCTTCGTGGCGTGCGTCACTTCGATGGCGTTCATCGTCAGCTGCCAGCTCGCATTCTCAATGCCGCGGGGCCCCACCCCCGCGGCCACTCGGCGCTTCGCTTCGCTCGCGCCTGGTTAGTCGCGACAGCCCGCTTTTCAGCAAAGGCTCTGGCTAGCTCCTTGCTCCTAGGTTCTAGCTCCTTCGTCACACTTCCTCCGCGAACGTGTCTCGCAACCGGTCGAACACGAAGTATCCGAACAGGAAGAAGGCCATCGAAATCACGCCGAGCAGAAGCAGCCATTTCAGGTGTCCGACCGGTCCCGCAAAGAACAGGATCTCCTGGTAGGAGATCGCAAGGTGCGTGAAGGGGTTCAACTTCAGGAGCGTCGCTTGCCAGACATCGTGGCCCGGATTCTTGGGGTCCTCGAAGAGGAAGTACGGGTAGATGATGGGCGTCGCAAAGAACCAGAACGTGAGCAGGTTCGAGAGGATGTCGCGGATGTCGCGGAAGTGCACGGTCAACGCCGACAGGAGCAGGGCGAAGCCGAGGGTGAGGATCAACTGGACCAGGACCACGACCGGGAACAGCGCGAGCTCCCCGGCAGTCTGCGGCCGCTGGTAGTAGACCAGGAAGCCGGCGAGGATCACCAGCCCGAAGAAGAAATGGATCATGTTCGCCAGGACCGTGACGATCGGCAGGATCTCGGCTGGGAACAGGACTTTCTTGATCAGATTGCCGCCGGAGATGAGGACGCCGGCCGATTCGTTCAGCGACGAGGAGAACCACGTCCACGGCAGGATCCCGCAGAACATGAAGAGGGCGTAGGGCTCGATCCTCTTGTCGTGCGCCGAGGGCATCACCACGGTGAAGACGAACGAGTACACGAGGAGCAGCAGCAGAGGGTTGATGAACGACCAGAAGAACCCGAGCACTGACCCCCGGTACCGCGCTTTCAGCTCTCGCGCCACCAGGCTTTGTATGAGGCCGCGGTAGCGCAGGAGCCGGGCCAGGTTATGAAACATCGACCTCGAGCACGACCGCGGTGATGTTGTCCGGCCCGCCGCCGTTGTTGGCGGCCTCGATGAGCTGCCGGCAGGTGTCGGCGAGCGAGACGCTCGTGTCCGAGAGAATCCTCGTGATCTGCGCGTCGGTCACGACCGTGAAGAGGCCGTCGGAGCAGAGCAGGAACCTTTCTCCCGCGAGGAGATTCAGCTCCGTCACGTCGACTTCCGGATCTTCACCACCAGACAGAGCGCGCGTGACGACGTTGCGCCAGGGGTGCAGGCGCGCCGCGCTTGGACTCATCGTCCCTGCGCGGACCTGCTCTTCGACCCAGGAATGATCGTGTGTGATCTGCGAGAGCTCGCCTTTGCGCAGCACGTACACGCGGCTGTCGCCGACATGGGCGACGCAGGCGGCTTCGGTGCCGGCGAGGAAGGCAGAGGCCGTCGTCGCCATGCCCCGCAGGTCCTGCGATTCGGCCACCGTGCTCGCTATGCGGCGGTTTGCGAGGCGGAACGCGGCCTTGATGCGATTGGCGTCGAGGCTGAGCGTCGGATCGAACGGGAACGGCCAGGTGCGGTTCTTGTCGGCGCCGGCGGTTTCCTCGATGAAGGCCTGGATAGCCTCCACGGCGACGCGCGACGCGACTTCGCCCGCCACGTGTCCGCCCATTCCGTCGGCGACCATGAAGAGGCCGACGTCCTCACGGGTCGCGTAGCAGTCCTCGTTGCTGCTCCGCCGGAGACCGGGGTCCGAGAGAACGGCCCAGCGAAACGAGGGCGGCTTCGGGCTCATCCCTGCTAACTCTGATTGCGGAGACGCTTCATTCCGCCGGTCCGCGGTCCCACGCCGATCCGCGCCGACACCTGGAGGCGTGTCAATGACTTCATCAACGCAGTGCGCGCGCGCTCGTAATCGATCGGGGTCTGTTGCTGAGCGAGGCGTTCCTCAGCGCGCTTCAATGCCGCTTCCGCTCGTTCGACGTCGATGTCGTCGGCCCGTTCCGCGATGCGCGCCAGGATTGTCACCCGATCGGGAAGCACCTCGGCGAAGCCGAACGCGATTGACAGATACGTCTTCTCCTGCCCCCTGCGATACCACAACTCGCCGAGGGCCAGCGAGGCGAGCAGCGGCGTATGGCCGGGCAGGACGCCGAAGTAGCCTTCGCTGCCGGGGATCTCGACCTCGTCCACCTGCTCGCGAAGGAGCAGGCGCTCGGGCGTTACGATCTGCAGCTCGAGGCTGGTCGGGAGTGCCATGCGCTACTCCTTCATCTTCGCCGCTTTTTCCACAGCTTCCTCGATCGTGCCCACCATGTAGAACGCCTGCTCGGGAAGGTGATCGTACTTGCCGTCGACGATCTCCCGGAAGCTGCGGACCGTGTCCGCAATCGGCACGTACTTGCCCGGGAAGCCGGTGAACTGCTCGGCCACGAAGAACGGCTGTGACAGGAACCGCTGGATGCGGCGGGCGCGACCGACGGTCAGCTTGTCTTCTTCCGAGAGCTCGTCGATGCCCAGGATGGCGATGATGTCCTGCAGGTCCTTGTAGCGCTGCAGCACCTGTTTCACCGCGCGCGCCACGTTGTAGTGCTCGTCGCCGATGATGCGCGCGTCCAGGATGCGCGAGGTCGATGCCAGCGGATCGACGGCCGGGTAGATCCCGAGCTCGACGATCGCCCGCGACAGGTTCGTCGTCGCGTCGAGGTGCGCGAAGGTGGTCGCCGGCGCAGGATCCGTGTAGTCGTCTGCAGGTACGTAGATCGCCTGCACCGACGTGATCGATCCTTTCTTCGTCGACGTGATCCGCTCCTGGAGCTCTCCCATCTCCGTGAGGAGCGTGGGCTGGTAGCCGACGGCCGACGGCATGCGCCCGAGCAGCGCCGACACCTCCGAGCCTGCTTGCGTGAAGCGGAAGATGTTGTCGATGAAGAGCAGGACGTCCTTGTTCTCCGCGTCACGGAAGTACTCGGCGACCGTGAGGCCGCTCAACGCGACGCGCAGCCGCGCGCCGGGCGGTTCCGTCATTTGTCCGTAGACGAGCGCGGCGCGGGACTTCCCCAGGTCCTGCATGTTGATGACGCCGCTCTCCTGGAACTCGAGCCACAGATCGTTCCCTTCGCGTGTCCGCTCGCCGACGCCGGCGAACACCGACACGCCGCCGTGCTTCATGGCGACGTTGTGGATCAGCTCCTGGATGATGACGGTCTTGCCGACGCCTGCGCCGCCGAACAACCCGATCTTCCCGCCGCGCAGATACGGCTCCAGCAGGTCGACGACCTTGATGCCCGTCTCGAACATCTGCAGCTCGGTCGACTGATCCTCGAGCGACGGCGCCGCACGGTGAATCGACCACCGCTCGGCCGACTGAATCGGGCGATCCGGGAAGTCCACCGGCTCGCCCAGCACGTTCATGACGCGCCCGAGCGTCGTCGGACCCACTGGCATCGAAATCGGCGCGCCCGTGTCGATCGCGCGCATGCCCCGCTGCATCCCGTCCGTCGGCTTCATCGCCACCGTACGCACGCGGTTCTCGCCTAGATGCTGTTCGACCTCGGCGACGACGTCGATTGCCCCGGCCCCCTCGCCGACAATGCGGACGGCGTTGTAGATCGCCGGAAGATGCCCGCCTTCGAACTCGATGTCAACGACCGGGCCGATTACTTGAACGACTCTACCAACTGCCTGATCTGTTGCTGTTGCCATGTCTGATCCTTGAAGCTACCAGCTTCCAGCTGCCAGCTTCCAGCTCGTTGCTTACTGGAGAAGCGACTGTCGACTGCGACTGCCGACTGCGACTGCCGACTGCCGACCCTCGACTGACGACTGTTAGAGCGCCTGCGCGCCGCTGACCACTTCGATGATCTCGCGCGTAATTGCCGCCTGCCGCACCTTGTTCATGTAGAGCGTCAGGCTTTCGATCATCTCGCCCGAATTCCGCGTCGCCGCATCCATGGCCGTCATCTGCGCCGCAAAGAACGCGGCGTTCGATTCGAGCAGCGCCCGGAACACCTGAACTTCGACGTGGACGGGAATCAGATGCGCGAAGAGCGCCTCCGGCGCCGGCTCGTACAGGTAGTCCACCGGCGGGGCGGCCTGTGGCTCGTTCGCCGCGAACTCGAGCCGTGGAATAGGCAGCAGCCGATCGACCACGACTCGCTGCTGCATCACGGACTTGAACTCGTTGTAAGCGAGGTGGACGCTGTCGACCTCGCCCTTGACGAACGCGTCGATCGCGGCGGTCGCAATCTCCCTGGCGTCCTCGTATCGAAGCTGTGCAAACAGATTGACGCGCTCGTACAGCTTGTCGAATCCACGCCGGGCGAAATAGTCGCGCCCCCGACGTCCGACGAGCCCCAACGCCACGCGCTCCACGTTCCCCTCCGTGATGAACGTGCTGGCCGCCTTGATGACGTTGGTGTTGAAGCTGCCACAGAGACCGCGGTCGGCGGTGATCACGAAGAGCAGTGCGCGCCCCCCGGCTTTCGGCACCTGCCGCTCGTCGAGCAGCGGATGGGCGGAAGGGTCCACGCGGGCCGCAAGGCTCCCGAGAACCCGCTGCATCTGTATGGCGAACGGACGGCCCTGCAGGATGCGCTCCTGCGCGCGTCGCAGCTTGGAGGCAGCCACCATCTTCATCGCCTTCGTGATCTGCTGCGTCGACTTGACCGCCCGAATCCGACGACGGATATCGAGAAGGGAGGGCATCTCAGGCGGTCGTCTTCCGCGCCGCAGCGAAGGTCTTGCCGAACTCGGTGAGCGCCTGGTTCAGATCGGTCTTAATCGAATCGTCGATTTGCTTCTTCTCCGCCAGCCCCGAGAGCAGCTGCGCGCGGCGTGAATCGAGGAAGGCGAACAGCTCCGTCTCGTAGGCGCCGACCCGCTCGACTTCCACGGAATCGAGGAAGCCGTTGGTCGCAGCATAGATGATGATGACCTGCTTTTCGACCGGCAGCGGCTGGTACTGCGGCTGCTTGAGCACCTCCACCAGACGCCGGCCACGATTGAGCTGGCTGAGCGTCGCCTTGTCGAGGTCGCTCCCGAACTGCGCGAACGCCGCGAGCTCGCGATACTGCGCGAGATCCAATCGAAGCGATCCCGCCACCTGCCGCATCCCTTTGATCTGCGCCGAGCCGCCGACCCGCGAGACCGAGTTGCCGACGTTGATGGCCGGTCGGACACCCTGGTGGAAGAGGTCGCTCTCGAGGAAGATCTGGCCGTCCGTGATCGAGATGACGTTCGTCGGAATGTACGCGGAGAGGTCGCCCGCCTGAGTCTCGATGATTGGCAGCGCCGTCAGCGATCCGCCACCCAGCTCCTTTCGAAGCTTCGCGGCCCGCTCGAGCAGGCGGGAGTGGAGGTAGAACACGTCTCCCGGGTACGCCTCGCGCCCAGGTGGGCGTCGCAGGAGCAGCGAGATCTCGCGGTAGGCCTGTGCGTGCTTCGAGAGGTCGTCGTAGATGCACAGCGCGTGGCGGCCGCTGTCGCGGAAGTACTCGCCCATGGCGCAAGCCGAGTACGGGCTGATGTAGAGGAGCGGGGCAGGGTCCGACGCCGAGGCGGCGACGACGATCGTGTACTCCATCGCGCCGGCTTCTTCCAGCGTCCGCACGACCTGCGCGACCGTCGACTGCTTCTGGCCGATCGCGTTGTAGATGCAGATCACGTCCTGACCGCGCTGGTTGATGATCGCGTCGGTCGCGACGGCTGTCTTGCCCGTCTGCCGGTCGCCGATGATGAGCTCGCGCTGACCGCGGCCGATCGGGACCATCGAGTCGATCGCCTTCAGCCCGGTCTGCATCGGCTCCTTGACCGGACTGCGGTCGACGACGCCTGGCGCCAGACGCTCGATCTCGCTGAACTGTTTCGTGACGATGGGCCCTTTTCCGTCGATCGGCTGGCCGAGCGCGTTCACGACGCGGCCGACGAGCTCTTCGCCGACAGGCACCGAGATGATCCGGGATGTGCGCTTGACGGTATCGCCTTCTTTGAGCGCCGTGAACTCGCCCAGCAGGACCGCGCCGACACTCTCTTCTTCCAGGTTCAGCGCAATCCCGAAAACGCCATGCGGAAACTCGAGCATCTCGCCGGCCATCGTCTTCTCGATGCCGTGTACGCGCGCGATGCCGTCGCCCACGGTGACGATCGTTCCGACTTCGGCGACGTCCACGTCGACAGCGAAGCTGCCGATCTGGTCGCGGATGATCTTGGAGATCTCTTCAGCCTTTATGTCCATATGTTCAACTCGTTCGCGGGCGCCTCGGTCTCTGCGTGAGGTCCGCCTCTCAGCGCCGGCGGACGCGGTCTCACCTCGCGCTGTCACCGCAACGTCAAATCGCTGCCGCTCTCTACTGCGCCGACTCGATCAACGACTGCTTCAACTTTCGAAGCTGCGTCGTCACGCTGCCGTCGTACACGGTGCTGCCGATCCGCGCGACGGCGCCCCCGATGAGTGCGGGGTCGACTCGCGTTTCGATCTGCACGTCGCGACCCGTCGCGCGCGCCAGCCCGGACCGCAGCTCCTCAATCCGATCTCCTGGGATCTCGACAGCCGTGGACAACTCCGCACGGACTACACGCCGGTGGTCCATGAGTCGTCTTTCGAAGGCCGGAGCGAGCTCCGGCAGGAGCGTCAACCGATCGGTGTCGGCGAGCAGCGCCAGCAGCTTCGCGAGTATGGGATGGGGCCGGCCGCCGTGGTCGAACAGCGCCTCCAGCACTGCGCGCTTCTTGGCGGCAGGAACTGAGGGATTCATGAGCGCACGCTGCAGCGCACCGTGGCTCGCCACGAGCGAGCTCAAGCCGCTGAGCTGTTGCTGTATCGCGTCGAGGTCCGCGTTCTCCTTGAGCGCGACGTCGAACAGCGCACGAGCGAACCGCCCCGCCGATCCCCGGGCAGTCATCGCGCCTCCGAGAGCTGCGCTGCGTAACGATCGACGAGCCGCAGCTGATCTTCGGGGGTGATCGTGGAGACGATGCGCGACCGCGCGACGTCCACAGCCAGCTGCGCCCCGTGTTCGAGGAGCTCGCGCCGCGCGACTCGCAGCTGCATCTGAATCTCTCGACGCGTGTGTTCCAGCAACCGCTCGCGTTCGATCGCCGCAGCGCTGGCGATACGGGTTCGCTCGGCTGCCACATCCTCCACCCCCTGCTTCCGGAGCGCCTCGAGCTCCGCCGGGAGGGCTTTCAGCTTCGCGTCGATCTTCGCCAGCTCGCTCGTCGCGGCCGCGCGCATTTCCTTCGCCGTCACGAGGTCCTGGCGGATTTGCGTATCTCGAGACGCGAGATAGGCTGCGATCGGTGATCTGAGAAAGTAGTAGAGCGCGCCAACCAGAATCGCGAAGTTGAAAAGCCTCGCGATGACGGGAAGTATCCCTTGCGAGTGCTCGGCCCCCTGTTCGCCCTCGCCGCGCGGCTGGGCATGTTCCTGAGGCGACGCAGATGGCGCAGCGTTCGCTTCGGCGTGCGCAACCATCACATAGCCGACGCCGTTGAAACGCGCGGCCGAACCGGCCGAAGCGCCCAACGCGCCGAGCATTCCGCCCAGGGTCCCAGAGAAGACGACCGCGAGGACGAGCGTCGCGCAACGCCATGCCGTTCGACGTCGGTGTCGAACGGGCGCGTCCGGACTGGAGCTCTCGAATCGCATAGGTTGGTTCTGTTTTGGAAGTCAGTGCGGCTCAGGACGCGCGGCGGCCCAGAATCCGATCGGCCGCAGCGGCGCCCAGCGCCTCTGCGTCTGCGGTGAGTCGACGACGGGCTTCTTCTGCGTCAGCTTTGAGGCTCGCGCTGGCGCGGGCGACCTCTGCCTCGGCCTCCGCGCGCGTCTTCGCAAGAATCTCGGCGCGCTCGCCGAGCGCCGCCTTTCGCATTTCGTCCATCTGGCGATAAATCTCGGCGCGCGCAGCGGAGGTCTTGGCTTCGAACTCAGCGGTCGCAGCCCGCGCTTCTGCGGCGGAACGTTCCGCAAGCTCCCGGGCCGATCGCATCGTGTGCTCCCGTTCAGCCATGACGCGCTGCAGCGGCTTGAACAGCAGCTGATTCAGCACGCCGGTCAGCACCAGCACGAAAAAAACGACCCAGAAGATCGACAAATCCGGGAGCACGCATCCTCCGCGGGCGGGCAGAGCCCCACCGGTCGCCGCAAATCGCGACGACACAAAACATCAATTTATACCACTCGACCCGTCGGGGAGCCAAACGGACCGCTGGAATCCGCCTTCATCTCATCACAACGTGTTTGCCAGACGACGGGACAACCGTCCCGACGACCCAGGCGCTGACGCCGGCGGCCTCGAAGGCCGCCTCTGCGTGGGCGACGTGAGCCTCGCCGACGGCGACGAGAAGCCCGCCCGACGTCTGCGGATCGTGCAGCAGCGTCACGAGATCCTCGGGAATGTCGCGCTCGATGAACAATCCGGAGGCAAAGTGCTCCGCGTTGGTCCGGCCCCCGGCCGGGACGTTGCCGGGTACGAGCGCCCGCGCACCCGGCAGCAGGGGCACCGCCCTGACGTCGATGCGCACCGTGCACGCGCTCGCGACAGCCATCTCTGACGCATGGCCGACGAGGCCGAACCCGGTGACGTCGGTGCACGCGTGGATGGCCTGCAACGGAAGGGAGCGCAGCGCCTCGCAGGCATCACGATTCAGGCGCTGCATCGATTCCAGCGCCGGTTCCACCGCGCTCGCGGGCGCCCGATCGAACTTCAAGGCGGTCGCGATGATGCCGGTTCCAATGGGCTTGGTCAGAAAGAGCACATCTCCAGGGATGGCACCGCCATTGGCCCAGAATCGCGACGGATGGACCTCTCCGGTGACGGCATAGCCGAACTTGATCTCCTGGTCCTGGACGGTGTGCCCGCCGAGGAGCGAGACGCCAGCTTCGCGGAGAACACTGATCCCGCCGCTGAAGATGCGGCCGAGCACGGCCGGATCGGCGTCAGTCGGATACGTCGCAATCGCCAGGGCCGTGAGGGGCCGGCCGCCCATTGCGTAGACGTCGCTCAGCGCGTTGGCCGCGGCGATCCGTCCGTACACGAACGGGTCGTCCACGATTGGAGTGAAGAAATCGACTGTTTGCACGAGGGCCCGCTCGTCATCCAGCTTGTACACACCCGCATCGTCCGAGGTCCGATAGTCGATCAGGACCCGGTCGTCTCGATGTACGGGCAAATCGCCCAGGACCCGGGCGAGCTCACCAGCCGCGAGCTTGCTCGCTCAACCGGCGCAGTGCGAGTAAGACGTCAGACGTCGCAACTCTCTGTCTCCTTTCTCGAGTGAGAGTAGTACCTGAACGCCGCGCGACTAGTGGCGTTCGGTGAGGAGCTCGTAGATGCGCTGGAGCTCGTCTTCCGAGGTGAAATCGACCTCGATCCGGCCGGCTTTTCCCTTCCGCACGATGCGCACGCGTGTGCCCAGCGCGAAGCGGAGCTGCTCTTCCGCGGCCCGCGTGTGGACGTCTTTCGGCGATTCGGTTTTCTCGGCTGGCGGCGTCGTGCTCTTGCGGATCAGCGCTTCGGTCTCACGCACGGAGAGCTGCTTCGCGATGACGTCTCTCGCCAGACGCAGGAGCGCCGCTTCGTCGGCCATTCCGGCGAGCGCGCGCGCGTGGCCCATCGAAAGGCTGCCGCTCGCCACGCTCTCGCGGACCTCGTGAGGCAGCTTCAACAGTCGCACGTAGTTCGCGATCGACGATCGATCTTTCCCGACCGACTCCGCGATCTGCTCCTGCGTCAGATGGAACTCTTCGGCGAGCTGGTGATATGCGTGCGCTTCCTCGATCGGATTCAGATCCTCCCGCTGGACGTTTTCGATGAGAGCGACGGCAAGGACTCTGTCCTCGGGAATCTCGCGCACGACGACAGGGATCTTGAGCAAACCTGCGCGCTGCGACGCGCGCCAGCGGCGCTCGCCGGCGATGATCTCGTAGCCGTCGCCTGACCGGCGTACGACGATCGGCTGAATCACGCCGTTCGCGCGAATCGACCGCGCGAGATCCTCCAGCCGATCGTCGTCCATCGTGGTGCGGGGCTGGAACTTGTTCGGCCGAATCAGATCGATGTCGACGTCGAAGGTTCGCTCGGACGCTGCCGGAGCGTCGGGAATGAGAGCGCTGAGTCCCCGTCCGAGCGCCGGCCGTTTTTCAACCATGCTGTGGCTCCGTTTGCGCGCGCAGGGCGGCGTCGCGCGCGAGGAACTCGCGCCCGAGCGCGACGTACGCCTCGGCGCCGCGCGACTTCGCGTCATAGGTCACCGCGGGCATGCCGTGACTGGGCGCTTCGCCGAGCCTGATGTTTCGCGGGATCACGGTCGTGAACACGCGCTCTTTGAAGAACTCTCTGATGTCTTTCGCGACCTGCTGGCCCAGGTTCGTCCGCTCGTCGTACATCGTCATGACGACGCCGGCGATGTCGAGGGAGGGATTGAGGCTGTTGCGGACGCGGCGGAGCGTGGACACGAGATCGGCGAGCCCTTCGAGGGCGAAGTACTCGCAATTGAGAGGAATCAGTACGGCATCCGCTGCGACGAGCGCGTTGAGCGTGAGGAGGCCGAGCGACGGCGGCGTGTCGATGAAGACGTAGTCGAAGCGATTGGTGCCGTTGTGGAGGCTGTGGATGATCGTCCGGAGCCGATGTTCGCGGTTGGGGAGCGACACGAGCTCGATCTCAGCACCCGTGAGGTTGCGATCGGCGGGGATCAGGGACAGATTGCCAACCGGCGTCTCGAGGATGAAGGGCGCGGCGTCGGCGGCGTCAGTCGTGAGGGCGTCGTAAACGCTGCCGCCGGCGGCGGTCTGGCCTTTGAGGCCGACCCCGCTGGTGAGGTTGCCCTGCGGGTCGAGGTCGACGAGCAGGACGCGTTGGCCAGCGAGTGCGAGCGCGGCGCCGAGGTTGATGGCGGTGGTGGTTTTGCCGACGCCGCCTTTCTGATTGGCGACGACGAGGACGCGAGTCATTTCTGGTGTTTGACCAAACCGTGCGTGTGATTCGTGCGAAGGCGCCAGACAGGATAGCCCCCTGAGCAAGGCGGGTGCAAGTGTTTGGATGCAAGTGGTTTGATTAAAGGCACTTAAGTGGTTCCGTGTTTCGGAGGTTCCAACGGTTCCAAGGTTCCAGGGGTTCCAGAGTTCGCTAGGTTCTCGGGTTCTAGGGGCGTTTATGGATGGGCTTGGTGGGCTTAGCTCTGAGGCACTGTTCCACGTGGAACATAGGGCGCCCAAGGGAGCAACCCGAGGTCAAAACTCAACATTAGAGCCCTCAGAACCTCCAGAGCCCTTTACCTCTAGAACCCGGAACCTTGAACCCCTGAACCTCTGGAACCCTAGATCCCAAACACTTCCGTCCGCACACCCACCGGCCTCTTGGCGAGCACAGTCAGCCGACTCTGTGTCGCCTCCAACAAAGGAACCGTCTGCACAAGCTCCAGAGGAGGGTAAAAGGGGGGAGTCTCACCGGTACCGTCCGGACCCCGAAATAACATGATGCTGCCTCGCGGCCGCAGAAAAGCTTGAACCGTGACGAGCGCGCGGGGATCGACCCGCACGGCTCGAATCGACACCACATCGTGCCGATCGTGGAGCTCGGGACGTGTCAGCAATTCTTCATAGCGGGCGTTCTCGACGTGCGTGGAGTCGAGCTCCAGCTGGCGGATGGCCTCGCGCAGGAAGGCCGATTTGCGCGCCTTGACCTCCACCATCGTGAGGGCGAGGCCAGGCGTGGCGAGCTTCAGCGGGATCGCCGGCGATCCGCCACCCGACCCGATGTCCATAAGGCTGCCCACCTTGGACGGCAGATACCGGGTGGCCACGAGGGGCTCCAGAAGAAGCCGATCGATGGCCTCGTCAGCGTCGGTCAACCCGGTTAGATTGATTTTGCGGTTCCAGCGGGCGAGCAGCTCGTAGTACGCAGTCAGGCTGGCGGACAGTTCGTCGGTCAGGCGAATGCCCGCTTTCGACGCGCGACGCACGAGGCGTGAGCGGAAATCCCGCGGTGCCACACGCGAAGCCTATCAAACGTACCGGGCTTCGCGGGAACGATCGAGATAGGCGGCAACGACAGCCACGGCCGCCGGCGTCACGCCGGGTATTCGAAGGGCCTGACCGAGCGTCGATGGCCGGACCTCGGTGAGGCGCTGCACCATCTCCCTCGACAGGCCTGGAATCCGCTCGAAGCGGAATGCGGAAGGAATCGAGCGGCCGCCTTGCTTTCGCTGGCGCTCGACAGAAGCCTGTTGACGCTTCAGATATCCCTCGTACTTGAATTCCGTCTCCAGGCTGGCAAGATCGATCTCCCGATCCCGCTCTGCGATCTGCAGTCCTGATAGCTGACCTGCCTCCCGGAGACTCTCGAGCGTCACTTCCGGATTCTTCAGCGCTCGTTCCGCCGGCATCCGCTGGCCGCGGGTCACGACGGTCCTGGCGCGCACGAGCAGGGCATTGTGCTCGAAACGCTCCCGTCGCCGAACGAATCGATCCCACCGATCGTCCTCTACGAGGCCGGCCTCCCGACCGAGTGGCGTCAATCGCAGGTCCGCGTTATCGATACGGAGGAGAAGCCGGTGCTCCGCCCGTGACGTAAACATCCGGTAAGGCTCGAGGCAACCCTTGGTAGTCAGATCGTCGACGAGCGTGCCGATGTAGCTCTGGCCGCGGTCGAACAGCACCGGCTCATTGCCCGCGACCTGCCGCGCCGCGTTGATGCCGGCGACGATCCCCTGTGCAGCGGCTTCTTCGTAACCCGACGTCCCGTTGATTTGGCCCGCCAGGAAGAGACCGGAGATGCGATGGGTCTGGAGCGTGGAGTCGAGCTCCGTGGGCTGAATGAAATCGTACTCGACAGCGTAGCCCGGCCGGATCATCTCCGCAGACTCGAGCCCGGGGAGCGCTCGAACCAGTTCGAGCTGCACCGAAGCAGGGAGGCTCATCGAGTAGCCGTTCAGGTACATTTCGTCGACGTCGAGACCCTCCGGCTCCAGAAAGAGGTGATGTCGATCGCGATCCGGGAATCGCATGACCTTGTCTTCGAGCGACGGGCAATACCTTGGACCAATCCCACGAATCTGCCCGTTGAAGAGCGGGGACTCAGCTATGTGCTCGCGAACGAGCTCGTGGACCCTTGCGGTCGTGTGCAACGGATAGCAGGCGATCTGCTCCCGTTCGATCGCGTCCGTCGTGAAGGAGAAGGGGATCGGCGGTCGGTCCCCTTCCTGCCGGTCGAACACCGAGAAGTCGATGCTGCGGCGATGCAGGCGCGGCGGCGTTCCGGTCTTCAGCCGGCCCCACCGGAACCCACAGGCTTTGAGCGACTCGGAGAGCGCATGTGAGGGCGGCTCGTCCGCCCGTCCGGCTGGCCTCTGCTCACGCCCGATGTGGACGAGCCCATTCAGGAAGGTCCCCGTCGTAATCACGAGCGCGCGGCAGTGGACCGTGCCGCCGCCCTCGAGCGCCAGCCCGGCGATCCGGCCGCCGTGGACGAGGATGCGCTCGGCCTTCTCGAAGATCCAGTGGATACTCGGCTCTTCGCGGAGCGTCGCGGCAACCCATTCGCTGTACCGGCGCTTGTCGGCCTGTGCCCGAGGCGACCAGACCGCCGGGCCGCGGCTGCGATTGAGCAGCTTGAACTGGATCCCGGTCGCGTCTATCGCACGCCCCATCAACCCGCCGAGCGCATCGATCTCCCGGACCAGGTGGCCCTTTGCCGTGCCGCCGACGGCAGGGTTGCAGGGCATGTGCGCGATCGTGCCCTGCGAGAGCGTGCACAGACCGACGCTCTGCCCAAGACGCGCGGCGGCCCACGCGGCCTCCACGCCGGCATGCCCGGCGCCAATCACCACGACGTCAAACTCTTGCAGAGTCATCTCCAGTACAGATCACTTTCCAATGCAGAATTTAGCGAAGATGGCGTTCAAGACGTCGTCGCTCGTGCGCGCACCAGTGACTTCCTCGAGCCTGTTTCGCGCCTCGTGAAGATCTGCCAGCACAAATTCCTCGGGCGTGCTGAGCGAGGCCGCCTCGCGGGCGCGCTCGATTGCCACGCGTGCGCGATCCAGGAGATCGGCGTGGCGAAGATTCGTGAGCGCAGGCGCATCACGCGCCGGCTCGCTGGACATCGTCGCTCCGAGCAGCGCTCTTCGCAGCGCGTCGAGGCCCGCGCCCGTTTTCGCCGAAATCTCGAGGGCCCCCGCAACGACGTCGGCGACATCCCACGCCGGCGGCAGATCGGCCTTGTTCGCCACGACGATGCGCTCCGCGGATTCGGTCGTCGCGAGCAGATCGCGATCGTCGGCCGTCAGCGGCGCCGACCGATCGAGGACGAGCACGATCGCCGCGGCGGTTTCACGCGCCGCTACGGCGCGCGCAATGCCTTCAGCTTCTACCGCGTCGCCCGCCTGACTGCGGACGCCGGCCGTGTCGACGATCGTCATCGGTACGCCGTCGAAATCGATCGTCTCGACCAGCACGTCACGCGTCGTCCCGGGCTGGTCCGCGACAATGGCGCGGCCCACGCCGGCAAGCTGGTTGAAGAGGCTCGACTTGCCTGCGTTCGGACGGCCGGTGATCGCGACGTGCAGGCCCTCGCGGATCAAACGTCCGCGTGCTGCCGTGGCGAGGAGATCGGAGAGCATCGCCGCGATCGCATCGAGCTCCCGCGCGGTCTCGCCTTGGTCGACGAAATGATAGCCCTCCTCCGGGAAGTCGAGAGAGGCCTCGAGTCGCGCGGTGAGATCGAAGAGCCGCGTGTCGATCTCGCGGATGCGGTCGGTCAGCGTGCCCTCGAGCTGATCGAATGCCGCGCGCGCCTGCAGCGGTGTGACCGCATCGATCAGATCGCGCACCGCCTCCGCTTGCACCAGGTTGATTCGGCCGTTCAGGTACGCGCGAAAGGTGAACTCTCCGGGCTCCGCGAGCCGGCTCCCTGCAGCCATTGCCGCGGCGACGAGCGCGCGGAGAAGCACCGGGCTCCCGTGCGCGCTCATCTCGACGACATCCTCGCCCGTGTAGGAATGAGGCGCTTCGAAGTATGTGAGAACGACCTGGTCGGCAGCACCTGACGCGGCGGTCGTCCGCGCAAACGTCGCGTGCCTCGGTGTGAGCCGCTCGACGCGGCCGGTGAGGTCGAGCGCTACACGATGCGCGTCGGGTCCGCTCAGCCTGACCACTCCGAGGCCCCCGCGGCCGGGCGGCGTGGCGATCGCAACGATGGTGTCGTCGGGGCTGTACAAGAGCGATCGACGCGCTGGAGATGGGATCTTCTCAGCGCCTTACCGAAATGATGACCGTCTTCAGGAACGCATCCCCGATGCTCTCCGAGGACATCTGCGCATCCTCGGCGACGGTGATGTGCACGAGCCGTCGTGAATAGGGGTTGAGCGGTCCCATCTCCTGTGGGGTACCCGTGGTCTTCGCGCGCTCCATCATGTAGCGCGCCATCTGCTTCAGCTCCGCATCTTTGCCCTTGCGGTAGTCGAGGCAGTCCACTACGAACGATCGGTCGTCCTTCAGCTCGCGCCTGAACGCCGTGTTCACGATGTGCTGCAGCGCATCGAGCGCTTCCGCTCGTCGCCGAAGGAGCTGCTCACCGCCGTCGCCGGAGAGCTCGACCCTGACACTGTCAGACTCATCGATGACTGCGACGTCGAGGGGCACTCCCATGGCGCCCAGGGTCTTCTGCATGAACTCCCGCACCCGCTCCTGCAGATCCATCACTTCCGCTCCTTTGCCGCCTGCTCCGAGCGACCGCCGCCCGCGCTCTTGAGGCGTCGATCGGCCTCCGCCTTTCCGGGCCGCGTCGGCGCGCCGATCAGCCGATTCGTCAGGGCCTGCTGACCGATCGCCCAGAGGTTGCTCACCGTCCAGTAAAGAACGAGCCCGCTCGGTGCAAACAGGAACATCGACGTAAAGACGAGCGGCATGAACATCATCATCTTCTGCTGCACGGGATCCGCCGTCGAAGGCGTCATCCGCTGCTGGACGAACATCGTGGCGCCCATGAGGATTGGCGTGATGTAGAGCGGATCGTGCGCTGAGAGATCGTGAATCCAGCCGACGAACGGCGCGCCGCGGAGCTCGATGGCCACCGACAGCATGGCGTAAAAGGCGAACAGCACAGGCAGCGTGAGGAGCATCGGCACGCAGCCGCTCGCGGGATTGACTCCGCGCTCGCGGTACAGGTTCATCAGCTCGACGTTCATCTTCTGCTTGGCCGGATCGCTCATCTTCAGCTTGGCGTAGCGATCCTGAATCGCCTTCACCTCGGGCTGAATGTCCTGCATCTTCCGCATCGACACGACGCTCTTGTGACGCAGCGGAAACATCACGAGGTTGATGATCACGGTAAGGGCGATGATCGACCAGCCGTAGTTCCCGAGATAGCTGTTGACCCACTTCAACGCGCGAAGCAGCGGAACAACGAGCCACGAGAACATCCCGAAATCGATCGCGCGAACGAGATTGCGATCGACGCCGGCGAGCACGTCGAAATCCTTCGGACCGAGGAAATACCGCGCCGACGGCGTCGTCTGGCCAGGCGCACGTGTCGACCAGGATACGAAGTTGGCGCCCGTCGTGGAGCCATCGACCGGGACCGAGACAGGCTGATACTCGACGTGGAGTCGCTCGTTGCCCGGGAGCGCCGCAGTCAGAAAGTAGTGATCGTCCACGCCGACGAAACCGAAGATCCCTTCTTCGTTCGGGCTCTTCTGGATGTTCGACGTCTTCACACGCGTCACGGACCCGTCGCGATAGAAGATCGGCTGCGCCGGCGGATTGTAGCTGCCGCTTCGCTCGATGATGCCCGTGCCAAGCGCGGGGCCCCACTGCACCAGAGGGTTCAACGGCGCGCCGTTCTGGCTGACCGCGGCGGTGAAGTCGACGACGTAGGGATGCGCGGGATCGAAGCCGAAGTCCTTGCGGACGGCGAGACCAGAGGCGTCACGATACTCGAACGACAGCGACGCCGGCGTGGACCCCATCGTCAGCGCCGGGTTGCTGGCGTGGTAGATCGCGTTCCTGAGCGTTGCCGAGAGCTTGCCGTCCTCCACCAGGAGCGTAAACGGCCGGGGACCGCCGCGGACGATCTGCGGCACGAGATCGAGCAACGCACCCTTGCCGTCCTTGTAGCGCTTCAGCGTCCAGCTTTTGAGAACCGCGCCGCGGTTCGTGAAGACAGCGCGGACGGCGTCGTTCTCGGCAACGATGTCTTGTTCTTCCCGATCGCCAACCAAGGGAGCTTCCTGCGGTGTCGTCGGAGCAACGGCTTCAGCCTCGGCTGGGGGCGGAGCAGCAGCAGTGCCAGAAGTAGTCGAACCCGAGACCTCGGGAGCCGGGGCAGTACTCGGAGCCGGTTTGGGCGGCGGAAAGAGCGCCTGGTAGCCGTAGAGCACCAGGAAAGACAGAGCGACAGCGAGAAGAACACGCTTTTCCATTCAGTACGTCCGGGTCGACACTCGCCGGGAGCGTCCGGGCACGGGATCGAGCCCACTCGACCCGAGGGGATGGCATCGTGAAAGCCTGCGCGCCGCCAGCCACACACCTTTGACGGCCCCGTGGACGCTCACGGCCTCACGCGCGTAGTCCGAGCAGGACGGGAGGAACCGACAAGAGCCGGTGAAGAGCGGCGACAAGAGAATCTTGTAGAGCGTGAGAAGCGCGAGCGCCGATCGCTGGGCCACCGATAGCCGTTCGACGCTCGACGGCACCGGATCAGCGCTCATCGCGAGCCGCCCGGGGCGTGCTGCGGCGCAAGGTGGACTGGAAATCGTGGTCGAGGGTGGCGAGATCCGCCTCGAAAAACCCGCGTCGGGGGATCATGACCATATCGACAGCGAGTCCTGCCCTTGCCTGGGCGCTCCTGCGGAAAACCTCTCGCATCAAGCGTTTCGCGCGATTCCGGGTTACCGCGTTTCCGATTTTCCGGCTCGCCACCAGCCCGAGCCGCGTCTTACCTGTTGGGTTCGGAGCTATGACGAGCGTGACATAGCGGCCGTGCCAGCGAGTTCCGACGGAAAAGGCCCGCTGGAACTCGGCACGCCGGCGAACCCGGCGGTCTCTGCTGAAACGCTGGGACTGCATTGTCGCCATCCGGCTGGTGCCGGTGCATGGTGGCCTGTCTCGATCAGGCCGGCGACGAGACCGTCAGTCGTTTCCGGCCCTTGGCCCGGCGACGCTTCAGGACGAGCCGACCGTTCTTCGTGCTCATGCGCACCAGGAAGCCGTGTGTGCGACGGCGGCGACGACGGTTTGGCTGGAACGTACGTTTCATGATCGCGGATCCCTTGTCGCCAGAAGCAAGTGGCGGAGAAACGTTGATAGTAGCGAAGCGCCCCTAGAGGTGTCAATCCTTGGGGTATCGGGGAGCGCTTGCCAGGAAAACTGAAGCGGATTGTCAGCGCTCCAAGCGTGTGCTAAAGTCGCGTCCCCTGCGGCTCCCCCGTAGGGTCTCCCCCCGAAGTTTTCCACAACTGTGGAAAAAAATGTGGAAAAGCCAGCGTTTTCGCCCCTCAGCTCGGCCCCCTGCCTGGCTGGCACGTGGATCTACGCAGCGAAGGTGCAAAACAGGCCTGAAATACGATGATCTGAAGGTTGGAGTTCACGTAAAGAGGCGGTAACAGCCAGTTGCGTTCGGGGCGAAAGTCCCATGAAATTCGAGCGTTCGACGACATGAGCGGCAATATCTGGGACCAGGTGCTCACCAGAGTCGAGACCAAGGTCAACCGGCACAGCTACTACACATGGTTCAAGCCGACGTCCTTCGTCGCAGACAAGGGAACGAGCCTACAAATTCGTGTGCCCAATGCGCTCTTCCGTGACTGGCTGAACAAGCACTACTCGGCAGTGATGAGCGAGGCCCTCTCCGAGGTGCACCGGCAGGGCTGCGAGGTTTCCTTCGTTACGGACGAGGCGATTCCGCCGGAAGAGCTGCCGGCGCTGCCCGACCCGACTCCGGAGCCGGACGTCCAGGAGGTCGTGTCCGAGGCAGGCAGTCTCGCACCTCGCTACTCCTTCGACACGTTCATCGTCGGCCCATCGAACCAGTTCGCGCATGCCGCTTCCCGAGCCGTGGCGGAGGCTCCGTCGCGCTCGTACAACCCGCTGTTCATCTACGGCGGCGTGGGACTCGGCAAAACGCATCTGATGCACGCCATCGGGCACTACGTGCTCAATCATCAGCGGAGCCTCAAGCTCACCTACATCTCGTCCGAGCGCTTCATGAACGAGATGATCAACGCCGTGAGATACGACCGCATTCTCGATTTTCGTGAGCGCTATCGAAGCGTGGACGTTCTGCTCGTGGACGACATCCAGTTCATCGCCGGCAAGGAGGGCACGCAGAACGAGTTTTTCCACACGTTCAACGCGCTGTACGATTCGCAGAAGCAGATCGTGATCAGCAGCGACTGCCCGCCGCACGAGATCAAGTCGCTGGAGGAGAGGCTTCGATCCCGGTTCGAGTGGGGGCTCATCGCCGACATCCAGCCGCCCGATCTCGAAACGAAAATTGCGATTCTCAAGAAAAAGGCGGAAAGCGAGGGAATTCCGCTTCCCGACAACGTGGCGATCTACATCGCCGGAAAAATAAAGTCGAACATCCGCGAACTGGAAGGCTCATTGATCCGGTTGATCGCCTACGCGTCGCTGACCGGCCGGGAGATCTCGCTCAATCTCGCGCAGGACGTGTTGCGCAACATTCTGCAGCACGACGAGAAGGCGGTGACGATCGAGATCATCCAGAAGTTCGTCGCCGACTACTATCAGCTGAAGCTCGGCGATCTGAAGTCCCGCAACAATTCGAAATCGATCGCCATGCCGAGACAAATTGCGATGTATCTCTGCAAGGGACTGACGAGCGCGTCACTGCCGGAGATCGGACGCAGTTTTGGGGGAAAGCACCATTCGACGGTAATCCACTCGATCCGAAAAATAGAGGCTCTGCGTCAGCACGATGGAAATTTCAACAACCTTATCCACAACTTCATGGAGACCTTTCGTTGAGGTTTTCCTGCGTCTGGAGCCTTTTTCCACAGGCCCACACCGTTCAGGTTGCGGATGGACTGTTGGGCGTCCGGACCCCGCAGATTCTGCACTGCCAGTGACGGGAAAAAGGGCCGTCGTTCCACCGGACCGTCCACAGGCTAAATTACAGACAGAAAAGGGGTAATCAGAGCATTTTGTGTTTTCAACAGCACCTTGTTCTTGTTATAATTCTTTGTTCTTGAGATCTCCCTCATAAGTGAAGGGATCCGCGCGCCCCTGGAGCGGCCGGTATGGGCCGCGAACCGTGTTGAGGCGGCGCCTTCCGCGCGAGGTCATCACCACATGGAAATGGTCGTTCGGAAGACGGATTTGCTGCGCGAACTGCAGCTCTTCCAGGGCATCGTCGAGCGCAAGAACACCATCCCGATTCTCGCCAACGTGCTCATCGAGGCGAGCGATGGAGAAGTCAAGCTCCTCGCAACTGATCTGGAAGTGGGTCTTCGCAGCCGATGTGACGCGACGGTGGCCAAACGTGGATCGCTGACGCTCCCGGCGAAGAAGCTCTACGAGATCATCAAGGCCCTTCCGGAGACGGACGTCCGGATCGAGGAAGACAAGAACGGCGTGAAGGTCGCCGCCGATCGATTCGATTCGCGGATGCAAACGCTGCCACGCGAGGACTTTCCCACATTGCCCGAGTCGACGGGCGTAGCCAACGCAACGCTCGCCCGCGACGTGCTCAAGCAGATGGTCGGGAAGACGCAGTTTGCGATCACCGGCGAGGACACGCGGTATTTCCTGAACGGTGCGTTGTTCATCCTTCGGCCGGACTCGATGAGCCTCGTTTCGACAGACGGTCACCGGCTGGCGCTCGTGACGGTGCCAAGGGAGAGCGCTCAGGCAAAGGGCAAGTCGTCTGGCGACGCAAAGGACGAAGAGGTTCGCGTCATTCTGCCGAGGAAGACGCTGCTCGAGCTCGGACGCCTGTTGTCGGAAGGGGAGGGCGAGATCCTCTACGAGCGCGGCGAGAACCATCTGTTCTTCAGCATCGGCGGACGCCTGTTGATCTCTCGCATGATCGACGGCCAGTTTCCGGCCTTCGAGCGCGTCATTCCGAAGAGCAACGACAAGCGGGTCGAGTTCGATCGCGATCGCCTCACGAGCGCCGTGCGGCGCGTGGCGCTGCTGTCCAACGAGCGCTCTCGTGCCGTCAAGTTCCTGATGGACAAAGGCAAGGTCGAGATCGCGTCGAGCAGCCCTGAATTCGGCGAGGCCAAGGAAGTGCTGATGGTGGACTACACCGATGCCGCGGTCACGATCTGCTTCAACGCGCAGTACGTGCTCGATTTCCTCGGCGTCGTCGAAACCGATTCGGTTGCGCTCGAATTCAAGGACGAAATGAGCCAGGCGGTGATGAAGCCGATCGGTGCGGAGGGCTACGACTACACCTACGTGATCATGCCGATGCGGGTATGACGGTCTGATCGTCCGGTCTCTTCGCCGCGCCGCATGTTTTGACGGACGGCTGAGCCGATGAGAGTTGGCCGGACACACACAATCAATGTCTGAACTAGAACCGCAGCACGACCAGCCCCGGCCGCCCGGCTCGGAGACTGCCGAAGAGCAGCCGGCGCCACATTCCACTAACGGTCAATCAGCTGACGCCGACGACTACGGTGCGGACAAAATCAAGGTCCTCGAGGGTCTCGAGGCCGTTCGCAAGCGTCCGGCGATGTACATCGGCTCCACGGGGCCGGCCGGACTCCACCACCTCGTCTACGAGATCGTCGACAACTCGATTGACGAAGCGCTCGGGGGATTCTGCGATCAGGTCAACGTCACGATTCACATCGACCACTCCGTCACCGTCGTGGACAACGGCCGCGGCATTCCCGTCGATCGACACAGCAGCGGGCGCTCGGCGGCGGAAGTCGCGCTGACGGTCCTCCACGCAGGCGGAAAGTTCGACAACGACAGCTACAAGGTCTCGGGCGGCCTTCACGGCGTCGGTGTCTCGGTCGTCAACGCGCTATCAGAGACGCTGGAGCTCGAGATCTGGCGTAACGGCCAGGTGTACACCCAGTCGTACGAGCGCGGTCATCCGCTGGGCGATCTCGAAGTCACCGGGACGACGAAGAAGCGTGGAACCAAGATCACGTTCAAGCCGGACGACCAGATCTTCGAGACGACCGAGTTCAGCTTCGACACGCTTGCGCAGCGCCTTCGAGAACTGGCGTTCCTGAACGGCGGCGTCACGATCACCATAGACGACGAGCGCGACGGAAAGAGCCATCACTTTCTGTACGCGGGGGGCATCAACTCGTTCGTCGAGTATCTGAACCTCAACAAGGCGGCGGTCAACGACAAGCCGATCTACATGCACGGCGAGAAGGACGGTATCGACGTCGAGCTCTCGCTGCAGTGGAACGACAGCTACGCGGAAACGGTCTACACCTTCGCGAACAACATCAACACGCACGAAGGCGGCACCCACCTCTCCGGGTTCCGATCGGCGCTGACGCGCACGGTCAACTTCTACGCGGGCAAGAACAACCTCGCGAAGGATCTCAAGGACGCGAACATCAGCGGCGACGACATTCGCGAGGGACTCATCGCCGTCATCAGCGTCAAGATTCCGCGACCCCAGTTCGAAGGTCAGACCAAGACCAAGCTCGGGAACACCGAGGTCAAGGGCATCGTCGAGGCGATCGTCAACGACAAGCTCGGCGCGTATCTCGAAGAGAACCCGCAGATCGCCAAGCGGATCATCAACAAGGCGGTGGACGCTGCGCGGGCGCGCGAAGCGGCGCGCAAAGCGAGAGATCTGGTCCGTCGGAAGGGCGCGCTCGACAGCAGCAGCCTGCCGGGCAAGCTTGCGGACTGCCAGGAGCGCGATCCAGCCCAGAGCGAGCTGTACATCGTCGAGGGCGAGTCCGCAGGCGGCTCTGCCAAGCAGGGTCGCGATCGGCGCTTCCAGGCCATCCTGCCGATCAAAGGGAAGATCCTGAACGTCGAGAAGGCGCGCTTCGACAAGATGCTCGGCAGCGACGAGATCAAGACCATGATCGCGGCGCTCGGATGCGGCATCGGCGTCGAGGACTTCGACCTCGCGAAGCTGCGGTATCACCGCATCATCATCATGACGGACGCGGACGTCGATGGATCGCACATCCGTACGCTGCTGCTGACGTTCTTCTACAGGCAGATGCGGCTGCTGATCGAGTCCGGTTACATCTACATCGCGCAGCCGCCGCTCTTCAGAGCCAAACGCGGCCGCAGCGAGTTCTTCATCCGCGACGAGCGCGAAATGGAGAAGTGGCTGATCACCCGGGCTACCGAGTCGCGCGTACTGCATCTGCCCGACGGCACGCAGTTCGCGGGCGCGGAGCTCGAGGCGCGGCTCGAGCGGCTGATGACGTTCCAGAAGTACCTGCAAATCGTCGAGCGGCGCGGGCCGTCGCGCGACGTCGTCCTCGGGATCCTCGAGCGCAACGGCCGCGACCGCGCGTTCTTCGCCGACGCGGCAAAGCTTCAGTCGCTGGCGGACTCGCTGAGCGGGCCGCTTCGGACGGCGAGCGTGCAGCCGGACGAGGAACATCAGGCGCACAGCGTCGTCATCGAGGACCGCAGCACCGGCTATCCGCGGTTCCATCGGGTCGATCTCGACTTCGTCACGACCAGTGAGTTCCGTGCTCTCGCGGCGAGCTACCAGGACGTCAAGGACATCCGAGGCCCGATGACGATCCGAACGCAGGCTGGCGCGCAGCAGGCGATGTCAGAGGATCAATCAGGCGCTGGGGCCAACGACACGGCTATCGGCGGCGCGCCGCTGGACGACGCGACCAAGCTGGCCGCGGAACCGAAGACGCCGGACGCCAGCTCGATGCCGAAGACCGCCGCGAAGGGGAAGGATGCCGACGTCCGCATCGAGAGTCTCGACGAGCTCGTGGAGTTCTTCATCGCCGCCGGCAAGAAGGGCTTCGACATCAATCGCTACAAGGGTCTGGGCGAAATGAACCCGGACACGCTGTGGGAAACCACGATGGATCCGACCAAGCGGACGCTGCTGCAGGTGAGAGCCGAGGATCATCCGCAGGCGGACCTGATGTTCACGACGCTGATGGGCGATCAGGTCGAGCCGCGCCGCAAGTTCATCGAAGACAATGCGCTGGATGTGAAGAACCTCGATATCTGACGCTGTCGGGCCTCGGGGCTCGCCGCTCGGGACTCGGCCGAGAGAAAGAAAGGCAGTCGAGGTGAACGCCCCTCGATCTTTGCACTAGCGCCGCAAGGTAGCCAGGATACGAGTCCCGAGCAACGAGCCCCGAGTCCAACTCACCCTATGTCTGACTTCGCCCTCAATAAAGTCCCGGTCAACGTCGAAGACGAGATGAAGCGCTCCTACATGGATTACGCGATGAGCGTGATCATCGGGCGAGCGCTGCCTGACGTCCGCGACGGGTTGAAGCCGGCGCATCGGCGTGTGCTGTACGGCATGCGCGCGATGGGGCTGGCCTCCAACCGCGGCTATCGCAAGTGCGCAAAGATCGTGGGCGAGGTGATGGGCAACTATCACCCTCACGGGGACGCGTCGATTTACGACACGCTCGTCCGGATGGCGCAGGACTTCAACATGCGCTACGTCCTGGTCGACGGCCAGGGCAACTTCGGATCGATCGACGGCGATCCGCCTGCGGCGATGCGCTACACGGAGGCGCGGCCGGAAGCGATCGCCGAGGCGCTGATGGCGGATCTCGACAAGGAGACCGTCGACTTCGTCCCGAACTACGACGAGACGACCGAGGAGCCGACCGTCCTTCCCGCTGGCTATCCCAATCTCCTCGTCAACGGATCGTCGGGAATCGCGGTCGGCATGGCGACGAACATCCCTCCGCACAACATGCGAGAGGTCATCGACGGCATCATCGCTGTGGTCGAGCACCGGACGGAGCCGAAGGAGGCACGCTTCCGCGCGTTGATGAAGACGATCCCCGGACCGGATTTCCCATCCGGCGGGTTCATCGTCGGGCGCGAGGGGATTTTCAACGCCTACAAGACCGGCCGCGGCGCGATCACGCTTCGGGCCAAGGCGACGACCGAAGAGAGCAAGAAAGGCGATCGCGTCTCGATCGTCGTGACGGAGATTCCCTATCAGGTCAACAAAGCGCGATTGATCGAGAAGATCGCCGAGCTGGTGCGCGAGAAGGTCGTCGAGGGCATCTCCGATCTGCGGGACGAGTCGGACCGCGATGGCATGCGGATCGTGATGGAGCTCCGGCGGGGCGAGATGGCCGACGTCGTGCTCAACAATCTGTACAAGCACACGCAGCTGCAGACGTCCTTCGGAATCATCATGCTCGCGATCGTGGGAGGCCGGCCCAAGGTGCTCCCGGTGCTCGACATCGTCGAGCACTTCATCGAGTTCAGGCGGGAAGTCGTCCGGCGGCGTACCGAGTTCGAGCTGCGCAAGGCGGAAGCGCGCGCGCACATCCTCGAGGGGCTGAAGATCGCGCTCGATCACCTCGACGACGTGATCCGTCTGATCAGGGCGTCGAAGAACCCTCCGGAAGCGCGCGAAGGATTGATTGCGCAGTTCTCGCTGACCCTGATCCAGGCGCAGGCCATCCTGGACATGCAACTGCAGCGGCTCACCGGGCTCGAGCGCCAGAAAATCCTCGACGAGCTGGCCGAGCTCCAGAAGACGATCGAGCGGCTGCGCGCGATCCTTGGCAGTGACGAGCTCCTGATGAAGCTCGTCGTAGACGAGATGAAGGCCGCCCGCGACCGCTTCGGCGACGATCGGCGCACGACCATCATCGACCAGAGCGGCGAGTTCCGCATCGAAGATCTGATCGCCGACGAAGACATGGCGATCACGGTCACCGGATCGGGCTACATCAAGCGCACACCCATCTCGACATACCGGATGCAGCGCCGCGGCGGCAAGGGCCGCATCGGCATGCGGACGCGCGAAGAGGACTTCGTCAGCCATCTCTTCATCGCCTCGACGCACGCCTACATCATGATTTTCTCGGATCGCGGCCGCCTTTACTGGCTGCGTGTCCACGAGATTCCCGACGTCGGTCCTGACGGGAAGGGCAAGGCGATCGTCAATCTCGTGACGATGGAGGAAGGCGAGCGGATTGCGGCGCTGATGGCGGTCAAGGACTGGCCGACCGAGGAGGGCCAGCAGTTCGTCGTCATGGGGACGCGCAAGGGCGTCATCAAGAAGACCGACCTCTCGCTCTTCAGCAATCCGCGGCCCAGCGGGATCATCGCGATGGGTGTGGAGGAAGGGGACTCTGTCATCGCCGTCGAGCCGTCCGATGGCCACGAGCAGATCTTCCTGGGCACGCGCGACGGCATGGCGATTCGCTTCGAGGAGACGGACGTCCGGCCGATGGGCCGCACCGCGTACGGAGTCCGCGGCATCACGCTGCGAGAGGGCGACGAGGTCGTCGCGATGGACGTCGTGCGCGCGGGCGGAACGATGATGACCGTGACGCAGAACGGGTACGGCAAACGCACCGAGCTCGACGAGTACCGGCTCCAGTCGCGCGGCGGCGTCGGCACGATTGATATCCAGACCAGCGATCGCAACGGCAAGGTCGTCGGCATCGCGTACGTCCATGGGGATGACGAACTCATGCTGATCAGCCAGCAGGGCAAGATCCTCAGGATGGTGACCAGCGCCATCCGCCCGATCGGCCGCGCCACGCTGGGCGTGAAACTGATTGGGATGGAGGAGGGCGATCAGGTCGTGTCTGTCGCGCGCCTCGCCGAAAAGGAAGGCGACGAAGGCGCGACGAACGGGGATGCGACCAATGGGACTGAGCCAGCTCCAGAGGCGCCCGACAACTCTAACGTTGACGGCGACACGAAGCTCGAAGAGTAGCGATCAGCGATCGCGCCGCCAAGTTACCAAGTGCCCAGACGAAAGCGCTAAGCCGGCTCCAACCTCGCGTACTTCGCCATCAGCTTTTTGACACCAACGGTGTTGAACCGGACGGTCAGCTTGATGTCGTCGTTCTGTGGCTCGGCGCCGATGACGTTGCCGACCCCGAACTCCACGTGCCTGACGCGCATGCCAATCCGAACGCCGGTCGCTGACTGATCTTCCGACTCGTACGCGTAGGCGGTTTCGGTCTCCCGCGTTCGGCCACGGCCCTTCTTGCCGTACGGGTTCGTTCGGTACGCGTAGTGACTGTGGCTGAAGCTGCTCTTGTAGGACGAAGCGTAGGCCGGTGCGACAGTCTCGACGAGTTCGCTCGGAATCTCGCTCAGGAAACGGGATGGCGCTGTGGGCTGGTACTCTCCAAAGACCCGGCGCCGCGCCGCGCTCGTCAGCACGAGGTGCGATTGCGCGCGCGTCAGCCCGACGTAACAGAGCCGCCGCTCTTCCTCCAGCTCCGCATCGTCTTCGCCGGAGCGCGAATGGGGGAACAGGCCCTCTTCGAGTCCTCCGATGATCACCGTCGGGAATTCCAATCCCTTCGCCGCGTGCATTGTCATCAGCCAGACGCGCGCTTCACGCGTTCCCGATTCCTCGTCCACCTCCGACAGCAGCGACAGGCGATCGACGAAGCCACCGAGTGACGCTTCGGCGTCGTGCGTCTCGTAGTCTCGCGCGGCGGACACCAGCTCCATCAGGTTCTCGACGCGCTCGTTGGCTTCCTCGGTGTGCTCCTCGCGGAGATCGTTCAGGTAGCCCGTCTGATCGAGCATCTTCCCAATCGCGATCGAAACGGTGTCCGTCCGGGCGGCGTTCGAGAGTGAGACGATCATGTCGCGGAAGGTACGAAGCGCGGCGACGGCGCGAGGCGCAAGCTTCCCCTCGTCGACAACGTACACGAGCTTTGCCCAGATCGACCGGGCAGACGAAATGTCCTGGAGACCTGCAGCCAGCAACGGTGGCGCATCAGCCAGCACGGCGTCGGGATGCATGGCCTGCAGCGAGTCCATCACGCCCTTGCCGATCCCGCGCGCCGGCACGTTGATCACGCGCCGCAGGCTCACGTCGTCGTGCGGATTGATCACCAGCTTCAGATACGCGAGCGCGTCCTTGATTTCCTTGCGCTCGTAGAACCGGACGCCGCCGATGATCTTGTAGGGCACGCCCTCGCGCATCAGCGAGTCTTCAATCGCGCGCGACTGCGAATTGGTGCGATACAGCACGGCCACCGTAGAGTCGATGTCCTCGCTTCGCGCCCGTTTGACCGTCTTGGTGATGAAGTCCGCTTCTTCGAGCTCGTCGTTGGCGCGGTAGTACAGGATTCGCGATCCGCCCTTGCGATCGGTCCAGAGGTGCTTGTCTTTGCGGTTTCGATTCTGGCGGATCACCGCCGACGCGGCGTCGAGGATCACCTGGGTCGAGCGGTAGTTCTGTTCGAGGCGCACGATCCGGGCCTCGCCGAAGTCACCTTCGAAGTCCAGGATGTTGCGCAGGTCCGCGCCGCGCCACTTGTAGATCGACTGGTCGGGATCGCCGACGACGGCGAGGTTCCGGTGTTCTTCGGCCAGCCGGCGAATCAGGAGGTACTGCGGCCGGTTGGTGTCCTGGTACTCGTCCACCATGACGTACCGGAACTTGTGCGCGTAGAACTGTCGCGTGGCCTCAGATGTCTCGAAGAGCTCGACCGTCTTGAGCAGGAGATCGTCGAAGTCGAGCGCATTGCTGTCGTTCAGCGCGACGATGTATTTCTCGTAGACCTTGGCGATCTGTTCGTCGCGGAAGTTGAATTGGCCGCGCAGTGACTCGGGACCCTCCATCCGGTTCTTCGCGTGGCTGATGCGCGACAGCGCCAGCCGCGGCGGCACCAGCTCCGGCGCGATCTTCAACTCGCGCAGTGCCTGCTTGACGACCGCAACCTGGTCGGACGAATCGTAGATGACGAAATCGCGCGACAACCCGATCTTCGGCGCCTCCCGCCGCAGCAGCCGCGCGCAGAGCGCATGGAACGTGGACAGCCAGATGCCTGCCGCATCATCGCCGATGAGCGCCGTCACACGCTCGCGCATCTCCTGGGCTGCTTTATTCGTGAACGTCACCGCTAGCACCTGGTCCGCCTCGGCATGGCCGTCGCCGATGATGTAGGCAATCCGGTACGTGATGACGCGCGTCTTGCCGGACCCCGCGCCCGCGAGAATGAGCAACGGCCCGTCGAGGTGAAGCACCGCCTCGCGTTGCTCGGGGTTAAGTTTGGTGAGGAAGTTCATGAGGTGGGTGTCTAAGTATAACGGGTGCTCGATGACAGAGGTCGGGACTCGTCGCTCGGGACTCGTCGCTCGGGACTCGCCGGTCGGGACTCGCCGGTCGGGACTCGCCGCTCGGGACTCGCGTTCGCCGACCCGAGCGCCCGGGCGCGACTTGAGCATCATGTCGTTCGTGCCCAATTCTTGCCGCAGGTTTCGCTCGTATTTGGCTGCGGTGCGAGGGACCGCTTTAGTCCGTGCAGCATTTGCCCCGTCCTGCGAACGGGCTCTTCGAGGGCGTTGTAGGTTTCTGGTGTCAAGTAGTTCAGCCGAAAGCCGAGTTCAAAGAGAGTATCGAGCTCAGCTTGCGAACCGATCGCGATGCTCACGTGATTCCGAAAAGTCTTCGGACTTCTGCCGTGGCCTTCGGCCAGATTTGCAGGAATCGAAGCCGCCGCACGACGGATCTGCGCGGTGAGCCCGTACCGCTCGGACTGAGGAAAGGACTCCGTCGCCCGGTACGACTGGATCGTCAGGGACATTGCGAGATTCCACACCTCAAGGTCTCTGAACTTTTTGATTTGACTCATCGCAGAATCCTCCATCCGGCCTGGAAGCAGAAGTTGGCAGGAATTGCCAACATTCCACACGCCGCAGCCACTTAGAGCCGTCTTGGGCTCCGTTGTGGCAAGCGTCGAGCCGAGCCCCGAGCCCCGAGCCCCGAGTCCCGAGTCCCGTGCTCCGAGCGCCGACCGCCGACCGCCGACCGCCGACTGCCGACCGTAGTACCATTCCCCATGCCCTCGACGCTCCTCCAGAAAGTCTGGGATCTGCACACCGTGCGCAAACTGCCGAACGGGCAGACGCAGCTGTTCATCGGCCTGCACCTGATTCACGAGGTCACCACGCCCGCAGGCGTTCGACATGCTGCGCGCGCGCGGGTGGAAGGTCCGGTTTCCGGAGCGCACGATCGCGACGGTCGATCACATCGTTCCGACGCGCGATCAGCGGCGGCCGTTCGTCGACGTGATGGCCGAAGACATGCTGTCGGCGCTCGAGCGCAACGTGCGCGAGTCGGGCATCCGCTTTTTCGACCTCGGCAGCGGCGCGCAGGGCATCGTCCACGTGATCGGGCCCGAGCTCGGGCTGACGCAGCCGGGCATGACGATCGTCTGCGGCGACAGTCACACGTCGACGCACGGCGCGTTCGGCGCGCTCGCCTTCGGCATCGGCACGTCGCAGGTGCGCGACGTGCTGGCGTCGCAGTGCCTGGCGATGGAGCCGCTCAAGGTCCGTCGCATCGAGGTCAACGGGCACGCTCGCCCCGGGCGTCTACGCGAAGGACGTCATCCTGGAGATCATCCGCCGGCTCGGCGTGCAGGGCGGCGTCGGCTACGCCTACGAGTACGCCGGCGACACGATCGAGCGCATGACGATGGACGAGCGCATGACGATCTGCAACATGTCGATCGAGGGCGGCGCGCGCGTCGGGCTACGTGAATCCGGACGAGGTGACGTTCGACTACCTGCGCGGCCGCCGCTTCGCGCCGGCAGGGGACGCGTTCGACGCGGCGGTCGAGTGGTGGCGGAGCATGGCCTCGGATCCGGACGCGACCTACGACGACGTGGTGACGATCGATGCCGCGGAAATCCGACCGACGGTGACGTGGGGCATCAATCCCGGGCCAGTCGGTCGTACGTGGACGAGCGGCTGCCGCGGCCGGCCGACGTTCCGGCGAGCGATCGGCCGTCGGTCGCAGAGGCGCTCGAGTTCATGGGCTGCGCGCGGGCGAGCCGATCAAGGGCACGAAGATCGACGTCGCGTTCGTCGGATCGTGCACGAACGCGCGCCTCTCGGACCTGCGCGAGGCTGCGCGGATGGTCGAGGGCCGTCACGTCGCGCCGCACGTGCGAGGCGCTCGCCGTGCCGGGATCGCAGTCGGTGCGTCTGGCGGCGGAGCGCGAAGGGCTCGATCGCGTGTTCATCGAGGCCGGCTTCGACTGGCGCGGCGCCGGCTGCTCGATGTGCCTCGCGATGAACCAGGATCGGCTCGAGGGCCGCGAGATCTGCGCCTCCTCCTCGAACCGCAACTTCAAGGGCCGGCAGGGCAGCCCGACCGGCCGCACGCTGCTCATGAGCCCGGCGATGGTGGCCGCCGCCGCCGTCGCGGGCGAGATCGTCGACGTCAGGGAGATTGCCCGGCAATGGCCATTGAGAAGATTCGTCACGATCAGCGGGACCGCGTTGCCGCTGCGCGGCGACAGCATCGACACCGACCGGATCATCCCGGCGCGGTTCCTGCGATCGGTGTCGTTCGAGGGCCTCGAGCAGCACCTGTTCGAGGACGATCGGACCCAGGCCGATCGCAAGCGCGCCGGGACGCATCCGATCTCGAATCCGCGCGTACGCCGGGAGCGCGATGCTGCTCGTGAACGCGAACTTCGGCTGCGGCTCGTCGCGCGAGCACGCGCCGCAGGCGATCAGCCGGTGGGGCATTCGCGCGGTGGTCGGCGAGTCGTTCTCGGAGATCTTCTTCGGCAACTCCGTCGCGCATCGGTCTGCCGTGCGTGACCGCGTCGCACGCCGACATGGAACGGCTGCATGGCGGCTCGTCGAAGCGCGACGCCGACGACCGTGCTCGTCGCTCGATCTCGGGAGCGGGACTGTCTCCGGCGGCGGCGTCGACCGTCGCCGTCAGCGCTCCCGGCCGCCGCGCGCGAGTCGTTCCTCGAAGGCACGTGGGACGCGACCGGCATGCTGCTCGATCGATACGAGGACGTGGAGGCGGTGGCCGACGCGTTTGCCGTACGTGACGGGCTGGCGGTGATGCGGTGAGGACAGCTCTAGGGCGCCGGTCTTCAGACCGCGCCGCGTCGGCGGGGCTTGAAAGCCCCGCCCTACAGCTGCAGGCGCGAGAGCGTCCAGTCCACTAGCTCGCGCTAGCCCTCACCGTTTCGAGAAACGCCTCCGCGGCGTGCGACAGCTCGCCGCTGCGGCGATAGACGAGCCGGACCTGCCGCGGCGATCCGAGGCCCGGGCACGTTGACGGCCGCGAGCTGGCCGCGCGCGATTTCCGCCAGCGCGCAGCGGCGCGGCAGCACCGCGACGCCGAGCCCGGATTCCACCGCGCGCTTGATGCCGTCCAGGCTCGGCAGCGCGATCTGGATGTTGATCGGCGCGTGCCGCCGCTCGTAGAGCCGCAGGACGCGCTCGCGCGCCGGCGACGGATCGTTGTGCGCGATGACGGTCTGGCGCCCGACCTCCTCGAGCGAGACGCCGGCGCCGGCCGCGAGCGGATGCTGCGGGTGCGTCGAGCAGCACGAGCTCGTCGCGCCCGAGCGAGATCGACTGCAGGCCCTTGTCGGGCGGCTGGAAGGTCAGCACGCCGCAGTCGAGGCTGCGGTTGAGCAGCTCGGTGGCCATCTGGCGCGACGGCACGCGCCGGACGTCGACGAGCGCCTGCGGGATGGTCGCGTCGCGAACCGTTCGATGAAGCGGCAGCAGCGTGTGGACGGCCGCCTCGTTGGCGCCGATGACGACGCGGCCCGCGACGGACCTGCTGGAGCTCCCGGACCGCCTGCTCGGCGTCCGACGGCGAGCCGCATCAGCCGCATGGCGTAGTCCTGGAGCAGCCGCCCGGCGTCGGTCAGCGTGCCGGTCCGCGACGAGTCCGGTCGAACAGCCGCTCGCCCGAGCTCTTCCTCGAGGCGCCGGATGGCCTGGCTGACCGCCGGCTGCGTCCGGTGCAGCTTCTTCGCCGCCGACGAGAAGCTGCGCTCCGAGGCGACGGTGAGAAATGTGCTGAGGTCCTGGAGCTGCATCGGTCAGAGGGCGTCCAACCCTGGTATAATCACACTTTATCATAAGCATAAAAGTATAAATTTGACGCGGGTCCGCGCGGCGGGCTACAAGAGTCTGGGGAGGATCCCGATGTCCACGAAACGGCTCACGATCTTCGACACGACGCTGCGCGACGGCGAACAGGCGCCCGGGCTTCTCGCTGCGTATCGACGAGAAGCTCACGATGGCGCGCCAGCTCGCGACGCTCGGCGTCGACGTGATCGAGGCCGGGTTCCCGATCGCCTCGGAGGCCGACGCCGAGTCGGTCCGGCTCGTGGCCACGCACGTTCGAGGGGCCGGTCGTCGCCGGCCTGGCGCGATGCACGCCGGCCGACATCGATCGCGCCGGCTGGGCGCTCGAGCCGGCCGCGCGGCGGCGCATCCACATCTTCATCGCCACGTCCGATCTGCACCTCGAGCGCAAGCTGCGGATGTCGCGCGAGGCCTGCCTCGACGCCGCCGTCGCCGCGGTCCACCGCGCGCGACGCTACACCGACGACGTCCAGTTCTCGGCGGAGGACGCGACGCGAAGCGACATGGACTTCCTCTGCCGCGTCGTCGAAGAGGTCATCTCGGCGGGATGCACGACCGTCAACCTGCCGGACACCGTCGGCTACTCGACGCCGGACGAGATCGGCGACGTTCTTCCGCACGATCCTCGCGCGCGTGTCGAACGCCCGCCACGCCGTCGTTCAGCACGCACTGCCACGACGACCTCGGGCTGGCGGTCGCCAACACGCTGGCCGCCGTCTCCGCCGGCGCGACGCAGGTCGAGTGCACGATCAACGGCGTCGGCGAGCGCGCCGGCAACGCGTCGCTCGAAGAGATCGTGATGGCCACGCGCGTCCGCGCCGATCTGCTGCCGTTCGAGACGCGCATCGAGACGCGCGAGATCTATCCCGACCAGCCAGCTGCTGACGGCGCTCACCGGCGAAAGCGTGCAGGCGAACAAGGCCATCGTCGGCCGCAACGCGTTCGCGCACGAGGCCGGCATTCACCAGGACGGGATGCTGAAGGACCGCCGCACCTACGAGATCATGCGGCCCGAGGAAGTCGGCGTGCCGCAGGCGACGCTCGTGCTCGGCAAGCACTCGGGCCGCCACGCCGTGCAGCGGCGCTGCGAGCAGCTCGGCACGACGCGTCGATCGCCACGAGCTCGATCGGGTCTACAAGGCGGTCATCGAGCTCGCCGATCGCGAGAAAGTCGTCAGCGACAACGACCTCGCGGCCATCGTCCAGCGCGTCCGCTCGGGCGCGCCGCATGCGGTCCCCGTGCACTCGTCGCCCGATTTCGCCAGCACCCCAGCCGAAACCGGATACGGGCACGGGGTGTAGAGAGCCGGGGCTCGCAGCTCGGGACTCGGGATCCGAAAGACCAGGAGTCTTCTCGAAGACCACGCGAAGTACGCGCGCCTGTGAATCGCGGCGATCCTCCGACGATCGGATTTGCACGCCTCACCCTGACTACGCTTCTTCCGAGTCCCGAGTCCCGAGTCCCGCGAGTCCCGAGTCCCGAGTCCCGAACGCCGTCACCCGTCCCCCTACTCCACCGTCACGCTCTTCGCCAGATTCCTCGGCTGGTCGACGTCGCAGCCGCGGCGTACGGCGATGTGATACGCCAGCAGCTGCAGCGGCACGACCATCAGGACCGGCGTCAGCAGCGGGTGCGATTCGGGGATCGTGATGAGGAAGTCCTCGGCCGGATCGAGCAGCCCGTGCAGCACGCCGCCTGCCGGGAGTCGGTCAGCGCAAGAACCGTCGCCGCCGCGGGCCTTGGCCTCCTGGACGTTGCCGATCATCTTCTCGAAGACGTGATCGTGCGGCGCGATCGCGACGACCGGCATCCGCTCGTCGATGAGCGCGATCGGTCCGTGCTTCATCTCGCCGGCGGGGTAGCCTTCGGCGTGGATGTAGGAGATCTCCTTCAGCTTGAGCGCGCCCTCGAGCGCGATCGGGATAGTTGATTCCGCGCCCGAGATACAGGAAATCGCTGCGCTGATAGAAGCGTCTCGGCGATTTCCTCGGTCGCCGGTTCGCACTTCAGCGTCTGCTCGAGCAGGAGCGGAAGCTGCGTGATCGCGTCGAGATGAGGCCGCGCGACGTCGGACGGGAGCGTGCCGCGAATCTGCCCGAGGTACGACCGCGACCAGATGCAGCGCGACGAGCTGCGACGTGAAGGCCTTCGTCGACGCCACGCCGATCTCCGGGCCGGCGTGCGTGTACACGGTGCCCTCGGTCTCGCGCGTGGCCATGCTGCCGACGACGTTGCAGATCGCGATGCTGCGCGCCCCTTTCTTCTTGGCCTCGCGCAGTGCCGCGAGCGTGTCGGCAGTCTCGCCCGACTGCGTAATCACGATCGCGAGCGTGTGCCTCGACGACGATCGGATCGCGGTATCGGTACTCGGAGCCGTAGTCGACGTCCACCGGCAGCGGGCGAGCGATTCGATCAGGAACTTTCCGACGAGCGCGGCGTGCCACGACGTGCCGCACGCGAGGATCACGACGCGCTCGATCTCGCGCAGCGCCTGATCTGGAATCTCGATCTCCTGGAGGAAGACGCGGCCGGTCTCGACCGACGACGCGGCCGAGCACGGTCTCCTTCACGGCCCACGGCTGCTCGAAGATCTCCTTGAGCATGAAGTGCTTGTATCCGGCCTTCTCCGCCATGACCGGATCCCAGGCGACGCGCGTGCTCTTCTTCGAGACCGCCCGCCCCGCGTAATCGGTGAACGTCGACGCCCGACGGCGTGATGACCGCCATCTCCTCGTCGCCGAGAAACACGACGTCGCGCGTGTGGCTCGAGCACGGCGGGGATGTCGGACGCGACGAAGAACTCGCCGTCACCGAGACCCGACGACGATCGGCGGCCCGTTGCGGACGGTGACGATCTTGTTCGGATCGTCGGCCGAGATCAGCACGAGCGCGAAGAGGCCGCGCAGGTAGCGCAGAGAACGCCGCACCGCGTTCTCCAGACCGTCGCCCTGCATCTCGCGCTCGACGAGGTGCGCGACGATCTCGGTGTCCGTCTCGGTGACGAACGTGTGCCCTTCTTTCTTGCAGCTCGTGCTTCAGATCGAGATAGTTCTCGATGATCCCGTTGTGGACGACGACGATGCGCCCGGAGCAGTCGCGATGGGGATGGGCGTTTTCCTCGGTGGGCCGACCGTGCGTCGCCCAGCGCGTATGGCCGATGCCGTAGTCGCCCTCGAGCGGCTGCGTGGCGATGACGTCCTCGAGGTTCGACAGCTTGCCGGCGCTGCGGCGCAGCTCGATGGCGCCGTTGCGCACGACGGCGACGCCCGCCGAATCGTAGCCGCGATACTCGAGCCGCCGCAGGCCGTCGATCAGAATCGGGCAGGACTCGCTTAGGCGCCGATGTAGCCGATGATGCCGCACATGGTTTCTGATTCTTTCGGCGCTCGGGCCGCTCGGCGCTCGGCGCTCTGGCGCGGTCGACTACGTCTTCCTGCTCTTGCGACGCTCGACCCAGCCCTCCTTGTTGACCTGCGTGCCGCGGGCGATCCCGAGCGCACCGGCCGGCACGTCCTGGGTGATCGATGATCCCGCCGCGACGTACGCGCCTTTGCCGATTCGCACCGGCGCCACGAGCTGGCTGTCGCTGCCGATGAACGCTCCGTCCTCGATGATCGTCGGGTTCTTCGAGACGCCATCGTAGTTGCAGGTGATCGTGCCGGCGCCGATGTTGACCTTCTCGCCGATCGTCGCGTCGCCGAGATAGGCGAGATGGTTGGCTTTCGATCCGCGTCCCAGAACGGTCTTCTTGAGCTCGACGAAGTTTCCGACGTGCGCCTGCTCGCCGACGTCCGACTGCGGGCGGAGGTGCGCGAACGGACCGATTTGCGCGGCGGACCTCACCTGCGACTCGGTGATCACGCAGAAGCTGTTCACGAACACGTCGTCTCCGAGCACGCTGTCCACGATACGCACGCTGGACTGGAGCTCGCACCGCGCGCCGATGGTGGTTCGCCCTTGAAGGTAGACGCCGGGGTGCAGAACGCTGTCCGGCCCGACGGAAACGTCCGGTTCGATCCACGTTCCCGCGGGATCGACGATGGTGACGCCCGCGGCCATGAGCTCTTCGTTCTTGCGATCGCGGAGGTGCGCCGAAACGACCGCCAGCTCACTCCGGCTGTTGACGCCGAGAATCTCTGTGGGATCGTCGAGAACCACCGTCTCGACGCCGAGCCCGCGCTTGCGATACAGGCGGACGAGGTCAGGCAGGTAATACTCCCCCTGCGCGTTCTCGGAGCCGATAGAGCGTAGCGCCGCGAACAGCGGCTCGAGATCGAAAGCGTAGATGCTGCTGTTGATTTCGCCGATCCGGCGGATCTCCGCGCTCGCGTCTCGATGCTCGACGATCGACACGATGGCGTCATCCTGCCGGACGATTCGTCCGTACCCGGTGGGATCGGCCACACTCGCCGTGAGTACCGTTGCGGCTGCGCCCTTTGCTGTATGGGTGTCGACCAGGCGCTCGAGCGTGCCAGGTCTGAGAAGCGGAACGTCGCCGGACAGCACCACCAGCGTTCCGCGACGTCCGGCCAGGGGCTGCTCGGCCTGGAGGAGCGCATGGCCGGTTCCCAGTTGCGGTTCCTGAATGACGAGGGAAACCGAAGGCCGTGTCGCCAGCCTGTCTCGCACGAGATCCGCCCCGTGCCCGACGACCACCGTGGTGGACGCCGGACGCAACGCGTCACCCGAACGAAGGACGTGCTCGATCATTGGAAGGCCGCAGACCTGGTGGAGGACCTTGGGCACCGCTGATTTCATGCGGGTGCCTTTGCCAGCGGCGAGGACGACGATGTGGATTTCGGGCATGAGGATGCACGGCAAGTGTACCGTGGCCCGGACGGACCCGAGTCGAATGGCGGATCAAATCACTGGCTAATCCCCGGGCTTAATTGTGTTGTCACGTAGGGACGGGCCTCCAGGCCCGTCCAGGCGGGGTCTGAAGACCCGCCCTACACCAACACGAGTGAATTCCGGACGAGTGCCGGGCACGCGTGAGCCAGGCCGAGATTCCCGTCAGCGACGAGCGCGGGCGCGTCCCTTCAGGTCGGGAGTGGTTTCTTCCAGCAGAGATTTGACGGTAGGGGACTCGCGCAGGCGCTCGAGATCGGCGTCTTGTCTGGCAAGTGACCTACTGTCCGGATTCAATTCAATCGCACGTCGGAGGTGCTCGACCGCCTTGGCGGTTTCGGCGCGCGTCGAGTGGATGACGGCCATCATGTAGTGCGCGTGGTGGCTGGCTGGTTCCTGGTCGAGTGCTCGCCGGACGTGCCCCAGGGCCGCGTCCGAGTCACCTGCGCTCAGCGACATCGTCGCGGCGTAGACCCTCTCAGCCGTGGTCTGTGGTCCGGCTGGCCGCTGGGCCGTCTCGCGCTCGCAGACCCGAAGGTACAGGCGGGCGCGTTCGATGAGCTCCCGTTCCTCGGGATAGCGCTGGAGCACCTGACGGAAGGACTCGGCGGCGGCAGGGTAGTCGTGCCGCTGCAGTCCGCGGACGCCGCTCTCGTAAATTGCGATGGCCTCGTAGAAGCTGGGCTTCTTCGGGACCGGCGGTGGTTCTGGCAATGCAACCGGCGCGACAGCAACCGGTCTCAGGACTGTCGTCGACGAGGGCTTTTCGGCGACCCTTGCGACCTTTGCGGCCGGTTTGGCGGCCAGTTTTGGCAGTGGCTTGCTGGCCGGCTTCGATCGCGCTTTCGTCGCGAGCTTGGCCAGCGGTCTGGCCGCCGGCTTGGCGCCTGAACGAGCCGCCGAGCGGGCGGACGTCTGGCGTTTCGTCGCTTTCGCTGTCTTGCCGATCGGCACTGCTTTCTTGCTAGGGCGACCGGCAGCAGGCCGACGCACCTTGGCGAGGTTCTTCCCTGGGCTCACGTCGGGCTGAGACAGTAGCAAATCGGGTTCAGAGGGGTCAAGGAGGACTTTGCGAGAGAGAAATAGGTCATCAACCAGAATCCATTCGGATCTGGTGAACGACCGAATACACATCTCTAGACGGGAGGGCGTATCTCTTGGCCAGAGTTCGGACGGCTCCGCGGGGATTGGCGCCGGCGTCGATGAGGTCGTCGAAATCCTTCCGGAGAGCAGCCTCAGAATATGGCAATCGACCAACTTCTTCCGCTTGGAGAGGCGGAATGACGAGCGTGTATTCACCTCTAGGCGCTGTCTGGAGACGCAAGTGCTCTGAAATAGTGCATACGGCCAAATTTTCGTGTGCCTTAGTCAGCTCCCGTCCGACAGCAATGCGACGGTCGCCCAGGGATTCGAGCAAGTCGGACAGCGTCTGCCTGATTCGATGCGGCGCCTCATAAACGATCGCCGTTACTTCCTGCTCGGCGAGAGAGCCGAACCACAGTTTTCTGTCTTTTGCCTTAATTGGTGGGAATCCCACGAACAAAAACTGTTCAGCTTGGAGGCCTGATGCGGACAGCGCCGCCATGGCGGCCGAAGGCCCGGGAATCGGTTCGACACGAATACCTGCCGCATGAGCTGCTGCCACCAGATCCGCTCCCGGATCCGAGACGACCGGCGTCCCCGCATCCGACACAAGAGCAACGGATTCGCCGGCCGCAAGGCGCGCGAGCAGGACCGGAGCGCGCAGGCCCTCATTGTGCTTATGCAGACTCGTCGTGGGCGTCGAGATCGAGTAGTGTTGGAGGAGCCGTGCCGTGCGGCGCGTGTCCTCCGCCGCGATCACCGAAACTTCGCGCAGAATCCGGAGGGCGCGAAGGGTCACATCCTCCAGGTTGCCGATAGGAGTGGCGACAACGTAGAGGGTGCCCGGCATGTGCGCGCCGGGCCGATTGTACCAAATGTATTCAGCCGAACCCCTTCCGCACTTCGTCGACGAGTACCTCGCGTATCTCTACGAAGCACACCCAACCAATGCCGCATTCGACGGCGTCCACCTGCACGACGACCTTCTCGAGGACTTCGGCCGTCAGGCAATTGACGCTCAGATCCGCGCCCTGGGTGGCTTCGCCCGGCGTCTGGCCGCAATCGATCCCACGCGCCTGACCGACACCGAACGGCTCGAGCGACCTGCACTGGAGTCGAACATCCGATCCCGGTTGTTCGAGCTGGAACACGTCCGGACCTGGGAGCGGAGCCTCCAGCACTACGCCGAGATCCTCGCGACGAGCCTGGCGGGTCAGGTGCTGTTCGACTACGCGCCGCTCGCCGAGCGGGCGCGCCGGGTGCACTCGAAGCTCCGGCAGGTCCCGCGGATGATCCAGTCGGCCCGCGACAACATCAAGGATCCGCCCGGCATTTACGTGAAGGTGGGGTTGGAGAGCCTTCGGGGCACCCTGCGATTCATCAACGACGATCTCCCGCGCGCGTTTGGCGACCTGGGCGACCTGCACCTCCTGGGCGATCTGGCGGATGCTGCCACCGAAGCCGTCACGGCGATCGCCGGCCTGATCGAGTACCTGGAAAAAGACTTGGCGCCGCGCAGCAAGGGATCCTTCCGGCTGGGCCGCGAGAAATTCGAGCAGAAGTTCCAGCTCGACGAGGGCATCACGATTGGTTCGGATCGGTTGCTGTCGATTGCGATGCGCGAGCTGCAGGCGACGCAGGACGAATTCCGCCGTGTCGCCTCACGGCTGAATGGCGGCGATCCCATGGCCGCCTGGCAGCGCGCCAAGCAGGAACATCCTGCCGCCGGGCAGCTCGTCCCCGTCGCGCAACAGCAGCTGGCGGAGCTCCAGGACTTCATCGCGCGCCAGAGGATCATCACGCTGCCCGAAGGTGCGCCTGTCGCGGTTCTGCCCACGCCGCGGTTCTATCGGTGGACGTCGGCGAGCATGTGGACGCCCGGGCCCTTCGAGATGCGCGCGCAGCGGGCCTTTTACTACATCACCGACGTGGACCCGTCGTGGCCGGCGGAACGCCAGGCTGAACATCTGCGCGATTTCAGCTACGGCGCCCTCTGGTCGATCTCGATGCACGAGGTCTTCCCGGGGCACTTCCTCCACTACCAGCACCTCCGTCAGATCGACGGGAAGCTGCGCAAGTCGATGCTGTTCTCATCGACGGCGTTCGTCGAAGGCTGGGCGCACTACTGCGAGCAGATGATGGTGGACGAAGGCTTCCGCAAGTCGGATACCATCGTCCGGCTCGGGCAGCTCGCGGAAGCACTCATTCGACTCTGTCGCACCGTTGTGGGAATCCGACTCCACTGCGAGGACATGTCGGTCGAGCAGGGTGTGCGGTTCTTCCGGGAGGAGGCGTTCGTCGAGGAGCTGAGCGCGCGTCGCGAAGCTGAGCGCGGCACGTTCGATCCCGCGTACATTCTGTATTCGACCGGGAAGCTGATGCTCCTGAAGCTGCGGGAAGACTACAAGGCCCACGTCGGCGCGAAGTACTCGTTGCGGGGATTTCATGACACGCTGCTCGCCAACGGCACTGTGCCCTTGTGGCTCCATCGAACGCTGATGCTCGGCGAACGGAACGGTGAGATGATCGAATAGGCGCCAGGCGCGCCTGCCGAAGCGACGCGGGACTCACCGCGAGCCACGGCGTCGGAGAGTTCGGCAGGGCGAAGCGCCCCCACCAATCAAGCTATGCCACTGTACGAGTACGAGTGCGACGCCTGCGCTCATCGTTTCGAGCGCATTCAGAAATTCTCCGATCCTCTTGTGGACGTCTGCCCGTCCTGCGGCGGCCACGTCCGGAAGCTGCTGTCGTCGCCCGCGTTCCAGTTCAAGGGAACGGGCTGGTACGTCACGGACTACCCGAAAAAGACCAACACGGACTCGAACAAGGGCAGCGACTCGAACAAGGGCAGCGACTCGAAGGGAGAATCGAAGTCCGGTGACTCGTCGTCATCCGAATCGTCCGCCAGCAGCGCAGATGCGAGCAGCGCCTCGTCTGCGTCCCCTGCCACGAAGACCGAGTCCAAGCCCAAGGCCGAATCGAAGTAGTCGCGAGACAGGAGTCGAGCGCGCCGCAGGCGGGCGGGGCGACCACCTTCGACAAGGCTACGGTGGTCCGCCGTAGCTTCAGCGAAGGCGGAAGCCCCCGGTTATTTCCCGATGAACTGCTCGAGATCGATGCGGCGCAAGTACTCCGTGAAGTGCTCGGCGATGTCCGGCCGGCGCAGCGCGAAGTAGACGACCGCCTTCAGGAAACCGAGCTTGTTCCCCGTGTCGTGCCGTACGCCGTCCACGTGGTATCCGTAGACCGGACGCTGCTTCAGCAGGCGGCGCAGACCGTTGGTCAGCTGGATCTCCCCGGTCCGATCCTTCGACGTTTCGACGAGTGCGGGGAAGATATCGGGCGTCAGGATGTATCGCCCGATGATCGCGAGATCGGACGGGGCCTCATTCACGGGCGGCTTCTCGACCATGTCGTTGATCCGGTAGACCCCCGGCTTGATCTCGTCGGCGTCGATGATGCCGTACGAGCTGACGTCGGACTTCGGCACCCGCTCGATCGCGAGGACGGGCCCCTGCACCTCGTCGAAGACGTCGATCATCTGTCGCAGCGCCGGCGGCTTGGCGTCGATCACGTCGTCGCCGAGGATGACGGCGAAGGGCTCGTCGCCGACGAGGTTTCGAGTGACGAGGACAGCGTGGCCAAGGCCAAGCGGCTCGCCCTGACGCACGTAGGAGAAGTTGATCAGATTCGAGATCTTCCGGATCTCGGCGAGGAGCTCCGTCTTGCCACGCGCCTCCAGAAACGTCTCGAGCTCCACGGATACGTCGAAGTGGTCCTCGATCGCGTTCTTGCCGCGGCCCGTGACCAGGATGATGTTGTCGACACCGGATGCGACGGCCTCTTCGACGCCGTACTGGATGATCGGTTTATCCACGAGCGGCAGCATTTCTTTCGGCTGCGCCTTGGTCGCGGGGAGGAATCGTGTGCCCAAACCGGCCGCCGGAAAGACGGCCTTTCGGATCGCTTGCGTTTTCGGACTCTTGGCAGCGAGCTCGGTCATGGCCCGATGGTAGCTCAGTCCGTTATGCGGCTCGCTACAAGAATTTAGTTCTCGTTGTGAATGAGCTGCATAACGGCCCAGGCGCGCCGCAGGCGCGCCCGCCGGAGCGGAGCGGGGCGAGGGGCCCCCGCGAGCGATGGCGCTGGGGGGTCCGGCGGGGCGAAGCCCCCCGGTCTCGTCAGGACCATGAGCGCCCGTTATAGGATTTAGGCATGCTCGACCCTGCTCTGGTGCGCGATCACATGGACCTCGTTCGTACGGGCCTGCAGAACCGCGGGCTGAAGATCGAGGCCGAGCTATCGCAGCTCGCGACGCTCGAGACGCGGCGCCGCACGCTGCTGCCCCAGGTCGAGGGTCTCAAACGGGAGCAGAACGCGGCGGCCGAGGAGGTTGCGCGTGCGAAGCGCGAAGGGCTCGACCCCTCGGCGATCTTCGGGGCGAACAAGACGCGCGCGCAGCGCATCCGCCAGCTCGAGGTCGAGGTCGGCGAGGTCGAGGCGCAGCGTTCGGCGCTCCTCATGACGCTCCCGAATCTGCCTCACGCGAGCGTGCCGATTGGCACGTCCGCCGAGGACAATCAGGAAGTTCGGCGGCACGGCGCCCTCCCGGTGTTCGCGTTCGAGCCCAAACCGCACTGGGACCTCGGACCGGCGCTCGGGATTCTCGATTTCGAACGTGCCGCGCGTATGTCCGGGGCGCGATTCTCGGTGCTGCTCGGCGCGGGTGCGCGGCTCGCGCGAGCGCTGATCAATTTCATGCTCGAGCTCCACACCCAGGAGCACGGTTACATGGAGGTGGAGCCTCCGTTCCTCGTCAATGCCGACGCATTGCGCGGGACCGGCAACCTGCCGAAGTTCGAGCAGGATCTCTTCAAGATCGCCGGCGATTGGGATCTTTTTCTCATCCCAACTGCTGAGGTTCCTCTTACGAACCTCCATCGAACCGAGATCCTCGACGGTCGCCAGCTTCCGCTGCGCTACACCGCGTATACGCCGTGCTTCCGGAGCGAAGCGGGTTCACATGGCGCCGATGTCCGAGGGCTGATCCGTCAGCATCAGTTCGACAAAGTCGAGCTCGTGAAGATCACGAGCCCGGAGCAGTCCCATGACGAGCTCGAGTCGCTCGTCCGGAACGCGGAGACCGTCCTGGAGCGCCTCGGTCTCGCCTATCGGACGGTGGTTCTCTGCACCGGAGACATGGGGTTTGCGTCGGCGAAAACGTACGACATCGAGGTGTGGCTCCCGAGTCAGCAGACGTACCGCGAGATTTCATCATGCAGCAACACCGAGGCGTTTCAGGCGCGCCGCGCCAGCATCAGGTTCCGGCCGCAAGGGACCGGGAAGGCTGAGCACGTCCACACGCTGAACGGATCGGGGCTCGCGGTCGGCCGCACGCTTATCGCCGTTCTGGAGAACTATCAGCAGGCGGATGGATCGGTCGTCGTGCCCGAGGCACTCCGGCCGTACATGGGCGGGATGGAGATCATCAAGCCGAGGTGACGTCGGGGTCGCCGGCAGAACGAAGACACGAGATCAACGCAGAGTTCAGGCGAAGCAGGAGATCAATGAAAGTTCTCATCACCGGCGGCGCAGGATTTCTCGGACGGCGTCTGGCGAAGAAGCTCCTCGAGCGCGGCAAGCTCACCGGCCTCGACGGCCGGGAACAGACAATCGACCGCCTCGTCCTCCTCGACGTCGTCCCATCCCCACCGACCAGTGACGCGCGGGTCAGCTCGTTTGCCGGCGACATCGCGGATCCGGCGCTGCTCGAGCGCCTGATCGACACCGATACCGCCTCCATCTTTCATCTGGCCGCCATTGTCAGCGGCCACGCCGAGGCGGATTTCGATCTCGGCATGCGCGTCAACTTCGACGCGACGAGAACGCTGCTGGAGATCAGCCGCGCGCGCGGTCATCGCCCGCGGGTCGTCTTCGCGAGCAGCTGCGCGGTCTACGGCGGCGAGCTGCCCGACGTCGTGCCGCAGCTGCACGAGCTGATGCCGCAGTCCTCGTACGGGACGCAGAAAGCGATGGGAGAGCTGCTGATCAAGGACTACACGCGGCGCGGGTTCATCGATGGCCGCTCGCTGCGCCTTCCAACGATCAGCGTCCGTGCGGGCAAACCGAACGCGGCCCTGTCGTCATTTGCCAGCGGGATCATCCGCGAGCCGCTGAAAGGTGAGGTCTCGGTCTGCCCGGTGCCAGCCTCGACTCGCGTCTGGATGCTGTCGCCCGCGACCGTGACCGACTGCTTCATCGCCGCGCACGAAATCCCTGGCGACACGCTCGGATTCAATCGCAGCCTCGCGCTTCCTGGACTGACCGCGACCGTCGAGGAAATGATCGCCGCCCTCGAGCGTGTGGCTGGGCGTGAGGTCGCCGACCGGGTGCGAGTCGAGCCCGATCCTCGCGTCAGGCGCATCGTGGACACGTGGCCCGTGGCGGTGGACGCCTCTCGCGCATTGTCGCTTGGGTTCCCGACCGATCATTCGTTCGAAGACATCGTACGGCGCTACATGGCTGACGATATGTAAGAGTGGCGGTGCCCGCCCGTATCAGATCACCTTCCGAAGCAGCACGACGCGGTTTGTATTGGTTCCCTTGCTGTTGTTCGTCACGCCCCAGCAGTTGGCGGTCTTGGTGAACTGTTGCGCGTTCACGAGGACGAGGACGGGTTCGAGTCCGGCCGCAATCGCCGCGGGAATCACGATCTCTTCCAGTCGCAGCGCGCCGCCGCGGACCTCGCCGACTTCGAAAGCCACATGCCCGTTCGGTCGTAGAATCCGCCTCACCTCTGCAAGCGTGCTCGTGACGAACGCCTTCCATGCGTCCTTCTGCTTCGCGAGGGTCACCGGGACCGTGGCCGCGTCGATGCCGCTGAACCAGCATCGCAACCAGTTGTCGCCCTTGTAGTCCACTACGTCGAGAAACGGCGGAGACGTCACGGCCAGCGCAACGGAGTTGTCGTCGATCGACGGCGTATTCGACGAGGCGCCGACGACGATCCGGGCACTGTCGGCGACGCCTGCCAGGTCACCTCGCAGCCCTGCGGTGACGTCTCGCAACAGCGCTCGGCTCTTCGACAGGATGATGCTCGGAACGTCCCGAAGTGGCGGGCTCTGATTGAGTCTCGAGTTGATTTTGGCCTGAGCGCGGGACGATACCGCCTGGTTTGGCGGCAACGTGTAGACGGAGAAGAATCCAGTCGAGTGCCCGGTCAGCCGATTGACCGCCACCATCCGTATCCAGCGATCGACGTTCGTCAACGTTCCGGTCCGGTCGCGCTCCAGCAAATGCTTTCGGAGCGCCGAGATCTGGCGCAGCGTCTCTGGGTGATAGAAGACCAGCAAATCCTCCGGCATCTCCCCGGCGTCATCGAAGTTCACCGCATCGAGCGCTTGCTGAATCTGCGCAAGGGACGGAGGCCTGAGGCGCGGCTCGCATAACACGGCGCTCAGAGGGTTGACGTCACAGCCGCATGGGCGGCGGCCCATCAACGCCGCTTCGACCAGCGTTGTTCCTCGACCCATGAAAGGGTCGTAGACGACATCGCCGGGACGTGTGAGCCGCTCGATGAAGAAACGCGGAAGCTGGGGCTTGAAGCACGCGCGGTACGAGATCTCGTGGAGGCTGTGTGCGGCGCGTTGCTTGGAGGTCCAGAACTCGTTGGTAAACGTGTTGACGTGCACGGGAGTGCCGGCGTCGCTCGTCACCAGGAGCCGGTCGGTCGCCGTTGCTGCCCCATTCCAGCGAAAGCTCCGAACCGATTCTTCGAATGCAAAGGGATCGTGCTCCTCAAACGGAAGAATCGCTGCCGCTCTGCGGTCCGTCATCGCCTGCTAGAGTAGCATTCGAATCAGACACTGGCCCATCTTTCCTCCCTCCGCCGATCCCTCTATCGGCACGCGTGAAAGGGAACGTTCGTCCACATCCTTCCACAGTGTGCAGACACTTGCTTTATCGAGGAGTCGAAGATGAAAGGCCTCAAACCAGCGTCGATTGCGATCTCTTTACTAACCCTCGCTGCCGCGATGTGGGCATCGCCTGCACGCGCGCAGCCACCGATGGTGCCATTCAAGCTCTACATCACAGAGCTGTGGCAACTTGATGACATCCAGGACATCGGCATCGGTGTCATCGGCGACTTCTACGCCAACGTGACGATCAACGGCGTGGGGCAGAGCAACAAGCAAGGCGGCGACGGAGCGTGCGACGATACGACGTCCACCGGTCTGATCGTTCCGCTGAGGCTCTTCAGGAATTTCGACAGGATCCCCGAGTGCCAGGTCAAGACGCCCTGGGCGTTCTCGCAGCAGGTGCCGGCCGGACAGCCGGTGCACGTCAAGATCCAGATCTTCGATACCGACGCCATCTTCGACGACGAAGCCGATCTGAAAGTCGGTGACGGTGACGCGATCGAGTTCGATGTGGATCCCGCTACCGGAAAGTGGAGCGGCGACATCAACTGGCCGCAGAACTGCAGCCGGCCTGGCCTCAATCTCGGTGGCAACAACGCGAACGTCTGCTGGCAGGCCAGCTTCGACACGGACAACGACGGCCTTCTCGACGTCTGGGAGAGGTTCGGCGTGGACACGAACAACGACGGCATCATCGACCTGGACCTTCCAGCGCTCGGCGCCAACCCCTTGCGCAAGGACGTCTTCGTCGAGACCGACTACCTCGCGGCTCCGAATCACTCTCACGGTCCGCGGAAGGACGCGATCGACCGGATCGTGGCCTCGTTCGCCAACGCGCCGATCTCGAACCCGGACGGCACGTCCGGCGTGCAGCTCCATGTCGACGTCGGCAACCTGTATGGCACCGGAGGGTTCTTCTCGGTCGTCGGGCCCGCCGGCGCGGTGGGGACCTATGGGGACTTCGGCGGAGGCAACGAAATCTTCGAGGCGGGGAACGAGATCATCGACGCTTTCGTCTCCCCGAAGGGACCCGGCGTCAAGTTCGCGGACCTGGAAGCCGCCAACTACGATCTCAACCGCGGGCTGGTCTTCCGGTACGCCATCTTCGGGCACCAGACGAACGCACGGGCGGCCGCGAACGATTGCACCACCGGCGCGATCGATCCGGAGAACCGGCAGTTTCTCCTCACGCTCGGCGGCGTCGACGCGGCCGGGCAGCCCTGTTTCGGGACCGAGGCAGGCTTCTCCATCGGCTCGTCGCTCGAGCAGTCCGGCACGTTCATGCACGATCTCGGTCATGTGCTGAACCGGCTCCATCACGGCGGGTTCGACGACATCGACAGGAAGCCGAATTACCTGAGCGTCATGAACTTCGACTTCCAGATGTGCGGTGTGCCGACGAGTCCCGTGCTGCCCGGCGTGTGCGATTACTCGAGGAGCGTGGCGAAGGCGATTCCACCTCCGCTCGACGAGCGCTCTCTCGACGAGTGCATCGGCATCGCCGGCGGGCTTGGTTTCGGGCCGGTCGACTGGAACCGGAACGGCGTGCTCGAGGGCGAGACGCGTTGCGGTCCGGTCTCCTTCAACTCGCGCGCGGACGTCAACAGCGACGGGATCTGCGTGTCGGCCGGGACCAACGGTGTGGTCAATACGATCCCCGAGGGCGACGACCGGATTTCCCGCGGCGCCGTGATCGACGGCAGGGATCGCGTCTGCAACACTGCCGCCGGTCCTGGGACCGACGATGTGCTGGTCACACCGGTAGGGCAGACGCCAACGCAGCCAGATGTCCTGAACAGCACCGACGATTGGAGCGACATCATTTTCGACCCTCTCTTCGCGTCCCGGTTCGGCGCGCCAGCGGTGAACCTGGAGGCCGACGCGCTCACGCTGCTGGACGCCCGGCTCGATCTAGGCTCGTTGATGGCCCCGCAAATCACCCTCGAGCAGAGTGGGCCCACGACAGCCAAGCCGGGTGACATCGTGACCTTCGCCACCAGGATTGGAAACAAGGGAAGCGGGCCGGCAATCACGTCGCTCCTGAAGCAGACGAATCCGGACGGCAGCGCCTCCACCTCGGATCTGGGGGTCGTCATCGTCGGCGCGGACTCGACCGAATCCACGAGCTTCACGGTGCCCGCCAATGCCTGCCCGGGCGACTTCACGGCCGCCGGCGCCGCGATGGCCTTCAAGGACTTCCCGGGAACGGACCTGAACGCGACGACGTCGACGCCGCTGCAGATCCTCGACGTCTCGGCGCCAACGTTCGATCTGGCGGTATCGCCGAACCGGCTCTGGCCGCCGGATCACAAGTTCGTCGCGATTACTGCGACGATCACCTCGACGGACAACTGCGATCGCAGCCCCGTGGTGACGCTCGTGTCCATCACCAGCAACGAGCCTGCGAACAACAAGGACCCTGACATTCAGGACGCCGAGTTCGGCACCGACGACCGCACGTTCTCGCTGCGGGCGGAGCGCGACACAGGTCACGGCAGTACCGGCCGGATCTACACAGTCACCTATAGCGTCACCGACAAGGCCGGAAACGCGACGGTCAAGAGCGCGACCGTCACGGTGCCAGCCGACAGCGGCGGCGACTAATCCCTCAGGGCGGGGTCAGACCTGGGTCTGACCCCAACGCGCCTTGGCGGAAGTCGAGCTCAGCCGACTCGGAAGACCCAGAGCGATCTCGAGACATCACTATGGCAATTGAGAATGTGAGCGGCACGGCCTTCGTGGTGGCGGAATTCAGAGCGGAAGAGAACGCCGAGACGGCGCCTCTCTACCGGGACCCCGTCGTCGAGTTGTTCCTGAACGAAGAGACGAGGCAGGCGGCGGGACGCGTTGCTGCCAGGTTTCCGCAGGTCCGCGAGATGGTCAAGGTCCGGACGAAGTATTTCGACGACATACTCGACAAGCAGCTCATCTCGGATGTCCGGCAGGTCGTCATCCTTGGCGCCGGCCTCGACACTCGTGCCGTGAGGAAGCACTCGCCGGTAGTGAAGTACTTCGAGATAGACGACGCCGCTACCCTGAGAATCAAGCAGACCTGCTATGACGCGCAGGGGTTCGACGTCAACGTGAAGTTCATTCCAGGCAACTACGTGACGGACGGGTTGATCGATCTGCTCGCGCGAAACAGCTTTGATTTCGACCTGCCGACGTACTTCATCTGGGAAGGCAACACGATGTATCTCCCGCTGGAGAGCAACAAGCGGATCCTCACGGACATCCGGAACCACGTCAAAGAATTCCGTTTGTCCTGTGACTACATGTCGGAGTCCGTCATCACCAAGACGACGGGCGATCCTGGCATCGTGACTCTCGTCGAGGCCTTCGCAAACATGGGCGCTCCGTGGATTTCGGGTATCGCTGACATCACGAATCTTGCGCACGAGCTCGGCCTGAACGTCATCGAGAACTTCCGCACCGGCGAGCTGTATCAGTCGGTACTGGACCGGCCGTACGATGACGTCCCCGATTTTCGAGTTCTACTCGGTGTGCTCGCTCGAGGCTCCCTTTCCCCGACCGACCTGGTTACGGTAGTACAACCCCGCTCGACCACCTCGTTGGCCGTATGTAGCGTGGGGTCTTCAGACCCGCGTCGACTGGGCTTTCACGCCTCGCACCACGCCAACTGAAGTGAATCGCCGAACCCGGGCAAGCGTCATGGATCTCCCCAGGTGCTCCCTGCGTTCACGAATCTCCCTCGACATGGGCCAAACGTCGGCTGGATCTCGATCAAGAAGAGAGAGACCAGCGTGCACGCACCGATACGCGAGACGACGCGGGGCGAACGAGCTCTGACCCCGCTGGCATTCAAGCGACTACTCGAATGGCTGGACGGCGGCCTCGACTCTCGCGGGGAGACGTACCTCGAGACGCGAAGGCGCCTTGTTTCATATTTCGATCGTAGGAACCGGCTATCGGCGGATGAGCTCGCCGACGAGACGCTCAACCGCATCGCGCGCACCCTGGAGCAGAGCGGCGTCATCCGCGTCACTCCGCCCGCGCGCTACTGTTACGTAGTTGCGCGATTCGTCCTGCTGGAGGACGTCCGTCGGGAACGGATGCATGTTCGGGTTGACGCCCCCCAGCGCCTCGACCTGCCATCCGAATGGCGCAGAGGGCTGCCGGAGAGGGAAGCAGGCCTGGCGCTGCGGGAACAGCGTCTCGACTGCCTCGACTGTTGTCTCCAGAAGCTCCAGCCGGCACAACGCGAGCTGGTCGTCGAGTACTACCGCGATGCGTTGAGGCAGAAGATCGATCGTCGACGCGACCTGGCGAAACGGCTGGGCATCACGATGAACGCGCTGGCCATTCGCGCCTGGCGCATCCGCACCGCCCTCGAGTGCTGCGTGGAAGCGTGCCGGACGGCGAGCGGACAGGTCCCGCGTTGCCGCGCCTGCACGGGGAACTCCGCGTCGCTCGAACCCGCTTCTCGAGAAGTCAACCTGTAGACTCCCCGTGGGTGCGCTCCTGCTGATCGGTTGCGCCGCCCTCCTGGTCTCGAGCGCAGAGGTCCGACGCCCGCATCCAGCGGCGCATCCAGAACGGAAGGCCGACCGGCCTGGCACACAGCGCGTCCTGCGATAAGATCGGCATAACCGTTTTCCTGATTCCTGTATCGCCACCCGCCCGATGCAGTCTCGAGGAGATTCTTGTGAGGAGACACGCGTGGTCTCGTTGGCTCTCGACGGTTTCGGCGCTGGCCGTTGTCCTGAGCCTTCAACTGACAGCCGTCAACGCGCAGTCCGCGACGAACGTGCTCTTCGTCGGCAACAGCTTCACGTTCGCGGCCGGTTCGCCCGTGAGGTTCTATCGAGCGGATACCGTGAACGACCTCAATGGTGAGGGGATCGGCGGCGTACCGGCGCTGTTCAAGTCATTCACCGCTCAGGCAGGGCTCAACTACGACGTATCGCTGGAGACGAGAGGCGGCGCGGGATTCGAGTTCCACCTCGAAAGCAAGCTTGGAGCGATCAACAGCCGGTCCTGGGACAAAGTCGTGATGCAGGGCCAGAGCACGCTGGATCTCGCCAAGCCGGGGGACGCAACCAAACTGATCGCGACGACCCGCCAGTTGGCGGACGTTCTGCGCAGCCGCAATCCGAAGGTGGAGCTGTTTCTGATGGCGACATGGTCGCGTGCCGATCAGACGTATCCGGAAAAAGGCGCCTGGTTCGGCAAGCCCATCGAAGCCATGGCGCGCGACGTCCGCATCGGCAACGACAAAGCGGCCAAGGGAGCCGACATCAAGACGGTCATTCCGGTCGGCGAGGCCTGGACACGAGCGATACAGAAGGGGGTGGCCGACCCGAATCCGTACGACGGCCTCGACGCAGGTAAAGTCGATCTCTGGACGTACGACCACTATCACGCCAGCACGTCGGGCTACTACCTGGAGGCGCTCGTCGTGTTTGGCACTCTGACCGGCCGCGATCCACGGTCGCTCGGCGAGAACGAGTGCTCGGGCTACGAACTGGGACTGCAGAGGCCGCTGGTCGCTGCGCTCGAGCAAGTCGCGTTCGAGCAGCTCGACGCAGCGGGACTCGTCAGCACTGCCCCGTCGGCACCGCCGAAACCGGCGGCCGCCGAGCGCTGCGTTGCGCAACGTTGACGTCGAAGAATCAGCGCGCGCGGCGCTTCTCTTCCTCCAGCCAGGCATCGAATTTGTCATGACCATCGCGCAGCTGACGGAAGAGCGCTTCGACGACTTCGTTCGCATGATCCACGGGCTGGCAGACTACGAACGGCTGAAAGGTCCGGATGCCGCGGCCGTCGAGCGTCTGCGCCAGGACGCGTTCGGGCCGTCGCCGCGCTTCGAGGCAGCGCTCGCGCTGGATGACTCCGGCGCCGCGCTCGGCTACGCCGTGTGGTTCGAGACGTACTCCACGTTTCTGGGCAAGCCGACGATGTTCCTGGAGGATCTTTTCGTAAGGGAAGAAGGGCGAAGGTCAGGGGCGGGCGGGATGCTCTTCGAGCACGTCCGACAGTTGGGAGCGCAACGCGGCTGCGGACGCATGACGTGGAACGTGCTGGTCTGGAATTCGCTCGCGCGGGACTTTTATCACCGGCGCGGAGCGGAGTGGGCCGACGACTGGCTCGTGTACAGTGCCCCGTATTGATCATGTCGATCGAGCCGGGGCACTCACGGTGACGTTGATCGTCGGCACGAGGCTCGGACCGTATGAGGTCACAGGCCGGCTGGGCGCCGGCGGGATGGGAGAGGTCTGCCGCGCAACCGACAGCCGGCTCGATCGCGAGGTGGCAATAAAAGTCCTCCCGATAGTCGCGGTGCCCGTTACGGTCGAGGCAGACACCAGTGATGACAGGCGGTCGTACAGCACCCGCTACTGACGTCGGGCGACGTCGTCACAGACCGACGTAGTGAGGGACAGGAACGACTAGCCCTCTTCGGCCTTCAGGCTGGCTGGCTGACTTGCCTGGCGGGCCTTCTGATCGAGCTCCCGCTGCGTCCGCAGGATGCTGCACCAATCCCGGTGTTCGGCGATGGGCATGCCGCATTCGATGCAGACGCGCACGCGCTGACGGGGTTCTCGTTTTCGCGAAAAAAGCTCCCGAAGAGTCATCCAAGGCTCCCGTGGTGAAGCTGTCTGTAGGTGTCAGACGGAAAAGAGGCCTTGAAGGTTTGCTGATTCTTTAGGCCCGCTTGGATTTCCTCCGATTGGCAGACTTCCGCTCGCCTTCGGCCTTCGGCTTTACTGTCCCTGATCTCGAGCTGGATCGTTCGGTGGCGGTTCCAGCGTCCGAAGGCGTTGAAAGGTCGTAGGCCTGCCGCAGCCAATCGGTAACCGGCGCCTCAACCTCGTCCCGATGGGTGATCCTGACGAAGTGTGCAAACTTGGTCTTCGACGTTTGATCGACCCGGCGCACCTCGCGGGCGCGCACCGGCCGATGAAGGAAGACGCACAACTCGAGGAACTTCGTCCTTGGACGGACGAAGAAGTAGCAGGACTTGCGCGAGAACATGATCGAGTGGTGCGACGCGTACACGCGCTGGTCGCCGAATTCCACCGCCGTTTCACGGAGCCTTTCCCACGCGTCCCTGAGATCGTCCGAGAGGTCTTTCGTCAGCGCGGCTTCCGTCGTCGTCCAGCAGTCGTGCGCCTCACCTTTCTCGATCCATTGCTTGCAGTGATAGCACTCGTGGCCGGCCATCCTTCGCTCCCATCAGGCCGGTGCTACCGGATGGCGGCGTCCGGCATCTCGAAGCGAAGTTCGGGGCTGATGGGCATTTTGTCGGGAAGCCCTCCGGTCTCCCGCTGGATCTTCTGCAGCTCCGTCCTCAGCTCCGCGAGCTTGTCCTGTCCTTCCGGCGCATCGATGAGATTGTTCTTCTGCAGCGGATCGGTCTTGATGTTGTACAGCTCTGCTTTCTCCGTGTCGGGCAATCCCTCCCCGTTCGGATAGTGCATGTAGCTCCACTCGTCGGTTCGTACGCCGCGCACGTTGGGCGTGTACGGGAACTCTTTCTCGAAGTTGTACTCGTACATCCACGATGTCCGCCACGGACTGTCCCGACTCTGCGTGAGCGATCGGAAGGATGCGCCGTGGATATTCGACAGCGCCGGCGCCCCGCAGAAATCGAGGACGCTTGGCGCGACGTCCAGGTTGAGGACCATCCGATCCACCACTCGCGCCTCCCGGATGCCTTCAGGAAACCGCACCAGCAGCGGGATCCGGATGCTCTCCTCCCACATCGTCCGCTTGTCGATCGACGCGTGCTCGCCGAGGAGGAAGCCGTTGTCGCCGGCAAAGAGAAAAATGGTGTTGTCCAGCTCTCCGATGCTCCGCAGCGTCTCGTAGATCTCGCCGACGCTGTCGTCCACTGACAGAATCGTCTCGTGATACGTGCGGATGAACTTGTCGAAGTCGTTCGCACCGTACAACGGTCCATCGATGCCGTGCCACGTCTTGATGCGCCTGGTGACCCAGTCGGGCGTGCCAGGTCCGGCTGCCGCTGTCGGGGGTTTCCTGATCTGCACGTTGTCGAAGGCGTGCTCGTACTTCGCTTCAGGAATCCAGAGTCCGTGAGGCGCCTTGTGACCGAGCGTGAGCGAAAAAGGACGCCGTGCCTTCTTCAGCCAGTCGGTCGTCAGGTTCGTGACGACGTGTGAGTAGTAGCCTTTGAGGACCTGTCGCTGGCCATCGATGTTGAACTGCGTGTCGTAGTACTGCCCCTGGCCTTTGTGGCTGGCCCAGTAGTCGAACCCCGGGCGCTTCTCGTCGTTCCCCTCGCCCATGTGCCACTTGCCGATGTACGCCGTCTGATATCCAGCGTCGTGCAGGCGCTGCGGATAGCTCGTGATGTTCGACGGGAACTCGGTGAAGTTGTTGATGACCTGATGTCCGTGCGCGTAGAGGCCGCTCAGGAAGCTTGCCCGGCTCGGCGAGCACAGCGAGCTCGTGCAGAACGCGTTCGAGAACCGGATCCCTTCGTTGGCAATGCGATCGATATTGGGAGTCTTCAGGAAGGGATGTCCGGCGACGCCCATGCAGTCCCATCGCAGGTCGTCGGACAGGACGAAGATGACGTTCGGCGGCCGCCTGCGGGAGCAGCCGACGAACGGCGTCGTCGCTGCCGCCGCCGCAGCGGTGTAAAGGAACTGACGCCGGTTCACCTGCATGCGGCATTATGTCCCAGCCGCGCGCGGCGCACTCCGCCGAAGGAGGGACGCGTCACATTTCTCAGCCGGCGGTGTCCTTATCTTCGAGGCTCACTGGAGTTGACGCTAGTTGCGGGTCCTGTAGCCCGGCGGCCCCACCCGCGTTGTCAACTCCAGTGAGCTCCGAAGTCGGCGTCCTGTTGTCCGCAACTTCGAGGGATCGAGAATGGATGACAAGCGTTCCATGCTGCGCCATTTCCTTGCGGCACTGGCGTACCGGACCCAGAAGGCCCTTCGCGGCGCGCCCGCGGATTTCGACACGTTCGCTCCGATCGCGGGTGTCCGCTCGCCGATGGAGCTGGTCCGCCACATGACGAGCGTCCTCGGGTACGCACGGACGATGTTCGTCGGTGGACAGTACCGTCCGGACAGCCTGACTTCCCTCCGAGCCGAAGTCGATCGATTCCACACGATGCTCGAAGATCTCGGGCGACAGATCGACAGCGGCGCCCCGTTGCTGGACGGCCTGTCTCCTGAACAATTGCTGCAGGGGCCGTTTGCCGACGCGATGACGCATGTCGGACAACTGGCGCTGCTGCGTCGGCTCAGAGGGAGTCCGGTTCCGCCGGAAAACTTCGTGTTCGCGAACATCGACTCGCAACGGCTGGGTGCGGATCAGGCCTCGCCGGCCAGGCCGGACGAGGTCTGGCCGGAGGCGCCGCCCGGATGGAAGCCGTCATCACGGAAGTGACAGCCGTTCAGTGCGGGAGCCTGTGACGCACGAAACCGTAGGTCCACGTGCCGGCGAGTGCGCTCAGGAGCGTGACGATCATGACGGTTGAACCTGCGCCGATCAGCGCGACGATCGGACCTGGACACGCACCGGTCAACGCCCAGCCCAGCCCGAACGCCGTGCCGCCCGCCAGGTAGCGCACTCCGGAGCCGAGCGTTTTCGGCGGGAAGCCGAGCGGCGTCCCTTCTCCGTCCCGGATGCCGAGCCGCTTGATGATCAGGACCGACACGGCGGCGGTGAGCACCGCCGTGCTGAGGATGCCGTACATGTGAAAGGCATCGAATCGGAACATCTCCTGGATGCGAAACCAGGAGACGGCCTCCGATTCCACGATGACGAAGCCGAACGCGGTACCGAGAAGAAAGTACGGCAGAAGCATGAGCCGGATTACCGCAGCAGCCACGGAAGCACCAGGTACGTTCCCGCCAGACCGCCCGCGAAAAATCCGCACACCGCCAGGAAGGATGCGGGTTGAAGATCGGCCACGCCTGCGATGGCATGACCCGACGTGCAGCCGCCCGCGTAGGCCGATCCGAAACCGACGAGAAACCCCCCTATGACGATCGAGATGAAGCCCTTGAGCGTGAAGAGGGAACCCCACGCGAACACTTCACGAGGCGCAAGACCGGTCAGGTCGTGGAGTCCGAGCTGATTGAGGGCCGCGCCCGTCCGCTCGGACAGGGACACGACTGACGGTGGCGCGAGCTGCGACGCCAGCATCGCCCCAGCGAATATGCCGCAAAGGAACACGAGGTTCCAGAGGCCCACGCGTTTCCAATCGTGTTTGAAGTACTCGATCCCGCACGGCGCGACGGCAGCGCACACATGTCTGAGGTTGCTGGAGACACCGAAGGGTCTGTTACCGAGGAGCAGCAAAACCGGCACGATCAGCCCGATCAAGGGTCCGGCAACGTACCAAGGAAGTGGGTGCGGGAACCATGGCGACATCTGTTCTCCCCTTGCCGATGTCGAGGTGTCTTGAGGCACGGCGAGTGTAACCCGGCAGGAATGGTCGATGGTTGCCCTGGAGAGAGTGGAGAGAGGGGCAGACCTGGGTCTGACCCCGCGAGCTGTCGTAACATTGAGGCTGCCGCGTGGCGCGCGGAGGGGTGGCCGAGTGGTCGATGGCGGCGGTCTTGAAAACCGCTGTACCCGGAAGGGTACCGGGGGTTCGAATCCCTCCTCCTCCGCCAAACAAGTTATTGATCAGTCAACTAATTGCGGATTGTATTTCCCTTCGAGCGCGTCGAGGCGCATCCACCAGCGCGCCGACATTCCGGGCGACCGCACTCCACCGCTTGGCCTTGTTCAGCGCGGCGCGGAGCACCGTTCGCGCAGAGGCAGTCGCGTGTCCGTGACGACGCCCGGGCAGTTGCTGCGAGGGGATTCGTCGTGACCACAGCCGTGGTCCGGAGCTGCAGAGTAGACGTCCGCGTGTGGTCGATCGATCGGCCCTGTCGACCATGCCGGTCGACATAATGTGCGTCCGTCGCCCCGCGCGCCTCGAGAACAAGCCGCGCCGCGACAACAACGCGCGCGTGCGGCGTCCGCCACCCCATCGCAGTGTCGGAAACGTGCTCGTCGTGATCGATTTCTAGTGGACTGTATCTACTGATTCAGGGGTACATCCTACTAGAGACAAACCAGCGTCGGGGCTCTGCGCGCCCCTTTTGGATTTCCCCACGCTCCCGCCGTCGCGCACGGATGGTGATCAACCAACGAGGACGAGCACGTAACGCCGTTTTACGCGCGCGGAAAGAACACGCCGTTGCGCTCGGTGCCGAGCGACGCGAAATCGCTCGAAGACGTCTCGAGCGGATCCGACTGGTACGCGTAATCGCCAATAACGGCAGACCATGACATTTGCGCGCTCCCGCGGACGAATTCGCCGCCGAATCCCGCCACCGGATCCTTGATGTTGACGCGCTGATTCACACCCGACCACCGCACATCGAACGATACCGTGGCGGGGCTGCCGGGTGCGCCGCTCAGCGCCGTGTTGAAATCGCCGAAGTCCAGGACCTGCGCGTTCGCGACCTGGTACACCGCGCTGCCCGCACCAGGATTGACGCGGACGCTGCTGTCGGGAATCTGCATCGTCCAGAAAAGTCCGGTCGGGTAAGGATTGATACCCGGATTCAGCTCGACGATCTGTGCCAACCCCTGACCGGGGTCGTAGACGTCGATTCAAACGAATCCGAAGGTGCCCTGCCTCGGCTTGCCGTCCGCGCCCCGATACACGCCCTGCATGAAGCGCATGTCGGCGTCGAGGAACGACAGCAGGTCGACCGCGCCGGTTTGCAGGTGCGTGCGCCTCACGTTGCCGCTCACGTAGGCGATGGCCGCGACGCCATTGAAGTTGGTGATCGACGATGGCTCGGCGTCGATGGCATCGACGAAAAGTGGAGCCCAGACGTGGAACGGTGCCAGAAAGGGTGAACCGCCTACTGGAATGGGATCATCGCCAGCCGCATACGCCGTCGATGGATGCAGCAGCTGCGGACCGACAACGGCGCCGACGGCCGCGGCACCCAGTCCGGTCCGGATGAACTGGCGTCTCGAAACGGGCGGACGATCCTGTGTGTGCCGAAGGGCCCGGAGCAGGTGTTCATGCTTCATACGTCCCTCGCTAGAGAAAAAGGACGCCCGTGCCTAAGTGAAGGAAAGGTTCGTAATCCTACCGCAAGGCGTGGGCGCGGTAAAGGGCTCAGCCCTGTCAGATTTCCGCCGGGAGTCAGGAGCCGGAGATTCCAAGTCCTTCAGACTTCCAGAGGACCGTCGGAACTTCAACAGGCACCCGAACCTCGATTTCCGCGTGATGCCGCTCAACTTCACGGCGTCGCCAAAGGCTGCGCTCGTCGCGTTCACAGGGACGGCGGCACGTTGCCATTCTCCAGCAAATCGACCGGACCAGACGACGCACACAGTCCGGACGGAGGAAGCATGCAGGGCAGGCAGAAACGATTTGGCGAACGGGCCCGCTCCACGTACGGTATGGGGACGAGCGCATTCGTGACACCCGAGGCCGATCCGCGATGACCAATCCCGCCCACCTGCCTGAGCCCGCCCGGAGGCTGCTGTCGCTCGACGTAGTGCGCGGGATCACGATCGCGTTCATGATCATGGTCAACAACAACGGCGGAGGCGGCTCGTGGCGCTTCATGAATCACGCCGCCTGGAATGGCCTGACCGCCACCGACCTCGTGTTCCCCACCTTCGTGTTCGTGATGGGGATATCCGTCGTGTTTGCGATCGAGACCAGACTGGCGCGCGGCGCGACACGATGGCAGCTGGTATCGCACGCGGTGCGGCGGACGGTGATCCTGTGCCTCCTGGGTATCGTGGTCAACAGCTTTCCGTTCTTCGCGCTCGATCACATGCGTTTCTACGGCGTGTTGCAGCGCATCGCCGTCTGCTACCTGGCGGTGTCCCTCTTCTACCTCTGGGACCGTCGCGCCTGGCCGATGGCGGCGGCTCTGTTGGTCGCGCTCGTCGGCTACTGGGTGCTGGTGCGCTGGGTACCGATCCCTGGTGCGGGCGTGCCGGGCCGCGACGTGCCGTTCATGGACGTGCGCCAGAACTTGGTGTCGTGGATCGATCGCCAGCTGTTCCCATATCACCTGTACCTGGAGGTGCCGGACCACAACGTGCGCGATCCGGAAGGCCTGCTGAGCGATCTCCCGGCCATCGGCACGGCGCTGATGGGCATGCTGACAGGCCTCTGGCTGCGGACCCGCCGATCGATTCCTGCGAAAGCGAAAGGGCTGGCGGCGGCGGCCACCGGGAGCTTGGCGCTGGGCTATTTCTGGTCGCTCTGGTTTCCGCTGAACAAGAACATGTGGACCAGCTCTTATGTCCTGGTGGCGGGAGGCTACTCGCTCGCACTGATGACCCTGACGTTCTGGGCGGTGGAGCAGAGGGGATGGCGGACGGGCTGGACTTGGATATGGCTGGTCTTCGGCTCGAATGCGATTGCGGCCTACATGTTCAGCGAGCTGCTGCCCGGGGTGTTGCACAACGTCCGCTTCATATCCGGCGGCAAGCGGACCGACGTCATCGTCTTTCTGTTCGACCACGTGTTCGCGCACATTCGTGATCCGGGTTGGGCCGCGTTCGCGTATTCGGTCAGCTTCACCGCCGTCTGTTTCGTTCCGGTGTGGATGATGTACCGCAGGCGGATCTTCCTGAAGGTGTGAGGGTCCGCGACGTGGACGTGTTGTGAAGATTGTGCGCGGTGAGCCTTGAATGACTTCGCCGCGGTCGTTCGGCCACTCCGCTTTTCCAGAGTGTCGTCCCGTTCTGGTCCAAGAGCGACAGGCATTTTCACAGTCCATCCGGCATTCGACGGAACACCAGGCTTGACGCGCCACTGCTGCCGTCCAGCAGGAACTCGTCGTCAGAGATCGGCACGAGTTTGACTCGCTTCTGGCCGGTGGGCGCAAGCCACAGAGTCCCTTCGTCATTGCGGATCTTCAGAGTGAGATCGTAGAGGGCGTACGCGCCGACGTAGGCGTTCAGCTGCTTTGTCGCAACGGCCATCGGCGAGGGAGGTTTCAACTCGCTTGGCGAGATAGATGGTGGCGATGGCATTAGCGATCGCAAACGGCGCCGGGAGGGATGCAATCGCCATAGCAATTTTCGTGACTCTCACCATCCAGTTTGGTACGTTGACTCTATGAACGAAAAACAAATCGGCGCATTGGTTGATAAGCTTGAGATAATCGACGTGGTTAATAGCTATTTTTGCGCACTCGATGAAAAGCACTTCGATATCCAAGATCTCAGGCGGATATTCACTGACGACGCTGAAGTAGTGCGGCCCAACGGGTTGACGGTTATTGGTCCGCAGGAAATCGGCGCTAGCCACGAAAAGAGTCTTGCCCGGTTTGAAAGCACGCAGCATATTTTGACTGGGCATGATACACAGATTGAAGGCGACATGGCGTCGGTGCGCGGTAATCTGATTGCAATGCACATGTGGGTGGGCGGCAATCAAGACGCGAGAAACCAAGGTAATTTTTTTGTAGCTGGTGGCGTGATAACGGTTCGCCTGTGCCGCATCGACGACAGCTGGCGAATCTCATCTGTGAAAAATGCAGTCAAATGGCGCGCCGGCGATTTTAAAAACATGGCTCAAACGGGTAAGTAAGCGACAAAACAGACCTCGACCCGAGTGCTGCTTTCGAAGTCGCCTAAAGGAGGGTAAAACGGATGTCGAGCCAAAAACTAAGAAGAACCGCATCCCACACCGCCGTCGGTCTCTGCCTGATCGCGTTATTGAGTCGAAGTGCTGAGGCCCAGCAGCGACGCTGGTTCGGCTCGGCAACCTGCGACGTTACGACCACGGCAACGAACTACTCTGACACGCAAAGACACGAATGGCACATCCTTCCATTTCGAACGACGTCGGGCGGCTCATCGACCTATTACAGCTTGATTTGGACGGTCACCGGGCACGGAAGCAGCGGAAGCGACGGAAGCAATGCAACCAATCAGTGGACATATGAAGGACTCGGGTTTCAGGCGCTTGAGTTTTTCGTGACCGCAACCGACCCTGACCATCTACGCGTTTCAGAAGGGTTGCACGTCTGTGATACGAGCGGGGTTCACCCTCGGAGCGGCGGCACAGGTCAGATATGCGAATACCAATTCGCAGCAGGCCATCCGCCCATTATTGTTGACAAAATGGCTGACAAGAGGACCCGGCCATAGTCCTACCGTGTCCGCCGTGTTCACACGCGACGGCGGGACGCCGGCGGTGTCGACGGTCCCCAGCCCGGGCTGATCACGTTCGCCGTCGTCGAAGGTCGTCGCGCTGCAGTGAGGAAGTTACGGAACGGTGCTGCACGGCCGCTGCGCCATTCCGTTTCTGTTCACGAGCCATAGACGGTCAGCAGAACGGCCTCGCGGCGTCTCACCATCGTGACGACCGAGCGGACTGCGCGCGAGAATCCCGGCGAAGCTCAGTTCGTCTCGCGACAGTCAACGTTCGTTCCAATTTCCGCCTCGCAAACTCCAAGGCGCGGACGAATCCTTGTCAACGCGTCGCAAACGGACGTCTTTGCTGTGCCTGCTGTATCTCCTGATTCACCTCACACTTTTTCAGAGCGGGTGACCGACCGCTCACGACTCGCAGTCCCCGGTTGCCTAGAGTGCTCCAGTGGCACTCGGCAACGTCCGGATCGGAGGGACTGTGGGGACAGCTCGCGTCATCGCAGCCGTGGGACTCATCGTCTCTGTCTGCGCGTCCAGCGTCGCACGCGCGCAGAGCCTCGAGGTCGGCGCCAGCGCGTCGGCAACCTGCGAGCCTTTCGAGTCCTCGTTGTGTCACCGCACCTGGGGGACCACGGGCGCCCTGTACGCGAGTTGGTGGGCGACCGACTCGCTAGCGGTCGAGCTCCGGGGTGCCCACCTTCGCGGCCCCGCGTCGCGGATCGTCGCGGTCGGCGAGCAGATTGACGCGCACGGCCGGTTCTACCGCAGCTACGCCGTGCACGACGAGCGCCGCACGCTGCTGCAGGGATCGGTTGTCTACCACTTTCTCGAGAAGCGTCCCGTGCGGCCCTTTGTCGGAGGCGGTCCGGGCATTCTCTGGTGGGCCGCCGCCGCGTCATGCCCGCGCGAGCTCATCGAGTGCGAGCGGGTGCTGCCCCAGGGGCGACCCGGACCCCTCAACCACACGACATGGGTGCTGTCGGTCGTCGGCGGTGTCGCCTTTTACCCGTGGAGGGGACTCACGGTTCGCGGGGGAGTGAGAAGCGCCTCGCCCCCGGTGGCTCCGTGGCGCCTTGCGAGCGACGCCGAGCGCCGTACGAATCATGCTGCTGACGAATTGTCCGAGTATTTCGGCAGCGTCGGCTACCGGTGGTAGGCGAATGAGCCACCCCGCGTGTCTTTTTCGCCTTCCCAGGTGTGAGAGTTCCCACCGTCCTAATCGCCGCGACCTTCAGTCTGACTGCTGCGTCGAACGCCGCCGCCCAGCCCATCGCGCGCGCCGACGTGGCAGGCACCGTGGGCTGGTTCAACGCCGACAAGTCCGAGATTTCGTCGTACAACGACTGGTACAACCGCAGCGCGTACGGCGGCGCCACGTTCGGCTGGTACTGGAACGATCACCTCAAGACCGAGCTCGAGGTCGGCGCGACGTCGTCCGCCGAGCTGTACGCCACTCGGGAGATTGATATCCAGGGTCAACGGGCCTACGTCAGCTCGGACCACGAGTTCAGCACGAGGCGACTGGTGGCGGGGCAGCAGTACCAGTTCTTCCGCAACGCCTGGGTCCACCCCCACGTCGCCGCCGGCGTCGACCTGACCTGGGAGACCCACAAGCAGCACGACGAGCCGATCGTCCTGTTCGACTCGGCGTCGCGCGTCACGCGAGTCTTTCAGCCGGCACAAACGATCGGTCCGTCTACGCGCCTCCACGTGCGGCCGTTTGCCGAGGTCGGGGCGAAGCTGTACGTCTCGTCCCGGAGTTTCTTCCGGACGGACCTCCGCTTGACGCTTGGAAGCGGTGCTGAAGAAGCGTTGTTGCGAGTCGGCTTTGGAGTGGACTTCTAGTTTCATCCGAGGGGCTTCGCCCCTCGGACTCTCCTACACGCGCTCTCGCGCGTCGCTTCGCCGGCGCGCTCCGGTCGCGTGGCTCGCTCGCAATGTTCGCTCGCAGCGTGAACAGCGTCAAGTTTATGAGACCGCTTCCAATGTGGATGCCATGCCATCAGCCGTCAGCTGAGAGCTGAGAGCTAAGAGCTAAGAGCTACATAGACAAGTGAACTTTCAGAGTGGACCCGAAGAGGAGAACCCATGCGACGCGCGTTTACAGTTCTGCTGATCGTCGTGCTGCTGGCGCCCGGATGTGCGACGGCTCGAATGTCGGACACACAATTCGCTCAGCCGAGGACCACCAACCTTCCCGATCGCGCCCTGCTGACGGCGTACCTCGAACGGCTGCCCGCCGGGTCCAGAGTCCGGGCGCGCCTGGCCGGCGGCGAAACCGTCCGCGGCACGCTGATGCAGGCAACCGGGCAGGGCATCGTCCTGCAGCCGCGCACCCGGATACCGGAGCCGCCGCTGACGATCCCGATCGAGAGGATCCGGGCCGTGGAGATTGACACGTCGAGCGGGACCGGGCGGGCGGTGGCTATCGGCGCAGCAGCCGGCGGCGCCGCCGCGCTTGGCGTGATCCTGGTCCTGGCGGCTATCTTCGCGGGTGATTGAACTGTCCGCCGACCCACTACAGTGGGATTCACTGCAAAATTACAGAAGATCAGAAAACCAGGAGATCAACGGGTTTCTTGTCCTTCGGACCTCCTGATCTTCTGATCTCCTGCCAGGCAGAGCGGCAATTGTGCCCTTCCGCGTCGCGTGACGTGGGGGCAGAGACGCTCAATTTTCTCACAGGCTCTGAAGGCCCGCCCCCACGTACAACCAAAGTGACTTCGGGGCCCAGGGCCGATCCGGTGTCCAGGCGCGCTACAATCTGCGCGATCGAAACGCTCGACACTTCGAGGCATGGACATGACCCGCCGAACAACGGACCAAGGGATCGACCGACGAGACTTCGGAAGGCTGACGCTGGGAACGCTGGGCGTGGCCGCGCTCGGCAGCCCTTCTGCCTCTGCCGCGCCGCAGATCGCGCCAGGCATCAAACTGTGCGTGCAATCCTCGGCAAACCCCACCGACGAACAGCTCCTGTTCTTCAAGCAGCTCGGCGCCGGCTATGCGAGCGTGGCGTCCACGCCCGAGCTGCGCACGGCCGAAGGCTTCATGCAAATCAAGAAGCGCTACGCCGATGCCGGCATCACCGTGTGGAACATCGGGAACACCAGCGTCCACAACATGCCGGAGGTGACGCTCAACCTGCCCGGCCGCGCAGAAAAGATCGAAGAGTACAAGCAGTACCTGCGCAACCTCGGGAAGGCCGGGATCGGCTACACCACATACGCGCACATGGGGAACGGCATCTGGACGAGCGGCCGGAGCCCGATCCGTGGAGCGTCGGCCCGCGAGTTCGATCAGAACAGCCCGGACGCGCGCGGCAACTGGGACAGCAAGGTGTTCGCCGGTCCGCTCTCGCACGGCCGCGAGTTCACGAAGGACGAGATCTGGGAGAACTACACCTACTTCATAAAACAGGTTGCGCCCGTTGCCGAGGAGGTGGGCGTCCACATCGGCATCCACCCGGACGATCCGCCCGTGCCGGTGCTCGCCGGTGTGCCGCGATGCATCTTCAGCAACTTCGAGGGCTACAAGCGTGCGATGGAGATCGCCAACAGCCCGAACGTCGGGATCTGTTTGTGCTGCGGCACGTGGCTCGAGGGCGGCAAGAAGCTGACCGGGAAAGATCCCGAAGAAATGATCCGCTACTTTGGCGCGAAGAAGATCTGGAAGATTCACTTCCGCAATGTCAGCGCGCCGCTGCCGCACTTCGTCGAAACGTTCATGGACGACGGCTACTACGACATGTGGAAGATCATGAAGGCACTCCGCGACGTCTCTTTCGACGGCATCGTCATCCTGGACCACAGCCCGACGATGGTTGGCGGGAACTACGCGCAGACGGCGTACGGCTTCGCCTACATGAAAGCCCTGCTCAATCGCGCCAACGCCGAAGCAAAGGGCTGAACCGGATCAGAACGGCGCCGTCGCTGGCACTGGTCGGGTCTCCTCGCGGAAGCCTGCGACGAACAAGGCCGTCACGATCGCCGCGAACCCGAGCGGGACGATCCAGAACGTCTGCCACTGGCCCAACGTCGGCGCTCCCGCAGCCGCCGGCATGATCGCGTTGAAGATCCAGCCGGCAGCGAGCGTGCCCAGTCCCTGTCCCACTCCGTACGTTGCCAGGACGAAAAGCCCCTGGGCCTGCGCTCTGATTCTCGGTGAGGCCTTGCGATCGACGTACACCTGTCCTGCCACGTAGACGAAGTCGTAGCACGGTCCATGGAGGCACACGCCGAGCACGAGCATCCACGCAACCGCATCCGGGGCGCCGAGCGCGAAGAGCGCGTACCGGACGATCCAGGCCAGCATGCCGGCGATCAGCACGCGCTTCACCCCGAGCTGCATGAAGAACCAGGGCAGGAGCAGCAGGCAGACCACCTCTGACATCTGTCCGAACGTCATCTTGAACGCCGGGTTCGGGATGCCGGCGTCGCGCAGGAACACGGGCACGTACGCGAAGTACGTGGCCAGCGGAATGCTCGTGAGCATGACGCTGAGCATGAAGATGACGAACGGCCTGGAGCCGAGCTCTGACAACGCGTCGAGTCCGACGATGTCGCGGAACGAGAAGTCTTTGCCGGCTCCGGGCGGCGGGACGTTCGGCAGCGTGAAGCTGTAGATCCCCATCACCAATCCGCCGGCGCCCGCCACGTACATCGGCAAGGCTGTCGTGTCGCCCTGGAGCAGATAACTCACCAGGATGCCCGCCGCGATCCATCCGAGCGTGCCGAATACACGGACGAGGGGAAACTCGCGCTCTTTGTTCTTCAGGAGATGAAAGGCCGTGGCCATCGCAAGCCCCACCGTCGGCATGTAGCACAGCATGTGCAACAGGAGCGCCGCGAGGAACAGCGACCGCGATGCCGAGGGACCTTCCGCTACCAGTGGAGCCGCGACGACGAACAGCCCGCTCAGAACGTGCATGACGCCGAGAACCTTCTGAACGGGGAAGAGCCGGTCGGCAATCATCCCGAGAAAGAACGGTGCGACGATGGAGCCGATGGGGCTTGCGAGGTAGGCCAGATAGATGATGTCGGTCATCCCCCTGGACTTCATGTAGTTTCCGCCGGTCGCGTACCACGCTCCCCAGATGAAGAACTGGAGGAACATCATCGCCATCAGGCGCGGCTTCAGGAAGCGGTCCGTCGGCATCTGGCGATGGATGTGTCGGCTACGTTCGCACGGCGGCGAGCATCTACACCGCAGACAGCGCGCGCGGTTCCCGTGCGGCGGGCAGCTGCTCGACGATTCGCTTCATGTACTGGAGCGCGAGCCTGGTCCCGCGGTCCACTTCCTCGATGCCCGCCACAGTATGGTTCTTCAGCATGGGCACGCAGTATTCCGACGCCAGATAGCCGTCGTACCCTGTCCGGTGCAGCGCCTCGAAAAACGTCCTGTAGTTGATTTGACCACCGAAGGACGGCGCCGGATCCTGCACGACGTCACCTGCCGCGCCTTCGCTGAAGTTCCACGCGCCATAGTGTGAGTAGACGATGTGGCGTCTGCAGGCCTCGACGGCCTTGGTCACGTACTCGTCGCTCTGACGCTCGTAGAAGAGCGGAACGTCGAGACAGAGTTTCATGTTCGGACGATCGATTTCCTCCAGCATCGCGAGCACGTCTTCGTATCCGGGCGTCGTCACCGGCGCGTGATTCTGCAGTGCCAGCGTGATGCCCAGATCGGCCGCCCAGCCTGCGACCTCTCGAATCCCCTGAACCGCGCGCTGCCAGCGCCGGAGATCGGGCGGATACAGACGCTTGTAGTACGACGTCGCCCGCTCGTATGGGGCGTACATGGCGACCGCCTCTTCGTCGTCGCAGAGCCCCGGCCATGCCGCGAAGACCTTGACCAGATCGACGCCAAGGTCGCTCGCCATCTCGAGGACGGCTCGCATCATGACCAGGTTGTTCTCGCGCTCTTCCATGTACCGGCCGGCAAAGTTAGACATGCTCTCGACGGCGCACAGCGTGATGCCCTGGTCGGCCGCTACCGACTTGAGCCGCGCGCGGTCGGCTCGGCCGAGGTCTATCGGAGAGGCGATCGGGCGTTTGGCCTCGATCGCCAGCCCATCGAATCCAAGCGCGCGAGCCTTGTGGATCTGCTCCTCGACCGAAAGTGCGTCGCCGGCGTAGAACAGCCCCGAATAGGTGACGGTGAACAGCGCGAGCTTCATCGGTGGTCTCTCCTGGATCGAGGATCTTACTCCAGGACGCTTGACCAAGCCGCGCGCCGCTTCCGTCGTGGCTGTCGCGACGAACTTGACATGACTCGGGTTTGGTTTCAGAGTCGCAAGACTTGGTATGACTCAGGAGTCCACCTTCGACGAGCAGCGCGTACTGGACGAGCTCGAGCAGCTTCAGCTCGCGATTCGCGCCACTCGCGCGCAGCGGGAGCGCGTGCAAGCGGAATTCGATGCTCAGTTGCGCGCTTTCGAGCCGCCAACCCTCTCGCACACGCCGCCGCCCGCGAAGCCAGGAGCGTTCGTCGTTCCCTCGATTCCCGCGAACGGCACGGCCCAGGTCGCCGGGAGATCCCCAGAGACCGCCATCGGGCGAGCAGTGGAGAGCGAGCCCGTGCAGAGGGCGCTCGCGGAGCCGGTGAGTGAAGGGGCTCCCGCTTCCAGCCGATCCTCAGTCCGCCTGCTCGCGATCGTGGCAGGCATCGTCCTTGTCGCGTCGTTCGTGCTGGTGTGGATGTTCAATCGCGCTCCGAGCGCGAGCCCTCCGCCGGTGGCTCAACAGCCGGCACGCACGATTCCATCCGTCCCGGCGTTGCCGGAGGTGCGCAAGCCCGCGGCGCCGCCCGTAGACCCGCATCTGCTTCGGATCGATCTCAAGACGCTGCGACGTGTGTGGCTGCGGGTATCGGTCGACGGAAGGATTGCGATCGAGCGCGAAGTTGCTGAAGGCGAACAGCTCCCTTTCGGGGCTGACCGGTCGATCGTCGTGCGCGCCGGTGATGCGGGCGCGGTCACTGTGCGGGTCGGTGACGTCGATCAGGGGACGATCGGGCGTGATGGCGAGGTGCTCACCCGGACGTTCACGGCGCCCACGCGGTGATCCGAACCGGCCCCTACTGTGCCTGGAACACGACGATCCACGGACCGATTGCGCCCAGCAGGTACAGCAAAGTGAGGAGCGCGAGGGTCCGGTGGATCCCGCGGGTGTACAGCAGGACGCCCCCACCCCCCGCAACCATCTTGGCCACCAGAAGCGTCGGGAACGGACCCACGAGAGCCATCCACGTCGCCAGGACCATGTTGCCCTCGGCGGCGATTCCGTAGGCGCGCACGGCCGTATACGTGAACGCGCCGTCGCACGCCTGTGCCAGCAGGAATAGGAGGAGCACGATGCGGGTGGCCACCATCGCCGCGTCCAAGTGCAAAAGTCGATGCAAGGTCAACTGCTTCGCTATCATAGACTTAGAGGCACAGAGTCTCCCTGTGGGGTGACTTTTGTCTTGAGACGCCGGACCAAATCCTATCCCGAATCAACCTTGACGTCCTACCGCAAGCCGCCGCTTGCCGGCCACCGGCGATGGAACGCGGTCTGACTGGTTCGGCTGGGCCGGACCGGGTCGCCAGCTGGCTCGCGGCCCTCGACGCCCGCCACCTCGCGGACTTCACTCCGAAGGAAGTGGCCCGGGCCCTCCGGGCGCTGTCGTCCTGCTACGTCGAGCGCCGCGCGCGGCTGGCGCAGGGTGGTGCGCTCGACTCGGCCGGGAAGCGAGCCGCCTTCGCGCTGTTCTACGCGCCGCTGCACTTCCTGGTGACACGCGAAATCCTGCGCGCGGTGCCAGGTGCGCTGAATGGCGTGCGAGAAGTGCAGGACGTCGGATGCGGTACGGGATCCGCCGGTGCGGCCTGGGCGCTGGAGTCCGGTGCGGTGTCGATCAGAGGATTCGATGCGAACGCCTGGGCGGTTACAGAAGCACGATGGACGTACGCCCAGCTGGGTCTCGCCGGTCGTGCTGTTGCACGCGACGTCAGCCGGGCGACAGTGTCGGCGGGTGAGGGCACCGCAACGATCGTGGCGTACGTCGCAAACGAGCTTGCCGATCCCACGCGCACGAAGCTGCTCGAGCGCCTCCTGACGATCGGCCGGGATGGCGATCGCGTCCTGCTCATCGAGCCCATCGCCCGACGCGCGATGCCCTGGTGGCCGGAATGGGAACGCGCTTTCATCTCCGAAGGCGGACGGGCGGATGAGTGGCGTTTCCCCTCATCGTTGCCGCAGCGGCAGGGCGCGCTCGCCCGTGCAGCGGGCCTCGATCCCCGCGAGCTCACCGCGCGAAGCCTGTATCTTCCGCCGAGTCGCCCATCAGGGGGGTGACCCTTCCATTCGTGTGGCCGCCCGGCGCGATCCCGAGGTCGACCATGTCGCGGTGAGGGTCGCCGTGGGGTCAGACCTGGGTCTGACCCCACCCGATGCGCAGTCGAACCCGAGGCGGCCTGCTGGCCGGATGCATCACGATCTTTCGGATAGAATCGCCGGACCCCGGCCCAGGTTGGAGGATCGATCGGATGGAACATGCGCAGACCGAAAGGCCGGCCGGAAGCGGCCTGACGCTTACCCAGCAGATTTTCGTCGGGCTCGGCATCGGCATCGTCGTCGGCTGGTTCGTCAGCGAGTACTACCCCTCCGCGGCGCCGTACTTCCGCCCCTTCAGCCAGATCTTCCTGCGGTTGATCAAGATGATCATCGCACCGCTGATCTTCTCGACGCTGGTTGCCGGGATCGCCGGAGCCGGGCACGTCAAAGTCGTCGGAAGAATCGGACTGCGCGCGATCATCTACTTCGAGGTAGTCACGACCCTGGCGCTCATCATCGGCCTCGTCACCGTCAACGTGATGCGGCCGGGGATTGGCGTCAACCTGCCGATGGGCCAGCAGTCGGGGATCACCGCGACCGCGCAAACGTGGGATCAGATCCTGCTGCACGTCGTTCCCGAGTCCGTCATCAAGGCGATGGCTGACGGTGACGTGCTGCAGATCGTGGTCTTCAGCATCATCTTCGCGGTGGCTCTCGGGATGATCGGTGAGAAAGGCCGGCCGCTCGTCGCCTGGTGCGAGGCCGTTGCCGAGACGATGTTCAAGTTCACGAACATCGTCATGCACTACGCGCCGATCGGTGTCGGCGCCGCGATCGCCTACACCGTCGGGCATGGCGGCATTCGCGTCCTCTGGAACCTCGCGTGGCTCGTCGCGACGCTGTATCTGGCGCTGACGATCTTCGTCCTCGCCGTGCTGCTGCCGGTGGCCTTGATCTTCGGCGTGCCGATCAGGAAGTTCGTCATGGCCGTCAAGGAGCCTGCGATCATCGCATTCTCGACGACCTCGAGCGAGGCGGCGCTCCCGAGGGCGATGGAGGTCATCGAGCGTCTCGGCGTTCCGCGCCGCATCGTCGCCTTCGTTCTGCCTCTCGGATATAGCTTCAATCTCGACGGAACGACGCTGTACCTGTCGCTTGCGTCTATTTTCGTGGCGCAGGCAGCCGGCGTCCATCTGTCGGCGGGCCACCAGGTGACGATGCTGCTGACCCTCATGCTGACGAGCAAAGGCGTGGCCGGCGTACCGCGCGCGTCGCTCGTGATCCTCGCCGCGACGCTCGCGAGCTACGGATTACCGCTCGAGGGCGTGACGCTCATCCTCGGCGTCGACGAGCTCATGGACATGGCGCGGACGATGGTGAACGTGATCGGGAACTGCCTGGCAACGGTGGTAGTGGCGAAGTGGGAGGGAGAGTTCGTCGAAGCGAGCGATCGCGATCTCGCTGTCGCCGCCGTCCGAGGAGAGATCTGATTCGCCGCTGCGCCGGCCGCGCATTCAGATAGGGTGAACGGCGAGCGCCGTATTTGTTGACAGTGCCACACTCACCACGTAAGCTCGAAACGGCCTAATTTCGCGCCATTCGCGAAACCGGGGGACCCAGAGGAGACGTGATTGTCTCCGGGGGCGCATTGGCGATCGCCGAAGGACACTTCCGAGTCCTAGCCCGTCAGCTAACCCCGTCGGCGTTACCGGAAGCCTGCTCCATGAAGATCGCTCGGCGGTCATCGAACTATCAAATCCACAGGACCGCAACCTCAGTTCCGACTGGTTCCCTCCCGCTGAAGGACAGGCTGCACCAATGGCTCTTCGAGGGACTCAAGGAGCCCGAGGGGCCGCACGCGCAACACCCCCACAAGTCCGAGTGGTGGAAGGTGATGTGCCTCACGGGCGTGGACTACTTCTCGACGCTCGGCTACCAGCCAGGCATCGCGTTCATTGCGGCGGGCGCGCTCTCGCCAATCGCGACATTCATCCTGATTCTCCTCACGCTGTTCGGCGCGTTGCCGATCTACAACCGGGTGGCCGAGAACAGCCCGCACGGGCAGGGCAGTATCTCGATGCTCGAGGAGCTCCTGCCTCGATGGCGCGGCAAGACGTTCGTGCTGTGCCTGCTCGGATTCGCAGCGACAGACTTCGTCATCACGATCACGTTGTCCGCGGCGGACGCGACGGCGCACATCATCGGGAACCCGTTCGTTCCGAAGTCCCTGAATCATCCGATCGCGCTGACGCTCGTGCTGCTGGTGCTCCTGTCGGCGGTCTTCCTCAAGGGATTCAGAGAGGCGATCAACCTCGCTGTCGTAATCGTCGGCGTGTACCTCGTACTGAACGCGATGGTGATCGGGTGGGCGATTCTCGAAATACTTCATCACCCCGAATACTTCCCGCGGTGGCGCAACGCGCTGGGCGCGCAATACGTCAACCCCTGGATGATGCTCGCCGTAGCGGCACTGCTCTTTCCCAGGCTCGCGCTCGGACTGTCGGGATTCGAGACGGGCGTTGCCGTCATGCCGCTGGTGAAGGGGGATCCCGGCGATACCGAGGCACACCCGTACGGCCGGATCGCCAACACCAAGAAACTCCTCCGCACGGCTGCGCTCCTCATGACGGTCTTTCTGATGGGGAGCTCTTTCGCAACGACGCTGCTGATTCCACCGGAGGCGTTCCAGACCGGCGGCGCGGCATCCGGCCGCGCCCTGGCGTATCTGGCGCATCAGCACCTCGGGGAAGTGTTCGGCACAATCTACGACTTGAGCACGATTACCATTCTTTGGTTCGCGGGCGCCTCGGCGATGGCAGGTCTGCTGAATCTCGTGCCGCGTTATCTTCCGCGGTATGGGATGGCCCCCGAGTGGACGAAGTCTACACGTCCGCTGGTGCTGCTCTTCACGGCGATCACCTTCTTCATCACGCTGATCTTTTCCGCCAATGTCGATGCGCAGGGGGGCGCCTATGCCACCGGCGTCCTCGTGCTGATGACCTCCGCAGCGGTCGCGGTCACGCTCCTCGTGCGCAGGGATCGCACTCAGTTCGTCGGCTTCGGGCTGATCACTCTGGTCTTCGTGTACACGACGATCGTCAACATCATCGAGCGGCCGGACGGTGTGAAGATCGCGTCGTGGTTCATCCTGACGATCATCGGCACCTCGATGGTGTCGCGCGTCATGCGATCGACCGAGCTGCGCGTCCATGCCGTCGAACCCGACGAGATGGCCCTGCGGTTCATCCGGGAAGCCGCCTCTACGCCCGTTCGCATCATCGCCAACCGCCCTGACACGGGCCTGCCCGAGGAGTACGAACACAAGCTCCGCGAGGCGAGCGAGTCGCACCATCTTCCAGGCGAGCGCGTGCTCTTTCTCGAAGTGCGCCCGGGCGACGTCTCGGACTTTGGGGGCACCATCCACATCCGCGGCGTCGACGTCGGCGGCCACCACGTCCTGCGGTGTGTCAGCCCGGCAATCCCGAACGCGATTGCGGCGCTCCTGCTCTACATCCGGGACGAGACCGGCCGCATTCCTCACGCCTACTTCGGGTGGACGGAGGGGAACCCGATTGCCTATTTGTTGAAGTTCCTGGCGTTCGGCGAGGGGGACACGGCGCCCGTCACGCGCGAGGTCCTGCGGCAGTCGGAGCCGAGCCCAATGCGGCGTCCGCGGATCCACGTGGGGTGAGGCGCCTGATGGTTTCCTTTGACCGGATGCGGTATCCCTTCTACAATCCGGCCGTTCAGTGAGGATGCCAGTGCGAACCACCCGCCGCGAGTTTCTCGCCGTCGCTTCCGCTGCTACGATGCTGCCGACTTCGACCGCCGGCGCACCACAGGGACAGGGATCCACCGCCGCCCGTTGGGCGGTCGGGTGCCATACACGGCCCTTCGGGACCTTCCGCGCGAGTCAGGCGGCCAACCCCGATTACATCCTCGACGCCGTCAAGGGCGCGGGGTACGAATTCGCCGACATGATCGCAGCGGGCAGCCCTGCCGGCCGCAATCCGGCGCCTTCGGGGGCGACGGGCGGCCCGCCGGCGGCAGCAACTGGACGCGGCGCGGCGGCCACGCCAGAAGCGGTCGCCGAGCTGAAACAAAAGCTCGCCGCGCGGGGACTCAAGTCGAACATCGCGAACTTTCCGACGGCTCAAAAGGGCACATCCCTCGCCGATGCCGTCGCGAGCGCCAGGACGATCATCACGAACGCGCACGCGCTCGGCCAGAAGTACGCGCTCAATCTCGGAATCGAGGACGAGGAGCGCTGGGTCGAGTGGTGCAAGGTCCTGTCGGAGGCCGCGGCGTTCGGGCAGGAGCGCGGCGTCAGGGTCGTCGTGAAGCATCACCATGGGCTGAACAACACGTCGCTCGACCTGCTCGCCTGGATCAAGCAGGTCAACCATCCGAATTTCGGCGTGTTCTTCGATCCCGGCAACGTCGTGTACTACACCGGCAAGGACCCGGTGAAGCAACTGGAGATCATCGGTCCTCATGTGCAGGGCGTTGTCGCCAAGGATTGTTCGGCCCCGCACTTCATGGAACGTGCGGTCGGGGATCCTCCGTTTGGGGCGACGGTCGCCGGCGCAGGCAATCCCGAAGTCATGATCCAGTTCGGGACCGGCAAAGTGGACTTCGCGGCGTTCTTCAAGAAACTGAAATCCTTCGGCTTCAGCGGTCCTGTCATGGTGGAAGGCACGGAAGTCGGCCAGACACTCGACCAGACGATTGCGAACGCGCGGGCAAATCGAGAGTTCCTGGAAAAGATATTCGCCAGCGCCTAGGTCCTGAATGAGGCCTGCCGGTCTCCTCCTGATCGCGATCCTCACCTTCGTCCCGACGGTACGCGCACCTGCGGCCGCGGCTCAATCGCCAACCGCCGCTCAAACGGCCGACACGGACGTCTACGAGAAGTTCAGGGCCTGGATCGGGTCACAGCCTCGCGAAGCGCAACAAGGCGATCCGTTGGAGGCGTACCGCAAGGTGCTCACCGCCGCGGGTGTGCCGGCGGCCGAAGTCGAGCGGCAGCTTCGCGTCATCGACCAGCAGGGCCAGCGGCTCGAGATCGATCGCTGGAACCGCATCCTCACCTCGCCGAACCCCGGATTCAACGTCAAGCCGAACGCGTTTCTCGTCGAGATGGTCCGGGGCGTCACGCCTGGTCAGGCGCTCGACGTCGGGATGGGTCAGGGCCGCAACGCCGTCTATCTCGCTCAGCAGGGCTGGACGGTGACCGGGTTCGATCCGGCCGACAAGGCCGTCGCCGCGGCCGAGCAGGCGGCCAAGAACAGCGGGGTCACGCTCACGACGCACGTCCTTCGAGACGACGAGTTCGACTTCGGTCGAGACAAGTGGGACCTCATCGTCCTCAGCTACGTGGGCGCCCGTGGTCTGATCCCGAAGCTGTACGCCTCGCTCAAGCCGGGAGGGCGCGTGGTCGTCGAGGCCTTCCATCGTGATGCCACGAAGACTGGACCGATCGGCGCGCTGGTCGTCTACGATGACAACGAGCTGCTGAAGCTCTTCGACCGGTTCCGCATCGTGCGATACGAGGACACGGAAGGCATGAGCGACTTCGGGCTGCGCACGACGCGCCTCGTTCGATTGTGCGCACAGAAGCCCTAACCTGACGCTCACTTGAGTCCAGTAGCTGTCAGCTCTTAGCCGTCCGCTAGATCCTGTTTTGACGTGTGAGCTGAAAGCCGAGAGCTGATAGCTGGGAGCTACATGGAATTCACACTCGACTCAAGTGAATTCCGGACTAGAGTCAGGCTGGCTGTTCCGGTTCGGTCAACGTCACGGCGCACTCGGCGACGCCATGCCCGGCGAGCGCCGTCACTTCGATGACGAGCCGATCGTACCTGACGGTGTCGCCAACCCGCGGCGGCCGGCCGAGCAGCGCGAGCACGAGCCCACTCACCCGGTCGACATCCTCGTGTTCCAGCTCGAGGTCGAATTGCTGGCCGAGCTCGTCGATCCGCATCGTTCCCGGCACATACAACCGGCCCTGCGCGTCTCGATGCGGCCGCGCCGCGCCTGTCTCGCCATCCGCGATTTCGCCGATCACCTCTTCGAAGAGATCCTGAAGCGTCACGACACCCGACGTGCCACCGTGCTCGTCGATCACGACGGCCATCTGCGACCGCTCTCTGCGCATCGTTGCCAGCACGGCATCGAGCGGCGCCGTTTCGGGCACGAGTGGAAGGGGACGCGCATGCCTGGCACCGATCGTCTCGCGACGCAGGAGCAAGCGAAGCAGGTCCTTGATGTGGATCATGCCGACGATGTGATCGAGGTCCTGCTCGATGACCGGGTAGCGCGTGTGCGGCGACTTGGCAAGGATTCGCCGAATCGTGTCGGGTGTGCTCCCGACTGGCACCCCCGTGATCCGCACGCGCGGAACCATCGCCTCGGCGGCGGTCAGGTCGCCGAACTCGAAGAGCTCCTGCAGCATCTGGCCGGACTCCGCCCGAATCGCGCCCAGCTCCTCGCTCTCCTGGACGATCATCTGCAGCTCCTCCGACGTGTAGTACTGCTCCGCGTTCTGGGCACGGCGGTTTACCCCGAGGAGACCCAGGACCGCGTTGCCAGTGCCGTTCAGCGCCACGATCAGCGGAAAGACGAGCGTCTTGATCCACAACATCGGCGGCGTGATCCAGATCGCCATCTGCTCGGCGTGCGAGAGCGCGAGCGATTTCGGCACCATCTCGCCGATCACGATGTGGAAGTACGTGAGCACGGCAATCGCGACGACGCTGGCAAAGCCGTGCGAGAGCAGCCACGCCGGTCCTGATGTTCGTCCGATCAGGGCGAATACACCATCGGCGAGCACGTGCTCGCCGTACATGCCGAGCCCGAGACTGGCCACCGTGATGCCGAGCTGCGCCGTGGCGATGTACCTGTCCTGACTCTGCGGATCCCTGAGCACCATCTGCACGAGGCGCGCGAGACGGTTGCCTTGCGCGACACGCGCGTCGATGGCGGATCGAGGCGCGCCGACAATGGCAAACTCGGCGGCCACGAAGATCCCGTTCAGGAGAATGAGTACTGCGATGATGAGAAAGGCCGTCACTCGGCGGCCTCCGGTGCTTCGGCGGGCCGCCCGACGATGACCGATCCAATGTGTCCGGCCTCCACGACCTCGATCTCTACGTCGAGTCCGTCGATGCTCACCTGCTCTCCCGGCTCGGGGAAGCGACCGAGCACTCTGACGATTAGCGACGCAACTGTCTCGGGGCTGCCGCTCCAGCCGCCGACGACCGGGGCTGCCTGATCGAGCCGCATCGCGCCGGGAACACGCACGCGCCCGTCGGGCAGGAGGATGGCGCGAAGCTGGGCGACCTTGAACTCGTCGGAGACGCCTCCAAGCAACTCGCCGACGACGTCCTCGAGCGTGATCAGTCCGGAGATCCGCCCGTCGTCGTCTTCGACCAGCGCATGATGGCTGCGGCGGTCGCGCATGAAAGCCAGGAGGCGATCGGCAGGCATCGTCTCGCGCACGCGAACGATCGGTCTGAGTAGTGTTGCAATCGACGCGCGCGGGCGCTCGCCGATGTAGTCGAACACGACGTCCTTTGTGTGCAGGATGCCGATGACGCGGTCGAGCGTGCCGCGGTAAACGGGCAGACGGCTGTACGGGCTGGTGGCGACGAGGCGGAGCACATCCTCGAACGGCGTGGACGCCTCGACGGCAGCGAGCCGCTCGCGCGGCACCATCAGCTGTCGCGCGGTGCGCAGGCCGAGCCGGAGCGCGCGATGGAGCCGAACCTGTTCGAGCGGCTCGAGCAGGCCGCCGTCCCGGCTCTCGGCGATGAGGAGCTCGATCTCCTCGGGCGAGTGGACGTGGCGATGGCCGGTCGAGGTGACGCCGAGCAGCTTCAACAGGAAGACGCCGCTGCCGTTGAGCAGAGCGATCGACGGAGCGAAGAGCCGCTGCGACCACTGCATCGGCAGCACTGTCAGGAGCGCCATGCGCGTCGGATCCTGCAGCGCGAGCGACTTGGGGACGAGCTCGCCGAGGATCATTGCGAGCACCGTCAGGACGAGCAATACGATCAGCGCCGACGTCGAGTGGGCGGCATCCGCATCGAGTCCCGCGATTCGCGCGACAAGCGGAGCCAGGCGGGTGTCTAGCCGGCTTTGGGCGTAGGCGCCGAGGATCAGGCTGGAGAGGGTGATCCCGACCTGCGAGGCAGCAATGTATCGGTCGAGGGCCTGCGGGCTCTCGATCACCGGCAGAACACGCGCGGCCAGGACGTTGCCATCCTCCGCGAGCCGCCTCAACCGGCTCCGCCGCGCGCCGACGGCTGAAAACTCGGCCGCCACGTACAGCGCCGTCAGCAGGATCAGAAGAACGGTGATCGCCGCCGCCTGGAGCATGCGGCGGAATGATATCAGTCGAAGCTAGAAGCTAGGAGTTAGCGTTACTTGTTGACGACGCCGATGGCCCAGGCAACCTGACGACGGACCGACGGGTCGGCGTCCTTGAGTGCGGTGAGGAGCGGCTCGAGGGCCCGCGCATCGCCGACGGCGCCGAGGGCCCAGGCCGCCTGACGGCGAACGCTCGGCTCGGAGTCTCCGAGGAGCGCGATGAGCGGTGGCACTGACGTGCGGTCCCGCAGAGCGCCGCTCGCCCACGCCGCCTGCTCGCGTACGCTGGCCTCACGATCCTTGAGCGCCGCGGCGAGCGGCTCTGCCGCGCGCGGATCGCGGACGGCGCCGAGCGCCCAGGCAGTCTGCCGCCGCACCTTCGGGTCAGAGTCCTCGAGCGCTTTGGCGAGGCCGGGAACAGCCGTCCGATCCCTCAGCGCGCCGAGCGCCCAGGCGGTTTGCTCGCGGACCGAGGCCTCACGATCCTTCAAAGTCTCGACGAGCGGGCCAGTGGCCCGCGTGTCCCGGAGCGCGCCCAGCGCCCAGGCCGCCTGGCGACGGACGGAGGTTTCCTGATCCTTCAGCGCTTCGATGAGCGGGCTGGTGGCGCGCGGGTCGCGCAGCGCGCCGAGCGCCCACACGACCTGCTCTCGAACCTGACCTTCGCGATCTTTCAACGCGTCGATGAGCGGCGGGACCGCCCGTGTATCGCGGAGGGCGCCGAGCGCCCAGGCGGCGTTGCGACGCGCGACCCAGACGGACGAACGCAGAGCGTTCAGCACCGGCGTGAAGCTGCGCGATCCGATGGCGACCAGCGCCGCGGCCGCCTGTTTGCCGGGTGTCGTCAGCTCGCCGTCGCGGCCGCCCCAGTTGCGATTGTTCTCACAGACGTCCTCGCTGATTGGCGTCGCGTCGTCCATCAGGGCGACGAGCGGTTCGATCGCATCGGCGGCGCGATCGCCGAGCTCGCGAAGATCGCATGCGGCCCGGGCCCGCGAAACGGGATCGCTGGCGCGCAGCAGACCGACGAGCTCGCGCACGTCGCGCTCCTGGGCGAGCAACGGGCTTGTGTGGAGCGCGAACGATCCGATGGCGACGACGATGAGGCCTGCGACGCGGCGCATGGATCAGCCCTCGAAAGGTGGATGCACTGAGAGGTGAACGACCGGCCGTGGTCTGGGATGCGGCCGCGGACGGGGATTCGGACCGCTCGAGTCGGTGAGCTCCGCGAGCGCCTTCACCGCGCGGAGCCTGACGCCCGAATCCGTGTCCTTCAACGCTGCGGTCAAGGGCTCTACCGCGCGCGCGTCGCCGATCTCGCCAAGCGCGGAAATGGCGCGTGAGCGAACGTCGACGTCGGCGTCCCGAATGAGGGCAATCAGCGGCTCCACCGCGGTGCGCTCGCCGATGTCGCCGAGCGCCGATGCTGCGCGCGCACGAACGTGCGCGTCGCTGTCCTTCAGGGCGGCGACGAGCGCCGACCCGGCGGACGCATCACCGATCTGCGCCAGAGCGGAGACGGCACGCTGGCGCACGTCTGGCAGGCTGTCCTTGAGCAGCTCGATCAAGCCGGGGACCGCGCGCGGGCTGCCGGCCTGACCGAGTGCCGTGGCGGCCTGGCGCCGGACGCCGGGATCGCTGTCCTTCAGTGCGGCGACGAGGCCGTCGATCGCCGCTTCCGCGGGGCTCTTCTGCGCTGTCACGGCGCCGCGGCCCGTCGATCGAAGATCGAGAGACGGGTGCAGCATGATGTAGCCGGCGCCAACGAAAATCGCGCTCGACTTGATCAAGGTCCGGAAGAACACGGTCAGCGGCGTCATAGGACTCTCCTGCTAGAAAACTAGCATTGCGGGCGTCGCCTCGGCTGACGAGATGCTCGTCAGCCGGCGGTCAGGTCTTTCGAGTTATCGTGCGAGTTGGCCCAGCGCGAATGCGGCCTGCTGCCGAACGCTCGCGCTGGCGTCCTTCAGTGCGGCCGTGAGGCCGTCGATCGCGCGCGGGTCGCGGAGCTGGCCCAGCGCGAACGCCGACTGCTCGCGAACTTCCGTATCCGAATCCTTCAGCGCAATCACGAGCGCATCGACCGCTGACGGATCGCGAAGCTGGCCGAGCGCGAACGCCGCCTGCTGCCGCACCTCGGCGTTGGAGTCCTTCAGTGCTCCGATGAGCCCGCCGACCGCTCTGCGATCGCGGATCTGGCCGAGCGAGAACGCTGCCTGCTGGCGAACGTTCGGCTTCGTATCGTGCAGCGCCGTCATCAATCCGTCTACGGAGGCCGGGTCCCGCAGCTGGCCGAGCGCGAACACGGCCTGTTCGCGAACGTCGTCACTCGTGTCGGTGATGGCTGCGGCGAGGGCCGTAGCGGCGCGCTTGTCGCGAATCTGGCCGAGTGCGAACGCCGCCTTTTCGCGGACGTCGGGAGCCGTGTCCTTGAGCGCGGCCACCAGGCCGTCGATGGCGCGCGGATCGCGCAGCTGGCCCAGCGCGAAGACCGCCTGCTCGCGCACGCTGCCGTTCGAATCCTTGATTGCGGCGACGAGCGGATCGACCGCGCGCCTGTCGCGCAACTGCCCGAGGCCGAATGCGGCCTGCTCGCGCACATCGGCGGAGGCGTCCCGCAGCGCTTCGACGAGCGGTTCGAAGATCGACGGATCGCGCATCTGGACGAGCGCATGCATTGCGGTTTCGCGCACTTCTTTGTCGGTGTCTTTGAGGGCGGCCGTCAGAGCTGCGACCGTCCGAGGATCGGCTGGGGGGTGCCCTCCGCCCATCGAATGGTTCCTGGCAGTCGGCGTCGGCGTCGGTGTCGGCGTAGGGGTTGGCGTCGGTGTCGGGGAGCCCTGAGCGTCGAACAGCTTGAGGTCGACGTCCAGCGAGCTGTCAATCGCGGTGCGAACGCTGCCTGCAACGGTGTCGGCAACGCCTCCGGCCACTCCTCCAGCGACACCGCCTGCCACGCCGCCGGCAATGCCGCCCGCCACGCCGGCTGCGATCCCTGAAGCGACGCCGCTGGCAACGCCTCCGCTCACGCCGCCAGCAACACCATGACTGTCATTTGCGGTCCCGCGCGGCGACTGGTCACCGGTGCGAGGGGTGGCCGTGATTCCGCCAGACCCGTCGGCCTGTGCGTGCGGCGCAGCCACCACAGGGCCAGGCGTCACTGTCGGCGGAACGTTCGGCGGACGAACGATCGAGACATCCGGGACGGCCGCGTTGACTTTCTGCAGCGGCGCTTCGTTGGTCCACGGCTGGAGCGCGGCCAGCGGCATGATCGCCAGCATGCACGCGGCCGACGTTGCCAGCGCGCGCAAACGGGTCAGGCCCCGCCGGGGGATCCGGGGATCGAGGATTGCGAGAAGCCGGCCCTCGAGCTGCGATTTGTGCGCCATGGCCAGCGTCGCGCCGGCAAGAATCACCGGGAATCTTCCCGATCGCATGACACGCGCGATGTGCAGCAGCTCCTCTGCGTAGTCGGATCCGCGCGTTCCGGCAGCCAGGACGAGATCGTCGCATGCGCGCTCACGCTCGGCCCGCGCGCGCTTCGCGGCCATCCAGGCGAGCGGATGGAACCAGTAGACCGCGCAGGACGCTTGCGCGAGGAGGTGCGTGAGGCAGTCTCGTCGCCGCACGTGCGCGAGCTCGTGGAGCAGGACGATCCGGAGCCGTTCCATCGGCCACCCGTCGGCTTCTGCCGGCATCAGCACCGCCGGTCGCAGGATGCCCCACGCCATCGGCATCGTCGCGCGCGGGCTTCGCAGGAACGTGACACGGGGTGACACGCCGAGATCCGCGGCCAGCTGGCGCGCGAGTGGCAGCCACGAGGCGTCGACGACCACTTCGGTGCGACGCGACATCCACTGCACCGCGAGCATGCCGACCAGCAGCCGCGCCATGATCGTCACGAAGCCGGCGATCCAGAGCCCCAGCACCGCTATCTCCCATCTCACGCCGTCGAGCATCCATCCAAGCGATTTGCTCGGCGCTGCGCTGGTCGGCGCCGAAGCGGTCGATTGAGCGACGGGAGCGCTGGCCTCTCTAGCCTGGTGGCGTGAGACGGGCGGCGGCGTCGCGGATGCGTCGGGCGCGACGTCGGCTGCCACCGGGATCGTGACGACCGGAACGCTCCAGCGGGGAAGCGCGATCGAGAGAGCCGGCACGACGAGCGAACCGACGAGCGCGAGCGTCCAGATCAAGTGCCGGACCGACGCGGATGCGCGCCGGAGCGCGAGAGAAGCCATGCCTGCCGCTCCGAGAAGGAGCGACGCCTTCCCGACAGCATCCGCTGCCAGCAGCCAGGGAATGCCGGCGGTCGTCCGCGTGGCAATATCGCCACCGTTCAGCAAATCGGCGAGGACGGAGGAGAGGCTCATGGTTATGCTCCGTTCCGGCGAGCCTGATCGATCAGGCGGGCAAGACGATCGAGCTCGACGTCAGACAGACGCGCGGAGGAGTCGTCCAGAAGGGCCGAGATCGCCTGCTCCGCAGAGCCGTCGAAAAACGTCTGCAGCATGTGGTGCATCGCCGATCGCTTGGCGTTGTCTCTGGCCACCGTGGGCATATAGAGGTAGCGGGGACCATCCTGCAGATGCCGCACATGGCCCTTGTCCTCGAGGATCCGCAGCATCGCCCTGACGGCGGAGTAGCTCGGCGGATCTGGTAGCAGCGCTTGGACTTCCGCCGCAGTCGCCCGTCCGTTGGCGTAAAGGATATCGATAATCTGCCGCTCGCGGCGGCTCAGGTCGAGATGTGGTTGGCTGATCATTCGTTTACGGCCTTCGAACCCTTAGACGGACGGTCGGCGGAAAAGGTGCTATGAAAATAGCATAGGGCAAGAAAAATAGCATCCTGGCCTTCCCGGCGGTTCACTCCGTCGCCCGCAGGGCGTTGGCTGGACTGACCCTGGTCGCCCGCCGCGCCGGCAGGTAGATCGCGGCCAGCGCCGCGACGAGCAGCAGCACCGTGACGCCGGCGAACGTTCCTGGATCGGTCGCCGACACGCTGTACAACATGGATGCGAAGAGACGGGTTGCGGCGAACGAGAGCGCCGCTCCAGAGACGAGGCCGGCCGCCGTCAGGATCGCGCCACTCGAGAGAACGAGCCGCATGATGTCGCTTTGCGTCGCGCCGAGAGCCTGTCTTACGCCGAACTCGTGCGACCGCTGCCTGACAGCCTGGGCCATCACGCCATAGATTCCGACTACCGCCAGAAACAACGCAGTCACGCCGAACGTTCCGACCAGCCAGAGGGTGAGCCGGCGCACGGCGATCGCGGCACCCGCGACGGACTCGAGCGGCCTGACGCTCGCGAGCGGCAGCGCCGGATCGATGCCGCTCATGACGCGGCGGATGGACGCCATCAGCGTTCCGGGATCGCCGCCCGACGAACGAACGACCAGGAGCATCCGCTGGGGATGCCACTGCTGCGGCTGGGGGAAGTAGAGCGCCGGGACGGCCGATCGGTGCCAGGGCATGTCGCGCACGTCGCCGATCACTCCCGCAATCGTCCGCTCACGACCCCAGATCTGCACACGCGCGCCCACGGCGTCGTCCGGCGTGGACCAGTACTTGCGCGCGAGGCTCTCGTTCACGAGTATCACCGCCGGTGCGCCCGCGTCGTCAGCCGCCGTGAGATCGCGTCCGGCGATCACGGGAATTCCGGTCGCCGTGGCGTAGCCGGTAGTGATGAAGTGATAACGCCCTTCCGGTTCGTCGTCGCGAACGTTCGGGCCGATGATCCCGAATCCGGTGTTCTCGTCGTAGCCGGTCCACGGCAGGTCGGATCCGAATCCCGCGTCGCGAACGCCCGGCAACGCCCGGATGCCTTCGAGCGCACGGGCGAAAAATGCAGCCGGGGCACCCTCCGCTCCATAGCTGACTGTCGGGAGTTCCACCGATGCGGTGATTGCGCCGCGAGCCACGAATCCCGGATCGGTATTGAGGATGGACGTGAAGCTCCGAAGCAGAAGTCCGTTCGACACCACGAGGACGAACGCCAGCGCGACTTCGATCCCCACGAGCACGCGCCGCATCCGTTGATGCGCGCCGCCGGCAACGCTCCGGCTGCCCTGTTTCAAAGTGTCTCCAACCCCGATGCGCGCGAGCTGCAGGGCAGGGGCAAGCCCGAACAGAAGGGCACTCAGCATCGTTGCGAGCAGCGTGTAGCCCAGCACGGTTCCGTCGACAGCGATCATCTGGAGCCGCGGTGTGTCGGCCGGGCCGTAACGCGCGAGGAGCGCAATCCCTAGATACGACAGCCCCGCACCGATCCCGCCGCCGAGCGTGGCCAGTACGACGCTCTCGATCAGCAGTTGTCGAACGAGCCTGACGCGCGTCGCGCCGAGCGCGGCGCGCACACCAATTTCCCGACCGCGAGCGATCGCGCGGCCGAGCAGGAGGCCGGCGACGTTGACGCAGGCAAGCACAAGGACGACTGCTGCCGCGACCGACAGGGACACGAGGGCGGATTCCGACGTGCCGACGATCTCCTCCTTCAGCGGGACGGCGCGTGGAGACCACGGACTGTTCGGCGACGGATACCGCTTGGCAACGGTCTGTCCGGTCGTCTTCAGGTCGGCCTCCATCGCCGATTGAGACACACCGCTCCGCACGCGGCCGACGACGTTGAAGTAGTGCGAGAAGCGATCGCCCGGGCGGTTGCCGCGAGGCACTGGCAGCACGGACCAGATGTCAACGGACTCCTCATGGCTGTAGGTCCGGTAGGTACCCCCGACGTGCCGGAAGCCTTCGGGCAGGACGCCGACGATGTGAAAGGTTCGGCCTGAGAGGCGGACCGGTCTGCCGACGATGCCCGGGTCGCCGCCGAACCGTCGCATCCACAGGCCATGGCTCAGCACCACGACGTCGTCGTTCCCCGTGAGCTCGTCGTTCGCCGTGAAGTCCCGGCCCAATGTCGGCTGATGTCCGACGAGCGTGAAGAAACCGGACGTCACCTGCATTCCGCGCAGCTGCTCCGGCTGGCTGCCCTCGGCAACCTGGAGATCGTTCCGGAAGTAGGCGGCGAGGCCTTCGAAGGTGCTGAGCTCTGCGCGATAGTCGCGGAAATCAGCCGGCGAGACAGGAAAGTGGGGCGTCGTCGCCGACTCCTCGAAAAGACGGACGAGACGATCGGGTTCGGGGTAAGGCAGGGGCGCGATCAGAATCCCCTGTACCGCGCTGAAAATCGCGGCGTTTGCGCCGATTGCCAGGGCGAGCGTGGCTACCGAGGTGACCGCGAAGCCCGGGGATCGCAGGAGGAGCCGCACGGAGTAGCGAACGTCCTGGAGCAGGGTGTGCATCTACCCTGAGACGGGCTGGACGGCGAGAACGTTGAAATGGTTCTGGAACCCTAGAACCTTCTGTCTAGGCCGCCTCGTCGGCCCGATTCGTCGCCCGGTAGCCCAGAAGACCGCGACTCTTGATGAGCTCGGCCACGGCGGGCGGCGTCATCTCTTCCCAGAGCGGGTCGCCGCTGCGAATGCGCGCGAGCACGTCACGCGAGTAGATGCGCAGGCATTGCGGGTCGAAATCGCGGATGCTCTCGATCAGGCGGTTCTCCACCAGGTACGCGCAGAGGTGCCGCAGATGCGGTGCGACGCGGAGGTTGCCGGCGGTGATGAGCGCGTTCGTTTTGGCGTCGAGCAGGGGGTAGGCGTAGATCTTCAGGTCGTTCTTGAACAGCCGCCCGAAGGATTCCAGAATCCCGCCATCGAGGTCGGCGTAGTAGCGCTCGTCGAAGAGCTCGCGCAGGGTCGGCACGCCCATCACGAGGCCGATCAGCTTCTTGGTCTGGCGGAAGAGATACGCCGCCAGCCGGTGGTATTCGCCGTAGTTCGAGATCATCACCGTGCGCCCGAGGGTCGCCAGGATGTCGGCGCGATCGAGGAAGTCCTGCGCGTCGATCTCCTCAGCTCCCTCGCGCAGGTTTCGAAGCGTCATCTCGAACAGCATCACGACGTCTTCTCCCTGGACGCCGGGCTCCTGGACGAATTGGGCCTGCGCGCAGCGGAGCATGTCGACCGTGACTTTCGTCGCCGGGCGGAAGCTGCCGCGCTCGACGAGCACGCACTTCTTGTACAGCGCATCGGAGGGCATCACGACCCGCCCGTCCGCGCCAAACATCGCCGCATGCGTCAGTCCGGAGCGCACGAGCTCGAGGCTCATGAGGCGGTTGTCGACGCCGTCGAAGGCGGGGCCGCTGAACTCGATCATGTCGATCTCGCCCCGGGCCGCCGTCACGTTGTCCAGGAGCGAGGCGATCAGCTTGCGCCGGTCTGCGTGATGGAAGAGCGCGCCGTAGACCAGGTTCACGCCGATGATGCCGAGCGCTTCCTGCTGCTGCTCGGTCTCGCCATCCGTGAGCCTGACATGAATCGTGATGTCTGAGGCCGGTCCCTTCGGCTCGTTCTGAAAGCGGATGCCGAGCCATCCGTGGCCGTCTTCCTTGCGCGAGTAGCTGCGCGTCGCCACGGTGTCAGCGAACACGAAGAACTGGGTCTTGTCGCCGCGCTTGCCGTCGAGACGCTCGATCAGCAGGCCGTATTCGTGATCGAGCATCGTCTTCAGACGCTGCCGGCTGACGTACCGATCGCTCTGGCCGTAGATGGCGTCGCTGAACGTCATGTCGTACGCCGACATCGCCTTGGCGATCGTCCCCGCGGCGCCGCCGACGCGGAAGAACCAGCGCGCGACCTCCTGCCCGGCGCCAATCTCGGCGATCGTGCCGTACCTGGCGGGGTCGAGGTTGACCTGGAGGGCCTTGAAGTGCGTGTCGGGCGTGTCTTGTGCCATGACTGCCTGTACGTTCCTGACCGATCTTGTAATCGGCAGTCCGTGCAAAGACCTGAATCGACAGGTTGCTGCCGAGGAAAAAGAAGGATGAACAAGCTCCAGCCGCTGCCACGGCGTGAGAGCCCGTACCCTTGCGCCGGTACGCGGGGACGTGACTAGATACACCGGTGTCGCCAGCAGATACGGGTCCTTCGAACCGCGCCTGGATCGTCGTCGCCCTGCTCGTCCCCGTAGCCCTCCTCAACTACCTCGATCGCCAGATGCTGGCGTCGATGAAGTTCTCCGTGATGCGCGACATCCCGGACATCGCGCTGGAGGCGAACTGGGGCGCGATCCTGGCGCTGTTCAAATGGGTCTACGCCTGCCTCAGTCCCGTCGGCGGTTACCTCGCCGATCGCTACAGCCGGCGGCATGTCATTGTCGGGAGCCTGTTCGTGTGGTCGGCCGTCACGTGGATGACCGGTCACGTCACGTCGTACGACGGGCTTCTCGCCACGCGCGCGCTCATGGGGATCAGCGAGGCGTTCTACATCCCTGCTGCGCTCGCTCTGATCTCGGACTTCCATCGCGGCCCGACGCGATCGCGCGCGGTGGGCTTCCATCAGATGGGGATCTACGTGGGTGTGATCGTCGGCGGCTTCGGAGGCTACGTGGCGGATCATCCGAGTCTCGGCTGGCGATGGGCGTTCGAAGCGTGCGGCGTCGTTGGCATTGCGTACGCGCTGCCGCTGTATTTGTTCTTGAAGAACCCCGATCGAACCGAACGGCCAGGCAGCTCGCGGAGGACGTCTCCCGTCGAAGCGCTCCGCGAGCTTCTGAGCAACGGCTCGTTCGTCCTGCTCGTGCTGTATTTCACGCTGCCCGCGCTGGCAGGCTGGGTCGTGCGGGACTGGATGCCGGCGATCCTGAAGGCGGAGTTCGGCATCGGGCAGGGCCTGGCGGGCGTGTCGGCGACGTTCTACTGGCAATCAGCGGCGATCGTCGGCGCGATTGCAGGCGGCTGGCTGGCCGATCGTTGGATGCGGACGAGCCCCCGAGGCCGAATCTTTACGAGCGCTGTCGGCATGATGCTGATCGTTCCCGCGATGTTCGGCGTCGGCAACGCGCCCCAGACCGGCCTGCTGTGGGTTGCGGTGGCCTTCTTGATCCTGTTCGGTCTTGGCTGGGGATTCTTCGACTGCAACAACATGCCGATCCTCTGTCAGATTGTACGTCCGGAGCTGCGCGCGACGGGTTACGGGATCATGAACTTCGTGAGCATCAGTTGCGGCGGCTTTGCCGACTGGGGTTTCGGCATGATGCGGGATCGGCACGTCCCGCTCTTCGGGATCTTCGGCGTCTTCGCCAGCGCCGCCGTGCTCTCGACATTGCTGGTGCTGTTGATCCGGCCGAGGGAGACCGAGGTGAGCCCGGCTGTCTCCGGGCATTGAAATGTTGGGAGTGTTGTAGAGCGGGGGCTTCAGCCCCCGCTGCGCTTACCGATCGTCATTCATCGCGAAGCGCAATAACCGGATCGACGCGTGTGGCACGAAGCGCCGGAACGTAGCTCGCCACCAGCGCGATGACGACGAGGGTCAGCGGCACCGACGCGAACGTCGCAAGATCTGTAGCGCTGACGCCGAACAGCAGGCTTGCCATGACGCGCGTCATCAGCGCGGCGCCCACGAGGCCGAGCACGACGCCCGCGGCGGTCAGCTCCATTCCCTGACGAATCACCATGGAGACGATGCGGTTCCGCTGCGCGCCGAGAGCCATGCGCACGCCGATGTCGTGCGTGCCCTGCGTCACCAGATGCGACATGACGCCGTACACCCCCACGATCGCCAGAATCATCGCGAACACGGAGAACGAACCGAGCATGATCGTCGCGAAGCGCTGCCTGGCCAGCGAGTCCTTCAGTCGATCGTCCATCGTTCTGATGTCGTACACGGGAATCGTCGGGTCGACTTCGTGAATCGCGCGGACCATGGCGTTCGCGACGCCGGCGGGATCGGTTGCCGTCCGCGCCACCTGGTAACCCAACAGACCGAGCGACGGGCGGTAGAAGACGATGCGGCCGTCGACGTCGAGACCGTACTGCTTCACCGTGCCGACGACGCCGACGATGGTCATCTGTCGCTTCGGGTCGTTCCAGAGATGCTTTCCGATCGGATTCTCGCCGGTCCAGAAACGCTGCGCGAACTTCTCGTCGATGATGGCGACTGGCTGCGCGTTGGGCAGAGCGTCGAAGTCGTTGAAGAATCGCCCCTTGATCAGCGGGATCTCCATCGTCCGGAAGTAGTCTGGCGTAGCGGCGCGCTGGTCGACCTGCAGCTCCTGACCGGGCTGCGGTATCCAACCCTCCACGTGGACGCTCCCCCAGCCAACCGACGACGTGAACGGCAGTGCCGTCACGGCGCCGCGCGCCGTGATCCCCGGGATCCTGGAGAGGCGGTCACCAACCTGGCGGAAGTACTCGATCGCGGTGTCCTGGTTCGACAGATCCATGCCGGTCCTGCCGATCCGCATGGAGATCACGTTCCCGGGACTGAATCCCGGCGCGACGCTCTGGAGACGCACGAAGCTGCGAACGAGGAGCCCCGCGCCGATCAGCAGCATGAGCGACAGCGCGAGCTCCGAGACCACGAGGACGCTGCGCAGCCGACGCCGCGACGAGTTGAACCCGCCGTCCGATTGAACGCTTCTCCCGCCCGCCTTGAGCGCGGTGTTGAGATCGACGCGCGCTGCGCGGATCGCCGGCGCCAGCCCGAAAATGATCCCGGTCAGGATCGACACCACGAGGGTGAACGTCAGCACACCCCCATCGAGCCCGATGACGTCCAGACGAGGGATGTTGCCGGGATTCACCGCGTGGACGACATACAGGCTGAGTCTCGCGATGAGGAGGCCCGCCACGCCACCCATCAGCCCCAGGATCAGGCTCTCCGTCAGCAACTGGCGAACCAATCGCAACCAACCCGCGCCGAGCGCCGTGCGGATCGCGACTTCTTTCTGTCGCCCGCTCGCTCGCGTGAGCAGCAGGTTCGCGACGTTCGCGCACGCAATCAGGAGCACGAGTGCGACCGAGCCGAGGAGCACCAGGACCGCCCGTCGCACGTTCCCGACGACCTGCTCGAGCAGCGGCACCACGCTGATCGTGAACGTCCGATCGCGCTTGTCCTTGTCCCGGATGCGTGCCGCGATGACGCTGATGTCCGCCTGCGCCTGCTCGGCCGACACGCCAGGCTTCAGGCGAGCCATGAGGTTGTAGTTCTCGTCGCCGCGTCGCGTGACGGCGTCCGCGCCGAGGGGCAGCGGCATGAAGAGATCCATTTGCCGGATGCTGGCCACCGTCGGCATGATCTCCTCGTTCAGCAGGAACTCCGGCCGCAGCACGCCGACGACGGTGAACTGATTGCCGTCCTTTCGCGGCGCCAGGCCGTTCAGGTTGATGCTTCTGCCGACGATGTTCGGGTCAGCGCCGAACAGGCGCTTCCAGAACGCGTGGCTGAGGACGATGACAGGAGCCTTTCCAGGCACGTCGTCTTCGGGCAGCAAAAGGCGGCCGTAGAGCGGCTTGGCGCCGAGCAGGTGGAACAGGCTGGACGATGTGCGGAGCGCCTCGACGCGCTCCGGTTGCTCGAGTCCGACCAGAGTGCCCGTTGTGCCCTGAGAGATGGACATCTCCTCGAACGACCTGTTCTCGGTCCTGACATCGATGTACTGACCGGGCGAGGGCCAATCCTGTGGAATATTGATGCCTGGGGACCGCAGCCACAGAATGACCAGGCGGTCCGGGTCCGGGTAGGGCAGCGGCTTCAGCAGGAGGGCGTTCACGACGCTGAAGACGGCTGTGTTCGCGCCGATGCCGATCGCCAGCGATGCGACGATGATCAGCGTCAGGGCCCAGTTGCGGCGCAACATTCGAGCGGCGTAGCGAAGATCCTGCATCAGTGTCTGCATGGGCGCTCCGGCTGGACAGCGGCCGTTCGACCTGCGCGCTCGGAATCGGGCGCAGCTCCGCGTCGCACATAAGACGTTCGAACCGTCGAAACAGTTAGATTCTACTCATGCAATCGATCACGGGGCTTCACGAGCTCGTTCCGGCGGTGCACTCGCCCTTTCATGCAGACGGATCCCTCGCTGCCGACGTGGTTCCAACCCAGGCCGCGTTTCTGGCGGCGAACGGGGTCCGAACGGTCTTCGTCACGGGGTCAACCGGCGAATGTCATTCGCTGACATGCGCCGAACGGCAGGCCCTGTACGAGGCCTGGGCACATGCCGGACCGACCCAGGGCATCGCCGTCGTCGCTCACGTCGGAGGCAACTCCCTGGACGAGGCCAGGACCCTCGCGCGACGGGCCCGCGCGCTCGGGCTGTCCGCCGTCAGCTCGATGGCCCCGTCGTACTTCAAGCCGGTCAACGTGCCGGACCTCGTGGACTGGTGCGCCGCAATCGCCGCCGAGACGCCCGAGCTGCCGTTTTACTACTACGACATCCCGTCCATGACCGGTGTCTCGCTCTCGATGGAACGTTTTCTGAGCGATGCCGGCGCGCGCATTCCCAATCTCGCCGGGATCAAGTTCACGAACCCCGACCTCGTGTCCTACCGCCGCTGCCTCGATGCGGGTGGGGGCCGGTTCGATCTGCCGTGGGGCGTGGACGAAGCGCTGCTCGGAGCGATCGCCACCGGCGCGCGCGGAGGCGTCGGCTCGACCTACAACTGGGCCCTCCGCCTCTACACGAACCTGATTGCCGCGTTCGATCGAGGAGACCTGAACGAAGCCCGCCGGCTGCAGTCCATTTCGATCGCCATGGTCGACGCGATCGCCGGCACGAGCTACATGGGCACCGCCAAGGCGTTGATGGTCCGACTTGGGGTCCCCGTTGGTCCCGTGCGTCCGCCGCTGGTGAACCCGACCAGGGCACAGGTGGACGCGCTGTTCGTCCGGCTGAAAGAGTTGGGGTTCGAGCAGTGGGGAGCGGCGGCGGTCAAACGTCTGAATTCCGATGAATCCGGAGCATGAAGCCGAGGCCTCGAGAACGGAACCTCCGCGCTCCACGTCGGACGCCCACAGGGGCAGCGCCAAAGATTGCAGCTGCGCTGGAGGTCACGGGCGGCCTCGAGTGTTTGACGGACGCCGAAGGCGACGATCTCGAACAGAGCGGGAAAAGACCACGGTCGCCAGCCCCGCCAGGCAGACGCCGAGAGACACCACGCTCGTTATGTTGGCGATGGAACGGATTGAAGTGTTCGTGAACTTGACCTCGAGGCGATGCCGGCCCGGCGGAATGCGGACGGTCATATAGTCGGTGTCGGTCGACTGGACGATCGTCACGTCGGTACCATCCAATCGCGCCCTCCACCCTGGGAAGGGGTAGGAGTTGACGGACACGTGTGTGGCGTCAGGGCCGTCGATCGCGTTGACGTCCAGGATGACCTCATCGTCTTTCAGGCTCACTTCGCGCACGTCGGCGCGTCCCTTGATGAGCGTCCACCGGCCGATGTCACCAGCGGGTAGGTGTGTCGCTGATCGTGGCAGGTACGGAACCTCGAAATAGACATGGCTGATGTCGGTCGCTTTCGTCCAGGGTGTGTCGTAGATGTTCATCTCGTCCGCCGTGAAATATGCCTTCGGTTTGTGCTGCGGCCGTGCGGCGCTGAGCTGACCGGCCAGTGCCAGCAGCACGATCGCGATCTGCGCCGGTTCGCTGCGCACTCGTGACAGCAGGGCTGCCGCGCAGGCCGCGCAACATACCGAGATCAACATCAGATAGCGCCACGGGAACTGAAGGTAGATCAGCGGAGGGAATGCCGCCCACACGGGGTGTGAGGCCCGGCTCATCATCAGCATCGCGAACGCGATGAATCCCAGCCAGAAACAGATCCAGCCAGCAGCGCGATTGAGACGGCCTTTGATGAGACCTACGGCGGTGCTCACGACAGCAGCGGCGATCACAATCCATTGAAGAATCCCGATCTGGAACGACAGCCGATCCTGAGGTCCGTCGATCGAACTACCGAATCCCCAGTCGAATCGCACCCACTGCCCGGGGGACACGAAGTGGTGTGCATAGTCGAAGTAGCCGCTGGTCATCACGCTCAGGCCGACGAATTGCCGTTCCGCCAGCGCAGGCAGCACATAAAAGGTCGCCATCCCGAGGCCGAGTCCGGCGAGAAGAACCAACGAGAAGATTCGTGCTGAGATGCGAGAGGTCCGCACGCCGGCAGGCTCGAGAGCTCGCCGTAGATACAAGGCATACATCACGAACAGCGGACTGAATATCAGAAACGCCGGCAGATGGCAGACGAGCACCAGGGCGACAAAACAGGCGCCACTGAAGGCGTACTCCATCCGGCCGCTTCTCGAGAGGCGGTCGATTGAGAGGAGGACGCCTGGCGCAAAGCACAACGCCGCCAGCTCCGGGTACGCGGCCCTCACGTTCACATCGAGCATCAGGTATGGCGAGAAGACGAACAGCACGGCTCCAAGCGCAGCTGGCCAGCGACCGAACTGCGATAGCAACAGGAAAAGGAGCAGCCCTCCAATCCACCACAACAAGACCACGCTCAGCTTCAGCGCACGTGACAGGCTGAGGCCGGTCGCCGCGCGAACCCCCGTGACGATGTAATAGAGGCCCGGTTGATAGAAGTTGAACAGCGGTTGACCCTGACCCCCGCGAGCCCACTCGGTCCACCGGACAGGAAACTGTCCCTGTCTGATTGCGCGATCGAACAGATGCGCGTACGTGAGATGGGCCGGTGTGTCGTGCCCTGCCGGGAACCCGGGTACCGTGAACGGTCTGGCGACGGAGATGATGCTCACGACAATCGACGTTGCCGCAAACGCACGAGCCCACCTCATGGAGTCGTTTCTAATTCGTCCCTTTCGCCAACGCCAGCAGGTCGGCTTTCGTCAGCGGCCGATCCGGGTTCGGCGCGTGCACCAGCACGTGCCTGTCGAAGTCCAGCTTCAGCCGCTCCACGTTCTGCACGAGTGTTCCAATGGAGGGGCTCACGGGCTGCCCGGCGGCCGGGATGTTGAAGTCCGCCGTGAAGAGCACTTTCTCTTTCGGCAGGAACGCGATCAGCATGCCGTCGCTGTGATCGAGGTTGATCACGTGATGGAGCTCGATCGTGCGTGTGTCGTCCTTGAGGACTTTTTTCTCACCCACGCTGTCGATCCTGGGTTTCTTGCCCGCCTTCGCGAGCGTGTCCCCTACGAGCTTCCGCTGCGCGCCGAGGGCGTTCTCGAGAAAGCTCTTGTTGTTCGCCTGCGTGATGATCGTGATGCCTTCGGCGACGAACGGTGCGAGCCCGCTCGCGTGATCGAAGTGCGCATGCGTGTTGACGACGTACTTGATCGGCTTGTTGGGCAGAACGCGCTTGGTTTCGGCGATGACCGCGAGGCCGCGCGCCTCGTTCTGGCCGCCTTCGAGCACGACCACGTAGTCCTTCATCTCCACCGCGAGCGCGACGTAGCCACCGGTGATGCGGTAGACGCCATCCGCCAGTTTCTCCGACTGGACGGCGGGCGCCGCGGCGGGTGCTGCCGGCGCCGCTCCTTGCGCGGGCGCTGCGCCTGCGGCCGGCGCCGGAGGCGCCATCAAGGCGGTCAGATTGGGAGGATTCGCGGCGCCGTTTGCTATCGTCGCTTCGAACGTCGACCACCCGGCTCGTTTCTGCACGATCTTCCCGGGAACCTTCAATCCGCCGAAGTCCTTGTAGTCGCTGTACGACGCCTCGACGTGGAGGTCGCCGAGGATCGGATGCTCCACCCAGGTCTCGACGCGATCGACCATCTTCTTGTCGTCGATGTAACCGGTCACCGTGTAGACGGCGCCGGACGGTGACTTCTGAGGTGTCATCCACGACACGACGTCGAACGTTTTTCCACCGATCCGTTCCTGCCGCACGGTGGCGTTGTTGGCGGCGGCGCCCTTCAGGAAGCCCCAGGGTGTGATCCAGATTTCCAGCTGTTGCGTCCAGGGCGCATTCGGGGCAATAGACTGGTTGAGGTTCACCGGCTGCGCCGGTGGCGCCCCCGCCGGAGCAGGCGTCATCGACGTACCCGTGACGCGTGACGCCGGCTGCGTCAGATCGATGGTGCGGGTATAGTTCGTGGTGCTCGTCGACAGCACGTAGGGGCCGCTGATGTTCTTGGTCTGGCCGAAATTGGCGCTCGACGCCGATCCCGAAAAAGTGATGGCGTTCAGGCTGTCGGCGCCCATCGCTTTCGTTGATTCGCTGATGACAGCCTTGGGATCCTGTGCTGCCGCGACGAGCGTCAGCATCGTCGAAAGTGCCACGCTTCCCGCAATCCGCTTGCGCATGCATGCCTCCGCGGACAAGTGTTTGACGTACACGGCCTCCTCGAGCCGGAGGCCCCGATCCTGGTGAGCGGGCTGATTATATGAGGATTCGGCTGGGACCGGCGATTGCCCGCGTCCGAGCCGAAGGGCAAACCGTTTCGTCACGTTCCGCGTCACACGTTTCGGTCCGGTAGCTCGTTGGAGGAGCGCAAAACGTGCATCTCAAGCTCGCCTTTCGCAGACTCTTCAAGACCCCGTTTGTGACGGCTGTGGCGGTCATTTCGCTGGCGCTCGGGATCGGGGCGAACGCGGCGATCTTCTCCCTCTTCGACCAGACGCTGCTCCGGGCGCTGCCTGTTCAGGAGCCAGGCCGCCTGGTCAACCTGTCCGCCCCGTCGCCCAAACCAGGCTCCCAGTCATGCGGCCAGGCGGGTGAATGTGACGACGTCTTCAGTTATCCGATGTTCAAGGATCTGGAGCGCGCCCAGACGGTCCTCACCGGCATTGCCGCTCACGTCGGGTTCGGCGTCAACCTTTCCTACCAGGGTCAGGCGCGAAGCGGCAGCGGCCTGCTCGTGTCCGGGTCGTACTTTCCAGTGCTCGGGCTGCCGCCTGCGATCGGCCGGCTGCTCGACTACAACGACGATCGCAACATCGGCGGTCATTTCGTAGCGGTGCTGAGCCACTCGTACTGGACGACGCGGCTGGGGGGCAACCCTGCGGTGCTGAATCAGCCGATCGTCGTGAACGGACAGTCCATGACGATCGTGGGGGTCGCGCCGCGCGGCTTCAACGGCACGACGCTGGGTCAGGACCCCGATCTCTTCGTCCCCGTGACGATGCGGCAGTTGATGGTGCCCGGCTGGAAGGTCTTCGACGATCGCAGGAGTTACTGGGCCTACCTCTTCGGACGTCTGAAGCCTGGCGTCTCGATCGAGCAGGCGCGGACATCGCTCAACGGCGTCTACAAACCGATCATCAACGACGTCGAGGCGCCGCTTCAGAAGGGCATGAGCGATCAGACGATGGCGAAATTCAAGGCAAAACCGCTCGTCGTCCAGGAGGGACGACGGGGGCAGAGCTCGATGCACCGCGAGGCCCGAACTCCCCTCACACTTCTGCTCTCGGTCACGGGGATCGTGTTGCTGATCGCGTGCGCCAACATCGCCAACCTGCTGCTCGCACGCGCGGCGGGACGCGCAACCGAGATGGCTGTGCGGATCTCGATCGGCGCCAGCCGCCGTCAGCTCCTGGCGCAGCTGCTGACCGAGTCGTGCGTTCTCGCCGTGATGGGCGGCGTCGCTGGTCTGGTTGTCGCGCGGTGGACGCTCGCGACGATCGGCTCTCTGCTGCCACCGGATGTCACGCGGTCGCTGTCGCTCGAGTTGAGCGGCTCGATGCTGCTCTTCGCGGCGGCGCTTTCGCTTGGCACCGGGCTGCTCTTCGGCCTCTTCCCCGCGCTTCACAGTACGCGGCCGGATCTCGTCACGACGCTCAAGGCGCAGGCAGGCCAACCTTCGGGCGCGCGGGCGGCGGCACGATTCAGGACTGTCCTCGTCACTTCGCAGATCGCGCTCTCGATGGCGCTCCTCATTTCCGCTGGGTTGTTCGTCAGCAGCCTGATGAAGGTGAGCCGGGTGGATCTCGGGCTCAAGATCGACAACGTCGTCACGTTCGGAGTCTCGCCGGAATTGAGCGGATACGATTCCGCGCGATCCCGGGCGTTCTTCATCCGCGCCGAAGAGGAGCTCGCGACGATCCCGGGGGTGACCGGCGTCGCCTCATCGCTCGTGCCACTCCTGGCGGGCAACAACTGGGGCAGCTCCGTGTCGGTGGAAGGATTTCAGAAGGGTCCCGATACAGATGCCGGCGCCCGGTACAACGAAGTCAGCCCGGGATACTTCCGCACGCTGGGGATTCCGCTGATGTCCGGCCGCGAGTTTACTCCCGCGGATGCGGGCGACGCGCCGAAGGTCGCCATCGTCAACGAAGCGTTCACGAAGAAGTTCGGCCTCGGACGTAACGCCGTCGGCAAGCGCATGTCGAACGGCCAGAGCGACACCAAGCTCGACACCGAAATCATCGGCGTGGTGCAGGACGCCAAGTACAGCGAGGTCAAGCAGAAGGTGCCGCCGCTGTTCTTCCGGCCGTACCGTCAGAACAAGGACGTGGGATCGCTCGCGTTCTACATCCGGACGGCGTCGGACACCGACCGCACGTTGCGTGCGGTACCCGAGGTGATGGCGCGGCTCGATCCGAACCTGCCGCTCGAGCAGCTGAAGACGCTGCCGCAGCAGGCGCGCGAGAACGTCTTCCTGGATCGGATGATCAGCACGCTATCGGCGTCCTTCGCGTTGCTCGCGACGATGCTGGCGGCCGTCGGCTTGTATGGCGTGCTTGCCTACACCGTCGCCCAACGCACACGGGAGATCGGCCTCCGGATGGCGCTCGGCGCGAGCGCCCGCGACGTCCGTACGATGGTGCTGCGCCAGGTCGCGCTGATGGTGCTGGTTGGGGGCGTCATCGGCATCGCCGCGGCAATCGCGATCGGCATCAGCGCGGAGTCGTTGCTATTCGAACTGAAGGGGTACGATCCTTCGGTGATCGGGATCTCCGCGGTGGTCCTGACGGTCGTCGCGCTCGGTGCGGGCTTCATTCCGGCGGAGCGCGCGTCGAGAATCGATCCGATGCGCGCCTTGAGGTACGAGTAAACCTCGTCGCGCGGGGTCTTCCGCCTTCGCTGAAACTACTGCGGACCACCGTATCCTTGTCGAAGGTGGTCAGACCCCGCGTGGCCGGGCCTTCAGGCCCGGCCTACGTCTCACCCGCGAGCTGACGCGCCAGGCGGGTTTCCTGGTGGTCGGCGCCCAGAGTCGGCGCCAGGTTGTCGATCGCGGCCGCGAGTGCCGTATGCGCTTCCGCGCGCTTCCCCAGAGCGAGCAGCGCGCGACCGAGGGCGAGCTGTGCGCGGCCGATCTCGCACGATACCTCGCCGGATCCAGCGCTCGCCTCCGCCATCGGCACCGCTCGAGCGGCATCCGCCACGGCCTGGTCGAACCGGTGCAGCTGCAAGGCGAGTTGGGATCGCCGGACGAGGAATCTGGGTGCGAGCGGCACGTGCGTCGACGCTTCCGCGATCCTGAGCGCTCGATCGGCCGAATCGAGCGCCGCTCCGGAGTCACCGCGCGCCTGTGCAACCAGGGCCTGCTCGGAGGCGAGTGTCGCGAACGTGACGTCACCAGCGACCGTCGATCGGCGCAGTCTGGGCTCGACTTCGGCAAGCAGCCGCGCGGCACCATTGATGTCGCCGAACTGGCGTGCGATCGAGGCTCGGGTCAACAGCGCGAGATCGACGACGCGATCCTCGCCGAAACGTCGAGCGCTCGTGTAGGCACGCCTCGCGACATCTGCCGCCTCCGGCAGGCGCCGGAGCTCGCTGAGGACGCGGGCAAAGAGCACGAGCTGGATCGCCAGCGCCGGTTCCTCGCTGCCGTCCGTTCGCCCCTGGATCCGAATCCCCCGCCGGAGCAGGGGTTCCGCCTCCAGCGGGCGGCCGAGGAGCGACAGAACCGCGCCCCATGAGTTGAACAGGTTGCCGGCCGTCTCGGTGTCGTCGCGCCCAAGAGAGGCCAGGGTGCAGGACGCATCCGCATACGACTGGATGGCGTCTCGATAACGCCTGACGCCGGTGTAGAGCTCCGCCAGAGCCAACGAGATGCGATAATCCAGCAGCGGAGAAGAGAGCCGCGAGTCGTTGAGCAGCGCCTGCGCCTTGCGGACTCGCTCGAGTCCGGCCGGCTCCTCACCCCTCCACATCGAGACCTCGGCGCCGCGCAGATAGCAGAACACCTCGTGCAGGATGAACTGCGGCTCGTTCGGCAACGTCTCGAGGCCCTCCTGCACGAGCTGCTCGGCGCGGTTGCCCTCGCCGGCTTTCGCCATGGGCGTCGCGAGGGCGCATGCCGCTCGTGCACGCGTGCCGGGATCGGCAACGGCCCGCGACAAGTCATAGGCCTTGCTCAGCAGGTTTTCGGCCTTTGCCTCCTCGCCCAGCGCCGAGTACTGGCGGCCGAGAGAGATGAGCATCTCGATGTGGTTCTCGTCGGTCTGCCGTTGGCGTTCGACGACGTGCTCGGCGCGGCCGAGGAGCTCGGAGGCGGTGAAAGGCTTGGCGGATGGAGCGGTGTCCGAGAGCAGGAATGCGTTGAGATCGCTGATGGACTCGGCGCGCGAAAGCTGTCGAAGGGCGAAATCGCGCTGCGCGCTCGCGGTGCGCGCCTCCTGATCGGCACGCTGACGCTGGCTCTCGGCGAGCGCGGCCTGACGCGTCGCGCGTCGCGCCTGGGTGAAGGTGCCGATCAGACCGGCAGCGAGCGCAAGCGCGGCAACCGAGGCGAGCGCCACCGGCGCCCGGTGCCGGTGCACGAACTTGGCCGCGCGGTAAGCGAATGCATCGGGTCGCGCGGCGATCGGGTGATCGTTGAGGTATCTCCGGAGATCGTCCGCGAAGGCTGTCACCGACGGGTAGCGCTCCTGCGGATTCTTCTTGAGCGCCTTCGCGACGATCGTGTCGAGGTCGCCCATCAGCGCATGGCGCAGGCTGCCGGGGGTCGCGCGGCGTTTGGAGGCCCTCTCCTCCATCGCCACGATGTCGTCGGTCGCGGCGTGCGCGATGGAGTCGGAGAGGCGCGGTGCTTCCCTCTCGACAATCACCTCGATCAGCGCCGCCGGAGACCCGAGGCCGCCGGCAGCCGGATGCTGCCCGCTGAGCAGGGCGTACAACAGGACCCCGAGAGAGTAGACGTCGGTGGCAGTCGTCACCGCGCCGCCGGTGAGCTGTTCGGGCGCCGCATACTGGGGGGTCAACGCCCACCCACTGTCCCTGGTCGACGGGATCGCCACGCCGCGATCGTTTTCCGACTCGGGCCCCACCAGCTTCGCGATCCCGAAGTCCAGCAGCTTGACGCCGTGCGAGGCGGCTGACCGCTCGGCATCGTGAGTGCGGATCAGCACGTTCGAGGGTTTGATGTCGCGGTGCACCACGAGGTGCGCGTGCGCGTGGGCAACAGCGGTCAGGACGCTCAGAAACAGACGGACGCGCGCGGGGACGTCGAGGTGACGATTGTCACAGTAGACGTCGATGTGCTCGCCTTCGACGTACTCGAGGACGATATAGGGCTGGCCGGTTGGCGTGACGCCGGCGTCGATCAGGTGGGCGATCGACGGGTGCGTCAGCCGCGCGAGGATCGTGCCTTCGCGAATGAACCGTTCTTCTCCGCCGCGCCCAATCAGCGAGGCGTCGAGGAGCTTGACCGCCGCAGAGCCCTCGAATCGCCCGTCGCTGCGGCGGGCAAGCCATACGCTCCCCATGCCGCCCGCGCCGATACTCGAGACGAGCGTGTACGCACCGACGACTTGACCGGCGAGCGACGAGTTGCGTGGAGTCTGCGCCACCGTGCCGGCGAGGAATCCCGCGCGATCGAGATCCTGGTGCTCGGCAATCAGGATCCGCAGGTCCGCGGCAATCGAAGGCTCGCGCTGGGCGAGCGCGGTCAGCCACGGATCGCGCTGGCCGGTCGCAATCTCCAGCACTTCGTCCAGGTACGGGCTCAGGGCCTTCCAGCGTTCGGGGTCGATGGTCTTCACGGTGTGTTACTCGATCGGCGGCGCCGATCCGATCGCGCGGTGCAGATAGAGCCGGCTCTTCTCCCAGCTCCGTTTGACCGTGCGCTCCGAGACGCCGCGCATGGCCGCAATCTCGGCGACCGAGAACCCGCAGAAGAACTTCAGCTCCACGATCTCGGCAAGGGCCGGATCGTGTGTGGCCAGCTCGTCGAGCGCATCGCCGATCTTGGCGAGCCACAGGCCGTCCGTCAGTTTTTCCGCGACATCGGTGTGGAGCGTCGTGAGGAGAAACCCTCCGCCCCGCTTCTTGGCGTGACGCGCCCGTGCTTCATCGATGATGAGGCCGCGCATCACGCGGGCCGCGTACGCCATGAAGCGCGCGCGATCCGGGAACACCGTGCCGTCGCGGTCGGCCATCGTGAGATAGGCCTCGTGTAACAGCGTTGTTACACCGAGCGCGCCGGAGCGGTCGCGCCGTGCGAGCTCGCGCCGGGCGAGTCGATGAAGCTCTTCGTAAAGAGTGGTGAACAGAGTGTCAGCCGCGGTGCGGTCACCACTATCGGCTGAGCTGATGAGCGTGTCGACGGATTGCATGAATGTGTTCGATCGTCGACGGCCTGACATTTTCGGTCGACAGGAACGTCGGTCTCCAATCTGAATAACACATCCTGGACGCGTTCCGAACATCCATTGACGAGGCCGGTGCAATTGGCCCGGCTTCGACCGCGTTTCCGATCTGGAAGGAGGGGAACTGCCGGCGAACGGACAGCCGACTCATCCTGACGAAGCCCAAGGCGGATGCGAGCGGCCGGCGACCATCGAGATGCTGCCGGCACGCTGCGCGCCTTGAATTGGCTTGCGTGCTCCGGCGGTCTCAATGAACGATCGTCGGACAGCATGAAAGCACTGATGATCGGCGAGTCGGCCGCGCTGACCCTTCGCGACGTTCCGGTTCCCGACCACGATGGCGAATGCCGCATCCGCGTGCGCATGGCAGGCATCTGTGGGACGGATCTGCAGCTCCTCGAAGGCTACGCCGGCTTCCGCGGGATTCCGGGTCACGAATTCGTCGGCGTCGTCGAGTCGGCCGGCGCTCCCGAGGATCGCGAGTGGATCGGCCGCCGCGTCGCCGGGGAGATCAATATCGGCTGCGGCCGCTGCGATTTCTGCGCGGCCGGTGTGCGCGAGCACTGCAGCAATCGGGCGGTTCTCGGCATTCGGGAGCGAGGCGGCGCGTTTGCGGAGTACGTGTCGCTGCCCTCCTGCAACCTGCACGCGATTCCCGACAGCGTGCCGGACCGGGCAGCCGTGTTCGTCGAGCCGGTCGCGGCGTGCTGTCGCATTCTCGAGCAGATGGAAATCACTCACGAGGCGCGAGTCGCTGTCCTCGGGGATGGCCGGATGGGCCTGCTCGTAGCGCAAGTCTTGAAGACCGCCACGCCGAACGTCGTCATCTTCGGCCGTCACGACGAGAAGCTCGCCATCGCGCGTACGCTAGGGCTCAGCGCGCAGCTCGCTGTCCCGAGGTCCTCTGGAGCTCGCTTCGACATCGTCGTAGACGTGACCGGCCGCTCGGAGGGTCTCACTGACGCGCTGGACCTCGTCAAGCCGCGCGGCACCGTCGTTCTCAAGTCGACGTTCCACGGCGAGGCCCCAATCGAGACGTGGCCGATTGTCGTCGAAGAAGTCACGCTCGTCGGCTCCCGCTGCGGGCCTTTCAATCCAGCCATCGCCCTTCTTGCCTCCGGCGCCGTTCGGATCGATCCGCTGATTTCGCGCGTGGCACCGCTCGACGACTTCGCGAGCGCGTTTCGCGAAGCGCGAAGTGCGCTCAAGGTGTTGTTCGAGATCGCTCCTCGATGACACCGACCGTTGTGATCGCCGGTGCGGGGATTGGCGGCATCACGCTCGCCATCGCTCTCCGGCGACGAGGCGTTCCTGTGACCGTTCTCGAACGGGCTCAAACGCTGCGCCCGGTCGGCGCCGGACTCGCTCTGGGGCCGAACGCAATCGCGGCGCTCGAGGGTCTCGGCGTTGTGGAGGCAATCGTCAACGCAGGAGCCGCGATCGCGCGGTCGGCGATCCTCGATGAGGGCGGCCGCGTGCTCGGATCCGAGCTGGACGTCGAGCGGATGGCGCGCGACGTCGGCGCCCCGTTCGTGGCGCTCCATCGGACGAGGCTGCACGAGGTCCTCCTGGACGCGCTCGGTCCTGGCGTCGTCAGGCTCGGTTTCGCGGTCGCCCGGTTCGAGCGCCGGGCTCAGCGGGTCGTCGCGATCGGGTCCTCCGGAGCAACGCTGGAGTGCGATCTCCTGGTGGGCGCCGATGGCCTGCATTCGGCGGTTCGCGCGCAGCTCGTTGCCGGTCCTGCTCCACGGTACGCGGGCTATACGAGCTGGCGTGGCGTAACTCCCTCCGATTCGGTCCGGACTCCGTCACGCCTGACCGAAAGCTGGGGCCGCGGCGAGCGGTTCGGCATCGTCGTCATCGGCTTTGGTGAGATCTACTGGTTCGCTGTCGCAGATGCGGCTCCTGGCGGAGTCGATCGCGACGTCCGGTCGGAGCTGCTCGCGCGGTTCGGGGACTGGCACGAGCCGATCGCCGCCATCATTACGGCGACGCCGCCCGAGCGGATCCTCCGGACGGACATCAGCGATCGCGATCCGATCGAGCGGTGGCACGAAGGCCCGGTCGTTCTTCTCGGTGATGCCGCTCACCCGATGACGCCGAACCTGGGGCAAGGCGCCGGACAGGCAATCGAGGACGCGATTGCGCTCGATCGATGCCTTTCATTGGAGGAGACGATTGAGGGCGCCTTGCGCCGGTACGAGGCCTGTCGAGTGGCTCGCGCGAACTCGATGGTCCTCGCGTCGCGACGGCTGGGCGCCGTTGCGCAGTGGAAGAATCCCGCTGGTGTCTGGCTGCGGAACATGGGGATGCGCCTCACTCCCGCTTCGGTGGCCATGAATCAGGCACGGAAACTGATGAAGGGCGGCGTCCTGCCGTCCGCAGACCTTACGTGAGCCAGGCCTTGGCAAAGACGATTCCGGCGCGCACCGCAACGAGTCCCACGAGGACGCTTCCGACGATGTAGATCGTGGCCGTCAGCCACGAACCGTCTTCGAAGAGCGCATGCGCTTCGAACTCGAACGTCGAGAAGGTCGTGAAAGCCCCCAGAAATCCGACACCAAGCGCCAGGCGCATCGCTTCGGAACCGGCGGTCATCCTCTGCGCCACGAGCGTTCCAAGTATCCCGAGCAGGAACGACCCGCTCACGTTGATGGCGAACGTTCCCAACGGTAAGCGTGTATCGAACAACGCTCCGACGAGACGGGCGACGACCAGACGCGCGTTGGCGCCTATGAATCCCCCGACGCCGACGAGAAGATAGGGCAGGAGGGACGCCATCAGCTGTTCCTCGCATGTGTCGTTCCGGGCATGCAGCGCCGCCTCGCGCGGTTTGGCCGCCCGGGACCAGGGGTTGAGGGTACAGCGATTCGCGGTGCGTGTATCCGGCATGGCCGTGTGGCCGATGCCCGTCCAGCCGGCGAATCGATCGCCGCAGCGCGCGGGGATCGAAAACCTGACACAAACGGGTGCCCCTCGTGATGAGATAGCCGGGTAGATGGACTCAGGAGAGACGGGTCATATGAAAACGCTCCTCGCTCTGGCGATGTTGATCGCGGCGTCTGCGCGTGGCGGTTCTGCGACGGCACCGCGCGTGCCCGTGCTCGTGGAGTTGTTCACGTCCGAGGGATGTTCGAGCTGCCCGCCGGCCGACGCGCTTCTCGAGGCATTGCAGCGCGACCAGCCGGTGGACGGAGCGGAGATCGTGCCGATCGGCCTGCACGTCGATTACTTCGATCACCTTGGATGGAGGGACACATTTGGTTCGGCCTCCTACACGGCCCGGCAGCAGGACTACTCGCAGGTCTTCGGTCCCGACAGCGTCTATACGCCGCAGATCGTCGTGGACGGGCACGATGCGGTCAGCGGCGCCAGCCGCGACCTCGTCCACCGCGCGATCGGGGTGGCGGCGCGACGGCCTCACCTCGCGCTGCACGCGACCGCACAGCTGACCGCCGATCGGCTGCGCGTGACACTGGATCTTCCGTCAGCTCCGGCGAACACGGAGAAAATCCAGGTCCTTGTCGCCATCACTCAAGACGACGTGAGCACGATCGTCAAGCGCGGAGAGAACAGCGGCCGCACGCTGCACCATGTCGCGGTCGCCCGGAAGGTGCAGGCTCTCGGTGCGCTCACGGCCGACGCCGGCATGGTGGAAGCGCAGCTGCAGATCGGGCGGGGATGGGGACCGAACGGGCTGAAGGCCGTGGCGTGGCTTCAAGGCGTCAAATCGCGTCAGGTATTCGGCGCAGCCGTTGCCGAGATCTCCAGATAATCGGTTCACCCGCAGTTGTAGGGCGGGGTCTGAAGACCCCGCGCCACATCGCGTCATCGTCCACATTTCCGAAATCACCGATGCACTGGTTATCTCGACGTTCCGGACTCCGAGCGTTTCTCCTGATCCTGTGGCTTTGCTCGCCGAGCGGTGCATCGGCCCAGGATGGATCGCCGGGCGCACTCCACTTCCGAGTGTCCCTCGAGCCCTCGCTCGGGTCGGGCCCCGTCTCCGGCCGCTTGCTCGTCTACCTGACGGCCAATGCCAAGCCTCTGGACACGATCGAGCCCGGATTCGGCGCCGAGACGAGGGATGTATGGATCGTTGCCAAAGAAGTGCAGCACCTGGCGCCGGGCGATTCGGTCGTGCTCGGCGCCGAGGACCTCACGTTTCCCCAGCCGCTCTCGCGCGCACCGGTGGCCGACTATCAAGTCATGGCGCTGCTCGATGCCGACCACAATGCGGCGTACAGGCCTATGACCGCTCCCGATCTCCGCAGTCGCGTGATGCGGGTGACGGCGCTGAACCCGTCGCACGCGCCGCCGCTCGAATTGCGGCTGTCGGAGCGAGTCACGGAACCGACCTTCAATCTTCCAAGTGGTTCGGAGCGCCTGGAGTTCAATAGCCCGGCGCTCTCCGCCTTCTGGGGGCGATCGATCCCGATGCGCGGGATTGTCGTGCTGCCGCCGGGATACGCGACCTCGGGAGAGCGTTATCCGACCGTCTACTGGACGCACGGATTCGGTGGAGACCTGTCGTATCTCGCGGTTGAGGCCGCGCAGGTCGTCAAGAACACGGCCGAGGGCAACCTACCTCCCATGATCTGGGTGTTGCTGGACGAGACGTGTGCCGGCGGCACTCATGAGTTCGCCGACTCCGTAAATAACGGGCCATGGGGATCCGCGCTCACTCGCGAGCTGATCCCATATCTCGAGGGCAAATACCGAATGGACGCCAGGCCACGCGGCCGCTTCCTCACCGGGCACTCCTCGGGCGGCTGGGCCACTCTCTGGCTACAGGTGGCGTACCCGAGATTCTTCGGCGGCACCTGGTCCACATCACCAGATCCAGTCGATTTTCGTGATTTCACGAATATCGATCTCACCAAGGATCGAAGTGTCTACACACGGCCGGACGGCACACCCACGCCTCTCGTTCGGATGAATGGCCGAGACGTCGAGAGCTTCGAGGACATTTCACGACAGGAGCGCGTGTTAGGGGACTTCGGGGGACAGGTCTCCTCGTTCGATTGGGTATTCAGCCCTCGTGGAGCGGACGGGCGGCCGATGCCGCTCTTTGACCGGGATACCGGTGTCGTACATCGCGACGTGGCTGAGTACTGGCTTCAGCACTACGACATCTCGCGAATCCTCACCACCAATGCGCGCAAGCTCGTCCCGCACCTCCGTGGCAAGATCCACGTCATCGTAGGCACGGCGGATACGTTCTATCTCAACGGCCCCGTCCGGCTCCTGGAAACAGCAATTGCTCCATTGGGTTACGAGGCGAAGATCACGTTCCTGTCCGGCCGCACGCATTTCGATCTCTTCGACGGTGGGCTGATGACGCGCATTGCCGCCCAGATGTACGGGGCCGCGCGCCCGAGTCATCACTGGAAGCCAAAGACCCAGCCGAATCCGGCCACGGAATTGGTGAGATGAGCGGACTCTCAGACACGTAGGGCGCGGGCTTCAGCCCGCGCTACACCGAGCCTACGCGGGCTGATCTCTGAACCGGCGCCAGTCGACGCCCAGCTTGCGCATTCGCGCCCTCAGCGTGTGGGGATTGATCCGCAGCAGCCCCGCGGCGCCGTGCCGACCTTCGACGCGCCCGTGCGTCATGCCGAGCGTTCGCTCGATGTGGCGCCGCATCACGACGTCGAGTGGCTCGATCGTCGCAGGTGTTGCAACCTCGGTCGTGAGTGCGAGTTGAGGCGAGGCCGGCGGAAGCATGCCCTGCCCCAGAGCGGCCGCCACGCTGAGCGCTCGCCCCTGCCCTATCAGGACCGCACGGTCCATCACCGCCGCCATCTCGCGGACGTTCCCTGGCCATCGATACTCCGCCAGCAACCGGACGTCGTCTTCGGACACAGGTACTGGACGAAGGCCGAAGCGGCCCGCGGCCCGCTCGGCGAAGTACTCGGCGAACGCCCGGATGTCGCTCGGACGGTCGCGGAGCGGCGGGATGACGATCGGAAAGACCGACAGGCGGTAGTACAGATCCTCGCGAAACGTTTGCACGGCGACCATGCCCGGGAGATCCCGGTGCGTGGCCGCGACGATCCGAACCTTGACGTGCACGGGCCGTTCTCCGCCGACCCGGACGACCTCGCCATCCTGGACGACGCGAAGGAGCCGGACCTGGGCGGCGAGGGGAAGCTCGCCGACCTCGTCGAGGAACAGGGTGCCGCCGTCCGCCTGCTCGAACCAGCCCTTGCGGCGAGTAACAGCGCCCGTGAAGGCGCCCTGCTCGTGGCCGAAAAGCTCCGAGTCGATCAGCTCCGGCGCAATCGCGCCGCAGTTCACGCGACGGAAAGGACCGCTCCGAAACGACGAGTGCTCGTGAATCGCGCGAGCGATGATCTCTTTGCCGGTTCCCGTTTCGCCGAACAGCAGCACCGGAGCGCCGCTGCGGGACACCATCCGCGCGCGCGTCATCACCGCCGCCAACCCCGTGTTGCCGCCAATGAGCCGCTCCTCGCCCGCGCGGGCGTCGCCGTCGATGCGATCCGGCGAGAGGGGAGGCGCTGACCCGCGCTGTTTCTGTGGCATGATCAATATTCTGCTACTTATTGTGACAGAAATACCGTCACATTTAATAGGTACCAGAATACCAGCCGTTCTTGGCTCGCTTTCGAGGGCGGGCCCCCGGTCTCCGGATTGCACTGATGATTCGACGATGTCGATCTGCTCGTGTTGTCGGCGACCCCAGCCCACCACGCGTTGGTGCGCGTGTAGCCAGCCGACGACCGGTGGTTGAGTCGAGATAGTTCGGACGCACTGCTCACCCTCTCTCCTCCCAACTCAAGTCGCTCGGCTGATCTCTCTTCCACCTAATCCCGGAATTCGGCGGAGTTCACTCGAGTCGGTGTGAATTCCACGAGGCTGCCAGCCATCAGCTCAGGGCCCAAACAGGGATCTGGCTGAGAGCTGAAAGCTGAAAGCTGATAGCTAGTAAAGGAGCTTCATGCTTCGCAGTTTTCTGAAAATCGTCGTGGCGCTGGTGGCGCTCGCGCCAGCGGCATCAGCCGTTGCCCAGCCGGCCGGTGGCAGCATCGCCGGTCTCGTTCGTGATGCATCCGGGGCTGCAATTCCGGGCGCAACGGTTCGGATCGTCAACGAGGTGACCGGAGTGTCGCTGCAGGCCGTCAGCGACGAGCAGGGAGGTTATCGCACGGAGGCGCTCGGCCCCGGGGCGTACACCGTCGAGATCGCGCTCGACGGGTTCGAGGCGGTCGGGCGCCGGATCGTGCTCTCGGCTGGCCAGACTGCCGCCGTCGACGTCACGCTGAATCCGTCTCGATTGACGGAATCGGTCGTGGTGACCGCACGCCGGGTCGAGGAAGTGGCGCAGGAGGTCCCGATCCCGCTCTCGGTCGTCGACGGAACACTTGCGGCGAACACGGGTTCCTTCAACGTCAACCGTCTGAAGGAACTGATCCCGACCGTCCAGTTCTACTCGACCAATCCACGGAACTCGGCCATCAACATCAGAGGTCTGGGCGCGCCGTTCGGCCTGACGAACGACGGCCTCGAGCAGGGCGTCGGCCTGTACATCGACGGCGTCTACTACTCGCGGCCCGCGTCGGCCACGCTCGACTTCCTCGACGTCGATCGCATCGAGGTGCTGCGGGGACCGCAGGGCACGCTCTTCGGCAAGAACACGACCGCCGGCGCGATCAACGTATCGACTCGCAGACCGAGCTTCACGCCCGGCACGGATTTCGAGCTCAACGTCGGCGATCTGGGATTCGTCCAGGTGAAGGCCGCGGCAACAGGCCCGCTCCTTCCGAAGGTGGCGGGCCGCCTGTCGTTCTCGGGCACGGAGCGCAGCGGTACGGTCTACAACGTTCGAACGGATGACCGTGTCAACGACCTCAACAACCTCGGCCTCCGGGGGCAGGTACTGTTCGCGCCGTCTGACAGGCTCGCGATCGCGGCGTCCGTGGATCACACACGGCAACGTCCGGAAGGGTACACGCAGGTGGTCGCGGGTGTGGCACCGACGCTGCGCCCCGCGAACCGGCAGTACGCACAGATTGCCGCCGACCTTGGATACGTGGCTCCGAGCTTCAACGCGTTCGACCGCGTGACCGACGTCGATACTCCGCTGCGGTCGTATCAGGATCTCGGCGGGTCGACGGTGAACGTCGACTGGAAGCTCCGGACCGGGCAGGTGACGTCGACCACGGCGTGGCGCTACTGGAACTGGAACCCGTCGAGCGATCGCGACTTCATCGGGCTGCCGGTCACGACCGTTTCGGCCGCACCGTCGAAGCAGCGGCAATGGACACAGGAAGTTCGGTACGCCGGGACGCTGTCTACACGTGTCAATCTGGTTGTGGGAGCGTTCGCGTTTCACCAGACGATCGATTCCGATCCGGTCTTCAAGCAGGAGCAGGGCTCGGCCGCGGCGCGATTCCTCCTGGCGCCGAGCGCGAACGCGGCGACGCCGGGCCTTCTCGACGGGTACGGCTACAACCAGACCATCGACTACGGCAACACCAGTGCGGCGGTCTACGGGCAGGTCGCTGTCGCTCTGACAGATCGGCTTCGATTCCTGCCAGGCGTCCGTTTCAACTACGACCACAAGGACGTCGATTTCGATCAGCAGGTCTATGGCGGCCTGCAGACGACCGATCCTGCGCTGATCGCGCTGCAGCAGTCGATCCTCGCGCCCCAGGCGTACAAGGCGAATGTGAGCGACGCGAACCAGTCCGGTCAGCTGACGCTGGCGTACAAAGTGGCCCGCAGTGTCAACGCGTACGCGACCTATGCGACCGGATTCAAGTCCGTCGGCCTCAATCTGAACGGCGTGCCGACGGACGCCTCGAACCAGCCGGTTCTCTCGGCCGCGACGGTGAAGCCGGAAGACACTCGGAACGTCGAAGTAGGGCTGAAGACGGAGCCGCTCCGCGGTGTCACCGCGAACATCAGCGTCGTACGACACCGAGATCAGGGACTTCCAGACGCAGGTCACCAACGGCAGCGTGGGCGTGATTCGCGGATACCTGGCCAATGCAGAGAAGGCGCGCGTTCGCGGTGCCGAGTTCGATGGCGCCGCGCGAGTGGGCTCGCATTCCTCGATCTATGGGGCCGCGGCGTATACCGACGGCACGTACGTCACGTTCAAGGATGCTCCGCCGCCGCTCGAAGACACCGGAGGGCCGCAGTTCAAGGATATTTCCGGATCCATCCTGCCTGGCATCTCGAGGTGGGCGCTCTCGCTCGGCGGCGAGTACGGCAGGCCCGCAACGGTCTTCGGCCGGGCGGGAGCCTTCTTCGGCGCCCTCGACGGCAGCTACCGATCGTCGTTCTCGTCGAGCGCAAGTTACTCCAGGTACCTGGTCGTCGATGGATACGGCCTGCTGAACGCCCGCCTCGGTTTCAGGGCAGCGGATGGCTGGACGATCTCGTTGTGGTCCCGCAACCTGCTAAACCAGGACTACTTCGAGCTGCTCACCGCGGCGCCGGGGAACACCGGCCTCTTCGTCGGGCAGCCCGGCGATCGACGGACAATCGGCGTGACGTTGAGGGTAGCGTTGAAGTCGGGCAGGTAGAATTCTCTATTCTGAATTCTGACTTCCGACCGGCTGTTTCCGGTCACGCCGCGCTCAGACGATCGTCCCCCGCGTCGCTCACCCGATGCTGACTGTACCCGCGCTCCCGTCCACGGTGATCTTCTGTCCGGTAACGATGCGGACCGTCGCGCCTGGCACGCCCACGACGGCAGGAATGCCGTACTCGCGCGCGACCACCGCGCCGTGCGAGTTGGCTCCGCCCATTTCCATGACGAGCCCGCCGGCGGTGAGGAACAGCGGAGTCCAGCCCGGATCCGTCGAAGGTGCGACCAGGATCTCGCCGGGCTGCAGGTGCGCGCCAACAGGGTCGATGATCACGCGTGCCGTGCCGGTCACGCAACCGGCTGAAGCAGGCGTTCCCGCCAGCGAACCATCCGGCGCCGCCGAACCTGGCGAGGCAGCCTCGGGCTCGGTGCCGTCCGACAGAAGCACACGCGGTACGTGCCGCCTGCGTAGTTCCAGATCGTACGATTCGCGCCGGCGCGCGACGAGCTCGCGCAGATCGCGGCCCGCGAGCCCGGCCCGCGCTTCAACCAGATCGACGAAGAACACGTCGTCCGCGCGATCGAGCCGTCCCTGTGCCGCCAGCGTCTCGCCGACGTTCGCGAGCTGACGACGGACGGCGCCGAGCGCGACGATCAGGTTGTACTTCGGCAGCTCCCGGAGTCCGGCGAGCGAGCGCGCCCGGCTGAGCGCGAACCGCACCAGCCTTGCGCGGACACGGCTTCGGCGCGCCGCACGGGACGTAAGTGTCTCGACCATCGATTCGGCTTCCTTGACGCTTCGTGCGAAGACCGCGTCGGGCGCAGTCATTCCATCCTCGAGCCTCAAGTAGTTGGCGATCACGCCGAGGATATGACGCGGATCGTCGGACCATCGAGGTATGCCGAGATCAATCTCGGCCACCGCGCGATGTCCGTATCGGGAGAGAAACTCGCCGAGGCCGCGCTGTGCGACCGCCGGGAGGGTGCCGGCGCGAAAACGCCCCGCCAGGTCATCGGTCGATCCATCACGCAACAGCAGTGCGGCGGCGCGGTCCTCGCGGATGCGTCCGGCCAGGTCCCAGAGGGCGAGATCCATCTTGGTCGTGATGTTGTGCGGCAGGCCTCGCAGCACCATCTGCAGATCGCCGGCGCCCGCATCCTTGCCGAGTAGCGAGCCGGCGGCACCGAGCATCGCCAGGCCGGCGGCCGCTGCCGGCACGACGCGCGGGAGGATCGGGACGCAGTCCTCGCTCAGAGCCCGCTCCGCAAAATCCAGGCGCTCGGCCGCCGTCGCGCTCTCGGGCACGACCAGACGTTCGACGAGCGATGCGCCCACCTTTTCGGCGTTCAGCCGCGCGCGGTCGGGCGAGACCAGAGCACGGACAACCGTGACGGGGACTCTGTAGTGTGCGGCGATGCGCACAATTCTGAGGAGGGACGGCACCAACGATCGGTTGACGATTGAAAGACGGGGATCGGTCGCGAGCTGTCGAAGGATGACCGCCGAACGCGCTTCCATGGCGTCGAGAACGCGCGGGAACACCGCCCGGCCGAACCTGCTCCGCAGGACACCAGTGACGTCCGCAAAGAGACGCTGTCCTGCCTCGGCGTACCGGTTCGGGCCCTTCAAGCGGTCCCTGACGGGGAAGCCGAGGAGCTCCGATGCGGCCGAAGCCATCAAGCGGAAACCCGCAAGTCCCATCGGGGTGATCGGCCGATAGAGTCCCTGCGCAACGCTGAAGCAGAAGTAAACGTGAAGGTTCTGCCCGGCCGTCGGCGCGGACTCGGGCAGTGGGAACAGCGTCGTGATGGATCGCGCCTGCGTGAGCCAGAACACGCCGCTGCCGTCGAGCGCCCACTCCGTGTCCTGAGGTGACCCGTAGTGCGTCTCGACGCGGTCGCCGAGGGCCGCGAGCGCCCGAATCTGATCGTCGGCGAGGCAGGCTTCCGTTGCGCCAGTTGCCTGCGCAATGTGCTCCGTACCGCCGCCTGACTTCGACCGGATGGCGAGTCGCTTGTCGCCGATCCGCCGCTCGAGGATCCGTCCGGTCGCGGTGTCGACGACGAAATGATCGGGGTTGACCGCGCCGGAGACCACGGCCTCTCCAAGTCCGGGACTGGCGTCGATGACCGCTTCCTTCCGTCGTCCGGTGACAGAGTTCGCCGTGAACAGAACTCCTGCGACTGACGCGTCGACCATGCGCTGGATGACGACGGCAAGGCGCACGGTTCGATGATCGATTCCGTTGGTCGCCCGATAAGCGACCGCCCTGTCGGTCCACAGCGACGCCCAGCAGCGTCGGACCGCATCCAACACGGCAACCTGTCCGACGATGTTGAGGTATGTGTCCTGCTGACCGGCGAAGCTCGCGAAGGGCAGGTCCTCGGCAGTCGCCGAGGAACGAACGGCGACCGGCGCATCCGCGCCCAGGCGGGCGTAGCCGGCGGCGACCGCCCTCGCGACCGGACCCGGGACCGGCGCCGCGAGCATTGCAGCACGGGCCTTGCCCGCGAGCTCCGCCAGGCGAGGCAGGTCGGTCTGGGCGGTGGCCGAAAGCGCGTCAAAAACGGCGTCGAGTCCAGCCAAGGCCGCGACACGCCGGTAGGCTTCGGTGGTCACGCACACTCCAGGGGGTACCGGAAGCCCAGCGCGGGTCAGCACGCCGAGGTTTGCGGCCTTGCCGCCGACGATCGCCAGCGACCCAGGATCGATTGCGGCAAAGTCGAGGACGAGAGCGCTATGGGACTCGGGCGGCTCCATGGCTCTGTCGAGTGACGCAGGCATGTTTCGTTTCCTCAGTCCTGACGTCTATGTCCGGATAGACGCAAACTGTATAGCGCTGAACGCTCAGCTCGGCCGAATTCGGGGATGGGCTAGGGGGAAGGGCGGAGGTGCGGCGGGGGCTCGAGCATCGGGGAATCCGGCGCCTTCGCCGTCACTCTCGAGAGTACGCCTTCGAGAAGCGGCGTCATGGTCCGGAGCTGTTTCGCGCGAATGACGACGTCCCACAACGGCTCGAACTTCTTCCAGCCGGTTGCATAGAAGAAGTGTTTGGCCTGGTGCTTGACCGACCCGTGCGAGAGCGAGGCGCGGGCGATCGACGACCAGCGATAGAACTCGCGATACGCCCAGTCGTATCCCCGCTTCAACGCCTCCGGCGTGAGTCGCATTGGACGATAGACGACGTGCCTGGTGTCGTAGAGGTCCCAATCCCGCGTCAGGATTCGGCCTGCGGCCTCGGTGCGGGCGAAGAGGCGCGTGCTTGGGTACGGGGTCTGGATATGGAAGGTGGCGGTCGTGATGCCCTGCTCGATCGCCCAGTCCACCGTCCGTTTGAAGACGTCATCGTCATCGTCGTCCATCCCGAAGACGAAGCTGCCGTTGATCATGATGCCGAGGCCGTGCAGCCGGCTGGCCACGGCGGTGTAGTCGCGTCCGAGATTCTGGCGTTTGTTGCTCAGCGCCAGGTTGCTCGGTGCGAGCGTCTCGAACCCGACGAACAGGCTGCGCAACCCGGCTTCCGCGGCGCGCTCGACCAGATCGCCTCTGAGTACGGAATCGACCGTCGCCGCGCCCTGGAACAGCCGCCCCATTCCCCGCATGCCCTCGAACAGCGCTGACGCAAACCGTCTGTCCCCGAACAGATGATCGTCGAGGAAGTAGAGGTGCCGGCCTGGCAGCCGATCGATCTCGGCGAGCGCATCGTCTACGCGCTGCGTGTAGAACGAGCGTCCGCCCTCGAAGAAGGCGTCCTTGTAGCAGAAGTCGCAATGCTGCGGACATCCGCGCGTGACGACGATCGAGTTCGGCACGAGATAGGAGCGGCGGCGGATCAAGTCGCGCCTGATCGGCGGCAGCCGTTCCAACGTCCGGCCGGATGCCGAGACGTATCGGCATCGGGAACGACCGGCTCTGAAGTCCTCGAGGAACTGAGGAAAGACCTGTTCGCCCGGGCCGAGGAAGATTGCGTCGGCGTGCGCGGCGGCTTCGTCCGGCAGAGAGGTGACGTGCAGGCCGCCGAGGGCAACGAAGATGCCCTGCGCCCTGTAGTGATCGGCCAGCGCATAAGCGCGCCGCGCGCTGGTGATGTAGACCTGAATCGCGACGAGGTCCGGCCGATCCGACGTGTCGACGCGCTCGACATGCTCGTCGACGATGGTGGCTTCGTCGTCGGGCTGAAGGTAGGCGGCGAGCGTCGCGAGGCCAAGCGGCGGGAACAGCGAGTATTTGATCGGGCGCCAGTACGGGCTGGTGGCCTCCGTCAGGGCGGGGAGGATGAACTTGACGCGAAGCGGACGGTGCGCGGCGGCCATCTGCGCGACAATACGACATTGCAAATAACTTTGCAACAGAGAGTATATGGCAGCGTCGATTGGGCCTTATTTGGGCGATGCTGTCTGCTTTCTCATAGCCGTGGGGCCCCACCCCCACGGCCTGGCCGCTGCTCTTCTCTCAACGCACGCGGGGCCCCACCCCCGCGTGCTCGCGCTGCGGGGCTCGAAGACTCGCTCTCCTCGCGCGGGCCGCAGGCGCTACGCTCGCAGCTGTTCAGTGACGACAGCCGGGTTTCAGGACGACTCTATCTAGCTCCTAGCTCCTCTTACGGATTCGCCTCGTACCCCCGCCACAGCCAGCGGAGCGAGTCGGGCAGGATCGCGCGGCCGTGACGGTTGCTGTGGAAGCCCTGGCCGAAGACGAAGCGGTAGTCGTAGCCGCGCAAACGACAGCGACTTGGCCATCGTCTGGTTGGCGAGCGGCCAGTTGCCGTTGTTGTTGTCCAGATCGTTGGAGCCGTCCTGCAGGAAGACGCGGATCGGCTTCTTCGGGGTCTTGCGGATCAGTGCCTCGTAGTTGTGTCCGCCTTCGCGTACGGTCTTGCCGCTCGCGATGTTCGTGAAGCTGCCGATCCACGAGAGCACCTTGCTGAACTCGTTCGGCCGTTCCCAGGCGACGGTGAACGCGCAGATGCCGCCGCTGCTGGCGCCCGCGATCGCGCGGCTCGCGGCGTCGTGGCGGAGCTTCACGGTCTTCTCGACCTCCGGCAGGATCTCCTCGAGCAGGAACCGCGCGTACTGGTCGGACAGCGTGTCGTACTCGAAGCTGCGGTTGGATCCGCCGTCCGCGCGCGTTCCAGGCTGGATGAAGATGCCGACCGTGACCGGCATGTCCTTCTTGGCGATCAGATTGTCGAAGACCGTCGGCACGTAGTCCTTGGGTCCGGCGCCGTCCTGGAACACCATCACGGAGGCGGGGCTCTCGGGCCGGTACTGCGCCGGGACGTAGACCCACCAGTCGCGCCTCGTGCCCGCGAAGATCTTGCTCTCCCACGGCTGGCATCTGCTTGACCGTGCCCTTCGGCACGCCTGGTCGTTCTTGGCTGTCAGGATGTGTCTCGTACGCTTCGAGCTGACCGCCACCCAGATGACGTGTACCCACTTCGTAGTGCCAGGTGAATGCCGTGCCGTGCGCGAGCTGCGCGACGCCGGCGTAGACGTTGGTCGCGCCGACTCTCGTCAGCGGCATCATGAAGAGGACCGCGTCGGACGAGACGCGAGGTCCCGGCGCATTCGGCTCCGCGGGCGCTGGTGCCTCGATTGCGAACGCGACCAGGAGGTCGTCAATCTTCGCCGCCCCGCCCTGTGCCAGTGCCTCGGCGCCGCCGAAGTATGTGCGAATCCTGGCAGCCAGCTGCTCCGCCTCCGCGCCGGTCGGTTTCGCGTCGAGCGCCGCCTGGAGCAACTTCGCCGTCAACGCTGTCCCGTCCTGCGCTCGGGCAGCACCGGCGCCCGCCATGAGAACAATCGCCGCGAACCATGCGATTGATGTCATCGTTCTGATCATGTTTCCCTCGTCTGCACGCGCCTCGTGCGCCCGCCCACGATACCATCGGTGGACCGCAACCAGCCCGCTCTCGCGCAAGCGGCGGAGCTTCGTCCGTGAGGTCAGGATCGCGAGTCGAGTGTCTCCACGTACTGCTCGATCGTTCGCGGGCTCACCCCGAACCGGTCTGCGGATGCCTTCCAGCCGGGGAAGGGCGTCGACTGTGTCGCGGCGTAGAGCCCGAGCGAGACCATGCGGGCGCCGACTTCGTTGAACGGCTTGACGAGGGGGCGCAGGAGCTTCATCGCGGGCACGGGCAGGTGTCTGCGCTTCCCCGAGGAACCGAGGCGCCGCTCGACGAGTGTGGCGATGTGGTTCAACGACACGTCCGACGGCCCGCCAATCTCGATTGCCTCGTTGACGATTTCCTCGCGCGCCACGATCTTCTGCACGAACTGGGCAACGTCGTCGCCAGCGACGTAGTTGGCGACCCTCGTGCCGTCACCGAAGATCGTGGCTTTGCCCTTTTTCCGAATGTCGCCGGCGATCAGCTGATCGACCCAGACGTCCATGAAGGCCGACGGCCGGAGCATGACGTGCGGCACACCACTCCGCCGGATCGCGTCCTCGATGTACCACTTCACGCGGAAGATATCCACCAGGGCGTCGGAGTCCATGCCACGGAACGACATGTAGAGGAGGCGCCGCACCTTGGCGTTGCGGGCTGATGCGCAGAGGTTCTGGTATGCGGGCAGGTCGATTCGAGTGGGGCTCGTCGGCCCGCTGCCCATGTTGTTGTTGGCTGTCGCGACGATTTGGCCAACGCCGCGGCACGCTTCCGTGAGCGCGCGGACATCGCCAAGGTCGATCGGCGCAATCTCGGCGCCCGCCGTTTCGAGCTCGAGGAGTTTCTCACGGCGCCTTGCGAGCGCTCGCACCGGTACTCCAGCCGCCAGGAGCTTGCGGACGATCATTCGACCCAGCTGACCCGACGCGCCGGCGACGAGCACACGTGATTCAGGCATCGCCCCTCCGCAAGATCCGTGCAGGAGCGAATCATACCGTTTGGCGGGGACCGCCGAAATCTGTGCAGCCGCAGAGAGTGATTTCCGGTAGAGGGTCGTCAGTGTGGCTGCGCGCCCGGTCGGAGGGGACGGAGAGAGCGGAGTTCACAACGGAGCAACGGAGACAACGAGGACGAAACGGAGAAGAGGATGTGTTCGACTCGGCGGGTGGGCGTGACGCCGGCCGCGGCCGGCGTCCGAGTGGCGAGGGTCGCGACGGGCGCAAGTGGCCCATGGCCCCCACCCACTTGCGCCCGGCGCGCCCCTCGTCACTCGACCGCGCTCCGCGCGGTCACGCCCGCGGGGGCCGCGTCTTCTCCGTTTCGTCTCCGTTCTCTCCGTTGCTCCGTTGTGAACTCCGTTATCTTTGCAACCTCATTTCCTTTGAAGATTGACAACACGCCCGTATCCCGGCCTATCGTCTAGCGACACCAGCGAGGCCGCGCAGACGATGGAGACTTTCAAGTCGCTTCGGGAAATCGCACCGCAACGCATCTGGGAAGGCGTGCTCGCCCGCGTCGTGGAGGGCGCCACGATGTCGTTCGCCCTCGTCGAGCTCGCCCCCAACAGCGTCGTCGCAGAGCACCAGCATCACAACGAACAGATGGGGATCGTTCTTCAGGGATCGATGACGTTCACGATCGGGGGCGAGCCGCGGCTCCTTCACACCGGCGATACGTACAACATTCCAGGAGGGGTGCCGCACCACGCCGTCACGGGTCCGGACGGAGCGGTGGTCGTGGATGTGTTCTCGCCGGTTCGCGCCGACTGGGCGCGATTCCCCAAGGAGGCACTTCAGCCGCCCGTGTGGCCGTGAGCGCTGGCGGCCACGCGGGTTGTTCGGCTTCGCCTTGGCGCCTGTAAAGCGCCCCTTACTTGGCGAGGACCTGCACCTCCATCGGGCGGAGGTTCACCTCGATCATCCGCGCGGGTCCCGCGGTGGTCCCGCCGTCGATCTCATCGATCTCGAGACCGGATCTCGTCTCGACCGCTCCCGGGCGCGCAGCCGTCGGATCGTTGAGGACGCGGAACTGTTCGCCGCCGCTGTTGATGAAGAAGTCGACGAGGACGCGACCCTTGAAACCTGCCTGGGTGTTGGCGTTCGCGACCACCACGACTTCGCGATCGTTGAGAATCCGGGAGAAGGCGAGGACGCCCGGGGCGAACGCCGACGCGCCGAAGCGTCGTCCGTCACCAGAGATCGGACGGAAATACAGCCGGCCGTACCGCAGGGCGGGCTGTGCATTCCGAATCTCCGACAGCAGCCTGATGTTCTTGAAGAATGGGTGATTGGTGTCGAAGCCACCGGGCTTTCCCCAGAGCGCCTCGCGCACGGACTGGTCGCCGCCTCCGCGGCCGTGGAGACCCTGCTCAGTTCCGTAATAGAGGCACGGTATTCCCTGCAGCGCGAACAACGTCGCGACAGCCAGGATGACCTGCGGATCGAACGTGTCCGGACCGTCCGTTGAGGCGCCACGAAACCGTTCCTTCATGTCGTGGTTGTCGAGGAACGTCACGAAGAAGCGGCCGGCCTCGCCGTGGCTGCTCAGGACGTCGCGCTCGACCTGCTTCCGGCGTCGATAGACGTCGATGACGTTCGTCGGAGGCGCGAAGCCTTTCGCAAAGGCCGGGAGCGTGAAGAAGAGTGGAAAATCGAGAGCCGCATCGACACCGACGAGATCCCCGCCTTCCCGTGTATTCCGCCCGATGAACTCCGCGATCCGCTCTTCGCCGTCGAACACTTCGCCGAATGAAAAGAAGTTCTTCTTCCCGATGCTCAGCGCGAATTCCCGCATGGCATTGCCGAACGTCTGGGCGAAGTCCCGTTCGATGTACTTGAGCGTGTCGATCCGATAGCCATCGACGTCGTACCGCGCGATCGCGTACTGATAGGCAAGGATCAACGCGTTCCGGACCGGAAAGATCGCGCCGTCCCTCACGTCCGTCACGAACTCTTTGAGCGACTCGAAATCTCCTCCCGCCTCGGCGCCTTTGCCTTTCCGCCGGAAGTAGGCATTCTGCTGGAGCTCCGCCGGCCAGATGAGGCCGTCGGGCTTGCGCTGCGCGGCCGGGATGTTCTCTATCGCCGGAAAGTCGGGCCGGGCCTGTCCCGTTTCGTCGCGCCACTCGACGTCCCGAACGGTTGCGCTGCCCTCGGCGGAGGCGCCAAGGCCCTTGTAAGCGAAGATGTCCCCCGCATGGTTGAGCACGATGTCGAAGATCACGAACAGTCCCAGCGCGTGCGCCTCGTCGACAAGGGCGCCCAGCTCTTCCTCCGCTTTCTGAGGCGCCGACGCGAATCTTGGCTCCGGCTGGAGGAAGTCCTGGATCCCGTAGCCATGAAAGCTGTTGCGGTCGGACTGTCGATTCTTCAGCACGGGCGACAGCCAGATTGCGCCCGCACCGAGGTCCTTGATGTAGCGCAGCCGTTCCCGGACGCCGTTGAACGTTCCGCCCTGGTACTCACCGAACGGTTTGTCGTAGGGCATGCTGACCGGAGGCTTGCCGTCGGATCGGTTGAATCGATCGAGCATCAGGAAGTAGATCCAGCCATCCCGCCAATCCTGCGGCGATGGAAACGGGGTGCGAAACGCAAGAGTGTCCGCCCCGACAACAATCGAACGGGTTGCGGGCTTTGCCGCCTCGGCGAAGGCGGCACGAACCGAATCGTCTTTCAGCGACAACGCCATCTGCATACTCCTGGCTGAGCTCGCGGCACCACTGCGCAAACCGACGGAGGACTTGCCGCCACGACCGGTGTCCGTATGGAGAACGCACGCTGGCGGCGAGTCGAACAACGATAAGTGTGCGTCGTTACGTCTTCGCGACGCGTGCTGTAGACTGGCCTTCTTGGTTGACCTCAGCCCCACTGCCGTCAACAGTCTCCTGACGGAGATTCGCGCACTGCAGTCAGAAGGACGCACGATCGTGTCCTTGATGCGTGGCGAGCCTGACTTCGACACGCCGCCACACATTGTCGAGGCCGCCGTTCGGGCGCTCAGGGCCGGCCGCACGCGGTATCCCGACAACCGTGGAGAGCCAGGACTCCGGAACGCCATCGCGGCGAAGCTCTCGAGAGATACCGGGCTCACCTACGATCCCGGCACCGAAGTGCTCGTCACGACCGGCGCGACGCTCGGCATCCATGCGGCACTGACCGCGCTCCTCGAGCCGGGCGACGAGGTGTTGCTGCCCGAGCCGATCTACGACGCCTATCAGTCGCCCATCAGGCTCGCGGGGGGAACCGCGCGATTCGTGCCGGCCGACATCCAGGACGGCCGGTTCGGCGTGAGCGCCGAAGCCATCGAGGCGGCGCTCACCCCGAGGTCGAAGGTCCTACTGCTCAACACGCCGTGGAATCCGGTTGGAACAGTGTTTCGCGCGCCCGAGCTCCACGCGATTGGCGACCTCGCCGTACGGCGAGGGCTGACGCTCGTCAGCGACGAGATCTACGAAGCGATCACGTACGGTGACTGCCGCCATATCTCGCCCGTGTCGTTGGGCGACGAAATCCGGGCGCGCACGGTGGTGATCAACAGCCTGTCAAAAACCTACGCGATGACAGGCTGGCGATTGGGCTATTGCGCCGGACCCGCGGCGATCGTCCAGCGCATGTTCCTGGTCCTCCAGCAGTCGAGTCGCGGTCCCGCCACATTCGTGCAGGATGCCGCTGTCGAAGCGCTCACCGGGCCGCAGGACGCAGTGGCCGTGATGCGCCGCGAGTACGAGCAACGGCGTGCGCAAGTAATCGAGGCACTCGGATCGGTTCCGGGAATCCATGTCCTGCCCCCTGAGGGGGGCTTCTTCGCGATGGTCGACGCCCGCGCGCTCGGGATGGCCTCGAACGACATCCGCCGTCAACTCCTGCGCGACGCAGGAGTAGCCGTCGTCCACGGCGCCGCCTACGGGCCGAGCGGTGAAGGCACGCTGCGTGTGTCCTTCGGGAGTGGCGGCGGCACTCTGACGCGCGGCCTCGAGCAGATGCGCGAGGGGCTTGCGATCATGTCCCGTCAGCGTGTCTGAAGCGGGACGGTTCCGTCACGCCCTCAACGCGCCGATCGCTCGGGGTCCGGGCGTTTCCGGATGGTTTTTTGGGCTGTGATACTCTTTCCGTGATGCGGTGGATACGGCCTCGCCTCGCGCGCATTGCTGGCGGCTGGCTCGTGCTCCATCTCTGCCTGCTGGCCGCGGTACCCACGTCGCTGTGTGCGAAGACATCCGTCAGCAGTGCCAAGGCCGAGTGCACCTGCGATCACGGTGACGGACGGATTTGTCCGATGCACCACGTCAAATCCAAGTCAAAACCAGGATCTCACTCCTGTTCGTGTCGTCCGACGTCAGATCCCGTTGCAGCCATAGCCGCCTCGCTCATCGGTCCGGCAGCTGTGCTCGCGCCGTCGCTTTCGGCCATCGTACCTCCACTCGCCGGGCGGCTGTCCGCTGCGTTCGACCCCGACCCGCTCGAATCTTCTTCCGTTCCCGATTCGCCACCACCCCGCGCTTAGCTCCGTTCCGCAACGACATCTGACCTGAGCGTCCGTTCGGGCCCGCGACTTCGGTCGACGGGTATCGAATTCAGATCGAGTACCGCCGACGGCCAGCTTGCGAAGGCGCGGCCACAAGCCGCACCCAATTGAGAACGCCCGGATCCAGGACCACGGATCCCGTCGGCGTGAGTTCCAAATTTTGGTGGCGGATTCATAACGGAGATCAACAGTGAGACGGTACTTGATACGCAGCCTCGTGCTGGCGGCTTGCTGGGCCGTGGCACCGGCAGCGATCGTTTGCGCCCAGGAAACGATCAATTACGCCAGCGTCAGCGGGCGCGTGACCGATCCCCAGGGGGCCGTGGTTCCAGGCGCACAGGTCAGCGCTCGTCAGACTGACACGAATGTGACCTTGGAGACAGTCACCAATGCTGAGGGACGTTTCCGGTTCCCGTACCTCAAAGTCGGCCCGTACGAAGTCAGAGTCCGCGCTCGAGGATTCAGCGACACTGCTCGGAGCTTGCGTCTCACGGTGGGCTCCGCGTTCGACGTCCCGTTCGCTCTCCGCGTGGCCGGACTCGACGCGAGCGTCACTGTCACCGGCGAAGCGACGGTCCTCGAAGCGGCGCGAAGCCAGATTGCAGGTACGGTCCAGGAGAGCGAGGTCCAGAGTCTCCCGATGAACGGGCGCAACTTCCTTGATCTCGCGCTCCTCATTCCCGGAGTCTCGCCGACCAACGTGGGGAGCACGCAGCTGTTCGCGGAAACGTCCGCCGTCCCCGGTCAGGGCATTTCGATCGGCAGCCAGCGCAATCTGTCGAACAGCTTCATCGTCGACGGCTTGTCAGCCAATGACGATGCGGCCGGGCTCAGTGGAATTCCCTACGGCGTGGACGCGGTGGAACAGTTCCAGGTGGTGACGTCCGGAGGCCAGGCGGAGCTCGGTCGCGCGCTCGGTGGGTACATCAATGTCGTCACGAAGAGTGGAACCAACGCCAGGCGCGGCACGATCTACGACTTCATCCGTGACGACAACTTCAATGCGAGAAACGCCCTGTCCGGGAACAAGCTTCCGATGGACCAGCAGCAGTACGGCGGAAGTCTCGGCGGCCCGGTTCTGCGCAACCGGACGTTCTACTTTTCGAACTTCGAGCAGCGGCTTCTCGATCAATCCGGCCTGGTCACAATCCTTCCGGAGAATGTTCCGACGATCAACGCGAGGCTCGCGGCGACGGGTTATCCGGGTGTTCCTGTCAGCACCGGGATCTATCCAAATCCCGTTCACAGCGTCAATTTCCTCGGGAAGCTCGATCATCAGGTCAACGGTTCCGACCAGATGACGTTGAGGTACAGCCTCTATCACGTCACGTCGGATAACTCCCGCGGCGCCGGGGCGTTGAACGCGCCGACTGCTTCGGCCGGCCTGGACAACGTCGATCACTCCATCGCCTTCGGCAACACGTGGACGATCTCCCCGACGACAGTCAACGAGACCCGCGCGCAGCTCGCGTACGGTGACCTGAAGGCTCCGCCAACCGACACCATCGGTCCGGCCGTCAGCATCATCGGTGTCGCGTCGTTCGGCACACTTTCGAGCAGCCCGACGAAGCGCCTCAACAGGATGTACGAACTGGCGGACAACCTCTCGCACCAGGCGGGGGCGCACGCTCTGCGGGTGGGCGCGGCCATCGTGTTCAACGACGACACGATCACGTACCCGCGGTCGTCCCGAGGCAGCTATGCGTTTTCCACATTGGCCAACTTTCTCGCGGGCAACTACAGCGGCTTCACCCAGACGTTCGGTGACCCAGTCGTGTCGCAGACCAATCCGAATGTCGGCATGTACGCGCAGGACGAGTGGAAGGCCGGGTCGAGACTCACGTTGAATTTCGGTCTTCGATACGACCTGCAGTTCCTGAAGACGATCGAGACCGACGCGAACAACATCTCGCCACGGATCGGTTTCGCCTGGACGCCGTCGCCCAACCTCGTAGTCCGCGGTGGCGGCGGGCTGTACTTCGACCGCGTTCCCCTCCGGGCTGTCGCGAACGCGATCCTATCCGCCGGGAACAGCACGAGTCTCGACAAGCTCCATCAGCCGGGCGTCTCGGGCATCATTCCGGCACAGGATGGCGCTCCGACATTCCCCAACATCCTTCCGGCGCGCCTCCTGACGACAACGCTGGTGGACTTCTCGACGATGGACGAACACCTGCAGAATGCCTACTCGAAGCAGGCCAGCATCGAGGTGGAGCGATCGCTCGGCGCGAGCCGCACCGTAAGCGTCGGCTATCAGTACCTCCGCGGCGAGAACCTGCTGATGTCCGTGAACCAGAACGTCGCCACCTGCGTGGCAGCAGGCACGAACAACGGCTGCCGGCCGGACGCCACTTACCGGAACAACAACCAGTATTCGTCGCTCGCCGATTCCAACTATCACGGGCTGCACGTCTCGTTCGTCCAGCGGCCGACGGCCTGGACGAGCGTTCGACTGACTTATACGCTCTCGAAGGCGATGAACGACGTCGGCGAGGCGTTCTTCAGTTCGCCCATCGACCCGACGGACATCATGAGGGACTGGGGTCGATCGGATGACGACCAACGGCATCGTTTCGTGATCAACGGGACGATCAACACCTCGATGGCGCCAGCCGCAACAACATGGCAGCGCATCAGCCACGGATATCAGTTGAGCGGCATGGTCCAGTACTACTCGGCGCTGCCGTTCAATATCACGTCGGGCGTGACGAGCCTGCAAGGGACCACCGGCAGGCCGCTTGCGGACGGGGCCATCGCTTCCGCGAACTTCGACGTGCGCTCGGTGTCGTTCATTCCACGCAACTCCGGAACCGGCAGCGACTTCTTCGGCTTGAACCTTCGACTGGGCCGCGCAATTCGCCTGACCAACCATCTGAAGGTCGAAGGGCTCGTCGAAGCGTTCAACCTGACCAATCGCGTGAACAATCTCACCCGCAATGTGAATTTCGGCGGCGGGGCGTACCCCGCGAACCCCGTCTCCACGTTCAACCAGATCACTGCCGTGGGTGAGCCGAGGACGATCCAGTTCGGCGTGCGGGCGAACTTCTAGTCCCGGAATTCACTGGATTCGTGTGTGAATTCCATGAAGCCATCAGCCATAGCCATCGGCCATCAGCTGAGAGCTGTGAGCTAGGTACTGAAACGACTTATATGAACCTGTCGAAAGCGATGCGCACAATCTTGCTCGGGTCGGCGGTGCTGACTGCAGCAGCCTGGGGAGGCGCCGCGAAGAGCGCGTCCGGAATTGCGGTATCGGAACGGGCGAACGCGAATGCCTCACTCGTGGCGGAAGGCCGATTTGCGGCGATTGCATGGGGCGCGAGCACGAAAGATGGTGTGACGGACATCTACCTCGCGACCAGTCGGGACGGCGGCCGCGCGTTTGGTGCTCCGACTCGGATCAACCTCGTCGCGGGCGAAGCGAACCTCTCGGGCGAGCAACCGCCTCGAGTCTCACTGATTCACCGATCTGGCCGTGATCCGGCCATCGTGGTGGTGTGGACCGCCAAGTCGCCCTCGGGCACGAGGTTGTGGTCGGCACGTTCGGACGACGGGGGAGCATCGTTTGTGTCGCCGGCGGTCGTGCCCGGCAGCGACGCACCAGGCAACCGGGGGTGGGAATCCATCGCGACAAGTGACGGTCGGAATGTCGTCGCCCTTTGGCTGGATCATCGGGAACTGTCGAACGCTGCCGCCGGGGCGGCAGCAACGAGCCACGCCGGTCACCAGCCCGGATCTGCTGCAGCCGGGCAAACGGACGGCGCCGCTCGCGCTCAATTGTCAAAGCTGTTCTTCGGTCGTCTCGACGATGCCACGAGAACGCGGGCCGTTGCGGGAGGCGTGTGCTATTGCTGCAAGACCTCCATTGCTGCCGGCAGTAACGGCAGGATCTATGCGGCCTGGCGTCACGTCTACCCTGGGAATGTGCGGGATGTTGCGTTCGCGATGTCGGCAGACGGCGGTCGCGCGTTTTCCACGCCCGTCCGTGTCAGCGAGGACAACTGGGTGCTCGACGGATGTCCCGAGAATGGGCCGGCTCTGGCAGTCGACGATAGCCAGCGCATCCACATCGTCTGGCCAACCCTCGTGCCGGGGGGCACGGCAGGAGGTGAGACGACGCTCGCGCTGTTCTATGCCGCGTCCGCGGATGGCCAGCACTTCACGACGAGGCAGCGAGTGCCCACACAGGGAGTCCCTCGCCATCCGCAAATTGCGGTGGGATTGCGTGGAGAGATCGCGGTGGCCTGGGACGAACAGGCGGGCGGCACTCGCCGGGTCGCGCTCGCGCGTGGCACCCTCGATGGCGGCGTTGTCAGTCTTGTCCGGCAGGCGATTGTTGATGCCGCGCCAGCAACGTATCCGGTACTTGGGGCGGTCGAGGACGGAATGCTTGTCGCGTGGACCAGCGGACCGAGCGGGCAGACTGTGATTCGAACCGAGCGCCTTGACAAGTAGGTGCCTTGCAAGTGGGGCCGTGACTTGCAAGTAGGGCCGGGCCTTTCCGCCTTCGCCCGCAGCGGGCTTCAGCGCGCTACGGCGAGACCTCGCCGGAGCCTTGGCGGAGGCGGGCAGGCCCGGCCACGCGGGGTCTGAAGACCCCGCGCCACAGCTCTCCAGAGTTCGCACGCGGGTCTGAAAACCCCCGCACCGTTCCCGTTTCGACAACAGCAATCGTGCGATAAGTACATTCTGCAGAGTTCGAACAGGCGGTTGTGCCGGGTACACCGCGGTCGTGTCGAGCGCCGGTGGACCGTATCAATCATGTCTCGAGGAGCAACCTCGTTCTCCAGGCGCGTTTCCGGCCGCGACAACGGAGCGGCCACTAAGGTTTTCAACAATACAGTCCATTAGAGGTGACGCGCGCATGGAACAGCGATTTCTCGGCAGGAGCGGTTTGAGCGTGTCGGTCCTGAGCTTCGGGACGATGACCATCGGCGGGCGTGATCGCTTTCGCCACATGGGGAACCTCGGCGTACCGGAAACGTCGAGCATGCTGGACATGTGTCTGGACGCCGGGATCACACTCATCGACACCGCAGACGCCTATTCATCCGGTGGCGCCGAAGAGATCCTCGGACACGCGCTCAAGGCACGCCGCGATCAATTCCTCGTCGTCTCGAAGGTCTTCCAGCGGATGGGAAAGGGGCCGCACGACGTCGGGCTGTCGCGAAAGCGGATCGTCGAGGGGTGCGAAGCCAGTCTGCGACGGCTGCAGACGGACTATCTGGATCTCTATCTGTGCCATGAGCCCGATCAGATCGTGCCCCTCGAGGAGAGCCTCCGCGCGTTCGATGACCTCGTACGGCAGGGGAAAGTGCGATACGTCGGATGCTCGAATCATTCCGGATGGCACGTGATGAAGGCGCTCGCGGTCTCAGAACGCGAGGGCTTCGCCAGATACATCACGCAGCAGGTGAACTATTCGCTCGTTTCGCGCGATATCGAGCACGAGATCGTACCGCTGGGCCTCGATCAGGGCGTCGGCATCATGGCCTGGAGCCCGCTGCACGCCGGACTGTTGACCGGAAAGTTCCGCCGCGACGCCCGTCCGACCGAGAGTCGCCTCAACCAGCTCGACGCGCCCGGGACCGTCGATCTCGAGCGCGTCTATCGGATCGTGGACGTGCTTCTTGAAATTGGAAAGGAGCGCGGTGTCTCTGCGGCACAGGTCGCGCTCAACTGGGTCATGCACAAGCCGGGCGTCGACACGGTCGTTCTGGGCGCCCGCAACGCAGAGCAGCTCCGCGACAACCTCGCGGCCGCGACCTGGCATCTCCATCCGGAGGAACTCACGCGCCTGGACGAGGTCAGCGCGCTGCCGGAGCCCTATCCGTACTGGCACCAGCACAAATTCGGGATCGAGCGGAATCCCAGGATTCCGAGTCTCAGGAAAGCGGACTGAGAGGTCCGCCTGGTGTCTGTCACTCTTGTGTTCTGCGAAATCGTGTGCTCTTCGCGTTCGGGGCGCTTCCCACCTGAAGCAGCTCGCGAGTGGCAGGATGCTGCGGATTCGTGAGCACGTCCCGCGGGTGACCCTCTTCCACGACGCAGCCCTGGGAGAGGATGACGACACGCGTCGCGTAGTCGCGCACGAAGTCGTCGTCGTGAGAGGTCATTACCAGCGTGCGGCCCTGCGCCGCGAGCGCCTGCAGCGTCTCGCCGAGCTCGTTGCGACGGGCTGGGTCGAGTGACGCCGTGGGCTCGTCCATCAGCAGCAGCGGAGGATCGACGGCGAGCGCACGCGCAATCGCCACGCGCTGGGCCTCGCCGCCGGAGAGCTCGCGCGGGAGGGCCCGCGCGCGGTGACCGACGCCGAGCTCGTCGAGCAGGCCCTGTGCACGCCGCTCGGCCTCCGGCCGCGGCACGCCATGGACGTGTACGGGTGCGAGCCAGACGTTGTGAATCGCGGTGAGGTGCTCGAAAAGAAAGTGGAACTGGAACACCATCCCCACTTTCCGCTCGAGGGCTCGCGCCGAGCTCCGGCGCGTCGCCCGACCCTCTCGCGCGATGCCATCGACGAGGACGGCGCCGTCGTCGAACCCCTCGAGGCCCGCGACTGTCCGGAGGATTGTCGTTTTGCCGGATCCCGACAGGCCCATGAGGGCGAGCATTTCACCGCGAGCGACGGCGATATCGACTCCGCAGAGTATCTCGCGCACTCCTCGCCTGAGGCGCAGGCCACGAGTCTCCATGACGGCGCTCACGAGGTCGAAGCCTTCCATCGGCTCTCGAGCCCGCGAGCGACGTGCGCCAGCGGCAGGGAGAGCGCCAGATAGAGCCCCGCGCAGAGCAGTCCTGGGACGACCCAGCTGCCGATGTTCGCCGCGAAGATCTGCGTCTCCTTCGTCAGTTCCACTACGGTGATCACGGACACGAGGGACGAGTCCTTCAGCAGGGCCACGAAATCGTTCGTCATCGGCGCGAGAGCGAGCCGGAAGGCCTGCGGCCCGCGGACGAGGCGCAGGATTTGCCCTTCCGTGAAGCCGAGGATGCGCGCGGCTTCGAGCTGACCAGGCGGCACCGCCTCAAGAGCGCTGCGATAGATCTCGCTCTCGTAGGCTGCGTAGTTGAGGCCCAGGCCGAGAAGCGCGGCAACGAAGGCCGGCAGACGGACGAGAGACGAGAGGCCGTAATAGATGACGAACAGCTGGAGCAGGACGGGCGTGCCTCGCATCACCTCCACATAGGCGGTCAGGAGCACGCGAACCGGAGGCGTGCCATATACGCGGCCGATCGCCAGCAGCATCCCGCATACGACCGCCAGCGCCATCGCGAGGCACGAGAGGCCCAAGGTCACCACTGTGGCCCGCAGGAGCGCTGGAAGATATCTCAGGGTCGCGCTGCCGACCGTTTGCGGAGCGATTGCCTGCTGTGCGGCCGATCCAGGTTGGCCGCGTGACGCTGCGAGCTCCGCATAGAGCTGCGGCTGCTCGTCGTTCCATACGGCCCACTTCCGCATGATCCGTTCGAGACGGCCATCCTGCATGGCTGAGAGGAGGATGCCGTTCATCCGATCGCGGAGGTCGGTATTCGCGGGCCCTGTGATGACGACGTAGTGCGCGGTCTGCACCGCGGCGGGCTGTGTGAAGAGGCCGGTATTCCGACGCATCGCGCGATCCGCGAGGACGTTGTCCAAGAGGACCGCATCGACCCTTCCCACCAGCAAATCCGAATACGGGTGCACATCGTCCTCGTATGAGACGGCGACAATCCCGTACTGGCGTTCTGCCTGGAGGAGGAGGTCGTAGGCGATCGTGCCGACGAGCGTGGCCACGCTCCGCCCGCGCAAGTCCGCGAGCGTCCGAAACCTGTCGCGATCGCCTTCGCGTACGGTGAGCACTTCGCGGAAGCGGTAGTACGGGATCGAAGCCGCTACCGTCGCGCGGCGCGCGGGAGTGTCCTCGATGCCGCTGAGTGCAATGTCGAAGTCGCCGCGGACCGCAGACTGGTCGAGCGATGCGAACGCCACCTGGACGAACTCAGGTTTGCGTCCGAGCGCCTGTGCGATGAGCTCTGCGATCTCGACGTCGAACCCACGCACGATCTGCGGATTGTTCGGGTCGGCCTCCACATAGGGCGCTCCGCCCTCCGCGTCGCCTCCCCATCGCAGGACTGGCGCTGGAGTCTGCGCGGCGAGCGTCTGGTCAAGGACCAGCAAAGCGAGCAGCCCGCACGCGACCCTTGCTGCCTGCCTTTGTAGCGTGCGCAAACGGGTCGCGCTCCAAGGCACGTGCGGATCAGGAGTGGCGGAAGCCGGCTTCCGCGGCGGAACGGATCGAAGCACCTCACGCAGAGTATACGGTCGCTGTTCCGATCCTGCGTCAAATGCGCGGCCGGCCCTACAACCGCTCGAGATCGTGCTGAAGACCGGCGATCACCTGGCGGACGGCCGCCCGCTGCTCCTCGGTGACCGTCACGCCCAGGTTCGCGACGAGCGCGCCCTGCCTCGCGTTTCGCGCGCCGACGATGGACCCGGTGAGGCCGTCGGTGGCGAGAAGGACGCCCACGCACAGCTGCGCGCAGCTCAGACCGCTGTCCGCCGCCAGAGCCTTGATCTCGTCGACGGCCTGCAGGTGTCGCTGGAACCTCGCCCCGACATAGTCTTTGTGCTCGCCGCGGGCATCTCCAGCCGGGAAGGTCTTGTCCTTTTCCCAGGTGCCGAAGAGCATTCCGCGGAAGAGAGGCGAGTATCCGATTGCGCCGACACCGTTCGTCGCGCACCAGGGGAGCACATCGCTCGCGGCGGCCGGGCGCAGGATGCTGTAAGGGCATTGATCCGAATGGAGCGGGACGCCTGTCGAGCGCCACTCTTCCATCTGCGCGACTGAAAAATTCGAGACGCCGATCGCCCTGATCTTGCCGTCGTTCAGAAGTGTCGCGCACGCGCCGGCCGTTTCCGCGATCGGCTCCGGCGCCGGCCAGTGGAGCTGGTACAAATCAATGCAGTCCACGCCGAGCCTCTTGAGGCTCGCGTCGCACTCCTTCAGCACGTCCGTGCGGGACGCCGCTCTGTTGGGACTCAGGCCGTTGTCGCCCACTCCGAACTTCGAGAAGATCATCGGACGGCGGGATGCAGGCAGCGCCTTCACCGCCGTGCTCACGACACTCTCGGAATGCCCAGACCCGTAAATCGGCGCCGTGTCGATCCAGTTGACACCATGGTCCACGGCGGCGTGAATGGCCGCGATGCTGTCGGCATCATCCTGACCGCCCCATTGAAGTCCGCCGACCGCCCACGTGCCGAGACCGATTGAGGAAATCCTGAGGCCCGAAGACCCGAGCTCGCGTATGACCATGCACCTATCGTATCGCGTGCGGCTATCCGAGGTCCTCTTCGAAGAACTCGAGCGGCACGCGTTCTCCGCTCGTTCGACGACGACGCTCGAGCTCTCGGAGCTCGACGCGCCGGATCTTCCCGGAAACGGTCTTGGGCAGGTCCGCGAATTCGATTCGGCGGATCCGTTTGTACGGTGCGACCCGACTGGCGGCATGCGCCAGGATCGCAATGGCCAGCTCGCGCGAGGGTTCGTGACCTGGCGCGAGGACGACGAACGCCTTCGGGACGACGTGCCGGATGGCGTCAGGGCTGGGTACGACCGCGGCCTCGGCAACCGCGTGATGTTCGATGAGCACGCTCTCGAGCTCGAATGGGCTGAGCCGATAGTCGGCGCTCTTGAACACGTCGTCAGAGCGTCCGACGAAGGTCAGGTAACCCTCGCCGTCTCGAGTGGCGACGTCTCCGGTGTGATAGTAGCCGTCGCGCATTGCGTCGGACGTGCGCTCGTCTTCGTCGAAGTATCCAGGCGTGAGTCCGATGGGCCGGTTCGAGAGGTCGATGCAGATCTCGCCCTCACTACCCTGATTACCCATCGAATCGAGCAAGACGATCGGATATCCGATCAGGGGCCGGCCCATCGAGCCAGGCTTGATGGATGCCCCGGGAGAGTTCCCAACCAGCGCTGTCGTTTCCGTCTGGCCGTACCCGTCCCGGATCGTCAGGTTCCAGGCCGACCGCACCCGCTCGATGACCTCCGGGTTCAAGGGCTCGCCAGCGCTGAGCGCTTCGCGCAGCGACACGCGATAATCCGCGAGCGGCTCCTGTACCAGCATTCGCCACACAGTCGGAGGCGCACATAGTGTCGTGACGCGATGACGGACCAGCGCTTCGAGCACGGCCTTCGCCTGGAATCGCGCGTAGTTGTAGACAAAGATCGTCGCCTCGGCATTCCACGGTGCAAAAAAGCTGCTCCATGCGTGTTTGGCCCAGCCGGGCGAGCTGATATTCCAGTGACGGTCGCCAGGCTGTATGCCAGCGAAGAACATCGTGGAGAGATGGCCCACCGGATAGCTCTGGTGCGTGTGAACGACCATCTTCGGCCTCGCTGTCGTCCCGGAAGTGAAGTACAGGAGCAGCGGGTCGTCCGGGAGCGTTCTGCCGTCCGACTCGAAGGACGCCGAGCATGCCTCGCTGTCGTCGAACGGCACCCAACCGCTCTCAGCCGCCCCGACGACGATCCGCGTCACGCCTGGTTCGACGTCGTGGAATTTCGAGAGGAAGGGACTGCCCACGATCGCGTGGCGCACGCGGCCGCGTGCGAGCCGTTCCTGGATGTCCCCTGGCGTGAGCAGGCCCGTCGCCGGACTCGCCACCGCGCCGAGCTTCATCAGCGCGAGCAGTGACTCCCAGAGCGCGACCTCGTTCCCGAGCATGACCAGCACGCAGTCGGCTCGCCGAACGCCTCGCTGTCGAAGAAAGTTCGCAACCTGGGCCGAGCGGGTCGACATCGTCGCGAACGATCGAATGTGCTCGGTCCCATCCTCGTTCACGACGTGAAGCGCCGTCGCGTCGTTGCCGGCAGCGATCGTATCGAAGTAGTCGAGCGCCCAGTTGAAGTTCTCGAGCTGCGGCCAGGCGAACTCCCGGACGGCCGTTTCGTAGTCGGCGCGGTGGCGCAGGCAGAAATCACGCGCCCTGACGAAGGCTTCTCCCGAGATACCCAATTTATGTCGCTTCTTTCGAGGGGCGGCGGCCCGGTTTCCTCCGGCGCCGATCGCGATCCGCGCGCACGTAGGGAGCCATCGGGCTCCATGTGAACCAGCGTGGAAACTCGTTCACGAGCGCCGTCGGCCCATCCAGGCTCACGGCCCCGCACCGCCTGGCCGCAGGGTAGTCGATCGCGCCGAGCCAGACACGGTAAAAGAAAGCAAGGTCGGCGTGCACGGTTAAATCGGAATCGAATCCCGGCGGTTTCAGGCACACCGAGGCCTCGTGCGGCGTGAGCACGAGCCAGAGCCGGGCGCCGCGCCTGCCGCTGAAGTCGAACTCTATGGTCGTTCGCCCTGGCGGAAGCCTCGAGCGATCCACGCGCTGGTGCATTTTCCACAGGAGCACGGCGGGATCGAGCTCTTCGACTCGTGGCTCGCCGAAGGCCCACCGGACACCCCATGCTCCCAGCCGCTCGATAACGGGCTGAAGATCGCGGCCGGCCTCGGTCATCGAATACTCGATCCGGTTCGGCCCCGGGAGGCGGTGGCGCTGGATGACGCCGCGATCCTCGAGATGCCGGAGGCGCGACACCAGCAGCGAGCGCGAGATGCCTGGGAGCCCACGCTCGATCTCGTTGAAGTGCTGGCTGCCGGCGAGCAGCTCACGAACGATCAGCGGCGTCCAGCGATCGGCCAGGATCTCCGACGCCCGCGCGACCGGGCAATACTGACGGTATTCAGCCATGCGACATACTCTACCGATGGCGCGGTTCGAGCCAGTCCGAAAATCGGACCGGCGTCAGTCCGATTCTTGCACTGGGCCGCGGCTCCGGGAGCGCTTATGGTCGTCCGCGGAAGGAGATCCCATGACCCGAACCCCGCGAGCTCTCAGGATGTTGACCCTCTGCGTCTGGCCGCTCCTCCAGCCCTGCACGGCGAACGCCGATGCCATCCTGGACTGGAACATCGTTTCGCTCAAGACGACGGCCGCGGCCGCCTTCAATCCGCCTCTCGAGTCCCGCAGCCTGGCGATTGTCCACGCGGCGATGTTCGACGCCGTGAACTCGATCCTGCGCGAGTTCCATCCCTACGCGGTCAGCCTCGACGCACCGAGAGGTACGTCGGCCGAAGCAGCCGTCGCGGCAGCGGCGCACTTCGCGCTGGTGCAGCTCTATCCCGATCAACGGACCGCGGTGGACGCGGCCTATGCGGATTCGCTGGGCCGGATTCCTGACGGCCCATCCAAGACGAACGGCATCAGTCTGGGAGAGGCAGTCGCGTCGAAGATGCTGACAGCGCGGGCTACCGACGGTGCGGCCGCGGCGATCACCGCTCGATACACGCCGGGCACGGGTCCCGGTGTGTGGATCCCGACGGCGCCCGGCTTCGTGCCGGCGCTGGATCCCGGGTGGGGCAGTGTGCGTCCGTTCGTGATGGAGGACGCGTCGCAATTCCGGCCGGGCGCCCCTCCTTCTCTGACCAGTCGCCTCTACAGACGCGACTTCGATGAACTCAAGCAGATTGGATCGAGCACGAGCACCGCACGCACGCAAGAGCAATCCGATGTGGCGCGCTTGTGGGTCGCTACAGGCCCGCAGAACTGGAATCCGGCGGCGCGGCAGGTTGCCGTCGCGCGCGGCTTGTCACTGGTGGAGAACGCCCGCCTGTTTGCGCTGCTCAACCTGGCCGGCGCAGACGCATTCATCGCTGCCTGGGATGCAAAGTTCGCCTACAACCAGTGGCGTCCCGTGACCGCGATCCGCGCCGCCGCGAGCGACGGGAACGAAGCCACCGAGGAGGACTCTTCGTGGACTCCGCTGATAGTCACGCCTCCATTCCCGGACTATATTGCCGGCCACACAACCTACGCCGGCGCCGCGGAGAAGGTTCTCGAGCACGTCTTCGGGAAGCAGCCGGGCCTGCTGATCCGGCTGACGAGCGCGAGTGCCCCCGGCGTGGTCGAGACGTTCAGCAGCTTCAGGGCGATGTCCGACAATGTGGTGGACGCACGAGTGTGGGGAGGCATCCACTGGCGGACATCGTGCGAGCGGGGGAGGACGGTCGGCGAGGAGATCGGGCGCTACGTCGTCCGCCGCATGCTGAAGCCGATTCGAGAGCGAGGGTGATGCAGCCCGTCAAGCGGACTCGACGAGACCGTTCCAGACGAGGACGGCGTAGCGGCGCGGCGTGAGATCGATCAACGGCTCGCTGATGAGCGGCACGTCGGGATCGTCGAAGCCCGCCAACCGCTCGGTGTTGACGTGCCGGTACCTCAGCACCCGCGGCGGCACCCGCGTCACGCCGTCTTTGTCGTTCACGAAAACGATGGAGAGCACTCAGTCGCGTGGTGCGAGGTTGATCAGCACGACGTTCGACTGCTCCTGCACCTGCTCGAAGACGATTTCACGTCCATCCGGCGATACGTCGAAGTCCCGGACGTTGACGTCGGCCGGCAGATTTGTCACCTGGCGTTCCGTTCCTGACGCGAGATCGATCTGCCAGAGGTCTTTATGCTGGATGTCTCCACGCATGACCACCAGCATGGGTTGTCCCCGCAGGAAACGCAGGCGTCGGGCTCCACGCGTGAGCGTGAGGTTCGGAATAGGGTAAGAAGTCCCGTTGGCTGTTACCGCCTTCACCGTGAACGTCGTGCCGATGTCCGCGCCCGAATAGACGACAAAGTCTCCGGCCGGAGACCACACGGGATCCACGGCGTAGTCCCGCACGAGAGGAGTCGCCTGTCCGTCGAGAGAAATGCTGAAGAGATGTGGCATGCCGTTCACATCTGCCGCCGACGTGATCGACCGACCGTCCGGCGTCCATGCTGGCGTGCCGCGCAACTCGAGCGAATCGTTGACGACGCGGGCATTCGTACCGTCGGCGTTGATCACGTACAGCAGTGCCTTCCCGTGCTGGTCGGCCGAGAAGGCGAGCCGGCGTCCGTCGGGCGCGATCTCGGGGCCTCCGATGATTCGTGCGTCCGGCGCGCCCCACAGCTCCGTGGTCGCTCCATCGGCAAGCTTCCAGATCACGTCGCCGCTGCCCTTCGAGGACACGTAGAGGAGGTAGTCCGGACCGAGACGCGGGGAGAATCCGCGGCCCGTCGTCAGCGAGATCGGCGTCGGCGCGGACGTGCCGACGGGTGTGTCCGCGATGCCCAGCCGCCACAGCGTTCCCTTCGGCGTGGCAAGCGTCGCCACGAGGTGTTGACCGTCAGCGCTCCTGGCGAGCGAGGTATACCGATCGAGAGCGGCGCCAACGCGGTGCGGCACGCGACGTTCGACGTCCATGACGTGCAGCCATGGCCCGGAGCCGTCTTTGTCGCTCGCGAGGTACATGAGCGTACGGCCATTCAGCAGGACCGGATGGCTGACGCGAGCGTTGTGCTGTGTGATGCGCTCGGCAGGTCCGCCGGTTGACCTGATGCGCCAGACGTCCATGCTGTCTGGAGGCGTCCCCTGGACGAAGTAGATGAATGCGCCGTCCTGCGACCACAGCGGAAAATGGGCGTGAAGCCCCGCCGGCGCCGCAAAGACCTGACGAGCCGGACTCTGTTGGCCGGCTTCCTTCACGAACGTCGGGTCCCCTGGCCCGGGCGTGTGGTAGACGAGGCGCGACCCGTCACCGGACCAATCGAACTCCGCGACCCCTTCGAGATACGGCGTGGGCTGCCCTCCTAACGTCGGCACCGCCCACACGCTTATTTCGGTGGTGTCGGAGCTCTGCGCTCCGCGGGCCCAGAACGTCACGAGCGATCCGTCCGGCGAGAAACCCAACGTCCGCAGCGACGGATTGGCCAGCTGCTGAAAGTGACCTCGAGTCAGGTTGTAAGACCGCCCCGCACCCAGCTGGGTGACCCAGACATCCAGTTTCCCGTCGCGTTCAGAAAGGAACGCTGCGAACCTGCCGTCCCGGGAGAGCGCGGCGGCCTGTTCCGTGCCCGAATCGGTCACGTTCTGAAATTGCGCGGCGGCCAGCGGATTGCCCCAGAAGTAGTCCGTCCCCGCAAGCTGCCACCAGGTGGCGCCGATGGCGAGAGCCAGCACTCCCCCCGCGCACCAAAGAAACATGGAATGGCTTGGCCTGCGAGTCGCTGGTGCGAGGGTATCGACGGTCTCGATGGCCTGCGACGGGGCGTCTACCAGGACCGCTGGAGAGTCGCCCGGATCCGCCGGCACTTCGGCATCGATGTCCTCGGAAGCAGACGTTGGATTGCGGCTAAGGGTCCAGGCGTCGAGCTCTGTCCGAAACGCGTACACCGACCCCAGCTTGTCGTGGACATGACGGTGGACCGGCATGCCCTCACGCTTTTCCCAGCGCCGGACGGTCGTCACGTCGCGCTTCAGGTAGCCGGCAATCTCCTTCCAGGAGTCCAGGCGGTCGTCGGACTTCCTGGCCGGTCGCGGCGTCAGCTCAGGCGAAGGGCCATCCATCTCGGCGCTCATTCGAGTGCAGGCGGCGATTGTAGTCACGGCGTATGACAGGTGCAATCGACGGCAATCAGAGGCAGCGTCCGGGAACCCGTCTTCGCAAGCGAACACAGCTTGTTGGTCGTCGTCACTCGATTCATCGTGCGTGTCTCAGGGGCGCAAGCCCGACGACGAACGAAACATTCGCAAAGGAGGCACCAAAATGAAACGAAATTTGGCGTGGTCTCTAACAGCGTTGACACTCGCGGTAGGCGTCTATGCGGGCACCCTGCTTGCGACGCCTTCCAATCCGCCGCTGTTCACCAGCCCTCAGATGCTCAAGGCGACGCTCGACGAAATAGACCTGAACGCCGACGATCACTCCAACGGCTTGTGGCGGGCGAGGCTCAAGACCAAAGGGCTTACAGATCTGTACGTCGTGACGAACGTGTGGAAGCCTGGGGGCACTACTGGCTGGCACACGCACCCGGGTCCCAGCATCATCATGGTCACCGCCGGACAGCTGACTGCGTACGACGGTGATGACCCGACCTGCGCGCCGCACGTTTTCTCGGTGGGCGCGAGCTTCATCGACCCGGGCGAGGGGCACACCCATGTCATCCGGAACCAGGGGACCATCGACGCGAGCACTACAGCAGTCCAGTTCGTTCCAACACAGGCGGCCAGACGAATCGACGCGCCGCAGCCTGTGCAATGCCCGGGCGTGCTCTGACTCGGAGACAGACAGGGATCTTCTCGACAGTGTCCGGCATCCGGCGCCGGACACTGTCCACGCCCTCCGGTCCTACTTCGCCGGCGGCTCGTTGATGCCGGCGGCTTCCCTGAGCAAGGCGATCAACGCCTCGCGTGACGGCGGGATCCACCGGCCGCCGAGATGCTCGATGAGATCGCGCACTTCGTCGAAGTCGAGCCTTTCGGCGTGCGCGAGCAGCTTCTTCGCTTCGCGCCGGAACCGGCGGAGCTCGGCCGGGGCGGCGTCCTCTCGAAAGGCGCGCAACGCTGCCTCCGGCGTGCCTGACTCGACGAGATAGTCTTCGTGCAGGTATCCGCCGAAGACGCGCCGGAGCTCTGGAAACGCCGCCGCGGTGATGCGAGTCAACGGTTCGCCTCCGGATACGAAGTCAGCACGTAGAAGTCCCGCCGCCGGTCGTCCCATCGAAGAACGAGGACAGCGTCCTCACAAGGTTCCGACCTGGATCGTCTGCGCGACATGGAGCGCCCGATCACACGATTGGCCGAATAGTGCAGGACGAAGTTGGGCCGCCGGCCCGTGCGGCGACGCCAGGCGTCGAAGGATCTTCCTCCAGCGGCCAGTGCTGCGCCCACGACCCTCTCTGCGCTCGTGCGATCCGTGTACGTCGATGCCGCCGAGATCTGCGTCTCGCGCCGGAGTCGCTGGAGGAGCTCGTCGTCGGTTTTGCCAACATGCCGGGCAAGTGTGTGCCCACCCATCGACTCGTCCACGGACAGATCGCGACCGGGTGAGTTCGCAGGCTTCTCCTCGACTGCCGGAGCAGACTGGATCGGCGCGGGCGCAGCCTCCCTGGCCGGAGCAGGCCTGTTGCAGCTCGTCACCGCCAGCGCCACCAGAGTCGCGATTAGAACGGCAGCCGGCAGTCGGCGCCTTGAGCGCCTGTTCGTAGTAGGCTGGCGGAGCATTTGCTGGTGGCCTGTGTCTACTGATTCGGTAGCGAGTCGTGCTGTGGTTCGGCCCGGAGTTTGCAGTCGCGACAACGGAGCGGATGCTACTGATTCAGGAATTACATCTTATTAGATGATAGGGCAGGCTCGATGACCGATCCCCGTCGTTCGTTTCTCAGCCGGCGGCGTTGGATCGTTCTCGCTATTGCTGCGGCAGTGACAGTGCTCGTTCTCGTGCTGATGATTGCGTCGATTGTGCCCTTCAGATCGGAAGTTGCGCGGCGGAAGTTGATCGAGGTGCTTTCGGAGCGGCTCGAGAGCGACGTGCAGTTGGACGCACTCCAGCTGCGCGTGTTTCCCTCGCTTCGGGCGGAAGGCACCGGGCTCGCGATCAAGCGGCGCGGACCGCCGACGCGCGCGCCTCTCATCTCTGTCAGGCGCTTCTTCGTGCACGGCAGCTTGTCGGCGCTCCTGCGACATCACGTCGCCAAAGTCACGCTGGAGGGTCTGGCGATCGAGATTCCGCCGAAGCCGACGCCGGATCAAGCGAGCGCGCAGTCTTCTTCAGGGAACCGCCCAGGGCTGCCGCGCTCGCTCATCCTCGACGAGCTCGAGTCGACGGACGCGACGCTGACCATCGTGCCGCGCAATCCGAGCAAGCGGCCGAAGGTGTGGGCGATCCACGCCCTTCACATGCAGTCGGTGGCGTTCGACACGCCGATGCCGTTCCAGGCGACCCTCACCAACGCCATCCCGCCGGGCGAGATTCAGACGCTGGGATCGTTCGGGCCCTGGAACGCCGACGATCCAGGCGCGACTCCGGTCTCAGGAGGATTCACCTTCGACAAGGCGAACCTCGGCGTATTCAAGGGGATCTCCGGAATCCTGACGTCCCGCGGCAGCTTCGGCGGCTCGCTCGAGCGGATGGACGTGCGGGGCGACACGGACACGCCCGACTTCACGGTGGAGGCCGGCGGACATCCGGTGCCGCTCAAGACGAAGTACCACGCGATCGTCGACGGCACGAATGGCGACACGATCCTGCAGCGAGTCGACGCCTCCTTCCTGAAGTCGTCGCTCACCGCCTCCGGCGGGATCATCGACGCGCCAGGGCCCGAAGGACGCACGGTCCGGCTGGATGTGAAGATGGATTCGGCGCGGCTCGAGGACGTGTTGCGGCTTGCCGTCAAGGCGGACCGTCCGCCGATGACAGGCGGCCTCACATTGACCACGGCGTTCGTGCTGCCGCCGGGAAAGATCGACGTCGTAAAGAAACTGCAGCTCGACGGCCATTTTTCGATCGGCCGTGCGCTGTTCACGGATCCCGGCGTTCAGACGAAGATTACGGAGCTCAGCGTACGCAGCCGAGGACAACAAGCGGAGGCAAGGCCGAAGAAATCGGTGCCGTCGGATTTCGAGGGCACGTTCCGGCTTGGCGACGGCGTCCTGACGATTCCGTCCGTCGCTTTCGACGTACCTGGAGCTGTCGTCCGGCTCTCGGGCACGTACGGCCTCGTGTCAGAGGAACTTGCCTTCACCGGAACCCTCGTCATGCAGGCGAGCATCTCCGAGACGGTGACCGGCCTCAAGAGCGTGCTGCTGAAGGCCATCGACCCGCTGTTCCGTCACAAGGGCGGCGGGAGCGAGATTCCGATCAGGATCGGTGGAACTGTTGGCTCGCCGTCGTTCGGCCTGGACACGAAGCGCGTCTTCTCCCGTAAGTAGTCCACCACTACAGTTGTTCACCCGTGTTGGCGGACGGACCTGGAGGTCCGTCTCTACGTGACAACACAGGTGAACGACTGCCTCAGAGCCGCTGAGGCCGGCCGCGGCGCCGAAATCGACGATAATCAGGCCCGTCTAACACAGACGTGGTCATGGATCCGGTCACCGCGGGCTTGCAATTCGGACGATATGTCATTCGCGGCAAGCTCGGGGCTGGCGGCATGGGGGACGTGTTCCTCGCAGATGACACGCAGCTCGGCCGCCGCGTCGCGCTGAAATTCCTCAAGCCGGAAACAGAGACCGATCCCCACGCTCAGCGTCGACTTCTGAGAGAGGCGCGAGCGGCCGCGACTCTCGATCATCCGCACATCTGCTCCGTGTACGAGGTCGGCGAAGCGGCCGGCCGGCAGTACATCGCGATGCAATACATCGAGGGCGAGACGCTCGACGCACGGTTGCGCCGGTCTCCACTCGATCTCAACGAGATTCTGGCGAGCGCCGTGCAGATCGTCGATGCCGTCAGCGAGGCCCACGCCCAGGGCATCCTTCATCGCGACATCAAGCCCGCCAACATCATCATCACGACGCGCGGCGACGCCAAGGTGATGGACTTCGGCCTGGCCAAGCAGGATGGTCCCGCATCGACAGGAGGAGCGGAGACGGTTTCGTCGCTGACCCACCACGGAGCCATCGTCGGTACGGCGGCGTACATGGCGCCTGAGCAAGTACGTGGAGAACCGCTCGATTCGCGCAGCGACCTGTTCAGCATCGGGGTGTTGCTGTACGAGATGGTGAGCGGCCAGCGTCCATTCCAGGGCGGGAGCTCGGCGGACGTCGCGGTGGCAATTCTCACCTGCGACCCGTTGCCGCTGGTCCGTTTCGCGCCGGACACTCCGGCGGAGCTCGAGCGGATTGTCACGAAGCTGCTGAAGAAACGGCCGGACGAGCGCTACCAGACAGCAAAGGATCTCTTGATCGATTTGCGGGCGCTGAAGGAAGAACGGGATTTTCAACTCAAACTCGGACGGACTCCTCAACCATCACGCCCGAGCGGGGGATCGGCGTCCACGACGCCGGAGCGGCTGCCGGATTCCGCCTTGCCGTCATCGAGCGTCGGAAGTGTGGGCACGCAGCATCGATCGCGGCGCGCAGTCGTGCTGGCGATCGCGGCCGTGCTCGTCCTGAGCGCCGGCGGGTGGTTCGTCTGGCGATCGGCAAGGATTCGATGGGCGAAGGCCCAGGTCGCGCAGGTAGCGGCACTGGCTGACGCGAAGCGGTACGACGAGGCGTACGACCTCGCCGTCGCTGTGGCTCCCTACTTGCCCGGTGACCCTACGATCCCGAGTCTGATGCCGGCGATCTCGGACACGGTCTCCGTGACGACTGAACCGGAAGGCGCAGCAGTCTACGCGAAACGATTCGGCCGCGGAGCAGCAGCCGCCACGTCCGCGCGTCGGCTGTTGGGAACTTCGCCGTTGACCGACGCTCGGATCCCGCGCGGCGAATACATACTCTCGATCGAAAAGGAAGGATACGCGCCCATCGAACGGACGGTCTCCGGCGTGGCAATGCGGGCCGGTGCGATGACCATACTGCCGCCTGCGATTCGGATCAGGCAGAAGCTCCTGCCCGTCACCAAGGTGCCGGCGCGAATGGTGTTCGTGCCGGGCGGCGACTATCGCCTGATCGCATGGTCACGCCCGACGGATCGGCGCGTGCGGCTGGATGACTACTTCATCGACAAGTTCGAAGTCAGCAATCAGGAGTACAAGGAGTTCGTCAACGCGGGTGGCTACGGCAATCGAGCCTTCTGGAAGCAGTCCTTTGTGAAAGATGGCCGGGAGATTCCGTGGGAGGCCGGCATCCGCCTGCTCGTCGATCGGACCGGATTACCAGGGCCGCGCACGTGGTCGAACCAGAGCTTCCTGGACGGCAGGGCCGACTATCCCGTCACCGACATCACGTGGTACGAGGCCGGCGCGTACGCCGCTTTTCGCGGGAAAGTGCTGCCGACGATCTTTCAGTGGGAAAAGGCAGCGCGCAACGGCAATCTCCCGGCGGCCGGCGTGACCGGCATGCCCTGGGGCGCGTTTTACCCCGGAGATCCGCTCGAAAATCGCGCGAACTTCGGAAAGGGTACGCTCCCGACCTCGAGCGGTGAATTCGGCATGAGTGCGTTCGGCGCCTACAACATGGCGGGCAATGTGGCCGAATGGACGGCGAACGACAGCTCGGACGGCTTCCTCGCGACCGGAGGCGCGTGGGGCGATCCGACGTACATGTTCTCGCTGTTCGGCGGGCGGCCCGGCTTCTTCAGTTCCGAGAAGGTGGGTTTCCGATGCGCGCGCAATCCGGCAGAAGCCGCCGGCGATCAAGGCGGCATGAGGATCGAGCTCGAACAGGAAGTGCCGCAGTACACCGCTCCTTCACCGCAAGTCTTCGAGAAGCTCGCGAGCGCCTATCGGTACGAGAAGACACCGCTCGACGCGCGTATCGAACAAACGATAGAGACCCCGGAGTGGAAGCGAGAGCGTATCACTTTCGTCGGCGCGAACGGCGCGCGGGCCATCGCGTATCTCTACCTGCCGAACCACGCGCAGCGGCCGCTGCAGGTGATGCACTACCTCCCGGCTGGTGATGTCGACGGCGGATTTCGATCGTTGCCCGACTCGATGGACGATCGCATGGCGCCCTTTGTCAGAGGGGGCCGTGCCGCGTTTGGTGTGGTGTTGGAAGGCTACATCGAGCGCCTCAGCCCCGCCGGCTTCGTCCGTCCCCCGTCTTCGACGGTAGAGTTCGCGGAGATCGTTACGAGCCGCGTCACGGATCTGCGCCGCGGCCTCGACTATCTCGAGACGCGCAAAGATCTCGACATGACGCGGGTCGGGGTCCTCGCTCCGAGCGCGGGGTCGGTGCTCGGGCTGATCCTCGCGGCTCTGGAAAACCGATATCACGCTCTCGTGTACATCGGGGCCGGACTCCCCGCGGCCTACCGGGGCATCAGTGCCACCGCCAACCCGATCAACTTCGCGTCATACATCCGCGCGCCCAAGCTGATTCTTCAGGGCCGATACGACGAGGACACGCCGCTTCGAACCGCGACCGAGCCCTTCTTCAAGCTCTTGTCCGAACCCAAGCTGCTCACGCTCTACGACGGCGGGCACGTTCCCTCGCTCGAGGTACTCATGAGCACGACCATGCCGTGGCTCGAGGAGCAGTTAGGGCGCGTCGGTCGCTAGAAAGCCCGCTGGGCTGTCGCCCGTCAGTGCATCGCGGAGTGGTGGACATCACGACGTCGTGACCTGCCGAACGAGCGCGAGCTTGTTCGCCGCGTTGTGCGCCGCCACCTTGTAGCACTCGGCCAGCGTCGGGTAGTTGAAGACCGTCGTGAGGAAATAGTCGAGGCCACCACCAAGCGCCAGCACCGCCTGGCCAACGTGGATCAACTCCGTCGCGCCGGTGCCGATGCAGTGGCAGCCGAGCAGGCGTCCATCTTCGCGGTGGAACAGCATCTTGAACATGCCTTGATCGTCGCCTCGGATCGCGCCGCGCGCGATCTCTTTGTATCTCGCGATCCCTGTTTCGTAGGGAATCTTCTGTCGGGTGAGCTCCTCTTCCGTAGCGCCCGTCATCGACACCTCTGGAATCGCGTAGATGCCGACAGGGAAATGATTCCCCATCGGCTTGGCCGGAATGCCGAACATCGAGCACGCGGCCAGCCGGCCTTGTTCGCTCGACGTCGCCGCGAGCGCGGGGAACCCGATGACGTCACCAGCCGCCCAGATGTGACTCACGGGCGTCCGGTAGGATTCGTCCACTCGAAGCCGTCCGCGATCGTCGGCTGCCAATCCCGCGGCCGCGAGATTCAGGTCAGCCGTCGCACCGATTCGCCCGGCAGAGAACAGCACGACTTCGGCCACGAGGTGCTTGCCGGAGGCAAGCTGCAGCAGCCCCTGGCGCGGCGGACCGTTCACGATCTCGACCTTCTCGACGGCATCGCCGCAGCGGAAGATCACGTCGCTCCGGCGCATCTGATGGATCAGCTCGTCGACGATCTCGTCGTCGAGGAACTCGAGCGGCCGCGGCCGTTGATCGATGACCGTGACCTGCACGCCAAGCGCCGCGAACATGGAGGCATATTCGATCCCGATCACGCCGGCGCCCACGACGGCCATCGAGCGTGGCAGGTGTTCGAGGCCCAGCACGCTGTCCGAGCTCGTGATCGTCCGATCGTCGCAATCGACTCCCGCCGGTCGGCTTGGCGTAGTGCCGACTGCAATCAGTACGTGCTCGGCGGTCAGCCGGCGGCGGCCTTCCGGCGACTCGACGACGATCGTGTGCGGGTCGTCAAAGGCGGCGCGTCCGTGGAAGACGTCAATGTCGTTGCGAGTCAGCACGTCGTGCACGATGCTCACCTCGCGTTCGATGACACGGGCCACGTGCCAGACAAGGCGTGTCATCGTCGGCCGCTTGCGCTCTTCAGGAGAAGAGTCTTCGGATTCGAAGCCGGCCCGTGAGCAGACGTTCTGAACGGCCTCTCGAAACGTCTTCGATGGAATCGTGCCGGTGTCGATGCAGACACCCCCGACGCTCCGTCGGCGCTCGACGATCGCCACGCGCTTGCCGAGTTTGGCTGCCTGAATGGCTGCGCGCAATCCCGCTGGCCCGCTTCCGATGCAGACGAGGTCGTATTCGGCTTGTAACGTCATCGACAAAGACTCCCGGGCTGGGTGGTACAGGACGCCGGTCGGCGGCCTTTGCGCGGCCCATTTCCGAGCATACAACCGCTGCGACCGTGAAGACTCCTGCGAAAGGGCCAGTGGTTCCTGGTCCGCACACCCTGAAGCTTTTGAAGCAATCGCCCTTGTCGTGGGGGAGGGAGCTGAAGGGAGGCTGGGTGGTTCAGCTCCGTTGGCGGGCGGACCCTGGAAGGGCCCGCCCTACGGCCAACTCGAGTGAGCGCTGGGATCAACCAAACGGAGTGCTCAGTCCTACCAGGCGAGCCGGACGCCGAATCGCACCTGTCGCTCGCTTCCATCCTGTGTGCTTGTAATCACGGCGTAGCCATTCAGGTCGCGCACCGTCCCATCCGGATTGAGTCGCAGGTTGGAGACGTTGCCGCCGGGGTTGCTGAACCGCGGGCGGTTGGTGACGTTGAAGGCTTCCATGCGGATCGTGAGGTTCAGTCCTCGCGGCATCTGGAACTGACGGAACACACCGAGATCCCACGAGGCAACGCCTGGTCCACGCAACACGTTGAACGGCGCCGTCCCGAAGCGGGCCTCGGTCACCGGCTTGAAGGCGAGCGGATCGAAGGCCGCACTGTCGCGTCCGATGCCTCCGAGGATCTTCACATCGGAAACGACCTGATCCGCGCGCTGATCGTTTTCGGGCGCGTTGAGTGACGTGCCGGAGGCCGTCACGCTGAACGGTGTGCCGCTGTAGAAGCTCACGATGTTGTTCACCTGCCATCCGCCCACGATCAGGGAGAGCAGATCGCCCGAGTTCAGCCACCGGCGCTCAGGGCCCCACGGAAGCTCGGTGACGTTGGTCGGCCGAGACGGTGACGTTCTCGCTGAGCTGCCCGACCTGCATCGCAGCGTCCACTCGTGTGATGCTGTTCAGCGTCACCGGTACGTTCTCGCGGGTGAAGGTGCGGAAGCCGGTCAGCTTGACGGTCATGGTGTACGTCCCGGGCTGGACCGTCGAAAACCGATACGTGCCGTTCGCGTCGGTCACCGCCTCGTGCGAGGCGCCGGTCTCGCTGTGTGTGATCGTGACGGTCGCTCCCGGCACGGCGCCGCCACTGCTATCCGTGATGTTGCCGACCATGGAACCATAGAGCACCTGTGCCGCGAGGGATGCCGGTCCTGCGAGCAGGATCAGCGCGGCGATGCAACCGACTGTGCGGGGCCTCTCATTGGCGAAGATGCGGGACAGCGGACGCGGGAACGTCATGGTTGGCTCTCCTCTCTCGAACAACCAGTAAGCGGCCGCTGTGCGATGCGGCCGGGGCCAGGTTATGAGTGCGGGAGCCGACGGAGAACTCGGTCTGCCGCACGGAGAGTGCGGCGATGCATCCAGCGTGCGTACCGTAAGGAAGGGACGAGGACTTGTCAAGGATTCGATCAAAGCCCAGGCGTGGGTTTGTCTCCATCTCGGCGATGACACTCGGGCTCCTGCTCCTCATCACTGCCGCTGCGGTTGCATACTCCCTGGTCGGCTACCGCAGGGTCTGGGACGCGCCGCTGCCCGCGACACGGGCCGTGCAGGATCCATCGACTGTCGCTCGCGGACGCTACATCGTCTTTGGTCCAGGGCGCTGCGCGGATTGCCACGCGGCGGACGCCGCGCGGCCGGCGCTCCTGCGTGGCGAGGAAGTCCCGTTGACGGGCGGATCCGGAGAGCAGACCTATCTGGGCACGTGGCGCGCGCCGAACCTCACGCCTGACGACGCGACTGGAATCGGGAAGGTGACCGACGCGCAGCTCGCGCGCATGATCCGGTACGGCGTCAACCGCGACGGGCACATCGGCCTGCCGTTCATGGACTCGTTCGCCGATGTGACCGAGGCGGATCTCGTCGCGATCCTGTCGTTCCTTCGGTCGCTTCCGCCGTCGCCAGGCGTCGCGCCGAGCCAGGACATCAATCTGCTCGGCAAGATCGCGCTCACGTACTTCATCGATCCCTACGCGCCTGCGACGACGCCGCTCGCTGAGCTGACGCCCGAGGCCTCGCCCGGCTACGGGGGCTACCTCGCGAAATCGCTGGGCGGCTGCGGCGCCTGCCACACGGCGCGCAGCCTGAAGACGGGGAGGTACCTGAGTCCGTTCTTCTCGGGCGGTCTCCAGTTTCGCTCGCGGCTCCACCCGGAGAACATGTACGTGAGCCCCAACCTCACGCCCGACAACGCGACCGGGCACATCGCGCGGTGGAGTGAAGAGGATTTCATCCGGCGCTTTCGCGCCGGCCTCGTCACGCCGGACTCGCCGATGCCGTGGGGTGGATTCTCACGAATGACCGAGACCGATCTCCGCGCGTTGTATCGCTTCCTGCGGACGCTTCCACCTGCCCACCATGACGTCGGCCCGACGCTGCAGCCTCTTCACGGCGAGGTCGCCGGATAAGCCGCCTGCGGACATCACGAAAATGGATAGCGTGCAGCGCTCGTGACACGCGCCGTAGTATTACCTGATGCGAACCGCCTACTCACGAGAACTGGTGAACGTGCTTCTGATGCTGGCTGGTGTGCTGACGGCGGGAATGGGCCTCAAGGGCTTCCTGTTCTCCAGCCACTTCATCGACGGCGGCGTCACCGGCATCTGCATGCTGCTCGCACACGTCACACCCTTGCCGCTCGCCGCATGGCTGCCGGCCGTCAATCTGCCGTTCATCGTGGTCGCGCACCGGCAGCTCGGGCTCGGCTTCGCGATCCGGAGCGCCATCGCGATTGGCGCGCTGGCCGTTGTTCTGGCGCTCGTCCCGTACCCGGACGTCACACCCGATCCGCTTCTCACCGCACTGTTCGGAGGGGTCTTCATCGGAGCAGGGATCGGTCTGGCGATGAGGGGCGGTGCGGTGCTCGACGGCACAGAGATCGCGGCACTCCTCATCAGCCGTCGATGGTTCGGCGTGAAGGTCGGCGACGTCATTCTCGCCTTCAACGTCGTGTTGTTCGTCCTGGCCATGTCGGTGCTTGGCACGGAGCCGGCGCTGTACTCGATCGTCACGTATGCGGCTGCCGCGAGGATGCTGGAGTTCGTCCTGCACGGCATCGAAGAGTTCACGGCCATCACGATCATGTCGGCGTCGGGACCGGTCATACGCGAAGAAATCGTCGGCGAGCTTGGACGGGGCGTCACGGTCTTCGCCGGTCGCGGCGGAAAGAGCGGGGAACCGCGAGAGATCCTCTATTGCGTCGTCACCCGTCTCGAGATCGGCCGCGTCATGCGGCTCGTGGACCGTCACGACGCCGAGGCGTTCGTCGTCCAGCACTCGCTCGCGGACGTGCGAGGCGGGATTGTTCGGAGGCCGGCCGCCTTCTAAGTCCGGGCGATCTCAGATTGGTCCTGCCGTCAGTTCCGGCGTTGACATGCAGGTCCGGCGAGGCGACGATGGCTTCATGCTCCGCGTGCTCGCGCTCGCGACGCTCTGTCTGGCCATCACGCGCTCGGGCGCCCCTCAAGAGCTGACGGTCCTCCACATCAAGGTTGTCCTCATCGACGCCGACCAAAAGGCGACGCCGGTGCCACGCCATGCGCTGCTCGTCAGCGAGAACCCGGCGAGCGCGGCGCCTCGCCGGATCGTCACCGCGCTGGATGGCACGGCGGACGTGAGGCTGCGGCCCGGGAACTACACCGTCGAATCGGACCACCCCTTCACGTTTCAGGGCAAGGCCTACCAGTGGACGAAAACGATTCATGTCGCCGCGGGCCGGGAGGCCGTCCTCGAGCTCACCGCCGACAACGCAGAGATCGAGGCCGCCACCTCGGCCTCCACGCCCGAGGCAGATCCCTCCGCCCTCCTGATTCAATGGCAGGACAGCGTCGTCGCGCTCTGGACGCCGACTACGCACGCATCGGGATTCGTAGTCGACGGGAAAGGCCTCATTGCGACGAATCAGCGGCTCATCGGGACCGCCACGTCCGTTGAAGTGCAGATCACGCAGGAGCTCAAGGTGGCGGCCACCGTCCTTGCGGCTGATGCTGCGCGGGACGTTGCGATCCTCTGGATCGATCCAAAGGCACTCGCAGCAACGCGGCCGGTGCCGATCGGATGTGGGCAGGGAGCCGTCCCACCCCTGGCCGACGGGCAGAAGCTCTTCACCATCGGCACGCCGCTGCGTGACCAGAAGGGCCTCACGTCTGGGACCGTTGACCGCATGGAGGCGCACTCCATCCTGTCGAACTTCGGCCTCGGGAGCGGCAGTGAGGGGGGGCCTGTCTTCACGGCGGACGGGGCGGTCGTTGGGCTGACGTCGATCGTCGGCGACAAGGACGAGACCCGGCAGAATCGGCTCGACGGTTCCCGCGTCGTCCGGATCGATGACGTGTGCGAGGTCGTCGCATCTGTGGAGAAGAAGATGCAGAACGCCACGCCACCTGGCGGCGTGCATCTTCCGATCGAGCCCGCGCGGCCGTTTCCGGCGGACGCCCTCAAGGACGCCGTGCAACACCGCTCTGGCAGCCTGAACCCGTATCAGATCCCCGCGTCGGACTTCGATGTCGCCTTCATCACGCCGATCTTGTCCTATGGCGCCCGGTACCAGTCGGAGCAAGTCAGCAGGCAGGAACGCGGCAGAGGGGCGCGTAGCCCCGAGGCAGAGCAGACGATGGCACGGTCGCTGATGGAGTTCAGCAACTGGTCCGACTATGTCGAGGATTTTCCACCGGTGCTCCTGGTCCGCGTGACGCCAAAACTCGTCGAGGGTTTCTGGACGACGGTCGCGCGCGGCGCCGCGCGGACACAGGGGGTCGCCGTCCCCCCGATCAAGCACTTCAAATCGGGCTTCTCGCGGATGCGCGCTTTCTGCGGCGATGCCGAGGTCACGCCAATCCATCCGTTCAAGCTGGAGCAGCGCGTCGGCGACGGCGACGCCATTTACGAAGGTCTTTACGTCTTCGATCCGGGTGCGTTCGGCCCGCACTGCGGGACCGTCAAGCTCGTGCTGTACTCGGAGAAGGAGCCGGGAAAAGCGGACACCCGTGTCGTCGATTCCAAGGTCATCGACCAGATCTGGCAGGACTTCGCTCCGTACCGAGACCTGAAGTAGAGGCCCAGCCTCCCTACTGTTTGATCACGATGAACCAGGCGGCGACGATCGGCCCCTGCGGACCGCGACCGCGCCCGCCTGCTGCTGGCGGCGGCGCGTCAGCCGCGGGCGCCGGCGCCGGACCGCGCTCCGGTTGGAACAGATACGCATTGTGCGTCGTCGGATCCACGCAAATCGTCTTCGCTCCGGCGAAGGTGGGGACCGTGGCCACGACGGTGTACTTGTCTGGCGTGTCCTGATGGGCGACGGTGACGTTGCCCTCGCCTCCGTTCGGGATGAAGACCAGCTTCTTCGACGGATCCCACCCCAGCGCGTCGACGCGGGTGCCGTTTGGTATCGACGCGACGACCTTCCCGGTGTCCGGGTCAACGACCACCGAGGTCTTGGTGCACCCGGCAAGAACGCGATTCGACGCCTTGTCGTACGCGATGCCTGTCGGCCCATCGCACGGCGCGAGCGGCCACGAGGCGGTCGCCTTCCACGTTTTCACGTCGATCACCTGCATCGTGTTCTTGCTCTCGTTGTTGACGAAGATGTGACCCTTTCCGTCCGCCGCGGCGCCTTCGGGCGCCGTGTCCTCGAGCTCGACGGTGGCGACGATGTCGCCAGTGCCGGGGTCGATCGCCGTGAGCGTGCCTATCGGCCGGCTGTGATTGGTGAGGATGATCTTGTCGTCCGGTTCGTCGTACATGATGCCGTCGAGCCCAGGGCCGACCTTGATTTGCTTGATCACCGCCAGCGTCTTCAAGTCGAACATCGTGACGGTCTGATCGCCGCCGTTGGTCGTGAAGCCGTGGCCGGCCTTCGTCGCGATCCCGGCGCCGTGCACGCCGGGTGTGTTCGGAATGTCTCCGAGGACTTTGCCGGTCGCGCCTTCGACGACCATCATGTGCGTCGAACGGGATACGAAGACGCGTCCAGTGGCCGCCTCGACGGCCACGTAGTCCGTGCCGCCCTCGCCTTTGATGTCGAACTTTTCGACCTTGAAGGCCTGCGCGTGCCCGACACCGGGTGCGGCAAGGCCGGCAGCGGAGAGAAGAGCCAACGCGGTCAGCACTCGTCTGGTCATAAGAATCCTCCGTGGCCGGTGGGGTAGCCCCGAAACTCCATGAATCCGACCGCCGGCAAGTATGGCCGGTCGAAGATGTCTCGGAGATTACAGGGCGGCCAGGTTGGGCCGTCGGTCTTTGGACAGCTCAGCGGCCCAGGTCCCGCCAGGTCCGCGCGTAGACAGCTTCAGCCGCCAGCTGGGTCTGTCACACACGCAACTCTACGTCCGTCTTCGAAAGTACAGGCTGGGCAGCCTTCTCGAGTGCTCTCACGCTGCCTTCCGGAAGACTGCTGGCGCTCCAATTGCTATGAGGCCGAGGGAGAAACAACGTCATGAAGGTTCTTCTTACAGGTGCGACAGGAGTCATCGGCCGGCGTGTTGTTCCGCTTCTTCGCGAAGCCGGTCACGAAGTGACGGCCGTCGTCCACTCGAGACCGGCCCGGGCAGAGCTTGCGCGTCGCGGCGTGACGACAACCGATCTCGACCTCTTCGATGCGTCGGCAGTACGCCGGGCCCTCGCAGGTCAGGAAGCGGTCGTGAACCTTGCGACCCGCATCCCGCATTCCACTCTGCAGATCCTCCTGCCGTGGGCCTGGCGCGAAAACGATCGGCTGCGCCGGGTGGCATCCGCGACGCTCGTCGACGCCGCGATCTCCGTGGGGGTCGCGCGCTTCGTTCAGGAGTCGTTCGCGCCGGTCTACCCCGACTGCGGCGATCGATGGATCGACGAGACCGAGCGCATTGCGCCCGTGCGTTACAACCGGACCGTCGCCGATGCCGAGGCCGCGGCTGCGCGGTTCTCGGACAGCGGCCGCACCGGCATCGTCCTGCGATTCGGAGCGTTCTATGGAGCCGATGCCTTTCAAACGGCCGCCATGTTCGCCTCTGTGCGGAGGGGCTGGGCTCCATTGCCGGGCCCGCCGAACGCCTTTGTCTCTTCCATTTCTCATGACGACGCGGCGTCTGCAGTGGCGGCGGCGATCGGGTTGGCGCCAGGGATCTACAACGTGGTCGACAATGCGCCCGTCACGCACCGCGAGTTCTTCGACTTGGTGGCCGAGGCGATTGGGGTCGCGTCCCCAAGGCTGCCGCCGCCCTGGCTCACGCCGCTCTTCGGCTCGATCGGAAAGATGGCCGCGCGTTCGCTGAGGATCTCGAACCGCAAGCTTCGTGACGCCTCCGGCTGGGTCCCGAAGTATCCGAGTGTGCGCCAGGGCTGGCCATCCGTGCTGGGGGAGACCTCCCCAACCCTTCGGGCTCCAGTTCCGTCCAAGCCCATGACATGACCGCACTGATCGGCGATTGTCGCTACGCGGCGCGTGAACTGCGCCGCCGGCCCGGGTTTGCCCTGACCGCCGTCCTCTCGCTGGCGCTCGGGATCGGCGCCACCAGCGCGGTCTTCAGCGTCGTCTATGGCGTCCTGATCAATCCCTTTCCCTACGTCGGCGCCGATCGCATGATGCAGCTGGCGCTCAGGGACAACGCCGGCCGATTCCGGTATCCAGGCCTCAGCGGCGCCCAGATCGATCAGCTTCGACAGGCACGGACGGTCGAGAGCGTCGTCGCAGAGGATGGCTGGAACCTGACGACCACCGACGGCGATATCCCCGAGGACGTCGTCGCGTCGTACATATCTCCGAACGCGCCGAATCACTGGGGCGTTCCAGCCATCATGGGGCGATGGCTCATTCCCGCCGACGGGCCGCCCGGTCAGGATCCGGAACGTGTCGTCGTGCTGGGCTATCAATTCTGGCAGCGCTACTACTCGGGCGATCCTGCCGTGGTCGGCCGCACGATCCAGCTCGTTCGAAAGGACTATCAGATCGTCGGCGTGATGCCGCCGAGATTCCGGTGGCGCGAGGCGGACATCTACCTGCCGTTGAAGGTCAGGATCGACCCCAACATCTACTATGGCGTCACCCTCAAGATCCGGCCAGGCACGACGGCGACCGAAGCGAACGCCGAGCTGCAGCCAATCCTGCAGGAGTTCGCAAAGCAGGCGCCCGGGCGTTACCCGGACACGTTCAAAGTAAACCTGCGCAGCATCATCGAAATGTACGCGCGCCCGATGGGGCCGAAGCTGTATCTGCTGCTCGGCGCCGTGACGTCCCTCCTGCTCGTCGGCTGCGCCAACGTGTCGATCCTGCTGCTGGTGCGCGGGTCGCATCGGCAACAGGAGCTCGCCGTCCGCGCGGCTCTTGGCGCCGCGCGTGTTCGAATCGTGCAGCAGCTGTTGACGGAGGCCCTGGCGATCGCCGTCATCGGCGCGGTGCTCGGCGTGGCGATCGGCTGGAAAGGGCTCGCGATGATAGTCGCCTGGCTGCCCACCAACTCGTTCGCCGCCGAATCGGTGATCGAGATGAACATGCCGGTCCTGTTGTTCAGCACGGGCCTGGCCTTCGTGACCGCAATCGTGTTCGGCCTGTGGCCGGCCCTCCAACTCTCTCGCCCCGATCTCGGCCGGGTGGCGCAGGCCGGCGCTCGACGGGTGATCGGCAGCGCGCAGGGCCGGCGGACCCATCGTGTGATGGTCGCCGTCCAGGTCGCGCTGACGCTCCTGATGCTGACTGCGGCCGGCGCGGCAGGAAAGGGATTCCTGCGATTGGCGAGCGCGGATCTCGGATACGACCCGCAGAACACGATGTCGCTGCCGATCCCCGTCCACGACGGTACCTACCAGACGTGGAAGGAGCGTTCGGAGTACTTCGAGCGGCTCAGATCGGCAGTCGCCGCGATGCCGCAGGTCGTATCGGCAGGCATCTCGACCAACGCGACGCCGCCGTCGAACGGAGGCGACACACCGTTCGAGGTTCTCGACAGCAGCGCGCTCGAGAAGCCTGTCGCTCGAGTCAATTTCGTGAGCTCCGAGTATTTCCCTCTTCTCCGCATTCCAATCGCGCAAGGCCGTCTCTGGAATCGGGACGAGATCGCGCGCGGCGCGGCCCTTGCCGTGATCAATAAGACGATGGCCAGGCAGTACTGGCCCAAGGGCGACGCCATCGGCCGCCAGATCAAGGTCGCGAACCTGAAGAGCGAACCGCCTTATTCACCCGGTGCGGCCGGTTCTGACGGCTGGATCGAGATCGTCGGCGTCGTTGCCGACGCGCGCAACGACGGCCTGCGCAACCCGATCAAGCCCGCCTTCTACGTGCCCTATACCCTGAAGATGCGAATGTTCACGCAGATACTCGTGCGCACACGGGTGCCGCCCCTGTCAACGCTGCGAGACGTCCGCGCCGAGCTCGTTCGCGTCGATCGCGAACAGCAGGTCATGCGCGTCCGGGATCTCCAAGGTTGGATTACGAACCTCCCCGAGTACTCGCAGCAGGCGCTGGTCGCCAGGCTGTTCGGGATTTTCTCGATGCTGGCGCTGGCGCTGTCGGCGGTGGGACTCTACAGCGTGGTGTCCTACGGCGTCGTCACGAGGACGAACGAGTTCGGCATCCGGATGGCGCTGGGCGCAAGAGCGCGCGACGTTGTGCGCATGGTGCTCTCGGGGACCTCCTGGAACGTCGGGGCGGGGCTGCTGGCGGGCGTTCTGTTGTGTCTGATCTTCGACACGGTCGCGTCCAGGTGGGTGACCGAGAGCTCGCGCGATCCATTGATCCTCGGCGGGGTGACGCTCCTGCTGCTCGCCGTCGCCGCGATGGCGTGCGTTGCTCCTGCACGTCGCGCCGCGTCGATCGATCCCATGGAGGCCGTGCGGCACGAGTGAACGTGCCGCACGGAACGTGACTCTTTCTTCTCAGAACGTGAGCTTGCCGGCGAGCTGAAGGGTCCGGCGTCCCCAGTCGTTCGTGTTCTTTCCGAAGCTTGTGCTCGACATGGTAATGGTCGGCACGCCGTAGTTGTCCTGGTTGAGCGCGTTGAACGCGTCGACGCGCACCATGAACTTCGCAGAGCCCGGCAGATCGAACCGCTTCATGAGCGCCAGGTCGGTATTCCAGACGGCCGCGCCGCGTTCGCTGTTCCGCGGCGCATTGCCATCGCCGAGGCCGTTGGTCAGCGGCAGGTTGTTGGATCCGAGCGGAACCGTGTAATACCCGCTGTTCGTGAAGCCACGGTGCTGATCGTCCCACGTGAACGAGCCGGACGAGTTGATATTCGGCCTGTCCGAACCGGTGTTCGTGTCGCCGTTCGAGTCGACGCCCGTGAAGATCGTGAACGTCTGCCCCGACTGCCCCGAGCTCACGCCGGACAGCTGCCAGCCGCCAGCGATCTGGCCGAGCACCCCCGTCTTCGGGCCCGGAATCTCCCAGATGTAACTGAGCGCCAGGCGATGCGGCCGATCGAAGTTCGAGCGGCTCCACTCGGCGCCGTAGTCGAACATGTCCTGCGGCCGCTGGCTCGACTGACCCGTGCCGCCCTCGCCCAGCGAGGCGTCATTGTTGCTCGTCCACTTGCTGTACGTGTAGGCCGTGTTGACGAGCACACCACGCGACAGCCGCCTCTTTGCGGACACGAAGATCGCGTTGTACTTGCTCTTCGCTTCGACGTCGTTTCCGGCCGGCCCGTCGTAGGCGGGAATCAGCGTCCGCACACCGAATTCCGGGTGCAGGCGACGCGCCTGGGCGCTCGGAATCGATCCGCCGGCGCGCACGGTGGCCGCCTGTTCTGCCGTCAGGATGGCCGGGTTGGCGAGAATCTGATTGATTCCCTTCGCACCGCGGCTGCCCGAATACCCCACCTCGAAGAGATAGTTACTCACCTCATGCTGCACGGTGAGGCTGTAGAACCGACTCTCGGGGTTCTCCGTGTTCTCGGCGGAATTGGTCCATGCGCTCAGGGGGCTGAACGTGGCGCTCGCGCTACCTGACAGCTTGGTCGGATAAAGATCCTGGACGTTGTTCACGTCGAGGGTGACCACGCGCGGATAGTTCGACCCGTTGACGGTGAGCAGGTTGTAGAACAGCACGTCGTACGCGACCCCGTAGCCGCCGCGCACGACGGTCTTGCCATCGCCGATGAACTTGTTGGTCGCGTGCGGGCTGTACGCGAATCCAACGCGCGGCGCCCAGTTGTTCGTGTCCTTCTTGACCGGACCCGGGACCATGGCAGCCAGGCTCTCCGGGTCCGTCGCGCCGAACATGCCGAACGGCACGCCCGAGATCTCGTATCGCAGCCCGAAGTCGAGCGTCAGCGCCGAATTCATGCGGTACTCGTCCTGCGCAAAGAGGAAGGACTGCGACTGATGCGCGATAAAGTCCGCGGTCTGCAGCGCCTGCTGAACGCGGAACGCCGAGTTGTTCATGTAGTCCTGCAGGTTGTTGAAGGTGAACGTCCCCTTCGAGTTGAAGGCGGCGCGGTTGGTGACGTCGTTGTAGCGGATGTCCGCGCCCATCTTCATCGAGTGCTTCGACCGGGTCCACGAGAGCGTGTCAGAGAACTGATAGGCGTTGCTGACGCGGCCCTGCGGGAAATTGCTGTCGCCGCCAATCTGGAAGAGGCCGGTGAGAGTGGCCGTCGGACTGTTCGGATCGACCTCCGGGAAATCGAGATCCCGCCGCACCAGCGAGAACCTGAACTCGTTCAGCTTCGTCGCGGAGAAGACGTGCGCGTTGCTGGCGGCGAAATTCGTGTCGATCAGTTTCTGGTTCGCCATGAACCGCGTTCCGAAGTTCGTTCCGCCGACTCCATCGTCCGCTCGATCGTTCAACGAGTACCGGAAAGTGAAGTTGTCGTTGGTTCGCGGGTGGTAGTCGCCGCGGCCGAGATAGGTCCTGTACAGGCTGGGATCGACGATGGGGATATTGGCGTCGCCGACTTCGATCGGCACGCCATTCACCAGCTGACTGGTGACGTTGCGGAACACCAGGTTATTGGCGTACTCGTCCTGCAGGAACGAAATCTGCTGACGAACCGCCTGCCGGCTTGCTGCAGATTGCCCGCTCCCGAGCGGCACACCAGCCAGTGCTGCGTAGCCGTTCGGAGTCGGAATCGTGATGTTCGCGCCTGGATGCGATCCCGGCTGTATCGAATCGCGCTGGAACAGGCCAAAGAAGAACAAACGGTCCTTGAACACCGGGCCGCCCAGATCTCCACCTGCCTGGTGGCGAATGCGCTTGGCCGGATCCGTGAGCTTGTTGTCCTTCTCGCGGTTCGTCAGCGTATTGAGACCCGCCGTCTGGTAGTAATCGAACGCGTCGCCCGTGAACCGGTTGGAGCCCGACTTCGTGATGACGTTGATCTGGCCGCCGCTGTTGCGCCCGAATTCAACGCTGTACGGGTTCTGCATGACCTGGAATTCGGCAACGGCCTCCGGAACGATCTGCGACGTCGAAATCGTGACGGAGATGTCGTTGTTGTCCGAACCGTCGACCATGTAGTTGTTGTTGCGGGGACGGTTGCCGTTGATCGCGTAGGTGCCCTGCCCGGTCGTCGACTGCGCGTTCGGAACCGTCAGGATCAGGTTGTTGATGTTGCGGCCACCGGGGAGCGGCAGGTCCTCGATCGCGCGCGCGCCGATCGAGTTCGAGATCGTCGGGTTGCTCTTGTTCAACCCCGCCGTCGTCATCTCGGCGTTGACTCTCACGGTCTCGCCGATCGACGCCGGTTCGATTTTGAAGTCGAGCGGCGTCTCGAGCGCGGTGCGGACGGCCACCTCGCGCTGCTCGATCTTCATGAAACCGGACAACTCCGTCGTCACCGTGTAGGTGCCGGGCTCCAGCGCGGACGCGCGATAGAACCCCTGGCCGTCGCTGACGACCGTCACCGTCGCGTTGGTCGCGACGTTCGTCACGGTGACCGTTACGCCCGGCACGACTGCGCCGGAAGAATCGCGCACGGTGCCGCCGATGCCGCCGCGGGTCATCTGCGCGAAAAGGGCCGTCGGCACGAGCAAAGCGAACGTCAAGACGGTCGCGAGCCGCGCCACGTGCTTGAAGTGGAACATCGGTGCTCTCCTGCAGTCGTCGCCGACTGATTGATTAAAGAGGTGGGGTGATCCAACAACTCCGCGGGGTGAGCTGCATGGATCGCGGGACGAGTTGCATGGATCTTGCCGCGAGCTGCGGATGGCGGTCGTGTCAGTAACTTACTGAGCGGATGAAGGTTGTAACGAATCTGCGACTCCGAGCCGTCGTACCTCGCCCGTCTCGCATCCGTCCTTTTGGAGTCGCGATTCAGAACCTTGGGTTTGAAGGGCGCCTGAGGGACGGTCCCACCACCGTCAGCGCGTCACGAGCAAGGGCCCGGTGGCAGGTGCAGGCGGGATAGCGGTCGCGACTGCGACGCGGGCTGGACTTAGGCTCGGGGAACGTCGATCAGCTCTCTTTGAGCCCTTCGATGGGCGCCACGCATGCCGCGCGGCGGGCCGGAGCGAAGCAGGCGACGGCAGCAGCGAGAATCAACAGTCCGGCCGCGCCTGCAATTGACGCGGCGTCGGTCGTCGAGGTCCTGAAGAGGACCGTCTGCAGCAGGCCACGAGCGAGTTGCGCGGCGGTGAGCCCGATGATCACGCCAGCGGCTGCCAGGCCCAGGCCGTGGCTGGTGACCAGACGCGCCAGCGAGGCCGGCTGCGCGCCGAGCGCCAGCCTGATCGCCAGCTCGCGCCGCCGCTCGTTCACCGTCCACGCCATCAGTCCGTAGACGCCGATCGCGGCGAGCAGGCCTGTCAGGATCGCGAACGTCGACAGCACCGCCATCAGCAGCCGGGGCGCGGCGGTTGCCGACACGAGACGGTCGCTCATTGTTTGCACGTTGCTCAGCGGGACGGCCGGATCGAGGCTGCGCATCGCCTGGCGGAGCCCGCTCGTCACCGCCGACGTGCTCTGTCCCCGTGCCACGATCGTCATCGATCGGAATGGAAACTGCCGCTGCGGATGGTAGATGACCGGCTCCGCGGCCTGCCCGATCGGCGCCTGGTGCACATCCGACACCACGCCGACGATTCGGTACGACACGGATCTGACATCACGCGATGTGAAGAAGAGATTGCGGCCGAGCGGTCCGATCTGCTGTGCAGTCGAGACGATTCGTCGATCGAGCGGGTTCTCCCCGGAGAAAGTCCGGCGCGCCATCGTTTCGTTGACGACCACGACCGGTTCGGTGGTGGCCTTGTCGGTGTCCGCGAAGAATCGGCCCGCGACGAGTCGAGCGCGGAAAGTCTCGAAGTATCCGCTGCTGGTCGTCACGAGCTGAGCGATGGGAGCTTCGTCCTGGCGCGCCGGCGGCCGGCCTTCGACTGCAAACGGCATGCGCCACCCGGTCTCGAGTGCTATCGCGTTGGCGATGCCGGCGACCTCGATGCCAGGTTGACGCCGCACAGTTTCGAGCAGCGTACTGTAGAACTGCTCGACGTCCTGCCACTGTGGATACTTCGCGACCTCGAGCTGGATTGTGGCCGTCACGACGCCGTCGCTCACGACGCCGGTGGGCGCCTCCATCATCCTTCTGACGCTGCGGACGAGAAGGCCCGAGGCGACGAGCAACGCGCACGCGAGCGCGACTTCGGCAATCACCAACACACGGCTGATCTGTCTGCCACGGACGCCGGTTGACGTTCGCGCGCCATCCTTCAGTGCCTCCGATGCCCGCGTGCTCGCGGCAATCACCGCCGGGAGCAGCCCGAACAGGAGCGCAGTCGCCGCGACCACCGCGAGGGCGAAGGCGAGCAGGCGCAGGTCGATCGACGTCTGCGAGAGCCGCGGGATCGAGGCCGGCAGGGCGGCGATCGCGAGCCGGAGGAGCGCCAAGGCTGCAGCTGCGCCCGCCACAGTGCCGGCAGCCGCCAGCAGCAGGCTCTCGACGAGCATCTGCCTGATCAGGCGGCCACGTGATGCGCCGAGTGCCGCGCGTACTGCCATCTCCTTCGCTCGCGCGGTCGCGCGTGCCAGCAGGAGGCCGGCGACATTGAGGCACGCAGTCACGAGCACGAGCCCGACGGCTCCGAGGAGCACGATCAGCGCGGGCCGGTAGTAGCCCAGCATGTCGTCGAGCAGCCGCACCGGCGACGCCAGCCAGCCGCCGTTCGTCTGCGGGAACTCACGCGCCAGCCGTCCGCTGATTTGCGCCAGCTCGCGCGACGCCTGCTCGACGCCGATGCCAGGTTTGAGACGCGCGACCGCTTCCATGAAGTGCGCGCCGCGGCTGTGCTGCTTCAGGTCCCAGCTCAATCGCAGCCACAAATCCACGTCGTCGGGAAAGTTGAAGTTGGGAGGCGCGACGCCCACGATCGCGTACTGGCCGGCGTTCACGCCGAGCATCTTTCCGACGATCGACGGATCCGACTGATAGCGTTGACGCCATAGCCGATCGCTGATCACCGCGACGCGATCGCGAGAGTAGAACGGCCCGTCGTTTGGAAAGCCGGGGCCCAGCTGCGGAGATACGCCGAGGAGCTGAAAGAGGTTGGCGCTCGTCTCGATCGTGCTGATGCGGACGGGCTCCAGCCCCGGTTCCGCGAGGTTCACCTGCGGACGCCACCATGCGGCCGCGTCCGAGAACGCCGCCTCGACGCCGCGATAGTCCATGAAGTTGACAGGCGAGAGCTTCTCTTTCGGCAGCGCCTTCTCCGCATTGCTCTCCCACATCGCGACGAGCTGGTCGGATTGCCTGAAGGGCAGCGGCCGCAGGAGGACGGTGTCGACCACGCTGAAGATTGCCGTGGCGGCGCCGGCGCCCAGGCCCAGGGTGACGATCGCGATCGCGGCAAAAGAGGGGGATCGACGCCACTGCCGCCAGGCGAACCTGACGTCTCCCGCAAGACCGGTGAAGCCGCCTCCCGGCGTCTCGTTGATCGGACGCGCCTCCGGCTGGCGGCTTCGTGCACGGGGAACGGTGCCGAGGGCTGACTCGGTGAGCGCGGCGCGAGCGACATCGAACGCCTCCGCGCGAGTCCGGCCCTTGTCGATGGCCTCCGTGTAAATGTCCTCGAGGTGCGCGGCGAGCTCGTCGATCGTGTGCTGCGGCAGATCCGCTGCGCCCGTCGAGCGAGCCTGTTGCGCAACCAGCGTCTTCCAGTCCTGCGACGGCGTCATCGTGTGATCTCCAATACGCGCGTCCCCGGCAGCGGGTTGGTCCCGATCAGGCGTACAGGAGCCTTATATGTCCGGGTTAGACGGGAGAACCGTCTCGAGGGTTTACGGCTGTCTACGACGCGAGGGTTGCGGAGAGGTTTTGAAACGACACGCGCGCCGCGGCGAGTGAGTCGCCCCGGCCCAGCCTCATGCCGAGGGGTCGTCGGCGATGGTCAATCACCCCCAATTCGTGTCCGCTTCGACGTCAGCATGTCAACTGCTCGAGCTTTATCGCGAGGTCACGTCGTCCGAACAGCTGCGGCCAACTGCTTCAACTCCATCAATCCTTCCAAGGTCCGCTCGGGTCCCGGTGCGCCCTCGGGCGGCGTCCACTCGAGCGACGATCCCGCGGCGATCAAGACTCTGGCGACGTCGACGAAGTCCGCTGCCGGGTGCTTCGAGTTGCTTCTTCCCTCGACGGCCCAGACGAGCGGCATCGCGGAGAACATTCCGTCGAGCGCGTTGACGTCCGCTCCGAACTTCAGCAGCACCCGCACGGCGTCCGGGTGGCCGCCCATCGAGGCGCGATGCAGCGGCGTGACGTTGTCCTTGTCCCTGGCGTCAGGTTCGAAGCCGCACGCGAGCATCGTCTCGAGCACCGCGGCGTTGCCACTCTCCGCGGGGCGGTGGAGCATCAGGTGGTGCTCGGGACGCAGCTCACTCCGCAAGCCGGGCCGGACCTCCAGCATGGCCTCGGCGGCTGCGCGATCGGCGCGCGCACATGCCGCGACGAAGCGATCGACGGGCGAGAGCTCGTCGGTCGCGCCGTGCGCGAGCAGCCAGGCTCCGACGTCCGTGTTGCCGTACAGCTCGGCCAGCGTGTGCGGCGTCGCGCCGTCGGCCCGCCGCCGTGACACATCGGCGCCGTGCTGCACGAGCCGTTCGACCATGGCGACATCCCATCGTCGCGCCGCCACGTGAAGCGGCGCCTCATCGTCCTGGCCCCAGGCAAGGTTCGCGTCCGCGCCATGCTCGAGCAGCCAGTACGGGCCCGCTGGATTCTCGGCCCACTGCATCATGTACACGAGTGGCGGCACACCGCCGGGAATCCCGTTCACGTTGACGCCGTACCGGTTCAGCAGGTCGAGTGCTTCGACGTTTCCGCCGCCGCCGGCGATGTGCATCGAGACGCCGTCGGTCGGATTCGCTCCGGCCTCGAGCACCACTTCGGCGAGCGGAAGATGCCTGATCGTGCAGATGGCGCCCCAAAGGGCCGTCCGCGGAAGCTCCGGGTGCCAGTTCCAGTGGTACTCCGCGTTTGGATTCGCGCCGAGGGCGCAGAGCAACCGCGCAATCGCGACAAGTCCCTCCACGCGAGAAGGCACGTTGAAATGCAGGCACGTGTGGCACACGTAGAGCAGCGGCTCCCAGTTCTGCGGTCCGCCCGCTGCGGTCGCGAGCGCCGGATCCTCGCGCAATCGCGCTTCCACCAACGCGGCATCGCCGAGAACCAGCGCTGTCTGCAACGTGGCCGACGCCAGGTCGGGATACAGGGTGAGGAGCCGGTTCGCGCGTCCCGACGCGCCGCCGGTCGCGCACCGGAGGAATTCCTCGACGGCTGCCGCGAACGTCATGGTCCGTGCTTCGACTTCTTCGCGTAGTGCCGTCCAGGACGGGAATCCGTGTTCGCGCGCGATCACGGACTGCGCGTCATGGAGCGCCAGATCGGCGCCGATGCGATCGATGGTCTCGTTCGCGAGCGAGGGCAACGCGGCGAAGCGACGGAGCGACTCCTCGTCGCGCGTCTGCGCCGCATGCAGCAGCGACTTCGCTTGCTTCTTCAGTTGTTCGAGATTCGGTCGGGCGGGTAGCTGGCGCGGCATCGTACAACCTCCATGCTGGAGCCTGTGGTTCGCAAGCAGGCAGCACGGCGGTGTTGGTGCCGATGGTCAGTGAGATATGACGGTGGGCTTGGCCCTTCGCGCGAACCCGCGGGCGCCCTTTGAGCGCACGCGATGACGTTACTCGTGAGCGGTGGCGCATGTCAAATCATGTCGCCCGCTTGAGCGGAAAGACCGTCCGAGCATAGGATCGTCCGTGCGAGGTGTTAGGCTACACGCATATGAGGCTGACCAGCGCGCTGTTGCTCTTCTCTCTGCTCGCGGCCGCCGCGTGCCACCCCGGCCCGATCCTCACTCCCAAGGAGGGCGCGGGCGGCACCGTCGCCGGCATCGTCTCGACTACAGCCAAGGCCGCCGTGCCCGACCGGAAGGTGACGGCTGTCAACGTGACGACCGGCGCTCGCTTCGATGCCACGACCGGTCCCAACGGCGGCTACACGATAAAGGTGCCGGAAGGCACCTATCGGCTCGAAATCGAACTGCGGCCCGGCGAAACGATCGCCAAACAGCCGTCGGAGACGAAAATCAACAAGTCGGATCTGGATCCCCATCGCGACTTTACGATCGCCGGCAAGAGCTCCGTGCCGTAAGTCACCGAGCTGCGCGGTCGACGACGGCCACCGGCCGCCACATTACAAACTGGTCGGTCCGAATCCAGTCCTGCAATCGGTATCGCGCTGGCGTACCCGCCAACGTGTGAAATCCCCACAGAAACACGCCGCGGCGTGGGCACACCTCTTGAGACTCCGTCAGTGACCCGATCTCCGCGGTCAGGAGGATGAAGAGATGGTCCGTCACGCAGCGGCTGTCGTTCTTGTGGTGGTTCTGAACCCGACGTGGCTCTGCGCGCAGGCCGCGGAGCTTACGGTGAACGTCACGTCAACCACTGTCTACAAGGCGCCGAGCACCGGGAGCATCGTCGTCGGTCAGGCGGCGCGCGGGACCGTCCTCGCGGTGACACGCGAAGTCGGCGACTGGGTCAAGATCGCCTGGCCTGCGGACAAGGACGGCATCGGCTACGTCCGCCTGTCCGCCGGAGCGCTTTCGGGCCATCCTGCGCCCGTTGCTTCTGCTCCCGCGCCAGCAACGCCAGCTGTCCCGCCGTCCACCGTAGAGACAGCGGCGCAGGCACAGCGGGCGGTTCCTGGCGTGGGGAGCCATCGCAGCGAATATGTGACGGCGCCGGCGCACGTCGTGGGCTTCGGAGGCTTGATCGGCGGTGCCCGGCTTGGCTTCGGCGTCACCGGGCGCGCATGGTTGCAGAATCGCATCGGCGTGCAGATGGAAGCGTCCCGGTACTCGAGCACGGACGCCGCCGCGCCGAATCACCTGACATCGACGCGCCTCGCGCCCACCGTCCTCTATGCGTTGCCCGATCGGATCAGCGACTACGTGTGGCTCCGGCCGTACCTTGGTGCCGGCCTGGCCTTCCGCCAGCAGACGCTGAAGGAGGCCGGGACCAGCGCAGTCGAGATCGCATCGGAGCGCAAATCGGGGCCGCGCGTCCTGGGCGGCGGCGAGATGACGTTTTCGAGCATGCCCAGCCTCGCGCTCAGCGCCGACGTGGGCTACGAGTGGCCCACGTCGACCTTCGCCGGCGTCGACGCCGGCGGACCCGTGTTCTCGATCTCCGCGCGTTGGTACGTGAAGTAGCGCGTCCAACGCGACGCCGAGGTGACGTCTCTATCGAGGAGACAGGCCAGGGTTGGGCTCTTTCCAGATCCTTTGCCACCAGGTGGCCGGCGCCGGGCTCGGCGCGACGTTGCCCGATCCCATCGCCTTGCGGATCTCGCTGATGCTCCAACCCGTCAGCGAGGCCAGCGACTGCGCTTCGCCCTCGCGCCGCTCCGGCAGTGACGCGACATAGCGGCGCGCGGCCTCGCAGGCGCCGGCCTCGCCCTTCCACTCGTGCCGGACCACGTAGCGCCCCTGGAAGTTCGAGCGGTCGGCGGTTTCCTGGAACACGAGATCTTCCGCGAAGTGCGCGGCGTCGTACCGGACGTGCAGGCGCGTCAGGAAGACGTCCTGCGGGCGCGGCCGGATGACGGTGGTTGGTCTTCCCTGACCGGGTGTCAAGGGCTGCGGCGCCTCGCCGAGCCAGAACACGCCAAGGTTCCTCAACTCATCCTGCGAGAGCGGATTGGCAGCGCACGGATCGCACCAGCCCATGTCCCACGCGTACTCGGTGAAGACAGTGCTCATGTTCTCCTTCGTGACCTGCTGCGAGAACATCGCCTTGTAGAACTCCGGAAAGCGATCCTTCACGTAGATCGGAATGTCCGTCCCGGTCGGCAGCTTCACGGTGCGATAGTTCGTCGTCTCGACTCGCCCCTTGTGTGTAAGCGCGTAGACGAACAGCTCCTGCGGGCCTTCGGCGTTCACCATGCCCAGACGGATTGGCAGCATGAACTTCGGCGATTCGTACGCGACCTGGATCGGCCGGAGCATCGAGAACCCGAGCTTCGATTGCTCCTGCAGGTTGACGCGCGCGACGAAGAATTTCATGTTCTGGCGGATGTAGCTGCCGAGCACGCTCGAAGCGCCGGCCGGGATGCGATACCCGTTCTCCTTCAGCCACGTCTCGAGGCCGCCGCTCTGCAGCGCCGACAGGATGAGGATGTCGTATTCGCCGACCGTGTACCGGGCCTCGATCTTCACGCCAAGGCTGTCCGCCCGCTGGGCGCCCGCCCGTCCAGCGGCGACGCCACCCGCCGCCGACATCGGGAGCGCTCGTTCCTCGTACATCCGGGGCCGGCACGGATCCTCGTCGAAGTACTCGACCAGGCGCGGCGCGGAGTACGCGTCGAGGTGCTCCACGAGCGCCTTGTCGCCGACGTGGATCTGATCCTTCTGCAGCACTGTCGGCACGGGCACGACGACCGCGAACTCCTTCGGATCCCCTCGGAAGTCGTTCGCCATCGTCAGGACGGTGCGGTCTCCATCGCGAACGAGCACGACCTGCGACGCCTTGTTGAACAGCTTCGTGTCAGCTTTGGCTACGTAGAAACCGCAGAAGGCGCTGAGCGTCGGGCCCCACCACGCGAAGCCCGCGGCCAGAGCGGCTGCCGGAATCAATCGTTTCATGTGTCACCCCGTTGGGCGTCGGCCGCCCGATTGTGGGACGCGACCATTCGTACCGCGTCCCTGGAAAGAGCCGATCGATGAGAGGAACCGTGAGAGAGAAAAAAGCCAGCGACCAGAGGAGCCCGTTCGTTCTGAACATCCGGAACTGGACGTACCACGCGCCGTACGCGACCAGCAGCGCGAACAGAATCCGTCCCACGCGCGAGTTCGGCGTCGTCCGCGGATCCGAGATCATGAAGAAGGTGAAAAGCAGCAGCGCGCCGCTCTGCAGGCGATGCAACGGAATCACGAGCGGCTCACCCAGCCACAGCGAGCGCCCGAAGACGAGCGACATGTAGAACACGATGAACGCGAACGTGACGTCGCTCCGTGCCGCGCGGTTGACCACCAGCCCGCCGAGGCACGCCATCAGGAACGCGAAGAACGCGACATTCCCCCACTGCGCCGGCGAGACCCACACGAGGCCGGTCGCGAGCATCATCGCCACGACGCCGAAGTTCGTGGGATTGAACAGGTGCTTGCCGTTGATCCGGATCACGAACTTGCTGCCGACAGTGACGATGGCGGCGGCAATTGAGAGGGCGAGCGAATTCGTGCGGAGCAGGAGGCAGAGGGACAGCCCCGAGATGAGCGCGCTGCGCGGGTCGAACGCCGGCAGACGCCACAGTTTCGTGCACGCGAACTGCGTCACGAGCGCGGTGCCGAGCATCGAGGCCGCCTGGACGAGCGGGATCTCGAAATCCAGCCGGATAAGGCCGTAGCCCAGCAGGCAGGCCAGTGTTGCGATCTGATAAAGCCGAGGATCCGGTTTCATGCGCCCTCCAGCGGTCCTGGGCTTAGAACGGGCGCGGCTGGAAACCTTGCAGGGGCTTAATCTGAAGTCACTTGGGTAAGGGTAGCTCTCAGCTCTCAGCTCTCAGCTCTCAGCTGTTAGCTGAGGGCTGATAGCCGATAGCTGGCAGCTTCATGGAATTCACTCCCGAATCAGGTGAATTCCGGGACTAGGCGGGATCGGCGTCCGCTTACTTCGCGGAGAACTGGAGGCGCGCCCCCACGACCATCGCGCGCGGAAGCCCCGGATATCCGAGGGCCAGGTCGTAGGCCGTGTCGCCGATGTTGTCACCCCTGAAGAAGATCGTCAGACCCTGCCGGACGCGAACGTCCAGACCAAGGCCCGCGACCACGTACCCTGGGTTGATGGTGATGTCGGTGGTTGTTGCCGTCGGCCGCTCCGCGTTGGGTATGGTTCGCAGAAACAGAAAGCTGTTGTCGAAACGGTCGCCAATCATTCGGAGGTTGAAATTCGCAGTTGCGCGGCCGAGTGAGTACGACGCGCGGAAAGAGCCCGCGTGCCGTGGCCTGCGCAGGAGGGGCTGACCGGGTTGAAATTGCTGACTCGTGCTCTGGTTCGTGACGACTTCGGTGTGAACGTAGGAGTACGTGCCGACGGCCGTTAGTCCAACCACCGGCCGCTGCAGCGCCAGCTCCAATTCCAGACCGCTGGCTTTCGAGCCGTCGATGTTGATGAACTCCGGAATCCCGTCTCCCGTCGGTCCGAAGCGATAGGAGATCTGATCGGTGAAGTCGTTGCGGAAGGCCGTTGCCGTAGCACGGAGCTTCTGATCGGCAAAAGTCGCGTCGACGCCCAGGTCCGCGGATTTCGCCTGCTCCACCTTGATGTCGGGATTGGGATCCGCGAACCCGGCGCCGCCGAAGCGCTCGGTGAACGTCGGCGACTTCACGCCACGGCCGACATTGCCGAACACCTTGACCGACGACAGGGCGCCGGCGCGGTAGGGCAGCGCGAATCCGCCGGCTGACAGCTTGGGGCTGATGTACGTGTCGTATCGCTCCTTGCTGTCGACGCGCGCGCCGAGAGTGAGGAACCAGCGATTGGCGAATGTGCTCTGGTGCTGCGCGAACACGGCGTTGTTGTCGAGGTCGAAGCCTGCTACTTCGGGGTTGGTCTCGCGCTCCCATTCATACCCGAGGCTCAGGCGCTGGCTGGCGCTCCAGTTGTAGTCGCCCTGGTATCGCACCGCGGGCCGGCGAAAGAGCGTGACTTCGGTCAGCGGGTCCGACAAAAAATCGGAAGTCTGCGCCGACGCCAGGAACTGCCCCGGCGCCGGCAGTGCGCCGGCGGCCGCGAGCGTGTTGAACTCCGCTGCATCGAGCAGGCGGACCAGGCGGGTCCCGTTCGGATAGGGCGCGTTGGGGGTGCCGGCGAGGATCGCATAAGTGGAAAAGGGATCGGCGATGCTGTCTGCGGAACGGCCGCGATAGCGGAAATAGTTGACGCTTCCGCTGCCTGTGAAGCGGGACCCGAGTGTGTGAGAGACAGGTACCGAACACAGTCAGGTCGCGCGTCTGGTAGGCCGTGCCCGTATCTCTCGCGCCATATGTGATCGGTCCGACTATCCTGCCGTCGCCATCGCTGTAACGCAGCCCCGCACGAGCCGAGGCCGACGAGCCGATCGCGACGCCGACGCCGCTGTCGAATGCCGTCTGCTTGTACCGATCGTCTTCCGGCAGGATGTCCGAGAACGCGCCATCCGTCCTGCGGCCGGTGACGGCCGCGCGGTAGTCGATCCTGCCGCCTGCTCCGCCATAGACGCCCGCGTTGCCGCGAAAGGTGCCGAACGATCCAGCCTCGAACGATCCGGACGCTTCCGGTGCGCCCGTCGCGCTCGCGCGCTTCGTGACGATCTGCACGACCGACGTCATGGCGTCGGCGCCCCACAGAGAGGACTGAGCTCCACGCAGGACCTCCACGCGCTCGATCTCGCCGGCGGCGACGCGACTGAAATCGAAGCGGCCGCCATCGAGGTTGGCCCGCACGCCATCGATCAGGACGACGTTGTAGTCGGAGTCGCCCCCGCGGACGAAGAGCGACGTCGGCCCACCACCTTCTCGACCGGTTCCCTCTACGCTCGCACCGGGGACGAACCGCAGGACGTCGGACAGTTCGGTCGAGCCAAGGGCCTGGATGTCGGCGCGGGCCATCACCGAGAGCGACTGCGTCACCGCCGTCCGGCTCTCCGGACCGCGTGATGCGGTCACGACCAGCGTGTCGGACATCGTTCCAACAGCCAGTGTCACATCGCGCGACACGCCGCTCGACGCTCCATCCAGCTCGCTCACGTCGTCGGCGAATCCGGTCCGATGGGTCCTGAGCACGAACGGCGTTCTGGATGGAATGGCGAGCGTGTACCCGCCATCGGCCCCGGTGGTCGCTCGCGAGATGACGCGATCGCCCACCAGCGCTTCGACAGTCGCGGCGGCCACGACTCCGCCGGACACGTCGCGAACGACGCCCGACACCGTGACGCGAGCCTGGGCCTGCGCGGTGCGAACGGTCAGACCGAGCAGAAGCAGCGCGAACGCCGAGGCGGTCCGTATTCTGAGAAAGGAACGGAAAGGAAAACGACCGCAGGTGGATCCACACTCCATGAACGATGCCTCCTCGAGCACGGCAGGCAAACGCAGGGAGTGGAAGAAGCGTTTTCTGTTCCCCGCAGAAAGCCGACCGATGATCTGGGCAGGTCTCCTGACTTCGAGGGTGCGGCCGGATGCCGCGAGCCGCTTCGCCTTCCCCGGCGTTGCCGAGTGGCACGTGAAGCAGCGCCCCTCTCTTACAGTGGCGGGACCGCGCCGGATTCGCACCGGCTTCCCTGTTAGGCCCGTAGTGGGCGCCCAGACCCGTCACGGTATCACGATGATCGATCAGAGCGCACGGCGAGCCATCGAAGGTCTTGACCGTTCCACTGATCGAAGAAGTCCATGGCGTCAGGGCCGTGGTCGGGCATCACCCTCTGACGGGCCGCCCGCACGTGTTCGTGCACGGAACGGTGGCTGCCAATCCGATATGTTAGGATGGCACTTCGCCTTGGGTGCCCATGAGGGCATAACAGGGAAGCCGGTGCAAATCCGGCGCGGTCCCGCCACTGTGAGTGAAGACGTGTCGCTTCGATTGAGCCACTCGGCCGAACAGCCGGGGAAGGTGAAGCGGCCTGCGAGTCGGACGTTGTCCGATTCGCGTCCTTCCGAGTCAGGAGACCTACCCAAGGATTCTGCGGTCGACTTTCTGCGACGACAGAAAGTGTGCACTGGAACTCCCGGTCCTTCAGCCGTCTTCCCAGTCCGATCCTGTCGTCGTCGATGGTCCCCGCGCGCTCGCGGAGGCACGTCTCGATGGCTCGTGCGATTCGATCGTCCTTTCATGAGCGTGTTCGCGCTCGTGCATCACGCGGCCTGGTCCCAGGCGCTGATCGCTGCAGGTCGCTGGTCGATCCTCACGGCGCGGAGTTCCAATGCCGAGTCACACTCAGCGCCGCCGGCAAGTCGCGCAGTGCCGTGACAGCGCCGTTGACGGGCGTCGTCGTCGATCAGGCGGATGCGCGTCTTGCCGGCGCTCGAGTGACGCGTCACCGATGCCAGCGGACGCGGTCGTCCAGACGACGACAACGAATGGCGACGGCGACTGTTCAGCGCTCGGCCGCCTCCCGGACGGGCCGTACACCGTCGCCGTCGAGACTGCCGCTGTTCATCGCCGGCCGTGCAGCAGGTCACCGTGCCGCCAACGGGCGCGCTGCCTGCCCTGCGAGTCGTGCTCACGGCTGGCGGTTTCTCGGAAGACGTCGTAGTCACCGGCCGCAGGGTGGAGACACGAATCGCCGAGACGCCGCAGAAGGTCGAAGTCGATCGACGCGACGGATCATCGAACGAACCGTGGCAGCGGACCTGACCGACGTCCTGAAGAAGAACGCCGGCGTCGACGTCATCCAGTACAGCGGGCGTGCTCTCCGGCATCGGCATTCGCGGATTCCGGCCGCAGTTCTCGGGCATCAACAAGCGCTCGCTGCTGCTCATCGACGGCCGCCCGTCCGGCGTGACCAATCTCGGCGACGCTGCTCCTGGACGACGTCGATCGCATCGAGGTCCTCAAGGGCGCGGCCTCGTCGATCTACGGCTCGTCGGCGATGGGCGGCGTCGTCAACGTGATCACGCGACAGTCGCGCGGCAGGATTGGCGGCACGGCGCGTGTCGGCGGCGGCAGCTTACGGAACCTCCGATTTCGCCGGTCGCGCTGGGCGGCAGCGTGTCGTCGCGTCGTCGACTTCGACCTGGGCGGCAGCGATGTTCGACCAGCGTGACGACTATCGGATGGGCAACGGCGAGGTCCGGCCGGCGACCAGCTACAAGACCTACGACGGCAGCGGCCCGCGTGGGTGTCGACCTCGGGACGCTGGCGTCTCGATGTGCGTGGCGAGGCCTATCGAGGGCGCGACATCATGACGCCCGGCGACCTCGTCGACCGGCCTCAATTCACAGGGCCGGAAAGAACCTCGAGCGATCGAGTCAGGACGTTCGCGTCTCGAGCGGCCGCATCGGCAGCGCACGACGCTTTCGGTCACCGGCTACCACGCGGACGACAGCCAGCCACACGGTCAACGTCACGACGACGAACCCGCTCGACCGGCCGTTCCTGCCGTATCTGTCGCTTCGAGAGCGATCTCGGCTGGAGCCGGCGCTGCAGGTCAAGGACTCTGTGGAGCTGGTCGCGCGGCAACAGCCTCGTCATCGGATTCGACTACGAGAGAGTGACGAGCGTGAGCCGTTCGTACACGCGAACGGGCGATCGCGCGGCGCCGTTCTCGGCCGACAGCAACAAGCGCACCGCCGGCGTCTACGCCGAGAACACCCTGAAGCTCTGGGACGGCCGCACGGTCGTTGCGCTCGGCGGGCGCGTTCGATCACATCACCACCGAGACCGTCGACGACGCCGCTCAAGACGAACTTCACGCCGTCCGAAAGCGACTTCAGCGTCTTCAATCCGAGCGTCGGCATCAAGCACGAGGCTCGTGAAGAACCTGCGCGCGCACTTTGCCATCGGGCGCGCGCTTCATTCCGGCCGAAGCTCTGATGCTGACCGGGTATCACGACGACCATCGTCGGCGGGCGCACGCAGATCAACCAGGGCAATCCCGATCTGAAGCCGGAGCGCAGCACGTCCTTCGACGCCGGCGCGGAGTGGACCTCGCCGCCGACGCGCCTCGACGTCACGGCCTTCCGAACCGTCGTCAAGGATCGGTTCATCTCGAACGTGGTGATCAGCAGTCCGCCGCCGCCGGATCCGATCGTCCTGTCGGTGGCCAACGGTCTGGACGCGCACATCAGCGGGCTCGAGCTCGAGGCCGATCACCGCCTGACGTCGCGCCTCGGCGTGTTCGCCAACACGACCCACTACTTCAATCGCAAGGAACGACTCCCGAACGGACTGGAGCAGGACATCCTCAACGTGCCGGCGCACACGATTCGCGCAGGCATCGACGTCGGACGTCGGCCCGCGTAAGCGCGCGAGTGTCGGGCCGGTACGTGCAGGGCCGGAAGGACAGCGACTCCGAATCAGGCCGGGTTTCCGATCGTCGACTACGACGATTTCACGGTGATCGATGCGACCGTGACGCTACCGCCTCGCCGGCAGCACGCGCTCGTTCTTGCCGTGAACAACCTGTTCGACGAGTTCTACTACGAGAAGCTGGGCTATCCGCTCCAGGGCGTGTCGTTCAAGGCGTTCTACCGGGTGGGATTCTGACGTGCTGCGCAGCGTCGGCCAACATTACGCGCGCCGACATGCCGCGTGGCGGGCCATCGCAGCCCTCCTCGTGGCCTCGGGCGCGCAGGTGGTCGCCTCGCAGGCGAGCGCGACCAGCCAGTCGCCGTCGAACATCGCCAGAGGATGTGTCGGCGCGTACGAGCCGTCGAGAGACTACTTCCCCGACAAGGTGACAGTCGAGGACGCGGTGAACTTCAGCGTCACCTATCACCGCTCGTACAAGGTGGTCAGTGTTCGTGACGCGGCAGGAGCAGGCCCGGTCGAGCGGTATGTTCTCGTCCAATGCGGCGCGCCGGCGCCGACGCTCGCCGGCGAGCTCGCCGGAGCGCAAGTGGCGACCGTGCCGATCTCGTCGGTGTACTCGGCGTCACCTACGCATTTGTCGATGCTCGTCGATTTGAGACGCCTCGACGTTTTGACCGGCGTGTCGCAGATGAAGCAGTTGGTCGGCGAGGAGATTCTCGAGCGAGTGAAGAGCGGCCAGGTTCGCCAATTCGCGCCGCTCTCGGTGATCGACGCGGAGCTCGTCGTCTCGCAGCGTCCAGGTCTGTTCATGACCGGCGGCACGGCCAGCGCGCCGCTGGCTGTGATTCGCAGCGCCGGCATCCCGGTCGTAAAGAACAACGACTGGCTGGAGCCGACCGCGCTCGCGCGGGCAGAGTGGCTGAAGTTCGTGGCGCTCTTTCTGAACGAAGAACGACCTGCGCAACGGCTCTACGGTGAAGTGAAGACGCGCTACAAGAACCTCAGCGCCCGAGCGACGGCCGTCCCGGACGATGCGAAACCAGTGGTGATGACCGGGCGCGGCACTCGCGGCGATTTCGTGATTGCCGGCGGCCGATCCTACGTTGCCGCGTTGATCAGGGATGCGGGCGGCCGATACGTCTGGGCCGACAACGCGGCCCAGGGGTCGGTGACCATCGACCTCGAAACACAGCTCCGGCGCGCGGCGAACGCCGACATCTGGATCAACGGTGGTGGATGGCAGAACCTCGGCACGATGGTCAAGGACGAGCCGAGATACGGCGAGTTCAAAGCGTATCGAGCGAAACAGGTGTGGGTCTACGAGCGGAGGGTAACGCCGGCCGGCGGAAACGACTACTGGTCCCGCTCTGTGTCGCACCCCGACGTGGTGCTCGCCGACCTGGTGAAGATCTTCCATCCGAATCTCGCACCTGAACATCAGTTCGAGTGGTACATGCAGGTTCCCGCCCGGTGAAGGTCCGGCTATCGTGACCGTTCACATCAGCTCTCCTGTCGCTGTCGAGACGTCCGGCGCTGTGCGCCGCGTCGGCCGTCGCGAGCGCGAGGCCATCGCCCTCGCCGGTTTGACGGCGGCGCTGATCGCCGCCTTCCTGATGTCGCTGGTGCTTGGTTCGACACAGGTCCCGGTCGAGAGAGTGATGGAGGTCCTCCTCCGGTCGTCGGCGGCGCGCGACGGCGCGGCGATCGTGGTCGAGACCATTCGCCTGCCGAGATCGCTCACGGCGCTGCTGGCCGGCGCCGCCCTCGGCATCGCCGGGCTGCAGATGCAGACGCTCTTTCGGAACCCTCTCGCGGATCCGTTCGCTCTGGGGATTTCGTCGGGCGCCGGCCTTGGCGTTGCGATCGTCGTGCTCGGATCGGGCATGAGCGTCGCTGCGGCCTTCGGCGCTTCGACGGGGCTTGCAGGCGATGCGCTCCTCGTCGGGGCCGCGATCGCCGGCGCGGTGGCTGTCCTTGCCCTCGTGCTCGTGGCGTCGTCGCGGGTAGGCAATCCCGCGACGGTGCTGATCCTGGGCCTGATGTTCGGCTACGCGGCCTCGGCAGTCGTCACAGTGCTCGTCGGCGTGAGCGCCCCCGAGCGTCTTGCGCAGCTGGCGCAATGGGGGTTCGGATCGTTCTCGGGCGTCACCTGGCAGCGGCTGCGACTCTTCGCGCCGCTCACGCTCGTCGGCGTGTGTCTGGCCTGTGCGATGACGAAACAGCTCAACGCGCTTCTGCTGGGCGAGAGCTACGCGCGATCGATGGGCGTCCCCGTCCGGAGCGCGAGAGTTCTGACGATGCTCGGCGCCTCGATGCTTGGCGCGGTCGTGACGGCGTTCTGCGGGCCGATCGCATTTCTCGGCATCGCCGTCCCTCATTTGTGCCGAGGGCTTCTCGGAACATCGAATCATCGGGTGCTCGTGCCAGCCGTCGTCCTGTTGGGTGGGTCGGTCGCGCTGGTGGCCCAGATCGTCTCGCTGCTGCCCGGAGGCGCCGGCATACTGCCGCTGAACGCCGTGACGTCGATCATCGGAGCGCCGGTGGTGGTCGTCGTTCTCCTGCGAAGCAGGCGCGGAGCGTTCGCCGGATGAGATCCGCCAACGCACCGGCCGCAGGGGCACCCGCGATGACAACCCGCGATCTCGCGGTTGGCTACAGGAGTCGCCGGGAGCGCCGGGCCGTGCTGGAGCGGGTCAACCTGGCCGCAGACTCGGGGGAGCTGGTGTGTCTCCTTGGTCCCAACGGCATAGGGAAATCGACTCTGATCCGCACGCTGGCCCGCATGCAGCCCGCGCTGTGGGGATCGGTGGAGCTCGGTGGGGTGGCCCTCGAGTCACTGTCAGCCTCGGATCTGGCGCGGCGCCTCGCCGTCGTGCTCACCGAACGCGTCGGCGTCGAGTCGCTGCGCGCCAGGCAGGTTGTCGAACTGGGAAGGTATCCATATTCCGGCTGGCTCGGCGGCCTGAGCGCGCGCGATCGCGATGTCGTCTCGTGGGCCATCGACGCAGTAGGCGCCAATCATCTGTCCGATCGCGACTTCGCCCGTATCTCCGATGGGGAGCGGCAGCGCGTGATGGTCGCGCGCGCCCTGGCTCAAGAGCCGATGCTGCTCGTCCTCGACGAGCCGACGGCCTTTCTCGACGTGCCCTCGCGCGTCGACCTGATGGGGCTGCTCCGCCGGCTGACGCGCACCGAAGCCCTGGCCGTCGTCGTATCCACGCACGATCTCGAGCTCGCGCTGCGGACAGCGGATGTCGTGTGGCTCCTGATGCCAGGCGGAGAAGTCATCACCGGCGCCCCCGAGGACGTCATGCTGTCCGGCGCCATCGCGACGGCTTTCGAAGGACGCCAGATCCGATTCCATCCCGAGGAGCGAACGTTTCGATGGCTGACGGGCGACCGAGGGGACGCCACGGTCTGCGGCCAGGGGCTGCGTGCCGCCATGGCGCGCGCGACGCTCGAACGCGAGGGCTACACGCTGGCCGCCGAGCACGCTCGCGCGCGGCTGAATGTCGTCGTCGGCGATTCGGGTTGGACGGCGTCGACGGGCGCAAGTGTAGTCAGCGGCGAGACCTTCAGGGCACTCGCCGCCCACGTCCGCGGCCTGGCTGCGGAAGACAACGGGAGGGAGACCGAATCATGAGAAGCATCAGCACGATGCGGGGCGACGGCGGCGAAACGAGTCTTGCCGGCGGCGTCCGCGTGTCAAAAGGATCGCTGCGGGTCGAAACCTACGGGACGGTCGACGAGCTGAATTCATCGCTCGGGTTCGCGCGATCCATCTGCGAGGACGGCGAGATCGCGGCGTTCACGAAGGGCGTACAGCAGGATCTCTTCAGGATCGGCTCGTCGCTCGCGACGCCGGCCGAGAGCCCGAAGCCGCAGATCGTGATCGATCCCGCGTTGACCGAGCGCCTGACTGATGAAGTGCACCGGCTGGAAGCGATCGAAGGGATGCTCGCCGACTGGTCGATCCCGGGGGAACACCGGGCGGCCGCTGCCTTCGACGTCGCGCGCACGATCTGTCGGCGAGCAGAGCGCTCGCTCGTGCGTTTTCAGGAATCAGGCGCCGCAGTTCAGCCGGCGATTCTGTCGTACGTCAACAGATTGTCCGACGTGCTCTGGCTCTTCGGCCGAAAGCTCGAGCACGACGCCGGCGTCAGCGGATCGCTGCGGGACGTGACAGGAAAAGCCGGCAACCGCTTCTCACGCGCCTGGTAGCAGGAGCTACGGCATGGAAGCCATTGGAGCCTGGAAGGCATGATACGACGCGTCTTGATCGTGCTGCTGCTGGTCGCCGCCGCGAGCTGGGCGCAGCCGCAGGCGATTCCCCCACGCATCGTGTCCACGTCCCCGAGCATCACGGAGACGTTGTTTGCGCTGGGACTCGGCGATCGGGTCGTCGGTGTCTCGACTTATTGCCGCTTTCCGCCGGCCGTGGCGACGTTGCCGAAGGTGGGGACTTTTCTGAAGCCTGATGCCGAAACGATCGCGCGCCTGAAGCCGGATCTCGTCTTCATCCATGCCGGTCCCAACACGGTCGCCGCCCAGCTCGCCAGGCTCGGGCTCAAGACTGCGGTCGTCGATCGCGGATCGTTGTCGAGCGTGTTTGCCACCATCCGGCAGATCAGCGCAGCAGCCGGCGTGCCGGACAGAGGCGCGCGGCTGCTCGCAGACGTGAATGCCGGGCTCGATCGCGTCAAGGCATCGGTCGCTGGCCGCGCGCCGCGAAAGATCCTGATTGTCGTCGGACGCCGGACGGGAACGCTCTCGGACATCATTGCCGTTGGCCCGGGTTCGTACTTGAACGACATCGCCGCCATTGCCGGCGGATCGAACGTGCTCGCATCGGCCAGCCTGGAATACCCGCGCATTTCCATGGAGACGGTCATCAGCTCGGCGCCTGACGTCATCGTCGACGTGGGCGAGATGGGTGAGTCGCCCGCGGATTCCGACCGTCGCCGCAGAATCACCGAAGGCCTGTGGCAGAGCCAGGCGCTCGTCAAGGCCGTGCGTGAGGGTGGCCTTCATGCCGTGAACGACGAAGCCTTCGTGGTTCCCGGTCCGCGTATCGTCTCCGTGGCGAGGGCCATGGCGCGCTGGCTCCACGGAGTCGAGATCCGATGACGCCCGTCCTCCGCGTGCGGAACGTCGGCTGGCGTGCCGGAACGGTGCCCGTGCTCGAGCGCGTGTCGTTCGACGTCGGCCCTGGAGAGTTCGTGGCGGTCATGGGACGCAACGGCGCGGGCAAGAGCACGCTGCTCGACGTCGTCGCGGGGCTGCGAACGCCCACCGAGGGCGCGGTGCTCCTGGCGGATCGTCCGCTCGATGAATGGACGGCAATCGAAAGGGCGCGGCTGCTGTCACATCTCCCACAGAGTGTGCGAGCGGACCTGTCGATGCGCTCGGAGGCACTCGTTCTCATGGGCCGCTACGCGCACGCGGAACGCTGGTTCGAGTCCGACGAGGACGGGGACATCACCGAGGAAGCGATGCGGCGGTGCGAGTGTCTCGAGTTTCGGCGTCGCATCCTGGCCACGCTCAGCGGCGGCGAGCGCCAGCGGGTGTTTCTCGCGGCCTGTCTCGCACAGCGCGCGCGCGTGCTGTTGCTCGACGAGCCCGCGACATTTCTCGACGTCGATCAGCAGCTGCAGTGCTTCGGCGTCCTGCGCGCCGAGGCGGACCGCGGAACGGCCTGCGTGGCGGTCACCCACGACGTCAACCTTGCGCTGACGTTCTGCACGCGTCTGATCGTGCTGGCAGAGCGGAGCGTGGCACGGGATCTCGCTACCGAGACGGCACTCGAGGACCCCGCATGGCTGCGCGCCTTCTCGACGCGATTGACCGTCGAACACGGCGGTTCGCGTCCCTGGGTCCGGTATCAGTGATGCTGATGAGACGACGATCGGTCGTCGCGTGGATTGGCGGATCGGCGCTGCTGTTTGCAGCGGCGGCTCTGCTCCTGCCATTCGTCGGGCCGAGTACTCTCGACTGGGGGCGCGTCTGGCAGCGTCAGGATCCCGACTGGTCGATTCTGACGAATCTCCGTCTGTCTCGAACGCTGCTCGGTCTTTTCGCGGGCGGCGCGCTGGCGCTGGCGGGCAGCCTGTTTCAGTCGATGCTGCGCGATGCGCTGGCGACGCCATACACGCTGGGCGTCTCTACCGGGGCCTCGCTCGGCGCCGTCCTCGCCATCGCGTTCGACTGGCACGTGGTCGCCGGCGTCGTGGGAGTGTGGGCAGGAGCCCTCGCCGGAGCTGGCGTGATTCTGTTCGTCGTGATGGGAGCGGCTACCCGTGGCGGCCACCTCTCGTCGTCCAGCCTCCTGCTCGCCGGTATCGCAATCAACAGCGTCTGCGCGGCACTCATCCTGCTCGTCTACGGACTGACCGGCATGTCGCAGTCCTTTGCGATCTCGCGCTGGCTCATTGGCGGCCTGGACGCGATCGAAGGGACGACGCTGCTGGCTTATGTGCTGATGGTCGTGGCCACCGGGTTCATCATCATCCGTCAGGGGCGTCAATGGAACCTTCTCGCCGTGGGAGAGGCCTGGGCGGCAACGCGGGGCGCGCAAGTGAAGCGAGCGTTGTTCCACGGGTACATCGCCGGTTCGATCCTGGCGGCGGCCACGGTTGCGTTGACGGGTCCCATCGGCTTCGTCGGCCTCGTCATTCCGCATCTGCTTCGGGCACGGCTCGGCGGCGACGATCGCCTCGTGATGCCATGTGCATTCCTGCTCGGCGGAGTACTGCTGGCGTCCTGTGATGCGCTTGGTCGCGTGCTGCTCGCACCCGCCGAGATCCCCGCCGGCGCGATAACGGCTTTCATCGGGGGACCCTACCTGATCTGGGTGGTCCGGCAGGGAGGCACTCGATGACGCGGATGTTCAGGGCGCGAGTCGTGCGTGCCGACGGCCGCACGATCAACGTCGTCCAGCGCCGTGCGCACCTCTCGTACTGCTTCACGGGCTGCTGCTGCGGCCGCACGGAGCGCGGCTACGCGGCCGTTCCGGTCGACACGTTCAAGGACGAATGGCTGCGACGGAAGCTCCGGAATGTCGTGCACCTGACCAAGGCGGGATGCCTCGGTCCCTGCGCGCTCGCGAACGTTGCCAGCCTTGTCTTCGACGGCAGGGCCGTCTGGTTCCACTCAGTCAATACGCCGTGGCACGTTCGCCTGATCTACGACTACATCGAAACGATGGTTCAGGCGGATCGCTTTGTCGCGCCGCCCTCGGAGCTGACCGAGTACGTCTTCAACTACTACGACTGGGACGTGCGGCCCGGGACGGAAATTCCGGCCGCCAGCGTTTCACCGGGCGAGTCCGGGGGCCAGCGGATCGCGCTCCTGTCGCACGCCGACACCGATCTGTTGGCGCTGAGACGAGCGCGCACGGTGCTGCCGTCGGATCTCGACGTGCTCGGCGTATCCCTCGTGCGCGTGCAGACCGACGAGCAGCTCTCGTTGCTGCTCGACGGTGCCTTGGCTGGCGTACAGGTGCTCGTCCTTCGTCTGCATGGCGAACTGGAGGGCGTGCCCGGGTTCGACCGGTTGCGTGCGTGGTCGATCGAGCGTACGGTGCCCTTGGTCGTGGTGAGTGGAACGGGCGAACCGAGAGCGGACTTCGCGCGGGTCAGCACCGCCGGTCCGGACGTGGTCGACGCTGTACGCACCTACCTCACGCTTGGGGGCGACCACAATCTCGGCGAGTGCATCAGGTTCCTGGCCGACCGATTGCTGCTGACCGGCTACGGGAGCGCGCCGCCACTGGCGACGCCCGAACACGGCGTCTACCTGCCGGAAGTGGAGAACGCGACGATCGCAGATTGGGAGCAGCGGCGGGATCCGTCGAAGCCGACGGCAGCGATCCTCTTCTATCGGGCACATGCGCTCACAGGCAATGTCGCGTTCATCGACGAGATGATCGACGCGCTCGAGCAGCAGGAGACGGCTTCCTCGTCGAGACGTGCGTGTCGCCTTCGTGCTGACGAACTCGTCTTCGAAGGCATCGCAAGTCGGAAACGCCGTCGGCCTCGATGCGCCTGCCAGCCTGCTGACGCTGCTCCGGGCCATGCGCCGCGATGGCTATTCGATCGATGGCGTGCCGGAAACGAGCGACGGATTGATGACGGAGCTGCTCGCGCGCGGCAGCTACGACGAGGAACATCCGCTCAATCCCGCGACCGCCGAGCGTTTCGCACGCTCGCGATACTGCATCGTGTTCAGAGCGCTACCGGCTGCATCGCGGAAACGCATGGAAGAGTGGTGGGGAGTGCCGACCGACCGTGGCGACACGCTGCGCAGCCCGGACCGCCGCATTGACAAAAAGATCAGCTCCAAGGCCGCCAGTACGGCGCGAGCCGTCACGAAAGAGCCATGGAGCGATGACGATGACTACCTGTTTGCGGCCATGGCCTTCGGCAACGCGATTGTCGCGCTCCAGCCGCCGCGCGGCTACGGGATGAATCCCGACGCGATCTACCACACGCCGGATCTTCCGCCGGCGCATCACTACGCCGCCTTCTACCGATGGTTGGGGGCGCCCGTTGCGGAGGGCGGCTGGGCCGCGGACGCGATCGTGCACGTCGGCAAGCACGGCACGCTCGAGTGGTTGCCCGGAAAGGGCGTCGGGCTGTCGAACGAGTGCTTTCCCGACGCGCTGCTCGGCGACCTGCCCCTCGTGTATCCGTTCATCGTCAACGACCCTGGCGAAGGCAGTCAGGCCAAGCGCCGCGGTCATGCCGTGATCGTCGATCACCTGATGCCGCCGATGACGTCCGCGGATGCCTATGGGCCGCTTGCGGCTCTCAACGATCTCGTCAACGAGTACTACGCCGCGGAGAAGCTCGATGCGACGCGCCTCCCCATCATCCAGCAGCAGATCTGGGAGCTGATTCAGCAGGCACAGCTCCAGGCGGACCTCGACCTCCGCACGATGCTGGCGCGCGACCACGGCGATCACAAGCACGAATGGGACGAGGAGTTGACGCAGGAAGGCGTGCCCGCGACGCTTGCCGAGATGAGCGGGAACGACGTCGCACACCTGATCGAAGACATCGACGGATACCTGTGCGAGCTCGGTACCGCCCAGATCCGTGATGGCCTTCATGCGCTCGGCGTCATGCCGAAGCTCCCTGACACGCTGCGTGCGTTGACGCGGCTTCCGAACGGCGCGGTGCCAGGCCTTCAGGCGTCGCTGGCGCGTGCGTTCGGCCTGGATCTGCAGAGCCTGCTGGTCGCACCGGGCGCCCGCTTCGATGCGCCATCGGAAGTCGACGGCTCATCGTGCGTCTCTCATGCGGACGCGATCGAACGGCTGGAAGCCCTGGCGCGCGACCTGTTCGTCCTTCTCGAGGACGCGGGCTTCGAAGAACGCTCGGTCGATCCGCTCGTGAGTCGCCGGCTGGGACGCGCGGACGCCGCCGTTCAGGACTGCCTGCGGTTCGCCTGTCGCTCGCTCGTGCCGGCGCTGGAGCTGGTGACCGACGAAGTGGACCACGTCCTGGATGCACTGGCCGGTCGATACGTTCCGCCTGGCCCCGCCGGAGCGCCCACGCGCGGCATGGCCCACATCCTTCCCACCGGCCGGAATTTCTTTGCCGTCGATCCGCGGGCCGTTCCGTCGCAGGCGGCGTGGCGGGTCGGAGAGCAGCTCGCCCGCGAGGTGCTCGCGCGCCATCTCGCGGAAGAGGGCCGCTACCCCGAGATGATCGGGCTCGGTGCCTGGGGCACGTCCCAGATGCGGACGCAAGGCGACGACGTCGCGGAGGTTCTGGCGCTGTTGGGCGTGGAGCCTGTGTGGGATCCGCAGTCCCGGCGGATTCAGGACCTCGCGGTGATCCCGATTGAGCGCCTGGGAAGACCCCGGATCGACGTCACGCTGCGGATCAGTGGATTCTTCCGGGACGCGTTTCCGCACCTCATCACACTCGTCGATCGCGCCGTCGAGCTCGTCGTAGCCCTGGACGAGCCGCCGGATATGAACTTTCCCCGCAAGCACTATGTGGAGGAAGTTGCGCGGCCGACGGAGGATTCGCTGGACGAGGTCGAGGCGAGGGCCCGGTATCGCATCTTCGGCGCGAAGCCTGGCGCATACGGTGCGGGCATTCAACATTTGATCGATACGCGCCATTGGCGGGACGACCGCGATTTCGCCACGGTCTTCGTCGAATGGGGCGGCTACGCCTACGGTCGCGGGGCCGACGGCGTGGACGCCCGCGACGTATTCACCGACCGGCTGCGCCAGATCGAAGTGGCCGTTCACAATCAGGACAACCGGGAGCACGACATCTTCGATTCCGATGACTACTACCAGTTCCACGGCGGGATGATCGCTTCAGTGCGATCGCTCACGGGCAGGCAGCCAAAGATGTACTTTGGAGACAGCTCGCGCCCGGACACGGCGAAGGTGCGCGATCTCCGCGAAGAAGCGCTGCGCGTGTATCGTTCTCGCGTCGTGAACCCCAAGTGGCTCGCCAGCATTCGCCGTCACGGGTACAAGGGGGGACTCGAGCTCGCCGCGACAGTGAACTACATCTTCGGATTCGACGCGACCGCGCACGTGGCTCCCGATCTCGGCTACCAGGGCCTGGCGGCGGAGTACGCCCTTGCGCCCGAAATGCAGCAGTTCCTGGAACAGTCGAATCCGTGGGCGCTCCATGCGATCGCCGACAGGCTGCTCGAAGCCGCGGATCGCGGCCTCTGGGAAAATGCGGCTCCGGAGACACTGGCGGCCTTGCAGGATGTGCGGTTGAAAGCCGAAGGCTTCGTCGAAATGCGAGGCGAGCGCGTGCAGGTGCGTTCATGACTACGCCGCCGTTCTCCTGTTTTCCCTTCACCGCACTGGTCGGCCTCGACAATCTGAAGCTGGCCCTTCAGCTGGCTGCGATCGACCGTCGGCTCAGCGTGGTCGTGCGGGGCGACAAGGGAGCCGGGAAGAGCACGGCGGCGAGGGGGCTGGCGGCGCTCCTCGACTCGCACGCTCCCTTCGTCACGCTGCCAATCGGTGCGACCGAGGATCGGCTGCTTGGAGGTCTCGACGTCGAGAAGGCGCTGAGCGGCGAGCCGATATTGAAGCCGGGACTCCTCGCGGAGGCGAACGGTGGCGTCCTGTATGTAGACGAAGTGAACCTGCTCCCGGATCACCTCGCAGACACGCTTCTCGATGCGGTTGCGAGCGGTGTGCACATACTCGAGCGGGATGGGCTCAGCGCGAGTCAGCCGGCGGACTTCGTCCTGCTCGGTTCGATGAACCCCGAAGAGGGAGCATTGCGGCCCCAACTGCTCGATCGATTCGCCCTCGCCGCTGATGTCCAGGCGCCGACGGACATCGAGCTCAGGTGTGAAGTGCTCGAGCGGCGCCTCGCATTCGATCGCGATCCCGCAGCGTTCGCCGTCGCCTGGGCCGAGGCGCAGTTATCCGTGGCCGGGAACCTGGCGTCGGCCAGGGCGAGACTCAACAGCGTGCAGCTCCATCGGGAGGTGCTGCAATACGTAGCCACGCGTGTCGCCGAACACGACGTCAGATCGTTGCGCGCGGATCTCGCCGTCGTCCGCGCCAGCCGCGCGCATGCCGCACTCGACGGATCGGATGCCGTCTGCGAGGCGCACGTCGACGTTGTCCTTCCGCTGGCACTGGCCCACCGCGCGGCTGCGACACGTCGGCCGCCCACACAGCCACCTTCGCCCGAGCGTCCGGCAGGGCAGTCCAGGCAAGGAGAGGCGTCATCATCGGATGACAGCGCGCTCGACCGCGTGTTCGAGGCCGCTTCGATCGTAGCGCCGCGTCTCACTGTCGATCATCCCGGAGGCCGCCCAGGCAAGGCATCTGGTGAGTCCGGGCCCCCGATCGGTCCCGTCGTCACTACCCGCCGGTCCGAAAAGCCGGGCGAGCTGGACATTCGGCAATCGCTTCTCCATGCCGTGATTCATACCGGAGCCGCTCGACTCACGACAGATGACCTCTACGAACGCGTTCGATCGCCCCGCGTTTCCACGCGCTTCATCTTCATCGTCGATTCCAGCGGGTCGCACGCCGTTCACGAACGCATGACCCTGGTGAAAGGCGCGGTGAGCGGGCTTCTCGCGGCCTCCCAGGGCCCTCATGACGAGGTCGTGGTCATTGCGTGCCGAGGGGCCGAGTCGCAGGTGCTCGTCGAGCCCACTTCGTCGCGCGAGGACGCGGATCGTGCGCTCGAATACTTACCGACAGGCGGCCGAACGCCCCTCGCTCACGCGTTCGAGCTGGCGGCGCGTTATGTGACGGACAACGCGGTCGCGGTCTTGATCACGGACGGACACGCCAACGTGCCTCTTCGAAGCGCTGACGCGTGGTCCGATGCGCTCGTCGCGGCGGCTGCGCTGAACTGCACGGCCCTCGTGATCGACACCGAGGAAGCCCGGCGATCGACAGGCAATCCGCAGAAGCTCGCTGCCGCGATGCGTGCGACCTGCGTGCGTTTGGCGGAGCTGGACCAGGCTCACGCCGTGCGGCTGATTCAGGAGATCGCGTGAGGGCGCCGACGGCCTCTCAGCGGTGTCTACGATGAAGGCCCGGTCGCTGTTCGTCGGGGGGACGTCCTCGAATGCCGGCAAGAGCTGGATGGTCACGGCCATCTGCGCGTGGCTCCGGCGGCGGGGCGTGTCGGTCGCGCCGTTCAAAGCCCAGAACATGTCGAACAACTCCTACCCATGTCGCCTGGGCGGAGAGATCGGACGCGCGCAGGTCGCGCAGGCGGAAGCGTGCGGCGTCGAGCCCGAGCCCTCGATGAACCCGATTCTGCTCAAGCCGGGCGGAAACGGGCGCAGTCAGGTGATCGTGAACGGCCGCCTCTGGAAAACGCTGAGCGCCCGCGAGTACTACACGCACGCGGAGGAATTGCGACCGATCGTCTCAGCGGCGTATCAGGATCTGGCCAGTCGCTTCGATGCCGTCATCATCGAAGGAGCAGGCAGCGTCTCGGAGTTGAATCTGCGTCAGCACGACCTGGTGAACCTCGGCCTGGTGACCCGGATTCGAGCGCCCTGGATCCTGGTGGCTGATATCGAGCGGGGAGGCGTCTTCGCCTCGGTGATCGGAACAACACACCTTCTTTCTCCCGAGGAGAGGGCGCTGTTTCGCGGTTTCGCCATCAACAGGTTTCGTGGTGACGTGACGCTATTCGACGATGGCGTGGGTCTGCTGGAACGCGAGACGGAGGCGCCCTGCTTCGGTGTGTTCCCGTTCGCCGCCGACATCCACCTGGACGCGGAGGACAGCCTCGCGCTGAAGACCAGGCCGCAAACGCCGGCACCCCCAGGCGCGCGCATCGCGATCGTCAGATTGCCGCACCTGTCGAACGCGACTGACTTCCGGCTTCTGACGTGGGCGGACTGGATTGCGGCGCCGCCCGCCGGCGACTACGACGTCATCGTGCTGCCCGGCAGCAAGAACACGATTGCGGATCTAAGCTGGCTTCGTGCCGCAGGCCTGGCCGACTGGATTCTGTCGCAGCATCGCAGCGGCACGCGTGTCGTGGGCATCTGTGCGGGGTTCCAGATGCTCGGCCGCCAGATCGACGATCCGACGGGCATCGAGTCGGATGTGAAGTCGGCCCCGGGGTTGGGTCTGATTCCCGCGTGCACGACGTTGACGTGCGAGAAACGGACGCGAGCCGTTCGCGCGACCACGGCAGGCGGCGTGACGTTCGGCGGATACGAGATCCACGTCGGCGTCACCAGCACCGACGCCGCGGCCACGGTCGTTCCGTTCGCGATGCTCGAGGATGGAACGACGGATGGCTTCCGGCGTGACGGGGTCATTGGCACGTACCTGCACGGATGCCTTCGAGAACCGTGACGTGTGCTCGGAGATTCTCGGCATCACGATGCCCGCCACCGCCGACAAGGCCGTGCACTACAAACAACTGGCGCTGTGGTTCGAGCAGCACGGCCGCCATCTCGACCGCCTGGGGTTTGACTGACGATGACAGAACTCGAGAACAGGTGGGAGAGCCTGCGCAGCGAGCCGCTCTTCGAATTGCGGCGCGCCGGCAGGTTTCTCGTCGCCGAGCTGAAAGGCGGCCACCACGTGATCAGCACGTCCGTCCGGCATGGCGGATGGGCGGAGCACCTGGGCTGGCTGGTCAACCATCAGAGCTGCGAAGGTACTGCTCATCTCGACAGGCATCGCGTGATCGCCGAAGCCGGCATGGAGGCGTACCACGATCGCGTCTGCGAGGAGGCCGGACTACCAGCCGATCGGACGGCCGTCATGGGCACCGCGGCGAACATGAACTACGTCGCCATCGCGCGCGAGTGCGACGATGACGTGTCGGTCACCGCGGCCGTGACAGCGGGCGTCGAGGGCAACGCCACATCCGCAGGCGAGCCGGCGACCTGGCGGGAGACCGATGCAGGCATGCAGAAGGTCCCCGTGTTCGCTGGAACGATCAACACGATGCTCCTCATCAATCGGCCGCTGACACCTGCCGCAATGGCGCGCGTGGTGGTCACGATGACGGAGGGCAAGACGGCCGCGCTGCAGCGGTTGGCTGTGCCGAGCAAGCTGCACATCGATCTCGCCACCGGCACAGGAACAGATCAGTACTGTGTCGCCGTGCCCGCATCCGGCAGCAAGGCGCTCACCTCCGCCAGTCCCGCACATGAAGCTCGGGGAGATGATCGGGTTGGCAACGAGAAACGCGACCCTCGAGGCGCTGCGCTGGCAGAACGGCCTCGAGGTGAGCTACACGCGAGGCGTCTTCCACGCGCTCGGTCGATTCGGCGTGCGCGAGGCCACGCTGTTCGAGGATATCGCGCCCTTCTTGAACGCAGGCGACCTGGAGCTCCTCAAGAAGAACAGCAAGGCTGCCTTCTATGAGCCGCTCGTCGGTGCGGCGGCGCACGCACTGGCCGTCGTCGCGGATCGAGTGCGCTACGGCACGCTGCCGGCGTCGGTTGCCGATGATGCGATGGCGCAGCAGGCCGCACTGCTCGCGGCGAATCTTGCCGCACAGGCGCACCGCTGGCCAGAGTTCCGCTCGCGCCTGCGGACGTATGCGGCAGGCGACGTGAAGGCCCTCGTTCTCAGAGCGGTCGCACTGGGATGGTCCGAGAAGTGGCGAGCTGGTGATTGAGCTCTGGCGATCGCTCTCGCCCGAGCCGGCGGCCCTGGTGGTCGCCGTCGCGATCGATCTGATCCTGGGTGACCCGGTCTATCCGGCGCACCCCGTACGGCTCTTCGGCCGGACGCTGCAGTGGTTCGAAGCGCGCCTGCGTGCATCCGGCGCCGACGGCTACGGCGGTGGAATCCTGCTCTTCATTCTGCTCGTCGTCTTGTGGCTGCCGGCATTTGCAGCTGTCATGGCGCTCGCGCTTTCGATCTCGACGCGCGCGGCCTGGCTGGTGCACGTGCTCGTGGTCTACTCTCTGCTCGCCCTCGGCGATCTCCTGCACCACGTGTGGAGGATCGAATCGGCCGTGCGGCGCGATGACGTGGCCGGCGCGCGCCTCGCCGTGAGCGCACTCGTCGGCCGGGACACGGATCGCATGGACGGCCCCGCGTGCCGTCGCGCTGCGGTCGAGAGCCTCAGCGAGAACCTCACCGACGGTTTCGTGAGCCCCGTGTTCTGGTATGTGCTCGCGGGCCTGCCGGGGCTCGTGCTGTTCAAGATCGTCAGCACCATGGATTCGATGGTGGGTTACAAGACGCCTCAGTACCTGCGATTCGGATGGTGCGGCGCGCGCCTGGACGACGTGATGAACTACGTGCCCGCGCGCCTGACCTGGCTCGTCATCGTGGCCGTCGCGCTCGTCGCGCCCGGTTTATCGGGCAGGAAGGCGTGGCGTGTCGGCCTGGGGCAGCACGCGCTGCTCCTTGGTCCCAACTCCGGCTGGAGCGAGGCGGCGACTGCCGGCGCGCTCGAGCGACGCATCGTTGGACCGATTTGGCTCAAGAGCGTTCAGGTGACCGATCTGTGGGTAGGCGATCCGAACGACCCTCCGCTCTCGACCGGCTCGGACGTTGTCCGGGCGATCGCGCTGACACTTGGAGCTGGCGTTACTGTGGTTTCGATCGCAGCGGCGGGGCTGCTGGCGGCCGGAAGGCTCCTGGCGTGAGCGGCCGCGGCCAGCCATTCATCTCGCTTCCCGTGTCCGCGAGCCCAGAACGTCCGTCTGCCCGGCGAGTTTATTTCGCAGGGCTGCGTTCGATGACCAGCAGGCTGAACGATCCGGGAACCAACGGTCCCCGGCCGCGGCCGTTCGCCGGTGCGGGACCGAACTTGGCGGCCGCCACGAAGATTCGATGATTCGTCGGATCGAGCCCCATGTTGCGCGACCCTGGCGACGTTGTGAGCGTTTGTACGACGGTGTAGTGATCAGCCGAGTCCTGATGAACGACAGTCAGCGTGCCATCGGCGTTCGCGGCGAAGGCGTCGCCTGAGGCGGCGTCGAACCCGGCGCCGTCCACTCCAGCGCCGATTGGTGCCGTTGCGACCACCTTCCCCGCCTCGTAATCCGATACGGCCAGGACTCCACTGCGGCAACCGCTGAACAGCCGGTGGTGGGCGGTGTCGATGGCCATCGCGACGGGCTGTTTGCACGGCGCAGTCGCCCAGCGCCGCGAGACAGTGGCGCTCTTCGCATCGATCTCCACGACCTCATTGGTGTCGGTCAGGTTGGCGTACACCTTCCCATCTCCGGCAGAAGCGCCGTACTCCGGCTTTCCGCCGAGCGGGATATTCGTGATCAGAGCCCCGGCGGTTGGATCGATGACCGTCGAGGAATGCGCGTCGCCATTGAAAGTGAAGACGCGCTTGGACGCGTCGTCGTAGATGATGGCATCCGCATCCTCCGCGGCGGGGATCTTCTTCAGGGTCTTGAGGGACTGCAGATCGAACATCACGACCGACCCGTCCTGTCCCGACGTTGCGAACCCGTGGCCCGTTGCCCCTGCGATCGCCGTTCCGTGCGCGCCGTTGATCCCGGTCACAGCGCCGAGCAGGGACCCGTTGTCTTCGTTGACCACCATGACGCGATCCTGTCGGCCGATGAACAGTCGATGGCTCGCGGGATCGGGGACGATGTAGTCCCAGCTGCCATCGCCGCCCACGTTGTATGTATGTGTAATCAGGTATGGCGCTGGAGTCTGCAGCGCCACGGCAGCGACACTCACGATCAGCAGCATCGTTCGCATAGGGGGTTCTCCAGACTGGGCGGTGATTCCGGTCCGCACCTTTGATGTTGAGCCGTCGTAGATGACGGGACGATGAAAAGCCGCCAAGTGGATTCCGGAACTAGAAGCGCCGTCCGATCCCGATGTCCACCTTTATCCGGAATCTCGACGATTCCCATCACCGACGGGCTCGTGGACGCAACTGCCGGGAGTCGCGTTTCGGTTTCCACGGCCAACGCACACGGGCCGCGGTATGCGAATGGCGCGATTCTGTACCGCTCGTCACGAGGCGGTCCCGAAGGTCTGTGGAAATCCGATCAGGGCCGCGTGACGGAACTGTGGAAGGCGTCGGAGGGCGGGTTGACGTCTGCGCCCGCCGTGTCCCGTGACGGTCGTTCGATTGCGGTCGTCGTCCGCAACCGCGATCGCGCGACGATCCGGGTAATGGACGCTGACGGTTCGAACGTCCGGGCGCTTGCGCCCAACCTCGATGTGCGCGACCCGCCCACCTGGTCCCCGGACGGGCAGTGGATCGCCGTGGGTGCTGATGAAGGCAGCGGTGGACGCATCTTCAAAGTTCCGGTTGACGGCGGTCCGCCCGTGCGCCTGGTCGATGAGGTATCGCGGGCGCCCCAGTGGTCACCCGCTGGCCCCGATGGCAGTTTCATCGTCTACGCCACGCCGCAGCGAGCCTCGGTGTTCGCGCTGCGCGCGGTCACGCCGGACGGCAAGCCGAAGGCCATGCCGGAGGTATCGGTTACGAGGTTCGAGGAGCGGTACCACTTCATACCCGACGGCCGGCTTGTCGTTCTTGGTCAGGGTACGAACTACGATTTCTGGATGCTGGATCTTACGACTGGCCAGCAACGCCAACTGACGACTTTTCGAAGTACGGACGCGATCGAATCGTTCGACATCTCGCCGGACGGCAAGACGATTCTCTTCGATCGCGTGCGGCAGAACGCCGACATCTACACGATCGATGTCAAACCGCCACGAAACCGCTGACGGCTGACGTTACAAGTCTTCGTGGCTTGCGGCGTCGAGCCAAGCGATCGGTGTGCGCCTGCTGTCCGGCTGGCGGCCTGAGCGCGGCTTGTCGATCCAACCCGGTTGTGGTCCAGAATGGGGCGAGCGGTTACTGCCACATGCCCTCGAGCGTCGATCGTCACGGTGATCGCGCACTGTCCGGCACGCGCGCCGTGGCGCTCGTGCTATCGGCAACGCTCGGTGCGCTCGGCGCCTTTTTCCCCACTCATGCAGCCCCTCGGCAACAACCCGCTGCCACCGCAGCGGAGGCCCAGGAGCGAACCCGCCTCCTCGACCTTCAACGCGCAGCCGTCGGTCAGTTGCAGGAAGCCGCGCGCGAAGGCGCGCCAGCCGAACAGGTCCAACGTGCGCTCATGTCGGCCAGCCGCAGCCTCGACGCGCTCGGCGCGGAACCGGAATCGACCGCCGGCCCCGGTGCGCCGAAAACCGGCCTCGCACCGGCGGTGCGAGAGGAGCTGCGCCGCGCCGCCTCGTCGCTGACGACTGTTCCTCCGGGCGACGCCCCGGCCGTCCTTTCCGCAACGCGTCCCGCCCTCGCGCTCCTCGAGCGCGTCCGCTCGCAGCTCGAGGGTGAAGTCGCGCTGGGCCTGTCGTTCGAGGGCAGCTATCGCCAGACGAAGCCCAAGGAGCAGGCGTATGGAGGCCACGCATCTGCGATGGGGCCGGCGCCGGCAAACGTGCCGTCACCCGACGATGGTGCACCCGTGACGGTAGCATTCGAAGAGGGCGCACATCTGCCGGCTCGCACGTACTGCGGCGGTCCGACGAAAGATCACATCCTGGAGTCCGCGTGCGGCGGCGTCGCACTCTTCGATTACGACGGCGACGGGCTGCTCGACGTCTACCTCGTGACCGCCGCGGAGCTGACGCCGGCCCGCGAGCGTATCCCGCACAGCAACACTCTCTACCGGAATCTCGGCGGATGGAAGTTCGAGGACGTGTCGAAGCGGGCGGGCGTCGACCTCGCGGCCTGGGGGAACGGCGCGTGCGCCGGGGACTTCGATGGCGACGGCCTTCTCGATCTCTACGTGACGAACTGGGGGCCGAACGTCCTGTTCCGCAACCGCGGCAACGGCACTTTCGAGGACGTCGCCGCCAGGGCTGGAGTCACGGCCGGCGGATGGAGCACGGGTTGCGCGTTCTTCGACGCAGACGGCGACGGCGACCTCGACCTGTACGTCGCCCGCTACGTCGAGACGACCTGGGATTCCGTGCAGCGCGCGCGTCGCTCGCTCGTCTGGCGGAACGGACCGTCCATCATGGTCGGCCCCGCCGGACTCCCCGGCGAGCCCGACCTCTTCTTCGAAAACCTCGGCAACGGACAGTTCAAGGAAGCGACCGACGCGCACGGCTTCACTGATTCGACGCGCGCGTACGGATTCGCCGTCCTGGCCACCGACTATGACGACGACGGGCTCGTCGATCTGTTCGTGGCGAACGACTCCAATCCGAACTTCCTCTACCACAACCTCGGCAACGGCCGATTCGAGAACGTTGCACAGATTGCGGGCGTCGCGGTCAACGGCGATGCCCGCGCCCAGGCGGGAATGGGCGCCGACGCGGGCGACTACGACGGCGACTCGAGGATCGACCTGGTCCTGACTACGTTCGCCCACGATCGCTTCACGCTGTATCGCAACATCGACGGCCGACAATTCGAGGACGCCAGTACGGCCTCCGGAATTGCCGGCCCCACGTTCGGCCCGATGGGCTGGGGCGCAGCCTTCTTCGACGCCGACCTCGACGGAAGGCTCGATCTGTTCTTCGCCAACGGTCACATCTTCTCCGACATCGACCAGTACCCGCAGCTGGGGGAAACCTACCGCCAGAAGAGCCTGCTGCTGCTGAACACCGGGACGCGATTCCGCGACGTTTCGGGACGCGCCGGGAGTGCCCTGCAAGTTCCGCGCGTCGGGCGCGGCCTCGCGGTCGGCGACCTCGACAACGATGGCGATCTTGACGTCGTCATCAGCAACGTGGACAGCACGCCGACACTCCTGGAGAACCGCCAGTCGTCGAACCACCACTGGGTGGCAGTGCGCGTCTCCTCCGAGGTGGGCAATCGGTTCGGCATCGGCGCGAAGGTCACGGTCACTGCCGGTGGAAAGACGCAGATGCGCGAGATCCGTTCCGGCGGGAGCTTCCTCTCGCAGAACGATCTGCGGGCGTACTTCGGCCTCGCGGACTACGCCGGTCCCGTGGACGTAGAGGTCAGGATGCCGGGAGGGCGCCGCTGGCAGTGGAAGCAGCTGCCGACCGATCGCCTCCACACGCTCGCGCTGTCGGAATCAGCGAGCATCCCGAAGAGCGGTGTTGCGCGATGAGCCCCTTGCCTGCACGGCAGACGGCGCCTCATCGTCTGCTGGGGCTGCCGGGGCTGCTGGTTGCGGGCTTTCTCGCGGCGCTCGGCGCCATTGTCGTCGCGGGGCCTCCTGCGCCAGACGCCACGCGTGAGCCGGGCGCGGGACAGGAGAAAACGACCTATCGTCCCGGGCTCGCGGTTCCCGACACGATGGCGCCGTTCCTCGAACACGTCGAGCCTGGCACCGACGCGTTTCCGCTCGAGGGTCAGGCAAGGGAGCTCGAGGCGCGGCTTCGGGACGTGTCCGACGGCTTCCGAGGTGGTGCGGCGCGCCTCTCCGGCGTCACCAGGACCCTGATCGATCCGGGCTTTCGCGGCGGCCGGTTGCTCCCGGCCCAGGAGGCGGCGCCGGGCCAGTCTCAGCTCGAGGTCACAAGAGCGAAGGATCTGTCCGGCGATCCGACGCTCGATGCGCGCGCCTTCACCGCCGAGCTCCAGCGGCTGATCGCCGACGTGCGCGAGGTCGCCGTCGCCGAGTTCCTCATCACATCGATCCAACCCGACGAGGGAGGTGATTCGTCCTCGCGCCTTCGCACCTCGATACGCTACGACATCGTCGGGGCCGGTACGAAGGCGTACCGCGTCCAGCACGTCGGCGAGTGGCAGATGATCTGGCGCCGCAACGCCGCGGGCTGGCAGATCTTCCGATGGACAGCGGCGTCGCACGTGGTCAGCCGCGCGCGAACTCCGATTTTCACCGAGATCACCGAGGCGTCTCTCGGAGGCACCGACTCGTTCCGCAGGCAGCTGGCCATTGACCTCGATTCCTGGATGGCGACGTTCGACTCGGTCCTGACGCGCGATTCGAACGGGCATCACGGCGTCTCGGTCGGCGACGTGGACGGGGACGGCCTGGAGGATCTCTATGTCGCCCAGCCGGCCGGACTGCCCAATCGCCTCTACCGGAATCGCGGCGACTCGACTTTCGAAGACATCACCGACAAGTCGGGACTCGGCGTCCTGGACGACACCGCCGCGTCGCTCTTCGTCGACGTCGACAACGACGGCGACGAGGACCTGGTGCTGTCGACGGCGACCAAACCGATTCTCTTCCTGAACGACGGCAGTGGGCACTTCACAGCCGTCGAGGATGGCTTCCGATTCGCCAAGCCGCTCCAGGGAGTGCTGACGTCGATCAGCATGGCGGACTACGACCGGGACGGATACGTCGACATGTACTTGTGCGTCTACTCCTATTTTTTCGGGGCGGGCGAGGACAAGGCGGGGACACCGGCGCCTTATTACGACGCGCGCAACGGCCCGCCGGGAGTGCTCCTCAGGAACGACGGCCACGGGCACTTCGTCGACGCGACGGCGGACGCCGGCCTCGAGGCCGGCAACGATCGGTATCACTTCGCGGCGGCGTGGGCGGACTACGACGGGGACGGGTGGCCCGACCTCCTCGTCTCCAACGACTTCGGCACCAAGAACCTCTACCGCAACCTCGGCCTCAAGGACGGCAAGGTCAGGTTCGAGGACGTCGCGGCGTCGGCCGGCGTGCTCGATCACGGCGCCGGGATGAGCGCCACGTTCTTCGACTACGACAACGACGGGCTGCTGGACATCTACACGGGCAACATGTGGAGCGCGCCCGGCCAGCGCGTGACCTCGGCGCCCACGTTCATGCCGGACGCGACGCCCGACGTGCGCGCGCTCTACCGTCGTCACGTCCGCGGCAACTCGCTGCTGCGGAATCTCGGCAACGGACGCTTCGAGGACAAGTCGATCGAGGCGCACGCCGAGATGGGGCGCTGGGCCTGGTCGTCGGACGCGTTCGACTTCGACCGCGACGGCTGGGAAGACCTCTACGTCGTCAACGGCATGCTCTCGCGCGGCAGCGCGAACGCGCGGGGCGACGGAGCGGGCGGTGCGGTCCCGGACGACCTCGAAGGGTTCTTCTGGCGCCAGGTCGTCGCGCACTCGCCGCTCACGCGCGTGCCCGGCACGCGCTATGACGATGCGTGGCGCGCGATCAATCAGCTGCTCATTCACGGGTCGATTGCCAGCCGCCAGCGCAACGTGTTCCTTCGCAACGACGGACACGGCAGCTTCGACGATGTCTCCGGCGCGATCGGGCTCGACCTCGATCAGGACGGACGATCGTTCGCGCTGCTGGACGTCGACGGCGACGGCGACCAGGACCTCGTCGTCATGGCCGCGCGCCAGGCACCGCAGCTCCGCATCTTCCGCAACGATTTCGAGTCATCGTCTCGCTCGCTCGCCGTCCGCCTTACAGGCTCGAAGAGCAATCGCGATGCAATCGGCGCACGCGTCACGGTGCAGACCGATCGCATGCGGCGCACGAAAATAGTCCAGGCCGGTTCCGGATTCCTGTCGGAGCACTCGAGGGAGCTGATCATCGGGCTGGGCGCCAGTGAGCGCGTCACGAGCCTCACCGTCGACTGGCCCTCGGGTGGAAAGCAGAACTTCACCGAAGTGCCGCTGAACGTCCGCGTCCGGATTGTCGAGGGCGGCACTGTCAAGACCGAGCCGTTCGCCACGCGACCGGCGTCGCAGCCTGCGCCAGAGTCGCCGCAGGGGAACGCGGCGTCGCCGCCGGATGCGACGTGGCTGTACGAGCCGTTCCCGGCGCCCGAGTTCACGCTCAAGGATCTGTCGGGTCGGATGCACTCGCTGTCGGGATCGAGAGGAAAACCGTCGGTCCTGCTGCTCTTCTCAACCGAGGTGGCTGCAGCTCGAACGGCGCTCGCCACGCTTCAGCGTGGCGCTTCGGCGCTGGCGCAGGCGGGCATCGGATCGATCGCCGTCGCCATCGATGGTCCGCGGGACCCATCGGCTCTCGGTGTGGCGTCTTCGGGCGCAGTGCCGGTCCTGGCGTCGACCCCCGAAGTCAGCCTGAGTTACGCCATCCTGAACCGCCACATTTTCATGAATCGTCAGGACCTCCGTCTGCCGACGTGCCTGCTGCTGGACGCCGGCGGGAACGTCGTCAAGATCTACCGCGATCGGCTGGACGTAGCGCAGGTCGTGGCGGATGCGGCGACGATCGACGCCACACCAGCCGAGACGGCTCAGCCGTGCGGTGCCGTTTCACGGGACGTATTACTCGCCGCTGCCGCTGCGCAACTACCTTCCGTACGGGCGGGAGCTGCTCGACCAGGGCCTCGAGTCTGCTGCGGTCACCGCCTTCGAGCGAGCCGCACAGGCGAACCCGGGCGCCTCGACGCTCTATCGCCTGGGCACGCTGCTGGCGAAGAGCGGCGAGACGGCTCGCGCGCGGGCTGCGCTCGAGCGCGCGCTGGCGCTGCAACCAGACCTCGCCGAGGCCAGCAACGATCTCGGAGCGCTGCTCGCGCAGGCCGGCGACCTCGATGGGGCGATCGGCCGCTTCCGGGCAGCGCTCGCGGCCACGCCCGACTACCCCGACGCGCTGAACAACCTCGGCTACGCTCTGCTGCTCACGGGCCACGATGCGGAGGCCCGTGCGCTCTACGAGAAGGCCCTGGCACTGCAGCCCGACTTCCCCGAGGCGCTGAACAACCTCGGACTGCTCCTGGGCCGGGCAGGAGACATGGAACGGGCCGAGCGCTACTTCCGCGAGGCGCTGAGCCGGCGCGCCGACTATGGGGAGGCCGCCAACAACCTGGCGCTCGTGCTCGTCTCACGAGGGCAGGCGGATGCGGCGGTCAGCCTGCTCGACGAATTTCTGAAGCGGACTCCCGCCTACGAGTCGGCGTACGTCACGCTCGCCAAGATCCACTACAGCGCCGGGCGGCAGCGAGAAGCCGTCGCGGTGCTCGAGCGGCTCGTCCAGCGAAATCCGAAGAATGCCGTGGCATTGGAACTGCTCAGTCAGTGGAAGAATTTGTGATTTCCGCTTGACTTCTCAGACTGACAGTGCCTACGTATCTCCTCGCAGATCCATGTGCACGGGTCCTCCACGCTAGGGGGAGAGCGAGAGAAAAACCCGGATTTCCGATTTAGTCGTAGCACGATCGTGAGCTGTGCAAACTTGAACAGCCCCTCGAGAGCGGATTTTGCTACTGTGCCGCGCGATTGGGCCGCTCGACGTTTCCCAGTCGTGGGACTCCAAAATTGGAAATCCCGGGAGAAAAGCACACAAAAAGGAAGACGAAGAGGAGGGCGCTATGTCTTGTTCGGGAGGGCTCAAAGTCGCGCTTGGTCTAGCCCTCGTAGCCTTGGTGTTTGCGGGAAGTCCCCCGGTCCTCGACGCGCAGACGACGAGCGCATCGGTGACCGGGTCCGTCCAGGATTCGCAGTCCGGAATGCTACCCGGTGCGACGGTCACCCTGACCAGCCGCACGCAGGGCAACGTCCTCACGGCGGTGACTGACGAAGCCGGGCGCTTCGTGTTCCCCATCGTCCGTCCTGATACCTACTCGATGAAGGTGACGCTCCAGGGCTTCAAGACGCTCGAGCGCACGACCGTAGTCGTGAACGCGAACGACAAGCTCAGCGCCGGAATGCTCACGATGCAAGTCGGCAACTTGACCGAGGAAGTGAGCGTGTCGAGCCGCGTCACCGAGGTGCAGTCGACCAGCGGCGAGCGCGCGTTCACGCTCGAAAGCGAAGCCCTCAAGAACATGGGGAACAACGGCCGCTTGCTCTTCGGCCTGGCGACGCTGGCGCCCGGCGTGCTCTCCCAGAACACCGGTGGTTCGGAAATCGGCTCGGTCGGCGGCATCACGGTCAACGGCCAGCGGCCGAACTCGAACAACATCACGATCGACGGCGTCTCCAACATCGACACCGGCGACAACGGCGGCAACATGGCGACGACGAACGTCGACGCCGTCGCCGAGTTCAAGATTCTGACCAACGCGTATCAGGCGGAGTACGGCCGCGCGGTTGGTGGGCAGATGCAGGTGGTCACCAAGAGCGGGACGCAGCAGTTCCGCGGCTCGGGATACTGGTTCGGGCGCCGCTCCGATTGGGACGCGAACACCTGGCTGAACAACCGTGAGTCGCTCCCGAAAGCCGAGACCTCACGTAACGACTCCGGCTACACGATCGGCGGGCCGGTCTCCTTCCCCGGCTTCAACAAGGACAAGAAGCGGCTCTTCTTCTTCTGGAGTCAGGAATATCAGCGTCGCAGCAATCCGGCGAGCCTCCATCAGACGCGCGTGCCGACCGCTGCTCGAGCGGAAGGGGGATTTCTCCCAGAGCGTGGACAGCAGCGGCAACCCGTTCCCGTACATCCGCGACGCCACCACGGGCCTCCCGTGCAGCGCGGCCAATACCAGCGGCTGCTTCGCGGACGGCGGCGTCCTCGGACGCATCCCGGCGAACCGTCTCTACGCACCTGGCATCAACGCATTGAACATCTACCCGACGGCGAACTACGCGGGCGGGAGCGGCCTCAACTTTCAGAGCCAGGATCCCGATAGCCCCAAGCGCCGAGAAGACCTGCTGCGGATGGACTTCCAGGCGACGAACAACTGGCGGATCACCGGCCGCTACATGCACAACAACGAGGACATCCTGCAGGCCTACGGGACGACCTGGGCGGGCAACGGCAGCGACCAGCTCCCGACGCCTACGCTGTTCGTCCACCCGGGCTCGAACTACATGCTCTCCGCGACCGGCGTGCTGAATTCCACCACGTCGCTCGAGTTGAGCTGGGGCCGCGCCTCGAACTCCCTGAACTACAATCTGCAGCTCGACCCGCTGTTCCGGAAGAACGCCAACGTGTCCGCGCTGCCGCTGCTGTTCCCGGACGCAGCGCAGGCGGACTACATACCCTGGTTCGTCTTCCGCGGTGGCCGCACCAACAACGCCGGTCAGTATCAGACCGATCGCGGGCCGTTCACCAACGAGAACATTACGCATGACGTGATCGCCAACCTGACGAAGGTGTGGGGCTCCCACGCCTCGAAGGGCGGCTTCTACTACCAGAACAGCTTCAAGCCGCAGAGCATCTTCGCGAGCTTCAACAGCCAGATCGACTTCACCGACAACACCAACAACCCGTTCGATACCGGCTTCAGCTACGCGAATGCGGCCACCGGCGTGTTCAACTTCTACCAGCAGGCCAACAAGTACGCGCTGCCCGAATGGCGCTACCACAACTTCGAGTGGTACGCGACAGGACAACTGGAAACCGAACCGGCGGCTGACGCTCGATTACGGTCTCCGGTTCTACTACATGACCCCCCAGTGGGACACGACCCTGCAGGCCTCCAACTTCCTGCCCGACCAGTTCAACCAGGCCAACGCCGCCAAGCTGTACTTCCCGGTCTGCATCGGCGCTTCACCGTGTGACGGCGATGCCCGGCGCGCGATGGATCCGAAGCTCATCGCTCAGGGCATCGCGCCGACGGTGGCGAACACGGTCGAGGGGCGCTTCATCGGCCGGCTGACGCCCGGGTCGGACCGGTTCAACGGTGCCTTCCAGGCGGGCCAGGGGATCAACGATCAGCTGCAGGACGGCAACGCCTTTCGGGCGTCCCCGCGTTTAGGCGTGGTGTACGACCTGAGCGGCACAGGCGAGACGATCCTTCGCGGCGGCTGGGGGATCTTCTACGATCGACCCCAGGGCAACCAGGTGTTCGACATGATCGCGAACGCCCCCGGTGTGCTGAACTCGAGGCTGGATTTCGGCACGCTCCAGTCCCTGACGTCCGGTGGCGCCGATCCCAACCCGACCCTCTCGCTGAACCCGTCGGCGTTCGACTTCAAGCCGCCGCGCGTCACGCAGTGGAACATCGGGATCCAGCACAAGGTGATGTCCGAGATCATCGTCGACCTCGCCTACGTCGGCTCCACGTCGAAGGACCTGCTCCGGCAAGTGCAGATCAACGCCCTCCCGTTCGGCGCGACGTTCCAGCCGCAGAATCAGGATCCGACCCGCGCGCCGAGCGCGGTGCTCGGGTCATCGGCGCTGCCGAACGACTTCCTGCGCCCGTACCCCGGCTACGGCGGCATCCGGATGTGGGACTACAGCGGCTACTCGAACTACCACGCGCTGCAGACGTCGGTGACGCGTCGGTTCGATCGCGGCTTCTCGTTCAACGGCTTCTGGGTGTGGAGCAAGGCGCTCGGCATCAACAGCACGGACTTCGCGGCGGGCGTGCCGAACCTGAGCGATGCCGCAACCAGACGGCTCGACTATTCGTTGCTCGACTACGACCGTCCGCACAACATCCTCCTGAGCTCGATCTACCAGATGCCAAGCTTCACGAGCAGCAAGGTGCTCGGCCTGCTGATCAACGAGTGGCAGCTCTCGGGGGCGTATCGCTGGACGAGCGGCCGGCCGTATGGCGTCGGCTTCAACATTGACGGGATCAGCGCCGCAGAACCTGACCGGGACCGACGGCAACCCGAATGCGCGCATCGTCCTGACCTGCGATCCGGGAGGCGGCTCCGGCAGCGACCCGTATCGGCAGATCAATACGGCGTGCTTCGCGCAGCCGCAGCCCCACAGCGATGGCGCCGAGTCCTCGCGCTTCTTCCTGCATGCGCCGCCGATCAACAACCTCGACATGTCGGTGTCGAAGCGAGTGACGGTGTACGGCAAGAGCCAGTTCGAATTCCGCGCCGACATATTCAACGCGCTGAACCACACGCAGTTCACGGGTGTGAACGCGACGGCGAACTTCGCCAGCCTGACGAACCCGGCGATTACGAACCTGCCCTACGACGCGAACGGGAACCTGACCCAGCGGAATGGGTTCGGGACGATCAACGGCGTCGCGCCGCCGCGCACGCTGCAACTCGTCATGCGGTTCACGTTCTAGCGAGGCTCCGCCTCGCTAGACCGCAAGCTTGATAACGCGGACTGCGTTCGCGAACTGCACTCGAACACGAAGAGGTCGTCGGGAATCCCCGACGACCTCTTTTTTTGAGGTGCGCCAGCTGGTTTGGTTTTGTCTGGTTGTCGACCGCTCGAAGGTGACCGATCGTCTCCATCACCGACAAGGAAGGGTGCAACATGCTGACTCTCGCGACCACCCCAATTCTCGCACTGAGCATCGGCCTTCTGCAGCTCGCCGCTCCACAGCCGGAACTCGGGCGATATCAGGTCGAATGGGAAAACGACGCGTTGCGCGTCGTCCGGGTAATCCTGCCTCCAGGGCAGCATGCAACGGCCGAGTCCTCGTCGGGTGCGGTGATGGTGTTTCTGACAGCGGACCTTAACGGCCGCATGCCGGCCTCGGAAGCGGCATGGCAGGAACCCGGCCCTATCGAATTGGAGAACCATGGCCCCGCGCGATTCGAGGCGATCATCATTCAATTCAAACAGTCGGTCCTGCAGAGCGCTTCAACGCCCGCCGGACAAACGGCATACTCGGCCCGCAGCGGCGCAACGGGAGGGCCGATTCATGCGATCGAATGGCCCATATACGGCTCCGAGCCGGTGAAATCGCAGATGCTTATCGACAGGCCTCGTCTCAGCGTAACGAAGGAGCGGCATCCTGCCACGACGTTCGACCCGGTGCGCGCGGATCCGAATGACACCGTCGTCGTCTATCTGCGTGGCGGTTACGCCTGGTCCGCTGAGCCGTGGTATCCAGCCGCCGTGCGTGTCCATCGCGGCGACGTGCGCGTGCTGCCGGCGAACGCGTTGTACACGCTCAGCAACGCCGGAGGCGATCCAAGCGAGTTCATCGTCGTTGCTCGACGATAAGATGCGTCGCAAAACGCTTGTGGCGCCTGGCTGACGTGATGGCGCTGCGGTTCCGATTCACCAGCAACAACCACACAACTGGGAGTCTGGAGCCAGAAACCGAGAGCTTCCCTGTCAATTTACAAAGCTCACTTGAGTTGACAACGCGGGTGGCGCCCGGCGGGGCCGCCCCGCCCGCCGCGCAGGCGCCTCACGCGTGACGATCGCTTTTGGCGCCGAGGACGGGTGGGGCTGCCGGGCGACAGGACCCGCAATTAACGTCAACTCAAGTGAGATCCGTTATAGGGACAGGAGATCTGAGGTCAGGATTTCCGGGATTGTGAATCCCGCCCGAAGGTCAGTTGCTCGCGGGCGATCCCGCCGCGGGCATTGCGCGTACGATGAACCGCTGCGGAGCTGCGCCGTTGTAATAGAACGGGTAGCAACCGACGAGCGTCACCGCCCGACCGGGCGTCGGAGCGATCACGCTGACGTCGGTCGGGGTGGTGATCCGGATCCACTCGACCCGGTATCGCTCGGTCGCGACGGGCGTGTCCAGCACCAGCGCGTCGCCTTGCTTGAGGTCCTTCAGCACCCGGAAGAAGCCGTCTCGGTGGGCCGCTATGCCGACGTTACCCGCCGTCCCGGGCAGGGCCGTGTGCTCGATCCGACCGGCCGCGAGGTCGAGCACCTCGTCCGCGGTCCCGTCGTACACCGGCACTTCGAGCTCGAGCCGCGGTATGCGCAGGATGGCGAGCGTGGGCGGCGTTTCCCGCTGCAAAGCGGCCTTGTAGGCCGTCACCCGGCCCGGAGACCAAAGCTTCATGTCGACCTTCCTGCTCCAGGTGAGCACGCGCGCCGGTGTGGGAGCCGGAGCGGCAATGTCGGCACCAGCCCGGTTGCTGGCCGGGGATGTGTCAACGCCGCAGCCGGACGACGGCAGCGTCGCCGCCGTCGTAGCGAGGACGAGTGCGAGGCCAGGGGCAGAAAGGATGCGATTCGTGCGAGACCGCTGAGAGATCATAAGGAACACTGCAATGCGGGGCGCTCAGTCAGTCGAGCGGAGTCGCCGAAGCACTCGAAGACGCCAACGATAATAGCGCTCACCGGGAGCAATCTCTGACAGATTATACGGGAGGACCGCCTCCGCGTCGCCCTGGCGATGGCGTGACGGGGCAAGGCGACATAGTGACATTGCCTGGCTGTAAGCCTCTGCGCGTCATCGACTGACGCGCATGACGAACCTTGTCTATCGTGCGCGCGCGCGTTTGCGGGCTTTGACATCCGCGTATAATCGGCCACCGCACATAACGGGTCTGATGAACACGTGAGCCTCGCGATCGGCACGAGAATCGGCCCCTATCAAGTGATCGGCTCGCTTGGTGAAGGCGGAATGGGCGAGGTGTACCGCGCACGCGACGCGCGGTTGAACCGCGACACCGCTATCAAGGTCCTGCCGGCGGCCGTTGCGCAGGACGCCGAACGAGTGGTCCGCTTCAGGCGCGAAGCGCAGGTTCTTGCCGCGCTCAACCATCCGAACATCGCCGCTATCCACGGCCTCGAAGAGACGGATGACACGGTAGCCCTGGTACTCGAGTATGTCGACGGCGAGGACCTGGCCGAGCGTCTGAGACGCGGCGCCATCCCGCTCGACGAAGCGCTGGCCATCGCCCGCCAGATCGCGGAGGGCCTGGAAGCCGCTCACGACAAGGGCATCGTCCATCGCGACCTGAAGCCGGCCAACATCAAAATCGGCAGGGATGGTACCGTCAAGATTCTCGACTTCGGGCTCGCCAAGGCGCTCGACACCGACGCCTCGTCTTCGCTCACCCTCGCCAATTCGCCGACCATCCTGAGCCCGGTCGGGCTGACCGTGCAGGGAATGATCCTCGGCACAGCCGCATACATGAGCCCCGAGCAGGCTCGGGGCGCACCCGTGGACCGGCGCACCGACGTCTGGGCTCTGGGATGTGTGCTCTATGAGATGTTGACGGGCAGAGCAGCGTTTGCCAGCGCAGGTCTTTCAGACACTATTGCCGCCGTTCTTCGCGGAGAGCCGGACTGGCACGCTCTCCCCGGCGACACGCCGCCACGGATTCGCTTACTGCTCGGACGTTGCTTGCGAAAGGATCCGCGGCAGCGCGTGCACGATGCGGCGGACGTGCGCATCGAAGTCAATGATGCCGCGGCGGATGCGGACGGCCAGACGCCTCGTCCGCGGGCATCGACCGATCGGCGCCTCGCGCCCCTCGCGCTGGCGTTGCTTGGGGGCGCTGCAATCGCCAGTGCGCTCTGGTGGGTTCGGGTATCGACTTCACGCGAGACGCCGACGCCCGTCCATCTGAGCCTCACGTCGGTCTCTCGAACCTCGTCGTCTCTCTATCTGAACGCAAATCATCAAGTGTCGATCTCTCCGGATGGCAGGCACATTGTCTTTGTCGCAAACCCCAGCGGGCATCGCCAATTGTTCCTCCGCTCGATTGGAGAGGCCGACGCGAGACCGATCGACGGCACCGATGACGCCAGGACGGCTTTCTTCTCCAGCGATGGCGAGTGGATTGCCTTTGGCACGGGACGGGCGCTGCAGAAAGTCGCCGTCAGTGGCGGATCGCCTATCACGATTTGCAAACTGTCAAGTACGGGATTCTACGGAGGCGACTGGAGCGCGGACCAAATCATCTTCGTCCCCGATTACAACGGCGGCCTGTGGAGCGTGTCATCGAACGGAGGCACACCGCAACCGCTCCTCAAGACCGACCCGGAACACGACAGAGTGGTGTACGCCGACCCCGAGGTGCTTCCCGACGGCAGGGGCGTTCTGTTCACTCTCGCATCCGGCCACGCCGTCACCGCCGATGATCAGGACGTCGCCGTTCTGAGCCCCGGCGCACAGGAGCCCCGCATCCTGATACGAGGCGGCAGCAACGCTCGATACCTTCCCACGGGACAGCTTGTGTATGTTCGCGCCGGCGCATTGCTGTCCGTGGATTTCGATGTGGCCACGCTGACGGTAACCGGCACGCCCGTGTCCGTGATCGAAGGACTCGGACGGACCTGGAGCGGCGACGCCGACTACGCCATTTCCGACAATGGAACGTTGGTGTACCAGCCCGACGCCGGCATCAAGAGCGGTCTCATGTTTGCACTGGTCGATCGGAACGGACACGTTCAGCCGATTACCGCCAGGGGCAATTTCGGCGAGTTTTCCATTTCACCCAATGGGCGGGCTCTCGCCACCAGAATATTCGCGATCAATGACGACATCTGGATCTACGACATCGCGACCGGCACCTCGGTCCGGCTTACCTCCGAGCCGCTCGACGAAATCTTTCCACAATGGACGCACGACGGTACTCGGATAGCGTTTGGAACACGCACTGGAAAGATCTTCTGGAAGCCGTCGGACGGCTCCGGAGAGCGGGAAGAACTCTCTCACGGCGAGTACCCGAGATATCCGGATTCGTTCTCGCCGGACGGCAAGTCCATGGCTTTTGTCGAGATCCATCCGTCACGACGGCGAGACATCTGGTTGATGCCGCTCGTTGGCGATCGACAGGTCCGACCGCTGCTGACGACCGACGCTGATGAATGGGGTGCGAGGTTTTCGCCCGATGGACATTGGCTCGCATATGTCTCCAATGAGACCGGGCGAGACGAAATCTTCATCCGTCCGATTGACTCGACAGGCGGGCGAAAGCGATTGTCGTCGGAAGGCGGAGTCGGTCCCATGTGGTCACCGGACGGCCGCGAGCTCTTTTTTACGCGGGGTGACAATCTTGCTGTGGTCGCGTTGGACGGGCAGCTCAATCCGGTCGGCCGGGATCGCGTTCTTTTTACCGTGCCGCGATTCGAAGATCTGCAGTTCGACCCCGAAACTCACGACGTCGATATCATGCCCGACGGCGAGCATTTTGTGTTTGGCTTGGGTACGCAATCGTCGTCTGCCACGCGTTACAACGTGGTGCTCAATTGGTTTGAAGAGCTGAAAAGGAAACGGTCGACTCGGTGATCCGCGCTCTCGCAAGAGCGTGTGGCTTATAGGAGCCGCGGCGCCCGCAGGGCGACGAATACAAGCGCGGCGCCCGCGGGGCAACGTATAGAAGCGCGGCGCCCGCGGGGCAACGTATAGAAGCGCGGCGCTCGCAGGGCGACGTATAAAAGAAAGAGGAGTCTCTGATGAAACGCGCCGTCACTCTCATCATCGCCCTGGCCTTCGGCACGGCGCTCTCGGCCGCGGTGAAGTTTACGTCGACGTTCAAGTCAATGGATGCCGGAACGATCAGCTTCGTAGGAAAGAAGGTAGCCGCGCTGGTGATCTCGAAAGACGATTCGCTGCGGGTTACGGGAGAAGACGGGCTGGCGCGAGAGTTGACCGCGCGAGGCATGCAGGGCGTGGCGACGTATCGCATCGCACCCAAAGAGGAGCTGCAGAGCGGAGAGCGCGCAAAGGTCTGGTTCGAGAAAGCGAACGTGGAAGGCGTAGTCGTCCTGCGTCCGGTGAGCTCCGAGAAGCGCACGTCCTACACGACTGGGACGTGGACCACACCCTACTACAGCTCGTTGTGGGGGTACTACAACTACGGGTGGGGCAGCGCCTACATCCCCGGCTCAATTGAAAGCGCGACCTTCGTTGTCGTCGAGAGCACGATCTACAGTGTGCCGCGAAACGAGCTCCTGTGGGCGGCGGTGAGCGAGACGAAAAACCCGAAGGATCTGCGCGGCTTCATCGAGGATCTGGTAAAGGAATCGGTGAAAGAGATGCAGAAACAAGGATTGGCCAGGAGCCAGCCCAAGTAACCTCGAGTTTCCGGTCGAGTTTGACGCGGGGCCCCGACCCCCGCTCGCTCTCTTTCCCGGGACGCCTGGTTTCAAACTCCGTCCGGCCGGAGTTTCCTCCTTGATTCCAGAGTGATCAGATGGGTGGAGCAGCTGTCAGCCTTCAGCCGTCGGCCAGATTTTCCTTTTGGGCCCGAGCTGAAAGCTGAGAGCTCCATCGAATTCACACCCGATTCAAGTGAACTCCGGCGCTAGGTGTTCCGCCCGGCGGATTCGCGCGATCGGCGTGTCTTCGCGTCCCGCCGCGCTGGTGCACTCTTTGCACTGCACCGGCGGACGTGAACGGCACGGAAGAGCTTGCATCGTGAACATGACATGCGAGACGCCGCGCCCGTCGATCGGTTCGCCGTCTGTCGGCGATCGAGAGCCACTGTTACATCGGATGCAGAATCGAAAGGAGCTCGAATATGTCACGGACAGCCCTGATCGGCGCAATCGCGGCATTGATCGTTGTCGGAGGACCCTCTGCGATCGCCGCCGACGACAAAGCCGAAATCGCCAGGGATTCGCAAGCCGCGCTGACATCGCTCTATGCGAACGTGCCCGCCGCCAAGGCACTCGGAGCAAAAGCGACCGCGATCCTCGTCTTCCCGAAGATCACCAAAGCCGGCCTCGGGATCGGCGGTCAGCATGGTGACGGCGCGCTCATGAAGGGCGGCAGCCCGGTCGCGTACTACAGCACGAGCGGCGGGTCGGTTGGCCTCCAAGCCGGCGTCCAGACCTATGGCTACGCGATGTTCTTCATGAACGACAAGGCGTTGCAGCAGCTCGATGACGCGAACGGGTTCGAAGTCGGCGTCGGCCCGACCGTCGTCGTCCTCGATGAGGGGAAAGCAAAACAGATGACGACTACGACCGCGAAGGACGATATCTACGCGTTCATCTTCAGCCAGAAGGGGCTGATGGCCGGGCTCGGCATCCAAGGCAACAAGATCAAAAAGGAAGATCCGAAGTAGACAGCGTCGCGGCGTCGCGGAGAGGAGGGGTTAGGCTCTTCAGCCTTCCCTTCGCGCACCACCCTGGCTTTGAACCTGCCTGTTCGTGTTCTTGGAGCGAGGGGCGACGACCTGACCGCGAACTCTTTCGCCGCACATCAACGGGAGGGCCGCGACCCGGCAGACGCGGAGATCGGCGAAAACACTTGATTAGGGTAGGGATTCGTCTCGGGGCGTTGCACGCGGTTGAACCCGAAGTTGGTCGCTTGATGGCAGGCGTTGCACGCCGCGGTCAGCACGTCATACGCCCGTGCGAACGCCGCGCTGTCCCGCCCGGTCACAGCGGCTCGGAGGTCGACAAGCGGCTGCGTCATGAGCCTGGGGACCGCGTCTTTCGGAGCGACCGGTGAATCCTTGTGCGTCGGATGGAACTTCACGACGTCATCGAACCCTTCACCCAGTTCGTCGAGCTCGTAGGCCGCAAGGTCCCAATTCCCGGCCTGTCCGGCCAGCCACAGCTTGGTGTGACGCATCTGCTGGAGCGTCATCAGCTCGCCGAGCCCCGGCGCATAGGCCTCAGGTGTGGCGGAGGCCGGGCCCGCCGCCGGCGCTGGCGGCTGTCGGCACGCGCTTGCCACCACGGACAGGACCGACGCGAGCACGACCATCAGGGGTGTTCGGCGCATCACGGTACGCATTGGGTCACCTCGAATGATCATTATGTCGCTGTCAGCGGAACCTCCAGGTAACAGGAGCGATGTGCTGCGATCACGACCGAGTCCTCGACGGGCTCCGGCGAGACGCGTAACTGAAGTAAGAGCCATGAGGGATGGCACAGATTATAGCCAGTCGGCAAGCCCCGACGGCGCGCGCCTGCTTGGCGCGACCACCGGAGGTTCCGACGCGCCCTTCAGGCAGATCGTGTTGAACTGGTTCGAGGAGCTGAAACGCCTTGCGCCGGCGCGGCGGTGATTCGACCCGTGTGAGAGTAATTCCCTGACCGCAGACGAGAGTGACCGCGGCCGTGCGGCCGCGGCCCAAAGGCGCGCCAGCGAATGAGTCAACGAGCGCGATGCGCGGGTCCTTCGAGACGAGCCGCCAGTCGTCGGCGCCCTACCGCCAAGATCCGGCCCTCGCTCCCTCAGCGCGCACGCGGGCTGCCATCCATGCCGATGCTGTGTGTCAGGGGCGTGGCGCCGCTTCCATCCCAATTCATGACGAAGATTTCCGTGTCGAGACCCGTGCTCGGGCGGGACGACATGAAGTAGATCTGTCGCCCCGATGTCGACCACGAAGGTGCCCGGCTGATCCAATCGCCATCGAGGTCTCCGGGATTCTTCGGTGTCAGGTTCCGTTGATTGCTGCCATCAGCGTTCATCAGGAACACCGAGATGTACCCGGTACGAGTGCTCATGAACGCCAGCTGTTTGCCGTTGGGTGACCACGAGGGCATCTGGTTGAGTGGTGGTGCGTCAGTCAGACGACGCGTCTGGCCGCTTGCCACGTCCAGCACATAGATATCGACGTCCCGTCGGAAGGCGATCTCCTGGCCGTTCGGTGACCATTCCGGATACTGATCGACGCCTGGATAGTCGGTCAGGCGCACCGGGTCGCTCCCGTCCCGATTCATCATGTAGAGTTCGAAATTGCCATCCCGGTTGCTGTGAAACACGATGTGCTGTCCATCAGGAGCCCAACGCGCCCAACCGTCGTTGGCGGGGTTGTTCGTGAGGTTCTCGACCGTACCTTCGTGGCTGTCGACAATGTAGATGTCGTTATTGCCTCCGCGGTTGGACGTGAAGACAATGTCCCGGCCATTGGTGGAGATGTCCGGATCCACGTCCGAGGCGGGATTGTTCGTGATTCGCACAGGCCGGCTGCCGTCCGGGTCCATGACGTAGATTTCATTGTTGCCGTCGCGGGCGCTGAAGAAGGCGACACTACCAGGGGCGCCGCGTCCCTGCCCTGCGACCTGGTGAAGGCCTCCACTGAACACGACCGCCATCACTGCGAGCCAGAACGGTTTGTTCCTCATTGACGTCCCTCCGGGCGCATGATTTGGCGCCGTTGTTTGAGATCGCGCAAGGGACGGCACGATTGGGTCACCGGCCGCCGGCTCGTACACTTGCAGAGCGAAGGCGGGTGCCTCTATCCTGTCGCTATTCAGCGGTTTGGAAGCTGGTGATGACCCCACCTCCGGACGTCACGGCGCTGCTCGACGAGTGGAGTCGGGGGGATCACCGTGCCCTCGACCAATTGTTGCCGCTCGTATATGCCGAGTTGCGCCGCATCGCCCGGCGAGAGCTGCGTCGCGAGCGGGCCGGGCACACGCTGCAACCGACGGCGCTCGTTCACGAAGCCTACCTGCGACTCGTCGATCAACGGCAGGTCGATTGGCGGAACCGCGCTCACTTTTTTGGTGTCGCCGCACAGGTCATGCGCCGGGTCCTGGTCGACAGCGCCCGTCGGCACAACGCGGACAAGCGGGGCGCCGGTGCTCAGTGCGTCTCGATCGATCAGGCTGCAGAAACCGCCGCGCCAGACGGGATATCCGTGCTCGCGCTGGATCATGCGCTCGAGCGACTGGGAACAGTCGACCGGGGCCTCGCTCACATCGTCGAACTCCGTGCGTTCGGCGGACTCACCATCGAGGAGGCGGCACACGTCCTGAAAGTCTCGGCCTCGACGGCAAAGCGCGAGTGGCGCACGGCCAAAGCGTGGCTGACGCGTGAACTCGGGCCGGAAGGCCGCGCATGACGGACGCCCGCTGGCAACAGGTCAAGGCGTTGTTTCAGGCAACGGTCGACAGGCCCGCGTCCGAGCGCGCTGCATTTCTGGCTGCCGCCGTCGGTGACGACGAAGAACTGCGTCGTGAAATCGAGTCGCTGCTGAACGCGGACAGCTCGGACCCCGGTTTCACGGATCGTCTGCCATTTCGCGACCACTCGCGCAACGACGATTCGCTCGCCGGGGCCCTCCCGTCAGGCGAAGTCACGAGAACTGGGCCGCCCGTCATCGGGGCCGCGGGCGTGGGACAGTATCGCGTCATCGGCTTGTTGGGCGTCGGCGGGATGGGGGAGGTATTCCGCGCCCGTGACAGCAAATTGAATCGTGACGTGGCGCTCAAGGTGCTCCCGAGCGCCTTCGAATTCGATCCGGACCGCCTGGCACGATTCAGGCGCGAGGCTCAGATGCTCGCCGCCCTCAATCACCCCAACATTGCGGCGATTTACGGGCTCGAGGAGTCGAACGGCCGGCAGGCTCTGGTGCTCGAACTGGTCGAAGGCGTCACGCTGGCGAAGCGGATCGAGGACGGTGCGCTGCCATTCGTCGAAGCGCTGACGATGGCGCGTCAGATAGCCGAGGCGCTGCAGGCCGCCCATACGAAAGGCATCGTTCATCGCGATCTCAAGCCGGCCAATATCAAAGTCACACCCGCCGGTGTCGTGAAAGTGCTCGACTTCGGGTTGGCCAAAAGCGCTGCCGGCGATGTGCGGCTGACCGAGGCGTCTCAGTCACCAACCGTGGCTGGCGACACGCGAGTCGGCGTCGTTCTGGGGACCGCGGCGTACATGAGTCCCGAACAGGCTCGCGGGCAAGACGTCGACGCGCGGACCGATATCTGGGCGTTCGGCTGTGTCCTCTTCGAGATGTTGGCGGGCCGGAAAGTCTTCGCCGCCGATGCCGCCTCTGATTCCGTCGGCAAGATTCTCGAACAGGAACCAGACTGGAGCTTGCTGCCGAGATCGACCCCAGCGGCGATTCACCAATTGCTGCGGCAATGTTTGCAGAAAGACCGCCGACGCCGATTGCAGACCATCGACGAGGCGCGTGCTGTCTGTGAACGGCTGCTGGCGCCCCGTGCGATATCGCGACGGACGTGGATTGCGATCGGCGCCGCTGCGGTTCTCGTGATCGCGGCTGGCGCCTACGTCTGGTGGCAGTTCGATCGACGGCCGGTGGCAATCCGGTCCGACTGGGTGCAGCTCACGAGTCTGGACTCGGTCACACAGCCAGCGCTGTCGCCCGACGGTCGAATGCTCGCGTTCATTCGTGGAGCGAGCACGTTCGTGGCGCCTGGTCAGCTGTACATCAAGCTGCTGCCGGACGGCGAGCCCATGGCGCTGACCAGCGACAACCTGCCCAAAATGAGTCCGGCGTTTTCGCCGGACGGCAGCCGCATCGCCTATACGGTCAACGACGGGAGTTCCTGGGACACGTGGGAGGTGCCGACGCTGCGGGGCGAGCCGCGTCGCTGGCTGCGCAACGCCTCTGGCCTGACCTGGGTTGGCAACAACGATCTGCTGTTCTCCGAGATCAAGAACGGATCGCAGCACATGGCGATTGTCAGGTCGAGCGAGACCCGGGCGGAATCCCGGAACCTGTACGTGCCGCAGAACGAAAGCGGCATGGCTCACCGATCCTACGCGTCGCCTGACCGTTCGCGTGTGCTGGTTGTAGAAATGGACGACAAGAGCATCTGGCTGCCTTGCCGCCTGCTCCTCAGCGATGGTAGCGCCTCGCAGGTCGCAGGACCGTCGAACGCCCATTGTACTGACGCTGCCTGGTCGCCGGACGGACGCTGGATGTACTTCAGCGCCGATGCGGGCGAAGGATTTCACGTCTGGCGCCAGCGGGTTCCCGACGGCAAGCCGGAGCAATTGACCTCCGCGCCCACTGAAGAGCAAGGCCTGGCCGTAGCGCCGGACGGCAAGTCCCTGATTACGTCCATGGGATTGGCCCAGAGAAGCGTGTGGTTCCACGACGCCTCAGGCGAGCGTCAGATCTCACTCGAAGGGTACGCGTACTTTCCACTGCTCTCTGCCGATGCGCGGAAGGTCTGTTTTCGTGTCACGCGCGGCGTCGGAACCGGTCAGAGTCCAAGCGAGCTGTGGCTGGTTGACTTGGGCTCTGGACAAAAGCAGCGGCTGTTTCCCGGCCAGCTGGTCACAAGCTATGACGTGTCGCGCAACGATCGCGTGGTCGCGGCGGTGCGGGACGGAGATGGACGAACGGCTGTGTGGTTGGCGTGGCTCGACGGCCGCGAACCGCCACGGCGTATTCCGCACGCCGACGGCGACAGTCCTCGATTCGGACGTGACGGAGAAATCCTGTTTCGGGTCCAGGAAGGAGATACCGTAGCGCTGTACCGAATCCTGGAGAATGGCGACCGTCGCGAAAGGATTGTGCAGGTCAGCGGGGCGGTGTTCGGTACGGTGTCGCCGGACGGCGAGTGGTTGAGCAGCATCGGGACGGGTAACTCGCTCGTGACGATGCTTTCAACCAGCGGCCAGGCTTCGCGGCCGCTCCTCCCGTACTCGCTGTCGAGCCGCATGCGTTGGAGCCCGGACGGCAGGCACGCCTACGTGTCGATTCAGTACGGTCAGGCCTCCGCATTTGCCGTCGGCCGAACGTATGTGCTGCCGCTCGCACCTGGCTCGGTCCTTCCGCGCATCCCCGCTGGCGGTTTCCGAACGGAAGCAGAGGTCGCAGCGCTGCCAGGTGTCGAGGTTCTTCCCTACGGAGATCTCGCTCCTGGACCAACGCCTTTCGTCTACGCCTTCTCACGCATCACGACGACCCGGAACCTCTATCGGATTCCGCTTCCGTGAGCGTGCGTGGAACTCGATGGTCCCGTGAATCCATTCCTGACTCAGGTCGGGACGGGACGGTTCACCAATCTGACGAAGGGTCCCTTCAATTGGTTTCAACCATGCGGTGCCGTCCATTGGTTTCTCAGGCCACGGATCAGAGGTGTGGTGGAATGGTTCGCTCAGTCGAGTCTCGATCATGCCGCTCATCGGCGACGAGCCGCCGCCGCGAAAACTCGAACATCGTGTTGATCGAGCGGCCGCAGAAGCCTTGAAGGATCGTCAGTGCGCAAGGACGGCGACAATCGGAGTGCGATGACGACACCCAAAGACCTCCAGGACACTGACGACCGGGACATCACCGATCTTCTGATCAAGTGGCGGCAGGGTGACAAGGCAGCGCTCGACGCGCTGATCCCTCTCGTCTATCGGGAGCTCCGGGCCGTTGCCGGCGCGCGCGTGCGCGGCGAGCGCGCCGGGTGCTCGCTCCAGACCACGGCGCTCGTCCATGAAACGTACCTGCGGCTCGTGGATCTCAACAGGCTGACTCTCGAGAATCGAACGCACTTCTTCGCGGTCGCCGCGCGGCTCATGCGCCAGATCCTGGTCGATCAGGCCCGACGGGCGCAGGCGGAGAAGCGAGGGGGCGGCGTGACGATGGTCACCCTCGAGGGGGCCGCGCCGGCCTCTGCGCCGAACATCGTCGACGTGCTGGCGCTCGACCGGGCGCTCGAGGAGCTGGCATCGATGGACGAGCGACTGTGTCGTGTCGTCGAGCTCAAGTTCTTCGCGGGATTGACCATCGACGAGACCGCCGAAGCGCTCGAGGTGTCCGGCGCCACGGTCGAGCGTGACTGGGCGGCCGCGAAAGCCTGGCTCTATGACCGAATGACGCCCGCACGTCCCTAGCCGTCCGACGGTCCTGCCGCCACATCCATCGCGCTCCGAATACGCGGACGAGGGACTTCCGCGCCGCTTCCCGCCTTAATTGTTTGAGATGAGATGTCGTGGCAGCGCCTTGACCGGCCACGTCTCTACACCACTGCTGAGATAGCTTCACGTCGTTGAGACAGCGACACGTCCGTGCCGCGGGTTCCGGCACGGTGACGCGCAAGATGACGGAACGGCATGCGTCGCGGCGCCGGCGCGGTTAGGCATGGGCTGTGATTGGACTTGGATTACGATCGCCTCCGACGTCGTCAGAGGCCATGAGCTCCCTGAATCCCGACGAGTGGCGGCGCGTCCGAAGTGTGTTCGAGCGGGCCGTCGACCTGCCTGCCGGCGAGCGCATGCAGTTCGTGGCAGTGGCATGCCTCGGAGACGAGGCGTTCCACGGCCGGGTCGCGGCGCTCGTCGCCGCCTACGAACGCGCCGACGATTTTCTCGAAACGGGGTGCGTGGCGACGATCGCCGGATGGCCGGACGAGGACCTCACAGGCGCGCAATTCGGTCCCTACCGACTGGAATCCCGTGTCGGCGGCGGCGGCATGGGCGAGGTCTACCGCGCGCGCGACACGCGGCTGGGGCGGACCGTTGCGATCAAGGTGCTCCTGTCGCACATTGCCTCTGACGAACCCGCCCGTGAACGTTTCGAACGGGAAGCGCGCGTCGTTGCCGGCCTGAATCACCCGCACATCTGCACGCTGCATGACATCGGCGTCTCCCGCGGCCCGACAGCCCAGCGGCTGGTGCCCTACCTGGTCATGGAGTTTCTGAACGGCGAAACGCTCGCCGACAGGCTTGCGAAGGGAGCGCTGCCGCACCAGGAAGTGCTCGACTACGCGATACAGATCGCATCTGCACTCGATGCTGCGCATCGAGCCGGCATCGTCCACCGGGATCTCAAGCCGCGGAACATTATGCTGACCGCCACCGGCGCGAAGCTGCTCGACTTCGGCCTGGCGAAGGCCAGCGCGGCGTCGGCGCTGGAGGCGACGCTGGCGCCCGGCTCCGATCTGACGACGCCCGGCACAATCGTCGGGACGGTGCACTATATGGCGCCCGAGCAGCTTGAAGGTCTGCCAACCGACGCGCGCACGGATCTTTTCGCCTTTGGTTGCGTGCTCTACGAGATGGTCAGCGGGACGAAGGCTTTTGAAGGGCGAACCGGGGCGAGCCTGATGACCGCCATCATGGCGCAGGAGCCGACGCCGCTTCGCGAGCTTGTCCCGTCGGTCCCGGACGGCGTCGAAGATGTTATCGCGCGATGCCTGGCGAAGAGTCCCGACGATCGATGGCCATCCGCGGCCGACCTCCTCGAAGAGCTGAGACGCATTGCCGGTGTCATGCGGAGTGCGCGCGAGTCGGGTCGGTTACGCAAGTTGATCTCGGAAAACCGCGTTGCCGCCGCCAGCGTTCTCCTCACGCTCCTGCTGTCGGCGGGTGCCGCGCTGTTCCTGTCGAGACCGAAAGCCCCCGTCGTCCCGCCAGGTCCAGCCGCGACAGTCCAGCTGGCCGTTCTCCCGCTCCGCATGGTGGGCGGCCTGGTCCCCGGCGATGAGTATCTCGCTGTCGGAATCGCCGACTCGATCATCACCAGACTCGCTGGCATTCGCCACATCGGGCTGCGCCCGACCGCGGCGGTCATCCGCTACGCGGATAGCCCTCCGGACACGGCCACTGTTGCCAAGGCGCTCGCCGTGGGGTACGTGCTGTTCGGCACGATTCAGCGGAACGGGGACACGTATCGCATCACCCTTCAGCTCGTGCGAAGCTCGGACGGCGCGTTGACGTGGGCGCGGAGCTACGATGTGCTCCGCAGTGCCTTGACGAATCTGCAGGAGGACACGATTGCCGACGAGGTGGCCGGCGCCTTGCGCCTGGAACTGACCGAGGTAGAGCGCGCCCGCGTCCGGCGCCGCTATACGGACAACGTGGAAGCCTACGAGCTCTACTTGCGCGGTCGGGCGTCTCTCGTCAACTACACGGAAAAGAGCATGAAGGCGGCGATGGGCGATTTCGATCGCGCCCTGGCGATCGATCCTGACTATGCGCTGGCGCGCGCCGGACTCGCGATCGCGTCGGCCTGGTTCAGCATCCGCTATGCCTACGAGACGGAGGCGTCCGAGTGGGGTGCACGCGCCGAGCGCGACGCGAAGGCCGCACTGGCCGCCGATCCCGCACTCGCCGAGGCAACGCTTGCGGTGGCGAGTGCCGCTGGGACGCTGCACGGCGCCTTCAACTGGCCGGTCGTGATAGCAGATGCCAGTCGTGCGCTGGCGATCGACCCCACGCTGGAGCTCGGACACGTCATACGGATGCGCGCGTTCTACCACCTGGGACTCTTCGATAGCGCGGAGGACGAAGCGAGGGCCGCCTACCGGCTGAATCCACTCGGCAACGTCGAGATCGCCAGGCTCGAAATCGCAGAGAGCTTGTTTACCGGTTCCTATCGACGCGCGCGCGAGCAGGCCGAGGCGATGCTCGCTCGCGGTGCTGACGCGCCGGTCGTCCCAAACTATCTCGGGCTGGCGCAGTTCTATTCGGGCGACGTCGCCTCCGCCCGCACGACGCTGGCCGCGGTGCAGAGAGCGAACCACCCCGACGTCCGTTCGCAGGCTGCCCTCGCCGGCGTCGAGGCAGCCGCCGGCGATCACGCCGCCGCACGCGCCCGTGTCACCGCCATCGAAGCGGGGCCGTACATGGATCACCACGTCGCCTACAGCCTGGGCGCCGCCTGGGCGCAGCTTGGAGACGCGGCTGCAAGCGTGAAATGGCTCCAGCAGGCCGCCGACACCGGCTTTCCGTGCTTCCCCTGGCTGTTACGGGACCGGCTTCTCGATCCCATTCGGAGCGATCCTCAATTCACGACGCTTCTCGACCGGCTACGGCAGCGGTACGAGCAGGACGTCGCCCGCTACCGACCCGGTTCCTAGCTCCACCGCCTCGCCTGAGGACCGACTGTTCATGGAGGTGGGTGTGAGGGGCTTTTCGTGCCTTTTGCGCCAATAACACTGAAGCGACGCGCCTGGATTCGTGCACCGTTGCGCGACCGTGGGACCTGGTCGCGTCCTAAGGAGATCACCATGACGACCATTGTGCATTCGGGGCCCGCTATCGGGGTAATACGCCGCGGCACGCCGCGCGTCGTTGTTAGGGCGGCTGGGGCGGTTGGCGCGATCCTTACTGCCTCGATCGCCATCGTCCCCGCCACCGTCGCGAGCGCCGCGGGCGGTCAAAACTTCGCGATGGAGCGTCGCCACGACGCCGACCCCAGCCTCACGCCGGGAGAACAAAGTCGCAAAGGCACCGTGTGGGTCGTCAACCGTGACCGCGGCGAGCTGGCGATCTTCGACGCCGAGACCGGAACGGTGGTCACCCCTCCGCTATTCGTGGGGACCGGCGCACACGACATCTGCATCTCGGAGCGCGCAGGCAAGGCCTATATCACCGCCGAGATGGACAACGCGGTCACCATCGTCGATACACGGACACTCGCCACGAAGTCGATTCCGGTCGGTCCGCTGCCGCATCACGTCGAACCGAGCCACGACGGCCGCACCATCTACGTCAGCCTGGCGTCACACACGAGCACGGTGGGACTGCCCCAGTACGCGGCAATCGACACCGACGACGATTCCGTCAGCTACACGACCACCAGCAACAACCCCGCGGCGCGGTCGCACGGGGTTCGCGCCTCGGTCGACGGAGAGAAGGTCTATGTCGCCCACGATCTGGGCAACGAGGTCTCTGGAGTCGACGTCGACGGCGGCAACATCGAGCTCAGCATCACGATGATCCCGAGGGCGGAAGAAGTCATCCCGACGAGGTTCGGCAAGCTGCTCTGGGTGACCTCGCGCGGTGATGGCACCGTGAAGCGCATTGACCTCGACTCCAACGACGTCACCGGCTCGGTGGTGGTTGGCGACCAGCCGGAGTCGGTCATGCTCACGCCATCCGAACGCACGCTCGTGGCCAGCCTGCGGGGGACGCCGGCCAATGTCGCCTTTGTCGATACCGTCGACCTGACCCTCCTCGGCAGGGTGCAGATCGGCGGAGCCGGAACGTTCGGCGACCTGGCCGTCATCTCCGACGACGGCCGCATCGTTTACGCCACGTTCGACGCCGGCCTCAACGGTACGGGCGGCGTGGCGGTGATCGATGTGCGCCGGCGCAGGGTCGTCGACACCTGGGACTACCCGGGCACCGGTCGCCCGCACGGGATCTGGTACTCCCGGAAGACGAGGTAGTACCCGATACAGAACTATTACAGTCGGCCTCGCGCGTCCCTGATACCGTTCGCCTGCCGATCATGCCTGTCGGGGCCGCAACGAGCGCCGCATCGCTGAAATACGGCCGGAAGTACTACACCGGCCTGAACGTCACGACCACGATCGCGATGGCGGCGTTTCACGCCGGCGCACTGCTCGCGTTCTTCTTCATCGACGCCGGCGCCATCGTCGTCGCCGCGATCCTCTATTGCGTCGCCGGCATGCTCGGCATCGGCATGGGCTACCACCGCCTGCTGACCCACCGGGGCTACCGGACCTTCAAGCCGGTCGAGTACTTCCTGACGTGGTGCGGAACGCTCGCGCTCGAGGGCGGGCCGGTCTTCTGGGTCGCGACCCACCGCATCCACCACCAGCATTCCGACCACGACGGTGATCCGCACACGCCGCGTGAGGGCACCTGGTGGGCGCACGCCGGCTGGATCATGAGCGGCGAGGGCCTGCATCACGACGCCTCGGTGCTCGCGCGCTACGTCCCCGATCTCGTCCGCGATCCGGTGCAGGTGTGGCTGTCCCGGTGGCACTGGACGTCGAACGTGATCGCCGGCCTCGCCCTGCTGTACTTCGGCGGCATCCCGTACGTGCTATGGGGCATCTTCCTGCGCGTGACGATCGGGCTGCACGCGACCTGGCTGGTGAACTCGGCAACCCACAAATGGGGTGCGCGACGGTTTGCGACGCGCGATGATTCGACCAACAACTGGTGGGTTGCCCTTCTGACCTTCGGCGAAGGCTGGCACAACAACCATCACGCCCATCCGACGAGCGCGCGTCACGGTCTCGCGTGGTACGAGCTCGATCTCAACTGGATTGGCATCCGGGCGCTTCAGGTCTGCGGCCTCGCGTGGGATATCAAGCGGGCGCGCCTGTTGGCGGCGAGCCCACCAGTCGTTGGTGGCGATCGACGCTGACGCCGGAGGATGTGTCCGGTCGATTGCTCCTGCCACTGGCCGGAGCGATCGGTCCTCAGGTTCACCTTCAGTTCGCTCAGGACCTCCAAGAACGCGTCCATCCTTCCTCCGGACGCCCGGCAAAGTTTTGTGGCGCCTCCGCAAAGCATTCGCGCCTCACCGGACTGGCGGTCAAGAACTTCAACCGCGCGGGCATGGCCAAGCCGTGAGAGGTCCCCCAGAATCGGTCCTGTCATTTGGAGGTTCGCGTGACAAGGACTTTCCTTCGCACAGGCGCTCCCTCCACGAAGGCTCCGGCCGTCGTTCCACTCCTCTTTGCCACTCTGTTCGTGGCCCTGCCGGCCGCTGCGCAGTCGCCGCTTTCGCTTTCGGAGGCGATTGCGCGCGCCAAGGCCCGCAACCCCGACGCCGGAGCGGCGGCCGCGGCGGAGCGGGAAGCGGCCGACCGCGTCACACAGGCTCGCGGCGGCTACCTCCCGAAGGTGGACGCCGCGGAGTCCTGGCAGCGCGGCAACGACCCGGTGTTCGTGTTCGGTTCGCGCCTTGCGCAGCGGCAGTTCACCGCGGCCGACTTCGTCCCGATGTCAAGATTGGACGCGCTCAATCACCCCGCCGCCACGGACAACTTCCGCGCGGCATTCTCCGTTGAGCAGGTGCTGTTCGATCGCACCACCTCGGCGAATATCCGATCCGCGTCGATCGGGCGGGACATGGCGGCCACCGGCAAGCGACTCGTCGACCATGACCTGACGGCGGCGGTGACTGACGCGTTTGGCCGCGTCCTCGTCGCTGCCGCGACTGCTCGTGCGGCCGCGGCCGCCGTCGAGGCCGCCCGGGCGGACCGCGAGCTGGCCGGCAACCGCCGCGACGCTGGCAGGGTGACCGACGCGGACGTTCTGCAGCTGGACGTCTACCTGGCGCGCACGCTCGAACAGCAGGTGCAGGCGACGTCGGACGAACGCATCACGCGCGCCCGGCTGAATCAGTTGATGGACGAGCCCCTGGACACGATGTTCTCGCTCGATGTCACGCCACCGGCGATCGCCATCGACATCACCAATCCCGCAGGCCTTGAAGAGGAAGCATTGAGGAGCCGGCCCGAAGTCGCACTCGCCATGCAGCAGGAACAGCTGGCGGCCGCCGCGGTGGACGCGGCGCGGGCGGCGTTTTTGCCGCAAGTGGCCGCGCAGGGCGGGTGGGAACTGAACGGCGGCACCTGGAATTCTCGGTCGTCGAGCTGGGTGGCTGGCGCCGTCGCCCGGATCAACCTGTTCCATGGTTTTGCCGACAAGGCCCGGCTCGCTGAAGCGCGCGAGCAGGCGACGCGTCGAGCGCACGAAAAGGACAAAGCCGAGACCATGGCGCGGCTCGATGTGCAGATCGCGATCGCCCGGCTCGAGGCCGCGCGGGCGAGCGAAGTGGTTGGGCGGGCGGCCGCCGATCAGGCACGAGAGAGCCGCCGCATTGTCCGCGACCGTTATGAGAGCGGCCTCATGGATGCGGCGATGCTGCTGCGCGCGGCCGACGCCGTGCAGCAGGCCGATGCGCAGCAAATCGCTGCGCGTGTGAGTGTCCTCACTGCAACGGCGAACCTGCAACGAGCGATAGGAAGGCCATGAAAACCAACTACGCGAGTCATCACGTCATGGTTGCGGCGGCACTTTTGATGAGCGCGGCGCTGGCCGGATGCTCGGGTCGACCGGTCGCGGCCGCTGCGGCCGACGCGGCAGAGCCCATCGCCGTCACCATCGCCCAGGTCGCGATGACGGATGTGGCCAGCGCGATCGATTCGGGCGGCGTGGTACAGGCTCGCACCACGGCCACGATCACGGCGCGCATCCTGGCGCCGGTGCGCGAGATCCGCGTGTCGCCAGGCGACCAGGTCCGTAAAGGCCAGACGCTGATCGTCCTCGACGGTGACGAGCTCGCCGCGGGCGTCCGTGCCGCGCGTTCGGCGGCCCTTGCCGCCGACCAGGGGGCGAAGGCTGCCGCAGCCGAGCTCCTGGCCGCGGAAGCCGGCCTGGCCCTCGCACGCGCGTCCCACGATCGCATCGCCGGCCTGCAGGCTAAGCGGTCCGCGACCGCCCAGGAACTCGATGACGCCACTGCGGCGCTTCGGAGCGCCGAGGCGCGCGTCGCCGGTGCGTCCGCTCGGGCGTTGCAGGCCGAGTCGGCATTCGAGAGCGCCCGGGCCGCCGGCGATCAGGCGAGCACCACCGAGGCCTTCACCAGGATTGCAGCGCCTTTCGACGGGGCGATCGCCGAGAAGATGGTCGAGCCCGGAAACATGGCGTCACCAGGCGTGCCCCTTCTCCGCCTGGAAGACACTCGCGAATTCCGCCTCGAGGTCCGCGTGGACGAGTCCCGCATCGGCCAGATTCGAAACGGCGACAGCGTCCCGGTCTTCTTCGGGTCCGGGACCGGCTCGATCAAGGGGACGGTGGTTGAGGTCAGCCGGGCCGTGGATGCAGATGCCCGAGCGTTTCTCGTCAAGATCGCATTGTCCGATGCACGCGGCCTTCGATCCGGCGAATTCGGCAAGGCGCGATTCGGCGGGACGCCGCGGCGCGCGTTGACCATTCCATCGTCCGCGATCGTGCGCCAGGGGCAGCTCACGTCGGTATTCGTAGTCGACAAGGGCTTCGCGCGTGTGCGTCTCGTCAGCCTCAGCGAGTCCGAAGTACTGGCGGGCCTGACGGAATCGGAGCTGGTGATTCTTTCGCCGCCGGCTGGCGTCGCGGACGGACGCCGCGTCAGCGTGAAAGGCCGATAGATGGCTAAGACCTACGGCGTAGCCGGCCGGATCGCCTCGGCGTTCATCCACTCCAAGCTGACGCCGCTCTTCATCCTGGCCTCGCTGGCGCTTGGCGCCATGGCGGTACTGGCGCTGCCGCGCGAGGAGGAACCTCAGATCATCGTGCCGATGGTTGACGTGTTCGTCGAGATGCCGGGGGCGACACCGGCGGATGTTGAACAGCGGGTCACGCGTCCGCTGGAGCAGCTGCTGTGGGAAGTGCCGGGCGTGGAATACGTCTACTCGACCTCGAGTCCCGGACAGTCGATGGTCGTCGTCCGCTTCAAGGTGGACGAGCCACAGGAACCAGCGCTCGTTCGCCTCAATCAGAAACTGGCGGCGAATGCGGATCGCATCCCACCCGGCGTCATCGGGCCCATCGTCAAGCCGCGCTCCATCGACGATGTGCCGATCCTTGCCGTTACGGTGTGGTCGGCGCGTTACGCGGACGATCAGCTGCGATCGCTCGCCGTCCAACTGCGAGAGGCCATCGCTGAAGTCAACGACGTGTCGGAGGTGACCATCATCGGCGGTCGGCCCAGGCAGGTTCGCGTGGACATCGACCCCGCGAGGCTGTCGGCCTACGATCTCGATCCGCTCTCTGTTCAGCAGGCGATCGCACGCACCAACGTACGTGGCACCGCGTCTGGCCCCGTCGCGGGCGGGTTGGAGACCGGCCTCGAGGCGGGGAACCGACTGCGCACAGCCGATGAACTGCGCAACACCGTCGTGACCTCCGGGCGCGGCCGTTCCGTGTTCGTGCGCGACGTCGCGGAGGTGGTGGAGGGCGACGCCGAGCCCACCTCGTACGTCACCTTCCAGTCGAAGACCTCCGGTGCGCAGCCGGCCGTCACCATCGCCGTCGCAAAGCGGAAGGGCACCAACGCCACCGACGTCGCCCGCCGCGTCGCCGAGAAGCTCGGGACGCTCAAGGGATCGCTCGTGCCGCCTGACGTGCATCTCACCATCACCCGCGACTATGGCGAGACCGCCGCCGACAAGAGCAACGAACTGCTATGGCACATGCTGCTCTCCGTCCTGTCGGTCTCGGCGCTGATCTGGCTGGCCCTGGGCCGGCGCGAGGCGGCCGTCGTGCTGATCGCGATTCCGGTCACGCTCGCGCTCACGCTGTTCATGTTCTATCTGTATGGCTACACCCTGAACCGCATCACGCTCTTCGCGCTGATCTTCTCCGTCGGCATCCTGGTGGACGATGCGATCGTCGTGGTGGAGAACATCGTCCGCCACGCGCGGATGAGGGGCGAGGAGCGGGGCGGGCTGGCCGCGATCGCGATTCGCGCCGTTGACGAAGTGGGCAACCCCACGATCCTCGCGACACTCGCGGTGGTGGCGGCGATCCTGCCGATGGCGTTCGTCCGGGGACTCACGGGGCCCTACATGCGGCCGATTCCGGTGGGCGCGTCGGCGGCGATGATCTTCTCGTTGGTGGTCGCGTTTGTCGTGACGCCGTGGGCCTCGGTCCGGCTGCTCGAGCCCGCCGCGCATCACGATCACGGCGAAGAAGATCTCCTCACGCGGCTCTATCGGCGCGTGATGGGACCGCTCATCACCGGCGGCGGGGCCAGCGGCAGGAGGCGCACGATCTTCCTGGCGGGCGTGGCGGCGTTGCTGCTGGCGGCCGCCGCGCTGGTCCCGCTCCAACTGGTGAAAGTGAAGATGATGCCGTTCGACAACAAGAGCGATTTCCAGGTCATGATCGACATGCCTGAGGGCACGGCGCTCGAGACGACGGCACGCGTCGCGGCGGCGCTGGCGTCGGCCACCCTGGACGATGAGACGGTCGTCAGCGTCCAGCAGTACGTGGGCGTGTCGGCGCCCTACAACTTCAACGGCCTCGTGCGGCACTACTTTCTGAGGCACGCTCCGCACCTTGGCGATCTGCAGGTGAACCTGGTGCCGAAAGGCGAACGCTCGGCGCAGAGCCACGAAGTGGCGGGACGCATGCGTGAGCGCCTGGCGCCGATCGCGAAGCAGTTCGGCGCGACCATTCAGGTGGCGGAAGCGCCGCCCGGCCCGCCAACGCTGCAAACCCTCGTCGCGGAGATCTACGGGCCGGATCCGGCGAGGCGGACGGCGGTCGCCGCGCAAATCAAGTCGATCTTCGAGCAGACGCCCGGCGTGGTCGACACCGACTGGTACGTCGAGGCCCCGCACGCGAAGATCACGCTCGCGGTCGACGGCGAAAAAGCCGCGGCTGCAGGCCTCTCGCCGGCGGCGGTGGCGGCAGTCGTACGGATGGCCGGTTCGGGAGAATCCGCGGGCCTGCTGCACGACGAACGGGCGCGCGAGGACGTGCCGATCGTGATCCGCCTCCCACGCGCCGATCGCAGCCTCGAGGCCGTCCAGTCGATCCGGCTTCGCGGCTCGTCCGCCGAAGCCACGGCGAAGGCGGGCACCAGGCCGGTTGCCGTGGGCGAGCTCACGAGCGCCGTGACCACGCAGGAAGGGGCGAGCCTGTATCACAAGAATCTGCAGGCGGTGACGTACGTCACCGGCGACCTGGCAGGAAAGAACGGGAGCCCGGTCTACGCCATCCTCCAGATGAACAAGCCGATCCGTCGGCTGTCGCTGCCCGAGGGTTATGGGCTCGAAATCTTCAACGCGGTTCAGCCGTTCGACACCTCGCGCTACGCGATGAAGTGGGACGGCGAGTGGCACCTCACGATCGAGGTGTTCCGCGACCTCGGCCTCGCGTTCGCGGCCGTGCTCGTGCTCATCTATGTGCTGGTGGTGGGCTGGTTCCAGTCGTTCAAGACGCCCCTGCTGATCATGGCCGCCATCCCGTTCTCGCTGGTTGGGATCCTGCCGGCGCACGCGGCGATGGGCGCGTTCTTCACGGCCACGTCGATGATCGGCTTCATCGCCGGTGCGGGCATCGTGGTGCGCAATTCGATCATCCTGGTGGACTTCATCGAGCTGCGGTTGGCCGAGGGGCTTCCCCTCGAGCAGGCCGTCGTCGACGCCGGCGCGGTGCGGTTCCGACCTATGGCCCTCACCGCCGCCGCCATGATCGTCGGCGCCGCGGTCATCCTGTTCGACCCGATTTTCCAGGGGCTGGCGATCTCGCTGATGGCCGGCGAGGTGGCGTCACTCCTGCTCTCGCGCATGGCCGTGCCCGTCCTGTACTACATGGCGAAGCGTCATGAGCGTGGCGAACCGATGCTCACTAAAGCGTCATTGGAGCCCGCAGCATGACGCGCCTGCCCATGTGCCCCACTCGGGGTCAGACCCCGGGCCCGGCCCTGCTTTGGCGCCGGTACCGGGCCGGCGGCACTTCGAATGCGCGCCTGAACGCCCGGTTGAACGCCGCTTCAGACTCGTAGCCCACATCGGCCGCGATGTCCGCTACGCCCCTTGGGGTTGAGGTCAGGGCCTGCGCGGCGAGACGCAGCCGCCAGCCGGTCAAGTACGCGATGGGGGGAACCGAGAGGTAGCGCGTGAAACGCTCCACGAGCGCGGAGCGAGACAGGCCGACGTCCGTGGCGAGCCCGGCAATGGTCCACGGGTGACTCGGGCGGCCGTGAAGCAGCGCGAGGCTCTTGCCCACGATGGGGTCTCTTGCGCCCGCGAGCCACCCGGTCGTCTGATCGGGGAGGCCCGCGACGTATCGCCTCATCGTGTCCACGAACAGGACTTCCGACATCTTGGCGAGCATGACGTCGCTGCCCGCGCCGTTCGAGGCGGCCTCTTCGACGAGATGCAGAATCGAATGCTCCAGCCACTGCCCGGAGCGGTCGGTCCGGATGTTCACCCTCAGCATGGGCGGCAGGCTCTCGAGAATCGGACCGCAGAGGAGCGGGTCGCACGTCAGGTACCCACACACGAATCCGGTCGTCGCCCCCCCGCCACCAGCGCGCATCGGTGAAAGGTCGCGTGTCGCGACCTTCCGCAAGAGCGAAGCACCGTCGATCTGGTTCGATCCGGAACCGCCGCTCAAGCAGTGCGGATCCCCGTGCGGAAAGAGCACGACGTCGCCTGGCGACAGATTGAGATCAGCCTCGCCTTCCAGAGATACGCGAGCCGAGCCCTCCACGACGAAGTGATAAATCAACATGTGCGGCGCGCCGGGCGCCAGCGTCGGCGCCAATGCGCGACAGTGGGGCGTCGAGAGCCGCCAGGGGGCCGAGAACTCCGCCCGGAAGAACATCGCCCCCTTCAACCGAACGCCGTTCAACACCTCTGAGAACGCGTCCATCCTCCTCCGGCTTCTCCGGACGCCACGCAAAGTCCGTGGCGCCCCGCGTGAAGCATTCTAAGGCCACCCACCCCCGCCTTCGACTTGCACGCGAATCCTAGCGCACCCGGTACACGAAAAGATCCTCGCCGAGACCGTGATGAGGGACTGGAAGTTCGCGAAGAACTGGCTCCTGCGGGAACTGTCGCGCAAGGCGGTCGGGCGTACCGGTATGTAACAGCCCGCGCACGAGTTCCTGCGCCTTTGTCTCCGGGGGGTCAGACCTGGGTGCCTTGAACCATCACGCGATGGACCGTGTCGCGAGTCCGATCACGGCTGCAGCCTCTGTCTGACGCTTGTCGGCGCTCACGAACATCAGATCCGGCTGCGACACGCTGGCAGCAAATAGTTGGGCGCTTGCCACGTGAATGGCGTCGAGCGTCCGCAGCGGATGGACGACGACGAGCCTTTCGGCGGCACCCAGGACTTCAGCTCCGACCTCGACGAGTGTCCAGTAGGCACGATCTGCCGCGACCCGTTTGAGGATCTGCGGCACTCGTGCCGCCTCGAGCGTGCCTTCAGTCACGCGCCGCCGCAGCGCGCTCCGCAATTCGACCGGCAGCACGGCTGACGCGACGCATTCGTGTTTTCGGAGTAGCTGCAGGACCTCGCGTCGGCCGGCCTCATCGACGTAGCGCTTGACGAGCGCGCTCGTGTCAAAGTACGCCCACATGCTATGCCGTGTCTTCGCGATCGTCGCTGATTGTCTGAGAGACCGGCTTGCCCTTGACCTTTACGGGCCGCCAGCGGGGCGGTGGCATCGGTCCCTTCCGAGCGGCCAGCGTAATCAGGCCTTGCTCAGCCAGTCTCTGGAGCATTGCCTCCCGATCGCCTTCGTTCTTGATCGGCGTGATGACCGCGATGGGGTTCCCGCGGTCGGTCAGGATGACCTCTTTGCCCGCCCGCACCGCCTTGATTGTCTGCGAGAAACGCTGGTTGGCTTCACGGAGTCCAAGCCGCATGTAGTGATGATACTACATTTGGGTGCGACTCATATCTCGATGCCTACGAGATCTGGTTCTATACTAACGTCGCGGGGCCGACACCGCCTCAAAGCGCGAAGCTCGTCTCAACGCACCAGTGTCTCGGGCTAACGGTATTCCGGAGCAGCTCCAGCGGGCCGGGAGGCGCAGGACGCTCTGAAGCGCACCGGGCCAAAAAGGCGGACAAAAAGGCTATGATTCTCGACCTCCGCTCTGGCACACGACGTGCCTTCGGTGTCGGAGGGATGTGGAGGCTCGTCCGGATGTCAGGCTCAACGGGCGCGGGCTCGAAGATGCCCTCGCGAGTCGAACCCTCTCCACCCGTCAGCCCGATGCCGCAGGTTTCTCGGTACCGGTGGACCTGGCTGCTGGCAGAACGGGCGGCCTGGGCGCTGAGTGTCGTCGCCCTCCTGACGTGGGCTGCGCTGTCGATCGACGGCGTGACGGGCGCCCGCAAGGAACTCGACCGCTTCGCGGCCCTTCAGGCGGCCGCCCCGCAGCAGACCGCCACTCCGGACCTGAGCCTCTGGGGCCCGGAACGCATCGCCGCCTGGCGGCGCGCGTTGAGCGAGCCCGCCCCGTCGCCACTCGGCGTCATGCGCATCTCGAAGATCAACCTCGAAGTGGCGGTCCTGCCGGGCACCGACGACTTCACGCTGAACCGCGCCGTGGGCCACATCGAGGACACGGCATTGCCGGGGACGGACGGAAACTCAGGGATCGCCGGGCACCGGGATGGGTTCTTCCGAGGTCTGAAAGACATCGCGCCCGGTGATGCCATCGAGCTCGAAACGCTTCGAGGGAAGGAGATATACCGCATCGAACGGACCTGGGTCGTCGACCCGGAGGACGTGTCCGTCCTCGACGCGACGCCGAGGCGGTCGCTCACGCTGGTCACCTGCTACCCGTTCTACCACATCGGTCCGGCGCCGCAACGGTTCATCGTCCGCGCGGTGCGTGTCGACGACAAGGTCGCGGAAGTTCTCCAGGACCGCTGAACCTGTGTCAGGATGCGCGACGTGTACGCCGCCGTCACCTTCCACTGCTGACCCTCAGTACGCGAATGCGGGACAGTCCACTAGCCGCGCACGTCTCATTGCGGCCATCGAGACGTGCTAGCATCCGAGGTGGATGGGCTCGTACCGCATAGGCTCCGGCTTCACCTGATAGCCCCCGACTGGCGCGTCGCGCCACCCGTTCGCTGATCCAGACATCTGCCTGTACCAGGATCACTAGAAGCCGTTTCATAAACCTGGATGCTCGTTCCAAGGTGCGAGCGAGCATCGCGAGCGAGCCACGCGATTGGCCCGCCTTCGCGCCGCAGGCGCTACGGCGAGGTCTCGCGGTAGCTTAAGCGGAGGCGGAAGCGCGCCGGCGAAGCGGCGCGCGAGAGAGCGTGTAAGGGAGCCCGAGGGGCGAAGCCCCTCGGGTAAAGCTCGAGTCCCGGCGACGGTTCACGCATGACCACCATCATCATCTCGCTGCGGGTGACGGCGCCGGGACGCGCGGACGCGCGCGTCTCGGTCGGCCGCCGCCAGTTTTCGATCGGCCGTCCCGTCGAGTTCGACGACGCGTCGCCGCATGTGGCCGCGCTCGAGTACGCGCTCGGCGCCGTCGGCGGGGAGGTCGTCAACGGACTGCGCGAGTTCGCGCGGCGCCGGCGCCTCCCGATCGACGCGGTCGAGGCGCTCGTCACAGGCGAACTGCAAGACGGTCTCGCGTACCTGGAAGTGATCGGCGAGACCGGGCGGCCGCGCATCCGTCGGATCGCTGTCAAAGTCTTCGTCGCGTCGGTGGACGACAGGGCCACCAAGGCGCTGTTCGACGAGATGATCGAGCGCCTGCCGCTCGTCTCTACGCTGCGCGAAGCCCTCGATCTCGACGTCGAGCTCGTCCTGACGTCGTAGACCGGAGTTCACTTGGGTCGAGGTAGAGCGGGGGCTTCACCCCCCGCTTTGGCGGGCCGAAGACCCGCATCAAAGATGCCGACTCGAGTGAACTCCGAAGTAAGTCAGAAGGAGGATAGGCAATGTATCGATTGAACGACGAGCAGCAGCGGATCGCCGCCACTGCTGCCGCGGTCGCCGAGCGGGAACTCGCTCCGCGGGCGGCGGGCGTCGATCGCGACGCGGCGTTCCCGAAAGACTCGATCGCCGCGCTCGGCGCGAACGGGCTCCTTGGATTGACCGTGCCGAAGACGTATGGCGGACTCGGACAGGGTCCGCGAACCGCCGCCGCAGTGATCGACGCCGTGGCGCAGCGGTGCCCGTCCACCGCGATGGTCTATCTGATGCACCTGTGCGGCGTCGCCTGCTACGCCGCCGCACCGGACAAGACGGCGCCGCTGCTCGAGGCCGCCGCCGCAGGACGCCACCTCTCGACGCTCGCTTTCAGCGAGAAGGGATCGCGCAGTCACTTCTGGGCGCCGGTGAGCCGCGCCACCGGCTCCGGCAACGGCGCCGTGTCGATCAGCGCGGAAAAGTCGTTCGTCACGTCGGCCGGCCACGCCGACGGATACGTCGTGTCGACACAGTCGGCCGGCGCGACGCAGCCGCTCGGGAGCTCGATCTACCTCGTCCTCAAAGACGACGCGGGCGTGGCAGTGTCGGGAGCGTGGCGCGGACTGGGTCTCCGCGGCAATGCCAGCGCGCCGATGACGCTCTCGAACGTGTCGGTCGGCGCCGACCGCGCGCTCACGGCTGACGGAAAAGGGCTCGACATGATGCTCGGCGTCGTCCTGCCGCTCTTCCAGGTGGGATCGGCGGCGGTCGGCATCGGCATCGCCGAAGCGGCCGTGCAGGCGACGATCGGCCACGTGACCCACGCGCGGTTCGAGGAGTCGAACAGTTCGCTCGCGGATCTGCCGACGCTCCGCGCGCAGATCGCCAGGATGCGCATCGACACGGATCGCGCGCGGGCGCACCTCGGCGCCGTCCTCGATTCGCTGGAGTCGCCGGGTCCGGCGACGCAGTTGATGGTGCTCGAGGCCAAGGCGTCGGGCACCGAAACGGCGGCGGCGGTCACCGAAATGGCGATGCGGACGTGCGGCGGCGCGGCCTTCGGCGGGGCGCACGGCATCGAGCGCCTGTTCCGCGACGCGCGGGCGCCGATCGTGATGGCGCCGACGAGCGACGTCGCCTACGAGTTCATCGGCCGCGCCCTGTGCGGCCTGGAGGTGTTCTGATGTCGCGCCCGCTGAAAGTCGGGGCCGTGCTGTACGACCCGAAGGTTTCGGTGATCTGGGAAATCATCCGCGACTTCTTCGACGCCCAGGGCGCGCCGATCGACGTCGCGTTCTACTCTACCTACGAGGATCAGAACGACGGACTGTTGTCCGGCGCGATCGACATCGCCTGGAACTCGCCGCTCGCGTGGGTCGACGCGCAGCGGCGATCTGGCAATGGCTGCCGCGCCATCGCCATGCGCGACACGGATCGCGATCGCATCTCGTACGTCGTGGCGCGGCGCAGCGGTCCGGTGAAGACGCTCGCGGACCTGAAGGGCCGCGCGATTGCCACCGGCGCGATCGACTCGCCGCAGGCGACGCTCATCCCGCTCGGTCTCCTGCGCCGCGGGGGGCTCAACCCCGGAGTGGACGTTACGGTCCGGCGGTTCGACGTCCTCGTCGGCAAGCACGGCGATCACGTTGGCGGCGAGCGCGACGCGCTGGCCTGCCTCACGCAGGGCGGCGCCGCGGCGTGCGCGATGCTCGACCTGAACTGGGAAGGCTGGATCAAGGACGGCACGATCAACGCGAACGAGTTCAGCATCGTCGGGGAAACTGATCGTTTCGACCACTGCGTCTTCACCGTCCGCCAGGCGCTCGACTCCTCCGCCGAGAAAGCGTGGCTCGACGCGCTCTTCGCCATGCGGTACGACAATCCCGCGCACCGCGAGATGATGGATCTCGAAGGCCTCAGGGCCTGGCTGCCAGGACGGACGACGGGCTTCGGTCCGCTGATGGCAGCGGTCGAGTCAGAGCGGTTCTTCGCGGCGACATCGTCTTGAAGTCATCCCTGCCGCTCTTTCCCGTCACGACCGTCGGCAGCTGGCCGCGGCCGCCAAAGGTCGGCGAGGCGATGCGCGCCTATCGGCGCGGTCGGATCGATCGCGCGGAACTCGATCGCATCGCCGACGAGGCAGTAGTGGATCTGTTGCGCCTGCAAGAGAGCCTCGGCTGCGACATCGTGACGGACGGCGAGCTGCGGCGCGACAACTTCTACTCGTTCGTCGCCGAGAAGCTGTCCGGCGTACGGCTCATGACCCTCGCCGAGATGCTCGACGTCGTCGAGGACAAGGCCGGCTTCGAGCAGCTCCTCCAGACACTCGACGTCCCCGCCTATTCGATCAGCAGCCCGATCTGCACGGCGCGGGTCGAGCGGCGGGAGCCGCTGGCCGTCGACGACCTGGCGTTCGCGCGCCGCCACACGGACCTCCCGATCAAGGTCACGCTGCCCGGACCTTATCTTCTGACGCGGGCGATGTTCGTGCCGGAACTGACGCACGCGTACTACCCGGACAAGGAGGCGCTCGCAGAGGACGTCGTCGCACTCCTGAGCACCGAGCTCGAGGAACTGCGATCCGCCGGCGCGGAGTTCGTACAGTTCGACGAGCCGGTTCTGACGGAGGTCGCCTTCGCGTCCGGGCGGACGCGGACGTTCATGTGCGCGGCGCTCGCTGCGCGCAGCGATCCGGCCGAGGAGCTCGAGTTCGCCGTCTCGCTGATCAATAGAGTTGTGGCGGGCGTCAACGGCCTGCGGCTCGGCCTCCACGTCTGCCGCGGCAACTGGAGCCGCGACGAGACGACGCTCTTGAGCGGCGGCTACCAGTCGCTCCGGACGTATCTCGACCGACTGCAGATCACGCAGCTCGTCCTGGAATACGCCACCGAGCGGGCCGGCACACTCGTCCGGTTCGAGGGCAAGGAGCTCGGGCTTGGCGTCGTCAACCCCCGTACCGACCAGGTCGAGACGCCGGAGCAGATTCGTGCGGCCGTCGAAGAGGCGCTCCGTCTCTATCCCGCCGAACGCGTGTTCCTGAATCCTGACTGCGGATTCGGCACCTTCTCGAACCGTCCGATGAACACGGTCGAGATCGCCTCCGCCAAGGTTGCGTCCATGGCCGCCGCGGCCCGCGATCTGCGCGGCCGTTCGTGAGGCGCGATCTTGTGCTCCGCAGGACGATCGACGTCCTAACTCGTTACGTCTAGTGGACTGTATCTGCTGATTCAGTAGCGTGTCGTCCTGTGTTTCGGTCTCGATTTCGCAGCCGCGACGACGGAGCGGCTGCTACTGATTCAGGGGTTACATCCTACTAGTGCGGCCGGAACGTCTTCCCCGTCTCCAGCAGAGTCTTCAATCGCGAAAGAATCCGCGGCCAACCGTCCGCGTTCTGAGCATACGCAGGATCGTCCTCCACCCACTCATCGTTCGTTACCACAACCTTCACCGCCTCCGTCTCCGGAGTCAGCTCCACCTTCACTCTCGACATCACCGCCCCATCGCCCATGCCGAACTTGTACTCGAAGAGCTTCGGCGGCTCCACCCGCAGCACTTGAGCCGTCACATACCGCATCGGCTTCCCATCCTTACCCGGCCCAGACCAGGTCATCGCCCCACCAGGCTTCAGGTCCACTTCAAAGTCCGCGCCCATGAAGATTTTCTGATTCGCCTCCTTCGAAACGAACCCATCCCAGACCTTCTCCACAGGAGCTGCAATGTAATACGTAAAAATCAGTGGTGCCTTCGCCATATCACTCCTCCTCCCCGGCAATTCTGACAGATCGTCGAACTACGACGAGGGTTTCGAGGAGGCGTTTGCGATGGCAGTCGACTTTCAGCTGCTGATCTGCGGACTGCTTCGGAGCTGACACTGAATTGAGTCCCTTTGCTGATCACGCGATGCTTCGCTACACTCCTCACGCTGACACCCGTCGTGCCCACAGCCGATGCCTACAGAGGATTTGAAGCACCAAAATGGCGACACCCTTCGATGACGTGACGGTCGGCCCGACTCCGACCGGAACGTCCGGCGGAGCGACCCCGTTCACGGTGGGGCCGTCACGGTTTGCGCCTGGCGTGATCGTGGCGGGTCGCTACAGGCTGGTGGCCCTGCTGGGCCGCGGCGGCATGGGCGAAGTGTACCGCGCCGACGACTTGACGCTGGACCAACCCGTCGCGCTGAAGTTCCTGCCGGAAGAAGTCGCGGCGACCGATACCCGTATCGCACAGTTCCACAACGAGCTGCGGGTCGCCCGCCAGGTCTCCCACAAGAACGTCTGCCGGTTGTACGACCTCGGGGAAGCCGACGGCCGTCGCTTCCTCACGATGGAGTACGTGGACGGCGAGGATCTGTCCTCGTCGCTGCGGCGGTTCGGGCGGATGCCGCCGGACAAGGCGGTGCAAATCGCGCGGCAGCTGTGCGCGGGGATCGCCGCTGCACACGAAAAAGGCGTGCTGCACCGGGATCTGAAGCCGGCGAACGTGATGCTGGACGGAAACGGCGACGTCCGTATTGCGGATTTCGGGATCGCGACCCTGGGCGAAGTCCAGGGAGACGGCGTCGCGGGTACTCCGCAGTACATGGCGCCGGAGCTGCTCGCCGGCCGGCCCGGGACCACGAAGAGCGATATCTTCGCGCTCGGATTGATCCTCTTCGAAGTCTTCACGGGGAAGCGGGCGTATGAAGCCAAGACGCTCGCCGATCTGAGGCAGCTGCACGACACGGCGACGCTGACCACGCCGTCGTCCATCGTCAGCGACCTCGATCCGGCCGTGGAACGGGTGATTCTCCGATGTCTGGAGAAGGATCCGGAGAAGCGGCCCGCGTCGGCGCTGACGGTCGCGGCGGCGTTGCCGGGCGGCGATCCGCTGGCGGCCGCGCTCGCGGCCGGCGAGACGCCGTCGCCGGAGCTCCTTGTTGCGGCGGGTGAGAGCGTCGCCGTTCCCGTCGCGCCAGCGCTCGCGATGCTGACGGGATTCTTCCTCGTTCTCGTGCTTGGTGTCGTCGCGGGCAGTCGCGGCTCCGTCATGAGCCAGCTACAGATGGCCATCCCCCGCGACGCGCTGGCGGATCGCGCGAATCTCATTCTCAAGAAGCTGGGCCCCGGAAACGGCAGCGCCGACCGTGCGATGGGGTTCCACTTCGACGGCGATTACATCCGATGGGCACAAAAGAACGGTACGCCGGCATGGTGGACCGACCTTCGGATCGGCCGTCCGGCCGCGTTGATCTTCTGGTATCGAACCAGCCCGGAACCGCTCGCGCCTTCGTCCCCGGCAAGCCGCGTGAACGCACGCGACCCTCCGGTGATGCTCCCGGGGATGCAGCAACTGTTTCTCGATACCGAGGGGCGCCTCGTCGAGTTTCATTCGGTGCCGCCAGCGATCGCCCTGGAGAATCCGGCGGCCGGCGCTCCGTGGCCGGCTCTGTTCGAAGCCGCGGATCTCGACGTCAGAACATTCACGCCGGCGTCGCCCAAATGGCTTCCGCCCGTCTTCGCCGATGCCACCGCGGCCTGGGAGGGCCCGATGGCGGGACGCGCCGATATGCGAGTGCGCATCGAGGCGGCCTCATATAGAAATCATCCGGTGTGGTTTCAAATCGTGTGGCCGTGGACGGAGCCGCCGAGCACGGACGCTTCGCACCGAACGGGCCTGCAGCGGCTGACCGACGCCACCAGCATTGCGATCTGGGTGACGATGCTTACTGGAGCGGTCTTGCTTGCACGGCGGAATCTTCGTGGCAATCGCAGCGACCGCCGCGGCGCCGCGAGGCTCGCGATCGGCATGACGGCCGCTTCAATCGCGCTCAATCTGTTGGCGGCGACGCACGTGGCGAACGCCGGCATCGAGAGAATGCAAATTGCCGGCGCGCTCGCATTTGGCGCGTTCACCGGCGGGATTCTGTGGATTTACTACCTCGCGATCGAGCCGTATGCACGGCGCTTCTGGCCCGATGCGCTGCTTGGATGGACGCGCCTGCTCTCGGGCCACGTCCGCGACCCGCGCGTCGGCCGCGAGCTGCTGATCGGGTTGGTCTGTGGCGCGGTCGGCTTGCTCATTGACCTGGCGAAGCTCGTGCCGTTGGCGCTCGGTTGGCGCATCCCTGGGCTGCCGTTTGGCAACGGCCTGCAGTACCTCGACGGCGTGCCGTCGTTGCTTGCGCAATGGCTCGACATCTTCATCGGCGCGCTGTCGAGTGCGTTGGCCATCGCGTTGATCTTCCTGGTGCTGCGGCTGCTGCTGAAGCGGACACAGGCGGCCCTGATCGTGGGGTTCCTCATCCTGCTACTCCTCTTGAACAACGGCTCCTTCATCTCCGGCAACTGGTTCGACCGTTTCAACAACCTCGGGTTCACGCTCCTCCTCACGTTCGTCCTCCATCGCTTCGGGTTGCTGGCGACCGCGACGGCGTTGTTCGTCGACAACACGATGACCAGTGTGCCGCTCACGACGGACCTGGCCGCCTGGTGGTCGGGGCCGATGATCGCTTCGCTGATCATGTTGATCGCCATCGGATGGCTCGCGTACTCGGCGGCACGGGCAGGTCAGCCGCTATTTGGGCAGGTGCTGGAAGACTGAATACGCGTCTTCCACCGGACGAGACCGCCGGCCCTGATCCGGGCTGATGGACAATGGCGATAGGCGGTCGCGTCGGACGACTACGAGAAGGCCATCATCCCCGAAGACCGGCTGTCACTCTTGTCGCGCTATGACGCGAGCGCGGCGCACTATGAGGTGGTTTCGACCAAGGATGGAACATCCGAAAGGTGAGCTGCTGACATGTGACGGATAGTGAGTCGCCATTTATGCCCGGAACCCCGCGGCGTGGTCGGTGGCCCATTCGAGGAACGTCCGTGGCGGTGCTCCGATGAGTTCCGCACGCGTGGATGTCACGAACGCGATTGACCGATGACGGCCGCCCAGGCGTCGAGCAGCGTATTCACGAGGGACCGGCCCTCACTCCTTGTATTCGTTCGCGCTGTCGGCGAGCGTCATGAGCACTCTCCGATCCGGCACGCTGTCTCTGAGCCGGTCGAGTTCGTTCATGCCGGTGGTCAGCGGCAATGCGATCTGACCGCCTTCGATCGCCGACCGGTAGAGCGCCGACATGATCTCGAGTCCGTGAAAGGCCCGCTCGAATCTGAGCGGATGCGGCTTGTCGTCGTCATCGAGCCAGTCCGCCATCTCCTGGACGTACGGCGGCATGTCATGCTCGTAGTTCATCCCGCCAGGACCTGACTCCACGCCGTCTCGGGTGACGGCGCGCCAGCCGCTGCCGGTGTACACCTCCGCGAACCCGTCAGTGCCCTGGGCGCCGATGCGAACTTTCCGCCACCAGTAAGGCACTTCCGAGACATCCGGCGCACCCGCGCCGCAGTCGTACGTGCCCCGCACGCCGTTTCTGAAATGCACGACTCCGGCCACGTAATCGGGCGATGCGTGGCCGTCAGACAGCTTGCCACGACCCGCGGCCTGACCCATCGCCCACTCCGCGGGCTCGTAGTCGTTGAACCAGGACGTGTACTCCACGAGATGGCTGAGCATGTGCGCCGCCCATCCAGTGGAAGTGCCGTACACGGTCCGGACCTGACCGATCGCGCCGCTGGCGATGATCTCCTTCACTCGCGTGTAGTGCTCGCCGTACCGGTGCTGGTGGCTGACGACCGCCTTGACGCCCGCGCCGTCGAGCGCCTGTTTGATCGCGAGCCCCTCCGAGCTGCTCATCGCCACCGGCTTCTCGAATGCGATGAGCTTCGCCCCGCTTCGGATCCCGAGCTCGACGAGCGGCAGTCGTACGCCGGGCGGCGTGCAGAAGCAGAAGACGTCGGGCTTCACCTCGCCGGCGAGCGCAGACGGATCGGTACTCGTCCTGACCGCTCCGAGCTTCGAGGCCGCGGCGGCCAGCCGCTGTGGATCCCGGCTGCAGATGCCGGCCAGCTGGAACCGCGGATTGGCAGCGAACGCCGAGGCATGGTGCACGCCGCGCTTGCCCATGCCCACGACGATGACGCGGTAGGCCATTACTTCGGCGCCTTGTCCCACTCGAGGACTTTGGAGATGACGTAGTCGACTTCCGCTTCGGTCAGTTCCGGGTACATCGGCAGGCTGATGCACGAGGCGGCGTTGCGCTCGGCGTTCGGCACCGGGCCGGCCAGGCGCGCACCTTTGCCCCACGGATAGCCGTCCTGCTTGTGGATCGCGATCGAGTAGTGCGTCTTGGCGTCGATGCCGTTCGCGACGAGCACGTCGACCAGCTGATCGCGGTGAGCCGGGTTCTTCGTCTCGATCACGTAGAGGTGAAAGACGTGACGGTACCCGGGACGGGCGTACGGCAGGTCGAAGTGCGTCGCGCCTGAGAGTCCCGCCGTGTAGCGCGTCGCCCAGGTGATGCGGTGATCGTTCCATGCGTGAATGTGCTTCAGCTTGGCGCTGAGCACGCCGGCGTGCAGATCGTCGAGGCGGCTGTTGAACCCGAAGCTGTGGACGTTCCGCTTGTTCGATCCGTGATTGCGCAGCTTCCTGAGCTTCGTGTCGATGTCGGAGTCGTTCGTGATCAGCGCGCCGCCGTCCCCGAACGTGCCGAGGTTCTTCTGGATGATGAAGCTCGTCGCCGTCGCATCGCTCAACTCGCCGATTCTGAAGCCGGCGCCGGCCGCATCGATCGCCTGCGCGTTGTCCTCGATCACGCGGAGCTTGTGCCGATCAGCGATCTGCTTGATCGCCGGCATGTCGGCGCACTGTCCGTAGAGGTGCACGGGAATGATGGCTTTCGTCTTCGGCGTGATCGCCGCTTCGATCTTCGACGGGTCGATACACTTGGTCTTGGGATCGCAGTCGACGAACACGGCGGTCGCGCCGGCGATCCAGATCGCTTCGGCGGTCGCGAAGAACGTGTTCGGGTGCGTGATGACCTCGTCGCCCGGCCCGATGCCCATCGCCATCAGTGCCAGCCAGATCGCGTCGGTGCCGTTCCCCGTGCCGACGGCGTGCTTCATCCCGTGAAACACGGCCAGCTCCTGTTCGAACTGCTTGAGCATGGGCCCCTGCACGTACTCGCCGCTCTCGAGCACGCGCTTCAGGTTCGCGTCTATCTCCGGCTGAATGTTCTTGTATTGCCGTACGTGTCCGTAAAAGCCGACTTGCATCATCACCTGCATGGTTTCCCGCCTTCCTCAAGAAATCAGAATCGCAAGTTTACATCGTTCGGCGGTGAACCCGATTTACTCGCGCATCAGCCAATCCGTTCCGGAGAAAGGAGCGAGCAGCTGCCGGACAAGCCTCAGCGAAGTTCCCGTCAGCGGCCCTGCGCGTCCGGGAGGTGGACGACCGCGATCCCCGTCAGGCTGCCTTGTCCGGAGAGCACGACCTTCTGATCCGATCCGTCCAGGCTGGCGCTGTAGACCGTCCCGCCCAGATCGGTCGCGTAGAGCCGCGCGGCCTGCAGATCGAGCGCGATGCCGATCGCCTCCTTGAGGTTGCGCAGGAGGATCTGCTGATCGGTGCGGGAGCCCGGATTAATTCCTCGCGGCGGGTCCATCGGCGCGCGGCTCACTGTGTTGCCGCGCGGGCCGTCGCCTCGATCGGTCCAGTAGATCGTCCGCTGCGTGAGATCGAGATCGAGGTCGATCGGCTCGGGCAGGCCGTCGAAGAGCACCTCGATATCCGACCGGTGTGCCGCGTCCTCGCCTCTGGGAATCTCGAGTCCCGCGCGGCGAATGCTGCCGGCACCGGCATTGTCGCCGCCTTTCTGCGTCCAGTAGACCTTCCCGCCGGCAACATCCAGCGCAATGCCGACGCACCAGTTGCGCGCGTCCACTCGCGCGGCCTCGCCGCGCGCGGTTTCGACGAGCGTCTCGATGTTCGAGCCGTCCAGGTCCGCACGCATGACGCGCATGCCTTCGCGATCCGACCAGTACAACTTCCGGTGAACGGCATCGAGCTTGAGCTGCTTGGGAGTGAAGGCGCCGCCGGCCGGCACGATGGTCGTCAGATTGCCGCCGTCGAGATCCAGCCGTTCAATCCGGCCATCGTCTTCGCGAGGCCGGCCCATGATCGTCCAGTAGATGTGGCCGCTATCGGTATCGACCACGATGCCGTCGGGCGTACCGGATCGGCCAGACACCAGAACTCTGACATCTGACCCGTCAGGCGCGGTGGAGACGACGCGGCCGCCGCGAATGTCGAGAAAGAAAAGACGCGTGGTCGGTGCCGGCGTCACTGCGGGGGCGATGTGGAGCAGCGCCGACAGTCCGACCGCAATCGCTCCGGTAATCGGAACATCCCAGAGTTTCATGTGAGATCCTGCCGGTTACGCAGGCCCCGCTGGGAGGAACGTGGGTGAGGTTGACGTTCTACTCCGGAGCTCACCGGAGTAGATGTCGGGCGGGGTCTGAAGACCCCGCCTGGGCGGGCCTGTCTCGCGACTCGCTGCAGTCGAGAATAATCTTGACGCAACTTTCATGCGCAGGTAGATCCGTTGGTCCGGCCCCGAAGGGCACGTGGGCCTCGATCGGGCCGGACGAGCGGAGCGCGTTTGCGACGCACAGACGTGCGTATGCCGGCGCCGTCTAGAAGCGGATGCCGAAGGTCGTCTGGAGGAACTGGCCGTTGGCTTTGTGTCCCGCGAGATCACCCGTTAGGGAAGGTGTCACGAGCGGGTTCACCTGTGGGTTCTGTGCTTCGATCGTCGGACCCCAGATGTAGTGATATCGAATCTCCGCATAGATCTTCCCGAACCTCACGCCACCGCCGAAATCCATACCGAAGTCGGTGGAGCTGCGCTCGCCGATGATGTTCTCAACAGGCACAAAGCCGCCCGGGACGCAGTAGTACCACCAGGGATCGCAGTACCCCGGCACGAACCCGACGCCAGGCGTCGTCACCTTGACCGGGCGATAGTACACGCCCATGCCCACGAGTCCGTAGGGACGGAACCCGCCTTCAGGCCTCTGGAAGATGACGTTGGCGGTCCCGTATTGCATGTTCATGTCCGCGGAGAAGTCGGTGGGAACGGTCGTGGCGAACGGCGTAGGGCTCACCGGAATAGAGATCCGCTTATCGCCCAGGCCGTTGAAGCTGTACAAGCCTTCGATGTAGATCGCCGGCTTGACCGCGAAGTCGAGGCCGATGTTGAAATTGTAGCCGTTGCCAAGGTGATCGCGGACATCGGAGTTCGGGACGGTGAACCCGCCGCCTAACGAGAAATGCACCGGCTGAGTCTGCGCTTGCGCATTGTAGGGCGCCGCGGCCAATACAGTTGCTGTGAGCAGGGAAAGAAACGCTGCCTTGTGTCGCATGGGTCATCCTTTCTCTAAGGGACTCAGCACTGCACATGCCAGCAGGGAACCGTGTCGCGATCCCCCTGTAATGTATTGGTTTGCGGGCTGATGCGCCCGGTTGCTCGACGCGCGCCGAGAGAAGGTACCTTCCGGATTACCGGAGGATGCACGGCATCCCGGAGTCACACGAGGCTCGTCCGCGGATTGTGAGCCGCGGACGTGGGCTGGCTCAACGATATGAGCCTGGACCGCGCCCGAGCCCCGTCCCTTGCGCGTGCTAATCCGTCAATGACCGACGACTATCGCGGTCGGACGGGCGATGCGCACTGAGCGCGCAGGCTAATGTTTCTTGCGCGCCGCGATTGAGAAACCCATCATGTTATAGCCGCCGGCGGTCCGCTCGTCCGCGCCGGCGGCCATCCAGACCTTCGACACGTTGAGGAAGACCGTCATGTCCTTTGTCGGTCCGAGCAAACGGACGTCCGCGAGCCGCACGCTCAGGCCCCACGTGTAGCCGAGCGTCACCCGACGCGAACCGGCGTAGTCCGGGACGCTGAGGAGTAGCACCCCAGGCGGGCCGAAGACCTGCAGCCGCCCGACATCCACGAGGCTGATGTGGGAACCGACGAGCCCGTAAAGCCGCGTGCCGCTGGAGGCGCTGGTCCACAGCCCGTCGAGGTGAACGCGGGTCATGAAGGAACTGTGCTTCGACTTCTCGGCATCGAGGCGCGCCGCCTGCGCTGGAGTCGGGACGGCCGCGAGCGGCGTGCGAGGATCCTCGAGCAGAAGGCAGGCCACTTTCGTGCGTGGATCGAGGTCCAGGACGTGGGCCGCCGTTGCCCCGGTGCAGTACGCTCCGAGCCACGCCGGGGCATCGGGCGGCGGCCGGTGCCTGGCGATACTGCCCATGGCGTCGTGTGCCGGGCGGTTGGAATACTTGATGTCGTATCGCTGCCACTTCTCCATCGCGGAGAGCCAGACGCCGAGCTCGCGATCTTGTTCCTGCAACAGGACCAACGAGGTGTCGGTGGGTGGCGTCGGATCAGGGAGCTGCTGGCTGCTCGCGGCGGCACTGACTTCCAGCAGCACCAGGCATGACAGGGTCAGCAGACACGTGCTCCGCATGGGTCCCTCCGGGATTTGGATGAGCTAGAATATCGGCCAACCTGACCGAATCGTCAAGCCATTTGTCACATCCCGGGGTCAGCCTTCGTTCACCCGGTTGGCGTCGTGCGGGAAGGGCGCCCGGCGTACACCCCTTTCGGCGGTCTTTGCCCACGTCGTGGTGACGCGTATCACTTCCCGTAAACAGTGTCCAGGAACCGGTATCGCGCACTGCGCGCGTCATCCTCGACGCGGCTGTCGACGTCGATCCGCATCCGCTGCACTGTCGGTCCGGGTCTCGCGGCGGGCCAGTGCGGCAACCCGTGACCGTTCGGGTCGCCCGTCTTGATGAAGTTGGCGAAGTAGTCCTGCATGACCTGCGACACCTTGCGGTCCGCGTCGGTCCAAGTGTAGACAGTGTTGCCGTCCAGATTTCCCATCGCGTACTCGATCTCGACCGAGTGAAGGGCGCCCCGCGGCGACGGTGGGAGGTTGGCGGCGGCCGCAGCGGCGCGAGCGCGGGCTGCGTTTCCCGTACCGGCGACCTGCGCCTCCAGGGCTGGACGCGGATGCGCGTAGAAATAGTAGTACGTCGGCTTGCCTCCGGTCAGACTGTGAGTCTCGAACCACTTCCACGTGCTGTATGCGGTGAACCGATCGCCAGCGAGTTCGGTGGCCGAGCGATAGACTTCCTCCGTGTTCCCGCCCGGATACAGTTTCAGGACTTCGTCCGACTTATCCGGATACAGCCGTTTGATCGCGTTCGCATATCCATCCGGTGTCGGGAGATCGGTTCCGAGTACGGCGGGCCAACCTCCTTCCTCGGAGTTCGACCCGATGAGCAGCGGCACTTTGGCCTGCTGTCCTGCCTTGAAGATGTCGACAGGCGCGGCGGGCAGTACATAGCCGTCGATCGCTGCGGGAAATCGCCCGGGCGGCAGACCGCCGAGTCGCTGCAGATCCTCGGCGCTCATGGCGCGCAACGCGGCGAGCGAGGCCGCCTTGTTCGTCTCGCCGAACGTACTGCCACGCTGCTCCGCGTCGGCGAGCGGGACGGCTGGCAATGTCGGCGTGATCATCGCCCCGCTCTCACCGATCGCGCCGGCAATCAGTCCCTTCGCGAGCGGCGAAGCCATGATCGCGCTGACCGACACCGATCCCGCGGATTCCCCGGCGATCGTCACTCTGGACGGATCACCTCCGAAGGAGGCGATGTTGTTGCGCACCCACCGCAGCGCCGCGACGTGATCGAGCAGCGCGTAGTTGCCGGACGACCGATTCGGCGACTCCTTCGTCAGCTCGGGGTGCGCAAAGAACCCCATGATGCTCAAGCGGTAGTTGACCGTCAGGGCGACGATCCCTTTCGTCGCCATGCTGCCGCCGTCGTAGCGCGGCTCGGATCCGTCACCAGCGACGTAGCCGCCCCCGAAGAAGTAGACCAGCACCGGGAGCCGCTCGCTCGCGGACTTCGCGGGCGTCCAGATGTTCAGATAGAGGCAGTCCTCGCTCATGCCGTTCGATCGGAAGACCATGTCGCTCGGGGGGCCCGACGGAGGTTGCATGCAACGTGGGCCGAACTGGTCGGCCCTCCGCACGTCGACCCACTTCTCGACCGGTTGAGGCGCCTTCCAGCGACGCTCACCAGTTGGTGGCGCGGCGAATGGCACGCCCTTGAAGGAACGAATGCCGGTCGACGCATCCAGGATGCCCTCGACGATGCCATCGGTCACCTTGACCTGATCGGCTCTGGCTGCGGCACCGGGACGCCCGGCGATCGCCAGGAGGACGAGCGCAGCGGAACACAGACCGGCAGCGGTCTTCATCGAAGAACTCCTTTTGGAGCCGCCCCATACACCTTTCGCAACTCCCGCTTCAGAATCTTACCCGTCCCGGTCTTCGGAAAACTGTCGACAAAGTCCACGGACTGAGGACACTTGAAGTGCGCCAACCGCGCACGACAGAACTCCACCAGTTCCGCCTCGGTGACGTCCGCGTCCGGTTTCCGCACGACAAGAGCCTTTGGCACTTCTCCCCACTTCTCGTTCGGGACCGGAATCACCACGGCCTCGTACACGGCCGCGTGCGCGACCAGCACTTTCTCGACTTCGAGCGAAGAGATGTTCTCGCCGCCGCTGATGATGATGTCTTTCTTCCGGTCGACGATCAGCACGTAGCGATCGCTGTCGACGGTCGCCAGGTCTCCGGTATGGAACCATCCGCCCTGCATCGCGTTCAGGCTGTCAGCCGGCCGCTTCCAGTAGCCGTCCATGACGACGTCGCCGCGGGCCACGACTTCCCCCACCGTCTCGCCGTCGCTGGGCACTTCCCGGCCGTCGGCATCGACGACGCGGATCTCGACGCCGGGAATCGCATGGCCCGCGCGGGCACGCTTGTGATGGCGAGCCTCATCCTGACAGCGCACGCCCTTCTTGATTGACGAGACGGTGAGCACCGGGGACGTTTCGGTAAGCCCGTATCCGGAAATACACGCGCACCCGAGCGTGTCCTCGACGTCGCGAACCAGCGTCGGAGCCGAAGCCGCGCCGCCGATCATCACGCAGCGCAGGCTGCGGATGTCGTACTTCTCACGGTCGGGACAATTCACCAGCGCCGTGGCCATCGTCGGCACCAGCGAACAGTTCGTGACTTTCTCCTGCTCGATGAGGCGAAAGACCTCCCCAGGGACGAACTGATGGACCATGACGTGCGTCCCGCCGACGACCGTGATGGTATGCGCCGATCCCCAGCCGTTGGCGTGAAACAGCGGAATGGTGTGCAGGACGACCGAATCACAGGACGTGTTCCCGGCCACATCCCGGGACGTTCGGCCTGACGCAATCACCAAAAGGGCGTGCAGGTAGATGTTCCGGTGGGTGAGCATGACGCCTCTCGGCGCGTCACTCGTGCCGCTTGTATAGAAGAGCTCCGCCAGCGCGTTCTCGTCCACTTCCATGAGATCGCGATGGAACGGTGCCGCCGTGGCGATCAGGTCGTCGTAGCTGTGAGGCGACAGCCAGTCCGCTTGCGGCGCGCCATCGAGCAGGTAGATCCTTTCGATGCCTGGCACGTCGCGGCGGAATGCCTCCGCCAGTGGCAGCAGCGCCTGCTCCACGAACAGGAATCGCGCCCCGGCATCGCTGAGGACGTAGGACAGTTCGGGCGGAGCGAGCCGGACATTGAGGGGTAGGAGGACGCAGTCCGCCTCGAGCACGCCGTAATACGCCTCGAGCAGTCGGTGGCAGTTGGTGCTGAGGAACGCCACGCGGTCGCCGCTTCGGGCCCCTTGCGCACGGAGTGCGCCGGCCAGGCGCGCTGCGCGATCGGCGAACTGGGCGTACGTGAAGCGCTGGTCGCCGCAGACGATCGCCAGATCGTCGGCGAACTGCTCGCCCGCATAGCGGAGAAACCGAATCGGGGTCAGAGGCACATTCATCTCAACCACCTTGTAGCCCCGCGCAAGTGAACCGTGGGGCTAGAAGCCGTCTCATAGACCTGACGCTCGATCCAAGGGTGCGAGCGAGCGTCGCGAGCGAGCCACGCGATCGGAGCGCGCCGTCGAAGCGGCGCGCGAGAGCGCGTGTAGGGGAGTCCGAGGGGCGAAGCCCCTCGGATAAAACTAAAACGGATACCGTGTTCGTGTGATCGCCGCGTCGGCGATCCTGCGCCGGGCGCCGACCGTGTCGACGCCAGGATCCTCTCGCACTCGGCCGACGGCCGCGATGAGTGGCTCCATGGGCGCGCTGTATCCCGCGAGTGCATTCACGATCTGCTTGCCGGCGTGGGCCACGCGGTCCATCGCATCGCTCGCGTACACGCGCGCGATGTCCACTGCAATGGCGGCGCGCTCGCTGCCCCGCGCGGCGATCTTCTCCGCCCGGCCGACGGCGCTCTCGATGGCGTAACACTCGATGATGACGTCGGCGGCGTGCCCGAGCACCTCCTGCTGCTCGCGAACCGTCCCACCAAGCGCTGCCCCTGCCGTCGCCAGCGCCGTCCGCGCCAGTCTCTTGACGTGAGTAAGCGCCTGGCGCTGCGCCTCGAGTACACCTGTCGCGCCGAAGCTCGCAAGAGCGAAGGCGGAGCCGGTTGCCTCGGTCGTCACCTCCTGCGCCAGGATCGACTCGCCCTGCTTCAACACCCGCGTCGGGATGATGAGACGATTGATCTCGTTCGTGCCTTCGTAGATCCGCGTGATGCGCGCGTCACGATACGCGCGTTCCACCGGGAACTCGCGCGAGTAGCCGTTGCCGCCGAACACCTGCACGGCTTCGTCGACCGCATAGGCCAGCGCCTCGCTGGTGGCCACCTTGTTGATTGAGCACTCGACGGCGTACGCCTCGATGGCCTTCAGCGCTCCTGCAGTGTCCACCGGATCGACGGCCTCGAGCGCCCGGTCGACGTCGCCGAGGGTGCGGTAGACCATCGCCTCGCTGACGAAGCACCGCACGGTCATCTCGGCGAGCTTCTGTTTGACCAGTCCGAACTCGCCAATCGCCTTGCCGAACTGCCGCCGTTCACGCGCGTAGGCGATCGACTGGTCGAGCGCCAGCCGGATGCCGGCACTGTTCCGCGTCCCGAGCTTGACCCGGCCGAGATTCAGGATGTTGAACGCGACCTTGTGTCCTTCGCCGATCGTGCCGAGGACGTTGTCGACCGGCACGGCCACGTTGTCCAGCATCAGCACCGTCGTGGAAGAGCCGTCGAGTCCGAGTTTCCGTTCGTCGTTGCCGCTCTTCACGCCCATGCTGCGTTCGACGATGAAGGCGGTGAACTTCTCGCCATCGACCTTCGCGAAGACCGTGAAGAGGTCGGCAAAGCCGCCATTGGTGATCCACGCCTTCTGCCCGTTTAGGAGGTAGTGGGTGCCATCCGGCGTGAGGCGCGCCGTGGTCCGTGCCGCCAACGCATCGGAGCCCGAGTGCGGCTCGGTGAGCGCGTAGGCGCCGATCAACTCGCCGCAGCCGAGCCTGGGCAGATACCTCGCCTTCTGCTCGGGCGTGCCGAAGTAGACAAGCGGCAGCGTTCCAATCGACGTGTGCGCGCCCAGCGATCCGCCGAAGGACGGATTGAGGGCGAGGGCCTCACCGACGTAGGCGGCGCTTACGAGGTCGAGGCCCAGGCCGCCATAGTCAGGCGGAATCTCGAGGCGGAGCAGGTCGAGGTTGGCGGCTTTCTTGAGCAGTTCGCGTGTTTTCGCCCAGTCGTGCGCGTAGAGGCTGGCTTCGTTCGGCAGCACCTCGTTGCGCATGAACTCGGCGGCGGTCCGGCCGAACATCCGCTGCTCGTCGGTCAGGTCCTCCGGCGTGAACAGGTCATCGGGGTTCAGCGACCGAATCAGGAACGCGCCGCTGCCAGACACTTCTAGTCTCATCCGAGGGGCTTGGCCCCTCGGACTCCCTGACACGCGCTCTCGCGCGCCGCTTCGCCGGACGCGCTTCCGCCTCCGCTCAAGCTACGACGAGACCTCGCCGTAGCGCCTGCGGCGCGAAGGCGGGCCGCTCGCGTGGCTCGCTCGCCATGCTCGCTCGCACCGGGGAGCGAGCGTCGGGTTTGAAAGACGGCCTCTAGTACGAGTGCCACGGGGCCCTCCGGTTGACAGGGTGATTGGAGCGCCAGTATAAGCGGCGCACATGCCGTCCATCCCGGAATTGTTCTCGCTCGCCGGCCGGGTCGCGATTGTGACCGGCGGCTCACGAGGCCTCGGCGAAGAGATGGCCGAGGGCCTTGCGGAAGCTGGCGCCGCTCTCATGATCTGCGCGCGGCGCGAGCAGTGGCTGTACCCGACGCTCGAACGGTTCGCAGGGCTCGGCTGTCGCGTCGAAGGCCTGGTCGCTGACGTCTCCGACCCGGCAGACGTGCAGGCCGTCGTCGACAAGACGATGGCGAGCTACGGTCGCCTCGATATCCTCGTCAACAATGCCGGCGTTACGTGGGGCGCGCGGCCGGAGGAGATGCCGCTCGACAAGTGGCAGAAGGTGATCGACGTCAATCTCACAGGCGCGTTCCTGTTCGCGCAAGCGGCGGGGCGCGAGATGCTGAAGCGGGAATACGGGCGGATCATCAACGTCTCCTCGATCGCCGCGCTGCACGCCGCGGTGCATGGGCCGCACTACGCCGCCTATGCCGCATCCAAGGCCGGGCTCATGGGACTGACACGCGAGCTGGCCGCCTCGTGGGGGCGGCACAACATCCGCGTCAATGCGATTGCCCCGGGATACTTCCATTCCCGGCTTACCGATCCGGTGCTGCCTCTCGTCGAACCGGCCATCAAGGCCTCGTCTCCGATTCCCCGGATCGGTGCAGAAGGTGAGCTGAAGGGGGTCTGCGTGTTCCTGGCGTCCGACGCCTCCAACTACATCACAGGGCAGACCATCGTCGTAGACGGCGGGCGCACGATTGCCGGATCCTGATCCGAGCGACAGCCGCCCCGAGGAACCGAAACAGGAGGGCAGAGGCGTGACCGTGGTCGATCTGGCGGACCTTGGCGGGCTGGTCGGTCGCGAGGTCGCCACCAGCGACTGGCTCGCGGTCACACAGGACCGCATCGACGCATTCGCGGATGCGACGGGCGACCATCAATGGATACATGTGGATACCGAGCGCGCGCGCACCGAGACGCCGTTCGGCGCGACCATCGCGCACGGATTCCTGACGCTGTCGCTGCTCAGCGTCCTGATGGGCGACGCCGTGACGGTCGTCGGCCCGCGCATGACCCTCAACTACGGCCTCAACCGTGTGCGTTTCGTGTCACCGGTGCCGTCCGGTTCGCGAGTCCGCGCGCGAATCGCGCTCGGCAGCACTGAGGACAAGGGCGACAGCATCCAGGCGACCTGGAGCGTCACCGTCGAGCGCGAAGGCGGGGACAAGCCCGCCATGGTCGCCGATTGGATCGTTCGCTATTTTCTGTAATCCGAGGGGCTTCGCCCCTCGAACTCCCCGACACGCGCCCTCGCACGCCGCTTCGTCGGCGTGCTTCCGCCTCCGCGCGAAGCGCTACGGCGAGACCTCGCCGTAGCCTTGGCGTAGGCGGGCCGGTCGCGTGACTCGCTCGCGCCCGACTAGTGAGATACGTTCTACAATCCCGCCATGGTTCAGCTAGCGGACGCGCCGCCGTCGCCTCATTCGTCACCAGACCGAATCAGCCGGTTCGCGCAGACCGTGGGGAACCTGGTCCCCGATGCGACCTCGGCGTCGGTCATCCTCCTGCTCGTGGTCGCCGGCGCCGCGCTGGCGTTCGGCACTGCGCCGGGAGCGATTGTCGACGCCTACTACCGCGGGCTCTGGATGCTGCTCCCGTTCACGATGCAGATGACGCTCATCCTGGTCCTCAGCGCCGTCGTGAGCGGTACACCGTTCTTCCGGCGGCTCGTCGTGGCGCTGGCCCGGAAGCCGCGTACGCTCACACAGGTCATCGTCTTCAGCGTCCTGCTCAACGCCACCGCGTCCTACTTGTACTGGGGTCTGGGCCTCGCCCTGGGGCCGGTGATCGCCATCCACTTCGCCGCGGCGGCCGAGGAGAAGGGGATCTCGGTGGACTTCCCGTTCCTCCTCGCCACGTTGTACGCGTCCCAGGCGGTGTGGCAGTTCGGCCTGTCGTCGAGCGCCCCGCTGCTCATGGCCACGCGCGGCAACTTTCTCGAGAGCACGGTCGGCGTGATGGACCTCCGTTCCACCATCTGGTCGGCGCCGGCGATCCTGATGGAGGTCACATTCCCGATCGCCGTGATCGTGGTCGCGCGGATCCTGATGCCGCGGCAGGGTCTGCCGGTGTCGCGGTTCCCGGATGCGCATGCGCTCGCGGCCGCGGACGATGCGCCAGCGGCGACCGGGGAGGCCGCAACGACGGCCGGGTTCGCCGCGTGGATCGAGCGCAGTCCGCTGGTGATCGCCGTGCTCGTCGCGGCCCTGCTGTCGTGGCTCTACCACCACTTCGTGACCAAGGGCAGCAGTTTGGACCTGAATGCGATGAACACGATGCTGCTGGCCGTGGCACTCGCGCTGCACCGCAGCCCGGCGGCTTTCTCACGGGCGATCCGCGGCGCGGTCACCGTATGCGGTCCGGTGATCGTGCTCTACCATCTCTATGCCGGGGTGGCGGGACTGCTGCAGTTCACGAGTGTCGGTGAGCGCCTGGCCGGGGCGTTCGCCGCCTGGTCCACGCCGCTGACGTTCACGTTCCTGACGGCTTCCGCCAGCTCGATCGTCGCCATCTTCATCCCGTCCAGCGGCGGGCAGTGGGTGGTCCAGGGCTTCGTCACCTCACGGGCGGCGGCGGCAGTCGGTACGACAGCGCAGCACGGGCTGCTCGCGATGAGCGTGGGTGACCACGTCGGCAACATGGTGTCGCCGTTCTGGCCCATGCTCGTCGCCGGCATCGCCCGGGTCGACTTCCGGACCTTCTTTGGTTACGGCGTCGTGTTCGGCCTGGTGTGGTTCGCGCTCGGCGTTGCGATCTTCACGTTCGTGTCTTGAGGCTTCCGGACAGGGGAAGGTCGACGCGGCACGAACGGAGAGGGCTGCCTGCAACGCGACGGCATCGCGCGGCGAATGGAGGTCTGCCGGTCCCGGCACGCGCGAGCGCACGCGCTGTGCACGCTCCGTGAAGGCCACGTTCCGAAAAGCGTGTCATATGGCGGGTCGGCATACGACAGGACGTCCAGCTCCGGAATTCCAGCCAAGCGGTCACAAACCGAAGGCGTACGGGCTTAGGATCGCATTAGCACCCTATCCACACGATTCGTCAAACCAAGGAGGCCCACCATGCGTCGGGTTGCTGTGGCTAGTTCCCTCGGTCAGGCAATTGCCATTGCGTCGATGATCGTCTGTTTGTTTGCGGGCACTGCGTCGGCGGGGCCGGTGACGCTCACGAGCCTTGTCGGCGACAAAGATCATGGCCCCTACCCAAACAACAATCTCTACGAAGAGCATTCTCCGGCTCAGATCGATCCAGGGGATCCAGTCGGGTTCGATTGGGGATATCACGGGGGAGGCGACCCGACGCCGTATCTCATTGATGCGGTCCTGAATTGGACTCACTCGGTTGACCTGACCGGTATCGTCGTCGACTCTGTCCAGCTCGACGTCGCCGTTATCGGATTCTTTTACGGGACGGATCACGAAAAACTCTATGTCGGGAGCCCGTTGACCGAGATCGTGAACGCGTTTCCCGCAGTAGCCGTGACCGACCGCCTCCAGACATTTTCTTTTGCGCTCCCGACCTCGGTGCTCGTGTCGGGTTCCTTGCCAGTTCAGATATTCGTACAGAGCGACGAGGGCTGGGGCGGCGTGGATTACGCCGAGTTGATCGTGCAAGGGCACACGATGGACACGACAACCGTGCCTGAACCTGCCACGATGACCCTCGCGGGTCTCGGTGTCGGACTCCTGGGCTTCGTGCGGCGTCGCGTCATCGCCGCCGTTTCCTGACCGCGCCACGCGCGCTCAGTGCATCGAGGCAATAGCCAAGCAATCACTGCCAGAAGAACTCCGAAAGGCTTCTGGCCGTGTGCGGGTTCATGGAGTGCATCCGCGTTAGTAGGCTCGAAGAAGCGCAGTGGGGATTTCGGCACGCGCGCTGCCATGGGCAGGTGAGCGTGTCACGCGAGGTCTGTGATGCAGGTTCCACGTATTCTCCATCTCTTGGCTGCCGCCACCTTCGGTGCAGTGACTGTAGCGAGCGTGTCCACGTTCGAAACTGTCGCAACAGCTCAGCAGGTGCGCAGCACACCCGAACGACTGGCCCAAATGGAACATCATTTCAGCCAGGTCAGTCTCATTCACGAGGCACTGGTTCGGGGTGATCTTCGTGGCGTAAGCGAGCCCGCCAGACTCCTGGCGGAAGCCGAGGCTCCGGGGGGTGTGGCCGCATCAACGGCGCCGTATGTTGCCGCGATGCGGCTGGCCGCGAAGCGCGCGGTCGACGCACAAGACTTGCCGTCCGTCGCGGCGGCCACTGCGTCCATGCTGCTCGCCTGTGGCGATTGTCATCGAACCGCTGGAACAATGCCCGTCCCGGTGACGCCGAATCGCCCTGATATCGGAGGTCTCGTGGGGCACATGCTCGAACACCAGCGCGCGGCGGACGAGATGCTGGAGGGTCTGTTTATTCCGTCCGAGACGCAGTGGATCCGTGGGGCTACCAGACTCGTCGGCGCGCCCCTTCACCAGCAGTCGCTGCCGCGTGACAAGAAGCTCACGTCTGAAATCCGCAAGGCAGAGGAACGCGTGCACCAACTCGCTGAACGCGCGACAAAGACCACGGCGTGGAAGGACCGCGGAGACGTTTACGCGCAGATGGTGATGACGTGCTCCAGTTGTCACAGCTTGCATGGTGTGGTGTGGGGGCCCCGACGGTCCCCATAACGGTGAGGCCAATGAAACCGACAGGGAAACGACGTCGATCTCAGATCAGTCCTGATCAATAACGTAGACTTCACTCACGCGCGTTGCCGACGTCATGCCGTTTCTAGCCAGAGTCATCGATTTGTACTCGCTGGTGGTCTTGGTCGCCGTCGTCTTGTCCTGGGTGCAGCTGGATCGGGGCAATCCGCTGGTGGCCATCACGCGTGGGCTGACCGAGCCAGTCCTGGCGCCAATCCGCGCCGTACTCCCACCGACGGGTAGTCTGGATCTGTCGGCGATGGTCCTCCTGATCGTGCTGCAGCTCTTGAAAGGACTTCTTGCCTGAAGTTGGTCGGGTGGGCCAATCGCAGTGACGCCAGACGAGGCGCTCGTCTGTCTGCAAAGGCGCCTGCCCATCCGAATTCCGAGTTGCCTTCGAACACGAGTTCGACGACGCCGGTCCACGCGACGCCCGCACCGTCACGGTGACAACAGGGAGGGGAAACCGCTCAACGAGCCGGACGGGGGATCAGTGTTTCTGGGGGGGAGCGATTCGCCGCAGTTCGTCGAAGAAGTTGAGAAAGATGTCGACCGGGAAGCGCCTGGCGGGAGGATCCACAGGGCCGACCGTCGCCAGCGCGAGCCGGTTTCCGTCCGGGTGGAGATCGAAGTCCCGAGAGCGGCTTCCCAAGAGAGCGCGCGCGGTGTACCGCGCCCCCGGCCAGGGCCGTGGCGGCTCGGCCTTGAACGACGCGCCTGCGACCGAGTAGTCCACGACCATGATTTGGCCATCGAACGTGCTGTAAAGCAGTTCGCGTCGCGTTCGAGACCACGTTGGCAGGACGCCACCGCCGGTCGAGATTTGCCACTGGTCCCCCGGCCCTGGGAACGCTCGTACGTACACATTCAGTTGTCCCGATTGGCTCGACTCGTAGGCCAGCCACCGGCCGTCGCCTGGCGAGAAGGCCGGTGCGCGCTGGTCGAAGTCTGCGCTCAGAAGGGCAGTCGGCTTACCCGGCGTCCACCCCGACGCCTCGTTGCCCTCCATCGCGAGCAGCATCACGTTGAAGTGGGACGGTGTCCGTTCTTCAAAGGCGAGGACCTTCCCGTTCGGATGCCACGAGGCCGGAGCCTGCTGGTTGTCGCTCGTTGTCAATCGCTGTACGTCCCCTGAACCATCAGCCCGCTGCCAATACAGGTTGAAGGTCGAGGCGATTTGTCGCTCGCCTCTCTGCGAGGCGAATGCGATGCGTCGTCCATCCGGCGTCCACACTGGTGTCTGGCTGTGCGAGTTGGACGTCGTCAGCCGCGTCGGCGCGCCCCGTGCCAGGTCGGCCACCCAGATGTCCCGCTGATTGGCGGTCCAGAGGTCGAAGGCGATTCGTCGGCCGTCAGGCGCGAACGCAAGATCGCCCCAGTCCGAAGATGCGGACGGCAAGGAGGCGACCCTTCCGAAGCGATCTATCCATTCGATCGGTCTGGTCCGGGTGCCGGCCGATTCAGCAGGGGTGTATGCCAGCGTGCCCGCGTTCGACACCGCGAACAACCCTGCTCCGAGCGTCGTGTTGGTCGCAATGCTGTCGATCACCGGAATGGGTGAGCTCGTCACCTCGAGGTGCGCGAGATCGAAGCTCTCGGCGAAGAGCGTCCCGTTGTGCAGGAAGATCAGATGCCCGCTTGGCACGTACCTGCCGAAGGCGGCGCCCCGCTGCAGCACCTTACGCGCTCCCTTCGGCAACGGCTGCACGACGAGGTTTCCTTTGTTGAAGTCGAAGTCGCCCTGCGGGCTCAGGCTGGTGTAGAGCAACGCCCTGCCACCAGGCAGCACCTGTGGAAATCGCTGGGTCAATTCTCCGGCGTCGAGCGTTGTCGTGACCACCGGCGCACCGCCGCTCGCGGCCACGCGCGACAGGCCGGTCTGCCTGTCGGGCGAGAAGAAGATGGTCCCATCGTCACTCCAGTCGCCCCCGCGGCCGTTTGCCGCATCACACAGCGTGATAGCGCCCCCACCGGAGACCGAGATCTTCTTCAGCTTCCCTGACGCGAAGAATGCGAGCCATTGGCCGTCGGGAGAAAAGAACGGGCTCGCGGCGCCGTCGGTCTCGGGCAGGAGTACAGCGTTCTCCTGGTGTTCGAGATTGCGAACGAAGAGCCGGGGCATCCCATCGGTGGGCTTGTGCCCGATGAAGGCGAGCTCGGTGCCATTCGGCGACAGCGCGAGCGACGAACCTGATCCAAACATCAAGACGACATCAGGGCCCGGATCGACGGTCAGGCGCAGCGGAGCGCTCGCGAGGGTCGTTCGTGACGGGGACGCAACCAACAGCACGAACGCCAGGGCGCCTCCGCTCGCCGCTGCGAGGATCCAGGGCAGCGCGCGCCACCACGCGGTCGAGGGCCGGACACGGTTCCCGCCCGCGGTGTCGCTGAACTCGGTCGACCGTGAGAGCGCCTCCTCGATCGCGAGCCGCGCATCGGCGATGTCGGCCAGCCGTCTGCTGCGATCCTTGTGCAGGCACTGGCGCAGAATCCGGACGATCGGCGCGGGCGTGTTCGACGGCAGTGCCGCCCAATCCGGATCTTCTCCAATCACCAGTGACAGCGTGTCGCTGATGTCCTGGCCCTCGAACGCGCGTCTCCCGCTCAGCATCTCGAACAGCACGCACCCGAACGACCAGATGTCGGCGCGCTTGTCGACAGGCTTTCCGAGTGCCTGCTCGGGGGCCATGTACGGCGCGGTTCCAAACACGAGCCCCACCTGTGTCGAGCGGACCGAAGCGGTCGGTGAGGGCACGGCCTCCGTGTCCGACGGAGTCGCCAACGCGAGGGCCTTCGCCAGCCCGAAATCGAGGACCTTGACGGTGCCGTCCTCACGAATCTTGATGTTCGCGGGTTTCAGATCGCGATGAACGATGCCTTGTCCATGTGCCGCCTCGAGTGCGTCGACGATCTGTCCGGCGATCGGCAACGCGTCGGTCAGCGTGAGCGCGTGGCGCGCGATCGCGTCGGCGAGCGTCGGGCCGTCCACCAGCTCCATCACCAGTGTGGCGACGCCGTCGAACTCTTCGAAGCCGTGGATGTGCGCGATGTTCGGATGGTTGAGCGCAGCCAGGATCTGCGCCTCCCGTCGAAAGCGCGACAGTCGGTCTGGATCACCCGCGAGTGGACTCGGCAGAACCTTGATCGCCACGCTCCGACTGAGCGTGCTGTCGCGGGCTCTGTAGACCTCTCCCATGCCGCCGCTGCCGAGCATCGCTTCGATCACATAGTGACCCACGCGCGCGCCGGGCTGCAGCGCGTGTCCGGCGACGATGCCAGTCAACGGCGCAGGTGAGTCCAGCAACTCGAGCACCTCGCGCCGAATTTCCGGGTCAGAACAGTGTTCGGTGACGAAGCGCTCGCGATTCGCCGTTGGGAGCGTTGCGGCTTCCGCAAGGAGCGCCTTCGCGCGTTCCCACACCGCCCGGTTCACGGTGCGTCTCTCATACGCCGTCCCAGCCAGAACCGGGCCGCCGCGACTTCTCTGCGAATCGTGGCTGGCGACAGGCTCTTGACGGCCGCGACTTCAGCCTCGGTCAAGCCGCCGAAGTACCTCAGCTCGACGATCTCCGCCTGACGCGGATCGAGCGCAGCCAGGTCGTCGAGCGCTTCGTGCAGCGCCACGACATCGAAGTTCTGGCCGCCCGATGGATCCGCAACCTGGGAGAGCGGACGATCGGTCCGCGTGGCCATCCCGCGCTTGCCCGCGCGCTGCTTGCGCGCGTGGTCAACGAGGATCTGTCGCATCAGACGCGCGGCGATCCCGAAAAAATGGGCGCGGTTGTCCCACCGTACGTCGCGGTCGTTAATCAGCCGCATGTAGGCCTCATTGACGAGCGCCGTGGGCTGAAGGGTGTGCTCCGGCCGCTCGCGGCGCATGTACGCCGCGGCAATCCGCCGAAGCTCCCACTGGACCGCGGTCAGCAACCGCTCGCGATCGGCGGGCGTTCCGGTGGCCCATCGCCCGAGCAAGCCGGTCAGATCATCCTTCTCCGACTGAGACGACTGAATGCCCATGCCTCTTGGCCTTGTCGGGCCTAGCGTATCGCTTTTCCCGTCGGGCCACTCCCGGATGAGCGGTTTCCCTCCCAGCCCGCGCACGTGCGGGCAGGGGGTCTCATGGGACGCAAAGCCGCGTTGATTCTGAGAGTGGCGACGATGATCGCAGTCGGGTCGGTCGGATTGAGGGCGGAAATCCAGGCGCCAGAGGCATGCGCGGCGCGCCAGACCCTGCCGGCGCAGGTTCGGCCCCTGACCTGTCGCACAGCCGCCCGAATGATCGTTGGAATGGCACGATCCGCGACGTTGCGCCGGGTGATCGACAGGCTCGGTGAATTGAACGGCATCGTGTACATCAAGGATGCCTACTACGTCGATCCCCGGACGGGGAGTGTGCTATCCGGGGCACTCTCTCACGAGATCACGATGGCGGGCACGCATCGGGTACTCCATGTGACGGTGGCGCCGGAATCGGGCGACCGTTCGCTGATTACCTTGGGGCACGAGCTGCAGCACGCGATTGAAGTGCTCGAGGCAAACGACGCCACCACTGAAGCAGGAGTCGACCGGCTGTTCGAGCGCATTGGAGTACGTGTCGGCGCCAGCGTCATGGAGACCACGTCTGCCGTCGCCGTACAGCGCGCCGTGGCGCGCGAGCTCTCGGCGAATCGACACTAAAGATCGAGTGGCCCCGTTTTGCAAAATCGCGGGTACTGCCCGAGCGTGCCCGGCTACTCCCGCTACGCGAAGGTCACGTTGTAAGGAGCCTACAGCATCAGCGTCATCGTTCCGGTCGCCATCAGTGCGGCTGCCCAGATCAGATCGAGGTTTATCCAGGCGCGGCGCAGTATGCCCACGCCGAGCTTCTCGAACACCAGCACCGCGATGAAGGCGGTCATAGCCAGATAGCCCACGGCGTGAAGGCCGGTGGCGAGGAGTGCAGTTCGGCGCCAGCCCCGGTCGCGGCCATGTAGTGCGTGTGCCCGCCCTCACCCGCCATCGACATCATCCCCACGAACACCGGCACCACCATGAGCCCGGCGCCGTGGGCCGTGGCCATCAGAACGACCACATAGGCGAGCGTTTCGACCGGGGCCTGCATGGCCATGGTCGGCGACGGGTAAAAGCTCTGGTCGGGCAGCGGTTTTCAGCCCCGTGATCCAGAGGCTAGAATCGGACGGTCGGCGAAGTCCTTTGAGACCGCCGGAGCATTTCTGAAACTTTCCTGAGGCGAGAGCCGAGCTCTCACGTCATCATCGGCTCGTTCGTTACGACGAGCGTGGCAACGGCATGTCGCAGCGCGACGTGCTGGACGATGCGATTCACACGGCTCCGGCGACGTAGCTGATGGAGGATAGGCAGCATGTTGTTCGACGAAGCAACCGTCCGCGCGAGCGATGGCAGTCGGCTCTTCTACCGAATCGCCGGACCGGGTCCCACGACGTTGTTGTTCCTTCACGGGTGGGGCGGAAGCGGATCGGGAGCGTTCTGGGATCGAACGCTGCAACATCTCGATCCAACAGGATTACGACTGGTCCTGGCCGATCTGCGCGGTCACGGTCGGTCGGATCACGCCCGCGAGGGTTTTACCACCGAGCGCTTCGCTGAAGACATGTTCGAAGTGGCCGACCATGTCGGCGCCGCCGAGTTGATCGTCGTGGCATTCAGCATGAGCGGCCGTTGGGCGCAGTGGATGGCGTGCGCCAGGCCGAATCGCGTGCTGGGCCAGATTCTATTCGGACCAGCGCCCGCCGCCGCCTTGCCGCTGCCCGAGGAAACGCTCGACGAGTGGATCCGCACGACCAGGACGCGGAACACATTCGAGAACTTCATCGGTCGATTCACGAAGAACCAACTCAGCGCGGACACGTTGGACGACTACTACTCCTCACTACAAACGACGCCCGAGCGCTCACTTCGTGAGTCGTTCCGGATGTGCACTCATCCCGGATTCACGGACCGCCTCAATGCGACCCGTGCGCGAACGCTGGTCGTGGCTGGCGCGCACGATCCTCTGTTACCGCCGGACTACCTCCGGGAAGAGATTCTGCGAAAGATTCCGGCCGCGCGTCTCGCGGTCCTCGATTGCGGACACGAGATTCCGGTCGAACTGCCACGGGAAACGGGCGCGTTGATTGAAGCGTTCGTGTCAGGATTGGGAAGATGAGTACTCGATATCAGTCACTCGAGGCTTTGCACTAACGCCTCAAATTTTGGATCGCCGCGACACGAGTCGAAGATGGGATCGACTTTCGTCCAGATCGCGAAAGGCGACCGCTCCTTCAGCGCTTCGTAAAGGCTTTCGACGGTCATCAGCCGATCGCCAAGTCCGGCGTGCACGAGCGCAAAGCAGGTTGGAGACACGTACTCGCGCACGGAGCGCGACCGAAGCTCCTCGAGCACGTCGCTCGGCTTCCTTCACCTTCCCCGCGACTCCGAGCGCCCAGCCGAGCGTCGCGAGAAAGATGGTGGCGCGATCAGACGCCGCGACCGCCATTTCAAGTTCTGCGACCGCCTTTTCGATGGCGCCCTGCTGACCATAGACTTTTCCGAGAAACCAGTGAGCTGGTCCGAAGGCCCCGTCGATTTCGAGCGTCGTGAGTAGGATGTCGGCGGCGCGTTCGTAACGTCTGGCGAAGTAATAGCCCGACCCAAGTTGAACGTTCAGCATGGGAGAGAGCGGGTCGAGCTGCTGCGCGCGCTCCAGCTCGTGAATGCCCTCGTCAAAGCGACCTCTCACGCAAAGGTGGAGGCCGTACCATTGCCTCGCTTCCGCATACTCCGGGTTCGTCGTGATCGCCCGTTGAAACTCGCCATCGCTCACCGCGTAGTTCCTGTCGTACCACGCCGAGACCGATGCCAGGGCGACCCGCGCAGCGACCAATTCTTCGTCAAGTGCGAGCGCTCGCTGCGCAGCAGCTCTCGCGCGCGGGAAGACATCGGCAGGCCGCAGGACGGCGAAGGTCCCAAGTACGTTGTAACAGTCCCCTAAGCCTGCGTAAGCGAGCGCGCAGGTGGGTTCCAGCTCTATCGCCTTTCGGTAGCACCCGATCGCACGATCGACGGACTCCCGCGTCCGCTTAGCCCAAAAGAATCGACCTCTAAGGCACAGCTGGTAAGCCTCGACATTGTCCGAAGAACGCCGCGCCAGACGCTCGCTCGTGCCCGGCATCAGCTTCAGCCGCAGCGCTGCGACGATTTCACGGGCGATGTCCTCCTCGACCGCGAAAATGTCGGTGAGCTTGCGATGATATTTCTGACCCCAGAGCTGAGCGGCCTCACTCGGGTCGACGAGATCGGCTTGAACGTTCAGCGTGTCCCCTCGCTTGATCAGTCTGCCGCTGAGAACAGCGCTGACTCTCAGCTCCCGCGCCGCCTTCTGGACGTCGACTTCTCCTCTGTATCGGAAGGCGCTCGCGCGGGCGACGACACGGAGACCCGACACCTGCGAGAGATGATTGATGAGCGTCTCGGCGATGCCCTCGCACAGATAGTCGGTGGCTTCGTCGCCAGCGACGTTGACGAACGGTAGAACGGCCAGCGAGTCGACGGGGCGCGACCGTATCTGTGGCTCGACTCCGGTCCCAGCGTGCGCCAGCACCGCTGCCACTTCCCGGGCCGTTTGAAAGCGCTGCTGAGCCTCTTTCGCAAGACAACGGCGGATGATGCGATCCAGTTCGGGCCGGCTGTCGAGCGGAGCAGGGTCATCCTTCAGAATGGCCGACATCGTTTCAGCAGCCGAAGGCCGGGCAAACACGCGCCGACCGCTGATCGCCTCGTAGAGCAGTGAACCCAGTGAGAAGATGTCGCTGGTGGGTTCGGCGTTCTCGCCGCGTACTTGCTCCGGAGACATGTATGGGAACGTGCCCATCACGGTGCCTGGCTGCGTGACGGGCGGTCCATACGTTGTGGCTGCCTCATCGAGAGGTTCCGACAGCCTCGTCGTCGTCATGTATGCCAGCCCGAAGTCCACGAGCTTCACGCGATCGTCGGGCGTGATCAGGACGTTGTCCGGTTTCAAGTCTCGGTGGACGATGCCCTTGGCATGTGCGACGGCGAGGGCTTCCGCAATCTGAATCCCGTAGCGCAGCGCCGCGTCGTCTCCGATGGGACCATCACGAAGATGCGCGGCCAGGCTCGTGCCCGCAACAAACTCCATCACCAGATAGTTGGGACCGATGTCGTACAACGTGCACACATTCGGATGGTTCAGCGCGGCCACGGCTCTGGCCTCACGCTCGAATCTCGCGCTGAATTGATCGTTCACGATCTTGATCGCGACGAAGCGGTCGAGGCGGGTATCTCTCGCCTTGTAGACATGGCCCATACCGCCGGAACCGAGTAGGCCCATAACCACATACGAGCCCAACTGCGCACCGCTTGACAGCGGATGGCTCGCCTTTGTATTCGCACCTTGGGATTCCACGGCTGGTCCGCGGCAATTTTGACATCAATTCGGCGGATGGCGTGACCAATGCTCCCGCCCGGTCCGCGAAGATCGAGAACGCGAAGGCCAGGCCTGAAGCGGTTCGCGGGGGCCGACTAACTCCAGTCCTCGACGCGCAGCCCCGGGACTCTGACCATGTGATCGACGTTGGCCGTGACGAGCGTCGCATCGAGCGCAATCGCATGTGCCGCAATGGCGGCATCGAAATCCTCAATCCGCGTTCCACGGCGTTCCAGGGTCGCCTTGATGCGGCCGAACGTCCCGCTGACGGCATCGGTCCACTCGGCTCGTGGGAGCTCTGCGGAGAACTGGTTAGGAGTCGACCAGCGCCCGCACGCCGAAGGGTTGATGGTCTTCGTGTGCGGCCCATTTCTTCAATTCCGCGGTGAGTGTCTGCCTGGCGCCAGCCAGGTCGGCGAGGTCGTACTCGTAGTAATGCACCCCGCCGAAGTCGGCCGGTAGCGTGGCGTTTCGCTGCTTGAAGAGGAATACGGGCTTTCCCAGGGCGTCGGCGAGCCCGATCTCGTAATAGACATTGGGATTGGGCACCGAGACCTCTGCCACGATCACGCCGGCCTGCGTAATGCTCTTCCAAACATTCGTGCTCAAGTCGCCCACCCGGACGATCGAGTCGCCCCGCACTTCGGTAAATCCTGCATCCCGAACCCCGAGCTCGAAGAACTTCGTGTACACGTCGTCGGACCACGACTGGCCGAACGGCATGACGACGAACACTTCCGGCTTTGTCACTTGCTGGCTCTACTCGACGTGCTAGAGTGCCACCTCACCCCGCCCTGATCAGCCCATTTGCGGGAACAGGGCCGGCAGGATAAGACGCAGACAACATCGACGCGACCCTCGCGGGATTGAATAGTCCTCGTGGCCTCGGATCGACCCATCAGGGGAAAACCTGTATATCGCGGATCTCGGATGCCGAACTTCCTGTCGCAGCTCACGAAAGGCGAGCAAGCGCGGCTCCTTGAGGAGTTGAACTACACGAACCTCGAGGAAATTCGTGGCTTCTGCTCCGCACGCGGGATCCCGTACAAGATCATGGCGCAGTACCCGAACGGGAAGGTGAAGGGCACGAAAGACACCGATCGAAAGCCGATCGTGCTGGCCCGTGTCCGCCGCTACCTGACGACAGGCGAGGTCGGTCAGCCCACGCTCATCCCCGCGGAGATCGTCCGCCCGGGGAATCCGCCAGCGCGGCTCGGACCTCGCGACCGCCTCTACTATCGCTGGTACTCGAGGAAGCACGCGGGTGTCTTGCGACTGCTCCACAACCTGACCGCGGGCCGTTTCCAGAACGGCGCCGTCGCCCGCGTGCTCGCGATGGAGTTCTGGACGCGCGGAGAAGCGCCCACGTTCCAGGAGTTCGCCCGGTCGTGGACGAAAGCCAAGACCGAGGAGCATCGGCTGTTTACGCCGGAGTACGCGTACCTCACGGACCGCAAGCACCAGCGCGCCGGGGACAACTGGAAAGCCTTGCGCACGGCCAAGGCGACGTCGGCTCTGAAGACGTTGGCGAGAATTGCTCCGACTTGAGGAGCGGAGGATTGGTGACCTCCGTGGAACGGCCACAATGCCGACGGACAATCGAGATGAGGAATCAGCGACGAGCGATTCGCTTCCCTCCCGCATCAGCACATCGGCTCCGGAGAAAGGAGACGAGCAGCTGTCGGACGAAAGCCTCAGTTCGGCGCTGGCCACGGCAAATGCTTGTGCCTTCAACAGAGCGTTCAGGCGATGGCATCACGAAACGCCACAGGCGTTCCGCAAGCGCCGACGAAATGAGCCCGTTCGTGTGGCCGTGTCCCGACAGTGACGCAGGCCATGCGCACGTCATCGCTCGGCCTGGCGCTTGAGCGCCTCGAAGACAAACGCGAACACCTCCTTCGTGACGGGATCGTCTGGCGCGCCGATCCCGTCGTTGAGACCCTCGTGCGTGGTATCGCGTCCGACGACCTTTGCAGATATTCCCGCTGCCTGGAGAGCGGCCGCCAGGCGTCGAGCCTGCGCGCTGGTGTCGGGGTTGCCCGCGATGTGGAGGATAAGGAACGGCGGAATGCCCTTGTTCGCCGCCACGTGGGTCACGGCGGAGAAGTCGAGATGCTTCGCCGGGTCATTGCCGAACTTTTGTCGATGACCGTTGGTTGGCAATGGCAAGTGGTGTACGCGAGCGCGCGTTTCGGCGACCTCGATGATTGCGGGGATGTCGAAGGTGTCGGCATCCACGGGCATGCACCCCTTGATCGCCGTCAGTGAGAAGCCTTCCGCTTTCACATACTTCTCGTCCGTGCACATCAGCGCGGCGAGCTGACCGCCCGCCGAATGGCCCATGACCAGCAGTCTGGTCGGATCGCCGCCGTACGTCGCGATGTTCTTATGCACCCAGCCGAGCGCAGTTGCAACGTCGCTGGTCAGGGCAGTCATATCGACCGTGGGCAGCAGACGGTAGTTGATGGACACGAAGACGAAGCCGGCCTCCATGAACGCCTTTGGCTTGACGCCTACCATGCTCTTGTTGCCCGCCTGCCAGCCGCCGCCGTGAATCCAGAAAACCACGGGCAGATTCTTCGCGTCCGAGGGCGCATACACATCCAGCACTTGCCGTTCGTGCGCCGTCGCATACGGGATATCCCGTGTCACACGCTGGGCGTACGCGTCGGAGACGCAAGCGATGGCAACGAGGAGGAGGCATGTGAAGTGTTTCATCGACTGCATCCTACTCCGGTCAGGCGTTCCACGATCCAAAAGGCGTGCGGTTTCGCGACGCTCTCAACAATCGTCGATTGTCCTTGGAAATCCAACCGCTCAACGACTTCTCAGGTCTAGCGACTTGGCTCCTGTTGGCTCCTCAGGCCCCGTTTTGGCGCCCTGGCGGGGACAATTTCCTGGACAGTCCCCTGCTCGTTTGACTGCACTACCGGCCCCATGGAATCATCAAATTCGGTGCAAATTTGATGAGGTCAACACATGCTGGATCTCGCCAATGATATTCGTTCGCTCAGTGACTTCAAGCGGAACACCGTTGAGCTCCTCGATCGCTTGCGGAAGACGGGACATCCCCTGGTCCTGACCGTCAACGGGAAAGCGGAGCTCGTCGTCCAGGACGCGGAAGCCTATCAAGCGCTGCTGGATCGCGTTGAAGCCATCGAAGGGATCCAGCGCGGGCTGGCCGACGTGAAGGCCGGCCGCACCAGATCGGCGCGGCAAGCCTTCACTCGCCTGCGGCGCAAGCATGGCATACAGCGTTGAGCTTGCGAAGAACGCGGAAGCCGAGCTCGAGGAACTGTACCTCTGGGTGGTCGAGCGCGCACCGCAGCAAGGTGCGGCTTGGTTCAACGGCCTCGAGCGCGCGATTCTCGCACTGGACAAACATCCAGATCGGTGTCCGGTTGCACCCGAGAGCATCGATCCGCACAATCCGGCTCGGGTTCTCAGCTACGGCCGAAAGCCGCACGTGTACCGTATCTTCTTCACGATCGACCACAGCGCCAAAATCGTCCGCGTGGTGCATGTGAGGCGTAGGGCCAGGCGAGGGCCAACGGTTGACGAGTTGAAAAGGTGAGCCCGGGCATCGGTAAAATCTGGCTCGGGCCGTGCTCCAGTTGCCGAAACTGTTGGGTCAGCATCTTCTGAGAGATGCCAGGAAGCAGATCGTCATGAAGCATTGCCTCAGCCGTTTGGGTGATCTCAGTGACAAGAGAGTTTTCGATCCGGGCACGCGCTAACATTCAAATGATGCGACCGGATCAAGGCCTTCACGGCCAGATTCGCCGACGCTTGCCGACACCCCAGCCAATGGCGCTCTCAACGCGCTTTCGCCGCAGACTGCAAGAAGGTTTGTCGTACGGACTCGCGCTCGAGGGCCTCTCTGCGGCGCAGGTCGCGTGGCTGAACGCTCAAAAGGCAAAAGGGTAAGGCTTTCTTGGCAGCTGAGACCGATGATGCCTTCCCGCCGCTGGACGACGCGGAGCTCGCGGCGTTGCGGCCGCTTGGCGTGCGCCGGCCGGTGTCGGCCGGTGAATACCTCTATCGGGAGGGCGACCCCGGCTACGATTTCTACGTCGTCCTTTCGGGCGCCGTCGAGATCGTCGTCAAGCCGGACGGGAAGGAGCGCGTCATCGCCCGCCACTCGCCCGGCCGGTTCCTGGGCGAGCTGAATCTTCTGACCGGTCAGCGCGTGTTCGTGTCGGCTCGAGTCGCGGAGCCCGGCGAGGTACTGGAAGTTCCGCGTGAAGCGCTCAGGCGGGTGATCGCCACGAACGCGAGTCTGAGCGACAAGATCCTGGCCGCCTTCCTCGCACGCCGCGCGATTCTTCTGACGGGCGCCTCCTCGGCTATTCGCGTCATCGGCTCTCGGTTCTCTCCGGACTCCAGTCACGTTCGAGAGTTCCTCGTTCGCAATCGAATCCCGCACGACTGGTTGGACCCGGACGCCAACAGTGACGTCGAGGGCCTTCTGCGCGAGTTCGAAATTGCGCCGCGGGACTTGCCCGTCGTCATCGTGTCGGGCAGTGTGCTGCGCCGCCCGACCCCGGGCGTGCTCGCCGACTACCTCGGGCTCACGGTCGGAACCATGCCGGACGGCGGCTTCGATCTGATCGTCGTCGGCGCCGGTCCGGCAGGGCTCGCGGCAGCCGTGTACGGTGCGTCGGAGGGACTCCGTACGCTCGTTCTCGAGATGGTCGCGGTCGGCGGCCAGGCGGGGTCGAGCTCGAGGATCGAAAACTACCTGGGGTTCCCGACTGGCATTTCCGGAGGGGACCTCACGCAGCGGGCTACGGTTCAGGCCCAAAAGTTCGGCGCATCGTTTAGTAGCCCGTGCACGGTCGCATCGCTGCAGGAGGAAACGGGGCATTTCGTTCTTCGTTTGTCCAACGGTACCGATGTTCTGGGCCGGGCCGTCATTGTCGCGACCGGAGCGCGCTACCGGAGGCTCGACGCTGTCGGCCTCGAGCAGTTCGAGTCGCGCGGCGTGTACTACGCCGCGACCGAGCTGGAGGCCCGAGCGTGCGCGGGTTCACCCGCGGTTGTCGCCGGGGGCGGCAACTCCGCGGGACAAGCGGCTCTATTTCTCGCCAACGCAGGAAGTGCGATCACGATCGTGATCCGAGGACCGGACCTCGCAGTGAGCATGTCTCGCTACCTCGTCGATCGGATCGAAGCCGACGAGCGAATCGTCCTTCAGCGAAACACCAGAATCGTGGCGCTCGAGGGCGACGAAGTCCTGACCCGAGTGCGGATCAGCGGTCCCGGCGGCGAGGAAACGCTCCACAGCACGGCCTTGTTCTCATTTATTGGCGCCGACCCTGCCTCGGAATGGTTGTCGGGTTTCGCTGCCGTCGACGATCGAGGGTTTGTGCTCACCGATCGAGCCATCGGGCGTGAGCACCTCAATGGGCCTTGGGGTGCGCTCGGACGCTCCCCGCTGCCATTTGAAACCAGTCATCCCGGATTGTTCGCTGTCGGCGACGTTCGCTCCGGATCGACCAAAAGGGTCGCGGCCGCGGTCGGCGAGGGTTCGGCCGCCGTCCGCTCGGTCCACGAGTACCTCGCCTTCGATCGCCACGCCTAAGTCCGACGGGCAGTTGAACCTGAGCGCTGAAGTTTCGCGCCCGCGCGTGTCGAGGTCGCACACGATTATTTGAGGCGCTTGACGCGTCCCATCGCGGTGGCCGCGAGGAGCACTCGTGGGCGCTCCGGAATCGTCATTCATCTCAATGATGGGCGAGGCCTCTTCCTCCGCCACGTGTTCCTCAGGAACCGCTGGCCATCCTTGGAAACGACGCACTGAGCCAACGAGTTCGCCTGCTGTGCTCCGCCTACACGCGTGAGAAAAAGCGGCGTGGGCGTTCTAGCGTCGACGGTGTCGGCTACCGGCTGAATCCGAACCGACATGAGCCGATCGTCCAATCCAATGTGGAAGAGCGGCTCACGAGCGACGCAGAGCAATACCGCTCAGTTTAGAATGATGGCCGATGAGCGACGCGCTCGCGCCAGGCACGCGCCTCGGCCCTTATGAAATCGACTGCCTGATCGGCGCCGGCGGCATGGGTCAGGTCTATCGCGCCAGGGACCCGCGGCTGGGCCGCAACGTCGCGATCAAGACGGTTACCGCCGGCGCGACCGACCCCGGTCTCGTCCGGCGCTTGGAAACGGAAGCGAGGGCCGCCGGCGCGCTCGACCATCCTAGTCTGCTGGTGGTCTACGACGTTGGACGCGAGGGCGGCGTTCCGTACATCGTCTCGGAATTGCTCGATGGTGAAACCCTCCGCGCCCGCCTGCGGAACGGCGCCATCCCCGTGCGGCAGGCGATCGACTACACCGTGCAGATTGCGCGCGGACTGGCAGCCGCGCACGCCAGCGGCATCGTCCATCGCGACCTGAAGCCCGAGAACCTGTTCCTCACGCGCGACGGCCGCGCGAAGATCCTGGACTTCGGCGTCGCGAAACTTGTCGGCGCCGCGCAGGCCGAGACGCGCACGATGAATACCGGCGCGGGCGTCGTCGTGGGCACGGCCGGTTACATGGCGCCGGAACAGGTGCGGGCCGAACCTGTGGACCCGCGCACGGACATCTTCGCGCTGGGCCTCGTGATGCACGAGATGCTGTCTGGCGCTCGCGCGTTTCAGCGCGACACGATGCCGGAAACGCTGGCCGCGATCCTCAAAGACGATGCCCCGGAGCTGCCGCCGAGCGTGACGCCGGCCGTCGCGCGCATCGTCGGCCGCTGCCTCGAGAAGCGGCCCGACGATCGCTTCCATGCTGCGCACGATCTGGCGCTCGCGCTCGAGCTGCTCTCGGCGACGACGCAGGCGGGGATGACGACGCCGGCGATCCGCACACCCGACGTGTCGCGCGCCGAACGGCGCTCCTCTACGGCGCCTCGTCGCTCGGCCTGCTCGCAGCGGGCGCGGCGGGCGGCCTCTGGTTCGGTGGGTCGCGAGGCCCAGTCGGCCCGCCGTCCCTCCGCCGGCTGACGTTCCGGCGCGGGGTCATCCGATTGGCCCGCGTTGCACCAGACGGGCAGACCTATCTGGTTGGCGCGCTCTGGGACGGCGGCCCGTGCCGCGTGTACACAGGACGCCTGGACAGCTCCGAGTCGAGCCCGCTCGAAAACCTGCCCGATAGCAACGTGCTCGCGGTCTCTCGATCCGGCGAGATCGCGCTCACGCTTGGGGTGCAAGACGCGGCCGTGTTCACCTACGGCACGCTGGCGCGGGTGCCGATCACGGGCGGCGCCCCGCGCCAGATGCTCGACGACGTGAAATACGCCGACTGGTCGCCCGACGGAACGGAACTCGCGATCATTCGGTCCGTGGATGGTATCGACCGGCTCGAATACCCGATCGGGAAGGTGCTCGTACAACCCGCCGCAGGCGAGGGCAGCGGCCTCGGCTTCGTGAGGATCTCACCCGACGGTCAGCGGGTGGCGTTCGTCCACTATCAGTCGCCCGCGTCGCTGGCCGGCAGGGTGACCGTCGTCGATCGGACCGGCAAAGTGACGACGCTCACGGAGGATTACGCCAACATCCACGGCCTGGTCTGGAAGGGCGACGAGATCTGGTACACCGCCGCGGATGATGCCCTCCTGTTCCGCGCGTTCCTCGCGGTCACCCTCGAGGGTGCCAAACGTACGGTCATGCGCGCACCCACTAACGTGACGCTCTGGGACGCACTGCCGGACGGCCGGGTCGTGTTCGCGCAGACTGATGATCATGGGGTCATGGCCGCGCGGCTGCCTGGCGAGGTGAACGACCGCAACCTGTCGTGGCTCGACTCCTCATGGGTGACCGACATCTCGCGGGATGGGAAGGTGTTGCTCTTCAGCGAGACCGGCCAGGGCGCCGGCGCCACGCCCGCCGCCTATCTCCGCCGAACGGACGGCTCTCCAGCGGTCCGACTGGGGAGCGGCTTCGCCTTGTCCCTCTCGCCTGACACGCGGTGGGCCATTTGGGCTGTGTTCTCGGCGAGCGATCCGACATCGAACCGTCTGGAGATCATTCCCACAGGTGCCGGTGCCTCCCAGAGGCTGCCGAACAATGGTCTGAGCTACACCAACGCCCGGTGGCTGCCTGACGGTAGGCGGATCGTTGTTTCGGCGTTCGAGTCGGGCCATCGTACGAGGCTGTATCTCGTGCAGCCGGACGCGAGTGAGCCGAGGCCGATCTCTCCGGAAGGCATCGGCCCATGGGTCGTCTCGCCCGATGGTTCGACCATCGCGGCGAGTGGCCCTGACGCGAAGGTCCGCCTCTATCCGGTTGACGGCTCGGTGCCACGCGACGTTCCTGGCCTGACTGGACGCGAGACGCCGATCGGCTGGATCACGGACGGCCTCCTCGTCATGAGCGCCGCCGACCGGGCACGGGGCGACATCTACAAGGTGGACGTGGGAACCGGCCGCAAGGCACTCTGGACGAACATCCTGCCGCCAGACCCCGGCGGCATCCTGCTGCTCGGACCCGTGGTTGTCGCGCCGGACGGCCGCTCGCTGGCCTACACGTGGTTCCGCGCGCTGAGCAATCTGTACGTGGCGGAAGGACTGGCCTGATCGGGCACGTCAAGAAGAAGAGAGTCGCCTCATAGATTCTGCGACGGACCTCGTTTGGGCACACTCCGATACGCTCGTCCGGCAAACGCCGAGTCCACCGGCCATGGGATTCACCGGGCTGAGCGCACCGGACATCTCGACTCGGCAAGAACTGGAGTAGACATGTGGCGACGGCGACTTCAACTCTGCGAACCCCATCCGGGTGACCCCTGATGCCGGAGAAGAAACAGCGCCTCGAAGTGTCCTGAATTGGACAGACAGGTCCGGTTCCGGGCGGTAGCCTCGCGCGATTGCTCACTCCCGCCCGCTCCGAATCGTCGCTACCCCCGGCGACTGCCAAGCGCCGGGATCTGCTCGGCTGGCTGCTCGGTGTCTGGGGCGCCGGCGTGCTGGCGTCGGTGGCGTATCCGGTCCTCCGGTTCCTGAGCCCGCCCGAGGTCCCCGAAGACACCTCGCTGACGGTGAGCGCGGGTAAAGCCTCGTCACTCCTGCCCAACAGCGGCCGCCTCGTCCCCTTCGGCGCCGAGCCGGCGATCGTCGTCCGGCTGGCCGGTGGGGAGCTGCGTGCGTTCACCGCGGTCTGCACGCACCTGTCGTGCACGGTGCAGTACCGCGACGATCTGCAGCAGATCTGGTGCGCCTGCCACAACGGCCACTACGACCTGAACGGGCGCAACGTCTCCGGGCCGCCGCCGCGTCCGCTGCCCCCCTACACCGTCAACGTGAAGGGCGACGAGATCGTCATTTCCCGCACGACATAGATGGCCATACGTGCCTGGCTGCTCGAGCGCACGCCGCTCGCCTCGATCGAGGAAGCGATCGCCCACAAGTCGGTTCCGCGCCACCGGTATTCGGTGTTCTATTTCCTTGGCGGCATGACGCTGTTCTTCTTCGGCGTCCAGGTCGTCACGGGCGCGCTGCTGCTGCTCTACTACCGGCCGAGCGCCTCGGAGGCGTACGAGAGCGTCGGCTTCATCATGACCCGCGTGCCGTTCGGCTGGCTCGTGCGGTCCGTCCACGCGTGGTCGGCCAACCTGATGATCGGCGCCGCCTTTGCCCACCTGTTCAGCGTGATCTACGTGCACGCCTACCGGCCTCCGCGCGAGCTGACGTGGGTGTCGGGGCTGCTGGTCTTCTTCATCACCTTCGCCTTCGGCTTCAGCGGCTACCTGCTGCCGTGGAACGAGCTGGCGTTCTTCGCGACCCGCGTCGGCACCAACATGGCCGGCGTGGTGCCCGGCATCGGCGACTCGATCGTCCACTTCATGCGCGGCGGCAAGGACGTGAGCGGCGCGACGCTGACGCGGTTCTTCGGCGTGCACGTCGCGATCCTCCCGGCCATCACGACGGCGCTGCTCGCCATGCACCTCGTGCTGGTGCAGTACCACGGCATGAGCGTGCCGCCGAGCGAGGAAGCGCGCGTGAAGCAGACCGGAAAGCCGGGGCCGAGCATGCCGTTCGCGCCGCACTTCGTGCTGCGCGACCTGTTCGGGTGGACCGTCGCGCTCGCGCTGCTCGCGGCGCTGTCGGCGTTCATGCCGTGGGAGCTGGGCAGGAAGGCGGACGCCTTCGCGGCCGCGCCGGCCGGCATCCGGCCGGAGTGGTATTTCCTGTGGATGTTCCAGGCGCTCAAGTACGCGCCGGCCACCGTTCTCGGCATGAGCGGTGAATTCCTCGTCCTGATCCCGGTCAACCTCGGCGTCGTCGCCTTGATCCTGCTGCCGTTCCTCGATCGCAACACGCCGCGCTCGCGGCGCGTGATCAAAGGCCTCGCGACGCTCGCGCTGATCTTCATGATCGCGATGACGGCGCTGGCGCTGCTGGAGAAGGCGCCATGAGGCGCGTGCGCGCGCTCCTCGCGCTGACCCTGCTGATGACGGCCGTCGCCGCCGCGCCGCCACGTGCGCAGACTCCCGTCGCCACGCCGGAGGCGCTCTTCAAGGACGACGTGCACGCGCAGGCGGGGCTGGCGTGCTCCTCGTGCCACACCTCGGGCGCGGCCGCCATACGGGCCGGTCGAACGCACGAAGATTGCGCCGCTGTGCGCGACGTGCCACGCCAACGCGGAGTACATGAAGAAGTACAACCCGCAGGTGCGTGTCGATCAGTACCAGCAGTACCTGACGAGCACCCACGGAAAGCGGATGTCGGCGGGCGAGACGCGCGTCGCGACCTGCTCCGACTGCCACGGCGCGCACGGCATCCGCCCGGTCTCGGATGCGCGCTCGCCCGTCGCGCCGCCCAACGTTGCCACGACATGCTCGAAATGCCATTCGGACCACGCCCGCATGTCGGCTCTTCGGCCACGAAGGCAATCCGCCGGAGGACTGGAAGGCGAGCGTGCACGCCGCCGCGCTGCTCAAGCGGGGCGACAGCTCGGCGCCGACCTGCAGCACCTGCCACGGCAGCCACGGCACCGCGCCGCCCGGTGTGACCTCGGTCGCGCTCGTCTGCGCGCAGTGCCACGTGCGCGAAGCGGAACTGTTCCGCAAGAGCGCCAAGAAGGCCATCTTCGATCTGATCGGGCAGGGCGAGTGCCTGACCTGCCACAGCAATCACCGGATCCAGAAGCCCGCCGACAGCTTTATCGGCCTGCAGGAGCCGGCGTTGTGCGCGACCTGCCACAACCAGGAGATGAACGGCGCCGCCGTCATCACCGCGATGCAGAAGGGGCTCTCCGATCTCGACACGCGGCATCGTCCGCGCCAACGGCGTGCTCGACCGCGCGGCCAGCGCCGGGATGCTCGTCGACGACGGACGTCTCGCGCTGCGCGACGCGCACGAGGACCAGATCCTGGCGCGCGTGAGCATTCACGCGTTCGCCGACAAGCCGTTTGCCGCGACGGCGGGTAAGGGCATCGCCGAGGCGGCGCGCGCCGAGGCGATCGGCACCGCCGCGATGGGCGAGCTGCGCTACCGGCGCAACGGCCTCGCCGTCGCGACGCTGCTGATCGTGGGATTTCTTGCAACGCTGTGGGTGAAGATCCGTCGTCTCCCGTCAACTGGGACCTGAGGGCATCCGTCAGATCGACCTCGCGCTGGCATCGAACGTGCTGACCCGGTGCTCGACCCCGCAGCACCTGCCGGAATCTCGTCGATGACGGACGGCTGGGTGCGGATTCTTCCCAAGGCTCTGGAAAAATTCCCCAGGTTCCGGTCAACCGGGAGCCCTGGAAACGGACGACGCGCCAACAATTCGGCGCGGCAAGGTGTGGCCGTAGGAGGAGAAGAACGATGAAGCGGGCCGGTCAAGCTCTGGCGATCTGCGTCGTGGTCTTGGGCGGTTTCTGGGCCACGTCTACACGGGCCTATCAGGCGCCGGACGCGAAAGCGGCGCTGGCCAAAGACGACTCGTGTATCACGTGCCACGCGGGGACCGGTCATGTCGCCGACATCTACCAGTCGCGGCACGGCAACAAGGCCGACCCGCGCACGCCGGGATGCGTGAACTGCCACGGCGCCAGCGACAAGCACATGACCGACCCGGTCGGCATCGCGCCCGACGTCGTGTTCGCCGCGACGTCGAAGCGCCGTTCGCCGGCCGCGGCCAGAAGCGCGTCGTGTCTCACCTGCCACGCCAGCCACGTGCTGCCGCGTACCCTCTGGGCCGGCAGCCAGCACGAGACCCGCGGCGTGAGCTGCACCGACTGTCACAACATCCACGCCGCCGATCAGAAAGTGATGAACAAGGCGACGCAGGCGGAAGTCTGCGTCACCTGCCACCGCGCCCAGCGCGCCGAGATCCGGCACCTCTCGGGCCATCCGCTCGCGAAGACCGGGATCGGCTCGCCGCCCACGATGGCGTGCTCCGACTGCCACGACCCGCACGGATCCAACGGGCCGACGCTGCTACGCAAGAACACGGTGAACGAGACCTGCTACACGTGTCACGCCGAGAAGCGCGGCCCGTTCCTCTGGGAGCACGCGCCGGTCGTCGAAAGCTGCGTCACCTGCCACACACCGCACGGCTCGCGCCCTGCCGTCGCTGCTCAAGGCGCGCCCGCCCTATCTGTGCCAGGAGTGCCACACCGGCGACCACGCCGCACAGATCAACAGCGGCGCCAACCTCGCCGGTGGCAATGTGACGACGGTCAACGGGAAGCAGCAGGTGGCCGCGGCGTCGCCGCGCGCGCAGCTCGCGGCCCGCGCGTGCCTCAACTGTCACGTCCTCATCCACGGCTCCAACCATCCGGCCGGCGCGAAATTCCAGCGCTGAGCCATTCAAGAAAGACTGCCATGACATCGAACTTGAATGGATCCGGATTGGTTCGCGGCTTCTTCGTCCTCCTCGCGCTCGGGATCGGGACCGATCGCGTCATCGCGCAAACGCCTCCGCCGCCGGCGCAGAACCCACCGGCCCAGGCACCTGATGCCGCAGCCAAGACGAACGTCACCACCGGCACGGCGGAAATCGGCATCGGCAACGTCAGCAGCGCCTCGTCCAAGGCCGGCGAGTACAACGGGCTGAATGACAAGGGCGCCTTCGCGCTCGCGGCGTTCGATTTCCGCGGCGGCGGCGCCTACGACAGCAACAGCGCCTACCGCTGGCGCGCCAGGGGCACCGACCTCGGTCTCGACACGCGCAGCCTCACGGCCGAAGCCGGCAGGCAGGGCACGTTCCGCGTCACCTTCGGCTACGACTCGATCCCGCGCAACAGCTCCGACAGCTATCAGACGCCGTACAACGGCGCCGGCACGAACACGCTGACGCTGCCGGGCACGTGGCAGGTGCCGCTCATCCCGTCGAGCGCCGCCGCCAACAACCGGAACACGACGTTGAGCGCGCGGGGCCTCGTCAGGGCCATCGCCACGGCGCCGTACCTCGATACGCAGACCGGATCGCCGACCATCGGCACGCCGATCGCGCCCAACGCGGCGCAGCTCGCGCTCGTCAACGGCGCTGCCGACGCCGACCTGCCGCTCTTTCACCACGTCGACCTCTCAACGAAGCGGACGAGGTACGACGCCGGCTTCGCGGCGAACATCAACCCGCCTGGACCGTCGACTTTGGCGTGCGCGCCGAGCACAAGGACGGCATGAAGGCGATGGGGACCGTCTCGCGCAACACCGGCGGCGACATCGCCACGATCATTCCGGACTTGATCGACACCGACACCTCGCAGGTGAGCGCGAGCGTGAGTTACAAGCGCGATCGCGGCTTCCTGCAGGCGGGTTACTACGGGTCGTACTTCACCAACAACGTCACGTCGATGAACTGGCAGAACTGGGCGACCGGCCCCACCGGGACGGGGACGATGAACCAGATGAGCAGTACGCCGAGCAACAGCTTCAACCAGATGAACGTGCAGGGGCGCTACAACCTGTCGCCCACCACGCATCTCGTCGCCAACGGGTCCTACGCGCGCAACACGCAGAACGACATGTTCCTCGTCGACGCCTACACGCCCGTCGTCCCGGTGCCGTCGCTCGACGGCCTCGTGGTGTCGAGCAACTTCGGCGCGACGCTGACGAGCCACCTGCACAAGGTCAACCTCACGGCGGTGTACCGGTTCAACGATCGCGACAACCAGACCGGCGTGCACATCTTCCAGTTCGCCGACGCCGGTGAAGCGCCCGCCGTCAGCGCCCTCTTCCCGGCGGGCGCGGCCAACTCGCTGGGCGCCGTGCTCGCGCAGAACGCCAACGCCAACCGTCCCTACAGCCACAAGAGCAACCGTGCCGGTCTCGAGGCCGACTACCAGATCGCGCCGGGGCAGTGGATCAAGGGGGGCTACGACTTCGAGCGCGTCAACCGCTGGTGCGACGGCTCCTGGATCGACTGCGCCGACGCCGGCGTGACCAACGAGAACCGGCTGCGCGCGGAGTGGCGGGCCAATCTCGCCGCGACGCTGAACGCGCGGGTCGACTACACCTACGCCGCGCGCCGGGCGCCGCTCTACAACGACAACGCGTTCCTCGCGCTCGTGCCCTACGCCGGCGTCAGTCCGACGACGGCGACCGGTGGCGCGACCGCGCTTTCGTTCATGCTGGCCAATGCGTTCAGCCCCTGGGGACCGCCGCTCGGCTTCAGCGCCACCACCGGCAACATGAACGTGTTCTTCCCGAGCAACAACGCGCTGGCCAACGCCGCGTATGCCAACAACAACCGCATCAGCGAGATCCTGGGGCTGCGGCGCTTCTACGTTTCGGATCGCAACCGCAATAAGGTCCGCTCGGCGCTCGACTGGCAGGCGAGCGACAGGGTGTCGATCGGCGGCGGGGTGGACTTCACCGGCGACGACTACCTTGATGCGAAGTACGGGCTGCAGAGCAGCAAGGGCATCGCTGCCCACCTCGATGGTTCTTACACCGTCGGCGACGGCGTCAGCGCGAGCGCGTTCTACACCTTCGAGCGGCAGCATGGCGTCACCGACGGCAACACTTACACCGCCAACAGCAACGTCGCCAACGTGAACGGGTTTACCGCACTGTCGGGCAACACCTGCGACTCCTACACGACGCTGCAGGAACGCAACAACAACAACAAGCTGGACCCGTGCCTCGACTGGTCGGCGGACATGCGCGACCTCATTCACACCTTCGGGTTCACGCTGATGAAGAAGGCGGAGAAGCTGGCGCTCTCGGCCGACGCGATCTCTGCCCGGGCGCATTCGACCAACGACGTCGCAGGTGGCAGCTGGGCCAACAATCCGCTCGCGCTGCCGGGCGCGCCCGCGGGGACGGTGGCGGCCTACTTCATCCCCGCGACGCCGTTGCCCATCGTCACCACCAACACGCTCGACCTGCGGCTGAATGCGATCTACGCTGTCAAGGCGCACCAGTCACTGCGCATTGTCTACGACTACATGCGGATGCATTCGGCCGACTGGATGTTCGATGGCATGCAGATCGGCGCAGGCACGATCAGCGGGGTACTGCCATCCATGGAGACGCCGTTCAACTACGGCGTGCACGTCATCGGCGTCTCGTACGTAATCGCGTTCTGATACTCATCCAGGAGGAATCGTATGCGTGCAGTCATCGTCTCACTCGTCGGAATCGCGCTCTACGGATCGGTCATGGCCGCACAGAGTGCCAGCGACCTCGCCAAGGGCGACGCCGCCAAGGGCAAGACCATCTACGCCGAGCGGAAGTGCGGCACGTGTCACCGGACCGACAAGGCGGACGACAAGGGCGGCAAGATGTCCACTATCCTCGGCGACACCGTCGCCAAGCTGTCGCCAGCCGAGATCAAGAGCTGGCTGACCGACACGGTGGCCATGGAGGAGAAGCTGTCCAAGCCGCCGGCCGTGAAGATGTCGGCGTTCATCAAGAATCTGAAGCCGGCGCTGACCGAGTCCGACGTCGCCAATCTCGTCGCGTATCTGGAGACGCTGCCGGCCAAGTCCTGATGATGCCGGCGCCGATCAGCGATCTGCCGCGCCGGTGAGCAAGGCGAGCAGCGCCTCTCGCGTCGGCGGCCTCCCCCGCGATCCCAGGCGTGACAGCAACAGGAGCACATCAGCAAAGACGAGCGGCGCGGTGATCTCGAGAAACCGCCTCACGTCCGCGCGAAAACGGCGGCGCTCGTCTTCATCGGCATCCGCTTCGAACGTCTTCAGCGCGTCCGCCGGCGTGCCGTGCCTTTCGACGAAGTCCTCCTGCAGATAGCCGCGGAAGAACTGGCGGAGGGCTGGAGAGTCGGACGCGGGGACGCGCTTCATCGTTCGGCCTCGAGGTAGGACAGCACATACGAGCGGCGGGCGCGTTCGTCCCACCGCTGGCGGCTCGAACGATGACGCGGGTCTCGGTCTTCTGAGCATGCGTGAGCGTGTGCACGCGGCCGGTGGGCGGATTGTCATCCGATCGGCTCTCTCGCGGCCGGCCACGTTCACGCGCATTCTGGCCGTCGGCACTTCGCGCGTGCCAACCCGGAGTCGATCAGCATCGTTGCACCGGGATCGGTCCGCGCCTGGGCACAGTTTGTCGACGACCCAATGCAGGCTGAGGCTGATGCGACTTTACGGCCTGAGTCCGATGTGCCGAACCAGCTCGGAAAACCGCGGATCCGTGCGCATACCCGCAAACGCCGGACTCAAGACGAGAAAGTTGAGCGAGGGCGAGCGATCCCGCTCTGCTCTCTGAAGCCAGTCCCACGCCCTCGGATCGCGCAAGCCGGCGTAGATCAGCGCGACGTCGAAGGGCGAGACGTAGCGCTGCTTCGATTGTGTGATGAGATCACGCACCAACCGCAGGGCCTCGGCTCTATTCCCGTTCAGCGCATGCGCCAAGCCGAGTTCAGCAGTCGCCCGCGGGCTGGAGCGTGACACGCGCGACTGCTTTTTCCAGTTCAGGAATGGCCTCGGAATACATCCCTTTCAACGTGTAGATCTGTCCCAGGCGATAGTGGCCCAACGGAAAATTCGGGTCGAGGTCCACGGTCTTTCGGCACTCCGCGATCGCCTCGTCGTACCGGTGGGCGGCGGCAAGGATGAATCCGACGTTCGCGTTGACGGCGAGCAGAAGCGGATCCAGTTGTTGCGCGCGAGTGACTTCGAGGACCGCTTCGTCGTGGCGCCCCGTCCACATCAGCGATAGCGCGTACCACAGGTGGGCGTTCGCGTAATTAGGGTTCAGCTCGATCGCTCGCTTGAACTCACGCTCGGCCCCCGCCCAGTCGCGGTCGTACTGAAAGTGGATGTGTCCGAGTGTCGCGTGCGCCTCGCCAAGCGTCTCGTCGATTTCAAGCGCTCTGGTCACCGCCTCTCTGGCCTTCGGGAACCCTTCGTTTGGAGGGATCGCTTCCTGGAGCGCCTCGACGAGTGCGAGCGATAGGTAGGAGTCGGCAAGCCCGGCGTACGCGCGGGCATCGTTGCGGTCCTTCGCAATAGCCAGCTGAAAGTAGTCGATGGCCTTCCACGTCGCCTCTTCGGTTCTCTTGTTCCAGTAGTAGCGGCCTTTGAGGCTGAGCTTCACGCGCTTCCTCGTCGACGTAGCGGCCCTGCCCGACACGATGTTCCTCTTGCGGCGTCAGCTTCACTCGAATCGCGTCGGCGATCTCGCGCGCGAGCACTCCCTGTAGGATCACGATGTCGCCAAGCGGTCGTTCGTACCGTTCCGCCCAGAGGTTCTTCTCGGGACTGATCTGGATCACTTGCGCGCTGACACGCACGCGTTCGGCGGAACGGAGCACCGTGCCGGTGACGAGCGCGTCGACGCCCAGTTGCCGGGCGATCTGCGCCGGTCCCTGACGTGTCTGCCTAAATGGCATGACCGACGTGCGGGAGATCACGCGCAGCGCGCTGATCTTCGAGAGCTCCGTGATGAGGTCGTCCGTCATGCCATCGGCGAAGTACTCCTGTTCCGGATCGCGCGACAGGTTCTCGAGCGGCAGAACCGCGATCGCGCGAATGGGCGGCCCAAGATCGGAGGGCGGGACGTCCCGGGATCGAACCGTCCAGATGCGGGCGCCGATCCCCAGGAGCAACACCGCGCATGCGACGATGAGTGCTCGACGGAACCGCGTCGAGCGCGGTGCCGATGTCACGGCGGCACGCCTCGGTTGGTGAGGTCGATCCCGAAGACACGGCTGGTTCGGCCGCGAGTGAGCCGACCGCTTCGTCCGCGGTCCACCGAACCGCCGTGTTGAACAAGTAGCCGCGGCCGCGAACCGTTTCAATCACGTGCTCGGCATCGCCGAGCGCGCGGCGAATCTCCATCAGACATTGCACGAGCGAGTCGTCTGTGACGGCGACATCTTTCCAGACGACATCCATCAGCTCCTGCTTGGAAACCAAGCGGCCCGCGTTGCGCGCCAGGTGTAGCAGCACGTCGTAGGTGCGGGGACGCAGTCTGAGGGACTCGGTTCCCCTGAGACAGCAGCTGGCGCCGGGTATCGAGCGTGCACCGAGAAAAGAACACCGGGACGCCGTGATTTCGGCGTGGTTTCGGCCGGCGTTCGTCTCCATTTCGTGACCCGATTGAAGCTCCGACGACTACAACGGCCTGCAGCGGAGTGGTGCCGGGGTCAGGGTCGTGCGAGCGATGTCGATTATAGAGCACCGCCTCCGCGGACACGCGGTAAACGCACAACGCAAGCAAATCGGGCGAGAAAGGAGGCGGTCATGGCGTGGCGCAATGGACATCGTGCCGCGGTGGTCGTGGGTCTGACTGGCGGTCGTCTTCTCGAGCACGAGTCGCGGGACGGGGCGGGCTCAAGGCAACGGTGCGATCCAGCTCAACTGCGCAGCAGCACCGTGTGACCGGTCGCACGCGGTCGTGCAGCGTTCAACGACGGGAACCTCAAGGCACTTGGCGGCAACGGACGCGCGTGCGCCGATTGTCATATGCCATCGGAACACTTTCAGCTCTCGCCTGCCGCCGCGCGCGCCAGGTTCGAGGCACTGCTGGCGAAACGCGAATTCAACAAGAACGCGGACGATGCGCTTTTCAGGCCTGTGGATGCCGACGACTTTCGCACGAACGGGGAGAACGCCAGCGACTTCTCCAATCTGGTCGACAACGGACTCGTGCGCGTCACGCTTCCATTACCTCCGAACGTCCAGTTGCTCGATCCGGTGACGGGCGAGCCAACCAATGAGACCGCGACCGATCTCTTCCGCGCGGTCATGCCCGTGATGAACGTCGCGATCACGGGGCCAGATGGCGTCGTGCCGATCTGGCCGCCGGCGCCGCGTGTCCCCATTCCTGGCGTCGATCCAAATGGACCGAATCGCCAGGGTGGCTATCAGCACGACGCCCGGTTCGCGACGCTCCAGGAGCAGGCGCGCGGCGCGCTCATCGCGCACGCACAGGTATCGGTGGAACCTCCGAGTGACATGCTGGACGATCTCGCCGCGTTCCAGCAGACGTTGTTCTCGTCGCCTGGCGTCGAGAGACTCGCCGAAGCGATCGCGTCAGGGTCGACGCCGTTTCCCGATCCCGATCCCGAGCTGACGGAGATCGAACAACAAGGAAAGGCGGTCTTCAACCGCGCATGTGCGACGTGCCACGGCGGGTCCTTGCATCCGAGCGGCTCGACGCCCGAAGCGGCGATCGTGCGGCCGATCGTGCGCTACCACAACATCCAGACCGCTTGTCCACGACCCGCCACGGACGGATATCTGCCGTGCCCGTCGCGGCTCGGCCGGAACGCGCGCACGTATCGAATCACGCTCGCCAATGGCACGACGCAAACATTCACAACGTCGGATCCGGGACGATTGTTGCTCACTGGTCAGATCGCCGATCTCGGAGTGATGGACATTACGCAACTGCGGGGAATCAGCAGAACCGCCCCGTACTTTCACAACAATTCCGCAGCGACGCTCGAAGCCGTGCTCGACCACTACGACGCGTTCTTCCGGCGAGCGGCCAGGCTCAACCCGCCGCCAAACCTGCCGCCGATTCTTTCGTCGAACGGTCTGGTGGTCGATCGTGGGTTCGTGTCGCCGGAGGAACGACCAGCGCTGCTGGCGTACCTGCGAAAGCTCTGAGTTACGTGTTCGCGATGGAAGGACGCCGAAGACAGTGTCTACGAGCGTTGGTTCCGCGAGAGTTGCCTTCGTTTTGAGGGTATCGAGGGACCTCAAGCGGTGTCGCGAAAGACAGACGAAACGACAGGGTTAACGGCCGTAGTGCGAAGCGCGTGCGGACCGAGACGGGTACTCGAGATCGAGTGAGCTGCGCCCGATTCTGTTTATCGCTCCGGCTCGTCCTGCGTGAGCTGGTGCACGCGTCGATGCGACAGCCCGAGAAGACGAGCAGCATCGCGCGCGCTCATCTTCAGTCGTCCGGTTCGCGCGGCGGAGATCATTCTCCCGGGTGCGCACATCCCGCATGGAGAGCCACGCTCATCGGCACAGCACAGCCCTTGCGGCGCGCATCGCAAAGCTCGGTCCAATGGCGGAGGTCCACATTCACGCAACGATTCAGCACTGTGCCCACGCGATCGCCGGAAATATGACGATTTCCTCAGTATTTTGACGGAGGCGGATTCCGAAAAACCGTCTCCTTCGGCGGGGCTAGATCGGGATCGCGCAAGTGCCATTTTCCCGTATACTTACCGTCTGCGGTGAGGTGGCCGAGAGGCTGAAGGCGGCGGTTTGCTAAACGGAAATCTGCCTCTCGTCCAACCTCAGTTTTCCTCGTAAATCCTTCACTATTTTCTATTTCCCCGATCGAGCGAGTTGGCTGCCGTTGGCTCTGGAAGCGCTGTTTTGGGGCGTCACAGGGACAATCGTGGGGACAGTTCCACCAACGCGACGAGTGTCGCGGGCGTTGCTCCGGATTGGCTGTTCTCAGTCAACCATCCACCTGACGCCTTCCGATCGAATTGTCGAAACCAGCTGAAAGGACGGCTGCCTCAAGAAGATCGAGGACTTGCGCGAGGCGTGCGCGAACGCAATACCTTCCGTTCGCGCTCAGGCGATGAGGACGCTGCTCGGGGATGGGAGGCCGTCGGCCGGGCGCCACCAGCTGCGGCCGGTGTCGCCTGCTAAGTACAGGTTGCCGTTCCGATCGGCGATCGCGACTGCGGAGCCGTGCGTGGCAATACAACCAGTGTCGGCGATGCCGTCGATCCACTTCGGCAGGCCGCCGGCGACGGCGACCAGAGGACCGTGTCCATCGACCGGTCGTCGGTAGATCGCGCCCTCCGCCGCGAAGTGGTCTAACGACGCGGACACGAGGACATCGTCGCCCGCAAACGCGATGGCAGAGCAGTACGAGGCGTGCAGGCCCTCCTGTTCGACGTCCCATGTCAGGCCACCGTCGTGGCTGGTGCAGAGCCCGATCGCCGCGGCGGCCATCACGACGCCCGGACGGTTCGGATGCGCGCGAACCTCGTGGACGTCGCTGTCGACGTCGATAGTGGGCTGCCACGTTGCGCCGCCATCCGTCGACCGGAGGACGCCGCCGACGTGGACGTTGGCGAGAAGCACTGCGCCGTCCGGGGTGGCGGTTATCGAGCGGATCCCGAGCGGCGGTCCGACGCGCTGACCGTTGATGACTGCCGAGCCTGCGTACCATGTGTCGCGCCCGGCCACCGCGTCGAAGCCGCGGAGTGGCTCGAGTGCTCCATCGGCGTCGACGCGTAGGACGCGTGCATCATCAGTCCCGACGTAGATGACGTCGCCGACCGCCACGCAGCACGCGAGATCGAACTCCGTAGTCGCGACCGTGCTCCACACGCCGTCGGGAGCGCGCCGACGCAGCGAGCGTCCGTTGACGATGGCGAGCGCCCCACCATGCCCGTCGGGTGCGAGCGCTCTGACCGACTGATGGACGAGTTCTTGGGCGGAAGTCTCGCCGCCGACGACGAACAGCCCGTCGCGCCAGGTAGCCACAAGCCCTGTTGGAGTTGTCACGACGGGCATACTATCGCAGTGTTGAAGTCGATCCGCGGATCTCGCCTACGGCGTTCCGCAGAACCTCTCCTGGCGCGGCGAGCCTAAATTTCGCGAGTTGGAACCAGCTCCGCCAATGGCTGAGCCAAGTTGACGCGTTCCGACGAGCCACATAGTCCGCACTCCGGTCGTTCACACGTCCGGCAACCTTTGATTGCCCGGCCAGATGGTCACGGCGCAGAGATTCAACGGGCGACGGGTCCGAGGTACTGGTCCAGCCAGGAGAGCACTTCCTTCACGACCTCCGTCCGATTGACCATTACGTCGTGTGCCGCGTCGTAAAGGACGTGGCGCTTGTCCTTCTCCGGCGTACCCAGCCAGCGGAAGTACGGCTTCTGCGAACTGTCCACCGGAAATGTGTAGTCGTACCGTCCGTTCAGCATGAGGACCGGGACTCGGACGCGGGGAAGAAAATTGAGGGCGTCGGTCTCTGGCGGCCCGACCGGCCTCTGGTACAGTCCGCCCTCGAAAAGAACGGCAGTCCGGAAGCGCTGCTCCAGAGACACCATCACAGGCGCCACCCCGGCTCCCACACTCGCGCCGAAATAGGCCAGCTTCGAGGCGTCGATGTCGCTGCGACTCACCAGGTACTCGACCGTTTGCCGGAGGTCCTGGAACCTCCTGACATATCGCTCCTTCTGCTGGATCTCCGACGTCGTGGGCGGGAGGCGGCGGTTGAAAGTACCGATATAGATCGGATAGATCACTGCCCGCCCGCTGCGAATGATGAATTCCATACGGTTGAAGCCATCCATGCTGGCGAACGTGCTCGACACGGCGCCGGCGCCGGGGCTGTAGACCAATGTCTGATAGGGCGGCTTGGCGTTCTTGGGAAGGAACACGAACGCCGGTACGCGCTCATCTCCGTAGGCTGCCGAGAAGCTGACCTTTTCTTTCCTCCAGTAAGGGGAGCTGTCGTCGACCTCGTCCACGGTCGCCTTCAACTCGCGCGGCGCGTACGCGTAGGCGCCGCGGATGATCCGGAAGGCCTCGTCGCCCACGGGCTTCTCGAGCGAATAGTCGCGGAACGTGCGCCGGACCGGCCCGAGCAACGACTGTGGCGGCGGCGCGGAGTAGAGGGCGCAGCGGAAGCCGTTCGCCGGGCCGCGGTCGAAAGGCGGCTTGGCATCCGGCTGGTTGAACTGGTAGGTAGGACTGCTCCAAGCCCCTCCGAGGATGAAGCGGAAACCGTCATCGGTCTCGTTCCACGTCCATTCCTGGGCATTCCCGGCCATGTCGTACGTGCCGAACGGTCCGATGCTCGGGTAGCTGCCTACCTTCGCCAAACCCTTGCCGCTGAAATTACTCGCCGGAATCAGCAGCGGTGAGACGCGGATATCGGCCGCCAGATACCAATGGGAGATCGTTGGCAGGCTCCTGCCCGCGAACTGCGCGTAAGCAGCCGCCTCGAACCAGCTCACGCCGGAGACCGGGAAATCGTCCTTTCCCGTCGGGAAGGTGCCGCCTTCCCAAGTGGAGGGACCCGGCCGGCCGGTTGTGTCGCGAAACACAGCCATCGCGTCATCCCAGGAAACCGGCTTTCCGTCCCTGACGAACGGCGTCTTCCAGTATTCCCGCTTCTGATAGCCGCCTTGGTCGACGAACTGTTTGAATAGCCGGTTGGTCACTTCGTGCCGGTCGATGAAGTAGGGGTCGTGCGGCGCTTCGACCGCCGTGATGCCGATCGTCCCCCCGAGAGAATCGGCCCCCGGCACCAGGACCATGCCGTCGGGAACCTCGCCCTCCGGCGCGAGCCGCAAGCTCACCACAGACCACCACGTAGGTGCCGCTCCAGTCGTCTCGGCGAAACCTGGTTTGACCGCTCGCCACAGGAAGTAGCCACGCGGCAGCGGCATCTCCATAATCGGCGACGTGCCCACGTGGCGCCACGGCTTCTCTTCAGAGCCCAATTCGCGGATGTAGACCTCGGCGCCCTCCGGCTCGGTCTGTACCAGCGGCTTGGGGCCTGCTTCCGCCCAAGCCTGCTGAAAGTTCGGGTCGCCGGGGATGAGCGCCGCGACCTGCTGTGCGAGGTCGAACGCGGCAAGTCCCTTGTCTTCCGCCAGGAGCCGCGCGATTTGCGGCAGTCCCTCGCGACGAGCCCAATCGACCCGGTTCTGTTTATAGAGGTGCCGTCCACCGAGGATGGCCGCCAGCCCCACCGCCGCAGCGCCCACCGCCAGCGATCGCCGGTTCAGTGCGCCTCGAGGCGCTACCGCACGCGAAAGCGACGCCAGCGCCGACGCCAGTTCCGCGCCGGATTCGTACCGCGCCTCTGGGTTTTTCTCGAGCGCGCGCTTGACCACCTGGCGGATTGCCGGCGGAATGCGCACGGCATCAAGCGGGGGAGGCTCGTCGCGCAGGATGGCGGCGAGCGTCCCTAAGTCCGAGTCGCGCCGGAACGGTTGCACCCCGCTCAGCATCTCGTAGAGCACCGCGCCGAAGCTGAAGATATCGGCCCGCTGGTCTACCGGCTTGCCCTCAGCCTGCTCGGGAGCCATGTAGGACACGGTGCCCAGGATCGTCCCCTCGCGGGTTTGCACGGTCCGGGTGGCGGCGCGCTCTCCGGACACCGGCTCGATCAGCTTCGCCAGGCCGAAGTCCAGGACCTTTACGCGCCCCTGCGCGTTCACCATGATGTTCGAGGGCTTCAGGTCCCGGTGGACGATCCCGGACTGGTGGGCCGTCGCCAGCGCGTCTGCGATCTGTGCTCCCAACTGCAATGCCCTCGCCGGTTCCATGCCGTTGGGCGGGATCAATTCCGACAGCGTATGGCCGGCCACGTACTCCATGGCGATGAAGTCGACGCCGTCCGCCACGTCGATGTCGTAAATCGTGATGATGTTGGGGTGATTCAGTGCCGAGGCGGCCTTGGCCTCGAGCGCAAAGCGCCGCTTGCGCTCTGAGTTCGCCATCGCGTCGCCGGGCAACATCTTCAGCGCGACAGACCGGCCAAGACGGATGTCAAGCGCCTTGTAGACCGCGCCCATCCCACCTTCACCGATCTTTTCGATGACCTCGTAGTGACCGATCGTTCGCCCGATCAAGGGGACTCCTGCACCGCGCTACTCTATCAACTCCGCCATGTTGCCTGACTCGAAAGTGGGTCGCTTGATTGGAAGCGTGGGGCGTTCAGACACAAGGGCCGCGGAACGCGGCGCAGCGAAGGCCTGCCGGTTGAAGGCGGGATGTTCGAATTTGCGGCTTGGGGGACGGCTGAAAACCGGCAATTTGTCGTCGGTTCAAAAACGGCACTGCCGGCGGGCCCGAGACTGGTGCGTTCGACGTCGGCGCCTTCTCGGAGCGCCACTGGGTGTGGACGTTGGTGCGCCAGCTCCGCGGCCCGCACGTGACCACTCTTCAAACTACTTGGCGCCGTCTGAGAGTGCTGATGAAAAGGTGGTGCAGCCGGGTGGGAATCGCACCCGAAAGGCGAAGCCGCAGGCTGAAGCCTGAGCGTCTGAGAATCACCCGACGAAACCACGCCGAGCGTCGCGAGACGTGGTGGCCCAGACCAGCGCCAGTTGGAACCAGGTCGCCTGTTGGCTGAAGCGGCTCGACGGATTGCGGGTTGCCGCATGAGCTTTGCTAGCTGACTCCGATGTCGTCCACGACCGATCGTTGAGATCAGTCGTACATCGTCTATGAGGACACGTTTCAAGTCGTCGCCGAACCGTTCTCAAAAACTCGCACACACTGACCAAAGAGGCGTTGTTGAAAGCCGGCTCGCGGCCGTTAACGGTTGACAGGATACCCGCTGGATGCGGTATGAACGAGTGGCAGCATCCCCAGCGAATCGGCCCCCGCGCTTTTGTCGGGGTCTGGGGCGCGCTGCATGCCGAAGTCACGCGTCGTAGGGGTGAAGTCGACCGCACAGCCGGTGGACGTGGGCCCGAAGGCGTGAGCCTGGGGATCGAGCCGGCGTTTCTGCAGGAGCAAACATCGCGCATGACGACACGAACGCACCCGCTGTTCCACGTGCCCGTGCCCTGGGTCTTTGTCCTGGGCTACCTGCTTGGCGCGCTGCTGGAGCGGATCGCGCCAATCGGGAGCGAGTGGACGCGGCCCGTCCGTACCGACGTGGTCGGCGCCGTGCTCTTCATCGCCGGCGTCGTCGTGGCTGGCTGGGGCTGGTTCACGTTTCATCGCGCCGGCACCACGCGCGTCCCCGGGAAGGTCTCGTCAACGATGGTGACGTGGGGGCCGTACCGATTCTCGCGTAATCCGATGTACGTGGGTCTCTCACTCGCCTACCTCGGAGAGGCAGGCCTGCTGCACCAGCTGTGGCCGGCGCTTCTGCTGCCGCTGACGCTCGCCTACCTTCAGTGGTTCATCATCCCGCTCGAGGAATCGAAGCTGCGCGACGCCTTCGGTCCGGCGTTCGATTCGTACCGAGCGACGGTTCGGCGCTGGATCTGAGCCGGCATCGCAGGCGCGTATTCGCGCAGGTCAGCCCAGACGCCTGTCGGCGCCCGTGACATCACAGAATGACGACCTCCGCGGGAACCTGGAACAGAAGGGTACACCCAGGGTCCGTTCGCACGGAATGTTTCGATCCCGGCGGCGTATACAGGTAGTCACCTTCCGCCAGTGTGGCCCCCTCGATGACACAGCTGCCCGAGAGTACAAACAGTTCCTCGCCCGCAGGGTGGTCGTGATACGGGTACTTCGCACCGGGCTCGAACCGGAGCAAGAAAGTCGGCGCGCGACCGGTCGCCTGTTCCACGCGTAGAGGCTTCAGGAAGATCCCGCTGGTATTCACTCCGCCCTCAACCAGCGGCTTCCACTCGATCTCCGCGGTTCTCACGATGTCGTTGAAGACGTCTTCATTCATGATTCTTCAGTCCCGCTTTGGTACTTCGTTGTGGCCGTCGATGCCTCGGTGCAGGTCTCTGCCGATCCAGGTAACAACTCCCGGCGTCGCTCGCCAACGCTCCACACTCATTGCACGGGACGGCTCGGTCGTTCCCTGGCCAGTTCCAACAAGTAGCGTGGCCTACCGGAAGGCTCCGCGATACCGAAGACCTTACCGTAGGGCCTCTGTGTGAGGCGCAGAGTGACGTCGGCTCGTTGACTGAGCTCCGCGAAGGCGGCCGCAGCATCGTCGACGAGCCAGTACAATTCGGGATCCCGGCTTCCGGACAACGATTCGTCATTCGCGATGGCGAAGTGGCTGAACTGAACAAATGTGGGATGGTCCCGTTCCACATCGAGCCCGATGACGTCGATGTAAAAGCGTTTCGCTGCCTGTATGTCAGGCACGTATTCGACGACGAATCCAAGTGTCGGTTTGATCATGTTCTGCTCCTTGTTCGTGACGGTCGCCTGCTGGCCGTCCGCAGGATCGAGCCCGCTCGCGACAGCTCAGGCCGTGACCTCCGCCGGCTGGTAGGTGCCAGGGGGCAACCGCCCGGCGATGGACAGCCGGTTCCACGCGTTGATCGCCGCCACGGCGAGCGTCAAATCCGCGAGTTCTTTTTCGCTGAAGTGCTGGCTCACCTCCTGATACACGGTCTCCGGGACGTGACCATCGCTGATCAGCGTCACGGCCTCCGTCCATCTCAGCGCCGCCCGTTCACGATCTGTGTAGTACGGGCACTCGCGCCAGGCGTCCAAAGAGTAGAGGCGCTGCGCGTGCTCACCAATTGCGGTCAAGTCCTTCCAGTGCATGTCGAGACAGTAGGCGCATCCATTGATCTGCGAGACGCGCAATTGAACCAGCATGATCAGGGACTTCTCGACGGCACACGTTTGGACGTAACGGTCCAGCGCATCCATGGCTTCGTAGACGCCAGGCGCGATCTTCCCGTAGTTGAGACGTGAGTTCATGACTTCTCCTCTTGCTTGTTCGTCGCGACCAGGGACGCGGCGGTCGGAGCCTGCGGAAGCGGCCGGTGGTGACGCGCCGCTAGAGTGAATGCGTTCCCCCGACTTACATAGCCCAGCGTACCAGCTGAATTGGTCAGTTCAAAGAGCCAATATTGACTAATCCGACTGGGCCAATAAGATTGTCGTATGGACGTTCATATCACCCTGAAGGGGCGAGGCGATTTCACGACGTCGTATCTATCGGCAGCTGTTCGATGCTGTTCTCGATGGTCGCCTTCGTCAGGGTGAGCGATTGCCGCCGACGAGAGACTTGGCGCGTCACCTCGCGGTGTCGCGCAACACGGTGGCCCTTGCGTACGAGCGACTCGTCGCGGAAGGGGTACTGCTCAGCCGCGTCGGCTCCGGTACCTTCGTGAGTACCGAGCCGGTCGGCCACTTTCAGGCGAGGCGCGCGCCTGCGGGTCGCAGCGTGCGCGCCCGATCGTTGTGGAAGGGCATTCCAGAACTGGAGCCGGCTCGCTCCACCAAGCCGCTGTACGACTTTCGAGTCGGGGGGCCAGATGAGGAAATGTTTCCGTTCACGACGTGGCGCCGACTCATGGCTCGTGAGCTTCGACTCGCCGCTCTGGCCTGGGGACAGTATGGTGAATCGAGCGGTCACGCGGGACTCCGTGCGGCGATTGCGCGTCATGTTGGGATCTCCCGGTCCGTTCGGGCAAATGCGGATGACGTGATCGTCACTCAAGGCGCACAGCAGGCGCTGGACCTTATCGGGCGTGTCCTCATCGATCCTGGCGACAGGGTGGCGGTAGAAGAGCCGGGGTATCCCCCGGCAAGACGGCTCTTTCGCAGCCTGGGTGCGCGCGTTGTCTGTGTGCCCGGCGATGGCGAAGGGCTCGACGTCTCGCGAATACCGACCCACACGCGCCTGGTCTACGTCACGCCGTCTCACCAGTTCCCCCTCGGCACGGCCATGTCGCTCCCGCGCCGCGCTGCCCTCCTCGCCTGGGCGGAGCAGCACAACGCTGTCGTGATCGAGGACGACTACGACAGCGAATTCCGATTCGTCGGGCGGCCGCTCGATCCACTTCAAAGCCTCGACCGCGGTGGCCGGGTGGTGTACGTCGGATCCTTCTCCAAGGTCATGCTGCCAACGCTCCGGCTGGGGTTTCTGATTGCCCCGGCCTCGCTGCAGCCGGCGCTTCGCACCGCAAAGCAACTCACCGACTGGCATGGCGAATTGCCGACCCAAGCGGCACTGGCTCGGTTCATTGACGACGGTCTGCTGGCCCGCCATATCCGGAAAGTGGCGCGGGAATACGCGAAACGTCACGCGCGGATTTGCGAGGCCATCGAGCGGGACTTCGCCGACTGGCTGTCTGCCATCCCGTCCGCTGCGGGGTTGCACGTCGCTGCCCACGTAACCGCGGATCGGTCGATCGATCTGGCTGAGTTCTCAGTCACAGCCACGCTTCGAGTATCTAGGTTGCGCCGCGGGCTTTCAGGAAACCCGCGATGTCCGTAAGCGCGTGCTTCGTCGCCCACATTACGGGCGTCTCGCCGTGCGTGTCCTTCGGTGACGGATCGGCGCCGAACTCCAACAGAATCGCCGCACACTCCGTCCGATGGTCCATCGTCCGCCCGCGAATGTCCTTGTGGCACAGCTCGTGGAGCAGCGTCACTCCATCAACCGTCGGGTAATTCGGATCGAGGCCGCCGCGCGTCAGCAACTCGCGCAGCATATCGGGCCGCTCGAGCAGATAGGAGTGGCACCCGCCCGCCTGCGGATGGACTTTGAAACCGGCATCGAGTAATCGGCGCATCAGCTTGCGCCGGCCGCAGGTCACGACGGCCGTGAACACACCCCCGCACCCGGCGAGTGCCGTCTCGGGTCGTTCGGTCACGATCCGCATGACCTCGTCGTCCTCGCCCTTCCACACCAGGTCGTACGGATCGAGGAAACCGCCATGCGCCTCGAGCAGTCTTCGGATCTCCGGTGTCTTCGCGGCATAGACGGCGTTGCCGCTGGCGTTGACGAAACCGTTGGGATCGGCGTGATGTTTCAGCAGCAGTTCGACCATCTCCCGGTCGCCACGCCCCGCCGCGGCGTGCAAGGCGGCGCCGCGCTCGGACGAATCGGCGTCGGGCCACGTCGGGTCCGCGCCGCGTTCCAGCAGCAGGCGGACGATGTCGAGACGGCCGAATTCGGCGGCGGCAGAGAGCGGGCGACGATCGTCGGGGCGCTGCTCGGAGATGCGTGAGGGGTCGGCGTCGAGCATCGACCGCACCGCGGCCAGATCGTTCAACGCGGAAGCGACCGTCAGATCGTACGTCGCACCGCGGCCGATGAGCAGTCGAGCCAGAGGCACGTTGCCGTTGCCGGGCCACACGCGGCGGCCCGGCCGCCAGCGCCTCCACAGCAGCCACGTCAGGCCGTTGGCGTAGCAGCGCCATCTTGACAGAGGCGCCTGCCGCGGGCCGCCCCAGATCGCCAGGTCAATGGGCTGTTTATCCTGCGGCGCGTAACCCTCGAACGACCCGACCCCGGCGCCGTGAATCGCGTGAATGTCGGCGCCACGATCGAGCAGCAGCGTCACCACGTCTGCCGATCCGCCGATGACCGCGCGGTGCAGAGGATGACCGCCAGCGCGGTTGATGTCGTGAACGAGCGATGGCTGCTGATCGAGGAAGGCGCGTACGCGCGCCAGCTCGCCGGCTTCGGCGGCGTCATGGATCGGATGATCCTCGGGCACGGTCGACGGCACGAGCCGTCGCGACGGATCAATCATGTGCGCGGAATCATATTAGCTGCCGCCATTTCACGAGCGTTGCGAGGCCGAAGCTGGCGAAGTGAACGACGTCCGGGAGTGTATCGCGCCGTGCCGTCACGGCATCACGGCGAAGGCGTGCGCGCAGTGCCGGCCGTGACATGGGCGTCATCGCCGGAGGCGCCAGCGCGGATCCGAGCGTGACGTCGAGGATCTGCTGCCGGCGCGCGAACTGCGCGCACGCGGCGCAGGTCGAGACGTGCGCCTCCATCATGCGCTGCCGCTCGAGCGACGGTCCACGATCGAGCGCGTCGAGGATCGATTCCTGAATCTCGTGACACTCCATCGTTCACTCCAATATGCCACCCAGCATGCGCCTGGCGCGGTGGAGATGGCTTTTGATCGTGCCTTCCGGCATGTCGAGCAGCGCCGCGACTTCGGCGACATTCCGATCTTCGAAGTAGAACAGCGTGAGGATCGTTCGTTGAACCTCCGGCAGTCTGATCGATCGCACTTTGCAAGGCGATGTGCTCCGCGCGGATGGACTCGGCATGCGGCTCGAACGCCCTGATGTCACCAGCCGGCCGCCGGTAGCTTTCCGCCCGCACGGCGGTCAAGCAGGTGTTGCGCGCGATCGTATACAACCACGTCGAGAGCGTCGCACGGCCGTCGTACGAGGGCAGCGCGCGCCACAGCTTGAGGAAGATGTCCTGCGTCACGTCCTGCGCTCGCCCGCGATCGCGGAGCATGGCGACGGCCATCCGGAACACTTTCTGCTCGTATCCGTCCAGTAGCCGCTCCAGCGCCTCGTCATACCGGCGCTGCCGGAGCAGGTCCTGGACGTCCTCTGCCATCCAACCATCTCATACACCCGACGGGTCCGCCCGGTTGCACGGGATCAAAGAAAAAGTCCGCTGCAACCAGCCGTTCGCCTCGCGTGTATAAACAGGCACCATGGATTTTGGCTCCGGGTTTCCTGTTCGTTGCCGCGATCACCGTGCTGACCGCCTATGCGGCCTTTCAACAGTTTCTCCGGCATCAGCGACGGACGATGATCCATCGCGAGCGGCTGGCGGCGCTGGAAAAGGGCGTCGAGCTGCCGCCGCTCGAGCAGGAAATCCTGCGCGGGCGCTGGAACGTTCAACGAATCCTTCTATTTGCCGGCCTGGTGTGGATCTCGATCGGCGTCAGCATCTACCTCGTCCTGAACGCCCTCATCGGGCAGACCTTCCACTTCAACTGGGGAATGGACCGTTTCGGCAACCCGGTGTGGGTCGCCGTCCTGGTGCGCGACGGCATGCAGTGGATTGGCCTCGGGTTCCTGGGTGTCGGCTTGTCGCACTCTGATCGTGCGCGCGCTGGGCGCGCGGGAGCGCTAGGGTCATGTCTGTCTTGAACGATCTCCGGTCAGCGGTGCGGTCGCTCGCCGCCCGCAAGACCTTCACGGCCGCGGCCGTCCTGACGCTGGCGCTGGGCATCGGCGCCAATACGTCGGTCTTCACCGTCGTCAACGCCGTGCTCCTCAGGACGCTGCCGGTCAACAGGCCTGAGGAGCTCGTGATGTTCTATTGGCTCCGCCTGCCGGATCCGATGGTCGAGAGCTATTCGGGCTATGGCCGGCAGGGACCGAACGGTGCCGGCGTGCGGACCTCCTTTTCCTTTCTGACATTCGAGCGCTTCCGCGATCAGAGCAGCACGCTGGTGCAGGCCTTCGCGATTGCGCCGCTGCGCGACGCCAGCGTCAGCGCCGACGGTCAGACCGACGCTGTCACCGCGGATCTCGTCAGCGGCCGCTACTTCGAGGGGCTCGGCGTGCCGGCGGCGCGCGGCCGCGTGCTCACGGATGCTGATGATCGGATCGAAGCGGACCCGGTCGCGGTCATCAGCCATCGCTACTGGCAGCGCCGCTTCGACGGCGATCCGGCGATTCTGGGCCGGACGATTCACGTCAATCGCGTGCCGGTCACGATCGTCGGTGTCACGCCTGAAGGATTCGACGGAATCCGCATGACGGAAACCACTGACGTCACGATACCGATCTCGATGGCGTCGCGTGTCGAGAGCGGGACGACGCGCCCGGTGTCGATGTGGTGGATGCAGATCATGGCCCGCCTGAAGCCCGGCCTGCGGCCCGAGCAGGCCATGGCCGACGTCGAGCGTCTCTTCGACGACAGCGCTCGCGAGAGCTGGGCCGCTCGTCCGTCGTCTTCGACCAAGCCCGGCACGTCGAAGCCCCGGCTCGGCATCATGTCCGGCAGTCAGGGCGCCGAAGCGCCGCGGCGCGATGCGCTGCCCATGCTGGCCGCCATCGCCGGCGTGACGATCGCGGTGCTCTTGATCGCGTGCGTCAACATCGCGAACCTCGTGCTGGTGCGGACCATCGATCGCCGGCAGGAGATCGCGCTTCGTATCTCGTTGGGCGCGAGCCGCGGCCAGGTCCTGAGGCACGTGCTGGCCGAGAGCGTCGTCCTCGCGCTGGCGGGCGCGCGCGCTCGGTGTCGTGTTTGCGTTCTGGGGCCGGAACTTTCTGGCCTGGCTTCCGGCAACATCAACGGCGATTGTCGATGCGCCACATCGATTGGCGGGCGATCGCGTTCGCCGCGACCGTGTGCGGCGTGACCGCGATCCTCTGCGGTCTGGGACCGGCCCTCCGCGCGACACGCATGGATCTCATCCTGTCGATGAAAGCCGTGGCGCTGCCGCGCCGGGGCGTCGTCCGCCGTTCGCTGGTCGTCGCCCAGGTGGCGCTGTCGCTCGCCATGCTCGTGGTCGCCGCGGCGTTTCTCCAAACGCTGTACAATTTCGCCCGCGTTGATGTCGGCTTCCTCACGGACAACCTGTTGATCGCCCACATCAGTTCAGCCGCGCCGTCAGGCCGACTCCGGGCGAAGGTTTCAGGTCCTCGACGACGTGTTGCGTCAGGTGCGGGAAGTCCCCGGTGTGCGCGGAGCCACGATGTCCCTCGTACCCCCGCTCGCGCAGGCGGAGTTGAGCGGCATGGTCAGCGCCGATCCCGGTACGCCCGGAACCGAAGTCTACATCCAGGTCGTCGGCCCCGATTTCTTTCAGACCATGGAGATTCCCTTGGTCCGCGGCCGCGACCTCTCGATCTCGGATCGGCAAGGGGCGCCGCGCGTCGCCGTGGTGAACGAAGCCATGGCGCGCAGCGTATTTGGCAGCATCGATCCGATCGGGCGTGAGCTCCAGATGCTGGACGGCGCGGACCGCGGCGTCCGGGTGCAAGTGGTCGGCGTCGTGCGAAACGCCGCCTACGCCAGGCTGCAGGAGCCGGCGGCGCCGACGCTCTACATGCCGCATCGCCAACTCAGCCCGGGACCGATGACGCTGGAGATCAGGACGGCGGCAGATCCAATGACGCTGGTTCCGGCAATCCAGCAGACGATCACACGGGTCGATCGTTCGATCGTGATCAGCCGTGTGAAGTCGCAAGCGCAGCAGATTCAAGAGACCATTGCGCGGCCCAGAGCGTTTGCCCTGGTGACCAGCGTGTGCAGTATCGCGGGTCTCGCGCTCGCGTGCTTGGGTCTTTACGGGATCGTCTCGTTCGACGTCACGAGACGTGAGCCGGACGGGAATCGAACCGCCCCAGTCGCATTACTCGCGGAAGGTCGCCATGTGTGAGGAATCCGGCCGCCTGCGGCCAGATCGACCCTGCGGCGTTTTTCAGGCGCGATTGCCCTCTGTTGCTCCAACGGCTTACACTTACGCCCCAATCGGTTGAGCAACATTGAGGAATCGCGCGGCTTGCATGCTTTTCATTTGCATTCTGGGAGGATTGGCAGCCGCCCAGACATCGACGCTACCCGAACTGCGAACAGCGGCCGCGACGATGACGCCCGGCAATCTGCTGCGCCATATCCGGGAACTTTCCTCTGACGCATACGACGGCCGCCTGCCGGGCACTCCTGGCGAGGAAAAAAGCGTCGCATATGTCATCTCGCAGATCAAAGGCATCGGCCTCCAGCCTGGCACACCGGCAGGCGGCTTTGTGCAGAAGGTGCCTTTGTACGGTACCCGCTCGCGAGGCAGCCTCGCGATCACCGTTAGCGGCGAGGGCATTCCGATGTCGCCGGCTGAGGACTTTGTCCTGTGGTCGAATTTGCCTGACGAGCGGATCGAAGTCCGTGATTCCGACGTCGTCTTTGCCGGCTACGGAGTCGTGGCGCCCGAATACAAATGGAACGACTACGCCGGCGTTGATGTAAAGGGCAAGACTGTTATCGTCATCACCGGCGATCCGCCCGTCGCCGACTCCGGTGACTCCACCAAACTCGACGAACGAGTCTTCTTGGGCAACGCCCTGACCGTATACGGCCGAAACGGAACAAAGCTGGCGACTGCGTTCAACCACGGCGCAGCCGCAGTCCTCCTTGTTCCGCCCGCCCAGCCGTTTCGTTACGTTTGGGAAAACAACGCGCGCGAGAACATGACCCTGCGTGACGGCAACGAACGCCGGCAGTTAAAAGCGCAAGCTCTTGTCAGCATCGATAAAGTCGCCACGATATTCGCTGCCACCGGCAACGATTTCGCAAGAGCACGCGCCGCGGCCGCCGCGCCCGGCTTCCGGGCCGTCGCACTCTCTGCGCGCGTCACCATAACAGTAACCAACCAGGTGCGCAGGTTCGAATCGCAGAACATTCTGGCCAAGATCGAAGGCAGCGATCCGGCTCTCAAGAACGAGTACGTGATTTATAGCGGCCACTGGGACCACCACGGTCGGGAAAGGAATCGGATCTTTCACGGGGCGAGTGACAACGCCGCCGGAACCGCCGGCGTACTTGAACTTGCCCGTGCCTTTCGTTCGCTCAATCCGCGACCGAAACGCACTATGGTCTTCCTTTGGCCGACGGCCGAGGAAAAGGGACTACTGGGCGCGCATTACTACGTGGACCACCCGCTCTATCCTCTCGCCTCTACCGTCGCGAATATCAATCTCGATTACTTCAGCAACTGGGGATGGGGACGCACCAAGGACTTCAGCATTGTTGGCATCGGCAATTCCACGATGGACGATCTCACCGCCGAAGCCGTTCAACGCCAGGGCCGCACCCTTACGGGAGATACAGCCCCGGAGTTCGGCTTCTACTTCCGCTCCGACCACTACGAATTCGCTCGCGTCGGCGTCCCTTCGCTCGAAACGGCTCCCGGGGTCGAGTATGTTGGGAAACCCGCTGGCTTTGGACAAAAGAAGCGCGCGGACTATATCGCGAACGACTACCACGATGCATCGGACGTGATCAAACCCGATTGGGATCTACTCGGCGCCGTGGAAGACCTCCAGATTCTGCTCGAAGTCGGCTACCGCGTCGCCCAACAACCGGACCACCCCACATGGAAGCCGGACGCTGTTTGGCGCCCGCGGCCTTCACGGTAACCTTTGCCGCCACGAGTCCCTGCCGGCCCGACAACATTTGCCTGTCGTGAAGGTGCTCGGCACAGATAACTCGCGGGTAGTCGCGAAGTGGCTACCGAAGACAAACCCTCCAAGCCCTAGTGAGAGCTTCTCTGGCGGCCCGGCCGAGCAATTGGACGGGAAGCTGCGCGTCGGTCCCTTCGCCGTCGCGGACCACCAATCCGCCTGCGCCTTCGCCGACGTCAGCGTAAACATTCCTTGGTCGCTCGGGTGGGACGGCCAGTGTCAGCCTCGTGCTGTGGGCCGTCTTACGCGGCGCGGGGCATCCGCCCCATCGTCCCGCTCATCGCAAAGCGGCTACGCGACAATCCCGTGAATCCGGAGGCGCTTCGCGTCGAACATCGAAGCCGCATCTCGCGCGACACTATCGGCATTCCCTCTGGATATGGTCACTCACGGCCAAGTCGCTGGCTCGCGACGTCTAATATGCATGCTTCCGAGCCCTGCGATCCGCGTCGTTTCGACCTGTCCGTCGCTTCCGGGGGCGATCCGATCATTGACGCGCACGGTTAACGCCCGAACCGCATCTGTCGCCACGCTGGTCGTGCTCGCCAACTTGTGGCGACCAACCTTGGCCGCCGCATGCGGCTGCCTCGGAACCATCCCATCGTCGACTGCCGCTCGAAATGCCGACGTTGTCTTTGTCGGCAGGGTGACGCGGATCGACAGCCCTCGACCAATTTCCCCTCAAAATGCGATTGGACCTGTCAGGGTCGAGTTGAATGCCGGCGGGCCGGACTTGGTGATGTTCGATGTAGTTCGTGCCTTCAAGGGACCGGAGGTCCCTCAGATTGCCGTCGTCCACGACAACAGCAGTTGTGACCTGCCGTTCGCCACGGGCGAGGAGTGGCTCGTGTACGGGCATGAAGCCATCGGAGGCATTGCCACAGACTCGTGTTCGAGGAGTCGGCTGAAAACCGCCGCCACTCAAGATTTCGTGTACTTGGAAAGCGCCGCAGCGAGCCGGCCGCAGGGAATCGTGTACGGGGAGGTCTTCCGACGGCGCGAGGATGGACCGAGCGGCGCGGCGTTGTACGCGGTCCTTGAGCCGCTCCAGGTGATTGCCGCGAACATGACGCAGACATTCAGCACCACGACAGAACGATGGGGACCATTCGAGCTCGTGCTTCCACCAGGCGACTTCCAGGTGTGGGTCGAACGTGGTCAAAAGCCAGTCGGGCCAAAACGCGTGGCCCATGTAAATCACGGCGCAGACGTGAAGCTTCGATTGGTGGTCGAGTATTCAGACGCACCGCAGTAGGGGTTCTGAAAGAAGGAGGGCTTGATTGGCGCAGTCTGTCGCGGCCAGGTAGCTGGCTGGAAAACGCCAACACATCGGCCCTCTGCTCTCGCGGGACACTCCTCGCGGTTCTCCCACCGGCTGTTGGCGGCAAACAATCCCTGGCGGCGGCAGAACGCCAGCGTCAGCTCGTATCGGGGTTTCCTTGCCTCGGCACGGGCATCTGCCGCGTATTCTGGAGATCCGAGGCGGACCTGCCGCGCGAGCCGACGTCTGCGGGCTCGCCCATAGTCGCAGCGGATCTCGGGCGGCTCGGACGCGGCGCTGTGCTGAGCGCCGCTCATCTTCACGATCCAGTCAGTTGCCAGTGCGGTAATACGCTCGCGCCATTGCCCAGCACGTATAATCCACGTGATTTGGCGCTCACGCCTGGTACTTGCGTCGGCCCTTTCATCATCGACGCGCCTCTCGGCGCGGGTGGCATGGGTGAAGTCTACCGTGCTCGCGACACACGTCTGAAACGTGACGTCGCGCTCAAGGTTCTGCCTGAGGCCTTCGCGACCGACGCGGAGCGCCTCGCCCGCTTCCACCGTGAGGCCGAAGTCCTGGCCACGTTGAACCATCCGCAGATCGCCGCCATCTACGGTATCGAAGAGACCGACACGTTTCTGGCGCTGGTCCTCGAGCTGGTCGAGGGGGATACCATCGCAGATAGGATTGCGAACGGCGCGATTCCCGCAGACGAGGCGATCGCAATCGCCACGCAGATCGCACAAGCCCTCGAAGCGGCGCACGAACAGGGCATCATTCACCGGGATCTCAAGCCTGCCAACGTAAAGGTCACACCTGATGGCACAGTGAAGGTGCTCGATTTCGGACTTGCGAAGCTGATCGATCCGTCTGTCGTGGTCGGCCCCATCCAACCGCCTCAGACGTCATCCCCAACCATCACCTCGCCGGCGTTGATGACACACGTCGGTGTTCTGCTCGGAACGGCTGCCTACATGAGCCCCGAGCAGGCAAAGGGACGCCCTGCCGACAAACGCAGCGACGTCTGGGCGCTCGGATGCGTGCTCTATGAAATGCTGACGGCGAGACGGCCTTTCGACGGCGAGGACATCAGCGACACGCTTGCCTCGGTGCTCAGGAGCGAACCCGATTGGTCGGCACTTCCGGCCGACCTGCCGCCGGCTATTGTTGTGTTGATGCGGCGGTGCCTCGTCAAGGATCGCCGTCGACGGATCGCGGACGCATCTGTTGCGCATTTCGTCTTGAGCGAGGAGCGCAGTCTTTCACCTCGAGAGACCGCTCCACGGCTCACCGCGCCGCTTGCAATCCGGCCCTCGATCTGGCGTCGAGCACTTCCTGTGGTGAGCGGTTCGCTTGTCACCGCGATCGGCGTCATGGGTATCGCCTGGTTCGCGGCGCCGTCTCGACCGGCGACAGTTATTACCCGCTTTTCGGTACCCCTCGCGGAGCGGCAGGCTTTCACTGGAACGGGACGTCAGGCGATTGCCATTTCGCCGGACGGAACACGCGTGGTGTTCGGCGCCAGCGGCCGCCTGTACCTCCGGCCCATGGATAGCCTCGAATCGCAGGTGATTGCAGGCACCGATCTCGGAAACACAAACCCGGTGTTCTCGCCAGATGGACAATCAGTCGCGTTCTGGTCACAGACCGACAGCACGCTGAGGCGTCTATCGGTGAGCGGCGGTGCCGCCGCCGCGCTGACGGAGATTAACAACCCATTCGGCATGAGCTGGTCGCCGGGAGCGATCTTCGTGGGTCAGGGGTACAAGGGGATTCTCCGGGTGAATGAGAATGGGGGCGCAGCGACACAGATCGTGCAGGTCGCGGACGGGGAGCTCGCGTACGGTCCTCAACTGCTCCCCGACGGCGACACGCTGCTTTTTACAGTCGCGAAAGGCACTGCGCAGGATCGGTGGGAGAACGCGCAAATCGTGGCGCAGTCGGTGACATCGCGAAAGCGCACGATCATCGTGAGCCCTGGCAGCGACGCCCGGTACCTGAGCACCGGACACGTGGTGTACGCGCTTGCCGGAAGCATTCATGCGGCGCCATTCGACCTTCGAACGCTGAAGCTGAAGAGTCGAGCCGTGCCAGTCCTCGTGGGCGTCAGACGATCGCCCGGAGGGACCACCGCCGCCGCCCAGTTCACCGTGTCCGACACGGGATCGTTGGTTTACATCCCGGGTCCGGCCACATCCGTGCTGGCTCTGCGCACGGTGGTCATCGCAGGGAGGACCAGCGGAACCACGCCACTCGCCCTTCCTCCCGCTCAGTACACGCATCCGCGTGTGTCCAGCGACGGGACTCGCATGGTGTTCAGCCGTAACGATGCTGGCGGGTCGGACATCTGGAAGTACGAGCTCGCCGGCACCAATGCGCCCCAGCGACTCACGTTCGACGGGCACAGTCGATTCCCCATCTGGGCAGGCGACAGCAATCGGGTGTTCTTTCAATCGGATCGCGACGGCGCGCGCGGCATCTACCTGTTGTCCGTTGACGGCAGTCGCAGTACCGAGCGCATCACTACGACGCAGGACGCCGAATCGCACATGCCGGAGTCGTTCTCGGCTGTCGGAGGGCGGCTGCTGTATTCGGTGGCGAGGAATTCAACCTGGTCACTCTGGATGATGACCATGACCGATCACAAGGCAGAGCCCTTCAGTCACGTGCAGACGCGAGATCCAGTCGGCGCTGTGTTTTCACCAGACGGCCGGTGGGTTGCGTATGCGCTGAATGACACGGGTGGCGGCGGCAACTCACCGAACCGGGGCGTCTACGTGGAGCCAGTCCCGGCCACCGGTAGGAAGTACCAATTGCCGAGAACCGCCTTGGACTTTCACCCGTCGTGGTCGCCCGATGGCAGGGAGCTGTTCTACGTACCAGCCTCGCTTCGACGCGTGGTCGCCGTTCCGTTCCGCGCACAGCCCGTCGTCACGTTTGGTGATCCGGTCGAGCTACCGAACGGCCCCCTTCCATCGTTCCTCTCCTTCGAGACCAGAGGCTACGACGTACTGCCGGATGGGCGCTTCGTCAGTCTCATGGCAGCGCCGGAACAGACGTCCACGGGTGCGGCGATCGCACCGGAGCTGCGCGTCGTGCTGAACTGGTTCGATGAGCTGAAACGGATCGTGCCGACCCGCTGACACCGAGGACAAGGAAGAAGCAGAAGCGTCCGCGTGGGTACGCCGTCCTTTTGCCGTCAGAGCGTCTACTTTGCCGCCTGTCGTTCTCGAAGATTGCGAAGTGGTTCCTTCGGAGCCATGAACATCGCGAACCATCCCGTGCCGGGTACTGCGGTCTTGCCCTTGGTCAGCTTCGCGCCAAGCTTCTGCGTCTTCTCGACGTAGGTCGCGATCGAATCGACCACACATAAGCGGGTCTGGCACGTCGTTCAGTGCAGGCTGAGTGCGAGTCGACCTCCCGGGTGCAGTCAGTCGACACTACGGCGTTTGGACCAAGCCGCTGGCGCGGCGGACGCTACGCGTGAGCCTCGCTCGATCGACCGGGTAGGTTGGGGGTCACAGGAGGTGTCTTGTGACCCATTGCCGCGCAGATCATGCTGGAGGAGCTCCAGCGTCGTAACTACGCGCCGACCACCATCTCGACGTATCTCCACGCGGTCGAGCAGTTCGCCCGACATTTCAAGTGCCGACCTGACCGGCTGAATCAGACACATTTCCGGTCATATCAGGCGTATCTGCTGCGCGAGCGGAAGATGCGACCGCTGACGGTTCGCCTTCACGTCGCGGCGTTGCGCTTCTTCTTCGTGAAGACGCTGAAGCGCCGGTACCTGCTCGACGACACGCCGTATCCTAAAGCCCCGCGACGGCTGCCGCAGATCCTGAGCGTCGAGGAGATGGCACGGGTGATCGACGCCGCCGCCAGTCTGTCGCACCGCACGATGCTGATGGTCTTGTACTCGACCGGCATGCGCAACGCGGAGCTGCGGCAGCTGCAGGTCGGGGACATCGACAGCCGGCGCATGCTGATTCATATCCAGCGGGGCAAGGGCGGACGCGATCGCTACGTGCCGCTCAGCCCGACGCTGCTCACCACGCTCCGCGCGTACTACCGGTGGATGCGACCGAAGACGTGGCTGTTTCCGGGCACGGTCGACGGCTGGCGCGCCGACAAGCCCATCACGCCCAAGGTCCTCTGGGACGCGTGCGTCGTCGCGGCCCGGCGCGCCGGTCGTGCGCAAGCGCTGCTCTCCGCATCTCGTGCGGCATTCCTATGCGACCCACTTACTGGAGAGTGGCGCGGACCTCCGGACGATTCAGCTGCTGCTCGGCCACGTGGAAATCCGGCACACGGTGCTGTATCTCCATCTCTCGCAGAAGCATCTGCAGGCCGTCGCGAGTCCGCTGGACGCGCTGACCCTCTCGGCGCCCGACACCGCGCGACGCACGCGGCTGAAGCACCGGCGGTGACGCGGCCACCCTTTGAGGTGGCCGACATCGTGCGCCAACACGGCGACCGTTTTCTGGAGACGCACCGCGCCTGGGTGACCGGCCAGCATCGGCGCGTCCTCCGCGCGATCGCCCAGTGTCGAACGGCGGCACTCGGCGGACACCGCGATCGCTGTGACCAGTGCGCGCAGTCGGCCCTCTCGTACAACAGCTGTCGGGATCGCCATTGCCCCAAGTGCCTCACCGCCGCCCGCGACGCGTGGGTGGCGGCGCGGGAGCAGGAGCTCCTGCCGGTCGGCTACGTGCACCTCGTCTTCACGGTGCCGGAGCCGCTGGCGCGTCTCGCGCTGGCCAATAAGCGCGTCGTCTACGACCTCCTGTTTCGGGCCGCGGCGGCGACGCTGCTGCAGGTCGCGGCCAATCCGAAACGCCTGGGCGCGGCGATCGGTGGCCTGATGGTCCTGCACACCTGGGGACAACGTCTCCAGCATCATCCGCACGTCCACTGCGTCGTGCCGGCGGGCGGACTGTCGCCCGATCGGACGCGGTGGATCCACGCACGCCCGACCTTCTTTCTCCCGGTGCAGGTGCTGCGCCAGGTCTTTCGCGGGAAACTCGTCGCCGGCCTCCGCACGGCGTTTCGCGAGGGACGGCTCTCGTTTCCGGGCGCCTTACAGACGCTGGCGCCGGAGTCCGCCTTTCGCGCGTGGCTCCGATCGCTCCATCATCAGCCGTGGGTGGTCTACGCCAAGCCGCCCTTTGGCAGCCCTGCCCACGTGCTGCACTACCTCGCGCGCTACACGCACCGCGTCGCCATCTCCAATCACCGGCTCGTCGCCGTCACGGACGACACCGTCTCGTTTCGGTGGAAGGACTATCGCCACGGGAGTCAGATGCGCACGCTGACCCTCGACGCCGACGAATTCCTCCGTCGCTTTCTCCTGCACGTCCTCCGAAACGCTTCGTCCGCATTCGCTATTTCGGCTTTCTCGCATCGCGGTGCGCACCCACTCATTCCCTGAACGCCCGCCACGTCCGCAACTCGCGTCAATGGGACGCTTTGCGGCCGATTCCCTGCGACATACGCGTCTCGACCGCGTCTCCTGTTTAAGTGCGGCCTGGTCCTGCCGTGGCGGCGCCGCCGCGCGTCCCAGGAACATCTCGAGTGGCCGCGCCCCGGAGGCGGTGCAGGCGTCCAGCCCAACACTCCCGCTGCCGATGACGACGGCGAATCCGATGATCTTCAACATCTCCAACTCCTTTCAGCCGTGCTGGTGCGTCGGTGGGTTCACGCCACGAGGGCCAAGAGCGCCTCCGCGGACGCCGTGGACGACGCCGGGTTCTGGCCCGTCACCAAGCGCCCATCGGTGATGGCGAAGCTGGCCCAGTCCGCCGCCTGCTCGTAGCGACCGCCCAGCCGCTTTAGCTCGTCTTCGACCAGAAACGGCACGACGGTCGTGAGCTGGACGGCGGCCTCCTCGGAGTTCGTGAAGCCGGTGACGCGCTTGCCACGCACGAGGGGCTGACCGTCGATCGTGACGTGGCGCAGCACCGCGGGCGCGTGGCAGACGGCGCCCACGGGCTTACCCGCCGCGTAGAAGCTTTCGATCAGGGCGATGGACGTGCGGTCCTCCGCCAAGTCCCACAGCGGCCCGTGCCCGCCGGGATAGAAGACGGCATCGAAGTGCGCGGCCGTCATCTCCGAAAGGCGGCGTGTATAGGCGAGGACGTGTTGCGCCGTCGCATCGCGCTTGAATCGGGCCATGGCCGCGGTCTGGTGCTCCGGCTGATCGCTCTTGGGATCGATCGGCGGGTGTCCGCCGAGGGGGGACGCGACTGTCACCTCAGCGCCAGCGTCGGTGAAGACGTAGTACGGGGCGGCGAACTCCTCGAGCCAGAAGCCGGTCTTCTGGCCTGTGGTGCCAAGCGTGTCGTGTGACGTAACAACCATCAGCATCTTCATGAGGTGCTCCTCTCAGTCGTGGTCCGGTGTGGGTGCATCCGTGGACGTGGTCGCGACGGTGCGCGACGGACGGCGCGCAGCCTTGCCAGGGTCAGAGGTGTCCGGCGGTGCGGTGAGCGCGGCCATCAGGTCCGCCGCGTGTCGATGCGTGAGTCCACCGGCCGCCTGGCCGCTCCAAAGCGAGATGAGATCCGCGCGACCCTGCGCGATGGCGGCCTCTCGCAGGGCGCCGATGACCCACCCCTGCGCGGGATACGGCAGCCGTTCGGTCCCCTGCAACTCGTCGTGCAGTCGGTTGCGAATGCCCCGCGCCAAGCGTCCGGTGTAGACGCGCGAGAGCACCGTGGGTCCGCGCGCCTGCGTCGAGAAGCTGCGCGCGGTGGATCGCCGGCGCGCCGGACTCGTCGCAGGCGAGAAACGCCGTCCCGATCTGTGCGGCCTGCGCGCCGAGCGCAAGGGCGGCTGCCACCCCGCGGGCATCGGCGATGCCACCCGCCGCAATCACCGGTACGCCGACGGCGTCGACGATGCGGGGGACGAGTGCCAGTGTCCCGTGCAGGGAGTCCTCGGCGGCGGCCAAGAACGACGGCCGGTGGCCGCCGGCCTCGAAGCCCGAGGCCACGATCGCGTCGACGCCTGCCGCTTCCAGCACGCGCGCCTCGTCAACAGTCGTTGCGGCGCCCACCACTGCGATGCCCCGACGCCGGCAGGCCGCGATGACCTCGGCGGACAGCACGCCGAACACGACGCTGAAGACGGCCGGCCGGGCCTCCACGACCGCCCACGCCTGCGCCTCGACGTCGTGGACCTGACGGGCCGTCGGGGCCGGCGGCTCGAACCCAAGCTCGGCGAAGTAGGGACGCAGGCGATCGTGCACGCGGCGGACGGCGTCCGGGTCGGGCGAGGCGCCGCCCGGGTCGTGATTCGAAGCCCACAGATTCAACGCAAACGGCCGCGACGTTCGCGCGCGAATAGCCGCAGCCGTCTCCAGAATCGAGTCCGGCCCGAGGTGGTGCGCGCCGAACGATCCGAGCCCCCCGGCGTTGGACACCGCCGCCACCAGATCGGAGGTGGAGTAGCCGCCCCCGAATGGTCCCTGGATGATCGGGGAGGTCAGCCCCAGGCGAGTGACGAGCGTGTTCGAGGTCGGCATGGCAGCTCCTGTCGCGTGCGGCCGCGCCTCAGATTCACCAAGGTATCGTGCAGCCATGTAGTAACTGTAGGTAACCACATGGCACTCTGCAATCAGATTGCGCTATGCTCCTAGTGAATCGCGTTACCGTTTGGTAACGAGGAGGGACGATGGTTCCGAGACGGAAGACCCGCGTGGTACCGCCACCACCGGTGTGCCCGCTGACGACCTGCATGCGGGTGCTGGGCGGCGCCTGGACGCCCAACGTGCTGTGGTATCTGCGGGAGACGCCACGGCGCTTCTCCGAACTGAAGAACGACCTCTCCGGCGTCTCGGCCAAGACGCTCAGCGCGCGACTCCGGAAGCTCGAGCGCGACGGCGTCGTCCACCGCGAGGTGAAACCGACGTCGCCCCCGACGGTCGAGTACCGACTGACGTCGCTCGGAGGACGGTTGATTCCGGCGATCGAGGCGATCGTGGACGTCGGCCACGAGTTGAAGCGGCTGAGGGCCGTGCGCTAGGTGCTTGGGTCGGCCGTCCGTACGCGGCCGCGCCGCGCACAGGATGCGCCGCGGCTCGCACGTGTCGCCGATCTTCACAGGACGCCGTGACGCGGCGACGCAAAGACTCGATGCCGTCACACACTGCGGCGCTCCGCATGAGTCGACAACCACTGCGGCTCGTCCCGCCGGCCAACGTGCCGCCCCGCGGCTGCTGGATGGGCTCGCACCCGAGGTAGCCGCGCGCGGCGTCTGGCGTCACGCACTCGATCCTGGAGATCCGTTGCCGTTCGCGAGAGCTGACTCCTGACTCGTCGCCTAGAGAGCTGACCTATCCGTAGCCACCCTTTGGCTCGTCGTCTGGTTGCCGCGCGGTAATCCCTTTCTTGAATGCGCGCGCGGGCGCCGCCCTGCGGGGCCATAATGACCGAAAGGAGAGACCATGGGAGACAAGGGCGGCAAGAAAGACAAGGAAAAGAGCAAGCAGCAGCAGTCGAAGAAACAGGATCAGCAGGCTAGGGAGAAGCAGGCCAAGGCCCGGCCACAGACCAGCAGCAAGTAACGGATCAGCGCCGTTGGGTTTCCGAGCCGGAAATGTGGGTCCCCGACGCCAAGGGGTTCGTGCTGACCCGGGCCCTGCTCGAGATGAAACACGAGTGCGACGCGTGAACGCGCAGCGTTGCAACGACCTGCGCCTGACCGGTTCCGGCGGCGCGAACCGCGTCATGGAGGCCGAGCTCAAGCGCCTCGTGATGCGCTCGCCGTTTGACGTGCGCCTCGACAAGCCGAAGCGCGAGGGGGAAGAGACCCTGCTCTACGCCTTCGACGCGCGCGTTGGGTGGGTCGCGGCGTGCCATCACCGCACGTCGTCGCGAATCTCCTGGGATCTGTGCTCCAGTCCGGCCGTGCGCCTCGAGCCGCTCTTCGCCGGCCTGCTGCCCGCGCTCTCGTCGGACGACAGGCTCCCGGACGGCAAGCACCTCCGCTTCTCGGTCGAGGTCGGTTCATCGTCAGACTTCGAAGCGTCGCCTCTCCAGCTTCGTGGCGTCGTCAAGAATGCGCTCGTCGAGGCGCTGGCGTCGCGAGGCGTCGCATCCGACGTCGACGGCGACGCGCCGGACGTCGTGTTTGTCGCGCGCCGCGCGGGGACGCCTGACGCGCGGCGCACAGTGGTGGGCATCGACGTGGGCGGCGGCGCGCGTCATCGACGTGGCGCGCGCGTGGCCGCCGGGCTCGCGCCGCTGCGCGAGACGCTCGCGGCACAGTTGATCATGCTGTCGCGCTGGGACGCGCGAACCGAGCCGCTCGTCGATCCGATGGCTGGAAGCGCCACGATTCCGATCGAGGCGGCCGGCCTCGCGGTGGGCGCTGCCATTCGTCACCCGGCGGATCTCCCGCTGCGCCATCTCGCCGCGTTCAGGGGTCTGCCGAACGAAACGCCCGACCTGTTCCCCGGGACCGCGGCAAAAATCGTCGCGCTCGACGCCGACGGCGAGTGCATTCCCGCGATGGTGGGCAACCTGCGCGCCGCGGCTCTGACCGGTGCCGCGTACGACCACTCCATCGTCATCGCGCAACAGGACGTTCGAGGGCTGACGCCGGACTTCATCGAGCGCCTGCTGCCTGCGGTGCGCAATATGCAGCCGGGTGTCTTCTGCTTCAACCCGCCCTATGGCGTGCGCATCGGCGGGGAGCATGGCGAAGCGGAGCTGCTCGCGCTCTACGCCGACATGGGCCGCGCCCTCGGGCGCTTCAGTGGTTGGCGCGCGGCGTGTTTCGTCGCGAACCCGAAGTTCGTGTACGCCTTTGGTCACCGTGCAACCATGACGAAGCCCGCGAGCAACGCCAACCTCCGCGGTACCTTCCTGGTGTTTCAGCTGTAGTCCGGCGTGGCCGCGACGGCCAGGCTGTTAATCTCCGAACGGCATGAAAACGTACGATGTCTTTCTTTGCCACTCTACCCGGCACGATGCTGACACCGCGACCGAAAACACCATGGCGATGGTGTATGTCCTGCTGAAGGACCAGTTGGGATCTCGCCCCCGAGGGCAAGCGCGTCGCGGTGGTGATCCCCGAAGGCTCCGCCCAGGCCCCCCAGCAAGAGCACGAGATCGTCATGCTCCTGAACTTCGCGGACGAACTGCGGCGGCGCGTGCCGGCCGGCAAGTAGCGCCAGCCGAGGGGATCTCGTGGGCGAGCCCGATCACTCCTGCCTGGTCGCGAAGGGTATTTCGACCGGCCCGACCGTGAATCGAAAGCCCCTCCGGAGTTTCTTGGGACCGATGCCGAAAGCTCCCGGTTATCACTCCGGTGCTGCGGGGTCCCACAACTGCAGCGCCAGCGGCCGCCTCAGGTCGGTGTCGACATTCGCCTCTCTCCGGGGGCCCAACCATTAGACACAGGTCATCTCGATCAGGTCGCGCAGTTCACTGACGATGGCGTCCGGCACGTCCTCGCGCGTCAACAGCTCGCAGAGGGCCGGCAGGTCGGCAAGACGCGCGCGCAGAAACCAGTCGTCCGGGGCGGGGCGCGCCAGCCGCCGTCGATCAATCCCCGAGAAAAGTGCGGCTCGTAGCGTGGCTTGGTCGGTCGCTCGTAGCGCAGCATGTTGCCGATGTCGCAGAGCATCGAACCAGCAAACGCGAACTCCCAGTCGAGGATCGCCGCCACGCGCCAGGACGCGCGCTCCTGCCTGACGAAGATGTTCGGCGAATTGAAGTCACCGTGGACGAGCGCGATCCCGCCGCTCGCGCCGGGACGACCGTCCCCATGGGAGCGGGCCAGGTCTCGCATGCGCGCGAGCAGTGAGGCCTCGATTCGTCGGCCGAACAGCGGTGCGGCTGCGAAGTACTCAATGACCTCGACGAGGCTGGCATCGGCGAGTGGGTCGTCAACGACGTCGAGGTCGGGCGACAGCCGGCCGGATCGCTGAAAGGAGTGTGTCGAGAGGCGAGGCAGCCATCGGCCTGCGTCATACGCCGCGTCGGCGACACCTTTGCCGTCGCCGCGTCGGCGCAACTCTCTCAGCGAGATGCCGTCGATGAACTCCAGGACGCAGAACGGCGGGTAGCCGCCGATGCCGCGCACCTCGGCGTGCAGCACGCGCGGCACAGGGACATCGGCGCCGAGCCGCGCCAGGATTCGCGCCTCCTTCGCGCAGGCATCCGGCGCTCGGTCGTAGAAGCGCATCACGAATCGCTCGGGCGTGCCGGACAGCCTGATGCCGTAGTTCCAATTCATCAGGCCTCCTGTGAGCGGCTCAGCGGACACCACCCGCTTGGTCCCACGCCAAGCGTCGAGGAGTTCGTCCGCTACGGCGAGGCGCAACGGCGGTGGAGGCGAGACCACCTTCCACGTAGCTTTTTCTGCCGGTTCGGAGTCTGTCACGCGAGAAGGATACCGGGTTCCTGACGCCCCAAGATGGCCCAGGTCTCAACTCCCCGCACGTCGCGAAGGGGCGGACCATCGTCGCTGTCGCGCCCCTTCGGTGGCGGCCAGATCACGCTCGGTCTTCGGGTTCAAGGCCCATGGTGTCGTTGACCGCGCATCGGAGCTTCTGCTTGCAGCCGAGGTAACGCTCAGTCGTCTGAATCGAGACGTGGCCCAGCAGAAACTGGATCTGGTCAAGTTCTCCGCCCGCCAGATGGCACAAGCGGGCACAGGTGCGCCGGAGATCATGGGGGCCAGTTTCTCGATCCCGGCGTGTGCGGCCGCTGCCTTCACCACGTCCCAGATCACCTTCGCCGTCATGCCGTCGCCCCAGACGCGGCCAGCCTTGTTGATGGCGCGGAACGCTCGTCCACGCGTCAGGCCGGCCGCGTTCGTCCAGGCATCAAGGCTCGCCTTGACCCAGCCTGGTATGGGGACCGTACGCACATGTCCGGCCTTGCCGAGCAGATCCGCAATCACCCAGTGCTCCTCGCGCTGCTGCACAGACTCCAGCGCCAAGGCCAGCACCTCACCGCGTCGGAGCCCACAGCCAAGCAGCAGGGAGACCATCGCGTGGTCGCGGAGGCCACGAAGGGACGGTGGATCCTTCCGCCGAAGGAGGCGCCGACTCTGTTCGGCCGTCAGCCAGTTCCCCAGTCGCACCCCGAGGCGTCGCACGCCCTTGACGCGGCGGATGCTTGCCGCCAGCTCCGGACTCAAGAGGCCGGCATCCGCCGCTTCGTACGCGACGCGGCGGACCGCGGCGAGTCGAAGGTTGATCGTGGCCGGCGCATATTGCCGCTGCTCCAGATGAATGCGGTAGCGGAGAACGACCGTCCGGTTGAACGCGAGTCGCGGCTCTGAACAGTACCAGGCGACGAACTCGGTGATGGCATGGTCGTAGGTGCGCTGGCCACTCGCGGAAGTCAGGCTATTCAGCACCGCGGCCTTGGCTTGCTCGAGGTCTGGGAGTGCCAGAACTCGTTTGGCCGGCTTTCTTGAACGGAACGTCGATGTGGTATTCGGCATTGGCGACGGCCTCCCGTCCGTCGCCCGCCAGCTTCACCGAATGCCTGTCGCGCCGGCCCTACCCGAACACCGGAAGTTCGCATTCTTCATGGGATCGGCGTTGATCGGGACCTATCAGTCGCCGTTCAGACAGCTCCGACGTCAGGCGTTCAGATAGACGCACGGCCCGCGCGACGCACTCAATTAGCCTGCTCCGATGCAACTGGACATCCGCTGGCCTGCGCAGGTCGATGCGGCATGTTCGTAGCGTGTCGCATCATCTACAGGATTCCCTGATCGAAGGCGAATGCCGCGGCCTCCGTGCGGTTACACACGCTCGTTTTTGCGAAAATGTGGCGCAGGTGGGATGAGACCGTGTTGATACTGACGAACAGTGATTCTGCGATCTGTTGGTTGCTGAGGCCGCGAGCCAGCAGGCGCAACACTTCCATTTCTCGATGCGAGAGGCCCGCGGGGCTCGGGGCTCTGCCGGCCCGTTTCCCCGTGTGTCGGCCGAGAACGTCGATCGGGAGATTGAAACCATTCGCGATAAATTGGGCAGTTGCGTGGAGAATTGCCCGATGACGCCAAATGTCCATGCCTGACCTGACGGCGACCGGCATGAATGTCGCCAGTTGCAAGTGATCGGCAAAGTCTTGCGCAGCAGCCCGGCTGATCAGTTCGTCGTCTGAGGCGTGTAAGCAAAGAGCCGGCGCCGCCACCTGTCTCGCTATCAACAACAACGACGTGATCTCCAGCAGTTGCTCCCACTGGCGCAGGGCCTCCGGGTTCAGAGCGTCGCGCGCGACGGAAGCGAGCGCCGCAGAGTTGTGCTTGTCGCCCAGGCCGCCAAACAACGCGCCACGGACCTGTGCTTCGACGTTCGGCGTGATGTGCCGCAGACTCAGCAACCTCCGATTGGCCGCGGACTCGCCGCTTTGCACAAAAACGATGCTCGCGACACGCGCCGGCGCGATCGCGGCGAAATGGCAGGCCAGCAATGCGGCATCGCCGAGCGCGCAGAACGCGACGCGCTCCACGCCGAGCGCGGCCAAAACCACGTCGACGTCAGCGACGAGCGAATCCACCGACAAGCACGCGATGCGTCGTTCGGATAGGCCCCCGCCACGACAATCGAGATTGATGACCTGGAAGTGGCGGGCGAAGAATTCGATTCCAGTGCGATGCAGCGGCACTTGCCAGTTCAGCGTCAGGTGACTGACGTGAAGCGGGAACAACATGACCAACGCCGGCCCCGTTCCCAAGGTGTGGAACGCGACGCGCCCGCCGTCTTTCGCGTGTGCGTATCGAATCGTGGGAGCCGGCACGCACCATCGACTTTACCATTACCACTGGCACTGTTCAGCGCACAGCCTCAGTGTCTGCCGGGAGGGGGTCATCGGCAAGGCGGGCTGGCGGTAAGCCGCATGTGAAGGGAGAATCACATGTTCGTGTGATATCGCCGACATGCCGGATCGTCCAGAATCATCACCGGTGATTGGTCTTCGTGTACAGGTCCGTATGCGACAGTGAGATCGCCGTTGGGGGCACAGTGCCAGAAGTGCGACAGGTGACGGCTGAGGACGGGCAGGTCGTCGTTCCACCGCGGGCAGTAGCGGGGCGACCACCAGGCATGGGGCACGCGCTGCGGCTGGTCCCCAGCCGAACGGCCATCGTCATCATCGACGTACAACGATACTTTCTGGACACCCCGCCCTTCGCCGCAATGCGCGAAACGGTGCGACCGATCGCCAATTTCCTGCCGGCGGCACGTGAGGCCGGGATTACGGTCGTGCACCTGCGAACTGAGTTTCTGCCGGACCTGGTGGACGCGGGACGGCTCGGGTCGCGGACGCGTCAGATGATGGACGGCACCGGTGCGGCCCTGGTGAGAGGTGCTCCTCTGACTGACGGGCCAGCGGAGTTGGCACCGGCGGAGTCAGATATCGTCGTCACCAAGACTCGATTCAGCGGCTTCTGGGGCAGTCGGTTGAATGACGTGCTGAGGGCCCGCAACATCGACTCGCTCATTCTCACCGGCGGCACGACCACGGTCTGCGTCGAGTCAACCCTGCGAGATGCCGTCTTTCTCGAATACAACGGTGTCGTCTTCTCGGATTGCGCGCGCGATATTACTCCAGAGCTGCACGAGGCGGCCTTGGAGCGGATCGACCTGTTTTTTGGTTGGGTGTGCGACTCCGCGGAATTCAGTGCCGCGCTTCGCATGGACGCTCAGTAACTGTGCCGAGCGATGGATTTAATCCTCCCTTGTCGCGAAGGGTATTTTGACCGGCTGAACCGGGGATCGAAAGCCACTGCGGCGTGTACGAGGAGTAATCCGATCCGAACGCTTCTGCCCCTATACTAACGTCACACGTGGCCCTGACTCCCGGCACGCGCCTCGGCGTCTACAACATCACCGAGGCGATCGGGGAAGGCGGGATGGGGCAGGTGTATCGGGCGACCGACGCGAAACTCAAGCGGCAGGTCGCGATCAAGGTCCTGCCGCCGTCGCTCGCGGTCGATGCCGATCGGCTCGCGCGTTTTCAGCGCGAAGCCGAAGTGCTGGCTTCCCTCAATCATCCGAACATCGCCGCGATCTACGGTCTCGAAGAAAGCGGGGGCCTGACCGCCCTCGTGATGGAACTTGTTGAAGGTGACGATCTGTCGCAGCGCATCGCGCGCGGGGCCATGCCTCTCGACGAAGCCTTGCTTATCGCGAAGCAGATCGCACAGGCGCTCGAAGCCGCGCACGAGCAGCGGATCATCCACCGCGATCTGAAGCCCGCGAACATCAAGGTGCGAGCCGACGGCGCCGTCAAGGTGCTCGACTTCGGTCTCGCGAAAGCCATGGACCCATCCGGCGCCTCGGGGGTCGACGTCGCCAACTCGCCCACGCTCACGGCGCGTGCCACGGCGCTCGGCATGATCATGGGCACGGCCGCCTACATGGTTGCAGATGCTCCAGATGAAATTGGCGAGATGAGTGTGCGTCTCGGCCGTCATGCGATATGCCCGCGATCAGTTCGATTCATCGGTTCCAATCAGGCCTGGAGCCAGTGTTCAACCGGCTTGGTCAAGAACTCCTCCAGCGAGATGCCGTCGCCTCCCACCAGCAACGTGCGCTTCGGCTTGAAAGCCTCCGTGAAGGCGCCAAGGCCTGGAAACGCACCAGGCGCGCGGCCGCTCTTCACTTCGATTGCGATGACCGTGCGGCCGGCACGCACCACGAAGTCCACCTCGCGGTTCCGTTCGCGCCAGTAGAAAAGGTCGCAGGCCCCGCCCGCCGCCGCGTTGGCGATATGCGCGCCCACAGCTGACTCGACGAGGCGCCCGCGAAACTCGCGGTCGGCCCGCGCTTCGTCGGGTGAGAGGCCGGACTGCGCGGTCATGAGTGCGGTGTTCATCACCTGCAGCTTCGGGCTCGATCCGCGCTGACGAACGGCCTTGCCGGCGTACTTCTGGAGGCCCGTAAGCATTCCCGCGCCGCCCAATAGCTCGAGGTAATGCGCCAGCGTGGTGGCATTGCCCACATCCTGAAGCTGTCCGAGCATCTTTGTATACGAGAGCACCTGGCCGGAATAGCGGCAACCCAGCTCGAACAACCGTCGCAAGAGGGCCGGCTTGTCTACCCGCGTCATTAAGAGGACATCGCGGGAGATGGTGGTTTCGATCAGCGCATCGAGCATGTAGCGCCGCCAGCGTTGCGGGTCCTTGATGAGCGGCGCAGCTCCCGGATAGCCGCCGAAGTACAGGTACTCCTCCAGCGAAAAGGCGAAGGCGGCGCGCATCTCGGCGAATGACCAGTGCGGCAGGTGCACGACTTCAAATCGGCCGGCCAGGCTCTCCGTGAGCCCTTGTCGCATCAAGAGAGGCGCCGACCCGAGCAGGACGACTTTGAGCGGGCGACGGGCGCGCGAATCCTCGTCCCAGAGGCGCTTCACGGTTTCCGACCAGCGTGGGATCTTCTGCACCTCGTCCAAGACCAGGACGGCCCCAGCTTTGCCGGCATCGGCCGCCGCTAGCCGCCCACGCTCCCACTGCGCGGCGAGCCAAGCGGTGTCACCGACGGTTGGCTCATCGGCAGAGACGAAGACACTCGGGATGTCGAGGCGGCTCAGCACCTGGCCGACCAGAGTGGTCTTGCCCACCTGACGAGCGCCTGCAACGACCTGCAGGAATCTGCGGGGCTCGCTCAGCCTGGCCGCAAGGGTGCTCGCTTGCTGCCGTTCAAATTCAGGGTTGCCCGACGTGCTCATTGTTCTGAGTAAATTTACTCAGTATCGTGAGCAGCGTCAAACGGCCGAGGTTGCGAACGCCGGTGAGCTGCCAGCGTTTGCCGGAATACACACTTTTTGTGCGTACTTCGGCAATTGCCAGTCAATGCGAACTGCCCGTTCAGAATTAATGAACAGCGCGAAATCCTGAACACTGGTCGGCGTCGCGTCAGACGTTTGGCAGGTCGATGACCGTCGGCGCGTTGACGAGCCGGTACCTCTCGTCGACGACGCTGACGTTGTAGATCGGAATGCCCTGATGCTCGTAGCGCCCGAAGCCTCCGTGAACGTGACCGCAGATCACGATCCTCGGCCGAACTCTCTCGATCGCATCGAGCAGTTCGCGGCTACCTACATACTCGACGCGACCCGAGTCCAGATTGAACGTGCGGTCGCCGTGATAGAGCGGCGGTTGATGCGACACCAAGATGTCGATGCCCTCGGGGATCGCCGCGTAGACGCGCTCGAGGTCGCTCGGCCGCTTCATGAACGCCCACCGCATGAACAGGTTCGACCAGGGCGTCGCCCACACCGACACTTCGAGACCCGCGTCCCTGCCGGACGCCACCGTCGTCCCTTCGTCCACGAGGATCTGGAGATCGGTCGATCGCGCGTGCGCAGGCGTGTCCGAGCGGAAGCTGCACATCTGCCCGCACCAGTCGTGATTGCCCCACGTGAGCAGCTTGTGTGTCGCCGGCGTGGCGGCGAGCCACGGCCGTACGGTCCGGTCAAACCACGCCTGCTGTTGATACGGGTCGTGGACCGCCATGAACGGCCCGAAACGGTCCGGGCAGACATCGCCGGCGACGATCAAGAGATCGCACGGCGGGATATCCGGCAAGAACCCGTGCTGATCGCTGAAGGCAACAATTCGCATGCGGACCGACGACGCCAGTGTCGCATCGTCGCCCAGACTTCAGCCACCACGCAAAATCGGTAGTGGTGGCCGATCCGGCAGTTTCTGTCCGGCCGCCTTCTTGGCCCAGTAGCCGCGTGGCGGCTTGGGGATGGCGAGCAGCGCACACGCCTTGGCGATGGCCACATCGGAGACGCCATAGCGCTTGGCCACTTGCTGCGTCGGCTCACTCCAGACCTCCTCGTACAAGCGCTGCCGATCGTACCGTGAAGGAGGGAGCCGCGCGGGCGTGGGCTTCGCTGGTGAAGGAGATTCCGGGCGTACTGTTTCTCGCCCGGCCACGCGCTTCGCATGGCGTTCAGCGCCGGCCCTCTGACGATTGGCCTCGGCGAGCATGTTGCGCATCTTCTCCGTTCGAATGAGGGCCGTCAGGATGTTGTCGTCGCAGGCGTGGTGCGCACGCAGCAGTTTGACCACGGCAGCAACCCCTTCGCCGTCGACGCGATACAGCGCCCGCCGAGTATCGGCGATTGCCCGATCATCCGGTGTCCACCGTGCACCCTTCTCCAGCAAGAATCCCAACGCATCGAGCGATTTGCCGAGGCGAGACGCAGAAACGATGCTGTGCCGATAAGGGTACGACGCCTCCCAGACTGACTCTCTCCAAGCAAAGTTGCGCAAGCACGTCTCCAAGACCGTTGATCCGCCGTCGGACTTGTCGTTGACGTCGGCGCCGAGGGTGACGAGGTACGCCACGGTCTCCGGAGTCGTGATGAGCGACGCCGCGGCGGCCATCAGCTCACGCAGGTCGTCGGTCGCGGGATCCGGCTTCAGCCGTTTCAGGATCTTCGGCTCCTTGCTCCGACAGGCAATCTGGAGCGCCGACTGCTGATACTCCGGATTGTCCACCGCATCGGGAGTGTCAAGGTCGTCGGTCGCGAGCCCCTTTGCCCGCGGATTGGCTCCCAGCCACATGAGCAAGCTGACCCATTTGAGATCCTCGTCCTGGCAAGCCTGACGCAAGGCCATGTCAGCTTGCAGCCTGCAACGCTTCTGCGACGTCTGGACGCGCACGCTTGCAGTCGAGAAAGATCCCGAGGACGGCCTTCACGCGCGCCTTGAACGCGCGTGCGAACGGAGCGTTCGTCACTGGGTCGGCGCCGTGCTCGAGGAATAGTTGCGCGACTCCCCGGTCCCAGGTTTCGATCACGCTCTGGAACGACACGCCGCCGATACTCGCACCGTGGTTCAGCGCGAGCTGCATGACGGAACGCTGTCCACTCCAGCATGCCTGCCTCAATACGTCATCCTTGGCGGACTGGTTCTCCTCGTGCCGCAACAGAAACTCGATCAGGCTGTGGAATCCTGTGTTGAGCGCTATCCGCATGGGTGTCTGGCGGTAGTGCGCCGGCACCGACAGCGATTTGCCCGCCGCAACCCACGCCTGCAACTCGAACAAGCGCCCCTCGCGACAGAGGCGCAGCAATTGCTCGGCCTCCTCATCACGCGGAGGCTTCGGACGGGACGCACGCGGCTTTGCCGGCTGTCGCGCCGGCGTCGGCAGCACGGACGGTGCCGGTTGAGCAGCGCGAGCGGCTGCCTGCTGGTCCCGAACGCGTTGTGACCAGTGCATGAGGTCGTAGCGGGCCATGCTCGATTGTCGCGCATGAGGCGCGTTGCCATTCGGAGCCGTCCGGACCAGTGCGGCGTGCCGCGTCCAGTTCCAGGACTCTTCACCGTTGACGTCGAACCCGGCCGGCGCTATCCTGTTTTCATCGTCTTGGTCCGCTACTGAATTCTTGAACTCGCGTCCACCTTCACGTTGGGTGGCACGCCACCTTCCTCTGACTCCTCGGACCGACTGCGGATCGACTGTGGTTCGCTGCTAAGCGGCATCCGCAAGCGACCGCGCCGAGCAATGACGCTGCCACCCTTAGGGTCGCTGCCGTCAGCTGGCACCAACCAACGAACGTAACTGTCGGTTTGGTGTTCTCGGAATCGTTCCGGGGAGGTCCGTATGAAGAGACACGGTCGATCGCACGTCCTCGAGCGAGAGCCTGCAGCCGGAGGCCACATCATGAGGGCCAGGCTGACGAGGGGCGACGGGTTCACACGTGTCGATCGCGGCCTCGACAACCCGCACGAATCGCGTCGTACAACGTTGCCCGTTCTGCTCACGGTCGACGAAGCGGCAGATCTGCTGCGCACAACGAGGCGAGCGATCTACGCGATGATCGAACGCCGGCAATTGCCCGGCGTGATCCGTGTCCGCCGGCGAGTGCTCCTGCGCGCCGACGATTTGCTAGACTGGCTGAACCAGAAGCGCGCGCCATCGCCAGAGGAGTAACTGGTGATGAGCGTCACAATCCGTCCGTATCGGAGAGGCGGCTGGGAGGTCGACATCCGTGTCGTCGCGCCCGACGGCACGCGGGAGTTCCGGGAGCGCAAACGCGCGCCGGTGTCGTCACGATCGGCCGCTGTGCGGTGGGCTGAAGGTCGCGAACGCGTGCTGTTCGAGCGACTGATGAAGCCGCCGCAGGACAACGCACCACCGAAGGAGGTGCCCACCTTACGAGAGTTCGTGTCGAGATTCCTCGACGGCCACCCGCGGGCGAATCGGCAGAAACCGAGCGGGATTGCGGCGAAGGAGATGATCCTCCGCGTGCACCTCGTGCCGGCGCTGGGTCACAAGAGGCTCGACGCGATCAAGAGCGAGGACGTGCAACATCTCAAGAGCCGCTTGAGCACGAAGGCGGCGAAGACGGTCAACAACATCCTGACGGTGCTCAACGTGCTGCTGAAGAAGGCCGTGGACTGGGACGTGATCGATCGCATGCCGTGCGCGATCACGCTGTTGCCGGTGCCGAAGACGTCAATGGCGTTCTACGACTTCGACGAGTACGAACGACTCGTCGCGGCGACGAGCTCGGTCGATGCGACCGCGCACCTCATCGTGCTCCTGGGCGGTGAGGCCGGCCTTCGGTGTGGCGAGATGATCGCGCTCGAATGGTGCGACGTCGATCTCGGCAAGCGGCAGATCTGCGTCCAGCGGTCCGACTGGAACGGCCAGGTGACGACACCGAAGGGCGGACGGCTGCGGTACGTGCCGCTCACCATCCGACTCGCGGCCGCGTTCCGCGATCATCGGCATCTGCGGAGTCCCAACGTGCTGTGCCAGGACGACGGCAAGCCGCTCACCCGGCAGATGGTGCAGTACCGCGTGCTGCGAGCATCACGTCGGGCGAAGCTGTCGCAGGACGGCGTACACATCCTGCGGCACACGTTCTGTTCGCACCTGGCGATGCGCGGCGCACCGCCGAGGGCGATTCAGGAGCTCGCCGGACACCGGGAACTGGGCATGACACAGCGCTACATGCACCTGAGTCCAGCGGCACTCGACAGCGCGATTCGGCTGCTGGATCAGCCGCTGGCGGTACAGAGTTTTGGAGACATTTTGGAGACGGGGAGGGTCTCCGAAGGAAAGATCAATGGGTAGAACAACTTAACTGGCGGTGAGGCAGGGATTCGAACCCTGGATACAGCTTTTAGGCCGTATAACGGTTTAGCAAACCGCCGCCTTCAGCCTCTCGGCCACCTCACCGCGCGTCTGCAAGTATACGTGACGAAGACACTTACACGGAAACGCTCGACAGCGAAGCGGTGAAGGCGACCGCGCGTTCAAACCGTCGCCTTTGACGCTAAATGCAACCACAAGAGTGCTTTGTATCGTCGGCGTGCTACTCGTTTTGGGCACACTGTTTGGGCACATTTCTGGGCACACTCGGCGCGCTTTTCGATCGGTTCGTTCAGAAAACGGAAGAAAAACGGGACAAGGCGACGGTTTTCTTGACCGTCGCCTTCTTCGTGAATGAGAGCCGTGGGCACTGTCGCACTTTGGACGATCGACCAGAAGTCGATCGAACATGCCGGGATTCGGAACGGCCTTGGGTCGTTAGCGTTGTGAGTGTGGCCTTGGCGTTCGGTCGCCGGCGCGTGGTTGAAGGAGCACGCTTGGAAACTCCGGCGAAGCTCACCGAGCAACACGAAAACACTTCGTCCCGCAATTGATACAACGACTTGCCGTTTTGAAATGCTCTTCGATGTGACCGTAAACGTCGGGGTTCGTCGCTAGCCCCGAGCCCACCCCACAGAGTTCCTACACAATTCCTTTCGCAGCTTGCGAACGCGCGAGACTGCCAAGCGCGTCCGACTGTCATCCGCCGTCACGAATGCCGCTTGATGTCCAGCCAGACGTGCCGCAAGGCAGGGCGTTGCCAGGCGTATACTGATCGCAGTTCGGAAGATCAAAGGGTGCAGCGGGAGCCCGCTGCAGACAACTGGATGGTCGGGCCGCCATCCTCTTCGTCGCGAGACCAGGGGATTCGAGTTGGCAGGCCTCAGTGCACCCCTCGCACGCGGTTCGTGTGCCGTCCGCACCGTGCGCTTGCCCCGGCCCAGCACCGCGAGAAGCCGGCGCGACAGCCGGACCCTTTCTGGCCCCTTAGCCCGCTCTCGATCCCACTCCCCGCAGCCTGATCGCTGGGACATTCCGCCCTCACAACACTCATCCGCCGGCTGGCGCTCGAGCCTCGATCTCGCGCGCATTCTTCTACTCGTTGGACTGATGCTCCTGTTGCTCGCCGGTGCTCAAGGCGCGGGCGCTGCCATGCGTCGTCCAGAATCCCGGAACAACGACTGATGGCCCACACTCGTTCCAAGCTCTCCAGCTTCGTCTTCGATAACTCACTGTTGCTCCTCACTGGAACCATCGGCGCCGTGACATGGGCGAATCTCGATGTCGCCAGCTACGACCGTCTCGCACACCCGTTGCATTTCTGGGTCAACGACGTGGGCATGGTGTTCTTCTTCGCGCTCGCGGCCAAGGAAGTCTTCGAGGCGACGTTGCCGGGCGGACCGCTGGCATCGCCGTCGTGGCGCTGTCGCCGCTTGCCGCGGCGGTCGGCGGCATGGTCGCGCCCGCACTGATCTACCTGGCCCTGACGTCAACTGTCGGACCGGCGGAGTTGAGCCGCGGCTGGGCGATTCCGTGCGCGACCGACATCGCGTTCTCGGCGATGATCGCCCGCGTCATCTTTCGCCCCGGGCATCCTGCCATTCCGTTCTTGCTGCTCCTCGCGATTGCTGATGATGCACTCGGCTTGATCATCCTGGCCGTATTCTATCCCTCGGGGCCGCTCTCGATCCTTGCACTCGCATCGCTGATGACGATGGCCGGCTTGGCAGCGCTCTGGCTGCGACGTCGCCACATCCCGAGCTTCTGGCCCTACGTCATCGGTCCGGGCCTGCTGTCGTGGGCCGCGCTCTACTTCGGCGGCTTCCATCCGGCCCTGGCGCTGGTGCCGATCGTCCCGTTCATGCCTCACAGCGCGCGAGATCTCGGGCTGTTCGATCCGCGTGAAGGCGGCAAGCCGACACGCTCAATCGATTCGAGCATTGGTGGGCGACGCCCGTCCAGTTCGTGCTGCTGCTCTTTGGATTCGCGAATGCCGGCGTCCCGTTCGAACAGATTGGACCGGGCACGTACTTCGTGCTGGCGGGACTCCTGATCGGCAAGCCGATCGGCATCCTGCTGTTTTCGGCGGGGGTACGGCGGCTGGGTGCGCGCCTGCCGCCCGGTCTCGGGATCGGCGATTTGGTGGTCGTCGGTGTCGCCGCCGCGATCGGCTTTACGGTGTCGCTCTTCTTCGCCACGGCCGCATTCCCAGAGGGCGCTGCACTAGCCGAAACGAAGATGGGGGCGCTCCTGAGCTTCGTTGCAGCGCCGCTCGCCCTCGGTGTCTCGTGGGTACTGCGCGTGCGCGCCGCCGAGAGGGCTCCTAATCGCGGTTGACCATGCGAGACCACCTCAATGTGCTGGTCGTCGGCGCAGGACCCATAGGCCTGACGTTGGCCTGTCACCTCCAACGCCTCGGCCTGTCCGTGCGGCTCGTCGAAAAGCGATCCGAGCCCTCATTACACTCTAAGGCGATCGGGCTGCAATATCGCGTTTCAGAAGTGCTCGCGCGTCTCGGCGTCGTCGACCAATTTGTCGCACAAGGCGGCAGTCCGACAAGCGTCAACCTGTATTGTGGCAACGAACGACTCGTTCAACTACGGTTCGTGGCACCCGAGGGTATCAGCGGTCGCGGCGCATTTCGCCCTCGTGCCATTCTGATCCCCCAAAGTCAAACGGAAACCATTCTGCTGAACTTCTTCCGGGAACTTGGCGGGACGGTTGAGTGGCAGACCGAGCTTGTGAGGTGCCACCCAAAACCCTGAGAGGGTCGTTGCACAAGTTCGCCACGGTGACTCGACCGAGGAAGTCGTCGCCGATTGGCTCGTGAGCTGCGAGGGTGCGCATAGTGTTGTGCGAAAGCAGGCCGCAATACCCTTCCGGGGGAAAGCGTATCCGTTGGCGTTCTTCATGGCGGATGTTCGGATGGAAGGGTCACTCTCCCAAACTGAGAATCATGTCTGGTTGCATCAGGATGGCAGTCTTGCAGCGCTCCCACTCCCGGAGGCGTTCCACTGGCGCCTCTTTGTGGAGGTGACCCGCCAGGGCAAACACCTGCAACAAACAATCACTGTGGACGATATTCGTCGATTCATGGTGGAGCGGGCGCCACAGATTGATGCCAGGATCGTCGGAGAGCCGCTCTGGCTTTCAGACTTCCGGATCAACTGTCGCATGGTCGATCGAATGCATGACGGCCGCGTCTTTCTCGCCGGCGATGCGGCGCATATTCACAGCCCCACAGGAGGTCAAGGCATAACGACCGGCATGCAGGATGCGGTCAACCTGGCGTGGAAGCTCGCGCGGGTGTGTCGCGGTGCCCCAGGGACCCTCTTGGATACGTACGACGAGGAGCGACTGCCGCATGCTGAGGAGGTCCTGCGCGAAACCGACCGAACAACCATCATCTTGTTCGCGCCGAATCGAGCGTTTCGGGTTCTGCGAGATACCGTCGTGCTGCCGATTCTCCGCAACGCATGGTTCCAGCGACGGATGTTTGGCAAGTTGTCACAACTGCATGTGCACTATCGTCGAAGCTCGCTGTCACGCGACGGCCGCCGTTGGTGGCGTCGCCGCCGGATTCGCGCGGGCGATCGCGCGCCCGATGTCACTTTCACGGACAGGCGTTCGGACTCGCGGACGACGCTGTTTCGTCTAATGGCATCACTTCGTCCCGTCGTGCTCCTAAATGGCATCTCGAATTCGGCTCAATTGTGTGCCCGTCTGCGGCGTCTCGACCTCGATGCCTTTGTCCTGGAGACCACAACAACGCCTGGGAACGACAATCCCGATGTAGACCTATTCGATGCGTACCGGTGACTTCGTTAAGCTCTATGGACTCAAGCACGATTTCATATGCCTGATTAGGCCTGATGGCCACATCGGGTTCGTAGAAGCTCCACCGACCCAGGAGCTGTTCGTCGACTACCTACTGCGCATCTGCACGCCCTCGAACGTTCGACAGGTCTTGATAGAGCCCTCAGAGTGAGGGTGGCCGGTCAATACTAGCCACCGCAGCTGGGAATGCGAGGGTCTGAGCTCCCTCCGAATCGTGAGTTCATGTGGAATATTCTGCGGCTCGTTCGGTTCACTTTCCGGACGACAACCGAGCCGTTGGGATAATTTCGGGGCGTATCCTATTTCCAGGTTCGCGAGCGTAGCGCCATGAAAACTCGGCAGTGAGGGATGCACGTCCAGGAGGCCGGCTCAATGATTCCCGTCCAAAACCTATTCGAGGCGCATTTAACGGTGACCGACATTGACCGGGCCGTCGAGTTCTACCGAGATGTCCTGGGCCTTCGATTGGCGCACGTCGTCCCTGCGCGGCAGGCGGCATTCTTCTGGATCGGTCCTGCCGGTAACGCGATGCTGGGGCTGTGGGGTACCGGCTCAGGCCCGCAGAGGATGGCGTTGCACACGGCGTTTCGCGCGAGCTTGGCAGATGTTGTCGCAGCACCGAGCGCTTTGCGATCTGCGGGCATCACGCCGCTCGACTTTGACGGGCAACCGACCGACCAGCCCGTTGTCCTCGCCTGGATGCCGGCTGCGTCCGTCTTCTTTCACGATCCCGACGGTCACCTGCTGGAGTACATCGCCATGCTCCCAGACGCGCCGCACCCTGAACAGGGCATCGTTCCGTGGCGAGAATGGGAATTCACACATCGCGCCGACATGACGTCCGAGTCTTCGCAAACAACACCATAGAATCGAAACGCCGCCCGGTGTCGCATTCGATGCCGGGGCTGTCCAAGCGTTGGCGCGGTCACGGAGGCCCACGGCAAAAGTCACTTTCGACCTGAAGCGAAGAGAGACGTCGTGACCGTCCGACGGTCTCGTCTGCCTGCCGCTGGCGCAACCCACCCAATCTCAGCTCATCGTCCAGTAACGTCACGCGCAATCCGACATCCAACTGGCGGAGGATTGATGATGACGAGCCTGACCCGCGTCGTGGCGACGACCGCGATGGTTGTCGTTGGAGGCCAACTATTCGCTCAATCAGATACTGGTCTGACACTGGACAAGAAAGTGCTCACTCTGTCGGCTGCCCGAAAGGTCGTGGCTGCCGCGGAAGCTGAAGCAACCAAGCGCGGCCTCGGCGTCGTGATCGTCGTCGTAGACGATTCGGGCACTGTGATCGAGCTCTCCCGCATGGATGCCGCTCAGATTGCAAGCGTCAACGTCGGCATCGGAAAGGCTAGAACGGCTGCCATCTATCGCCGTCCGAGTCGAGTGTTCGAGGAGCAGATCCGAGATGGCCGTGTAGCGGCGCTGGCTCTCGCCGACGCAACGCCACTGCAGGGTGGCGTTCCAATCTTGATCAATTCGAAGGTCGTGGGAGCAGTCGGCGTCAGCGGCGACTCCCCGCAGGTCGATGAGGAAATCGCAATCGCCGGAGCAAAAGCGATCTCCTCCACGAAGCCTGCCCAGTGAACGATCGGGCTGTCCGCGCCGCGGCCGGCCCGATCGTTGCCTATCGCTTCAAGCACCTCGGGCACGCAGTGTAGCCCTGGGCAATAGCCGCCCTACCAGGTACTGACCGCGCTGGTCCGTGGATGAACGCGCAGTCTGCGCGATGGAAAAGCTTCCCCTGTTCCGTGACAACGACGACCGAGGGCGCTGTGACGGCCGGAAGACTGTGCTCGGACCGGAGCTTCGGCGAATGACTGCTCGTAACAGCCCCGGTCCAGCCAGCCAGGAGCAAAACGGTCGTGGCTGCAGTCCACGTCCAGACAGTTCTGGTCATCGTCCGCACTCCTACGGTGTGTATTCAGGATGCCGCTTCCAACCGGTAATCATCGACGCGAAGTTGTCCCAGCCGTGCAGGGCCACCATGATCAGATGACCAGGGACGAACGCCAGAAAACCGCACATCGCGAGGAAGTGCAGCAGCCTGGCCGTGTGATATCCGCCGAGCAGCCAGCCGAGGGCTGAGAGCTGCACCGGCTTGTACATGACCAACCCCGTGATGAGCGACAGCGCGCCGAACCCAATCGGTACTCGTGTAGGCGAGTTTCTGAAGGGCGTTGTACTGACCTGTCGCCCGCGGCCTGGGCCCGAACACGAAGTAGTAGCGCACCATCGGCCACACACCCGGCACGTCGCGTAGCCTGAACAGGACCGTCCGGAAGTGACCGGAGATGATCTGCGACGTGACGTACAGCGCCGCCGTCGCCGCAAAGATCCACATGAACGTGAGGTGCCACTGGAGCGCGCCGCCGAGCCAGCCGCCAAGCCTGATGGCTTTTGGCACCTGCTCGATCAAGTCAGTTTCAGGAATCTTGGCGCCGAAGCTCGGGAAGGCGTTGAGGATCTGGAATCCGCTCATGGCAAGGACGAGCATGCTCACGGCGTTGGCCCAATGGCAGAACCGCACCGCCCAGGGATGCTCGTAGACCGCCGGTCGCACTACTTGGTCGGCCACGGTTTCGTCCTCTCGCTCGGTAACAAGCTCACGGCCCCGCCCATACGGTCACAGTCCGGCGTACCAGCTATAGCCCTGATCACCCCAGTAGCTGCGCCGCGCCGGCAGCACGTGGACGACGTCGAGCGTCATGAGGTACTTTGCGTGCTTGTAGCCCAGCTTTGTCGGCAGCGTCAGTCTGAGCGGCGCGCCATGCCCGGCGTTCAGCGGACGGTCGTACATCTCGTAGCAGAGCAGGGACTGGGGATGAAGCGCCGTCTCGATGTCGAGCGATTCGTAGTAGTCATCGGCGCACGTCACCGTGAGAAAGCGTGCGCGCCGATCTGCGCCGATCGTCGAAAGAAAATCGCCAAGACGGACGCCACCGAAGCGGCCCACGACATCCCAGCCTTCCACACAGACGTGTCGAGTGTTCTGGACTACCTTAGGGAGTGCGCGGATTTGATCGAGGCTGTACAGACCCGGACGAGCCACGGCGCCTCCGACTCTCAGCGCCCAGTTTTCGACGTCAATCGCCGGCTCGAGAACGTCGTAGCCGTTGTACGGAAATCGATCGAAGGGCACGACCTGAGCGTCGGGGCCCGAGCTCGCCACATGTTGCCGGCGAAACAGCAACCCTGATGCCCCGTCACTCCACGCCACACCGGCCTCGAGCAATCGTTCGCGCCAGGTCGGCACCGCGAATGCGCCCAAACCGATCAGCGGGCTGAGCTTCAGCAGTTCTCGACGCGTCACGCCTCGAAGTGGATCGGCCATGATGCCTCGCCTACTCCAACCCGAAGTGACTTGACTGAAGCGGTGCGGAGCTCGCCGCGACGATCCGCCTGCTCGCCGCTTCCTGCACGAATGCGACGACTCGCAGCGCCTCCGACTTCCAGCTCGGATCGAGCCGGACCGTTGCCGCCAGATTCGCATCACGTTGCTTCGCGCTCAGGTGCCCGGCTGTCATCAGCAGCCGGACGACCGCGTCATGCGTCAGAGTGCGCCCGTGATTCTCGCCACGTTGCACGCGGCTGACCAACCCGTCTTGCGTGATGGCCACGATCACGTCGGCGGAACCATCTCGACGAACTCCGACTGGCAGCTTCCCAATCGTCGTGGCGCAAATTCGAGTGCGCACCTCCGGCGAACGGTAGCATCTGGCCCACGGGCAAATCAATGATTCACGTCTGTTGAGCGGCATGGCGCCGAACTACACGCTCACCTGCTCCGTCGCTGATGCCAGGTGCGCGTTCGATTTGGGCGGCAATGTTCCCGAGAGCGCCACGGCGAGCTGGCTGAGGGACAGGCTGGCGATCACGACGACCATAGCAACTGGAGATCCGAACCCGCTCACGGTGAAACCGACCACTAGCATCGCAAGGGTGAGCGCCACGCTCCTCGATGTCGCTGACGAAATGCGAAGCCGGCGACCGGCCGACGCGATTCCGATCACGGTCATTGCGATCATGACGACAGTGGCGGCGCCCGTCAGAATGGCACCTTCTGTCGTCGTCAACGTGGCGCGAGATGCCGCCGTGACGATGCGCTGGATCCCAACACCAAGAATCACGATGCCGAGATAGAGCGGGAAATGCGAGTAAGTCCAAACGTGAAAGCGAAGGGCGTCGCGCCTAGTACGAACTGGCTGTTCGGAGGCACCTGACGCTCCGTCAAAATACCACCACCAGATCAGAAAGGAGATGCCCATTCCCAAGAACGCGGAGGTCGCCGCTGCGGGCGTCCAGTCCTCTTGGCTCTCCATACCCCGCATGACGGCTACGACAGACTCGCCGAGCAGGATGAGCGTGAACAGCCCAAAACGTTCTGGCAGGTGTGCAGCGTCCGGAGGAATCTTGACGCTATGGCGAACGGCCAGCCACGGCGTTCCAAGATCGAGTGCGAACGCAACTCCCCAAAGCCAAAATCGCTCTGGGGCTGGCACGAGCGCGGACGTCAGCCAAAGAAGTGCCGCGCTCCCATGGCCGACGAGATAACGCGTCGCAAGGGGCCGCGCGTCGGGCACCTGACGGGCGCGAAAATACTGTGCGACGAGGATGAACCGGACCGCCGCATACGCCGCTGCAAAACCGGCAGACGAGCGGCTGTCGAGCGCATCTTTCGCATTGGCAGCCATCGCGGCGACCGCGAACATTTGTACCAACGTGAGTCCGCGCTGGATCACGTCATCGCTATCGAACCTCGTGGAAAAGACGGTATGGCCTGTCCACGCCCACCAGATGAGGGCGAACAGCGGAGCGAACCGCACGAGCCCAATTACAGAGTAGTGGTCGCGCAGCGGCTCGGCGACCTGGGCGACCGCGGCAACAAAGATCAGATCGAAGAACAACTCCAGCCACGTAACCTTGCGGCCGGCTTCACCGGTCGACCGGACCCGGAGAGGTGCGATGAGCGTGTGCATCCTGCAGCTACTGGCTCAGTGCAAGCAAGCCGAAGGTGGCGTCGGATGTCGTGAAAAAGACGGAAGGACGCGCGGGAAGTGTGCCATGCCCCTTCGATGCCGGGCAGGCCGCTGCAGTTTCGGCTATTGTCGCGGACGCGCAGCGAGGATGGCTTTGACGAGCTCTTCGGGTACCTGTGACGGCACGTCCGCGTCAACGTCTTCGAAGGCGCGCTTTCCGAGCTCGACTGTCTCCCGATAGCTGGCGAGGTACCGCCGGCAGTTGGTGCACAAACTCAGGTGGTACTCGAACGCTGCTCGCGATTCCGTCGACAGCTCGTCCGACAAATAGTCCATCATGAAGTCGGCGAATTCGCGGCAGGTCAATGGGACGACTCCTCGAGCTGATGCGGCTCGCGTCAACTCACCCTCGCAGAAGATTCTGATCCCGCCACCAGGATTTTGCAAGCCAATCGAACGCGTCGCGCCGGGGACATAGGTCGGCAGGCGGTTCCTCGACTGCCAGCGACGGCCCGTCCGTCTCGAAAGCAGGCTCCGGGCCATTCAAGGGTGGATCCACCCTCTCACCCGCATCCCTGATTACATTTTCGAATTCCACGAGATCGCTCTGGTTCGGTCAACGGTTGCCCACGGGTGGGCGACACGACTTGGATGCCCGACGGCGTCCATGGTTTCAGATGCTCGATCTGTAACCCTTCGAGGCGCAGGTCATCTAAACCGGCATGAATCACCTGTCCAGAGCACAAACCGTTCTCAGCTGGTTCCTGCAGCTCGCAGTCGCCGGGATCTTGCTGCAAACGCTGTTTTTCAAGTTCACGGGCGCCGAAGAGTCTGTCTACATCTTCAGCACGGTTGGGCGGTTCCTCAACATCGCCGGCGTGGAACCGTGGGGGCGGATCGGATCAGGAGTTCTCGAGCTGATCGCCTCGCTGTTGCTGATTGTGCCGGCGACGGCGTCCATCGGGGCCATCCTGACCATGGGGGTTATGGCTGGGGCAATTCTGAGCCACCTTGTCGTCCTCGGTATCGAGGTGAAGGGCGATGGTGGCCTGCTATTCGGCCTGGCTCTCACAGCCTTCATCGGCAGTGCCATCGTGCTCGCGTTACGACGCGCGCAGATTCCTGTCGTGGGCCGGTTCTTCGAACTCGCGTGAGGTCGCCGTAGTGACGATTGCCATTGGCGACCGCCTGAGCGGGGCAGATGTCCGGGTCGCTCCCTCTCACGGGTTAGACAGGTTGCTCGGCGAATTCGATTCGCTCCTCCAACTGATGCCGCCGGAAGCCTACGACGCCGTGGCGGAGAGTGGACAGGCGCCAATCGCTCGGCACGTTGACCACTGCCTCGACTTGATCGAGACGCTCCTTTCCGTTGGTGCTGCGCAGGTCATCGCTTACCAAGCCCGCGGCGGTGTCGTCGGCGACCTGGCCGCAAGCCTTCGCAGAATTCGAGAACTGCAGAATCTGGCTCTTAGCTGGCCCGGGCGCTCGCTCGACGGCATCATCTGCGTGGAGCAGACGATCTGGCCTCTGGGTCTCTCGGAACGAGGATGGTCGACGCTCGGGGACGAGCTCGCGTTCGTTGTAAATCATGTCGTTGACTGTCAAAAAATGATCGAACGTTCGATGAACTGTTTCGGTTTCGACGTTCCCAAAGGATTTGGCTCGATGCAACTACAGCCTCTTCGTGCACGCTCGTCGGTTCCCCCAGCCTGGGAGCTCTGGCGTCTTCTCGACGAACTCGACTCTCTTCTGACCGAAGTCGCGCCCGATGTGTACTGCGCGCGTTTCGCCACTGAGGTATCGGGGTCAATCGGCGAACATGTCAGACACTGCCTCGATCACGTATCGGCGTTGCTCGCAGCAGATTCGTCCACGACGCTGTCCTACGATCGTCGGCAGCGTGGAACGACGGTGGAGACCGACCCCGCCGAGGGCGTGCGACAAATTCTGCAACTGAAGCGCGGTCTCGAGGCGTGGTCGACACGCTCACTGGACGAGACGATCCGCGTCACCTCGATGATTTCTCCCTCGGGGGCTGCGGTGACCGGCTGGTCGACAATCGCCCGCGAACTGGCCTTTGTGGTGAGCCACACGATTCATCACCAGGCCATCATCGGTGTGCTCCTGGCCATTCACGGCCACGCGGTGCCAGACCGGTTTGGTCACTCGCCGTCAACGCCGCGGCGAAACTGAGAAGTCTGGCCGTGTGCACCGTGACAATCGTGCCAGTGGGCGATGGATTTCGTCTTGGCTGCAACCGTGATGAACGGCGGGATCGCGCGCCAGCCTTGCCACCAGCCGTCCACGGCCTGTCACGCCGAACCGCAATCTTTCCCGTGGACCGGGCAGGACCTGGAACGTGGGTCGGCGTCAACGACGCCAGCCTTGCCGCCGCGCTGCTCAATAGAAGCCCCGATTCGACCGTGCCGCTCGACACGCGTCGGCGACGCAGCCGCGGGCTCATCATTCCGTATTTGCTCGAGTGTGCCTCGCTGGCCGACGCTCTCCAGAGGGGCGCCGCCGTGGACCCACGCGATTTCGATCGATTTCGCCTCGCGATGGTTCAACGAGGCACGGTTGCGACACTGACGTCTGACGGCGCTGAACTTGCCGTTGAAGTCACCGACCTCGCTCGACCGATGATGCTGACGTCTTCATCACTCGGTGATGCGTTGGTCGAAAAGCCTCGAAGACGACTGTTCGAGCGCGTATTCGGCGGCGAGGAGCGCTCGTGGGTGGTGGCGCAGAGCCTTTTCCACCGCCACCAGTGGCGGAGCCGTCGTGACATCAGCGTCAGAATGGAGCGCGCTGAGGCAAAGACGGTCAGCCACACGTTCGTGAGCGTCACCGCCAGTGCGATCGAGCTTCGGTATCGAGCGCTCGAGTCCGCGGAGTTCGCTGTCGTCACGGCGGCAGTGTGACATGCTGACCTTCCTCTCACTCATGTTCGCAACGCTGGTCTCTGAAGATCTCGCGTGCGTCGCAGCTGGCCTCCTGATTCAGCGAGGTCAGGTTGAGGTGTCGTCCGCGGTCCTGGCGTGCACGCTCGGGATCTTCGCGGGCGACGTTGGATTGTGGGCAATTGGTCGGGCGTGCGGCCGCACGGTCCTCGCATGGCCGAGGGTAGCCCGACGCCTTCAGCCGAATCGATTTCACGAATTTCGGTCATGGTTGGACCGCCATGCCGGCTGGGCGATCGTTGCCAGTCGTTTCCTCCCTGGCTCGCGACTGCCTCTTTATGTGATCGCGGGGATCGTGGAATTGCCCGGCATCGTGTTCGCGGGCTGGGCTCTGCTTGGAACACTGCTCTGGACACCAGCGCTGGTGCTACTGACGGCGATCATTGGAGATGCGTTCATCGGGCGGATTTCGAGTCTGATTGGATCGGCTTGGATGGCTGACATAGTGGCAGCAGTTGTGATCGTGCTGCTTCTGCGCGGCATGCGGGCGACGCGCTCGCCAGTACCCGTTCTCGCCGACGCGTCGGGCGGGTAATGCTTCCCAAGATTCCGATCACCGATCTTCGAGAAGTCATCTCGACGGTCAGTGAAGCACCTGCGCCAGTCGTTGGCTCAGGCGGCGTGCGCTGACTGGACGGCGCGATGGCGCGCCAGGAACTGGGCGGTCGCGTTGCCGCCCCATGTACCGGTTCAGAATCGCGGCATCGACCGTCGTCAGATCCACCATCATCAGGGCGTCCAACGCATCTCCGAACTGCGGGTCGACGTTGAATCCAAGCAACTTCGCGTTCAGTTTCAGGTACTGGCGCAGCAGTATGGGAACGCCTTTTCCGTCGCGTTCCGCTTCGGTCACGAGCCGATTCGCTTCCTCCACCGACCGTGGAATAGCCCGTGCTGGTGCTGGGATTCACCACTCGCGGGTTGATGGCTTCCACAAGTTCTGCGAGATCGCTGTCGAGATGATTCTGCTGCAGGAATGCCATCAACAGCCGGTGCGAGCTGTCCGAGTACCGACAGCTGATGCTGACCGGGCCAAACAGCACGCGATACTGCGGATGAGTCGCGACGAACCGGCCGATACCCTTCCAGAGCAGCAGAAGCGCGTTGTAGTTCTTCTGGTATTCGGTGCGAACGAATGAACGCCCGAGCTCCAGCGCCGGGGAGAGGCGTGCAATCAACCGCTCGTCATATCGGAACAATGTGCGAGTGTAGAGACCGTGGACACCTTCAGCCGCCATGATGCGATCGGTTCGCCCGATGCGGTAGGCACCGACAATCTGTTTCCGCTTGTGGTCCCAGGAGAACAGGTGCAAATACCGCTCGTCGAAGGAATCGAGATCAAGTTGGCGGCCTGTCCCTTCGCCGATGGCCCTGTAGGTGAGTTCACGAAGCCGCCCGATTTCGCGGAGCGCCGTTGGTATCTGGCTCGCCTCCGCCAGAAACACCTGGAACGCGCCACTTTCGACGAGACAGGACTCGGCAGGCAGCTGCCCGATTTCCCATGTAATGGTGCTGGCGCGATTCACGCCGGACATGGCGTGCCGCACTGACGTAGTGTGCGCGGCTGGAGCGACTGTTTGCCCGAGTTCCTCGACGGCCCGGCGGATCGACGCAGTCGCCGCGGCGGCTTCTCCTACAGTGCTGACAAGATCGCGGGCGGCCAACGGAACGCCCAGGCGAACCGTTACGGCTGAACCTCGTTTGTTCAGGAGCTCCCGCGCGAGTAGTGCCGTGCGGAGTGCCGGGTGTACACATCCTGCGGCGTAGAACCATCTCGTGTTCGCGCCATCGATGAACGCGGGCAGCACCTGCGCGCCCGTCGTCAGCGCGAGGCGGCCAATTGTCGATCGCCATGGCGAGTCGATGCGTAAGCCGGATGGTCCACGCCTGTGGGCCACCTCGCCGGACGGGAAGACCACAAGCGCTCCGCCATTCTTCAACCAGAGATGTGCCGCGCGCAGACCGGCCTGGCTGCGGACGGTAGCCGTCGGCCCGCCGAACGGATCCACAAAAAAACACAGCTCCGACAGGTCCGGGATGCGTGAGAGAAGATGGTTCGTCAGAACCCGCACGTCCGATCGCTTCCGGCCGACAATCGACGCCAGCAGCAGACCATCCAGTGCGCCGTGCGGATGGTTCGACGCGACCAGCAAGGGCCCACGGACCGGGACCACGCCCAGTTCCAGGTCGGATATACGCGTCTCTACATCCAGTGCCTTCAACGCCCGGCATTCGAAGGGTACGTCGCGGCTGGATTGGGTCCGTTCGTACAGCGCCCGATATGTGCGCAGCCCCAGCAGCCAGGAGAGGAGGGGCCGCGCGGCGGCGATCGCCGCGCGATAGGGCGTCGTAGGGGGGCTGTCGATCTGAAACGGATCGCCCGGCATGGTGTTGCCGGTTGGATGTTGTGCCTGGCTACGAGGTTACGGCGGTCGACGCGTACTCCTTGCGAAGCAAGGTGGACAGCGCCTGGCGCGCGCGGTGCAACCGAACTTTCACAGCTGTAGGCGTCATCGCCAGCATCCCGGCGACTTCTTGCGTCGAGAGCTCTTCGATGTCGCGCAGCTTCAGCACCATGCGGTAGTTCTCCGGCAGTTGTTCGATCGAGGCTCGGACGGTCGCACGTGTTTCCTTCCGCTCCATCAGTTGATCGGCTGGCGTGCTCCACTCCGAAAATTGTTCGACGTGATGACCGTCTTCCTTGAATGCGGGCAGGAGGACCTCGATCGACTCTTCGGGCTTTCGGCGGCGTGACCGTAATTTCATCAGCGCGGTGTTTACGACGATTCGATGCAGCCACGTCGAAAGTTGGCACGCGCCTTCGAAATCATTCAAGGCCCGAAACGCGCTCAGGTAGGCCGATTGAACCACGTCTTGCGCGTCCTCGTCGTTCCGTGTGAAGCGTCTCGCGACCGCGAGCAGGCGGCCACCATAGAGCCGGACCATCGTTTCGAAGGCCCACTCATGTCCTTCGCGCAACGCGGAGAGGAGGGTCCGATCGTCGTCGACGACCCCACTCGCTGAACTTCCGCCGCCGTGGATCGCGGCCTCGATCGATGGTGCGAAGCTTCTGGGGGTCCGCAGGTTACCTGTCAACATCGGGCACCCCTTTTAGCTGCTCCGCGATGAACGCAGAACGATTTGTGAACAAAACCCGGCGGGCTGCCAGTTCGCGAAATAGGGAGACACCGTCAGCGTCGAGAAATGAGATGCCGGCAAGATCGAGTACGAGATGATTTCCGCCGTGCCCGTTATTCCCCAGCACCTCAGCGCACACTCGACGCAACTCCTCGACCCAAGGGCCGGTAACCTGCCCTTCGAGCCGTAAGAGCTCCTGTTCTTTGAGGCCCACCAGCGTCGTGCGAGAGATTCTCAGCATGTGATCATCGCTAAGGCAACGGCCATGCCCAGCTAACGCGAACGGCGAGGTGTGGTCGTATCTTGCAGTACTGAAAGATCTTCTCGCACAAAACTCAATCACACCGGAAGGAGTGAGACTACGAAATGTCGTAGCTCTCCCTTTGATTGAATCGTGCCTGCCCACGAACTCCGAGATTTCGTGGCGTCTAGTTCGCGGAGGTCTGTTGGAGATTCTGTACCGTCAAGACACGATGAGCGGGGACCCGAACTTCTTCATTCGACGACGCAGGGTATTCGGGTGAAGCCCCGGATGTTTTCCGCGCCGTGCGCCTCTTCGACACCCGTTAGGTGCTATAAGTTCCGGCGAACTGCTGGTTTGGCAATGCCGAGCTTCTTGATTCTGCTGCGCAGCGTATTTGGATGGAGGTTCAGGATCGTCGCGGCGCCCTTGGGCCCCTCGATAACTCCGCCGGTCTGCTTCAGAGTCGACACAATGTGTTCGCGTTCGACGTCGGCGAGAGATGTGGGGGATGGCGCCGATCGGTCCTGCCTCCGCCGGCCATCGAGGACGTTCCCTCGCATGTGGTCGGCTGGTTCAGTCGAACCATAGGGTCTCTGGGAAGGTCGTCCGGCACGAGGCCGGTGTCGATGGTCAGGAGAGGGCCTGGAGACATGACCACACCGCGCTCGATGACGTTCTGCAGTTCCCGAACGTTACCGGGCCATCTGTACCGCGACAGCCGATCCATGTCCGTCTTCCTGACACCGTCGAATTCCCGACCGCATTTCTTCGCGAAACGATCGAGAAAAAACGTAATCAGCTGCGGAATATCCGACGTGCGCTCACGCAGCGGTGGCATTGACAGCGGGACCACGTTGAGCCGGTAGAATAGATCCGATCGGAAGCGGCCATTGTCGACCGCCTCCTCGAGATTTCGATTCGTGGCCGCGATGATCCGCACGTTGACACGCACGGTGCGGTTGCTGCCAACTGGTTCGAACTCCTGCTCCTGCAGCACGCGTAACAGCTTGACCTGAGTGTCGGCCGGCAGCTCGCCGATCTCGTCAAGGAAGATGGTGCCGCCGTCCGCGAGCTCGAAGCGTCCGACGCGCCGCTCGATCGCCCCTGTAAAGGCTCCTTTGACGTGGCCGAATAACTCGCTTTCGACGAGACCGGCCGATATCGCGCTGCAGTTCACCTTGACGAGGGCTCGGCTCTTACGGGGGCTTCGGTCGTGGATCGCCCGCGCAATCAGTTCTTTGCCGGTACCCGTCTCACCGAGAATGAGCACGGTGGAGTCCGTGGGAGCTATCTGCTCGACTTTGTGCAACACGGACAGCAGCGCCGGGCTGTTGCCGATGATCTCCACGAAGTTGTGTTCGGTCCGGATTTCTTCCTGCAGATACACGTTCTCGGCTTCGAGCTTCGCCTTCAGCGCCGCGATCTCCTCGTACGATTTCATATTCTCGATGGCGAGGGCGACCTGGTTCGCGATTTCGCGCAGAAAGTCGCCGTCCCTGTCGGTGTACTGGTCGGGCGTTTCGCTCAGAACGCTGATGGCGCCGACACTCTGTCCCCGGACGACGAGCGGGACGGCACAGAGCGAGCGTAAGCCCTCCTCGCACAGCAACCGGTCGGTGGCGTGAACCTGTTCGCGGCGCAGGTCGCCGCGGAGCGACACGGCCTGATGCGTGAACGCCCATCCCGAGTGGCCTTCTTCGAGGCTCAGTTCATATCCCGGAGAGAAGGCTGAGGACCTGCTGGAGTCGATGGCCGCCAGTGTCAGTACGTCGTTTGGTCCGATCGTGCAGGAAGATGCCGCACCGGTCGAACGGAACGACGCGGCGCAGGGCCCGAAAGGTCGCCTTGAACAGGGCGTCCTGTGTGAGGTTCGAGATGATGGCGTTGTTGACCTCGAGGAGCGCCCGCTCGCGTTCTTCGGCGCGTTGACGCTGTGCCACTTCCTGCGTCATTTCATCGTAGAGGTGAGCGTTGTCGAGGGAAATGGCCGCCTGCGAGCAGATCATCTGCATGACTTGAATGCGCTCGTGCTTGAACGCGTTCGCCGTCACATTGTTTTCGAGATATAGCACGCCGGTGCGCCGCCCTTGATTGAGAATCGGGATGCAGAGCACCGAGCGCGGGCGATGCTTCGCCACGTAGGGGTCGCTGACGAAACGGCTATCGCTCACGGCGTCGGGAACGACGAGGCTCGCGGACGTCCTTCTGACATAGTTCACCACGGAGAGCGGCACGGAAGGATGCCCGTTCCCGAATCCGTCCCCGGCATGCCGGACCGCAGGATGCGGCCGGGCGATCGACCCTTCGGCTTCGAGACTGACCTCGCCGTCCTTCTCCAGAATCAGCACTCCTTTCTGCGCCCCGGCGTTTTCGAGCGCAATCGTCATCAACTTCTCGATCAGCAGGGTCAAGACCATCTCGCTCGAAATGACCTGCGACGCCTTCAAGACGCTGGTGAGATCGAGTGACTCCGAGCCGGTAACGATGGTCGAAAGCGCCAGCGCTCCGACTGCCCGATTCGGTCGCGGGCATGAACAGCTGCGGGTAGCGTGCCTCGATGGCTTTGACTTTCGCCTTGGCCCCCCAGCGGTCGTAGGCGAAGTACGCCTCGGCCATATGCAGCATGCCGATTCTGTCGTGGCCTCGCGAGAGCCAGAACTGCGCACAGCGCTCGCTGGCCAGGGCGTGATCCGGTCCGAAGCCGTTGTCCGCCGCTGCCCTGATCGCCTTCTCGAACAGATCGATCGCCGCGACCGTGTTCCCTTCGATCCGTGCGAGCTCCGCCTGAATCAGCAGCAGTCGATGACCATAGGTCCGGGGCGCATGTTGTGACCACAGCTCGAATTTGGGCAGGATCGACGCGATCTTCTCGAGATACGCCGCTTGAACGGCGGGATCGACGTAACTGTAGGCCGCGGCGTACGCAAGGCACCGGTGAAAATGAAACACCGGAATGATGGCCATGCCCAGCCCCGCTCCCACGTAGCGCTCGCCGATCGTCGCCTGCTCGATCGCGCTTCGATAGTCTCCGTGCCAGTTGGCCAGGGTGAGACGGCACGTGGCGTTAACCAGCAGCCCGATGAAGTCGTCGTTGCGCTTGAAGGTGTCGACGACGGCATCAGCATTCGGCCAGATCGACTCCGGCAGCACACGCCAGTCATCGCGAACGTCGCGCGCGTTCGACAGGCTCGCCTTGATGGCGCAGAAGTACTGCGCCATGTTCTGGTCGAATCGTTTCAACCACGGAAGTGTTTCGTCGACTCGCTCGAACACCTCCTGCAGCGTGTCCGGCCCCCACGCACTCATGTAGAGGCGATTGATCGCGCAGTATCCGGTCCAGGTGTACATCCCGTTCTCGAGCGCGATGTAGTACCCCTTGTCGAGATACTGTCGCGCGGAGTCGACATCCTCGGTGTGATGCGCGATGAACCCTCCCCAGTTGTTCAGGATGATGGCTTCGTACGGCTTGAAGCGGTAGCGCTCTTCATTGAGGCGCAGCGCCAACTTGCCGAATCGATGTGCGCTGTCGAAGTCGCCGACAAGCCCGGCCAGCGTGAAGGCGGCTTGATACATGTAGGCCACGCACGCGTGTGGGCTGTTGCCGTGCTGGATCGTGATCTCGACCATCTTCATGCTGATGGTGAACAGCAGCCGCGACCCGACGAAGAACGCGCCGTTCATCGCGTCCCTGAGCAGGACCATCGCAGTCAGCTTCTGCGGGTCCTCGAGTTCGGGAAGGTTGAAGAGCCGTTCGGTGTCGTGGCCGACCAGTTCGTAGAAACGCGCCGACCTCTTCTTGGAGTTGCACATCGTCGGGCTCCGACAGATGGACGCCCAGCTCCCCCAACGCCTCGAGCCCGATGTTCAGGGACGTTCTGAGCTCGTTTTTGGCCCGGTAAAGCATGACCTTGTATTGATTGACCCTGCAGCGATCCAACACGCTCTTCGCGTGCGCCAACGCCTCGTCGAAGGTGGCGATGGCGCGGTCCCAATTGGCAGCCAGATATTCCAACTCGCCCTGTTCCAAGTGGAGCGAGAAGGTCAGATCGTAGTGGTCGTCCCAGCTCGTGTCGCTGAGGCATCGGCGTCCCGCGGCGACGTACTTCAGCGCCGGTTCGTACGCCGATGAAAGTTTTGCCTTGGTAACCGCGCCGAGGTTCAATTCCGCCAGACGCATTCGCTCGTCATGATCGCTGACGAGCGCCTCGCCCGCGTTCAGGTGATCGACCACGGCGAACCGCTGTTCATCGAGCTCGTCCATCGTCATGGTCGAGAGCAGCAGGCGACCGATCCGAGATGAAGGGCGGCGCGATCGGTGTCGGGTATCAGCGAATACGCTGCCTGTTGGACGCGGTCGTGCAGGAAGCGATAGTGAGCGTGAGAGAAGCGGGTTGCCGGGTCATCGTCATCGCCGCCGGGAAGGAGCAGGCCCTGCTGTATCGAGGGTCCCAGTGCCTCGGTGGCGGCCGCCGGCGACAGCTCGCACAAGAGCGACAGCGTCTTCAGATTGAAACGATTGCCGATGCTGGCCGCGAAGGAGAGGAGTGACTGACATGGAGCGGGAAGGGTGCGAATGCGGCGCACCATCAGGTCGACAACATTGTCAGTGATATTCAGCGCGTGAATCTGCTGAAGGTCGAAGGTCCAGGCGCGCCGGCGTCCATCAAATGCAATGAAGTCGTTCATGTTCGAGGCTTCTCAGGAACATGTTGACAAAGAACGGGTTCCCGCCCGTCTTGTCATGTACGAGCGCGGCCAGGGTCGGCAACATCATCGGCACCGCATCCTAACGTGTCAGCGATCAGCGCGGTCACGTGAGGCAGTGGCAGTGGCGCGAGCGTGATGTGGTTGACGACGGCGAGCTTGCCGATGTCCGTGAGGACGGACGTCAGTGGATGCGTCTCATCAACTTCGTTATCGCGGTACGAGCCGATGAACAGCAGATGATGGCTGTTTGGATTCGTGACGATCGTCTTGATGAGATGCAGGGTCGGAATGTCGGCCCACTGCAGATCGTCGAGGAAGATGACAAGCGGATGCTTAGACTGCGCGAATGCGGCACTGAACGCCTGAAAGACCCGGTTGAACCGGTTTTGGTTTTCCGTGGCACCAACGGCCGGCACGGCCGGTTGCGAGCCGATCAAGAGCTCCACTTCCGGGATGACGTCGATGATAACCTGGCCACTCGCACCGAGCGCCGTGAGCAGCTTCTCCCTCCAGGCGCGAAGGTCTCGATCCTCTTCGGTGAGGAGTTGTCGGATGAGGCTCTGGAATGCCTCGACCAGCGCGCTGTAGGGAATGTTCCGTCTGAATTGGTCGAATTTTCCCGAAATGAAGTTGCCGCGACTGGCTGTGATCGGCTTGTGGACTTCATTCACGAGCGCCGACTTGCCGATGCCTGAATAGCCGGACACGAGCAGCATTTCCGTCGGTCCCGCGCCGACTCGTTCGAAGGCCTCAATCAGCGTCGAAATCTCCGCCTCGCGGCCGTAGAGCTTTTGGGATACGTGGAAGTGCACCGAAAAATCGTCTCGGCCTAAGCGGAACTCCTCGATACTTCCTCTCTCGCGCCATTGGACGTCGCACACTTCCAGGTCCGCGAGAAGGCCATGAGCGCTCTGGTACCGATCCTCCGCATTCTTCGCGAGCAGGCGCATGATGATGGCGGACACCATGGGCGGAGTGCTTGGCGCGAGGACGTCAGGCGGCGTCGGAACCTTGGCGATGTGTGCGTGGATCGTTTCGAGTGGGTCTGACGATTGGAACGGCAACTGGCCAGTCGCGAGCTCGTACAGAATGACGCCCAACGAATAGAGATCAACGCGGTGGTCGGAGACCCGGTTCATGCGGCCGGTCTGCTCGGGGGCGATGTACGCGAGCGTGCCTTCCAGCCTATTCGGATGCCGCGGTTGCGTGCTTCTCGAGCGTGATGCTCGACGGCGATCCCGAAGTCGATCAAGCGAACCTGGCCTGTCGAGACGTTGAGGACGATGTTGTTCGGCGTGATGTCTCGATGGGTGATTCCCTGCCGATGAAGTTCGCCGAGCGCTTCGCACAGGCGACATGCCGGCGGGAGGAAGGTCTTCAAACCAACGCGGTCTGAATCGATGAGGTTTCGCAGCGATTCACCGTGGACATCCTCCATCACGAGGGCTGGTGGAGCATGCTTCTGTAGGGCGATCGCCTTGACGACGCCGTCAATCTCGACGCGCTTCAGAATCTCGAATTCACGCGTCAAGCGGGCGACGTCTTTCTCGGACACGAGATCGCCGACGACCATCTTGATGACGACGGGCAGATGGTCGGCAGCGCGCAGCGCCCGGTACACCACCCGCTTGTGGCCCCGATGCACCTCCTCGACAAGCGTGTAACCGGAAATTAGACCGCGCCGCTCTGGTTCGATGCCTCGCGTCAACTGGGTGCCCTCTGTGAAACGAAGGGACCCTCGCCCGCAGGCGAGATTCGTCAGCCCCGAATTGTAGCGGACTGGAGCGGCCAACGGCGACGTCAAAGTGAACGGCCAGCTACTCGAATCGCGCCGGAATCAGTAGTCGCGACGCGTTGTCGCACCGGTCGGGTTCGCGAAAGAAATCGTCACCGGTAGTCGGTGGGCTACTGGACCTTCACGACGTAATAGAGGACCGGACCCGACACCGCTTTGAACCAATGCGGCGTTCCATTAGGGACAACGATGACGTCGCCTTTCGTGAGCGTGCGCGTCTCGCCGCCCTGGACGTTCGAGCCGCGAATTTCGTCAGGAGCCGTCGTCTTGCCGCCGACCATCGTGCCGCCAGTGACGAACGTGGTCGAACCTTCGAGCATGTAGATGACGTCTGTGTCTTTGACGTGAACCTCGACCTGCCCGGGCTCTTCGCGACGGCTCGCATGCACCTGATAGCTGCCGTTGTTGAGCAGGACTGCGCCTTTGGCAAAGGCAGCCTTGACCTGGTCCGCCGGAATGTAGGTGACTTTCGAGCCTGCACGCGGGATCGCAAGGCCGACGCCGAATGCGGTGACGATCGCGATGGTGGCAACAATGAATGAACGCATGATCCCCTACTTGATTGCGGCAGCTGCGACTTTGGCGAGTTCTTCGTCCTGTTGCGCGTTGGCTGCGCCGCTTACACCAACTGCACCGACGATCTGACCATCAATGACAATCGGGACACCGCCGGCCAGCGGCGTCATCTCCGCGACCGCGACGAGCGACGTCCGGCCATTCTTCACTGCATCCTCGAGGTTGCGCGTCGGCATTCGGAAGGTCGCTGCCGTCCGCGCCTTGTCCATGGCCACGTACGAACCGGCGGGGAATGTGTTGTCGATGCGGAGCAAGTACAGCAGGTTGCCTCCATCGTCGACGACCGCTACCGCACCGGTCGTGTTCAACCGCTTGGCCTCTGTTTCGGCGGCGTTCGCGACGAGGCGCGCACCGGCGAGCGTGAGCACCCTCTTCTGAACGTTCGCGACGGCATCGGTCTGTGCCAGGGCGACGTGTGGACCGAGCACCATCAGTGAACCGATCAACAGCGTCTTCGCGCGTGCAAGCATGATTGTGCTCCTGTTCAACATTCGTCGCGCCTTCTAGTCCGATCCGATACCGGTCTGGCAACAGAAGGCGCGACGCCGGCGCGCCATCGCCGCGCTACTTGTTCATCGTCATGAGCGGCGCGGTGAACGGCGCCTCGCCGAGAACCGCTTCCGCCCACGCGCAGTAGATCTGCACCTTGGCGACGTCCTTGATGTAGGCCGGCAGCGTGATCGACATGTTGATCCGATCCTTGGCGAGGCCGCCGAGGCTCTTCGCGCCGAGACGCTGCAGGAGATACGTGTTGCCCTTCGAGTCCACGACCTGCCAGTGCGGATCGGGTGTGTCGGGCACCTTGAAGTCGTCCGACAACGTGAGCACGTCCTTGCCGTCCTTCATCGAGTGCGTGACCGTGCCGCCGTTGACCTTGCGCGCCGGCAAACGGTTTGCTGGTATGGCTCTGTGCGAGTGCGAGGCTCGCCATCATGGCGAATGCCGCGATGCTGAAGAGCCCTGTCCGGATGGTGCGACGAATCATTCTGTCCTCCTGAAATGATTGCGGTTCTTGTTTCCGAATCGTGTGCCTTGTACGGCTCGCAGCTTGGATTCCGTGGGTTGCTGGAGGTTTCAGCTTCGATGCGAACGGTTCCGTTGAAGACGTGCGAGAAAGACAGTACGGCGGCGTATTGTGGTGGGACTGAATGAGAGACGACGAGCCGACCTGCGCGGCTCGTCGGAGGCGAGAGAGACCGACTAGTTTGTCAGTCCAGCGAATGGACGCGTGCCAGGAATGTTCAGTCGAATCCTGTACAGGCCCGTTTGCGCGGTGAGGTAAAGCGTCTCACCATCGGCGTCGCCCCACGCAAAATTGTGCGCGTGTTCAGGGCCGACAATGGTTCCGAGGTGTTTTCCTGCCGGCGATAGAATCCAGAGTCCGCCAGGCCCGGACACATACACGTTGCCTTGTCGATCGACTTTCAACCCGTCGATCGCGTCCTCTCCTGGCGCGCTCGTCATGTCGAAGAACACCTGGCCGTTCGCCAGCGTGCCGTCCGGTTTCACGTCGTACCGCATCACGATCTTCTTCTTCTCATCCCAGTTGCCGACGTAGAGATACTTCTCGTCCGGCGAGAACGCGAGACCGTTTGGGCCGGTCACGTCCGTGGTGAGGAGCTGCACTTGGCCGTTCGACCAGCGATAGACGCCGCTGAACGGAGTCTCTTTGCGGGGATCGTCGAAGACCTTCGGCAAGCCAAACGGCGGATCCGTGAAGTAGAGCGATCCATCTGACTTGTAGACGAGGTCGTTCGGACTGTTCAGCCGCTTGCCTTCGTAACGGTCGGCCAGAATCGTCAGGGAACCGTTCTTCTCGAGACGCGTCACCCGTCGATTGCCGTGCTCGTTGATCGTGAGCCGATCCTCCCGATCCAAAGTGAGGCCGTTCGAGCCGGGCTGGCCGTACTCGGTGATGTCAACGCCCGTGTATCCGCTCTTCGTTCTGAAGACCGACAGGCCATCGTTGTCCGACCAGCGATAGATCGTGTTGCTGTTCGGATCGCTGAACAGCAAGTATCCGTCAGGCACCCAGATCGGCCCTTCGGTAAACAGGAACCCTTCGGCGAGCTTCTCGATCGTGGCGTCGCGCGGCACGATCGCGTCGAGCGCGGGATCCACGCGCGTCACCTGAGCGAGCGTCGTCGAGCCCGATGCGGCGCCGGGTTTGTAGAAATCAAGCGTCGCCGAGCGGACCCAAATGAAATTCGACGGGGGATCCGACAGCGGGCCGTTGACGCCGAGGATCGCCAGTTGGATTCGTCTGGCCCGGTCGCGCGCTGCTCGTCAGGACCACGCGATTCGGCGCATTGAATCCTTTGACGAGGGCGCCGCCGGTCTGCCCAAGCGTGCGCGGAAGCGTGCCGTCCACCCAGATTTCGGCGTAGTCGTCGACCACAATCTCGAAGACGACCGTGGCACCGACCGTCTCGAAGGCGCCAACTCGTTCTGGAATCGTGATGCTGGTCCGATACCAGTTGAAGCACAGCTTCCCGGTCGATCGTCGCGTTTCCAGAGCCGCCGGCTCAATCGCCTCCCACTTGGAGTCGTCGAAGTCGGCCGATCCGGCTTTCGGTAGGTAGTCGTACGTCTTGATCGGTTTCCCAGACGGCTTCAGGTCGGGACCGGGCGCGTTGAAGTCGGTCTCGACGATCGTGGTGTCGCTGTAGCGCCACTGTCCTTTGACCAGGCGGACGCCGTCCGCGGTGCGGAGATCGATCAGCGCGTTTGGTCGACCGTCGATCGGTCGTCGGACCGCATGCTGCGCGATGAGGCGCGGCTCCAGGGTGATCGCGATGGCACGATCGCGATGACGGTGATGACGGAAAGCGTGCCAGATCTCACATGAACCTCCGATTTCTCCTTCTGATTCCAATGTGCGGCGTCGGTTTCACCTGCGTAACGCCCTCAGGTCGTCCGGCATCAAAGCGGCCGTGACAGCCACGTTCGCCAGGAGGAGCCGAGCGAGGTTGGCTCTCGGCATGTTCTACGGGCTGCTGCTGCTGATCTCGCTCGTCGTCCGGGCTCACCGTGACTCGCCGGAGCCCTCGAGCCAGTCGAGAACACGGCCGACGTGCTGACGGTCGACGGCGATCGGATCTCCGGTCACGCGGGTTCGCGTCGCATACCAAGAGCTCACGCCAGGTTCACGGCGTGAGGTGGAGACGATTCTTCTCCTCCACGGGAGCCCTGGACGCAAGGAGGAACTTGGGCGCCTCGCGTCAGTCCTGGCGCGTGACGTTCGCGTCGTGGTGCCGGATCTGCCGGGTTTCGGTTCGTCGACGAGTGCGGTGCCGGACTATTCATTTCGCGCCCACGCGCTCTACGTCCGACAGCTCTTGGATCACCTCGGCGTACGGCACGTGCACGTATTGGGTTACAGCATGGGTGGCGGCGTCGCACTGAGTCTGGTCGACATTGCGCCCGAGCGCGTGGCATCGCTGACGATGGTCTCGGCGATCGGTGTCCAGGAGATGGAGCTCACTGGCGACTACTACGTGAATCACTTTGTGCACGCGGCGCAGCTCGCCGCCCTCTGGGTTGCGCGCGAAGGGATCCCACACATGGGACTTCTGGACCGTGCCATGCTAGGCGTCCCGTACGCCCGAAACTTCTTCGACTCCGATCAGCGGCCGCTTGCGTGGCGTTCTGCAGCGAGCTAGTGGTTCCGACGCTCATCGTCCACGGCGTTGACGATGGCCAGGTGCCGATCGAGGCGGCTCGCGAGCACTATCGGCTCGTTCCGCAGAGCGAGCTGCATCGCGCTGCCTGGCGATCACTTCCTGGTGTTCTACGAAAGCCGATGTCGTGGGCGCCGTCGTCAGCCGCGTTCGTGCATCGTGTGGCGACTGGGGACGCGACGAGGCGCGCGAACGCCGATCCTGAGCGAATTCGTCTCGCGGCCTTGCCCTTCGGCTCGATGCCATTGCCGAGAGTCCGTGGGATTGCCGCGACGGTATTCGCGGGCCTCCTGACGGTGGCTGCGCTGCTCTCGAAAGCCTCGCGAGTGCGGCCGCGGGAATGTTCGTCGCGCGCGGGCGCGTGAGCCTGATGGTTGCCGTGGCTGGCTGTTTCGTCGCGACGGTCCGTCAGCCACCATGCGCAGAGCTCCCGGCACGATTGCTGGTGTCCGGCGCATCGCCCCATTGCTTCTCAGGTCCGCGACCCAGAACCTCTCTGTTCGTTGGCGCGGCTACCGTCGTCAGTTGGATCCTCTTGCGTCTCACAGCGCTGGCATCCCTACCTCGTACGTCGGCCTCGTCCTAACGGTTGCGATCGTGACGTCCGTCGTGAAGGTGGGTCTTGCTATGGCGACTGACAAAGGCCGTCGGCTGATGCTCTCGACATGGCGACGGGTACACGATGGGAGTTCTGGCCGCCGTGGATGTTCTATCCGCCGGTGCTCGCGTACGTTGCCTACCTGATGGCGAAGCACAGAAGTGTCACGGTCTTCACCGCGGCAAATCCAGCGATCCTCGCCGGCGGGTTCATCGGGGAATCGAAGTTCGACATTCTTCAGGGTCTCTCTGGAGCGGGCGAGTACGTCGCTCGCTCCTCTCTTCTCGACGGGAAACTCAGCACCGTAGACAAGATACTTGCCGTCAGGCGCTTCATGGTGGATGAGGGGCTCACCTTCCCGATCGTCCTGAAGCCAAACTACGGACAGCGAGGTTCTGGTGTCGTTGTCGTCCGATCAGTTGAAGCCCTGGAGACCTGCATCCGTCAATCGTCCGTCGATACGATCGTCCAGGAGTACGTCGACGGTGCTGAGTTCGGCGTGTTTTACTACCGCTACCCCTCCGAGCCGCACGGGCGGATCTTCTCTGTCACCGAGAAGAAGTTTCCTGCCGTAGTCGGCGATGGCCGACGCACGTTGGAGCAGCTGATTCTGCACGATGAGCGGGCCGTCTGCGCCGCACGACTGTATTGCGACCGGCACCGCGACAAGCTGTCGGTCGTGCCGGCAGATGGTGAAGCATTTCCGTTGGCGGAACTCGGCACGCATTGCCGGGGGGCCATGTTCCTCGATGGAGGTTGGGTGCTCACGCCTGAGCTCGAAGAACGCTTCGACGACATATCCCGTGGCTTCGACGGATTCTATTTCGGACGCTTCGATGTGCGAGTTCATGGCGGGATCGACGCGTTTCGCGCCGGTTTTGGGTTCAAAATCATCGAGCTCAATGGCGTCACGTCCGAAGCAACCCACATCTATCATCCGGGAACGCCATTGATGATGGCGTATCGCGTTCTGATGCGGCAGTGGCGGATCGCCTTTGATATCGGTGCGGAGAATCGACGGGGCGGCGTTCCTCCCACGTCTCCGTTCAGGCTTGTGAGGTTGACGCGCGAGTACGCGCGAACATCGCGCTTCCACTTGCGGGAACACACCGATCATCCCACACCCGTTCCTGAGCTTCGAACGAATGGCGCGTAGGCCTTTGGGCACGGAACCTTGAACGCCGACGTCACGCGTTGGTGAATGGCCACGAGGGTGACTTGGCAAAGCGAAGACGTCTCAGCTTTTACGAACGACGAGTGTTTCCGTGGCTGAATGACAAGATGGGGGCCGATCCCCAACTCATTCAGACCCGCGCCGAAGCGCTAGCGTCAGCCCGCGGACGCGTCGTCGAGATTGGGTTCGGCAGTGGCCCTAATCTGGCCCACTATCCAGAGACAGTGCGACGCATCGTCGGCATCGAGCCGAATGATGGCATGTGCGATCGTGCGGCGCCCCAGGTTCGGTTATCTCGCATTCCGGTCGATCTGATCGTCGCGGAGGCCGAGTCTCTGCCGTTCGCAGATGGCTCCTTTGACACGGCCGTGAGCACACTGACACTCTGCAGCGTCTTCGATCCAGTGCGCGCGCTGAACGAGCTCCGCCGCGTGCTTCGCGACGATGGCCGCTTGATCGTCGTCGAACACGGTCTGTCGCCAGACGCCACGATCGCGCGCTGGCAGAATCGTCTGAACGGACTCCAGAAGGTGGTGGCCTGCGGCTGCCACCTAAACCGGCCGGTCGCAGACCTTGTCGAAAAGGGCGGATTTCGATTTGATGCTGTCCGGACGTTCTACGCGAGGAAGGCGCCGAGGACACACGGGTGGGTCACCATGGGAGCCGCATTAAAGGCGTGAAAGAGCGCCGGCGGGTCACCGAGCGACCAACCGCATCCCGTGGCCGTCGGGGTCGCGCGTCAGGCTCCAGTACGAAATCCGAGAGACAGCGGCGCAGCGTCCACTGAACCCGGCGACACCAGAGTGATTCGATGATCGCGGGCGAGGCCCAGCAGCGGATCGAGTCGCTCCGTGATCAGCGTCGTCTGCCAGTGAGCAACATCGTTCGCGCGGAGATCGCCCGGCGCCGGCCGGCCGTCGCGCGGCGCAAGATATTCGAGCAGCTCGATACCTGGACCTTTTGCCGCCCGAAGCGCGGTGATCCTGAGCCTGGCGCCGAACACATTGTTCAGATGTTCCTGTTCGACGTCATAGTTTTCGCTTTCACCGGCGACGTGCATGCCGAGCGTGTCCCGATAAAAACGCAACGATGTGTTGGTGTCGTCGACGACGATTGCGGTGTGATCGATCCCGAGAAACACGTCCTTCGTGGCCTGATGCCATTTCGGTGATCCCTTGTCGCCAGGAAAGCTGATGATCTCCAAAAAGTGGCGGTCCGGGTCGCGGAAATAGAACGCGCTGATTCCTCCCGCATTCGGGTTCCAGTCAGGAAGGCGCTGCGGTCCGGTCGATGCGTGCTCGACCTGATGCATCCGGAGGTCTCTGGTAGGCCTTCGCCATGTCGCTCACAACGATCGCGATGTGCTGGAACACCCGGTCGTTCGCGCGAAGGTCGTCAGGCATCGGCCGGCCCTTCGGCGACAAATACTCGGTCAACTCGATTTCTTCCGTCCCGAGGCGAAGCCTGACAACGCGGGTACGAGCCCCAAAGACACCGGACAGCAACTCGTACTGACGGCCCGACAACTCGACGTCCGACACCTTTGAGAACGGCAGCACATCCGTGTAGAAGGTGAGCGCTCGATCCATATCGGACACGGTGAGCCCGACGACGTCGACCGCGGTGACTTGGAGAGGCACGCCGTTGGCCACAGAGGGCATCGGCGACACGACAGCGACGCAAAGGAGTAACGTCGCAGTCAGTGCCCCGGCGCGTGCAAACGATGAAGAGCGCAGTGGCGAGTTGTTGTGCGTCATTGCGCTGCCTCCACCGGAACCGCGGCGTGCGCGCCGAGCCGCTCGAGAATGTGGTCGCCGACTCGGATCGCGTTGGCCATGATGGTCAGCGCCGGGTTGACGGCGCCGCTCGACGGGAAGAAGCTGCCGTCGACAACATAGAGATTGTCCACGTCGTGCGCTCTGCAGCTCGCGTCGAGAGCCGATGTCTTCGGATCGCGGCCGAAGCGCACGGTCCCGTTCTGGTGGGCCACTCCGGCCAATGGAATCCGATTGCCGACGAACAGGTTCCTGGGCACCAGATGTGGATGCATGTCCAGGTGCTGGAGCAGATGTTCCAGCTTTCTGATCAGACGCTTGTGACCCTCGTCATTGTTCGGCGCGTACGAGAGGACGATGTTGCCGTTGCGGTCGAGCGTGACGCGGTTGTTCGGGTCGGGGAGATCCTCTGAAGTCAGCCAGAAGTCGAGGGAGTGCTTCGCCATGATGTCGAGCGTCATGCCCGGCACGATGGCTGGCGCGCCGGCGGACAGCGCCACGGCGTCCAGCTTGCCGACGAACGAAATATGCCCCATCGGGTACTTGAATTCATCGTCGCCGAAGTAGAAGTCGTTGACGCCGAGCGTCTTTTGAAACACGGTCGCGTTGGGCGACTTCGAAATGGCGAGCAACACAGAATTCACATGGCCCATGTAGTGTCGGCCGACGACGCCCGACGCATTGGCCAACCCTTGGGGGTGACGATCGTTGGCCGATCGCAGCAGCAGGGCTGCCGAATTGATGGCTCCGCACGAAGACACGACGATATCGCCCGAGAAGATCTCCTCTGCGCCGTTGCGTTGGACCGAGACGCCTGTGATTTCGCGGCCAGACGGGCTGGTGAGCAGCCGGGTGACGCGTGCGTTGGTGACGAGGGTCACGTTTGGATGCGCGAGCGCCGGATCGACGCAGATGACCTGGGCGTCACTTTTCGCGTGAATCAAACAAGGGAAACCGTCACAGGTCTCGCAGCGAATGCAGCGGCTCTTCCGAGGATCCGATTCGTCGAGCATGATCCCGAGCGGGACATGAAACGGTCGTAACCCGTTCGCCGTCAGGTCGTCGTGCAGCTGTTGAATTCGAGGTTCGTGCTGCACCGCCGGGAAACGGTACGGCGCGCTCGCCCACGGCTCGGTCGGATCGACACCGCGCTCGCCGTGGACCTGATAGAGGTACTCAGCCTTCGTGTAGTACGGCTCGATCTCGTCGTAGCTGATCGGCCACGCCGGCGAGACGCCGCCGTGGTGGCGAATCTCGCCGAAGTCCTCTTCGCGAAGGCGGAAGAGCGCGGCGCCGTAGAACTTGGTGTTGCCACCGACGTAGTAGTTCGTGTGCGGATGGAGCGGTTTGCCATCCTTGTCCTGCCACACTTCTTTGGTGTGATATTTCGCTTCGACGTTGACCGCCCGCGAACTCCAGTTGTCCTTTTCGCGCCGAACGTAGTCGCCCCGCTCGAGCAACAGGATCCGTTTGCCGGATGGGGCGAGGTGATAGGCGAGTGTTCCGCCCCCCGCGCCAGTGCCGATGATGATCACGTCGTAATGCGCCATGCCGGTGCTCTCATTTCTCGACCCGGGTCGGGCCAACGCGGATATCAGAAAGGTCGGTGCTTCGATGCCCGGATCACGCCAAAGGTTTCAAGCGCGAGTGGCCGATGGCCGCCGATCACGCCGACCGCTCGAGAACGGGCGCGCTCGCGCCGCAGCCGAAGATGCACGGTCGGTTGTGAGGGTGGTGGAGCTTGGCGCAGAGAACCCGTTGCGCGCCGAAACGGCGCGTGAACACTTCGGCAGCCAACAGCATGCCAAGTGGCGGAGCCGTGAAATAGATCCAAAGACCGAGGAAAGTCACGCGCCAGCAGAGCCGATCCGAACGTGCGCGCCGGATTCATGCTCATCCCAGACAGAGGCGCTTCGACCGTAATGTAGGTCCACACCAGAGGCCGGCGCAGATTCCGGTGAACGGCGCCACGCGCGGATGATTCGAGACCGTCAGGATCGTCAGCATCAGCACGAACGAGATGAGAGCCTCGGCGACGAATGCCACGGCGTCTCCAGTAGGCCCGGGCAAGGTCGTCACGTAATTGACAGACGGATGTGAGACCAGGCCGCCGAGAGCAACGGCGGCTGCAGCCATCCCGACGATGGCGCCGATAAATTGCGCCGTGATGTAGCCCACGCGTCGGGTCGAGCGACCTTTCCCAAACGAAAGAACGTCAGCGTGACGGCCGGATTCATGTGCGCCCCTGATCGCTGGCCCCACGGCGAATAAATGATGGCGGCCGCTGTCGACCCCATCGCCAGTCCCATCAAGGCGCGGCGGACGAGCTCATGCGAAATCAGTCCGGAAAACGGCGACGACGGGTGGTACAGGACCGCGGCGAACACGGCGGCTGAGACCATGAACGTCCCAATCGCGACCGACCTCAATCAGGTATTCCGGCCAATGCAGAGGCGTGGCGGGCTTGGCCATCACCGGTTCGATGCAGAACCCGTCTTCGAGTTTCGCGTAACGTCCGACACGCGGCGGCATCCAACGACCGTCATTGCACCTCCCTGCAAAAGAGGCATGTCATGGACGAAGAGCGACGCCTGGACGAGCCCGCGGGCACCGGCTGGAAGTTGTGGGGCCCGTATTTGAGCGAGCGCCAGTGGGGCACGGTTCGCGAGGATTACAGCCCCGGCGGCACCGCGTGGGACTCGTTCAGCCATGACGCGGCTCGAAGCCGCGCCTACCGGTGGGGCGAGGACGGCATCATGGGCATCAGCGACGAGCAACAGACCCTCTGTTTCGCTGTCGCCCTGTGGAACGGACGCGACCCGATCCTGAAGGAACGGTTGTTCGGCCTGACCAACAGTGAGGGGAACCATGGCGAAGACGTCAAGGAGGCCTACTACTACCTGGACGCGACGCCGACCCATTCGTATCTGAAGGGCCTCTACAAGTACCCCCAACAGCAGTTTCCGTACGCTCAACTCGTCGACGAGAATCGACGCCGAGGCAAAGAGGATCCGGAGTTCGAGCTGGTCGATAGCGGCGTGTTTGAAAGCAACCGCTACTTCGATGTGGTCACGGAATACGCGAAGCACTCGCCGTCGGACATCCTGATCCGGATCACCGTCCACAACCGTGGACCGGAAACCGCCGACCTACATGTCCTTCCCCAATTGTGGTTCCGCAACACGTGGTCGTGGGGCTATCCCGTCCGCAAGCCGGAGCTGACGCTGGACGGTGACGTCGCCGTCGCGCAGAGTGAGCTGCTGGGAGCCTATCAGGCTGTATCGAGACGGCGACGCGCCGTGGCTTTTCACGGAGAACGAAACCAACGGTCGCCGTCTCTTCGGATTGCCGGACCAGGCCGGTCACTTCAAAGACGCCTTTCACGAGTTCGTGGTCGATCGGAATTCCAGCGCCATCAACCCGCAGCGGCGCGGCACCAAGACCGCCGCTCACTACCATCTCGAGGTGCCGGCAGGAGGACGGGCGGTCGTGCGCCTGCGTCTGTCAGCCGACACGCACGTCGACCCGTTTGCAGGCTTCGACAGCGTGATCGAGCGGCGCCGTCGGGAAGCAGACAATTTCTACGACCGCCTGCAGACAGGCCTGTCCGACGATCAGCGGCTCGTCCAGCGGCAGGCGCTGGCCGGGATGATCTGGAGCAAGCAGTTCTTCTACTACGACGTGCCCCAGTGGCTGAAGGGCGATCCCGGCCAGCCGATGCCTTCATCGGAACGCAAACGAGGACGCAATCACGAGTGGTGTCATCTGAACAACGCCGACATCATCTCGATGCCCGACAAGTGGGAGTACCCGTGGTACGCCGCGTGGGATCTCGCGTTCCATACGGTGTCGCTGGCGCTCGTGGATCCGGAGTTTGCCAAGAAGCAGCTGGTCCTCCTCACGCGTGAGTGGTACATGCACCCGAACGGCCAGCTGCCCGCGTACGAGTGGGCGTTTGGCGACGTGAACCCGCCGGTTCATGGGTGGGCGACCTGGCGTGTGTTTCAGATGGATCGCAAACGGCGTCGACAGAAACGGAAAGACGACCCGGGCGACCTCGCGTTTCTCGAGCGGGTGTTCCACAAGCTGATGCTGAACTTCACCTGGTGGGTCAATCGCAAAGACGCCGAAGGACGCAACGTGTTCCAGGGCGGCTTTCTGGGACTGGACAACATCGGCGTCTTCGACCGCAGTGCGCCGCTGCCGACCGGCGGCTACATCAACCAGTCGGACGGCACCAGCTGGATGGCGATGTACAGCCTCAATCTGATGCGCATCGCGCTGGAGCTCGCGCAGCACAACCACGTGTACGAAGACATCGCGACCAAGTTCTTCGAACATTTCCTGCACATCGCCGAAGCCATGACCAACATCGGCGATGGGATGGGGTTATGGAACGAGGACGATGGCTTCTACTACGACGTGCTCAATCTGCCGGACGGGCAGATGCTGCCGCTCAAGGTGCGGTCGATGGTCGGGCTGATCCCGCTCTTTGCCGTCGAGACGCTCGAGCCGGAGCTCTGTGCCAAGGTGCCGGCCTTCACCGAGCGTCTCGACTGGTTTCTCAACTATCGTCCCGATCTCGCGGGGCTGGTGTCGCGCTGGAATGAGCCGGGAAAGGGCGAACGCCGGCTGTTGTCGCTGCTTCGGGGCAGCCGCATGAAGAAGCTGCTTCGCCGAATGCTCGACGAATCGGAATTCTTGTCTGACTACGGCGTGCGCGCCCTCTCGCGATACCACCGCGATCGTCCCTACACGCTCGAGTGGAATGGGCAGCGCTTCTCGGTCGAGTATCAACCCGGCGAATCCACGTCTGGACTCTTTGGCGGCAACTCGAATTGGCGCGGTCCGATCTGGATGCCGGTCAATTACCTGATCATCGAATCGCTACAGAAGTTCCACCACTACTACGGCGACGATTTCAAAGTGGAGTGTCCGACGGGTTCCGGTCGGTATCACACGATCGACGAGGTCGCCAGCGAGCTCGCCACCCGCGTGAACGGGATCTTCCTCCGGAATGCCGACGGCGAGCGGCCCGTATTCGGCAGCAACCGCCGCCTTCAGGACGACCCACACTTTCGCGACCATGTGCTGTTTCACGAGTACTTTCACGGTGACACGGGACGGGGCGTGGGCGCATCGCACCAGACGGGTTGGACCGGCCTCGTGGCCAAGCTGCTGCAGCCGAGGCGGAAAGAGGCGTCGGCGCCTCGCGAGGTCGAACTGGCAGCAGAGATCGGTGTGTTGAGTGTCAACCGTTGATCTCCGGTTCCTGCGAGTGTGACAGCGGAGGTTGTGCACCGTGTCTCTTGTGATCGCGCAGTTCGTGGTCGGCGCATTCGAAGCATACGTTCTCGTCGGCGTGGCATTCGCGTTGATGTTCCTGCCGCGCGGAGTGACACGGCTCGATCCCCGAGTCGCCGGTGCGCCAAAGACTTTGCGATTGTTGATCCTGCCTGGGGTAGTCGCGTTGTGGCCGCTGTTTGCCTGGCGGTGGATCGCTGGTGCGCACGAACCGATTGAAGACAACCCGCATCGAGCGAAGGCGCGTGAATCGCTTGCCGCTGCAAGACGCGCCGGAGGGCTGGCGCGATGATCCGGCCGCTCCGCCGTCGCCATCGCTGGATGATCGCGACGCTGTTCCTTCTCCTGGTCATTGCGACGGCACTGGCAGTGGCGCACCCGGCGCCTTCGGCGCGTGTGGACCGATTGCCACCAGCCATCGTCAGCGCTGAAGGATCGAAGACGTTGCGATGAGCACCACCTACCGAGCCGTCGCGTGGAATCCGCAGAAACGCCGCTACGACATCGTGGCCGCCGGTCTGCTCCTGGCGTTCCTTGTCGTGTTCCTCGGTGTACAGGCTACGCTTCGTCCGGAGCTGACGATCGAAACGCTGCTGATCCGAGCGCTCGCAGTCGCTGCGTTCACGTTGCTCAACATCATTCTCTGTATCGGCCCGCTGGCGCGATTGAACCGCCGATTTCTTCCCCTGCTCTACAACCGTCGCCATCTCGGCGTGATGATGTTCACGCTCGCGCTGGCGCACGGTGTGTTCTCGATCGTCCAGTTCCACTCAGCCGGCACGCTCAACCCGCTCGTCAGCGTGCTCGTCGGCAACGCTCGGTACACGACGATCAGTCAGATCCCATTCCAGCCATTCGGTCTGGTCGCGCTCACCATCTTGTTTCTGATGGCCGCGACGAGCCACGACTTCTGGCTGCACAACCTCACAGCCCCCGTGTGGAAGACCCTCCACATGGGCGTGTACGTGGCCTATGCCCTCATCGTGCTGCACGTAATCTTCGGAGTCGTGCAGGGAGAGACGAATCTACTCCTGGCGTGGACACTCGGCGGTGGCGTGTTGACGGTGTTCACGCTTCACGGCCTCGCAGCTCGGCAAGAGGCCCGCCTCGATCGCGAGAAAGAGAGTCTGAGAGTCGACGGGTTCGTCGACGTGTGCAGTGTCGCTGAGATTCCCGAAAAACGCGCGGTTGTCAGGTGTCTCTCAGGAGAACGCGTGGCCGTCTTTCGGTACGACGGTCAAGTCTCCGCGATTTCGAACGTCTGTCAGCATCAGAATGGCCCGCTCGGCGAAGGCCGCATCGTCAACGGATGCGTCGTGTGCCCATGGCATGGGTACGAGTACCTGCCCGATACGGGTGCGTCGCCGCCGCCGTTTACCGAGAAAGTGCCAACGTTTGATGTGCGCGTGGTGGCAGGACGCGTTCTCGTTCATCCACAGCCGCATCCGCCAGGTACGCGGGTACAGCCCGCGATGCTCGATGTCGCCCGGAGGGCCTGAGGATGTGGAAGCCTGAGGAAGACGAGTTCTTTATCGGGTACGCGCCGCCGATGCCGCCTCGGCTCGGGCGGTTCGTCAGCCGAGTGGTCATCGGGATTGGCTGCCTCGTCGTGATTGTGGCTGTGACGCTCGCCACCGGCCACCTCAGGCTCGAGGGCGGCACGTTCGAGTTCGGCCACCCGAAGAGCTTCAGCGGGACAATCGTCGAGCGCCCGTATCCCGGTCTTCGGCTCGATGGTGTCGACTCGAACGTCGAGCCCTGGCCGCTCCTCGTGGCTCCGGGAAAACACGGCGCCGATGCCCTCGTGAGCGGGTTGGAAGGACGTCATATCACGCTCACGGGCACGCGCATCCAGAGAGGCGCGCACACGATGATCGAGGTCGAGCCCGCGTCCCTTCCCAGCAAAGTGTCAGCAGCCGGCATCGGTGGACGCAACTGCGCTCCTTGAGCAGTCTGACAAGGGGGCGGTGGAACTGACTGGGGAAATCGTGGACTCGAAATGTTTCCTCGGCGTCATGGTCCCCGGCTCCGGAAAGACCCACAAGGAGTGTGCGTCCCTGTGCCTGCGGGGAGGAATTCCTCCGGCCCTGTACGTCCAGGATCGAGCAGGACATTCGTCGTTGCTGCTTCTGGTTGGACCAACTGGGGAGCCGATTGGTGCGAGAGCGCTTCAAGTCGCCGGTGAAGCGATCTCCCTCACTGGATCGATTCAGCGACGAGGAGGTTGGCTGGTGCTACGAACGGATCCAACCTTCTGGCGTCGTGTTGACTGATCGAGCGTCGCGACACGATTCCGAGTCGTCGGCATCCAACGAACGCTGACCTGAAAGCAAACGACCATGAATGAGGCACGCCCGCTGAACATTCCGGTGATTCTCGGCACGAGCCGGAAGGGTCGCGCCAGCGTTCACGCGGCGAAGCTCCTGGCGGACCTGCTGAATCGCCGCGCTGGCGTCTGCAGTGGCGTGGTCGATATCGCCTCGCTGCCGCTTCCTGTGGATGATGCGGGCGAAGCGATAAAACAGGCGGCATACTCCGAGGCGATCAGCGCTGCCGACGGTCTGGTCATTGTCGCGCCCGAGTACAACCATAGTTTTCCTGGACTGCTCAAGCACACGCTCGATAGCTGCCTCAACGAGTACATCCACAAAGCCGTTGGACTTGTCGGCGTGTCGGCAGGTCCGTTCGCGGGGATCCGCGTCGTTCAGAGCCTGTTGCCCGTCATGCGCGAGCTGGGCCTCGTCACGATCTTCTGGGACATCAACATTGGCCAGGTCGGGAAAGTCTTCGCAGAGGATGGTCGGCTGCTGGACGATGCGTTCGTGAGGCGTTCGGACCGTTTCATCCGCGAATTGATTTGGATGTCCAAGGTGCTGCGGTACGGACGGGAACAGGTGACGATCGACGAAGAAGCGGCTGAGATCGCGAAGAAGGTGCCGTGTCCGAATTGCGGAACACTTATGACGCACCACGCGGACAAGGTCGTTCCAGCAGCCGCAACCAGCGAAAACGACGTCGTGATCGCTGCCGCGCGGGCCTGCGCCGGATGCGGAGCGCAACAGGCCACGCTCGCGCCGGCTCCGGTGTCCGAGCTGCCGTAAGGAGCCTGAAATGGCGTTCCAGGTCATTGTCGAATGGGTCGCCCACGGCCTCGAAGCTATGGGCATCGCCGTCGTGTCGGTCGGTGGATCGGCGGCGATGATCAACTTTGCGCGGCGTGTCATGGCAGGAGACGCGTTCGAAGCTGAGAGCAGCGTGCTCCGAGAACGGCTCGCCCGCGCAACCTTGCTTGGCCTCGAGTTCCTTGTTGCGGCCGACATTATCGCGACCGTGGCAGCGGTGCCGACGCTGGCGCGCCTCCTGATGCTGACCGGGATCATCCTGCTGCGCACGTTCCTAAGCGCTACGCTGATGCTCGAAGTCGAAGGCCGATGGCCGTGGAGCACGCATCGGCGAGAAGTGCGTGCCCTGCCGTTTACCGCACACAACTAGAGAAATTAGGATGGCCGAGATCGAACCGGCAGTCGCTTCGACCTTCCTCGCGCGCGACCTCTTCCTCTTCTTGTGCGCCGTGCTCGTCGGGACGACGGCGGGGATTGGTTCACAGCAGGCGCTCTTACATCTCGCCAGCCCCCAGACTGCGGCTAATCTCTCCCTGGCGCTCGCCACGACCTGCACCGGAGCTGCGCACAGCCGCCTCGTACATCGAAAGCCAATCGGCTATTTGCTCCCGAGCCTCATCGCCGGCGCGCCAGTCGCGTACGGCGCCATGCGAGCCATTCATTTTATCGTCGGTCTGTGACACCGCGGCGATGCCGAGGCAATCTAGGACCGACATCAGGGCTGTAGTCGAGCGCATCCGCGAGGCGAGGCGGAATGCTCCGGCGGCGCGAAGCCTCCTCGTCGCCGTGACGGGGATCGACGGATCGGGAAAAGGGTTCGTGGCGTCGAGGATCGTGGCCGAGCTTCGGACCGCAGGGCTCCGCGCCGAACCGATCAATATTGACGGGTGGCTGAACCTTCCAGGCGCTCGCTTCAACGACTCCATCCGGCGGACCACTTCTACAAGCACGGGATTCGTTTCGAGGAGCTGTTCACTCAGCTTGTGCTGCCGCTTCGCGACGCCCGGTCACTTCGTCTGGAAGCGGACTTCGCGGAAGAAACCGCCACGGCGTATCGGCGCCATGTCTACGAGTTCTCGGACCTGGACGTGATTGTGCTCGAGGGCATCTACCTGCTCAAGCGGGCATTCGTGCGGCACTACGACCTCTCAATCTGGATCGAGTGCAGCTTCGAAACCGCGCTCGAACGCGCGGTCGCGCGGGCCCAGGAAGGACTGCCGCCAGACGAGACGATGCACGCCTACCGCACGATCTATTTCCCCGCTCAGCAACTACATTTCCGCCGCGACAACCCGAAGACCACAGCGACCATCATCCTTGGCAATGACCCGCGGCTACTCTCGCGCGGCCCCCTCATCGCCCAGCCGCGATTGATAAGCAGCGTATAGCGGTGGGCGCAGTACGAGTTCACGAACAGTGAGACAACCTGACAAGAGCGCAGATGCGAGAAGACCCGAGACCTCGCCACGGCGAAGTCTCGGGCTCGGCAGGTGCCCTGGGTCTGATCCAGCTGCGATCGGTGGGACAAGGGCTACGGGTTGCCCTGTCCAGACAGCAATGTGAGCGTGTAGCTGACCGATGTCTTCGAGTGCGGCTTGAACGTGAGCGTCTCGACGATGCTCTGGCCGGGGAGCAGGACGCCATCGGGTAAAAACTCCCGGATGTAAGGATCGCCGCTGCTCGTCGTCCCGCTCGCGTTCTCCAGCTCGACTCCAGAGGAGAGCCCTCGAGCGATCAGGAGGAGATGCGTGTCCACAGGCGCCGCGCCGCTGTTCGTTATCCGGTAGACGTCCTCGCGCCGACCGCCGCCCGCGGGTGTCGAGCTAACGAGCGCGATGTTCACCCGCGACGTCACATCGAGGAACTCGAGGCCCATGTCACGCCGCGACAGTGCATCGTCGTTGTCCTGCGGCCGGCCGCTGCCTGCCCGGCCGTCGACGGCGCCGAGCGCCGCGAGGTCGGGACGGTACACCGAGTACGTCACGTCGCGATCGTTCAACTTGAGCGTGTCCGTCGTGGAGTTCGGATCGAAGTGCACGAACGCCGGATCGTAGAGGGCGTTCTCGATGAAGTCGGTGAGATCGTCGACTTGATCGTCACTCAGGCCCAGGCCGCTTGGCGAGCCGGGCCCGCGGGGGTGCGAGAAGCGGGTCGTGAACGAGCTGGCCGCGGCGGCCTGCGCGTTCTGCGGCACACCGGCGTTGAAGTACTGCACCACCTCCGTGACGCTCGTGAACAAGCCATTATGGAAAAAGAATTTGGCGTCCCTGAGCTGCCGCAGCGTCAGCGTGCGGAACTTAAAGGCGTCGCTGTCGCGGAACGTGATTTCGCGCCGGCCCTCATCGAGGTGGTTCGGCTCGTTCCTCGCCGCGCGATTCAGGGCCTGGAGCGGGTGATCGGTGAGCCCGAGGTTGAAGAAGTTCTGCTCCACGAACTGACCGACGCCGGCCAGGTCGGGGTCGTTCACCTGCTTGTTCAGCATGGGGCCGCTGTGGCAGGTGTAGCACCCGGCGCCACCGTTCGGCGCGGACGTGAAGAACAATCTGGCGCCACGCTCCTGCGCAGGCGTCAGCGCACCGTTCTCTCCGGCCAGGAACCGATCCCACGGCGTGTTTCGTGTGACGACCGTGCGCATGAAGATGGCCGTCGCCCGGAAGATGGTGACGTTGTTGATGAGATTGTCACACGCGCCAGGAGCCGGAGCATATTCTGGAACGCACCCTGTCGCCATGGCGGCCTCCGCGGGAAACGCGTCGCGGAAGAGCTTCCGATAGACGGGAATCTGCTCCAGCACGGCCGACTGGAAGCGCACCGGGCCGCGCAAAGGATCGTCGTCCAGCATCCGGTGGGCGTCGAGCAGCAGGAGAGCCACGTTCTCCTGTGCCGGATGGTGGAACGGATTGAGGGCGCCGAGCGTCTCATCCGGCTCGCCTGCGAGGCCCCCGAACAAGAGGCGGTTGTTGAAAGCGGCTCCGATGATGCTCAGCGGATTTCGCGCGACGCTGTCCAGGGCATCGAGTCGACCGGTTGCCAGCAGCTGAATCGCGGCCGGCCGGGTGTCTGTCGTATCGCCCGGCAGAGGGCGGCGACCCCGCGCTGGAGTGTTCACTTCGATCGTGCCGTCCGCGAGCCGGTAGATGTCTGTCAGCGTGGGCAGCGCGTCCACCAGCGCGTCGCCTGGGAAGAGAGGGGTCTGCCGCAGGATCGGCAGGTCCGGAAGTGGCCGTCGGCGCGCGATGAAGTTCCCGTCGGCGTCCGTGTAGCCTCGCCCCTCCCCGCCCGTGGCAAAGTTGAGGCGCGTGCCGGACTTCGATGCCGCCTCGCCAAGATGACAGGTTCCGCAGGACGCGGTTCCGGCGTGTTCGGGGATGCCACCGAATTCTGGGATAATCCTGGTCGCTCGCGCCGGCTCGTGAAACAGCATTTTCCCGAGGTACCGCTTCGCCTCGGTCGTCTGGAAGAACGGGTCAGGGCTTCCATTGGCAAGCCGTGGCTGCGGAAGGTCCGCATTGTGCGCCGGCACCATCAACTTCTGGATGCCACCGACCTGCTGGTCGATGAACCCGCGCAACTGTGTGGGGCTGTTGCCTTGGCCAGCCGCGATGACGCTCGCAACAAGGAGTAGCGACACGGCGAGAACCGAGAAGAGACCGCCGCGAGAGTGAGAAGGCGCTTGGTGCGTCATAGCATCTGACCTCCGGCTTGAATTGACCTGGGCCCGCGTAGTGCGTGCGGTCACTTCGATGCCGCCAGGCGCGACGGGTTACGTCGGGATGCTGACAGCTACGGGATTCGACGGCGCCTTGGCCAGTTCGTTTGTGTTCGCTGATCAGGAGCTGGCCGCAGTTGATGTCGATAGAGCCTGGGGAAATGCGCGGACAGGACTCGGAAATCGATGGAACTCACAGAGTTCCGGGAACCGATGACGCGCTGTCACGATCTGGTCGATTACGACGCGGGAAATGTACTCGATCAAGCAATGGAAGCGGCCGACCTCGAGGCGATCGCGGTCGGCCAGTTCGTGGCGACTATTGCTCTTGATAGAAGACCGTGAGGCCGCCGTCGATCAGATACGTCGTGCCGGTGACGTAGTCGCTGTCCCGTGAAGCCAGGAATACCGCGAGCCCTGCGACATCATTCGGCTTGCCGAGTCGGCTCAGCGGGATTTGCCGAACCAAGGACTGCAGCTTGACCGGATCGTTCAGGAGTTTGGTGTTGATCGGCGTTTCGATCGCACCGGGCGCGATGCTGTTGATCGTGATCCCGAGAGGACCGAGCTCCACCGCAAGCGTGCGCGTCAGCATGCGAACGCCGCCTTTGCTCGCGCAATACGCGGCAAAATTCGGGAACGCGAGCTCTTCGTGCACGGAGCTGATGTTGACAATCTTGCCTGGACGGCCCGGCGGCCTTGCATTGCTGGACGAAGGCCTGCGTGGCGAAGAACACACCCTTCAGGTTGACGTTCAGCACGGCATCGAAATCGCTTTCGGTGACGTCCCAGAACGCAGCGTGCTTTTCGATGCCGGCGTTGTTGACCAGCACGTCGAGCCCACCCAGCGCCTCAGCACTGCGCGCGACGAGGTCGCGTACTTCAGGCACAGTTCCGAGATTGGCCTTGATGATCGCGCCACGCCTCCCGAGCGCCTCGACCTCGGCCAGCGCTTCTTCGGCGCCGCGGGGGTCGCTGTTGTAGTTGATGACGACGTCGGCGCCCTCTTCGCGCGAGACGGATGGCAATGCCGCGGCCAATCCCCTTGCTGCTGCCGGTGACGAGCACCTTGCGACCGAGGAGCCGATCGCTGCGCGTTCCGACCGGCGCGGTGAGTGTTGAGCTGTCCATGCTGCAATCCTTTCAGAAGAGTCCGTGGCGGCGACCTCTTCCACTTACTCGAGATGCCGGCCTCCATCCACGCGGATGGTCTCGCCGGTAATGAAGTCGGTCTGACAGAGGAGCGCGACCGCCTTGGCGATTTCGGCCTCACCGCCCCAGTGGCCGACCGGCGTGGCTTTCGCGACTTCGTCGATTTCCTGTTGGCTCATGTCGGGCGGCGGAACGATCGGACCAGGGGCAATGGCATTGACGAGGATGTTGTCCCGTGCCACCTCGAGGGCCAACGATTCCGTGAGCGCGACGACACCCGCCTTCGCGACGTAGTACGGCGTAAACCCTGTGTAGCGCGGTCTGCCGCTCCGAACCAGCCAATCCGCAAAGTTGACGATGCGGCCGGCGCCAGCCGCCCGCATGTGCGGAATGGCGGCGTGAGAGCAGAGAAAGGCCGAACGAAGGTTGATGTCCAGATCCGTCGTCCAATAGTCGACGGAGACATCCTGAAGAGGCTTCGATCGGTAGATCGAGGCCATATTGACGAGAACATCCGCCCGTCCAAACGTCGCAACGGCATGTTCCAGGATGGCCAAACAGTCAGCCGGTTTCGACACATCGCCGCTGACAGTCGTCGCTCGACGCCCGGCTGCTTCGACGTCGGCGACTGTCTGCTCGGCTTCCTCTTTGGAACCCCGATACGACAGCACGAGATTCATCCCTCGCTCAGCCAACTCTCGTGCCACAACACGCCCGATGCGTTTTCCGCCGGTAATCACCGCCACCTTGCCGCAAAGATCCATGTGATGTCGCTCCCAACCAGATCGTGCCGGCCGATCCAGACGTGTTCACACTCTCAACAGTCGATTTGCCGTCTGGCTGCTTCGATGACGGAGACGCCCATGAGGTTTCACCCCTTGCCCTGAAACCTTCGCGCCTCTTCGACATCAAAACGGCCGAGCCAGTGCGGAGACGCTGTGGTCGTGGCGGGCGATGGACGTCCAGGTCGCCGGAGCATCAACGATGTCGATTTCATTCGCGGCAAGATCATGACGACTGTCGAAGCGCCAATCGCGGAGCATCATCACGATGAGGGCATCACATCCCTCCTGCATCGCATTAGGAGCGAATTCATCGAGATGCCGGGGTTGCGGTTGACGCCTGCTCAAGCCGCCCGACTGTGGGGGATGGAACGTCACACGTCGGAACGCATCCTCGACGGTCTCGCGCTGGCAGGATTCCTATCGAAGAACAGAGAGGGCGCGTATCTCCGCGCATCGGGGGCCTAAATGCCGATCGATGATCGAACGGAATGGCTCGAGGCTGACGGCCTCGGCGGGTTTGCATCAGCCACTACGTCGGGCGTCCGCACGCGCCGGTATCACGCGCTGCTGCTCACGGCGATGACGCCTCCGACCGGGAGGGTCGTGCTCGTGAACGGCTTCGACGCGTGGCTCGATACGCCGAGCGGATCGTTCGCCTTGTCGACGCAGCGCTATGCCCCGGACGTGCTCCACCCGGACGGGGCGGCTCACGTGACCGGAGTTCACCAATGATCCCTGGCCCACCTGGGAATACGAGGTGGCCGATGGCACGCGCGTCACCCAGGAGATCTTCGTTCAACACGGCACGAGTGCCGTGGTCGTCGTCTGGACGCTGATGAGAGCCGACAGGTCCCGTGGTGCTGCGTGCCAGGCCGTTCTTGTCCGGTCGCGACTACCATTCAATGCATCATCAGAATGGAGCCTTCCATTTCGACGCCGATCGTCAGGGCGCCGCAGTCACGTTTCGACCCTATGACGGACTTCCTGGGGTGACGGCGCTCTCGAATGGAGAATACCGGCATGCGCCGGATTGGTACCGGCAGTTTCTCTATACCGCGGAACGTGAGCGCGGCCTGGACGACACCGAAGACCTCGCGTCGCCGGGCGAGTTCAGCTGGCCGCTCTCCGGTCCGGGCGAGCAGGCCGTCTGGATTTTCAGAGCTAGTCCAGCTGGTTCGCGAGAGGCGTCGACAGCCGACGAGGTCGTCACACTGGCGAGCGACGCGCGGGCAGCAGAACGCCGCCGGCGCGAAGCATTTCCGACACTGCTCGATCGCGCCGCCGACGCGTACCTGGTTCGCCGCGGTGCGGGGCGAACGATCGTTGCCGGCTATCCGTGGTTCACCGACTGGGGTCGCGACACGTTCATCGCTGTGCGTGGCCTGTGCCTCGCCACAGGCCGGCTCGCCGACGCGCGCGACATCCTGGTCGAATGGGCTGGAGCCGTGTCAGAAGGCATGTTGCCAAACCGGTTCCCCGATCATGGCGAGGCGCCCGAGTTCAACTCCGTCGACGCGTCCCTCTGGTACGTCGTCGCGGTCCACGAATTGCTGCAGCTCGTCCCGAACGATTCGACTCTTCTGACGACAGCACAGCGGCGAGCCCTCGAGTCCGCGGTCCAACAGATCGTAAACGGCTATGCCGCCGGCACCCGATTCGGGATCCGGATGGACGCGGACGGCCTGTTGTCGGCTGGCGTCCCTGGCGTGCAGCTCACCTGGATGGACGCGCGGGTGGGCGACCGTGTGATCACACCGCGCATCGGAAAACCTGTCGAAATCCAGGCGCTCTGGTTGAACGCCCTCAGCGCAGCCTCGCGGCTGGAACCGAGCTGGCGCGACGTTTTCGAGCGAGGCCGCGCGGCTTTTGTCGAACGCTTCTGGAACGAGGAGCTCGGACGCCTCGCCGACGTGATCGACGTGGATCACATCCCGGGCACACGAGACGACAGTTTCCGGCCCAATCAGATTCTCGCCGTCGGTGGACTGCCGGTGGCGCTCGTCGACGGAAAACGCGGACGGAGAATTGTCGATGCCGTCGAGCGGCATCTCCTGACACCGGTCGGATTGCGGTCGCTCGCGCCCGGCGAGCCTGGTTATGCGCCGCGCTATGAAGGTGATTCGGCGGCGCGAGACGCTGTCTATCATCAGGGCACCGTCTGGCCGTGGCTGATCGGTCCATTCGTTGACGCGTGGGTTCGCGTGCGAGGCAACACCGCAGCGGCGCGGCGTGACGCCCGCGCCCAGTTCGTTGACCCGCTGCTGACCACGTGTCCAGACGTTTGGCCTTGGGCATCTTTCGGAAATTGCCGATGCCGAGGCGCCATTTGACGCCAAAGGGCTGCCCGTTTCAAGCCTGGTCGCTCGGCGAGCTGCTGCGCCTTGACCGGGTCGTTCTCGTGGAGCCGAAGAGAGCAGAGCGAGCTCGAAAAGCGGCCCAGCAGGCGGTCTGAGGCTCGGATGTAACCCGTGCTTTGTCGTTGCGGCTCACCTCGCGATTTCGATTTGCACTCTCAGTTTCTCTTTGCGGCCCCGCTCAAGGTACGACCAGTTCGATCGACTGGCCGACTTCGACGCGGCCAGATCGAGTGACCGCTGCGTTCAAACAGAGTTGTCCGCGAAAGCGGCGAACGATATCACGGAGAATGCCGGGATCCTGCTCTGCCGTCTCGGGATCGTAGGTCGTCATCACACACCGGCTACGGAGATCAGCGAGACCGATCTCCGCTTCGGGCAACCGCAGAATCGCGCCCGGCCACGTCCGCTCGACCATACCTTCAACGCCGCCGATCATCAGATTGGGGCGCAGGCGTCTGACGTCGCGGCCGAACATCGACACTGCCCCGTCGGTACAAACGAGCAAGGGCAGAATGTCGAACCGCTCCGGTCCGTCGAATCGCTCCAGTCGCGCGCCGGGTCCAACCGCCACCTCGACGAGCTCGCCAACCTCACGCGAGCGCCAAGGCAGTCCGTCCACCAGAGGCTCTCCGTCGATGCCGAGCGTCGCGTGAAGTCGCAAGAGGCGAGGAAACGTTCGCGCGGTGACGACCCGGCCGTGCCGATTATAGACTTGCACGACACGGTCGCCCACCACTCCCGTTTCCGTCAGCTCCGTCGATCCCATCCGCTCGCCGGCCATCGACTTGACCGGATATCGCCAGATCGCTGTCACCGTCATCATTGGTCAGGCGCTCACTCGCGACGCCTCTGCCGGGCGCTACAGGCGCTCCAACGCCAGCCGGACGGCGTAACGGTACGAGGTCGCGCATCCACGGATGCAGCGCGACCATCGAGCCGCGCTGAGCGCGATAGCGCACCGCCATGTCGAGAAAGCACAGCGGTGCGGCGCGGGAGAGCGCTCCGCGCAGCTGCGCCGCCGAACCGAATGACTCGAATGGCGCTGCGTACGCTCGCTCGAGGGCAGCGACATTATCGGGCGTTGCGAGTCCAGCGTTGCCGAGTCCCACCGTCAACGGCGCGAGACCGAGGAAGGGATGCGCGATCGCGGCATCTTCCCAGTCGATGATCACACACGCGCCGTCCGAGGGTTCCACGAAGACGTTGCCCGGCCACAGATCGCCGTGTTCGAGCGTGTACGGAACGCCAATGCCGTCGAGTTCGACACAGCGGCGCTCCAGCGTCGGCAGCGAATCGCGAAGCTGCCCGAGCTGCGCCTCTGTGACCCCGTCAGGCTCACCGACGCGAAGCGCCTCGCGATCGCCGGCGAGCGACGTCATCGCGGGAACGAGCGAAGCGAGGTCACGCACTCGACACCCGAGCGCCTGCAACGCATCGGCGCGTACCGCGCAGGCGACCTGCAACTGCCCGTAACGCCTCGCGGCGTACACCCACGCGGTCATGTCGGGAACGCCCTCGAGCGGCAGTCCCGCGCATGCCTCCATCAGCAACCAGCGACGCCCGTGGTCACACGCAATTACCCGCGGCACGACGTCCGGGAACGCCTCGGACAGCCATCGCGTGACAGCAAACTCGACCCGACCGCTGCGCGGTAGTGCCTTGAAGTACGCCGTCGCGGTTTCGCATTGCACTTCGAGCACGCAAGACGACGCCCACGCCCGTAGCTGACGAATTCGAACGGGCACGCCCAAGCCGCCGGCGCGAGTACACCGTTCAATCCAACGGCAGGCGCCCACGTACCACCCCGGCGCCGTCCATTCACGGCCGTCGACGACGGTCGCGAGCCATAGCTCGAGCGCGCGGCGATCGTCGCCGACGAGTTCGCTGAGCAGCACCCTCGCTGGACGCCAGTCGAGCGCCGCGCCGCCGTGCAGCTCGAGGACGTGCACGCGTTCGACGACTCCGTCGCGCGGCTCGCCGTGGAATAAGCTGCATCGCACCGTCGCCCTAACGCCGTAACGCTGAAGAACGGCATCCGTGACGTGGTCTACTTCGGCCGTGTGACGGTCGTCGGTATCGACGCTCGGCAGTGCGACGCCGCGCGTCCGTTCGATCGCCACATGCGTCGCCTGCCGCGGGTCCAGCACGATCAGACGGTGATGATTCGTGGGGCCGGCGTTCTCCATCGCTATCCAACACTAGTCGTCGGCCGTCAGTAAACGGCACACGGGCGTCGCATGGCCACGCGTCGCGTCGGATCGAGGCCTCGACGGGTTTCGTCTTGGACGACCGAACGCAAGGCAGGACTGAGCGCCTCCGACGGAATCACCTCGAATCCGAGTCGCGCATAGAACGGCATGTTCCACGCGACGTCTCGGAACGTTGTGAGCGTGACCGAGTGGAAGCCCGCAGCGATCGCCCAAGCGCAGGTGGCTCTGACGAGTTTCGTCCCGAGGCCGCGGCGGCCGTGTTGCGGATGAACATCGATCTCCTCGAGATGAGCAACGGTTGGCTCGATGACCTCGATGCGCGCAAACCCCACGGGAACATCATCGGCGAGGGCAACCCAGAGATGGCCGTGACGTTGGGCGGTTTTCAGGACTTCGTCGCTGGTCGTCTCGTTGAGAACGGACTCAGGTGCGTGGCCGACAAGGAGTCCGGCGGCCGCGAGTTCTATCGCTGGCAGCATCGCGAGATCCTTGGGCCGGGCCGGTGTGATCGTGTACACCGGGCTCGTTGCAAGATCTTTCACCGTCATCAGATGTCCCTCACCGAGTCACGATCGAATGGTCTGATTGTCGCAGGGGACGAATGTGCGTGAAGCGCCCCAGTCACCGTTGCCGGCTTCACGCTACGTCGAAGGAACGACTGGGTTCGCGGCCGCTGCGATCAGAGCCCGCACGAGTGCCGCCACCCGACGGTCGTGCTCCGGCCCTTTCGCAATCGGTTCCCCGCCGACGATCGTGGCACGGACTGCGGAGAGCGTGTCCCGGAGCGCCTGCAACCCGCGACGACCGCGATCCGGTGCGGGCACCGCGGCCGTGATCGCGACGACTTTCCGTTCGAGCTCACCAGAGCCGATCACCCAGTCGATGCCGTTCTTCAAGACGCCAGGCAGGCTGAATCCGTATTCGGGTGTTGCGATCAGAACGGCGTCACTTGCTGCCAACGCGCGCCTCCACCGCATGACGCTCTCGGCGCTCCGCTCGCCTCGATGTCGGGATCGAAGTGTGGGAGCTCCCGAAGGCCGTCAAACAGCACCACCTCGACGCCTGGCGGAGGGGAGGCGGCAGCGACCTTGAGAAGCGCCAAGTTCCCAGACTGCCTCTGGAGGCTGCCGCAGATGCCAAGAATCTTCATGGATGGCGACTATCGAGCACGAGACGGGTGATCGGTGACAGGGCTGCTCCCGATTCCGAGATCGAGCGCGTAGAGATCTTCGACGGCACTCGATCGAGATTAGGCCGAGCGCCAGCGCTCTCAGTCGCCGCTAGCCCACGATAGAGTGGCTCGCCGACGGCCTCGGCCAGCTTCAACAGGTCGTTTTGGACGACGGCCCCGGTGAAGAAGACCATCTGACGCGACGCGCGAAAGGACACGACCGACATGCCGTCAATCCGACTCGGCGAGGTGAGATGCGGAAGTGTCTCTCCTGGAAGCGCGGGGGGACACGGCCATCGACAGCCGTCACGAGCAATGACACGCGCTCGCCGCGATACGTGAACACGATGTGCGCGAATCGTCGCCCTTCGTACACACACGCATGCCGTTCCAGGACGTGCGCCGGACCGACCGCAGTCATGACATCGTCTGGCGGCAGGCGTTCGAGGACACGATAGGCGGCGCCGTAGCGTTGTGCGGCTTCCTCGAGTGAGATTGGTTTCTCAGCCAATCGGAATTGTAGCGCGCAATATCGATGATCGCCAACAGCGGCACGCACGAGCGCACCCGTCGCGGTGATCCAGATTCGCGGCCACGATACGCGAAGCCGAGCGCCACAGCCAACAGCACCGTCGCCGCCAACGCCCACCAGCCTTGGAATCTGACGCCACGACGAGCGGAACCCTGATGGGACGTGTCCTGCAGCGTAGTCCGCAACTGCGCGATAAACTCAGGTCGTGGGCCGAGGTCGGGCGCGCGGTGAAAGGCCCGTTGCACGCCCTCACGCAACGCGCGACGGCCAGCGAGATTGGCGCGGCACATCGGACACGTGTCCAGGTGACGCAGAATCTCGTGGTTCGTTTCGGTGAGGAGCTCCTCGCCGAGAAACGAATCGGCCATCTCACGAACGTCGCGGCATTCCATGGGTAGTCTCAGATGTCGGTCCGCTGACGATTGACTGCCGTCGATGCGCGAGCTCCGCGCGAAGCAACGCGCGGCCGCGGTGGAGCCGTGACATCACAGTTCCCAGCGGAATCGCAAGCGCGTCGGCAATTTCCTTGTACGTCAACTCCTCCACGTCACAAAGAACGATCACTTCTTGAAACAAAACAGGAATCCGCCCCAGCGCGCCCAGGAGCTCTTCGTCCGTCAGCTCCTGTGGCACCGGCGGTACAAAGGGCGTCGCGTGGCCGATCCGGTCGTCCGGATCGTCAACGAGCGGTGATCGACCGCGCGCCCGGCGACGATTGCTCCGCACATTCTGGAGAATCGTGGTCAACCAGGCCCGACAGTTCGTGCCCGGCTGGAAGCGGTGAAACGACTGAAGCGCCTGCATCATCGTTTCCTGCACCAGGTCTTCGGCTTCGGACCGATTCCGCTCGAACCACATAGCCAGCCGGAACAGCCGATCGAGGTGCGGCAGGGCCTCCGCCTCGAAGGCAGCCCACGTTGGGTGGGCGACGGCTGGCGCTGACTTCTGTGCCATGAACGTCAGGCCAAGATCGTATCGAAAGGGATCATGTCATCGATAGGACGATCTATTCCCGACGATGGATTCAGCCCGTTCCGGATCTACTGGTGTAGCTTGACCGCCAGGACATCGACTCGCTCAATCGTCGGCGGCTTGGCGAGCAGTTCGGACGCCTTCTCCCCGAGTGCCGCCGCGACGCGTCCTGACAGGTGTGCGCTTCTGCCAGCCTCATCGGGAAATGCATCGAAGATGCCAAAGGTCGACCGATCGAGGCGAATGCCGAACCAGGCCGTTGTCGCGGGCTCTGCTTCGACCAGCGTAAGGCCAGCGCGGAGAAACGCTTCGACATCCGCTTCCTTGCCGGGCTTGGCTTCCAATCGAACCAACAATGCAACCGTTACCATCGTTCATTTCCTTTCATGCTGAACGCCAGCACACTGCCGAACGCATCCAAACTATGAGCAAGTCGCCGCGATCATCTTCAACGACTTGACGGTGAACGTGGAGGTCGATTTGCCCATCGTGCCTTTCTCCATCGCGTCCATCTTTTCGTGCGCAAGCGATCCTGTGAGTGACACCTTGTGGCCGAGGTGCTTGCTCAGATCGACCGACGAACCCGTCAGGGTCAGTGTCGTCGGCGCCATCGACTCGTGGCTCATGCCGTCCTTCGCCATGGCATCCTTCGCCATGGTGTCTTTGCCATGGCATCTTTCTTCATCATGTCCTTGCCCATGTGATTAGCCGCCGCGACATGCGTCAACACGAACGTGCCAGCAGTGCTTCCTCCTTCGATGCAACCGGTATAGTTGGCTGTCCATCATCTCCACCTTGTCCATCTTGTCGCCCTTCGTCATCGCGGCGCCTGACTGGGCGCCGACAGCCACTGACGACAGTGCCGCGACCAGGATTGCAACACTCGACATACTCCACTTCATTGGTCTCTCCTCGAGAAGGAATGCTCGTTCATAAGGGCCGTCCGACTGAGCGGGTCCGGGACGACGTTGGATAAGGTGTTCATTCGACGTGAAGCCGGGCCACCGCCGGACCGAGCCCGGAGAAGCCGGCCCCGACGATGCGGCGGCTCTCACGTTCTTGCAGAAAGCTCACGACCCGAACGTTGGATGGTAGCCATTCGGGTTCCAGAACAACCGACGCGCTCGTCGACCACGCGCGGTTCTGCGGCGACAGTGTCCCGACCGTCGTCAGGCTGCGGACGACCGCGCTGTGTCTCAGCGTTCGGCCTCCATTCTCACCGCGTTGGACCTTGCTGAGCAGGTTGTCCTCGGCCACCGCGACGAGCACGTCCACAGATTCACGGAGCGTGAGTGCCGGTGGCACGTCGACGCGGACCGTGACGCCCAGCTCTCGATCATGCGCGTGAACGATCGAGACCTCGACGAGGGCCTTCGGAGCGGTCGCCGCCTGGGTGATCGCGTGGTGAATGGCATCAACATCACTCCCGACGCATTCAAACCGACCGTCGATGACGAGCTGCGGCGTGTACACCTCGTTGCGGTGGAACACTCGCGAGTCGTAGTTCGACTGCCGGCTGGAGTACGCCAGGGGAGGAAAACGGATCTCGCCAACCCAGACGGTCCCAATAATCGACGTGCTCACCAAGCGCCAACACCTCGACGTCAGACGCCGGCTGTCGCGCGAATTGGCTCAGCACATCGTCGGCTGGCGGGCAGCTCGAGCAGCCTTCCGACGTGAACAGCTCAGCCATGACGACGGACCTAGATACAGACGATGAGGGTGTTGCGGCCATCGGCAGACCGCGCTCAGCGCTCCAGGAGTCCAGACGGTGACCACGAGCGCTCCTGCCGCGCACGCCCATTTGAGGTCGAAAGACATTGGGAACTCCAAGGGGCGAACAAGGGTTCGCCACGCGCACGTGGACCTAGATGTCCGCAGCGCCGTGAAATATTCCGGGGCGAATCCCCAGGGTTGTGGATGTTGAGCCCTAAATCGGGTGCATGGAGATTGCGACGTGGTGACGAAACGTCGGCTGTTCATGACACTTTCAGCCACCGGATTGGCAACAAGAATCCTGGCGGGCGGCGATTCCGCGTGCCCTTCCGGTCTCACCGGCAACGAAGGCACGGATCAAGGCCGTTGCCTCGACGCATTTCCAATTTCCGATGCGCGACCGGTCTTTGCTCCCACGGAACAGTTGTTTCCGGGCACCGGTCTCGGCGACGAATGGCGGACGCGACAGTTCGAATACACCTGGCTGCGGGTAGCCGCCCATCACTATGCGGATTTCTGGCAGGTGACCGGAGAGGCGTTGCTATTTGCGACGACCAAGCTGAAGCTCAGACTCTACCCCGACGATCGCACCAGACTGATGAACGCGTATCTCGAATTGAAGGCGTTGCCAGACGTTGTCCAGCCCTTGAATCGCTCAAGGCCTCTGGCCTGAAGTTGGCGTTGCTGTCGAATCTCACACCGACGATGCTGCGTGCCAACATCAGGAGTGCCGGACTGGATGGCATGTTTGAGCGGGTGCTCAGCACCGACGAGGCGAGGACCTTCAAGCCTGATCCGCGCGCGTATCAGCTGGGTGTGGATGCGCTCAAGGTGAAGCGAGAGGAGATTCTATTCGTCGCGTTCGCGGGATGGGATGCCGCTGGTGCCAAACTGTTCGGGTATCCCGCTACTGGGTCAATCGACAACGCGCTCCTCATGCGAGATAGGCGCTCTTCCGGATAGCTCCGGCGAGACGTTGAGTCGATCTCGCGGCGTTCTTGACGTAGTTCGCCTGGAATATTCCGACGGCTGCGGACATACCGTCATCAGTGCGGCGCGCGCAGACTCAGAGAAGTGGTACCGGGACTCCGGCCAGCGCTTCTCAACGGACCAATGACGAGAATGAACATCAATGACTCGACATTCACGCGCTGGGCGGCCATCCCCCTGCGCGCAATCCCGTTGGCTACGGCTTCATCGCCCACGGCTGTGCCAAGGTCGCGAATGGGCCCGCGCATTTTATCGGCATTCTGCCAGAACATCGGTGTTCCTGCACCAGGGTTTATAGGGTGGGCACGACCATTCTCGTTGAGATTGCTGGCGGTCTGGCTGTGCTGGTGGGTGCCTTTGTTCCTCTGGTGAGCGCGCCCATGTCGATGATCCTGCTCGTGGCCGCACTGACCGTGCATCTTCCGTACGGCTTCAGTTCTTTTTTCGATCAAGCTTCAAGCGGTCACGGCGTCCGGCGCCCAATTCGGTCCGCCCGGCTACAGACCGACCTCCTGTATCTTGCATGTTTAGCAACGCTCGTTCTCGGTGGCACGGGACCGCTTGCCGTGGACGGGGTGCTCGCCAGGCTCAGAGCCAGGCGAGTGTGATGTCAGCACACGACCTAGTCGACCGACCATCGTCCTTTCCCACGCAGACGGATCTGAACGCGTAATCGCCGGAATCGCTGCGAACAGCGACTGGTTCTGCTCGCGAACGATGCCCATTCCCGTCGCGTGCCGCCCTACCACTAAGGCCGTTCGCATCATCAGAATTTTCGCCGCGGCTCGGACATACACCTTCGGACGCAATGCCTGGATCGAACCACAGGGGCGCGCCCGTGAACAAAAACTCACAGCGAAAGGAAGAGGTAGGTATGTCTAAGCGAGTCGCATGGTGCAGTGCCGCACTTGTGCTGGTGTGCGCCGCCGGCGTCACCAACGTGCGTGCGGAACATCGTGGCCGAACCCTGGTCGTCACGATGACGAACGTCCCATCGACAACCGAATGAACGTGTAACGACGCTGACACTCCACGCTGCTGCAAAGCCTGTCGACGCACGGGAAAGGTGGCGTGGGAGGTAATGCGCGAGGGGTCAGACAACTCGATGGCGAACTGGTTGCGGTGGTCAACAACGGATTGAATACCGTCGCCGTGTTCAGGCGCGACGGCGACATCCTGAAGTTCGACAAGGTGGTCTCAACCACCAGCGCGCCGGTGAGCGTGGATTTCGGAAACGACCACATGTATGTCGCGGGCGCGACCACCGTCGATTCGTTCATCCTGCATCAGAACACGGTGGAATGGCTCAATGGTACAGAGCGGGCTGGAACTGGTCAGAGGCGTGCCTCCCAGCGGCAGCACGGCACAGGTCGGGGTGATCAATGACAAGCAATTGCTCGTGACGCTGAAGACCGATCCGGATCCGGGCACCGTGGATCTCGTGTGGCCTGGACGAGGGCCGCGTGACCGGAGCGATTCCCACGGCAATCTCCGCACCCCAGGGCACCCTGACGCCGTTCGGCTTTGCGGTACCCGCGACGGGACGGCCGTCATCACCCTGGCACACTCCAGTCAGGACGGTCTGTTCCGCAACGGCGCGTTTACGTCAGTGGTGGACGCCGGCCAGACGGCTGACTGCTGGATGACCAGAGTTGGGAAATACGTGTTCACTGCCAACACGGGCAGCAAGACGATCAGCCGCTTGATTGGCACGGGCAGCCATGTGTTCGTGGACAGCCAGGTCGCGGCCGCCATTGCCACCGGAGGAGCCCCGGCCGACATCGACGCGGACGCAGGCGTTCTCAGCGTAATCAGCACGGCGCTGGCCAGTCTCACTTGTCGCTGTTCAGTTACAACGAGTTCGGCGAACTCACCGCGCAAGGGACGCCGATCACGGTTGGCGTGGCCGACGCGAACGGCGTGGCGATTCTCTCGCTGGCGACCGGGATCGCAATTGAACGCAATGCACTCGCGGTGGTAGGGAGTCGACCGGACTCCCCGTTACCGCTCATGAACGGAACTTGACGATTCCTACGAGCCAGAGAAATCGGTTCGTCGATATCAGACTCGGGAGCACACCACGTGAAGAACGCGAAGACTCTCTACTGGATTATTACAAGCCTGATGGCGGCGTTCATGCTGCTGGCTTCTCTCCGGACGTCCTGAGGCTGCCTCAAGCCGTGTCCATCTTGGCCATCTCGGGTATCCCGTGTATCTACTCCCATTCCTCGGTCCGGCCAAGACGCTCGGCATCATCGCGGTTCTTATTCCGGCCTTCCAAAGACTCAAGGAGTGGGCATACGCCGGCTTGGTCTTTGGCGTGATCGGTGCCCTGTATTCACACCTGTCAGTGGGCGACTCCCCCAGCGGCTGGATGCCGGCACTCATCGGGTTGGTCCTGGTCGGTAGCTCGTATCTCTCCTACCAAGACTGATCTCACAGGATGGGCCTCGCCGTGCGCGCAGTGCTTCGTCTGGTGATGTGAACAACGTCATGAGCACATCGCGCGCCGCCGTCGAGGCCGGAAACAATCCACGCACCGTCGGCATCA
>CAVSUB010000001.1:0-1469476 GCA_963730995.1 uncultured Acidobacteriota bacterium | reverse complement strand
TGGACACGGGGACAGGCGAGTGGCGACGGCCGTGGGTGTTTCGGATGACGCTCGGCCACTCACGGCACGGCTACGAAGAAGCCGTCTGGGATCAGAAGCTCGAGACGTTCCTCCGGTTGCACGAGCGCGCCTTCCGGGATCTGGGCGGCGTGCCGACGGTGATTCGCCACGACAATCTCAAAGCCGCGGTCGTGCGCGCGTGTTGCTTCGACCCCGACAGCCACGAGGTCTATCTCGCGTTCGCCGCGCATTGGGGCTTCACGTCGCTGCCAACGCCGCCGCGCACCCCACAGGAAAACGGGAAGCAGGAGCGCAGCGGCGGCTACGTCAAAGATAACGCGCTCAAAGGCCGACGGTTCGACAGCCTCGCCGCGCACAATGTGTTCCTGTGTCACTGGAATCGCACCATTGCGCGGCTGCGGATTCACGGCACGACCCGCCGCCAGGTCTGGACGCACTTCGTCGAGGTCGAGCAACCGGCCCTGCAACCGCTCGCCAGCGCCGCCTTTCCGTTCTTCACCGCCGGCGAGCGGACCGTCCACACCGATGGGCACGTCGAAGTCGGCGGCGCGTTCTATCCCGTGCCGCTTGCGCTCCTGGGCCAACGCGTCCGCGTGCACTGGGATACACAACTGGTGCGCGTCTTCCAGGCGGACACGCTCGTCGCGGTGCACGTCCGGGTCGCGGCGGGCGTCTTCGCGCCGCGCGCCGGCGAGGCCGAGGCCTCGACGCGCCAGCAGGCGTTTGTCGATCGCCTCGTCGGCCAGTGCGAGCGCGTGGGACCCGCCGTGAAGCTGTGGGCTGACGCGGCGCTCGCCGCACGCGGTGTCCGCGCCATTCGCCTGATCCAGGGCGTGCTCAGCCTCACGCGGCGGCATCCGCGGGAGCGCGTGCTCGCCGCGGTCATGGAAGCGCACGCCCACCAGCACTTTCGCTATCAAACCATTCGCCGGCTCGTCGAGCGCACGCCGGTACCGCCCAGGCCGACGCTCGTCACCGACGACCCGGCGATCCGGCCGATGACTCAGTACACCTTGGAGGACTTCTTCCGATGAATCCACAATTGACGACGCGGCTCCGCCATCTGCGACTTTCGGGCATGGTCGAAGCCCTGCCAGGACGCGTGGCGCAAGCCGAGGCCGCGCCCTTGCCCCATCTCGAGTTTCTCGAGCTGCTGGTCGAGGACGAGTTGCACCGACGCGCCGATCGACTCTTCGCGCGCCGACTGAAGCAAGGCGGCATCACCGTCCTGAAGACGCTCGCGGACTTCGACTGGAGTTTTAACGCGAAGATCCCGAAAGCGAAGATCGTCGAATTGGCGAGCGCCCGCTTCGTCGACACGCACAGCGGGGTGCTCTTGATCGGGCCACCCGGCGTCGGCAAATCCCATATCGCCACGGCCATCGCGATCGGCGCAATTCGTGCGGGGCGGCGCGCGCTCGTTCGCAGCACGTTCGATCTCGCCGCCGACTTCGCCGAGGCGGACGCCACCGGCGCGCGCCGTGACCTGGTCCAGCAGCTCACGCGCGTCGACCTGTTGGTGCTCGAGGACTTCGGCATGAAGAAGCTCGGCTCGAACGCGGCCGAGGACCTCCTCGAGGTCTTCGTGCGTCGCCACGAAACGGCCTCGACGCTTATCACGACGAATCGACCCACGCAGGATTGGGGGCTCTTTCTCGGCGACGTCCCGGCGGCCACCGCCATTCTCGATCGCTTTCTGGCGCATGCCGTCTTGGTCCAGATGACCGGCAAGAGCTATCGCCTCCGCCAGCGCACGGGGACCGACGACTGAGGCCGTGGACGCTGCCGGCGCCGTGGACGCCCAGACCGCGTCCACCGCGCCTTGGAAATCGCTTCGCGCTTCCCACAAGCGTCCACCGCCATTTCATTCTTTTGGAGAGAACAGACAGACAAAAGCACCTCGCGCTTGCGCGCGAGTGAAGACTCAGACGATACTCAGTCCGCCTACTGCGTGGCCGCTTTTCAAACGTTCCTCAGTGGCCGCATTTCAACGTTCGGTGACACGAGTGGCTGAGCTGACTTCAGAAATGCCTCGGCATCCGCCTCCTTGCCGGCGCGTGCTTCGAGTGTGACTAACAATCCAATGGCTTCCATTGTGTGACCCTCCGGTGTTGAAGTAGTTCCGGCTCATTGAATGATCTCTGCTCACAACTGTGAGTAGACTGCGGATCGGAAACGGACCTGTGCGGATTTCTGCCGGGATGGTCGGAATCGTGCTGCATTCATGCTCCAGGAGAGAGCACTCCAACGACTCACACCTAAGTCAGGAGTTGTCTTGAGGGAACGACAACGAGAGTTCCGAATGAACTACGGCGTGACAGATTCAGAAGTGTCGACGGAGGCCAAAGTGCTGAGGCGGGTGCAAGGAGCGAGAAGTTACAAAGTCCGGACAGGGCTGGACGTTAACAAGGACGTGCACGCCAACACGCACGCGTGAAGGTCGGGCTGCGAACCAAGATCACAGGCGTGGCGTATCCTCCGAGCTCGAGTCCGACGCGCAAGACGCCTCGGAGCGGATAAGATCCTGGCGATACTCTGTCGGGCTTACTCCACAGACGTCACGAAAGACCTGTGCAAAGTGCTGCTGGGTCTTGAAGCCACAGGCCACGGCCACGTCCAATACCCGCGAATCGCCAGCACGCAACATCGCTCTAGCACGCTCAAGCCTGTGGCGCAGAACAAATTGATGCGGGGTCTCGCCCGTTGACTTACGAAACATCCGGGCGAAATGAGCTGTGCTCAATCCTACGGATTGTGCCATCTCGTCGAGACTCAAGTCGTCTTCCATCTGTGCATGGACGAACTCCTTGAGCCTTCGCAAGCGCGCTGAGCCCAGGCCGCCTCGGTAGATCTGCACTGGTCGGTGCCTTACTGCATGCCCCTTGACCAGCGCTACGGCCATTGCCTGTTCGAGAGAATCCAGAAACAGCCGCCCGCTCGAAAAGCCAGCAACCATCTCGGCGTGAACGGCCGCCACCATCGCACTCAAGCGCGGGTCCGCAAACTTGCGTGAAGGGCGCAGTTCTACCTCGCCGTAAGCTCCGTCAGAGCTGGCCATCAGTGCCGTATCGGAAATACCGATCTGCAGATGCGGTGTGTTCATGAGTCCCACCCACTCTCCCTGATGACGGTCGCACAATGCTAAATCGCCCGCTGCGTAATCGAACTGCTCCATCGCAGAACGCTGCGAGCCCCACTCAATTGAGCCCGGCCCCAACATCATCGCGAAAGCCTGGTCGTGCCTCACCCAGAGACGCGGCTGTGTGACAGATTCGGGTGGAACGAACTCAACTCTCATTCGTGTGCTCCATGCCGTTGTGTGTGGATATGCGCCAACCGAAATTCCGAAGCATGCGCTCTCTGCATTGCGGGTGTTCCTGTCCAACACCATCCGGGGCGATTCACCGATCAGCTCTGGGCCGTAACGTCGAGCACCGAGTTCAGTTCAGATGATCGTTGCGTCGACAGGTCGGCTCAACGAGTACACACCAGGATAACCTGTATAGCAGTATTAATGAGGTTACTCAACTGCGGGGAACCGGCACCCACCTCATCAGGAACGACGATTGTCATACTCAGGGGTGGAGGCAAGTGGTGGCTTTCGACGTCTCTTGGTGAACGTCGGACTCCTGCGCGACATCGCGTGGGATGGTCGCATGGTGGACATCGCGCTTTTGAAAGATCAGAGACCAGCAAGTGGGCTGTGTACCGGTTATCAATGGCTCGTGTAGACTGGGGGCATGGCGGCGGACGGCAAAAGAAGCAAGAGATTCGAGTTGGCGACCGACAAGCGGCGCTCACCGTTTCTCATTGCTGACGCCCGCGCTCTCGATTTTCTCAATTCGGTCGCGACACCAGTCGACACTCCGGTGGAGTGGATTGAATCGGGCCAGGATCTCTTGTCGTGGCTCACCGCCGCCGGCCTGATATCTCCCTCCGTGCGTGCAGGCTTTCAGAAGAGCGCCGTCCCAGGAGAACTCGACGCTGTGGCGGCGCAGGCCAGGGCCTTGCGCGAATGGTTTCGCTCTTTCGTGCAGAAACACAGAGGCCACCCTCTGCGGCAGGACGCAGTGAAGGAAATCGAGCCCTTGAACCGTGTGCTCGCGCGTGACGAGGCGTTCGGTCAAATCGCGATCGATCGTGGCCATCGGCGGGGGCAGTCGCAATTCATGTGGCGATTCGAGAGGCGCTGGCGCTCTCCCGACACTCTGCTGCTCCCAATTGCGACCGCCATGGCTGACTTGATCTGTGGGGAGGATTTCACGCAGGTGAAGGCATGCGAGCGTTCCCCCTGCACGCTTCTCTTTGTCGATCGCACTCGTGGCCATGCTCGACGATGGTGCAGCATGGCCACCTGTGGGAATCGCGCAAAGCAAGCGTCGCATCGAGAGCGCACGCGGCGCCTCAAGAGCGGCCGGCACTGAGGTGAAGAAGCGATCTCGCGCGCACCCACTTCGGCGATCTGGCGATCGGCAGCGCTGTCGACGACGGCGTGCAGCATCGCTCGACTGTTCTTCACGACGATGTGAATGGGATAGATGCCGATGCTCGAACCGTCAACAAAGGACATCGACAAGAGCGGGACGTCAGCGGTGAGTTCAGCTATACGAGAGTGTACGTGAAGCGCGAAGGTCGATGGCAAGCGGTGTTGTCGCAGTACACACGGCCGGCGACGCCGTAACTTCGAGCATGCATCCGAGTGCCCGTCACTTGACTCGCGTAGAGATGCGGATCCTGGAAATGCTGGCGCGACCTAGCCGCGCGCTGGAGCCGATGCCGCGTGCGATTCCGGAGCGCCGCGGCTCAGCGCGAACGTTGGGCGGACGTGAGGAAACACCTGACATCATAGGTGAGGGGCGCGATGCGCAGTTGTCGGAGCTTGGTCGTGGCGTTCGTCCTGGTGGTGGCATGTGTCCTGGGCGAGGCGTTAGCGGGACCCGTCGAAGAGATCGTTGGCACGTGGCGTGGGACATCCGCCTGCGTCGATCGGCAGGCGGCGCTAGCCTGCACTGACGAAGAGGTGATCTATGAGATCGTCGTGAGCCCCGGGCGCCCCGATTCGGTGACGGTCACAGCGGACAAAGTCGTGGACGGAAGCGTGTGCCGATGGGCTCTCTCGATTTCACTCTCGAAGCACCGAGCCGCAGCTGGACTTCGGAATTGAAACTCCTCGGGTGCATGCCCTCTGGCGACTGTCGGTGAGTGGCACGACGCTGAGTGGCACCTTGACGCTGTTTCCGTCCAAGGCCGTGGTGCGGAGAGTAGATCTCCGAAAGGACAAATGAGCATCGGCCCGCCACGGAGGGCCGATGGGGGCCGTGGGTTCGAGTCCCGTCGACCCCGAACTTCCACTTCGATCTCCGGCATCCGTTCGGGAGGCGCAGAGCAAACGCAGCGGCCACACGCAAAAACCGCTGGTGTGCAACGTGGACGCGACGTGAGACGCTCGCGCGGGTGCTGATCGACGCGGCACCTGCCGAACTGTGTCCTTTGATCTTGCTCGACAACGCACACATTGAAAGCGGCAAGAACGCCGCCTTCCGCCGGAAGCAGCTCGCCCAGGTCGCCGGTGATCAACACACATGATTCGAGGCTTGATTCGAATCGTGCTGCCGCCCCCCTCGCCACCTGCCGGAAGGGGCCTCCACGGTCGCGACGTCAGCGGTCGGCTATGATAGGCCCGCGCTCAACAAGGGCAATCGCAGGGACCCGTCCATGAACCGCGAAATTCGAAGCTTTGATTACGTCAACCACCCATATTCGGCGGTGCGTGACGCGCTCGTGAAGGATCCGGCGGGCGTGCTGCGGGCGGCCACGAACGCTGCCGCCTCGCGGGCGAGGGCTGTCGCCGCGGCGCTGCACGTGAACATCGGGCCACTCGATATCGCCGCGGAGATTGCCGTCACGGTGGGCAAGATCAGCGAGCAGGCCCCCAATGCGCCTCGGGTTACGCGCATCCCGATCGCATGGTCGGCCGCGCAGCGCGCCGCACTGTTTCCCATCATGAACGCCGAGTTGTCGGTCTATCCGCTGACGGAAACGGAAACTCAGCTCGACTTTCTGGGCCGCTACGAACCGCCGCTCGGAATCGTCGGCGGTGCGCTCGATGCAACGGTGGGACGTCGGATCGCCGAGGCGTCGGTCCATCGCCTCGTCGCCGACGTCGCGAACTATCTACGCGAGCACGTGAAGTAGTTCGACCGCAGAACTCGATCGCCTCTAATCTCCGACAGAGTTCGGTCCTTGGTAAGAACGTCTCATCCGGTACTGGACCGACTTCCGGCACGCGGGCACGTATTTGAAATCGCAGGTTCGGCCTTTCACGGCCGGCTACCCGCCAGTCGCGGCGGCTGGGACCACGCCGCGACCGCGGACCAGCGGGAGGTACACCTCCTCGACAATCTCGACCAGTACGTGGTCTGGAGCGGTTGGAATCCCGCGCGTCACGTACTCGTTGCGCAGCGGGGGCGACGGCCGCGCCGAGCGCCTGAACGGCGAGTACGTGCGCGAGCGTTAGGATTCGTCATGGCAGCGCGACAGCCGCTTTGGCGGCGTTCCGGATTTCGTCGACATGGTGCCGGCGCGCAGGACCGACCAATAGCGGGCTCCGCCACGATGTCTTCCTCCGTCACTTGACGCGACGACGCTATCCTTTACCACCAAAGTACTCATGATCTTGACGCCGCAGCGCAAGTTCACCAGCGGGTCTTCGAGGCTCTTGACGTTCCTGTCAAACGATGCTCGTCGGACTCGAGACCTTTTTTCACCGGAGGACGAGCTGCCGCTCGTGTCCAGGTCAATCTTCACAGTTCGAGACCGGGATCGGTGTGCAAGTTGGTGTTGCGGCAGCATGAAGACTGGTGTCCATCCTCTACTTGCTTACGGCCTGTGTGGAGAAGCGCACACGGGTGAACAGCTCCGGGATGTGCGAATCCCACACGCCGTGCGGGCTCCACGCCCAGCCGCCCGGATCCGTCGCCGGCGGCGCTTCCTTGTACTGGTTGAACCGCGAGAAATCCATGCGCCACTCGTCGCCGTCCCGCGGCGGCAGTGCTCGCCCGTCCGGCATCGCAAGGGACTCGAGCGAACGCCACGGGATGCGCAGCTCCGCGGTCCATCCGCGGTCGCGGTCCTTGTTGTCGTTGATCGTCCCGTCCACGTGGACCGCGGTCTCGAGACCGGGCATGTCCCAGTTCCAGTAGCCGATGCGCGGGCCGCGAGGATGCTGCGTGAAGCCGACGCCGTTGAACGGCCTCACGCCCGCGCGGGACCGATCGAACTCAGGCCGACGCGCGTAGCCGCTCGACTCGAACTCCCGCTCCCAGATGAAGAAGACCTCGTAGATTGTCCCGAGGGCGTTGATCTCGAACTCGTAGTACGCGTCGCGGCCGGCGATGAACAGCTCGACGTCGTTGTTCTTGTAGATCGGCGCGTCGCGTTCCGTCAGCGTCGCCTCGACGAACGGCTCTTCGACCCAGTAACCGACGTACAGGTAGGTGTCGTCCCACAGCACCGCTGCGCGTGTGTCGTGGATGCCCGGGTGTCCGCCTATCAGATCGGCGAAACGCGGCGACCGTTCGGCGGCCAGCCAGGCGGCCTCGTCGAGCCGGCCATCGACGACGATCGGAGACGAGGTGCGTCGCGCGGTGTAGCGGGCGATGCGGTCCTCGGGCCACGGGAAGGGCCATGTCTGCGCCAGCAACGGCATGGTGCCGCATCCTAGCAGCGTTGCCGCCAGCGTGTACCGCCACGACCAACTTGCCCTGTGGGACCTCTGTCCGCGGAACGCCAACATCAAGGCTTCTTACCTTCCAGCTCTCGTGCGATCCACGCCCTCGCCAGGCGCCAATCACGCATCACGCTTTGCGAAGAAATCTGCAAGACCGCCGCGGTCTCCTCGACGCTCAAGCCCCCAAAAAACCGGACCTCGATCACCTTTGCCCTCCGCGGATCGATCCGGCCGAGGCTTTCGAGGGCAGTGTCCAAGTCACAAAGCGCGGACGACGCGGCGTCGGAATCGGTGCTCGGAATCTGATCCGGATCGATGTGTGGCCGATCGTCGACTCGCGCGGCGCCGCCACGCTTGACCGCGGCGCGGGCGCGGGCCGCGTCAATCAGGATTCGGCGCATGATCTGGGCGGACAGCGCGAAGAAATGTCCGCGATCACGCCAGTCGACCTCGCCCGCGTTCACCAACCGGCCATAAGCTTCGTGGACCAGTGCCGTACTCTGCATGGTGACGGTGGAGCGCTCGCCACGCATGTAGCGCCGCGCCGGAGCGCGCAGTTGCTCGTACACGATAGACATCAGCTCTTCTCGCGCGCTTTCGTCTCCCTGGCTGAACGCCCTGAGCAGACTCGTAATATCCGCGGAATCGCGCGAGTTCAGGAAAGCTATTGTATTTCTGTGTCCTGCGTTCCGCTTACTACTTTGGGGACCTGATGCAATCCAATATGACCGGATGCTTCCGCATGGTAGGCTCTGACTCTACTCTGCCCCGACACGTCAACCGCCATCGACGAGGGTGGCGCGACTCCTGACGATGGCTGATCGCCAGAACGTACGAGGCGGCCGTTGACCTCGGTCCGGCCGCGCGCGCACAGGTTCCTATCCGAGGCCTGCGCGCGAGACTGCCCGCTCCGCCAGGAAGTCGAGTCGCTGCTTCGCCACGATGGGGCAGACGTCGTAGTGGACCGGCCGGTCCTGGCGACCGCGGCCCCGTTGTTGGACGACGCTCCCTACCTGCGCCCTGGTTCTAGACTCGGTCCTTACCAGATTGAGGGACTCCTCGGTGCGGGCGGCATGGGGAAAGTGTTCCGCGCCACGGACACGCGCCTCAACCGTCAGGTGGCCATCAAGGTTCTGCCGGCAGGAGTCGGACGTGATTTGCACGCGCGCGCCCGGCTAATTCGCGAAGCAACGGCGGTAGCTCCGCTCGCACATCCGCACATCTGCACGTTGTACGACATCGGACGGGACGACGAGATCGTCGGACGGCGGCGTGAGGCCGGCGGCTTTGCGCAGTAAACTCTTCAGACCATATCGAAAAGCGCACTCGCGACGTCCCGATTCCAACTGAAGGTCGTCGGCGACCAGATCGGCTCGCCCCAAAGTGTCGCGTCGGTTCGTCGATCTCGGCCGCTCCTCGCGGCGGCCATTTTCCAAACGCACAATCGATTTTCGTAGGCGATCACATCGACATGCGATGGGCTGGCAGAAGATCCCAGACGCGCCAGAAGGCGCGCATCTCCTCGGGAGTCCCCAGGGACACGCGGACATGCTTCGGGAACAACGGAAATGGACCGGCGATGAGGACACCGTTCTTACGGAAATGCTCGACGATGTCGGCGGCGTCACGATCGGTGTTGACCATCACGAAGTTAGTCTGAGAATCAATCGTCCGAATCATTCGAGCGTTCGCTTGGTTGAGGAATTCCTGTCTATCGTTGGTGGTCCGCTGCGCCACGGCCCGGACGTGCACGTCATCGTCGAGTGCTGCGACCGCCGCACTCGCTGCAACCCCGTTCACCCCGTCAGATAGTCGGGCTGAGGCCAGGCGACCGGCAGCGTCTGTGGCAGCGACCGCGTATCCGATACGCAATCCGGCCAGTCCGTGAATCGCAGAGAACGTACGCGTGACGATCAACCGCTTATCTCCAGTCGGACGATCGAGAAAGGATGCGTACTCCGACGCTCCGTCCGCGTACTGATGGTAGGCCTCGTCGATGAGCACATGAGTCTGCACCGGCAGGCCGCCGAGAAACGACTCGAGATCCCGCCGTCCCGTCAGCGTTCCGGTTGGATTGTTCGGGTTGCAGACGTACACGAGTCCCGTCTCGCCGTCGATCTTCGAGCGCATCGCGTCCAGATCGTGAGCGTAGCGGCTCGTCAACGGAACGGCGACCACATTCGCGCCCGAGCGCCTCGCGCAATCGGCCATCGGGCCGAAAGACGGTAGCGCCATAACGATGCTCTTACCAGAGCCAGCAAATACCTCCGAGGCCAGGTGCAGGATCTCGCTGGAGCCGCAGCCGAGGACGACGTTCGAAGGCGCGACGTGATGCAGAGCGGCGAGCTTGTCGCGCAATGCTTCCTCCACGGCCTCGGGGTAGCGGTTGACGATCGGAGATGCGTCGCGAATAGCGGCCGTTACCGTCGGAGAGAGCCCGAAGGCATTCTCGTTTCGGTGGAGGCGAACGGGGGCCACGCGGTTTGGCGCGGCGTCCTCGACAGCTGCGGCAATCGAGTTTCGAGCCAGTGCCGACATGGAGGCGCTGACTCCGACGCCAGTCCCCAGTTGCCGCAGAAGACTCCTTCGAGACAGGTGCATATGTTTCACTGCACAGTCAACATGACGGTCGCGGACCGCGAGACATTGCCTGTCGTAGCTGTGAAGATCAGAGAGCTGGTACCTGTCTTCGTCTGCTTCTTCGTGGCTACGGTTGCTGTCGAAGTACCTGATGCGAGAGACGCCGGACTGAAGCTGACACTCACGAACTTCGGCAACGAGCTTGCGGAAAGGGACACGTTCGACGAGAACCCTCCAGATGAAGCGATCGTGACCGTATAGGTGGTAGAACCGGGAGCCGGGACCAACCCTGTGCCCGTCACAACAATCGTGAAGTCGCCGAGGATGTTGACCACGAGCGTGACGTCCGTCGAGTGGGAGACCGGCCCGCTCGTGCCAGTGATCCTCAGCGGGTAACTCCCCGGCGCCAGCGATGCGTCCGTCTTCACGGTGAGGGTGGTCGTGCCGGACGTCGAAACCGATACCGGGTTGAATGTCGCGGCGGCCCCGGCCGGCAGACCCGTGGCACTGAATGTCACGAGACCGGTGAATCCGGTACCGGGGTTCACCGTCGCAGTGAATGCCGCGCTTCCTCCCTGTGTGACCGCCTGCGACGTTGGCGTCGCCGACAGCGAGAAGTCGGTCACGATGATTGTTCGCGTCGCGGGCTGGCTGGTCAGGCCGCCGTTATCGGTGGCCGTGAATGAGACCTGATACGTGCCGGGAGTCGAGTAGGTGACGTTCCCGGGATTCTGCTGCACGCTCGAGCTCGGGCTCCCACCGGGGAAGCTCCAGCTGTAGGAGGAGATCGTTCCATCAGGATCGCTGCCGCTACCAGAGAAGGACACCGCCTGTCCGGGATTCACGGTTACGTCCGTGAGCGGAGTGGCGATCGAGACACTCGGAGGGCGATTGTTGGTCGCCGGCGCGAGCTGCACGAACGTCGCGACCGATGGCACTCCGGCCGAATTCACCACGAACAGCATGTAGTAACCGGGAGGGGCAATATTCCCGTTTGGCGGCGCCGTCACATTGAGCACACCTGAGCCGGCCGAATAGCTCAGACCGATGAGACGTTGGTCCATATCGAATGCGTGAGTAGGCGCGCCAGGGCGCACAAGCGCCACCGACCCGATACTCGCAGCGTCAGGTGTCTGAACCTGGAACGTACTGCCGAAGGCCACCGGATCTTGCGTCACGCTGCTGATGACGGGACGTGTCGCCGCGGTCCCATCCGCCTTGAAGAGATAGGCTGGCTCGTAGATCTCAATGTGCGATTCGAAAGAGCCGCGAGCGGGATTGCCGCCCACCAGCGCAACGGTCGCGTTTGGGAGCAATAGCGAGTTGGAGTGATAGAGGCGAGGAAAAGCGTTGGCACCCGCTGACGCGAACGTGTTCGTGGTCGGATCGTACAGGTCAGCTTTGAGGCTCGCGGTGGCCGCGTCCTCGTCGTTGGTCGATCCGCCCACAGCGAGCACTTTGCCACTCGGAAGGATCGTCGCGTTCATTTCGATGCGCGGTTGCGACATGGCCGGGCCGAACTGCCATCGCAGCGGCGTCGCCGACGGGTCGAGGATCTCGGTCGTGTTGGTCGCCGGGTTGCCGCCGCCGAGAATCATCACTCGGGCGCTGTAGCCGTTTGAGGCCATCAACGGCAGGAGCACCGAGGTTCCGTAGGTGCGCGTGCCGCTGTACCTGGTGGTGACCGCGACCGCCGACCACGTTCTGCTGGTGGGTGTGAAGAATCTCGAGCCGGTCCCGGAGCCTGAGTACAGGACGCGCCCGTCCGGGAGGAGGTGCATGCGAGGGTACAAGGGCGGTGTCCAGGTGGCGAACGACTCCGAGCTCCAGCCTGAGCCGGGGGTGTAGAACTCTACGGCGATGTTCGTTGCACCAGTCTCGTCCAGGCCTGAAAAGGTCATCACGCGACCGTCACCGAGCAGGGTAGTCGTCGGATACCAGCGGCCGTGGGCCATGTTCTGGAGGTCCGTGAATCGGTCGGTCGCCGGGTCGTAGATCGCGTTGCGCCGCTCCCCGTGAAACGGGTCGTACTGCAGGGTCCCTCCGTTGATGAAGACCCGGCCGTCTGGCAAGGTCACCATCCCATTGCAGAACATGTCCCACCCGAGGAGCTGGGTTGTGAACGACGATGCCAGCGGATCCCAGAGCGCAGCGGAATAGCTGGATTCAGTGGGGTTGTTTCCCGAGCCGGACACGATCAACACCCTGCCGTTCTTCAACAAGGCCATATGAACCGGATTCATCGGCATCGAATACGACAGCGTCGTCCACCGTCCCACAGTGCCGGCCTGTGACTGGGCGCGTGGCGCCGGCATCGAAAGGAGGGCGAGGGCGAGCGCGAGGATCGGCGTGCTCGCGAGAAGCCGCCTGAAATTCGGGGACTCGACATCGCCGCGCATGCATTCCTCCCCGCACGGAGCTATAGACGACCGGTCGATAACCAGCCTTGCCCGATGCGACTAGAAGATGTCAGTGGGAATGAAAGAGGATCTTACGAGGCTGTAATGCACAGGTCGGACCAGCTGTTCAGCTCTAAATTGAATGGAAATCGTCGAGCCTGGGAAAAAGTCTCCCGTTGAGCTGAAAGAAGTTGTCAGGAACGTAGCTTTGATTGATTTTTCAGGACGGCGAGTCGAATCAGCCCAGGAGGGCGAACGCAAGGCGGTCGGCGCTCGCCCGCTTCACAACTCCGCCTTCTCCGGCGCCGCGATCCCCCCGGGACGAAGCAGCTTGCGGAACGGGCTCACCAAATCGCTCGGCCGCCACGCTCTCAAACCGTCGAAATACGAATACACGACCGGCGTGATGAGCAGCGTCAGCAGGAGGCACAGAATCTGCCCGCCGATGATCGTGACGGCCATCGACGCGCGCGAGCCCGATCCGGCGCCGCGGCCGAAGGCGATCGGCAGCATCCCGGCGACGATCGCGATCGTCGTCATCAGAATCGGCCGCAGCCGCACGTGGCTGGCCTGGACGATCGCCGTGTGGCGGTCCAATCCTTCCGCGCGCAGCGTGTTGGTGTAGTCCACCTGCAGGATCGAGTTCTTCTTGACGATGCCGAAGAGCATCATCAACCCGATCGCGCTGTAGACGTTGATCGTCATGCCGAAGGCCATGAGCGCCAGCAGGCCGGCCGGCAGGCTGAGCGGCAGCGCCGTCATGATCGTCAGCGGGTGGACGAAGCTGTTGAACTGCGAGGCGAGCACCATGTAGATGAACGCGACGGCGAGGATGATGGCAATCGCGAAGTCGTTGCCCGCCTGGCTGAGCGTGCGCGCGCTCCCGCCGAACGTCACCTGATAGCCCGCCTTCAATCCAAGCTCGCCGACTTTGCCTCGCGCCTCGGCGACGGCGCTCCCGAGCGTGATCCGCAGCGCATCGAGGTTGGCGTTCACCGAGATCTGGCGCATCCGGTTGAAGCGATCGATCGACCCCGGCGCGTTGCCGAGCGTCAGGTGAGCGACGTCGCTGACACGCACCATCCGGCCGCCGGCGGCGGGGACGAAGATGTTGCCCATCGCCGCCGGATCGTTGCGAAACGGCTCGTCCAGCCGGAGCCGCACGCTGTACTGCTCGTCGCCGTCCTTGAACTTCGACACTTCCTGGCCGCCGATGAGCGTGCTCATGGTCGACGACAGGGTATCCATCGACACGCCGAGATCCGCCGCCCGCTGGCGGTCGATGTCAATCCGCAGTTCCGGCTGCGTTGCTTCGAAGCTCGTGTCGGCGTCGTTGACGCCGTCGATCTCCTTCACCTTCGCGAGCAGCGTGTTCGCATATTTCTGCAGCTCGTCGATGTCCGGGCCCTGCACGATCATCGTCAGCCGGTTGCTGCCGCCGCCCCCACCCGGTCCGCCGCCCCCGGGGCCGCGGCCACCACCGCCGCCCGTCGATGCGCCGGAAATGTCTGTGCCGCCCGACACGCTGATGCGGGCATTCCGATATTTGCTCAGCGTCCGCCGGGCCACCTGCATCAACTGCTGCTGGGACAGCTGGCGCTGATCGAGCGGTGTCAGCTGGACCGAATAGTTGCCGCTGCCGTTCTGGATCGAGGTCATCATCGACTCGAGGTTGGTCCCGAGCGCCTCGCGGAGCTCGCCTTCAATTGGCGTCATGTACTCGAGCGTCCGCTCGAAACTCGTGCCTCTCGGCAGCCGCAGGTTCACGCTGAACTCGCTCTGGTCGTCGTCCGGCACCAGCTCCTTGCCGACGTAGGGATACAGGACGACCGCGGAGGCGACGGTGACGGCGGCGACGCCGAGCATCAGCGCGCGGTGGCGGAGCGACCACTCCAGCATGTGCCCGTACTTCCGGTCCATCCACGCGTAGAAACCGAGCTGCTTGGTGCTCTTCGCGTGATCCTGGTGCGCGTCCTCCGCACGCAGCCACCACGCGCACAGCGCCGGCGTCAGCGTGAACGACACGAACATCGAGAGCATGATGGCCGTGGCCGAGGTGATGCCGAAGCTGTAGAAGTAACGGCCGACCTGACCGGTCATGAACGCCACCGGCACGAAGATGACGACCAGCGACAGCGTCGTCGCCATGACCGCCAGGCCGATTTCCGACGTCGCCTTGATGGCGGCCTCTCTGCGGCGTCGCTCCTTTCTCCTCGATGTATCGGAAGATGTTCTCGAGCACGACGATGGCGTCGTCGATGACGATGCCGGTGGCCAGCGAGAGCGCCAGCATCGTCATGTTGTTGAGCGAGAAGCCGAGCGCGCGCATCACCGAGAACGTGCCGATGATCGAGATCGGGATCGCCAGGCCGGCGATGACCGTCACGCGCCAGTTGCGCATGAAGAACAGCACGACGAGCGCGGCGAGGAGCCCGCCGAGAATCAGGTGATGCTGGATTTCCTCGAAGGACTTGCGGATGAACCGCGACTGATCGCGGGTCGCCCGTACCTTGATGTCCGACGGCAGCGTCGTCTGGATCCGCTCGAGCCTGGCCATGACCCGATCGACGACGGTGACCGTGTTGGAGCCCGACTGCTTGCGGATCGACATCGAGATGGCGTTTTCGCCATCCAGCCGTGTCTGGCTGCGGACTTCCTCGTTCGCGTCGGTGATGCGCGCGACGTCGCCGAGCGTGATGACCGAGCCGGCCTGCGAGGCGAGCACGATCTTCTGGAATTCCCGGACGTCGCGCAGCCGCCCCATCGTGCGCATCGAGAACTCGGACGGACCGGCGATGAAGCTCCCACCGGGGATCTCGGTGTTCTGGCGGTCCACCGCGGCACCGATCTGCGCCACCGTCAGACCGTAGGCGTTGACGCGATTCGGATCCAGCAGGACGCGGATTTCGCGCCGCCGATCGCCAAAGAAGGAGACTTCTCCGACGTCCTGGACCGTTTCGAGCACCTGCTTGATCTGCGTGTCGGCGATCTGGGTGATCTCCTTCGGCGAGCGCTTCGAGAACACGACGAGCGTGAGGACGGGGGCGGCGTCGGGATCGATCTTGCTGACGACCGGAGGCTCGGTGTCGCGTGGGAAGCGCACGGTCGCGACTTTGTCGCGGACGTCCTGCGTCGCCGCTTCGATATCGCGCTCGAGCACGAATGTGATCGTGCAGTTCCCGTTGCCCTGGTTGGAGCTGCAGCGCAGCTCGTCGATGCCGTTGATGGTGTTGACCGCGGCCTCGATCGGCCTGGTGATGGTCGTCTCGATCTCTTCGGCGCTGGCGCCCTGCAGGCCGGCTCTGACGTTGACCGTCGGCGAATCGGTCCGCGGCATCAGGTCGAGACCGAGCCCGCCGTACGACGACCATCCCAGCACCATGAGCGCAATGCTCATCATGACGGCGAAGACCGGCCGTCGGACGCTGACGTCAGCAAGCTTCAATTCGAGTCTCCTCGCTGGCCGCGGCGGCCGCGGTTACCGCCGCCCCCGCGCTTTCCGCCGCCGGAGCCCGCGCCTTCGCCCTCCGCGCTGGTCGTCACGCTGACGCCGGTGGCCAGCTCATTCAGACGGCTCGCCGCCAGCGTCTCGTGGCCCTTCAGGCCATCCACGACCTCCCAGAGGTTGTTCTGGCGGACGCCCAGCGTGACGGTCTGCTGCGCGATCTTGCCGTCCTGTACGACGTAAACGGAAGACACGCCGGCGAGCGTCGAGACGGCGGCGTCCGGCACCGCGAGGACTCCCTCGTCTCGGCGGGTGAGGATCACGCCCTTGGCGAAGAATCCCGGCTTCAACCGCAGGTCGCCGTTGTCCACCAGCGCCTCCATCGTGAACGTACGCATGGTCTCGTCGAGGGACGGGCTGACGTAGGCCACTTTGCCCTGGAACACCGTGTCGCCGAACGATTCCACACGGAACTCCACCGTCTGCCCCGGCTGCACGATGCCGGCGTGCCGTTCCTGCACGCCTGTCCGCAGCTTCAGCGGATTGACCTGGACGATGGTCGCGACCGGCGTGCGCTCGCTTATGTACTCGCCGACATGGACAGGACGCTCCGAGACGACGCCGGCGATGGGCGCACGCACCACGGCGTCGTCGAGCTTTTTCACGGCAAGGTCATAGGATGCGCGTCGGTCCTGCAGCAGCGCCTTCTGACCGCGCACCGTGTCCACGGCCGACTGGTACGCCGCCTCGGCCACCTTCAGCCGTGTGTCGGCGGCCTGCATATCGGCAGGCGAGATCAACCCGCGCGCCGAAAGCGTTCTCGCCCGGTCGGCATTCGTACGCGCATCCTCGCGGTTGGCCAGCGCGTTTTTCACTGATCCGATCTGATCGTCGGGTGGCGGGGTGTCGCCGCCGGCAAGCGCGTCGGGCATGCCGAGCTGGGCGCGGGTCTGTCGCAGAGCGCTTTCGGCGCGAGCCAGCGCCAGCGCCAGTTCCCGGGGCTCCAGCTTGACCAGCGGATCCCCCACGCGGACCTCGCGGCCGATCTCCACGAGGACGGAGCGGACGACGCCCGCGGCTTCGGCGCTGACCTTCGCCTGGTCGGGTGACAGCAGCGTGCCGGCGAGATCCACCTGCCGCTGGACCGTGATGCGCTTCGTAGCGGTAGTCTGGACGGCGACGGCCGGAGTGCCTCCCCGACGGTTCTGGCCCGACCTGGTATCGCTGCAGCCCGCGATCCCCGCGCAGACGATCGCCAGCGCGGAACTCGTGAGAATCCTGTATGTGATTGCCATGGCCCGACCGCCGAGATGAGAACCGTGTCCGGGTGACGCCAGCGACGCGATGCGGCCCTGAGCCTGATGAGGGAAAAACATACGTGTCGGGTTTACGACGCAGCCCCGCACGGCGTTTCCCCTGTGCCGCAAATACTACTTCCAGTCCGTCGATTGTGGGGGGAGGTTTTCTCGCAGGGCATGTTCTTCGGCGTGAACGAGAACATGCCCAACGTCCGCCGGACGCCCGCCACGTACCTCGTGCTGCAGTGGTTCACGCCGCTGACTCCGAAGAGTTGAAAACCCGCATGTTCATGAGCGACTAGCGGCCGATCGCTAACGAAGCACACGGTCGGGTCGCCAGCCAATCACACGAGATCACGAGATCAAGAGACAAGGTTCTTTGGTTTTCCGAACTCCTGATCTTCTGATCTCGTGTCGATCAGGCCCGTCGGATACCCCTTGACGCCTCGGGTGATGCTGACGGCTCTCGCGCTTCCGAATGGTGTTCGACGTGTCAGCGAATGAACTGCTCCACGTAGTCAGCCCCGAGGCCGCATTCTTCGTAGTGCTTGCGACACATTGCGATTTTGCTGAACACGTCCTCGTAGCCTAGCGTTTTGCCGTCGGGATCGACGTAGAGCATGATGCCGTTGACCTGGAACAGCGTGATCATCTCGTCCACGTCCTCAGGCACGACCAGCGTATGTGTCTCGCCGGGCGGCTCGTACACATACCCTCCTTCTTCCGCGACCCAGTCGTGCTCCAGGTAGTGCCAGCGGCCCTTCAACACATAACCGTGGACAGGATTCGTATGGCGATGACGGGACAGCACGCCGGCGCGCGTCACCTTCAGAAGATTGACCCAGTACCCCTGCGACACGCGACAGACAGAGAGGCCGGAACCACACATCCGGCGCTTGCGGTACCCAGATGCGTGGGTCTGCCGGCACCACTGGCGCCACCACGAGATCGGAGACCATTTCAGCGGGCTGCGGCTGGCGGTAGGCCACGCGCGCATCGGAGCCGGCCTCGGGAACGGGCATGCCTCTTCTCCTCATTTCACCGAATAGCCGCCGTCGACCACGAGCACCGCACCCGTGACGAAGCTGGCGGCATCGCTCGCCAGGAACAGCGCAGGCCCGACGATGTCGTCCGGTGTGCCCCAACGGGCGAGCGGCGTACGGTCCAGAATCGCGCGATTGCGCGCGGCGTCCGAGCGGGCGGGCACGGTCATGGGCGTCTCGATCCAGCCCGGCGCGATCGCGTTGACGCGGATACCATCCTCCGCCCAGGCGACGGCCAGCGACTTCGTCAGTTGCACGACGCCCGCCTTCGATGCGGCATACGCCGGCGACAGCGGTGCGCCGAAGATGGCGTGCATCGACGCGATGTTGACGATGGATCCCTTTGCTGTCGCCAGCGCCGCGCGGCAGGCGAGCGACACGCGCATGGTCCCGGTCAGGTTGACGTCGACAACGTGGGCAAACCCGGAGGGATCGTACTCCTCGCGCAGTCTGAGCACACCAGCGGCGTTGACAAGAACCGTAAGCGCGTCGAGGTCTGCGACAAAAGCGGTGATTGCGGCGGTGTCGGTGACATCCAGCCTCGCCACGCCATCCGCGGGTACGCAGTCAACCCCGATGGTCCGATAGCCGGCGTGCCGGAATGCGGCAAGAAGCGCCCCACCGATCCCGCCTGCGGCACCGGTGATGAGAGCCGTGGAAGCGTGAGAGCCGGAATCCGTCATAGCGTTCGATCGAACGACACAGCTTACCTCCCTTACGAGAATCAAAACACATCGTGTCAGGACAACGGATGGCCGCACCCGATCCGGCCGGGACTATTCGGTGCGCAGCGCCACCATCGGATCCATTCGAGCGGCGCGACGTGCGGGGAGGAGCGTCGAGAAGAGCGCGGCCAGTGCCATCACGGCGGCGGCCCCGGCGAACGCAGCCAGGTCGCGAGCGGTGATGCCGAACAAAAGGCTGGTCACCAGTCGGCTCGAGGCCAGCGCCAGAGCGCTGCCGATCACGACGCCGGCCAGGACCAGGAGAAAGCCTTCCCGGAAGACCATTGCCAATACCGCCGCCGGGCGTGCACCGAGGGCTATACGAATGCCGATCTCACCCGTCCGGCGCGTCACGGAATACGCCATCACTCCGTACAGGCCGATCGCCACCAGCAGCAGTGCGATCGCGCCGAGGCAACCGGACAGAAGCGCCAACAGCCGGTCCTGCGCGAGCGATCCGGCCACGTGCGCGTCGAGCGTCTCGATGTCGACGAGGATTCGCGGATCGATCTGCGCGATCGTCTGCCGAACCTCGATGGCGAGGGACGCGCCAGCGGTCGCACCCCGTACGTCCACGAACATGTCCCGGCCTCCGAGGTTGTGAAAGAAGCCTGGTGTCTGGGCGTAGGGCACGTAGAACACCGGCTTCGGCTCATCCTTGAGACTCGTATAGATCGCATCCCTGGCGACCCCGACGATCTCCCAATCGAAGCGTGTCCCTCCGTTCGGATCGAACTTCCGGCCCACGGGGTTTCCGTTTCCGAAGAACCGGCGCGCCAGCGTCTCATTAATCACCGCGACGTTGGGCGCACCGTGCCGGTCGAGCTCAGTGAACGATCTCCCCTGGACCAGCCTCTGCCCGATGGTCTCGAAATATCGAGACGAGACGACCTGCCTCAAGGTGAGACGGCTCGTGTCGGGCGGAACCTCGACTCCTTCGACGGAGATGTTGCCGCGGCTGTGTGCGCCGCGGCTGACTGGCGGGTACAGGGACATCGCCGCGGACTGAATCCCTGGCCGCGAGTTCAGGCGATCCAGCAGCTCGTTGAAGAACTGGATCGTGCGCTCGCCGCGATAGCCGGCCCCCGTCGCGCTTACGCGCACCAGCAGCACGTTCGTCGCGTCGAACCCGGTCTCCACGGCCAGAACCTGCCGCAGGCTGTTGATGAACAGGCCGGCGCCCACGGCGAGCAGCATCGACAGCGCCACCTGCGCAATCACCAGTCCCCCGCGTAGCCGTGTGCCCTCGCCCGTGACGACGCGCGTGTGTGCTTTGAGGGAGGACGCAACGTCCACGCGCACCGCGCGGCGCGCAGGCGCAAGCCCGAAGAGCAGCGCCGTCACTGTCGTCACCCCGATCGTGAACAGCAGCACCCGCCAATCGGCGCGGAGGTCGAGCATGACTGGTGTCTGATCCACCGAGATCAACCGGACCAACAGGCCCGTTCCCAGCCACGCAATTGCCACTCCGCCTGCTGCGGCGACGATGGCCAGCAGAAGGCTTTCCGTCAGCAGCTGCCGGATGACCCGGCCGCGGCCGGCGCCGGTGGCGAGCCGGATCGCGAACTCTTTCTGGCGTGCCGCACCGCGCGCCAGCAGGACGTTTGCGACGTTCGCGCACCCGACCAGCAGCACCACGCCCACGAGTCCCATCAGCACGTACAGCGGTGACGCGTACCTGCTTAAAAGCGGCGAGAGGCCGTTGCCAGCGGCCAGAAGCTGGGTTCCATTCTCGGCCGGGTTGGATCGCATGTGGTCCTCGCCAGACACGGCCAGGACATGCGGCCATACCACCTGGAGCTCGGCGTCGATCTGCGCCAGGGACCGCCCGGCTGGCAGCCGCCCCATCAACTCGACCCAAATCGCCGACCTATTGGTGAGGACGTCGGATCCCAGCGACGTCATCACGCCGGGAGCGAGCGTGATCGGCACCATGACGTCCGTCGGGGAGCCGACCACGACTCCAGCAAACTCCGGCGGGGTTACACCAACGATCGTCAGGTTCACCTGATTGATCTGAAGAGTCTTTCCCAGCACGCCGGGATCCGATGAGAAGGCACGGGTCCAGAAGCCGTGACTGAGCACTGCTACTGCCTCTCGGTTGTGTTCGTCGTTGGGAGACAGCGTGCGGCCCAGCATGGGGCGAACGCCGAGTGCCGCGAAGTAGTCGCCGCTCACCAGTTCGGTCTGGGTCCACTGCGGCACGCCATTCACCGCGGCTGGCGTGCGCGTCTGCGTGAAGGCCACCGTGTTCGCAAATACCCGATGGCTTTCGAGCGTTTCGAAGAGCAGGTAGCTGTAATTGCCGTTCGCCAGCCGGACCAGCCGGTCCGGCTGGTCCACTCCTGGCAGCGGACGAATCATCAGGGCATTGATCAGACTGAAGATCGCCGTGTTTGCACCGATCCCGAGCGTCAACGACAGGAGCGTCACGACGGTGAATCCCGGGTTCTTCATCAGCGATCGCCACGCGTACCTGATGTCCTGGGTCAGCGTTTCGATCCCGTGGAAGGTCCACGTCTCGCGCGCCGATTCGCGGATCAGGGTGCGGTTGCCGAAGCCACGCCGCGCCGCCTCCAGCGCCTCCGCGGGCGCCATTCCTCGATCGACGTTGGCCTCCGCCGCCATCCGCAGGTGAGCGTCGACTTCCGCGGCGAGATCCTCGTCGATCCGGTTGCGCGACAACAGGGCTGTCACTCTGGCCCACCAGGCACGCATCGGCTTCATCCTTCCGAAGCGAGCACGCGGCCCATGGCCTGCACGAATCGCTGCCATTTCGACGTGGCGACCACCAGCTGCTTCCGGCCAGCCGGCGTGAGACGGTAGTACTTGGCGCGGCGGGCGTTCGGCGATGTCTTCCATTGGGCCGCGATCCACCCGCGCTGCAGGAGCCGCTGCAGAGCGGGATAGAGCGAGCCGTTGTCGACGAGGAACTCCTGGTCGGACTCCTGCTGGAGGAACTGCGAGATTCCGTAGGCGTGGTTGGGGCCCAGTGCGAGGCTGCGGAGAATCAGGACCTCGAGCGTACCCTGAAGGAATTCGAGGCGCTCAGATAGACGTTCTACTGTAGACACGCCACCTGTATCCCACGACGCTGGCATGGCTGTCAAGCAATCCGGCACCGGGTCGTCGCGTCCGCCGGATTTCCGATACGATCCGCCGGTATGACGAGGACCAGAGTGGCGCTGATTGGCGCCGGCTTCATCGCCGACATTCACGCGGAGTCGTACCGCAGGTTCGTTCCGGATGCCGAGTTGGTGTGCGTGTATTCGCGAAGCGGCGAGCGCGCGCGTGCGTTCGCAGGGAAGCACGGCATCGCGCGCTGGTCGTCCGACCTCGACGCCACGCTCGCAGGCAGCGACTGCGACGTGTTCGACATCTGTCTGCCCAACCATCTGCACGCGCGAACTGTGATCGCGGCCGCGGCCGCGGGCAAGCACGTCATCATCGAGAAGCCGCTGTGCCTGACGCTCGAGGAAGCCGACGCGATGATCGCGGTCTGCAAGGCGCACAACCGGAAGCTGATGTACGCGGAGGAATTGTGCTTTGCGCCGAAGTACGAGCGCGTGCGACAACTCGTGCGTGAAGGGGCTGTGGGATCGATCTACTACATGCGGCAATGCGAGAAGCATTCAGGTCCGCACAGCGACTGGTTCTACGACCTGGATCAGTCCGGCGGCGGCGCGCTCATGGACATGGGATGCCATGGTCTTGCGTGGTTCCGGTGGATGCTTGGCCCGAACGCGAAACCCCTGACCGTGTACGCCCAGATGCAGACTGGGCTCCTGCACCACGCGCGCACGCGATGCGAAGAGAACTCGTTGTGCATCGTCGAGTTCGAAGGAGGCGTCGTCGGGATAGTCGAGAACAGCTGGGCGAAGCTGGGAGGGATGGAGGATCGGGTCGAGGTCTGTGGGAACGCCGGGGTGGTCTACGCCGATCTGTTCATGGGGAATTCGGCGCTCACCTACAGCGAGAAGGGCTACGGGTACGCGATGGAGAAAGCCGGCGCGACCCAGGGCTGGAGCTTCACGACGTTCGAGGAGGCGTTCAATCAGGGATATCCGCAGGAGTTGCAGCACTTCATCGCGTGCGTGCGGAACGACCTGACGCCGGTAACGACGGGGGAGGACGGTCGGGCCGTGCTCGAGATGATCAACGCCGCTTATCACTCGGCCCGGATCGGTAGGAAGGTGTCGCTGCCGTTTCGGCCGAAGACCTCGAGGCCCGTGGATTTGTGGCTCGGGTTGGCGGATGAAGCCAGCGCGAGCCACACCTGACGTGGCGGCCGGCCTCCTATGCCGGCCGCTCGGTGACGGCCTTTTCACCCGGGCCCGGCAGCTTCGCCTTCGCTCCCCCGCGTTCTTCCCCCTCGAACAGCGCGTCGAGGCTCGAATAGGCGTAGATCGTGGGCGCGCGGTCCACCATGAGGCCGCCGGTGTCAGCCGTCGGTCCGTAGTTGCTGTGCAGGTCGCGTCCCAACATCCTCAGCATCGCCATCTGCTGGCCTCGATGATGCGAGGAGTGCGTGAGGCGCCGCGTCAGGATCCACGCTCTCGAGCGTGGCACGTCGAAGAACGTCGTGATCTCCTCCCACCAGCTCTCGTCCGCGCGTCGAAGGGCGTCGAGCCGCCTGCCGCTGTCTTCGGCGTATCGCTTCATGAATTCGAGTCGGGACTCGTGCCGTGGAAGCGGCGGCGCCCCCACGTCGATGCCGAGCATCGTCCGGAACCAGACGTCCTCGCTGATGCACTGATGCACCATCTGCTCGTGCACGCTGCGTCCGCGCGGATCGTCCGGTTTCGGACGCACGAGTAGGTCGTCGTCTCTGAACCCACTCCAGACGCTGATGATCTTGACCCGCTCGGTTGCGTAGGTGTCGATGAGGAAGTCGTATTTCATGATTCAGAACGTCCATGCGGGCCGAGCAGGGCCTCGTCGCCGCGGCTACCCGGAGCGCTCGACCAGGCCTTCGAGGCCCGTCCAGGCGTCAGTCACTGTTCCGCGGTGGCAAGCCGCGCTGCGTCCGAAGGAAGGCTCGCAGGGTCAACTCCACCTGCGAAGGCAGCCCCGTTGCGGTTGCGTCGCGGAGGATGCGTGGGACTTCGCGGTAAGACGCGATGAAGGCGACACAGCGTGGACACCCCGCAACATGCCCTTCCAGAGCGGATCGCACGTCGGGCGGAACGGCTCCTTCGAGGTAGTCCATCAACAGCTCGACTCCGGACGCGCAGACGATCTGGTTCATGGTTGCTCCTCGACAAGATGGGCCAGGTATCCGCGCAACATCAATCGGGCGCGATGGACGCGCTGCCGTGCCGCAGCGGGTTCGATGCCGAGTGCGTCAGCCACATCTGCAGTCGGCATTTCCTCGAGGTCGCGAAGTACGAAGGCATCTCGATAAAGATCGGGCAATCGCGCCAGTGCTCCGCGTGCCTTTTCCGCAAGCGTCCGCCGATCCAGCAGTTCGTCGACTCGCGATGCCGCCTGCAACTCCGCTGGCGTGCCCTCGTGGAGGCCGTTGGCGTCGAAACGCGGCAGGAACGCGTCAAGTGGTTCTGATGGCCGTCGAGCGCGGGCGCGGCGATGCATGAGGGCCGCGTTCGTGGCGATGCGGTAAACCCAGGTCGCGAATCGCGAGTCGCCGCGAAACGAAGACAGGTGGCGATAGACCTGGAGAAAGGTCTCCTGAAGCACGTCCGGCGCGTCGGTGTCACTCGTGAGCCGGCAGGCCAGTCGATAGAGCCGCCCTTGGTATCGCTCGACGATGTCCTCGAAAGCACGGTCGTCCCCATCCGCGGCGCGCGCGGCGAGCGCCTCGTCACTCGGCTCCGCAGTAGGGACGACCATGCTCATGGAGTCTACTGACTCTTGATCGCCGCCTGCACCTTTGCGGCGAGCTCCGGCGTGATCTCGCTCACCCCGTGCTCGTGCGCCGCATGCGCAATCACCTTCTTGACGAGCTCTTCCTCGGTGTCCGCGGATGCCGTAAACGTGCAGCCAGGCACGACGTCTCCGCAGGCGATGTTCTTCGGCTTCTGGTGTTCGGGCATCATCAAATCCTTTCTTTTCAGCGAAATCTTCGGGTTTGCCCTTCAGATGCCGACGGCCCCCCCAGTGTGACAACGGACGAATGTTGACGGCCCCTGTCACAAGCGTTCGCTTGGCAGCATCTCACAGGCATGGCGCTCTATGTCGCAGGTTTGTGGCGGTATCCAGTGAAATCGCTGCGCGGCGAGCCGTTGTCGACGGCCGTGCTCGGGCCAGAGGGCATTCCGGGCGATCGCATGGTCTGGGTGGTCGGTCCGGAGGCCGTGCGTTCAGCGCGACGGCAATACAAACTCCTGGGTCTGCACGGCACATTGGGTGTGGATGGGGTTCCGCTCATCGATGGCCATCCTTGGACTGCTCCCGAGGCCCTCGCACTCGTGAAGCGCGCGGCCGGAGAAGATGCGTGGCTCGAGGCATCCGACGGTCTCGAGCGGTTCGATGTGCTGCCGCTGCTCGTGGCGACCGACGGTGCTGTCGCCGCTTTCGGCCGCGACGTTCGACGGCTGCGTCCGAATATCCTGATTGGCGGGGTCGAAGGTCTCGACGAGAGGACCTGGCCCGGTGGCGAGCTCTGGATCGGCGACGCGATCGTCCGGCTGGATTCCTTGCGTACACGATGCCCGATGACGACGGTCGATCCGGATACCCTGGACCGGGATCCCGAAGTGCTGCGCGACATCGGCCGCCGGTTCCGCGGCCGCCTGGCCCTCAATGCGGCAGTGGTGCGCGCGGGGACGATCAGCGTCGGAGATCCTGTGAGGGTGTTACGACAGCAAGTCGTCAGCAGCGATCCATCCTTGTCGGTCGAGTCCACTTTCTCCTGACTGACGCACGACGAGGGGGGCGGGTCCGCGCTGCGCCCCTATTACTCCTGACGAAGCACGAGCAAGGGATCGACGCGGGTCGCGCGTCGCGCAGGCAGATACGTCGCAAGGAGCGACAGCAGACCGAGACCCAGGACGACGCCCGTGTAGGTGACGACGTCATACGGTCTGACCTCGTAGAGCATGCCGCTGACCAGGCGTGCGGAGGCGAGAGCGCCGGCGACGCCGGCAGCGAGGCCCATGCCTGCCAGCTTCAACCCTCGTCCGAGCATCAGCCACAACACGCTCTGCTCGGTCGCGCCCAGGGCCATCCGGACACCGATCTCTTTCGATCGCTGCCCTGCGACATACGCCATCACGCCGTACACGCCGGCCATCGCGAGACAAAGCGCGACGACCCCGAACAGGCTCAAGAGCCACGCGCGAAACTTCGGGGTTGCGACGTGCTCTGCCAGAAGCGCGTCCATCGTCGTCACCCGGACGGGGACCTCCAGGGATCGTTCTCTCGCCTTGCGCTGGATGGCCGGTGCGAGAGCGGCCGGATCCGTCGCTGTTCTGGCAACGACATAGAGCGTGGCTCCGTTGTAGAAGTGCTGCTGGAAGGGCATGTAGATTTCGGGCTGTGGTTCACGGTCGGGCCCGTACTGCCGCACGTCGCCGACCACGCCAAAGATCGTCATCGGTTCGGTTGAATCGAAGCCCGCCACGATGACGCGCCCGACCACCGGGTCGCGCCCGTCGAACGCCGCGCGTGCGAGCGCGTCGTTGACGATCACGACGCGTGGTGCGCCGGTCCGGTCGTCGAATCGGAAGTCGCGACCGCGCCGAATTGGGATGCCAAGCGTGCCGAAGGTTCCCGGCGCGATGACGTTCATGACCGCGGGACGTGCGGTGTCGAGAGGCGATTCCTTCGGCATCCGATCGAGCCAGTAGCCGCTTTCCGACGAGACACGGCCTGGAGGGCCCATGATCGCGCCGGCGCCGAGGACGCCCGGCAGGTGTGCGACGTCCTCGACGACGCCTTGAAAGAAGGCACGGCTCCCGCTCCAGTCCGAGCCCTGCGGCGCCGCCGAGGCCTGCATCAGGAGCACCTTCGCAGGCTGAAAACCGAGCGGGCTTTGTTGAAGCGCCACGAGGCTTCTGACGAGCAGCGTGCCGCTGGTGACGAGAATGACGGCCATAGCGATCTCGGCCACGACGAGCGCCTCGCGCGTGCGGCTCCCGCGCCCTCCGGTCGCCACCCGACCGGTGTTCAGTCGAAGCCGCTCGTTGACGTCGATTCTCGCGGCCTGGAGCGCGGGAGGCAGCCCGAACAGAATGCTGACGAGCACGCAAAGGAACAGGGTGAACACCAACACGCTTCCGTTGACGGCTACCTCCTGAAGGCGGGGCACGTTCGGCGGTGAAAGTGCAACCAGCGCTCTCGTGCCGGCAATCGCGATCGCCACGCCAAGCCCGCCCGCCGCAAACGCCTGGACCGACGCTTCGACCAGCAGCTGCCTGACGATCCGGGAGCGGCTCGCGCCAAGCGCACCGCGGACGGCAATCTCCGGAACGCGCGCGGTGGCCTTGGCCAGGAGCAGCGTGGCCATCGTGGCGCACGCAATCAGCAGCACGAGCCCGACCGCGCCGAGCAACAGATACAACATCGACGCGACATCGCCGACCATCTCGCGCTGAAGAGCCGTGACGAGGACGCGAATGTTCCTGTTCGTCTCGGGGTATTCCATCTCGAGGCGCGCGGAGATTCCCGACATCTCGGCCTGCGCCTGCTCGAGACGGACGCCGGGCTTCAAACGCGCGACAGCGACAAAGTTATTGCCGCGTCTGGACGTTTGCGAGGGGCCGGCACGCATGGGCAGCCAGATGTCCGTCGCAGCGGGAAAATCGAACGCTGCCGGCAGCACACCGACAATCGGTACGAGTTGATTGGGCAGTCGCAGGGACCGCCCCAGCGCAGATTGAGGTTCGCCGAACTGCTGCCGCGCGTACCGTTCGCTGATCATCGCGGCGAGCGGTCCCCCTTCGCGGATTTCGTCGTCGCTGAACGCGCGCCCTGAAGCCGGCTGGACGGCAAAGGCTCGAAAGAAACGGTCCGAGACGCGTGTAATGACAGCGAATTCGGCAATCGAGCTGCTCGTCGCGGACCCACGGCCTGTGGAGAAGTAGGCCATGGCATCGAACGAGGTGCTGGCTCTCTGCCAATCCAGAAAGTCCGGCACAGACACCTGCCGTGACCGGTCACCCGTGGCGACTCCGCCAGAGTAGAGGTAGGTCAGCGTGACGATGCGGTCGGGGTCCGGGTAGGGCAGAGGATTGAGCAGGACGGCGTGGACGACGCTGAACACGGCGGTGTTCGCGCCGATTCCGAGCGCCATCACGAGGATCCCGACCAGCGTCGCGCCGCGATTCCTGCGCAAGGTCCGTATGGCGTAGCGGGCGTCCTGCAGCGTGGTTTCGAGCAGGGGAATGCTGCGGCGATCGCGATAGGCCTCTTTCACGGACTCGACGCCACCCAACTGGACGCGCGCGCGTCGGCGCGCCTCGTCGAGTGACATGCCGGCGCGCAGATTGTCGTCGACGTGAAGCTGGAGGTGGCTCTCGATCTCGTTTTCCAGGTCACGATCGTCGGGCGTCCCGCCGAACAAGGCTAGGAGGCGCCTCAATACCACTCGGATCTGCCTCATGGCGTCCTACCGGGAAAGAGACTGCGTGACCGATCGCGACGTGCCGAGGCGGGCAATCGCCACTCATATTTGATGGCCATACGAGTCTGGCACATCTCCTATGTGGAAGCAATAGGTAAGCCGTTGTTCATGATGCCCCCCTCTGCGTTACTGTGTGTGTCCGCGTAGCATGGGCGCCGTTCCGTTCAGCCAGGCGCTGACGGGCAACATGGTCAGCGAATTCACGCTGAGCTCAGGGCCGTAGCCTGAGGAGGGCATATGCAGCTCGATAGGACGAGGCTGTTCGCCGTTGGGTTGATCGCGGTGTGCGTTCTCGGGTCCGGACAGAGGCCGGGTGGCGCGGCTGTCGGCGCCGCCTCGGCGCCGCAGTCTGCCGCGGCTCAGAAGATAGATCTGGCGGAGCGGCTGGGCGCCGGAAAGCTCAAGGCCGTCAATCGGGAAGCGACCAAAGCTCAGGGGAGTCCCGACGGCGTGCACCTGAGCGAAAAGGAGGCTGTCGGTCTGGCCTGGATCGATGGCAGCGATTTCGCTCAAGGCACGATCGAGCTGGACGTCCGCGGCCGCGACGTCCTCCAGCAAAGCTTCCTCGGCATCGCCTTCCACGGGAAGGACGACAAGACGTACGAAGCCGTCTACCTCCGGCCGTTCAACTTCCGCGCTGCCGATCCTGCGCGGCATCAGCACGCGGTGCAGTACGTGTCGGCTCCGGACTACGATTGGCCGCGTCTCCGGCAGGAGTTTCCCGAGGAGTTCGAGAATCCGGTGGACCCGTCGGTATCTCCTACCGACTGGGTGGCTCTGAAGATGATCGTCAACGCGAAGACGGTCCAGATCTTCGTCGGATCCGCCAAGGCGCCCGCGCTGGAAGTGCGCAAGCTGGGGCAGCTGGATCGAGGCATGATCGGGCTCTGGGTCGGCAACAACAGCGATGGCGACTTCGCGAACCTTCGCGTGACGCCGGTGAAGTGATCGGTTCAGGAAGGGCGAGGCTTCGCCTCGCCTATCGAGATCTCGGCGGTCAGCACTGCGCCGGCCGGAATCACGCCAGGCACGCCGCGATCGCCGTAAGCCAGATGGGGACTGATTTCGAGCCGACGTGTTCCCCCGACCCGCATCCCTTCGACGCCGTAAAAGAGACCGTTGATGAGTGAGCGCCGGTCGATGCGAACCTCTGTGATGAGCAGTTCGCCGTCGTTCTCGAGCCTTGCAACGTCGACGGGGCCCCACGCCGTCTGCCATCGAACGGCCTCGCCTTTGTTCAGCCACAACCGGAGCCGGATTCCGTAGTTGTGCTGCCGGCGCACGGGTTCGCCCGATCCAGGAACATCCGCCAGCAGCGTCAGTCCCGAACGAAGGCGGGCGCGACTTCCAGCACCCTTTTGCGCAAGAGCGGCCGCGATCTCCGGCAACCCGGCGGTTTCGGCCATTTCGAGCGGTGTCTGGCAGTCGTCAATGCGCGTACGAAGCTCGGGGTCGGCTCCGCCGTCGAGAAGAAGCTGAATGGCCAGCAGATTCCGCTCGGCGACAGCCATGTGGAGCGGCGTGTAGTCGTTGATTCCTCGCTGGTTCGGATCGACGCCGAAGGACAGCAGCAGCCGAAGGATTTCGTCGACGTCCGTTCGTTTCTTCGCGCCGGGCACGTCGCGCGCGCTGATCAGCGCCGCGATCAGCGGCGGAAACCCGTCGTCAACCGGCGCGTTTGGGTCGGCGCCGATTTCCAGCAAGGTTCGGATGAACGCCAGAGGGCTGTGATAGATCGCGTAAACGAGACATGGCCCGATCGTGTCGGGCATGCGACCGTTCGGAATGATGGAGGGATCGTCGAGGGCAGCGCGCAGCGCCTCCAAATCGCCCTCGTGGAAGGCGTCGTCGATTCGCTTGAACTTCTTCGCCTCGGCGCAGCGTTCTTCTTCGGTTGCCATGCCTGCTTCCCAGTTCGGCTTGCTGAGCTCTTCGAACCAGTTCGAACGACGATAAAAGCGATGTCAGACGCTTTGAGTACCAGCTCCGGCCGCAGCCCGCGAAAAATTATACGCGCCGGAGTCCGGAGCAGCACGACACCCGTTCGATCGCGAAAACCACACGATGTGACGGGGCGGGTAGCGGGATAAGATCGGCACCCGTGACCGCGCCACTTACCGCAGATGCTCGATTCGAGGCGCTTCAGCAGAAGCTGGTTCCCCTGTGGCGCTCCATCGATCACATCAGCCAGGATCCCCAGACCATCGTCGTTGTACCGTCGATAAGCCTCGAGAGCACAATTCAAGGCGTGCGCCAGCAGGCGTACGAAGAGCGCTTCCTCTTCCTCCTGCTCCTGCTGCGGCAGCCGCGGGCGCGGGTCGTTTACGTGACGTCGCAAGCCATCCACCCGGACATCGTGGACTACTACCTCGATCTCCTTCCGGGAGTCATATCGGTTCATGCGAAGAAGCGGCTGTTCCTCGTAACGCCGCTCGACGGTTCGGCTCGGCCCCTGACACAGAAGCTGCTGGAGCGGCCACAAGTCCTCCGGCACATTCGGTCCCTGATCGCGGATCCGAACCGTGCTCATCTCGTGCCTTTCAACACGACGAGACTCGAGCGCGATCTCGCGCTCCAGCTCGGTATCCCGATGTACGGCGCCGATCCGAAGTTCCTCGCATTGGCGGACAGACCTATCTGGGCTGCCGCTTTCCCGCGAATGCGGAGTACGGCCCGGCGATCATGCGCGAGGCCGCGAAGGTCGGCCACCGTCTGATGCGGGAGGGCGTTCTCGGCCGGTTCGCCGTGGACTTCGTCGCCGTTCACAACGAGCGTGGCGAATGGGAGGTCTACGCAATCGAAATCAACCTGCGCAAGGGCGGGACGACGCACCCGTTTCTGACACTTCAGTTTCTGACGGATGGGACCTACGATGCGGCGAGCGGTGCGTTCGTGACTCCACGCGGAGAGTCGAAGTGCTTCGTGGCGACCGACCATCTCCAGTCGCCGAAGTACCGCGCGTTCACTCACGACCACCTGTTCGATCTTGCCGTGCGGCACGGCCTGCACTTCGACCAGGCGCGTCAGCGAGGCGTGGTGTTCCACATGATGAACGCTCTCGCCGAGCTCGGCCTGGTCGGTCTCACTGCCGTCGGGAACACGCACGAGGAGGCCGACGCACTGTACGCGCGAACCGTGGCCGCGCTGGACAGTGAGGCCGCGTCGGCTATCTGATCGTCACCTGGCCCTGGACCAGCCACTTGCCGCTGGTCGTGCGCACCTCGAGCCAGGCGGTCTTGCGGCCTGCCGGCGCGTCGTACTCGAAGTCGTAGGTTTCGCCGACGGCGATCGTCTGCCGGGCGGGAGCGGCCGCACTGTCCGCCTCCGACACGCGCGCACCATCCTTGGTGAGGGGCTGCCACATCACCGGCCCGTCGGCCGTCTGAAGCGCGACGGAGAAGATGTCGTCGGGCGTGATGTTGATCAATCGCACGCGATGCCGCTGCCCGGCCTTCCAGACGAATCGCGGCGCCCGCTCCCCGTTCAAGACCACCGAGTCTGGGTCGCCCAGGATCGCTGCCGCTTCGGATGTCACGCCGCTTCGCCCGAGCACGATCACGTGATCGACGCTTTCGTCGAACGTCTCGCCAGGCTCCGTCACGATCAAAGAGCCGTAGAGTCCCGACGACAATTGACGGAAGTCGTGCACGTGCGTGTGGTAGATGAACGTGCCCGTGTGTGGGGGAGTGAAGCGGACGACGAACGTGGCCCCCGGCGCGATCATCGGCGCGAGCTGCTGGCCACCGCCGCTGAACCCGTGGACACCGTCGTAGTAGCTCTCGAGCTCAATGCCGTGCCAGTGAATGGCGGTCGCCTCGGAAAGATGATTGACGAGCGTGATCTCGACCGGCTCGTTCCGCCGGAGCACAATGACCGGGCCTGGCGCGATTGCCTCGCTGGACGCAGTCGGGGCACTCCCTTCGCTCAATACGAAGCCCGCCGTTGGCGGATGCCCATCCTGTGCCGTCCCGCGCTGCATGACGAGCGTGAGCCTTCGCGGCGCGATCGCGGCGTGCGCGATTCCGTTCGACGATGTCGACGGACGATCCAGAACCGTGACGCCAAGGATCATCCCCGCCATCCCTGCCGCTCCGGTGCCGCCGTCGTGATCGTGCGGCGACCGCTCACCGGCGTGGTCTCCCTGTGCGCCAGCGAGTGGCTCGAAGCGGCGGTCCGGCGACACGTGGGCCATGACGTGGCAGTGAAGGAGCCAGTTGCCCTTCCGTTCCGGCATCCACGTCATCGTCATCGTTCCGCCTGAGGGGACCAGTTGCGTCACGACCTGGCGTCGATGCGCCGGATCGATCGGCTGATCGCGCAGCCCATTCCCGAGGCTGTTGACGTCGAAATAGAAGCCGTGCAGATGGAACGGGTGGGGTTGAGAACTGAGGTTGATGATGCGCCACCGAACCGTGTCCCCGACGTTGTAAGTGAGCCGCTCCGTGGCCGGCCACGACAAGCCGTTGATCGTGAAGACGAAGCGAGGCTTGGCCTCGAGGAACGCCTTCGAGACATCGTCTGACGCGAGAATCTGACGGAGTTGCGGCGGCGTCAGGCTCGTCCATTCCGTGACCACGAGGATCCGGTCCGGTTCGGCAGCACCGGCCGGATCGACGATGAAACCGCCGGCCAGTTCCCGGAACGGGACGGGCGCGCCCATCGCGGACGCCCAGTAGTGATACGTCCCAGCCTTGCCCGCCGAAAACCGCACTTCGCAGGTCTCGCCTGGTGCCACATCGAGCGTCGGGCAGGCGGCGCCGTCGCGCGCGCAAAGGCCGTGCACCGCCAGGTTGGTGTCGAGGTCGTTGCGGATGGAAGCGACGATCTGCGTGCCCTCCGGAACACGAATCAGCGGCGAGGGCACGGTCAACGTCGATCCGACTTCGCCGAACGCCTGGATCTGCAGCACGGGACCATCGGGTCCCTCAGGCTTCCACTGACCGACTCCGGCACGCAGGGCCAGCGTCAGCGTGCCCTGCTCCAGGGTTCCGGCGGATCGCAGATTGTCGTTTGGGAGGACATTCGAGAGTTGAGGGTCCGGCGCGGCCGCGGTGGCCGCCTCCCGTGCCGCCCCTCCGGCCAGTGCCGTCAGGAAAACCAGACGCGCAAGCTGCTGGCGCGCTTCAAGGCTGATCATCGGAACACTCCTGCTCGCCGAGCTCTTCCATCGCATCGAGGGAAATCCAGTTCCCCCGTGTACACCGGAAGCCTACGAAGAGCAGGCGGGCGGAGTCCTGTCAGAACGGTAAGAAGACCGTAAGAAAGTGGTGGGCGGTCTCAGGCTTCGGTGATCTCTCGAATCACCCGGCACGGATTGCCGGCCGCAAACGTGCGATCTGGAACGTCCCGCGTGACGACGCTGCCCGCCCCGATGACCGCGCCGGATCCGATGCGCACTCCCGGAAGGATGATGGCGCCCCCCCCAATCCACACGTCCGAGCCGATGTCGACGGGCTTCCCGTATTCCTTGTGTCGGCGCTCCATCGCGCTGAACGGGTGCATCGGGGTGTAGATCTGCACTGCCGGCCCAAAGAGCGAATAACTGCCAATCCGAACCGGGCAGACGTCGAGGACGACGCAGTTGAAGTTGAAAAAGACGCGTTCGCCGAGCTCGATATTCGAGCCGTAATCGCAGAAGAACGGCGGCTGCATCCACACCGTGTCGCCGCCGCGGCCGAACAATTCACTCAAGATCCGCGCGCCGCTCCTCCTGGTGTGCCTCGCGTGTCGCGTTCAAGTCCTGGCAGAGATCGCGCGCGCGTTCCCGACCGGCAACGAGTTCGGGATCGAACGGGTCGTACATTTCTCCCGCGAGCATCTTCAGTCGTTCACTCGACACGAGCGTCCTCCTTGCACGACGACCCAGCTTCGTCGAGCCCGCACATTGTGAAGCATTGAACGGCGGGGATCTACTCAGCGAAACTTCGAAGTCGGACTGGCGCTCGCGCTTGGTGCGAGGTCCGCGTCGGCCATGCGCATCGATCCCGCCCTTCACCCTCAAGGGTTCGTAGCCAAACCAACCAGGGTCGCGGTGGGATCGGTATACTTTCCTCATGGCGCGCGTCATCACCGACATTCAGGAACGCTACGATGTATTCAAGGCGAAGGGCCTCGCTCTCGATCTGACGAGAGGAAAGCCGTCCGCCGCTCAGCTCGATCTGAGCAACGAGCTGCTGTCCCTCCCGGGCGCAGACTACCTCTCCGAGGGTGCGACCGACTGTCGCAACTACGGCGGGCTCCAGGGTCTCGTGGAGGCCCGAAGACTGTTCTCCGGAGTCATGGGTGCGCCGCCGGAGCAGGTCGTCGTTTCGACGAACTCGAGCCTCGCGCTGATGCACGACACGATCGTGTACTCGCTGCTCAAAGGGACGTGCGACAGCGAGAAACCGTGGGCTGCACAAGGAGAGGTCGCGTTCTTGTGCCCGGTACCTGGCTACGACCGGCACTTCAGGATCTGTGAGGACTACCGGATCCGCATGATTCCGGTGCCCCTTCTCGACGACGGGCCGGACATGGACCAGGTCGAGCGGCTCGTGGCGCAGGATCCGTCGATCAAGGGCATATGGTGTGTTCCCAAGTACAGCAATCCGACCGGCAGCGTGTACTCGGACAGCAACGTCGGGCGTCTCGCGGCGATGAAGGCTGCGGCTCCTGACTTCCGCATCTACTGGGACAATGCGTACGCCGTTCACCACCTGACCGACGAGCGGATCGCGATTGCGAACATCCTTGATCTCTGCGCACGCTTCGGACATCCGAATCGTCCGTTCGTGTTCGCGTCCACCTCCAAGATCACGCTTGCCGGATCGGGGCTGGCGCTCTTCGCCGCCTCGAAAGCCAACGTCGCGTGGCTGCTGGCACGGCTGACGCCGCGGACGATCGGTCCGGACAAGATCAACCAGTGGCGTCACGTCCGGTTTCTTCGGGACGAAGAGGGGATCCTGCGCCTCATGGATCGGCATCGAGCGCTTATCGCGCCGAAGTTCCAGAAAGTCCAGCAGGTGTTCGAAGAGAACCTGGCGGATCTGCCGAATGTGAGCTGGACGAAGCCCAAGGGCGGCTATTTCATCAGCCTGACCGTCCCGAAAGGCTGCGCCAGGCGAGTGGTTGCGCTGGCGAAAGAAGCCGGGATCGCTCTCACGCCGGCGGGCGCGCCGTATCCGCACGGCAGGGATCCTGACGATCGGACCATCCGCATCGCCCCGACGTTCCCGGAACTGGCTGAAGTCGATCAGGCCGCGAGGGGAGTGGCGGTCTGCGTGCAGCTCGCGGCGGCGCAGTGCGCCAGCGAGGCATGGTAGACTGCCTACCAAATGAGCCGCATCGAAGGCGCTCGTAACGACCTCCTACTGACATGCCACGAGAAGCCTCGAAGGCCAGCCTGCTGCAGGGCACGCTGGACCTGTTGATTCTGCGAACGCTGCTCTTCGGACCGATTCACGGGCACGGGATAGCGAAACACATTCAACGGACGTCGGAGGACGTCCTGCAGGTCGAGCACGGATCGCTCTATCCCGCCCTACAACGCCTCGAGCGCAGCGGGTGCATCACTTCGAAGTGGGAAGTCAACGAGCGGGGGAAAGAGTTGAAGCTGTATCGGCTCACGACGAAAGGCCGGAAGCAGCTCGACCTCGAGGAATCCAGGTGGCGAACGCTCGCTCGTGCGATCGGCCGGATGCTGCGGCCGGCGAAGGTCTCGTCCTGATCAGGTCCGTCGATGAACCGTCATCGGCAGGCCGTGCTTCAACCGGAGCGTGACGGCCGGCTGTTGAACCGGAACGTAGCCGGGTACGAGGCGCAGGCGCCACTGCTGCGCGACTGCGCTCACGACGAGCACGAGCTCCATCCACGCGAACGATTCACCGATGCACCGGCGGGTGCCCCCGCCAAAGGGAAAGTAGGCGAACTGCGGGAGCCCCGCTCTGAACTCCGGTGTCCAGCGATCGGGCGCGAAGCGCTCCGGATCCGGAAAGTACGCCGCCTGCCGCTGGGTCAAGTACGGGCTCAGCACGACCAGCGCGCGCGGCGGGATGTCGTACTCGTCGAGCCGGTGCCACTCGAGCGTCCGGCGTCCGACGATGTACGCGGGTGGATACAGGCGCATCGACTCGGTGACGACTTGCTCGACGAAGCCGAGCGCCGGAATGTCCGCGACCGTCGGCGTTCGTCCTGAGAGGACGCGATCGACTTCCTGGTGCAACCGGGCCTCGACGTCGGGTGACTGGCTGACGAGATACCACGTCCAGGCGAGCGCGTTCGCCGTGGTCTCGTGACCGGCGAGGAAGATCGTCATCACTTCGTCGCGAACCTGCTGGTCGGTCATCCCGCGGCCGTCGTTCTCCTCATCCTGGGCGAGCAGCAGCATCGAGAGCAGATCGCCGCGGTCGGCCGTCGATCGGCGCCGCCCCGCGATGATCTCGTACACGATGCGATCGAGCGTCGCCCTCGCCGCCTTCGCGCGGCGCAAATGAGGAATCGGCAGCCGCTCGATCACATCGGCGAACGGCAGCATGCGAATCCAGAACGATTGCATCACCGCGGAAAGCGCCTGCCCGACCTCGCGCGCGAGCGGCTCGACATCGGCCCCGAAGAGCGTCTTCCCGACGACGGCCAGCGTCAGACGCGCCATTTCTTCCGACGCGTCGATCCTGGCTCCGTCGGACCAAGCGGCCGTCGCGCGTGCCGCACAATCGGTCATCACAGACGCGTACGCCGCGATCCGGTCCTTGTGAAATGCCGGCTGCGTCAGGCGCCGCTGTCTGAGGTGCGTCTGCCCCTCGCTCGTCAGCAGCCCGTCGCCGAGCATCGGCTTGATGGCCTCGACCCCACGGCCCTTCTTGAACTTCCGCTGGTTCGTCACGAGGATGTCGCGCACGTGCCGGGGCTCCGTCACGACGTACAGATGCTCGGTGCCGGCCACGAGGTGCACCAGCGGGCCGTACTTCTTGACCAGCCCGGAGAAGAACTCCAGCGGATTCCTGCCCGGCCGGTACACCAGGCTCGGCAAGAAGGACGACGGCCCTGGAGGGTAGACGGGCGTCCCGCGGCTGTCGCTGGTCGGCATGATCCCCTGCATGATGATACGACGCCTGTCGGACGCTCCGCCTGGACGCGCCGGCGCGTCCGATTGACACCCGTGGTGTCGATATCTATGCTAGATGTCTATATATCATGCCGAAGACAGACAACCTGCAGGGTTCACTGGAGCTCCTCGTGATGAAGGTGCTCCGCCGCGGACCGAATCACGGGTTCGCCATCTCGACCTTCATCGAACAATCGTCCGACGAGGTCCTTCGGGTCGAAGCCGGGTCGCTCTATCCGGCCCTCCACCGGATGACGGAAGCCGGGCTGATCAAGGCCGAGTGGCGGCTGTCGGACGCCGGCCGCCGCGCGCGTGTCTACTCGCTCACGCCGAAAGGGCGCCGCAAGCTCGAGGCGGACCAGGAACGATGGCGCGCGGTCTCGGCGGCCGTCGCGAAGATTCTTCGGACCGCCTGAAGAGGTACAGGTCATGGGAGTCTGGTCCAGACTTGTGAGGACGATCCGCTCCGGCCGCCACACGGACGACATCGACGAGGAGCTCCAGTTCCACCTCGAGATGGACATGGCGGACGGACGCGATCGACGCGCGGCGTGCCTGCGTCTCGGGAACGTGACGCGGATTCGGGAAGAGACGCGGGCCGCAGGCATCCTCGAATGGCTCGAGTCGGCGTTCCGCGACGCACGGTACGGGCTGCGCCAAGTCAGTCGGGCGCCGGCGCTGGCGCTGGCGGTGGTGCTCTCCCTCGCGATTGGCATCGGCGCCAACACGGCGATCTTCAGCCTCGTCGACGCCGCGATCCTCAGGCCCCTGCCGGTCCACGACGCGGGCGCCCTGCGCATCGTCGTCTGGACGAGCGATGCATTCCCCAAGAATGCCGAGAACATCAACGGGTATTTCCGCCGTGTCTCGCCAACCCGTTTCGAGGGCTCATCGATCCCTGCCTATTTGTATCGTCGCCTGGCGCGCGAACAGACCGTTTTTCAGTCGCTCATCGGAGTCGCCGACGCGGACGCCGTCGCGGCTGCCCTCGACGCCGCGCCCGCCGAACAGGTGAACCTGCAGTACGTCAGCAGCAATTTTTTCCAAGCCCTGGGTACTTTGCCCGTCATCGGCAGAGCGTTCCGAGACGACGAGGATCGCGTGGACGCGCAGCCGGTGGTCGTCGTGAGCCATCGGTTCTGGGTCCGGCATTTTGGCGGTGGCCCGCTCGACCAGGGGAGCAAATCTCTCGACAGTGGCATTCGTATCAACAACGTTCCGGCCCGCATTGTCGGCGTGGCGCCGGGCGGTTTTTTTGGCCTCCGAGCCGGTGAGTGGACCGATGTCTACGCACCGTTCGCTGCGAAGGTCGCTTTTCGTACGGGGCAGGCTTCTGGCGCGCCCCGGGTCGAGGACGACCATGACTGGTGGGTTCAGCTCGTGGCGCGGTTGAAACCGGATGTGTCCGAAGAAGCCGCCAGAACGCAGATTGCCGGTCAGTTCCGCCTCATGGCGGCACCCGAGGGTGCGACGGTCAAGGCAGCCGAGATCCCGGAGCTCACCACACTGCAGGGACGTCGCGGCTTCGACGCGCTGAATCCCAGAGACACGAACGCTCTCTGGACGCTGATGCTGCTCGTCGGCTTGATCCTGCTGATCGTATGCGCCAACGTGGCGAACCTGCTCTTGTCGCGCGCAGTTGGCCGGGAGCGCGAGTCCGCCGTCCGGTTGGCGCTTGGTGCTGCACGAACACGTGTCTTTCGTCAGCACATGATCGAGAGCCTGGTGCTCGCCGTTCTTGGCGGCGCAGTAGGAGTGGTGCTGGGGTACAGCCTGGCACAATCGATCCATGCGTTGTTCGAGGCGGGACGCGGTCCCGCGAACGCTTTCGACGTGCAGCTCGACCTTCGCGTACTGGGGTACACCGGTGCGGTAGCGAGTCTGACGGCGTTTCTCTTCGGTCTCGCGCCCGCGCTGCGCGCCGCGAGGGGCGACTTCGGAGAGTCGCTCAAAACGCAGACCCGTTCGGTGATGGGTGGAGGCCTCGGCCTTCCTCGCGCACTCGTATCGTTCCAGATCGCCCTCTGTCTGGCAGCTCTCGTTGCGGCAGGCCTTCTCGGCCGATCGCTGGCGAATCTCAAATCCACCGAGCTTGGATTCGCTCGTAAGAATCTCGCGTACGCGTCCGTGAATCCCGCCCGCGCGGGATACTCGAGAGAGCGCGTCGGCCCCTATGTCCTTCGCGTTCGTGACGAACTGACCAAACTGCCGGGCGTCGATCGAGTGAGCCTGGTCGCTACCCGGCTGCTGTCTGGAAACGGCAACAACGGACGCATCAACTTGCCGGGGCGCCCTTGGGATGACACGCATCGCGCGAACTTGAACAGGGTTGCCGACGGCTTCTTCGAGACGATGGGGATGCCAATCATTTCGGGCCGGGCGATCGAACGGAGTGACATGCATCCTGGCGCGGAGGCTGTCGTCGTCGACGAAGTGTTCGCAAGGATGTACTTTCCGAACGAGAGCCCCGTAGGCCGCCGGCTTGGCCTCGACAACACGAGCAACAGCAACCACGAGATCGTGGGGGTCGTCGGGAACAGCCGCTACAACAATCTGCGCGGCGAGATGTATCCAACCATCTACGAGCCCTATGCCCTGGAAGGCGAGGCCTACGCTGCGGGCGGCACGGTTCATTTCGCGATCCGGACCACGATCGACGCATCACACCTTGGCGACTCCGTCCGGCGGGCGGTGGCCTCCGTCGATCCCGCGGTACCCGTCACGGAATTTCACACGCAGTCGGATCTGATCGACCGGTTGCTTCGAACAGAGCGTCTGCTGGGCATCCTGTCGGGCGCTTTCGGTGCGGTCGCATTGACGCTGTCCGCAATCGGGCTCGGCGGTCTGCTGGTCTACGGAGTCGCCCGCCGGACCAACGAGATAGGCGTGCGAATCGCGCTCGGGGCGGCTGCCGGCGACATCATCCGGATGGTGGTCCGCGATTCCATCTGGATGGTAGGGATTGGCGTCGTCATCGGATTGCCGTGTGCGTATGCGATCGGGAGAGTACTCGAGACCGCTCTGTTCCGAGTCGAGCCTCTGGACCCGAGGACCGCCGTACTCTCGCTGAGTGTGTTGCTGGCCGTTGCCCTCGTCGCCGCCTGGATCCCGGCGCGACGGGCCGCCAGAATCGATCCGGTGATTGCGTTGCGGCGGGAGTAGGAATGAGGGTGTCGGGATCAGGAATCTGCTCGTGGGCGCCGGCCTGATGGTGAAAAATCCGACGTGCGGCCAACGGATCCGACCGTCTACATCGGCAACGCCGTCATCATCCTGACCGTCTCCCTCCTCGCATGCTGCGCTCCCGCCCGCTGGGCCGGGAAGGTCGATCCCGCCTCCGTGCTTCGGCAGTAGACTCGCATCCTTTCACGCCCGATCGGACTCGACCGGTCAGCCTGGGTGGCGGCGTCTGAAGGCCTCACCTCAAGGCCCCGACTGGAAATCTACGACCTCATCAATTAGCATTCAGTCGAGTACCTGGCGCCCCCGGCCTGGCACTGCAGTTGCGAGCCAGTTTTCCGGCTCCAGGTCATAGAAATATGATCGATTTCGACGTCAGCATTACTGGTGTCGCCGTAGACGTGACGACACCGTATTGTCGAGGCCATTCACGCCGTCGGACCGGAGGGGATCGCTGTGAATGATTGGGATGCGCGTATTGACGCCGAAGGCAGCGGCTTCAAAGCGGAGCCGATCGGACGGTCCTTGTCCGAGCGACTGCGTGCGCCGCTCACGTCGACGAGCCTCGATCGCTGGGCGCTTTCGCGGATTCAGGGAACGGTCCGATCCGCTCCGATTGGATTCGCGCTATGGGATGGGTTCGAGCTCCGGGCTCCGGTGCATCCGCCTGTTGCGACGATCGTGTTCAAGAATCGCCAGGCATTGTTCGGCTGGGTCTGGGACCCGGAGCTGAACTTCGGTGAGGCGTTCATGTCCGGCGGCGTCGAGATCCGCGGCGATCTGGTCGCTCTTCTCGAGGCCATCTACCGCGCCTGGGGGACGACCAAACGACGGCCCTGGTGGCTGTGGCAGCAATCGAACGACGTGCACTCCGCGAAGGAGAACGTTCACCACCACTACGATCTCGGCAACAACTTCTACCGTCTCTGGCTTGATCGGGACATGGTTTACACGTGCGCGTATTTCCCGACGCCGGACGCCACGCTGGAAGCCGCCCAGATCGCGAAGATGGACCTTGTCTGCCGGAAGCTGCGGCTCCAGCCGGGTGAGCGCGTGGTCGAGGCGGGATGCGGATGGGGATCGCTGGCGCTCTTCATGGCTCGGCACTACGGAGTGACCGTTCGTGCTTTCAATGTGTCGGCCGAACAGATTGCGTACGCGCGGCGTAAAGCCTCAGAACAGGGGCTCGCGGATCGCGTCGACTTCGTCGAGGACGACTACCGTCAGGTTCGCGGGACATATGATGCGTTCGTATCGGTCGGTATGCTCGAACACGTCGGCGCCCCCGACTATCCGACGCTGGGCGGCGTGATCGATCGTGCGCTGACGGATTCCGGCCGCGGCCTTCTGCACTTCATCGGGCGCAACCAGAGTGCCCCGCTCAACGCGTGGATCCGCAAGCGGATCTTCCCCGGGGCGTACGCGCCGACGCTCCGGGAAGTCTTCGAGCACGTACTCGAGCCGCACGACCTGTCGGTGCTCGACGTCGAGAACCTGCGGTTGCACTACGCGAAAACGCTCGTGCACTGGCGCAGCCGCTTCAAGGACGCCTCTCGCGAAGTAGCGGCGATGTTCGATACGAAGTTCGTGCGGGCGTGGGATCTCTATCTCGCCGGCTCGGAGGTGGCGTTCACGACGGGCTCGATGCAGCTTTTTCAGGTCGTGTTCGCGCGTGGCGGGAGCAACGTCGTGCCATGGACGCGTGTCAGCGGCTGATCGCAAGGTCGAATCGTGGTCACTTGTGATGTCGTGATCGCCGGCGGGGGGCCAGCGGGCTCCGCGTGCGCGTGGAGGCTCCGGCAGGCCGGTCTCGACGTCGTCGTCATCGACGGCGCGAACTTTCCGAGAGACAAGGTGTGCGCCGGGTGGATCACCCCTCAAGTGATTGACGACCTCCGGCTCGACGTCGACGACTATCGAAGCGGCAGGACGTTCCAGCCGATCACCGGTTTCCGCGTGGGGCTCATCGGAGGCGGCGGGACAGTCGAGACAACCTACCCCCGGCCCGTAAGCTTCGGTATTCGGCGCTGCGAGTTCGATCACTATCTTCTGCAACGTTCCCAGGCCAGACTTCAGCTCGGCGTTCGCGTCGCCAACATACGCCGTCATGACGGACGCTGGATCCTGAACGAGAGTGTGGAGGCGCCGATGCTCGTTGGGGCCGGCGGTCACTTCTGTCCCGTCGCGCGGATGCTGAATGGAGCGCCGGATCGAACGGCGCTTGTTGCCGCGCAGGAAGTGGAGTTCGCGGTCGGCGACGGCGATGCGTCCTCGTATCCGGTTCATCCGGAGCAGCCTGAACTGTATTTTTCACCTGATCTCGGGGGCTACGGGTGGTGCTTTCGCAAGCAGGGTCATCTCAACGTCGGATTCGGCCGTCTCGACGCGCGAGGCCTCCCGAGCGCGACCGCCGAGTTCGTGGAATTCCTGAAGGCGCGACGCAGGATCCCGAAGAAGGCAGCGTGGCGTTGGCGCGGGCACGCGTACCTGATTGCCGCGCCCACCGGTCGGCGCATTGTGGACGACGGGGTGATCCTGATTGGCGACGCGGCCGGCCTTGCGTATCCGCAGAGCGGTGAAGGAATCAGGCCTGCCATCGAGTCAGGGCTGATGGCCGCGTCCGCCATTTTGAGTACCGCCGGCCGCTACACGCGCGACCAACTCGATCCCTACGAGCGCCATCTCCGGAAGCGGTTCGGTGTTTCAAGGCTAGCCCGGTTGCTCTCGCACGTCGTTCCGGACAACGTTGCGGTAGGGCTCGCGCCGCGTCTGCTCGAGGCCCCCTGGTTCGTGCGGAGCGTCCTCCTTCACCGCTGGTTTCTCCACGCCCACGAGCCTGGTATCGCCCTGGCGCCCGCATAGGACTGGGGTCACCCTGGCGCCCGCCTAGGACTGGGGTCAGACCTAGGTCTGACCCCGCGGCGCGCAGATTCTGCCGACACACCAACCGCGTCGGACGGCAAGCCGAGCTTCGGTAAACAGCGAACATCCACCAGGGTTCTCACGTATTGACATCCGGCGGCGAGCGCGAATATATTCGCCGAGGGCGAAAAAATTCGCTGCGCCGGTTTGAATCCAACATGACAAAGCTTGCCCACATCGATTTGACGCGTCGCGAGAGCCAGATAATGGAGATCCTCTACCGCCGCCGCCGCGCAACAGTCGAGGACATCCGCTCCGAGCTGCCTGACGCGTCCAGCCCGTCCAGCGTTCGCAAGCTGCTGGACATCATGATCGAGCGAGGCCTGCTCGCCCGCGAGTACGACGGTCCGCGATACGTTTACTTCCCGGCGGCGAAGCCCGAAGAAGCCAGCCGCTCGGCCTTGAGACAGCTCGTTCGCACGTTCTTCGACAATTCCCGAGGGTCGGCCATGGCAGCGCTCCTGGACATTGCAGGCGAGCCTCTCACCGACGCCGAATACCGCCGGCTATCGACCCTGTTGAAGCGCGGACGCGACGATGGAGACAAGCGATGAGCGATGTTTTCGGCAATGGCGCCGTCTGGATGGGGCTCCAGCTTCTCGTCAAAGCGTCGATGCTCGTCGGCGCGGCCCTCGTCGTTCAGTGGCTGATCGGCGCCCGGTCGTCGGCCGCCGCGCGCCACCTCTCGTGGTCCATCGTCGTGATCGGCCTGCTGGTCCTGCCGCTGCTCTCGGCACTCCTTCCGACCTGGGAGGTCGCCCTTCCTGTTTCGAGGAGTCTGAGCGTCGCGCCCGCAAATGGGGACGTCGATCCGAGTCCGGGAGCACCGGATTCGATTGTCCGCTCTTCCGCCGTCGATTCTCCAAGCGCGTCGGCCGCGCCGGCGACCCATGCGCCACCCGTGCAGGAGAAGCCGTCGATGTCATGGCCCACGGCTCTCGTCGTGCTCTACGCGTGGGGAGCCCTTGTGCTCCTGACATATCTGGCGGCGGAGCAGCTGTCCGTACGACGCCTCGCCACGCAGGCAACCGAGATCGTTGACGGCGGATGGAGGCAGATGCTCGACGAGTGCCGGCGCAGCCTCCGCATCGAGCATCCCGTGCGTCTGTTGCGGAGCCGGCAGCACACGATGCCGATGGTCTTCGGGTTGCGATCGCCGGCCATCCTGCTTCCGGCCATCGCTGACACATGGGACGACGATCGCCGCCGGGCCGTTGTGCTGCACGAGCTCGCTCACGTCAGCCGGCGCGACTGCCTGACCCAGACGCTCGGGGCGATGGCGTGCGCAGCCTATTGGCCCCACCCGGGCGTGTGGTGGATCGCGCGCCGGCTTCGTATCGAGCGTGAGTTGGCCTGTGACGATCTCGTGTTGACGGCCGGCACCAGCGCACGGGACTACGCGGGGCATCTGCTGGAGCTGGCGCATACGCTCGGAGGCGGCCGCGCCCCGGCGCTCGTCGTCACCATGGCACGACCCCGGCAACTCGAAGGACGGATGCTCGCGGTCATGGACACCGGCCGGAGCCGTGTGGTTCCAGGCATTCGGGCCCGCCTCGCGAGTCTGGCGGTGGCGGCTGCTCTCGTGGTGCCGCTCGCCAGCGCGGACGCTGTCCTTGTGAATGCGACTGCCGCGCTGCCGCCAGATACGAACGTTGCCCTCCCGCCGGACACTTCTGCTGTTGCCCACGCGAGCACCGAATCCGCTCGGCAAGCGCCGCCTTCGGCAGCGTCAAGAAGAACACGGGGAGTTTCGAATCGCACGGAAGGTTCGGACGGGATTCAGCAATCGACCTTCCATGGCACCTGGGAGATCCGGCAGAGTCCAAAAACCGGCACCGTTCACCTTCGACTGACGGACGGCGATTGGAGCTCGGGGTTCTCAATTCCAGTCGACCGACTCGAGGGCACCTCGTCCGCCCAGCTCGCGAGCGCCAGCGGGCCCGTCAAGTTCAGCATCCGGCGCGACGCAGGGACGTTCGCCTTCGAGGGCACCGCGAGGGACGGTGTCGCCGGCGGCGTGTTCTACTTCAGCCCCAACACGGGATTCGGCCCGGAGCTCGAGAAACGGGGCTATGGCCGGCCGACTGACGCCGAACGGTACTCGCTTGCGCGAGGTGACATCGGCTTCGCGTTCCTCGACGAGCTCACCAAACAGGGCTACTCACGGCCCTCGATCTCCCAGCTGGTTCGCGCGGGGGACCACGGCGCCCACTTTGACTATCTGCGCGAGATGGGTGCCGCAGGCTATCGCCTGGGTTCGATAGACACGTTGATCAGGCTGCGGGATCACGGCGTGACACCGGACTTCATCGGCGAGCTCTCGGCCCAGAACGTCAAGAACCTTTCGGCCGACGAGCTGCAGCGCATTCGCGATCATGGCGTGAACGGCGAGTACATTCGCGAATTCCGAGACCTCGGCTTCGGATCCGCAACCGTGGACCAGCTCGTGACTGCGCGCGACCACGGGGTGAATCCTGACTACGTTCGCGAGATGACGACGCTCAGCCAGCGCAAGCTGACGCTCGAGGAGCTGATTCGCATGCGCGACCACGGCGTCGGATCGACCTTCGCTCGTGAGCTTCGTGATCTCGGTCAGACGCTGACGGTGGAGGAGCTCGTGAAAGCGAAGGATCACGGAGTGTCCACCGACTTCGTGCGCGAGCTCGCATCGCTCGGCTATCGCAACCTGCCGCTGGAGACGCTGCTGCGGCTGCGCGATCACGGTGTGACGCCGAGCTTCGTCAGCGAGCTGAAAACACTCGGCTACGATAAGCTCGACCTCGAGGATCTCGTCAGCCTCAAAGACCATGGCGTCACGCCCGACAAGATCCGGCGTGCGAACGATCGGGCGGGAACCCGGCTGCCGCTGGACATGATCAGGGCGCTGGCCAACGGCGGGATGAAGTAGGGCGGGGCTTTCAAGCCCCGCCACGCCTCGGGTTCTCACCGGGAACAAAGCCTCCTTCCGATTTCGCGGTCAGCTTCAGTGCTCTCCGCCTCTGCCGGAAGCACACCGCTTGCTCGGGCCTCGCGGACCAACCGATTGGCGTCGTCTTTCAGCAGAAATCGCTGGCCGACAGCCTGACTGGCGGCGTGCTCGACGACGCAGACGTATCCCTCGAGGGTGCCATAGCGCTCCTCGACCGAGAGGCGCGGATCGTGAGTGGACGCCCGCTCGGCCACCGTCTTCGCGAACGCCACGTATCCGCCGGCGAAACCGCAACCCTGTCCGGCGAAAAACCCTCCTGCCGTCAGATTCCAACCGAGATAGGTCCCGAGCGGCGCCTGGTGCAGAACCGATGGCACGCCGGCGGTCTCGTTGCCGTCGGCATTCACCTTCGGAACGTAGGTCGGGATGACGCGCCTGATCCGCGGCGGTTGGAGGCTGATGACGCCTGTCATGTCATTCGCGACGAACAGGGGGCCGAAGTCGTAGTCGAGAACCGGATTGACGGGCGAATCCTTGAAGCGGAGGCCTGGCAAATCCGGAAATCCGAGGGCCGCCTTCGTCGCAGCAACCAGCTCGCCTCTGTCCAGCCGTGGATAGCGACTCGGCGGAGGGGGAGTGCCTTTGACGACCCACTCGATCAGTGCCGCTGTCAGCGCGCGAGTCGTGTCGGCTTCCGGGTTCGGATTTGCGGCAAGCGTGCAGCCGCCGAACCCTGTCGACGCGGCGTCCACTTGAAAGCCTCCGCGCCCGCCACCGTGCGTTGTTCCCGGATAGTAGTAACGCCGGACGTTCTCGGGGAGCGGGATGTCGTGCGCAGCGTCCGTGCCAATCAATCCGGGCGACATTCTGAGACCCCAGAACTCCGACGCTCCGAATGCCTCGATGACCTTCGGGCAGGTGTGGCTGGCCGCGCACCGATCGAGAAGGCTTGCGGCGTGTCGACCGCGGACCTTGTCCTGATACGTGACCCCACCAGACGATCGGCTCGCTGCCAGGCTCGTACAGCGTGCCGGCGCCGCCCGGCAGCGCGAATCGAAAATTGATCGGCGTCTGCCTCGCGGCAATGCGCGGAAACACGCCGTCCCACACGATGTGCTGCGAGAGGTCCTGATTGAAACCGAGGTGAACGAACGTCTTGATGAAATTGCCCGACTGCGAGTCCCCGACGGCAATCGCATGCGAAACCACGCCTGCGATCGGGTTTGCCGTGCCGGAGGCATCTGTCGCGGAACGGCGGAAGAACGACACGATGTCGCGCGTCTGCGGCCAGTCCGATCCCCAGCACGAGTGGATCCTTTGCCGTGTAGACCAACTCGTACAGCTTCGACGGGTCGAAGCCGTCCTTGAGGCACAACTGGGTGGGATCCGCTGTGCCGGGGAACGGGGTGCTCCGGCAATCCGCAAAGGCCCACGCTTGCCGCGGCACGGCTGCGGACCCTCCCTTGAGGCCCGTCGAGCTCTCCGAGGCGTGCATTGTCAAACTGGCCGTCAGCTGTTCGAGATCGGCAGGCGGGTAGGGAGCCGGCGCGTTTCCCATCGAGCTCAAACGAATAGGGACGGTGTTCGTGCCGGCCGCCACATTGTAGAAGCGCGCTATGACAGGACCGGTGAGGGCCGATCCATCCCGATTCCTCGCGATGGGGACGACGATGGTCTGGTTTGACGCGGTCGGGGCAACGTCGCCCTGCCAGCCGCTGACGAGGGAGATGTGCCCCTCCGCACTCGCCGTTGGTTCGCCGTTACCACGATTGACGACTTGATAAACGAGGGTGCCGGACGCCCGAGCGGGATCCACCGGCTTGGCCAGCGCAAACGTAGCAACGTACTCGACCCTGCCGCGCGCGTTGCGCGGCGCGAGCTCCAGATCCTGAATGATCGTGTTATGCGGATCGCCGGGGTCTACTTCGCCGTGGATCTTCCCTCGAATGATCTCGTAGGGTCCGGCTTCGCCGACTGCCTGGCTGCCCTTGAACGGTTCGCGGGAGGCGATCTCCAGCCGCGTGACCTGCGCGTGGACGGCCGCCGCGGAGAGGATGGAGAGCGCAAAGGTCAGGAGAGACGGGGTGATCGGAGTCCCCACACGACATCTCCCCAGTCGAGTGGCGTTACGGTTGGTCGTTGCCGTCTTCATCCGGAATCTCCATCTCCAGCAAAGCGGAGCTCAACGACTTGCCGTGCACGTCGAGCGCGAGCGTGCGGGTGACGCCGCCACCGATCCTGCCGCGCAGGACGAAATTGAGCGCGCCGATGGTCGGCATCTCGTAGCGGACGACCTCGCCGTCGAACAGATCGCCGAAGTGTGCGCCGACCCGGCCTGCCGTCACGTGACGAACCAGTATCGGATAGTGCCGCTCGTCGAACGCGATCAGCGAGATGTTGAGGCTGTCGCCTTTGTCTCCTGTTCGCGAATGGCTGATCGCCCGCAGCTTCATGTCAGAGCACCTCGCAGCGGACTGCGCACGGGACGAGCTCGCGCGGGACGAACGTGGACGACATCGAGAGCACTTCGCGCGTGGCGGACGTCGCGCCGCCGCCCCCGGCAGGTCCGTTCGTGTACAAAGCCTCGACTTCCGAACCGATTCGTCTGGCACCCGCGATCGTCGGCGTCCGCGCCGCGACTCGAAGCCGGACCTCGTAGGGGCTGCCGTGCCCCGAGATTCGCGCGCCATGCAGTGCATCGACACCAATCAGGTCGGTTCGGATGTCGCCCGCCGGAACCCCCATCCGTCGCAGCCGTTCGGCGACGATGGATCCGGCAAGGCGGGCGCGGTCGACGGCACCGGCGCCGGCATATGAGATCTGACCCTCGCCGATGTACCCGTCGAGACAGCCCACCGACACTTTCAGTGACTCGGGCCGCGGCCAGCCGGTCGCTCCATCCACGGCGACCCGGTCTGGTCCGGCGTCCGTGATCCGGACGCGGCTGAAGTCCGCTCTCGTGTCGGGCGTCAAATACGCGGATGGATCATGGATCTCGTAGAGCAGCTGCTCCTTGCACGTCGCGGTGGTGACGCAGCCTCCAGAGCCTGGCACCTTCGTGATGATGAACGGTCCCTGCGCGGGCACCTCCGCAATGGGGAAACCCAGACGACTCAGATCCCCGACCTCCTTGCTGCCCGGATCGGCAAAGTATCCGCCGGTAATCTGACCGGCACACTCGAGCAGGTGCCCTACGAGCGTCGCGCGGCCGAGCTCGTACCATAGATTCAGCGGCCAGCCGAACTCGTGAGCGAGCGGCGCGACGAAGAGCGACGGATCGGCCGCCCTCCCCGTAATTACGACGTCTGCCCCGGCGGCCAGCGCTTCGACGATGGGCTCCGCCCCGATGTATGCGTTGGCCGAGACCAGTCTGTTTTCGATCGCCGCGATCGGCTTCCCTGTTTCGGCGATCACGCAGTTGCGCTGTCTGACCAGATCGAGCACGTCATCGCCGGTCACTGTCGCGATCGACAGGCCGTGAATTCCCAGATCTCGGGCGACGTCTTTGATGACTCCCGCAGCCGCGCTCGGGTTGGCGGCTCCCATGTTGGTGATGATCCGAATCTTGCGTTCGACACATGCCGGCAGCACCGCCAGCATGCGTTCGGCGAGCATCGGATCGAAGCCGGTTCGCGGGTCCCTGGCCCTGGCCTGCTGCGCGATGGCGATGGTGCGTTCGGCCAGGCACTCGAAGACGAGGTAGTCCAGCGCGTCCTGTGTCGCGAGCTCGATCGCCGGGTCGATGCGATCGCCCGAGAACCCGGCCCCGCTGCCGATCCGAACCACCTTCGCGTCCTTCACAGAGGGAAGACTCCTAGAGCCACCGACGCAATCGTCATCAGCACGGAGGCCGCGAACAGAAACGGAGCCGTGAAGCGTTGATGATCGCCGAGCTCGATGCCCGTCAGGCCCACGACGAGGAAGGTTGCCGGCGTGAGCGGGCTCACCGGGAAACCTGTCGTCATCTGCCCGAGAAGGGCCGCCTGGCCAAATTGAATCGGCGGGACACCGAGAGTCCGGCCGACTTCCGCAATGACGGGCAGCGCGCCGAGATAGAACGAATCCGGATCGAAGAGGAGGCTGAGGGGCATCGAGATGAGACCGAGCACGAACGGCATGTGGGTCGCCATCGAGGCGGGCACCGCGTGGGCCACCGACTGCGCCATCGCCTTGAGCATGCCCGAGCCCGTCATGATCCCCGTGAAGGCGCCGGCGGCGAGGAGGATTGCGGCCATCATCACGGCGGCCCTGGCATGGGCTTCTACACGGCCGCGCTGCAGCTCCGGTGAGCCGTAGTTCACGATCAACGCGACTGCCGTGCCCAGCATGAAGAGGACGGCTGGATCGACGACGCCCGAGATCAACACGGCCATCAGGACCAGCGTGAGCACAGCATTGATCCAGAATCGACGCGGGCGCCGGAGCCGCCGTTCCTCGTCGGTCAGCTGGCGCGCCGAGATGGCGATGGCTTCACTCCTCGAAGGCCCAAGGCGGCGCTCCTCGCGGGCGCCCAGCAGGTACGCGACGAAGAAGACGAAGGCCAGACCGACCGCCTGTACGGGAATCATCGGCCGAAACAACTCGGTCGTCGAGACATGCAGGGCAGCCGATGCCCGCAGCGTCGGGCCCGTCCAGGGCAGGAAGTTGACGCCCGCGGCCATGGATGCGACACACGCCAGAATGCGGCGGTCCATTCCCAGGCGGTCGTATAGAGGCAGCATCGTGGGCACGGTGACGAGGAACGTGACGGCCCCGGATCCGTCAAGGTGCACCAGGAGAGCCAGGAGCGCCGAGCCCACCACGATCCGGGTCGGCCGTGTGCCCACGGCCATGAGGATGCGATCGACAATTGGATCCAGCATGCCGGCGTCCGTCATGACGCCGAAGTAGAGAATCGCGAAGACGAACATCGCTGCGACGGACGCGATCTGTTGGATGCCGGCGAGAATGAACTGTCCCGTCGTCAGGCCGAAGCCGCCGGCAATGGCCGCGGCCGTAGGGATCATGATGAGCGCCACGAAAGGCGACATGACGCGGCTCATGATGAGCACGAGCAGGAGAACGACGGTTGCGAGGCCCAACAGCGCGAGCACGGTCAGCGGATCATGTCCGCGGTCTCATCCAAAGTAAATTGAATCGTTCGATGGTGCGCCGATGACGGACTTCCCCGACTGGGTCGAGCCCATGGCCGCGACCCTGACCAAGGAGCGGTTCACGGGACCCGAGTGGATCTTCGAGCGCAAGCTCGATGGCATCCGTGTCCTCGCGTTCCGCGATGGCGCGGAGGTTCGTCTGCTTTCGCGGAACCGCCTGCCCCAGGAGATGCCGCAAATTGCCCGTGCGATTGCCGGCCTGCCTGTGCGAGACGTCATCCTCGACGGTGAAGTCACCTGGGGCGACGGGAAGGTCGCGTATCACGTCTTCGATATCATGTGGCTCGATGGCCGTGACGTCATGTCAGTGCCGCTCGAGGCCCGGCGCGGCCTGCTGGCGGACCTGCCTTTGCTGGCGCCCCTCCAGCGCGTGGAGTCGCTAGAAGATTCGAGGCCGTGGGACCGGGCCTGCGCCGAAGGATGGGAAGGCGTCATCGCAAAGCGCCGCGGTTCTGTTTACGAGCACCGTCGCTCACCGCACTGGCTCAAGATGAAGTGCGAGCTCGCCCAGGAGCTCGTCGTCGGCGGATTCACTGACCCCCAGGGCGGCAGAGTCGGGCTGGGGGCACTCCTCGTCGGGTATTTCGAGGACCACGAGTTCGTGTTCGCCGGGAAGGTCGGCACGGGGTTCGACACGAAGCTGCTGCTGGACCTCCGCGCCAGACTCGACGCCCTCGAGATGCCCAATACGCCGTTCACGAAGGCCGTCGGCCTTCCACGCGTGCGCGCACACTGGGTGCGCCCCGAGATCGTCGTCCAGGTTGCCTTCATCGAGTGGACGGTGCACGGCAAGCTCCGTCACTCGCGTCTGCTCGGCCTTCGTACGGACAAGGACGCTCGCGACGTGGTGAAGGAAGGGTGATCGCGGCGTGATCACCCATCCGGAGAAAGTCCTCTTCCCGGACGATGGCATCACGAAGGGCGAGCTCGCCGCGTACTACGAAGCTGTCGCGCCCATCATGCTTCCGCACATTGCGGGCCGGCCGATCACGATGGAGCGGTATCCGGCAGGCATCGCCGAAGAAGGGTTCTTCCACAAGGACGTCTCGAAGGGCTTCCCCGCATGGCTCGAGCGCATCGAGGTGCCGAAGAAGGGCGGTACCGTGCATTATGCGCTCGCCTCCGACGCGCGATCGCTCCTCTGGCTCGCGAACCAGAACACCATCACGCCGCACGTGTGGCCGTCACGCACGCCGCGGCTGCATCGGCCGGATCTCTGCGTCTTCGATCTCGATCCATCCGAGGACAATCCCGAGATCCTCCGCGCATCGGCGCTCAGGCTGCGCGATCTGTTGTCGGAGCTCGGTCTTACCAGCTGGTTGAAGACGTCAGGGTCGAAAGGGTTCCACATTGTCGTGCCGCTCGATGCCACGTCCGGCTTCGGTGAGGTCGCGGGATTCGCGCACGCCGCGGGCCGGCTCCTCGTGACCCGCGACCCGGACCACCTCACGCAGGAGTTCGCGAAGGTGGATCGCGGCAACCGGATCCTGATCGATACGGGCCGCAACGGTTACAGTGCGACGTTTGCCGCGCCGTACGCCGTGCGGCCGAAGCCGGGAGCGCCGATCTCGGCGCCGTGCACCTGGGACGAGCTCGAACGCCACGTCGTCGGTCCACGGACGTTCACACTGCGCGCGATGGAGGCGCGCATCGCTGATGTCGGTGACTTGTGGTCGGGTTTGGAGGGGAACGGCCAGGGGCTGACCGGGGCGATCGAGAGACTTCGTGAGCTCGGCCAGCGTCCTTGATCGCGGTCCCGTCAGTTCAGGCGCACCAGGCCCCGGCGCATCGCGATTTTGACCGCCTCGGTGCGGCTCGTCACGCCGAGCTTCGCGAAGAGATGCCCAAGGTGGGTCTTCACCGTGCGCTCGCTGATCTCGAGCTCGTTCGCAATTTCCTTGTTGGAGCGGCCGTCCGCAATCAGACGGAGCGTGGACAGCTCGCGGGGCGTGAGCTGAACGCGCGTAACACCCTCGGCAAGCTTGGCGGCGGCCTGCGGTGCGAGATAGGTCTTGCCGGCCAGCACGTCGTGGATGCACTCGATCAACAGATCGGCGGAAATATCCTTGAGGACGTACGCCTTTGCCCCGGCCTTGAGCGCGCGCGAGATGTCCTCGTCGGTGTCGTACGTCGTGAGCACGATGACCTTGGCCAGAGGATCGCGTTCGCGAATCTGCCGGACGGCTTCGACACCCTCCATGACCGGCATTCGCAGATCGAGCAGCGTCACGTCCGGGCGGTAGCGCTCGAACGCGTCGATCGCTTCCTGGCCATTCGACGCCTCGGCGATCACCCGCAGGTCCGGCTCCTGGTTGATGATGTTCGCCACGCCCGTCCGCAGCAGGGCATGATCGTCGACAACGAGGACGCTCGCTCTGACGACGGGCGCGTGCGAAGCGGGTTCAGCGTCGAGCATCGGCCTGTGTCGGAATCGAGAATGACGGCGGCTCCCAGGCGAGCACGACTTCGGTGCCGGACCTGGGCGCGGTGACGATTGTCAAGCGACGCGCCGATGCGCTCGGCGCGCTCCTGCATGCTGGTCATGCCGAAGCCCGCGTCGCGGCGCTCTTTCGCGATTCCGCGTCCGTCGTCCGCGACGGAGAGCCGGAAACCGACCGACCTGACTGGCGAAGCGTTGATCGCGATCCGGCGGGCGCGCGAGTGGCGCACGGCGTTCGTGAGCGCCTCCTGCGCGATGCCGATGATCTCGCGGTCCACGCCTCCTCCGAGCGGGGGGAGCTCGCCGACGGCGAGATCGATCGGGACGTCGGTCGTCCGACGCGCGAGATCGGCCATGCGCTGGAGCGCCGCGGCCACGTCCTCGCCCTCGTGCGACTGTGGCCGCAGAGCAGAAACGGATCGGCGCGCGTCGATCATGTGAGTCCGCGCGAGATCGACGGCGACCTCGAGGCTCTTCGCAACCGCCGGCGGAAGCGAAGCGGCCGATCGCTGTGCTGCCTGCAGCTGCATCAGGATGGCGCCGAATCCCTGGGCCAGCGTGTCGTGAATGTCGCGCGCCATCCGGTTCCGTTCTTCGAGTACGGCCTGCCGCCGCGCTTCGACGTGGCTCTGTTCCGCCAGGCGGTTGTGGTGCAACGCGAGCGTGGCCTGCTGCGCCATGGCTTCGAGAAGCGCTCGACGCCACGCGCTCTCGCAGTCGGAGGCGGGCCCGGTCGCGAGCGCCACCCAGCCGAGATTGCGAGTTGGCAGCAAGAGCGGCGCAGTGACCACCGACGCGACACCTGATGCCCGGTTGAAATCGTGCACCGGCGCAGGCAGGCGCGGGTCGTCGCCCGTGTATTCGATCGTCGCTGTCCACCCTCGCGGGTAGTCGACGAGGTGCGTCGCCAGGCTGGATCGCGGAAGCGTCAGGGTGTCCCAATCCTCGCTGTCTTTCGTGTAGAAGCGCCCGCCGATATATGCCATCCACAGATCGCAGCGTGTCGAATCCGCGTTGAGCAGCCACACGCCGGCGCCGAAGCTCTCGGATTGGTCGACCAGCGCCTTTATGAAGGCGCGAAAGAAGCCGGTCACATCCGGCTCCCGGACGAGCAGTTGAAGCGCCAGCTGGACGGCGTCGCTCTGAATTCTCAGCGCGCACTCCGCTCGTCGTCGATCGTCGATCTCACGAGCGAGAGCCGTCCGCAGAGCGTCGAGGCTCGGCTGATATGCCTGGATCGGCACATTGGCGGCGTCGGTGTCCGTGAGAGCTTCGACGTCTGGCTGCACGTTTTACCTCCTGTTGGCGCTGATCCCGACGCGCCTGGTCCGGATGGCCTCCCTCGATTATCCAGCAGATTGCCTCTGAGCGCAGGTCCGGCGATGGACCGACGCGCGCATCGGCCGAAAGTCGCACCGGACGCTCTCCAAAAAGTGTCATCGAGCCGTGCGACGTTCGTGGGAGAACTCGATCGATCCAGAGCCCGATTGTGAGCGCTCATTCCGGGTGACATGCTCACGACCATGACGACACGTCGAGAAATCCGCACCATTTCGCTCCATCCCTCGCTTGAATCGGCGGGGCCCCCTGCGCCCCGCCTGGCGGCCTTCACTCCGCTGGCGCTTCAACGCCAGCTCCGTTCCGGCCGCTCAATGAATCGCTGGGCGAGGCACGCTGTCATCCTCGCGGCTGTGCTCGCGGGCGTTCTGAGCTCCGGTTGCGCTCGCACCGCGGCTCAGCCCGGTGAGCCGCCGCCCTCGAAGGTGACGGTCGCCAAAGTAGCTCCGCAAGACGTCACCGAGTGGGACGAGTTCACCGGACGTCTCGAAGCCGTGAACTCGGTGTCCGTTCGTCCGCGCGTGTCCGGGTACGTATCCGCCGTTCGCTTCGAGGAAGGTGCGATCGTCCGGCGCGGCGATCCGCTCTTTCTGATCGACCCGCGTCCGTTCGAGGCTGAAGTCGATCGGTTGCGCGCCGAGCTGAACAGAGCGCGCGCGACGGTTCGCCGTGCGAAGTCGGAGCTCGATCGCGCAGGCCGCCTCGCCAGCGAGAACGCGATGTCGCACGAAGAGCAGGAGCGGCGCGCCTCGTTCGCGGAGGAGTCTTCCGCACAGGTCGCGGCGGTCGAAGCCGCGCTCCGCGCAGCCGAGCTCAATCTGGAGTTCACCCGGATCACGTCGCCCATCGACGGGCGGGTGGGGCGAGCGATCGTCACCCAGGGCAACCTCGTGTCGAGCGGTCCGGGTGAGGCCACGATTTTGACCACCGTCGTTTCGCTGGATCCGATCTACGCGACGTTCGACGCCGACGAGCAGGCCTACCTCCAGTACTCCGCGATGGCTCGCAAAGCCGCCGGGGCGAAGGGCCAGGGGGCGCTTCCGATCCGACTGGCGCTCGCGAGCGACCGCAGCTTCCCGATCGAGGGCAAGCTGAATTTCCTCGACAACCAGATCGACCCGGCAACGGGGACGATTCGTGCCCGCGCGATCTTCCGCAATGCCGACCGAAGCCTGACGCCTGGCCTTTTCGTCCGACTCCAGCTCCCGAAAGCGACGAAGCGCGCAGGCCTCCTGATTCAGGATCGGGCCGTCGGCACCGATCTCGACAAGCGCTTCGTATACGTCGTGAAGCCGGATCACACCATCGAGTACCGCGGCGTCGAGCTCGGACCGCTCGTCAACGGTCTTCGAGTGGTGCGGTCGGGCGTCAACAACGGCGACCTCGTGGTCGTGAACGGCCTGCAGCGGGTGCGGCCCGGCGTGAAGGTCGAACCAGTGATCGTGGCCATGAACGAGCCCGTGGTGCCAGCGGAGCCGAAGGCGGCCTCCGGTGGGGAGAAATCGGGCGCAGAGAAGTCCGGCGTAGAAAAGTCCGCCGCGGAGAAGTGAGGAAGGAATGAGATTCTCGAGGTTCTTCATCGACCGGCCGATCTTCGCGGCTGTGTTATCGCTCCTGATTCTGGCCGCGGGAGGGTTGGCGGTGGTCCGGCTGCCGGTCAGCGAATACCCGAGCGTCGTGCCGCCGACGGTTGTGGTCCGGACGGTATTCCCCGGCGCCAACCCGAAAGTCATTGCCGAGACCGTGGCGGCTCCGCTCGAACAGCAGATCAACGGCGTCGAGGGAATGCTCTACATGTTTTCCCAGTCGACAGCCGACGGCGCGATGACGTTGACGGTCACCTTCGCGCTGGGGAGCGATCTCGACAACGCCCAGGTGCAGGTGCAGAACCGCGTCTCCCAGGGGCTGCCGCGGCTTCCACCGGAAGTCCAGCGCGTCGGCGTGACGACGGAGAAGGCCTCTCCGGACTTCATCATGGTCGTGCACCTCGTCTCGCCGGACGAGCGGTACAACATGCTGTACCTCTCGAACTACGCGCACCTGCGTGTCAAAGACGAGCTCGCCCGCATCGCGGGTGTCGGCAGCGCCCAGGTCTTCGGTGCGGGCGAATACAGCATGCGCGTGTGGCTCGATCCCAACCGCCTCGCCGCGCGGCAACTGACGGCGACCGACGTCGTCCGGGCGATTCGCGAGCAGAACATCCAGGTCGCAGCCGGCGTTCTGGGCGGCCCGCCATCACCGAGCGATACGACCTTCCAGCTTTCGATCAACGCGCGGGGGCGTCTGCAGACAGAGGATCAATTCGCCGACATCGTCGTGCGCGCCGGACAGGAAGGCCAGATCACGCGGATTCGTGACGTCGGCCGGGTGGAGCTCGGTTCGAACCAGTACGCGCTGCGGAGCCTGCTCGACAACCAGCCCGCAGTGGCGATCGGCATCTTCCAGCGGCCGGGGACGAACGCGATCGAGGCCTCCAATCAGGTTCGCGCCACGATGGAGAGGCTGAAGAAGGCGTTTCCCGAAGGCATGGACTACCGCATCGTGTACGACCCGACGATCTTCGTCCGCGAGTCGATTCGTGCGGTCGTCGAGACGCTCTTCATCGCCATCCTGCTCGTGGTCGTGGTGGTGATGGTCTTCCTCCAGACCTGGCGGGCGTCGATCATTCCGCTCGTAGCCGTGCCGATCTCCCTTGTCGGGACCTTCGCGGTCATGCTGCTGCTCGGCTTTTCGCTCAACACGCTTTCGCTCTTCGGCATGGTCCTCGCGATTGGGATCGTCGTCGACGACGCGATCGTGGTCGTTGAGAACGTGGAGCGTCACATCCACATGGGCCGGTCGCCGATTGAGGCGACGCGGGAGGCGATGGAGGAAGTCTCGGGACCCATCATCGCGATCGCGCTGGTGCTGTGCGCCGTATTCGTGCCGACGGCCTTCGTGAGCGGGTTGACGGGACAGTTCTACCGGCAGTTCGCGTTGACGATTGCGATCTCCACCGTCATCTCGGCGTTCAACTCGCTGACGCTGAGTCCCGCGCTGGCGTCGCGGCTGCTGCTGCCCGCGAGCTCCGAGAAGGATCGGCTGCAGTCGGTCATCGACCGCCTCTTCGGCTGGTTCTTCCGGATCTTCAACCGCTTCTTCACGTCCGCGTCAGCGTTCTACACCAACAGCGTGGCGCGGGTGATCCGGGTTGCCGTCGCCGCCATCGTTCTCTACGCCGGTCTGATCGGCCTCACGTTCCTCGGCTTCTCGCGCGTGCCCGAGGGGTTCGTGCCCGTGCAGGACAAGGATTACCTGGTGGCGTTCGCGCAGCTGCCCGACGCGTCCACCCTGGACCGCACGGAAGCGGTGATTCGCAAGATGTCGTCGATCGCGCTGGGCCGACCGGGTGTGGCGAGCTCGGTCGCGTTTCCGGGACTCTCGGTCAACGGTTTCGTAAATGCATCGAACGCGGGCATCGTCTTCGTGACGCTCAAGCCGGCGTCGGAACGGAAGGGCGCCGACCAGTCAGCCGCGGCGATCGTGCAGGACCTCAACGCCCGCTTCGCCGGAATACAGGAAGCATTCGTTGCGATCTTTCCGCCTCCGCCGGTGCAAGGCCTCGGGCAGGTCGGTGGATTCAAGTTGTACGTCGAGGACCGCAGCGGTCTGGGGTTCGAGGAGTTGTACACGCAGCTGCAGGGAGCGCTGGGGCAGGGTCGGCAAATTCCGTCGCTGGCGGGCCTCTTTTCGAGCTTCCAAGTCAGTGTGCCGCAGATCGACGCGGACGTCGATCGCGAACGCGCGAAGACGTACGGGGTCAACGTGACCGACGTTTTCGACACCTTGCAGGTGTACCTGGGCTCGCTCTACGCCAACGACTTCAACCGCTTCGGGAGAACGTATCAAGTCAACGTGCAGGCGGAATCCGAATTCCGGTTGCAGCCGGATCAGATTCCCCGCCTGAAGACGCGCAACGCAGCGGGCGCCATGGTGCCTCTGGGGTCGCTCGTCAAAGTGAACCAGAGCTACGGGCCCGATCAGGTCATGCACTACAACGGGTTCCCGGCGGCCGAGATCAACGGCGGACCGTCCCCAGGCTACAGCTCCGGGCAGGCGCAGGATGCCATCGCCCAGGTGTTGAGCAACCGGCTGCCCGGGAGCATGCAGTACGAGTGGACCGAGCTCGCATATCAGCAGCTGCTTGCCGGCAACACGATGGTTCTGATCTTCCCGCTGTGCGTCCTGCTCGTGTACGTGGTCCTCGCCGCGCAGTACGAGAGCTGGACGCTGCCGCTCAGCGTCATCCTGATCGTCCCGATGACGCTGCTGTGTGCGATCACCGGCGTGTGGCTGACCAACGGCGACAACAACGTCTTCACGCAGGTCAGCTTCCTCGTGCTCGCGGGTCTCGCCTGCAAGAACGCGATCCTGATCGTGGAGTTCGCCAAGCAGCGCGAGATCGCCGGCGAGGGCCACGTCCAGGCGATTCTTGACGCCTGCCGCGTGCGGCTCCGGCCGGTGCTCATGACTTCGGTCGCCTTCATCATGGGCGTCGTGCCCCTCGTCTTCTCGACAGGGGCCGGCTTCGAGATCCGGCAGGCGATGGGCATCGCGGTGTTCGCAGGGATGCTCGGCGTGACGGTCTTCGGTCTGTTCTTCACGCCCGTGTTCTACGTGTCGATTGCCTGGGCCGTCGAGCGGATCTCCCGGCGGCGCCAGGTGTTCAGCGGGCCGCACAGGGCGGCCTTGGAGGAGCAATGATCGCTCGTTTCGTTCGCGTGATGGTTCTGGGATCCGTGCTTCCGCTGGCCGCCTGCGCCGGGCAGAAGCCGTACCGGGCGCCCGAGACGCGACCGGCGGCGCTGGCGAACGCGGATCCAGCCCTCGTCGTGCAGCAGGCGTACGACGCCCGGTGGTGGCGACAGTTCGAGGACCCGGTTCTCGATCAGCTGGAGGCCGCGGCCCTGCAGTCGAATTTCGACGTGCAGGTCGCCGTCGCGCGCGTCCGACAGGCCCGCGCGGTATTCGACGATGTGTCGCTGGATCGGTATCCGACGGTAGCCGTTGGCGCGTCCATCGATCACAGGGAGCAGGTCATACCGGGATTCACTGACGAGCGGATTCAGACCTCCACGTACCGCGCCGGGTTCGACGCATTCTGGGAGATAGACCTGTTCGGCCGGACCAGGTCCTCCATCCGTGCGGCGTCGGCGACGGCTGCCGGCGCCGCCGCAACACTCGATGACGTTCGAGTGAGCGTGGCCGCCGAGGTCGCACGGAACTACTTCGAGCTCAGGGGACTGCAGCAGCAGCTCGCGGTCGCGGAGCGCAGTCTCACCAATCAGCGGGAGACGCTGCGCCTCACGACGGTTCGCCGGGATGCCGGGATTGGGGAAGAGCAGGACGTGGCCAGCGCTGCCGCGCGCGTGGCCGCGATCGAAGCAAGCGTGCCGCCCCTGCGTTCCGCGGCGGCGGCCCGCATCCACCGGATCTCGGTGTTGAACGGCGTGCGTCCGGGCGAGCTCAAGGTCGATCTGGCTCCTCGGCAGTATCCGCCGCTCGCCAAGGCGCTGCCGCTCGGGGATCCGGGGCAACTGCTGCAACGCCGGCCCGACATCCGCGCCGCGGAGCGGCAGCTTGCGGCCGCGACCGCTAGAGAGGGGATTGCGAGAGCGGAGCTCTTTCCCCGTGTCACCATTGCGGGCTTCCTTGGCCTGATCGCGGGCCGCGGCAGCATGTTCGCCAAGTCCGACTCGCGCGCATGGGCGGTGACGCCGGCTCTGAGCTGGGTGGGGACGGATCTCGGCAGTGCGCGAGCGCGGCTGCGCGGAGCAAAGGCCGGCACGGACGAAGTCGTGGCCGAGTACGAGCAGGCAGTACTGCGCGCCCTCGAAGAGACCGAGAACGCGCTGGTCTCGTATCGCGAGGAACAGGAGCGCCTCGTGAAGCTGGCGGACCAGGCGCGCGAAAGCGCACGCGCCGCCGCCATTGCGCGCACGCGCTATCGGGAAGGCGCCGCCGACTTCCTCGCGCTCCTCGACGCCGAGCGCACGCAACTTCAGGCGGAGGACGAAGTCGCGCAGGCGGAGTCGAGCAACTTCACTGCTGTAGTAGCTGTTTACAAGGCCTTCGGCGGGATCATCCAGTAGCTGCCCTCCTCGCGCCTTGCGCGCCGGGCGCATCGCCGCCCTCGGTGTTAACAGGACTTCGGGGACGCGACATTAGGTGGTCCCGCAGTTCCGCTGGCTGTCGAAGAGCCACGTCCCCAGCCGAATGGTTCGGGTGCGACTCCCCTCGTTTTTCACCTGGCAGCGATGGCGTTCGAGAAGGATGACCAGGTCGGGACCACCTCTAGCCCCGCCTCAGCTGAGTTCCTCCCTCGCACGAACGGCACAGCTACGGAATCTGTTCGCTCCAGAACGACCTGGCGTTTACCTGACCAGCGTTGTTCTGCGGCTCGAGTTCCTGCATCGACGGTTTCTGTCGTGCCTCAGTCGCAGCTTTCTAGGGAGTACCCCATGGGCGTGCCTCGACGATTCCTGTCGCTGCTGGTAGCATCCGCGGTGTGCGCGGGCGTCGCGCTCACGGCTTCGACACCAGCTCCCGTCCTCGTCTACTCGCACACAGCCGAGCGCACCAGCTACCTTGCGAACGCGGTGATCTGGAAGGATCCGGGGCTCCTCTCGCCGGAGCAGATCAGGGTCGGTCCTCCGGCCGCGTTGCCAGCAGCGATCGCGAACGCGGCTGGCCGACCGATTGAGTGTCGCTTCGAACACCGGGGCCTCGAGCTGGGCGGAAAGACCCCGAAATTCAGTTGCCGCACGCCTGACGGCGAATCGTTGCGCCTCAAGTACTACGAGGGTGCGGGGCACGGAAACCGCGAAGTGTTCGCGGAAGTGGCGGCCACGCGGCTGATGTGGGCGCTCGGCTTCGACACGGATCCCGTCTTTCCGGTCATCGTCGACTGCCAGGACTGCCCGGCCGATCCGTGGACCGGTGAGGGTCCGCGCCAGACCCGTCGCTTCGACGCAGAGTACGAGCCGCACTATGTGGGCACAGTGATCACCTCGACGAAGGACCCGGATCAAGGCTGGGCGTTCGGCGAGCTCGAGAGGGCGATCGACAGCCTTCCTCCGGGGCCGCTGCGCATCCGTCAGCGGATCCACTTCGACGCACTCACGTTGCTTGCCGTGTTCATCCAGCACGGCGACCGGAAGCGCTCGCAACAGCGTCTGGTGTGTCGCGGTGATCTGGACTTTCAGGCTGGCGACTTCCGGGAGCTGCCCGGCGAGGGGCATGACGGCGCCGGTATTCCCGTTCTATTCGAGCATCCGTCGGTCAGAGCCTGTTCGGGTGACACCGTGGTCACCCTGCAGGACGTGGGCGCCACGTTCGGCGGGGCGGGTCAGTTCACCGGCCGTACTTCAGCGAAGATCCATCTGAAGTCCTGGGCCAGCAAAGATGTCTTCGAGGTGCCGTCGCACGCGTCTCGCGGCGGTCCGTCGGAGTGCCGCGGCAACATCAATGTGTCCGGCTCGGCGGGTTCCGACGCGGGCGAAAATCCCTGGATCAGCGAGGCCGGCCGCAGCTTCCTGTCCACCCAGTTCGAGCGGCTCACGCCCGACCACGTCCGCGCGATCTTCGAGACCGCCCGCGTCGACCGGCTCGGCGAGGTGACTCAGTGGCAGGACAGTCTGAAGAAGACCTACACCGGCGTCGACGCCTGGGTCGCGGTTTTCATGGACAAGGTCTGCCAGATCGAGCAGCGCCACTGCGGAGAGTAGACCCCACGCGGGCGCCTGCTCGCCTCGGCCTTGCCGATCCGGCGGAGGGGGCAGATAATTGACGGCGGAGCGGTTTCGGACGGACGACCCGATCCCATAACTCAACGGCCCGCATTTTGCCTTCCAAACACTTCGTGCGGCTCCATTTGCCCCGTTTCGACCCTGGTCCGGCGCCTGCTCGACGGGCGGCCTCGGCTCCTCGTTGCCACAATTGTGGTGCTGGCGGTCACGGGGTTTGCGGCGGCCGGCTGGCTGACGTGGTTCAGCTATGACCTCACAAACGGTCTCCCGAACCGCGACGCCCTCCGGGTGCTCGGCGACATGTCGCAGGCGACAACTCTGTTCGACGCCGGAGATCGCCCTGCATTCACTATTTTCAAGGAGCAGCGGATAGAGGTTCCGCTGTCGCGCGTCTCGCAGAACCTGATCAAGGCGGTCGTGTCCGTCGAGGATCAGCGGTTCTTCGAACACAGCGGCATCGACGCCGTCCGGGTCGCTCGGCGCCGTCTTCAGGAACCTTCAGACGGGCCGGCGCGCCGAAGGCGGGAGCACGATCACGCAGCAGCTCGCCAGACAGAGTTTCCTTACGCGGGACAAGACGTATCGACGGAAGCTGAAAGAAGTCATCCTCGCAGCGCACATCGAGAACCTCTATAACAAGGAGGAGATCCTCGAGCTGTACCTGAACAAGGTCTACTTCGGCGACGGTCTGTACGGGGTCGAGGCTGCAGCCCGCGGATACTTCGGCCGCACCGCCGCAGACCTGACCGTCGATCAGGCGGCCCTTCTCGCGGGACTGATCCAGTCACCCTCGTCCTATGCTCCGACCGTCAACCTGGATCGCGCGATTGCCAGACGCAACGTGGTGCTGCAGACCATGGTGGGGTCCGGCGCGATAGACGAGGCGACGGCGGCGCGCGCGAAGAAGGCCGAGGTCAAGCTGACCAACGCCCTCGAAATCAGAGAGACCTTCGGACTGTATTTCAAGGAGCAGGTGCGCCGCGAGCTGGTGGAGCGATTCGGCTGGCAGCGGGTGTATCAAGGCGGGCTTCGTGTGTTCACGACGCTGCAGCCCGAGATGCAGAAGGCGGCCGAGGAGCTGGTCGAGAACGGCCTCGAGGACATCGAGAAGCGGCGCGGCTACAAATACCCGCCGCGCGGGAAGCAGCCCATCGCAAAGGACGGCCGGCCTGACTATCTGCAGGGCGCGCTGTACGCGATGGATCCGACGACCGGCTACGTCGCGGCGATGGTCGGCGGACGCGACTTCACCGAGAGCCGCTTCAATCGAGCGGTGCAGGCCAAGCGTCAGGCCGGTTCGGCATTCAAGCCGTTCGTCTACGCGGCGGCCATCGAGTCTGGATTCACGCCGGCGACGGTCATCAACAACCTGAACGATCCGACCCTGACGGCACAGGGTGACTGGATGCCCGAGGACGAGCATTCCGACGCGAGTTCGATGACGCTGCGGACCGCACTGCGGACGTCGAGCAATCGCGCAGCAGTCCAGCTCCTGAACTCCGTCGGAATCAAGAACGCCGTCAGCTACGCGGAAAAGCTCAATGTCGGCACGCCGCCGAGCGTGCCGTCACTGGCGCTCGGCGCGGGCGAAGTGACGCTCGCGCAGCTCACCGCCGCCTACGGTGCCTTCGCCAACGGCGGCGTCGTACGCGTCCCGATGATGATCCGGCGCGTTGAGGATGCCGACGGGAAGGTCTTGTATCAGGCGGCCGGCAAGTCGCACCAGGCTGTCAGCGAGACGACGGCCTATCTGATGGCGAGCATGCTCTCGGACGTGATCACGTCGGGAACGGCCTACCGCGCGCGGCAAATGGGCTTCGCGCTTCCCGCGGCGGGGAAGACCGGCACGACCAACGACTACAACGACGCGTGGTTCGTAGGCTTCACGCCTCATCTCGTCGCCGGCGTCTGGGTCGGCTTCGACCAGCCCAGGACGATCATCGCCAACGGCTACGCCGCCGATGTCGCCGTGCCGATCTGGGCCGGCTTCATGAAGCGGGCGACGAAAGGCGCCAAGGCGGAGTGGCTCGACAAACCCGAGAACGTCGTCGCGATCAACGTCTGTCGCCTCTCGGGCAAGCTGCCCGCCGCAGGCTGCGAGTCGGCGCAGGTCGTTACGAAGGACGGCCAGCTCGAGACGCGGTCGATGGTGTACACGGAGTATTTCGCGCGGGGAACACAGCCGACGACCATCTGCCCGATCCACGAGCCGCCGTCGGTCCTGGATCGACTCGCCGGTGTCTTTGGAAAGGACACCCGGATTCCGGTCGCGTCAGACCCGTCGGTTCTCCCGACGCCGCCTCCGACGAGCACGAGCGGCAACGCGTCGGTCAGTGACAAGGACCGCGAGAAGGCAGCCGAGGAGCACACATCCGAGGAACCGAAGAAGAAGCGCGGCTTCTGGTCCAAGGTATTCGGCGGCGGCGACAAGAAGCCCGACGAAGAGAAAAAGAAAGAAGAAGAGCGGAAGAAAGAAGAGGAGCGCAGGAAACAGGAGGAGAAGAAGAGACGCGAAGAGCGCAGCGGTCCTGGCGAACGGTAAACGGATGCCGTTCCGCGATATCGTCGGCCATCGTCATCTCCTGATACTCGTTGCTGCCGCTGTCGAGCGTGAGTCGCTGCCGCCAAGCCTGATTTTCGCCGGGCCTGCTGGCATCGGGAAACGCCGCGCGGCCGTCGCCCTCGCCCAACTCCTGAATTGCCGCACCCCCGTCACCACCGATGCCCTCGACGCGGTCAGACGTGACGCCTGTGGGGAATGCGCGTCGTGCCGCCGCATCGCTCGCGGCGTTCATGGCGACGTCCTGACGATCGAGCCGGGGGAGACGGGCGCGATCAAAGTCGATCAAGTCCGCGACGCCATAGAAAAATCGGCCTATCGGCCGTTCGAGGGGCGCCGCCGGGTCGTCATCATCGATGATGCCGACGCGGTGCTCGTCGAGGCGCAGAACGCCCTCCTCAAGACGCTGGAGGAGCCGCCGTCCGCGTCGACGTTCGTGCTCGTGACGTCGAGGCCCGACGTCCTGCTCCCGACGGTCACGTCACGCTGTCAGCGAGTACGGTTCGGCCGGATGGCGCCCGCTGATGTTGCTGAGGTGTTGACCAGGGACCATGGGTATACTTCAGGCGAGGCGCATGCTGCCGCGTCAGCCGCTGACGGAAGCGTAGGCGCGGCGCTGGAAGGCGGTTCGGAGGAAATCGCCGAGGCGCGGGATGCGGCCGCCGGACTGCTTCAGGGCGTCGCCGCATCACGGGATCCCCGGCGTCGGCTCGACAGCGCCAAGGTTCTGATGGGCGCTGGTGCGGATCGGGACGAGCTCGCGCGCCGGCTTCGGGCGTTGTCGTCGTTGCTTCGTGACCTTGGCGTACTTCTTTCTCGCGCTGACGAACGTGTTCTTGCGAACGCTGACATGAAGCCGCTGCTTGCCGGCTTATTGAAGACGTTCGATGGAGACCGCACCGTTCGCGCGTTTTCGGCGGTCGATCGAGCTGTGTTGGCGCTCGAACGCAATGCCAGCCCGAAGATCGTGGCGGACTGGCTCGCGTTCCAGCTGTAGACCGGTGGTCCACTCGGATTGGGAATGTAGGGCCGGGCCTTCAGGCCCGGCTACGCGGGGTCTGTAGATCCCGCGCTACACCCAGCGAAGTGTCCAGCCGGGGTAGCGCACCATTGCAGATTCGGCCGCTCATAGAGAACAACATGACCTCCGGGCCCCCACGCCCGTTCATCAGCGTCAAGTTCACGCCTGCCGGTCGTACGCAGACGTTCCTCCTGCCGGATCTCGCTCTCGATGGGCCCGACCAGACGTCGCCGTCACCGGCCGGGCTGCCGGCCGTCGGTCCGGGCGACGCTGTGATCGTCCAAACCGCCGAGGGTCCAGCTGTCGCGACAGTGACGCGCGGTATCCCGCAACTCGACGACCGCAGGCGTCCGGCAAGCGACGCGAGCACGGTCGTCGTCCGCAAAGCCACGCGTGGCGACATCGTCGCGCGGCTCAAGCACCAGCAGCGGGAGCAGGAGGCGCAGCGCATCTGCCTGCTCAAGATTCGTGAGCGGGGCCTCGCGATGAAGCTCGCGCGAGTCGAGCAGCTGTTCGACGGGTCGAGGCTGATCTTCTACTACACGGCCGAAGGCCGTGTTGACTTCCGGGAACTGGTCCGCGACCTCGCCGCGCATTTCCGCATCCGGATCGAGATGCGGCAGATCGGCGTCCGGGACGAAGCGAAGATGCTCGGCGGCTACGGGTCCTGCGGGCGGCCGCTCTGCTGCACGACGTGGCTGCAGACCTTCGAGCCGATCTCGATCAAGATGGCGAAGCAACAGAACCTGAGCCTGAACCCGTCCAAGCTCTCGGGGATGTGCGGAAGGCTCAAGTGCTGCCTGCGATACGAGCTCCCCAACGGCAAGGGTGTGGTCCACGGCGGCTGCGCAGACGAAGGCGGTTGCGGAAGCTGCGACAACCCGACCGGCCCGGGGTCGACCGGGTGTGGCTCATGTGGCAGCGGCGGCTGCGGCAAGTGCGGCTGACTCGACGTCGGAGCCGCCGTCGTCTTCAGCCCCGTGCTTGACTCAGGGTTCGCACCGTCTGTTGCAACGACACGCGGCGGAGAAGCACTCGATCGACGACGGCGAACGTCCCGAGATATCCCACCAGCTGCCCGGCGGCCTTGGCGAGAATCGCCGGAATCCCGAGGCCCGACAACGTGCCGACCAGCCCGGTCGTGAGAGCCAGGTGGCCTGCAAAAGTCAGCAGGCACCAGCCCAGGCCCTCCCCGCGCGCCAGCCGTCTCGCGCGGGCCCAGTAGTCGTGACGAAACGTGGCCTGATAGCCGACGGCGACGAATCTCGACGCGACGTTCGCCCACGTAGGGCTCGACGCTCCCGAAAGCACGAGTGCTCCGAACACGGCGAAGTCCAGCATCGCCATGCTGACGGTCCATCGGAGCTGTCGGGCGAACACGGAAGCGATCCGGCCCGAGTCCCGCCACGCATCGAACTGACTTCCGCGGTTGCCATCGATGTAGATCGTCGTGATCTCGGCGGACGCGACCTTTCGATCGAGCTCGATGGTTCTCCACAGCGCTTCCGATTCCGACTCATATCCCTTCCAGCTGACGCGATCGATCAGCTCGGCGACCAGTGCGCGGGACAGCAGCCTGAACCCGGATTGCGTGTCCGGCACGAACGTGCTCGTGCCGATGAGAAACAGCAGCCGCGAGAAGTGCGCGCCGACCCGGTTCTTCTGCGGCATCGCGGCTGGGTTGCGCATGCCGAGGACGAGGTCCGCGCCCGAGCGCCGCGCGCAGTCGACGAGCCGCGGGATGTCGGCCGGATCGTGCTGGCCGTCGCCGTCGATCGTGACGACGTAGTCTGCGCGCGCGCCGAGCGGCCCGGCGGAGCCTTTCAGCACCTCGCGGAACCCTGCAGCCAGGGCTACGCCTTTTCCGCTGTTGACGGGGAGCTGCAGCACGAGGCATCCGCTCGCGTGCAGATGCTCGGCCGTGTCGTCGGTCGACCCGTCGTCGACCGCGACAATCGCATCCGCGAACGGCATCGTCCTGGCGACGATGTCAGCGCATCGCGATGTGGTGTTGTAGCAGGGAATGACGACAGCGATCCGCTGGGGCATGTCGAGTGTTGCCAGCGTATCGCATTCCTGGTTGGGAGGGGGGTTGCGGGCTACGGAGGAGATGGAGGCAACGGTCACGTTCACCAACGAAGAAACGGAGTCAACGGAGACGAAACGGAGAAGACATGCGGGCTCGCGCCGCGCGTAGCGCGGCGGCGTGGGTGCGCCAGGACGACAGACGCGACCACCGGAGGTGCAAGTGGTGCTCGCGTCTGCCGTCCTGGCGCACCCACACGGTGCCGACCTGCGGTCGGCACCCGAGCCCCCGTGTGCGCCCTTCCGTCTCTACCGACCATTCGGTCTTCTCCGTTTCGTCTCCGTTTTCTCCGTGTGTGAACTCCGATGTCTTCGTGTCCTCCATTCCTCTCAGCCTGGCGCGGTCGCCGTCAGACGTCGGATAATGCCGCTGATGAGGGCGCAATTCTGACGATGAACAGGCGGCCGCGGATCGGGATCACGGCGGGCGATCCCGCGGGCATCGGCCCGGAAATCACGGCGAAAGCGGCTGGCAACGCGGGCGTGCTCAGCATCTGCGAGCCGGTTGTGTATGGGCCGGTGACGTCCGACCCGTTCGAACGCGGACGTGTGACCGCAGCGGCCGGGCGTGCGGCGTACGAGGCCATCGTGCGCGCGGTCGAGGACGCACGGGCGGGCAGGATCGATGCGATCGCGACTGCGCCGATCAACAAGGAAGCGTTCGCAGCCGCGGGACTGCCCTGGCCGGGGCACACGGAGCTGCTCGCTCATCTCACCGGGGCGCGCCGTGTGGCGATGATGTTCTATGCGGACGCGCTGCGAGTGGTGCTGGCGACGGTCCACGTGCCGTTGCGCAAGGTGCCCGAGACGCTGACCCAAGCGCGGCTCGAGGACACCATCGAGCTCTCGGCTGCCGAGCTGCCGCGATTCGGGCTGCCGGCGCCCAAGCTGGCCGTGGCCGGGCTGAACCCGCACGCCGGCGAGCACGGTCTGCTCGGCGCCGAGGAAGACGACGTGATGACGCCCGCGATCGCCGCTTGCGCGGCACGCGGCATCGACGTCCGGGGGCCGTTCCCAGCCGATACCCTGTTCAATCGTGCGATGAAGGGGGAGTTCGACGCCGTGATCGCGTGCTATCACGATCAGGGCCTGATCCCCGTCAAGCTGGTGGCCTTCGGCCGCGCCGTCAACGTGACGCTCGGCCTGCCGATCATCCGAACCTCGGTGGATCACGGCACGGCTTTCGACATCGCGGGCCGGGGTATCGCGGATCCCTCGAGTCTGATCGAAGCTGTGCGGCTGGCCGCGCGGCTGGCCCAGTTTCGCGCCGACAGCACCCCGCGACGGTGATAGCGCTTTGCCCGGCTCGCAGTAAGCGACATAGTACGTAGCGCGCCAAAGGCGCGCCCGCCGGAGCGGAGCGGGGCAGTGGGGTCCCCGCGAGCGACGGCGATGGGGGGCCCGGCGGGGCGAAGCCCCCCGGAGAAACATGAGGACGGAGCGCGAACAGGCCCAGAAGAGCATTGCGGAAAACCGCAAGGCGTTTCACGACTACCACATCCTCGAGACGTTCGAGGCCGGCGTGGCGCTGCTCGGGACCGAGGTGAAGTCGATTCGCGGCGGTAACGTCAATCTCCGCGACAGCTACGCACGCGTGGAGTCGGGGGAGGTGTGGATCTACAACGTCAACGTCAGCCCCTACAGCCATCGCGGCTACGCCGACCACGAGCCGACCCGCCGCCGCAAGCTGCTGCTCCACAAACAGGAGATCCGCAAGCTCATTGGCAAGACCGTCGAGAAAGGCATGACGCTCGTGCCGACCCGCATTTACTTCAAGGATGGCCGCATCAAGGTGGCCATCGGCCTGGCCAAGGGTAAGAAGGCCCACGACAAGCGCGAAACGGTCAAGCGCCGGGAGGCGGATCGCGAGACTCGCGCGGCCGTCAAGGAGCGCCGCTCCCGGTGACGTCGCGGACAGTGCTCATCGCCTTCCGGGAAGGCGCCTGTGCGGCTGTGGTAGATTGATACACTTTTCCGGAGGAATAAAGCTCGTATGAAGGGTAATCGCGCCATCGTCACGGCGGTCGTCGTCGTGCTCGTCCTGATTCTTGGCTGGTACATGCTTCGGCGCTCCGGGAGCGCCGGCGCAATCAATCTGGTGACGCAGTTCGATCAGGCGCAGAAGAGACCTGACCCGTCGAAGTTCACGGTCGAGGACGTGACGCTCGGCAGCGAGACCAAGCGCGCGATCGCACCTCCTGGCGGACCGGGAACCCGCATCATCTGGAAGGTCCGTGTCCCTGACGATGGGTGGTTGCGTGTCAATCTGGGCCTGAAGACCGAGGCGTGGCAGAAGCCGGGCGATGGCGTCCTCTTCATGGTGCTCGTCTCGGACGGGAAAGCTTCGGATCAGCTCTTCACGCAGCACGTGGATCCCTTCAACAACGCGGCGGATCGCCGATGGATTCCCGTGATGGTGGATCTGTCGGCATATGGCGGCGAGCAGGTGGATCTGATTTTCAATACGTACGCCAACGAGCCGAAAGCCCCCTTCAACCCCGACAACGATCTGCCATTGTGGGGTGCACCGGAGATCGTGATTCGATGAAGACGGGGGCGGTGGCGCGGGTGCCACTGCTGGATCTCCAGGCCCAATACCTGCCGCTCCGGGAGGAGATTCTCTCCGCCATCGCGCGGGTCTGCGACAGTCAGCGCTTCATCCTCGGCCCTGAGGTCGATGCGCTCGAGCGCGAGCTTGCGGAGCACCTCGAGGTCGCCCGAAGCCGTCACCGTGTCTTCCGGCACCGACGCGCTGCTGGCCGCGATGATGGCGCTCGGGATCGGCCCGGGCGACGAAGTCGTCACGACGACGTATTCGTTCTTCGCCACCGCCGGATGCATCAGCCGGCTCGGCGCGGCGCCTCGGTTCGTCGACATCGATCCAGTCACGTGCAACATCGATCCCGCGGCGGTCCGGGCGGCAATCACTCCGAGAACCCGCGCCGTGATTCCAGTTCACTTGTACGGGCAGTGCGCCGACATGGATCCCGTGATCGCCGTGGCACAAGCGGCGGGGATTCCGGTCATCGAGGATGCGTGTCAGGCGATCGGCGCCACGATATCATGGACGCCAGGCCGGCTCGCTCGGCACGATTGCGTGCTTCTCGTTCTTCCCGAGCAAGAATCTCGGCGCATTCGGAGACGCCGGTCTCGTCACGACCGAGCGACCCCCGGTTGGCGCACGAGGTGCGCCTGCTCCGCAATCATGGTGCGGAGCCCAAGTACCATCACCACCGGATCGGCGGCAATTTCAGGCTCGACGCCCTGCAGGCGGCCGTCCTCCGGGTGAAGCTGCCGCATCTTGGACGATGGACCGAGATGCGACGGGAGAATGCAGCCCGCTATGTCGAGCTGTTCGGCAAGGCTGGGCTCGATCGCCCTGTAAGACTCCCGGTGGAGAGCGTCGGGTGCACCCACATCTACAATCAGTTCGTCGTCCATGTGCCCGATCGCGACCGCGTGCGGGCCAGGCTGACGGAGCGCGAGATCGGGACCGAGATCTACTACCCGGTGCCATTTCACCTTCAAGCATGCTTTGCGGATCTCGCCTATCGGCCCGGAGACTTCCCGCAGGCTGAACGTGCTGCCGAACAGACGCTTGCGCTTCCCATCTACGGCGAGCTGACCGCGGACCAGCAGGCCGCGGTCGTGGACGCGCTTGTCGATGCGGTCGCGGAGAGCGGGGGAGAGGGTCGCCCACAGGACGACCGCCGGTCGAACCGTCGCGAGGCTTGATGCGCGTGATGATCACCGGCGCGGCAGGCTTGCTTGCCGGCGCCATACGACGCGAGTTCGCCGCGCACGCCGACATCCATCCCTTCGACAAGCAGGGGCTCGACCTGACCGATCGTCTTGCGGTCGAAGCGACCGTTGCACGGGTTGCTCCAGACGTGCTCATCAACTGCGCGGCCTTCAACGACGTCGATGGCGCGGAAGACAGGGCAGTCGCCGCGCTGCAGGTCAATACGTTTGCCGTCCTGTGGCTGGCTCGCGCATCCCGCGCCGCCGGCGCGCGGCTCGTCCAATACAGCACGGACTTCGTCTTCGACGGAACGGGTACGCGGCCGTACACCGAGGACGATACGCCAGGGCCCCGCTCAGTCTACGCGTCGTCCAAGCTTCTCGGCGACTGGCTGGCGCTCGAGGAGCCGAAGGCCTACGTGCTTCGAGTCGAGAGCTTGTTTGGCAAGCCGGCGTCGCCGCTCGGGCGGCGGGGCAGCCTCGGCGGGATCGTCGACAGGATCAAGGCCGGGGAGGAAGTGCCGGTGTTCGTCGATCGCACGGTCTCGCCCAGCTATACGGCTGACGTCGCCCGCGCCACGCGCCGACTCCTGGAGCTCGAGGCTCCTGCCGGCCTCTACCACTGCGTGAACTCAGGCTTCGCGACGTGGGTCGATATCGCGGCGGAGGCTGCGCGGATCCTGGAGCGGCCGCTGCGCACGCGGGCGCTGACGCTCGCCACGGTGGGCCTCAAGGCGCCTCGCCCTCTCTATTGCGCGATGTCGAACGCGAAGCTCGCGCGCGCGGGCATCGCCATGCCGGATTGGCGGGAGGCGCTCGCGAGGTACCTGAGGGAACTGTAGCGCGGAGTCTTCAGACCCCGCGGTTGGCCGGAGAAATCTTCACAACGAGGACGGGAGGTGGGGAGGAAACTACGCAAACGTTTCCTCGACCAGGCGCGCGACCCGCGCGCCGATGGCGAGGCAGGACGTCAGGCCCGGCGAGTCGATCCCGGCCGCATGAACGAGCCGCGGCACCTTTGCGTCCGCCCGCACCATGAAATCCGCGAACCGCTCCGACGGTGGATGCAGCTTGGGCCTGATGCCGCTGCCGCCGTAGGTCAGGTCGTCGAGTGTCGTATTCGGCACGAGCGCGCGTGCGGGTTCCACGAAAGCCTCGAGCGGCAGCCTGTCGGTCTCGTAGTCTTCCTTGCTCTCCTGATAGCGCACCGTGGGGCCCAGGAGGACCGATCCACCCGTCGTCCTGGTGAGGTGAGTGCCGAGCCCGTGTCCTGAGGCGTGTGGCGGCGGGTACACCAGGCCGTTGATCCAGTCTCGCCGCGCCGGCTTCAGTTCGGCATACTCTCCTCGAACCGGGTAGATCTTGAACGACTCTCCGCCCAAGGCCGCCGACACATCGTCCGCGTAGAGTCCGGCGGCATTGACCACCGTTCGTGCCTCGATCGTCTCGCGCTCGAGACGTACCTCGAACGTGCCGTCAGGCCGCTGATTGCCCCCGCTGACGCGCGCGTCGCGCAGGACGATGGCGCCGGCCGCCTCGGCGATCCGCTGCAGAGCGCGCACGAGCGCTTCCGCCTCGAGTCGTCCGGACCCCGGGGACCAGAGGGCCGCGTGCGCCTGCACGTGCGGCTCGCGCTGGCGCACGAAATCGGGCCCGACGATCTCCAGACCTTCGGCGCCGTTGGCCGATCCCAGTGCCAGCAGGGAATCCAGGTCGGGCATCTCGGACTCCGACGAAGCGACGACGAGCTTTCCACAGCGCTCGTGCGGCACGGCGTGCTGCCGGCAGAAGTCGTACAAACGCTGCGCACCTTCGACGCACAGCTCCGCCTTCAGCGTCCCCACCGGGTAGTAGAGGCCGGCGTGAATGACGCCGCTGTTGTGCGTGCTCGTTTCCATTCCGGCGCGCCGGTGCTGCTCGACGATGCAGAGCGAGCGTCCGCTTCTCGCGATGTGCATGGCCGTCGCCAGCCCGCTGACTCCTGCGCCAATCACGAGCACGTCAACCGCCGAATCCGACATCACTGAACCCCTTTCTGTTGGTGGACCGAGATCTTTCCCAGGAGAACCGCCGCCGGCTCCCCCTGGAGCACCGTCAGGCCGAGCGGCTGGTAGCGTCGCTTGTTGGCCCCCTCTGGTACCAGCAAGCGATACGTCCGCCACTCATGATCCGAAACCACGAGCCTGTCCGAGATCCGTCCACGGAAATCGAGTTGCAGCGTGACCGGATCGCGTCCCCACTGCAGCCGGTACGGCAGCTCGATCGCCGTCGCGTCGGACGGCACGAACAGCGTAGCGCGGGAGGACATCTGACGGTACCTGACACCATCGCGGTCGAAGTTCCACCGCGTGACGCCGAACCCCACGTGCTCGAGATCGATCGCATTCGTCGCGCGTCCGAGCCGGAACGGCAGTCCTATCGCCAGCACGATCAGCGCCGCCGCCGCCAGGCTGCGCGACGGTAGCATCGATTTTGCGTCCACAGGCGGTGCCGCGGCAACGCTCGCCCCAAGCGCACCCCAGAACGCGAGGGACACCTCGGTGAGGAGAAGCGGGTGGCCGGCCAGGCAGGTCGCCAGGAAGGCGCATAGCCCCGCGACGGCACCGGCCGGGGGGGCATTTTCGGACGCCCCGTTTCGAAGGGCTCGCGCGATGGCGCGGCCGGCGTCTACGAGCAGCCAGAGAAACGCCGTGAAGCCGACGAGGCCCGTTTCAGCCAGGATCTGAAGGAAGTTGTTGTGCGCGTTCTCGCGCGCGTACATGGCATGCACGGCGGGATCGCGAATGAACTCGCCAGAGCGCTCGAAGAACTGACCCACGCCGATTCCCAGCAGCGGCTCGGTCGAGAACATGCGAAAGGCGGCGCGAGACATCTCGGCCCTGATGGCAATCGCGTCGAGCGATCGAGGGTCGATGAGCGGATACGGGAAGATCGCGAAGAGCACGACGGCTCCCGTCGTCACCGCTCCGAGCGTCCAGTACCTGCGGGCCGTGATCGCTCTGAGGGCGCTGACCGCGATCGCCGTGACGAGGCAGGCGACCAGCGCCGCGCGCGACCCCGAGATCCAGAGGGCTGCGCCAAGCACGAGCAAGGCGATCGTCCATCCGCCGCGCGCTCGCCTGTCAGTAGCGGCCAGACCCCAGGCGGTGAAGAGCGCGAGGAGGAAATACGAGCCCGCCGCGTTGACGTCGGCGTAGGGGAGACTGACGCGAACCGAGCGGGCGAGATGGAGCGCCGCGGCAAACGGCGTCTCGGACCGGAGTGCGCCACTCGCCAGCCTCGTCAGGTTCAGGACCGCCGCACCGCAGGCGCCGACCACGAACATGCGGAGCACACGGCGATTCGCGTCGGCCGGCCGTGGCGTGGCCGCGACGACGAAGACGAGGAGTCCTTCGAGCAGAAGTGCGACTGGCCTGATCGCCAGCGTCGAGTCGCTGCGCGCCGTGACGTAGGTGTCGAGGCTGTTCGCGAGGTCGACCGCCAACAGCGCCGGCGAGATCCTGGTCGCGACCACCGCGAGCTGGACGCCGAGCGAGACGACGGCGACGCACGCGAGGAGAGTGGCGGGCCACGCGGTTGTGGCGGGCCGGCAGCAGTCATCCCGAATCGTTTGCCGGAGCAGCCATCCGAGCCCCGCGGCGACGGCCACCATCTCGGCCCAGTCTCCCGGAGTGCCCCAGAAAGTCGAGACCGCCATCGTGGCGACAGGGCTCAGCGCGAGGACGATCATCACGCCAGTGGTGGGATCGGCGAAGGCGACCGCCGCAAGGAGCAACAGCAGGACGCCGCAGGTGGGATTTGCTGCGAACGCCGGCCAGAGCAGCAACGCGCAGCACAGGGCGAAGACGAAACTGAGGGCGCGGCGAATCAACACGGCAGGCTAACGCGATCCGGGCTGGCGGGCATGTGCAGGGTCCCCGCCGTTCACTCGCGAACGAGGCGACGCTGCCACGCAGTCTAGCATGCGCATTCTGGGCGCCTGGTTGTCTTGACCCTTCGAGCTGCGGACGACTACAATCCTTCGTTCGGTCCTCTGGGGAGCGGGCTCACTATCACGATGTCGAAACGCGCAATCATCACCGGAATTACGGGTCAGGACGGCTCATACCTGGCCGAGCTTCTACTCGAGCAGGGATACGAGGTCTTCGGCGTCGTGCGTCGTTCGAGCGCGCCGAACTTCTGGCGCATCGAGCACCTGCTCGACCGCATCCAGCTCTGTCCAGGGGACCTGCTCGATCAGTTGTCCATCGTCCGCCTCATCCAGAGTGTGAAGCCGCACGAGTTCTACAACCTCGCGGCGATGTCGTTCGTGCCGGCCTCGTGGGATCAGCCGATGCTGACGGCCGAATACAACTCCCAGGGCGTCACCCGAGTGCTCGAGGCCATTCGGCAAGTGGATCCGCAGATTCGCTTGTACCAGGCATCGTCCAGCGAGATGTTCGGGAAGGTTCGCGAGGTCCCGCAGACCGAGCTCACGCCGTTCTATCCTCGCAGCCCGTACGGCGTCTCCAAAGTGTTCGGCCACTACATCACGGTCAACTACCGGGAGAGCTACGGCATCTTCGCGTGTTCAGGGATCCTGTTCAACCACGAGTCGCCGCGCCGCGGTATCGAGTTCGTGACCCGCAAGGTCACGGATGGCGTCGCGCGGATCAAGCTGGGTCTGACCGACACGCTGTCCCTGGGCAACCTCGATGCGCAGCGCGACTGGGGGTTCGCCGGAGACTACGTCCGCGCGATGTGGATGATGCTCCAGCAGGACGAGCCAGACGATTACGTGATTTCGACAGGGGTGGCCCACTCGGTGCGCGACCTGGTCGACACGGCGTTCGCGCACGCCGGCCTGGATCCCGGAAAGCACGTGAAGCTCGATAAGGCCTTTCTGCGGCCCGCGGAGGTCGAGCATCTGATCGGGGATTGCAGCAAGGCGCGCGGGCGCCTCGGGTGGCGGCCGGCGGTCGACTTCCAGGGGCTGATCGAGATGATGGTTGATGCAGATGTGAAACGCCTCGATTCCGCCCGGGATCGAGTGGCGCCCCTCTAGCCGTTACGATTTTGTAGACCGCCTACGAAGATCGCGTCCGGCGCCCGCCTCCTCTACCGCGTTCGAGCCCGCTCTCCCCGTTTTTCCTAGAATTTTCCGGCACTATCCGTCCGCTGGCCGAGCGGCACCCGCTTTGCCCTTGCAGGGCACGGAGCCGTGCGGGGTACGCCCGTACGACTACTGATTCAACAGGGTGCACTGATGAAATTTGGTCGTCTCCGCTACGTTGTCTTGGCCACGGCAGCGCTCGTCGCGCTGATGTCTTCTTCCGCCTTTGCCGCCGGCGTCACGCTTGCCTGGGACCCCAACGACGAATCCGACGTCGCCGGGTACATCATCAAGTACGGTGACGAGCCGAAGGCGTACCGCTACCAAGTCGACGCCGGCAGGGCCACCAGCGTGAAGCTGGACGGTCTGATGGCCGGGCGGACCTACTACTTTGCCGTGCAGGCCTACTCGAACGACGGTTCGAAGAGCGCGCTCTCTGCGGAGCTGCCGTTCGTCGTTGGCAACGGGTCGCCGAAGCCGGCCGCCGGGACAGCCCAGTTCACCGTGACTACTGACGCCGATGGCCGTTTGAGCAGCCAGGTCCTCCAGTGGAGCACCGCCGCCGGCGCGCAGGCGTACTACCTGCGCGTAGGGACCACTTCCGGCGGGAAGGACGCAGTCGATAGCGGCGAAATCCAAGGCACGTCCTACACGCTGCCCGCGCTGCCCTTCGACCGCACCTACTACGCGCGCATCTTCACGAAGTCCGCTGACGTCTGGACCTACAGCGAGCTCGCGTTCAAGGTGGCGAGGCTCAGCGCGCCGGCCCGCATGATCGCTCCCGTCGACGGACAGGGCGAGGTGACCTCGGCTGACGTCTTCCGTTGGGAGGCCGTGGCGCATGCGCAGGCCTACTACCTTACCGTCGGCACACGCGCCGGCGGGAGGGACGTCATCGACTCGGGCGAGACCACGCGCACGTGGTGGACGACCTCGTCGCTCCCGGCCGGCCGACGCCTCTATGCGCGCATTTCGACGAAGATTGCGGGCAACTGGTACGCGAACGAGATCGAGTTCGGCTCGGCGGCGAAGTCGGTGCTCGTCTACCCCTACAACACGGCGTCCGACACCAGCGCCTACGAGACGTTCGTCTGGACGGGCGTGACCGACGCGCAGGCGTACCACCTCTATGTGGGCACTGCACCCGGCGCCGGCGACATCGCCGACACGGGGGAGACGAAGGCGACGACGTTCCAGGTGAACGGACTGCAGCCGGGTCAGACGCTCTACGCACGGGTCTACACGCTTCTCAAGGGTGTGTGGGAAGTCGATTCCGTGACGTTCACGACGTCGCTGTCGGCGCGCTTCACCAAGCCGATGGCGGGTGATGGATCCGATCTCGGACAGGGCATTCAATGGACGACGATCCTGGGCGCCGACTCCTACTACCTCCGCGTGGGCAGCGGCCCCGGTCTGAAGGACTTCCTGGATTCAGGCGAGGTGGTGCGGAACGACTACGAGACGCCCTCGCTGCCGGCAGGCAAGGAAGTGTTCGCGCGGATCTACACCAAGTACGGCGGCCAGTGGCGACAGCGCGATGCGTCGATGACGCTGGCCGGCGCCGCGCTGACCTCGCCGAGCCCCGACGCACTCAATGGCACGGCCAAGGTCGACCCGCTCGGCCAACTGTTCACGTGGACGACGATCAGCAACGCCGAGGCGTACTACCTGTATATCGGGTCCGAGCCGGGGTCGAAGAATCTGCTCGACACAGGCGAGATCCAGGGCACGACGTATCTCGTCAAGAACCTTCCAGTCGGCCAGCGGATCTACGTGTCCATCTGGACAAAGGCCAACGGCGTCTGGAACGGCACGTCCTCGACGTTCGTGACGAAGTAGACCGGGGGGCTTCGCCCCGCCGGACCCCCTCTCGCCGTCGCTCGCGGGGGCCCCATGCCCCGCTCCGCTCCCGCCTTCGCCAAGGCTCCGGCGGGCCGCCGTAGCTTCAGCGAAGGCTGGCCGGCGTGGCGCGCCCTTGGCGCGCCTGGAGTGGAAGATCGTTCGAATCGTAGGGCGGGGTCGCGGGACCCCGCTCTTTCTTTTGGGCGTTCTCCTCGGCGCAATCGCTCCCGTCGAACGCCTCGAACGTCTCGAACCGCTGGAACCCCTTGGAACCCCTCGAACCCCTGGAACCCCTTGGAACCCCTGGAACCCTGGAACCCCTGGAACCTTTCCTGTCCGTAAGCGATGATCCATCCGCTGTGGCCGAACCCGCGCAAGACGCCCGTCAGCCCGTCGCCGCCGTTCGCCGCCGTTTCCGCGACGCGGCCAGTCGGGATGTGACGTGGCTCATCGTCCTTGCCGCCTCGTTCGTGCTGTTGCTCCTGACGTCGTGGCAGCGCTGGGCAGATCCGATCGTGGATATCGGCCGCGAGATGAATCAGCCGCTCCGGCTCCTGAGCGGCGAGCACCTCTACTCGGACGTCCGCCACATCTACGGGCCGCTCTCGCCCTGGCTGCACGCCGGTCTCTATCGGCTGTTCGGCCCGTCCCTCACCATCCTCTACGCCGACGGCATCGTCAGCGCCACGATCGTGCTCGGGCTCGTGTACTGGCTGGGGCGCCGGATCATGGACCCAGCGGCAACGGGTGTTGCGACGCTGCACGTGATGTCGCTTTGCATGTTCAAACCGGCCGGGAACTACATCCTGCCGTACTCGGTACAACTCGCTGCATGGCGCGACGCTCGGACTGATCACGCTGGCGATGCTCGTGATGACGGTGAAACGGGTCAACGAACGTGCGATGCGCTACCGCGAGGGGCTGGCTGCATTCGCGGCCGCAGGTTTCGTCGCCGGCCTCGCGACCCTCGCCAAGACCGAGATGGGTGTTGCGGCAATGGCGGCAGGCATAGGGGCGGCCGTGCTGAGCACGTACCCGGATGCTCGGCGAGGACTAGTGTTCGCCTTCGCTTTTTGCGCTCCCGCTCTTGCCCTCCCCATCGGCGTGTACGCCGTCATTGCGGCGCGGGTCGGCTGGCCGGCGCTCGTCTCGGACAGCTGGCTGCTCCTCTACAACATTCCCCCCGAGCTGGCGTACTTCAACAAGCAGGTGTCCGGGCTCGGGAACCCCGTCAGATCGCTCGAGCGGATGCTGATCGCGACGGTGAAAGTCGTGACGCTGGGGACGATCGTGGCTGCGATCAGCGTCCTCGTCGCCCGGATGAGAGCCCGTCCCGTATCGAGCGGTCTGGCGACAGGCCCTGCCGGTCCGGCCGGCGCGCTGTCCAGTCCAGGGCCCATGGTCGCCGCCGCCGTCGGCCTGGTTATCGTAATGGGCATCACGACCGGACTCGATCGAGACAAGGGTCCGTACTTGGCGATGCCGTTCCTGCTGGTCGGGTTCCTGCTGATGCTGGCGGCAACGTTGCGCCGCGAGGGCCGGTCGGCCGGCACGTCGGTCCGCGTCCTGGGCGTCTTCACGATCTTCGCGCTGGCGAGCCTCGCGCGGCTGATTCTGCACGTGCGGAGCGGCGGGGCCTATGCGTCGTACGTGCTGCCGATGTCGGTCGTCATCTTCACGTATCTCTGGGTGGGCCCCTTCGCGGGCCGCTTCCGGGATGCGCGTGCCGGCAGCGTGGCTCGCACGATCGCCTTGACGCTGCTGGCCGGCGCAGCAGTCATCAACGGAGGCGTGCTGGCGTATCGATACCAGACCCGCAGCACCGTCCCGATTGCCACGGCTCGCGGCACCCTCGTCGCCGAGCCGGACATGGGACAGGCGTTCAACGAAGCCCTCGACTACATCGCCCGGACCACGGACCCGGACGATGCCATTGCGGTGATGCCCGAGGGCACATCGATTGACTTCCTGAGCGCGAGAAGAAACCCGCTGCGCGAGGAGATCGTCACGCCGGGCTACCTCGATGCGCAGCAAGAGGAACGCGCGATCCGGCAGCTTCGCGACGCAGGCACGGCGCTCATCCTGATCCCGAATCGTCCGACTGCGGAGTTCGGTCCCGCGGTGTTCGGCCGGGACTACGCGCAGCGCGTGATGCGCTGGATCGAAGCCAACTACTCGACCTGCGCCATTTTCGGGCCGGTGAAAGATCCTGGGCTCAAGATCGGAGACCCGCCATTCTTCATCAGGGCCTACTGTCCGCGATCGAACCTGACGCCCTAGACAGGCGCTTCCGCGCCTTGACCCTCTCGGTATCTACCAGTAAAGTAACGGTTTGAGAGTTGCGAGTGCTCGCCGTCATGGTCGTTCTCTGAACGAATTTCCAGGTACTCCGAGATTGAAGATCGACACGAGGTTGCGGTGCTGAAGTGCGTCAAGTGTGGACACACCAGCCTGGACATTGACCGGGGTCCCGCGTCGGAGCCCCGCTCGACCGCTCGCGGGAACCCCTCCGACCCGCTCGGCTCTCCCGCAGGGGTGCCACCTGGCACCGCCGGGTGGAAGTGCCCGGCCTGCGGCGCGGCCTTTCCGATCATCGATGGCGTTGCCCGCTTCGTTGCCTCGGAGCACTACACCGGATCCTTCGGGTACCAGTGGAACACATTCGCCCAGGCGCAGCTCGACTCCGCCAACGGCACCACGCGCAGCAAAGACACGTTCGTGGAGAAGACCGGGCTGTCGCTCGAGAGTCTTCGCGGCAAGCGTGTCCTCGATGCCGGCTGCGGGATGGGGCGGTTCGCGGAGGTCTGCATCAACGCGGGCGCCGAGGTCCACGCGATCGATCTGAGCACGGCCGTCGAGGCTGCGGCGCGCAACCTCGGCCATCACTCGAACGTGTCGTTCTACCAGGCCGACATCATGAACCTGCCGTTCGCCGACGGCACTTTCGACGTGGTCTACAGTATCGGGGTCCTGCATCACACCCCGGACACGAAGCGGGCCTTTCTCAGCCTGTCGAGGCTGGTGAAGCCTGGCGGTTCGATCGTCATCTGGGTGTACGCGACGAGTTTGAGGGTCATGATCGGTGGTGAGCTGCTTCGCATGGTGACACCGCGGCTGCCGAAGGCCCTCCTGCTCAAGGCATCAAAGGTGGCGATCCCGCTCTATCACGTGCACCGCCTCCCGATCGTCGGGTGGGTGACCGTCAAGCTGTTCCCGACGAGCATCAACCCCGATCCGGAATGGCGCTGGCTGGACACCTTCGATTGGTACTCGCCGCGGTATCAGTGGAAGCACACGTACGACGAGGTCGAAGGCTGGTTCCGGGAAGCCGGATTCGTCGACATCTCGCGCGAGCCGTTTCCAGTAGCGGTGCGGGGCGCACGTGCACTCGGTGTCTGAGATCCCGGCTCCGGCCGCGCTCCCTGCGACGGCGATGGTCAAGGTTCTGTTCCTGATAGGGACGCTCGACGTCGGCGGAACGGAAACGCAACTCGTCGAGCTCGCCACACGCCTCGATAGACGGATGTTCCAACCGATCGTCTGCTGCCTCGCGGCGCCCGGTCCCCTGGCCTCGAGGCTGCGGGCGAGCGGAATTGCCGTCCACTCGATGGGGTTCTGCGGGCTGCGCTCGACGCGGTTCAAATACCTTCCCAATGTGCTCGGCGGGTGGCGCCTGGTGAGCGGTCTGTGGCAGCTCTTTCGACGAGAGCGTCCGGCGGTCATGCACGGGATGCTCTTCTGGGCGTACATTCTGGGCACTTTCGTCGGGCGCGCGGCGGGGGTTCCGATCGTCATCGCGAGCCGTCGCAGTCTCGGCCTGTTCAAGACCGGCAAGCCCCACTATGCGGCTCTCGAGTCGATCGCCAACCGGATGACGGACCTGTTCATCGCGAACTCGGAGGCCGTCCGTGCGGACACGATAGCCCGCGAGCACGTCCGCCCGTCGGACGTCATCGTGATTCCGAACGGTCTCGATTTGACGCGGTTCGGCAAGGCGCCGGACCAGGACCTCGCCGCATCGCTTGACGTCGCGGGCCGTCCATGCGTGATTGTCGTGTCCAACTTCATCCGCTACAAGGGGCACGAGTATTTCCTGCGGGCCTGGAGTCAGGTGCTCGTCGAGTTCCCCTCGGCCGTCGCGCTGCTGGCGGGCGACGGTGTTTTTCGAGCGGAGATCGAGCGCATCTGCGACGACCTGAACATCCGCCACTCCGTGCGATTCCTGGGTGTGCGGCCTGATGTTCCTGCGCTGCTTGCGCTGGCCGACGTCTACGTGCATCCCTCGCTGCAGGAGGGCTATTCGAACGCGCTGCTCGAGGCGATGGCGGCAGGCAAGGCGGTGGTTGCGACCGCCGTGGGTGGAAACGTGGAAGCGGTGTCCGACGGGGTGACGGGTCTTCTCGTGCCGCCGGCGGATGCAGTGGCGCTCGAACGCGCGATCGCACGGCTCCTTGGCGACAGTCACACGGCCCGAGCGATGGGTGAACGCGCGCGTCGATACGTTCACGAGAAATACGAGATGAACGCGATGGTCCGTTCGTACGAAGCCGTGTACAGCCGGCTTGTTGCCTCTACCTCAGTTCTGCCGGATCGCCGTAGAACTGCACACGCCGATCCCGTGCATGCGGGAAGGAGGGACTGACCCGTGTGTGGCATTGCCGGCCGGATCAACTACGTGTCGGAGCGCCCGGTGTCTGCAGCCCTCGTGCAGGGCATGTGCGATCTGATTGCCCACCGCGGACCGGACGGATCGGGCGTCTGGACGCGGAATCATGCCGGCCTGGGTCATCGCCGGCTGGCCATCATCGACCTGAGCGAGGCCGGCGCACAGCCGATGTCGACGGCCGACGGTCAGATCTGGCTCACGTTCAACGGCGAAATCTACAACTTCCTGGAGCTTCGATCGGAGCTCGAAGCGCGCGGCCATCGCTTCCGGAGCCATACGGACAGCGAGGTCATTCTCTATGCGTATCGCGAATACGGCGTGGAGTGCATCAGTCGCCTGCGCGGCATGTTCGCGTTCGCGATCTGGGACGAGCCACGACGCCGGCTGCTGGTCGCGCGCGATCGTCTCGGCAAGAAGCCCCTCTTCTACACCAACGACTCGGACGGGCTCGCGTTCGCCTCCGAGCCGAAGGCGTTCCTCGCCGATCCGTCCTTCTCTTCGACTCCCAATCCGGCGGCGCTGTCCGCGTACCTGACCTATCAGTACGTCCCGGCGCCGATGTCCGCGTTCGAGGGCGTGCACAAGCTGCCGCCGGCGCACTACCTCCTGGTGGAGGACGGGCGTGTCACGGTCCGCCGCTATTGGAAGCTCAGCTACGGCACCAAGCGCAACATCACGGAGGCGGAGGCAGTCGACGAGCTCAGGTCGCGGCTTCGCGAAGCGGTCAGGATCCGGCTGGTCAGCGACGTTCCGCTTGGCGCCTTCCTGAGCGGCGGCATCGATTCCGGGGCGATCGTCGCGCTCATGTCGGAGCTCGGCGCGGCGCCGGTCCGCACGTTCTCGATCGGTTTCCAGGAAAAGGAATACGACGAGCTCGAGTACGCGCGTCTCGTGGCGAAACGCTACGAGACGCAGCACGAGGAGTTCGTTGTCCGGCCGAACGCGCTGGAGATCCTTCCCCGTCTGGTGTGGCACTACAACGAGCCGTTCGCGGACTCGTCGGCCATTCCGACGTTCCTCCTCTCCGAGCTGACGCGCCGGTATGTCACGGTCGCGCTCAACGGGGACGCGGGCGACGAGAACTTTGCGGGGTACGAGCGCTATCGAGCCAACGTCCTCGCCAGCCGCTTCGACGAGATCCCGCCGGTGCTCCGACGGCCGCTCGATCTCGTTGCCCGCATGGTGCCTGCGTCCGGGACCTCGAAGAGCGTCATGTCGAGAGGGAAGCGTTTTCTCGAAGCGCTCGGCGAGGGCCGCGAGCGGCGATACGTGCGCTGGATGTCCCACTTCCAGCCGCTGCTCAAGTCCGAGCTCTGCCGGGCGGAGTTTCAGGAAGTCGCGGGCGGCGATGCGTCCGATATTCTCCTTCGCTCGTATGCGGAGTCCGACGCGCCTGATTTCGTGGACGCGACGCTCGACGTCGACGTCAACAACTACCTGCCCGACGACCTCCTCGTGAAGGTCGATATCGCGACCATGGCACACGGCTTGGAGGGACGGTCGCCGCTCCTGGACCATCCTCTGATGGAGTTTGCGGCGAGTCTGCCATCTGGACTGAAGATGAACGGCGCGATCAAGAAATACATTCTCAAGGAAGCCGTCAAGCCGCTGCTGCCGAAAGAGATCATCGAGCGGCCGAAAATGGGCTTCGGCGTGCCGCTCGACCACTGGTTCCGGCACGAGCTCAAGGATCTCGCCTACGACGTGCTGCTGAGCGACAGTCTGCGTCAGCGAGGGTACTTCCACGAGCACGTGGTTCGTCGTCTCCTCGACGAACACACGCGCGGCGTGCGCTCCTGGCACTATCAGCTCTGGAACCTGCTGATGTTCGAATCCTGGCATCGCATGTTCATCGACGCGCGTCCGACCTCGTGCCCGGCCTCTGTCGGGAGTCCCGGAGCGCTCGTTGGGGTCTGAGTCGATCCGGCGGCCGGCAACCGTTCTTCCCGGCGTCGCGGCCGACGGCGCGGCCCGGGCGCGAGTGGTGGTGCACCATTCGCGGCTCCTCCAGATGGGCCTGGCCGGGCTGGCTGTCGCGTTGTTGCTCCCCCAGTTCCTGCCCGGCGTCACGTCCTCCTATCTGCTCGTGGTTGCCGTCGCCGCGGGTGCGGCGCTGCTGATCGCTGCCACAGAGGATGCCGCACACCGCGGCACGAGCCTGAATCTCTTCATCTGGGCGCTGCTGGCCCGGTGCCTGGCCGTGACGGCCTGCTACGCGCTCGGGGTGCGGGAGGGCGGCCCGTTCCTGGGTCCCGACTCCACGACCTACTTCACGAAGGGGGGAGAGCTGGCGGCGAGCGCGTTTCACCTGGACATGCATCCGGTGATCGTCTTCGGGAGCTACGACGTCTCGCACTACTATCTGTTCGCCGCTGCGATCCGTTATCTCCATACGGACCTCTTCGGGCTGCAGGTGATGAACTGCGCCATGATCGCCCTGGCGGCGCCGTTGATGTTCGGGATTGCCCGGATCATACTGCCCTCAGCCGCTCTCGTCCTCGGCCTGGCAGTTGCGCTGCACCCGTCGCTCATCGCGTTGGCGGCGGTCGATCTCCTGAAGGATCCCTCGATCATCTTCGGGACCGTTCTGCTGGTGTGGGTCATCGTTCGGCTCACGGTCGAACGGAGGCCGTATGCGATGGGTCTGTACGCGCTCGCGGGCCTGGTGGCTGCCCTCTACCTCAGGAGCGGCAGGTTCTATTCGTTCGCGTATCTCGAGTTCGCGTTCATCGCGACGGTGGTTTTCCTGCGGCTCCTGCGAGTGCCGATGTTCCAGCGCGCGACTGCGGCAGTGCTGGTGGCCGCAGTCTTTTTGACGGGCGAGGTCGTGCTCGCGCGCGCCTCGTGGCCCCCATCGGCAATCATGGTGGCGTCCAACGTGTCGTACGTCCTGGACACTCCGGCGATGAGTCATTACGCCGCCGGGCTGTTCGATCGGGTTCGGATCGCATCCAAGTCTACGAAGATGATGGCGGGGGACCATGATCCGATCATGGTCCCCGTGCATTTAGGACCGCAGAGCGGGCGGTTCGCGATCGCCGGCACCATCGTTTCCTCTTTTGCAAATCTCTTCCGGCGGCTGTACGGACCGTTCGTCTGGATTCTGCCGAACGACTGGCACTTCAGGGTCCTGCAAGCCGGCGACTACCTGCTCTTCCCAGGCATGCTCGTCTGGTACGGTCTCCTGCCGGTGATCGTCGTGGGGCTCGGCGCGACCGGATGGCGCATCGTGACGCGGACCGAGACGAGATTCGGCGTGGTGTTCCTCTGGTTCTTTTCGGCGGTCTACTTCGCGCAGTACCTGCTGATCAACCTGTCGTACCGCCAGCGTGACGTCATGCTCCCCGTGCTGCTGTTCTTTGCGTGTGTCGGCGCGCCTTACCTGGCGCGCATGGCCCGCTGGCGTACGTGGTACGCGTCCTACTGGATCGCCCTGGCGCTGATTGCCAGCGTCCACATCCTGGCGCGCGCGCTCATGAGCGCCTGAGCGATGCGGACCGTTCCGGCAGTCTCCTGTCGTGGGAGCGGCCGCACCGCATTCCGTTCGGCCGCCGTGCGATCGAGAGCGCTGGGAGAGGTGCCATGATCGATCGTTCGTCTGCGAGTCGGCTGCTGACGGCGGGCCACCCGGATCTGGCTTCGCGAGCGGCAGCAACTTTCTCCGTCACTCAGGACGCCGGCGACGAGCGCGCCGCCCTGACGCGGCGCGTCGTGACCTACCTGTCCCGACTGCTTCCGCTCGCCCCCCCATCGTCCTTCCTCGTCGTCGGATGCGGTCCGAAACCGCGGACCTGTGTCGAACTGATCTCGATGGGCCACGGAGTGACGGCAATCGAGCCGGTCGCGGCCTTTGCCGAAGAGGCGCAGCGCTATCTCGGCGCGGATGCACAGGTGGTCGTCGGCGCCGCCGAACGGATGGCCGTGAGCGATGCGTCGCAGGACGTCGTCCTCTGCGAGAGCATCCTGGAGCACGTCGAGTCGCCCCGTCTGAGCCTCGCCGAGATCTACCGGGTCCTGAGGCCCGGCGGGGTGGCGTGGATCACGACGACGAATCGGTGGCACTTCTCGCCGATCGGGCGTACCGGCGAGTTCACCACGCGTTTCTTCAACTGGTTTCCTCCGCTGCTGCAGGAAGCCTACGTCCATCATCACCTGCACTACGACCCGCGCCTCGCGAACTACTCCCTGCGTCCTGCAGTGCACTGGTTCACCTATGCGTCGCTCTGCCGGTATGGACGTGATGTCGGCTTCAGCCGCTTCTATTCGATCGTAGACCTCGTCACGCCTGCCGATCAGACCATCGCGTCGAGCGCGTTCCGCCGCGGCGTGCTCAAGATGGTGCAGCGCCGTCCGATCCTGCGGGCTCTCGCGCTCACGCAGATCGGACAGACGATCGTCATGGTCAAGGGCTAGTATCCGAACTCCCCGAATCCCAGGACGTTCTTGGCGTGACCGTCACGAAAGTGCAACGCGAGACTTGACTTGGGAGCGCCACTCGAACCCAGCTATTAATCCCTGCAGATCTGTGCAATCCCGTACACCCTGGTCGTCTGCTCTTCCGCGGTCGATTCCAGTTGAACTTCGGCAAGCCCGGGTGTACAAGATCCCTAGCTGATCAACGTCTCAAGCGACCGTCGTCGGGACGCAGCTCCCCACCAAGTCCCGAATCGGAGCCTTTCCATGGCATTTTTATCCTCCCGCACCGGTCTCGCCGCCGCCGTGTTGATGTCGATGTGCGTGCCGCGGGTAGGTGCGTTCGTCCTGCAATCGGATCGGCAGGCCCCCTCCACGCCCGTGCGCGTGAATGCCAACGGAACCGTTTCGATCAAGGCCGACGGAGTAGCAGTGCAGGTGTTGCTGGAGGCTCTCGAGCCTGCGTGCCCGATTCAGCTGCGCCTTGATGCCAAAGCGGCGGCCCGTCCGGTATCGATCGACGTGTCCGACCTTGCGCCTGCGGATGCGGTGGGAGCGGTGTTGAAAGTCTCTGAGCTCGACTTCGCGATGCACACGCGCTGCGGGACGATTGCCCAGCCGGCGCTCGTGATCGTACGTCTCGCTGGAGATGGTCCTATCGTCTCGGTCGGTCCACGGGTCGATCCCGACGATCCCCGCGTCAAACGAGCCGTTGCGGAGGACGTTCCGTCCCTGCCCGCGGCGCCTCCTCCGGAGCCCGAGAAGCGCGACGATGTGGAAAAGCCTGGTGCGGCGGGGACGCTCACTGGGATGCCGGGCGAGCAGCGGGAGCCAGCTCCTGGCGAGGTCACGGGCGCTCAAATGGTCGAACTGCTGTCCGTGACGCCGGCACAGAAGGCGGCGGCCTCGACCTCACCAGTCATTGAATTGCCCTTCACGGACGAGAACGGCCAGCCAGTTCAGCAGATACGGCCACCGAAATCCAATACGGTGATCCTGCCTTTCCCCGATGCGAACGGAAACCTTGTCGAGATCCCGCTTCCCACGGGTCCTCGACCGAAGACCGCCGGTTTCCCAGTGGTCAATCCGCCAGGCGCCAACTCCGCACCCGGCCAGCCGCCCGAGAACGGACCTGGGGCCACGAACCCTCAAAGTCCTCGTCGTCCTGGAGGCGGCGGATCGGATCAATGACCACGGGAGTCTCGACCGTCAGCTTCATCGCCCTCCTCTCCTTGCAACCTGGTCTCCTCGCCAAGCAGTCGGCGGCAGCGCCGTCAACGGCGTCGCAGAGCGCCGTGAAGACCGCTTCTGACGTCCCACCGTTGAGCGCGGCCGCCGAGCGAGCCGTCAGTGCGCGGGCGAAGGAGTGGTGGAGCGCACGCGAGCGCCGCGACCATCAGCGCATGTACGACCTCTACGAGCCGGCCTATCGGAAGAAGGTGCCGTTCGCGGATTTCTTGAAGGAGAACGCCGTCCGCACGCGATTCGATCTCGGAGACATCCGCGTCGAGGCCATCGTTCCCGAAACCGCGGAGCGCGTGCGCGTGAAAGTGAACATGGAAACGCGCCCTCCTCGGTTTCCAGCAGGGCGTGTGACGGCTGAAGACATCTGGGTCCGCGTGTCAGGCCAGTGGTACAAGGTTCACGAGGACGTCCGTCTCCCATTCCCCGGCAATCGCTGACAAACAACCAATCCTCAGACGAGGAAGGAGTCCAGACATGAAGGGTCGCCGTGTTCTTGTGACGTTCATCGCCGCGTGCGCGACGGTCTGCATCATGACGCCGTCGGTCGCGCAAGCCGCCGCAACCTGTGCCAACGCGAACATGCTAGCGCTCGGCGAACGCGCGCAAGAGTTCGTTGCTGCCAGCGGCTCCGCCTTCTACAAGGTTTCAGTGGTTGCGGGGCGCTCGTATGCGATCATGGCATGGGCGCCGTACCAGGACGCAGGTGTGTCAGCTGTTTCGCTGGACACGGCTTTCTACACGGATAGCGCATGCACCGTCGCTGCGACGACGGTGGACCAAACAGACCGTGAGCCCAATCTGAGTGTGGGTAATCACAATGGCGATGCCGTCAGCATCATCCCGACCTTCACCGGTGCGCTCTACGTCCGGGCCATCAACAATGTTGCGACAGCCTACTACGTCAACACGGTGGTGATGGAAACTTCTCTCTTTTCCCCGTGGTGGTTCACTGGTGGAACCAATCAGGCGTATGTCGAGTTGCGCAACAACATGACCAACAGCACGACCGGTACTCTGACTTTTTACGCCTCGAATGGCGCCGTCTGCGGCACGTCGAACTTCAGCCTCGCCGGGAATGGGAACACGGCGGTCCTAATCAACGGCGTCGGGACCTGCGTGGGCTCCATCTTCGGATCGGCGCAGGTGGCTTTCCAGGGGCAGCCGGGTGGGATGGCCGCAAACATAACGACGCTCGACGTGCCGAATGGCACCTCTTTCGATTCTCCGTTCACGCCACGCATGGTTTGGGGTAATACAACTCGTTGACGTTTTGGTAACGAGGAATTTCAGTTCCTGGCCCGCTCCGATTCGATCGGGCGGGCCGTTTTTGTTTTGAGACCGTCGTTTCCCCAGCTCTCGAGGACGCTCCTGCCGAACCGCACGGCCGTGCGCAGCCTTCGGCAGACCGAGTCAGCACGCCTCACCATCGGCATCGGTAAGTCATGCGAGTTCTCGCTTGTGGTACAAGCTCACCAGGATTGCTTCAATCATCCGGCCCCAGAAGGGGCCTGCCCTCTGGTCGAAGAAGGAGAACACTATGACCTGTCGCCGATTTCTCGTGATGTTCCTGGCCGCTTTGGCCGCGGTCGGCGTTTTCAGCCCGTCGGTCGCACAGGCCGCCAACACCTCCTGCGCCAACGCCGATTTTCTGTTTCTTGGAGAGCGCGCTCAGTACACGATTGCCTCCACGGGCAGCCTGTTCTTCAAGGCGCGGGTGACAGCCAACCGTTCGTATTCGGTCCTGGCCTGGGGGCCCACGCAAGACGTGGGCGAGGGTGGCGTCAACCTGGGCGTGACCCTGTACAGCGACAGCAGCTGCACGACCGGGGCGGCCGGCGTGGATTCAACCGATTACGAGCCGCTGGTCGCGCTCGTGCCGGGCCATGCCTCTGACAGCGATAGCCTGATTCCACCCGCAGACGGCGTTGTCTACATTCAGGTGGCGAATAACATCGGTGCTCCCTACACGATGCACGTATTGATTATCGAGACCACGCTCTTTTCCCCGTGGTGGTTCACCGGCGGCACGAACCAGGCGTTCGTCGAAGTCCGCAACAACATGAACGACACGACGGACGCGAAGCTCACGGCCTACGGGCCGACAGGAGCCGTGTGTGGTACTACCACTCTGAGTATTCCCGGGAACGGCAACACGGCGGTCTCGATCAATTCCCTTGGGTCGTGTGCCTCTACCGTCTCCGGTTCGGCGCAGATCGCGTTCCCCGGCACGCCTGCGGGGCTGGTCGCCAATACCACGACGATCGACGCCGTAAACGGCACGTCATTCGACTCGCCATTCACGCCACGGATGGTCTGGTCGACGTTCAGCCGCTGACGCGATGAACGTCCGCCATTGGCTACGACGTGGATGGCCCTTCTTCAATCGACGTACGCGGCAGGGGCGTCGGCCGCCGTGATAGGTTCACGGCAGCCAATGGTTCCGTACAATCGCCCGGCAGTTTCCACGACTCGGGTCGACGGCACTGACGTCGCTTCCTTCGTCACTCACGAGCTCAACGCCGATCGGCAGACGGTCCAGTCTTTCGGCGACGAATGGAACCGTTTTTCGTCATTCACCGAAGAAGAAACCAGGCGGGCCGGCGACCAATACTTCGACATCGTGACGCCCGAGATGGCGAACGCGACGACAGTTGCGCTCGACCTCGGCTGCGGGACCGGCCGATGGTCGAAGTATCTTTCACGCCGGGTCAAGTTCATCGAAGCTGTCGATCCCGGCGAGGCCGTACTCGCCGCTGTCCGCCATACGGCGTCGTGCCCGAACATCCGGGTCACGAAGGCAGGCTACGGGAGCCTGCCTTTCGACCGCGAGTCGTTCGATTTCGTGTTCAGCCTCGGCGTCGTGCACCACCTGCCGGATACGCCTGCCGCAGTTCGCGAGGCAGCCTCCATGTTGAAGCCCAGTGGATGGCTGCTGCTCTACGTCTACTACAACCTCGACAACCGTGGCGCCCTGCACCGCGTGCTGTTCGGTGCCGCCGATGGCTGCCGCCGGCTCATTTCAAGGTTGCCGCGTGCGCTGAAGTTTCTCGTCTGCGATGCCATCGCCGTCTGTGTCTACGCCCCATTCGTACTGTTCGCGCGGTTCGTGAAGCTGTTCGACGAGGATGCCGCGAAGAGGATTCCCCTCGCGTACTACGTCGACAAACCCTGGAAGGTCATTCGCAACGATTCGCTCGACCGCTTCGGGACGCCGCTGGAGAAGCGATTTTCGCGAGCGGAGATTCAGCAGATGCTGGTCGCCGCGGGCATGGCTGACATTCACTTTTCAGAGCACGAACCGTACTGGCACGTCGTCGCCCGGAAGCGTGACGCGGACTGAAACCTTCAGGGCCGTCGCCCGACGCAGCCAATGCCCATCGCGTAACTGAACGCGTGCTTCAGCCGGCGATAGACAGCGCCAGGCAGCGCCCGCTCGAGGTTGCGTGCGAGCCCGGTCGGCACCTCGCCATAGACGAACGAGTCGGTGACGGTGAGGCCAGCGTCCCGCACCATCGCATCGAGTTGTGGTCGGGTGTAGATCCGCTCGTCCGTGATCACCGCCGAGTACTTCGTGAACCTGGTCGGGATAGCGACCAGGACGTGGCGGGCGCATCGCGCCTGCTCTTTGATCAAGTCAACCGTGACGTCACGATCGAAGTGCTCGACGACGCCAATCGAATAGGCAAGGTCGAAGCGCTCGTGGAACGGCGAGAGGTCGAACGCGTCCGCCTGTTCGAAGGTGGCGTCGCCGCCCAGCAGGCCCGCCACCTGCCGTGCGTGTGCAACGACCTCGGCGTCCTGATCGACGCCGACGGCCTCGAGCCCGTACGTGCTCAGAAGAGACGTGAAGGCGCCGGCGCCGCACCCGACGTCCAGGATGCGCCCGCCTCGCGGCAGTGCCTTGCGAATCGAGAGATACAGCGGGAACAGGAACATCCACTGCTCGACGGCGAACCGCAGCGGGCTGCCGGCCTGCTGCACGCCACCTTCGATGTACTGTCGCCATCGTTCAGTCATGAACCGTCCTGAGTGTCTTAGGCCTACCCCGCTCCGACGCCGGATTGTGCACTCGTTTCCCCGACCCGCATCGTGGGCCATGCGCGCCACAGGCGCGCCCCGCCGGAGCGGAGCGGGGCATGGGGCCCCCGCGAGCGACGGCGACGGGGGGTCCGGCGGGGCGAAGCCCCCCGGTCAAGAGAGTGCCTGCCGCGAGCGTATCAGGGCGGCGAAGCCGGCCCATGCGGCGGTCGCGTCAGACACGCGGGGCACGACTGAGCCCGGGAACGCCGCGGCACCCATTCCAGCCGTCCATCGAAGGAACAGCATCGCGCCGAACGCGTAGGAGCACGTGGACGCGGCGGCGGCGCCGATGGCTCCCCACATCGGGATCCACCACAAATTCAGCGCGATGTTGCTGGTCAGGCTCAGGACGTTGATCCAGACGATGCGGCTCGGCCGCCCCGCCCGGATCACAGGGCCGCCACAAACGCGCTGCATGCCCATGAACGCAACGCCCGGCAGCAGCACGAGCAGCGGAAGATACGACCCCGCGAACGGCCGGCCGAAGGCGAGCACGATGAGCGGAAAGCCCACGACCGCCCATGCGGCGATGAACGCAGCGCTGATGAGTGCCGCCATCCTTGCCGCGCGGAGCGCCATCAGGGCGGCCTCTTCCAGTGAATTCCCCATCTGGCGCGGCAGGATGGCGATCGCGACAGAGTCGGTGCCGAGCATCACGGTTTCGGCGAGCGTCACGGACAGGGAATAGATGCCGAGTGTCGAGGTCCCTGCCATGTCATTGAGCATGAACATGTCCACGCGCAGGTGCAGGAAGAGGAGCACCATGGCCGCATGAAGCACGAGGGATCTTGCGAGGGTCTCCTTGAGCAGCGCAAGGTCCCAGCGGATCCACTGTCCCTCGCGCGCGATGCGAGTGACTACGAGCGCCCAGACGACGATGTTCGATCCGACCGACGCGGCGACGACAGCCAAGGGCGTGAACCAGCCGACACCGAAGAGTGCAAACAGCGCGATAGTCTGCAGCACGGCGCCGATGAGGCCCGCGCGAAACTGCCACGTGACCTCGCCACGGAGCGTCAGGAGGCCCGACGCGAACTGCGAGTGCAACGTGAGGGGCAGTCCGACCGCGACCAGCACCCAGAGCGGGGCCGGTGCGCTTGCAAACGTCCCTGGGAGAAGCGCCGGTGCGAAGAGCAGCAGGAGGCCGCCCAGGGCTCCCAGGACCAGGGCCACCAGGCCTCCTTGCGCCCAGAGCCTCGCGAGCGGCACCGACCGGGACCCGAACAGGAAGACGTTTGCCTGCTCCAGGCCAAGCGTCGCGAACGACGCGACCGTGGCGGCGGTGACGATGGGGAGGTAGTAGATGCCTCGGCCGGACGGACCCAACCCGCGGGAAATCAGGATGCTCGCGCCGAAACCGATGCCGTAGAGAAGGACCTTGAGGAGAAAGCTCTCGATCGTATCGGACGTGGCGGATCTGGTGCGCTGGACGGAGGCATCACCCATCGAAGGATCGATGATATGCGATGTAGACGGCGGCGTTCTCGACAGCTCGAGAGATCAAGCTGTCAACAGCGCGTTGATGCTCGCGCCAGTCGGAATGACGCGCTCCAGGCTGGCCTCCAGAGGATAGCGCCTACGTTTGCCAATCACGTCGACCTGGCGGTAGCCGAGGTCGCGCAGCAGCCCGATCAGGTCGGGAAAGGCGTGGCCGGCTTCAGTGCAGATATACGGCGCCAATTCGATGACCATCGGCGGCCGCCATTTGCCGATCGATCGGCTGCCACCCTGGAGAACAGACAACTCGTTGCCGTCGACATCAATCTTGATCAAATCAACGCGCTTCAACTGTTGCTCCGCCGCGTACTGGTCGAGAGTGGTGCGAACAGCGCCCCCGATGGACTTGAGCTCACCCCGATGTTCCGGGTGCAGCGCATCACGAGCTTCCAGCGGCCAACTGGAATAGATCTGCTTCTCGTAGACCTGGGCGTCGGTGCCGTCCGTCAGAAAACAGTGATTGGCCGTGACGCGCGGAACGATCTCCGGATTGCTCGCGAGGTTGCGGTCCATTTTTTCGAACGCCCACTCGGACGCTTCGAACGCGTGAACACGGCCATCCGCCCCGACCAGCCCGGCGAGGGGGATCGTGTGCGCCCCGATGTTGGCTCCGACATCCAGCACGACGGAGCCGGGGCGCACGAGCCGACGATAGAGGGCAATGGTGCGAGGTTCGAAGCTGCCGAGAAGCCAGATGGAGAAGTCGATCCCTTCGCACAGGTCAAGGTGCCAACGGCGACCACCCCGCTGAACCAATGCTTCGCAGCCCTTTCCCATCAATCGCCGAGGCCACGTGAGTGTCCGTTGCATCACACGGGCAGCGGCAATTTTCCGGGACGTCCTCATGCGTGGGAGGAGGGCCTCTCGAGCCCCATCCGAGCTGAATTCATCCTGTCGAGATTGAGCACGAGGAAAGCGCGCGTAAGGACATAGGACGAGCCGGATCTGCCGCGCTGGACGGAGGCATCACCCATCGAAGATCGATGATATGCGATATGGTGGGGCGCGGCTCGCGTTTGGATTGGATCCGCATGGCGTTATTGAGGCTGGCGATCCAGCGAGCGCAGCCGCGCTAGAGGTCTTGACCAGCATGAACTTGCACCATTTGAGTCAGGTTTTTCTCGAGTCAAGACCGTCCGCGCGTCAGCGCGGCGTTATCAAGCTTGTCATCTAGCGAGGCGGAGCCGCTTTTGTCAGACAATGCCGGTCTGAGGCGCAGCCTCGCTAGATCGTCCGACTCCGGCAAGGTAGAATGTCGGTCGCACGGGCGTCATTTCGGACGGGTTTTCCGCACGCAGGTGGCATCGCGGGCGCTCGCGCTTGGCAATCGGTAACCCGCAACCCTCCCGGTAAAGCACAGACCATGTCGTGCCTCGGGTAGAGGATCCCGGCGGGCGCCTGTTCGTGCCAAACATTGGATAAGCCGGCCGGAGCGCGCGGCCGATCGAGGAGTTGCACAAACCAGCATGGCCAACTGGCGGCTCGACCACGACGAATCTTGGTCGCACAAACGAGTGCTCGTTACGGGCGGTGGAGGCTTCCTCGGCAGGGCGGTGGTCGCGGCATTGCGCTCTCGCGGTGTCGCTGAGCTCGTCACGCCCAACCGCCAACAGTGCGATCTCCGCGACGGCCTGGCCATCCAGCGGCTCCTGGCCGAGACGGCGCAGTCGCGCGACGGCAGCCGCGAGCCGGTCGATCTGATCGTCCACCTGGCGGCGCATGTCGGCGGCATCGGCGCGAACCGCGCGCACCCGGCGGAGTTCTTCTACGACAACCTGATGATGGGCGCGCAGCTGTTGCACGAATCGTGGCGAGCGGGAGTTCCGAAGTTCGTCGCTATCGGAACCGTTTGCGCGTACCCGAAGTTCACTCCGGTGCCGTTCAAAGAGGACGCGCTCTGGGACGGCTATCCCGAGGAAACGAACGCACCGTACGGCCTCGCCAAGAAGATGCTGCTCGTCCAGTCGCAGGCGTACCGCGATCAGTACGGCTACAACTCGATCTTTCTCCTGCCGGTGAACCTCTACGGCCCGTGGGACAACTTCGACCCCGCGTCCTCTCACGTGATTCCCGCGCTGATTCGCAAGTGTTTCGAGGCGGTGGAATCGTCCGCCACCGAGATCGTCGTGTGGGGCGACGGCAGCCCGACACGCGAGTTCCTCTACGTGGACGATGCGGCGGAAGGGATCGTGCTGGCGGCGGAGCGTCTGGACAAGAGCCTGCCGGTGAATCTGGGTTCCGCATTCGAGATCTCGATCCGCGAGCTCGTCGAGCGCATTGCCCGCGAGGTCGGCTTCAAGGGCCGAATCGTCTGGGACACAAATCAGCCGAACGGTCAACCCCGCCGTAAGCTGGATACGGATCGAGCCGCGTCTGAATTCGGGTTTCGAGCGCGAATCGACTTCGAGACAGGACTCCGACGCACGGTCGACTGGTACCGCGATCGGCGGGCGAAGGGCGCCGCGTGATGGGCATTTCCACCGACGTTTCCCGGGACGAGGCGCGCTATACCGGCGCGCGCCGGAGCCACTGGGAGGGAATTGCGCGAGAGTGGGACCACGCCGGCCTGGGGGGCTACTACCACCGGCGCCTGCGCGACATCTATCGGGCCCACGTGCCGGCAGGGCAGCGGGTGCTGGAGCTCGGATGTGGCACCGGCGACGTGCTGGCCGCTGTGCAGCCGGCGCACGGTCTCGGCGTGGACCTGTCGCCCGCGATCGTCGCGGCGGCGCGCGCGCGCCACTCGCAGCTCGCGTTCGAAGTCGGCGACGCCCATGATCTCACTTCGATCGAAGGCCCCTTCGACGTCGTCATCCTCTCGGATCTTCTGAACGACCTCTGGGACGTGCAGGCGGTGTTCGGGCAGGTCGCCCGCCTCTCCCATCCCGGAACGCGCCTCATCGTGAACAACTACAGCCGCCTCTGGGAGCTGCCGCTGGCCGCGGCGAAATGGTTGCGGCTGGCCCGGCCGAGACTGCATCAGAACTGGCTGACGGTCGAGGACGTCTCGAACCTGATGTACCTGGCGAACTTCGAGGTGGTGAAGCGCTGGCAGGAAGTGCTCTGGCCCGTGTGGACGCCGGGCATCGACGCCTTCGCGAACAAGTTCCTGGTAAGGCTCTGGCCCTTCAACCACCTCGCGCTCACCAACTTCATCGTCGCGCGGCCGCGGCCCCGGATCCCTGTTGCTCCCTCAGCGCTTCGCGTCTCCGTCGTGGTGCCTGCCCGCAACGAAGCGGGGAACATCGAGCAGATTTTCGCCCGAACTCCGGAGATGGGCGCCGGTACCGAGTTGATCTTCATCGAGGGGCATTCGAAGGACGACACGTATCAGGCCATTGAGGCGGCGATCGCAGGGCATCCCGAGCGCTCGACTCAATTGTTTCGACAGGAGGGTGTGGGAAAAGGGGACGCCGTTCGTCTGGGATTCCGCAAGGCGACCGGCGACGTCCTGATGATTCTGGATGCCGACCTCACCGTGCCTCCCGAGGACCTGCCGCGCTTCTTCGATGCGCTGCGATCGGGTGACGCGGACTTCGTCAACGGCGTCAGACTCGTGTACCCGATGGAAAAGGAAGCGATGCGCTTCTGGAATCTGCTCGGGAACAAGTTCTTCAGCCTGGCGTTCTCGTGGCTTCTTGGACAGTCGATCAAAGACACCTTGTGCGGAACCAAAGTGCTGAGCAGGGCGAACTATGAGCGGGTTGCCGCCAACCGTGCTTATTTTGGCGACTTCGACCCGTTCGGCGACTTCGATCTGCTCTTCGGCGCGGCGCGGCTGTCGCTGCGCATCGTGGACCTGCCAATTCGGTACCGGGAGCGGACGTACGGCACGACGAACATCCAGCGCTGGCGTCACGGATGGCTCCTCCTTCGCATGCTGTTGTTCGCAGCCCGCCGGTTGAAGTTCGTCTGATTCGATGGTGACACGCTGGCTCGAGCATCCGCTGACGCGCGGATTGCCGCTGGACAGCCCCGAGACAACGAGGTTGCGGCGCACGGTCATCGCAACCAAACCGTTCCTGCGCCAGCTCTACGAGGAGTGGTACACCGATATTGCCCGTCACGTGCCGGAGGGTGGGGGCAGGGTCCTCGAGCTCGGATCCGGAGCCGGCTTTCTTCGACAGCACATCCCGGACGTGATCTCTTCTGAAGTGTTCCACTGTTCCGATGTGGACGTGATCCTCGACGCTCGCCGGCTGCCGTTTTCGCCCGGCAGTTTGCGGGCGATCGTGATGACCGATGTGCTTCATCACATACCGGACGTCCGCCGCTTTCTCTTCGAGGCCGCTGCGGCCGTTCGTGACGACGGCGCGATCGTCATGATCGAACCGTGGGTCAGTGCCTGGTCGCGGTTCGTCTACCGGAATTTCCACCACGAGCCGTTCCTGCCCGACGCGAGCGATTGGACCTTTGCCGAATCAGGCCCTCTCTCGGGCGCCAACGGCGCGCTGCCGTGGATCGTGTTCGAGCGCGACCGCGTGACGTTCTCAGGCGAGTTCCGCCAGTGGCGCATCGATAGCATTCGTCCGACCATGCCGTTCCGCTACCTGCTGTCGGGTGGGGTGTCGCTTCGAAGCTTGATGCCCGGATGGACGTTCGGCGCGTGGCGTGGCATCGAGCGCGCCCTGGATCCCTGGATGACGAGCCTTGCCATGTTCGCCACGATCGTACTGCGGCGGACAGCCGACGCGTCTGTGCCGCCGCGATCCGAGGTTGTCCGGTGACGGATCCCGCGAGTCGATCCGCGTGACCGCTTCACACCCGTTCGGTCGTGCGCAAGGGGAGCTCTTGCGTCTGATTGGCGGGCTGTTTCTGAGCCTGGCGCCGCTGCTGTTTGGCGCGTACTGGGGTATCCGCGAAACGCACGCTGTTAGCGGTCCCGGGATTGAACCATCCGAAGGCTTCAAATACAGCGTTCTGGTCCCGGTCTCCGCTTTCGAGCCTTTCTTCCATCTGGAGGGCGATGGCGTTCGCCATCCGCGAAGGGCTGACACCCACGTGTACGAAGACGGGCGTCAGCTCGGCCCTGCTCACCGTCCCCACGATTTCATCAGGGCGGACGGGCGCGGCCAGTTCTCGCACTGGGGATCGACTCTGTACTTCTCGAGCTCCGACAATACGGATCCCCGCGCGAACGGCCGAGTCTACCGATTCATCACCGGCGCCACTGCGTCCGGCGAGTTCCTTGGCTGGTGGGCCATCTGTGCTCTGGCAGTCACGGGCCTCGCCTATTGGCTGCGGCGCACCCGGAGAGCGGCGTCCGATGCGCCCCGCGCATGGAAGATCGCGGTCACCGCAACGATCGTCGCCACGTACGCCCTGCTGGTCCGGTATTCGATGGATCCCGATGCCGGAGCCTGGATCCCGCGGGGTCAGATGCTGCCAGCCCTCTGGGCGGTTTCGTTCGCGGCATCACTCGCGGCCGCACGGCAGGTCGGTCTTTCGCTGGCCGACTTCACTTACGACTCGATCGAGACCATTCAAAGGACCTGGGGCGAGCTCCTGACGCGCGCCAATCGGCCCTTCATGCGATCTGGCTGGGAAGGGCGGGTCTGGCGCGCACTCTCTCTTGCTCTGCCTGTCATCCTTTTCGCGATCGTCCTGCGAATGCGCCTGCCGTACGGGCTGTTGATGGCCTCGTATTTCTTTGCGACTCCACTCTTACTCCCCTTTGGGCTCGCGTTGTGGTGCTGCCATCTCAGGCGCGACTGGATTGGCACCATATCGGGCCTCGCGGTGACGCTGGTCCTTTTTGGTCTGCCGCTGGCGTCCCTCTGGTGGCACATCGGCACTCACTACAACGCAGTGGGAGGACTGCTGCCGTTCTCGGATGCCAGCGGCTACTACTACGACGCCCGCCGCCTTCTCCAGGGCTATCCGTTCGATTGGTCTGCCCGTCGGCCGTTGTTCCCTGGGTTGCTCTCGACGCTCCTGGCGCTCACAGGCGACAACCTCCAGGTCACACTCGCGATGTTGGGGGCTTTCAATGGAGTCGCGACGTATCTCCTTGCTCGAGAGCTGCGGCAGAGTCATGGCGCTGCAGCAGCCGCTGTTTCGACGATGGTTCTCTTTTTCTTCTATCGGGTGGACGGCGGGCTTGGCACGGCGCTGACCGAGAATCTCGGTCTTGGGATGGGCGCCATCGCGTTTGCCGTGCTGTGGCGGAGCTCCAGAGTCCGCGACCTGTTGGGAGTGAGCCTGGGGCTTGGATTGCTGACCATCGCGCTGATGGCGCGGGCCGGTGCGTTCTTCGTCCTTCCCGTGCTCGTGTTGGCGGTTGCACTGGCGTTCCGGGAGAAGTGGTTGCGCGCGGGCATCGTGGCGTTTGCCGCCGTATCCCTTTCAGCAGGTCTGACACTCTTCGTGAGCCGTCTCTTGTCCAACCCGTCGGGCGGGCAAACGGCGTTCTCGAATTTTTCGCTGTCGCTCTACGGCCTGGTGGTAGGCGGCAAGGGCTGGAACCAGGTGCTGCTGGATCACCCTGGAGCCGCAGAGGGAGCACAGATCTACTCATTGGCCTGGCAGGCGTTGCGCGCGCATCCCATGGGCATTGTCGAAGGCAGCTTGAAGATGTGGGCCACCTACTTCCGGCCGGTGGGACCCCATCACATGTTCGCATTTGTCCAGGACGGCATGTACGGGGCATGGCTGCAGATCGTCTGCTTCATCCTGTGTGCGATCGGCGTGTTGGCGGCTGTTCGAAAACGGCGAGAAGCGCCTCAGACCCTCATCCTCGCGGCAGCGCTCGGACACGTCGCGTCCATTCCATTCGTGCCGCCTATCGATGCAGGCCTGCGCGTCTACGCCGCGACCGTGCCGATGATCGCAATCCTCGTAAGCATCGGTGCGGCTGAAGTGCTTCACGGGATACGACGCCTGCGACGGATCGGCGCCCCTGCCGTTGTTTCCCCGACCCACTTGGAGCCTGAAGCGAACAGCGGGGGCAGGACTGCCGGCGTCATCGGGATTGCGGTGGCGGCGTTCGTGCTCGTCGGACCGCTGGCGGTCCTCTATACCGCCCGGTCCCCCGAACTCCCGTCGTCGCCGTGTCCGGATGGAGCGACGGCGGTCTTCGTCGGGCTGTCGGCCGGATCGTTCCTCCGTATTGCCGACGATCGACTCGACCTGGACGGTCCGCCCCTGCCAGTGCCGGCAATCGGGCAGAGCGACATGAGAGCCTCGGCGAGTGCAACCGAACTGAAGAACGACGCTGAGCGGTTCACTGCTGGGCAGACGATGGCAAACGGCTACGATCTGAAGACCGGCCGGTTGGTCTGGCTGGTGGCGCCGACCGAGGGGCCGTTGAGCACGTCTTTCGGCGTCTTCCAGGTCTGCGGGCACGACACTCTCGATCCACTCTCGAGAAACTATGCGGTCTTCTACGGGCGAGCCGTCGCTCTGGTGGCGCGCGACCAGAGTTTCGCGTCCCGCCTGTTGTGGGCCGCATCGCTGCTCGCAACCGCGTGTCTCGCGTTGTTCACCGGCATGGCGTTCTCTCGGGCTGACCGCCGTCAGCTTACGGCGACGCGCGGCTGGTTGACGTCGCTCTTCGCGAACGCTGCCAGTCCGTTCGAGGGTCGCGGCTGGAGCGGCGGGATCTGGCGTGCGGCCTCATTGGTGATTCCCGTCGCCGTGTTCGTGGTGGTGGTGCGGCACTCTTTCGCGGCGCGCACGCTCGTCGCGTCTTATTCCTCGGTTCTGCCGATTGCGGTCCCGGCTGGAATTGCGCTCTGGTGCTGTCACTTGAGACGTGACTGGCTCGGGACCCTGGCGAGCCTGACGGTGACGCTGGCGCTCTTCGCGCTCCCGCTCGCAGCACTGTGGCAGCACTTCGGCATTCACTACAACGCCATCGGCGGATTGCTGCCGTTCTCGGATGCGAGCGGCTACTACTACGATGCCCGGCGCCTCATCGACGGGCACCCGTTAGGATGGTCCGCCAGACGGCCGTCGTTCGTCGGTTTCCTCTCGACGCTGCTCGCGGTGACCGGGGACAACCTGATTGTCTGCGTCGCGCTCTTCGTGGCGCTCAACGGAGTGGCGACCTTCCTGCTCGCGCGGCAGCTGCGGATCACCCACGGGCCAGCCGCCGCCGCGGTCGTCACCGTCGTACTGTTTCTGTTCTACCGTGTGGAGGGTGGACTCGGGACGGCGCTGACCGAGAATCTTGGGTTCGCCTTGGGTGTCGTGGCCTTCGCCATTCTCTGGCGAGGGCTCCGCGAGAACGACGTTCGAAAGCTCTGGCTGGGACTTGGCGTGCTCACGCTGGCCTTGATGTCCCGGGCAGGAGCCTTCCTGGTTCTGCCGGCTCTCGTCGTCGCGGGTGTCTGGGGCTTCCGGCAAGACCGGCAGTGGGTGCGGGCCGGTTTCGGCGCCGTCGTGGCCGTGGCTCTTGCAGCAGCCCTGACGCTCGGGCTCGGGAGGATTCTGTCGGATCCTGCCAGCTCGCAGAGAGCGCTGTCGAATTTCTCGTATGTGCTCTACGGCCTGGTTGTTGGTGGCAAGGGCTGGGCACAGGTCACGGCTGACCACCCGACTGCAACTGAAGGCGCCGAGATTTACTCGCTGGCGTGGCAGGCGTTTCGCAGCCGGCCGGCGGGGATTGTCGAAGGCAGCCTCAGGATGTGGGTGGCCTATCTCTCGCCGTCGGCGCCCTATCATGCATTTGCGTTCGTTCGCGACGCCACCTACGGACGGTCCCTGCAGCTGGCGTGTTACGCGTTGTGCGGGCTCGGGCTGGTGGTGAGCCTCGTTCGCTACCGGCAGCCGCTCTACGCGTGTCTCGTCGCAGGCATTGCCGCCCACGTCGCGTCGATTCCCTTCGTGCCGCCCATTGATGCGGGTCTTCGCGTCTATGCCGCGACGGTCCCGATTCTGGCTCTTCTCGTCAGCCTGGGGGCCGCCGAGGTCCTCCGATGGGGATCTCGAGTATCGGGTCTCTCACGCTTGCTGTCTCGTCGGGAGGTTAGCGCCGAACAGCCGACGTCGTCGGCGCCGAGTCCTGAGCTCTTTGGTGCCGGTCTCGCCCTCCTCGTGTTCATCGGCCCGTTGTGTGTGTTCTACAGTGGCCACGAACCAGTCGTGGAGACTGGTGCGTGCGCGGATGAAGCGCCTCCCCTTCATGTGCGCTACTCGCCGGGGTCCTATCTGCGCATTGTTCGCACCGAACCTGACGTGAACGATGCGCGCGTGACGGCGCCCGAGATCCTCGAGACTCAATTGCGCGAGACTGCAGGATCCGTGGAGCTGAAAGGCGACGTGAGCCGATTCACCGCCGGAAACACCATGGTGAACGGCTACGACTTGAAGACCGGACGGCCAGTCTGGCTTGTCGCGCCGACGGCGCTGTTGCCCCGGCCTCCGGCCATTCTGGTCGTCTGCGGACACGACAGCACGGACAGGACCGCGAAACGCTATGGCGTGTTCTACGCGGACTCCGTGCGATGACCCAGCCTCATCTTTGGAAACGGGGCAGTTTGGCGGCTGTTCACAACAGGAGATCAGAAGATCAGAAGATCAAAAGCTGTCACTTCGCCTTGTGAACTCCTGATCTTCTTGTCTCCTGTTTAGTAACGTTCGCGCTGATCCGAGACTGTTCTCCGCATCGGACAACGTGGGGTGAAGGGCCGGCTGACGTTGCGTCGCCCGGGCAGCACGATACAATACCCAATCGATGATTCTGAAATGTGTCGGGTGTGGGACCTCCGGCCTTCTGAGGAACGGGGCGGAGTACCAGTGCGCCAGGTGCGACGCGCGCTACCCGATCGTCGGTGGCATCCCGCGTTTCGTGGGGGGCGAGTTCTACTCCGGATCGTTCGGGTTCCAGTGGAAGCGTTTCGCGCGGACGCAGCTCGACTCGGCCAACGGCACGACGCAGAGCCGCGACACGTTCGTCGAAAAGACAGGCTGGCCACTCGGGGACCTGAAGGGCGCGACGGTACTCGATGCCGGCTGCGGCATGGGGCGGTTTGCCGAAATCTGCGCGAATGCCGGCGCCGACGTGCACGCGATCGATCTGAGCGTCGCGGTGGAGGCCGCCTTCGCCAACCTGGGTTCGCGCGACAACGTGTCCGTGTATCAGGCGGACATCATGAACCTGCCGTTCCCGGACGGCACCTTCGATCGCATCTACAGTCTGGGCGTCCTCCATCACACGCCGGACACGCGCGCGGCGTTCTCACGTCTGGTGCCGCTGCTCAAGCCGGGAGGTACGATCAGCATCTGGGTGTACTCGACAGAGCTCCTCGTCTGGTGGGGCGGCGAGCTGCTGCGCAAGTTCACCCCGCGGCTCTCGCAGCAGACGCTGCTGAAGCTCTCGCGTGTCGCGATTCCCTTGTATCACCTCCACATGACGCGATTACCTGGACGGGTCACCAAAGTCCTGGTCCCCACGAGCCTCCACCACACGCCCGAATGGCGCTGGCTCGATACCTTCGACTGGTATGCGCCGAAGTATCAGTGGAAGCACTCCTTCGAGGAAGTCGAACGGTGGTTCCAGGATGCGGGCCTGCTCTCGATTCGCCGCGGCACGTTTCCGGTGAGTGTCACCGGGCAGCGCGCCGCGGTGAGGGCCGTCGGCACGACAGACCGCGGCGTCGCCGCGGCGACCCGGTGACCAGTCGAACGACCGTGTCAGCGCTGCCCGCGGCCATCGGAGGTACACGCGTGCGCACGATCGACTTCCTCACGCGTATACGGGTCTATCTCGCGCTCCGTCGGCGGGGATCGCGCGTGCCGTTTTTCTTCCGGGGCAACCCCGCACAGTTTCTCCAGGGGGAGATCGCCGTCGGCTCCGGCGTGTTCGTCGATCGTGACGCCTGGTTCAGCGTCGGTCCCGGCGCCCGCCTGACGATCGGGGACAACGCTCATATCAATCGAGGGTTCGTCGTTTCGTGCGCGGGCCACGTGTCAATCGGCCGCAACGTCGTCATGGCCGATCGCGTCTTCGTCGGTGACACCAATCACGGGTACGAAGACGTCTCGACCCCGATCCTGCATCAGCCGATGTCGGCTCCTCGCCGGGTCGTCATCGAGGACGATTGCTGGCTCGGAATCAACGTGTGTGTGCTCAGCGGCGTCACGATCGGTCGGCACTCGGTGATCGGCGCCAACTCGGTCGTCACTCGTGACGTCCCGCCCTTCGCTGTTGCGTGCGGCAATCCCGCTGTTATCGTGAAGCGGTACGACGCGACGCTGAAGCAGTGGACGCGGACAGGTGGGCATCCTCCGGAGCTCGCTTGAGTAGATGTAGGGCGGGCCTGAAGGCCCGCCCCCACTTGCCCGCACAAGTTACAGCCTAGTGAATCAGCCGATACGAGCCACCAGGATCTGCCTGCTCTCGCCGAGCGCTCTCCCGCTGGTGACGGGCGCCGCCGGACGTGCGGGCGGGGCTGAACTGGACGTCTGGCAGATCGCCACCGCGCTCGCGCGAGACCCGGCGTTCCGTCCAATTCTGGCGGCCGTCGGCGACGAGACGGCCCGGACGACCGTCGCAGGCGTGGAGGTGGTCTCAATCGCGAGATACCGGCCCGAGCGCACGCGAAGGGGCCACTTCGCGAGGTACTGTGGCAGGGTGGTGCGTGTGCTGCGTGGCGTGGACGCAGACGTCTACTTCTGCAAGGGCGCGTCTCTCGAAGTCGTGCTGTGTTTCATCGCGTCCCGGGTCGGACGGCGCCGGAAGTTCGTGTTTCGCCTGCAGCATGACTGGGAAGCCAGCCCGGCGACGCTCACCGGGAAGATCTTCGGGGGCCAGCGGCTCCTCGCGCGCCTCTTCACGATCGCGCTTCGACAGGCTGATGCTCTTTTCGCGCAGACGCGGACGCAGCAGCAGCGGCTTCGGACTGACTTCGGCCTGCAATCCACGGTGCTGTACAACAGCCACCCGATTCCACCCGCGGCGCCGCTCGACAAGAAACGAACGGTGCTGTGGGTGGGAAGAGCTGCGTCATACAAGCGCCCGGAAGTCTTCCTGGATCTTGCAGAGCGTCTGGCCGGGCATCCGTTCGTGATGGTCGCGACCTTCGACGAGAACCACCCTTCAGTGTTCGATGCGCTGCGCGCGCGGAGCCGGCATCTTGCGAATCTGACGCTCATCGAGGGGGCCTCGCGCGATGAGGTCGAGGGGCTGTTTCGCGCGGCGCGCGTGTACGTGCTGTCGTCGGAGGCCGAGGGCTTTCCGAATGTGCTCGTAGAAGCCTGGAAGAACTGTACGCCTGTGGCGAGCCTGCGCGTCGATCCTGACGGCCTGATCCGACAGCACGATGCCGGGTTTGTCGCCGATGACGATCCAGAAGCGCTGACTCGTGGCGTGACCGCCCTCCTCGAAGACGACGATCTGTTCCGGCGGACGGCGGACAACGGCTATGCGGTCGCTCGCGAGCTGCTGGACATCGACAGGACGATCGAGAGCTACAAAGCAATCTTTGCCGGAAACGCAGCCCGCTCGCATGCCTGACCACGCCCGGCCGCTTCGTGTGCTGCGGGTCATCGCCCGTTTGAACGTGGGTGGACCGGCTCTGCACACAGTCATTCTGAACGACGGTCTTCGTCGGCGCGGTCTGGACACCTTGCTGGTCTACGGTTCAGTCGGCCCGCAGGAGGCCAGTTTCGAGGATCTCGCCCGCGCCCGCGCGCTGCCAACAGTCCATGTACCTCAGCTCGGCCGGCGGATCAGCTTCTTTGACGACGCCCTGGCGCTGGCGAGAGTGGTCGGTCTGGTCTGGCGTTGGGCGCCGGACGTCGTCCATACCCACACCGCCAAGGCGGGAACGCTCGGGCGCATCGCCGCCCTGGTCTACAATGTTGCGGCGCGCCGGTCGCGACGGTGTGCGGTCATTCACACGTTTCACGGTCATGTGCTCGAGGGGTACTTCGGGCCTCTCGGCAGCGCCGCCGTGCGTGCGATCGAACGCGTGCTGGCGCGGATCACGGATCGCATCGTCACCATCTCCGTTCGACAACGGGACGACATCACGCGGCGGTTCTCGATCGCGCCGCCCGGAAAGGTCGCCATCGTCCCGCTCGGATTGGAGCTGGGCCCGTTGCTCGCGTTGGAAGAGCGAACGGCCGGCCTTCGATCTGGGGCCTCGGCGGCCTCTGACGAAGTAATCGTCGGCTACGTCGGCCGGCTGGTTCCGATCAAGGACCTGGAGACGCTGGTCCGGGGCGTGGCTCTCGCGAGGCCACGGCTGCCGCGGATTCGGCTCCTGATTGCAGGGGATGGCGACGAGCGTCCCGCGCTCGAGGCGCGCGTCAAGGAGCTCGGGCTGGACGACTGCGTGGAGTTCCTCGGCTGGCGAGGCGATCTCGCGGCGCTTTATCGGAGGATGCACGTCTTTGTGCTGACGTCGATCAACGAGGGCACGCCGGTCTCCCTGATCGAGGCGATGGCGGCCGGAGTGCCGGTCGTCGCAACGTCGGTTGGCGGTGTCCCGGACGTTGTCGAGGATGGCGTGACTGGTCTGCTCCTCCCGCCGCGGCAACCGGAAGCCGTGGCCTCGGCGATCGTGTCCACGGTCACGCAGCCGGATCGCGCGACCGCCATGGCCGTACGGGCCCGGCAGAGCGTGCGCGATCGCTTCGACAGTGCCCGGCTGGTTCAGGAGACGGAAGCCATGTATCGACAGACCCTGCTCGAGACGCGCGGAGGAGCGCCCGCCGTTTCGCCCGCCGATAGCTCGTCGTCCTCTGTCCAATGACGCGAGCCGCTCTCAATCTCCTCTCCGTCGCCGCGTTCGCGGCCATATTCGTCATCATCGCGACGCCGCTCGTTCGACGTATCGCCCGGAACCTTGGGGCCGTTGCGTACCCGAAGGACGATCGCTGGCACAAGCATCCCGTGCCGACGCTCGGCGGGATCGCCATCGTGGTCGGCACGCTCGCCGGCCTCGTGGTGACAGGGCATCGTGATTCGGCTGCCCTTGCCGTGATTGTGGCGGGTGCGGGAATGTTCTTTCTGGGTCTGGTGGACGACTTCGCTCACCTGCAGCCCAGCACGAAGCTGACATGGCAGATCGCCGTCGCCTGCGTGGCAATCATGCTCGGGCACGCGCCGATCTGGACGGGCTGGGAAGCGCCCGATCTACTGCTCGGGATTCTGTGGATCGTGATGATCACGAACGCGCTGAATCTCCTCGACAACATGGACGGCTTGTCGGCGGGGATTGCGGCGCTGGCGGCGCTGGCCTGCACGATGGACCTGATGGGCACGTCGCTGCCGCTTGCGGCGTATGCCGCGGCAGTCGCGGGTGGCGCGGCCGGCTTTCTGGTGTTCAACTTCAAACCGGCGTCGATCTTCATGGGCGACAGCGGCAGCCTGTTCCTGGGCGGCAGCCTCGCCGTGCTGTCTCTCATGGGCGGTCGTCAGGCGGGGACGGGCGTACTGTCCGCGCTCGCCGTTCCCGTGTTCCTCCTGCTGATTCCGATCTTCGACACGACCCTCGTCACGTTCTCGCGCATTCTCTCGACGCGGTCGGCCTCCCAGGGTGGACGCGACCACACGTCGCATCGGCTCGTGGCGATGGGGTTCTCGGAGTCGGAGGCCGTGCTCATTCTGTGGGCGCTTGCGGCGGCCGGCGGCGCGACCGCCATCCTCGGCCGGTATTCACATTTTTCGGAAGCGCTCCTTGTCGGACCATTGCTTCTCATCGGCCTCGGGTTGCTCGGCATTCAGCTGGCACGCGTGCGCGTGTACGACGGCGAGGACTTTTCGCTCCTGCTCGGCCGCGCCTATACGCCGCTGCTGGTCGACGTCACGTACAAGCGCCGCATCTTCGAGATCCTGCTCGACCTGATCCTGACGATGTTCTCGTATTACGCGGCGTACATCATTCGATTCGATCGGGAAGTGGGGCTCTACTACGGGCTCTTCACGCAGTCGCTTCCCATCGTCATCGCCTGTCAGCTGTCGAGTCTCTTCCTGAGCGGGGTCTATCGGGGAAGCTGGCGCTACATCAGCCTCGCCGATCTCACGACTTATGCGAAAGCCATCGCGCTCGCGGTTCTGAGCAGCGTCATGGTGCTCGTGTACGTCTACCGGTTCGAAGGGTATTCGCGCGGTGTGTTCGTGATCGACGGAATGCTGCTGGCGCTGCTGATCGTCGGATCGCGGTTGTCCTTCCGGGTGCTAGGCGAAGCCGCCGGACGTCACAGGCTGGGGCAGCCGGTGCTGATCTACGGAGCCGGAGACGGAGGCGCCCTGCTGCTGCGCGAGTTGCGCAGCAATCGGCGCTATAGCTACCAGCCGGTGGCGTTCCTCGACGACGATCCGAAGAAACAGCTCGGACGCATGCTGAGGCTGCCCATTCTTCGAGGTGTCGAGCAGCTCGAGTCCGCGATTGCCCAGCACCAGCCGCACGCCGTCATCGTCAGCACCACGCGGCTTCCCGCCGATAGGCTGCGCGAGGTCCAGCGAATCTGCTACCTGAGCGGCACGCTGCTGCTGCAGCTCCGATTCAGCCTCGAGGAGCTGCCGACGGTTCGGAAGATGGATGTGGTGGAGTGAGTAGGTTCCAGAGGTTCCAAGGTTCCAGGGGTTCGAGAGGTTCGGTGGGGTTCCAGGGGTTCGAAGGGTTCCAGGGGTTCGAAGGGTTCCAGGGGTTCGAAGGGTTCCAGGGGTTCGAGGGGTTTCACGTTCGCAAGTTCCGGGACGCTGAATCCTTGGAACCTCCCGAACCTTGAACCTCCTGAACCTTGAACCTCTGGAACCCGCCGAACCTCTGGAACCCCTGGAACCCTGGAACCTCTGGAACCCCTTAACAACTACTTGATCACGAAGAACGCCGTCCCCTGCCAGTCTTCGAAGCTCGAGGCGGACCCTGTGCTTCGAACCCACACCTGCAGCGCGTAGGTCCCGGCTTCGTTCGCGGCAGGCGTCCACGTCGCGGTCCGGCTTTGGCTGTATTCCTTCAGCACGCGCCAGCCGCTCGATGCGTTGTAGATCACGAACCGGTACTCGAGGGCCGAGGTTCCGCCGCTGGCGGTTGCAGTCCACGTGATAGGCGTGCCCCTCGATGCAGGGAAGCTCGTGTCGACAGTCACCGACTTCATGCGGGCGGGCGAGCTGAACACATCGAGATAGTCGGTTCCGCGCCAGACGTCGTATGCCGAGCTCGAGCCGGCTTTACGCGCCCAGGCCTGCAGGGCGAACGTGCCCGTGGCGCCGGGCGTCCAGTCGAATGTGTTGGTCGAGTTGTACGGCCGGCCCACGGTCCACGTGCCCTTGGAGCGGTCGTAGATGAAGAACGAGTACTCGAGAGCAACCGACGGGTCCGGTACTTCCGCGGTCCAGCGCACGTTCACCGACGGTGCGACCGGGAAGACCTTGTCGGCAGTCAGCTGCAGCGGCGCGCGGCGAAGCTCGAACGGGTCAGTACCGAGCCATGCATCGTAGCTGGCGGCCGAACCGGCGTTCTTCACCCACACCTGTAGCACGTGGAAGCCGTCGTCGCCCCACGTCGGTGTCCAGGTGTATGTGCGCAGCGGCGAGTAGTCCTGGACGACTTTCCACGTTGCGGTCTGCGCGGAGTACTTCACGAACTTGAACTGCAGGGGCCCGGCCGTGCCGCCGCGAGTGCGAGCGGTCCACGTAATCGTCGTGCCAGTCAGCGCGGGCAGCGCCTTGTCGGCATCGATCGAGACCACTGAGAGACGGGACGGAGCGATGTCGAACTCTCCGCTGCCGGCCCAACTCTCGTATGCCGCACCGGAGCCGACGCGACGCGCCCAGACCTGCACTGCGTACTTGCCGTTGTGCGTGGGCGTCCAGGTCACCTGGTTGCTTTGCGTGTAGTCGCGCAGGACGGCCCATGCGCCGAGGGCTTTGTCGAGCGCCAGGAACTTGTATTCCAGAGGCGAGGTCGCCCCAGTCACGGCCGCCGTCCAGAGGATTGCCTGCCCGGAGGGTGAAGGGAACTCGGTGTCGGCCTTCAGCGAGGCGGGCTCTGTCGTGACGTCGAACGCATCCAGCCCGCGCCAGGCTTCGTAAGGCGCCGTCGAGCCCGCTGTGCGGACCCACACCTGCAGCGATGCCTTGCCGATGTCGTTCCAGCCAGGTGTCCACGTGAACGTCGCACTCGTGCTGTAGTCCTGCGCGACGCGCCATCCGGTCTGCTGCCCGAAGAGCAGGAACTTGTACTCAACCGCACCGGTACTGCTCGTGGCGCTGGCTGTCCAGGTCACTGGCGTGCCCACGAGGAGCGGGACGCCCACGTTGGAGCTGATTCCCGTGATCGTCGTACCGGCCGCGACGTTCGCCGGCAGGAGCACCTCCTGGGATAGGGGGCTCAGAAGTCCGTCAGTCGAATACGCCTGGACGGCGAAGAAGTTGTCCTTCGTCAGATCCAGGCCAGTGATCGGCAGGGTCGTTTGCTTTCCTGCGTCGATCTGGGTGCTGTAGGAACGCGACTGCGTGCCCGAGTGAACGAGATATCCACCAAGGTTTGCTTCGGTGTTGGGGTCCCACGTCAGCGTAATCGTTTGGGCGGAGGCCAGTGCTGGAGCGGCGATCAGAACGGCGAGAGCGACGGCCGCAGAGACCGCGCAGCGACACACGAAGCTCGAAAACTGCCTCAACGTCATTGAAACCCCTTGGATTGACCTCGAAAGAGCAAGGCCTGTACCGAGTGGGATTTGAGGCTCTAGCTTCTGCCCAAATCGAACTGAATCAGCGGTTTAGGGTATCGAGTCGCGCGAGGTGCGACCTACCAGATCCGAGATCGACATACAGGACCGTTATTGTGCCGACGGTTTTTCACTCGCGCAAGATCAAAGGCCACAATCCCCGTTCATCAAAGCGCAGGAATGTAATGGCCGAAAGGCGCGACACGCGGAAGGGATAACGTCGCGGGTGGAGTGGTGGCTCCTGATGAGCCAGGCTGGCAGGAGGGTCAGACCCAGGTCTGACCCTCCACGAACCGCGGGACCAGCGTCAGGGATTCACGACGAAGCTGGCGGCCTGATAGAGCTCCCAGTAGGCATGCGAGCCTGCCGCGCGAATCCACACCTGCACGGCACACGTACTGGCTGGTGGAAACCAGGAGAACGTCTGAACCGAGGAGTACGGCTGCATCACTCTCCAGCTCGTTCCGTCGAACGTGATGAACTGATACTCCCAGGATCCCGGACCCGTGACGGTGCCGGTCCATGTGATGAGGTCGCCTACCCTCAGCCCGCTCATCGAGCGATTCGGCGTCAGCGCCAGCGCGGTGGCTCCGGTCACGAGGAAGTAGTCCGTTGCGCGCCAGTCTTCCCACGCCGCGCCCGAACCGACCGTTCTCACCCACACTTGTAGCGAATGCCAGCCGCTGTTCGACACACCCGGCGTCCAGCTCGCCTGGTTGCTGGTGGACCAATCCCTCAGGACGGACCAGGCATTCGCGCCCATGTCGTAGCGCAGGAATTTGTACTCCAGCGTTCCGACGCCCCCTGAAGCGACGGCCGTCCAGGTCTGGGGCGTCGCCGGCGATGCCGGGAACGGCACGTTCGGCACGAGGCCTGTCAACTTGGGCGCGCTGGAGACGACGCCGAAGACGCCGGTTCCGGACCAGTCCTGGTACGCCGACGATGACCCCACGGCCCGGACCCAGACCTGCACGGCGTTGTCGCCCTGCGGCGGGAACCAGGTGAGGGCGTTGGCGCCGCTGTATTCCTGCCGGACGACCCAGCCCGTTGCCGTTGAATAGGTGAGGAACCTGTATTCGAGTGACGCCCCGCCCGAAGCGTGCGCGGTAAACGTGATCGGCACGGTCCACGGTGCCGGGAAATTGACGTCCCAGCCGAACGAGGTAATACGTGGCGCGGATCCGGTGACCGCGGAAGCGGCCGCCGACGGTGACGACTGATTGTTGGCGGCGTCGTACGCGAGGACGCTATACGAGTACGTCGTGTTCGACGCGAGCCCGGAGTCCTGATACGACGTGGCCGGTGTCGTCGCGATCGATGCGCCATTTCGGAAGACCTGGTAGCCCGTCACACCGACGTTGTCCGTGGACGGACTCCACGCCAGATTGACCTGGGAGGCAGACACCGGTGTCGCGGTGAGTCCGGACGGGACGCTCGGCGCCGCGGCATCGGCCGCACCGAGATTGAGAGCCGAATACCACAGGCTGGCGAGCTTGTTGTACCCGGCGAGGCTCAAGTGCATCCCGTCGATGCTGTAGTCCGGCGAGGCGGCGCTTCGATCGATGCCCGCGGATCCGAACGCATCGATCAGGGAGATGTTCCAGCCCTGCGCCGCCCGATTGTTGACGAGCGGTACGAGCCCGCTGTTGAACGCGCTTATCGCCGCTGGCGTCACGTTACTGAACGTGCTGTCCTGATTCGCTCGCGCGCCCGGCTGGTTCGCGACGATGACCCGTGCGCTCGGCCGAAAGGTGTGGATCTTGTCCAGGAGCAGACTCATGCGACTCAGGGCGAGCGACGTCGAATACCCCTGGATGATGTCGTTCGCTCCGGCGAGGAGCAGGATGATGTCCGGCTGCGAAGCGTTCAGCCATCCGCCCGCCGCGGCTTCCATGTCGTCGATGCGCCAGCCCCCATGGCCCTCGTGATCGCGGTCGATCGTCGAAATCCCGTTGGCCTGCGAGCCCACAAAGTTGACGTTCGTGATGCCGTCGCCCCGGAGCCTTTCCCAGAGATACCGCCGGTAACCGCCGACTTCGTTGTCGGGATTGCCGTCGTCGACGTAGCCGTACGTGAGCGAATCACCCATCGGCAGGATCGCGATGTTGTCGAACACCACCGAGCTGCCCGGCGACGTCGCGAAGTTGCCCGACGTATCGCGCGCGACAGCCGTCAGGGTGTGGAGGCCCTCGGGATAGCGGTATGTGTCGATCGTGGCCGTGAACGGCAGTGACGTGTCCTCGCCGCCCACACCGACGCCATCCAGGAGGAACTGGACGCCAGCGACGCCGACGTCATCCGCGGCGGCGACCGTCGCGGTGAACGTTCCCTGCACCGAGCCACCGGCCGCCGGAGTCGCGATGGCGACTGACGGCGGCGCGTCGGCGATTCCGGCGGCGGCCTGATACGACTGGAGGACTTCCGACGCCGTCAGCGCCTGGCCGTAGATGTTGACCTCGTCGATCTTGCCGTTGAAGGCCTCGACCGGCGAATGGGAGGCATCGTTGTGGCTGGCGCCGATCGTGATCCCGGTGATATCGCCGGAGAGCGCTCCCGAGTGGGGACTCGTGAACTGGAGGTTGCCGTTCGCGTACAGCTTGACGTCCGTCCCGTCGTACGTGCCTACGACGTACACCCACTGCCCCAGCGGAGCCTGCCCACCGACCGTGGTGTCCGAGTAGCCGCTCGTCGTGTTGACGAACCAGCGGTACTTGCCGTCCTCGAACCCGAAATAGAAGTGCTCGTAGAAGGTCGTGCCCAGCTCGCGCGAAATCACGGCGACGCCGCCCGACTGGTTGGCTGCGCGATAGACCCACGCCGCCACGGTGATGCCGGTCGTCGCGCTGTTGAGGGTGGAGGAGTTGGCGATGTAAACCGTGTCGTCGATCCCGTCGAAGCTCAGAGCGCCCCCTGACTTGCCCGTTGTCCAGGAGGGACCATTCAGGAGCGTGCCGGTGTTGCCGTTGCCCGATGCGTCGGCCGCGACCGTGCCGCCGCCTTCGTTCAGGGACAGGCTTACGAACGGGCCACCCCCCGCAGCATCCCCGGAGGTCTCATGTGCCTGGACGATCTGGCTGCCGACGAGGGAGGACGTGAGCGTCAGCCCGACGAGGACGATGACCCCGAGAGCGACAAATCCATCGAGCGCGCTCCGCGCGCGAGCAGCAGAAATGAACATATAGGGGAGCCCGAGGCAGACCGGGAATGGATTATAAAGCCAGTCGAATTGTAGTTGGTGTCTCAGCCGTAATCAACCGAGCTCTACAATAACGGCTGCCACCGTCCCTGGGCAGTTCCAGGAGGGCTCCTCGAGCCCTCGCAAACCCCGCTCTTGCTTGCGGAAATCAGGGAATAGTCTTGCCAGAGACACCGGCTGGCGGAAGGCTAGTGGGCGGGGTCCGGAGACCCCGCCCTCGAAACGGCTTGCGGCGTCCTGCCTGAATGCGGTCAGGGGTTTACGAGGAAATAGCCGGACCCCGAATAGCGTTCCCAGTAGGCGTGCGAACCGGCTGCTCGAATCCAGACCTGCACGGCGCAGGTGCCGGCCGGCGGGTACCACGAGAAGGTGTTCTGGGCGTTGTATCCCTGGAGGAGTCGCCAGGATGTTCCGTCGAAGGCGATGAACTGGTACTCCCAGGGGCCTGAGCCGCCCACGACGTTCGCTGTCCACGTGACCAGGTCGCCTGCCTTCAAGCCGTTCAACGAGCGGTTCGCCGTCAGCGTCAGGCCGCCGGAGGCGGTGACGAGGAAGGTGTCGGAGGCCCGCCAGTCTTCCCAGGCTACGTTGGCGCCGACCGACCTCACCCAGACCTGGAGCGAATGCCAGCCGCTGTTCGCCGTCCCGGGCGTCCAGGTCGCCTGGTTGCTGGTGGACCAGTCGCGGAGGACGGACCACGTGTTCGCCCCGACGTCATACCGGAAGAACTTGTATTCGAGGGGTCCGGCGCCGCCCGAGGCGTACGCGGTCCATGTCTGTGTAAACGTCGGCGGGACGGTGCTCGGGGCGTTCGACAACAGGGCGCTCAATCTGACCGGTGCCACCGCGACGTTGAACATGCCGGTGGACATCCAGTCCTGATACGCGGCCGCAGAACCAGCCGTACGCACCCAGACTTGCACCGCGTTCAGCCCCACCGGCGGATACCACGTAAAAGCCCTGCTCGCGCTGTAGTCCTGGCCGACGACCCAACCGCCGGCGGTTGTGTAGATCAGGAACTTGTACTGGGTCGACCCTCCACCGGTGGCAGCCGCCGTAAAAGTGACCGGCGCGTTCAGCGGCACGGGAGAGGACATACTCGAATTGAGAGACATCACCTGCGGCGCCGGAGCGAGGACGGTGAACGTACCGCTGCCGAGGTATGCGTCGTAGGCGGCCGAAGACCCCGCGCTCTTCACCCAGACCTGCACCGCGTGGGTGCCGGCGGACGGGAACCAGGTGTACGTGCGGTTGGAACTGTAGGCCTGGGCGGTGGTCCAGCCGACACCTTCCGTGTACCGCATGAACTGATACGACAACGGGCCGGTGCCGCCGGAGGTCACTGCCGTCCACGTGATGCCGGTACCCTCGTTGACTGGAAGGATCACATTCGCCGGGAGGCCCGTGACGGTCACCGGGACAGCCGTCGGCGCGGGTGGAGCCGCCGGAGGCGGTGCGGCAGACGCGCTGGTCGACGAGATGAACTGTCCGAAGATCGCCGCGAAGTTGTTGGCCGTCACCATCATCCATCGCTTGTCGACGGAGCTGGCCGCGATCCTCGGGTAGTAGTTCCCCTTGCCGCCGATGCTCGTGGTGCCGAATCCGGCGCTCGGCACACCCGCCGCTGAGATCTCGAACCCGCCATCCTCCGACGTGAGCTGGTCGTGCGACACGAGGAACGACGTTCCGCTCAGGGCGTTGTAGGCGACGCTCATCGCATCGTTCGCTGTGAAGCGCGTCGAGAGCGGGATCGGGGCGCCTTCGGGCGCGCCGGTCACTCCGTTCACGACGTAGCCCGTCGCGCCGCCCGGGACCTGGTGCCAGGCCGAGAAATAGTTGCCGGTCGAAGCGACGTACGTCGTGTCCGTGATGTAGGTGCCACTCGCCCGGGAGAGCACGTACCCCGGACCCACGATTCCTGCGGACGTCACGCGCTTGGCAGCGACATACGGTGATATGCCGTCCTCACCGGAATAGGTCACCAGGAACTCGTCGGTCGTGGGGTTGTACGCGACAGAGGGGTTGTCTTCGTAGCCGCTCGAGTACGTGACCTTGACGGGCGAAAAGCCCAGGGGCTGGCCGCTCAGATCGAGGATGCGGCCGTTGACGTCGTTGAATTGTCCGTCGGCCGAGACGATCGACCGCCAGACGACGAGCCAGCGCTGCGACCTCGTCGAGTAGGCGATGGCCGGGCCCGCCTCCCACCACGTTTTGTCGCCTCCAATCACCGCGCCGTTGGCGTCGATCGTGTTCGAGATGATGCGGTCCACACCGACGCATCCCGCAAGGCTGACGGCACGCGCGTGCACGGCGTTACCGGAGGCGACCGAGTCGCCCTCGTGCCACGTGACCATGAATCCGCCCAGGCCGCCGTTGGCGTCCGGGCTGTACCCGACGCGCGGGAAATGGCCGAACGCGGCCCCTCCGACCGTGAAGTTGGATCCGGAACTGATGCAGTAGGGGAGCGCGGTGCCATCCGCTGACACGAACCGCGCGCTGACAGTTCCGTAAGCGGAGACGACCAGGTACACGTGGTTCCTGGTGTCGTAGGCCACGGCGGATCCGCGGGAGACGGCACCGTAAATTGCAAAACTGGAACCCAGGGCCGAAGCCTGAGCGAAGGCTGGTGTGGCCCGGGCGGTGCAGGCGAGTGCGACAGCGCACAAAACGAACAGGTGACGCTTCATTGTTCAGGAGCTCCGCGGGGAATGCGCACTCGCTGGGTGAAGGCGCCCCCAAGATCGTATCGGCGTGTCGATTGAGCGGCATTAGGGTAGACAGAAAACGCCCACGTGTAAAGAGGATCACGCGCAGAGCCGGCGTATGTCGCGGGGCGGAGGACTAGCGGGACGGTAGCGACAGCAATGCTCCGGCACCGTATAGCTGGAGCCACGGATCCTGGCTGTCGAGCAAGCTTCTAATGATGGGAATGTTTTCGGAGAAGCGATCTTCGACCGTCTTGGCCGCTTCTTCTCTCACGGTCGGGTTTTCACTGTTCAGCAGGTCGAGCAGCGTCCGCGTGCTTTCTTCGGACTCGCCAAGCAGCGCCGCGGCGTGCGCTCGCGTGAGAGGGTTTGCTTCACCAAGAGCCGACCGAACCGCCGCACGAGAGGCCTCTGTGGGATTGCTGCGGAAGGCTTCAGCGGCGGTGAGCCGGATGTCCGCGACGGGACTCGCGAGGGCGGTGGTCACTGCAGCCACCGCGTCCTGATCGCCTGCCTGCGCGAGCGCCACCGCGACCCGCAGTCGAACGTACGGATCGGGATCGTTGCGCATTCCCTGGAGCGGGCTGACTGCCTGCCCGCCGATATTCCCCAAGGCCTCCACTGCGGCGCCTCGGACGTCCGGTGACCGATGCGACAACAGCATCGTCAGTTGCGGAACCGCGCTCACGCCGCCCGATGCGAGCGCTTTCACCGTTCCAACCCGCACGGCCGCGGCGTCCGTCGCGACGAGCTGCGCAAGCTGCTGCTGAGCGGTCCTGTCCCCGCCCTCCGCGCGGGCGGCGATGGTCGTCATGTCTTGATCGTTCGCGGGCGCATTGCCCTGCAGCCCGGCTCGAATGAGTCGGGCCGTTGCCGCGGCGCGCACCGCAGGATCGCTCGAGCGGCTGAGCGTCGAGAGCAGCCGATGGCCGATCGGATGCAGCAGAAAGCGATCGTCGCGTCCTGACTGTCGCGTCCACCGTTCGTACGCGGCGAGCGCCGGCTTGACGCGATCGCGAGCGGCCTCGATTCGAATCAGCAGCCCGGATGCCTCGTGCGCCAAGAGAGCCGAGCGTCCCGCGACCTGCTCGGCAAGCGTTGCCGCTTCGTCCAGCCGATTCTCACCAAGTGCTGCCCACGCCCGGCTCAACTGCTGGATGTCCGGATCGCCGCTCGGCGCTGCGGGAGAGCGCTGCGCCTGCGCAGACCCGCCAGCGATGCACGTCAACGAGAGCGCGAAGGCCGTGAGGAGCGTCTTGATCATCATTTCCGATTGGACGTCGATCACCCGCGAGTGGACGGGGCGTCAACTCCTGGACACCCTGGAACTCCTTGAACCCTCAGAACCTCTGGAACCGCCAGAACCTCTGGAACCTCTGGAACCTCTGGAACCTGAACCTTTCTTCCCAACCACCGCATAGTCGAGGAACGTGAACATCCGGCCGTTCAGCTTCTCGACGTTGAGGTTGAACGAATCGACGAGGTCGGCCAGGACCGGTCCCACGGCCGCGGTCACCGTCACCGGTTGAAGCTTGTCCGCCTCCGCGACCGGAGACCGGTACTCGACGTCGGCGCTCGTGAAGCCGCTCGCGACGACCAGGAATTGCAGCGTCTCGGGGTGCAGCGGCCAGACGTGTGTGATGTCGCGGATGTAGCTTTCGAAGAATGCGACCCAGCACGAAGGGTTCAGCGTTTCGAGGACGATCCGGCTGCCCGGCCGGAGCTTGTGGAAGGCGAGCTCGAGAAAGGCGAGGAGGTAGCCGGGTTGCAGGTGTTCGACGACCTGCGCGGCGAACAGCCCGCCAAGGGATTCGTCCGGCACAGAGGACAGGTAACTCACAGCGTCCGCTTCGGTGACGTCAAGTCCACTTTCGCGGCAGGTCTCGACCATCTCGTGATTCAGGTCGATGCCGCGTGCGGCGACGCCCGCCCGGCCGAGGAGCTCCAGAAACTCCCCTCGGCCGCAGCCGACGTCGAGGACGTCCGATGCACCCTCGAAGAAGGGCAGATAGCTCTCGAGTCGCGCCCTGATGTCTTCCCGGGATCCGCGAAAGCGATCTTCGAACGCCAGGTACTTGTAGGCGTCCAGCGCCGGCGAGAAGGCCGGCGTCGGCGAAGCGGGGGCTGCGCCTGACGGAACGGACGGCTGAGCGGCTGCCGGCGAGAAGCGCCCGACCTCGCGCTTCAGCACCAGCGTGGCCTGCTGGACGACGCTGATCGCGGCGCGGAGATGCTCGTCGGTCGCGGTCAGCGCGTCCAGGCGCGCGTCGATGCGCAAGTCCCGAGCCGCGGCCGACTCGGCGCGCTTGTCAACAGCAGCGACGAGGCCGCTGATCGCGGAATTCAGCACGAGCGCCCCGCCTTCGGATGCCCGCGTCGCGCGTGTCGACGTACAGCGTGATCTGCTGCAGGTATTGGATCAGCCTCGTCTGGAACTCGACAAGCGCGCCGCTGTGCGCCCGGATCGCCTCGACGTCCTCGAGGGCTGCCTGATGTGCCTCGCGCGCCGCCGCGAGGTTGCGATTCAGGTGGTCGACGAGCCATGAGTTGAAGGTCAGCTGCCGCTGGAAGCAGGGCGAGACGATCCGCCACACGAAGTCGACGACCCTGCTTTTGACGCCTCCGCTTGTCGGAGGCGCCGGGAGGATGTTCCACGCGTCGTTGAGCGCGTCGATCTGATGATCGTCGAAGGCGGGCGATGGATCGGGGACGTCGAGCCGTCCGGTCACCGCCTTGTCGAGAGCGGTCAGCGCTTCGTTGTAGCGCCGGTCGGCTTCCTCGCGCTCTTTCGCGAGGCGCTGCAGCTTCTCCTCGACGGTCGGCACTACAGGATGGTCTCCGCGACGCTTCGTTCGGCGCGCTCCGTGGTCACGCGCCCGACCGGTCGTCGATCTGCAGGATAGCTGTCACCAACTCGGTCGAGGGGATCCCGATCGAACTCTGTCCGCAGTGACGCGGCCGTTGCCTGGCGCGCTCGAAACACTTATCCGCCAGGCCCCCGTCCCGCTGCGGCCGCGATCAGTGCGGGCTTACCGACTCTGCCTTCCGTCGGGCTGCTCGCCGACCCGTACGAGCGTTTCGGAATGCGCCCCGACCGGTACGCGAGACGGCCGGCCTCGACGCCGAGCTTCATCGCAGCCGCCATCACCACCGGATCCTCGGCCAGCGCGATGGCGGTGTTCATCAGGACGCCATCGACGCCGAGTTCCATGGCAATCGCCGCGTCCGACGCCGTGCCGACGCCGGCGTCCACGATGACGGGGACGCGCGCCTGCTCGCGGATGATGCGAATGTTGTTGATGTTCTGAATCCCGAGACCGGACCCGATCGGCGCGCCAAGCGGCATCACTGCCGCGGCGCCGACTTCCTCGAGCTTCCGGCACACCACCGGGTCGTCGTTCGTGTAGGGCAGAACGACGAATCCTTCACGGACCAACGCCCGCGTCGCTTCGAGGAGGGCGACGTTGTCCGGAAACAGCGTCCGCTCGTCGCCAATCACCTCGAGCTTGACCCAGTTGGACAGCCCCACCTCGCGCGCCATGTGCGCGGTGCGGATCGCTTCGTCCGCCGTGTAGCATCCGGCCGTGTTCGGGAGGATGAAGATGCGCTTCGTGTCGATGAAGTCGAGCAGCGACTCCTGGTTGCGATCGGTCAGGTTCACCCGTCGAACGGCGACAGTCACCATGTCGGTGCCCGACGCCATGTGGGCGTCCGCCATGATCGTGTGCGAGGGGTATTTCCCGGTGCCGACGATGAGCCGCGAGTGAAAGGTCCGGCCGGCAATGACGAGTGGATCATCGTGCATGGTCATATATCTTAGGCGGGGAGTTGAGCGAGCGCTACACGAACATCCTTTTGCAGCGAAAACCCTTACAGGAGGACGGAGGAAGGAGGAACACAAGGAATTCAAGAAACCCAATGTGGTCCTCCCTCCTCCCATCCTCCTGTAAAGGTCTTGCTGACAGGCGTTCAACCTCCTCCCACGAAGTTCACGACCTCCACCTCGTCGCCCTCGTTGACGATCGTCGTGTCGTAGCGGGCGCGCTTGATGATGTCGAGGTTGTGCTCGACCGCGACGCGGCGCGGATCGATGTTCAGGTGCGCGAGCAGCTCGGAGATGGACAAGGGGTTGGCGATCTCGAATGGGTCGCCGTTGAGACGTATCTTCACGATCTCCTCGAGAGCGGTCGGACGCCGAACTGAGAGGCGATCGCGTCCAGCAATCGACCGCCATCCGCCAGCAGGTGGGCGGGCAGCGCCGGTTGAGGGATCGTCCGATGGAGCGCCCTGTCGATCAGCGCCAGATAGTCCTCGACCATGTGCTCCGGCGCGTGCTCGCGTCGCCAGTATTCGATGGCGGCGCGGCCGAGCCGCTCTCGCAGCGCCGGCTGCGTCGCGAGCCGGCGCATCGCGAGGCCGAGCGAATGATCTTCGTCGAGGATGTCGACGGCTATGCACAGCGGCTCCGCGCCCGTTCTGCCGCCGTGCGGTTGCCACGTCCGCGGGTCGAATGAGGGCACGTCCGCGAGATGCGCAAGATCGACGATCACCGTCGGCAGCCCGAGGGCGAGGCATCGGAGCCACGGTCCCGAGACTTCTCCGGCGGTGGGCCACCGCAGGTTGAGGGACGCATCGCTCGCCGCGATGCAGTCGGTCAGAGCGTGCTCCGAGTCGAGATATCCCGTCAGGGCCGTCCGCGGTCCCAGCCCGAGCCGGCGAATTTCGGCTCGCAGGTCGACCTCCTGCGGCGGTTGGCCGGCTAGCAGTAGCCTCGCCTCTGGCGCAAATGCCAGCGTGGCGGCAAAGGCGTTCAGGATTGGGGTGATGCGCTTCTCCGGCGTCAGACCGCCGAAGCATCCGAACACGAACGCATCCTTCGGAATAGAGAACCGGCTTCGCGCGCGCGCCCGCGCGGACTGCTTCTCATCGTCAGGGAGCGCCACGCCGTGACCCAGGCGGATCTGGTCGATCGAAGCCTCCGGGACTTCCCGGCGGAGCATTTCTGCCGCCGCGCGCGTATGGACTGCAACTGTGCGTGACGCCTGGGCGATGAGGCGCGTCATCGGCCAGGAGTAGTAGAGCTCCGTATCGAAGCCGGCAATCGCGATCTCCGCGAGATCCGCGCTCACCGCCGGATGATTCGCGATGAACTCCTGGCGATACAGGTCGGCGCGCCCGCGTCTGAGCAGAGACGCGGCGCGCGCATGGTGCAGCCGGACGTCGTGCAGCACGGCGATCCCGGGGAACCGGAAAAGGTACGGCCAGAGATAGTCGTGGTTCGAGGAATTGCCGACCTGGTAGATCGTCAGGTCGTACGGCCACTGCCGGTGCCGCCAGACGAACTCGTGCGCCGAATGCCTGCCGGCCGCGCGATCCACGAGAGGCTCGTCGACGAACACGTCGATCTCGTGGCGCTGTCTCAGGGCTGGCAGGAGCTCCGCGCTGCAGACGGCGACGCCGGTCCGGGCCGGCGGCATCGGGCTGAACCACGCGAGACGCGCCATCCGTCGATTCTAAGACACGGCGATCCCCCTAGCCCGACTTTACGTCGCGCCGGCACGCAGTCCGGGTGCGGATCAGCTGCTGAAGTCGGGGCACCTCACGACAAGACCAACGCCCACAACCGCCTCAATCGGCCCAGCTTGGCCGCTGGCCTGTGATAGCATGCGGAGTTTGAAAGGGCGCGGAGGCGCTGGCCTCCGCGAGTCTTCGCGTCCGGGTCGTCCGGCGCGCTGTCCCGCGTCAGCGGGGCGCCATCTGGAACACTGTGGCGAAAAACGTTCAGAAGCCGAACATCGCCAGCGATCCGCTTGAGAAAACATTCACAAGCGGGAACAGGATCTGAAGAGTGACGCGCATCCACGGCTGGATTCCCATCCTCATCATGATCGGTCTGGGTGCGGGGTTCGGGGCCTTCAACGTCCTGCTCTCGTTCCTGCTCGGACCGAACAAGCCGACGCCGGAGAAGCTCGCGCCGTACGAATGCGGCATGCCCCCGGTCGGCGACGCGCGCGAGCGCCACCCCGTCCAGTTCTACCTCGTGGCGATGATCTTCCTGCTGTTCGACATCGAGGTGGCGTTTCTCTACCCCTTCGCCATGGCGCTCCGCGGATTGGGCTGGCCCGGCTTCTTTCAGCTGCTCGTGTTTTTCGCCATCCTGCTGACGGGCTACGTGTACGTGTGGCGCAAGGGCGTGCTCGACTGGGGCCACGAACGATTGTGAAAAGGTGACTGTGACTGTCGACTGTGACTGTCGACTGCGACCGCCGACTAACGACCGCCGACTGCCGACTGTGACCTATGTCTGATCAATTCGAGATTCCCGTTCTGACGACGACGGTCGAGAAGGTAGTGCAATGGGCACGCCGCTCGTCGATCTGGCCCGTGACGTTCGGCCTTGCGTGCTGCGCCATCGAGATGATGGCGATGAGCGCGTCGCGGTACGACATCGCGCGCTTCGGCGCCGAAGTCTTCCGCGGCTCGCCGCGCCAGTCCGACCTGATGATCGTCGCCGGACGGTTGTCGCGGAAGATGGCGCCCGTTCTGCGGCGCATCTACGACCAGATGCCCGAACCCAAGTGGGTGATCTCCATGGGCGCGTGCGCATCGGTCGGGGGCGTGTTCGACAACTATGCCATCGTGCAGGGTGTCGATCAGGTCGTTCCCGTCGACGTCTTCGTCCCGGGCTGCCCGCCGAGGCCTGAAGCGCTCATCTACGGTATCGTCCAGCTCCAGAAGAAAATCGACCAGCAGAGAATGTCCGCCTAGGGTCTGCGGGCGTCGCTCATCTCATTTGAGTTCCATGGATTCGACTGCCATCATCGACGCGCTCTCTCGGGCGATCCCGGGCGAGGCCTCACGCTACGAAGCGGTGACCTCGCGCGACGGGATGCCCACCATCTATGTGACTGCCGAGCACCTCGTCGAGACCTGCCAGGTTCTGCGGGACGATCCCGGCCTCCGGTTCGTCCTCCTTCTCGACGTGGTCGGCATGGACTATCTTCCGCGTACGCCGCGCTTCGAAGTGGTCTACATTCTCGCCTGCCCGGGCGCGAGCGGGTTCGGTACGACGCCGAAGCGGTTGCGCCTGAAAATGCGCGTCGGTGAAGAGGCCCGCGTGCCAAGCGTGTCGGGCGTCTGGCCGTCGGCGAACTGGGCGGAACGGGAGCTCTTCGATCTGGTCGGGATCGTGGCCGATGGCCACCCGGACCTCCGGCGCATCCTGATGCCCGAGGATTGGGAAGGGCACCCGATGCGACGCGACTACCCCGTGCAAATCAAGATGCCTGTGAAGACGTACGAGCCGCTGCAGTTGTCGGAAGAGGAGTTCGTCGCGAACCTGGAAGCGGCGAGGAACCGGTCGCGCCAAGGGTGACGCCAGTGGCAGGCGTCCACGACACGGCTGCGGTGCGCACGGTCGAGCGCGTGCTCGACGATGCCGTCGCACTTCATCAGCGCGTGCGGGCGCAGTCGCTCGAGGCAGTGGCGCGGGCAGCGGGCCTGATCATGTCTTCGCACCGCGCAGGCGGGAAAGTCCTCGTGTTCGGCAACGGCGGGAGCGCAGCCGACGCGCAGCACTTCGCCGCGGAGCTCGTTGGCCGCTTCGAGCGGGATCGCCCCGGGATGGCGGCCGTGGCGCTCACGACTGACGCGTGCGTGCTGACGAGCGTCGCGAACGATTACGGGTTCGAGCGTATCTTCGCACGTCAGGTTGAAGCGCTGGGGCGCGCGGGGGACGTCGCCGTTGCGATCTCGACGAGCGGCGGCTCCGCGAATGTGATCGAGGCGGTGCGTGAGGCTGTCAGCCGTGGATTGCATACCGTCGCCCTCACGGGGCGGGATGGCGGCGCGCTCGGCGGAATGGTGCAGGTGCACATCAACGTGCCGCACGACACCACCTGCAGGATTCAGGAGGTGCACATGACGCTCCTCCACGCGATCTGCGAGATCGTCGAGCGAGCCAGCGGGGACGCCGGCTCGCGGGTGACCAGTTCGAGCCAGGACCCTGGTAGGACGTAACGCCTGAATCAGTAGCAGCCGCTCCGTTGTCGCAGCTGCGAAATCGGGGCCGAACCACGGGACGCAGCGCCTGAATGAGTGGATACAGGCCTCTAGGCGGGAAAAAATGCCAGACGTGCAAGCGACGCCGGAACTTCGAACGGAGACGATGACCGTCAACATGGGGCCTCAGCACCCCAGCACGCACGGCGTGCTGCGGTTGGTGCTGGAGCTGTCCGGGGAGGTTGTCGTCAACGCCGACACGACGATCGGATACCTGCACACGGGCATCGAGAAGACCGCCGAGCAGAAGAAATGGCAGCAGGTGATTCCACTCGTGGAGCGGATGGACTACCTGGGCGCGCAGTCCAACAGCCTGGCGTTCTGTCTGGCCGTCGAGAAGATGCTCGGTGTCGAGATGCCCGAGCGCGTGATGAACATCCGGGTGCTGATCGCCGAGCTGCAGCGCATCGCCAGCCATCTGGTCTGGCTCGGCACGCACGGGCTCGAGATCGGCGCGGTCTCCGTGATGATGTACTGCTTCCGCGAGCGGGAGCAGCTGCTGAACATCAACGAGATGCTGGCCGGCTTCCGGATGTTTCCGAGCTATCTGCGCATCGGAGGGCTGCGGGAGGACCTGCCGGCGGGCTTCCACGAGGCCGTGAAGACGTTCCTCGACAAGTTCCCCGACAAGCTGCACGAGTACGAAGACCTCCTCACGAAGAACCAGATCTGGCTGAAGCGCACGAAGGGCGTCGGCGTCCTGACGAAGCAGGACACGATGGACTACGGGCTGGCCGGTCCGATCGCGCGCGCCGCCGGCGTCGGCTACGACGTACGCCGGACCTTCCCGTATCTCGGATACGAGACCTACGAGTTCGACGTGCCGACCGGCACCGCCGGCGACGTCTACGACCGGTATCTTGTGCGCATGGAGGAGATGCGCCAGAGCACGCGCATCGCAAAACAGGCGCTCGAGCGCATCACGCCCGCGAGGCGTGTACGACATTCAGGACTACCGGATCGTGCCGCCGCCCAAGGACAAGGTCTACGCAGAGATGGAAGCGCTGATTCAGCACTTCCTGATCTATTCGCAGGGTTTCACCGTTCCGGCGGGCGAGGCCTACGTGCCGATCGAGGGGCCGCGTGGTGAGCACGGTTTCAGCATCGTTTCCGACGGCACCAACCGCCCATACCGGATCAAGCTGCGCGCGCCGTCGTTCTACGCCTGCCAGGGATTGCCGAAGCTGATCGTCGGAGGGATGATTGCCGACGTCATCGCCGTGATCGGTTCCACCGACGTCGTCATGGGAGACGTGGATCGATGAGTTTTCACCCGCTGATGTCGTACGACGAGCGCTTCCACAAGTCGGAGCGCAAGGTCGTCGACGAAGGACAGCCGTTCACGTTTACGCCGGAGCGCCGCGCGGCGCTCGACGACATCCTCACGAAGTATCCGCCCGACAGGAAGCGTTCCGCCGTGCTCGCCGCCCTCTATCTGGTGCAGGAGCAGGCCGGTTACCTCACGGGTAACGGGATGCGCCACGTCGGGGGAATCCTGGACATGACGCCGGCCGAGGTCGAGGACGTCGCGAGCTACTACGTGATGTTCTACCAGAAGCCCGTCGGCAAGTACGTGCTGCAGGTGTGCCGGACGCTGTCGTGCGCGCTCCTCGGCGCCGAACGGGTGACCGAGGCGCTTTCCGAGAAGCTCGGGATAAAGGTGGGGGAGACGGACGCGTCGGGCATGTTCACGCTTGGCGAGTTCGAGTGTCTCGGGGCCTGCGACCGCGCGCCGGTCGTCATGGTGAACAACGAGCACTGGCACGAACGGATGCGACCGGAGGATGCCGGGAAACTGGTGGATGATATCCGCGCGAAGGGTGAACGTGCCTTCAGCGGTTGTTTTCTGGATGTCGAGCGCCGCTAACGAGTGAGACACAGGATGTAGGGGCGGACCTGTAGGTCCGACCGGCGGGGGCCTAAGCCCCGCTCCACAGCGACAAAACATGGAACCCATTCTCACGAAACACGTCCGCGAGCCGAACAGCTTCACTCTCGACTTCTTCCTGAAGCACGAGGGTTACGAAGGCTTGAAGAAGGCGCTCGCGATGCAGCCGAACGACGTCATCGAGCAGGTCAAGGCGTCGGGGCTGCGGGGCCGTGGCGGCGCCGGATTTCCGACCGGCATGAAGTGGCAGTTCGTGCTGAAGAACACGCCGCTACCCAAGTACATCTGCTGCAACGCCGACGAGAGCGAGCCGGGCACATTCAAGGATCACCTCCTGATGGAGCGCAACCCGCACCTGCTCTTCGAGGGTTGCCTGATTGGCTGCTGGGCGATCGGGGCGAAGGTCGCGTACATCTACATTCGCGGCGAGTTCTACCACGTGCAGCGCATCCTCGAGGCGGAGCTGGCGAAGGCCTACGCGCAGGGCTACGCCGGCAAGAACATCATGGGCTCGGGGTTCGACTGCGACATCGTGATCCACCGCGGCGCCGGCGCGTACGAGGCGGGCGAAGAGACGGCGCTCATCGAATCGCTCGAGGGCAAGCGCGCGCAGCCGCGGATCAAGCCGCCCTTCCCGGCGGCGTCCGGTCTCTACAACTGCCCGACGGCCGTCAACAACGTCGAAACGCTCTGCAACCTGCCCTCGATCATTACGCGGGGCGCGGCATGGTTCGCCGCGCTCGGGCCGGAGAAGAACGGCGGCCCGAAGCTCTTTTGCGTCAGCGGTCACGTGAAGAAGCCGGGCGTCTTCGAGGCAGACATGAAGACGACGCTGCGGTAGCTGATTTACGACTACGCCGGCGGGATCCGCGACGGGCATCAGCTCAAGGCCGTGATTCCCGGCGGTTCGTCGGTGCCGATCCTGCTCCCGAATCAGCTCGACATCCCCGCGAGCTTCGACGACGTGGCCAAAGCCGGATCGATGCTCGGATCCGCCGGGATCATCGTCATGGACGAGACGACCTGCATGGTCTGGGCCGCGCGCAACCTTCTCGTACTTCTACAAGCACGAGTCCTGCGGCAAGTGCACACCCTGCCGCGAGGGCGGCGACTGGCTCCACAAGATCCTGACCCGCATCGAGAACGGTGAAGGCGAGATGCGCGACATCGATCTGCTCGTGAGCATCGGCAACAACATCGCCGGCAAGACGCTCTGCGCGTTCGGGGATGCGGCCGCGACACCCGCGCTCACGACGGTCAAGAACTTCCGTGCCGAGTTCGAGGCGCACGTCCGCGAAGGGCGCTGCACGCTGCCCGCTGATTGGCGCGCGTCCCGAATGCCGGTCGCAGCACACTGACGATGCAGTACATCAATCCCAACATCGTCGCGCACCTCGGGTTGATCTTCGTCGTCTTCAACCTGCTGGTGCTGTCGGCCGCGTTCATGGTCTGGCTGGAACGGAAGGTCTGCGCGTACATCCAGGACCGCGTCGGGCCGAACCGCGTCGGCTACGAAGGCGCGCTCCAGCCGTTCGCCGACGTCATCAAGCTCCTCTTCAAGGAGGAGCTCCGGCCCAAGGCCGCCGACGCGCTCCTCTTTGCGATTGCGCCGGTGATTTCTGCGTGCGCGGCGTTCGCGGCGTTCTCCGTGATCCCGTTCGGCACCGAAACGACGCTGTTCGGTCTGCTGAAGGATCCCCTGCCCCTGCAGGTGACCGACGTCAACGTGGCCGTCCTCGTGATCTTCGCGATCACCTCGATGGGCATCTACGGCATCGTCATCGCCGGGTGGAGCTCGAACAGCAAGTACTCGCTGCTCGGGGGCCTGCGATCGGCCGCGCAGATGATCAGCTACGAGCTGTCATACGGCCTGGCGCTGGCCGCGGTGATCATGCTCGCCGGCTCGCTGTCGCTGCGAGAGATCGTGATGAATCAGGAAGGCACGTGGTGGGGGTTCATCCCGCGCTGGTACATCTTCCTGCAGCCGCTCGGCTTCCTGATCTACATGACGGCGGGCGTTGCCGAGACCAATCGCGCGCCATTCGATTTTCCCGAGGCGGAGCAGGAGCTGGTGGCCGGTTATCACACCGAGTACAGCTCGATGAGCTTCGCCCTGTTCTTCCTCGCCGAATACGTGAACATGGTCACCGTTTCGGCGGTTGCCACGAGCCTCTATCTCGGAGGCTGGCTCGGACCGCTCCTGCCGTCGTGGCTGGCGTGGATCTGGTTCCTCATCAAAGTTTTCCTGCTGCTCTTCTTCTACGTGTGGATGCGGTGGACGCTGCCGCGCTATCGCTACGACCAGTTGATGGAGTTCGGGTGGAAGTGGCTGCTGCCGGCGGCGGTCCTCAATCTGCTGGCGACGGCCGCACTGGTCCTCTGGATAGGCTGACTATGACCATCTGGGCCTTCTACGTTTTTGCCGTCATCGCCGTCGTCACATCGCTTGGCGTGATCGGGCAGCGCAATCCGATGCACAGCGTGATGCTGCTCATCGCGTCGTTCGGCGCGCTCGCCGGGCTCTACGTGATCCTCGACGCGCCGTTCACCGCCGTGACGCAGATCATCATCTACGCCGGTGCGATCATGGTGCTCTTCCTCTTCGTTGTCATGCTGCTGAACGTGCCGCGCGAGGAGCCGGCGCCCCCATCGTTGTCGGGCTTCCTGGGACCGTCGGCCGTCAAGTGGCTCGCAGTCCTCTCGGTAGCGCTGGGCGTCGAGATCGTCTGGGCCCTGTCGGACGTCGGCGGTTTCTTCCGGCCCGAACAGGCAGGGTCGGTGAGCTCGGTGACCAACATCGGCCAGGCACTCTTCACGAAATACGCGTTCGCGTTCGAAGTGACCTCGATTCTGATTCTGGTGTCGATGGTCGGCGCCGTCGTTCTCGCGAGGAGGGAACACCACTGACATGGTGCCGCTCAATTACTATCTGGTGCTCTCGGCGATCCTGTTCGCCATCGGCACGGCCGGCGTGTTCCTCCGCCGGAACCTCATTACCGTGCTGCTGTCGGTCGAGATCATGCTGAACGCGGTCAACCTGACCTTCGTCGCGGTGGGCCGGTATCTCGGCACCGTCGACGGGCAGATCATCGTGTTCTTTGTCATGACGGTTGCGGCGGCTGAAGCGGCTGTCGGCCTGGCGCTCGTCATCGCTCTCTTCCGCCATCGCGAGACGCTCAGCCCCGACGCGTATACGGCCCTGAAGTGGTGACATGCTGCTGCTGATTCCGCTCCTTCCGTTCTTCGGCTTCCTCGTCAACGCCTCGTTCGGGCGTCGATTGACGAAGTCGATCTCCGGCGGCATTGCCTGTCTCGCGATCATCGCGTCGTTCGTCGTCTCGCTGACCGCGGTTCTCGGCATGCACCCGGCGGCGGGGGAGCACGCGGTCCGCCAGGTCGTGTTCACGTGGCTGCCGTCGGGCGACCTGCAGATCCCGTTCGAGCTCTATCTGGATCCGCTGTCCTCGCTCATGATCCTCGTCGTGACGGGCATCGGATCCCTGATCCACATCTACTCGACCGGCTACATGCACGAGGAGTCCGACAGCGAGTACGCGCGGTACTTCTCCTATCTGAACCTGTTCGCGTCGTTCATGCTCGTGCTCGTGCTCGGCGCGAGCCTGCCGGTGATGTTCGTTGGCTGGGAGGGCGTGGGGCTCTGCTCCTATCTCCTCATCGGCTTCTGGTTCACCAAGAAGTCGGCGGCTGACGCGGGCAAGAAGGCGTTCGTCGTCAATCGGATCGGCGACTTCGGCTTCATGCTGGCGATGCTGCTGCTCTTCGCGACGTTCGGCACTCTCGATTTCCAGCAGCTCGCGGTGGCCGCTTCCGGCCGTGCGATCGAGACGACCGGCTGGGGCGTCCTCACGATTGCGACACTGCTGATGTTCGTCGGCGCGACAGGCAAGTCGGCGCAGATTCCGCTCTACGTCTGGTTGCCGGACGCCATGGAAGGCCCCACACCCGTCTCCGCGCTGATCCACGCGGCGACGATGGTGACGGCGGGTGTGTACATGATCGGCCGGAGCGCCGTGCTCTTCACGCACGCACCGCAGACGCTGGCGGTCGTCGCGGGCATCGGTGCCGCCACGGCGTTGATGGCCGGCACGATCGGCCTCGTGCAGAACGACATCAAACGCGTGCTCGCGTACTCGACCGTGTCGCAGCTCGGGTACATGTTCCTGGCCATGGGCGTCGGCGCGTACGCCGCGGGCATCTTCCATCTCTACACCCATGCGTTCTTCAAGGCGCTGCTCTTCCTCGGATCCGGGTCGGTGATCCATGCACTGGCCGGCGAGCAGGACCTGCGGAACATGGGAGGCCTCAAGAAATACCTGCCGATCACGTATTGGACGTTCCTGATCGGCGCGCTGGCGATCGCCGGGTTTCCCCTTCTCTCCGGCTTCTTCAGCAAGGACGAGATCCTCTTCAAGACATTCAGCAGCGGTCGCACGCTCCTGTGGGGCATCGGCGTCCTGACGTCGTTGCTGACGGCGACGTACATGTTCCGGCTGGTGTTCCTGACCTTCCACGGAGAACGGCGTCACGACGCTCCGGCCCCTGCGCATGCTGATGCGGCGGCCGCCGCCGGTCACGGCCATGGCGCTCACGACAGCCACGGGCACGGCGGGCACGGCAGTCATGACCCGCACGAAGCTCCGTGGTCGATGGCGCTTCCCTTGATTGTCCTCGCGGTGGGTTCCGTGCTCGCCGGCTACGTCGGCGTTCCGCACGCCCTGCACGGGAGCAACGAGATCGAGTCGTTCCTCGAGCCCAGCTTCGAAGCAAGTGCCTCGGCACCGTCGCGGACCGCCGCGGTCGCAGGTGATCCGGCGATTCAACCGGTCTCGACGCAGGCCGAGCCGCGTCCTGGCGAACCGGGCGCGCAGGCGTCCGAACACGCCCCTGAAGACACCGGGACCGAGCTGACGCTCATGGCGGTGTCGACCGGCGTCGCGTTCGCCGGGATTGGTCTCGCGTGGTACTTCTGGGTGATGAACCGCAGCGCCGCCGACGGCCTCGCGCGGCAGTTCGGTGGCGTCTATCGGCTTCTCTTGAACAAGTACAACATCGACGAGCTCTACGACGCCGCCATCGTTCAGCCGATCAAGCTGCTCTCGACCGGCGTGCTGTGGAAAGGTGTCGATGTCGGACTGATCGACGGGACCGTCAATGGCGTCGGAGCGCTCGTGCGCGCGGGCAGCTCAGGCTTGAGGCGTCTCCAGACAGGCTCCGTGCGCACCTACGCAGCCGGATTGTTTCTGGGCACGGCGCTGATCCTTGGGTGGTACCTGTGGATTTGAGTCCGGGCACGGTGAAGATACTGATCGCAATGATGCTGACGACTTCTGCTCCACCCGCGGCACGCTGACCATGCTGTCCTTCATCATTTTCTTGCCGCTGGTCGGCGGTCTGATCGTGTTGTTCGCGGGAGGTCGCGGCGACAATCACGAGCGCGAATCGCTCGTGCGGACGATCGCGCTCGCGACGTCGCTGGTGACGTTCGTCGCAACGCTCGTTCTCTGGTGGCGGTTCGACCCGACTGTCGCCGCCTACCAGTTCGAAGAGCGCCACGCATGGATTCCGGTGTTCGGCATCCAGTACTACCTGGGCGTGGACGGCATCAGCCTGCTGCTGATCGTCCTGACAGGCTTCCTGACACCGCTCGCGCTGCTCTCTTCGTGGGAATCGGTCCATAAGAGCGTCAAGGCGTTTTCGTTCTTCATGCTCGCTCTCGAGACGGCGATGCTGGGCGTGTTCGCCTCGATCGATCTCTTCCTCTTCTACATCTTCTGGGACGCGATGCTCATCCCGATGTACTTCCTCATCGGGGTCTGGGGCTACGAGCGACGGATCTACGCCGCGGTCAAGTTCATCCTGTACACGATGGCCGGGAGCGTCCTGATGCTCATCGCCATCATCGGGCTGGCCTGGGCGCATCAGGAAGTGACCGGCTCTCCCAGCTTCAACCTGCTGGATCTGTACAACGTCCAGTTGTCGGCGCAGACCCAGAGCTGGTTCTTCCTGGCATTCGCGCTGGCGTTCCTGATCAAGGTCCCTCTTTTCCCGTTCCACACCTGGCTGCCGGATGCGCACGTCGAGGCACCAACAGCCGGCTCCGTCATCCTCGCCGGCGTCATGCTGAAGATGGGGACGTACGGCCTGCTTCGCTTCGCGTTTCCGCTCTTCCCCGATGCCGCCCACACCTTCGCGCCGTTCATCGGCCTGCTGGCGGTCGTCGGCATCATCTACGGCGCGCTCGTCGCGATGGTCCAGCCGGACATGAAGAAGCTGGTGGCCTATTCGAGCGTGAGCCACCTGGGGTTCGTCGTCCTCGGGCTGTGTGCGATGAACGTGCAAGGAGTGCAGGGCGCCCTCTACCAGATGCTGAACCACGGGGTCAGCACCGGCGGGCTCTTCATGCTCGTCGGCATGCTCTCGGATCGCCGGCACACGCGCCTCATTTCGGAGTTCGGCGGGCTGAAGGGCGTCGCTCCTCGATTCGTCGCGGCGTTCCTGCTCGTGACGCTGTCGTCAATCGCGCTGCCGGGGATGAACGGATTCGTTGGCGAGTTCCTGATCCTGATCGGCGCTTTCCGCTGGCACCCGCAGCTGACCGCGTTCGCCGCGTCCGGCGTGATTCTGTCGGCCGTCTACATGCTCTGGATGTTCCAGCGGGTCAACTACGGCCCTATTACAAACGAGAAAAACCGATCGCTCCCCGACCTCGCGCCGCGCGAGTGGGCGCAGATGATTCCAACGATCGCCATGGCGATCGTGATGGGCGTCGTCCCCGGCTTTTTCCTGCGGCCGACGGCGCCTGCCGTATCCCGCGTCGTCGAGCGCATCTCGGGGTTCAAGCCGGCGCGCGTCTCGAACGATCGGCCACAGCCTACGAACACGCCGGCGCCGGTCGCGCGGGCCGCTTCCCCGGAACGCCGGACGCCGAGCGCCGACAATCATGAGTGACTACGTTGCCATCATTCCCATGGTCAGCGTCATGCTGGCCGCGATTGCCGCAATGCTCGCCGAGGCCTTCCGCCAGCCGGGCGAGCGCATGCCGCTCTTCGGGCTCGGGCTGATCGGTCTCGTGGGCGCCGCGGTCTCCTCCGTGATGCTGTGGGACACGGACGCCCGCAGCTTCGGCGTCGTACGGTCCGACAACTTCGCGCTCTTCATCAACCTGATCCTCTGCGTCGTCGGCATCCTGACCATGCTGTTCTCGACGGAGGTGGTGGAGCGGGAAGGGCTGCCGCCCGGCGAGTTCTATGCGCTGACGCTCTTCGGCCTCAGCGGAATGATGCTGATGGCCGCCGCGACGGACCTGCTGGTCATCTTCCTCGCGCTGGAAGTGCTCTCGTTGTCGGTGTACGTCCTGACCGGCCTTCGCCGGGCGAGCGCGACGGGCGCGGAGGCGGCGTTCAAGTACTTCCTCCTCGGTGCGTTCTCGAGCGCGTTCTTCCTCTACGGCATCGCGTTCGCGTTTGCGGTCTCCGGATCGACTCGTCTCGAGCAGATCGGCACCGCCTTCTCCGCGCAGGGCGCGCCGCCGACGCTGGCGCTGCTCGCGGTGGGTCTTCTCGCGGTGGGCTTCGCGTTCAAAGTGTCCGCGGTGCCGTTCCACATGTGGACGCCGGATGCGTACGAAGGCGCGCCGACCATCGTCACGGCCTTCATGTCGACGGGGGTCAAGGCGGCGGCGTTCGCCGCGTTCGTGCGCGTGTTCCTGGCGCCGCTCGAGCCGCTCAAGGCGGATTGGATTCCCGTTCTCTCCGTGATTGCCGCCGCCACGATGATCCTCGGGACGGTCGTGGGCGTAGTGCAGACGAACATCAAGCGGATGCTCGCCTATTCGAGCATCGCGCACGCAGGCTACCTGCTGCTCGGGATCATTGCGACGACGGCGACCGGGAAGGCCGCGGTGCTGTTCTACCTGCTGGCCTACGCCATCACGAACCTCGGCGCGCTCGGCATCGTGGCTCTTCTGGGCACGCCGCAGAACGAGCACGACGAGCTGCGTGACTTTGCGGGGCTCTGGAAATCGCGGCCAGGCCTTGCGGGTCTCATGACGCTGTTCCTGCTCTCGCTGGGTGGATTTCCGCCGACGGCAGGCTTCATCGGCAAGTGGTACATCTTCGCGGCCGCCGTAGAGCGCCAGGTACTACGGGCTGGCGATCATCGGCGTCCTGACGAGCGTGGTCTCGGTCTTCTTCTATCTCCGCATCGTCGTCATGATGTACATGACTGAGGGGAGCGAGATAGCGCGTCCGCGCGTGCCCGGCGTGGCGCTTGCCGGCCTGCTGCTCGCGACGGCGGCGGTGTTGTACCTCGGTGTCCTGCCGACGAGAGTGATCGACCTCGCGCTCGACTCGATCGCGACGATTTTCTGAACCCTCCTGCCTAGACCGGGAATTCACCTGAGTCGCGTGTGAATTCCATGAAGCTGCCAGCCGCATCAGCCATCAGCCATCAGCTGACAGCTGAGAGCTGATAGCTGAGAGCTACCCAATTAAGGTGTCCCTAGCGCGTAGCGCGCTTGGTGCGGGTCCGGTCGATCGCGACGATCGTCTCGGCCGAGCACCACCGTCGCGGGTACGAAGTCAGGGCGTTGAGTCGAACTCGGTGACGGCGGATACGACGAGCGTGCCCAGCAATTCGTCCTCGCCGGGCGGGATCGTGCGTAGATCGAGCACGACGCGCCCGTCCTCGATGCGGGCGATGACCGGAGGGGCCGCGCGGCGGAGCGCGGCTTCGACCGCGGTTGCCGGCGCGCGATGGGAATCGAGCGCGATGAGGCGCGTCGGCAGCGCGGATCCCGGTGCGCTGCCGCCTCCTATCGTGGAGTAGCCATCGACGATCTCCGAGCGAACCCCTGATGACGCCAATCGCGCCGCCAGCGCCTCGGCACGGCGGCCGATCGACTCTGACGAGAGGGCAATCATTGCCGTGACCGGCACCGTCTCGGCCGCGCGACCGGCGACGAGCTCTCCGAGCGTGCCTTCCAGCGCGGCACACGTCAGCTTGTCGACGCGCAGCGCACGCATCAGCGGATGCCGCCGTACTGCCGCGACAGGCTCGGTCCTGCCAACGATGATGCCGGCCTGTGGGCCGCCAAGCAGCTTGTCGCCGCTGAACAGGACGAGGTCCGTGCCCGCGGCAACACTGGCCCTGACGTCCGGCTCCTCCCGCAGCGCCTCGACGCTCGGCGCAAATCGGAGATAGCCGCTGCCGAGGTCCTCCACGACCGGTACATTCAGCCGGCGCCCGAGGCCCACGAGCTCGCCGAGGGCCGGGCGCTCGGTGAATCCCTCGATCTTGAAGTTGGATGGATGCACCCGGAGGATGGCGGCTGTCTTTTCGGAAGCGGCGGCCGCGTAGTCGGACAGCCGGGTACGGTTCGTGGTGCCGACCTCCCGGAGGCGTGCCCCCGACTGCACCATGACGTCCGGCACCCGGAAGCCACCGCCTATTTCGACGAGCTCTCCCCGCGAGATCAGCACTTCGCGGCCATAGCCGAGGGCCGCAAGCGCGATCAGCGTGGCGGCGGCGTTGTTGTTCACGACGACCGCAGCGTCCGCGCCGGTGAGGCGGCAGAGTAGCCGTTGAGCGTGCTGGTCGCGATGGCCGCGCGCGCCGCGCTCGAGATCGTATTCGAGGTTGGTGTACCCGCCTGCGATGCCAGCCATGTGTGCGATGGCAGCCTCGGACAGCGGAGCGCGTCCCAGGTTCGTGTGGACGATCACGCCAGTCGCGTTGATGACTTTCACCAGCGACGGCGCGCACTCCCGCTGCAGGCGTGCCGGAACTGCCGCTTCGATCTCGGCCGCGATATCTGACGGTGCTCCGCCCTCCAGAATCCGTCCACGAACCGAATCAGCTTCTGCGCGCAACGCCCGGATGATGGCCTCGTGGCCGTAGCGGATCTCGAGCTCCCGAAGCAGCGGGCGCTGCCGAAGCTGTTCGACCGAGGGGATGTCGCGAGGGGTGGTCACTCCTGTTGAACCGTCCAATCGCCCGTGTTGGGTGTCTGCTGCCGTGTGCTTGGCAGGTCCGTTTTTTCAGGATACCATCACCGTTTGCGCGCGGCTCAGCGCGCTTCATCGAATGAAACCTGCCGAGCCTTCAGCGTCCGACTTGTCCTCCGCAGCGCGAAGCGGGAACGACTTGTCCGCCGTAGCGGGGACCGCGAAGGTGGACGACAACACGCCGCCGGCCGTCGATGTTCCAGACTACAGGCCGGTCGAGCGGTTCTGGCCGTACCTCGATCTTCCGGAGCAGCCGACCGACGAAGAGCTCGCGCGGCTGGATCCCGAGCTGGCCGAAGCCCTCTTCGGGACGCCGCGCCGGCCGTTCTCGGTATCGCTCGAGTTCCCGGATTTCGATGGTCCGGATTTCGAACGCGCGCTCGGCCTCGCCCGCGCCTCGGCCGAACTCCTCGAGATCGGCACGCCGCCAAGGCGCCGGTACCGTGCCCGTTTCTATTCGAAGGATGCCCCACAGCTCAGAGACCTCTTCGAGATTGTCGGCCGCTTCGACGGAACCGACGTCTTGATCGACGATCGCCCAGTACCCTATGCGCGCGAGTTGTGGCTCCCGCTCTTCTGGTTCCTGATCCGATGACTTCAGAACCTGGGGAACCTCTAGAACCTCTGGAACCTTTAGAACCCTAGAACCCTAGAACCCTAGAACCCGAGAACCGTCCGACTCCCCCATGCCCGAGCTCACCGACATCCAGCGCGACCTGCTGGCGCTCGCGGCCGATCTGAAACGGCTCGAAGCGGAGTACACGATGTTCTTCGCGGGCCGCATCAAGCGGCCGCCGTGGGAAACGCGCGGCCGCGTCGAGGCGACCATCAAGCGATGGAGCCGTGGGCAGATTCCGGGGACGAGCGATCGGTTCCGCTTCGAGATGATCCAATCGCGCTTTCAGGCGCTGATCGATTTGTGGGATCGGGCGATGCGGGCCAAGGAGGAGGGGCGGCCAGGTCCGTTCGCGCAGCCGGCCCCGAAAACGACGAAGCCGGCGCAGCCGAAAACAGGCGAGAAAGACAGCAAGGTCGTACTCGTGACGTCGTTCAAGGATCCCGTTCGCGAAATAGACAAGCTGCGCGGCCTCTACGACTCACTCATGGACGCCCGCCGGCACGCGGGCGACGAGGTGGTCCCGTTTCACAAGTTCGCGGCGCTGGTGTCGTCGCAGGTGACGAAGCTCCGCGAGGGCGGCAGCGGCGAGGTGGCGTTTCGAGTGGCCGTGAAGGCCGGGAAAGTGAACTTTACGGTGCGCGGGATGAAAGGAACCAAGGAGTGAACGACCGGAGACCGGAGGCGCGTTCGGCGCCTCCGGTTCCGTATCGGGGACTAGCTCACTTTTGTTACGTTGCCGGCTTGCGGGCCCTTCGGACCGTCAACGATCTCGAACTCCACTGCCTGGCCCTCCTCGAGCGTCCGGAACCCGTTGCCCTGGACTGCCGAGAAGTGGACGAACACATCGCTGCCGCCGTCGCGTTCGATGAATCCGTAACCCTTGGCGTTATTGAACCACTTGACCTTGCCTGTGATACGCATCGTACTTTTCCTGCCTTGCAATGGCGCGGCGCAATGCGCCGCTTGACCCTGCCCGTCTGCGCTCCGGGTTTTGGAGCCTGGCGGACACAAAAAAAGACCGCGAGTGCCGCGGCCTCGGCTTTCGACGCTGGCCCGCCCAGCGCCGCGGAAATGGTAGCGCTTGCCTCTGGCCTTGTCAACAGAATGTAAAAATATGCGTGCAATTTTGAGTGTTTCTGATAAGGATGGGCTGGTCGACCTCGGCCGGGGCCTCGTCGCCCTGGGGGTCGAGCTCGTCTCCACGGGCGGGACCGCCACCGCCCTGGCCGCCGCGGGGCTGCCGGTCGTCAACGTCTCGGACGTGACCAGGTTCCCGGAAATGATGGACGGTCGTGTCAAGACCCTCCACCCGGCCATCCACGCCGGCATCCTGGCCCGCCGGCATCGGTCCGACGATCTGGCGGCGATTGCCAGCCATGCCATCACGCCGGTCGACCTCGTCGTCGTCAACCTGTATCCGTTCGTCAAGGCGGCGCAGAACCCGGACGCCTCCTTCGACCAGCTGGTGGAGGAGATCGACATCGGGGGACCCAGCCTGCTGCGCGCGGCCGGGAAGAATTTCCGCGACGTCCTTGTCGTCGTCGATCCCAAGGACTACCCGCGCGTGCTGGAGGAACTCGGTCGCGATGCCGGTCCGACACTGGACTTCCGCTTCGAGCTGATGCAGAAGGCCTTCGCGCACACGGCGATGTTCGACGGGATCGTGACGATGGCGATGCGCGGCGTGACCCTGAAGGACGGCGTCTTCACTCGGAGGCCATTGCCGATCTCACATGGCGCGCGCCGCGACCTTCGGTACGGCGAGAACCCCCATCAAAAAGCGCATTGGCTGCAGCCTCCGGAGAATTCGGGGCCGCCGTGGGAGGTCCACCAGGGCAAGGAGCTCTCCTACACGAACCTCCTCGATCTGGACGCGGCGGTACGCATCGCGCTCGAGTTTACCGAGCCTGCGGGCGTCGTCATCAAGCACACGAATCCCTGCGGGGTCGCGACGGGAAGCACGCAGGTCGACGCATACGTTCGCGCTCGTGAGGCGGACCCCGTCTCCGCCTTCGGGGGCATCGTCGGTCTGAACCGGCCGCTCGATGTGGAAACCGCGAAGGCGCTGACGTCGACCTTCATCGAGGCCGTGATCGCTCCGTCTCTCGCCGAGGGGGCTCTTGCGATCGTTGCGGCGAGGCAGAACCTGCGCGTCGTGACCGCGGACTACGATATGTTGCGCAAGACACCGGAGTCAGGGTCGATGGAGTCCCGCACCTTCCTCGGAGGGTTCCTGGTCCAGGAGCGCGACCGCGTCGCGGAGGCGGCCGACCCCTGGCCGGCGGGAGACTTCCCGAAAGTCGTGACACAGCGAACGCCGACAGTCGGGGAGTGGACCGCGCTCCGGTTCGCATGGAGAGTGTGTGCGCACGTGAAATCGAACACGATTGTCTTCACTGGTCCCGATCGAACGCTCGCGGTCGGCGCCGGCCAGATGAGTCGTGTCGACGCGGTGAAGGTCGCCGTGATGAAAGCGGCGTCCGGTTCCCTTGTGGGATCAGCCGTTGCGTCCGACGCTTTTTTTCCGTTCCGCGACGGCCTCGACACCCTGGCCGACGCCGGCGCCACCGCTGTCGTACAGCCGGGAGGATCGGTGCGTGATGCGGAGGTGATTGCGGCCGCAGACGAGCGCGGTCTGACGATGGTGTTTACCGGGCGCCGGCATTTCAGGCATTGATGTCGGACGGCACACGGCGCGTCCTGCTCGGGTTGTTGCTCGCGGCGGCGATCGTGCCCTACTTCGTCGGACTCGGAGACTCGGCAATCTGGGACGCGAACGAGGCGTTCTACGTAGAGACCCCGCGCGAGATGATCGAGCGCGGTGACTTCGTCAGTCCCACGTTCAACTACGAGCCGCGGCTCAACAAGCCGATCCTGAGCTACTGGATCGTCGGCGGCTTCTACCGTCTGTTCGGCATCTCCGTCGGTGTGCAGCGGCTTGCGATCGCCGTTGGCGCCATGGGGATCCTCGCGGCCGCGTACTTCCTCGGGTGTCTCGCCTGGCCGGCTGCGCCTGTTCGCGGCGCCCCTCGCATCGAAGCCGGTCTCTGGGCGGCGATCGGACTGGCGGTTGCGCCGCGGCTCCTCATGCTGGCCCGGCGCATCTTCATCGACATCTACATCTCCCTCTTCATGTCTCTGACGCTCTTGTTCTTCGCCGCGTCGGAGCGCTACCCGGCTCGCCGTCGTCTGTTCCTCCTTTTGATGTACGCCTCCATCGGCCTTGGAATGCTGACGAAGGGTCCCGTCGCCGTCATCGTGCCCGGACTCGTATTCGCGATTTACCTTCTCGTGCATCGGGAGCTCAAACGCGTCGGCACGATGATGATTCCGACTGGAGCATTGGTGGTGCTCGCGATCGTCGTCCCCTGGTACGCCGCTCTCTACGCACGCGACGGCTGGACCTACATCGTCTCGTTCTTCCTTGGCGAGAATGTGGATCGGTTCACGTCCGGGCTCGGCGTGCAGGTGAAGCGTCCGCTCTATTTCTACATCCCGGTCGTCTTCAGCGATTCGTTCCCCTGGTCGCTCTATCTTGTCCCGGCGGCCATCGCCTCGTGTCGGGAGCGGCGCTCCAGAGGAGCCGACGCGAGTACACGGGTGCGGACGCTGCTGTGGATCTGGATCGTCGTCATCGTCGGCTTCTTCTCGCTCTCGGCGGGGAAACAGGACCTGTACATCTTCCCCATAGTGCCGGCGGTTGCCGCTCTGGCCGCCTGGGTCGTGGCTACGGCAACCACGCGGGCCAACCCCTCCGCTGTTGCGAGGACGACGATTGGAATCGCCATGGCGCTGCTCGTCCTCGGCGTCGCGCTTCTCTATCTGGCCGAGACTGCGGGCGCCGCGTACACGATCGAAGGTGTGCCGGCTGCCGGGAGTGTTGGAGTTGTCACGGGCGCCGTCACGATCTGGCTCGCCTGGCGCCGGCACATCTTCGCGGCTGCGTCATCTGTGGCGCTGGCGTTCATCGCCATCAACCTTGTCTTCGTCTTCAGGACCTTGCCAAGCTTCGAGGCGTACAAACCGGTCCCCGGCTTCGCCGAAACGATTGGGCGGCGCGCGGCAGCATCCGACGTCGTCGCCACCTACGATCAATCGATGCCGAGCCTGGTCTTCTACCTTCGTCGCCACGTGGACGAGCTCTTCGACGCAGACCAGCTCGTCGACTTGTGGCGTTCGGGGAAGACAATCTACCTGGTGGCATCGAAGGAGGACTTCGAGGCCGTAACGGGCCGTCTGTCCGGCGCTCAGTGTGTGATCGATCGCCGGCCGACGTTCGATGTGCGGCTCAGAAACATCCTGGCCCACGAGGCGCTTCCGGAGCTCATCGTCGTCTCGAATCGCTGCGGCTCGCCCTGATTTCGTCCGCGTTCACGGTTGCAGGACCGAACTTGCCGACGACGACGCCGGCCGCGCGATTGGCGAGATGCGCGGCATCGGGGAGCGAGGCGCCGGCGGCGAGTCCCAGCGCAAGCGCGGCGATGACCGTGTCACCCGCGCCGGTGACGTCCGACACCTCGAGTGCTTCGGCTGGCAGATCCGTTTCCCCATCCGCCGCCAGCAGCCACATGCCGTGCTCGCCGCGCGTGATGAGCACGCTCTGGCATCGCGCCCTGGACCGCACGCGTGCGGCGGCGGTTCGGGCTTCGTCGGCGGTCCTGATGCGCAGGTTCGTGATCGACTCTGCCTCGTGATGGTTGGGCGTGATGACCGTCGCGCCCTTGTAGTAGTCGATGTGCGGGACTTTCGGATCGACCAGGACCGGGATGCCGCGACGCTCCGCTTCCTTCACGCACGCCCGCGCGACGCTTCGGGAGATGACTCCCTTCAAGTAGTCCGAGACGAGCACTGCGTCGGCCGTACGCGCATGTTCGACGACGCTTGCGACGACCGCGTCCTCTACGGCTCCGTCGACCTCAGCGTCGCGCTCGTAATCGATGCGCGCGACCTGCTGATTTCGCGTCGTCACGACGCGCAGCTTTCTCGTCGTGCACCGGGAGGAATCCGAAACGATGCCTGTCGTGTCGACACCTAGCGCCTGCAGCTCAGAGAGCAGCCGCGCTGCTTCCGAATCTGCCCCGGTGACGCCGACCGCCTGCGCACGCCCGCCGAGCGCCACGATATTGCTCGCGACATTCGCGGCGCCGCCGAGGCGGTACTCCTCGCGGTCGAACTGCACGACCGGCACCGGAGCTTCAGGCGAAATCCGGGTGACACGGCCGTAGACGAAGTGGTCGAGCATCAGGTCGCCGACGACGAGGATGGACCGGCCGGCAATCCGGTCGAGCAGCGCGTCGAAAGTGGACATCGTCAGGCGGCTTGCGACGGATGGTGGAGCGCCGGCGCCGTTGCCGGCGCCCGATCGGCGGCGTAGGGGAGTGTCACGAGCAACAGGAAGAGCATCAGGAACTCGGAATCGCCGAAATTGTATTCGAACATTCCGGCGGCGAGCATCGCCACGACGCTCGCCAGCGCGGCGGTGGGCAGCGAACGCAGCGCCGACGATCGGCTCTTCCGCCAGAAGTCGCGCAGCAGCACGACGATGAACCAGAGCCACGCCGCAAGCGCGGGGAGCCCGCGCTCGGCTGCAATCTGGAGCGGCACGTCGTGGAGGTGCGGCTGCGACTGTTTGACGGCGCCGGGATCGCGGTAGTGCGGATAGACCTGGATGACCATGTCTGGTCCGACGCCCGTCAGGGGGTCGTCCTTGATGATCCGCAGCCCCGACCGAATCATCGCCAGCCGGTCCATGTTCGTCGGATCGTTGAGCCTGAAGGTGGAATAGAGGCGATCGGCGATTGGCGCAGGAGCGAAGGCGAGAAACAGCGCGGCTGCCACGGGCACGACAGCCACGAGTCGGAAATCACGGAGGAGGAACAGGAGGCTGATGCCGGCGCAGGCGCCGACCCACGCATTCCGGCTGAAGGTCAGCGTGAGCGCCACCAGCACGGCCGGCATGATGAGAGCTGCCCAGAGCCGGTCCTGCTCGCGAAACATGACGCGGGCCGCCGCCACGCATGCGACGAGCATGATGAGCCCGGAGTACGTCATGTAGTGCCCGAGCGTGCCTTGGACTCGCCGACCCAGGTTGTCGAAATCGAAGATGCCGTACTGGACGATTCCCCAGACCGCGCTCAACGCCCCAGCTGTGATCATGACGTCGACCGCTCTCAGCGTCCGCTGACCCCGGAGCAGCCGGTAGGCGATCGGGACGATCGCGTAAAGAACGAGCTGCTTGGAATCGAGGAAGCTGACGCGGCGGTCAACCGAGAAAATGGCCGAGACGATCGTCGCGGCGCCGTAAGCGAGCAGCGGCCAGAACATCGCGGGCACCGCGATGCGCTCGCGTCCGCGGATCACGATGACGAGCCACAACACGGCGGCCAGCGCCAGGAGGAGCTCCGCGATGAAGATCGAGAACAGCGGCGCGCCCGCGAAGCCCAGAAGGAGGAGATAGGCCGCTCGTTCCAGGCCGGAGGGTTCGCCGTCCTCCCGGCCGATCATCGTGCGGTCCGGGCCAGCAGGCGCTCGGCCGCTTCGATAACGGTCTCCGGCAGCAAAGTCGTCAGGCATCGAAAATCGCCAGGGGCGCACACTCGTTGATCGCACGGACGGCATGGGAGTCCTTCGACGTGGACGGAAGCCGTCGCAATCCGCGGATCCCGCCAGGGCGCCGATCGCTCGGCCAGCGTCGGACCGTAGATCCCGACCACGGGCGTCGAGGTCGTCGCGGCCACATGAAGAGGTCCTGTGTCGCCGCCAACGAACAACCGGCTGCGGTCAACGACCGCCCGCAGCTCGGCCAGGTCCAATTCACCGCACTCCACGACACGGGACGCGGCGGTGCCGAGCTCCTGCCGCGCCGCGGCAGAGATTCGCGCGCTGGCCGCACGATCGGATGGACCGGAGCTGAGCACCAGCCGTCGATCCTCGGACTGCCCGGCGAGCGAGGCGACCAACCTGACGAATGCTGGCTCCGGCCAGCGTCGAAAGGGATTGCCCGCACTGACGTGCACCACGATCAGCGTATCCCCATTCCGCACGCCGGCGTCGGCCAAACGTTTCGCGACCCGTGCGCCGGCGTCGGCGTCGGCCGCCATGAACACGGTGTCCCGCGCCCGATCCGGGGTCGTGTCCGGCCACCCCGGAATCGCGGTGAGCAGGTCCCACTGGTTCTGCACGGAGTGCCGCGGGTGCAACCCCCGCGGCCGGTGGACCATGGTCGTGTAGAACCCCCGGCGGCCCTGGATATCGTAGCCGATCCGGCAGGGCGCGCCGGTCGCCAGCGTCAGCCACGCGCTGCGGGGGCCGCCGTGGAGATCCATCACGAGGTCGAATCGCGCCCGCCGGAGGCGCATCGCGAGGCGGGTATCTTCCCGGATTCGCCTCCAGCCCTGGCTCTTCTCGACCACGATCAGCTCGTCGATGTGCGAGTTGTGCGCCACGATGGGCGCGGCTTCGCGCTCGACGAGGTACGCGAGATGCGCCTCGGGGAACGTCCGCTTCAGTGCGCCGATGAGAGGGGTCGTGAACACGACGTCTCCTATCAGGCGGAGACGGATGAGGAGGATCTTCGTCGGGGTCACCGACATCTGGGTGCTTATGGTTCGATCGTCGCTTCGTCGATCAGCATCACCGGGATGTCGTCCTTGACCGGATAGACGCGCTTGCACTGCCCGCACTTGAGCGCGGTGCCGTCCTTGACGACGTCCACCTTCGTCTTGCAGTTCGGACAGGCGAGAATCTGTAACAGTTCCGGGTCTACGGGCATGCGGGATGACTCCATCGAGAACGATCGACCTCGGCCCGCGGCCGGGCGCGACTCGCCCGACTATAGCAGACGAACTCGACCGGCGTTTTGGTCCTGCTCACGCCGGGTCCATTATAATCAGGGAGATGCGGCCAGCGATTCTCGTCCTGCTGTTTGCGATCGGATCGGCGGTCCCAGCCGGCGCGGGGCAGCCCCCGGCCCGGCCGGCAACACCCGCGGCACCCGATGCGGCCCGAACGGGCTCGACAGCAGAAGACCCGGCGTACTACTTCATTCTGGGCCGGTACCTCGAAGGCGAAGGCAAGGTGGACGAGGCAATCGCCGCCCACAAACAGGCCATCGCGTTGGCTCCGGCATCCGCGGAGCTTCGGGCTGAGCTCGCCGGTCTCTACGCCCGCAACGACCGCGCGAAAGAGGCGCTCGAAACCGCGCAGGCCGCCCTCGAAAAAGATACGGATAATCAGGAGGCCAACAAGATCCTCGGTACGATCTACGCCGCCTTGTCGGACCAGCGACAGCCACTCCAGCCGGGCGACAACCCTGCGGACTATCCCAAGCGCGCCATCATCGCTCTCGAGAAGGCCCGGCCCGAGGGGCTCTTCGACATCAACATCGACCTGATGCTCGGCCGCCTCTACGCGCAGACCGGCGCGTACGAAAAGGCCCTCCCTCTCCTCCGGCACGTCGTCGACGACCAGCCCGGATATCAGGAAGGCGCGCTGCTGCTCGCGGCCACGGAGGAGAGTGCCGGCCGGCCGGCGGACGCGATCGAGACGCTGGAAGAGACGCTCCGCTTCAATCCGGATTTCTACCGCGGACAGCTTCGCCTGGCAGAAACCTACGAGCGGGCGAGACGCTGGGCCGATGCCGCGGACGCTTTCGGGCGCGCCCAGGCCCTCAACACGCGGAACACGGCGCTCGTCGCGCGCCGCGCCCTGGCGCTGATCAACGCTGGAAAGGCCGCCGAGGCGCGCGGCATCCTCGAACCGGTCGTGAGCGGATCCGCCACGCCGGATGCCGCGATGACCTATCTCCTCGCCGAGGCGCAGCGGGCCGATCACGATCTCGTGTCCGCCGAGAGCACGACGCGCAAGCTCCTGGCAGCGCACCCCGACGATGTCCGTGGCCTTCACGTGCTGTCCTCCATCCAGCAGGAGCGCGGCGACGTGAAGGCGGCCGAAGGGACTCTTCGCGATCTCGTGACCCGCGATCCTGAGGATGCCAACGCGCTGAACTCGCTCGGGTACATGCTTGCCGAGCGGGGTGAACGGCTGGACGAAGCGGTCCAACTGGTGCAGCGTGCGCTGAAGATCGAGCCGGACAATCCGTCGTTCCTCGATTCACTGGGTTGGGCGTACTTTCAGCAAGGCCGTCTCGATCAGGCCGATGCGCCGCTGACGCAGGCGGCTGCAAAGCTCCAGAGCAGCTCCGTCGTGCAGGAGCACCTCGGCGATCTCCGATTCAAGCAGCAGCGCTTCGCCGATGCGGCATCCGCCTGGGAACGCGCGCTCTCGGGCGACGGCCAGTCAATCGACCGAGCCAGAATCGAGAAGAAGCTTCGCGACGCACGCTCCCGCATGGACCTTCAGTGATTCCATCGTCACGCGCAGTCGGCATCTGCCGCGCGGCTCTCGCGGCGGTGCTTGGCCTCTGTGCGTCCGTCTCGGCCTGCGGCCCGAAGGCGCCGGCGCTTCCGAGCGGCGGGGGCGCCGCATTTCCCGACGCGGCGTCCGCGTACGCGGAAGCGACTTCGCAGTGCCGAGGCGTCCGGACGCTCAGCGCGGAACTCGCGCTGTCTGGGCGCGCTGGACGCCAGAAACTTCGCGGCCGGGTTCTCGGCGGCTTCTCGGAGCCCGGACGCGTCCGTCTCGAGGCCCCAGCGCCGTTCGGGCGGCCTGTGTTTACCTTGGTCGTGCGCGACGGAATGGCTACGCTCGTGCTGAACCGGGATCGCCGTGTCGTGCGGGACGCGCCGCCGGCGGCGCTCGTCGAAGCGCTGACGGGCGTTGCGCTCGGGCCGGACGAGTTGCGCGCGGCGATCGCCGGGTGCGGCGTCGCGGTGGACCGGATATCCTCAGGCCAGTCGTATCCGGGTGACTGGGCCACGGTCGAAGGCTCCCAGGGCAGGAGCTGGCTGCGACGGGTTGCTGGTGCGTGGCGGCTCGTGGCCAACGTACACGACGCGCTCGAAATTCGATACGACGAGTTCGCCTCAGGGCACCCGTCGGTCGTCCGCTTCCGCACGACTCCGGCGCAAGGTGCCGCGACGGACCTGACGCTGCGGCTCACGCAGGTCGACATCAACGTGCCGCTCGGAGCCGAAGTCTTTGAGGTTGACGTTCCCGATGATGCGACGCCATTGAGCCTCGAGGAACTGCGACGAGGCGGTCCGCTCGGGCAGAGTGGCGGCGATCAACCATCCCCCACTGCTTCGGTATTGTCGGCGGCATCCCGGTGAGCGCGAAGAAGCTGCGCGTCGTCGCCCGCGCACACGCAAAGGTCAACCTCGATCTTCGCGTCCTCGGTCATCGTCCCGACGGGTATCACGAGCTCCGCACGGTCTTTCAGACCATCGAGCTGCACGACACGCTGATTTGCGCGAACCGGCCGGGGCCGTTCGCGATCAAGTGCCGTACTGCCGGCGTTCCGCTGGACGATTCGAATCTCGTCTGGAAGGCTGCCGCTCGGCTCTGGACTGCGCTCGGACGCGCGGGCGACCCCCTCGACACGGCCGTCACGATCGAGAAGGTGATCCCGGTGCAGACGGGGCTTGGCGGCGGGAGCGCGGACGCGTCTGCGGCGCTTCAAGGTCTGGCCCGGCTCTGGGGCGGCGCGCCGATCAGCCTGTTGCGCGAGGTCGCGTCCGGTCTGGGAGCTGACGTTCCGTTCTTCCTGTCTGGCGGCACGGCTCTGGGGCTCGGACGTGGGGAAGAGATTTATCCGCTCGTCGATCTGCCCACGCACGCGGTCGTCATCGTGCGGCCGCCGTTCGGAGTGTCGACGGCGGAGGCATACGCCTGGTACGACGAGGACCGGACGGCGGGGTTGAAGGAGCCGCGGGAGCTCCAACTCCTGCCCGTGCCGTGGCCGACAAGGGCCGCGCAGATGATCAACGATCTGGAGCCGCCGGTCGTTCGCCGGCACCCTGAGATCGGGACGCTGCGGACGGCGCTCCGGGAAGCGGGCGCCATCGCGGCGGCGATGTCCGGCAGCGGGTCCGCGGTGTTCGGCCTGTTCAGAAGTCAGGCGGCGGCGCTGAAGGCGCTCAAGCCCGTGTCGCGCGGCGGCGCGCGGGCGGTCCTCACCCGAACGCTCAGCCGCGGCGAGTACGAGCGGAGGTCCCGTCCGACGATCCGCCGGCCGAAGGCCGCACGCAATTGACGACGCCAGAGACACCGACGCGTCAGGCCGAATTGACCGGAACGTCAGCCACCGTGTACACTTACGGTTTTGCGGACGTGCCCGCACGGCTCGTCTAGTGATCTGTGCTCGAGTGAGCCAGGACCCGATCACGGAGTGCGGCGCTCGGCTGCAGCGTGTGCGCAGGCCCGCCGGCGGACCGTAAGGACCGCGAGTCCGTCGGACCAGCGGGCCGAAAGGGCCGCGAATCCGTGGGACCAGCGGACCGCAAGGGCCCGCGAATCCGTGGGAACAGCGGGCCGCAAGGGCCGCGAATCCATGCCGCGGACCGCAAAGGGCCGCGAATCCTGGAGGATGATGGGGCGTGGCCAAGCGGTAAGGCGCGGGACTTTGAATCCCGTATTCGAAGGTTCGAATCCTTCCGCCCCAACCACTTTATGAGTCGCGGCCAGCTGAAGCTCTTCTCCGGGAGCTGCTCATCCCGCCCTCACGGCGGAGATCGGTGAGTTTCTTGGCGTCTCGATCGGGCACGCGCGCCTGCAGCGCTTTCCCGATACGGAAGTTTCGTTTCAGATCGACGAGAACATCCGGGGCACCGACGTCTTCATCGTGCAGCCGACCTGTGCGGATGTGGACCGGAACCTGATCGAGATGTGCGTCATGATCGATGCGTTCCGCCGGTCGTCGGCGTCGCGCATCACGGCGGTGATTCCGTACTACGGGTACGCGCGGCAGGACCGGAAGGACAAGCCACGCGTGCCGATCTCGGCCAAGCTCGTGGCGAACCTGCTGAGCGCGGCCGGGGCGAACCGGGTCCTGACGATGGATCTGCACAAGGCGCAGATCCAGGGGTTCTTCGATATCCCGGTCGATCACCTGTTCGCGGCGCCGGTGATCATCAACTACTGCGACCGGCTCGGGTTCCCGGACCTGACGATCGTCTCGCCCGACGCCGGCGGCGCCGAGCGCGCCCGGGCGTATGCGAAGCGGCTCAACGGCGAACTGGCGATCATCGACAAGCGGCGCAGCGACGATGGGACGGCAGAAGTGATGAACGTGGTCGGTGACGTCAACGGCCGGACGTGCATCATCCAGGACGACATCATCGACACCGCGGGAACGATTGTGAAAGCGGCGCACGCGCTCAAAGCCAACGGCGCCGAGCGGGTGCTGGCGTGCGCGGTGCACGGGGTGCTGTCGGGCCCGGCGATCGAACGGCTGGAGGCGGCGCCGATCGATCAGGTGATCATCACCAACACGATCCCGCTCAACACCGAGCGGGCGCAGGTGCTGCAACAAGATCAAGCAGCTCTCGGTCGCGCGGCTGCTCGGTCAGGCGATCCGGAGCATTCACGAGGAGACGTCGGTTTCTTCGCTGTTCGTGTTGAGACTGCTCAGCTATCAGCTCTCAGCTGACAGCTGAACGGAGTGGCAGGAGGGCCGGAGCTGGTGCCGGCAATCGAACGAGCTGACAGCTGAGAGCTGATGGCTGAGAGCTAACAAATATGGACGCAACACTGCAGGCAGAGAAACGAGACGGGCGCGGCAAGAACGAGGCGCGGCGGCTGCGCGCCAGCGGACGGATACCCGCCGTCGTCTATGGCGCCGAAAAAGGCAAGGCCGTCGAGATCGCGGTCGATCCCAAGATCCTGATGCGGATCCTCCACTCCGAGTCGGGCGTGAACACGCTCATCGGCCTGCAGGTCGACGGCGGCGACACGCGCGTCCTGGTGAAGGAGTACCAGATCGATCCGATCGATCACAAGCTCCTCCACGCCGACTTCTATCAGGTCGCGATGGACAAGGCGCTCACCGTGACCGTGCCGCTCCTGATGAAGGGCGAGGCGCCTGGCGTCAAGCAGCAGGGCGGGATCGTCGACTTCGTCAACCGCGAGATCGAGATCGAGTGCCTCCCCGGCGACATCCCCGAGAACATCGTCGTGGACATCTCGGAGCTGATGCTGAATCAGGGCGTTCGCGTGCGTGACCTCCACACCGAAGGCGCGAAGTGGAAGCCGGTCACCGATGGTGACCTGATGATCGTCCACGTCGTGGCGCTGAAGGTCGAGGAGCCGGCCGCGACGGAGCCAGTGGTTGGACGCAGTGGCCGCCCCGGCGGAGCCCGAAGTCATCAAGAAGGGCAAGACCGACAAGGACGAAGAGAAGTAGTCAGGAGCTAGGAGCTAGGAGCTAGGAGCTAGGAGCTAGGAGCGGTGGCTAGAAGCTAGCGGCGCGAATGAGCGCAGCGAGTGAGCCACACGAGCGGAGCGGGGCATGGGGCCCCCGCGAGCGAGTGTGTTGGGGGGTCCGGCGGGGCAAAGCCCCCCGGTTTAGCAATGAAGCTCATCGTCGGTCTCGGAAACCCCGGTCGCAAGTACGCCGGGACGCGACACAACGTGGGCTTCGACGTACTCGACCTGCTCTCTGAACGGCACCGGCTGGAGTGGGAAAGCGGACCGGCCGACGCACTGGTGACGCGTTGGCGATCGGAAGGCGCGCTGCTGGCCAAGCCGCTCACGTTCATGAACCTGAGCGGATTTGCGGTCGGCGATCTGCTGCGCTTCTACAAGATCGATCCGGTCGACATGCTCGTCGTCGTAGACGATGCGAACCTGGAGCTCGGGCGGCTGCGTGCGAGGGCTTTCGGATCGGCCGGAGGCCACAACGGCTTGAAGTCGCTGATCGAGCAGCTGGGCGACAGCGTTCTCGCGGCTGCGGGTCGGTGTCGGGCGGGGGGACAGTCGCCGCGATCTCGCGGACCACGTGCTCGCGAAGTTCGATGAGGAGGAGCGGTCAATGGTCGACGAGGCCGTGGGCCGCGCCGCCGATGCGTCAGAGCTCTTCGTTCGGGAAGGCATTGGGCCTGTGATGAACAGGTTCAACAGAAGAGAAGACAAAGAAGAAGGAAGCGACGGAAGCGAAGACAAGAAAGACGGGAACTAGAACAACCTATCTTTCTCCTTGCTACTCGGCTGAGACAGTTCGGTTCCGAGTAGCCGTCCACGCGCGCCGCGGGCGCGCCCGCCGGAGCGGAGCGGGGCATGGGGCCCCGCGAGCGACGGCGATGGGGGGTCCGGCGGGGCGAAGCCCCCCGGATTGAAAAGTCCAGAAGGAGACACATGAGTACGTCCAGACAGTACGAGCTCGTCTACATCGTGACCCCGGACGCGTCCGAGGCCCAGATCGCCGAGCTGCACACCCAGATCGAGCAAATCGTCCAGCGCTATCAGGGCACGTTCGACAAGACCGAGAACTGGGGTCGGCGCAAGCTCGCCTACGAAATCGGCCATCACCGCGAGGGCACCTACGTCGTCGAGACCATCACCGGCTCCGGTGAGCTGATGAAGGAAATCGACCGCCGCCTTCGCGTGATCGACCTTGTCATCCGCCATCTCGTAGTGCGGGTGGACGAAGAGATCCGCGTGGCGGAACGGACGCGCGACGCGCGGAAGGCGACACAGGCGCGGCGGCGAACTGCTCGCGGGCTGCCGCCCGAACCGCAGCCGGGTGAAGGCCGCAGCGGCGACAACGATCAGGACGACGACCGGGACGGGATGGAGGTCCAGCGATGAGCGACGAACGAGGCGGTGGCGGCCGGGGCCGCGGCGGCAAGGGCGGCGACCGGGACAAGGGCAAGGGCGGGGACGCACCTCGCCGTGGCGGCTTCTTCCGGCGGCGCCGGGTCTGCAAGTTCTGCGCGGAGAAGATCGACTACATCAACTACAAGGACGTCCGGCTGCTGGCGCCGTTCCTTCCGGAGCGAGGCAAGATTCAGCCGCGCCGAATCTCGGGGACGTGCGCGCTGCATCAGCGCAAGCTGCAGACCGCGATCAAGCGCGCGCGGCAGCTGGCGCTCGTGCCGTACGTGACGGATTGATTCGAATTGTCCCTGTCACTGCGGGGCGGCGTCCGTGGACGCCGCCCGGTGGGCGACAGGCCGGCCGACTGCGGTCTGGGGCATTTGCGCTATCAGGTGAGCACATCATGGAAGTCATTCTCAGAGAGCACATCGACAATCTCGGCCGCCGCGGCGAAGTCGTCAAGGTCGCGGCCGGCTACGCCCGCAACTTTCTGCTGCCGCGCAAGCTCGCCCTCGTGGTGACCGAGGCGAACAAGCAGCAGATCGAGCGCGAAAAGAAAGTTGCCGAGGTCCGCGACGCGCAGGAGCGCTCGGCCGCCGAGGCGTACGCGCAGCGGCTGGAGCAGCTCGAGATCGAGATCGCGCGCCGCGTCGGCGAGAACGACGTGATGTATGGATCGGTGACGTCCGCCGACATCGCGCACGCGCTCGAGGCGAAAGGGTTCGAGTTGGACAAGCGCAAGATCCAGCTGGTCGATCCGATCAAGGCGCTCGGCCAGGTGGAGGTGCCCGTAAAGGTGCATCGCGACGTCACCGCACGCGTCCGCGTGAAGGTCGTCGCGCAGGCGAGCTGAAAAATCTCGCGCGCGTGTTCGTCAAGCGGGTGACCGCGGCGAAAAAAGGTGTATCCTCTTTTCGTCGGCGTTCACCCGTTTTCTTTTTCCATCACAACTCACCGGTCAAGCCGTCACCATGGCCGATATCGCCGCTCCCGAACGTACGCTTCCGCACAGCCTCGACGCAGAGAAGTCGGTCCTCGGCGCGATTCTGATCCGCAACGAAGCATTCAATCTCGCGGCGGAGCTCATCGACGCACACGATTTCTTCCGTGACGCGCACCGTCGGATCTTCAACCGCATGGTTGCGCTGAGCGAGCGCAACGACCCGATCGATTTCGTCACCCTGAAGGAAGAGTTGTCGCGATCGGGTGAGCTCGACGAAGTCGGCGGACCCGCCTACGTGGCGTCGCTCGCCGACGGAGTGCCACGGTCCGCGAACGTCGAGTACTACGCGCGGATCGTCAAGGAGAAGTCGACGCTTCGGAGTCTGATTCACTCTGCGAACAAGATCCTCGCAGACGCGTACGAGGCGGAGCAGGAGCCGGACCTTCTGCTCGACGAGGCCGAACGCTCGATCTTCGCGATAGCAGAGGATCGGATTCGCGCCGGCTTCGTGCCGCTGCGCGATCTGGTCCAGAGCAGCTTCGCGACGATCGAGAAGCTGCAGCAGCACAAGGGCCTCGTCACCGGCGTGCCGACGGGCTTCCTCGACCTCGACGAGATGACGTCAGGGCTGCAGCCGTCGGACCTGGTCCTGGTCGCCGCCAGGCCCTCGATGGGGAAGACCAGCTTCGTCCTGAATATCGCGCAGCACGTCGGAACCTCGACGACGATGACGGTAGGGTTCTTCAGTCTCGAGATGTCGAAGGAACAGCTCTTCATGCGGATGCTGACGTCGGAGGCGCGCATCGACGCTCACCGCTTCCGGAGCGGCTACTTGAGCGAGAAGGACTACGGCCGGCTGTCGCACGCGCTCGGCACGCTGGCGGAGGCACGCGTATTCATCGACGACACAGCGTCAATCGGCGTGCTGGAGATGCGCGCCAAGGCGCGCCGCCTGAAGGCGGAGCACGGCCTCGATCTACTCATCATCGACTACATCCAGTTGATGCAGGGGAGGGGACGCTTCGAAAGCCGTCAGGCAGAACTGGCGTCGATCTCGCGGTCGCTGAAGGGGCTGGCGAAGGAGTTGTCGGTTCCGATCGTCGCACTGTCGCAGCTCTCACGCGCACCCGAAACCCGATCGGACCATCGGCCGCAGCTCTCGGACCTGCGCGAGTCGGGCGCCCTCGAGCAGGACGCCGACGTCGTCATGTTCATCTTCCGCGAGGAGCAGTACCGCGACGCTGACGGCCAGCCGAATCAGGAAGCCGAAGGGCTCGCGGAGATCATCATCGGAAAGCAGCGCAACGGCCCGACTGGCACGGCGAAGCTGGCCTTCATCAAAGAGCACACGCGGTTCGAGAATCTGGCGAAAAGCGGGCAGCAATAGCTTTCAGCTCGAAGCTGGCAGCTGGTAGCTTCAGGTACCATGTCCAAGTGATCCGTCCGACTGTTGCGCGCGTCGACCTTGGCGCCATCCGCTCGAACTACGCCGCCATTTCCGACTTTCTCGCTGCATCGACAACAGCTGCCCCTCGCGTGATCGCGGTCGTCAAGGCGAACGCCTACGGCCATGGCGCCCCGGAAGTAGGCCTTGCGCTCGAGGACGCCGGCGCAGCCATGCTGGCGTGCGCCGACATCGAGGAAGGTATCGTCCTGCGCGAAGCGGGTGTGCGCGCGCCAATCCTGATCTTTGGTGCGCTGAGCGTCAGCGATCTCGACGGCGTGTTCACGCACTACCTCACGCCCACGATCTCGACGCCCTCCGCCGCGCGCGCACTCCAGCAGGCCGCCGCGCGACACCAGGTGACGCTCCGTTGCCATCTGAAGATCGACACCGGCATGAACCGTCTCGGATTCCGACACGACAACCTCGATCGCACGCTCCCGGAAGTCGCGGCCAGCCCGAACCTCGCCATCAACGCTGTCTACACGCACTTCGCGACCGCGGATGCACCCGACCACCCGGCGTTCGCTGAGCAGCGGCTGCGATTCGACGCGGCGTGCGTGCGGCTGCCATCGCTCGGCATCCAGATTCATTCACGCCACGCCGCCAACAGCGCGGCGCTCCTGCGCGACGAGCGGGTCTGGTACGACTTCGTCCGGCCCGGGCTGCTCCTCTATGGCATCGTGCCGCCGCCAATCGCCTCCACGCTGCCGCTGCGACCTGCCCTGTCACTGCATAGTCGTATCGTTGCGGTGAAGGGCCTGCGGCCCGGAGAAGGAATCGGGTACGGGTTGCACGGGGCCGACGACCGGGTCCGGACCGTGGCCGTCGTCCCCGCTGGCTACGCGGACGGCCTGGATCTGCGGCTGTCAGGCCAGGGGTGCATGCTCGTGCGCGGCCGCCGCGCGCCCGTCGTCGGCTCCGTGTGCATGGACATGTCGATGATCGACGTGACGGGCATGGACGTCGCGCCCGGCGACGAGGTCGTCATCGTCGGGACGCAGGACCCGGAGGCGGTCGGCGTACGCGAGATCGCCGCGTCGATTGGGACGATTCCCTACGAGTTGCTGTGTCGTGTAGGGGCGAGAATCCAGCGGGTGTATGAGTAGGAGCTAAGTCAGAAGTCAGAATTCAGGAGTCAGAATTCAGACCTGTAGGGCGCGGGCTTCAGCCCGCGCCCGGCTTCGGTTGCTATAGCGCGGGGTCTTCAGATCCCGCGTCGGCGGGGCTCGAAAGCCCCGCCCTACAGCCAACACCGATGAGCTCTGGGATCAGAAAGTTCAGACAGAATCGTGCCGAAACCGGGCTGCCGTTGCTGACCAGCCGCGAGCGAAGCGAAGCGGCGAGTAGCGGCGGGGGTGGGGCCCCGCCGCATTAAAGAAGATGAAAGCCAAGACCGTCTTCGCCTGTCAGGAGTGTGGCGCGCAGTCTGCCAAGTGGCTCGGTCGCTGCGCGGAGTGCGGGGCGTGGAATTCTCTGGTCGAGGAACGCGTCCTCCCCGAGGCTCCGATCGGTGCGGACAAGAGTGGGGAAAAACGATACAGCCTTGCGTCGTCATCGGGCGCGCAGCTGTACGCGGATATCGACACAATCGTCGCCGAGCGGCTGTCGACCGGGATTGGGGAGTTCGACCGCGTGCTGGGCGGCGGCGTCGTGCCCGGCTCGCTGGTCCTGATTGGGGGCGAGCCAGGCATCGGCAAGTCCACGCTGCTGCTGCAGGCGGCGGCGCACTTCGCGCGGACGGCAGGTCCGGTGCTTTACAGCTCCGGTGAAGAGTCCGAGCACCAGATCAAGTCACGAGGCGAGCGCCTCGGGATTGAGCGCGCTCCTCTGTACATCCAGGCGGAGACGTGCCTGGAGCGGATCCTGGAGGAGATGGCCCGTCTCCGGCCGGCGTTCGTAATCGTGGACTCCATTCAAACCGTCTTTTCGATCAAGTTCCAGTCCGCGCCCGGGAGCATCGGCCAGGTCCGCGAGTCCGCCACGCAGCTGCTCTTTGCTGCGAAGGGGCAGAATATCCCAACGTTTCTCGTGGGCCATGTCACGAAAGACGGCAGCCTTGCCGGTCCGAAAGCCCTCGAGCACATCGTCGATACGGTGCTGTATTTCGAGGGGGAGAAGCACCACGCCCACCGGGTCGTGCGCGCCGTGAAGAACCGCTTCGGCGCGGTCAGCGAGCTCGGCGTCTTCGAGATGACGGGCGCGGGGCTCCGCGCGGTGCCCAACCCATCGCAGTTATTCCTCGCCGAACGGCCGGCAAATGCGCCGGGCTCTGTCGTGCTCTGCTGTATCGAAGGGTCGAGGCCGTTGCTCGTCGAGGTCCAGGCGCTCGTCAGCACTAGTTCCTACGGCAACGCGCGCCGGACGGCGAGCGGCCTCGATCAGAGCCGTTTGTCGCTGCTTCTCGCGGTGCTCGAGAAACGAGCGGGCCTCAACCTGATCGCGGAGGACGTGTTCGTCAATGTCGCGGGCGGAATGGCGGTCGACGAACCGGCTGCGGATCTCGGCGTGTTGGCGGCCGTTGCATCGAGTGTGCGGAATCGGCCCGTACAGGAACGTACGGCGGTGTTCGGCGAGGTGGGGCTGGCCGGCGAGATCCGAGCGGTGAGCCAGTCGGCACTTCGGCTTCGGGAGGCGGCGCAGATGGGCTTCAGTCGCTGCATCGCTCCGTACGGCAACTGCGCCCCCTCCGATGCTCCCGACGGTCTCGAAGTCGTTGGGGTGAAGACAGTCAGCGAGGCGCTCGATCACCTGATCTGCTGGTAGTTGTTCGCCTCTTCAATTCCGTGCGTTATAGCTAGTGAGCCGGACTCGCTCGAAGCACTGCTGTACGTGCGACGGGCTTCCCAGCTTGCCCTTCTATCCCGAGTATGATGTTCGTGGTCTGACCTCTTTATCCGGCGGGGGCAGCGTCCCCTTGGTCTATTAGCGAGGCATTCATACATGGCGTGGTTCCTCCTCGCACGCGCTCTCTTCGTGGCGGCGGTCACATACGCGGCGGTTCTCGCAGGTCCCTTCAGCTCGAGCGCGCTCGTCAATCTCCTTGTTGGCGCCGGCCTCGGCGTTCTGATCGTGTGGGTCGAGACACGCCTGCGGGACGCCGAAGTCACGGATCTGCTCGGCGCGCTGATCGGCGGCGCAGTCGGTCTCGGACTCGCGAAGACGATCGGTGCGGCGCTGTTCTGGGCCGACGCGAGCGATCGCCGGGTCGTGTTTCTCCACAGCTTCATTCTCCTGGTGTTCCCATACCTCGGAATCCTGATGGGGGCGCGCAAGGGTGAATGGCTCGAGCCCGGACGGCTGGTGAGCCTGTTCCGGAACACGGGTCCCCTGAAGCGGTATCGCATCCTCGACACGAGCGTGATCATCGACGGGCGGATCGCCGACATCTGCGAAACCGGCTTCCTCGACGGGACCCTCGTGATCCCGCAGTTCGTACTCAAGGAACTGCAGCTCGTCGCCGACTCGGCCGACTCCATGAAGCGCAACCGCGGCCGTCGCGGTCTCGACATCCTCCAGAAAATCCAGAAGATGTCGGGCCTCGACGTGATGATTTCGGACGTCGATTTTCCCGATGTTCGTGAGGTCGATCTGAAGTTGATCGAGCTGGCCCGCACCCTCGAGGGAAAGATCGTCACCAACGACTTCAACCTCAACAAAGTCGCGCAGCTTCGAGGCGTGCAGGTCCTCAACATCAACGAGCTCGCGAACGCGCTCAAGCCCGTCGTGTTGCCCGGCGAGTTCATGAAAGTCTTCATCCTCAAAGAAGGCAAGGAGTACAACCAGGGCGTCGCTTATCTCGACGACGGCACGATGGTGGTCGTGGACAACGCCCGGCGGATGATCAGCCGTAACATCGACGTGGTCGTGACGAGCGTGCTCCAGACGACCGCGGGGAAGATGATCTTCGGTCGATTCATCGAGAACGTCGCGCCGCAGCCGGTGCAGGCGCCGGCGCAGGCCGCCGGCGCGAGCCTGCCGGCCGGCCGCGCCCAGGGCGGCAAATAAACGACCGCACCTGCTGATGTAGGGCGGGGTCTTCAGACCCCGCCGAACCAGCCCGACACGCCTGCGCACGGATCAAGGCATACTGAAAGACAGTGCCTTGACGAAGCTCCCTCCCTATCACTGGTGGCGAACGGTCTTCTTTCTGATCCCCGCCATCGGCATCTATACCATCGTGCTGGGCACGGCATCGCTCCTGTCCAGCGTTTTCGATCGGGGCGGGGATTTCGGCCACCGCTGCGCGCGGGCGTGGGCGTGGCTGATCCTCCGGACGACCGGCGTCCGCGTGGACGTGCGCGGTCTACAGCACATCGACCCGCGCAGAAGCTACGTCTTCGCCGCGAATCATCAGAGCATCTACGACATCCCGATCGTGTTCTGGTCGCTGCCGCTGCAGCTGCGGATCATCGCGAAGGCGTCGCTCGCCTCGTTTCCGTTCCTGGGCTGGCACCTGCAGCGGACCGGGCACCTGCTGGTTGACAGAAAAAACCCGGGGGCCGGCATCCTCAAGAAGATGACGCGGCTCGTCGGGGGGGCCCGTTCGCTCATCATCTTTCCCGAGGGAACGCGCAGCGTGGACGGCCGCGTCGGCCGGTTCAAGGGAGGCACTTTCCTGCTCGCCATCGACGCGAACATCCCGATCGTGCCGCTCAGCATCGCGCGGAGCCGCTTCGTGATGATGAAGGGGCGGCTGATGACGTGCCCCGGAGAGGTCACGCTCACCGTACACGCCCCGATCGAGACCACCGGCGTGACCCGCGAGCAAGCCAGGGAGCTGGCCGAGCGCGTCCGCGCGATCGTCCGGCAGGACGTGGACGAGCCGGCACTGTGAATCATGTCCCAGTCGAGAGTCGTCGATCGGCAGTCATCAGTCGCAGTCATCAGTCCCAGTCGTCAGTCACAGTCATCTATCGACTGCGACGGCCGACCGCCGACTCCAGACTGCGACTGGTGACTGCGACCGCCGACTGCCGACTGCCGACTCCCGACTGTAGACTCCCGACTGTAGACTGCGACTGTTGACTGCGACTGCCGACTCCCGACTGTAGACTGTAGACTGTTTTGAGCATGCGTGTGACAGCCATCATCGCCGCAGGCGGCTCCGGCAGGCGCCTCGGCGCCTCGGTTCCCAAGCAGTTGCTCGATCTTGCGGGGCAGTCGATGCTCGCGCGCAGCGTCGGCGCGTTCGACCGCCATCCGAAGGTGGACGAGGTGATCGTGGCGTTGCCGGTAGACCTGGTGGACAGTGCGCGAACGATCGTTGGCAAGGTCACAGGACCGATTCGGTACGTCGCAGGCGGCGGGAGCCGGCAGGATTCGGTCGCGCGCGCATTCGAGCTGGTAGGGGAACAGACCGACATCGTGCTGGTCCACGACGCCGCGCGCCCCTTCGTCTCCGCAGACCTGATCACCCGCGCGATTGCCGCCGCCGCCGACTACGGTGCCGCGATCGCCGCCGTGCCCGTCACCGATACCGTCAAGCGAGTGACGCCGGATCCCGCGGCGCCGACCATCGTGGAGACGCTGGCCCGAGAGGCGATCTATCTGGCGCAGACGCCGCAGGCGTTTCGACGTTCGGTGCTTCGCGACGCCATCGCGCTCGGCCGCGCGGGCGTCGACGCGACCGACGAAGCCGGGCTCGCCGAGCGCGCGGGCCATGCGGTCCGGGTTGTGGAAGGCGATCGGGCGAACGTGAAGATCACGACGCCGGCCGACCTCGATCGCGCGCGTGCTCACGCACCGCGCTCCGCCGTCCGGTCGGCGGCGCGTGCCGGCATCGGCTACGATCTTCACCGGCTCGTGGAAGGCAGGCCGCTGATCCTTGGGGGAGTGACAATCCCGTCCACTGTGGGAGCGCTCGGCCACTCGGACGCGGATGCGGCGTGCCACGCCGTCACCGACGCAGTGCTCGGCGCGGCGTCGCTCGGCGATATCGGCCGCCACTTTCCAGACAACGATTCGCAGTGGAAGGGTGCGTCGAGCATCGATCTCCTCCGCCGCGCGGCGGACCTCACTCGCGCCGCGGGGTTCGACATCCTCAGCCTCGACGTGGTCGTGATCCTGGAGCGCCCTCGTATCGCGCCGTTCATCGATCGCATTCGCCAGGGCCTGGCAGACGCCGTGTCCATCGACCCTGCGCTGGTGAGCGTGAAAGGCAAGAGCAACGAAGGCGTGGACGCCGTCGGCCGCGGCGAGGCAATCGCCGCACACGCCGTTGCTCTGCTGGAGGCCACCGCGTAATGCGCCTGCGTTTTGCACCCAGTCCCACAGGTCAGCTGCACGTCGGCAACGCCCGCACGGCGTTGTTCAACTGGCTCCTCGCGCACGGCAAGGACGGCACGCTCGTGTTGCGCATCGAGGATACCGACACGGAGCGATCGTCTCGGGAGTCGGAGGCCGGCATCCTGGAGGACCTCCGCTGGCTGGGATTGCACTGGGACGAGGGACCGGACGTCGGTGGCGCCCACGGCCCCTACCGGCAGTCGGAGCGGTTCCACCTGTACGCATCCTATGCGAACGAGCTGCTGGCCGGCGGCCACGCGTACCACTGCTTCTGCTCGGCTGCGAAGCTCGAGGACGATCGTCGGCAGGATCTCGCCGCTGGCCTTCCGCCGAAGTACCACGGGACGTGCCGGAATCTTTCGCAGGACGAGGCGCGCGCGCGGATCGACGCCGGCGAGCGCCCGGTCGTTCGCTACAGGGTGCCCGAGCACGTCGAGGTGTCGTTCCAGGATCTGGTCCGCGGGGAGGTCTCCTTCAGCTCTGAGGTCATCGGGGACTTCGTGCTGGTTCGATCGAATGCCCGGCCGGCGTACAACTTCGCCGTCGTAGTCGACGATGCGCTGATGGAGATCACCCAGGTGATCCGCGGCGAGGATCACATTTCGAATACGCCGCGCCAGGTGCTCCTCTATCAGGCGCTCGGGTTCGCGCCACCGGCCTTTGCGCACCTCGCGCTGGTGATGGGGCCGGATCACACGCCGCTGTCGAAGCGGCATGGCGCAACGTCGGTCGCGGAGTTCCGGGCGCACGGATTCCTGCCGGAAGCGCTGACGAACTACCTCGCGTTGATCGGATGGTCGCCGGGCGGCGATCAGGAGCTGCTGCCGATCGACGAGCTCGCGCGACGGTTCGCGATCGAGGACGTCGGCCACAGCGCGGGCATCTTCGACCCGGAGAAGCTCGCGTGGATGAACCGGCACTACATGAAGATGGCGGCGCCTGCGAGGCTCTCGGCGGAATGTGCGCGGTACTTTCTCGCGCGCGGCTACCTTCGTCGTCGATCCGACGACGCGATGGAATATCTGTCTTGGATCCTGCCGATGGCGACCGCATCGGTCGATCGGCTCGAGGAGATTCCGGATCGACTCAGGTTTCTCTTCGAGTTCGACGCGGCCGCGGCTCTCGCCCGCGCGGACGTCGTAGAGGTGGTCGAGGTGCCCGGCGCGCGTGACGTCATCGTCGCCCTGGCGGAGGAGCTCGGTCCGCTGGGCAGACTCGATCGCGACGCGTTTCGCGCCGCGGCCAACCGCGTCAAACAGCGGACCGGCCAGAAGGCCCGCGCGCTGTTCCACCCGATTCGAGTCGCGCTCACCGGCGAGGCCGGCGGCCCGGAACTGGACCTCGCCGTACCCGCAATCGATCGCGGCGCCGAGCTGCCCTCGTCCGCCGGCATCGCACCGATTGTCGGCTGTCGCGAGCGGGCGCAGGCGTTTGCGGCAGCGATAGGCGGTAGCTAGTCAGAATTCAGGAGTCAGAATCCTGAACTTGACAGGCGCTGCCCGGAGGCAGCGCCATGAAAAAGCATTCAGATTGCGATCGTGACAGCTGGAAGCTGAGAGCTGGGAGCTGGGAGCTTTCTTGATTCACATCTACGGTCTCAACCCCGTGCTCGAAGCCCTTCGCGGGGGCCGCGTGCAGCGCCTCCGTGTGGGAGCTCGCGCCGACCGGCGGATCGAGCAGGCGATTGCGCTGGCGCGAGAGTTGGACGTGCCGGTGGAGCGGGTCGATGCGGAAACGTTGTCGCGGATCGCGCGCGGCGGAGCGCATCAGGACATCGCGGCGGAGGTCGCGGCGGCGCGCGACTATTCGGTCGAGGATCTGGTCGCGAGCGCCGGTTCGGCGCCGCCTCTCCTCGTCGTGCTCGACGGGATCGAAGACCCGCACAACGTCGGGGCCATCCTCCGCACGGCGGATGCGGCAGGCGTTCACGGCGTGGTTCGCCAGGCGCGCCGTTCCGCCTCGCTCGACGGCGTCGTCGGGAAAGCATCGGCGGGGGCGCTTGCGCACGTGCGGATCGCAACTGTCGTGAACATTGCGCGAGCGCTCGAGGAGTTGAAGAGCGCTGGGGTGTGGACCGTCGGGTTGGCGGGAGACGCGCCGGAACTGTACAACTCCGGCGATCTGACGCTCCCGACCGCCGTCGTCCTCGGCGCCGAAGGCACGGGGCTGCGACGACTGGTCCGGGACCACTGCGACCGTCTGGTCTCGATTCCGATGCTCGGGGCGATCGGGAGCCTCAATGTATCGGTCGCGGCGGGGGTGATGTTGTTCGAGGCGGGACGACAGAGAGGATTTGGGCGTCATAGTGGCAGGGCCAGGTCTTCCGGCTAAGCTCTGCAATAAGCGCGATTTCCCTTACACTTGCACCCGTGGCACGCGCTGTGCTACAAATACTCTTTTGTCTGGGCTGGCGTAGCTCAGTCCGGTAGAGCAGCTGATTTGTAATCAGCCGGTCGGGGGTTCAAATCCCTTCGCCAGCTCCAACGAATTCCCCAGAGAATTCGCGAGCGGCGCAATTCCTGACAAAGACACCACGCTTCCAGCCGTCAGCGGTCGACGTTTGCAATCGGCCCTGAAACGTGGAGGCAGCATCGGGCGAGGTAGCGAAGCGGTCAAACGCAGCAGACTGTAAATCTGTCGGCCCAGGCCTTCGGAGGTTCGAATCCTCCCCTCGCCACCAGCCTTCGCTCTGCCGCAGCTGTGCCGAGATGAGACGCAGCGGAGGCGAGGGCTACGGCTGGCAAGCCAGCAGAGGCTGTCGAACATCGGGAGGATTTGAAGGAACGGCGGCCGCGCGCGCGGGAGTGGCGAGCGCGGAGCCAGGCGGGCTTGCCCTCCGGAGCGCGAAGCAGGCGCTAGGCGAAGCGGGTAGGCGGGAGTAACTCAGTGGTAGAGTCACAGCCTTCCAAGCTGTTGGTCGCGGGTTCGATCCCCGTCTCCCGCTCCAGATTCGATCCGGGGACTTCGTCCCCGGACCCCTATCGCCGTCGCTCGCCGGGGCCCCAAGGCTCGGCTCCGCTCCGGCGGCACGCGCCTTTGGCGCGTGTTCGTGAGTTTGGAGAGCGCAGCTGATTTCGGCTGGGAGCTGGCAGCTGGCAACTGGAAGCTGTTAGGCCGATGTAGCTCAGTTGGCAGAGCGCGTCCTTGGTAAGGACGAGGTCACCGGTTCAATCCCGGTCATCGGCTCCAGCCTTCGCTCGGCGCTGGGGCGCCGAGCTACGGCTCGGCAAGTCAGCGACCTTGGCGCGGCGAGCTATCGGCTCGGCAAGCCAGCGACCTTGGCGCGGCGAGCTATCGGTTCGGCAAGCCAGCGAGGCTGCGAAGGCTGTCGCGCCGAAGCGGCGCAGCCGCGAAGGCGGACATCAGGTTTCGACGGACGGGTAATGCGACTGTAGGGCGGACGCGGGGTCCGCCGATTGCGCGGCGGGGCCGGGACCCCGCCCTACAACAAGGGCAGGACAAGAGACATGGCAAAAGAGAAATTCGATCGTTCGAAACCGCACGTCAACGTGGGCACCATCGGTCACATCGACCATGGCAAGACCACTCTGACGGCTGCGCTCACGAAGGTGGCGGCGGACAAGGGCTGGGCGAAGTTCATCCCGTACGACGAAGTGGCCAAGGCTTCCGAGTCCCAGGGACGACGCGACGCGACCAAGATCCTGACGATCGCGACGAGCCACGTCGAGTACAGCACCCCGAACCGGCACTACGCGCACGTCGACTGCCCCGGTCACGCCGACTACATCAAGAACATGATCACGGGCGCCGCGCAGATGGACGGCGCGATTCTCGTGGTCAGCGCGGTCGACGGTCCGATGCCGCAGACACGCGAGCATGTGCTGCTCGCCAAGCAGGTCAACGTGCCCTACATGGTCGTCGCCCTCAACAAGGTGGACGCGGTCGACGACCAGGAGCTGGTCGACCTCGTCGAGCTCGAGGTGCGCGAGCTGCTCAAGACCTACAGCTTCCCCGGAGACGACGTCCCGGTCGTGCGGATCTCGGCGCTCGGCGCGCTGAACGGCGATCCCGCCGGCGTCGAGTCGGTCACGAAGCTGATGGAAGCGCTCGACAGCTACATTCCGCTTCCGGAGCGTGAGATCGACAAGCCGTTCCTGATGCCGATCGAGGACGTGTTCTCCATCTCCGGCCGCGGCACCGTCGTGACCGGCCGCGTCGATCGCGGAAAGGTCAAGGTCGGCGAGGAAGTCGAGATCGTCGGGTTCAAGCCGACCGAGAAGAAGGTTGTTACGGGCGTCGAGATGTTCCGCAAGCTCCTTGACGAGGGCGTCGCGGGCGACAACATCGGCGTGCTCCTGCGCGGCGTGGAAAAGGACGACGTGGAGCGCGGGCAGGTGCTCGCGAAGCCCGGTACGATCAAGCCGCACACGAAGTTCAAGGGTGAGGTCTACATCCTGTCGAAGGATGAAGGGGGTCGCCACACGCCCTTCTTCAACGGCTACCGGCCGCAGTTCTACATCCGGACGACCGACGTCACGGGATCGTTGAAGCTGCCGGAAGGCGTCGAGATGGTGATGCCGGGAGACAACACCAGCATCAGCGCGGAGCTGCACGTGCCGGTCGCGCTCGAGAAGGGCGCGCGGTTCGCAATCCGCGAAGGCGGCCGAACGGTCGGCGCCGGTACGATCACCGAGATTGTTGAATAGTGCCGGGCCTCAGGGCTCGGGCGTCAGGACTCATGGAGTCCTGGATCCCGGGTCCCGGATCCCGACAAGGTTTCACAAATGAGAGACATCATCGCCCTGGCGTGCACCGAGTGTAAGCGGCGCAACTACAGCACGACCAAGAACAAGAAGAAGACGACCGAGCGGCTCGAGTTGAGCAAGTACTGCCGCTTCTGCCGCAAACATACGGGGCATCGGGAGACGAAATAGCTTCCCGCTTCCCGCTGGAAGGGGAGAGCACGCGGAATGGAGCCGCCGGCGGAGCGGCGGCGTAATGGAGCGAGCGTGAGCGAGGGGCCGGAGGGAACCGCGGCGTAGCCGCGGCCCCGAGCGAGTAATAAAGGACAGTAGCTCAATTGGCAGAGCACCGGTCTCCAAAACCGGGGGTTGGGGGTTCGATTCCCTCCTGTCCTGCCACATCGGGCAGTTCGACGGCAGGCAGATTGGCTGAGGACTTAAGCGAGCGGAACGGAGCGAGCGACGAAGCGCGAGCGTAGTGAAGCGAGCATAAGCGAGGGGCCGGAGGGCACCGCCGCGAAGCGGCGGACCCGAGCGCCAAGAAAGTTGACTGAGGCCGCTGGGAGCGCCGGGCGCCGAGCGCCGGCAAGGATCAGAAATGAAATCGGCAATGGCGGAGCACGATGACTCGTTCAGTGGCCGTGCCCGCGACAGCGTCACGGGGTGGTTGGGCCAATCGCGGCGGTTCCTCTCCGAGGTCCGCAACGAGATGGGCCGCGTCACCTGGCCCAGCCGCAAGGAAGTGTACGCCACGACGTTCGTAGTCATCCTGACGTCGATCTTCTTCGGCTTGTACCTCAGCGTCGTCGACTTCCTGTTGAACAGCGGGATCAGCTGGATTTACAGGACACTCGGGGCGGCGTCATAGAAATGTCGAGCATGACGGACGACCGCACGAAGCAGTGGTACATCGTTCACACGTACTCCGGCTTCGAGAACAAGGTGAAAGAGTCGCTGGAGCAGCGCGTACAGGCCTACGGGCTCCAGGAGGAGATCGGCGACATCCTGATTCCGACCGAGCAGGTCGCCGAGATGCGCGGCGGCAAGAAGGTCGTGAGCTCGAAGCGGTTCTTCCCCGGCTACATCCTGGTCGAGATGCACATGACCGACCACGCGTGGCACGTCGTGAAGAACACGCCGAAGGTGACGGGTTTCGTCGGCGCCGGCGCGAAGCCGACGCCTCTCTCGCGTGAAGAGGTCGACCAGATCCTGAATCAGGTGACCGAGGCCGCCGAGAAGCCGAAGCCGAAATACACGTTCGAGAAGGGCGACCAGGTCCGGATCAACGAGGGCCCGTTCACCAGCTTCAATGGCACCGTGGATGAAGTGAACCTCGATCGGAACACGCTGAAGGTCATGGTCACGATCTTCGGTCGTTCGACACCGGTCGAATTGGATTTCTTGCAAGTAGAGAAACTCTAGGAGTAGCTCACAGCTCTCAGCTCTTAGCTCTCAGCCGCTCAGGCTCGAGGGTCCGGGCTGAAGGCTGACGGCTGATAGCTGATGGCTAAAAAGATTCAAGCAATGGTGAAGCTCCAGATTGCCGCGGGGAAGGCGACTCCCGCGCCGCCGGTCGGGACCGCGCTCGGTCCCCACGGGCTGAACATCATGGACTTCTGCAAGAACTTCAACGCGAAGACCTCCAAGGACGAGGGCCTCATCATCCCCGTCGTCGTCACGGTCTACGCCGATCGGTCGTACTCGTTCATCACCAAGACTCCGCCGGCGTCGATTCTGCTCAAGCGCGCCGCGAATCTTGCGAAGGGGTCGAACGAGCCGAACAAGAACAAGGTCGGCACGGTGACGAAGAAGCAGGTCGAGGACATCGCCAAGCTGAAGATGCCCGATCTGAACGCCGAGTCCATCGACGCCGCGTTCAAGACGATCGCCGGCACTGCGCGGTCGATGGGTATCGACGTCGTCGGGTAGCTGACAGCTGATCAGCTGATAGCTGTCAGCTTTTCAAGTGGGAGGCCTCCGGGCCGTTCGAACCACAGGAGCACGCATGCGAAAGCCAGGTAAGAAATTCGCTGCCGCCAGGCAGCAGGTCCCAGAACGTCCCCATTCGATCGAGGACGCTGTTCCCTTGTTGCAAAAGGTGAAGTTCGCGAAGTTCGACGAAACCGTCGAGCTCGCACTTCGGCTGGGAGTCGATCCGAAGCACGCCGATCAGATGGTCCGCGGCACGGTCGTGCTGCCGCACGGTCTCGGCAAGAGCAAGAAGGTGCTGGCGATTGCCGCCGGTGACAAGCAGAAGGAAGCGCAGGAAGCCGGCGCGGACTTCATCGGCGGCGAAGAGGTCGTCGAGAAGATCCAGGGCGGCTGGATGGACTTCGACGCCGTCGTCGCCACGCCCGACATGATGCGCGCCGTGGGCAAGCTCGGAAAAGTACTCGGACCGCGTGGACTGATGCCGAACCCGAAGACCGGCACGGTGACCGTGGACATCGCGAAAGCCGTCAAGGAAATCAAGGCCGGTAAAGTGGAGTTCCGCGTCGACAAGACGGGGATCGTCCACGCGCCGATCGGCAAGACGTCGTTTGCTGCGCAGAGCCTCGTCGAGAACGCCCACGCGCTGGTCGACAGCGTCGTCAAAGCGAAGCCGTCGGCGGCGAAGGGCAAGTTTCTCCGCAGCGTCACGATGTCGTCGACGATGGGGCCTGGGATTCTGATCGATACCACACACGTCACCGAGGTCCAGAAGCACTAGTCATGGCAGTTACACGAGCGAGCAAGGAAGAAGAGCTGCAGGGGCTCGAGCGCGCGTTCAAGGGCGCCGAGAGCGCGGTGTTGGTGGACTTCAAGGGTCTGAAAGTGCCCGAGGTCACCGAGCTGCGCCGGCAGGTCCGCGGCGCGAAGGGGCAGTACAAGGTCGTCAAGAACACGCTGGCGAAGCGTGCGCTCGTCGGCACGCCGTTCGCGTCGCTGAGCGAATTCTTCAGCGGCACGACTGCGGTGGCGTACGCCGGCGAGGATCCGATCGCACTTGCGAAAGTCCTGACGACATTCTCAAAGGCGACACCGGCGCTGCAGATCAAGGCCGCCGTCGTTCAGGGACGGGCGATCAAGGCAAGCGAAGTCACCGAGCTCGCGACGATGCCCGGGAAGCCGGAGCTCTACGCGAAGCTGCTCTTCCTGTTGCAGGCCCCGATGATCCAGCTCGTGAGCGTGTTGAACGCCGCGCCGCGCGATCTGCTGAGCGTGCTGGTGCAGGCGGAGAAGAAGAAGTCCGAATCGTAGTGGGGAGAGCTCTCAGCTTTCAGCCGTCAGCATCGCTGCGGCTGACTGGAGCTGATGGCTGATAGCAGACAGCTAATAGCTTTCATCGTCAGGAGCAATCGAATGGCACTCAGTCAGCAGGAAGTAGTCGACTACATCAAGGGAATCTCCGTCCTCGAGCTCTCGCAGCTCGTGAAGGAGCTCGAGAAGGAGCTCGGCGTGTCGGCGGCGGCGGCCATGCCCATGGCAGTAGCCGGCGGCGGCGCGGCAGCCGGCGGCGCAGCGGCTCCCGCCGAGGAGCAGACCGAGTTCACGGCGACGCTGACCGAAGTGGGCAGCAACAAGATCAATGTCATCAAAGTCGTTCGCGAGGTCACGAGCCTCGGCCTGAAGGAAGCGAAGGACCTGGTCGAGAGCGCGCCCAAGCCGATTAAGGAAGGAATCCCGAAGGAAGAAGCGGCGGCGATCAAGAAGAAGTTCGAGGACGTCGGCGCCAAAGTCGAGGTCAAGTAACGGCGCGCGGGCGCGAGCCCACGCATCGGGCGAGCGGGCGAGTGCCCGCCCATCGGGCGGGCGGGCAAGTGCCCGCCCATCGGGCTTGTAGCGACGGGGCTTCCGCCCCGTCGTCTGCGGCACCGCACTTCGCGTTGTCGCGGTCCGGCGTTCGGCGTTCGGCGCACCGTAGCGCCGGGCTCGGCGTCGGGCCGGTTTGTAAGTTTTCCCTTGGATGCGATCGAGCGCCGGGTCACGAGCGCCGAGCGCCGAGGTCTTCATCAGCATGTACAGCCTCCCCAAGAACATCTACCGCGAGCGCATCGACTTTTCGAAAATCAAGACGACCATTCCGATCCCGAACCTGATCGAGATTCAGAAGAAGTCGTACGAGCGGTTCCTGCAGATGAACCGGCTGCCCTCCGAACGCGAGGACGCGGGGCTCCAGTCGGTGTTCAAGTCGGTCTTTCCGATCTCCGACTTCCGCGAGAACTCCTCGCTCGAGTTCATCGAGTATTCGATCGGCAACTGGGAGTGCAAGTGCGGCCGGCTGGCCGGGCTGCACCACCTGCGCAAGCCGTGCGTGAACTGCGGACACACGCTGGTCGCCGATCCGTACGGCGAGCACGAGGTGCTGTGCCCCCGGTGCGGCAAGCCGAACGAGGCGCGCGGCGACATCTGCGACATCTGCGGCAACACGGTGGGCTTGAAGCTGAAGTACGACGTCGACGAGTGCCAGGAGCGCGGCATGACGTACGCCGTGCCGCTGAAGGTCACTATCCGACTCGTCGTCTGGAACAAGGATCCGGAGACGGGCGTCAAGACCATCCGCGACATCAAGGAGCAGGAGGTCTACTTCGGCGACATTCCGCTGATGACGGACAACGGCACGTTCATCATCAACGGGACGGAGCGCGTCATCGTGTCGCAGCTCCACCGTTCGCCCGGCGCGTTCTTCCACTCCGAGGACAAGACCCTCTACATCGCGCAGATCATCCCCTATCGCGGGTCGTGGGTGGAGTTCGAGTACGACACGAAGAACCTGCTGTACGTCCGGATCGATCGCAAGCGGAAGTTCCTCGCGACCGTCTTCCTGCGCGCCCTCGGGCTGCGCGGCGCCGACGAGATCATCCGCACGTTCTACACAGTCGACCGGCTGCACCTGAGCGGCGGGACGATCAAGTGGGCGGTCAACGACAGCCTCCAGGGCCTCCGCGCGGCGCGGGACATCGTCGTCGGCTCGGAGACCGTGACGCACGCCGGCAAGAAGATCACCTCGACAGCGCTTTCGGCACTGAAGAAGGGGAACGTGGAGTCGGTCGAAGTGGCCGATGCCGAGCTCGAGGGCGCGTTCGCGGCGGCGGACGTCGTCGATCCGTCCACGGGCGAGGTCATCCTCGAGGCGAACGAGGAAGTCGCGCCGCGCGTGATCTCGATGGCGCAGGAGAAGAACGTCGAGAAGCTCGAAATTTTCTTCCCCGAGCGCGACGAGATCGGGCCGGTGCTGTCGGCCACGCTCAAGAAGGATCCGATCCACACCCACGAGGAAGCGCTCATCGAGATCTACCGGCGCCTCCGGCCGGGCGATCCGCCGACGCTCGACAGCTCGCGGTCGCTGTTCGAGAACATGTTCTTCAACCCGCAGAAGTACGACTTCTCGCGGGTCGGCCGGCTGAAGCTGAACACGAAGCTGCGGCTGAACACGCCGCTCGACGAGAAGATCCTGCACCCGCAGGATTTCTACGAAGTCATCAAGTACCAGCTGAAGCTGCGGCGGAATCCCGCCAACGTGGACGACATCGATCACCTCGGCAACCGCCGCGTGCGGTCGGTCGGCGAGCTCCTCGAGAACCAGTTCCGTATCGGCCTGGTCCGGATGGAGCGCGCGATCAAGGAGAAGATGTCGGTCTACCAGGAAATGGCGACCGCCATGCCGCACGACCTGATCAACGCGAAGCCGGTCATGGCCGCGATTCGCGAGTTCTTCGGGTCGTCGCAGTTGTCGCAGTTCATGGACCAGACCAACCCGCTCTCCGAGGTCACGCACAAGCGGCGGCTGTCGGCGCTCGGGCCCGGCGGCCTCTCGCGCGAGCGCGCGGGGTTCGAGGTCCGCGACGTCCACCCGACGCACTACGGGCGCATCTGCCCGATTGAGACGCCTGAAGGTCCGAATATCGGCCTGATCTCGTCGCTCTCGTGCTACGCGCGCATCAACGAATTCGGGTTCATCGAGTCGCCGTACCGCAAGGTGAAGAACGGACGCGTGATCGACTACGTGATCATCACGAACGCCGGCGGCAACACGAAGTACAAGGTCAACGACATCGTCGAGGCCTCGGAGGTCGGCGCCGATCCGAAGGACACGGACAACAAGGCGGGCAAGCGCCGCCGTGGTCTCGAGTACGAGCCCTACTCCTACTACCTCTCGGCGTGGGAAGAGGACCAGTACATCATCGCGCAGGCCAACGCGCAGGTGGACGACAACGGGAAGTTCACGACGGACCGTGTCAACGCACGGCAGGCGGGCAACTTCATCCTGTCGCCGCGGGACAAGATCGACTTCATCGACGTCTCGCCGAAGCAGCTCGTGTCCGTCGCCGCCTCGCTCGTGCCGTTCCTCGAGAACGACGACGCGAACCGCGCGCTGATGGGATCGAACATGCAGCGCCAGGCCGTTCCGCTGCTGAGGGCGCGCAGCCCGTACGTCGGCACCGGGATGGAATACATCACCGCCCGCGACTCGGGCGCCGTCGTCGTGGCGCGCCGATCGGGCACCGTGGACTACGTCGACAGCCAGCGCATCGTCGTGCGCGTGGAAGGGGAGACGGAGGCGACCTCGCGTGAGATGGGCGCCGACATCTACCCGATGACGAAGTTCAAGCGGTCGAACCAGAACACGTGCATCAGCCAGAAGCCGATCGTCCGCGTGGGCCAGAAGGTCCACAAGGGACAGATCCTCGCCGACGGTCCGTGCACGGAGCTGGGCGAGCTGGCGCTCGGGCGGAACGTGCTCGTCGCGTTCATGCCGTGGCGCGGCTACAACTTCGAGGACGCGATCCTCGTCTCCGAGCGGATGGTGAAGGACGACTACTACACGTCGATCCACATCGAGGAGTTCGAGATCGAGGCGCGCGACACGAAGCTCGGGCCGGAGGAAATCACCCGCGACATCCCGAACGTCGGCGAAGGCTACCTGCGTGACCTCGACGAGAGCGGGATTATCCGGATCGGTGCTTCGGTCAAGCCCGGAGACATCCTGGTCGGCAAGGTCACGCCGAAGGGCGAGACGCAGCTGACACCGGAAGAGAAGCTGCTCCGCGCGATCTTCGGCGAGAAGGCGGGCGACGTGCGCGATGCGTCGCTCATCTGCCCGCCAGGAATCGAGGGCATCATCGTTGGCGTGAAGATCTTCTCGCGCAAGGGCATCGAGAAGGACGACCGCGCCAAGGCGATCGAGCAGGAAGAGCTCGACATGATGGAGAAGAACCTGCAGGACGAGATTCGCATCCTTCACGACGAAGTGAAGAAGCGGGTCCTCGGGATGCTGCAGGGCCAGCAGTCGCGCGCGGATCTCTACGACGAGCACGGACGCGAGCGGCTGCTCAAGAAGGGCACCGACCTGACGCTCGACGTGCTCCAGGGGCTGCCCTACGACGCGATCGTCCGGCTGAAGATCAACACGGACGACCCGCGGCTCGAGGAGGACCTCCGCGAGCTCGAGGAGCGCACCGAACGGCAGGTGGAAGTCATCCGCCAGCAGTTCGAAGAGAAGAAGGAGAAGGTGCGGCGCGGCGACGAGCTGCCTCCGGGCGTCATCAAGCTGGTCAAGGTCTACGTCGCCATGAAGCGCAAGCTGTCGGTCGGCGACAAGATGGCCGGCCGCCACGGCAACAAGGGCGTCATCGCGCGCATCCTGCCGGAAGAGGACATGCCGTACCTCCCGGACGGCACGCCGGTGGAGATCGTGCTCAACCCGCTCGGCGTTCCGTCGCGTATGAACGTCGGTCAGATTCTCGAGACGCACCTCGGGTGGGCCGCGCACGCGCTCGGCCTCTACTTCGCGACGCCCGTCTTCGACGGCGCGACCGAGAAGGAGATCAAGAACTGGCTGGAGCAGGCCGGGCTGCCGCAGAGCGGCAAGACGAAGCTCTACGACGGCATGACGGGGATGGAGTTCGAGCAGGACGTCACGGTCGGCTTCATCTACATGCTGAAGCTGTCCCACCTGGTCGACGACAAGATCCACGCGCGCTCGATCGGACCGTACTCGCTGATCACCCAGCAGCCGCTGGGCGGAAAGGCGCAGTTCGGCGGACAGCGGTTCGGCGAAATGGAGGTCTGGGCGCTCGAGGCCTACGGCGCGGCGCACATCCTCCAGGAGCTGCTCACCGCGAAGTCCGACGACGTGACCGGCCGGGCGAAGATCTACGAAGCGATCGTCAAGGGCGACGCCTCGTTCCAGCCTGGCCTGCCCGAGTCGTTCAACGTCCTCATTCGAGAGTTGCAGGCGCTGTGCCTCGACGTCGAGCTGATGAAGACGAAGAAGAAGCTGACCGAGCCCGAGGCGCCGCCTGAAGGCGAGCCCGTCCTCGCAGAACAGTAGAAGCTGTCAGCCCTCGGCCGTCAGCTCTCAGCGGTGAGAGCGCGGCCGGGGGCTGAGAACTTGGCTGAGAGCTGTTATCAGCTCAGAGCTGATAGCTGAAAGCTGAGAGCTACATAAACATGAGACCATCTTTCGATTCCCGCAGCTCATTGACATCCGACTTCGACGCGATCCGCATCAGCCTCGCGTCGCCGGACAAGATCCTCTCGTGGTCGCACGGCGAAGTGACCAAGCCCGAGACGATCAACTACCGGACGTTCAAACCGGAGCGCGACGGGCTGTTCTGCGCGAAGATCTTCGGCCCGGTCACCGACTGGGAGTGCCTCTGCGGCAAGTACAAGCGCATGAAGCACCGCGGCGTGATCTGCGACAAGTGCGGTGTCGAAGTCACGCAGGCGAAGGTGCGCCGGGAGCGCCTCGGCCACATTACCCTGGCGACGCCTGTCAGCCACGTCTGGTTCTTCAAGGGACTCCCGAGCCGCATCGGCCACCTCCTGGACATCTCCCTGCGCGATCTCGAACGCGTCCTCTACTTCGAGGCGTACGTCGTGGTCGAGCCGGGCGACACCGAGCTGAAGCAGAACCAGCTCCTCAGCGAGGAGCAGTATCGCAAGGCGCGCGAGGAGCACGGCCTGGTGAAATTCCGCGCCCAGATGGGCGCCGAGGCCATCAAGGAGCTGCTCAAGCGCGTCAACGTGGAGAAGCTCGCCCTCGAGATGCGCGAGAAGATGCGCACAGAGACGTCGGTCCAGAAGAAGCTGAAGTACGCCAAGCGGCTGAAGGTCGTCGACTCCTTCCGCAAGTCGACCAACAAGCCGGAGTGGATGATCCTCGACGTCATCCCGGTGATTCCGCCGGAGCTTCGGCCGCTCGTCCCGCTCGACGGCGGCCGGTTCGCGACGTCCGACCTGAACGACCTCTATCGCCGCGTCATCAACCGCAACAACCGGTTGAAGAAGCTGATCGAGCTGAAGGCGCCGGACGTCATCATCCGCAACGAGAAGCGGATGCTGCAGGAAGCGGTGGACGCCCTGTTCGACAACGGCCGCCGCGGCCGCGTCCTGCGCGGCGCGAACAACCGGCCGCTGAAGTCGCTGTCGGACACGCTCAAGGGCAAGCAGGGGCGTTTCCGCCAGAACCTGCTCGGCAAGCGCGTCGACTACTCCGGCCGCTCGGTCATCGTCGTCGGGCCGGAGCTGAAGCTGCACCAGTGCGGCTTGCCGAAGAAGATGGCGCTCGAGCTGTTCAAGCCGTTCATCTACAACAAGCTCGAGGAGCGCGGTCTCGTCGCCACGATCAAGCAGGCGAAGGAGATGGTCGAGCAGCAGCGTCCTGAAGTGTGGGACGTGCTCGAAGAGGTCATCCGCGAGCACCCGGTGCTGCTGAACCGCGCGCCGACGCTGCATCGGCTCGGCATCCAGGCGTTCGAGCCGGTGCTGGTCGAGGGCAAGGCGATCCGGATACATCCGCTCGTCTGCACGGCGTTCAACGCGGACTTCGACGGCGACCAGATGGCTGTCCACATTCCGCTCGCGCCGGAAGCGCAGATCGAGGCATCGGTTCTGATGATGTCCTCGAACAACATCCTGTCGCCGGCCAGCGGCGCGCCGATCGCGATTCCGTCGCAGGACATCGTCCTCGGCTGCTACTACCTGACGAAGGCACGGGCGGGCGCCAAGGGCGAGGGCCGCGTGTTCGGCAACGCCGACGACGTCCTGCTGGCGCTCGAGGCGAACGAAGTCGAAACGCTGACACCGATCCGGCTGCGCTTCACCGGGGATCTTCTGGATCTGACCGTCGCGCGCGACGATCAGGCCGTCCTGCAGACGGACCCGCAGCCGGTGGCGAACAAGATCATCAACACGACCGTCGGCCGCGTGATCTTCAACACGTCGCTGCCGTCGGTGATGCCGTTCGTCAACGGCCTGTTGAAGAAGAAGGGCCTGCAGCAGGTCGTGCAGTACCTGCCACCTGCACTACGGCCTCGAGAAGACCGTCGAGATGCTCGATAGCCTCAAGCACCTCGGCTTCACCTACGCGACACGTTCGGGTCTGTCGATCGGCATCGACGACCTGATCATCCCGTCCGAGAAGGCGGCGCTCGTCGAGGGCGCCCGCGACGAAGTGATCAAGGTCGAAGGGCAGTATCTCGAGGGCGCGATCACCAACGGCGAGCGCTACAACAAGGTCATCGCCGTGTGGTCGGATGTCACCGAGAAGATCGCCGACGCGATGTTCGGCGAGATGGAGGAGCTCGATCACACCGGGCGGAACTTCAACCCGGTCTACATCATGGCCGACTCGGGCGCCCGCGGCTCGAAGCAGCAGATCCGGCAGCTCGCCGGCATGCGCGGCCTGATGGCGAAGCCGTCGGGCGAGATCATCGAGACGCCGATCACGTCGAACTTCCGTGAAGGGCTGACGGTTCTCCAGTACTTCATCTCGACGCACGGCGCTCGCAAGGGTCTGGCCGACACGGCGCTCAAGACGGCCGACTCGGGCTACCTCACGCGCCGGCTGGTGGACGTGGCGCAGGACGTCATCATCCACGAGATTGACTGCGGCACGATGGACGGCATCGAGGCCCGGGCGATCGTCGAGAGCGGCGAGATCATCGAGCCGCTCCGCGACCGCATCATCGGCCGGACGACGCTCGAGAAGATCGTCGACCCGTTCACGGGCGAGACGATCGTCGACATCAACGACGAGATGGACGAGGAGAAGGCGCAGGCCATCCAGGAAGGCGGTATCGAGAAGGTCCGCATCCGGTCGGTCCTCACGTGCGCGAGCCGCCGCGGCTGCTGCGCAAAGTGCTACGGCCGCGACCTGGCGACGGGCAAGCTCGTCGAGCTCGGCCTGGCAGTCGGCGTCATCGCCGCTCAGTCGATTGGCGAGCCCGGCACGCAGTTGACGATGCGCACGTTCCACATCGGCGGCACGGCATCGCGAGTGTCGGAGCAGTCGACGCTCGACGCCAAGCACGCCGGCACGGTCCGCTATCAGGGCCTGCAGGTCGTCGAGTCGCAAGGGCACGGGCGCGGAGCACACGGCAGGCGAGCTCGTCGTCATGAACCGCACCGGTTCGCTGGTCGTTCAGGACTCGAAGGGGCGCGATCGCGAGCGCTACCCGATCGTCTACGGCGCGCGCCTCAAGGTGCGTGACGGCGGCCCGGTCGAGCCCGGCCAGATCCTCGTCGAATGGGATCCGTACACGTTCTCGATCCTCACCGAGGATGCGGGCACGGTGAAGTACAAGGACCTCATCACCGACGTGACCTATCACGAGGAGCTGGACGAGGTCACGGGGCTGTCCCGGAAGATCGTCGTCGACAGCCCGGACGAGAAGAAGCAGCCCCTCATCGAGATCCGCGACAAGGCCGGCAAGGTCGCGCGGAAGTACCACATGCCGTCGCACGCGCACCTCATGATCGAGGATGGCGAGACGGTCTACGCGGGTCAGGTCCTGGCGAAGATCCCGCGGGAAACCACGAAGACGAAGGACATCACGGGCGGTCTGCCGCGCGTGGTCGAGCTCTTCGAGGCGCGGAAGCCGCGCGAAACGGCCGTCATCTCGGAGATCGACGGCGTCGTCAAGCACGGCGGCATCGTGAAGGGGCTGCGGAAGATCCTCATCGTCCCGGAGGACGGCGGGGAGCCGAGAGAGTACTCGCTGCCGCGCGGCGTGCACGTGAACGTGCAGGAAGGCGATCGCGTGCGGGCGGGCGAGCCGCTGATGGACGGGCCGAGCAATCCGCACGACATCCTGTCGGTCCTGGGCGAGAAGGCGCTGCACGCGTATCTCGTCAACGAGATCCAGGAGGTCTACCGGCTGCAGGGCGTGAACATCAACGACAAGCACATCGAGGTCATCGTCCGGCAGATGATGCGCTGGGTGAAGATCGAGGACGTGGGCGACACGGAGTTCCTGATCGAGGAGCAGGTGGATCGCTTCCGGTTCATGGAAGAGAACGAGCGCGTGATTCAGGCGGGCGGACGCCCGGCGACGGGCCGGCCGCTGCTGCTCGGTATCACGAAGGCGTCGCTCTCGACCGACTCGTTCATCTCGGCGGCGTCGTTCCAGGAAACGACGCGCGTGCTCACCGAAGCGTCGATTTCAGGCAAGGTGGATCACCTCCGCGGCCTGAAGGAGAACGTGACGATGGGCCGGCTGATTCCAGCGGGAACGGGCTTCGAGTACTACCGGCACGTGCGGATCCCGGCGGACGAGCCGCCGCCACCGCCGCCGCCGACGCCGGAGGAGCTCGAGCTGGAGCGCGAGATGGAGTACTTCGTGGAGCCGGAAGAGGCGTTCACGAGGGACGTGGATATGGAGTAGCGCAGTCGGCAGTCGGCCGTCTTCGGTCGACAGTCGCAGTCGCCGGTCGCATTGTTTGTGGCGCCGGGCCTTTAGGCCCGGCGGGTTTTCAAAGGGCGGCAGTTCCTAGAGGAGCTGCTGCCTTTCGCTTTGTACGAAGTCCAGACGGACTCTATCGGAGGAAGAATCGAAGGCTTGGGGCAGGCGTCTCTACATTTGAGGATCGGGAGGATGGCCCGATCAAGACTGAGCGCCTGTTACAGTCTTCGGCTAGAATCCCCGAAAGGGGGACCGGCAGTGCACAAGTACATTGCAGAATTCATCGGCACATTCTTCCTCGTCCTGACGATCGGCTGCACGGTCATCCCAGGCAGTGCGGGCGTGATTCCTCCGCTGGCCATCGGCGCCGCGCTGATGGTGATGATCTTCGCGGGTGGGCACGTCTCGGGAGGTCATTTCAACCCTGCCGTCACGCTGGGCGTCTATATGCGTGGGCGCTGTCCTGCTTCCGACGTCGTGCCGTACTGGATCTCGCAGATCCTCGCTGCGATCGTCGCGGCGTCTACAGCAAGGTTCCTGGTCGGCGCACCGAAGGGCGCGCCTCTCGTTCCTCCGGTCGCACCGGCGTTCGTCGCCGAGTTCCTGTTTGCGTTCGCGCTCGTGTACGTAGTGCTCAACGTCGCGACCGCGAAGGGGACGTCCGGCAATTCCTTTTACGGTCTTGCGATCGGCATGACGGTGATGACCGGTGCCTTTGCTGTCGGCGGGATATCGGGCGGCGCATTCAACCCAGCAGTTGCGATCGGGATCGGTGTCATGGGACTCGTCGCGATGGCCTCGATTTGGATTCACATCGTGGCGAACCTTCTCGGCGGCGCTGTGGCGGCATTGGTGTTCAAGTTCATCAACCCCGCGGACAAGTAGGGTGCCCGAGCGCATCGTCTTCACCGATCGACAACCTCCGCAATTCTCGCCCTGACAAGCTTGCGAACGAGTGTGGCTGGCAGGCCGGCACGAGCGGAGAATCGAATCGTCCCTCGGCTGGTACTGTATCCAGCCAGATCTGCTTTGAGCGTCATCACTGTCTCCCCACTCATGGGATGAAACGAACAGTGGTGCGCGGCCGCTTTGAACGCTGCTATGAGCTTCCCGTTCAGGCGAAACGCGGGTATCCCATAGGCGACGCACTCCTCCGCCCTCGGTGCTGCGGCCTGGACGGCTCGACGCACCTTCTGCAGCGCCGCGCGGTTCTCGGCGGACAGGCCGGCCAGATATCCGTCGATGTCACGGGGTCTCGTCGCCACGAACGTCCTCCTTCGTCGGCTTCCGCGCGCCCGTGGGCGCGTCGGCCGCGCACACGTGTGTGCCGGTTGACCGCGGCAGCATCTCCGTCAAGAATCCGGCATGGTCACTTCCGACGAACACTACCGGCGTCTGGAGCGAATGTACTTGTCTGCGCCGATCAATCGAATCTACGAGCCAGACATCCGGGTCTCTGAGGGTGCAGCGGAGGTCGCCCTCGCTGTGCAGCCCGCCTTCTATCACGCCGCACACGCGCTACACGGCTCCGTGTACTTCAAGTGCCTGGACGACGCAACGTTCTTCGCGGTCAATTCCGTCGTCTTCGACGTGTTCGTGCTCACCATCACGTTCAACATCGTGCTGGTGCGCCCAGTGACGGCAGGGCGGATCTCCGCCAGGGGCCGCCTTGTCCATACGTCCCGCAGCCTCTACCTCGCGGAGGCGGAGTTGCGCGACGAGAGCCAGAAACTCGTTGCCACCGGCTCCGGGACGTTCATGCGCAGCAAGATCCCCCTCGGACCTGAGGTCGGCTACGTAGCGTAAGTCCAGGGGAGCGGTCTGACGTGCCGGAACGTCGCACTGCAGCGACGCGCGATCACTTCCGTGTGACCTCTGTGTAATCGAGATACCTGCGCCCGCCGGCTGTCGAGATATGGGCTGTCAGCTCGTACAAGCCATCGGCCGTTCTGACCGTTTCCCTCGAATGCTCAACGCGCACGGACGATGGTGCAGGACCGGTGCGCAGCCCCTCCTCGATGACCCGCCCCGTCATGGTCTTCGGCACGGCCAGATTCAGCAGGCGAAGCAGCGTCGGCGCGATGTCGACGTTGCCGGTTGGCACTGAGCTCTGCGCGTGCTCGCGAAAGTCCGGACCGGCGGCGATGAGCGTGTTGTGGATGTCGTAGGGGCTCGACGAACCGTGGCCGGCGACGCCGCTCGCCGTCGTGGTGCCTTCGAAGCCCGCCGCATTCTTCGCGGAGGTCCAGTTCGGGGACACGAGGATCTCGGCTGATCGTCCCGAATGGCTCCACCGCGCGACGTCGAACGACAGCGTCCCAGCTGCGGTCCCTTCCGCCGCGCCCTTTGTGCGCGGCCTCGTGAAGATGGCGCCTACTTCGGGTCGCTTCTGAAGCGCCGCAACGACCTCTGCGACTCGAGCTGCATCGGCGCCCGCCCGGAAATGAATCGCGCCTTCGGCAACGACGATGTCCGGCGATCCGTCGGGCATCCGCCGGGCGAATGGCTGGACGAGGGCGTCCAGCTTCAGCTCACCGGTATGGGTCGAGAATCCGTGGTCGGACGTGACGATGATGTTCGTACGTTCCAGAAGTCCCTTCGCGCGCAGCGTGTCCTCGATACGCCCGATGCAGCTGTCGACCAGTGTCAACGACTTCCGCGTCAGATCGGAGCCGATGCCATTCGAATGCGCCGTCCCATCCGGGTCGTTCAACCACATGAACGTCACGTCCGGATGCAGCTTGTCGAGCGCTACTTTGAGGTAGGCGTCGACGGCATACTGATTCCGGCCGTCGTTCGGCGTGGCGGCAGCCGGCGCAGGTCCGAGGGCCCGAGCGGCATCCCCCGCGAGCTCGGAGGGGCGGCTGAACTCGTAGTGGATGATGCCGCCGGTCGCGAGCGTGTGGTTCAGCAGATACGTCGCGCCGCTCGACCCGCTGCTCACGACGAGCAGCGACTTGCCCGCGGGACGAAGCAGCTCGCTCAGGGTTGGCGACGTGAGCAGCCTTCCCTCGGCTCGCTCGACATCTTCCAGGTTCTCGCGCTTCCCCGTATCGAGGGTCCTGGTCGCGTTCGCGCGCGGAACGTAGATGGTGTTGCCCATCAGCCCATGCGCTTCCGGATACACGCCTGTCACGAAAGACGACGCGTTGACGCGGGTAACGGTGGGAAAGACGGAATGGTGCGCGTTGAAGAGGATGCCGCGTTGGCCCAGAGCTGTCAGCCGCGGCATGACCTCTGGCGTCACGTAGTCCGGACGGAGGCCGTCCACGACGATGACCAGGTGCGTGCGACGTGGTGCCTCTTGTCCTCCGGCCGCCGCCAGTCCCAGCACGATCACGACTGCGACCATCGCTTTCGTCATTGGTCAGAGAGTCGCACGGAATCGCGAGACGGACAACTCCAGCAAAGCTCTCCTGGGCCGTTGAGAGATGGCGCGTTACAGGCTAACATCCGCTTGTGAACTCATCTGATCGCATGCGTCGTCGTGAATTCCTGATTGGTTCGGCAATGGCAGTCGGCGCGGCTTCTCGCGTCTGGGGACAGGGCGCGAAGAGCGCCGCCGGCGCCACGACGGACCGTCTTGCCATCATGGTCTACAGCTTCTCGCGCGTGCTCAAGCTTCCGGGGCGGCCGTCGTCTCCCGAGCGGACGCTGGAGGTTCTCGACGTGCCGGAAATGTTCGCCGATCGGTTCAAGGTGCACAACGTCGAGATGCAGCACAACTACTTCGAGTCGACCGAGTCCGACTACTTCAAAGACTTTGTGGCCCGGCTTGCGAAAACGAAATCGCGAATCAGCAACATCAACCTCGAGCTCGGGAACATGAGCATCGCGGCCGCGGATCCTGCTTTGCGCGCCCAGGCGGTCGATCTGACCCGGGCGTGGATCGATCACGCCGGTGTGCTGGGGTCGCCGCGCGTGATGATCAACCAGGGCCGTCTCACCCAGGACAACAAGGCTGCGGCCATCGACACGCTGAGGCGCATGACGGCCTACGCGAAGACCAAGAACGTCATGGTCGGGGCGGAGCCTCGCGGCGACGATTTCACGCTGCTCACCGAGGTTGTTCGCGGAGGCGGCGGGTACACAAATCCGGACGTCGGAAATTTCGGAGGAGATCAGGCTCACCAGCACGACGGCATCAAGGCGATGTTCCCTTACACCGACGGCAACTGTCACATGAAGATGCTGGATCCGCCTGCCTACGATCTCGCTGCGGCGATCGCGCTCATCAAGCAGCTCGGATACACGGGACTTTACTCGATCGAAAACGAACAGGCGGGCGATCCGTACGACAACGTCCAGAAGGTATACGACGTCGTCGTCGCCAACATCTGAGCCCCGTCCGTCGCGTTCGCCACCGTTCCAGTGCTGGATGACCCGGGGGCGTGTTCTCGACAGCGGACGACCGGCGGATCGTCGACGCGCGATAGAAAGGAACCGCAGTGAAGGGAACGCTCGAGAAAGCGTTTGGCTACCAGGGCAACAACATGCAACTGCCCGTGAAGGACGTTGCTGCGGCTGTGACTTTCTACGAGACTGTGCTCGGCTTCCGTGTTCTGTCACGCGGCGACACGCCCCACAACTCGGCCGTGCTGGCCCGCGACGAGGTCCAGATCGGACTCGTAGAAAATGGCGGCGATCCCAGCCAGGACGGCTGTGCCTTCCACGTGACGGATCTCGGGTCGTTGTTCGCCGAGTTCAATGCGAACGGGCTCAACAAGGAGCTCGCCGAGTTCAACGTCGAGAGTCACGGCGACGCCGCGTGGAAGGTGTTCTACGTGGTCGCGCCTGACGGCCTTTGCTATTGGTTCGGTGAGCGACAGTGAAGGTTAGTTCGCCGACTGAACGCCCTCTGGGGTCAGACCTGGGTCTGACCCCACCGCTCACTTGAGTCCTGGGGGCGGCGTGCGCTTCTTCGTCGCCTGCTCGAACGCGTACGCCAGGCGCAAAAGCGTCGGCTCGCTGCAGGCAGTTCCGGTGAATCCGACGCCATAAGGCTGCGGCTTCGGCTCGAAGCCTGGTGGGAACGGGGCGGGGGGCGTGGCGCCTCGACCGTCGCCGGTGGGCGGGCCCGAGGGCGTCGCGCCAGCCGGAGCCGTCCCGGGCGCTGCCGGCGGTGTATCGCCGCGCCCGCCTCCACCTCCGCCGAGATTGCCGGGCGTGTTGGGAATCATTCCGAACGGCACGAGGACGGTCGGATAGCCCGGCTTCGACGCGATGCCGGCGCTCGACGCACCGGGGAACAGAAGCGCGTCGAGGTTGTTGGCCTTCAGCGCGGCGTCGATCCCCGTCGTCCCGCCCAGCCTGATGTCGCGCGCGCGATCCTCCTCGTACTTCGCGCGATCCTTCTCGAGATCGATCTTGTCCGACGCGTCGAGCTGCGACTGTCCGTATTTGATCGTGCCCATCTTCTCGTGGGCCGTGTTCCACTCGCGCAGCTCGGTCAGTGTCTTCACTGGCGCCGCGGGTCCCAGCGACGTCAGCCACGTGTTGAAGTCCCGCTTCATCCCGTAGTTCAGGACGCTCGACTGCGGGGCGAGCAGAAGGTTGTCCTTCGGATCCGGTGCGACGATGCTCGGGATGTCGACGTCGACGACGACAGCGCCCTGTGCCTTCAGCGCGGCGATCGCATCATCCATCACGCGCTTCTGGTCCGGATTCAGGCCGCCGCGTGGACGATCGGATCCCGGTAGCGTGATCGGGTCGTAATAGTTGGCCCGCGGGATGCCGACGCGCGCGCCCTTGAGGCCGTCGGCGCGCAACAGCTTCGTGTAATCGCGGCCCGGCGGCGGTGTGCACGCCTTCGTGGCCGGATCGTTCGGGTCGGGTGCCGCGCTCTCCAGCGCGCCGAACATGATTGCGACGTCCATCACGTACTTTGCCATCGGACCGGGCGTGTCCTGATCGGCTGTGATCGGGATCACGCCGTACCGGCTGATGCGTCCGACCGTCGGCTTGATGGCCGCCAGCATGTTCTGGTTGGACGGGCTGAGGATCGACCCCGACGTCTCGGTGCCGACGTTGCCCGCCCAGAAGTTCGCCGTCGTCCCGATTCCGGAGCTCGAGCCGCCGGTCTGCATTACCGGCCGCCCATCGGCGCTCGTCCGCGGGTCGCGCCGTGGATCGTACGGATTGAAGCCGTAGCCATGAACGGCGTTGTAGTTCGTGGGCATCCCGGCTGCGACGTAGTTCGCGAGCTCCGTCATTCCGGTCTTCGCGACAATCACCGCACCGGCATCGCGCAGGTTCTTCGTGAGCGTCGCCTCGTAGGGCGGCACCATCCCTACGAACGCCAACGCACCGCCCGTCGTCGGCATCGTCGTCGTGTGGATGTTGTCCTTGAGCGCGATCGGAATTCCGTGGAGCGGGCCGCGGACGCGACCCTGCGCGCGCTCGCGATCGAGCGCATCGGCGTCGGCCAGTGCGTGTGGGTTCACGGTGATCGCGGCATGTAGCAGGTCCTCGTACGTCGCGATGCGCGTGAGGTACTGCTGCACGATCTCGTGCGACGTCGTGCGTCCAGCCTTCATAGCCGCCTGCATGTCGGAGATGCTGGCCTCGAAGACGCTGAACGGTGGCGGGCTGGCCTTTGGGATGCGAGGCGCTGCCGTCTGGCCGCCGGCGAGCAGAAGAAGCGCGACGAGGGGTGCGGTATGCTTCATGGGCAGAAAGCATAGTCGAGTCCGCCGGCGATCGTCGCGGCTGGTCCCGTCTGCGATACAAGAGTGTCGGCCAGGTCGTCAAGATGCCAGATCTGTCGGTCGTTTCCGGGCGCACGAAGATGCTCGAGTGCGGTGGGCGCGACAATGCCACCGCCTTTTCTTTGTACCGAAATGTCGATTCAGAAGTGCCCTGTTCGACCGGTTCTTGAGGGCGCGATACAGCTTTTGGATTGGAGATCCACGATGAAGTACCTGATGCTCATCAAAGCCACAGAAGCCTACCGGCAGCAGCAGATCCCGCAGGGCCTCATGGATGCGATGGGGAAATTCGTCCAGCAAGGGTTCGAAAGCGGTGTGCTGAAGGACACAGCGGGGCTGAAACCGACGTCCGCGGCCTTCAGGGTCCGGTCGAGCGGCGGCAAACTGCGGATGACGGACGGCCCGTTCGCCGAGACGAAAGAGGTCGTTGGCGGCTATGCACTCGTCGATGTCGAGTCAGCCGACAAGGCGCGGGAGGTCGCGCAGCAGTTCATGGAATTGCACCGCGTCCACTGGCCCGAATTCGAAGGAGAGTGCGAAGTGCGACCGCTGGAGAACATGTAGGTCGGTTACTCGGACGCGCGTGCAGCCGACGACGACCGGTGCTATCTTGACCCCCAACCTTCACCGCAGTCTCGGGGACGGTGTGCGCCGCTCGTTGGCCGGCTCCCGTAATCTCAGCAGTTGATGGACCAAAACGCGTTGCCCATTCAACACCTGACTCCCATCGCGATCGAAGGTCATCGCTCCTCCGGCGCGGGTGGTCCGGATCACCCGATGCGGATCGCCACGCGTCGAGCTGCCGGACTCGACGCCGATGGCTGGACCCCCGACCTGCGCGACCTGGTCGAGGACTACTTCGACGACCTGGCTGACGAATGGCACACGCGATCCTCGCCAGAGCGCATGGCCGTCGTGACGGACGCACTCTCGAGAGGCCTGGGACAAGTCGGCGCGCCGGTCGGGACCGCGGTCGAGGTTGGCAGCGGCATCGGCGCGTATTCAAGTCTCATAGCGGAACGCTTCGGGAGAGTCATCGCCATCGATCTCTCGCTGGAGATGTTGAAGCGAGCCCCGGCCGGGCCGGCCCATCAGGGTTCAGGCCGACGGCGCCAGCCTTCCAGTTGGCGATTCGTCCGCGGCAGCCATCGTGTTGATCAACGCCTTCCTGTTCCCCGCCGAAGTGGAACGCGCGCTGGCGCCCGACGGTACCCTGGTGTGGGTCAACAGCAGCGGCGAGCAGACACCGATCTACCTGTCAGTCGATGATCTCGTCGCGCGTCTGCCGGGCGAATGGACTGGAGCTGCGAGCCGCGCTGGCGAGGGCCATTGGTGCGTGCTGCGGCGAGTCTGAGCACGGGACGCGTTCCGATGCGATGATATGCACGACGGAGGGCCAGTGAATCCCTTGAAGAGCAAGCTGCGACGTGCCCTGGGAATCGGCGCCGGGTGGGGTTCGCTCTGGCTGGCGTTCTGGCTAGGTGTCGCGATCGTCATCGGCATGCTGAGTCCGGAGAGCATCGATCCGGGCGAGCCGACGGGTCTGATCGCGATATTTGGCGCGATGGGGTTGCTTTCGGGGTTGGCCTTCGCGGGCCTGGCCTTCGTTTGGGCGCCGGCCGGCACAGCGACCGAATTGTCCCTGTCTCGCGCCGCTGGTCTCGGGGTGCTCGCCACCGCAATCGTGCAGGTTGGATATTTAGGCCACGGAGACCAGGGTCAGGCCGCGAATCTCCTGATGGCGTTTCTCTTCTCACTCGTGGGCGCGATCGTCACGGTGGCCTGGTGCCTGACGGCGCGACTCTGGTTGCAGTTCGGGTCCGGTCCACAGCCATTCCTGAAGTAGGACAATAACCGTGGAAAGACGAGACTTCCTCCGACTGTCGATTCTGGCGCCGCTCGGCGGCGTGCTCGCTGCGTGTGGCGCCCGCGCGTCCGCGCAGACGGCGACCCGGAAGATCCTGATCGCGGGCGGAAACTACGGCACGCCGTTCGTCCGTTACATGGCCGCGCTCACGGGCAAGAAGCGGCCCAAGCTGCTCTTCCTTCCGACGGCATCCGCCGACGGCCAGACCGGCATCATCGCGTGGTTCAGGACGTGCGCGCCGCTGGACGTACAGCCGCTGGTGCAGGAGAGCTTCATTGCCAGCAGCAAGCAGGCGCAGTCCTGGGAGGAGGTCCTCCTCGCTGTCGACGGCATCGTTGCGTCTGGCGGCAATACGCTGAACCAACAGGCTATCTGGAAGGCACAGGGTATCGACGTCGTTCTCCGGCAGGCCTGGGATCGCGGCATCGTCCTCGGCGGTGCGAGCGCGGGATCGCTGTGCTGGTTCGAAGAGGGCACGACGGATTCGCGGCCGAAGGAGCTGACGACGGTCAAGTGTCTCGGCTTCCTGAAGGGCAGCCACTGTCCTCACTACGATCGGGAAGTGGATAGGCGGCCACTCTATCGGAAGCTGATTGCCTCGGGCCAGATGAAGCCCGGCTACGCGTGCGACAACGACGCCGGGATCTACTTCGAGGACAACGAAGTCAAGCGTGTTGTGAGCGCTCGGAAGGGTGCGAAGGCCTACTACGTCAGCGCCTCCGGCGGGGAGGCGGTCGAACGGGCCCTGGAGCCGGAGACGATCGACTGACGGCGTGGAATGACGGTACGTCCGCAACTCTGTGTTGCCCTCGTCTGCTTTGCAGCACTGGCCTCGATTCGAGCGCCTCGCCAGGCGACACTTGTCGAGATCACGCCGACACCCGCGCGGTACGAACGCCTGCGCGACGACGCGTTGCGTTTCTTCAGGGCAGTGTGCAACGGAGACAAGCCCACTCTTGCCAGGCTCGCGCCCCCGGCGAGTCGCGATGCGATCCGGACAGACCTCGACGACCCGACGTCACCCCTGGCGCGCATGCTCCTGACCGGCGCGCGCGCCATGCGCGGAAAGTTCATGAGTGTCCAGACGCCCAGGATGACGTTCCTCCGCGAGCGTGGGGCACGCACCGCGGACGATAGGGTCATCGTCTGCTTTTCTGATTCACGCCAGGAATTCACGACGCCGGCGACTCCGGACGATTTGCCGGGCGCTGAGACGAATCGGGCGGAGATATGTCTGCCGTTCGTGCTGGTAGACCGCCAGTGGCTGGTCGTGCTCAGCGCGCGCCTATGACGTCCGGTCTTCTCCCGGCAGCCTCCCGTCTCGTGTCTGTTGATCTCAGAGCTTTTTCAATCGAGGGCCGTCGAGTCGAGTGCATGGGGCGCGGCCAGGGACACGGGCGTCGTCTTTGCCTCAACGACGGCGCTCAGGTCCTTTTGAACAGCCTGACCCTCTCGAGCGATCGATCATGGACTTGAACAAGATAATCGTCATCACAGGCGCGAGTCGGGGCATCGGGGCGGCCACAGCGCGGCTGGCAGGAGCGGCAGGCTATGCCGTCTGCGTCAACTATCGCGAGAACGCCGAGGCTGCCGCGCGAGTAGTGGCAGACGTCCAGGCGGCTGGAGCCCTGGCGTTTGCGGTCGCGGCCGATGTTTCGGTCGAGTGTGATGTCATGCGTCTATTCGAGACGGTCGACAAGACTCCGGGCCGGCTGGCTGGGCTCGTGAACAACGCCGGCATCCTGGAGACACAGATGCGGCTCGACTCTATGAGCGCGGCGCGACTGCATCGGGTGCTGGCGACCAATGTCGTTGGAGCGTTCCTGTGCGCGCGAGAGGCCGTCCGACGCCTCTCGACGAAGCATGGCGGCGCCGGCGGCGCAATCGTCAACGTCTCGTCCGGCGCGGCCCGGCTTGGATCGCCGGGCGAGTACATTGACTATGCGGCGTCGAAAGGGGCCATCGAGACGATGACGATTGGCCTTGCTCGCGAAGTGGCGGAAGAAGGGATTCGAGTGAACGCAGTCCGCCCAGGCTTCATCTACACAGAGATGCACGCCAGTGGCGGCGAGCCGAATCGGGTCGATCGGGTCAAGGGGTCCGTGCCGATGAAGCGCGGCGGCACGCCGGACGAGGTCGCGCGTGCCATCCTTTGGCTGCTCTCGGACGAGCCGTCCTTCACGACGGGGTCGTTCATCGACGTGACCGGCGGGAGGTAGCTGTTGTTGCGGAAGGCCGGCCTGCTCGCCATCGTGATTGGAGGTGTGGGCTCCGTCGCTGTGACCTTGTACACTGGCCGCCGCAATCCGTCAGTAGTCCTGCTGCGCACCGTCGCGAGCATCGCCAGAAGCCGTTCATGACCCACTTCTACGACGACCTCGCAGAATGGTGGCCGCTCTTCTCTCCGCCGGAGCATTATGCGGAGGAGGCGGCCGACCTGCTCCAGCGAGTGGGTCCGGTTTCCGACCGTGCGACGTTGCTGGAGCTGGGCTCGGGCGGCGGGAGCCTCGCGTCGCACCTGCAGCCGTACTTCACACTCACCTTGACCGACCGCTCGGCGGCGATGTTGGACAACAGCCGGCGCATCAATCCCGGTGCCGAGCACATCGTTTCGGACATGCGAACGCTGCGCCTGGGACGGCGATTCGATCTCGTCCTCGTGCACGACGCGATCATGTATGCCACGACGCCGGCGGATGTGAAGGCCGCTTTGCAAACGGCGGCCAGTCACTGCCATCCCGATGGCAGAGTCGTCGTGTTGCCTGACTTCGTGCGGGAAACGTTCACGCCGGGCACAGACGAGGGCGGACACGACGCGAGCGACGGGCGCGGACTGCGGTACCTCGAGTGGCGCTGGGATCCGGACTCTTCCGACGACACCTACATCGTCGACTATGCGTTCCTCCTTCGCGACATGTCAGGCGATGTCAGGGTCGTCCACGATCGGCATGTGGAGGGCCTCTTCCCTCGAGCGCAGTGGCTCGACTGGTTCCGGGAGGCTGGTCTCTCTGCGACGAGCTCGCTCGATCGGTGGGGAAGAGACGTCTTTCTTGCGCGTCCACTCGGTTCGAGTCGATGAGGTGGGCTTGTCACATCGTTGTTACAGCGGAGGACCGCAGGCGAAGAGGTCGCGTTTGTCTGTGACCAAGAGTTGACGAATGGAGACCTAAAACACGAACCGTCCACATGCCAGCGCTCACTTGGCCGCTGCCTGGGTGTCCTTCGATCCCGAAAATAGGGGTGTGACACCGATGCCGCAGATCGCGGGCGGCGTCTAGACTTCCTGCTGGCGGTTGGTCATGAGACGTGTTCGGACTTACATAGCAGTGACGTCGGTGCTGGTCTTGTTGGGCTCGGGTGCCATGTCGGCCGGTCCGTCACCGCGCATCCGGGTGGATCTCGCATTCCGAGGCCGCCAGATGCCACAGCTCCTCGAGGCTACGGCGGTGAAGGAGGCCACGATCATCTGGGCGCGCTATGGCGTGGAGCTCGGCACGTGCGGGCCGGATAGCCCTGGGCGGGACGGCGCCATCACGATCGATGTGGTCCTCGCCGATCGTCAAGAAGAACCTCTACCTGACAACGCGCTCGGGTCGATAGTCTTCCAGGACGGCGCGCCTGGATCGGAAATCCGGATGTACCCGGACGCGATCGCAGCGCTGGTCGCCGAGGCGACGGTCATGGAGCGCACAGAGCGCGAATGGCCCACCATACTCCGCCACGTCGTTCTGGGCCGTGTCCTGGGCCGGGCGCTGGCGCACGAGATCGGACACTTTCTGTTGCGGTCCCGGGGCCATTCTCAGATTGGTCTGATGCGCGCGAACCAGTCGATCGCGGATCTCGCGTCTCCGGAACGGTTCCGTTTCTCCCTGTCTCCGGACGAAGTAGCGCGGCTGGTGACGGCGACGTCGGCTGTGTCCGGAACGCGGGTCTCGCGATGAAGGAGCTCGGCCTGAAACCGAAGCGGTGATCCCGCGAACTGGACGGGACTGAGAGATCGCGGTGGCTCCCCCAGGGAGCCACCGTCAGTGTTCGGGCCGAAGCGCGCCGACCGGCCTACTTCTTGGGCGGCGGAGGAGCCATGGTCTCCTGGTGGAACACGGCGCTCCACTTGCCGCCCTTCTTGGCCCAGACCGTGGAACACAAGGTAGGACTCGGAATCGGCTGGCCAGACATCGTGCCTTTGCCGGTCCATTTGTAGCTGTGAACGGCCGTATTAGCGTCCACCCACAAGACCTTGCTGTCCGTGATGTCCCAGGACGCGATCTTCATGTCCTTGACCATCGCATCCCACCCCTTCAGGAAATCGGCCACCGACATGAGGCCCATCATGGGATCGATCGCCCAGCCATCCACGGCGACGTGCTCTTTGAATGCGGCCGCGTCTCCTTTTGCAAATGCGGCGCTGACGGCCCGTTCGTTCGCGACGATTGTCTTCTCGGCCTGCGCATCCTGCGCCGCCGCATAGCTCGTTCCGCCGGCAATCATGGCGCCCGCCATGAGCACTCGAAGCAGCTTCATCATTCTCTCCTTGGATTTGCGGTCGCGGTCGCGACCCGACGGCTGAAGAGTATCGCATGGTCCCCGCTTGTAAACGAATCGCGGATCACTTTCTGGTTCGACGAAGCCACCAAGGAAGCCATTCTCGGAACGACGACGGCCGAACCTGTCGGGCAAGGCAACGGGTAAATAGCTGCGCACCCAGCTCTGTCCATCCTCAGACCGACGCCGGATCCGGATGCACCCACGGAGTGCGGTACGGCCGGCGCAGCAGCGTGTTCGCTTCCGCATCTCCGACGACGGTGCCCTTGGCGTGGTCCCACTGGAGCGATCGCCCGAGCTTCATCGACAGGTTCGCGAGAATGCAGGCTGTCGCCGACATGTATCCCTGCTCGATGTCCGAAACCGGCTTCTCACGTGACTCCACGCACGCGAGGAAGTTCTTCATGTGCCCGCGGATCGCGGGCGCCACGTGGCGCTCCAGATCTTTTTCGGTCTTGTCCTCCGGGAACTGCTCCAGCTCGTAGACGACATCCTCGTGCAGCGGTGTCCCGTCCTTGGCCGAAGGCACGAAGTCGTATCCCATGACGCCCGCCTTGAGTGTGCCTTTGTCGCCGTAGAAGGTTGCGGCCCACGGATACTTCGGATCGGGCGCGTCCCCGTAGCTCCGGTGGATCCAGACGACCTGCAGGTTGGGGAAATCGAACGTGGCCGTCTGCGAGTCCGTGATGTTGGCTTTGCTCGCTTTGTCGATCAGGATGCCTCCGGAGGAGCTCACGCGCGTCGGCATCCCGAGGTCGAGCATCCAGCGCACCATGTCGAGCATGTGCACGCACATGTCGCCGACGATGCCGTTGCCGTACTCCATGAAGGCGCGCCAGCTGCGCGGGTGGACGAGCGAGTTGTAGGGACGCATCGGCGCAGGCCCGGTCCACATCTCGTAGTCCAGGTAGTCGGGCGGTGGCGTGTCGGGCGGATTCTGCGTTGCCCGCATATGGTAGTAGCAGTAGATCTCGACGAGACCGATCGTGCCGAGGCGGCCCTCGCGAATCACGCGGTCGCGTGCGGTGATGAGGTGCGGCGTGCTGCGCCGCTGCATTCCCACCTGGACCACTCGTTTGTACTTTCGCGCGGCCGCGAGCATCGCCTGTGCCTCGACGATGTCGACGCTCACCGGTTTCTGGACCCAGACGTCCATTCCCGACTTCACGGCCTCGATCATCGGCAGGGCGTGCCAATGGTCCGGAGTGTCGATCAGCACGATGTCGAGATCGCGCTGTTTGAGCATCTCGCGGTAGTCGCTGAAGAAGCGCGGCGTTTTCCTGGAGACCTGCCGGGACGCGACGAGCTCGCCCGCTTCGGCGAGCATGCGCTTGTCCACGTCGCAGAGCGACACCACATCGACCGGCGCGACCTGAACCAGCCGCAGCAGATCGGACTTCCCGTACCAGCCCGTGCCGATGAGCCCGACCCGCTTGCGCATCCCCGCGAGTTGATCGGCGTGGATTGGGATGCCGGACGCGGCGACAGCCGCGGCGGTCTTCTGCAAGAACTCGCGACGAAGCATTTCAGTCCTCCCGGAGGCCTTGTGACGGTACGAGGCATCTTACGTCAAGCCACGACCCACAGGTGTGTCAGGGTTCCGGGCGGAGTGACCAGCTACGTGAGTAGTGGACCGTATCAGCTGAATCAAGAGTAGTGACTAACGTCGTTGTGGCCCGGATTCCGCAGGCGTGACAACGGAACGGCTGCTACCGATTCAGGCGTGACGTCCTACTAGGAGCCATACGACGACGGCGACCAGCCACCCGGCCAGGGCGTCGAGGGCATAGTGATACCGTCCCAGCACCGCACCCGCGGAGATTGCCAGGGCGCCCACGAACATCGCACAGACGACCGGCACTGGCGCACCGACGACCAGGAGAGCGGCGGCGACGGCTTCAGCCGCATGACCGCTCGGGAACGTGTTCGCGTGAATGCTCGTGGCGCCGAGGAGGCGCAGATTGAGCCGCCGGACCGAGGATCGCCAGGGATCGCGATCCTCCAGCGCGCGAGGCGGCCGCGTCTGAATCCAGGGCAGCATCGCGAAGCAGATGAAATCCGTGATCAGCACCACAGCCCAGAAACGATCCGGGCTCGGAGCAGGCGTCAACACGAGGTGGAGGACGAAGGCGATCGCGACAATGGCGTAGACGCTGAGGTACGCGGCCTCGAGCAACTCCGCCACCAGTCGCGGTGCTTCGCAGGTCGAGATTCCGAGCCTCCGGTCGGCCGCCATCAGGATCGCCTCGGCTCGGCTCATCGGCGCTGTGAAGAGCGCGCCGCTGCTCCAGTATCCCAGCAGCAGGAGGGAAGGCGGCAGCAGCCAGTCGTGAAGCCAGGCAGTCCGCGGGATGGCCCGCGAGCATGCAGTCGCCGCGAGACCTGTCGCCGACAGCACGAGCGCGAATCGCCTGCGCGCCGCCGGACCCCGGAGCAGGGCGACAACGATCGTGTAGAGAAAGAACAGGCAGCTGGCACCCTGCCAGAGGATCAGCGGATCACGCATCAACGTTTGCAGGTAAGGCGCAGTATCTCTCGAGATCGGCTCAGCGGCTGTCGTGTAGACTCGGCCACGAAGATCGACAGGGATGCGCTATTTCAAGGCGTTGGTCATCGCACCGCTCACCGCGCCGGTTCTGTACTGGATGGGGTCCGTGCTCGTCGCCATCGCCGATCCGAACCGAAGGGTGGCATTCCGCTCGGCCGCCGATGGTCTGAGTGTCATCCTGCTGGTCGGCGGCCCCGTTTCGTATCTGGCGGCGCTCGTCGCCGCGGCGCCGGCGATCGTGATGTTGCGACGATGGGGAGCGGGTGCTGTTCCCGGTGTGTTGGCCGTCGGTGCGGTTGTGGGGACTGTGACGGCCATCGTGTTGGGCCCATATCTGCGCGGCGAGCTGTTCAGCGTGGTCCTGACCCCATGGCAGGGTGCCGCCCTGGGCGGTGCATCGGCCGGGATGTATTGTTGGCTGCACCTGCGGACTGCGGCCGCGGGTTGATCGTCGATTTTCAGGCAACTCGCCACTCATGTTTTCCGTCTCTCGTCCTGGAGGTATTCATGTCCAGCAAGCCTGCCGTCGCTGCACTGACCGTCGTTCTGTGTGTCTCCCTCTCGGCTCAGGAAAAGAAGGATGGGACGAAGAGCGTGATGCATGACGTCACTGTCACGACCAGCGAGAGTGTCTACACGGGGACGATGGACCTGGCAATCGATATGGGGAAAGTGACCGGCAAGATGGTGGTGACGGCACCCACGGCGATCACCGGCAACGTGGCTGGGACCTCGAAGGACGGCGACATGAACCTGGAGTTCCCGTTTCACATGGTCGAGCAGAACTGCGACGGCACGGTGAAGATGAGCATCAAGCTGTCCGAGAAGCCGGGACCCTCGACGGGGACGGTGGAGGCAGTGGGCTGTGGGGGGGACAAAATCGGCGGAACCGTGGAGCTGAAGCCATCCGCAGCGAAGCCGGCCGGTCGCGGGGGTGAGGCGCCGGGACTGCAGTAGAGATAGGGTCAGACCCAGGTCTGACGCCGCGTCGAGCGCGCGGCCAGCCGCCTCAGCTGAAGTACAAATCCGACAGCGGGGCCTGCGCAGGTCAGGCGGCCAGCGCCTTGTAAAATAGAGTCATGTGCCGAAACATCAAGACACTCGCCAACTTCGAGCCGCCCGCCACTGACGATGAGATCCGCGCCTCTGCATTGCAGTTCGTGAGGAAGCTGAGCGGGACGACACGGCCATCACGCGCCAACGAACAGGCCTTCGAACGTGCCGTCGAGGAAGTTACGGCTGCCGCGCAGCGATTGATCGACTCCCTGAGGACGAGCGCGCCGCCTCGCAATCGTGAGGAAGAGGCTCGGAAAGCGCGCGAACGTTCGCGAGAGCGCTACGCGACAGCCACGTCACGCTGACGGGTTGAAAAATCGAGCACGCCGTCATGACGCGCCTGCTGACTCTCGGCATCCTGGCGCTCGCCGTCACCTCAGAGCCGTCGGCCCAGCGCGCGGCGGTTATCTCCGGCGATACCCGCTGGGTACGCGGGACCGTGTCGGCGTCATCTCCAAAGACACTCAGCGTGACGGCTGGCGATCGCTGCCTGGTACTCAAGATGGACGCGAGCACTGAAATTGTGGGTGCGGCAGCACTTCCGGCTGGCAGTGCTCGAGCCCCCATCCCGGTCGGAACGCTGGTGCAGGCGCATTTCGTCGCGCCTGAAGGGAAGCTCGCTGCGGTCGTCGTGGACAACACGACGGCGTCGACATCGAGTCAGCCATCCACGCGAGAGGGAACGAGCGTACGCGGCGAAGTGCAGCGTCTCGAGTCTGGAAGCCTCACGCTGCGCATTGCGGGCGGCTCGCGAGACCTCGTCGTCGACGATCGCACGACGCTCTTGGACAGGGAGCGGTCCCGTGCGTGCGACGGGAGTGGAAGCGATCGCGCCACTCCTCGCATCCGGGTCTGACGTCCTGGTGACATGGGTGCCCTCGCTGGTCATAGACAGCGAGCGCGGATCGAGCGCGTCGCATCGGCGCGCCCTGGAGATTCGCACGCTGAAGCGCGGGCCTGAAGCGACGCTTTCCCGAGGCCGTTGAACCGGCCCTGGCTTGACGGCGGACGCGAGCGATCGCACGCCTCACCGCGACGAGGCCCTCAGGTTCTCATATGACGCCAATCGATCGACGGAGTCTGCTCGTGGCCATCGGGGGACTCGCGGGCGACGCGGTGTGGCCGTCGAGAGCCTCGGCCCAACCCGCGAAGACCAGGCTAATTCTGTTGGGTACCGGTGGCGGTCCCCGGCCGCGCGCGGCAAGCTCCGCGTCTGCGCAGGCCGTTGTCGTGAACGATCTGGCCTACGTCATCGACTGCGGGAACGGGGTTGCCCGTCAGCTGGTTTCCGCGAACGTGCCGTTGACGTCGCTGCGTCATCTCTTCATCACCCATCATCATTCCGACCACAACGCCGACTACGGCAATCTGATGCTCCTGGCGTGGGCCTCCGGGCTGAAGACGCGCATCGATACGTGGGGACCGCCTCCGCTCGAGAAGATGACCGGACTCTTCTTCGAGATGAGCGCGACCGACATCGAGGCCCGGATAGCCAACGAGGGGCGGGTGCCGCTCGTTCCTCTCGTGCACGTCCACGAGTTGAGTCAGAACGGTCTGGTGATGCAGGACGAGCACGTCAAGGTTACCGCGGCTCTGGTGGAGCATCCACCGCTGGTGCCCTCGTTTGCCTTCCGGTTCGACACCCCCGATCGGTCGATCGTGATCTCCGGAGACACGGCGCGTTCCGACAGCCTCATCGAGCTCGCGAAAGGGGCTGATGTGCTCGTCCACTCGGCCGTCTACATGCCGGCAGTCGACCGGTTGATCGCGCGCGTCCCGAATGCGACGCTGCTCAAACAGTCCATCATCGCCGGCCAGACGTCTGTGGAGGACGCCGGACGGGTCGCCCAGGCCGCCGGCGTCAAGACGCTGGTCCTCTCGCATCTGATCCCGCCGGACGATCCCTCGCTCACCGAGAAGATGTGGATCGACGCCGTGCGCCCGCTCTTCAAGGGCACCATCATCGTCGGCAGGGACCTGCTGGAAATCTAGCACCAGAATCATGCGGTTTGGGCCCGTAGAAGCCAAGGGTCCACTGGGGTCAGACCTGGGTCCGCCCCGGACGTCGCTCGCAGCAGCCAAAACGGTCCAGCTAGCGTCTGACCCCAGGCCCCTGGGTCTGCCCCCCAGGCTACTGATGTGCTAGCCTTGTTAAGGTAGAGCTACTACGCGCCGAAGGAACCGGCGGCAGCTGTCTGGCGGCGCCGGCTGGCAACGGACGGGCCTGAGGAGGACTGGTCGATGAACCGAGTGCGCGCGGTCGTATTGTCCCTGATCGTTCCAGCTGCGTCGTTGACCCCCTTGCTCGTGGCAGGCCAGACTCTCCCGGAGACGCCAGGCGCCGCTCACCGGCCGACGATTCTGCTTCCGGGCAAGCACGACCGAACGCCACCGCTGGTCGATCTGCCGCCATTGCCCATCGAGAACGAACAGGACGAGACGCCGCATCCGCCCCTCCCGGTCCGCGGGGGACGGGCTGGAGGTCCTCATGTTTCGGATCCGGCGATCCAGGTGGCCACGCCGTCGGTCAACGCCATTACGCCGCTGGCCATCTTTGATGGAATCGGCAACCTCTCGGGGGTCCTGCCGCCGGATACCAATGGCGATGTCGGTCCGTCGCACTACGTTCAATGGGTGAATCTTTCCTTCGCCGTCTACAACAAGGCAGGCTCCGTCGTGTACGGGCCTGTAAGTGGCAAGACGCTCTGGCAGGGATTCGGCGGCGCGTGCGAGACGCGGAACGACGGCGATCCGATCGTGCTCTACGACGAGGTCGCGGATCGCTGGCTGATGTCCCAGTTCGCGCTCCCGAATTATCCGCGCGGCCCGTTCTATCAGTGCATCGCCGTGTCGACGACGGGCAGCCCGCTCGGGGCGTGGAACCGGTACTCCTACACGTTCACGAAACTGAACGACTATCCGAAATTTGGCGTGTGGTCCGACGGGTACTACATGTCGATCAATCAGTTCACCTGCAGTCCTGTCGGCTGCAGTTGGGGCGGCGAGGGCGTCGTCGCGTTCGAGCGGTCGCAGATGATTGCCGGAGGTCCGGCGCGTGCCGTCTACTTCGACATGGCTTCCAACGCGTCGCTCGGCGGGATGCTGCCAGCCGACCGGGACGGTCTGACTCCGCCGCCTGCAGGCGCGCCGAACTATTTCGTGCAGTTCGACGATCAGCCTGATCAACTCCAACTCTGGGAATTCCACGTGGACTGGACGAACACCGCCAACTCCACGTTCACTCAGCGCGCAGTTCTGCCGACCGCAGCCTTCGACTCCAACATGTGCGGCGGCTCGCGCAACTGTATCGCGCAGGCGGGCACCTCCGCGAAGATTGATGCTATCGCCGACCGTCTGATGTACCGGCTGCAGTACCCGAAACTTCGGGACCCACGATTCGCTCGTGACGAATCACACCGTCGATACCGGATCGGATCGAGGCGGCGTGCGCTGGTACGAGCTCCGCAATCCTCACACGGCGCCTGCGATCTATCAGCAGGGGACGTTTGCGCCAACCGATACGTTGAGCCGCTGGATGGGGAGCGCGGCGATGGACAAGGACGGCAATCTGGCCATCGGCTACAGCGCCTCGAACAGCCAGACGTTCCCCGCGATTCGCTTTACCGGAAGGCTGGTGACCGATCCGCTCAACACGCTTTCAATCGTCGAGAGCGATCTGCGGCAGGGAACCGGCTCGCAGACCCACACGTCCGGCCGGTGGGGCGACTACAGCATGCTCGCCGTGGACCCGACCGACGGCTGCACGTTCTGGTACACGTCGGAGTACTATTCCGTCGGCGCATCGAGCGCGGGCTGGAGCACGAACATCGGATCGTTCAAGCTCGGGAACTGCGGGGCGACCACACCGCCACCGAATCCGCCCGCCAACCTCACAGCCACGGCGGTCTCATCGTCGAGCATCAACCTGACCTGGCAGGACAATTCCGACGAGACCCAGTTCAGAATTCAGCGGTGCTCAGGTGCTCAGTGCCAGTTTTCGGCGCTCACATCCGTCGCGGCAGGCACGACCACCTTCCTGGATACGTCCCTCGCGGCCGCGACAACCTACCACTATCAAGTGTTTGCCGACAGGGGCACGGTCAGTTCGTTGCCCTCGAACGAGGCTCAGGCAACAACGCTGACGGCGCAGCAGCCGCCGGCCGGCACCGTGATGCATGTCGCCTCCCTCCAGGGATCGTTCGCGGCGAATGGGAAGTCCGGCTGGCGAGCAACGGTGACGATCACCGTGCGGGATGACCTGGATCAACCGGTCGCCAATGCGACCGTCGTTGGCAACTGGAGCGGCGGCTCTTCCGGCAGCGCTTCGTGCGTGACCGGCGCCACTGGCACGTGCGCTGTGACGTCCGCGAAGCTCGGGAACAAGACCCCGGTGACGTTCACGGTCTCCACCATCACGCGCCCGAACTCCAACTACGACGCCAGCAAGAACACCGTCAACTCTACGACCGTGAAGTAGCTCACGACGATGGAGCTTCGATGCGACTCCTGGCTCCGCGTTCCGCCCTTGGTTCGGCGGGCCGGAGCCCCGACGGAGTCGCCCACCGCGCGCTCAGTGCCGGTGCGCGTCGGGCATCCCGAGACGGCTGACCGTATCTTTCTCGAAGTCGAATTCGATCAGGACGACCGGTTTCTTGCCCACGACCCAGCCGTCGTGTCCCGGCTCGATTGAGACAATCTGCGGCGCCTTGTGCTCGATGATGCAGCCGTCGGCGTACTCGATGTGGATTTCTCCGGAGGCCAGGAAGCCCACGTGGGCGTGCATACAGAGGTCGGTGCCGACGCTCGGCTTCATGTCTACGGACCAGCGGAACCCCGGCGGGTAGATCATCCGCTTGACGCGGGCCGCGCCCGCGCGTCCCACTTCGAGTCGCACGTGCCCGACCTCCCGGCGCTCGGCTCCTTTGACCGGGGCGAAGAGCGGATCAACCGCTTTGGGGCGGCGCGGAGGCGTCTTTGGCCGCCGAGCGGGGGCTGAGGATTTCTTGACGGTCTTGCGCGCCGGCTTCTTTTTTGCCATGAGGCCTCACAAATCAGTCAGAGGGTAGGGTCAGACCCGGGCCTGACCCCAAACGGGAAGCGGAGGCTGACGGCTGCGATGCTAACATGCGTCGTCACCCTGTTGTCGTCGCCCGCCGGCCTGTCCGCGGCCGTCGAAGCGTAAACTGTGTGCCATGAATAGGGCATCAGCGCGACTCTCCGTTGAACGCGGCCGGGAGGCCCGGCCCTTCCTCACGCTGGTTCTCGTGGTTGCCGCGGGTCTCATCGCGGCGGCGCAGTACCGCACCCTCGACGATCACTTTGCGCCTCCGCCGGTCCCGGCGCGCAGTGAGTGGGAGCATCGAGCCGACTACCTCCGGCAGCACGTGCTCGCGTCCGCCGGCTTGCTGCCGATCCCCGAGAAGACGCCCCTGGCGCCGGTGGTCTTCGGCGAGATCGCTCACACCGATTATCGCGTCTCGAAGGTGTACTTCGAGAGCCTGCCCGGGTTCTTCGTCACGGGCAATTTGTACCGGCCCGTTGGGGACGGTCCGTTCCCCGCCATTCTGTCGCCGCACGGGCATTGGGCGTACGGGCGGCTGGAGAACACCCCGACCGCGTCGGTGCCCGGCCGGGCCATCAATCTCGCGCGCCAGGGGTTCGTGGTCTTCACGTACGACGCGATCGGCTACAACGACAGCCGGCAGCTGACGCACACGTTCGACGGTCGGCGTGAGCGGCTATGGGGCCTGAGCCTCGGGGGGCTGCAGCTGTGGAACAGCATCCGCTCACTGGACTTCCTGGAGAGCCTCCCGTACGTCAATCGTGATGCGATCGGCGCCACGGGCGCGTCTGGCGGAGGGACGCAGACATTCCTGGTGGCCGCTGTCGACAGCCGCGTGAAGGTGGCTGCGCCGGTCAACATGATCTCGCTGGAAATGCAGGGCGGTTGCCTCTGCGAGAACCTTCCCGGTCTGCGACTCGACACGACCAACGTCGAGATTGCCGCAACGATCGCGCCGCGTCCGCTGTTGATGATCTCGGCCACTGGGGACTGGACGCACGGCACGCTGGAGGCGGAGTATCCGGCTGTTCGGAGGTTCTACGAGCTGCTGGGTAACGAGTCCCGGGTGCAATCCGTGCGGTTCGATGCGCCGCACAACTACAATCGCGACAGCCGCGAGGCCGTGTATGCCTGGATGGCGCGCTGGCTTCAGCACGCCCCCGCTGACGTCAAGCGTCCGGAGAAGTCGTTCGAAGTCGATCCGCTGCCGGCCCTGCTGGTGTTCCACCAGCGCGCGCTGCCCGCGAATGCCGTCACTGCCGGAACAGCTCACGGACAACTGGATTACCGCGGCACGTCGTCAGCTGAGCTCCGCCTCTCGATCGGATATCCAGTCGGCTCTGCGCCATTCGCTCGGGTTCGCCTCCGGAACGATTCCCGAGCCGTCTCCCACGAAAGCCGTCAACCGGACCGTGCTGCTCGGTCATTCCGACCCGGACCTGGAGCGGCGACTCAAACGTGCTGGCTTTCTCCCGAAGCAGATTCACTTCACCACGTTCGACGAAGCCGCGGCCGCCAAGGTCAAACACTTCGAGACCTACAATCGAACTCCTGCCAGTCAACGAATCGCGGACATCGTGGCCGCAGCGCGCGAGTCGCCCGGCGCGATCCTCGTCGCCGAAGGCGATGCTGCGCTGGCCGGGCTGTTCGCCCGCGCCATCGCGCCGATCTCCACCTCGATTCTCGACGTCGGCGACGTCGACCCGACGAGCGACGACCTGTTCCTGGAGCACTTGTACATTCCCGGAGTGCGTCGTGCCGGAGATTTCCAGACCGCTGTCGCTATGTCGACAGGACGTCTCGTGATCCACGATGCCGGGAGCCGCTTCAATCTGACCGGTGTCGATGTCGAGCGGCGCAAGCTCTCGGCCGGCGAGATCGTGGATGCATTGACTCGCAAGCCGCGCTGATGTTCATTGCGTCACGTTGATTGATGAGGGAGTAGGGTATGGTCCGCAAAGTGTCGCGTGGTGTTCTACTCAGCGTTCTTTTGATCCTGATCGTCGGCGTGCCTTCGGGGGACGCCGCACCGGTACGGCTGGCACGCCATCCGGACTATCGCGCAGGCACGATCGCCTTCAGCTATCTGGGCGACATCTGGACGGCCGCCGAGGACGGCACGAACATCCATCGACTCACGGACAATCGCGCGCGCGAAGTCTACCCGCGGTTTTCGCCTGATGGGCGTTGGATTGCCTTCTCGTCCAACCGGTACGGCAACTACGACGTGTTCATCGTCTCGGCCACCGGCGGCGCGCCCCGCCGGCTGACGTACCACACGGGCAACGACGAGGTCGTCGGATGGACGCGCGACTCGCAGAGCGTCATCTTCCGTGCCGCGCGAGGCGACGGCGCCTTCCCAACCGTCGCGACGCTGTACCAGATAGCCGTCAGCGGCGGGCAGGAGAAGCCGTTGCCCGTGGACTGGGGATACTGGGCGAGTTTCTCGCCGGACGGCAAAGGCATGGTGTTCAATCGCCACCCAGCGGTCTGGTCGCGACAGCACTACCGCGGCAGCTACGCCGCGGATCTGTGGGTCGCCGACCTCGGTGGCAAGACGTATACGAAGCTCCTTGGCGACGAGCGCTACAACCGCTACTGGCCGATGTGGGGCGCAGACGATGCGATCTATTTCGTCGCCGACCCGCTGCCGAACGACAAGAGCGTGAAGCCTGGCACCGCGCAGGTTCGTGCGAGCGTCAACAACATCTACAAGATTCCGGTGAAGGGCGGCCAGCCGGTTCAGGTCACCAGGCACACCGATGGCAGTCTGTTCTGGCCGTCGATGTCGAGCGATGGCAAGGTGATCGTGTACGAGGACAACTTCGGAATCTGGAAGCTCGACGTCGCCTCCGGCAAGACGACCGAGATCAAGCTCGATATCACGACCGACGAGAAGGAGAACGAAGTCGACGTCGAGGCGCTGAGCAACGAGGTCAATTCGTTCGACATCTCGCCATCCGGACGGCGTGCCGTCATCTCGGCGCGTGGCCAGATCCTCACGATCGCGACGGACCGGGGCGACATCACGCGCGTCGCTCCCGACAGGATGGCGTCGCGCAACGAGTCCCCGAAGTGGTCGCTCGACGGGACGCACATCGCCTTCGTGTCGGATCGATCGGGCCGCGACGAAGTCTGGATCTCCGACCCGGAAGGTACGAGCCCGAAGAAGATCACCGATCTCGACAATGAAAAGGGAGCGCTCGTCTGGACGCCGGATTCGAGGGCCCTGTTGTACACGGCCGCCGACAGAAAGCTTTACAGCTACGCCGTCGCCGACGGTAAGACGAACGTCGTCTCGTCGAGTGACCTTGGGCGAATCGGATCGGTGTCGGTCTCGCCCGACAGCCAATGGGTCGCGCTCTCCAAACAGGACCGCACGCTCCGCTCTCATCTCTACATCGTCCCGATCGCAGGCGGAGAGGAACATCACATCTCGGACGACAGCCTTTTGTACGCCGAGAACAGTGCTGCCTGGACCGCGGACGGCCGCTACATCGTGTTCACGTCGATCGAGACCGCGAATAACGGAATCGCCACCCAGGGCGGCATCACTACGACCATGGCGCTCTGGGCGCTCTCGTTGCGCGATCAGGATCGAGATCCGATGAATCGCGACATCGACAACGAAGCGCAGGGCCTCGCGGCCGAGGCCGCGGCGCGGCAGAACGCCGGCCGTGGCAACGCACCACAGCCGGTTGAAGTCCGCATCGACTGGAACGGCATGCCGCGGCGTGCGCGGCGGCTCACGGTGCCGGGCACCACGATCGGTAGCCTCACCTCGGCTCCGGAGGGGCACTCGGTAGCATTGACCGTGTCGTCCGGCGCTGCCGGAGGCGGACGCGGGACAGGCGCGGGGGCTGACCCGACGGCGGGGATGTACATCATCAACGTCGAGAGCGGTCAACTCACCCGGGTTCCCTCGGCTCCGCCGAACGCGGGCCGCGGCGGGAGGGGCGCGGGCGGAGGAGGCGGCGGATTCGGCGGCAGCAGCATGGTGTTCGCCCGTGACGGCCGGACGCTCTATTTCGGCTCGAACGGCGGCCTGTTCGCCGCGACGCTCCCCAATCCGACGGGTGCGGGCGCGGCGCAGAATACTGCGGCGGCTGGCGGCCGTGGCGGCGGCCGCGGCACTGCATCCGAGACGTCCGACCTGTCAACGCCGGGCACGACGGCCAGACCCGTGACCTACACCGTCAACCTGGAGATCGATCACAAGGCGCTGCGGTCGCAGGTGTTCAACGAGGGCTGGCGGATCATGAAGAACCGCTTCTACGACGCCAAGATGCACGGAGCGGACTGGGTGGCGGCGAAGAAGAACTACGAGGCGCTCCTCGAGTACCTCGTGGACGAGGAAGAGCTCCATACGGTCATGATGATGATGATCGGTCAGTTGAACGCGTCGCACACAGGCGTCAGCGGCGGGCCCGCCACGCCTGAGCCCACGGTGCAGACACGCTATCCAGGGTTCGATATCTCGGCGGATGCGTCCGGCTTCTACAAGGTCGGCCACATCTACAAAGATGGTCCTGCCGATCACGACTACCTGAGGCTCAAGGAAGGCGACTATCTCGTCGCCGTCGACGGCCACGATCTCAAGACGAGTGAGAACTACTGGCAGTACTTCACGCTCGCGGCCGGCACGAAATTTCACTTCATGATCAACGACAAGCCGGCAAGGGACGGCGCGTGGGAGGTCACCATCGCGCCGGCGACCGGGACCGCCTTCACCGATTTGCAGTACGCGAGGTGGGTCAGCGATCGACGCGACATCGTCGCCAGGCTCAGTAGCGGCGATATCGGCTATCTGCACATTCGAGCGATGGACGCCCCTTCGCTTCGCCAGTTCCAACTCGATCTTGCCGCGAACCGGACGAAGAAGGCGCTCGTCATCGACCAGCGGTTCAACGGCGGGGGCGGCATCGACCAGGAACTGCTCGGCATCCTCGCCGGCAGGCAATACCAGTACACCGTCGGTCGCGACGCCGGATTCCAGCAGCCCAGGCCGCAGAACTTCTACGGGCCGATGGTCGTGATGCAGAACGAGCGCTCGGCGTCTGACGCGGAGATGTTCCCGGCCGGATTCAAGGCACTCGGGTTGGGCAAGGTGGTCGGCGTTCCGACGATGGGGGCGGTCATCGGAACCGGGGCGTATACGCTGCTCGATGGCTCGACCATCCGGACGCCGGGAAGCGGCGTGTGGACCGTGACGGGCGAGAACATGGAGAACTATGGCGTGCCGCCGGACGTCCTCGTCGACAATACTCCGGCGGATTTCCTGCAAAATCGAGACGCCCAGGTCGAAAAGGCCGTCGAGATCCTGAAGAGTGAGATTGGCAAGAAATCGACGACGTCCCAGCAGCAGCGATAGGGCGTTCGAGGATAGGCTCGGGCGGACGCGACGCGTGGTACGGTAGACGTGTGGGCGACATGTCCTGGCTGCTGTCCGGAGCACGTGCGTGACTCATCTCAACTGGTACTACATCGCAGTTGCGATGACCGTCCCGCCCGTGATCGGTCTGCTCCTCGCGTTTCCCTTCTGGTGGAAGGGACGGATGACGTTAGGCAATATCGCCGGGACCGTGATCGTCTTCGGCTTCGCGATCGGGTTCATCCTGAGGGAGTATGCGCAGATCGATCGATTGACGCAGGAGTGCCTGGACGCCGGGACCGTGTGTTTCCCAGTGCCGAGCGCGTTCACGCGCTTCGCGATCTATGCGTTCATCGGGCTGACCGAGGTCATCGCGCTGTTCTCCCTGAGTATCGTCGTCGAAGACCGGGCGCGTCGCCGTCACTATGCACCCGAGTGGCGGTGACCGGTTGCTGATGTGGGCCGGCCCGGAGCCAGGTGTGTCACTAGATTTCTTACCGAAAGAAAGAGAAAAACCGATGCCGAAGTATCTGTTGAGTGTCTCGTACACGCTCGAGGGGGCGAGGGGCCTTCGCACTGAGGGCGGTACCAAGCGTGAGCACGTTGTCCGATTGTCCGTGGAGGGTCTCGGTGGCAAGCTCGAGTCGTTCTATTACGCGCTCGGCGAGCACGACGTCATCACGATCGTGGACGTGCCGGACGCCGTCACCGTTGCGGCTCTGAGCCTCGCCGTCGCTGCGTCTGGCGCCGCGCGTTGTTCCACGACACCGCTGCTCTCGGCAGAGGAGATGGATCACGCCGCACAGCGTAAGACGGCGTATAGAGCGCCGGGCGTCGGATAGCAGCGACGCCGGCTGGCGAGGATTTCAAAGAAGGGGAGGTTCAGTGTGTCAGGCCGTAGACGACGTAGTTGACGCCGAGCTTGTACGCTTCGTTCGTGTCGTCGATCGGCCGAATGCCTTGTCCCGACCACTCCCAGTACTGCGAGATGTCCGTGTTGTAGTTGACGATCATCAGGAGCCGTTTCGTGGGGTCGTTGTCCTCGAAGAGTCCGAGAAAGCTCGGAGGTCCGGCGTTGTACGCCTGTGGAAAATGGTCGAGGCTTTCGATCTCGTAGAACGAGTGGAAGATTGGATGTGACGCCTGCATCTCGACGAACCGGGCGCCTGGCAGCACGCGCTGCATGTTCGCTTCGAAGGGCGCCCAGCCAGGGCTCCCGAAGTCTCCCTCCGCCTTGAAGTCGTCCACGATCACGAATCCGCCCTTCTTCATGTACTCCCGCAGCTTCGTGCCTTGTTGCGAGGTCATCGTCCACCAGCTCACTTCGATGATGTACGCGATCGGGTACTGGAAGAGTCGCGGGTCGTCGAGCGTCAGCACGTTCACGCCTTCGTCGTGCGCGTGCAGGAAGGTGAGCTCGTTCATGATCCTCATCAGGTTGCGCTCAGCGACCGGATAGCCGTGCGCCCACGAGGGCAGTCCACGGTACCAGTAGCCGCCGGGCGCCGTCTCGTAACTCACGCGCACGAAGGTGAAGCGGCCGTCGTACTCGATGTTCGGCTGGACTTCTGTCGCGATGGGGCGGCCCGAAAATCCGCCGAAGCCCCGGCGCTGAGCGAGCGCCGCGCCGCCGAGTCCGAACACGACGAGGGCTGTCAGAAGAGAGGCCCGAAAGCGGCAGGCAGCACCATGAAGGGTCATTGTGGACGCGACAAAGCAAGCATAGCAGGAGGCGGTTGTAAGATGCGGAGCCATGCCGGAGGCGCATCGCCCTCGGTAGAGGCTTGACGGAGGGGGCGGAGAGAACGGAGTTCACAAACGGAGCAACGGAGAAAACGGAGACGAAACGGAGAAGACACGTGCGGGCTCGCGCCGCGCGTAGCGCGGCGACGTGGGTGCGGCAGGACGACAGACGCGAACACCGGAGGTGCGAGTGGTGCTCGCGTCTGCCGTCCTGCCGCACCCATACGGTGTCGACCGACGGCGGTCGGCACCCGAGCCCGAGCAGCCTCGCTCATCCGCCAGGTCACGCAACACCGGCGGGGGTCGCAGGGCTGCTTGTGCCCGCCGCCACGCTCGCCCACCGCGCCGGCCTGCGGCCGGCGTCGCGCCCTCGCGATGCAGCAAGCCATCCGGCGGTCTCCGTTTCGCCTTCGTTGACTCCGTTGCTCCGTTTGTGACCTCCGTTCCCTCCATAGCCTCCGTTCTGTGACAGGCTGTTATAGTTCGATCCCGATGACGTCGTTGGAGATGCTGCGATGAGCTCCAGAGCCCTCGCTCTGATCGCGGGTGCTGTCGCCGGCGGCGTGCTCCTCGCCGCTCAGGAGGGCGGCCGCTCGATGACTCAGGTTCGATTGATGACCCTCGATCCCGGGCACTTCCATGCGGCCCTGGTCCAGAAGGAGATGTATCCCGGCGTTGCCCCGCGCGTCGATGTCTTCGCTCCGCTCGGGCCGGATCTGATCGAGCACTTGAATCGCATCGTTGCCTACAACCGCCGCTCGGACCAACCCACGACCTGGGACGTGGAGGTCCACACCAGCTCCGACTATTTCGAACGGATGCTCCGCGAGCATCCAGGGAACGTCGTCGTGTTCTCCGGCCGCAATCGCGTGAAGATCGACCGAATCGCGGCGTCGGTCAGTGCAGGGCTGAACGTCCTCGGGGACAAGCCCTGGATTCTGAAATCCGAGGATCTCCCGAAGCTCGAGCAGACCCTCGCCGAGGCAGACAAGCGTGGCGTCGTGGCCTACGACATCATGACGGAGCGGTTCGAGATCACCTCGATCCTGCAGCGCGCTTTCGTGAACGATCCCGCCACGTTCGGTGAGATGGTCCCCGGCACCGACGCCGATCCGGGCGTCTACATGGAGAGCGTCCACTATCTGATGAAGCTCGTCTCGGGCGCGCCGAACATCCGTCCGGCGTGGTTCTTCGATACGGCGGAGCAGGGCGAAGGGCTGAACGATATCGGGACGCATCTCGTGGATTTGGTGCAGTGGACGCTTTTCCCCGATACGGCCATCGACTATCGGAAGGACGTCCAGGTCGTCGGCGCGCAGCGCTGGCCGACCACTATCTCGCAGCAGGATTTCCAGCGGGTCACGAAGGAGCCTCGCTTCCCGGCCAGCCTGGGTCCGGCCGTCAAAGGGGACACGCTCGAGTACTACTGCAATACCCTCGTTGTCTACATGCTGCGAGGCATTCACACGAAGCTGAACGTGATCTGGGACTGGGAGCCTCCCGCAGGATCCGGCGATACGCACTTCGCGTTCTATCGCGGAACTCGCGCGCGCGTAGAAATCCGGCAAGGCCAGGCCGATCGCTTCCGGCCGGAGCTCTACGTGATTCCGGCGGCGGCGGCGAACAAGGCACAGGTGCTCGCGGCCGCCCAGGCAAAGGTCAAGGCCCTGCAGGATCGATATCCAGGCGTCACGGCCGAGGATCGCGGCGCCGAGATCCACATCGCGATCCCGGACGCATTCCGGGTGGGCCACGAGGCACACTTCGCGCAGGTGACGGCCAACTTTCTCGACTACATGCGCAACAGGAGTGCGCTCCCGGCATGGGAACGGCCGAACATGCTGGCGAAGTACTACGTGACCACGAAGGGCACAGAAATGAGCCGACAAGGCTCTTCCCGACCGGCGCCTCGGCTCGCGCGCTGATCGTTTTTCAGGCGGGAACCATTTGCGAATCAAAACCTACAAAGATCGCGACACCATGAGCCGCGCGGCGGCCCGACACGCGACGCAGTCGCTGGAGCGCGCGATTGCCGACAAGGGCGCGGTCCGGATCATCGTGGCGACCGGCGCGTCTCAGTTCGGTTTTCTCGACGCGCTGACGTCCACGCCCGGGATCGACTGGAGTCGCGTCGAGATGTTCCATCTCGACGAGTACGTCGGGATTCCGATCGATCACCCGGCCAGCTTTCGGAAGTATCTCCTCGAGAGGCTCATCACGAAGACGGGAATCAGCCGATACCACTTCCTCGACTGCGAGCAGGATCCGCAGAGCGCGATGGAGCGCGTCGGGCGCGAGCTGACGCGGGCACCGGTCGACGTCGCATTCGTCGGCATTGGTGAGAACGCGCACCTGGCCTTCAACGATCCACCCGCCAATTTCGAAACGGACCAGCCCTACCTGACCGTCACGCTCGACGTGCCTTGCCGTCGCCAGCAGGTTGGCGAAGGCTGGTTCGCCTCGATCGAGGACGTCCCATCGGAGGCCGTGTCGATGTCGGTGCGGCAGATTGTCAAGTCTCTGGAGATTCTCTGCATCGTCCCGGACGAGCGAAAGGCCCAGGCCGTGAAGGCCTCGGTGGAGGGCGACGTGTTGCCAATGACGCCCGCGTCGATTCTGCAAACGCACCCGAACGCGACGTTGTACCTGGATCGTGACTCGGCCGCGCTCCTGGCGCCCTCTGTCAGAGGGGAGATCCTGCAGAGCCCGACCGGATGAAGCTCGAGTTCCCCGGGCTCTTCGATCTGCAGGTGAATGGCTTTGCGGGCATCGATTTCAACGCGCCCGGCCTGACGAGCGAGGGCCTCGCCGAAGCGTTGGAGCGGCAGCGTGCCACGGGCGTGACGCGCTGTCTGCCTACACTGATCACGTCGTCTTTCGATCGATTCGCGCGCAACGCGCGAGTCATCGCGCGCTCTCCCGATCCTGCGGTCGCGGGAATCCACATGGAGGGGCCGTACCTGTCGCCAGAGGACGGGCCGAGGGGCGCGCATCCGCGCGAGCACGTGACGAACGCCAGCATCGCCGACTTCGACCGGCGTCAGGAGGCCGCTGACGGCCGGATCGTGCTGGTCACGCTTGCACCCGAGGCGCCAGGTGCGCTGTCGCTGATCGGTCACCTCGTCAAAGCCGGCGTGAGAGTCGCGATCGGGCACACTGGCGGAACGCCGCAGCAGGTCGAGGACGCGATATACGCCGGCGCGACGCTGGCCACCCATCTTGGGAACGGATGCGCGCAGATGCTTCCACGGCATCCCAATTTCATCTGGACGCTCCTGGCGGCCGATCCTGTCGCCGCCAGCTTCATCGTCGACGGCCATCATCTTCCGGCGGCGACAGTCAAGGCCCTGGTTCGAGCCAAGGGTGTCGAGCGGTCCATTCTGGTGACGGACGCGACGTCCGCCGCCGCGTGCGGCCCTGGCCGGTATTCGATCGGCGATGTCCTTTGCGAATCGAGAGAGGACGGACGCGTCTCGTTGCCGGGCACGCCGTACCTCGCTGGATCGTCACTCACACTGGATCGAGCCATCGGCAATACCGTGAAGTTCACGGGCCTGCCGATCGACATGGTCCTCCCTATGGCCTCGACGATCCCCGCGCTCTATCTCGGAGTCCAAACGGCCGGCACCGTCAGCGCCGAGTGGGACGGCTCCGAGTTGAACGTGCGGAGCGTAGAGTAGGCGACCCGACCACCCGGTCAGACGCCTGGTGTTGCGACCTCGATTGACAGGACCTGGCCGGTTCGCGCACGTGCGACTTCGTCCACCTTCTCCATGCCTCGCCATTCGGTCGCGATCACGAACAACGTTTTCCGATTGACGCCGCCAAGCGCGCACGAAAAGCAGCCACGATCCAGGGCGATCGTCTGCAGTACCTCGCCGCCCTCCCGGACGCGCACGCACCGCTTGTTGGGCACGTCCGCGTACCACATGGCCTTTTCCGCGTCGAGGCAAATGCCGTCGGGAACACCGTCACCGAGGTCGGCCCACACGCGGCGATTGGAAAGGCTGCCGTCTGTGGCGATCTCGAAGGCCGTCAGTTTCCGGCCATGGGACTCGGCCATGATGAGCGTGGAGTTGTCCGGCGTCACCGCCATGCCGTTCGGAAAGGCGCCGCCGTCGGCAACCTGCCGCGCGGAGCCGCCCGGCGTGACGAGAGCGATCGCATCAGCGGTGTTCACGTACGCGTTGCCGCGGCCGTCTACGACGATCTCATTCCAGGCGTTACGCGAAAGGCTCGTCAGGTCGGCGTAGGTCGTCAACGAGCCGGCGGGATCTCTTCTGAGTACGCGCCCCTCACGCCCGGAAACAACGACCAGAGATCCATCGGGCAGCCAGTCGAAGCAGAACGGGAGCAGGAAGGGCACTCGAAGGATGACCTCGCGCCTGCCCTCCGAATCGACTGCCAGAATCTCTTGAGCACCCCAGTCCGAGAGCCAGAGACGGCCGTCGTGCCAGCGCGGCGATTCGCCCATGGCCAGGCCTGTCAGCAGGACTTGCGGTACGGATGTGTCGAGCGCTTTTTGTGGCATGGGCCTCTCCTTGAAGTGTCGATGTCGTCGCTCTCTGTCCTTCGACGTTCGAGGGCACGCCGGCCGGACATCTTTCTGAAGGACGGCGGATGCGACCCGCCTCGCGGCTACCTCATGCTGCTCCATCTGCCGCTCGGTTTTGAGACAATGAGCAGAGCCCATGCGCTGCACTCTCGACGGTGCGTGCCCGCCTCCGACACCGGGACCTGCCAGCGGCCCTCGGCCGCGCTCGTGGCTCCGGATCGGAGCCCTCCTCCTCGCTGCCCTTGTGCTCTGGCCACCTGGCGCCGTCAGCTGGCCGTGGCCGGCGGATCGAATCTGGTTCACACCAGGACCAGGAACTCTCGACATGGTGCGCTTGTTCGAGGCTCCTGACGAATGGCCTCGAGCCCGGCAGATCATGGACGTCTTCGAGTTCTACCAGGGGCATCTGCTGACTCAGGTGTCGGCTGGAGAAGGACCGAACAGCTACACGGCCTTCGTGAAGGCGGACGCGTTCCGGAAGCTGTTGCGCTGGGGGAAGCGGGTAGCCGTCGAGGCGGGCGCCGTCAAGGAGGGCTACTGCACGCCGGACGCTACTGGAATGCAGGAATCGGTCAATCGGACGCTCGAGGCGTTGCTCAACGTTCGGGGGGCCGGTGGTCGCGTCACGTACCTCGCGATGGACGAACCGTTCACCGGCGGACTGGTTCGTCGATGCGGGGGGCCGTCGCTCGTTCCGACTGCCGACCGCCTCGCGGTCTACATTCCGGCCGTCAGGCGCGTGTTCCCCGATGTCCGTATCGGCCTCATCGAACCGTATCCTGTCTTCTCTCCGGCGCAGTTCTCAGAGATGTTCCGTCTGCTCCGGGAGCGCAACCTGACAGTCGATTTTCTTCATGCGGACGTACGTCGGCCCGATGTGTCGCCTGGCCGGGAGCTCTTCGCCGGCGAGATGCTCGAGCTGTCGGCGCTTGCCGCCGAGCACAAGATTCCGTTTGGCGTCATCATCTGGGGCGACAACGGCGACGCCGACGCATTGTACGCGGCCGATGCGTTGCGAAACGCGCGGGAGCTCGGACACGTGTTCCGCAGCTGGGAAGTCGTGCCGCAGCACGTGATTATCCAGAGCTGGGCTCTCTCGGGCACGGGGTTGTTCATCACTCCGTCCAACCTTCCCGAAACGTCGCCCACCACTCATACGGCGCTCATCAATCAGATCTACGACATGCTGCGCAACCTCAAAGGCCCGCGCTAGAAGCGGATGAGGCGGTATTGAACGCTCCGGACGCACTTCCGTATATTCCTGTGTGATGTGCGTTGCGACACTCCGGAGACGTTGCGCGACGCTTCACAAGGAGACGCAGCTGATATGTTGATGACCACAACGTCGGTCGTAGAGGGTCACCCTGTCACCCGCTACCTCGGCGTCGTCACGGGTGAGGCGATCATCGGTGCCAACGTTTTTCGCGACATGTTCGCCGTCGTGCGCGACGTCGTCGGGGGCAGGTCGGCGACGTACGAGCGTGGCCTTGCCGAGGCGCGCGAGATTGCCCTGGGCGAGATGCAGAAGAAGGCACAGGAGCTCGGCGCAACGGCAGTCGTCGGCATCGATCTCGACTACGAAGTGCTCGGACAGAACAACGGCATGCTGATGGTGTCCGCCAGCGGTACGGCCGTCGTCTGTTGAACTCTACGCCGGAAGGGTGCAACCTTCCGGCGTCCCTCTTTTCGGCCCCCGCCTCGAACTTCCTCAAAATTGATTTCGGCCGTCCTGAGCGGTACGCTGCGGGCATTTCTTCGAGCGACTTCATGGAGCCCGGAATGTCCAATCGCGTGTCCCGCCTTGCCCTCGGTTTGACGATCACGGCGTTTCTCGCGCCGTTGGCGGCGCAGTCTCCGCCGGCGCCGCAGAGCAGACCAGTGCCCGACATGCTCGGGCGGATCTTTTCAGGCGAGTTCTCGCCGCATTTTCCCCGTGCGCCTCACTGGTTCGGGGGCGGTGACACATACATCGCGATTGAGCCCGCGACCGGCGGCCAGGGCGTCGATGTCGTGAAGTACGACACCGCGACAGGAAAGCAGCGGGAGGTGCTGATCCCTGCGGCGCAGCTCACGCCACCCGGAGGGAGCACGCCGCTCTCGATTGCCGATTTGTCCTGGTCCGGGGATCGCAAGCGCGTGCTTGTGTTCACGAACACGCGCCGTGTCTGGCGGACGGACTCGCGGGGGGACTATTGGCTCCTCGATCGCGGCACCGGCAAGCTCAGAAAGCTCGGGGGGGAAGCCCCTGAAGCAAGCCTGATGTATGCAACCTTCAGCCCGGACGCCACGAAGGTGGCTTATGTGTTGAGGAACGACATCCACGTCGAGGACGTCGCGACGGGTGCCATCAGGCGGATTACTCGCGATGGATCAGACCTCGTCGTCAACGGCGGATCCGATTGGGTCAACGAAGAGGAGCTCGATCTCCACGACTGCTTTCGCTGGAGCCCCGATGGGCGCCGGATCGCGTTCTGGCAGTTCGATCTTCACGGCGTCGGCAATTTTTCGCTTCAGTACTACCTCGGAGAAGAGAAAGAGATCGTCACGCGGATTCCCTACCCGAAGACGGGTCCGTATCCCGTCAACATGAGCGTGCCGTATCCGCTGGCTGGCGCGACGAACTCGGCGGTGCGCGCCGGCGTGGTCGACAGCAACGGTGGGGCGGTGAAGTGGCTGCAGATCCCTGGAGATCCGCGCGAGCACTACATCGCACGGATGCAATGGGCTGAAGCCGACACCGTCCTCGTCCAGCAGCTCAATCGCCTGCAGAACACCGACGCCTACCTGCTGGCCGACGCGCGCTCCGGCCGGACGCATGAGATGTGGCGTGATCGCGACGAAGCGTTCATCACGATTGGATTTGGAGGCCTTCCGGAAGCGCGGCCCATCCGCGACGGCGCTGAGTTTCTCGTCCTCTCCGAGAAAGATGGCTGGATGCATGTCTACCGCGTCGCGCGGGACGGGCGCGAGACGCTCGTCACGCGAGGCAGCATGGATGCCTCCGGGATCTCTGGCGTCGACGAGAAGGGCGGCTGGTTGTACTTCATCGCGTCGCCGCAGAACCCGACGCAGCGTTACTTGTATCGGGCGCCGCTCGACGGTTCGTCCGATCCGGTTCGCGTGACCCCTGAGACGTTTGCCGGCACCAACACGTACGACATCTCACCGGACGGGAAGTACGCTTTTCACGGATTCTCCAGCTTCGACAATCCAGGTTTGCGCGAGCTCGTGACCCTGCCAGATCACAAAGTCGTTCGACCGACTGGCGACAGCGCCGCTGCCAAAGAGAAGGTCGCGCCGCTGCTCAATCCTCCTGTCGAGTTCTTCAAAGTGGACGCTGGGGGAGGAGTCGCGGTCGACGGATACCTCATCAAGCCGCCGGCGTTCGATCCATCGAAGAAGTATCCGGTGCTCGTGCACATCTACGGCGAGCCGGCCTCCCAGACCGTCGTCGACAGCTGGGGAGGTTCGACGGCTCTCTACCATCGCTATCTCGCGAGTCTCGGGTACCTGGTCGCGAGCTTCGACAACTCCGGTACGCCTGCGCCGCGCGGGCGCGCCTGGCGGAAGGCCGTGTACGGATCGGTTGGTGCGCTGTCTTCGAAACAGCAGGCAGAGGCGCTGCGGTCACTCAATCGCCTGCACCCCTTCGTCGATCTCGATCGTGTCGCGGTCTGGGGTTGGAGCGGTGGAGGCACGAACACGCTGAACCTGATGTTCCGCTCTCCGGAGCTGTACAAAGTCGGCATGGCCGTGGCGCCCGTTCCGGACCAGCGCTTATACGACTCGATTTACCAGGAGCGTTACATGGGCCTTCCAGCCCAGAACGCCGATGGCTACAAACAGGGGTCGGCCATCAATTTCGCCGAGGGGCTGAAAGGCAGTCTGCTCATCGTGCACGGGTCAGGCGACGACAACGTGCACTACCAGGGAAGCGAACTGCTCGTCAATCGGTTGATCGAGCTCGGGAAGCAGTTCGACTTCATGACGTATCCCGATCGCACGCACTCCATCTCGGAGGGAGCCGGCACGACGGTGCATGTATTTCACCTGCTGACACGCTATCTGACGGAGCATCTGCCGGCGGGTCCGAGGTAGTGCATCAGGGGCCGGAAACGCGCTACGATCGATCTGCCAACGCCTCGGAGGTGGTGCCCCTTATGAGCTCAGAGCACCTTGAATTTGTCGGGGATCCGCTTGCTCAGCTCGAACGCGCATTAATCGAAGAGTATCTTCAGCGTCGCGGTCATCATTTGAAGGACGTGCCCGGACTGCCCAGCGAGCAAGCCGATGCATTGATGAAGGAGGCGTCAGCCTACGCCTCCGGCCGATTGTCGGAAGTCGAGACGCGCGCTCACCTGGTGAGCGACCTCCACGACGCGTCAGAACCTCTCGGGAGCAGACCCGCTCACAAGCCGAGATAGGCTCATTACCAGAGCTTGACCCGTCGATCCGGCGGCAGCCAGAGCTTGTCGCCTTCCTTCACCTCGAAGGTGCTGTAGAACGCGGCGACGTTCGGCAGCGGGCCGTTGCCCCGCATCATGTCCGGCGCGTGCGGATTGCTCAGCACCTGCTGCCGCAGCGCGTCGTCGCGGAACTTCGCCCGCCACGCCTGCTGCCAGCCGTAGAAGAAGCGCTGGTATCCGGTGGTGCCGTCGATCGTCGGCGGTTCCTTGCCGGCGAGCGACAACTCGTACGCGCGATGGGAGATCGTGATGCCCGTCAGGTCGCCAATGTTCTCGCCGAGTGTCAGCTCGCCGTTCACTTTCAGACCCGGCAGCGCTTCCATCGCCGAATACTGCGCGGCGAGCCCCTTCGCTCTCTTGGTGAACTCCTCGGCATCCTTGGCGGTCCACCAGTCGCGGAGCTGACCCTTCGCATCATAGCGCCGGCCCTGATCGTCGAATCCGTGACCCATCTCGTGTCCGATGACGCCGCCGATGCCCCCGTAGTTCGCCGCGTCGTCTGCGGCAGGATCGAAGAAGGGCGGCTGCAGGATCGCGGCAGGGAAGACGATCTCGTTACGAACGGGGTTGTAGTATGCGTTGACGGTCTGCGGCGTCATGCCCCAGTCCTCTGGATCGATCGGCTTTCCTGCCTTTCCGAGCTGGTAGATGCTGTCGGCCATCCACGCGCGCATCATGTTTCCCAGAAGATCGTCCGGCCGGATCTCCACCTTCGAGTAGTCCCGCCATTTGTTCGGGTAGCCGATCTTTGGTCGGAATGCCGCGAGCTTCGCCTGTGCTTCCTTCTTCGTTTCGGGTCCCATCCATTCGAGCTTGTCGATGCCCTCGCGGAATGCGGCGCGCAGGTTCTCGACGAGGTGTTCCATGCGCGCCTTTTCGTCCGGCTTGAAGTGCTGCTCGACGTACACCTTCCCCAGCAGCTCGCCGAGCGTGCTGTCGAGGTTGTTGACGGCGCGTTTCCAGCGCGGCTGCATTTCCTTGACGCCCTGGAGCGTGCGGCCGTAGAAGTCGAAGCGCGCCTCGACGAACTCCTTGCTCAGATACGGAGCCAGCTCGCTGACGGTGTGAAACTTCAGATACGGCTTCCAGCGATCGACCGGCAGTTCCGCGACCGCCGCGGCCATCGCCTTGACGTAACTCGGCTGGCCGACGACGACGGCTTTGACGTCGCCCAGGCCGAGCTCCCGGGCCCACACATCCCAGTCGACACCGGGGAAGCGCTTGGGCAGCTCCGCCAAGGTCACCTTGTTGTAGGTCTTGACCGCATCGCGGCTCTCGACATTCGTCCAATGCGCGCGCGCCAGGCGTGTCTCGAAGGCGACGATCTCCTTGGCGGCGGCGTCGGGTGACGGCTGTCCGGCGAGCGTGAGCATCTTCGCAACGTACGCCTGGTACTTCGTCCGGTACTCCTTCAGCTTCGGGTCGGCTTTGAGGTAGTAGTCGCGATCGGGGAGGCCGAGGCCGCTCTGCGACAGATAGAGAACGGACGTCTTGGGATCCTGTGCGTCGCCGTCCACTCCTCCGCCGACGAGCGTCGTCATGTTCAGCATCAGCATGCGCGCCATGTGGCGCGCCAGGTCGGTCTTGCTCGCAAGCGCATCGATTCGCGCGAGCTCCGGCTCGAGCGGACCCCTCCCCAGTTGGTTGACGCGGGCCTCGTCCATGAACGCTGCGAAGAAGTCTCCGAGCTTCTGCTGATCGGATCCTGGCGCCTTGTTCGCCGTCTTCGAGGCCCCTTCCGCGATGGCGCGGAGTCTCTCCTGCGTCCGATCGATGGCCTCGTAGAACCCGCCATAGGCGCCGCGGTCGGGTGGGATTTCGGTCTTGGCGAGCCACGCGCCATTGACGAACTTGTAGAGATCGTCCTGCGGACGGACGGTCTTGTCGAAGCCGGACGGGTCGACCCCGGCGGTGAGTGGTTTCGGCGCGGGCGCCGGCGCCGCTGCGGGCGCAGGATGCGAACCCTCTCGCGAGCACGAGATCGTCAGGCTCGCGACGAGGCCGAGAAGCAGCACGTTTCGCGTCATTAGTTGACCGGGGGGCTTCGCCCCGCCGGACCCCCCCTCGCCGTCGCTCGCGGGGACCCCTGCGCCCCGCTCCGCTCCGGCGGGCGCGTGATGGCTAGTTACGAACATGAACGGTTGAAGCGTTTGAACTCTGAACCCCATGACCCCTCATCTAGGAGGTTACACTACCCGGCATGAGAGCGATGCTGCTGACCTTGGTGATGTCGATCGCGGTCGGCTTTCCACAGACCACGACTCCGCCGGCTCCGACTCCGACTGAGGGCGACTTCGCGATTGCGAACTTCCGGTTCACGTCCGGTGAGACGATCCCCCGGCTCAGAATCCACTACCGGACGTACGGTACACCTCAGAAGGATGCGCAGGGGACCGTCAGAAACGCCGTGCTCGTGATGCACGGTACGGGCGGCACGGGCGCGCAATTCGTTGGGAGAACGTTCGCCGGTGAGCTGTTCGGTCCCGGCCAGCCGCTCGACGTCACGCAGTTCTTCATCATCCTCCCTGACGATATCGGCCACGGTCAATCGAGCAAGCCGAGCGACGGCCTGCACGCCAAGTTTCCAAAATACGGATACGTCGACATGATCGAAGCCGAGCATCGGCTCGTGACGGAGGGACTCGGCGTCAACCACCTGCGCCTCGTGATGGGGACGTCGATGGGCGGCATGCACACGTGGCTCTGGGGCGAGCGCCATCCCGACATGATGGACGCGCTGATGCCGCTCGCCAGCCTGCCAGGGCAGATCTCGGGGCGCAATCGCGTGTGGCGCCGGACAGCCATCGATGCCATCCGCCAGGATCCCGCCTGGAAGAACGGCGAGTACACGACACAGCCGCCGGCGCTGCGAACGGCGGCCCAGATGCTGTGGCTGGTCGGGAGCAATCCCGTTCTCCGCCAGAAAGCGGCGCCGACACTCGCTGACGCCGATCGCGAGATCGATCGGTACGTGGACAACTACGTGAAGACCGGGGACGCCAACGACATTTTGTATGCCCTCGAGTCGTCTCGCGACTACGACCCCGCACCGGATCTCGAGAAGATCAAGGCGCCGCTCGTGGCCGTGAATTCGGCCGACGACCTCGTGAACCCGCCAGAGCTCCAGATTCTCGAGCGCGAGATCAAGCGCGTGCCCAGAGGGCGCGCGGTGATGATTCCCCTGAGTGACAGGACGGCAGGCCACGGCACCCACACGCTCGCCGCCGTCTGGAAGTCCTATCTCGAGGATCTTCTCCGGACGTCCGGGCCGTCGGCCGCGACGAACCCCGCTCCAGCCGGTCCGAACACGGACGTTCACTATCAGCTCGGTCCCGACTCGTTCCCGCGCGACGGCGTGTCGAAGGGGGAAGTCCGTGGGCCTTACACGCTTCCGAGCCAGGCCTATCCGGGCACGCAGCACACGTACTGGGTCTACGTCCCCGCGCAATACGATCCCGGCGTCCCGACCAGCCTGATGGTTCTCAACGATGGGCAGGCCTTCAAGAACATGGAGGGAGACATTCGGGCTCCCAACGTGCTCGACAACCTGATCGATCGGCGGGAGATTCCCGTTATGCTCGCCGTGTTCATCAATCCCGGCCGCCGGCCGGATCAGCCCGAGCCGACACCGCAGGAGTGGGGCGATCGGACGACCAATCGTCCAACCGAGTACAACACGCTCGACGACAAGTACGCCCGCGTGATCGTCGACGAGCTGATGCCCGCGCTCGAGAAGAACTACAACATCTCCAAGGATCCGGAGCGCCGTGGAATCGGCGGCGCGAGCAGTGGAGCGATCGCCGCCTTCACCGTTGCCTGGGAACGTCCCGACCAGTTCCGCAAGGTCCTGAGCATCGTCGGCAGCTTCGTGAACCTGCGCGGTGGTCATGCCTACAGCGACATCGTTCGCAAGAGCGAAAAAAAGCCGCTCCGCGTGTTCCTGCAGGACGGCCGGAACGACAACCGGGGCGTCGGCCGCGGTGGCGCCTACGACGAGACCCGAGACTGGTTCCTTCAGAACGTCAGCTTGATGCGTGCCCTGACCGACAAGGGATACGACGTCAACTACACCTGGGGCATCGGCCGGCACGGTCAGAAGCAGGGCGGCGCGATCTTCCCGGACATGATGCGATGGCTCTGGCGCGATCAGGCGGTATCGACCGACGTCAACGATGCGGAGGAGCGCTCGTTCAATACAGGCGCCACGAAGAGGGCCGGCGGATAGTAGGTCCCTGCGGAGGGGCGGAGGTTGCGGAGGTAGCGGAGTTCACAAACGGAGGAACGGAGAGAACGGAGACGAAACGGAGAAGACCAGGTGGTTTGCGGACCGCATTCGTGGTGCCGAGCGCTGCTATCTTCGCTGTCTGCGCGCCGGTCAGGGGACCGGCGTGGGTGCGAGTGAGAGCCGGAGATCGCAAGCATCTCCCGCGCTTCCTGATGCTTGCGATCTCCGGGTCTCACTCGCACCCGACCGCGCTTCGCGCGGCGCAGACAGTCGAGAGTCCGTCAGCCAGTTCGATGTCTTCTCCGTTTCGTCTCCGTTGACTCCGTTTCTCCGTTTGTGAACTCCGTGCCCTCCGTAGCCTCCGCTTTCTGGAGTACACGACATGAAACGCCACCTGCTCGCGCTCGCACTTTTGTTCTCGCTCGGACTCTCGGTCCTCCTCCGAGCAGACGACCCGCCGCGCGAGTGGGTCGAACCGGCAACCGGACATCGCGTCGTGCGGCTGTCGGACGAGCCCGGAACCGCCAGCCTGTACTTCCATCAGAATCCCTACACGGCAACGGGCGACAAGATCGTGGTCACGACAACGACCGGGCTGGCGACGATCGATCTGCAGACGCGGACGATTGCGGCCCTGGCGCCGGGCCGCGGCGGCAAGCTGGTCGTGGGCCGCAAGACGCGCCAGGCCTACTACGTCGTCGGGGACACAGCGTATGCAGCGGATCTCGACACGCGAGTGGTGCGCGAGATCAAGACGGATCCACGGTTGCGGACCGGATCAGGATTCGGGCTCAGCGCAGACGAGACCCTCCTCGCGGGAAGCTACGTGGAAGAAGGCGGCCAAGCGCCTGATGCGCCAGCTACCGCGCCCAGCAATCCTCTCCTGATTCCGGAGGCTCAGGAGGCGAGCCTCGAAGCCCGATGGCTGGCCCGCCGGCCCATGGCGCTCTACACGCTGAACGTCAAGACCGCCGAGCTCAAGACCATCTATCGGTCCACCGACTGGTTGAACCACGTGCAGATGTCGCCGACCGATCCAGCGCTCATCCTGTACTGCCACGAGGGACCGTGGCACAAAGTCGATCGCATCTGGACGATCCGCACTGATGGCTCACAGCGTCAGTTGATGCATAGCCGTACGCTGGACATGGAGATCGCCGGGCACGAGTTCTTCAGCGCAGACGGAAAGACGATCTGGTACGACCTTCAGACGCCCAAGAGCCAGGTCTTCTGGCTGGCCGGCGTTGAGATCGCGACTGGCCAGCGCACGCGGTACTCGGTCGAGCGCGAGCACTGGTCCGTGCACTTCAATCAGTCACCGGACGGGACGATGTTCGCGGGCGACGGCGGAGGGCCGAACAGCGTCGCCGCGCCCGGGAACGGCCAGTGGATTTATCTCTTCCGTCCGGCGAACGGGAAGCTCGTGGCCGAGAAGCTGGTCGATCTCGCGAAACACAACTACCGGCTCGAGCCCAACGTCACCTTCACTCCTGACGGCAAGCGGATCGTGTTCCGATCCAACATGCACGGCGACACGCACGTCTACGCGGTGGACGTGGCGAAGGGCGGGGCAACCTTTTGACTTTTGCTGCGTATTAAAACTACAGTGTGGTCAAGATACTTGACGGGATCCGGGATCCGTCGTCCGGGATCCGCCATCCGTGATCCGGAGACCTCGGAATCTCGGCCGAAGGTTTCGGACCTGATCCCTGATCCCGACCCGGAGTCCACACCACGGCGGTCCACAGATGGCGCACACGATTGGTGACTTCGAACAACTGATTCTGCTGGCGCTCGTGCGCCTGGGGTCGGACGCATACGGCGTCACGATCCGCCGCGAGATCGAGGAACGCACGGGCCGCGTCATCTCGCCGGGCGCGCTCTACACTGCGCTCGACCGCCTCGAGAAGCGGGGGTTCGTGAGCTCCCACCTCGGCGATCCCACCCCCGAGCGCGGCGGCAAACGGAAGCGGCTCTATACCGTCAGGCCAGCCGGCGAGCGGGCGCTCTCGCGGATTTACGAGTCAGTCCGCCAGATGGCCAGCGGCCTCGCCACACGGCTCAGGACCGCCAAAGGGTAGACCATGCCAGCTACGAAGCCGACTCCACCGCGACTCGCGGAAGCACTCCTGCGGTGGAGCGTGGGTCCAGAGGACGCGGAGGTTATCGGCGGCGATCTCGAGGAGACGATGCGCGCCGATTCGGCCCACCGCGGCCTCCGGCCGGCGCCGCACGCCTGGTATTGGCGACAGGTGATCAGCATTGCCGTCGCGCGAGCGTTCGCGCCCGGCGACGAGACCATTTCTCAACAGGCGGGAGGGACGGCCATGGCAGCCATGCGACAGGATTTCGTGCAGGCGCTTCGGGTCCTCCGAAAGCAGCCTGCGTTCACGGCCGTCGCGTTGACGATGCTCGCGCTTGGCATCGGCGCGAACGTCGCGATCTTCTCGCTGGTCAACGCGGTGGTCTTCAGGCCGTTGCCCTTTCCCGATCCCGATCGCCTGATGGTCGTCCACCTCCTCACGCCGGATCGCGACGCTCCAGGCACGTATCGGCCGATGATCTGGTCGTACCCGAAGTATCAGGTGCTTCGCGAGCAACAGCAGATCTTCGACTCGACCGGGATCTTCGCGGGCTGGGAGTGGAACCTGACAGGCTCGGGATCGCCCGAACGCGTCATCGGCGAGCTCGTCGAGCAGACATACTTCCAGACGCTCGGGATCGTTCCCGGCCTTGGCCGCACGTTCTCCGCCGACGAAACGGCGACGCCGAATTCCCCACCCCTCGTTGTGCTGAGTCACAGCTTTTGGGTGCGACGCCTGGGCGGAGATCCCGGCGCCGTCGGCAAGACGGTCGGACTCAACGGCACGCCGCACACGATTCTTGGCGTGCTGCCTTCCGGCTTTCGAGGGTTGACGGGTCAGGCGGACCTGTTCGTGCCCGTCACGACGCAGTCCGCGTCGGACCTGGGCGAAGGTTGGAATCACACGTACCGCCTGATCGCGAGGCGCAAGGCGGGCGTGTCTCGCGAACAGGCGCAAGCCGCCGTGAAGGTCCTCGGAGGTCAGATCGACGCTCGGTTCCGCCCTCGTGGCGGGCAGATCGAGAAGGCACGAGACGTGTGGAGCGCCGGAACCATTCCGCTCGACGACGAGCGAATCGACCCGCTGATCCGTCGTTCGGTCCTCCTGATGCTGGCGGCTGTCGTTGCGCTCCTGCTGATCGTGTGCGTCAACCTCGCGAATCTGATGTTGGTCCGAGGTCTGGCGCGTGAACGCGAGCTCGCGATTCGCCTCGCGCTCGGAGCGAATCGTCTCCGCATCGTCCGGCAGCTGATGACGGAAAGCCTGCTCCTGGCGACTGTCGGCGCTGTGGGCGGCCTCGCTGTCGCCTACGGCGTTGTCTCCGGTGCAGCCGCACTGATGCCGGACCTCCAGATGGTGCTGCCGCGCCAGGCCATTTCAGGCGATCTCACGCGCGTCGGCCTCGGGATGCTGGGACTCGATGCTCGGACGCTCGCGTTCACGGCGCTTACCGCCGTGATCACTGCAGTGCTGTTCGGTCTCGGCCCCGCCTGGCGCTCTTCGCGGCGTGAGCTGACGGAAACCATGAAGGCCGGATCCTCCGGCGCGACTCCGCATGGCCACCGCGTGCTCGGCGCGCGAAACCTTCTGATCGTCGGCGAGATGGCCCTTGCGCTCGTGCTGCTCACTGCCGGCGGGCTGATGATCAAGAGCGTCCTTCGCCTTCAGGAAACCGAGCTGGGCTTCAACCCCGAGAAAGTCCTCACTCTCAGGCTCGCGCTGCCGAGTCCGCAATACGACAGAGTTCACGCGACAGCATTCCTCGCCGAGGCTGTGGACCGCCTGGGCCGTCGCGCGGATATCCAGTCCGTCGCCTATGGCAGCTGCGCGCCGCTGGCGGGCCCGTGCAATGGAACGGCCGCAACGTTCCCCGGCCGGCCGCCAGCCGCGCCCGGCAAGTCTCCCTCCGTGGGTGTGTTCTGGGCGTCGCCGGCCTACTTCCAGACTCTCGGCATCCGCGTGGTGCGGGGCCGCACGTTCACCGAGCACGATCGGGTCGGTCAGCCGAAAGTCGTCGTCGTCAATGAATCAGCCGCGCGCGCGTTCTGGGGGCCTGAAGATCCGCTGGGTAAACGCATCGCAGTCGGGCAGGGAAACTTCGACGACGGCGCCGAGGTCGTCGGTGTCGTCTCTGATGTTCGGTATGGCGCGGTAGAGCGATCTGTGACGTCGGACGTCTATCTGCCGCTCCTGCAGTCGACGCGCACGATGGGCGTCATTTTCGTCAAGAGCCGTTCCACGCTCGACTCGCTCGTGCCGGCCATCCGCCAGGAGATTCGCGCGATGGACGCCGATCTGCCGCTCGTCGACATCAAGACGATGGACGATCGGTTCGGCGACGCGATCTGGCGGACGCGTATGAGCGCGTGGCTGCTTGGCGTCTTTTCGGCGCTGGCGCTCGTGCTTGCGGCCGTTGGGATCTACAGCGTGATGTCGCAGAGCGTCGAGCAGCGCACGCGTGAGATCGGCGTCAGGATGGCGCTCGGCGCCAGTCGGGAGGACATACTCCGGCTGATCGTCGGCCGCGCGATCCTGATCGCACTCGCCGGCGTCGCGCTTGGTATCGCTCTCGCGATTCCGTCGATGCGGAGTCTTACGGCGCTCTTGTATCAGGTCACTCCCGGCGATCCTGGAGTGCTCGTGATGCTCGCGTCGTTGCTCTTTGGCGTCGGGCTTCTCGCCGGATACGTCCCCGCGCGTCGCGCGACCCGCGTCGATCCGCTGACGACGCTGAGGGGGGACTAGGCTGATGGCTCTCAGCTGTCAGCTATCAGCTCACTGCCGATCGTAGACCGCCTTCACTTCCTTCGAGCTGATCGTCATGCTCTCGACTCGGGCCTTGAGCACGAGGTGATCCTGGTCATCCAGCTCCCAGGTGCGAACGAGACGTGTCTGCGCCGTCGCGAACTCCTGTCGCACGACCAATTTGTCCCACCTGGTTTTCACCTCCACATTGGCGCCGTTGATCTCGAGCTTCGCGGCCTTGTTCGTGATCGCGAACGTCCATTCGCCGCGTGGATCGAGGAAGGCGATCGTGTCAGCAGTGGCCTTCACCGTGAGGACTTCCGGGATCTGCTGCAGGCCGCGCATCGCTGCCTGGGCTGCTATGACGTCGGGAGGCAGGTCGCTGGGCGACGAGGGCGTGTCACCTCCACCACCGCCGCCGCCTCTGCCACCGCCGCCGCCTCGCTGACCCGCCAGCGCCGCTCCGGCCCCGGATACGGCAAAGGCGGCGGCACCGCGCCCGGCGCCATCTCCACGCCCACGTCCGGGGCCGCCGCCAATCGAGGGACTCAGCTCCCGGTTCAATTTCCAGCTTCCCGAAAGCTTCGCCGCGACATCCGCCGGGGCGGCTTTCTGGGCGGACACTCCAGCAGATCCGACAACGAGCAGGAGCGCTGCGGCCGCCATCATCGTCGCAACTTTCGACGTCGCTTGCTGCGTCATAGTGTTTTGATTACGCCGGCTCGGCATGGCCCGTTTCAGCAATTCTTCGCAGTCGCCGCACCAGTTCAGCGCTTACCGGACCCTCCGGATTGCCGCCCTCCCGGGCAGCGCGGCCGACGTGGGCTTCGCTGACGCATGCCGTTGCGGCGAAGATCGACAGCGACTCCGCGTCCAGACCGCCGCCCGCGATGATTCGGAGGCGACCCCCGGCGTGTGCTGTCAACGCCGCAAGATGCGTGCTGCGCTCGAGTGCGGTCCCGTCGCCCCCGCTCGTGAGGATGTGATCGATCTGAGGAAACCGGCAGATGGCGTCGAGGGCCCGCTCCTGCTCGCGAAATCGCTCGAACGCGCGATGAAACGTCGCCCGCAGCCCCGGTCCCGCCTCGAGCACCTGTGCGACATCGTCCAGAGCAGGCTCGCCATCGCGATCGAACCCCACGACAATCCCGTCCACACCGAGTAAGGCGAGCTCCGAGGCCGACCGCCTGAGCACGGACAGCTCGTCCGCCGTCGTGGAGAACCCCGCGTTCTCGCGCACCATCACGCGAAGCGGCAGGGGCGTGACGGTCTGGATCGCGCGGACGAGAGACAAAGGAGGAGTCAGGCCACCGGCGTGAATGTCGCGGACGACCTCCAGCCGGTCTGCGCCGCCGTCAGTGGCCGCGCGCGCATCTGCGACGCTCAGGACGATGACTTCGAGGAGCAGCGGGACCCTATTCTGAAGTCCACTTGGTCAGCTGTGTTGGGTAGCTCTCAGCTCTCAGCTCTCAGCTATCAGCCGTCAGCCAGATCCCTCTCTTAGCAACTGAGCTGAAAGCTGAAAGCTGAAAGCTGAAAGCTGATAGCTCCATGAATTCACACCCGATTCAGGTGAATTCCGGGATTTACACGTCACCGAGGTGCTCGATCTGACCCGTGCTGTCGCCGATCTTCTCGGACGGCACGCCCATCCGATCGAGCAGCGTGAGGAACAGGTTCGTCATGGGCGTCTGCTTCGGGTACACCATGTGGCTTCCCATGCGGAATCTACCACCGCGGCCGAACATCACGACCGGCAGGTCGTCGTGTGCGTGCCGGTTGCCATCGCTCAGGCTGCTGCCGTAGACGATCATCGAGTGATCGAGCAGGCTGCCGTCGCCATCGGGCGTCGATTTGAGCTTGTCAATGAAGCCGGCGAACAGCTTGACGTGCAGCGAGTTCACCTGCGTCACCTTCTCGATCCAGTCGGGGTTGCCGCGATGGTGCGTGAGCGGATGATGCGGATCCGGTATCCCGATCTCCGGATAGGTCCGCATGCTGCCCTCGCGGCCCATCATCATCGTGACAATCCGTGTCTGATCGGTCTGGAACGCGATCAGCTGCAGGTCGAACATCAGGTTCACGTAGTCCGGATATTCGACGGGCACGCCGGTCGGCTTGTCGATGCCCGGCGTGAGATGCGCCATGTCCTGCTCGGAGCGCTCGATGCGCCGCTCGATCTCCCGGATCGACGTGAGGTACTCATCGAGCTTGCGCTTGTCCGACGGCCCGAGGTCGCTCGACAGCTGGCTGGTACGTTCGGAGACGAGGTCGAGGATGCTTCGGCGGTAACGCAGGCGCCGCGCTCTCACCTCGGGCGACAGGCTGGTGTCGATGTCGCCGAAGAGGCGCTCGAACACGAGCCGAGGGTTGGTCTCTGGCGGCATCGGCGTGGCCGGACCGCGCCAGGCCAGGCTGTTGGTATACGCGCAGGAATAGCCGGAGTCGCAGTTCCCGATCGTCCGCGAGTCGTCACAGCCAAGCTCCAGCGATGCGAACCGCGTCTGGTCCCCGATGTGCTGCGCGGCGATCTGGTCGACCGAAATGCCGTTCTGGATGTCGGCGCCGGCTGTCTTCCGCGGATGGACGCCGGTGAGGTAGGATGCGCCGGCCCGCGCGTGGTCTCCCGGGCCGTCGCCGAGCGCCGCGCCGTTCCGATGCGCGAGGCCCGAGAGGACCAGCATGTCCTTCCGGAACGGTTCGAGCGGCTTCAGGATCCGCGTGAACTCGTACGCCGCTCCTTCAGCGGCCGGAGTCCAGTCGTTCATGACGATCCCGTTCGGGACGTAAGTGAAGGCGAGCCGGACAGGCGCCTGGGCGGCGCGTGCCAACGCCGGCGTCATCGCGTCGAGCACCGGAAGTGCGACGACGGCGCCCATCCCTTTGAGGAACGAGCGGCGGTGGAGGTGTTTGCGCGTGACGATCATGGCGCTGGCGTTCCTTTCCGGGTCGCGGGATCCATAGCTGCCGGTCGTCGAGACTGAAAGGGAAGGCTCTTGACGATCTCGAGCACCAGGGCCGAGAAGCGGTAGTCCTTCGCCGGCAGTCTGCTGGCGATGAGTTTCACCGTCTTCGTGTCGTACCGTTCGAGGCCCCGGCCGAGCGCATAGGTCAACAGCTTTGTGGCCAGGCACTTCGCGAAGGCCTCACGGTTGCCTTCGAGGATGGTCCTGAGCTCCACCGGCCCGGTGAACTTGCGGCCGTCGGGCAGAGCCCCGGACGCATCGATCGGGAACTTGCCGTCGACCGTCCGCCAGGCGCCGACGGCGTCGAAGTTCTCGAGCCCGAAGCCCAGCGGATCCATCCGCCGGTGGCACGAAGCGCAGATCGGATCCTTCCGATGTAGTTCGAGCTGATCTCGCATCGACGCCGCGGTCCCGATCGACGCTTCATCCAGATTCGGCACGTCGGGCGGCGGCGGGGGCGGCGGCGAATCGAGGAGGTTCTCGAGAATCCACTTGCCGCGCAGGACCGGCGAGGTACGTGTCGCGTACGACGACACCGTCAGGACGCTGGCCTGGGTGAGCACGCCGCTTCGCGGAGTCCCGGTCAGATCCACCCGCCGGAACCCGGGACCCGTGACATCGGGAATCCCGTAGTGACGCGCGAGCCGCTCGTTCATGAACGAATACTGGCCGTCGATGAAGTCGAGGATGCTCCGGTCTTCGCGGATGACGTTCTCGACGAAGAGCTCGGTCTCCTTCCGCATCGAGTACCGGAGGTAGTCCTCGAACTCCGGAAAGCGATCCTTGTCGCGCGTCACGGACTCCAGCGCGCGGAATTGCAGCCACTGGCCGCCGAAGTGCTCGGCGAGCGCTTGCGACTTCGAATCGTGCAGCATGCGCCGAACCTGGAGGTCGAGCACTCGAGGATTGCGCAGCGTGCCGGTATCCGCCGCGCGTCGTAGCTCGGCGTCCGGCATGCTGGCCCAGATGAAGTACGAGAGGCGTGACGCGAGCTCGTACTGGCTGATCGGCTGTACCAGAGACCCGGCTTTGACAGGGCGGTCGCGCTCGATGCGGAAGAGGAAATCGGGCGAAACGAGCAGCGCCTGAATGCCGACGGCCAGCCCTTCCTCGAACGATCCTTCCTGCTTCTGCGCCAGGTTGACGAGCTGCACGTATTTCTGGACCTCGGGTAGCGTGACCGGCCGGCGGAAGGCGCGCCGCGCGAGATCCGTCATGATCTGCCGCACGCAGATCGGTTGATGGCCGCCGTGGAGATGGCCGCAGGTGTAAATCCTGGCGAGGCTTGTGCGAGCCGGGCCCGATACCTGCGAATACGGACCGCCGACGTCCACCGATCCGATCCGCACGCCGTTGAGCGGGATCTTCTGCAGCTCCGCCTGCGTCTCCTCGAACTTCTGCTTCAGTTGCGCGATCCGCTCGGGCGGGGCGTTGGGCGGCGGCGTGAACGCTCTGACTGGTTCCGGTTTCAGGGAAGGATTCGGTCCGTGATAGCTCGCGGGGAGTCCTTCGAAGATCCGGGGGATGGCTACTGCGATGTGATGGTCCCCGGCGGACAGCTTCAACCGGAACTCGAGGGCCTGCCCTCCGAAGTCCTGACGATCGAGATCGAATCGCGCGGAACCTTCGAGGTCGAACACCTTCGACTGCACCTGCACGTCATCGACCCAGAGGACCACGGTGATCGGAGCCGATCCCGCCGGCCGCGCGCCGCCAAGGACCGTCCGAACGGCGTACTCACCCTCGACCGGGACGCGGTAGGCGGCGTGGAAGGCGTTGGAAAGACTGAGTCCGGTCTGGTCGTAGGTGTCCGGGAACGCGCGCGCATCGCCCGGCCGGCGGCCATCGGAGCGCAGCTTCGTCAGCGTCGGCTCGAGGTGCGGCGGCCCGAAGAGCGCCAGCCGCGCGACCCGATCCGCCGCCGTGACGTACTTCTCCATCAGCACAGGCGACAACGACAACACGTCCGCGATGTTGTCGAAGCCGTATCCCGCATCGTCCTGCGGAAAGTCGTCCGCCGGTTTGGGGTCTACGCCTAGAAGGTCGCGAACCGTGTTGTTGTATTCCGTGCGGTTCAGGCGCCGTGCAGTGACGCGCCCTGGATCCGGCGGCGTGTCACGATCGATGCGATCGAGCTGATGCTCGACCCAGGTGGCGACCGCCTGCCGCTGGTCTTCGTCGGGCTGGTCCTCCTCGAGCGGCGGCATCTCGGAGCCCTTCAGCTTGCTGACGACCTCGTCCCATCGCTCGCGGTGCTCGATGAGCGAATCGGCGGACGTGAAGGACTGGAAGTTCAAATCCTTCTCGTGCTTCTTGTTGCCGTGGCAGCGGTAGCAGTTCTCGGAGAGAAACGGTTTGAGGATTGTCTCGAAACCGGACTCGGATGGTTTCGCGAGGCTGCTGGGGGCAGGCGGCGCTGTCGGTGCGGTGGCAATCAGGGCAGAGAGGTCCGGAACAGGGCGTACGTCGTCTCCGGGTCGCTGGGCCTTGACGAGGATCGCCAGCGGCAGCATCAGAACGACCACTAAATACAGTCGGACGCGTTTCTCCATCGATGATTTGGAGGACGGCAGGCTCTCGACAGCCGGGTATCCTCCGCGCGCGAAGCCCTCCGACCGATTATCGAGATTCGCCGACGGTCAGATCAAGGAGATTTGCGCCTGGGTTTTGGACCTGGACCGTCGGCACCAGCCAGCTTTGCCATTACGAGTTTGTAAGCGACGGCGCCACTAGAGGTCTTGACCCGAAAAACCTGCACCGAATGAGTCAAGTTTTTCGGTCAAGACCGTCCGCGCGTCAGCGCGGCGTTATCAAGCTTGCAGTCTAGCGAGGCGGAGCCTGGACGATCTGAGGCGGAGCCTCGCTAGATTTCGTGGACACTCAGCGCGTCGAAGCTTTGGCGCAAACCCATTTCGCGTGCCGCCAGAGAGGATGGTGCGGGAGCGTGAATCGTCAGGCAGCCGCGGGCGTTGCTGCCTGGAGATCGCGATAGGCGTCGTGGAGCTGAATGAACTGACGGGAGAGCCGGGCTTTCTCGATGGCGCTGCTGCCAGGGTGCCGGTCGGGGTGATACCGGCGGGCGAGAGTTCGGAAAGCGTGCCGGAGCTCCTGGACGGTGAAGTCCGCGCCGATGGCGGCTCCCAGCGCATTCAGCTGGTCGAGTGCCGCGCGTCCGCGCGAGGATAGGATCCGCTGTGGCCGGCTGGATGGGCGCTCATGCTCGTCGAGGGTACGGCCGACCCCGAGGCGCTGCGCGCCGCTGCGGGAGAGGTCCGAATCAATCGTGTAGAGATGGGTGGCGCGAGGATTGCGCAGGTTGCCAGCCGCAGCGGCAAACTCGAACACGAAAGCCTGAACCGTCGAAGCGTGTCGGCGCCGTGGTTCTGGTCTGGCGGCTGGCTCGGGTCCGGAACCCCCCAGCTTGTCGTCGAGGACCGCTGCGAAAGTCACCTTGCCTGCCATGTCTCGGGAATCGGCAAATCACCCCGTTCATTGAACCGCCGGACCGCACCTCGTTCCGGCCATTCCGCATCGCTTCAGCTGCGCGACCGGGCCGTCCCGGTCCGCCATCCGCGTGCATGCCGCTCGGACTGTGCTAGCCTCGTCGGCTAATGACTTTCAAGAATTTCATCGGGGGCGAGTGGGTCGCGGCACGTAGCGGCGCCACGTTCGAGAACCGGAATCCGGCCGACACGAGCGAGGTCGTCGGAACGTTTCAGAAGTCGGACGCGGAGGATACGCGGCAGGCCATTGCGGCCGCCCGGGCCGCGCAGCCGGCCTGGGCGGCGCTGCCGGCGCCCAAGCGCGGCGAGGTCCTCTACCGGGCCGCCAACATCCTCGAGTCGCGAGCCGATCAGGTCGCGCGCGAGATGACGCGCGAGGAGGGGAAGACGCTCCCGGAAGCGCGGGGCGAAGTCGGCCGCGCGATCAACATTCTTCGGTTCATCGGTGGAGAGGGCGCGCGGCTCGGCGGCGACAATGTTCCGTCCGAGCGGGACCGCGTCCTCATCCAGACCCGGCGTCGCCCGCTTGGCGTCGTCGGACTGATCACGCCCTGGAACTTTCCAATCGCGATCCCGACGTGGAAGGTGGCGCCGGCGCTGATCTGCGGCAACGCTGTCGTGTTGAAGCCTTCGGATCTGGCGCCGCTCTGTGCGCTGCGTCTGGTCGAAGCGCTCAGCGAAGCGGGTGTCACGAAGGGAGCGCTCAACCTCGTCACCGGTCCCGGGTCGAAGGTCGGGAACGAGATCGTCACGAACTCCGACGTGAAGGCGATCTCGTTCACGGGCTCGGAAGCGACGGGCAGTCAGATCGCGATCGAGGCGGCAAAGCGCCGCGCGCGCGTGCAGCTCGAGATGGGTGGGAAGAATCCGACGATCGTGCTCGCCGACGCGGACGTCGCGGACGCGGTGAACGTCGTCGTGAACGCAGCCTTCTTTTCGACGGGACAGAAGTGCACCGCCACGTCGCGGGTCATCGTGGAGGCGCCCATTGTCGATCGGTTCACGGCCGCGCTCGTCGAGAAGACCAAGGCGCTCAAAGTCGGAAACGGGCTCGAGGCCGGGATCGACATCGGTCCGTCGATCGACGACAAGCAGCTGGGCATCGTGCTCGACTACGTGGGTGTTGGCGGCCGCGAGGGCGCGCGGCTGCTCTGCGGCGGTGAGCGATTGACCGATGGGCCATACGCGCGCGGCTACTTTTCGTCGCCGGCCGTGATGACCGACGTGGCACCTTCGATGCGTGTCGCGCAGGAAGAGATCTTCGGCCCCGTTCTCGCCGTACTGCCCGCCGAGAACATCGACCGAGCGATCGAGGTCGCCAACGGGATCCGGTTCGGTCTGTCGGCGGCGATCTGCACGCGTTCGCTCACGGCCGCCTACGAGTTCATCAACCGGATCGATGCCGGGCTCGTGATGGTGAACCTGCCGTCTGCCGGCGTCGAGTACCACGTACCGTTCGGCGGCTCGAAGGCATCGTCGATGGGCATGCGCGAACAGGGCGGCGTCGCGGTGGATTTCTACAGCGAGATCCAGACGGCATATCTCAAGTACTGACGCTGACTCCAGTCGTCAGTCGGCGGTCGTCAGTCGACAGTCTCAGTCGACGGTCTCAGTCGACGGTCTCAGTCGACGGTCTCAGTCTGCAGTCACGTTTTCCGAACGCCGAACGCCGAACGCCGAACGCCGAACGCGAACGAAATTCGTCATCAGGAGAATCATGCGATTGTTCCAACTGTCGGGATCGGTGCTGGTGGAGTCCGAAACCCGCTGGTTCAGGCTTGCCGGCGAGACGTGGGACAGCGTCGTCAACCGCGCTGACCTGAGCGGCTGGGTGACCGGGCAGATTGCCGACGCCACTCTGATTGACGGGACGCCGGATCTCGCCAGCCTGCTGCCGCCGATCGGATCGCAGGAGATCTGGGCCGCCGGGGTCACCTACTACCGGAGCCGCACGGCCAGGATGGAGGAGGCAAAGCTGGCGGGCGGTGGCGACTTCTACGACCGCGTCTACGACGCGGCCCGTCCAGAGCTCTTCTTCAAGGCCACACCGCATCGCGTGCGCGGTCATCGACAACCCGTGCGGATTCGGAAGGACTCGAAGTGGAACGTGCCCGAGCCTGAGCTCGCGCTGGTTGTCAGCTCGCGCGGCGAAATTGTCGGGTATACGATCGGCAACGACATGAGCTCGCGCGACATCGAGGGAGAGAATCCGCTGTACCTGCCCCAGGCCAAGGTGTACGACGGCAGCTGCGGGCTGGGGCCGTGCGTGTTGATCTCTTCGGCCCCGCTCCCGTCGGAGACCGAGGTGCGCCTGGCGATTCGACGCGGAGGTCAGAGCGCGTTCGAGGGTTCGACGACGCTGTCTTCGATGAAGAGAGAGCCGAAGGAATTGGTCGAGTACTTGTTCCGCGACAACAGCTTTCCTCATGGGTGCGTGCTGCTCACTGGTACCGGCATCGTGCCGCCCGACGCTTTTACGCTCGCTTCAGGCGACGAGATCGCCATCACCATCGAGCCGATCGGGACGTTGATGAACACCGTGGCGTAGTGTCCCGGCGGCCGGGACACTCGGTTCTGAATGTCACAGGCGGGTGCAGCATGGACGAGCAGATGCAGTGCGTGTTCGTCGCGAACGGTGAGATTCACGCGCAGCAGGTGCGCGCGTTTCTCGAAGCAGCCGGGATCACCGCCATCGTGCATGGCGAGGCGCTGCGTCATACTCACGGACTGACGCTCGATGGGCTCGGAACGGTCGAGATCCTTGTCGCGCCGAACGACCTCGAACAGGCGCGTGCACTCCTCGACTCCGCCGAAGCTGGAGATTTCCGCTTGACGGACCAAAGTGAAGACGGATCGACGTCCCGCCCGAGCTGACACGCTCGCAAGCCGAGGCTTGATCGCCCGTTGCGACGCCTGGAGGAGGATCCCTTGCCACGCCGCTTGATCAGCTCCGGCTCGACGTTCGAGAAGGAGATTGGCTACTCGCGCGCCGTCGTGGACGGCGACTGGGTCTTCGTCTCGGGCACGACCGGCTTCGACTACGCCTCGATGACTATCGCGAACGGTGTCGTGGAGCAGACCGAGCAATGCCTGAAGAACATCGAGGCGGCACTGACCCAGGCAGGAGCGAGTCTGCAGGATGTCGTGCGCGTGACGTACGTCCTCCCAAACGCCGGTGAATTCTCCGAGTGTTGGCCGACGCTGCGCAAGTGGTTCGGCGAGGTGAGGCCGGCAGCGACGATGATCTGCGCCGGCCTGGCGGACCCGCGAATGCGCATCGAGATCGAGGTCACGGCCCGACTGAGTCGAGGCTAACGTGGTATCGTCCGCTCCGCGAGATCCATGCCTGATCCTGCCGCCGCCCGTCGCCGGCTCATCGTCGACCGCGTCACGCGACGCATCATCCCGTTCGTCTTCATCAGCTATGTAGTCGCGTACGTCGATCGGGTGAACATAGGGTTCGCCTCGGGGGCCCTCGAACGTGACCTCGGGCTGAGCCACACGCAGTACGGCATCGGCGCCGGGCTCTTCTTCCTCGGCTACTGCCTCTTCGAGATTCCAAGCAACATCATCCTCGACCGCGTCGGCGCGCGACTGTGGATCGCGCGGATCATGATCGTGTGGGGCGTCGTCTCGATGCTGACGATGTTCGTGACCGACGTGGTGACGTTCTACACGGCGCGCGTCGTGCTCGGGATCGCGGAGGCCGGGTTCTTCCCGGGAGTCGTGCTCTATCTGACGTACTGGATTCCGGCCGAGGAGCGCGCACGTACCGGCGCGCTCTTCATGATGGCCGCCCCGGTCGCGATCATCGTCGGCGCCCCTGTGTCGGAGGCGGTCTTGAGCCTGGACGGCCGGCTCGGGCTGCACGGGTGGCAGTGGCTGTTTCTGCTCGAGGGCCTGCCTGCCGTGTTCCTCGGCCTGCTCGCGTTATGGGCGCTCACCGATCGCCCGGAACAGGCCTCGTGGCTGCCTGCCGAAGATCGGGCATGGCTTTCCGGAGTCATGAACGCCGAGCGCGCGCGACGGAATGAGACCGGTCATGCCTCCATTCGCCGCAGCTTCTCGAGCGGGCGCGTTTGGCTGCTGTGCGCGGTGTACTTCCTCAACACGACGGTGACGTACGGCATCTTCCTGTGGCTTCCGAAGATTCTGGCGGACGCCTCGGGTTCGAGCGGCTACGGCTTGAGCACGCTGACGTCGATTCCCTTCGTCGCGGCGCTCATCGCGATGGTGGTGGTCGGGCGGCATTCGGATCGCACAGGCGAGCGCAAGTTCCACGTGGCCGCGTGCGCGGTAACGGCGGCGACGGGCTTGCTGCTCGCGGTCGCCTTCCGGGACAATATGTGGCTGCTGGTGCTCAGCTTCGCGCTCTCGCAGATGGGGCAGCGGTCGGTGATGAGCGTGTTCTGGGCGATGCCTCCGCTGATCCTCGGCGGCGCCGCGGCGGCCGCCGGCATCGGGCTCATCAATGCGGTCGGGAACCTCGGAGGGTTCTTCGGTCCATCGATCATGGGGACGCTGCGCGACGTGACGGGCGGCTATACCGGTGGCCTGCTCGTCCTTGCCGGATCGCTGGTGATGGAGGCGATTCTGGTTGTCAGCCTGCGGTTGCCGTCGGAGAGCCGGGCCGCCGTTCCGGACGTCGGCATCGCGGCCCGGGAGCGCGGTGAGGTCTCGTACTGACAGTTTCGCAAGTGTCACCGGAGCAGGGGTCAGACCTGGGTCTGACCCTATTTGACCGGGAGTCTCAGTGAGCGTCATCACCACACAAGACTTGAAGGCCGTCTTCGCCGTTCCACCGCTGTCGCGCAAGCGGGACGCGCGTCGCAGCCTCGACCTCGACGCTGCCGAGTGCATCGCGCGACACATCGAGGCTGGAGGCGTCACGCGGTACCTGTATGGCGGCAATGCGTTCCTCTACCACATCACGAGCGATGAGTACGACGTGCTCCTCGGCTGGCTCGCGACGTTTCCGTCGACACGGTGGGCCATCCCGAGCCTGGGGCCTTCGTTCGGGCGCGCCATCGACCAGGCACGTCTGCTGCGCCGTCATCCGTTCCGTTGCGCGATGATGCTGCCCTGCAGCGATCCGCGCGACGCTGCCGGAATGGAAGCGGGCCTTCGCGAAGTGGCGAACGCCGCCGGCGTCCCCCTCATCCTCTACTTGAAGTCGGAGGACGGGTTCGGCTCCGCGCGCGACGCCGGCCTCGACGCCATCGGGCGCCTGATGGACGATGGGATTGGCGCCGCCATCAAGTACGCCGTCGTCCGGGAGGATCCCAACAGCGATCCGTACCTCGATGGACTGCTGCGCCGCGTCGATCGGGCCCGCGTGATCAGCGGGATGGGGGAGCGCCCGGCCGTCGTTCACATGCGCGACTACCAGCTGGACGGATTCACCACCGGTTCCGGGTGCCTTGCGCCGTCAGCCTGCAGTGCCCTGTTGACGGCCGGCCACGCGCAGAGCTGGGAGGAGGCCGAGCAGATTCGCGCGAAGTTCATTCCCCTCGAGGACCTTCGGGACGCCTGGGGGCCCGCGCGGGTCCTGCACCATGCAACCGAGCTGGCCGGAATCGCGTCGACCGGGCCCATCCCCCCGTTCGTCTCTCCTTTGACGGCGGCGGAGTTGACCCGCCTCACCCCAGTCGCCCGCGCACTCGCCGAGCGATCAGCATGAGCCGGCCGCGCCGTCAGCCCACGGAGCTTCGAAGCTACCGATGGTTCGGGAAAGACGATCTCCGATCGTTCGGACACCGCTCCCGCGCCAAGCAAGCGGGGTTCAGCGTGGACGACATCTCCGGCAAGCCGGTCATCGCCATCCTGAACACATGGAGCGACGCGAATCCGTGCCACACGCATTTCCGTGTGCGCGCGGAGGAAGTCAAGCGCGGCATCTGGCAGGCGGGCGGTTTCCCGATGGAAATCCCGGTCATGACGCTCGGCGAGACGTACATGAAGCCGAGCACCATGATGTACCGCAACCTCCTCGCGATGGAGGCAGAGGAAGCGCTCCGGTCCTACCCCGTCGACGGCGTCGTCCTGATGGGCGGCTGTGACAAGACGATCCCTGCGCTCGTGATGGGCGCAACGAGCGCGAACCTTCCGGCCATCGTAATTCCCGCGGGCCCGATGCTGCGTGGCAACTGGCGCGGTCAGATCCTGGGATCGGGCAGCGACGTCTGGAAATACTGGACCGAACGGCGGGCGGGCACGCTGGACGAATGCTCGTGGCGCGAAATGGAAGACGGCATCGCGCGGTCCTACGGCACGTGCATGACTATGGGGACCGCGTCGACGATGACGTCGGCGGTCGATGCGTTGGGGCTGATGCTGCCGGGCGCATCGTCCATTCCTGCCGCCGACTCCGCGCACCCGCGCATGGCTACCGCCGCAGGTCGACGTATCGTGGAGATGGTGTGGGAGGATGTGAGGCCGCGCGACATCCTGTCGACCGAAGCCTTCGAAAATGCCGTCACGGTGGCGATGGCGCTCGGCGGATCGACCAACGCCATCATTCACCTCATTGCGATGGCAGGACGCGCGGGCGCCTCGCTCGACCTGGATCGATTCGACCAGCTGTCCAGGCGGACGCCCTTCCTCGCCAACATCCGCCCGTCCGGCAAATTCCTGATGGAGGATTTCTACTATGCCGGCGGACTCCGCGGGCTGTTGCATCGGATGGACGATCTGCTGCACATGGACTGTCTCGCAGTGAACGGGCGGACGCTGAGAGAGAACGTCGCGGATGCGGTCGTCTCGAACGACGAGGTGATCGTCCCGAGAGATCGGCCGTTGGGACCCGAAGGGGGCGTGGCGGTGCTGCGGGGCAATCTGGCGCCGAACGGCGCCGTCATCAAGCACACTGCCGCGGATCGCCGACTGCTCCAGCATGCCGGACCTGCGGTGGTGTTTCGTGACTTCAACGACATGGACGCGCGGATCGACGATCCGGCGCTTCCCGTGACGCCTGACTCCGTCCTCGTGCTTCAGAATGCGGGGCCGCTCGGCGGGCCTGGCATGCCGGAGTGGGGGATGCTGCCCATTCCGAAGAAGATCCTGGCGCAGGGCGTTCGCGACATGGTCCGTGTCTCGGACGCCCGCATGAGCGGCACGAGCTATGGGACGTGCGTGCTTCACGTCGCCCCCGAGTCGTTTGTCGGAGGACCCCTGGCGCTGGTCCGGGACGGAGACATCATCGAGCTGGACGTCCCGGGACGCCGCCTCTCCCTTGGCGTGCCGGAGGGTGAGCTCGCCCGCCGCAAGGAGTCGTGGACGCCTCTGGAGGCCAAGTATCCCCGGGGATTCGGGCGGCTCTATTCCGGACACGTCACCCAGGCCGACCGGGGGTGCGATTTCGACTTCCTGGAGGGGACGGCCCCCATCGCCGAGCCGGAAATACACTGAGGCTGTATACGGCTGTTTTCCCGCCCAGCTCGGCAGATTCCTGATACGATCTTTTCCCGCCGTAGTGACAGTCGAACGACAGCGTCGTGTAGGATTGCAAGTCTGGCCTTTCCTAGAGGAGGAAGCACCATGTACGGAATCGTACGGACGACGGTGAGGCAGGCCGCATGCCGCCGCGTCCCGATCGGATGTCTGGTGACAATTTGTGCGCTCGTCGGGATTCTGCTGTTGCCCTCCACGGCCCGGGCGCAGGCCGTGACGGGGACCCTGCTCGGTAACGTGACCGACTCGAGCGGCGCCGGCGTTCCCGGCGCGACCGTGACCGCGCTCGAGGTGCAAACGAACACGAGCCGGACAGCAATCACCAACGAAGCAGGCAACTACATTTTCTCCAGCCTGCGGAACGGCACCTATACCGTGAATGCGGAGATCCAGGGCTTCAAGAAGGTGGAACGGCCGAACGTGAAGGTCGAGGTGAACACCACCGTCCGCGTCGACATGAAGCTCGAAGTCGGACAGATCAACGAGACATTGACCGTGTCTGCGGAGTCGCCCCTGCTGCAGACGGACCGCACTGACACCGGCCGGATCCTCGAGTCGAAGATGGTGTCGGAGCTCCCGCTGACATTCAACCGGAATTTCCAGTCGCTTCTGATCACGGTGCCAGGCGTGACACGGCCGCACCGGGAGCACTCGCAATTCTTCAACTCTCAGGACTCGCTGCGGTTCGAGGTCAACGGCCAGCCGGGCATGGCCAGCAACACGCTCATCGAAGGGCTGGACGACAACCAGAAGACCGGGCTGCTGCAGGTGATCATTCCGGCGGCGGATGCGCTCGAGACCGTCAGCGTGGCGACCAGCAACTACGACGCGGAGTTCGGGCGCTCGGGCGGCGCGGTCACGAACGTGACCCTGAAGTCCGGCACCAACGATCTCAAGGGCAGCGGGTTCTTCTTCGGCAACAACAACTCGACCAACGCCAGCGACTACCTCACCCACCTCAAGGCGCCGACCAAGTTCGTCAACGCCGGCTTCACGCTGGGCGGGCCGATCGTCAAGAACAAGCTGTTCTTCTTCGGCGACTACCAGCACACGATCGACAACAACGGCTACGTCGTGCGCGCGACGGTGCCGACGGCGAAGATGCGCAACGGCGATTTCAGCGAGGTGAGCAACGGCATCTACGATCCGGCGACGGGCGCGGCGACCGGCGCGGGACGGACGGCCTTTACGAACAACCTGGTTCCGCAGGACCGGATCAGCCCGATCGCCCGCAAGCTTATGGGGTTCATTCCGGCTCCCAACATCGCCGGTGCGACGTTCGGCCAGAACAACTTCCAGCAGGCGCAGACGCGCGAGAAGACCACCGACGGCTTCGACACGAAGGTCAGCTACACGGCGACCGCGAAGGACCAGGTGAGCTTCCGTCTCAGCTTCATGCGGCCCGACGTCTTCGACCCCGGGCTCTACGGTCAGTACGGCGGTCCGGCCAACGGCGGGTTCGCCGGTTCGGGCACCAACACCAGCTACAGCGGCGCCGGCACGTGGACACGCGTCTTCAGCGCGAAGACCGTGCTCGACGTCCGCGGCGGCTTGAACTACTACCACAACGTCACCTCGACGACCGCCAACGGGCTGACGACGAGCGCGGACGTTGGGATTCCCGGCGCGAACATCGACGAGTTCACGAGCGGGCTCTCGCAGATCAGCATCGGCGGCTACTCGGATCCGGTGCTCGGGTTCTCGGCCAGCCAGCCGTGGGACCGCTCGGAGAAGACCTGGAGCTTCAACGGCGTGTTGACCAGGCTGTTGCAGTCGCACACCGTGAAGGTTGGTGGGGAGTACCGCCACAACGACGACATGCTGCTGCAGACGCAGGATGCCGGCGGACCACGCGGCCGGTTCGCCTTCAACTCCTCCGGCACCGGCAACCCCGCCGACGCGGCGTCGACCACCAGCATCGCCAACTCGTTCGCGTCGTTCCTCCTCGACTGGCCGAACACCGTGCAGCGCGACCTCAAGGTCTTCGACCGGCCAGGCACGAAGCACACCGGGCTCTTCGCGTTCGCCCAGGACAAGTGGCAGGTGCGCTCGAACGTGACCGTGGACCTCGGGCTGCGCTGGGAGTACTACACGCCGCTCGCAGGCCTCGAGGGGGCGGGCAGCCTGTCCAACTACGATCCGGCGACGCACACGCTGCACGTCTCGGGGTTCGGCGACACGGACGAAGCGCTGAACGTGAAGAAGAAGTTCACCAACTTCTCGCCGCGGACCGGCGTGTCCTGGCGCCTCAACGACAAGAACGTGGTGCGTGCGGGATACGGCGCCAGCACGATTCCGTTCCCGGACAACCGCTACGCGTTCAACTACCCGGTCAAGCAGACCTACGCGGGGACCGCGGTCAACGGGTTCCAGCCGGCCGGGTCGATGGTCACCGGCTTCCCGCCACCGGCGCTGCTCGACATTCCGTCGAACGGCATCATTCCGGTGAGCGGAGCGCTGACGAACGCGACCTTCGACGTCATCCCGAACACGCTTCACGAGGGCACGCTCCAATCGTGGAACGTTGCCTACCAGCGCCAGTTGCCGTACCTGCTGACGGCGGACATCGCCTACGTCGGCAACCGCGGCCGGACCTCGTGATGGACGTCGACGCCAACGCCAGTCTGATCTACGGATCGGGCAACAACGGCCGGCCTGAGTTCTCAACAGCGTTCCAGCGCACTGGCTTCAGCCGCACGCGCACGAACTCGAACAAGTCCACCTACAACGGCCTGCAGGTGAAGGTCGATCGCCGCTTCCGCAGCGGGTTCATGGTGACCAACTCGTACACGCTGAGCCGCTCGTACGACTACGTGAACGAGAACGGAGCGATCTCGACGCCGATCGACTTCGAGCAGAGCTGGGGGCGGTCGAACTTCGATCGGCTTCACAACTACTCGCTCACCGGTCTCTACGAACTGCCGTGGGGCCCCAACAAGCGGTGGCTGAAGGAAGGCCTGATGGGCAAGTTAATCGGCGGCTGGCAGGTGAGCGGCCTGTTCGTCGCGCAGTCCGGCGTGCCGCTCAGCATTAACGGCAGCGGCACTACGCTGAACACCCCGAGCAACGGAGGGAACGGTACTGCCTACGCGAACCTCAATGGCGAGAACAAAGTGCTCGGCGGCCTCGGCCAGGGCAACCTGTACTTCGACCCGTCCGTCTACTCGCAGCCGCCGACGGGCGTGCAGGGCAACATGAAGCGGAACAGCGGTCCTGAGGGGCCGGGCTTCTGGGAGCTCGACGGCTCGCTCTTCAAGAAGTTCAACGTCGGCGGCTCCCGCTACGCGGAGGTCCGCGTCGACGCCTACAACGTCACGAACTCGGTGCGCTGGGGCAACCCGAACACCACGTTCAGCACCGCCACCGGCAACACCTTCGGCCAGGTCACCGGCCCCACCGGCAGCCAGCGCAGTCTCCGGTTCGGCGCGAGGTTCGTGTTCTAAGAACGCTTCCAGCTCCCAGCTTCCAGCTTCCAGCCGGGTTCGTGCTCGGTTGGGGGCTGGAGCTGGGCCGGAGGCTATTCACTTGTGTTCGGGAAGCTCGCAGCTACAATCTCGAAGCGGGAAGCGCGAAGCGGGAAGCGGGAAGCGGGAAGCGGGAAGCGGGAAGCGGGAAGCGGGAAGCGGGAAGCGGGAAGCGGAAGCGGAAGCGGGAAGCTAATGTCTTACACACGCCGTGAGCTCGCGCGACTTGCCCTGACCGTCATTCCCGCCGCCCGATTGATCCAGCCGTCCACGGTTCTGGGCGCGGTGCTTCAAGCCAAGCCGGACTCCAAAGTCAAAGGCGTCCAGATCGGATTGAACGTTCCGTACAGCCTGGGCGGCCGGAATATGGAAGCGGATCTCCTGCTCCAGAACTGCATTCAGCTGGGCGTGAGCGGCCTCGAGCTGCGCTCGCAGCCTGTCGAGACGTTCATGGGAGCGCCCGCAGACCTGATCGATGGCCGGGGAGCCGATCCTGCCGTCACCGAAGGCCTCAATAAGTGGCGGGGCTCCGCGTCAATGGAGAAGGCACGCGCCTTCCGCAAGAAATACAACGACGCGGGCGTGCTCATCGAGATCGTCAAGTTCGACGGCATCTACGCGTTCAGCGATCAGGCGCTGGATTACGCGTTCGAGCTCGCCAAGGCGCTCGGCGCACGCGCGATCTCAACCGAGATCGCCGAGGACGGACCGAAGCGAGTCGGCGAGTTCGCCGACAAGCACAAGATGATGGTCGGCTACCACGGGCACGAGGCGACGGGCCCCGAGAACTGGGAGAAGGTGTTCGGCTACGCGACCCACAACGGAGCGAACCTGGACATCGGCCATTTCGTGTCGGGTAACCACGGGTCGCCGATTCCGTTCCTCAAGGCGCACCACGATCGAATCACGCACATTCACGTGAAGGATCGGAAGGCGAACAAGGGCGCGAACGTGCCGTTCGGCGAGGGTGACACGCCGATCGCGGAGGCGCTTCGACTCATCCGCGACAACAAGTGGAACATCCAGGCCACGATCGAATTCGAGTACCCGGTTCCCGCCGGGTCGGATCGGATGACCGAAATCAAGAAGTCCATCGAGTTCTGCCGCGCCGCGCTGGCGACGTAGATCCACTCCTCTTCAACCGGCGGCGCCTGTCTCAAAACAGGAGACCAGGAGCTCAGGAGATCAGCCAAAGGCTCTGATCTTCTGGTGCTCCCAGCCTGGATTGCGCGCGTCGCACCACTGGTAAAAGTACCAGAGGGATGGCTGGCAGCTCCGCCCCGCCCCCACACATCCGCCTCACCGTTCCGATCGTCGTTGTGTGACACGCCTGTGACACGCGAACGTTTTCGCGGTCAGTCGCAGCCGTGCTTCGCTGGTATGAGCGTTGCCTCGAACAGTCCGGGCGAAGGATGCGGTTAGGACCCGCTCAGAAGTAGGTGAATGGCGCACCTACTTCTGAACGGGTCCTATGCTGGAGGTAACCGATGCAACGATGGGTGGCTATTCTTCCGCTCCTGGTCTTGACCACGGCGGCCGCCGTGGCCGCGCAGGAGACCACGACTGGCTCGATTGCGGGCCGAGTCGCTGACGCACAGGGGCTCGTAGTGCCCGGCGCGGCGGTGACGATCGTCTCGCCGCAGGGCAGTCGCACGCTCACGACCGATTCCGACGGGCGGTTCTTCGCGCCCTTTCTTACGCCAGGCGACTACGAGGTCAAAGTCGACCTTGCAGGCTTCAGCTCTGTCAACCGTCAGCACATTCAGGTGCGCGTCGGGCAACGCGTCGATCTCACGCTCTCGATGCAGCTCGCCGGCGTGACCGAGGCAGTGGAGGTCAAGGGCGCGTCGCCCGTGATCGACACGTCATCCACCACAATCGGCGCCTCGCTCGACAGCGAGCTCCTGAACAGCGTTCCGGTGGGCCGCCGATTCAGTGACGCGCTCTACCTCGCGCCCGGCGTCAGCAGCGGCGGTCAGGTTGGCCAGGCGAACCCGTCGATTGCCGGCGGCAGCGGCCTCGAGAACAGTTACGTGGTCGACGGCGTGAACATCACGAACGGCGGCTACGGCGCGCTCGGGTCGTACTCGATCGTGTTCGGATCCCTCGGCAACGGTCTGCCGTTCGATTTCATCAAAGAAGCGCAGGTGCAGACCGGCGGATACCAGGCCGAGTACGGCCAGGCCTCCGGCGGCCTCGTCAACGTCATCACGAAGAGCGGGACGAACCAGCTGCGCGGCAGCCTCTTCGGATACTACCGGCCGGACGGCCTGGAGAGCTCGTACAAGCAGGTCCAGACGACCAACGGCACGGTGAACATCGAGGGCACGCGAGAAGACGACTTCGGCGCCGAAGTGGGCGGGCCGATCGTTCCGGGCAAAGCGTTTTTCTTCGGCGCGATCGATCCGCAGTCGAATCGCACGCTGTACGTGGCGCCGGACGGCTTCCCGCTACAGAGCCTGGGAGCGGTGTCTCAAGATCGGCGCATCACGCCGTACGCGGCCAAGGCGACGTGGCAGGCGACACCGACGCAGCGGATCGACGCGTCGTTTTTCGGCGACCCGGCGCACGGCGACAACGGGCCCCAGCGTTACACGGCGCTCTTGAACCCGGACACGTCGGCTTTCAGCCGGCTGGACACGTACGGCGGGCACAACCAGGCCGTCAAGTACGAGGGCTCGATCCATGGCAAGTGGCTCGTCGAAGGATCCTTCGCGCGGGCTGCGAACAATCTCGTCGAGGTGCCCTCGGTGGACCAGTGGTCGGTCACAGACGACACAGTGGAGCCCCATCAACCGTCAGGCGGTATCGGGTTCTACGAGGTCGGGAATCAGAGCACCAACTGGCAGTACGGCGCCAAGGTCACGAACCTGATCGGCGATCATCAGATCCACTACGGCGTGCTCGCCGAGCACCTCGACTACCTGAACACCATCAACCGTACGGGCCCGACGTTCATGCTGCCGAACGGTGTGCAGACGGCAACCGGCGCCGAGATCGACATCCTGTCGGACCCGACGTACGGGCAGATCTATCGCGTGGTACGCGCGAACACGAGCAACGTGCGCGACACGTCGCAGAACTACACGTCCTTCTTCGTACAGGACAGCTGGAGGATCGGATCCCGGGTAACGATTAACCCCGGTCTTCGGTACGAGCATCAGGCGCTGACAGGCACCCTCACCAGCCTCTCGCTCGGCAACGAATGGGGTCCGCGGATTGGCGGCACCTGGGATCCCGCGGGGAACGGCCGCTCGAAAGTGTTCGGCAGCTGGGGCCGGTTCTACACACGAATGCCGAATGACCTTGCCGCGAGATCGCTGTCGGCGGACGCGGGCGTCAGCAGGGCCGATTATTTCGACGCGGCGCTCACGCAGCCGATCCCGGACGGGACCCTCGCGGCCGACACGACGTCGCACTTTCTTCAGCAGGGTGTCTCGGCGGACGTGATCGATCCGTCGGTCAAGGCGATGTATGTCAACGAGGTGATCGCGGGCGTCGAGCACGAAGTGCTGCCCGGGCTCAACATGGGGGTCCGTTATATCCATCGCGACATCCCGCGCGTCCTCGAGGACGTGCAGCCGTTTCCCGTGGTCGCGTTCGATCTCGGTCTTCCCGGTACGCAGTCGATCGACTACGTACTGACGAATCCAGGGCCTTCCACAGCGGTGCAGGGCGATTTCGGCGCCGCGTTCGAGACGCCGATTCACCGCTACAACGCCGTCGAGGTGACCGCAGACAAGCGGCTCTCGAATCGATGGACGCTCCAGTCCTCGTACCGCTACTCGCGCCTGCGCGGCACCTACGAAGGGTTCTATCGTGACGACAACGGACAGTCCGATCCGGGGATCACGTCGTTGTTCGACTTTCCAACGAACGATCCAAGCTACACGGCGATCGGCGTGCCGCAGTTCGGCTACAGGGGCGACGTCCGCTTCCTCGGCGCGGCGGGGGCCGGTCCGCTCCCGCTCGACCGTCCGCACCAGTTCAAGGCGTTCGGCAGCTATCAGTTCGACATAGGGTTGAACGTGGGTGCGGGCCTGATGGTGTCCTCCGGCAAGCCGCTGACGGCACTCGCCGCGAACCCGGTCTACAACAGCCCCGGTGAGATACCGGAGTCGGTGCGCGGCGCGGGTTTCGACACGATCGACGGGTTCCTGACCCGGACGCCAACCCAATACGACACCGCCATCCACGCGGACTATCGGCTGCGGGTCGGCCGCAACGAGCACGTCTCCCTGCTGGCCGACGTGTTCAACCTGTTCAACCGGCAGATTCCGCTCGACTACGATCCGAATACCGAGACAACGTTCGGGGTCGTGAATCCGGACTTCGGGCAGTCGAGCCGCTTCAACCTCTCGCAGCTCGAGACGCCGCGGCAGATCAGGATTGGGGTGCGGTTCCAGTTCTGATCGCGGCATTCAAGGGTGCCGGGGTCGTCTCACGCTGTCCCCGGCGCTCCTCACAGGATGCGGCAACGATTTGTGGACAGGAGTTCAGGAGTTCACGAGTTCAGGCAATCAAAAAAGCCCCCTGATCTCTTTATCTCTTGAACTCCTGTTTTGACAGACCCTCGAACCAGCTTTACCTCCCTCCCAGACACGACGTAGCATCCCCCACGAGCACACACTTCTCGAGGGATCGCATGGCGTCGAATCGTCTTCTGTCCGTTCTGTCGCTCACGGCAGCCGTCGTCTGCGGCTGGTTCGTTTCGCTGCCCGCGCAGCAGGGGCCGCAAGTCGCACCCAGCCTGTTCGCCGAGATGCGATGGCGCAACATCGGACCGTTTCGCGCCGGGCGAACGAAGGCGGCTGCCGGTCATCCGAGCCAACCGTTCACCTTCTACATCGGGATGGTGAATGGCGGCGTGTGGAAGACGACGGACGCAGGGCGCACCTGGAAACCGATCTTCGAGGATCAACCCACGGGATCCATCGGATGGGTCGTGGTCGCGCCCTCCGATCCCAACATCGTCTACGTCGGCAGCGGCGAAGGCCTGCCTCGGCCCGACCTTGCCGTCGGCGACGGCATCTACAAGTCAACCGACGCAGGCAGGACCTGGACACACCTCGGTCTTCGCGATGCGCAGCAGATTCCCAAGATTGCCGTCGACCCCAAGGATCCGAACCGCCTCTTCGTGGCCGCACTCGGGCATCCGTACGGGCCCAACCAGGAGCGGGGGATCTTTCGCTCTACGGACGGCGGCAGGACGTTCGATCGCGTCCTCTTCAAGGACGAGAACACCGGTGGCAAGGATGTCGATATCGATCCATCCAACCCATCGATCGTCTACGCGACTCTGTGGGAAGAGCGGCAGGGCCCGTGGGAGAACGCCGCGTGGGACGGCACGAATGGTGGCCTCTTCAAATCCACTGACGCCGGCACGACGTGGACCCAGATGAAGGAGGGCCTGCCCGATGGAGTCGTGAACGCGGAGATAGCGGTCGCCCCCAGCAACCCGCGGCGTCTCTATGCGTCCATCGAAGCGCGGGGCGATGGAACCGGGCTTTATCGGTCCGACAATGCCGGCGAGAGCTGGACGCGCGCGACGACCGATCAACGGCCCACGAGCCGTATCAACGAAGTCGTGCCTCACGTCCATCCCAAGGATCCCGACACGCTGATCGTCACCGACATCGTCAGCTACAAATCGACGGATGGCGGCAAGACGTTCGTGCCGTTCAAGGGCGCGCCCGGCGGCGACGACAACCAGAACATCTGGTGGAATCCGGACAACCCGGACATCATGCTGCTCGTCATCGACCAGGGCGCCGTCGTAACGTTGAATGGCGGTCAGACGTGGAGCTCCTGGTTCACGCAGTCGACGGCGGCGCTTTACCACGTGATGACGGACAACGCGTTTCCGTATCGCGTCTGCGGCGGCCAGCAGGACAGCGGGTCCGTGTGCGTCGCGAGCCGCGGCAACGACGGTCAGATCACGTTCCGGGAATGGCACCCTGTCGGCGTGGAGGAATACGGGTATGCGGCGCCCGATCCGTTGGATCCGGATCTTGTCTATGGCGGAAAAGTCACGCGCTACGACCGACGCACAGGGCAGGTGTCGAACGTGGGACCCGTTGCCGGTGGACGCGGTGGCGGCGCTGCCGGCAGCCCGTCGTATCGGACCGTTCGAACGCAGCCCGTCGTGTTCTCGCAAGTGGATCCGCACGTGCTCTTCTACGGCAACAACGTGCTCTGGAAGACCATCGACGGCGGGATCAACTGGAAGCAGATCAGCCCCGATCTCACTCGGGAGAAGTGGGCCGTGCCGAAGAGCGTCGGCACGTATACGTCGCACGTTCAATCCCAGACGCGCGGGTCGGTCGGCGCGCAGGTCATCTACACGATCGGTCCCTCCTACCGCGACATCGACCGGATCTGGATTGGCACTGACGACGGCGTGATCGCGACGACCGCGGATGGCGGGCTCCACTGGACGAACGTCACGCCGCCCGGCGTGACCGATTTCATGAAGGTGTTCATCATCGATCCGGGCAGATTCGATCCTCTGACGGCATACGCGGCCGTCAACACGCTCCGGCTCGACGACATGAACCCGCACATCTACCGAACCCACGACGGCGGCAAGACGTGGAAAGAGATCGTCGCCGGAATTCCCGGCGGAGCGCCTGTGAGCGTCGTCCGCGAGGATCCGAAGCGCAAGGGGCTGCTGTTCGCCGGTTCCGAAACCCAGGTGTACGTCTCTTTCGACGACGGGGATCACTGGCAGTCTTTGCGCTTGAACATGGCGGCGTCGTCCGTGCGCGATCTGGTGATCAAAGACGACGACCTCGTGGTCGGCACCCACGGGCGGGGCATCTGGATACTGGACGACATCACACCGCTCCGTCAGATCGACGCGACTACCGCGCAGCAGGAAGTCGTGCTCTTCAAGCCGCAGATCGCGTGGCGCGTTCGCTGGAACATGAATACGGACACTCCGCTGCCGCCCGACGAGCCCACGGCGCCGAATCCGCCCGAAGGCGCGATCGTGGACTACTACCTGAAGTCCGCGGCGTCGGGTCCCGTCACGCTGGAGATCCTGAGTGGTAATGGCAAGGTGGTGCGTCGCTACTCGAGCGAAGACGAGGTGTTCCGCCCTGATCCCGGCACGATCACGATCCCTCTCTACTGGTTCCGGCCTCCGATGACGCTTGGAACGACGCCTGGTATGCATCGATTCACGTGGGACGTGCACTACCAGCCGATCGACGGGGTGAATCGAGTCGGTGGACCGACGCTGCCCATTGCCGCCATCGGTCACGACACCGTGCCGGCGCCCACGACGCCGTGGGCCAATCCCGGCTCCTACACCGTGCGTTTGACCGTCAACGGCAAGGCTTACTCGCAATCGATTATGGTCAAGCAGGATCCGCGTGTGAAGACGTCCGCCCTTGCGATGCAGCAGGTCTACAGCCTGTCGAAGGCCACGTACGACGGCGCCGTCGCGGCGCAGGAGGCCGTGCGTCAGGCTGGAGAGATCCGGGATCAGATTGCGAAGGTGCGATCGCAGGCGAGCGGTCCGAGTGGCGAGGCGCTCGCCGCGTTCGACAGGAAGGTCGAGGCGCTCGTTGGTGCGCCTGCCGGGGGAGGCCGCGGCCGGGGACAGGACTCCGGCGGTGGACGCGGCGGCCCGCCGGGCGGAGTGTCGACAGAGACACTGACGAGCGCCGTTGCGGCACTGTCGGGAGTCATGACGTCCCTGCAGGGCGCCGACGTGCAGCCGACGACGATGCAGTTGAACGCAATTGCGGGCGCGCGTGCGTTGGGTACGCGTGTGATGACGCGATGGGCGACACTTCGAACAACGGAATTGGCGGCGTTGAACGGAACGCTGAACTCGGCGGGCATGGCGGCGATCGTGGCGCTTGATCCCTCGAGTCGGCCGAAGTAGCCGGACCCGTTCAATCAACACCGGCAGCATCCGCGGCGGAGGGGACGGAGGAAACGGAGAAGATTCACAAACGGAGGAACGGAGCGAACGGAGACGAAACGGAGAAGACAGCGGGACGAAGGCGAACAGCGAGGGCTCGGGCGCCGACCGCAGGTCGGCGCCGTGTGGGCGCGTCAGGACGACAGACGCGAGCACCACGCGAGCTCGAGGTGTTCGCGTCTGTCGTCCTGACGCACCCACGCCGCCGCGCTACGCGCGGCGCGAGCCCGTCTGTCTTCTCCGTTTGTCCTTCGTTGGCTCCGTTCCTCCGTTTGTGAATCTCTCGTAACTCCGCAACCTCGTTTCCGCGAGACGCGCTCTGAGGCTAATGGACATGCTCAACGAGAATGACTTCCGGCGCATCGCCCTGGGGATGAAGGGCGCCATCGAGAGCGCCCACATGGGTCATCCCGACTTTCGAGCCAACGGACGGATCTTCGCGACGCTCCACCACGATCGGCAGTGGGGGATGGTCAAGCTGACGCCCGAGCAGCAGCAGGAGTTCATGCGAGCCAGCCCGGACGCGTTCAAGCCTGAAGCAGGCGCGTGGGGACGTCAGGGCTGCACGGCCGTGCGTCTTGATGCGGTCGACGAAGAGACGGTCGGAGAGGCGCTGACGCTCGCATGGCGCAACAGCACGGCGAAGCCTGCCGTATCCGGAACGAAAGCCAAACCGGCCGGGGGGCGCGCGACTCGAGCTCGACGCAAGGTGTGAGGGCGAACGTACAATCCCCGGCATCTCGAAAGCCGGTTTCAAGGGTCGGTCCGGAGGTCACTATGAGCGGGAAACCATTCGCGCTGTTACTTACCGCCGTAATGGCTTCGGGTCCGCCGGCGTCTGGAGAGCGTGAGCTGTTGACGGAGATTCCCGCGAGAGTAACGAGGTGAATGCGTTCGGACCAGCGCTGATCTTCATGCTTGCGCTCGACGCGGCTGCACCGGCAACGCAGGTGGCGGACGCGGCAGCCCTGAAGAGAACGGCCGCCGAGGCGATGTCCGCGCGTCGGTTCGACGATGCGGCCGGCATCTATCGCGAGCTTCTGAGCTCGTCCCCCGACGATCCTGCGATCCTCGTGGCGCTCGGTGCGGCGCTCGCGCAGGGACGTCATCCCGATCAAGCCGTGGCTCCGCTAGAGCACGCCGTTCAGCTGAATCCGGGCCTGATGGCAGCGCACGCGCTCCTCGGCTCGTCGTATCTGGCGCTCGGACAGCATGCGAAGGCTGTCGGATCGCTGGAGCGTGTCGTTGCCGCTCGGCCGACCGACGTCGAACACCGCCGGATGCTCGCCGAGGCGTACGGCCGCTCCGATCGCCACGCGGACGCCGTGAACGAGCTTCGCGAAGTGACGACACTCGCTCCGAAGCAGCCGAGCGGCTGGTACGAGCTCGGCCAGGCGTACAACGCGCTGGCAGCCAAGGCGATGACAATCTTCGCCGATCAGCCGGAAGATTCCGCCTGGCGCGAGTTGCTCGTTGCCGACGCGATGGTGGCGCATGGTCCGCTCACTGACGCGTTCTTCCTCTACAGGCACGTGCTCGAACGGCTGCCATCCATGGTGAGCATCCACGATGCGATCGCGCGAATCTACGAGCGCAGCGGGCATGCCGATTGGGCGATCCTCGAGCGCCGGCAGGGGCGGCCCGCGCCCACCACGTGCGCGTCGCGCCGCGCGCTGTGTGAATTTCTGGCAGGCCGGTATCGGCCCGCTCTCGATGCCGCCCTGGCGCACCCGGATATCGAGTCCCAGTACCTGGAGGGTCCGTGCCGCCTCGGAGCTGGCGCTGACTGCCTTCGCTCAGCTCGATGCGCTGCCAGACGGGCTCGAGCGGCGCGCCATTCGAGCCACGCGCGCACGCGCGGAAGAACGTTTCACCGACGCTGTCGAGGAGCTGAAGGCCGCGCTGAAGTTCGCTCCTGGCCTGCCGACGCTGGTCTTCGACCTCGCGTCGGCGTACTACGACGCCAGGGACTACGAGCAGGCGCTTGGGACCGTCACGCCGCTGCTCGAAGCGAACCAGAACGACCCTCGACTCCTCGCGCTCGCCGGCAACTCGTTGCTCCAGCTCAGGCGACCGGCCGAGGCCATACCAGCTCTCCAGCGCGCGGCGGAGCGCAATCCATCGGACGCGTCGATTCGCAGCGCGCTCGGGCGCGCATACCTCCAGAACGGAGACTTCGCGGCGGCCGCACCATTACTGGAGGCGCAGTTGTCGAACGATCAGGATGGGAGCGTGCACGTGCAGCTCGCTCGCGCATACACGGGTCTGGGGAGGCGGGAGGAATCCGCGACCTTGCTCCTGCGTTCGCAGGAGCTCCAGCGCGCCGCCGAGGAACGCCGGAAGACGGCCGAGCAGAGGGCGATCACGCCACCGAAATAGCGTGTCGAGCGCTTACTTCTCTTTGATCTCGACCACCTGGTTCGTCTTGACGCTCTCTACTGTCTGCTTGATGCCGGAGGGCCATTGCACTTCGACCGTCACGGGATCCGCTGCTGTTCCGAGACCAAAGTGCAGTCCGGCATGTGAAGACGAAGCGTACCCGATCGACGTCGTCATCGTCCGCACCTGACTGCCAATCCTGACTCGCGCTCCGATGCCGTCGCGGTTGCTCTTGGTACCGGTGAGCCGGACGATCAGCCAGTGATTGTCAGACGTCGTTTCGTTCTTCCACAACTCCGCCTGTCCGCCGATGACCATGACCGCGAAGTCGAGACGGCCGTCGCCGTCGAAGTCGGCCACGCCGCATCCCCGGTGGACCGCGACGTCACCCGCGAAACCGGCTTCCGCCGTCGCGTCGCGGAAGCGGCCGCGATTGCCGCTGTCACCCTGTCCGCCGTTCATGAAGAGGCTGTTGGGTTGCTTCCACTGGATCGACTGGAAGTCGCCGATGCGATCGTTCACATGCGAGTTGGCGGTGAAGATGTCCTTCCACCCATCGTTGTCGGCGTCGGCGAGGACCGTGCACCAGCCTGAGGTCTTGACCGTGGCGGCCGCGAGCCCGCTCGGCTGCGTCGTCTCGACGAACGCCCCGTGGCCGTCGTTCTTGAAGAGCGGAAACGTTTCGCCGGCAAGCGCCGTAACGTGCACGTCCTCCCACCCGTCGTTGTCGTAGTCCTGAAAGTCGGCGCCCATGCTCGAGATCGCGCGTCCGGAGTCGGGCACCGAGAGACCCGCGAGGAGAGCCGTTTCTTCGAACGTGCCATCGCCCTTGTTGTGAAACAGGAAGTTGGGGACGGTGTCGTTCGAAACGAACATGTCGAGACGGCCGTCGTGGTCGTAGTCGGCGAACGCGACGCTCATGCCTTTGCCGATGTGGTCGAGAAGTCCGGCGCGCGCCGAGACGTCTTCGAACGTGCCGTTACCCCGGTTGCGATACAGGTGGTCTGGCAGTCCCTGGAAAGCGCGCGGATGACAGTAGATGGCAATCCCGCGATCCGGATCGCCGCACGACCGGTTGGTGTCCGGAGACCACTTCACGTAGTTGACGACCATCAGGTCCAACAGTCCGTCGTTGTCGTAGTCGAACCACCCGGCTGCGACGGCCCAGTCGCCGCTCGCGATTCCTGAGCGGGCGGTGACGTCTTCGAACCGGCCGTCACCGAGATTTCGCAGGAGCTGGTTCTGGCGGACTCCCGCCACGAAGAGATCGATGTGCCCGTCGTTGTCGTAGTCCGCGGCTGCCGCGCCCATTGCATACCCGATTCCCCGCACGCCGGCGCTGTCGGTCACGTCCGTGAAGCGGAACTGACCGTCATTGCGATAGAGGCGATTCGCGTCCGCGTCGGCGCTCTTTTCGAGCGACGGCGTATCGGCGCCGTTCGTGAAGAAAATGTCCGGACGCCCGTCGCCGTTGTAGTCGAAGACGGCGAGGCCGCCCGGGGCGCTCTCGACGAAGTACCGGCCCGGCGTCGCCGAATAGTGATGCACGAACCGCACGCCGGACGCTTGCGCCACGTTCCTGAAGTGCACGCCGGGGCCATCCGGGCTGGGTCTGGGGCTGGGCACCCAGACGAGCACGAGCGCAAGGACGACCGAGCAGCCGCAAAGGTTCATCATCGGGACACGAGTTATGAGACTATACGGCGCACTTCTACTGCCGGGGCCTGATTCTCGCGCTTCGCGCGTCTTTCATGAGGGCTGATGTTGCCATGAAAAGGTGTTCACACGTTGTCGTCCGGTTGGTGCTGGCGCTGGCTCTTGCCGGCATTGGCAGTGGGCTGTTTTCTCCGGTGACCTGGATGCAGACGAGCACGCCGTCACCCCGCGATGTCCCCGCGCGGAGCCTCCCGGTGCCAGCCACCGTGAGCCCGGAGATGCAGGCGCTCATCGGCGGGCCGCTCAGTGCGAACTGGAACACCGTGCCGAAATCGGTGGAGGAATGGAAGCCGCTCTCGGCACCGTCAGCCGGTCGAGGACTTCCGGCGCTTCGGGATCGATTCAAAGTGAGCTCCGAACAGCTGACGGTGAATGGCGTGACGGCGTACATGATCACGCCGTCCGAGATTCCGCCCGAGAACAAGAACCGTCTCCTCGTGCACGTGCACGGCGGCTGCTACGTGCTGAGTGGAGGCGAGTCGGGTACGAGCGAGGCGATTTACATGGCGGCGTTCGGGCACTTCAAGGTCCTCTCGGTGGACTATCGCCGTCCTCCGGAGTTCCCCTATCCCGCCGCCCTGGACGACGCCATGGCGGTGTGGAAGGGAGCGCTGAAGATGGCCGAACCGCGGAACATGGCTATCTTCGGGACCTCTGCCGGTGGCGCCCTCACGCTGTCGATGGTCCTGCGTGCGAAACAGGAGGGCCTCGCGCTGCCGGCAGCCATTGCGCCCGGTACTCCCATGTCCGACCTGACCGGCGTTGGCGACTCGTTCCACACGAACTTCATGGTCGACAACGTGCTCGTGGGCAGCGACGGCCGCTGCGACGCCATGGCGAGGCTCTATGCCAACGGCCACGATCTGAAGGACCCGCTGTTGTCTCCCGTCTACGGCGACATGCACGGCTTTCCGCCGTCGATTCTCACGACCGGAACCCGCGACCTTCTCTTGAGCAACACGGTCCGAGTGCATCGGAAGCTTCGCGACGCGGGAGTCGAGGCGGAGCTCGAAGTCTACGAGGGACAATCGCACGCGCAGTACATGCGTGACGCCAACGCGCCGGAAACCAAGGAAGCCTTCACGGAGATCGCCCGCTTCTTCGACAAGCACCTGGGGAAGTAGGGGCGCGCTCCCGGACCCATGAGGGTGTACGTCGGTTTGCTCGCGATTGCCGTTCTCCTGGCCGCCTCCACGTCGCAGGTGGCCTCGCGCCTCGAGAAGGTACGGGCAAACGGATGGGTGACCTGCGGCGTCGAGGCCGTCGTCCCGGGTTTTGCGGAGATTGATGCGCAGGGGCGCTATCGGGGTCTGGACGTCGATATCTGCCGCGCTCTCTCGGCGGCGATTTTCGGCACGCCCAACAAGGTGAAGTTCGTCCAGGCCCGCGCCGTCGCCGACTTCGTGCGCAACGACGACATCGACGTCGTCGCGCGCAGGCTCACGTGGGAGTTGCGCCGCGAAGCGCCGCTCGGCCTGCTCTTCGGTCCCATCACGTTCTACGACGGTCAGGGTTTCCTCGTCTCGAAGACGGTGCGGGCCCGGACGCCCCGTCGGCTGGCGGGGACCGACATCTGTGTGGCCGGAGGGACCGTCTTCGAGCTCAATCTCAATTCGTACGGCACCGCGCGCTCCCTGACGTTCAAGAAGACCATCCTCGAATCCGCGAGCAAGTTCGACGACATCGCCGCGGAGCTCACCAGCGGACGGTGTCGCGTCTACACCGCCGACGTGTCCGAGCTCGGCGCCATCCGGTACAAAACCGGGCACCCGGAGCAGTTCGAGATCCTGAGCGAGCTCATTTCGAAGGAGCCATTGGCGCCGCTGGTCCGAGCCGATGACCCGCAGTTCTTCAGCATCCTGCGGTGGACGTTCTTCGCACTCCTGCGGGCGGAAGAGCTCGGCGTGACATCGAAGAACGTCGACGAGATGCGCAAGAGCCCGAGCGACGAAGTCCGGCGTCTGTTGGGCGTCATCCCCGGAAACGGGGAAGCGCTTGGTCTTCGCGAGAGCTGGGCGTATGACGCCATCAAGGCGATCGGGAACTACGGCGAGATGTTCGATCGTAATGTCGGACGGGGTAGTCCGATCAAGCTCGATCGCCGTCTCAACAGACTCTCGACTGCCGGTGGTCTGATGTTCGCCCCGCCCCTTCGCTGACCGGCGCGAGGTCGATGCCCCTGCCGCCACCGTGTCCCCACGACACTCGCGGCGCAGGGGTGATCCGTCGGCCTGCTTTACAGGAGATCAAAAGACTAGGAGTTCAAAAGACAAGAAAAACTTCAGAACTCCTGATCTCCTTAACTCTTGTTATTGAGACGAGTCACGTCAGCGCGACTTCAAGGTCCTATTCAAATTGTTGCGCGCATCCACATACTCCGGATCGATCGCAAGCGCGGCCTTGAAGTGCTCGATGGCTTCATCGAGCCGCCCGAGGCGCACGAGGACGACTCCGAGGTTGTTGTGGGCTTCTGCCGCCTTTGGATCGAACGATAGCGCGTCCTTGTAGTGGCCGACGGCTTCGTCCAACCGTCCCCGATCCTGCAGCAAGTCGGCGAGGTGCCGATGCGCCTCCGCGAAATCCGGCTTCAGCCGGATCGCGTCACGGAAGTGTGCCTCCGCGTCGGCTGTTCGTTCGGCTTCCTGCAGCGCGCTCGCGAGGCCGAAATGGACCGCCGGGACGTCGGGTAGACCCGCGAGCGCAACTTTGTACTCATCGATCGCTTCCGCCGTGCGACCACCCGCGAGCAGTGCCTCGCCCAGGCTGGCGTGCAGGCTGATCTGGTCGGGGTGTAGACGCAGGTCCTCTCGATAGCGTGCGATCGTGTCGGTCAATCCCGCCTTTTGCAGCAGCGCGTCCAGACGGGTACGCACGTCAGCCAGGCTCGGATCGCGTCGAAGTGCCTCGCGGTACTGCTCAACGGCTTCGTCCCGCTTCCCGAGCCGGTCCAGCGCGAGGCCGAAGTTTTTTCTGTCGACGGATTGGGGCGCGATCGCGAGGGCCTGGCGGTAGTGCTCGATAGCCTCGGACTCGTGGCCCGTTGACGCAAGCACGTTGGCCAGGTTCGTGTGAGCATCGGCGTCGTCCGCGTTCAGCCGCACGGCCGCCTCGAACTCGACGCGCGCGTCGTTCGCCCGTCCCTTCGACAACAGAGCCAGCCCCAGCCCGTTGTGAGCCGAGGCCGTCTTCGGGTTGAGCCGGATGGCCGTCGAACACTCCGCGATCGCTTCGTCCAGACTGCCGAGATGTTGGACCGCCAGACACAGGTTGTTGTGCGCTTCGAGAAGATCGGGATTCAGCCGAGCCGCCTCTCGAAAGTGCGCGATCGCTTCACCAATCGACGTGTCGACGAGGCGCACACCCAGAAGGTTGTGCATCAGCCATGACGAGGGGTTCTTCGCCAACGTCGTCCGATACAGAGTCTCGGCATTCGCGTACTGTCGGCTCTCCAGGTGGGTTCCGAGGCCCAGGACCGTGAGCAGTGCGATGCTCCACGCTCGAACGGCCCATGGACGGCTGAATCCGAGGTCGTTCGATACGCCCTTGAGTGCGACGAGGGCACGAGACGCTGGATCCGCAATCGGCTCTCGCGCCAGCGTCACGAGCCCCGCGGCGCCCGCGGCGACGCACGCGACGACTCCGAGGATCGCCACGTACTCGTAGTGATCGGCCACGAGCGAATAGCGCATGTAGTACACGTCGGTAAGGCCCATGACCGGGAGCAGCCCGAGGCAGAAGAACAGCCACGCGAGGAGCAGTCCGCGGACCACGGTTCGATCGCGCTGCCAGAACAGGATGGCCGTCGTGGCTACGGCCGCACAGGCTGGGAGCCACCAGCGCAAGTCGTCACCGCGGACGTCCCACTGCGGATACACGAACATCAGCCGAATCGGGACGAGGGCCTTGAACAGGTAGAACCAGACGATTGCGCCGGCGCCGAGAAGGCGCTGGACGATCGTGGCCTCCCGGATGGCGCCCGTTAGCAGATGACTCTGGAACCAGATGTTTAGCAGCGTGAAGGCCACGGCCACGACGAAGAACGGGCTCGCGCGGATTACGTCCCCCTTCGAGATCGCTCCCCGCCGCCACCAGGCGATCAGCAGCAGGACGCCCGGGAGGATTGCCACGGAGCCTTTGCTGAGCATCGCGAGGACGAACATGGCGAGGCTGAGCCAATACCAGCGGTTGATTCCCGGTTCGACCGGCGGTGAAGCCGCACGACGGGCTCGTGATTTCTGTTTTGAGGACCCGGCGGCCGGGAGAGCATCTTCCGGTTCTTGATCGACCCTGAGGTACCAGAGGATAGACAGCAGGAAGAACACCATCGACAGAGTGTTCTTGCGTTGCGCGATCCACGCGACCGATTCGACGTTGACCGGATGCAGCACGAACAGCGCTGCCGCCAGCAGCCCTCCGCGGATCGACAGCCGACGAAGGATGGCCCACACGAGCAATCCGCTCACGAGGTGCAGGAGAAGGTTGGTGGCGTGATACCCACTCGAGCGCATGCCCCACAAGCGCCACTCCAGCCAGAATGACGTATTGGTCAAGGGCCAGTAGTCGAGCGGTTCGGTGGTGAACCACATGCGATACAAACCGTCCGGGGCTTTGACCAGCGTGCTGTCCGTCACCAGCGTGTCGTCGTCCCACAGGAATCCACCGGTCAGGGCGGGCCAGTATGCGAGCAGTGCCGCGCCTGTCAGGAGAACGGTCGCCGCGAGGATCTGCCAGGGGCGCAGCCGGGTGCTCGGCGAGAGAAAGACCATCACAGGAGGAAGGGAGGAAGGAGGATCGTTCTAAGAAATGGCGCTGCTATTTTCGCGAGAACAATTAAGGTTGTTCCTCCTTCCTCCTCTCCTCCTGTGATGGTTTTCTGCGCTCCCAAATTACTCGAGCGCCTCTATTTGGCTCCCGGATCCGCCTCCATCACGAATTGATCCAGCTGCACGGCCCCCAGCTTGTTGGGGACCGCTGGCGACTTCACGAGCTTGTAGCCTGGCTTCGTGATCTTGATCGAAATCTGGGCGGGATCCACTGGTTTGCCGATTCCCTTGAGCGCCTTCCCGATGTCGGGACTGCGGAAGTGCCCCGGTGAATCATTGCGGAAGGGCACGTTCATCCCGGCGTCCTTTACCGAAATGGTGACCATCAGCTTGTCGAGCACGTTGCCAGCCGTGTCCTTCACGCTCCCGAAGTAATAGAGAACCGGCGGGCCATCCTGCTGCGCCTCGAAGAACTCCGCGCCGTTGGCGCGGGCCATCCCAGTAGCGGCGGCACACAACGAGACGACCCCGAAAAGCGCCGTCGCCAAGCTTTTCCGTAGTGTCATCACACCCTCCAGGAAGACCTCCGCATTTTACCAAGACGATGTCAGTAAAACCACCGGCGCTCGTACACGATGATGCCGAGGAGCACTGCCGCGGGGATGCCACAGATCCACGTTCGTCCCAGCCGTTCCGCCCAGCTTCGCGGGACGATTGCCGCCAGTGCAAGGCTGATGACGGCGGCGCCGAACAACCAGCTGTACCAGAGTATGGGTGGCCCCGCCGCTTCGAGCGGGATCGCCTCGCGGTCGAATCTGCCGAGCACTGGGTAGTACCGGAACAGAGCGACTCTGTAGAGCTCGCTGTAGAGGAACAACCCCATGTACGCGACGCCGTACACGCTCGAGAAGACTTTGAGTCGCGCGTATTGGTTCACGGGAACAGCCCTTTGATGTTGTTCAGTAGCTCCCCGGTCAGGAAGTTCCACCAGATGATGAACGCCAGCATCCACGTCAGGTAGCGCCGCGTTGCCGCATGTTCGAGCGCGAGCGGCGGCCGCCAATAGAGCCAGTAGACCGGAAGAAGCCCGAGGCCGACGGCGGCGAAGTGCTCCTTCGATTCGAAGATGCCGTTGGCGGCCCGCAGCTGCAGGTCCTCGAGCATCGGCCTCACGTCGACGCGATAGCGGGGATAGAGCAGGCCGCCCAGCACGAACGTGGCCACGAACATCAGCACGACGGCGTTCGCGAAGATCGGGGAGTTGACGGCGCGGTATCTCCCGACGAAGGAGGTACGCGAAGCGGAAGGCTTCCTGCGTTGCACGGAAAACGCCTGGTGCGTGATCGCTCCGATCAGCGCCGCGGCGATCAGCCCGTGCAGGATCAACAGGACCTGAATCATGATGCGGCTGCGGGCGAGGCCGCTGGTGTGCCGAGCACTTCATGTGCTGCCCGACTGCCGGACTCCAACGCGCCCTCCATCCAACCCATCCATGCAGATGTGTGCTCGCCTGCGAAGTGCAGGCGTCCCTCCGGCCGCGGGATCTCGGGCATCAGGGAGGACATCTGGCCCGGACGAAAGACGGCGAACGCGCCCCGAGCCCATGGGTCGAGCGCCCAGCGGTAGACGCTCCCTTTCACGAAGTTGGTGGTCAGATTTGGAAAGACATTTGACACAGCGCGTACTCCAGCGTTCAGCGCGTGGCTTCGTTCCACGGCCGACATTGCCGTGCCCATCGCACCGCCCACGGTTGCGCCCAGGATGCCGGCGGTGGCGGGGAGATCGTAGGTACAGTCCCACACTTCTGCCGGCTGATCTGGTACGTGCCGTCCCTGTCAGTCCAGCGTCGTCCCAGAAGCGCGTCCTGGACTCCAGCAGAAATCGCGTCGCGGGGAAATACGGGAGTGAGTCGATCGCGTTCTTCTTGGCAGCCGAGAGCGGCGGTCGAACGTCGATCCGCCGGAGCGTCGAAAATGGGACGGCGAGAATCACGCGTTCGGCCGTGATACTCGCCGGACGTCCGTTCGCGAGATAGTCGATCAGTACCGAGTCCCGGCTCTGCTCGACACGAACTACCGCCGAGTTGTATCGGACGGTGCCCCGGAGCGCCTTTGCCATCGCTCTCGGGAGCTGATCCATCCCGCCTTGAATCTTGAAGAACTGATCCGTGTTCTGCAGGAGCGCGACTTGCCGCAGCACGTACAAAGCCGAAAGCTCTTTCGAGTCTCCGCCGAGCGTCATCAGCGTGACGGCGCCTGCCGACGCGCCGCGCGCGCGCAGCCACTCGGGCCACGTCACGCGGTCGTGCGTCTCCCACCCCGAATACGACTCCATCGTCGGCATCGTCGTGCCCATGTCCGACGGGAGATCGCGTACGTAGCGTTGCAGGAGGCTGGACTGCCCGAGTCCGGCTTCGTCTGGTTTCAGTTCGAGCGTCGCGGCGGCTTTCCGGAGGTCGTCCGGGACACGCGCCGTGACGCCGCGCACCGAGATGACCGACGCCCCGGTAGTCGACGCGAAGGGGACGAGCGCGAGCCCGTGATCGTTCGCGAGCTTCAGGACGGTCTTGTGCATGCCCGGAATGCGGATCGGTCCGGCTTCTGCGTATAGACCCTCGCTGAAAGGCGTGCGAATCGTCTGCACGCGGCCGCCTGGAAATGCACGTGCCTCGAGCACCACCACGCGCTGGCCGGCGTCTCGAAGAACACCGGCGGCGCGCAGCCCCGCCAGCCCGGCGCCGACGACAACGACGGGTAGATCGACCGGGCGTTGCTGGAAGGCCGAAGACGACCGTCCGACCATCGGCGCGCCGAGGGCAGACAGCTTGAGGAACTGTCTGCGACCGATCCGGCGGGCCGTGGCGACGGGTTCGGCCGGGCGTCTCATTTTGTCGGGTTGAAGTCGATCAGTGTCGAAGGCGGGGCCGTCGGGATCATCGGGCGGACGTACGGCTTCTCCGAGGCAACGTGGCAACTATGGCACGCTTCGAGCGTCGACTTGTAGGCGGCCACGAACTCCGCCTCGTCCTGGTCTTCGATCGCAAGTTGGACGGTCGCGAAGGCGCTGATATCCATCGCGTTGAAGATGCCCCTGACGTCGACGGTTCCACCGTTCGAGCGCTGCCTGACAGGGCGAATGAGCACCGTCCACCGGATCGACTGCCGGGCCTCGTCGAAGAAGTACTTCGCGAGCGGCCAGTTCTTCTTCTCGACCGCGAACCACAGGTTGGCCCAGTGGTAGCCGACATCCAACATCGTGTGCGACTGCGTGGGGACGATCGACTTCAGACGTTCGACGTCGGCAACGACCGTCGCGGCCGGGGCGGGCGCCTGCGCTTCAGGCCGAGCGCCCGCACGTGTGAGCCAGTACTCGACGGCCATGCCGCCGATGACGGCGCCGAGGACGAGCGCGGCGATGACCGCTGGAGCGCTTACCCTTCGTGCGTCCTCTGGCGGCGGCTGGGCGGGTTCGTGCGGGTCCACAATCGCGGCCGTTTCACTTCTTCGGTGAAAGAGACTTGATGTAGTTCACCATGTTCCAGATCTCGTTGTCCGGAATCCGTCCATCGAACGGCTGCATGAAGAAGTCCGGCGCGACGCCCTTCTTCACGACCGTGAAGATCTCCCCGTCGCTGGAGCCGTGATCCCACTTGGCGTCGGTGAGGTCGGGCGGCTGCGTGCCGCCTTTGTCTTCGATCACCGAGAGAACGATCCCGCCCTTGCCCTCGTTGCCGTGGCAGGAGGCGCAGACAGTCGCGAAAGTCTTCTTGCCGGCGGCGATCGAATCCGGTGTCGCCTCGACGGGATTCTTCATTTTGGCCGCTTCAGGATCGCCCTTTGCGGCTGGTTGTTGCGCCTGCGCGATGGCTCCGATCGAGGGAGAGAAGAACGCGAGAATGGCTACGAGAATCAACGAGACGGACGAATGAGTGCGAGTGAAGGATCCCATGTCCTGACAGGCTGGGCCTACTTCGCCAACGGGTCTGGCCGGACCTGGAAGTGGACGGCCATGCTCGATTTTCCCTTGCCGCCTTCGTTGTGCCACGGGTTGCGGTTCGACCAGCCGGTCCACAGCCCGCGACCCTTCCATCCGATCTTCGGATCGTCGATGCGGCCGTTGATCGACTTCGCATAGAAGCCGAGCGGATACGGCACGCGCAGGACGACCCACTTGCCATCGACGAGCGCGAGCAGCGCGCCGCCCAGGTTGCTCGTGGCAATCTGGACGTTCTCACCGAGCCCGAGCGAATTGAACTTGTCCGACCAGTTGTAATAGTTCGAGTCGGCAGCGGCAGAGACGACGTCGCCCTTGAAGTTCGGTCCTGGGACTGCGTAGAACGTCCAGCCTTCGGGACACGCGTTACCCGACGCAGCGTTCGGTCCGTTGAGCGGGCCCTTGCACTTGCGCCGATCGAAGCTCGCGAGCTGCCCGCTGCTGAGCACCGTCCACGCCACGCCGTTCTTATCCACGTCGGCTCCACGGGGGGAGAAGCCCTTGTCGGCCGGCACGTTGTAGATCTCGGCCAGAGCCGTTTCCGGCGGGTTCGATCCAGGCGCGACGCGGATGAGTGCGCCCGGGCTACCCAGCACCGAGCCCCACACCGAACCGTCGAGCGGACTCGTCATGACGGCGTAGAAGCTGCCGCCGATCTTCTTGTCCTTGGTTGGATCGACCGGGTCCTGCTGGCCGACGAACGCGTCACGCTTGCCGTTGCCGTTCGTGTCGACGATGAGCTCCGTCCAGCCCTGCGCCTTTCCCGGATCGTGCGTCTCGTCCAGGACCTTGGTGTTCACCCAGCCGGCGAGTCCGCCTCCGCCGCTCCAGATCGTGTTGTTCGCGTCGGCGGCGAAGTTCAGGTGGAACGTGCTGAAGCACGTGTCGACGATCTCGATTTTCTTGGTCTTCGGATCGTAGACCGTGTACTGACGGCCGCGCCCTCCGGCGATCGGGAATGCTTTCGCGGATGGATTGTCCGAGCCTTCCTTGCAGTACGCGGGCGTTTCGTTCGGCGTGCGCGTGCTCGTCGTGTTCCACACCCGCGCCTTCTCATCCATCTCGTTGCTGTGACCGCTCACGACGGTGTTCCAGATGACTTCATTGCCCCAGTACGGCGATGTCGGCGGCCCGCCGCCGCGCGGGCTCATGGCCGCGGCCGGGTTCGTCGGAATCGTCTCCTCGTGCCACGCGTTCTTGCTCGGTTCGAGGATCGTGAGGTGATCGGACGAGTTCTCGTGGAGCCCGTAGACGGGACCGTACGGATTGATCAGGGGATTCCGCTTGTCGCTCGCGATCACGTCGTGGAAGTACTCGCGAGGGTCGGACCAGTCCCACTGCGTGATCACGACGTTGCGCTCGAGGCCCTGCGGCCGTGGAGGAGCCTCCGCAGGGTATTCCCCTTTCGCGATCCGGTCCGTCCAGTCCGCCAGCATCTTCAGCGTCCGAGTGCGGCCCAGTGCGGTCAGCTGTTGATCCATCTGGCCGCCGTCGTGCCCGAAGGTCACGCGCTTGGCCCACGCGGCTTCGGATGACTCGAACTTCCCATTCTCCGGGTTGATTTCCCGGGTTGGCCTGTTGCCGAGTTGATGGCACGACACGCAGCCGTCGGTCTTGAGCTGTTTGAGATACCCAGCCTGGCTGGCTCCTGCCGTGGCTCCCTGCTCCTGGATCGGAAACTCGCTCTTCGCAGGGATGTTGAGCATCGCGAACCAGTAATTCGCGGGATAGTACTGCGCGGCGTCTTTCGGACTGGGAGCGATCTTGGCCGTCAGATTGAGGATCTTGCCTGGAGCGGCCTGGAAGCGATCGGAGTCCGTCAGCCCGTACCCGCGGACGAAGACCTGGTAGTTCGCCTTCGGCAGGTCCGGGATCACGTAACGCCCGCGATCGTCCGTGACGACGCTGCGGCTGAATCCCGTTGGCAGGTCCTTGGTTTCGGCGATGACCCAGACGCCGGCCTCGGGTCCCTTGCTGCTCGTGACGACGCCTCCGATGTCGTCGGGATCGATCTGGACGGCGTTCTGTCGCGCGCCGACCACCTGTATCGACATCGCCGCTGCGGCCACGGCGAGGTATGCCGCCGGATACAAGATTCTTCTCGTCATACGATCTCCTGATGGACGAATGCCGTTGAGGTCCCTTTCTTCCAACGTAACGCCACAGTTCATCAGTCGATGTAGCGCGGGGTCTTCCGCCTTCGCTGAAGCTGCGGCGGACCACCGTAGTCTAGGCGAAGGTGGTCAGACCCCGCGTGGCCGGGCCTGAAGGCCCGGCCCTACGTTTCGTCGCTGCTACTTCAGCGTCGCGAGGAACTCGAGCAGGTCGGCAATCTGCTGAGACGAGAGGTTCGTCAGCAGTCCTTCCGGCATCAGCGACAATCGGATTTGACGCCTCGACGAGACGTCCGACGGGCTCAATCGCTGCACGTGCTCGGCGTCGGTTCGCACGACGATCCGCTCGGCGCCATCTTCCTCGACCAGCCCTTGCACGCTGTCGCCGCTCTTCAGCTTGAACGTGGTCATGACGTATTCGGGCCCGATGGCCTCATTCGGGCTCACGATGTTGTCGAGCAGTGCCTGCTTGCCGTACTTCGCGCCGATCGCCGACAGGTCCGGGCCGATCTTCTTCGCACCTCCGAGGCTGTGGCACGCTGCGCATCCCGCTTCGGTCTCGAACACCTTGCGCCCGTCGGCCGCCTTACCGGCAAAGCTTAGATCGAGTTCGAACGCAGTAGGGATGCGTACCGTGCCCGGCATGGGGAGGATCTTGGCCGCGCGTTCGCGGATCGCGACGTACGCCGGATCGGTCGGCACAGCGCCTCGCGCCCTCATCGCAACGGGCGACTGGGGACCGCCGCGGCGTCCCGCGGGAGCTGGCGGAGCTGCGGTGTTCGTCAGGTTTCTCGCGAGAGACTGCAGCTCCGGCGGGATGCGCTGCTGCTCTGCGAGATCGAGGATCGCCGTGAGACCGGGCAGCGAGCCGGCGAGCCCGCGCAGCGCTTCGGTGCGAACCTCGTTCGGCGCGTCGCCGAGGACGATGGCCTGGTTCCAGCTCTCGAGGTTGGGCTGCCCGAGGCCCGCGACGGCTTTGACGGCCGCGACGCGTACCGGAACGGGACCGTTCCCGGCAAGCGCCTGGAACTCGGCCAGGTACTGCGCGTCCTTTCGGGACGCGATCGATTCGATCGCGGCGGCCCGTGCTTCCGGCACCGCCGACGGCGACTTGGCCAGGGCCATCAAATCCGGCACGTACTGAGCGTCACTCAGGACGTCCACCATGGCGACCGCGGCAACCTGGGCGCCAGGCGCGGCGAACATCTTCCGGACGATCTGCGGCAGCGCCGGGCTCGTGCGAGCGTCCATCCACCAGCTGAAGAGCTGATGGCTGTACAGCCCGAACGCGTGCTCCACGAGCGGAGGCGCGCTCGACGGGCTCGTGATGAACGCCTCCAGCGCGCGTGCGGCTTCGGGCCACTCCATCGCCCCAAGTGTGTCGAGCGCGTTCGTCCGCTGTTCGGACGACGCTGATGGGCTGTTCAGTACCGCAATGAGATCGCCCAATGCCGTCTTGGGCCGAAGCTCCCAGACGAGCCGGCTGAATGTTGCGCTCGATCTCGCCGAGGCATCGTTCTTCAAGCGGGCGTAAAGAGCATCCTCGCGTCCGCGCGCGGCGATGCCGATGGCCTCCAGATACCACCGATCCTTGCCGTCGTATTGCGACACCAGCTGCGCCATCGCGTCGAGCCATTCGGCCGGCGGCTGCTTCTGCTCTTTGTAGACGTACGGCGGAAGCATCACTCCCCGATCGCGGTCGCGCAGCATGACTGCGACTTCACGCCGGACCTGCGGCGAGCTGTCGTGAAGCAACGGCTTGACGACCGAGAGCATGTTCGCGCCGCTGAGCTGCGCGACGCGCAGTCCAAGCACGCGGAACTTCGGATCCTGATCGTTCAGCGCTTCCTGCACGGCAGCAGATCCTGCGGACCCGAGAGGACCCAGCATCCAGAGCGCGCGCGCCTTCAAGAGGGGATCGTTCTGCCGCCACAGTCCTTGAAGGAGCGGCAGCGCGGCCTGGCCCTGCGCGGCGATCGCGGTGTGAGCGAGATACTGGGTCGATTGGTTCGGCGAACCGAGGGCCGCCGTCAGTCCTGCGTTCGACGTGAGATCGACCCGCGGCGGCGCCTGAGGCTTGTTGCCGGCCGGCGCCAGACGATACACACGGCCGCGTCCACCGTTCGGATCTCCCATCTGGTGGCCGCCCACACCGGGGTCGTACCAGTCCGTCACGAACACGGCGCCGTCCGGCGCAACCGCCACGTCGGTCGGCCTGGCCCACGTGTCCTGGCCGCCATTGACGACATCTTCGATGCGCGCGCTGAACCCGGCGCCGTCGTCCGCGAGGGGATACACCGCGACGATCCGCTTGCCCGCTTCCGCGTGCAGGAGCTGCCCGCGATAGGCGGCTGGCAGCAGGGTGCCCTCGTACACGACGAGGCCGCACGGTGAGCCGGCGCCGAGGCGAGCCACGACAGGGACGACACCGGGCAGCTCGGTATGCCAATGGGTCCCGCGATCCTCGAGCCACGTTCTGTTCAACGGGCCGCGAAATCCGTAGTTTCCGCCTTCCAGGTTGTAGACCAGCCGCGTCCACGCATTCCCGTCGTCGTCGTTATCCGTCTGGAAGACGTTGCCGAAGGAGTCCAGTGCGATCTCGTACGGATTACGGAAGTTCTGACTGATGACCTCGACGTTCGTCCCGTCCGCATCCATGCGCAGCGCGGTGCCCTCGAAATAGCCCGGCCCTTGCCGCGTGTTGGCGCCGGTGCCCTGCGTCTGCAGGTGAGTGCCGGACTTGTCGGTCAGCTCGAAACCGGTGTTGCCCTGGTTGAAGTAGTACTTGCCGTCAGGGCCAAACACGACGGCGTGCAGTCCGTGATCGTGATCGATTCCGCCGAACCCGGTCAGCAGCACTTCCTTCTTCACGATCTTGTCGTCTTTGTCTTTCGTGTAGACGATCAGGTCGGGCGCCTGCGAGACGTACACCTTGTCGCCGAGAACGGCGATGCCGAGCGGGACGCGAATCTGCGGGCTCTGGTCAAAGACTTTGACCTTGTCGGCCTGGCCGTCCTGATCCGTGTCCTCGAGGATGATAATGCGGTCGCCCTCAGGCCGGAGGTCCGGGAGGTTGCGTTGCGTCCGCCGGTAGTTCACGCCTTCCAGCACCCACACCCGGCCTCGCTCGTCGACGGTGAGGTCCGTGGGGTTCAGGACCATGGGCTCGGCGGCCCACAGCTTCAGCTCGAGGCCAGGTGCAACCTTGAACGCTGCAACACTTTGCCGCGGATCCTGCTGGCCCTGGAGGACAGTTCCCACCAGGGCGACAGCGCCCAGGAGCGCCATGAGCCTGGTCGAATGTTGAGCAGTCATCGAAGCAAACAGGGGGGATCGGGTCATCACGCTCTCCGTTATCTGAAAGCGCCACATCGTATATCGTCGGTCCGGGTTTTTCGAACATAGCATTTTTTTCGAACATCTCTTGCCAAGTAAAGCCGTGTTGAACGATGCTTGGCACCGCACCGGGAGGATCGCAGATGAAATCGATGGTTGATTCTGGCAGAGCGTTGCTCGGTTTCGGGATCGTGTTGCTACTGGGTATTGCCTGGACCGGGCCCGTGACGCGGGCGCAGGCGCCGGGACCGTGGAAACAGCTGTTCAATGGAAAGGATCTGTCCGGCTGGACGGTGGCCGCCGGTCGCGGGGGTGGCGCGGGCGCCCCGGCCGGATCGGCGGCGCCGGCCGGCGCGGGCACCGCAGCAGCCCCAGCGCCGTCCGCTTCGACGTGGAAAGTCGAAAACGGCATCCTCATCGGAGGCGAAGGCGGTGGCCGGAGCGGGGGGCTGAACTCGGACGAGCAGTTCAAGGACTTCGAGCTGGAGCTCGATTTCATGCTGGCCGAACACGGCACCCAGTGCTCGGCCGAGCTCGTGGGTCCAGAGCAGGCAAACGCGAGCGCCGAAAAGACGTGCCTGTACAACAGCGGTGTGTCGTTCCGAACGGGCTATCAGGTCAACATCGGCCGGCGCGAGGCGGGCGAGTTCATCGGCATTGTCGTCCACCGCAAGGCGCCGGGCGCGATCAGGGGCAACGTTCTGTGGCTCTCGACGGGCGACGAGAAGTTCCCGAACCTTCGGAAGAAGGAGGATTGGAACCACCTGCAAATCGCCGCAAAAGGGCCGCACGTGACCGTCTCGCTCAACGGCAAGAAGATCTGCGACATCACCGACGACCCGACAGATCCGGCGGAGGCGAAGTGGAAGGAAGCCGGGCCGATCAACCTGCAGTGGCCGCCGGCTGGTGAGTCTGGCGGGTTTGCGGGGTTCGTGAAGTACAGGAACATTCGCATTCGACAGCTCTAGCAGGATGTAACGCCTGAATCAGTAGCGGCCGCTCCGTTGTCGCGGCCGCGAAATCTAACGGCAACCGATCGCATCGCGCGACTGAATCAGCCGATACGAGGCACGAGTTGGCCGGTTAACGGAGTCCCTTATGTCTGAGATTTCACGACGAGAGTTCTTCAAGAAAACGGCTGCGGACGCCGCGGTGGTCGGCATCCTGGCTTCGGCCGGCGTCAAGCTCTATGCGAATCCGCTGGGCCTGCCGATCGGCAGCCAGACGTATCCCCACCGGCAGCTGATCAAAGACGGAAATTTCGCCGACCTCCTGAAGACGCTGAAGGAGATCGGGGTCGAGAGAATCGAGCTCTGCTCCGCGATCGGCTACGCGGACTTCGCGAACCTGGCCGACGGGAAGGCCACGAAGAAGGTGCTCGACGATCACGGGCTCAAGTGCGAGAGCGCGCATTTCAGCATGAAGGAGCTGCGCGAGTCGCAGGACAAGAGCATCGCCTGGGCCAAAGAGATCGGCATTACGCAGATGATGACCGCCAGCCTCGGTGACGGCAACGGCGGCAGCAACCCCACGATGGACCAGGTGAAGAAGGCGGCGGACGAGTACAACAAGATTGCCGCAGTGGCCGCCAAGGCGGGTATCCAGCAGGGGCTGCACAACGAAGGCTTCGAACTCGCGATGGTCGACGGCAAGCGCGTCTACGACATGCTGTTCGATCTGCTGGATCCCAAGCTGGTGAAGTTCCAGTTCCAGATGTCCACGATCACGAGCGGCCTCGTCGCGGCCGACTACTTCAACAATCATCCCGGCCGGTTCATCTCGATGCACGTCCAGGACGTCGACATGAACGCGCCGGCGCCACCGCCGCCTCCACCCCCTGCGGCGGGCGATCCGGCGACCGCCGGGCGGCGGGGCGGCGGAGGTGGCGGCCGCGGCCGTCCGCAGAAGGCCGTCGGAGAGGGCACCATCGACTGGGCCAAGACCTTCGGGGCGGCGAAGAAGGGCGGCGTGAAGAACTACTTCGTCGAGCAGAGCATGGAGCTGACGAAGGCCAGCGTCGCCGCGCTCAAGGCCATGAAGGCGTAGGGGCCGGGGGACCGGGGTCAGGCCCAGGTCTGACCCCAGGTTCAGATGCTGATCTTGCGCGCGCGGCCGACGACCTGCCATCTCCCGATCGCCCGCCCGTCCGTGACGACCACGGCCTCGTTGTGGAGCGCCACCGTGGGACAGATGTGCCACGGCATGCCATAGAAATGCGAACCCACTGAAAACTCGCCGGCTCGAGCCGTTTCGAGCACGAGGTGTTCCTCGCTGTGGCCGACGGCCGTCGTTTCCGGCAGCGCCAGGAGGATCACGCGAGGCGGCGGGTTCTCTGACGCGACCGCCTTGTGGCCGAGATCGAGGCACAGACGGTTTTCTCCGGGCTTGCTCACGATGCGCGTGAGGAGGAGGACGGCAGGCAGGAAATCGAGGTCCGGCAGGATCGTGCTGTAGCTCCAATCCCAGAAAACGGACGTTCCCGGACTGCACTCGACGTCCGGGCGCCGCGCATGAATCGGGAAAGTCGGCGTGCCTCCGGCGACGACCGAAGGAACGGGCAATCCTGCCCTTGCGAGATCGTCCCGCGCGCGCTGAACCGAGGTGAAGGCCTCGTCGCACAGCCTGGTCCGCGTCGGCAGGTCGGTTTCGTGAAGGTGGCCGTCATAGGCGTGCAGCCCTGCGGCGCGCAGCCCTGGCAGTGTCGAGATCAGTCGATAGCGCTCGGTTGCCTCCGGACCGGCCGCGACGCCGGTGCGGTGCATGCCTACGTCGAGATCTAGGAACAGGCTCAGCGTGACGCCCGCACCGACGGCGGCCCGCGACAGTTCTCGAATCGTGTCGGCGTCGTCTGCCAGTGCGGAGAAGGCCGTGCCCGGGAAGTGTTTGACGAGCTCCACGAACCGTTCGACGTTGGGGCCTACCGGCTGGTACGCCATCAACACGTCCGGCGCCTCGCACGCCGCGATCATCTCCGCTTCGGCGATCGTGGCGCACTTGAACTTGGTGATCCCCTGGTCCAGGTGCATGCGAATCACTTCGGGGAGCTTGTTGGTCTTCATGTGCGGGCGGAGGCGTTGAACGCCGCCCGCAATGTGGATCATCCGTCTGATGTTCTCCTCGACCCGATCGGGGTAGATCAGCAGCGACGGGGAGGGAATCTCGTCGACGTTTTCGATCGTGTACCACGTTTTGCTCATTTGAACTCACCATCGCAAATCACAGGAGATCAGGAGGTCAGCAGACTTGAAAATGAAACCCAAGGCCCTTTTTGATCTCTTGAACTCCTGGTCTCCTGTTTTCCAGCGCCGCGAATCAACCCGCAGGCACGAGCGGTACGTAGCCCGGGAACACATACGCAACAATCATCGAGATGATGCCCATCACCATCATCAGGAAGATGCTGTGCTTGATCGTGAATCTGAAGAGCGTCGCCTCGTGAGCGGGCGTCATCCCCGTTGCCGCAACCGCGACTGCGATGCTGTACGGAGAGATCATCTTTCCCACGACGCCGGCCGCAGAATTGACCGAGGCCGTCAGCACGGGGTTCAGTCCGAGGGCGTTCGCCGTGACGACCTGCAGGTTGCCGAACAGTGCGTTGGCGGACGTGTCGCTGCCCGTGAGGAACACGCCGAGCCATCCAAGAACCGCGCTGAAGAACGGGAACCCGCGGCCGGTGGCGGCGAGTGCCAGCCCGAGCGTGGACGTCATTCCCGAATAGTTCATTACGTAGGCGAGGCCAAGCGTGCACGCTATCGTCACCATCGGCAGCGCCAGCTGTTTGAAGGTCGCTGCGTACGTGCCGGCGAAGCGGCGTGGGCCCATCCGCAACAGAATCGCGGCCGCAATCGCGGCGAGGAAGCAGGCGGTGCCTGCGGCGCTGAGCCAGTTCAACTCGAACACCGCCGCATAGGGCGCCGGGCGCGCGGTCACCGGGGGGATCCGCATGATGGCATTGTGCAGTCCGGGAATCGTGAGGCCGTTGAGCACCGTCGAACTGTGAGGCAGGAACGCCGGCAGCATTCCATCGGTCCACTTGTTGATGGCCATCTTCACATCGGGTCTGCCCCAGATCAACACGAATGCCACGAGGAGCATGTACGGCAGCCACGCGGTGAGGAGTTCGGCGGGGCGATGTCGCTTCGGCGCTGCGGCGACCGGAAGGTCTCCCTCGAGCCGCAGCACGGTCCTGGGTTTCCACAACTTCAGCATCAAGACCATCACGCCGATGCAGGTCAACGAGCTCATGATGTCGGTGAGCTCGGGACCCCAGAAGTTCGAGATATAGAGCTGCATCCCCGCGAACGACAGGCCGCACGCCAGAATCGCTGGGAGGACTTCGAGCGCGCGCGTCGGCCCTGCCATCACGACGACCAGGTAGCCGGGGATCAGGTACCGAAACCATGGAGCAGAGCCGGCCAACCATCGCGCTCAACGCCAGGACCGGAAGGCCGGTCACGTTGGCCAGGGTCGTCACTGGTATGCCGATGGATCCAAACGCAACAGGCGTCGTGTTTGCCAGCAGACAGATGCCGGCTGCATAGAAAGGGGAAAAACCGAGGCCCGCCAGCATCGCTCCGGCCACCGCGACTGGCGCGCCGAAACCGGCCGCGCCTTCGATGAACGCGCCGAACGAGAAGGCGATGAACATCGCCTGGAGCCGACGGTCGTTCGTGAGGCTGCCGACGGAGTCCTTGATGATTTCGAACTTCCCGGTGTCGACGGCGACGCGGTAGAGCAGGATCGAGCTGAAACAGATCCAGGCGATGGGGAAGATACCGAATGCGGCCCCGTAGAGCATGGATGCGAGCGCCATCTGCACGGGCATCCTGTAGACCACGAGCGCAATGATGACGGCGGCACCGAGCGCGCTCGTCGCGGCGATCCATGTGGGCTTGCGCTTCACGCCCAGCATGTAGAACAGCACGAGGATCGGAAGGGCCGCGACTGCCGCGGACGCACCCAGACTGCCGGCGAGAGGCTCGTAATTCTGCTGCCACATAGGAACGAGACCGGCGACAGTATAGTTCCCGTTCGCGCGTGCGCCATTGGATTGCTGCGCTGACAGGCGTGCGACATGAATGCAGTAGCATGTGCCGCTGCGGCGCTGGCAGCTTGATGGAATTCACAGCCGACTCAGGTGAATTCCGGGATTAGGGAGCGACGAGAGATATGCCGAACCGATGGGTGATCGCGACTGCCGGCGTCGTCATGCAAGTCGCCCTTGGAGCGGTCTATGCGTGGAGCGTGTTTCGAATTCCGCTAACGAAGGCCTTCGGTTGGACGATTCCTCAAGTCACGCTGACGTTCACGATCGCGATCTTCGTACTGGGGTTCGCGGCGTTCGCCGGGGGCCTCTGGATGCGGCGCGCCGGCCCACGGGTCGTGGCGGTCGCGGCGGGGATTCTGTACGGGCTCGGCGTGTTCCTCGCGAGCTTCACGGACGGCCGGCTCTGGTGGCTCTATCTTTCCTACGGGCTGCTGGGCGGGATCGGTCTCGGGCTCGGCTACATCGTTCCGGTCGCCACCCTCGTGAAATGGTTTCCGGATCGTCGCGGCATGATCACGGGCATCGCCGTTGCCGGATTCGGAGCGGGCGCGCTCGTGGCCGCGCCAATCGCGACGCGACTCATCGGGCAAGTCGGTCCGCTGCGGACCTTCTCCATCTTCGGTATCGTTTATCTGCTGGCCGTCATCGGGGCCGGACTCTGCATGCGGAATCCGCCGGCGGGATATCGTCCCGCGGGCTGGGAGCCTCCGGTCAGCCAGCAGCGGGTCGCGAAATCGGCGACGCTGTCCGAGGCCGTCGCGAGCTGGCAGTGGTACGGACTCTGGGCGCTGCTGTTCCTGAACACTACCGCCGGCATCGCCATCATCTCGCAGGCCGCGCCGATGGCCCAGGAGGTCGCTGGCGTCTCTGCCGAGCGCGCGGCAAGCCTGGTCGGGATCATCTCCATCGCCAACGGCGCCGGGCGCTTCCTCTGGGCGTGGCTGTCCGATTTCGTGGGCCGGCGCGTGGTCTTCCTGCTGATGTTTCCGATCCAGGCTCTCGTCTTCTTCGCGTTGCCGTCCGTTCACGGATTCGCTGCGTTTACGCTCCTCGCGTGCGTGATTCTGCTCTGCTACGGCGGCGGGTTCGGGACGATGCCAGCGTTTACGGCGGACTACTTCGGCGCAGAGAACGTCGGATCGATTTACGGCCTGATGTTGACGGCGTGGAGCGTGGCCGGCGTGCTGGGACCGACACTGATAGCCGCGCTTCGACAGAGCTCGGGCGGCTACGACGGCGCGCTGCGCGTGTTGGCGGGCCTCATGCTGATCAGTACAGTGATCCCGGCGATTCTGCGAAAGACGCCGTGACGCTGGGCGGAGGGGACGGAGAGAACGGAGAAGATTCACAAACGGAGAAACGGAGCGAACGGAGACGAAACGGAGAAGACACGCGTGACGAACACGAACAACCGAGGGCTCGGGTGCCGACCGCAGGTCGGCACCGTGTGGGCGCGTCAGGACGGCAGACGCGAGCACCACTCGCGCCTCCGGTGTTCGCGTCTGTCGTCCTGACGCACCCACGCCGCCGCGCTATGCGCGGCGCGAGCCCACAGGTCTTCTCCGTTTGTCCTTCGTTGGGCTCCGTTTCTCCGTTTGTGAATCTTCTCCGTTGCCTCCGTAACCTCCGCCGGTATTCATCGAGGGTAGACCAACAATGAGTGTGTTCGGGCTGGGGCGGCAAAAGCCGCATCACTATCGGGAAATGGTCAAGGTCGCGTGGGAGAACCGCGATCAATTGCCGTTCGCATGGAGGATTCTCCGCGACGGCGTCTGCGACGGATGCGCGCTCGGCACTTCAGGCATGACGGATTGGACGGTCCCGGGTCCCCATCTGTGCATGGTTCGCCTCGAGCTGATGCGGCTGAACACCGGTCCCGCACTCGACGTCTCGGCTCTGTCGCACGTCGGCCAGTTGACGACCTGGTCGTCGGAACGCTTGCGTGCGCTGGGACGCATTCCCGAGCCGATGATCCGTCGCCCAGGCGAGCCAGGTTTTCGAGTCATCACCTGGGACGAAGCGCTGGACCGTCTGGCCGGCGAGCTTCGCAGCGTCGACCCGAATCGGCTGGCGTTGTATCTGACGTCGCGCGGGATCACCAACGAGGTTTACTACGCCGCTCAGAAAGCGGCGAGGTTCTTCGGCACGAATCACGTCGACAATTCCGCGCGCCTCTGCCACGCCGCATCGACGGCAGCCATGAAGGCGACGCTCGGGTATGGCGCCTCGACCTGCAGTTACGTCGACTGGCTCCACGCAGACCTGATTGTCCTGCTAGGGTCGAACGTCGCGAACAATCAGCCGGTCACGATGAAATACCTGTACTACGCCAAGAAGAACGGCGCGCAGATCGCGGTCGTCAATCCCTACCGCGAGCCGGGGCTCGAACGTTACTGGGTTCCGTCGGTCCCCGAGAGCGCGCTGGGCGGGACTGCGATGGCTGACCACTGGTTCACCGTGGACACCGGCGGCGACCTGGCGTTTCTCGTGGGCGTGTTCCGTGCGCTCCTCGCATTCGGCGGGATCGACGAACGCTTCGTACGCGAAAACACGATCGGATTCGACGCGGCGCGCACGAAGGCCGAGTCGGTCGAGTGGTCGGAGATCGAGCAGAAGAGCGGCGCTCCACGAGAACGGATCGAGGCATGTGCCCGGCTGCTCATCGACCGTCCGAACACGGTCTTCGTCTGGTCGATGGGCCTCACGCAGCACGCACACGGTGTGGACACAATCAAAGCGCTCGTAAACGTAGGTCTCGCGCGCGGACTTCCCGGCCGGCCGAACAGCGGCCTCGTTCCGATCCGCGGTCATTCCGGCGTGCAGGGCGGCGCTGAAGTCGGGTGCGTGCCGGCAATGGATCCGGCTACCGCGGCACGCTGGGCGAACCTCTGGGGATTCGCCGTTCCGACGATGAAGGGATGGACGACCGCCGAGATGATCGATCGCTCGGCAGCCGGGGACGTCGACGTGTTCTGGAACGTCGGCGGCAACTTTCTTGAGACGATTCCTGACGAGACGCGATCCCGCATGGCTCTGTCACGACCTCGGCTTCGAGTCCATCAGGATGTCGTTCTCTCATCCGCGATGCTCGTCGAAGGTGAGGGCGACGTTCTGCTGCTGCCGGCCGTCACGCGCTACGAGAGTCCGGGAGGCGGCACCGAGACATCGACCGAGCGGCGGATCATCTTCTCGCCCGAGATCCCTGGCCGCAGGATCGGATCAGCCAAGCCCGAATGGTGGGTGTTTCGGGAGGTGATGTCTCGCGCCGCACCCGAAAGGAAGCACCTGGTCGGACTGGCCGATGCGGCCGCGATTCGTGACGAGATCTCCCGCGCGATCCCTTTGTATCAGGGCATCGAGAAACTGAAGGCCAAGGGCGATCAGATGCAGTGGGGCGGGCGCATGCTGTACACCGACGGACGCTTCGCCACACCCGATGGCAAGGCTCACTTCGCCGCCGTTGCCCCAAGGCCACCCGTGGCGGACGCCGATCGCTTTGCCGTCTCGACGCGCCGCGGCAAGCAGTTCAACTCGATGGTCCAGCGCGAGATCGATCCGCTCACGGGGGCCAGCCGCGACGACATCCTGATCAGCCGCGACGACCTCGAGCGTTTGCACCTGGCAGAGGGCGCGGCCGTTCGCCTTCGATCCGAGAGCGGAACGTTCCGCGGCAAGCTGCGATCGGCGCCCATCAAGCCCGGCAACCTGGAGGTGCATTGGCCCGAGGGCAACGCGTTGCTCTCGTCCGATGCGATCGATCCAGATTCGATGGAGCCAGACTTCAACGCCCGCGTGACGATCGAGACTGCTGTGTAGCGGTCGCCCACCACGAAAGCCTTGCGTGCGGACGGATTGACGCACCTCTTGTGAGGTCTTGACACGCATCTCTTGCACGCGCTTCCTCTTGCCGAATAAGCTACCCGCGGTTTTTGCGTCCGTTCGACACATCAGGAGAGATCACGCCAAATGGCAGTACCCAGCACTCATGCGCGTCGCGGATTGATCGCCTTTCTCAGCGCTCTCGCGCTTGCCGTCGTTGGCTTGAGCACAGTGGGGAGAACCCAGGGCGCTCCGCAAACCCCCGCTCCGCCGGCAACGGGTGGCGCCCCACAAGGTGCCGGGGGCGCCGGAGGCGCGCAGGGTGAACGCGGCGCCGCGGGCGCGCAAGGCGGCGAGCGCGGTGGCGGAAATCGCGGTGCCGCTCAGGGCGGGCGCGCTGGCGGTCCCGGTCTGGCTGATGCCGCGAACGTCGGCGGCGACTACGGTCCGAAACCACCCGTCACCGCGCTGTCGCCCAGAGGAGGAAGCCAAACGTTTCATCCTGCCCGCCGGCTACCACCTCGAGCTCGTGCTGTCGGATCCGGACATCATCAGCCCTGCGGCGATGGCGTTCGACGGCAACGGACGCCTCTACCTCACCGAGTTCCGGAGCTGGATGCTCGACGCGGACGCGGGGCACCAGCACGAGCCCACGAGCCGCATCAGCATGCACGAGAGCACCAGGCGTGACGGCAAGTTCGATCGGCATACGGTCTTCGCCGACAACCTGCTCGCCCCGCGGATGGTGCTGCCGCTCGACAAAGGCATTCTCACCAACGAGACGCACTCCGACGACGTGCTGCTGTTGACGGACACCGACGGTGACGGCGTCGCCGACAAGAAGCAGGTCTTCTACACGGGCGTCGGAAATGGTCGCAGCGGCAACATGCAGCAGGCGCAGAGCGGCTTCGTCTGGGCGCTCGACAACTGGATTTACAGCACCTACAACGCCTTCCGCTTCCGCTGGACCCCGCGCGGCATCCTCCGCGAGCCGTCAGGGCCGCCAGGCGCCGAGTGGGGCATGTCGATGGACGACGACGGGAAGATCTGGCTGGTGAACGCGGGCGGCGAACGCGGGCCCGCCAACTTCCAGATCCCGATCCAGTACGGCGCGTTCATGGTGAACGACCAGTGGGAGCAGAACTACGAGATTCCGTGGCCCGCGCCAGGGATCGGCGACATGCAGGGCGGCCTCCCGCGCGTCCGGATGCCGGCCAACAACCTGAGCCACTTCACGTCGACGACCGGCCCCGAGATCGTGCGCACGACAGCTACCCCGCGGATATGAACGGCGATCTCCTGTTCGCGGATCCGGTCGGCCGGTTCGTCCGCCGATCGAAGATCGTGAAGACGGAAGGTCTGACACAGGTGCGGAACGCGTACCCCGGATCGGAGTTCATCACGAGCACCGACCCGCTGTTCCGCCCAGTCAACATCAAGCAGGGTCCGGACGGCGCGATCTACATCCTCGACATGTACCACGGCATCATCCAGGACGCGACCTGGACCGGTCGCGGCACGTACCTTCGCTACAAGATCCAGCAGTACGGGCTCGACAAGGTGATCAACCACGGCCGGATCTGGCGGCTGCGCTACGACGGCGTGCCGGCAGGGACGGCCGAAGTCGGCGGCGGTCAGCCGGCGATTCCGGCGATCGAACTCGGTCGCACCTGGCCGCGCATGAACGACGAGACGCCTGCGCAGCTCGTCGCGCACCTCACGGATCCGAAGGGCTGGTGGCGGGATACGGCGCAACGTCTGCTCGTGCTGAAGCAGGACAAGTCCGTCGTGCCCGCGCTGCAGCAGATGGTTCGTGGTGGGGTCAGACCTGGGTCTGACCCCACGGGGTCAGATCCAGGTCTGACGCCGCTGGTCGGGCGCTTCCACGCGATGTGGACGCTCGAAGGTCTCGGGGCGCTCGACGCCGCGCTCGTCCGCGAGCAGATGAAGGACGCCAACCCCCGAATACGGATCCAGGCGATTCGCGCGAGCGAGACGCTCTACAAAGCGGGGAACCGGACGTTCGACGCCGACTATCACGCGCTCGCCAAGGATCCGGACACCGACGTCGCGATTCAGGCGATGTTGACGCTGGGCCTGTTCAAGGCGCCCGATCTCGGTGACGTCGTGAAAGCCACTCAGGCGGCCAGCAAGGCGCGAGGCGTGAAGGAGATCGGTGACTTCCTCCTGAAGCCGCCCGCCGCGGTCGCTGGCAGCGCGACGCTGACACCGGAGGAAATGAAGGTCATCGAGGACGGCAGCGGAATTTACCAGTCCCTCTGCTTCAGCTGTCACGCCAACGATGGCCGCGGCACGCCGCTCGCCGGCGGGGCGCCCGGTGCGATGATGGCGCCGCCGCTCGCCGGCTCGCCGCGCGTGAACGGGCATCGCGACTACGTCATCAAGGTCCTCCTCAAGGGCATGACAGGACCACTCGGCGAAGGCACGGCGTCCGCTGCGGAGATCATGCAGCCCATGGGCTCGAACACCGACGCGTGGATCGCGTCGATAGCGTCGTACGTCCGTTCGAGCTTCGGCAACGCGGGTGGAATGGTCACGCCCGCTGATGTCGGGCGCGTGCGCGCGGCCACCGCCAGCCGGAAGAATCCCTGGACGCTGAAGGAGCTGGAGCCCACCCTTCCGCGTCGAATCGAAGGGCAGGCCGCCTGGAAGCTGACGGCGAGTCACAGCCCCGAGAGCGCGGCGGTCGCGCTCACGACGAGACCCTGGACGACCGGCGCGCCGCAAGCGCCCGGGATGTGGTTCCAGGTCGAGCTCGCACAGCCGGCCATGCTGACCGAGATCGAATTCGACTCACCGGCCCCGCCTGCCGGTCGCGGAGGCGGCGCCGGGCGCGGCGCGGCTGCCGGCGGCGGAGGCGCGGCGCCAGTTCCGCCCTCAGTGCCGTTCCCACGCGGCTACCGCGTCGAGGTTTCGCTGGACGGGACGAAATGGGGCCAGCCCGTAGCGGAAGGCAAAGGCAGCGGCGCGCACGCCGCGATCACCTTCGCCCCGGTACGTGCCAAGTTCGTCCGAATCACGCAAACCGACACGGTCGAGAACGCTCCGAACTGGGCGATCTCCAATCTCCGGGTATTCGAGGCCGGACCCGGCAAATAGCGGAAACCCGCCATTTTCCACCACTCCTGAGCTCAGCGGCGCAGCGGCTGAGCCCCGCATTCGCGCTCGAAATGCCTGGTCGCAGGCTATCGAAATTTATTGCAATTATCGAAAATCCGATGTCTGATCTCGGGGCACGCGCCGGGTCGCCGCACCTCAGCGGCGGCAAGCAAGGTGGCCGGCAATCAACAGCGTGAGCCCGGTCATGGGCAAGTTTGCCTTCGAGGTCATCGCGTAGCCATCGTGCTGACGGTACCGATGTTCGTCGCGCGCGCCGTGCGCCGCCAGGCCGTGCTGCTGGCGATGGGGGTCATCGCCTTGTCGGTGACTGTCGCGACCGCGCCGCAGCGAACCGTGTTCCGCAGCACCGTGGACGTGATCGCGGTCGACGTTCAAGTGGTCGATCGCGACGGCAATCCCATCGAGCGGATTGGCCCGGAGGCATTCGAGGTCTCCATCAACGGTCAACGGCGAAAAGTCCAGTCCGCCCAATTCCTCCGGCATGCGGTCGATCCCGTCGCGCGGCACGCCGTCGGCCCGACCGGTGAGGCGCTCAGCGACACAGAAGTGCACGAGGCCGAGGGCCGCACCTTCGTGCTCGCGGTCGACTCGGGCAGCTTCGAGGTGGGCACCGAGCGTGCCCCGATCGAAGGGGCACGCGGCTTCATTCAACATCTCAATCCCAGCGATCGCGTCGGCCTCTTCGTCTACCCGAGTGGCGCGAAGATCGCGCCGACGACGGCGCGGACGCAGCTGACCGTCAGCCTGGACCGCGTGATCGGGCAGAAGGATCCGCTGCGCTCGCACTTCAACCTGCGGCCGTGGGAGATCGTCGACATCGCTTCGCGCTCGACAACCCCGAATTCGTTCCTGACCGCCTCGCGCATTCTCAACGAGGGACTCGATACGGCCACACAGGCCATGGATTCCGTGCTGCAGGTGCAGGCGCGGGAGTGTCCCTCCGACCCCGATTGCCCGGCGAAGATTTACGAGGAGGGCATCGGCCTGGCCACTCAGCTCGAGCGCCAGGTCCAGGGAAGTCTCAGCGGGCTCGATGCGCTCCTGAACGCGCTCTCGGAGCTTCCGGGCCGCAAAGCCGTCATCTTCGTGAGCGCCGGAATCGTCGTGAGCGATCGACCGGAGGGCCGTCCGGATGCCGGGTCGCTCGCCCGAACGATGGGGCAGGCCGCTGCCCGCGCGAACGCCTCCGTCTACACGGTCCACGTCGATACCACGACCAGCGGTGTCGGCCCGGCTTCGCAGAAGGGGCTTGCCAGCTCGAACGTGGCGCGCGATCGCGCGCTCTCGAGTAACTGGTTGAACGACTTCTCGAATGCCGCCGGAGGGCGGCTGATTTACGTGCCCAGCGGCAGCGCCGACTTCGCCTTCGATCGCGTGTTGCGCGAGACGTCCGCGTACTACCTGCTCGGCGTGGAGCCCGCGGCCGCGGACCGTGACGGCCGGCCCCGAGAGCTTCGCGTCAAGGTGCATCGCCGGGGCGTCAGCGTGCGCAGCCGGCAGTGGGTCGTCATTCCGGCGAAGAGCTGAATGATGGCAGACTCTTCCGCCGGAGCGGACCGGGGCGAAGGGGTCCCCGCGAGCGATGGCGTTGGGGGGTCCGGCGGGGCGAAGCCCCCCGGTAATTAATGAGGAGGCCCTGATGAACCGTCGGAGGTTCTTGCAGCACGGCGCGCGCACACTGGCCGCGGCGCCGTTTTTCCCCATCGTTGCGCGCGCCGCGGAGGCCGGATTCGGCGCCGCGCAGTCGCTGCCGCCCGCCGTCCTCAATCGCATCGGCATCACGACGGTTTGTTTCCGCGAGCGGTTCCCGGCCACGCGGACGAAAGGCGCGACGGCGCCTGCTGGTGGAGATCTGACGCTCCTCACGGCGCCGAAGATGATTGCCGACGAGCTCGGGATCCACAACGTAGAGATCTGGAGCGCGCAGTTCGCCCAGACGACGCTGGACTACTGCAAACAGGTCAAGGCGGCCGCGGCGGCCGCCGGGTCGAAGATCATCGACATTCAAGTCGACGGCCCGGAGAATCTCTCCGATCCTGACGCGGCGAAGCGTACGGCCTCCATCACCGCAATCAAGCAATGGATGGACCGCGCCGCGGCCGTGGGCGCACCGCGAATGCGGGCCAACACGGGCGGCGGAAAGCCCGAGGAATGGGACGTCAATCGGACGGCCGATTCCTTCCGGCAACTCGCCGACTACGGCAAGACGATCGGCGTCAAGATTCTGATCGAGAACCACATCGGCTACAGCGCTGACATCGACAAGGTCGTCCAGCTCGTCAAAGCGGTCAACCATCCGAACTGCGCCGTCATCTCGGATTGGGGCAACACGCCGTCCACGTCTCCAGCCGATCGCGTTGCCGGTCTCAGCAAGCTCTTTCCGCATCTCGAGCTCGTGTCCGCGAAGGAGCTCGATTTCGACGACTCCAACAAGCACGTCAGCTACGACATCGTGCCGCTCATCAAGGCGACAGAGGCATCCGGATTCAAGGGGATCTATTCGATCGAGTTCTACAGCGACCGTCCGCCCAAGGACGTCGTCGGCGCCGCGCGGGACATGATGCAGGCAATCGCGGCGAACCTCTCGAAATCGTGACGACATGACACCAGTTGAACAGCCCCAACCTGTTTCGGACCGTACCGGCCGCACATCACTAGTGGACCGTATCAATCATGTCTCGAGGAGCAACCTCGTTCTCCAGGCGCGTTTCCGGCCGCGACAACGGAGCGGCCACTATGGTTTTCAACAATACAGTCCACTAGGTCGCCGGCGCACGTTCGGCCTCATTGCCACGGTGCTCGCGGCCGTCGTTGGTGTGACGCTCGCGGCGGCGTCGCACAACAACAAATGGTGGTCCGATAACTTGATGGGACCCGACAGCTCGAACTTCGTGCCTGTCGATCAAATCAAGAAGACGAATGTCGGTCAGCTCGAGGTGGCCTGGTTCTATCCCTATGCGACGCAGGGATTCAACCCGATCGTGGTCGACAACGTGATGTACGTGCTCGGCCGCGGGAGCTCTCTCATCGCGCTGGATGCCACGACAGGCAAGGAAATCTGGATCCACGAGGGCCTCGCCGGCATCACCAGCCGCGGCGTGAACTTCTGGCAGAGCGAGGACGGCAAAGACAAACGGATCCTTTTCTCGATCAACAGCTTCCTGCAGGAGATCGACGCGACGACCGGCAAGTCGATCGCGACGTTCGGCGAGGGCGGCGTCGTCGATCTTCGCAAGGGGCTCGCGCGCGCCGAGACGTCCGGCGCACGGGTCCAGTCCAACAGCCCCGGCAAGGTCTGGAAGAACCTCCTGATCCTCGGATCGGCGCCGGGCGAGGCGTTCGTGAATCCTCCCGGCGACATCCGCGCGTACGACGTCATCACCGGCGAGAAGAAGTGGCAGTTCCACACGGTTCCGTGGCCGGGCGAGTTCGGCTACGAGACCTGGCCCAAGGAGGCCTACAAGTACGTCGGTGGCGTGAACAACTGGGGATCGATGTCGGTCGACGACGAGCGCGGCATCGTCTACATACCGCTCGGGTCCGCCAACTACGACTTCTATGGCGCCGATCGCATCGGGCAGGATCTCTTCGCCAACTGCATCCTCGCGCTCGACGCGCGCACCGGCAAACGCCTCTGGCACTTCCAGACGGTGCACCACGATCTGTGGGACTTCGACAACGTGTCGGCGCCGCAGCTCGTCACGGTGAAGCACAACGGGAAGAAAGTCGACGTCGTCGCGCACGCCGGCAAGACAGGGTTCCTCTATGTTCTCGATCGCGTGACCGGTCAACCGCTCTGGCCGATCGAAGAGCGGCCGGTCCCGAAGAGCGAAATGCCGGGTGAGCAGTCCTGGCCGACGCAGCCCTTCCCGACGAAGCCGGCGCCGTTCATCCGGCACACGTTCACCGTGGACGATGTGAACCCGTGGCTGGCGACGAAGGAGCAGTACGAGGCGATGAAGGAGCGCGTAGCGAAGGCGCGCAACGAAGGTATCTTCACGCCGCCGGGGCTGACGGACACGATCTCGATGCCGGGCAACCAGGGAGGATCGAACTGGGGCACGACCGCCGCGGATCCCGAGAAGGGCATGGTGTTCGTCGTCGGCGTCAATCAGGTCGCGATCCTGAGGCTGGAGGACGTCACCACGCGCACCGCTGAAGCGGGACGCGGTGGCGGCGGCGGCTTCGGTAACGCCGCGCTTCAGGCAGGCTTTGCCGCCTATCAACAGCACTGCACCGTCTGCCATGGCGCCGACCTGCGGGGGGCGCTTCCCGGTGTCGCGAACCTCGTCGGCATCACGGACCGCATGGGAGAGGACGCCATCAAGGCTGTCGTCACCGGTGGCAAGGGCCAGATGCGCCCCGTCTCGAGCATCACCGAGCAGGAGCTTTCGGCGGTGATCGGCTACCTCGCGAACTCGAGTCCGACCGCCGGACGCGGCGGGCGGGGATTTGGCCGCGGCGAAGTGCCCGCCGGCATGTTTCCGCCCGGCCATGTCGTTGGCCGCGGCGGCGCGCCGCAGCCGCCGCTTCCGCCGCGCGGGAACGGACCGTTCTACCCGGGGGTTGGCGGCAATGCCGGCAACACACCGTATCCTGCCGACGTGAAGGATGTGCCGCCGAATCGCTACATGACGGACTACGGCGTCCTGGCGTCGTTCACGAAGCCGCCGTACACCACGCTGACGGCGTACGACCTCAACACCGGCGAGATCAAGTGGCAGGTGCCGAACGGCGATCACCTCCCCACGCTGGCCGCTGGTGGTCCTGCGAATACCGGGGGCGTCGGCGCCCGCTACGGCATCGTCGTCACCAAGGGCGGGCTGGTGTTCCATGCCGGCAACGACGGCAAGGTGCGCGCGTATGACGAAGACACGGGCAAGGTGCTCTGGACAGGGACCTTCCCGGGGAGCACCAGCGGCGTTCCGGTGAGCTACGAAGCCGGGGGACGACAGTACTTCGTCCTGATCGCCAGCCAGGGCGGTGGAAGAGGCGGCCGTGGCGGTGCGCAGACGCAGCCGCTCGATCCGAATGCGCCGATTGGCGCGATAGCGTTTTCATTGCCGGTCAAGAAGTAGGTGGTCATGGTGCGCATGAGGAGCCTTCCGATCGGTGTCGCCGCTGTTCTGCTGGTGATGGCGATCCCTCTGTCTGGTACGCGGAGCACGTTCGTGCCTGACTGGACATTCAAGGGTTCGACGCTGACCGGTTGGCAGGTGCTCGGTCAAGCTGACTGGCGCGCGGTCAACGGCGAGCTGATTGGAACGCCGAAGTCGCCAGAGGGTGGCTGGCTCGTCTTCGACAAGTCGTTTCAGGATATCCAGCTCGGCGCGGACTTCCGGTGCACCGGTGGGTGCAAGACTGGCGTCCTGCTTCGAGCGGAGAAGACGGCGTCAGGGATGAAGGGCGTTTACGTCTCGCTCGTCGAGGCGGACGCGGGCTCGTATGCCGTCACGATCGACGCGTCGGGCCGAGAAGTTTCGCGCGATCGGCTGACTGCCGCGGGCGGCATGGCCAGGTTCGCGCCGACCGCTCCGCCAGCAGCAGGCGCCGGCGGGGCGGGCGCACCCCCGGCTGCGAGGGGGACCGGTGCCAACCCGCCACCGGCTGGAGCGCCAGGACGGGGCGCTGGCGGCGGCGGAGGGCGTGGAGCGCCATCAGCCGTGGTGTCCGTCGTACCGCACCCGTCCATCGCCATCAAGCCGGACGACTGGAACGAGCTCGACATCGTCCTCGACGCGACCCTCCTGCGGCCGCACGTCAACAACGGGCTGCGGGGCGCCGGCGGCAGCGTCGCGGTCGACGAGGCGATGGGGCAGTTCGGCCCGATCGCGCTCTATGTCGGCGGGACCGGCGAGGTGCGCTTCCGCGACGTGTCCTACAAGGACGTGAATCTGAAACGATTCACGAAGGAAGAGGTCTCGCCGAAGTTCAGGATGCAGCGGCTGACGCCGTTTCAGTACTCGTGGGCCCAGGCGGCTGCTGACGTCAACCGCGACGGGCAGATGGACATCATCATTCCGCCGTTCATCTTCATGGGCCCCGACTACCTGACCGCGCGGGAGTTCTACGCCGGCGAGACGCTCAATCCGTCGACCGTCTATCCCGCGATCATGGTTGGCTTCGCCGGCGACTTCACGGGCGACGGCTGGCCGGACTTTCTCAGCACCAACGGCGGGAAGCTGTACGTCAATCCCAAGGGAGAGCCGCGGCGCTGGGATGTCTATCCAAACGTCGTGACAGGCGTCAGCGAGATCTGCGTGATGAAGGATATCGATGGCGACGGCGTCGCCGATCTCGTGCACGTCGGTCCCAACGGAACGCTGCGTTATTCGAAGCCCGATCCCGCGCACCCGACCGGCCCGTGGCTGTCGACCGCGATCAGCGAGCCGGGTTCGACCGGCGGCCACGGGATTGGCGCCGGGGACATCAACGGTGACGGCCGTACCGACATCGTCAATGCGTACGGGTGGTGGGAACAGCCGCCCAAGGGACAGGACAAGCTGTGGACGTATCATCCGCAGGCCTTCTCACGCTGGACGGGCCGCGCTTCTGAAGGTGGCGCCGAGATGAGTGTGTACGACGTCAACGGCGACAAGCTCCCCGACGTCGTGACCGCGCTGCAGGCGCATGGGTTCGGTCTCGCCTGGTTCGAGCAGAAGCGGGACGCCGCCGGAACGATCTCGTTCGTGCAGCACATGATCGCCGACGACTTCACCGCGAAGAACGCCGGAGGCGTGACGTTCTCCGAGCCGCACGGCACGACCGCGGCCGATGTGGACGGCGACGGCATCCCGGACCTCATCGTGGGCAAGCGGTACTGGTCGCATCACGAGGGCTTCCTCGACCCGGATCCATACGGTCCGCCGGTGTTGTATGCGTATCTGACGAGGCGCAACCCGAAAGCGCCGGGCGGCGCAGAGTTCGTGCCCGAGCTCATTCACAACCAGTCCGGCGCGGGTTCGCAGATTCTCGCTGTCGATCTGAATCGCGACGGCGTCGTCGACATCGTGACGTCAGGCGTGTATGGCGCGTTCGCGTTCTTCGGAAAGCCGCACGCTGCCCCGACGACGGGCAAGCGCTAGCGTGGCGCTTGCTTCGAGAGTTCCCCTGACCTGCGGTGTAGGGCGGGGTCTTCAGACCCCGCCGCGGCGCGGGCTAAGCCCGCGCCCTACATGTCGAGTGAATCGTTCGGGATAAATCTGGCGTGTTCGAGGAAAACCACTTGAAACATCTGACGACCGTTCTGCTCGCCGGCGGCCTTCTGCTCGCCCTCGAGGCCGTCCAGGCGCGGATGCCGGGATCTGGGCCGGACGACCCGCGCCCTGCGCCGCACACGTCGTGGAACGACTACGGCGGCGGCGCCGACTCGTCGCAGTACTCCGCGCTGAAACAGATCAATCGAGCGAACGTCTCCAAGCTGCAGGTGGCCTGGAAGTACGCGACGGGCGACGGCGGCGGTTACCTCTTCAATCCCATCGTCGTCGACGGTGTGATGTACGTTCAGGCCAAGGGCGGGTCGGTCGTCGCGCTCGACGCGGCGACGGGCAAGGAGCGCTGGGTCTATGAGAACAATCCGCCCGCCCGGGTCACCTCGCGAGGCATGAACTACTGGGCGAGCAAGGACCGCACGGAGCGGCGGTTGCTGTTCTCCAGCAGTCAGTTCCTGCAGGCCATCGACGCCAATACCGGCAAAGGGATTCCGACCTTCGGTGAGTCAGGCCGGGTGGATCTTCGAGTAGGTCTCGATCGCGATCCTTCCAGAATCAACGCCCAATCGAACACGCCAGGCAAGGTGTTCGAGGATCTCCTGATCCTAGGCTCGGCGACGAACCAGGGCTACAACTCGGCGCCCGGTGATATCCGTGCGTTCGACGTCCGCTCTGGAAAGCTCGTCTGGACATTTCATACCGTGCCGCGTCCGGGAGAGTTCGGCTACGAGACGTGGCCGCCCGATGCGTGGAAGACTGTCGGCGGCGCGAACGCGTGGGGAGAGCTCACCGTGGACGCTCCGCGAGGCATCGTCTACGTGCCGACGGGCAGCCCCAAGTACAACTTCTACGGAGCCAACCGGCTCGGCGCGAACCTGTTCGGCGATTGCCTGATCGCGCTCGATGCGCGAAGTGGCAAGCGGATCTGGCACTACCAGATGGTCCATCATGACATCTGGGACTACGACAACGCGACCGCGCCGAAGCTGCTGACGGTTCGACACAACGGCCGGATGGTCGATGTCGTGGCGCAGGCAGGCAAGACTGGATTCCTGTACGTCTTCGACCGCGTGACCGGCCAGCCGCTCTGGCCGATCGAAGAGCGACCCGTTCCGAAGAGCGACATGCCGGGCGAACAGGCCTGGCCGACGCAGCCTTTTCCGACTGCGCCTCCACCATTCGCGCGACAGTCCTTCACCGAAAAGGACCTGAGTCCGTACATCGACGACCCCGCCGAGAAGGCCCGCTTCCTCGAGGACATCCGTGGCGCGCGCAACGAGGGGCTCTTCACGCCGCCTGGGCTCGGGAACACAGTCGAGATGCCAGGTAACAACGGCGGCTCCAATTTCGGCAGCGCAGCAGCCGACCCGGAACACGGAACCGTTGTTGTGGTGTCGAAGGATTGGCCGGCGCTGCTCAAGCTGTCGGCCCCGGACGGAGCGACGGAGCCGGGCGCTTCGGGAGGGATCGTTCGATACGAAAGCCCGTTCGGATTCATGATCACCAGCAGCGGTCTCACGGCAATCGCGCCGCCGTGGACGTCGATGACGGCGTACGACCTCAACGCGGGGACGATCAAGTGGAAGATCCCCCTGGGCGAAGTACCGGAGCTCGCCGCAAAGGGGATCGCCGACACGGGTTCGCACTTTCCAAAGGTTGGACCGGTCGTGACGGCTGGCGGTCTGATCTTCACCGGAACGCGAGACAAGAAGATCCGCGCCTTCGACGTGGACACCGGCAAGCTGCTGTGGACCTTCGAAGTCGAGGCCGGCGTCGAAGGGATTCCGTCGGTGTACGAAGTGAACGGGAAGCAGTACGTCGTGTACTGCGCGGCTGCACCGGCGACCAGTCACACGCATCCGCCGATGTATTCGGCCGCGCGTGGAGAGGGCGACCAGCCAGCACCTACCGGCCGTGGCGGTCGCGGTGGCCGTGGCGGCGGAGGCAACATCCCTGGCGCATATGTGGCGTTCGCCTTACCGGACAGTGACCGGTGAAACAGGCTTCGAGCTTCGGGGCGACAGTCGCGTGCGAGGCGGCACTGGCCCTTAGAACCCTTAGAACCCTTGAACCTTTAGAACCCTAGAACCCTAGAACCCTAGAACCGGGGACTCCACCCATGAGACGTCGAGAGTTTCTCGCAAGTGCTGCCGCGACCATAGCGGCGGCGGGCAGCCCCACGTTGTGGGCGCAGGCACAGACGCCGGCGAAGGCCAAGCAGTCCACCCTCGATCGCATCGCGATCATGACGCTGAACTTTCAGCGCATCCTGAAGGTGCCCGACGTTCAGGACAGCCCCGAACGGACGCTCGAGCTGTTCGACATCGGCGAGATGATCGCGGATAAGTACGGCGTCCACAAGGTGGAGTTCCAGCACTATCACATCGCCTCGACCGAACCGTCGTACCTGAAAGAGCTTCGCAGCCGGCTGGAGAAGGTCAAGTCGAGAGCGACTCAGATCAATCTGGAGTTCAGCGGCCTGAACATGTCCGCGCCGCGCCTCCGCGACCGGTTGATGGCGATCGACCTCACGAAGGCATGGGTCGATCACGCGGTTCTCATGGGCGCACAGCGGGTCATGGTGAACCAGGGGGCGCAGGGCGGCGCGGATTCGGTCATGCCGACGCACGAGAATAAGGTCTACGGCATTCCTGCTCTCAAGGCGATGGCGGACTACGGGCGGTCCAAGGGCATCATCGTTTCGGTCGAGACCCGCGGCGGGGGAGGCGGCGGCCGCGGTCGAGGAAACGCTCAGGGCGCCGCGGCGCCGGCCGGCGGAGCGCCGGGCGCGGTCGCTGCCGCACCGGGTTCTGCCGCACCGGGTGCTGCGGCTCCTGCCCCTGCGCCCGCCGCACCGGCGACACCGCCCCCTCCCGCGATGCCATCCCCGGAAGTCTGGGCGCTGCTCCTCGAAATCCTGAAAGCGGCGGGGGCCTATTCGAACGTCGACGTGGGCGGCGCGGCTGCGAAGAACCAGGAAGAACTGCACCAGTGCCTCAAGATGCTGTTCCCCGTGACTGCCGGCACCATGCACACCCGCGTCAGCACGAACTGGGATCTGGCCACGGCGATCAAGTTCCTCGAGCAGGATCTCGGCTATAAGGGCCTCTACACGATCGAGGCGGGCAACGGTCACGAGGGCACACAGCCGATCTATGACGTCGTCGTCGCGACGCTGTAAGATCGCGCCGGGTTAGCTGACAGCTGACAGCTAACAGCTAACAGCGGGCTTGAGGTTGGGCGGGGATGATGGCTGCAAGCCGAAGCAACCATCTCCCAAGAAATCACAGCTGGGAGCTGGTAGCTGAAGGCTGAGAGCTGAGAGCTGTGGAGGGCCTATGATAGGTTCATCCGCGATAACGCGCGTATTTTCTTGGCGGGCGGCCGTCGCGGCTATTGCGGCCGTCACGGGCGTGGTGCCCATCGTTGCCACCACGGGCCACAGCGCCACGCAGGACTCCGGCCCGCGCGCCGCAGTGGCAAACGGCCGCGCTCTGGTCGAGCGCAGCAAGTGCCTCGATTGCCACCGCATCGGCGATCGAGGTTCCCGCTTGGGACCAACCCTGACGGACATCGGAAACTTGCGCAGCCGCGAGGAGCTTCGGGACGCCCTCGTCGCGCCGGATCAGGATGTCCTCCCGGAGCACCGCTCCGTCCGTCTCGTGACGAAGGACGGCGCCACGATTGTCGGAAGGCTCCTCAATCAGGATGCGTTCAGCATTCAGCTGATGAACGCCGACGAGCAGCTCAAGTCGTACGCGAGATCGAGCCTGCGCGAGCAGACGATAGCCACCAAGGGTCTGATGCCATCCTACGAGGGCAAGCTCACTTCGCAGGAGATCGCCGACGTCGTCAATTATCTGGCGTCGCTGCCTGAAGGAGAGGACCTGGACCCGGCGCCGAACCCGACGCCGGCGCTGGATCGGGTGCTGCACGCGGAGCGCGAGCCTCAGAACTGGCTCACTTACGGCGGCAGCTATTCGAGCCAGCGGTATAGTCTGCTCGATCAGATCAAACCGGAGAACGTCGGGCGTATGACGCTGAAGTGGGTGTGGCGTCCCAAGTACCTCGACAAGATGGAGACCACGCCGCTCGTCGTGGACGGCGTGCTCTACGCGGTCCAGAACAGCGAGGTCGTGGCGCTCGACGCGGCCACGGGGCGGAGCTTCTGGACCTTCCGATACCGCGTGCCCCCCGAGTCGAATGCGTACTTGATGGTCGTGAAGGGCCTCGCGATCTCCGGGGATCGCCTGTTCTGGGCCACGTACGACGGGCACCTGATTGCGATCGACGCGAAGACCGGCAAGTCGATTTGGAACAGGACGCTCGTCGACTGGAAGAAGGGCCTTCAGTTCAATGTCGCGCCTCTCGTCGTCAAGGACAAAGTCATCCTCGGGCCGGCGACGAACGAATACGGCGTCAATTGCTGGATCGCCGCGTTCGACGTCCGCACCGGAAAGCAGGTCTGGAAGTTCAATACCGTCGCGGAGCCCGGCGAGCCCGGCAACGATACGTGGCCGGGCGACTCGTGGCAGCACGGCGGCTCGCCGATCTGGGTGACCGGCTCCTACGATCCGGCAACGAACCTGACGTTCTGGGGCACCGGCAACCCGAATCCCGGCTGGACCGGAGGCCCACGAAACCCGGGCGACAATCTCTACTCCGACTCTGTCGTTGCCCTCGACGCCGACACAGGAAAGCTCAAATGGCACTACCAGTTCACGCCGAACGACGAGTTCGACTGGGACTCCGTACAGGTGCCGGTACTCGCCGACATCACCTGGCAGGGGCAGCCGCGCAAGGCGATGCTGTGGGGGAATCGCAACGGGTTCTTCTACGTGCTGGATCGCGTCACCGGTCAGTTCCTGATGGGCAAGGCCTTCGTGAAGCAGAACTGGAACGAAGGATTCGATGCGAAGGGGCGGCCCATCAGGGCGGCCAACGCCAAGCCGACCGTCGAGGGCACCTACATCGAGCCTGGAACGCAGGGCGGCACGAACTGGTACTCGCCGTCGTACAGCCCGCGCACGGGATTGTTCTACCTGTCGGCGTGGGACAACTACTCGGTCATCTCCAGGAAGGCCGACGTTCCGCCCTGGGAAGCCGGGAAGAAGTACACCGGCAGGACGAGCGTTCCAACCGGCGGCAGGCGTGGCGGCGCAGGCGGACGGCCCGACGCGACGTTCCGCACGGAGGCGGAGGGCTACGGCGCGGTCCGCGCGATCGATCCGAAGACCGGCGAGAAGAAGTGGGACTTCAAGATGGTCGACTACACCGAGAGCGGAATCCTGACGACCGCCTCGGACCTGCTCTTCTCGGGCGGTCGGGAGGGCCACTTCGTGGCGCTCGATGCGCGAACAGGTGAGTTGCTCTGGAACACGAATCTCGGAGGCACGATTGCGAGCGGTCCGATCACGTACTCGGTCGATGGTCAGCAGTACGTGGCCGTGGCGGGCGAGGGTGCGCTATATGTGTTCGGCCTGCCGGTGAAGTAGGGCGGGGCTTTCAAGCCCCGCCGACGCGGGGTCTGAAGACCCCGCGCCACAGCAATCGAAGTGAATCAAGGTGTGGACTCCGCTCCACGTCCCAGGAGCGGACGTCCGGGGCGAGCTCCAGTGTGCTTGCCGCCATCCACGACGAGGACTCCGTTGACGATGGTGTACCAGACGCCTGAGGCATAGGCTTTTGGCTTCTCGAACGAGTTCGTCTCGCCCACCTTGGCCGGGTCGAAGATCGCGAGGTCTGCGGCAAATCCCTCGCGGACCTGGCCGCGATCGCGAAGGCCGAGCACCTGCGCGGGGAGGCTCGTCATCTTCCTGATGGCGTCCTCGAGCGTGAGCACCTTCTGGTCCCTCACGTAGTATCCGAGCACGCGCGCGTTGGTCGAATAGCTTCGCGGGTGCGGGACGCCTTCCTCCTCCAGATTGATCGCGGAGCCGTCACTCGCAATCGCCACCCACGGCTGCACCATGACCGTGCGCACGTCCGCCTCCGACATGGTGTGGAAGATGCCGGAGATCGTTCCGCCTTCGTCCGCCATCAGGGAGATGCACGTATCGGCCGGGTCGGCGTCACCGCGTTCGGCCGCGATCTCGGACAGTCGCTTGCCCTCGTACCGCTTGTTCTGCGGCTGCCGCGCGCGTCCGAGGACGATGCCCTCCCACGAGCCGTGCTCGCTGGCCCAGGTCCGGAAATCCGGATCGTCTTTGATCTTCTGGCGGCCTGCCGGGTCCTTCAACATGGCTGCGAACTCCTGCGGTCCGCCGGCGCGTGCCCAGACCGGAAAGAACGCGCTCCACTGGTGCTGCATGGCCGTGTAGGGATACTGGTTCGCCGTCACGTCGAGGCCGCGTTTGCGCGCCGCCTCTATCGTGGCGACATACTTTCCGACGGTTCCCCAGTTGTTCTTCCCTCGAATCTTCAAGTGAAAGATGTGGACCGGTATCCGGGCTTCTTCGGCGACACGGATGGCGAACGCCAGTTCCTTCTCCTGCTGCATGCCCTCGCTGCCGATGTGGGAGGCATAGATGCCACCCAGCGACGCGACGACTTTGGCGATCTCGATGACCTCATCCGGATGCTCCGGGCCGCCGCTCTCGAACCTCGTGACGAGTCCCCACGCGCCCTCGCGCATCGACCGGATCGTCAGCTCCTTCATCCGTGCGAGCTGCGCGGGCGTCGCCGGCGCCTGGGAGTAGCCGGCCACCACGAGCCGGATCTGCTGATAGGACACCTCCGAGATCAGGTTCATCGAGATGCCCTTGGTCTTGAGCGTACGCCAGTAGCCCGTGAAATCCGTCCACGTGCTCTTTGCTTCCGGCAGCCCGTCGCGCGGCGCGACCGACGTGCTCTCGCCGATCACGTCGAGCGTCACGCCCTGCCGGACCTTGCTCTCGCCGTTTCCATCGTTGAGCAGCGTGAGATCCGAGTGCGTATGCAGATCGATGAAGCCTGGCGCGACGGCCAATCCACGCGCGTCGATTTCCCGTGCCGCGCGCGCGCCTTCGAGATGGCCGACCGCGGCGATCCGATCTCCGCGAATCGCGACGTCTCCCGCGAACCACGGGTTCCCCGTTCCGTCGACGACATGGCCGCCGCGGATCAGGAGATCGTACGGAGCCTGTCGTGCGGACAGCCGGACTGACAGGCCGGCCGCAGTCGCCACGAATGCAACGACGAGCGCAAAGCGAAGGAATCTCATCGCGAAGCCTCCTGCCTCACTTCTTCCCCGGCCCGTAGATCACGCGTCCGGCGAGCGCACCCGTGTGACGCTCGTGCTCCAGGGTGAGAACGCCGTTCACGATGACGTAGTCGATGCCCACAGGGAACTGGTGCGGATTCTCGAATGTCGCGCGGTCGATGACGCGTGCGGGATCGAAGATCGTGATGTCCGCCCAGAGGCCTTCGCGAAGCCGCCCGCGATCCTTGATGCCGATCTTGTCCGCGTTCATGCTCGTCATCTTCTTGACCGCTTCCGGAAGCGTCAGCACATGGAGCTCTCTGACGTAGCGTCCGAGGACGCGCGGGAACGTGCCGTAGTAGCGCGGATGCGGATGCGATCGCCCTGTCGGGCCGTCAGGATTGACGGCGGCGCCATCCGAGCCAATCGACGTCCATGGCTGCTTCAGCACCAGCTGCATGTCCGGCTCGGAATGGTGGAAGAACACCGTTGGAACACTGCCTTGCTCTTCGACGAGGAGATCGAACAGGACGTCGACCGGATCGCCGCCGCGGGCGGCGATGAGCTCGCTCATGCGCTTGCCCTGGAAAGGCTTGTTCCGCTCGCTCTGCATGGACACCAGGATCATCCCCGCCCAGCCGTCTCCGGTCGCCAGGTAGTGGTTGTACCAGTTCGGGAGCCCGTTCAGGATTTCGCCGTGCATGCGCCGCCGCGCGGCCGGATCGCGCAAGCGTTCCACCATCTGTTCGCGCCCGCCGTCGTGCGCCCAGGGAGGAATGATCGAGGACAGATTGTTCTGCCCGGCCGTGTAGGGATAGACGTTCGCCGTCACGGTGCGGCCCTCGTCGCGCGCCTTCTGGACCATCGCGATGATCTCGTTGACACGGCCCCACAGCTTCTTGTGCGCGATCTTCATGTGGAGGATGTCCACCGGTATGTTCGCGCCCTTCCCGACCTGGATGGCCTCGTCTACGGCCTGAAAAACGCCTTCCCCCTCATCCCGTATGTGCGAGGCATAGATCCCGCCGTATTGCCTGGCCACTTTCGCGAGCTCGACGAGATTGTCCGTCGTCGCCAGGCTGGACGGCGGCTCGAGGAGGGCCGTCGAGAGCCCCATGGCGCCTTCCTCCATCGCCTGCGCGACGAGCTTCTTCATCTCGTCGATCTCTGCGGAGGTCGCGGCGGACTGCCCGTAGCCTTTGACGTACGTCCAGACCTGTTCTTCGCCCACGTACGACGCGATGTTGGTCGCCATGTGCTGGCGCTCGAGTCGCTGGAAGTAGCCGCCGAGCGTCGTCCAGTCCACGTTCGCGCCGTCCGATCGCGATCGCGGATCGTCATTCGCTCCCGTCTTCACCGGACCCGCCGAGCGCGACTCCCCCAGCACCATCGTCGTCACGCCCTGACGAATCATGCTCTCGGACTTCGGCTCCGCGAGGATCGTGTAGTCCGAGTGGTTGTGCATGTCGATGAAGCCGGGTGCGACGACGAGGCCGGAGGCATCGATGCGCTGGCGGGCCGACGCCGCCGTCAGGTCGCCGACGGCGGCAATCCTGCCATCGCGGATTCCGACGTCAGCCCGCCTCCCTGGCGTGCCGTCGCCGTCCACAACCGTTCCGCCCGTGATGAGCACGTCGTACGGAGGCTGGGGAGAAGAGCGTGAGCAGCCAGCGGTCACGAGGACCACGAGGACGAGAACCGAGCGTATCAGCAGCGAGGCCATCGGTCCGCAGATTGTCTCCCATGCCGGTCCTGCATGAGACAAAAACCTGCGCGCGCAGCTGTCAAGTAGGCGGATCGTCGGGGGGGGCCGGAACACTACAATGATGGCCCGATGGTCTGTGCGGATTCATCGATGCGAACGGCCCGCGCGGCCAGGTCTGCTGATTACCGATTCTCGGTTCCTGTGGATCGCCTGCCGCCGGGCGCATTCCTGCTGACGATCGAGTGCTCGGCCGGCACGCTGACGGTTCGCCGCGACGTCAGATTCAGCGTTCAATGATGCTCGAGCGCATGGATTGAGGCTTGCGACCCAGTCGATACATCGCGATTGTCTTTCGGTCGATGTAGCGCGGGGTCTTTAGAGGGTACTGGGTCAATTTGGCTGCGCGCCCGGTACGGAGGAGACGGAGAGAGCGGAGTTCACAACGGAGGAACGGAGCCAACGGGGGACGAACGGAGAAGAGGATGTGGTTCGACTTGGTCGGGTGGGGCGTGACGCCGGCCGCGGCCGGCGTCCGAGTGGCGAGGGGTCGCGGCGGGCGCAAGTGGCCCACGACCCCCACCTATCGGAAGCTGCTCGCGCCGCGCGTAGCGTGGCAGGACGGGCGCGCGAGCAGCTTTGATTCTGACAGTGCGTTCCTCTTCTCCGTTTCGCCTTCGTTGACTCCGTTCCTCCGTTGTGAGCTCCGTGGTCTTCGCCACCTCCCGCTCGCGTCTGCCCCAGCTTCTCGGCAGTCGACCCACTACCCTTTTAGACCCCGCGTGGCCGGGCCTGAGGGCCCGGCCCTACGTGTCGCAGCGGGATAGGCGAAAACAATGACTGAATTGACAGTGATCCTGGCGCTCACGGCTGCGGTGTTCGGAGTGCATCCTCTCGGGGTGTTCCAGGCAAGGAACGCCACGACAGCTCGCGACTTCGTCGTCGAGCCCGCCACGCTCATCTGCCTCGGGTTCGAGTGGGTCATCGAAGGCGACGAGAACCGGAATGCCACGGTGACGGTGAGCTATCGCGCGGCCGGCCAGACAGCGTGGAAGAGCGCCCTTCCGCTACTGCGAATCGGCGGCGAAAAAATCTTCCGCGCGCCGTACACGGTGCCGGACGGGTTTGCCGGCAGCATTCTCGACCTGTCACCGGACACCGAGTATGAAGTCCGTCTGACGATGAGCGATCCGGATGGTGTGAGCGGCCAGGCGGTGCAGAACGTCAAAGTGCGAACGCGCGGCGAGCCGAAGGCCGCAACCGGCGGCCGCGTGCTCCACGTCTATCCACCGACGTGGAAGGGAGCGAAGCAGGAGCCGAACTTCACGGGTCTGATGGCGGCGTATGCGGGCGCCGGCACGGGCGACTGGAACGTCGTGTTCCAGCACAAGGCGGAGCCCGGAGACGTCATTCTTGTGCACGCGGGGCTCTACAAGGGTGACCGCCACAATTACGTGGACCCCATGAGCACCACGTTCGACGGTGCGTACCTCCTCACCGCCAAAGGCACTCCCGATCGCCCTATCGTCATTCGTGCTGCCGGTGACGGAGAAGTCATCTTCGACGGTGACGGCGCGTTTCGGCTCTTCGACGTGATGGGCTCGGAATACAACATCTTCGAGGGCCTGACGATCCGCAACACCGAGGTGGCATTCTGGGCCGGCGTGAAGGACGTGGCCGGCGCGAAAGGACTGACGGTCCGGAACTGCCGGATTGAGAACGTCGGCATCGGAGTGAACGCGCAGTACGCCGGGTCGAAGGACTTCTACATCGCGGACAACGTCTTTCTCGGCCGCGACGACCGGCATCGGGTTCTCGGCTGGGCGAATCCGGGTCTCTACGGCGCCCATCCGATCAACAGCTATTACGCGATCAAGGTCTACGGCTCTGGGCATGTGATCGCCCACAACGCCGTGGCCTTCTTCCACGACGGCATCAGCGTCTGCACGCACGGCGTTCCCGATCCCGAGCGCGATCGCTGGGCTGTGGCGATCGACATCTACAACAACGACATCTACGTGACCGGAGACGACTTCATCGAAGCGGACGGCGGCGTGCACAACATCCGCGTGATGCGGAACCGTGGAATGAACGCGGCTCACACGGGTCTCAGCGCCCAGCCGATCTTCGGCGGCCCCGCGTACTACATCCGCAACATCGTGTACAACACGCCGGTGGCGCTGAAGTTCATCAATCCGGCAGGCGTGATCGTGTACCACAACACGTTCGTCGCAGAGAATCGCACCGACCAGCAGGTCTCGAACGCGCACTTCGCGAACAACCTGTTCCTCGGGACCGACACGACTACGGGGATTGCATCGTTGGGCGGACCGACGGCGTACTCGACGTACGACTACGACGGCTTCCGGCCGAATCGCGGCGCCGAGTTCCAGTATTCCTGGTCGGGACCCCGTGAGGGCATGCGTGTGGACTACGACCGTCCGCAGAATCAGGCACAGCGGTTCAAATCGCTCCCGGAGCTCGCGTCAGCTACCGGTGCAGAGACACACGGCGTCGAAGTGGACTACGACATCTTCGAGCGGGTGCGCCCGCCGTCTCCGCCGGACTCGTCGAAGCCAGGGACGCCTTACGAAGCGTCGGATCTCGATTTCCGTTTGAAGCCTGGCAGCAAGGCGATGGACGCCGGAACTCCGCTGCCGAACGTCAACGATGGGTTCGCGGGCAAAGCCCCCGATCTCGGCGCGTACGAATTCGGCCAGCAGGTACCGGTGTACGGGCCGAGAGGCGCGAGTCCAGGGCCGTTTTACCGATAGAATTCGAATTCGATTCCCGACGTGGGACGCGGGCTTCAGCCCCGGGGCGTCGGACGGGCCTGCCCGCCTCCGCCAGGGCTCCGGCGAGGTCTCGCCGTAGCGCGCCTGAATGCGTTGCGCGCGAAGGCGGAAAGGCCCGTCTCTACAACGGATAGCAGGCTGTCGAGGCGCAACTGTCATGACACGACCGAACTCCCTGTTTGGGGTGAGGACCCCGATCGCCGGGCTCGCCATTCTGATTGCGCTGACGACAGCGCTGACGGCAAGGCAAGCGCCAGATCCCCCTGCGGCGTCCAGCCCGTCGAGCACGATCAAGTTGTTCGACGGACGGTCCTTGGCGAACTTTCAGACATGGCTCGTCGATCACCACGAAGCGGATCCCGAGCGCGTGTTCAGCGTCGTGGATCAAGTCGATGGCGCGCCGGCGATCAGGATCAGCGGACAGGTATGGGGCGGGCTGCTGACGAAGGAGGCATACCGTGACTACCGCCTGGTCGCGGAATTCCGATGGGGCGGCGCCACCTGGGGCGATCGCAAGACCCGCGCGCGCGACAGCGGAGTGCTCCTGCACGCGCAGGGCCGACTCGGGAATACGAAGAGCGATTTCAACGGACCCTGGCTGCGTTCGATCGAGTTCCAGATCATCGAGGGGGGCGTCGGCGACATCCTGCCGGTTTCTGGATTCGGCGACACCGGCGAACAGATCCGTCCGGCGGTCACCGCTCGTGTTCGCAAGGACCGCGACGGTGAAACGGTCTATGACGCCAAAGGGATGCCGCAGGCGTTCTCCTCCGGACGCATCAATTGGTGGGGCCGCAGCGAGGACTGGGCCGATCGGCTCGGCTTCCGGGGACCACAGGATGTCGAGAGTGCCGGCCTGGAATGGACCCGGATCGAAGCCGTCGTGGAGAAGGACACGCTGAAGTACTACGTGAACGGGAAGCTGGTGAACGAAGCGGCCGGCTTGAGCGTGTCTGACGGGAAGATCATGATCCAATCGGAAGGCGCCGAGATCTACTTCAGGCGGATCGATCTGGAGCCGCTCAAGTAACTCGCGACGGTGGTTCTCAACAAGAGACTAGGAGTTCAGGAGATCAAAAGAATAAACGCAAACCTTCTTGTCTCCTGATCTCTTGATCTCCTGTCCTGCTTGCGGTCGTTCCTATTGATTTGAGCGATTCATGTTGATCGTCTCAAGTGGGGTCACATTGGCCGGATCGAAGCGCTTGATTCGCACATTGCTCGGGCTTGTGCTGTTTCTCGGCATCGTCGCGTATGACGCGCGAGCCCAGGAGCACTCCGAGTACGCTGCAGCGGACGTCGCCGCCGGCGCGCGGGTATACGGCTCGATGTGTGCGAGTTGCCACGGTGTGAACGGCGCCGGCATCGGGGGCATCGATCTTCGGCGAGGTCCGCTGCGGCGCGCAGGAACAGACGCGGGGTTGCGCGAGGTTGTGACGACGGGCATCCAGGGAACGGGCATGCCAGGCTTCCGCCTCGAGCCCGACGAGCTCAGGGGGCTCGTCGCGTTCGTGCGAGTCGGGCTGGATGCGACCGCCAACGGGCCCACGGTGGTTTTAGGAGATCCAGGTCGTGGCCGCGCGGTGCTCGAAGGCGATGGCCAGTGCCTGAGGTGCCATCGGGTGGGCGACAAAGGGGCGTACGTCGGTCCCGATCTGACGGAGATCGGCCGGACGCGCACGCCTGTCGCGATCCGGCGATCGCTCGTCGACCCGACCGGGTCCATGCGTCCCATCAACCGGCCCGTGGAGGCCATCACGAACAGCGGCCGCGTTATTCGAGGACGCCGGCTCAACGAGGATTCGTTCACGGTGCAGCTGCAGGACGATCAGGGTCATCTCGTGTCGCTGGTCAAGTCTGACCTTCGCAAGTTGACGATATCGACCACGTCGCCCATGCCCGCCTACGGCGAGAAGCTGACGCCCGCGGCGCTCGCCGACCTGGTGTCGTATCTCCTGACTCTGAACGGATCCCAACCATGACGCGACGTTCAGGATGGATGGTGGCGGCGTTCGTAGTTGCGGCGGGGTACGGGCTCGCCGCGCAGGTCACCGATGATCGTCTGCTTCGCCCCGATAAGGAACCCCGGAACTGGTTGATGTACTCCGGCGCCTACAGCGGTCAGCGTTACAGCGAGCTGCGGCAGATAGATACCGGGAACGTCAAGAACCTCGAGATGAAGTGGATCCTTCAGGCCCAGGTGTCGGGCTCATGGGAATCCTCTCCACTCGTCGTCGACGGCGTCATGTATTTGACCCAACGTCCGAACGATGTCCTGGCGATTGACGCGAGGACGGGACGCATCTTCTGGGTTTACAAGCACGCGGTCTCGGCGGACTACAAAGTGTGCTGCGGCGCCAACAATCGCGGGCTCGCGATCCGCGGCGACACGCTGTTCATGGGGACGCTGGATGCCCATCTGGTCGCGATCGACGCGAAGTCCGGCCGCGTGAGGTGGAACGTGAACGTCGGCGAGTTCGCGCACGGGTATTCCGTCAGCCTCGCGCCGCTCGTGATCAAGGACAAGGTCGTCATCGGTGTTGGCGGCGGCGAATTCGGCATTCGCGGATTCATCGCCGCGTACGATGCGGCAACCGGCAGGGAGGCGTGGAAGTTCAATACGATTCCGGCGCCGGGCGAGCCTGGGTCCGAGACGTGGAGTGGAGAGTCGAACAAGGACGCCTGGAAGAACGGCGGAGGATCCGTGTGGGTGACCGGTTCCTACGACCCGGCGTTGAACCTGACCTACTGGGGGATTGGGAATCCCGGTCCTGATTTCAACCGCGCGCAGCGACCCGGCGACAACCTCTACACGGACTCCGTCGTTGCGCTCGACGCCGACACGGGCCAGCTCCGGTGGCACTTCCAGTTCACGCCGAACGATCGATATGACTGGGACGCGACCCAGGTGCCGGTGCTCGTGGACGCGCCGTGGCAGGGCGCGCCCGCCAAACTGCTCATGCTCGCGAACCGGAACGGGTTCTTCTACGTGCTCGATCGGACGACCGGGAAGTTTCTGCTGGGGAAGCCGTTCATCAAAGTGAATTGGGCGAGCGGCCTCGACGAGCGAGGAAGGCCCGTCGAGACACCACAGCCGCCCGGCGCGCCGGTTTTTCCCGGGCAGCAGGGTGGTACGAACTGGTACTCGCCCTCATACAGCCCTCGGACCAATCTCTTCTACATTCCTGCCTGGGAGGAGGTCTCAGGGGTGTTCACGAGTGACTCCGCCGAGTACCGGCCCGGCCGCACGTTCATGGGTGGCAACTATCGCGCGACGCGACCCGCTCCAGACGCGGCAGTCGCGCCGAACATCCGCCGCGATCCAATCAACACCTGGACCGACGCGGCGGGTCACGGAGCCGTCATCGCGGTCGATCCGGCGACAGGCGCTCGCAAGTGGACGTTCCCGATGTACGACCTCACGGACAGCGGAATACTGACGACCGCATCCGATGTGCTCTTCACCGGAGGCCGCGAAGGCTACTTCCAGGCGCTCGACGCACGCACCGGCGAGCTGTTGTGGAAGAGCAGTCTAGGGTCGATGCAGATCTACTCGGCTCCCATCACGTACGAGGTCGATGGGAAGCAGTTCGTGACGATCATCTGCGGCAACGTGCTCGCCGCGTATGCACTTCGGGATTGAGGGGTTGGTTAGCAGCGACAGCTGCCTGCAAAACCTTCACAGGGAGGAGGGGAGGAAGGGAGGAAGAAGAGGAGCTCTCGCCGCCTGCGCGCATGGCAGCGGCTGTTCGCGCGCCGGCCTGCGGCCGGCGGTGGAGTGACGAGAGGATCGGAGATCACGAGCAACACTCGATTCCCATTCGTTGCTCGTGATCCCCGATCCTCTCGTCACTCACCCGCGCGACGCGCGGCGCGAACAGCCCAAGAATTGTTCGACTTGTGGGCATATCCTCTCCTTCCTCCCCACCTCCTTCCTCCTGTTAAAAGCAGCGCATCAAGCCATCCAGTTGCTCGAGTTCCACTACTTCTTCCCTGGCAGCGCGAACGCGACGAGGCCGTGCGGCAGATCCGGACGGATCGCCCTGTTCGGGCCGACCCCGGGGTCCGATGCCGTCATCAGCAGATACTGCCGTCCATCGAGCTCGTACATCGAAGGAATGCCGCGGCTCGCCGCTCCGAACGCCGCCGACCAGATCTCCTTGCCATTGGCGGCGTCGTAGACGTGCAGCTTGTCGTCTCCGCCGGCGACGAACACCAGCCCCGTCGCCGTCGGGATCACGCCGAACTTGAAATCGCCGGCGGTGCCGGTGCCAGTGACCCCGGCGCTCGCGAGCCTCGGATCGTCGCCGAGCGGCACGCGCCATTTGATCGTTCCCTTGTTGAGGTCGTACGACGTCAGCGTGGTGAACGGCGGCTTGACGATGTTCGCGTAGAGACCGTAGCCATTCATCGTGTAGCGCTCTGCGGGAGCTTCGACGCCTTCCGGGTACGCCTGAGGGCCAGACGCGCGGCCTCCGCCGCCACCTCGTCCGCCTCCGCCCGGCCTCACGACAGCGGGTCCTGATTCGACGACCGGGCCAGGTGGGAACGTCACGGGCATGCCGTCACCGCCGCGTCCCCGGCCGCCGCGCCCACCTGCATCGGCCGCGACGAGGTACGAGACGACGGCGTCGACGTCCGCGGGCAGGAGATGCGGGAATGGCGGCATGCGTCCCTTGCCGTTGGTGACCGTGGATCGGATCTCCTCGGGTGCGAGGCGTCCCGCGACGCCGACCAGGGACGCGCCATTCGGCGTGCCGGCCCGATCGGCTCCGTGGCAGACCTGGCAGTCGCGCTGGAACACCGCGAGTCCCGGACCCGCCGCCGCGCCTGCGCCTCCGCGGCCGCGCCCGCCGCGCGCCGCGGCTTCCTCGGGCGTCAGCAGCCGGATGATCGCCGGGATGTCGTAGCTGATGACGTAAACCGTGCCGTCGTTCGGATTCGAGGAGGTGCTGCCGAAGTTCGATCCTCCGTTGTTGCCAGGCATGTGGATCGTGTCCGTGAATCCAATCGGCGTGAAGAGACCTTCGTTCCTGGCCGCTGCAATCCGCTGCTTGAACTGCTCCTGCTCGGCCGGCGTGATCAGGTACGGATTGACATCGTCCGGGCCGAACTTCTGTCGGGCGAACGGCGGCGGGCTCGTGGGGAACGGCTGCGTCGGCCAGACCTGTTCGCCGGGCACTTCGGTCTTGGTCGGCACGGGCCGCTCCTCGATCGGCCAGACTGGCTCGCCCGTCACCCGATTGAACACATAGAGGAAGCCGGTTTTTCCCGCCATCGCCACTACGGGGATCGACTTTCCGTCCTTCTTGATGTTCGTCAGCTGCGGAGCAGACGTGTTGTCGTAGTCCCAGAGATCGTGGTGGACGTTCTGGAAGTGCCACAGCCGCTTGCCTGAGCGCGCATCGAGCGCGATGAGACAATCCGCGAACAGGTTTGCCCCGATCCGATCGGCGCCGTAGAAGTCGAAGGTTCCCGATCCGGTCGGGAAATACGCGATTGCCCGTTCCGGATCGACTGTGATCTCGCCCCACGTGTTGGTGCCGCCCATGTATTTCCACGCGTCCTTGGGCCACGTCTCGTAGCCGAACTCGCCAGGGTGAGGCACGGTGTGGAACTGCCACACGAGCTTACCGGTGACGACGTCGTACGCGCGGAGGTCGCCGGGAGGCGAGAAGTACGCCTCGCCCGTCGCGGAGCCGAGGATGAGCAGGTTCTCGAAGATCTTCCCGGGCGTGTTCGACTGGATCCGTCCGATCGTGGCCGGGTCCCTCCCGAGGCCTTCACGCAGGTCGACGACGCCGTTTTCGCCAAAAGTGCGGATGGTCTTGCCGGTCGCGGCATCGATCTCCTGGAGGTGGTCGCTCATGCTGAAGATCAGCCGCCGATCCTTGCCGTCTTTGCTTTCCCAGTAGTTCACGCCGCGCCGTGTCATGCCGTCGAGGCCGTCGTGGATCCAGATCTCCTTGCCGGTGGCCGCGTCGAGCGCGATCAGGGCGCCGTTGCGTCCCTTGGCGTAAACGAACCCGCGAACGACGATCGGATTGAACAGCGTCTCGCCGTACGGATAGGTCCAGGCGACCTGGAGCTTCGACACGTTGGACTTGTCGATCTGCTTCAGGGGAGAAAACTTGGAATTGTCCGGACCGCCGCCGTAGTCGCGCCAGTCCTGGGCCTTGCGATCGGCGGCTGACACTGCCGCGATCGCGATCGCCATCGCGATCGCCGGCCTGCCGAAGGCGGCAAGCCGCTGTCCCGTCTTTCCAGCCATGCGTCCGAACATGAATACGACCTCGCTAGTAAGGTGATCTGCGTTCTGTTGGTCCGTCCTGCGACCAAGAAGAGAGACGACGGAGTCAACGGTCACGCTTACAAACGGAGACGGAGTCAACGAAGACGAAACGGAGAAGATAAGCTGCTACGAACGCGAACAACGAGGGGCTCGGGTGCCGACCGTAGGTCGGCACCGTGTGGGTGCGCCAGGACGCCAGACGCGAGCACCACTCGCACCTCTGGTGTTCGCGTCTGGCGTCCTGGCGCACCCACGCCGCCGCGCTACGCGCGGCGCGAGCCCGCACGTCTTCTCCGTTTCGTCTCCGTTCTCTCCGTTTCTCCGTTTGTGAACTCCGCTACCTCGGATACCTCACTTCCGCCACTCGGCGGCAAGCTTGTCCAGCGCTCCCGGCGCGAATATGCCGTCCTGCGTCACGGCCAGGTAGCGCAGCGTGAGCGCCTTTCCTGACGGAATGCGCACCGGCGCCGGCGCGGCGATGCACGGATTCAGGAACGACACCAGCCGGACGCCGTGCCACAGCGAAGGCGGGTTGCCAGGATGGTCGACGACCGCCGAGGCGACCGTCTTCCCATCGGCGTGCTTGACGGTATGGCTGTACCAGTTTTGCGCTGGCCAGTCTGTTTCGGGCTCGGTCGGCTTGGAGTCGGGCAGCTTCACTTCACCCTTGGCATCACCGTAGGAGTACTCACCGTCTTTCCGGCAACGGAAGCAGAGACCCGTGAATGCCATGCGGTTGATCAGCACGTCGTAGTCGGACGTGAACCGGAACGTCAGATCGAGCAGGCGCGCGCCGCCACGGTCGCTCACGGCAATCGTCGTGGCCTCCTGCATGACGGCCTGCTTCCCGATGGTCCAGTCGTTCCGGACCGCGACCTCGGCAGAAGACGCATCCGTCCGTGCGAGCCGGACGTCGCGATTCACGATGACCCGATTCTCGATCGGCGCGAACTGTCCCCAGCCCCAGAAGTCTCCGCGCAGGGTCTCGCTGCCACGGGTAAACGACATGTCGTGCCACGCGAAGAAGATCCCGCGGTGGTCGCGGTGATCGGGAGGTGCGATGTCGGTCGCGCATTCTCCACCGACCGTGTTGAAAGGATGAATGCAGCACGCGCTGTTGCCCTCGAGCGGCACTCCGGCCGGCTTGCTCGTCAGGTAGCCGAGCACGACGCGGCCCTTTGGATCCTTCAAGGTCTTGCCGGCGGCGCCGGACTCCAGGGTCCAGCCACCCGCCTGGGCACGAAGGGATGTGCCGAGTCCGGCGGCAGTGGCTCCAAGGGCGAGAAAAAGTCTGCGAGTGAATGGCATGGCAATGTTCTACATCTAATCCAAACTCTTGTCTGTGAACACGAGGTCAGGAGACCCCGCGCTACGCCTGACCTCTTGAGCTCTTTGATCTCCCGTGTTGCCGTTGTCGCTGGCTCGCGAACCCCCGGATCTACGGGATCGCCCGCCGCCTCGAATACAGCGGAATCCCGAGCAGCAGCAGCCCGAGGCCGATGAGCGAGCTCCGAGGCGATTCGACGAGCGTGTTGATGACGAACACCGACGACACGAGCACGAAGACGATGACCGTGAACGGGTAACCGGTGACGCGGTACGGCCGGGCCCGGTCCGGCAACTTGCGCCTCAGCACCATGACCGACAGCACCACCATCGTGAAGAAGATCCAGTTGGCGAACTGCGCCATCGTGATGAGGTGCTCGTAGCCGCCCGTGAGCGTCAGCAGACCCGCCCAGACGGCGAGCACCCATATCGCCGTCGACGGTGTCTGGTACGTCGCGTGAATGGTCGCGAGCTGCGGAAAGAAGAGGCCATCGCGAGCCATCGCGAAGAACACACGGGGGCCTGCGAGCACGTTGGCCGAAAGCGCGCCAAAAGTGGAGCAGAGGATCGCGAACGATATGACCGTGGCGCCCGTGCTGCCGACCATCGCGGACATCGCATCGGCGGCGACCCGCTGAGATGTAGCGATACGTGCCTGGCCCAGCACGTAGATGTACGCCAGGTTGGCGCTCACGTAGATCGCGATCACGATGAGGACGCCGAGGATGATGCTGCGGGGAAGGTTGCGCCCAGGGTCCTTGACCTCGCCCGCCATGAAGCTGACGAACTGCCACCCGTCATAGGCGAAGAGGGTGGAAATCATCGACAGGCCGATGCCCGTCAGCAGGCCGCCGGTGATGTGCGCAGGCGCGAGCGGGAGGAAATGCGAGGCGCTTCCGTACCTGGTGAACAGCGCGAGAAGGACGAGTGCCGCAAGGCCCGCGACCTTGAGGAAAGCGAACAGGTTCTGCACGCCTGCGCCCTGCCTGACCCCGCGGGTGTTGATGAACGCCAGACCGAGCAGCACTCCGATGCCGACCGTCTTCTCCACCACGAGCGACATCGGGAAGAACAGCTGCAGGTACAAAAGGAACGCGCTCGTCAGCGCCGCCATCGATCCCGGGATCACGACGAGCATGATCGTCCATCCATACAGGAAGGCCCAGAACGGTCCGTAGGCCTCGCGCATGTAGACGTAGAGGCCGCCCGATTCCGGCAGCATCGCGCCGAGCTCCGCGAGGGTGAGCGCCCCGCACAGCACGAGCAATCCGGAGAAGATCCAGATGCCGATCACGACGCCCGGCTCCGGAACCTTCTGTGCGATCAGCGTTGGAACGACGAAGATGCCGGAGCCGATGACCGAGCCGACGAGCAGCGCGGCGCCGTCGAAGAATCCCAGCTTGCGCGGGAGATCGGCTGCACGGCTCACTCCGGGAGCCTCGCGGGCGCCCGCGTCGTGATGCCCTTGCGCTTCGACGAGACCGACAGCTTGTCGCCCGGTTTCACGCCGTCCGGCACGCTGCAGACGACCTCGTACTGATGGAGCAGTTCCTGTGCGAGCTGCTCGAGTGCCTTGACGTGCGTGTTGGCCATTACCTGGTCGTGACGTCCGCCTGACTCCTTCGAGCCGTCGCCGAGCACGAGCGCGAGATTGGCCGACGAGTCTGCCAGCTCGGCGTCGGCGAGCTGCGCCTGTTCGGCGGAGATGCCGGCGCGTGACTGAGACGGCGCCCTCCCTTCGGCGCCGGCCGTGGACACAGCGTAAAGGGCCGCGCCGCTCTGACGAAGCTCCTCACGCACCTGGTTTCCCGAGATCTGACTCGGCGCTTCTCCGCCCGTCCGCAGGACGACGATGACGGGGCGGCGCGCTTCGTGCTTGACGGTCCTGGTGGCGTCCTGGATCGCCTCGATCAGCTGCGCCCCGCGTTCCCGTCCGCGGCTCCCGAGCTGTTTCAGGCCGGCACTCAGCGCGGCGCCGTCGTGCGAATAGTCCACGAGCGTCACGGGCTGGACGACAACGGCGACGAGCGTGAACTCGGCGTGACCGAGCAGGGTCTGCATGAACCGTGCGAGACCGAGCTGAAACGCCCCCGTGCCCTGGTCGGCCACGAGAAGCGCGACTCGCAAAGGTACCGACGCCGGCTGGGCGCTCGCGACGTCCGCTGTCTTGCCCGCAATCTTGATCTCGAAATCCGCAGCCTGCAGATCGGTGACGGGTAGACCGTTCTTGTCTGTGGCGATCACGTAGAGGGTCCGTGTTTGAGCCGCTTCGGGCTCGTGGTTCGAGGCCGACCCGGTCGCACCCGGCACCGATGACGCGGCGGCGAGTACCCCAAAGACGACCCCGACCAAGGACGAAGTCAATGGATTCATGGACGACCTCGAGGCGCAGTATAGTCCGCTGTATGGGCAACAGTTTCAGCCGTCGTGAGTTTCTCGAGCTGTCGGGCGCCTTGCCGGCCATGGCGGCGGCCGTTCCTGCATCTGCTGCGGCCGCGCCCGGCGATCAGTCCGCTCCGGCAGCATCGCAGGAGCGATGGTTCTCGGGTACCGGAGCAGGTCGATCGGTCGTCCGCGCCGGCCATGCGATGGTGGCGTCGAGTCAGCCTCTCGCCTCGCAGGTGGGCATCGAGATCCTGAAGCGCGGCGGCAATGCCGTCGACGCCGCGATCGCCATGGCCGCCATGCTCAACGTCACCGAGCCCAACATGACGGGCGTGGGCGGCGACGCGTTCATGATGGTCCACGAAGCGAAGACCAGGAAGCTGGCAGGACTCAACGCCAGCGGCCGCGCGCCTCGCGCGCTCAGCCTCGAGCACTTCTCGTCCAGGAAAATCACCCAGATGCCGATGACCGGCATGGAACCGATCACCGTGCCGGGCGCCTTCGACGGCTGGGTCACGCTGCTCGATCGCTACGGCACGATGAAGCTCGCGACGCTGATGGGGCCCGCCATCGAGTACGCCGAAAACGGCTTTCCGGTCATGGAGAAGATCTCGGCCGACTGGGAGCCCGAGGTCGCGAAGCTCAAGTCGACCGCCGCGGCCGCGGCGACTTACCTGGTCGACGGCGGCGCCCCCAAGCCAGGGACGATCTTTGTCCAGAAGAACCTCGCGCGGACGCTCCGCACGCTGGCCAAAGGCGGGCGCGACGCCTTCTATCGGGGAGAGATCGGCCGTGCGATTGTGGACTACTGCCAGAAGAACGGCGGATTCCTCTCGATGGAGGATCTCGCCGCGCAGAAGGCGGAGTGGGTGGAGCCGATCTCGACGACCTATCGGGGACACACGCTGTACGAACTCCCCCCGAACGGACAGGGTCTGACGGCGCTCCTGCTGTTGAACATTCTCGAGCCCATCGACTTGACGATGCTCAAGGGCCAGCCCGAACGCTACTACCACACGTTGATCGAGGCGACGAAGATTGCCTTTGCGGATCGCAACCGGTACATCGCGGACCCCGCGTTCTCGAAGGTCCCGGTGAAGGAGCTGCTGTCGAAGGACTACGCGGCCACGCGGCGGGCCCTGATCAATTCGGACAAGGCCATCGATCCGCCGAAATACGGTGAAATCCGGGCGAGCACCGACACGACCTACTTCGCCGTCGTCGACAAGGACCGGAACGCCGTGTCCTTCATCAACAGCATCTTCAACGCGTTCGGCTCGGGGATCGTCGCAGGCGAGACCGGCATCATGCTGCACAACCGCGGCAGCGGGTTCTCGCTCGATCCCGGACATCCCAATCGGTTCGAGCCGGGGAAGCGTCCGTTCACCACGCTGATTCCTGCGATGGTGTTCAAGGACGGCAAGCTGCTGATGGTCTACGGCGTCATGGGCGGCGACGTGCAGGCCCAGGGGCACGCGCAGGTCCTCGTCAACCTGATCGAGCGCGGGCTGAACCTGCAGGAAGCTATCGACGCGCCCCGCGTGCGATACATCAGCGGTCGCGGCGTGATGATGGAGGATGGCGTGACCCAGCCCGTCATCGACGCGCTCGTCGCGCGTGGTCATGAGCGTGTGCTGCCTGGGCCAGGGTTGACGCATCGGGCGCTGATGGGTGGCGGTCAGGCCATCATGATCGACCCGGCAACGGGCGCGCTGCTCGGGGCGTCCGACTCGCGGAAGGACGGACTGGCACTGGGGTATTGATAGGATGTAACGCCTGAATCAGTAGCAGCCGCTCCGTTGTCGCGACTGCGAATCCGGGCCGAACCACGGCGCGACACGCTGTCAACCCTCCTTCACCAAGCCTCTGGCGGACCGCCGTAGCCTCAGCGAAGGCGGAAGACCTCGCTCTACACAAACCTTGCAGACCATCCACCAACAAAAAAGCCCCAGCCGCACGACGGCGGCTGGGGCGCGACACGTTCCTCAGGCAGGCGCTACCAGTCGAATCGTGCCGTCAGACCGATCACGCGGGGCTGGATGGTGCCGGCCGCCAGCCCGCTGCCCGTCTGCGTGTACTTACCGGTGTTGGTGTTCGTGTTCTGCACGTTGCCCGTACCGGTGAAAGTGTACGTCGCGTTCAGGTTGGTGAACTGCGTTTCGTTGAACACGTTGTACGCCTGGACCTGCACCTTGAACCCGGCGTTCTTTCGGCCCATGGCGTTGACAGGGAACCGGCGCGACAGCGTGAGGTCCCACTGGTGCCACGTCGGGTTGCGGAGGATGCCGACCGGCGTATTGCCGAAGTTGCCGACCGACGAGCTGATCGGCTGGGCCATCACGAAGGCATCGACGTTGAAGTGATACTGATCCGGGTAAGGCAGGCTCTTGTTCGCCTCGACCTGCGCCGGCGTCAGCGTGAACGGGTCGCCGACCAGCATGCAGCGGGAGGTGATGCTGTCGGTGAGGGACGGGTTGCTGTTCCCGATGCCGGCGACATTCGAGGTGCAGCCCGGCGTGATGGCCGAACCGCTCAAGAGCGTCGTGACGCCTGAGATCTGCCAGTCGCTCACGATGTACTTGATGATCGGCGCGTGAACCAGCGTCGGCACGTTGTAGCTGTAGTTGACCGACACGTGGTGCCGCCGGTCTTCCGCCGTCGGGCCCCAATAGCGTGATCGGATGGCGTCTTTTCCACCGATCTCGTCTGTGTACGGATCGTAACCGGTGTACCCCTCGCCCTTGGCCAGAGTGTAGGCGCCGCCGATCTGGAAGCCCTGGCTCAGCCGACGCTGGACGTTCAACTGCAGGGCGTTGTACTTGAGCGTATTGGGGTACAGATTCTTGACGAACTGTGTCACCGATCCCATGCCGGGGTACGGTCCGTAGACCGCTCTCAGCGAGTTGTTCGTTGAGCGAACTGTTGTTCACGAGATTGGCCGGGTTCCCGTAGACATACAGTGGCAGCCGGTTGATATCGACGGTGCGGCCACCCTCGTACTGGTAGTTGCCGACCCACGCGATTTCCGCCGTGGTGTGGAAGCCGATGTCGCGCTGGAACGCGACGTTGCCGTTGTAGGACTTCGCGAGCGGCTGATCGTAGCCCGCGACGTTCGTGTTCTGCGGCGTCTGCAGCAGCGCAGGCCCGCCGCCCGATCCCGCTGCGGCGACGGCGTCGAATGTCGCATACCGGATCGTGTTGCTGCACGACACCGGACAGCCGCCGGCGAAGCTGTAGCCCCCGGTTCCGGTTGACCGCGGGAAGTTGTAGAAGATGCCGGTGGACGCGCGAATCGCGGTCTTGCCATCTCCCGTGACGTTCCATGCGACCCCGAACCTGGGCGCCGCGACGAGGTACGGGAACCTGAAGTATGTGCCGTCCTTCCCGCCGGAGATGCCATCCGTCGAGATCCCGTTGGTAATAGTCCCGGTCCCCGGCACGATGTTGCCGGCAAGGGCGGGCGAGAGGAACACGGTCGGATTGGCAGGATCGATGGAGCGCTGGTTGGCCGCTGAACAGGGCTGGTTTCCCGCGACGCCCTGTGTCGCGCAGGTCAGACGGTACACCCGCCCGGCCTGGCTCGTCGACCATTGGTCAGGGAAGAAGCCCGTGTGGTTGTTGTTGACCTCGTAGTCCGACCCGCTGTGCTGGAAGCGGACGCCGTAGTCCAACGTCAGCCGAGACGTCGCACGCCAGTTGTCCTGTAAATAGAAGTCGTTCTGCCAGTGGCGGACGTCCTTGTCCACGCGCGCGGTCAGCTCGGTATAGGAGCTGAAGGCGCCGAGCAGCATGTTGGCGTAGCCGTTCCCCGTGTTGAGCGGGTTGTTCGAGTCGTCGGCGAAGCTGTAGTTACCGAGGTAGTTCGTCGACCCCGGCTCCGTCTTCTTGTTGTATTCGAGGTAAACGCCCGCCTTGAGGTTGTGGCGCCCCTTGGTGATCGACAGGTCGTCCGCCCAGGATCCGCGCGCGCTCATGTTCAGGCGCGGGAGCGGGCAGTTGCAGTTGTTCATGTAGCCGGCCAGGTTGGCTCGATTTCCGCCGGACGTCGAGAAGACCGGGGCGTACGGCCACTCGTCGACCTGCGGTCCCCCGAAGCCCGCGAGCTTCGGCGGATCCGAATAGTCGCCGAACGGCTGCAGCCTGGGCGCGTTGATACCCAGCTTCGCGGCATAGAGCGTCGTGTAGTCGAAGTTCTTGCCGACCTCGGTCTCCGGACCCGCATAAAAGCCCCAGCGGTTGTGCGTGTACCCGAAGTTCATCTCGTTGACGATATTTGGCTTGAGCACCTGCGTGATCGTCGAGGACGCGATGATGCCCGGCGCGTTGTTCGCGACGTGGCCCGTTCCCGGCGTGAAGTTGTTGTAGCTCCACACGTCGTCCCGATCCTTCAGGAGCTTGAAGCTCGCGCGGGTCTTGTCGGTGAACGTCTGATCGATGCGCACGACGTTGTTGGTGCGGCTGTGTTCCGGCGTGTTGTCGTACGCCGAGTTCGACGTCCACTGCTGCCCGGGCGCCAGGTTCAGGATCCCGTTGGGCATCGGCAGCAGGTTGAGCATCGCCTGTCCCAGCGGGCTGATGCGATCCAGCGGAATGACGTTGTTCGGGAACGCCACTCCAGTCCTCGGGTCGATGATCTGCTGGATGGTGCCGTTCGTGATGCGGGTCTGCGAGAAGTCGCCGGCGCGCTCGAGTGCGGTCGGAAGGTTGGACCGGGCCGTGACGCTCGGACGTGCATCATCCGTGTACTCCTGCGACACGAAGAAGTACGTCCTCTTGTCCATCTTCCGGCTGTCGTACACCTTCGGGATCACGAGCGGACCGCCGAAGCTGTAGCCGTAGATGTTCACGTCGTACAACGGTGTCGCCTGGTTGTTGATCTTGCGGAAATAATCGTTCGCGTTCCACTTGTCGCGGCGGGCGTTGTACCAGCCCGACCCCTTGAAAGTGTTGGTGCCGGACTTGGTGACCACGTTGATCAGGCCGCCGTTGTTGCGCCCGTTCTCAGCGGTGTATCCGTTGGCGATGACCTGCACTTCGTTCACGGCATCCATGTTCAGGTTGATGAACGCCGTGCCGCATCCACCTTCGTCGACGATGTTGATGCCGTCGACCCGGACGTCCTTGTTCTGTGACTGTGCGCCATTGATGCTGATCGCCGTCGCAGACGTCCAAGACGAGAAGTCGCGGTTCAGGTTCGTGTCCTGAACGCCCGGCAGCACCGCGAGCAATCCGAAGATGTCGCGTCCCTTCATCTGGATGTTCTGAAGGTCGGCGCCGACGACGGTCTTGCGGCGAGCGCTGTCCGAGATCTGAACGGGAGTCACTTCCGATGTGACCTGGAGCGTTTCGGTGACGCCGCCGACCTCGATCTTCAGTTTTCCGAGGTCGCGCGTTTCCGCGGTTGACAGGTTGATGTCGGAGACAGTGAGCGTCTTGAAACTTGCGAGCTCGACGGTCACCACATAGCTACCTGGATTCAGTGCCGGGATTCGAAACAGTCCTGCCTCACCAGTGACTGCCGTTCGAACCGCGCCGGTGCTTGCTTCAGTGGCGTTGACGGTGGCGCCTGGAACGCCAGCGCCAGAAGAATCAACGATCGTGCCCGTGAGGATTCCGCTCACGGCCTGTGCGGACGCCCGATTGGCGCCAGCCAGACAGAACGCCCCTACCAACAGTAAAAGCGCCCAAGTACACCGCACGTTCGACATGTCCGGTTCCTCCTGCGTACTTGCCCATTCGTGACGGGATTTCGGCGGAAATTACCATGATCCCAAGGCGACCCACAAGAGAAATTTTCGAACATTTTGCGTTTTGTCGATAAGGACGCTGTGATAGATTCTGCACTGGTTAGGCCACTTCCATGAACTTGGATCGTCCCGCACCGACCTCGCGATGACCGTACCCGACCAATTGTTCAGGCTCGACGGGAAAGTGGCCCTGGTTACAGGAGGTTACGGGGGGATTGGGGCCCCTGTATGCCACGCGCTGTGCGCCCGGGGCGCCCGGGTCGGCGTAGCCGGCCACGACGCCGGGAAGGCTGGCGCGTGTGCGGCCACGCTCCGCGCGGAGGGCTACGACAGCTGGTCGGACGCCTTCGACGCCCGGTCGCAACCGGAGACCGAGCGTCTTGTGGAAGCCGCGACCGCACATTTCGGTCGGCTGGACATCCTTATCAATCTGGTCGGCGGGCAGCGCGAAGAAAAGGCGGGCGAAGTGACCGCCGCGAACTTCGACGAAGTGATTGCGCTCAATCTCAAGAGCGCGATGTTCCAGGGGCAGGCGGCCGCGCGCCAGATGATCCAGCAGAACTCCGGCGGTAAGCTCCTTTTCTTCGGTTCCGTCCGCAGCCAGCTGGCGTTGCGGGGGCGCGGGTTTTCAGCGTACTGCGCCGCCAAGGGAGGCCTTTCGGTCCTCACGAAACAGCTTGCCGCGGAACTCGCCGAGCACCGCGTCAACGTCAACGCGCTCGCGCCCACCTTCACACGTACGCCGCAGGTGGCGCGATGGCTCGAGGATCCGGAGTTCTACAAGAGCCTCGTCGCGCGGATTCCGATGGGGCGCGTCGCCGAAACGAGCGATATCGTCGGAGCGGTGTTGTTTTTCGTATCGCCTGCGTCTGATTTCATCACGGGACAGACGCTCTACGTCGACGGCGGCATCACGGCAACGCAGTAAGGATTGAACGGAGAAGGCCCTACATCGCCTGGGTCTGGAGGTTCCTCTTTCATGCCACGACGGCTCGTCGATCTGAGTATGCAGGTGCACAACGACATGGTCGCGTTCCCGCGCGTCGTCCGTCCGTCCATGGCGATGTACGAGACCTGGCAGCAGTTCGCAACGAACATCGGCGCGGCGAAGTTCGGCGTGACCTCCCTGACCGCGAGCTACATGGTCGTGACAGGCGACCACATCGGGACTCATATCGATTCGCTTCGGCATCTGAGGGAAGACGCCCCGGGCCCCGAGGGCATTCCGCTCGACTACTGCTACGGCGACGGTGTCGTCCTCGACTTCAGGCACCTCGACAAGGGTGCGGGAATCACCGTCGAGGACATGAAGCGCGCCCTGACGCGGATCAACTACACACTGAAGCCACTCGACATCGTGCTGATTCACACGGGCGCGGGCGCGATTCAAGAATCGCAGGCCTACCTCACCGATCACTGCGGCATGACCGGCGAGGCGACACACTGGATGCTCGACCAGGGGGTCAAGGTGGCCGGCATCGATGCCGTCACGTTCGATCCCCCCGTGTGGGCCATGTTCGAGCGGAAGCAATTCTGGGAAGCGCACCGGGTGATGTGCGAGCGCGAGTACTACCACCTCGAGAACATGACGAATCTGGACAAGCTGCCGGGACATGGCTTCAAAGTGAGCGTGTTTCCGATCAAGTGGCAGAACACCACCGCGGCGCCCGTTCGCGCCGTGGCGATCATCGAGGACTGACATCATTTCGCTCAAAGCCCACGCGGCGATCGTGCCCTTTCACGAGCTTCCGGCCGAGGCGACACCGATGGCCGGAGGTAAGGGGGCGAGTCTGGCCCGGATGGCCGCCGCCGGGCTGCCTGTCCCGCGTGGTTTCGTCGTCTGCACGTCAGCGTTTCAGTCGTTCCTCGAAACCCACGGCGGAACCAGGCTCGTGCTGCGAGCTCACGGGTGACCTTGACGTCCACGATTCGTCGGCGCTCGATAGCGCCGCCAGACCGGCTGAGAACGCTGATCACCGGATCGCCGTCTGCCTCAGGATCTTCGGGAGGCGCTGGCCCAGGCGTACGACGACCTCGGACGACAACCCGCGGTCGCGGTGCGATCGAGCGCCGTCAGCGAGGATGGGGACGCCGCGAGCTTTGCAGGGCAGCAGGACACGTTCCTGAACGTCCGCGGAGAAGAGGCTGTCGCCCGGCAGGTGCAGGCTTGCTGGGCCTCGTTTTTTGGATCGCGGGCGATGTTCTATCGTGCGAAAAAGGGCGCGCTCTCGGACACGCGGATGGCGGTCGTCGTCCAGGAAATGGTCCGCGCGGACAAGAGCGGCGTGCTGTTCACGATCGATCCCATCCGAAAGCGTCGCGATCGGATGGTGATCGAAGCGGTGTTCGGACTGGGTGAAGGGATCGTCTCGGGGGAGATCACGCCGGACCACTATGTGCTCGAGCGTGAGACCGGCGCAGTGGTCGAGGAGTTCATCTCGGTTCAGCCGGTTGCGGTGACATACGACACTCAGCTCGACGGCACTCGGCACGTCGAGTTGAGCGAAGCGCAGGGAGCGGAGCGTGTCCTCGACGGCGACCAGCTCGAGCGTGTGCGATCGATGGGCCTTCGTGTAGAAGCGTTCTTCGGCGCGCCGCAGGATATCGAGTGGTCGTTCCGCAACGACGAGTTGCTGCTGCTCCAGAGTCGCCCCGTAACGACGCTGTGAGGGTCTGGTGAATGGTTGAATCAGGCTTCGTGGACAGAGCGCGGCACTGGGTCGTCGAAAACTATCCCTACAACCGGGATCATCTCATTCGTTCGCTCGAATGGCTCGACAGGCTCGCCCCCGGCCTGCCCGAGGCCGTCCGGCTCGCGGCGCTCACGCACGACATGGAGCGCGCGTTCCCCGGGCCGGACTCGCCCGCGATGGCTTCGCTCGACGATCCGGTCTACGAGCGCCTGCATTCGGAGCGCAGCGCGAGGATCGTCTGCGAGTGGCTGCGCTCGCAGGGCGCCGACGATGGGCTGTTGCGGCAGGTGGAGCAGCTGATCCTCTGGCACGAGATTGGAGGATCGCGCGAGGCCGACCTCGTGCAGGCGGCTGACAGACTGAGCTTCCTCGAGACGAACATCGATCTCTTCCTCGGCTTCGTGCGGTCCGGAAGATTCTCAGTCGCAGACGTGCGAACGAAGTTCCACGAATCGTATCGACGCATCCGGGTGCCCGAGGCGAGAGCGCTCGCACTGCCGCTCTACAGACATGCGTCTGCGCGCCTCGAAGCGCTGGAGCCGGTACCACCACGCGCGTCCGTTTGAGTCGCGTCGTACACGGAATCACCCGTGCAGCCGTTTCGGTACATCCGCCCGCGGAGTCTCGCTGACGCGTTTGGCGTGCTGGCGGAGCACGGCCGGGAGGCTCGCGCCCTTGCGGGCGGCACCGACCTGATCGTCCGGCTCCGGCTCGGTCATGTGCGCCCGTCCGTCGTCCTCGATGTCAAGGGACTCCGGGAACTGCGAAGCGACGTGATCGAAGATGGTCCGGTGCTCCGCATCGGAGCGTCAGCAGTGATTACGGATGTGATCGCGGATCCCCGCGTACGCCGGCACTACCCGGCGCTGGTCGAGGCAGGCAGCGTCGTCGGTTCCGTGCAGATCAGGAATCGCGCGACGCTCGCAGGAAACATCTGCAACGCCTCACCGGCAGCCGACACGGCGCCTGCGCTGCTCGCGTATGGGGCGCTCGTGAATCTGATCGGACCTTCTGGCGGGCGGGAGATCCCTCTGAGCGAGTTCTTCCTCGGTCCCGGACAGACCGTGCTCGATCCCGGAGAACTTGTGGCATCGATCGACTTGCCCCTTCCGTCACGCACGACCGGCGCGGCGTTCGGGCGGGTGACACGCAGGCGGGGCGTGGATCTGGCGACCATCAACTTATGCTGTGTCGTGACCGGCAGCGAGACGCGATTCGCGTTCGGCGCCGTCGGGCCGCGTCCGTTTGTCGTGGCCGACACGAGCGGCACGCTCGCGAATCCGGGCGCGTCACCCGCGTCGCGCGACGCCGCCCTGGCGGATCTTCTCTCGCACGCCAGCCCGATCGCGGATGTCCGGGCCGATCGCGACTATCGTGAGGCGATGCTGGACGTCATGAGCCGGAGGACGCTGACCGCCGCCCTCGATCGCCTGCGGCATGCACAGAACGGGAGCACCGCCCCATGAGTGCCGACTCGCTGCGCGTGAGCCTCGCCATCAACGGAAATCGTGTGGATCTCGACGTCCGGCCGCACCAGTCGCTCCTCGAGGTGCTGCGCGATCAGGCAGGGCTGACCGGGACCAAGGAGTGCTGCAGCGAGGGCGAGTGCGGCGCGTGCACGGTGTTGTTGAACGGTCGCGCCGTCACATCGTGCCTGGTGCTCGCCGCGGAGGCTGACGCCGCGGAGGTGACGACAATCGAGGGTCTTTCGATGGGTGGCGCGCTCGATCGTCTGCAGGAGTCGTTTCTCGCGTCTGGCGCGGTCCAGTGCGGGTTCTGCATACCGGGCATGATCATGTCCGCGAAGTATCTGCTGATGACGAACCCGTCGCCTACCATTGCCGAGATCAAGGAAGGCCTCGTCGGCAACCTGTGCCGGTGCGGCGGCTACAGCCGCATCGTAGCTGCGGTGGCCGACGCCGCTAGCCGTGCTCGCGACTGAATGGGTATGAATGTGCCAAGTCTGCCATGCAAAACACGATCAGGCGCGCCACCGGCGCGCCCCGCCGGAGCGGAGCGGGGCACGGGGGCCCCGCGAGCGACGGCGCAGGGGATCCGGGGGCGAAGCCCCCGGATCTGGCATTGATGGCGGAGAGCTGGATCGGGCGATCGATCCCGCGCGTGGGCGGTGTCGAGCGCGTGACAGGTGCACAGCGGTACGCCGCTGATATACGGCTCGAGAACGTCCTCCACGTCAAGCTCGTTCACCTGAACTGCGCACGCGCGCGCCTCGACCGGGTCGACGTGAGCGAGGCGGCCAAGGTAGCCGGCGTGCGCTGCGTCCTGACCGCTGGCGACCTGCCGCACCCCATGCCGCGCTATGGGCCTGCGTACAAGGATCGTCCCGTGCTTGCCGTCGGGGAGACGAAGTTCTTCGGCGAGCCTGTTGCCGCGATTGCCGCCGAAACAGAGGATGCGGCGAGGGCCGCGGCGGCGGCCGTGAGGGTCGAGTACGAAGAGTTGCCGGCGGTGGTGACCGTCCAGCAGGCCCTCGATCCTGCGGCGCCGCTCGTCCAGGATCCTGCTATTCGGGTCGAGAAGGATCTCTCGCACACGAACGTGCTCCAGGAATGGCGGTTCGGCTGGGGGGATGTGGGGGTCGGGGCCGATTGCGTCATCGAGAACGACTACACGTTCCCGATGGTCACGCACTTCGCGATCGAGCCGCACGCCTTCCTTGCGGCCCCGGACGCGGAGGGCGTCACCATCTGGAGCGCCATCCAGCACCCCTACGTGCTGCAGCGCGTCGTGGCCTCGGCGCTTGGATGGCCCGTGGCGAAGGTCAGAATCATTTCACCGGATCCGGGGGGCGGCTTCGGCGGCAAAGGCTGGCCGAAGTTCGAGCCGTTGCTCGCATTCCTCGCGCTCCGGACCGGCCGGCCCGTTCGTCTTGTGCTGACGCTCGAGGAGACCTTTCAGCAGGTCCGACGCGCGTCTGCCAGGACCCACGTCCGGACGGGGTTCGACAAGGCCGGGCGCATCGTGTTCCAGGACATTCAGGCCGACTTCCTGATTGGCGCGTACGCCGACGTCGGCGGCCGCGTGGTCAGCAAGGCGAGCTACGCGGCGTGCGGACCCTATCGAACGCCGAACGCGCGCGTGACGGCGCGCGCGCTGCTGTCGCACACGACGCCGAGCACCGCGTTTCGGGGGTTCGGCACTCCGCAGGCGTCATGGGCCGTCGAATCGCAGCTCAACGCCGCCGCCAATGCGCTGGGGATCGACCGGCTCGAGATCCGCCGCCGCAACGTTGCGAAGCGCGGAGAAGCTTTCATTCCCGGTGACACGCCGGCCGATGGCGACTGGGAAGGGGTACTGAACAAAGCCGGCAACGCAATCGGCTGGACCGATCCTCTTCCGGCCGGGCGCGGCCGGGGCGTTTCGCTCGGCCTCAAGAGCTCTTCGACGGCGTCGTCTTCGTACGCGATCGCTCGCGTGCACTACGACGGGAGCGCTTCGATCCTGTCGGGCACGTCGGACATGGGCCAGGGCGCGCGAACGGTCCTGAAGCAGATCGCCGCCGAGGAGCTCGGCATCGATCCGGACCGCATCGCCATCGTGATGGGCGACACCTCCGTGGCGCCGTTCGACTCGTCCACGTCCGCAAGCCGTTCGACGGTCTTCATGGGGAATGCCGTTGCGAAGGCTTGCAGGGACGTGAAGGCGAAGCTCAAACAGATGGCGATTCAGACCTTCGCCGTGTCGGACTCAGACGTGCGAGTGGGCCATGGGAGCGTCGTCATATCCGGCCGTGAGCTGAGCTACGAGGAGTTCCTGCACGCGCATTTCGGACCGCCGCGCGGAGAGGTCATCGGCATCGGGCATGAGGGCAATGCGTTCGATCCCGCGCATCCGCTGGGCGGCCGGCCGGCGTTCTGGGAGATGATGTGCGCCGCGGCGGAAGTCGAAGTGGACCCCGAGGTCGGCATGGTCCAGATCGTCAAGCTGATTCTGGTGAGCGACATCGGCAGGGCGCTGAACCCGCAGCAGGTCGAAGCGCAGGACGAAGGCGCCGCCGTCATGGGGCTGGGGCACAGCTTCATGGAGCAGCTCCTGCTCGACGATCGCGGGCGGATTCGCAACCTCGGCGCGTTGGACTACCGTATTCCGACGATTCAGGACACCGCCGAGAGCCTGCATTCGATCCTGATCGAGAACGAAGATGGCCCGGGGCCGTTCGGAGCAAAGGGCGCGGGCGAAGGTGGCATCCTTGCGATCGCCGCGGCGGTCGGAGCGGCCGTGAACGAAGCGGCCGGGATCCAGCTGCGCGATCTGCCGATGACGCCGGAGCGTGTTTGGAGAGCGGTGCGAGATCGAGCGCGGAAAGGGTAGGCGGCGGCCCGATGCATAAATGGCGAGTGGCGATCTTCGGGCTGGGTCACTGGTACTCCGCGTACGGGCTCGCGCGGGCGCTTCGAGATTACGACGGCGCCGAGCTCGTGGCCGTGGCGTGTCCTGATCTGTCGCAGCTCAAAGCGTTCACCGAAAGATTCGGCGTCCCCGGCTACGAACACGCTGAGGAGCTTCTCCGGCGCGAGCACGTCGACATCGTCCATCTCGCGGCGCCGGTCTCGGAGCTCGCGCAGCTCACGATCACTGCCGCGAACGCCGGCAAGCACCTGATCCTCGGCAAGCCGATGGCAATGACCGTCGCGGAAGCGGATCGAATGGTCGACGCCGTGGAAGCGGGAGGCGTGGGCTGCTTTCCGTTCCAAGGGATCATGCGGCTTCGGTTCGGGGACCTGAAGGCGCGAATCGAGCGGGGTGACATCGGCGACATTGCCGTTTTGCACCAGGCGTGCCGCTGGTCGATCGCCGAGGATGCGCTCAATTCCGGGAAGCCAGGGTGGTTCGCCGATCCGAGCCACGTGCCGGGCGGCGCCCTGATCGACGAAGGCATCTACTGGATGGATCTCTTCCAGTGGCTGTCGAACAGCACGGTCGTGCAGGTTGAAGCGAGGACGGCTAACCTGGTTCACAAGGACATTGCCGTCGAAGACTGGGGCATGGCGACGTTCACGTTTGCCAGCGGCCTCATCGCCACGCTCGAGGCGTCGTGGACCATCAACGCCCCTCGAAAAACCGGGCCCTCACCGAAGCAGAACAGCGTCGTCCGGCTCGAGGTGGTCGGAACGCGAGGAGAGATCATCGATCAGTGGTTTCGCGCACCGGGCCGTGCCGTGCTTGCGGCCGGCGCAGCGGATTGGGTGTACGAGCGCCAGTCCGAGCCGCCGTACGCGGTGCCGGCGCCTTTCCCGCTCACTCACCTGATCGAGTGCCTGAACACCGGCCGGCAGCCCGCCGCGTCGATTCAGGACGCGCGGCAGACGTTCGTCGTCGCGATGGCGGCGTACGAATCAGCCCGAACAGGCCGTCCCGTACAGGTCTCGCGGTGACGTCTCCTTCGGAGCCGCCGCGTCACCTCGCTTCAGGCGGCGGTCATCCGCCGGAGCTGGCCCGCCGGTTCGGCCTGCTCGAGGCCACTGCTCTCAACATGACCAACATGATGGGAGTCGGGCCGTTCATCACGATCCCGCTGCTCATGACCGCGCTCGGCGGTCCACAGGCGATGCTCGGATGGGTCGTTGCGCTGCTCATTGTGATTCCGGATGGCATGGTCTGGAGCGAGCTCGGATCGGCGATGCCGGGATCTGGCGGAAGCTACGTCTACCTTCGCGAGGGGTACGGCCGCGAGAAGTGGGGCCGCCTCGCGGCGTTTCTCTTCATCTGGCAGTTCATCCTGAGCGGTCCCCTCGAGATCGCGTCGGGCTACATCGGCTTTTCGCAGTACCTCGGGTATCTCTGGCCGTCCCTCACGACGGTGCAATACGCGATGATCGCGGCGGCGGTGGGTGTGCTGAACCTTGCGCTGCTCTACCGGCCCATCGGATCGCTCGGTCCGCTGACAGTCACACTCTGGATCGGAAGCCTCCTCTCGACCGCAGCGGTGATCTTCACCGGCGTGACGCACTTCGATCGCGCGATCGCCTTCGATTTTCCCCCGGGCGCGTTCAATTTCTCGGTCGGTTTTCTCATCGGGCTGGGCGCTGCCTCCCGCGTCGGCATCTACGACTACCTGGGGTATTACGACATCTGCTACATCGGCGACGAAGTCAAGAATCCGGCTCGTGCGATCCCGCGTTCGATCCTGCTCAGCATCGTGTGCGTCGCGACGATTTATCTGGCGATCAATCTCTCGATAATCGGAGTCGTGCCGTGGCGGGAGTTCGTTCCGGCCGACGCGCATCCGAGCTCGAAGTTCATCGTTTCCCTGTTCATGGAGAAGGTGTACGGGCGGACGGCGGCCACCTTCTTCACGGCTGCGATTCTGTGGACCGCTTTCGGATCGGTATTCGCGTTGCTGCTCGGCTACTCGCGCATCCCGTACGCGGCTGCGAAAGACGGCTACTTCTTCAAAGCGTTCGCGCGGCTTCATCCGAAGGGCGCCTTCCCGTCGCTTTCCCTGCTCGTTGTAGGCGCCGTCTCTATCGCCTGCAGCTTCTTCTCGCTTGGCATGGTGATCGACGCGCTCATCACCACGCGGATCCTGGTCCAGTTCATCGGGCAGATCGGCGCGCTCACGCTGCTCCGGCGGCACAGGCCGCCGAGCCCAGGCGCCTACCGGATGTGGCTCTACCCCCTGCCCAGCCTCGTGGCGCTGGCGGGGTGGATCTTCGTCTTCGCAACGTCGGACGCACGCGTCATTCTGTTCGGGCTCGGGACGCTGCTCGTCGGCGTCGCTGCGTTCGGGATCTGGTCGTGGCGCAGAAAAGAATGGCCTTTCTGACGAGGAGCATCGATGAAACGCTTCGTTGCCTGTGTTATCGGCTGTCTGGTGGTGGCTGCGGTTGGAGCCGCGGCGCGCGCTCCGCGCGTGGCCGCACAACGCATCGTGTACATCGGCACCTACACCGGCGAGACCAGCAAGGGCATCTACGCATTCCGTTTCGACGACGGATCGGGTGAGCTGACGCCGATCGGGCTGGTGGCCGAGACGCCCAGTCCGAGCTTTCTGATTGCCAGCGCCGATGGCCGCTTCGTCTACGCGGTGAACGAGCTCCAGACGTTTGGCGGCGCGGCGAGCGGAAGCGTCACCGCCTTTTCCGTGGATCGAACGACCGGCAAGCTGACCGAGCTCAACGTGCAGCCGACGGAGGGCACCGGGCCCTGTCATCTGGCGCTCGATCGGACCGGGCGCTATCTGGCGGTCGCGAACTACGGCGGCGGGAACTTCGCGATCCTGCCCGTCGGGACCGACGGGCGGCTTCAGAAGGCCGTCACGGTTGTCACCGGTCAGAATGCCGAGAGCGGCACGGCAAAACCGCTTGGCCACATGGTGGCCTTCGACGCCACAAACAAGTTTCTCATCACGGCCGACAAGGGCTTGAATCGGATGCTCGTGTTTCACTTCGACGCGACAACGGGCAAGGTCACTCCCAATACGCCGCCGTCCGCGCCGCTTCCACCCGGATCCGGACCACGCCACTTCGCGATGCACACGAACGGGGAGTGGCTCTTCACGATCGCCGAACAGGCCGCCACGATCACGACGTTCAAGTGGGACGGCAAGACCGGCAGCCTGTCGCCGACGAGCAGCGTGCCGACGCGGCCCGCGGAAGTGACGAGCGGATCGACCGCCGAGATTGCCCTGCATCCCAACGGGAAGTTCGTCTACGGATCCAATCGCGGACACGACAGCATCGCTGTTTTCAGCATTGGCGCTGCGGGCGCGCTGAGCCTCGTCGAATACGAGCCGACGCGCGGTCAGACGCCGCGCAACTTCGCCATCGACCCGACCGGCCGCTGGCTGATTGCCGCGAACCAGCGGTCCGGCACCCTCGCCGTGTTCACCATCGATCAGAACACCGGCGCGCTGACGCCGTCCGGCCAGTTGTCGCCAGTGGGCGCACCCGTGTGCGTGCTGTTCATGTAGGCCGCTGTGTTCACGCCGCCACAGACGCGCGGACGCGCGGCGCTCATCGCCGCGATTCTCGTGTTCTTCTTTGTTCTGCCTCTGGTCGCCGTCGCCCAGCACGACGAGCATCCCATGCCCGCCGATTTCGACGAGCCGATTCGCCTCTACGCAGACATCCTCGGAACCTTCACCCGGCCTATCTCCTCCCGGGACCCGCAAGCGCAGGCGTATTTCAACCAGGGTTTTCGTCTGATGTACGCGTTTGCCAAGCCGGAGGCGGGCCGATCGTTTCGGGAAGCGCAGCGGCGCGATCCGAACTGCGCCATCTGCTATTGGGGAGAAGCCTGGGCCTGGGGATCGTATGTCAACGGTCGAATGACGGCGCAGCAGGCGCCGCGGGCCTACGCTGCGATCCAGAAGGCACTGTCCCTCGCCGGGACGCATGCCAACGAGAAGGAGCGCGCCTTCATCCAGGCCATGGCGAAGCGTTACGTCGCCGCGTTCGATTCCGCCGGCGCACGCGCGCAGGACGCCGCCTACGCTCAAGCGATGAAGCGCGTCGCGGAACGATATCCGGACGATCTCGACGCTGCCACGCTATACGCGGAAGCGGCGTTCCTGCTGCTGCCGCGCCCGGGCGCGCTCGACATTCGCGACTCGAACGTCCTCGAGGTGCTGGGCGTCCTCGAACGCGCGCTCGCTCGCGACATCCGTCATCCGGGCGCATGCCATCTCTACGTCCACACGACAGAGCTGACGACGGAGCCGGCGCGCGCGGAAGGGTGCGTCGCCTATCTCGGGAGCGCGATGCCCGGAGCCAGTCATCTCAATCACATGCCTTCGCACACGTGGAGCAAGGTCGGCCGCTGGGGCGACGCGGTGAAGGCCAGCCTGCAGGCATGGGAGTCGGATCAGAAGTCGACCAAGGGCGAGGGCATCATGACCTACCCCGCGCACGACCTGCAGATGCTCGTGTTCGCGGCGTCGATGGATGGTCAGGGAGCGCTCGCGCTTCGCGCCGGGCAGGGTCTCGCGAGACTGGCGCGAGATCCGACGTACCACGCGCTGGCACTCGTCCGATTCGGACGCTTCGACGAGGTCGCGACGCTGGGAGCACGGCCTGATGGCGACCTTTCGAGCGGGATGTGGGAATTTGCCCAGGGCTACGCACAGCTCCGGCGCGGCGACGGCAAGTCTGCACGCCTGGCGCTCGACCGGCTGCAGGCAATCGCCGGTCAGTCCAAGGCCGTCTTCAAGGTTCATCCGGTCAAAACGCTTCTCGGGATCGTCGGGGGGATTCTGGACGGGGAGATCCGTCGTGCAGCCGGCGACCTGGCCGGTGCGGCCGCGGCATTCGAGCGCGCCGTGTCGCTGCAGGACGCCCTCCTGATCGACGAACCGGAGCCCTTGCCGTTCGCCGCCCGGCACTGGCTGGGTGCCTGTCTGCTCGAGGCCGGGCGTCCGGCGGACGCCGAGCGGATCTACTCGGCCGACCTTGCGCGTCATCCTCACAACGGCTGGTCGTTGATCGGCTTGAAGCAGGCGCTCGAAGCGCAGGGCAAGCCGGGTCGCGCGGTAGACGAGGAACTTCGCGCGAGCTGGGTGCGTGCGGACCCAACGATTCGCGCATCCCGCTTTTGAAGTGAAGGCGTCTCCGTTACGTGTTGTCACGTAGGGACGGGCCTTTCCGACCCCGCCCTACACCAAGTGAATTCCGGGACTAGGAGTCGCGCAGCGCTCGATGGCGAAGCGGCGTCTTGACCCGCCGTACAGCGTGAGGGAGGTCGCCATCGGCGCGATCCGATCGGCGGCGCTGCCTCCTCCGGGATAAGGCCGTGCCGGCCGCGGGAGGCTCTTCGGTCTGCACTTCCTTGATCGGCCAATCGGCGAGGACGTCTCCAAGCGTCGTCGACCGGTGCTTGCGGAGCTGTGCGATGGCAGTGGTTGCATCCCGCTCGATCGTCGCGCGCATCAGCGCCTCGTGTTCTTTGGAGACGTCGCGATCGGGTTTGCCGGTGTGCTTGGTCCGAAGGCGTCGATATCGCGAATGCCGCTCGTAGAGGACATGGCAGACCAGCTTCAGCGATGGCGAACCGCACGCCGCGTAGAGCGATTCGTGGAACGCGACGTTGCGCGCCTCCCACTCCGTATCGAGCGTGCCGTCAGCGGCGAACATCGGCCGCTTCGAGAGCTCGTGGAAGCGCGCGACGATGTCCGCCTCCCAGCGATCGTCGCCTTTCTTGACGGCCATCCGAATGGCGAGCGCTTCCAGCTCCAGGAGGGTGTTGGCGATGTCCTGCATCTCCTCCCGCGAGACGGGGGCGACGCGGAAGCCTTTGTGATCTTCGAGGACGACGAGCCCTTCGGAGACCAGCCGCATCAGCGCTTCACGAAGCGGGCTCAGGCCGGAGTGGTAGCGTTCTCGCAGGTCCTTGAACCGCAGCCTGCTCCCCGGATCGAGCCGGTTGTGCAGGATGTCCGAGCGAAGCTGCTCGAACAGATCGGTCGCCAGCGTCCGGGTTGGTATGCGCGGCACGGGAGCGCGGGCGGGCTGTTCAAATTGAACAACCATGCCAGCCTTCTTGTGCCGACGAGGCGGCCCGTAACCTTCGTGCGAACACCACTTGGGTAATTCTCAAGGTTCGAATATCTTACATTGTTCGAAAATATTCCAGAAAGTCTTAGCCCCCGCGGAGGCCTTGCAGCCACATGGTAGACCGGAATTCCATCATCGACCAGTTCTTCGGCGATCGCACCACGCCCATCGAGTGGGCGAGCGAAGAGGAGAAGAAGCTACATTTTTGGCTGGACGATCTTCACTGTCCCCAGCCCATTTCTCCCATGTGGTTCGACATCGGTGGCTGGTGGCTCACCTGCGACTACATGTATCGCCGCTTCGGCGTTCCTTTCGGAAAGGAGTGGGTCGCGAAGAACATCGAAGGCTACGTGCATAGCGCCGTCGTCCCTCGCGATCCCAAAGAAGAAGCCGAGCTCGCTCCGTACTACAGCATGGTCATGCCGGTGTACGCCGACAAGTTCCTCGGCTGGTGGCACCGTCGGTATCTGCCCGAGATCCAGCGGAACTTCGAGTACCTGGACTCGTTCCCCATGGACTCGTCCTCGCTCCCGGAGCTGATGATCCTCCTCGAGGACGCGGTCGACATTCAGGAGCGGCACTTCCGTCTTCACTGGATGTTGAACCTCGCGCAGTTTCAGAGCTCGCTGACCTTTGAAAGCCTCTTCGTCCGGATCGTGGGAGAGACGCACAAGGCGTTGGTCGGACGGATTCTCGTTTCGGACGAGGACAGGAACTGGGACTCGGTGCGCGATCTCTGGAAGCTGAAGGAGGTCGCCGGGGCGAGCGCCGCGATCAGGCAGGCCTTCGACAAAGAAGGCGCAGACGACGTCATGAAGACGCTGGCGGGTTCGCCCGAAGGTCGTGACTTCCTGAAGAAAATAGACGACTACAAGATGGAATACGGCAACAAGTCGATGTGGGCGCACGAGTACATCTATCCCACCTGGCGCGAGAACCCCACGCCGATCGTCGAGGCCATTCGCGGGTACCTCACCTCGGACTACGACTACGAAAAGGACGTCCGCCAGTTGCGCGAGAACCGTGACGCCGCGATCGCCGCGATGTGGGCCCTGGTTCCTGCAACGGTCGCCGAGGCGGATCGCGACAGGCTGCGCTCGGCGCTGGATCTCGCGCTGAAGATGACGCCGCTGACGCCCGACCATCATTTCTACATGGACCAGGGAACCTACGCGCGCGTGCGCCTGGTGCTGATGGCGGTAGGCCGGAAGCTGGTCGAGCAGTCGGTGTTCCAGGAGGCTGACGATGTGATGTTCCTGACGTACCACGAGCTGCGAGTCATCAGCGCGGATCCGGCCGCATTCGATGTGAAGTCGCTCGTTGCGAAGCGGCGCACGGAGAGGCAAGCGGCATTCGGCCGGCGGCCCCGCTTGTGGGCTGGCACGATCACGCACTGGTCGCTGCACGAGGAACCGTACAAACAGGGCAACTGGGACTGGCCGGGAATCTACGAACGATCGAAGGAAGTGGCCAAGTCCGCTGGCGGAACGCTGCGCGGGCTGGGCGCGTCTGCCGGCGTCGTCGAGGGGACGGCGCGGGTGGTCGACTCGCCCGAGCAGTTCGATCAGGTGCAGAAGGGCGAGCTGCTGATCTGCAAGATGACGAGCCCGGCCTGGGTCGTGCTCTTCACGAAGATCGCGGGTCTCGTGACGGACTCGGGCGGCGCACTTTCTCACCCGGCGGTCGTGTCGCGCGAGTTCGGCATTCCCGCGGTCGTGGGCACACGAACCGCGACCCAGACGATCAAGACCGGCCAGCGCCTTCGCGTCGACGGCGCGGCCGGGACTGTGGAGGTCCTGCGCTGAACGAGCTCAGTTGCATTCCGGTGGGGCGCGGGCTTCAGCCCGCGCCGACGCGGGGGCTAAAGCCCCCGCGCTACAGGTACTCAAGTGAATTGCGGAATAGGACGCCTCCCTCGGGATCCTACGAACCCAGCCGCGCGGCTGGAATCCCGAGCGCTACTCCAATCTCTTTCAGCTTGTTCCGCACGATCTGCGCGTTGCTCGGACCCATCCGCAAGAGCAGCTTCTGCGAGTCGGTGAGCGATTCGAGACGTTCGTCGGTGTACTGGTATCCCTCCGCGCCTTTCGCGATCACCCGGGGGTCGATCGCGCCGGGCGTCTGGACGAGTTGCACGATTGCCTGTTCGATCGTGGTGTCGAATGGTTCCTGAGAGCCCAGCTCACGATGCGCCTCCTCGATGCGCGGCTTGAGCGTGGCGTAAACGCGGGCCGCTGCCTGCGCATCGACAGTGCCGACTGCTGCCGCGAGGTCGTCATATCGCGCGTAGCTGGCGGGATCGATCGTCAAGCCATTCGCTGCCGCGACGGTCTTGAACCGGCCGGTTGGCTTGAGCATCGCAAGGTGCCGCGCCGGCGTTCGGCCGTCCGCGATATTGCCGACGACCACGGTGAAGTTGCGGATGAGGCCGTCGGTGGCGAGCCACGCGAGCACGCGCGGATGCGTCGATATCGATTGCACGAGCAGGCGCACGACCGGATCCGATTCGCCGAGCGGCGGCACGTTCACCGAGTCCGGAGGACCCCCGAGGGGCGATCGCGACGTCTCGGCCGGCGCCGGCGCTGCCGGCGCAACTGACGATCGATCTGCCGGAACCGCTCTTCTTCTTGAAAGCCAGTAGTACCCGCCGCCTCCAAGACTCGCAATCACGAGCGCGACGACCAGCAGGAGTCCCCAGGGTCGCGGCGCTCTCTCGTCGAGAAAATCATCGCGACGCGGGTTCGCGGTGCGCTGCAGCCGATAGTTGCCGATGTCGGGCACGCTGTACCTCCGCGTTAAGAACGATGAGCCGGCGCAGGTGGTCTGATCGATGAATTGTATCGGGATCAGGGATCAGGGATCAGGCCGGGATCAGAGATCAGGGATCGGGGATCCGCGATCCGGGATCCGCTATCCGACAGAACCTTCGATCGGGACTCGGGTTTCGGATCCCTGATCCCCGCTCAATCCCCGATCCTTGATCCCTGATCCCTGGATCCCTGATCCCCGATCCCTGATCCCCGATCCCGGCTTCCATGGACGAGTCGTCCACGCAAGAGGTCAATCGCGTCAGCCTGCGCGAGCTTTCTGGAACATTTTCGCGCATCGGCTCTGGCATCACGGTTGCGATTCGCGTCGAAGCCGCCGCTGCCAACATCGCAGCGGTCATGAGGTACTGAAAGATGCGAGGAGCTTTCATCGCGACCGCGCTCGCGGGCGCCCTGTTCGTGCTTCCGTCCGCGGCACTTGCTCAGAATAGTCAGATTTCCGGGTTCGGCGGGATGACGTTCGGCGACGTCACCGACAGCACGACGTTCGGCGGCAACATCGCCGTGCCGCTCAGCGACAATCTTCAAGTCATCGCCGAAGGCGGCCGCATGGCCAACGTGCTGCCGTCCCTGGCCGGTACGCTCATCGATTTGACACCGTTCGACGCCGGAGTCTCGGCGTGGTACGGCGAAGCGGGCGTCCGATTCATCGGCTCCTCGCATCAGACGCTGCGGCCCTACGCGGAGGCGACTGCGGGTTTTGCGCGGCTTTCGACGAGCGTATCCGGGATCGGGTCAACAGGCACCGCCATCGCCGACGCCGCACTCACGTTCTTCGATCGCACAGATCCGCTGCTGGGCGTCGGCGGAGGCGTGATCGTGCAGGGCGGTCCGCTGTTCCTCGATCTCGGCTACAGATACAAGAAGGTCCTCGCCAGCCATTCGGTTGAAGGCGTCCTCACCGGCGGCGATTTCAGCGTCAATCAGGTACGCATCGGATTCGGCATTCGATTCTGATGGTGTGAGTTCCGGCGGGATCCGTGGTCAATGGTCAGGGATCCGGAGAGGCTTCGGAGAGGACGCAAACAGAGCCGCGCGGCGAGATTCCAATGCTCTTCCGGATCGCTGACTACGGATCCCTGACAACGGATCCCCGCAGTTGGACTTCGCGTACAATTTCAGTCAGCTGGCCCCATGCGCATGGGCTTGCCGAACGAGCACCCTGGTGCTGCCTACGCTCGCCGCTTTCTGAACATGATCAAAGCGAGTGCTCTTGCCGTCGTGATACTCCTCGCCGGCGCGGCCGTTGAGCAAGTGCCGCCCGGTGCCAAACCGGAGGCCGGCAACCCGACCTCTTCCCAGCCTGCGGCTTCCACGCCCGCCCTGTCGCCCGCAGACTCGATGAAGACGTTCGTTCTTCAGCCTGGCTACAGGGTCGAGCTCGTCGCCAGCGAGCCGATGATACAGGACCCTGTTGCGATCGACTTCGATCCAGAGGGTCGCATGTGGGTCGTCGAAATGATCGGCTACATGAACACGATCACCGCCTCCAACGAGCACGAGCCGCTCGGTCGGATCGTGGTCCTCGAGGATACGAACGACGATGGCCGGATGGACAAGAGGACCGTGTTCGCCGAGGGGCTGGTGCTTCCGCGAGCACTGAAGGTGCTCGCTCACGGCGTGCTCGTCGGTGAGCCGCCGAATCTCTGGCTGATGCGCGACACGAACGGCGACCTCAAGGCCGATACGAAGGATCTCGTCACGGACAAGTACGGCAGCCGTGACTCGAACGTCGAGCACAATGCCAACAGCCTCATGTGGGCGCTCGACAACTGGATGTACACGTCAGAAGTGGACATGTACCTCCGGTTGAAGCACGGCAAGTTCGAAGTGGTGAAGACGCCTTCTCGAGGGCAGTGGGGCGCGTCGCAAGACGACTTCGGGCGGATTTACCGGAATACGAACGAGTCGGTCCTGCACGTCGACATCGTGCCGACCGCGTACTACGGACGCAACCCGAACCTCCTCCGCACGCGGGGGAGCTACGAATCACTCGAGGGTGACGCGAACGAAGTCAACGCCGTGTGGCCGGCGCATCCAACGCCTGGAGTGAATCGCGGCTACCAGAGCGGCGTCCTGCGGCCCGACGGGACCCTCGCGAACTTTACGTCCGTCGCCTCGCCGCTGGTGTACCGCGGCGATCGTCTGCCGCGGGAACTCAACGGCAATGTCTTCGTCGTCGAGCCCGCGGCGAACGTGGTGAGCCGGATTGTGCTGAACGACGACGGCACGACGATCAAGGCGAAAAAAGCCTACGACCGCTCGGAGTTCCTTGCAGCGACCGACGAGCGCTTCAGGCCCGTCTACCTCTCGAACGCGCCGGACGGGACGCTGTATCTCGTGGACATCTATCGCGGCATCATCCAGCACCGCGGGTTCATCACCGAGTACCTGCGCGATCACATCGTGTCGAACCGCCTCGAGCAGCCGATCGGCTACGGCCGCATCTACCGCATCGTGCACGACACCACACGCCGCGACACGAAGCCGTCGATGTCCGCCGCTTCCTCCGCGACCCTTGTGCAGACACTCTCGCATCCGAACGGATGGCGCCGCGACACGGCCCAGAGGCTGCTCGTCGAGCGCGAGGACGTGTCCGTCGTGCCGACGCTGACGCGTCTGGCGTCGAGCGCACCCGATCCACGCACACGGCTGCACGCGCTGTGGACGCTCGACGGAATGGACCGCCTCACGGCGGCATCGGTGCTGAAAGCGCTGGAAGACGCGTCGCGGGACGTCCGCACGTCCGCGCTCCGGTTGTCGGAGCGCTGGCTGGCAGAAGGCGAGCCGGCGATGCAGAAGGCGGTGCTCGCGCATTCGGCGGACAACGACTGGGCCGTTCGTCGTCAGCTGGCGGCGACGGTCGGATCGCTGAAGGGGGATGCACGCGAAGCGGCTGTCGTCAGCCTGCTCGAGAGCAACGGAGACGATCCGGTCGTGGCCGACGCCGCGCTCAGTGGCGTGGCAGGGAGCGAACCGGCGGTTCTCGACCGCATCCTGGCGTCGCAGCAGGAGTCGCCGCAGCGAAGCGCGGCGACCATGGTGCTCGCCGCCACGATCATTCGAGGGAAACAGGACGCGCCGTCCCAGCGCGTCCTCGATCTGATCGCCGAGCGCGCGCGTCCCGAGTGGCAGCGGGCATCGATGATGACGGGCGTGGAGTCGGCCGTGCTGTCGACGCCGCTTCCTGGCAGCGGTCGTGGTCGGAACGGCGCAGCGGCCGCTGCCGCCTGTCCGACGTGTCCGGGGAATCGCAGTGGTCCCGGCGGCGCGTCAGCATTTCCGTCGGCGGGCGGTCGCGGCACTGCGGCCGCGGCGGGCGGAGCGACCGCTGGTCGTGGACGCGGCGCAGCGACCATCGCGCTGACGCTGTCCCGCGAGCCTTCGCTTGCTGGACTGGCAGCAGAGGGGGGCGATCTCGGACGACGCGCGGGCGCGGTGCTCGAACGGATCGGATGGCCCGGCAAGCCCGGGATGTCGGCGGCTCCGGCGGCGCCGCTGACGCCGGCGGAGCAGCAGCGTTTCGACGCGGGTCAGGAAGTCTACAAAACGATTTGCGAGGCCTGCCACCAACCCGACGGTCGCGGCCGCGAGAAGCTGGCGCCGAGCCTCGTCGGATCTGAGCTCGCCCTCGGACCTGACGGGATTCCCGCCCGGATCCTGCTGAATGGCAAGGAAGGCTCCGTCGGACTCATGCCGCCAATCGGCGCGGGCATGACGGACGATCAGGTTGCGGCGGTGCTGACGTTCATCCGTCGATCGTGGGGGCAGAGCGGGTCAGCGGTGACGCCAGGCAGTGTCGGCGCCGTCCGTGCCCAGGTTGCCGGCCGAAACCGGCCGTGGACGAACGACGAGCTGCAGAACATCAGGTAGGCAGGCGTGATCCGCGCTGCTGATCCTGAGCATTCAGTCGATCATGACCGGCTCACCGAAGATGCCAAGGTGGAAGACCATGCCCATGACGATCGCGCCTGCGATGGCGGCATAGGTCACTACCAACGCGATCAGGATGTTCTTGACGAGCCCGCGCCAGCTTGCAAAGGGCAGGGCACACCCAGCTTTTTCGGTAATAACATACTTGGCTAATCCGGCAATTTGAGATTGCGGAAACCGAGCATCGTCGGCGCGGTGGCGTGGATCTCCTAACGAGGCCGGGCTTTCCCCGATTGGTGGTGCGGGTCGCGCGGGCGCATCATGGACCGCATGCGCGATCCGGAAAGCCCCTCAGCGAAAGCGATCCGGGAATCCAAGGAACTGGTACGCGCCATAGAATTCGAGAGAGAGGCGACCCGCCGTCAAATCAATGCCGGACGTGCCCTGGTGGAGAGTTGCCGACGATTACTCCGGAAGCTGCGAGGCGGCGACCGCGCAGACGGCGAGTCGTAGGCCGTTCGTGCCGCAATGCACCGTCGATGGCTACGTGTTCCGCTCGTTCGGCCGCCCTCGTGAGTGTCCGTGCTGCACTAGATCGCTTTATCCGGTAGTGGGCCATCAGTTTAAAATTGGCGGACATTCATAGTCGAAGTGACGTTCAACGCCTTGGCGATTGAATGGGCGTTCCGCTTGTCGCAAAATGACCGAATACACGACGGCATGGCCGGCGATCTGGGCGGTCAGAAATGCTGCCCCTCGTGGAAGATCTACGTAGGTGAATTTCACGAGCCGATCGCCGGAAATCACGCTCGTCCATTCATCTTCCATGACCACGCCTTTTGGCTCGGCGGACCTGTAGCTCCTCGATGGCCTCGCGGGTCGTCCGGAGTTCTTCCTCCAAAAACCTTTGAAACGCTTCCGCCTGCTGGCGTAGCCGTTCGACGCGCACGAGCAGACTGTCGGGCTCACCCGATGATGGCGACGATTCCTTCGATGGCCCAGACATGGTCGGCAATCACGTGATCACGAATGTGGCCGCCGTCTTTGCGCAGGACCAGGTCGCCGTCTCGCGCCAGGTCCAGGTGATCGGCGGCGTGCGGTTCGATCGCTTCGATCTCGAGTACGACAACAACCGCAATGGCGACACGCTCGGCCGCGTCGATCATCTCGTATCGCCGAGAGCGGGTGTCGTATACAAGCCGGTCGAGCGGCTGTCGCTCTACGGGAGCTACGGCGTGTCGTATCTCCCGAGCTCGGGGGATCAGTTCTCCTCCTTGACGACGATCACACAACAGGTCGAGCCCGAGCGGTTCGACAACTACGAAGTCGGGGCCAAGTGGGATCTGCGCGGCCTGGCACTGACGACGGCAGTTTACAGGCTGGATCGGACGAACACGCGGTCCACCGATCCCAACGACCCGACGCGGATCGTTCAGACCGGGAGTCAGCGGACGAATGGGTTCGAGCTGGGTCTGAACGGACAAGTGCGGCCTGGGTGGAGCATGGCCGGTGGCTACGCGTACCAGGATGCGTCCGTTACGAGCGCAACGGTCTCGGCACGCGAAGGAGCGCAGGTGGGCCAGGTGCCGCACCACACCTTCTCGCTCTGGAACAACTACCGCATCCATCCGCGCATCTCGGCCGCCGTAGGAGTGATCCATCGATCGGTGATGTTCGCCGCGATCGACAACACTGTCACGCTGCCAGGCTATACGCGCGCTGACGTCGCCGGATTCGTCGTGCTGCGGAAGGGCCTTCGGCTCCAGGCGAACGTGGAGAATCTGTTCGACGCTCGATATTTCGTGAACGCCGACAGCAACACGAACATCTCGCCAGGAACCCCGCGCACCATCCGGTTTGCTCTCATCACCAGCTTTTGATTCAGCGTCCTATTGCGAGAAGGGCGGTCCGTCTGGCCGCGCCGTAGCTTCAGCGAAGGCGGAAAGTCCCGCCTGCAACCAAACAGGCGAGCTCCGGGATTAATCCAGTGACGCGAGCCGCCGATTGGCTGTACGTGGACCCTTTCGTCCGTTCCAGCGGAGACTCGGAGCGCTGGCTTTCTCTGCCTCCGACCAGAGCGGCGACGGGGGTGAAGGACGGCTCGCCGAAGGATGGCACCGCCGCCCTCGGATTGTCGATCGACGGCGCCCTGGTGATGCTCCAACTGGAGCCCGATGCAGATGCTGGTGGACCCGTGGGCATCGGTCAGCGCGAGTACTGCCAGCGTCTCCTGGAGGCCGAGCCGGCGTGCGTGAAGGTCGTCTCGCACGATGGCAGGCTGCTCCAGATGAACGCCGCGGGCCTGGCGATGCTCGAAGCCGAGTCGTTCGAACAGGCCCAGGGTCAGCCGCTCCTCGAGTTCATCGCGCCTGCGTATCGCGCGGCCTTCGGCGTTCTGCATCGAAAGGTCATGCAGGGCGACAGCGGCACTCTCGAGTTCGAGGTGATCGGCCTGCAGGGCACGCGGCGCTGGCTCGAGACGCAGGCAGTGCCGTTGCGCGATCTGGAGGGGCAGATCGCCGGCCTGCTGGGCGTGACGCACGACGTCACGGAACGCCGCCGCGCAAATCAGGCGCTCCGCGACAGCGAACGCCGGTATCACACGCTCTCCAACGTTGCTCCTGTCGGCATCTTCCAGACGGGTCTCTCCGGATCGACGACGTACGTCAACCCGCATTTCTCGGAGGTAACGGGGCTTGCCGCGGGGGAGGCGGTCGAGAACGGCTGGCTCGCGGCGGTCCATCCGGAGGACGTCGCGCGCGTGCGGGAGGAATGGTGCCTGGCTTCCGCCCGTCAGCAGGTCTACGCCGGCGAGCTCCGGTTCCTTCGCTCCGACGGGACCGTTCGGTGGGCGCTTGCCTTCGCCAGTCCGGAACGCGACCGCGACGGCAGCTTCAATGGCTACATCGGCACGATCACCGACGTCACCGGGAGGCTGCAGGCCGAGCGCGCGATCGAGTCGCAGAACCGCGTGCTGGAGATGATTGCGAAGGGATCTCCCCTCGCCGAAACGCTGACCACGCTGCTGCGGTCCGTCGAGGAACAGGCGCCGGGCATGCAGTCGTCGATCCTGCTGCTCGATGCCGACGGGATCCACCTGCGACATGGCGCCGCACCGAGCCTGCCAGCGGGCTACGTGAGGGCTCTCGACGGTGTGCAAATCGGCGAGCGCGCGGGCTCCTGCGGTACCGCGGCCTATCTCGGCCGCCCCGTGATCGCCGAAGACATCGCCACCGACCCGCTCTGGACCGACTACAAGGAGCTCGGTCTGGCGTTCGGGCTTCGCGCCTGCTGGTCGACACCCATCTTCGACGTGCAGGGCGGCGTGCTCGGGAGCTTCGCGATGTACTTCCGGGAGCCACGCCGGCCGCAAGAACAGCATCAGCGCCTCATCCAGCTGTCCACGTCGCTCGCCGCGCTTGCGATTGCCAGGCATCGGGAGGAGACAGCCTTGCGGAAGGCGAATCGGGAGTTGAGGCTCCTGAGCGGCGTGAGCCAGGCCCTCGTCCGGAGCATCGACGAGAAAGAGCTGATCTCGCGCTTCTGCCACGTCGTTGTCGACAACGCGCCGTACCGCTCCGCCGCCGTCGTGGCCTGGGACGAATCGATACCGGACAACGTCCGCATCGTGACGCGCGCCGGGGACGGATGTCCGGAGGACGAGAACCTGCTCTCAGATCTTGCGGCGATTGGCGCCGGTGCCATTCGAACCGGACAGATCGTTCGGCACGGCACCGAAGCGGCAGCCGGTGTGGCGTTCCCGCTGCAGACCGGGTTCGAGATCTCGGGGGCGCTCCTCATCCGCGCCAGCGATGAGCACTCGTTCGACGAGAGCGAGGTCACGCTCGTGGCCGAGCTCGCAGGCGATCTGGCTTTCGGCCTGCACACGCTCCGAACGCAGACGGCGCACCGTGCGGTTCAGGACGCGCTGACGCAGAGCGAGGCACGCTTCCGCGCGACTTTCGAGCAGGCCGCCGTGGGTGTCGCCCACGTTGCGCCGGATGGCCATTTCATCCGCGTCAACCGCCGACTGTCAGAGATCACCGGCTACTCCAGTGACGAGTTGTCGAAGCTGACCTTCGAGCAGATCGCGCATGCCGACGACTCTCACGCCGACGCCGCTCAGCGCGCGCGGCTGCTGTCCGGTGAGGTCAGCACATACAACGTCGAACAGCGCCTCCTGCGAAAGGGCGGCACGGTACTGTGGGCGAACATTACGACGTCGCTCGTGACCCATAAAGGCGGAAGCCCGAGCTACTTCATCGCGGTCGTCGAAGACATCACGGCAAAGCGGAGCCTGGAAGCGCAGCTGCGCCAGTCGCAGAAGATGGAAGCCATCGGCCTCCTCGCTGGTGGCATTGCTCACGAGTTCAACAACATGTTGAGCGTGATCCTCGGAAATGCCGAGATGTCGCTGCGGGAGGTCCACGCGGACGACACGCTGACGGAGTACCTGCAGACGATAACGGAAGCGGCGAATCGAGGCGCGGACATCACGCGGCAGCTGCTCGCTTTCGCGCGCAAGGAGACGGCATCGCCCGTCGTGCTGGACGTCAACGCGCGCCTGACGTCGCTCACCCGCATGCTCGACCGCGTGGCAGGAGAGGACATTTCCATCGAGACGAAGCTCGATCCTTCCGCATGGAGGATCAAGCTCGATCCCACACAGCTCGATCAGGTGATCCTCAACCTGGTCACGAACGCCCGCGACGCGATGAACGGCGTGGGAACCATCACGCTCGAGACCAGAAATATCGTGGCAGACGCCGAGTACCGGTCCGTTCATCGGTCGGTCGCTCCAGGCGAGTACCTGGCGGTGCAGGTGGCCGACACCGGCATCGGCATGAACGCGGACACACTCGATCAAGTTTTCCAGCCGTTCTTCACCACCAAGCCGCTCGGGAAAGGCACAGGGCTGGGGCTGGCGGTGGTGCTCGGCATCTCGCAGCGGGCGGGCGGCCACGTGCTGGTCGACAGCGCGCCAGGGAGGGGAGCGCGGTTCACCTTGCTGTTCCCGAAATCAGGCGAAGCCGCACGTGCACCGGTCCGCACCAGGAAGCTCGAGGCCGGCCTTGCCGGGACCGAGACCGTCCTCCTCGTCGAAGACGAGGCCGCTCTGCTGGCGCTGACGCGGCGGTCGCTGGAGTCCTACGGCTACCACGTTCTTCCGGCGGGCAGCCCTGCCGAGGCGATCGAGTTGGCGGAAAGCCACACCGGTGAAATTGCTCTCCTCCTGACCGATGTCGTGATGCCGGGGATGAACGGCCGGGAGCTCTACGAGCGCATGAGCTCGATGCGGCCCGGAATCCACGTCGTCTTCATGTCGGGATATCCCGCGGACATCGTCGTCAGGCGCGGAGAGGTCGAAAAAGAAGCGGACTACGTGCAGAAGCCGTTCGCGCTAAAGACGCTCGTCAAGACCGTGCGTCAGGCACTGGACATAGATTTCTCTCCACATTAATCCGGTTGGCGGCCTCGGCGCGTTGCCTCCGCCTCCCGCCTCACGGTAGCATCCGCGTGCACCGTGGGCGAACACGACACAGGCGCCATCGACCTCCGCTCCGACACCGTCACACGCCCGACCGATGCGATGCGGCGTGCGCTCGCCTCTGCGCCCGTCGGCGACGATCAATTCGGCGAAGATCCGAGCATCAACGAGCTCCAGGAGCGCTGTGCAGCCCTTCTCGGCAAGGAGTCAGGCCTCTGGCTGCCAAGCGGGACGATGGCGAACCAGGTGGCGCTCCAGGTGCTGACGCGTCCTGGTGACGACGTCGTCGTGAGCCGCCAGAGCCACGCCGTCTGGCACGAGGCGGGCGCGTCCGCGGCCAACGCCGGCGTCCAGATGACCGAAATTGGTCAGAAGGGCTCGTTCACTGCCGAGGAATTCCTCGCGGCGCGCAAGCCGCGCGGGCATCCACTCTTTCCGCCGACCACACTGGTCGAGATCGAGAACACACACAACCGTGCGGGCGGGGTGGTCGTGACGCTGACCGAGGCCTCGGAAGTGTGCGCTGCCGCACGTGAGCTCGACATCGCGACCTATCTCGACGGCTCGAGGCTGTGGAACGCCTCGGTTGCGACCGGGCAGTCGGTCGCAGACTTATCCCGACCCTTCGACGTCGTCTCTGTGTCGTTCTCGAAAGGCCTGGGTGCTCCCGCCGGTGCGCTTCTCGCCGGGCCGCGCGACGTCATCACGCGGGCCATCCGTTCTCGACGGATGCTCGGTGGCGCCATGCGGCAGGTCGGCATCTTTGGAGCTGCCGCCCTCTATGCGCTCGATCACCACGTCGAGCGGCTCGCCGAGGACCACATCAACGCGAGGCTGATCGCCGGGCATCTCGCCAGCCTTCCGCAGGTGGACCTCGACATCACGTCGGTGCAGACCAACATCGTCATTTTCAATCTGCGTGAGGAGGCCATCGCCGCTGCGGCGTTCGTCGAGGCCGCGCGACTGCGGGGAGTGCTGGTCGTCGCGTTCGGGCCGCGCACGGTGCGGGCGGTAACCCACCTGGACGTGACGCGCGACGAATGTTCGCGCGCGGGAGCGATTCTCGCCGAGGTCGCTGCGGCCCCAGCATGACCTGGACCGTTGCAATGAATCGACGGCCTGTCCTTGCCGACTTAGAACCGCGTCTGGATGGAGTCGGCCGATTGGGACGGGCCCTTACTCCCCCGACCACCCGTTGATGATCGTCTCCCGCAGGTCGAATCCGAACGCACGCTCTGAGACGGCGACGATCGGAGGTCCCTGCAACCGCTTGTAGACCGATTGCCGCATCCGCCGGGCGGCGTCGTCCACGACACGCTTGAAGGTTGCCACGGTGTGCTTGTCGTACACCGTGCGGCCCTGCGTATCGGGCAGGAACCGCGTGCGATCGAGCTCGCGGTGCTCGAACCGCGCGACGAGCTCCGCGGGGCTCAGCCTCCGGTCCACCAGCTCGCCGACGATCGGCGCGACGATGGAATAGTCGAACGGGTCGTACTGGTTTTCGGCGAGCTCCGCTGAAGGGACGATGTCGAAGGCCTCAGCCGGTATCTTCTCCATCCCATGCCGGCGGTTGGCGTATCGCGCCAGACGGTACACGTCCGTCTTCGAGAGATCGCCGATGAGGGACAGACCGCCGCACATGTCGCCGTACAGCGTCGCGTATCCGAGCGCGATCTCGGTTTCGTTCCCGCAGGAGATCAGAAGGGCACCTGTATCGTTGGACTCCGCCATCATCAACAGGCCGCGGATTCTGGCCTGAAGATTCTCGCGCGTGAGGTTGCGGGCGACTGGATGCGCGTGCTCCTCGAAAACGGAAAGTACCTCGTCGTTGATGCTCTGAATCGGGATGACCCCGTAGCCGACACCGTACGCCGCAGCGAGGCGTTCCGCAATCGAACGAGTCGTTTCCGTGTTGTATCTCGACGGCATGTTGAAGGCGGTGACGTGCTCGTGGCCGAGCGTGTCCACCGCCAGTGCCAGGGCCAGAGCCGAGTCGATGCCGCCCGAGACAGCGACCGTCGCCCGCGTGAATCCTGTCTTCCGCATGTAGTCGCGCAGCGCCATCATCAGAGCGTCGTACAGCTCCCGGTCGCGATCGATGGGCGGGAGCTCGATCTGAGGGCGCGGCTCCGCATCGATATCGACGAGCACGAGGTCCTCGTCGAACTGCCGGCCAATCGCGATGAGACGCGCGTCACGGTCGTACACGAGGCTCTCGCCGTCGAACGGAATGATGTTCTTCCCGTTGTCGGCCGCGCCCGCCGTGTTCACGTACACGACCGGCTTCCGGAACTGATGGATGTGGCGCCGGATCAGCGCGTCGCGCTCGTGACGCTTCCCTGGATAGAAGGGGGACGCATTGATATTGAGGAGGAGCGCGGCGCCCTTCGCCGCCAGTTCCGGCAGCGGCTTGACGTCGTAGAAGTCGTCCCACATGTCCTCGCAGATAGACACGCCGACGCGCGCGCGGCCAGACGACAGCGCGAGATCCACCGGATCACGCGTATCCGCGGGAGTGAAGAAGCGCTTGTCGTCGAAATAACGGTAGTTGGGCAGGAGCGTTTTTCGGGCGCGCTGGAGGACGTGGCCGTCGCGCACGACCGCAGCGGCGTTGTACTTGCGCGGGCCGCCGGTGTCGCCCCGGGCGGAATAGTCGCAATCGATGAAGCCCGCGACAACCGTGATCCCGCGTGCGGCCTGCGCGACGCGCTGCATCGCGCGCTCGTTCGCTTCGAGGAACGCGCGATCTTCGATGAGGTCCCCTATGCAATAGCCGGGGATGACCATCTCCGGCGCGACGACGATCTCCGCACCGCTGCGCGCCGCTTCCTCCATCGATCGGATCAGCGTGCGGGTGTTGCCGTCGATGTCTCCGCTGATCGGATTGAGCTGGGCGAGGGCGATACGCATTGTTTGACCGGGGGCTTCGCCCGCCGGACCCCATCTCCACCCCAGCGCGCAAAACACAGCGCTGGGGACACCGGCCGCCGTCGCTCGCGGGGACCCCGTCGCCCCGCTCCGCTCCGGCGGGCGCGCCTCATGATGTTATCGCAGCCCACCCGCGCAGGCACGGGGCCCCGCGAGCGACGGCGATGGGGGTCCGGGGGCGAAGCCCCGGATCTAGCTACATGCTGGCGTAGAATGCGGCAGTTCTATGCGCCCGATCAAAGCGTTCGTCTTCGGCGGGTTGACCGTCGGCACTCTCGATATCCTCGATGCGTTCACGTTCTTCGGTATCCGGAACGGAGTGTCTCCGTCGCGCATTCTTCAAAGCATCGCAGCCGGACTCCTCGGCCGCGCGTCTTTTCGGGGCGGGCCCGCGACGGCGGCGCTCGGCCTGGTTCTGCACTTCATCATCGCCTTCGGCATCGTCGGAACGTATTTCGTCGTCGCTCGCGCCGTGCCGGCTCTGAGGCGTCGGCCGTTCCTGACGGGCCCGTTGTTCGGTCTGGTCGCGTACGGAGTGATGAATTACGTCGTGATTCCGCTTTCAGCCGCGGCATCCGGCGGCACACCGCCCGTGCCCGTGTTGTTGAACGGTCTGTTGATCCATGCCTTCGGTGTTGGCCTGCCCGCGGCGCTCTTCGCCCGCGCGGCGTTTGGACGCGGGTAGGCAGTCACTCTTGATAGCTGCACGGCGGGCTCAGGCCCTGCAGCAGACGACCATGACCAGCGAAACAGTCAGCAATCCTCCGGCCCGTCGAAAGGTGGCGTGAATGGCCGACAAAACTGCGGACGCGGACCTTCTGGCGCAGATACGAACGAAGCGTGCATGGGTGGAGGCGATCGTGGCGAGCACGCTGCCGCGCAAGCGGCGCCTGCTCAACTTGAGCATCATCGGCGGCGCTCTGGCGGCGGTGCTCACGACGGGACCGGCCGTGGGCGGTCAATCGTTCGTCACCTGGCTCAAGACGACACTGAGTCTGACCTCACCCGGCTGGCAAATCCTCTGCGGGGCCGCGGCTCTCTGCTCCTTGACGGCGACCGTCTCGACCCAGCTCCTCAAGTCGAATAATCTCGAGGAGCGGGTGTTCCGAGGCCAGAGCTGTCGAGCCAAGCTCGAAGCGCTGGAGGTCGGTCTGTCGACGGGGCAAATCGACGTGCCGCGCGCCACGAGTGAGTACATGAAGTGTCTCGAGGAAGCGGCCTTCCTGGAGAGTCGATAGTGTCGATCGTGTCGGCCGTGTCGGCGCCCAGACCCGCCGGCACGATCAACGCACGAATTCAGCTGGACAGGACGGTTACGTGCCAGGACGCGAGGATTGGGAACAGGCCGCACTCGCCTCGGACGACGACGAGCTGCGCGAGCGGATTCTGACGGGATTCAAGTCCGGGAAACCATTCACACCATACACGCCGACCATCGCGTTGCCTGCCGGCCTCGACAGGGCCCTCGATTTCGGATGCGGCGCGGGACGCAATTTTCCATACCTGAAAACGATCGCCAATGCAGTCTACGGGTTCGATCTTCCCGCGATGGTCGAGCGCTGCCGGCGGCTTGCCACTGTGGACATCGACCTGCTGGCCGACGACTGGAGCAGCCTCCGGGAGGTGCGCTTCGGTCTCATCTTCGCGTCGCTGGTCCTGCAGCACATCGAGCCCGAACGGACGCAGGCCTATCTGGATGACTTCGCCAGGATGTCTCCGACGTTGTATCTCCTCACGCGCACCGACAGCGATTTCGGCACACGTGTGCTCGATGCGGTGATCGCGTCAGGCCTTTTCGAGGCGGGCACATGCGTGCAGGTGGATCACGATCCAGCCTCGCACCAGCTGCGCGTGCTGGGCCAGAAGACGATTGCCGAGGCAGCCGCGGATGAAGGTGCGCATTACGAGGTGCTGCTGCGATCGCGCGCCTTCAGCGGCGCGGCCGGGCGGATCCAGGCCGGTGAGGTAGGGTGAAGCGATGGATATCAGCGAGGTGGTGGAGGAGGTGCGCTCCACCTGGAACACGCACAACGAGATCCTCTGGTACCTGCTGAACGCCGTGCCGCCTGCAGGGTTGACCGCATTACCTGCGGGCTCACGAGGGCGCGACGTCGTCGCACAGTTCGCGCACGTGGCCAAGGTCCGGACGGGCTGGCTCCGTTATCACCTGACCGGCGTCCGGCCGTCGACTGGCAGATATGACAAGACCAGGCCGCCGACGAAGGCGGAGCTCGCACGGGCATTGCGCGAGTCAGGCGACGCTGTCGGACGCTTTCTCGAAGATGCGTTGACGCGTGACGTCAAGCCCAGGATGTTCGGCCGTCAGGCGCTCCGATGGATGGGATATCTCATCGCCCACGAATCGCACCACCGGGGTCAGATTGTGCTGGCGCTCAAACAGTCCGGCGTCAAGCTGCCACAGGAGGTGACGCTGAACGGGTTGTGGGGGAAGTGGATCTTCGGTGGTCGGAAATCGCGTTGAGGTCGGCTATTGATCCCGGTGCACGGTGCCCGGGGAAAAGGCGGGTAGGCAGATGGCGACGTACTCTGCGCCTTCCGCTTCCGGAGTGCTGTATCGGACCCACTCGCCCGGAGCGGTCACGACGGCCTGGCCCTGCCGCACGTCGAGCACGCCTCCGTGATGTTCTACGCGCACCAGTCCTCGGAGCACGACAGTAATCTCCTCGAACTCAGGTCGCTGCCCCGGCTCTATCCACCCTTCCGGGGACGACATTCGTGCGACGCTCACCTGCGAATGACCCGAGTTGACTCTGCCCGCAAACTCTTCGATTCGCTTGGGTTTGTTCCCTGCGGCTTGGATGACGGTGGGCGCGGCAATCAGCTTCGGCATGGTCCCGACAGTGTAGCCGGACTCCGCCGCGAGTGGGGCGTGGAGAGCCTCAGGCCTGGACTTCGATTGGAAGAGGCCTCGCGCGAATGCCTCGGGTTTTCGAGTCGTGCATGAGCCGGGCTGACCAGCTGTGCTTCCTAATATGGTCGAGGCACCGATTCTTGAAAGTCCCGATGTGAGCCACTTGGCTCTCAAGGAGGTCTGGGACATGAACCGCGATGAGCTCGAAGGCAAGGCCGAACAGATCAAGGGCAAAGTGAAGCAGGCCGCCGGCGACCTGACGGACAACGAAGAACTGCACGGCGAAGGCGTGTCGGACGAAGCCGCCGGGAGCGTGCAGGAAGGGTTCGGTACGGTCCGCCGAAAGGCAGGCGAGGCGATAGAAGAGATCGGTAACAAGATCAAGAGGTAGAGAGACACTCTTTCCAGGGGCCGGCTGTGGAGCCGGCCCTCCCGCCAACGGTCTCCGCCAGAAATGTTAGGGCTTGATCCCGCGAAATAGGGTGAGCTATAGTTGCAAGGTTCTGGTCGGCCCTGGGACACCCTATCTAGGGCCAGACTCCAAAAAGGCGGCACCGCCTAAGGCGCGTTGACCGCGGTCGCCCGAGCTTGGGCGCAGAAACATCAACTTTATAGGGTAAGTCAGCTCCAGGTGCCGGGCCGCCTCGCGGTCCCCTAGGCCTGGAGCACCAACGCCGATCCGGTAGTCGACCGATCGAGGTATCTCGTCGCGTCGTCTGCCGGGGGTTGTCTCATGCGCGGAAGTGTAGGCCGCGCGCGGAGCTATTGTGCCGACGATCAGCCAACTGGTTCGACAAGGGCGCGACAAGGTGCTCACCAAGACGAAGAGTCCGGCGCTGCAGGACAGCCCGCAGAAGCGTGGCGTGTGTGTGCGCGTGTTCACGCAAACGCCGAAGAAGCCGAATTCCGCGCTTCGCAAGGTGGCGCGCGTGCGCCTCACCAATGGCATCGAGGTGACGACCTACATCCCCGGTGTCGGCCACAACCTCCAGGAGCACTCGCTGGTCCTGATTCGAGGCGGCCGTGTCAAGGACCTGCCGGGTGTCCGATACCACGTCGTGCGGGGCACGCTGGACGCGGTTGGCGTGCAGGGTCGGAAGCAGGGCCGCTCGAAGTACGGGGCGAAGAGACCGAAGTCGTAAGTAGCGTTCCGCTGTCAGCCGCTGGATGTCAGCTCGTGTGAGGACGAGCGTGACGAAGCGTCCGCTGAGAGCTGAAGGCTGAGAGCCGAAAGCCAAACCATGCCAAGACGTCGAGAAGTTCCGAAGCGCGAGGCGCCGCTCGATCCGCTCTATAGCAGCTCGCTGGTGACGAAATTCATCAGCACGCTGATGCGCGACGGCAAGCGCAGCACCGCCGAGCGGATCATGTACGCGAGCCTGTCGTCGATACAGGAGAAGACCGGCGACGATCCGTTGAAGGTCTTCAAGAAAGCGGTCGAGAACGTGAAGCCGGCGCTCGAGGTCAAGTCTCGGCGTGTCGGCGGCTCCAACTATCAGGTGCCGGTCGAGGTCAACCCGAATCGCCGCCTGTCGTTGAGTATCCGCTGGCTGGTCGGCTATGCGCGCTCGCGCGGCGACGGCAAGACGATGCAGGAGAAGCTCGCAAACGAGCTGATGGACGCGGCCAACCTGCGGGGCGGCGCCGTCAAGAAGCGGGAAGACACGCATCGCATGGCCGAAGCGAACAAGGCCTTCGCGCACTATCGCTGGTAGAACCCAGCTCTCGGCTTTCGGCTGTCAGCGTGACCTGGTGAGCGGCGGAGAGGCAATCGGGCGGCGGGGGGATTGAACAAGCTGAGTGCTGACAGCTGAATGCTGAAAGCTTCGTGAGAGCAATGCCAAGAGAAACACCACTCAATCGCACGCGGAACATCGGCATCATGGCCCACATCGATGCCGGTAAGACCACGACCACGGAACGGATCCTGTTCTACACGGGCATCACGTACAAGATCGGCGAGGTGCACGAAGGCACCGCCGTCATGGACTGGATGGAGCAGGAGCAGGAGCGCGGCATCACGATCACGTCAGCCGCGACGACCTGCTTCTGGCGCGAGAACCGGATCAACATCATCGACACGCCCGGCCACGTCGACTTCACGGCGGAAGTCGAACGGTCGTTGCGCGTTCTCGATGGCGCCGTGGCGGTGTTCGACGCGGTCGCCGGAGTGGAGCCGCAGTCGGAGACGGTGTGGCGGCAGGCCGACAAGTACCGCGTGCCGCGGATCTGCTTCGTGAACAAGATGGACCGCATCGGCGCGGACTTCAAGCGCACGTTCGACCAGATCATCTCCAAGCTGGGTGGCAATCCGGTCGCGATCCAGCTCCCGATCGGGAGCGAGGACAAGTTCGCCGGCGTGGTCGACCTCGTTCGGATGAAAGCCATCACATACAAGGACGAGACGATGGGCGCCGACTACGTCGTCGCCGACATCCCGGCGAACATGCTGGAGGACGCGAAGCACTACCGCGAGCAGCTGATCGAGAAGGTCAGCGAAGCGGACGACAAGCTCCTCGAGAAGTACCTCCACGGCGAGGAGATCACGGAAGACGAAATCAAAGCGGCGCTGCGGAAGCGGGTGAACAGCTCGGTCCACACCACCGGTGACAAGGCGGAGCCCGCGTTCGTGCCGGTGATCTGCGGGTCGGCGTTCAAGAACAAGGGCGTGCAGCCGCTGCTCGACGCGATCGTCGACTACCTGCCGTCGCCCATCGACGTGCCGCCGATTGTCGGGTTCGACCCGAACAAGGGACCGGAGGCGGTCGTCGAGCGGCCGGCTTCTGACAACTCGCCATTTGCGGCGCTCGGCTTCAAGATCATGACCGACCCGTTCGTCGGTCAGCTCACGTTCATCCGCGTCTACTCCGGCGTCATGACGTCCGGGTCGTCGGTCTACAACGCGACCAAACAGAAGACCGAGCGTCTCGGCCGTCTGCTGAAGATGCACGCGAACAAGCGCGAAGAGATCAAGGAAGTCTACGCGGGCGACATCGCCGCCGCGGTCGGCCTGAAGACGGTGACGACCGGCGACACGATCTGCGACGAGAAGAACCCGGTCGTGCTCGAGTCGATGGACTTTCCGGAGCCGGTCATCTCGCTGGCCATCGAACCCAAGACCAAGGCCGATCAGGAGAAGCTCGGTCAGGGGCTCGGCAAGCTGATGGCGGAAGACCCGACCTTCCGGGTGAAGACCGATCAGGCGACCGGCGAGGTCGTGATCGCCGGGATGGGCGAGCTGCACCTCGAGATCATCGTGGACCGCCTGAAGCGCGAGTTCAACGTCGAGGCGAGCGTGGGCCGTCCGCAGGTCGCCTACAAGGAGACCTTGACCCGGCCGGCTGACGGCGAAATGAAGTACGCCAAGCAGACGGGCGGTCGCGGCCAGTACGGCCACGTCAAGATTCACCTGTACCCGGCCGAGCCGGGCACCGGCTACACCTTCGAGAACAAGATCTCGGGCGGTTCGATTCCAAAGGAATTCATCAAGCCGGTGGACGAGGGGATCAAGGAAGCGCTCACGCGCGGCGTGCTCGCCGGCTACCCGATAGACGATGTGCGGATCGAGTTGTACGACGGCTCGTATCACGACGTCGACTCGTCGGAGATGGCGTTCAAGATTGCCGGATCGATGGCGTTCCAGGACGCTGCCAAGAAGGCGAAGCCGGTGCTGCTCGAGCCCGTCATGCGGGTCGAGGTCGTCGTGCCGAAGGAACACATGGGCGACGTCATCGGCAACCTGTCAGGGCGGCGAGGTCACATTCAGTCGCAGGAAGATCGCGGCGGCACGCAGATCATCAACGCACGGGTGCCGCTGTCCGAGATGTTCGGTTATGCGACCGACTTGCGATCGCGCACGCAGGGCCGTGCGACGTACTCGATGCACTTCGATCGATACGAGCCGGCGCCTGGAAACGTGAGCGAGGAAGTTGTGGCCCGGGTCCAGGGGAAGTAGGGGTCCGGGCACAGGTGAAGGTTCCAGGGTTCTAGAGGTTCTAGGGTTCTAAAGGTTCGGGGTTCTAAGGTTCTGGGTTCGGATCCCGGATCCCGACAAGAGTCAGATGACGGGTCCCGGCAAGGATCAGATAAATGGCAACAGCATTCAGCGACAAGATTCGCATCCGCCTGAAGGCGTACGACAACCGGGTGCTGGATCAGTCGACGACCGAGATCGTGGACACGGCGCGGCGGACGGGCGCCAGGCTCGCGGGTCCGATTCCGCTCCCCACTGAAAAGAACAAGTGGACCGTGCTGCGGTCGCCGCACGTCGACAAGAAGTCGCGTGAGCAGTTCGAGCTCCGGACGCACAAGCGGTTGATCGACATCTTCGAGCCCACGCCGCAAACGGTGGACGCGCTGATGAAGCTCGATCTGCCTGCCGGCGTCGACGTCGAGATCAAGGCGTTCGGCAAGGAACACAAGTAGCTCTCAGCTCTCAGCCCTCAGCCGTCAGCCTCACGCTGCCGGCCGAGCTGAAAGCTGACAGCTGAAAGCTGACAGCCATGCTTACAGGCATCATTGGCAGAAAAGTCGGGATGACGCAGCTGTTCTCGCCGGACGGCACGGTCACGCCCGGAACCGTGATCAAGGCCGGACCGTGCGTCGTCGTTCAGGCGAAGGCGGCCGCCACCGACGGGTACGAGGCGGTGCAGATCGGTCTGGTCGAGGAGCGCCCGGCGCGTGTCGGCAAGCCGCTGGCCGGCCATTTCAAGAAGGCGGGCGTGCCGCCCACACGCGTGCGACGCGAGGTGAAGGTCGCCAAGGGTGCCGAAGCGCCGAAAGCCGGCGAGACGGTGCTCGTCACGGGCGTCTTCAACGACGGCGATCGTGTGGACGTCATCGGGATCAGTCGCGGGAAGGGTTTCCAGGGAGTCATGCGCCGGCATAACTTCCGCGGCGGCGCTGCCACGCACGGGTCGATGTTCCACCGTGCACCCGGCTCGATCGGTGCGTCCTCCTATCCTTCGCGCGTCGTCAAAGGCATGCGCGCGGCGGGACGGATGGGCGGCGACCGAGTCACGGTTCGCAATCTCAAGGTCGTCCAGGTGGACGCGGAGAAGAACCTGCTCGTCGTGCACGGCGCGATTCCAGGTGCCCCGGGCGGCTATGTGGTCGTGCGGAAGGCCATTACTCGGAAGCCTGAGCCTCAGCGACAGGCCGAGAAGCCGTCGAAGGCCGCCGCAGTGAAGAAGGCCAAGAAATAGAGCTGAGAGCTGAGAGCTTCGATATGCAACTCACCATCGTCAACGGCAACAACGAGAAGGTCGGCGACCTGGAGCTGAAAGACGAGCTCTTCGGTGGTCGCGTGAAGAGCGATCTGATCTGGCAGGCTGTCGTGCAGGAGAACGCCGGCAAGCGGCGCGGGACACACGCGACCAAGACACGCGCCGAGGTCAGCGGGAGCGGCAAGAAGCCGTGGCGGCAGAAGGGCACGGGCCGTGCGCGCGTCGGCGAGATTCGCAATCCGCTGTGGCGGAAGGGCGGAACGGTGTTCGGCCCGCAGCCGCGCAGTTATGCGTTCGAGCTGCCGAAGAAGGTCCGACGGGGTGCGCTCCGCGCGGCGCTCGCGCAAAAGGTCGCCGACGGCACGATGGTCGTGGTCGACAGCCTGGCGAGCGAGGATCGCAAGACCAAGAGCACCGCGCAGTTGCTGAAGCGGCTCGGCGCGACGGGCAAGACACTTCTGATCGACGTGAAGCCGGACGACGGCTTTGCGCTGAGCGCGCGCAATCTCCCAGGCGTGAAGCTGGTCGCGAGCGCCCGCGTGACAGCTCGCGACGTGTCCGACACGACGCACGTCATCGCCACGCGAGAGGCGCTCGAAAAGCTGCAGGAGAGTCTGGGGTGAAGCTCTCAGCTATCAGCCGTCAGCCATCAGCTCGAGAGCTGGTGGGCTGAGCGCTGAAGGCTGTGAGCTCAGAGCTGGAAGCTGAGAGCTATAGAGATGAAACTAACCGAGGTCATCCGCCGCCCGCTGGTCACGGAGAAAACGACGCTGCTGCGCGAGGACGCGCGGACCGTCGTGTTCGAAGTCGCCACCGCCGCGACAAAGGTCGACATCAAGCGCGCGGTCGAGAAGCTGCTCGGCTCGAAGGTCGAGGGCGTGCGCACGGCGATCGCGCATGGAAAGTTCAAGCGTCAGGGGCGCTTCATCGGCCAGCGATCAGACTGGAAGAAGGCGTACGTGAAGCTGCGCGAGGGCGAGAAGATTCCGGAGTTCCTGGAAGGCGCCTAGGGTAGCTGTCAGCTGTCAGCTATCGGCTCACAGCTAACGCTAAGAGCTTCAAGAATCAGAGAAGGCCATGCCAATTCGCAAATACAATCCGACGTCGCCGGGCCGGCGGTTCCAGACCGTCCAGGTGTTCGACGAGGTGACGACGTCCGAGCCGTACAAGCCGTTGACGGAGCCGCTGCGCAAATCGGGCGGCCGCAACAACCACGGCGAGCTGACGTCCTGGTGGCGCGGCGGCGGGCACAAGCGGAACTACCGGATCATCGACTTCAAGCGCGACAAGGCGGACATTCCCGCGACGGTGTCGACGATCGAGTACGACCCGAACCGCTCGTCGCACATCGCGCTGCTGACCTACGCCGACGGCGAGAAGCGATACATCCTGCAGCCGGCGGGGGTGAAGGTCGGCGACTCGGTCGTATCGGGCACCAGCGTCGACATCCTGCCGGGCAACGCCTTGCCGCTCAAGAACGTGCCGCTCGGAACGATGGTGCACAACGTCGAGCTGAGGCCTGGCAAAGGCGGTCAGATCGCCCGCAGCGCGGGCTCGGCCGTCCAGGTCGTCGCGAAGGAAGGCGAGTATGCGTCGGTCAAGATGCCCTCCGGCGAGATCCGCAAGATCAACGTCGAGTGCCTGGCGACGGTGGGTCAGGTCGGCAACGTCGATCACGAGAACGTGTCGATCGGGAAGGCCGGCCGGAGCCGATGGCTCGGCAAGCGACCGCACGTCCGCGGCGTCGCGATGAATCCGGTCGATCATCCGCTGGGCGGCGGCGAAGGCAAGACCTCGGGTGGTCGTCACCCGGTGTCGCCGTGGGGCCAGCCGGCCAAGGGTTACAAGACTCGGAACCGGAAGGCAACCGATCGGTTCATTGTTCAGAGGCGACCGAAGTAGGTTGTTGGCCGCCATCTGATAGCTGATGGCCGACAGCTGAGAGCTGAAAGCGAACAAGATGTCTAGATCACTGAAGAAGGGCCCCTTCGTCGACGTTCCACTGCTCGAGAAGGTCGAAGTGATGAACCGCGGCGGCGACAAGAAGGTCATCAAGACCTGGTCGCGCCGGTCGACCGTCGTGCCGGAAATGGTCGGTCACACGATCGCCGTGCACAACGGTCGAAAGTTCATCCCGGTCTACGTCACCGAGAACATGGTCGGGCACAAGCTGGGTGAGTTTGCGCCGACGCGGACGTTCAAGGGTCACACGACGAAGAGCGACAAGGCGGCGACCGTGGCGCCTGCGGCTGCGAAGGCAGGTGCCTAGTGGCGATCCACGCACACGCGACCGCAAAGTACATTCGGACGTCGGCACAGAAAGCCGGTCTCGTGCTCGACCTGATTCGAGGACGTGACGTCAATGCAGCGCTGGCGGCGCTGCAATTCGCGAGGAAGGCCGTTGCGCGCGACATCGAGAAGGTCCTGCGATCCGCCATCGCCAACGCGCAGCAGAAGGACGGCTTCGGCGGAGACGTCGAGCGGCTGTTCGTCAACGCGTGCTACGCGGATCAGGGGCCCTCGCAGAAGCGGATTCGACCCGCGCCGATGGGGCGCGCGTTCCGGGTCGTCAAGCGGACCGCGCATCTGACCGTGGAAGTGACGGAGCGTCCGTCGGCAGTGTCGGTTGCGACTGGTGGTCCGAAGCGTCCGCGTGGCGCGAAGCCGAAGGCTGCCAAAGCAGGGGGGCGCGCCACGAAAAAGGCCGGCGCGCGGAGTGCGACGGCAGCCAGCTAACAGCTGGCAGCTGTGAGCTGGCAGCTTCGAGGTTCAGAAACACATGGGACAAAAAGTTCATCCGAACGGGTTCCGGCTCGGCTTCAACAAGACGTGGCGTTCGCGTTGGTACGCGGACAAGGACTACGCGAAGCTGCTCCACGAGGACCTCAAGCTTCGGGATTCCCTGAAGGAGCGTTTTGCGCACGCAGGCGTCTCGAAGATCGAGATCGAGCGTGCGGCGAACAAGCTCAAGATCGACATCTACACCTCACGGCCGGGGATCATCATCGGCCGGAAGGGAACCGAGGTCGACAAGCTGAAGACGGAGATCCAGAAGCGGACGAACCGCGAGGTCTTCATCAATATCCAGGAGATCCAGAAGCCGGAGCTCGACGCGCAGCTGATCGGCGAATCGGTGGCCATGCAGCTCGAGAAGCGCGTGGCGTTCCGCCGGGCGATGCGCAAGGCAGTCGAATCCGCGCTGCGCTTCGGCGCTCGTGGCATCAAGGTCCGCGTGTCGGGCCGGTTGAACGGTGCCGAGATCGCGCGCTCCGAGTGGTACCTGCACGGACAGCTGCCGCTTCAGACGCTGCGCGCCGACATCGACTACGGTTTCGCGGAGGCGAGCACCACCTACGGTCAGATTGGCGTGAAGGTGTGGCTCTACAAAGGCGAGCGGCTGACGCCGCGCATCGGCCGTGAGGAAGACTACCGGACTCCGCGCCGCGGCGGGCCCGGGGGGCGGTAAGAAAGTTCCCAGCTTCCCGCTTCCCGCTTCCAGCTGAGGAACCGGAGGAGCGCTGGAGGGCGGCAGCAATAAAGAAAGGCTGGAAGCTATCAGCCGTCAGCTGAGAGCTTCAAGGATCACTAGTTATGTTGATGCCGAAGAAGGTCAAGTTTCGGAAACAGCAGCGAGGCCGCATGCGAGGCAAGGCCTGGCGCGGGTCCGATGTGTCGTTTGGCGACTACGGGCTCAAGGCGCTCGAACCCTGCTGGCTGACGGACCGACAGATCGAGGCGGCGCGCGTGGCGATGACCCGCTTCATCAAGCGGGGCGGGAAGATCTGGATTCGCGTGTTCCCGGACAAGCCGATCACGAAGAAGCCACAGGAAACGCGCATGGGCAAGGGCAAGGGCGCGCCGGAGCAGTGGGTCTGCGTCGTGCGGCCGGGCCGGATCCTCTTCGAGATGGAAGGGGTCAACGAGACGGACGCGCGCGAAGCGATGCGGCTGGCGTCGGCCAAGCTGCCGATCAAGGTCAAGTTCGCGACCCGCTTCGCACAGGAGAAAGCGTCATGAAGGTGGCGGAGTTTCGCGACCTCACGGCCGACGAGCTGCGGCAGCGTGAGAAGGACATGGACGATCAGCTGTTCCGGTTGCGCATCCAGAAGTCGATGGGGCAGTCCGAGGCGGGTTACAAGCTCCAGGCGGTCCGCCGCGATCTGGCCCGCGTGAAGACGGTACTGCGCGAGAAGGAGACAGCGTAAATGGCCACCAAGGCAGTCGTCACTGGCGTGGTCGTCGCCGACAAGATGGACAAGACGGTCAAGGTCGCCATCGAGCGCCAGATCCGCCACGACCTCTACGGCAAGATCCAGCGTCGGACGTCGACGTTCCTGGCGCACGACGAGAAGAACGAGGCGAAGATCGGCGACCGCGTTGCCATCACCGAGACCCGGCCGCTCAGCCGCCGCAAGCGCTGGGTCGTCACCTCCGTCGTCGAAAAGGCGAAGGAGATCTAGGAGCCCGTCATGATCCAGATGCGCTCGATTCTCGACGTGGCCGACAACTCCGGCGCGCGCAAGATTGCCGCGATCAACCCGATCGGCGGGTCGACCGGCCGGTACGCACGCCTCGGCGACATCATCACCGCCTCGGTGAAGGAGGCGACGCCCGATTCGAACGTGAAGAAGGGGCAGGTCGTCAAGGCGGTCATCGTGCGTACGCGGAAAGAACAGCGGCGCAAGGACGGCAGCTACATCCGGTTCGACCGGAACGCCGCCGTGCTCGTGAACGATCAGGGTGAGCCGATCGGCACGCGCGTGTTCGGTCCCGTCGCCCGTGAGCTCCGCGAGCGTCGGTTCATGAAAATCATCTCGTTGGCTCCTGAAGTGCTTTAAAGAGCTATCAGCTCTCAGCTATCGGCTCTCAGTAGCGCTGAGAACCTGGCTGACGGCTGACGGCTGAAAGCTGACAGCTACTATGTCTAGACTAGCAAGCCCCATCCGCCGCAACGACAACGTCGTCGTGATGACGGGCAAGGATCGAGGGAAGCACGGCCGGGTGCTCCGCGTCGTTCCAGACAAGAACCGCGTCGTCGTCGAAGGCGTGAACACGATCAAGCGCCACACCAAGCCGAATCCCCAGCGCAACATCAAGGGAGGCGTGGTCGAGCGTGAGGCGGCGGTGCACGCGTCGAACGTCCAGCTGGTTTGCCCCGAGTGCGGCAAGCCGACGCGCATCGGGCGGAAGATCCTCGGCGACGGCCGGAAAGTGCGGATCTGCCGCAAGTGCGAGGGAGTGGTAGACAAATGAGCCGCCTCAAGGATCGGTACGACAAAGAGGTCGCGCCTGCGCTCCAGAAGGAGTTCGGCTACAAGAACGTGATGGCGATCCCGAAGGTCAAGAAAGTGGTCGTCAACATGGGTCTCGGCGAAGCCACCCAGAACGCCAAGATCGTCGACACCGGGGTGGACGAGCTCGCGCGCGTCACGGGCCAGAAGCCGGTCGTCACGCGGGCGAAGAAGTCGATCGCGCAGTTCAAGGTCCGCAAGGGGATGCCGATCGGGACGATGGTCACGCTGCGCGGGCCGCGCATGTGGGACTTCCTCGATCGTCTGATGGCCGTTGCGCTGCCGCGCGTGCGCGACTTCCGCGGCGTGTCGCCCCGGGGATTCGACGGTCGAGGCAACTACACGCTCGGCCTGAAGGACCAGCTGCTGTTCCCGGAGATCGACTACATGAAGGTCGACAAGGCGCGTGGGATGAACATCTCGGTCGTGACGACGGCGTCGACCGACGAGGAATCACGCAAGCTGCTGCAGTTGCTCGGCATGCCTTTCCGGGCGTCCTGACGGGTTCTTGTAGCGGTGGGCCTTCAGGCCCGCCCGGCGGGTTCTCTTAAGACCCTGCCACGTCCGAGCAATGTGAATTCGGGTTTGTTGGAAGACGGTACGCACAAGGAACAAGATGGCCACGACTGCGAAGATCGCCAAGGAAGCGAAGACCCCCAAGTTCAAGGTCCGGCTGCGCAACCGCTGCAGGCGCTGCGGGCGTCCGCGTGCCTACCTGCGAAAGTTCGCGCTGTGCCGGCTGTGCTTCCGCAAGCTGGCGCTGGACGGCGATATCGCGGGCGTGACGAAGAGTAGCTGGTAGCGAGCGGTCAGCCGTCAGCTTTCAGCTGTCAGCCGCGAAGGGTGACACTGAAAATGGACCGGCTGATGAACGCCCTTGCTGATAGCAGATAGCTGAAAGCTGAGAGCTAGAGAATATGACCGACCCTATCGCAGACATGCTGACGCGGATCCGGAACGCGACGATTGCCCATCACACACGTGTGGACATGCCGTCCTCGCGCCTGAAGGTGGAAATCGCGCGGATTCTCGAGAGCGAGGGCTACATTCAGGGCTTCAAGGTGCTCGATGCCGTTCCTGGCGAACGCGTCCAGGCCCAGTTGCGTGTCGTCCTGAAATACGGTCCGCGCGGCGAGCGCGTCATCAGCGGCCTCGAGCGCGTGAGCCGTCCCGGACGTCGCGTCTACTTCGGTTCCGACGACGTCCCTGATGTTCTCGCCGGGCTCGGCACGAGCATCCTCACCACGTCCCGAGGCGTGATGACAGGACGCGAAGCCGCCAAGGCCGGCGTCGGCGGCGAGGTGCTCTGCAACGTGTGGTAAGTCAGCTCTCAGCTTTCAGCTGGCAGCTCTCAGCCTGGTCGTGCTGAGAGGTGAGCTTGCTGAAAGCTGAAAGCTGATAGCTGAAAGCTGAAAAGACATGTCCCGAATTGGCAAGAAGGTCATCACCGTTCCGAAGGGCGTCAAGGTCGACATCCGGCCGGACTCCGTCGAGGTGCAGGGTCCGAAGGGCAAGCTGCGGCAGCCGTTCCCGGCGGGAATCGGCTTCGCCCTCGAGGGCGATTCGCTCCAGGCGAAGACGCTGACGGACGATCCGCAGCTCGGCAAGTTCCACGGCCTGGCGCGGAGCCTCATCGCGAACGCCGTGCGCGGCGTCACCGAAGGCTTCCGCAAGGACCTCGACATCGTCGGCGTCGGATATCGCGCGGAGCTGAAGGGCAAGCAGGTGCACTTCGCGCTCGGGTACTCGCACCCGGTCGTGTTCGAGATTCCGCCCGGCATCGACGTTGCCGTCGACAAGCAGACGCACATCACGGTCACTGGCATCGATCGCCAGCAGGTCGGCCAGGTCGCGGCGAACATTCGTCGCCTGCGCAAGCCGGATCCGTACAAGCAGAAGGGCGTCCGCTACACCGGCGAAGTGCTGAAGAAGAAGGCCGGCAAGACGGGAGCGAAATAGTTTCGGCTTCCAGCTTCCCGCTTCCCGCTTCCAGCGGAGGTCGAGGAGTTTGGGAGGAGCGGAAAGCGGGCAGCGGGTAGCAGGAAGCGGATCATGAAAATCAACACGAAGAAGGATCGACGCGTCCGGATCGGTTTGCGCCAGCGCAAGCGGATCGCAGGGACGACCGAGCGGCCGCGGCTGCGCGTGTTTCGCAGCGTCTCGCACATCTACGCGCAGGTGATCGACGACGCGACCGGTACGACGATCGCGTCGGCGGCCAGCACGGAGCCTGCGCTGAAGCCCCAGCTGGGCGGACCGGCCCGCGCAGGCAACCAGGCTGGCGCACAGGTGCTCGGCAAGACGATCGCCGAGCGTCTCATCGCGAAGGGGATCAAGCGCGTCGTGTTCGACCGCGGAGGGTTCCTCTATCACGGCCGGATTCGAGCCGTTGCCGAGGCCGCGCGAGAGGCGGGGTTGGAGTTTTAGCTGGAAGCTGACAGCTCTCGGCTCTCAGCGCTCCTGGCGCCGCGAGAGTCGAGCTGACGGCTGAAAGCTGATGGCTGAAAGCTACCAAAAATCATGTTTTACACACGAGAGAAAATCGACGCGTCGCAGATCGATCTGAAAGACACGGTCGTGAACATCAGCCGCGTCACGAAGGTCGTCAAGGGCGGCAAGAACCTGAGCTTCAGCGCGCTCGTCGTCGTGGGCGACGGCCATGGCGTCGTCGGCTTCGGCGTGGGGAAGGCGAAGGAAGTGCCGTCCGCCATCAAGAAGGGAATCGAGGCGGCGAAGAAGTCGCTCATCCGCGTCCCGCTCCAGGGGACGACTGTGCCGCATCCAGTGGTGGGGCGGTTCGGTGCAGGACAGGTCCTGCTCAAACCGGCGCCCGACGGGACCGGGATCATCGCCGGCGGCGCCGTCCGTGCGGTGGTCGAGTCCTGCGGGATCCAGAACGTGCTGACGAAGTCGCTGGGGTCTGCGAACTCGCACAACGTGGTCCGCGCGACGTTCGCCGGGCTGGCCGGCCTGAAGGATCCCCGAGCGGTGCGGAAGCTCCGCGGCAAGGAAGAAGAAACGCCGGAAGAGGCTGCCGCCAATGTCTGAGAAGGGACTTCTGAAGATCACGCTCGTCAAGAGCACGATCGGCTTCGACAAGAAGCAAGCGAAGGTGGTCGAGAGCATCGGCCTGCGCCGCCTCCGGCACACGGTGGAGCTGCGCGACACGCCCGAGACGCGTGGGATGATTCAGAAAGTGCGGCACCTCGTGACGGTGGAGGAGTCCGCCTCCGCGGGCACCGAACCCGGGCGCGCTTCGGCGAGACCTCGCCGGAGCCTTGGCGAAGGCGGGAACTGAGGTCGTTATGAGTCTGTCGAATCTGCGCCCGGCGAAGGGCGCCAAGCACGCGAAGAAGCGCATCGGACGCGGTCAGGGGTCGGGGAACGGGAAGACCGCCGGGCGCGGGCACAAGGGCGCGAAGTCGCGTTCGGGCTTCAAGCACAAGCGGGGCTTCGAGGGCGGTCAGATGCCGCTCCATCGCCGGGTGCCGAAGCGCGGGTTCCACAATCCCTTCCGTGTGGAATACGACGTCGTCAACCTCGACACGCTCGTCGAGCGGTTCGAGCCTGGTGTGGCGATTACACCCGAGTTGTTGCGCGAGACCGGCCTCGTGGGATCGAAGCGGATCAAGGTGCTCGCGCGAGGCGACGTCGGGAAGGCGCTGACCGTGAAGGCGCACAAGTTCAGCGGCAAGGCGGCGGAGAAGATCGCGGCGGCCGGCGGTACTGCGGAGGTACTGTCGTAGGAAGGTCCTATGCTGGCAGATAGCCTCAAGAACATCTTCGCGGTCGCAGACCTTCGGAAGCGTGTGCTGTTCACGCTCGGTCTGCTCGCGGTGTACCGTGTCGGCGGGCACATCCCCACGCCCGGGATCAATCCCGAAGCGCTGGCGATACTCGTCGATCAGGCGAAGAACACGATGTTCGGCCTGTACGACATGTTCTCGGGCCGCAACCTCTCGCAGATGACGATCTTCGCGCTCGGCATCATGCCGTATATCAGCTCGTCGATCATCCTGCAGTTGCTCACGGTCGTGTGGCCGTACCTGGAGCGGTTGTCGAAGGAAGGCGAGCTCGGCCGCCGGAAGATCACGCAGTACACCCGGTACGGAACGATCGTGCTCAGCGTCGTGCAGTCGCTGGGCATTGCGTTCTTCCTCGAGCGGACCACCGAAATTGCTGGCGGGTTGCCGCTGGTCTACAACCCGGGCTGGGGCTTCCGGATCCTGACGGTGCTGACGCTGACGACCGGGTCGGCGTTCATCATGTGGCTCGGCGAGCAGATCACCGAGCGCGGCATCGGGAACGGCATGTCGCTCATCATCTTCGCGGGCATCGTCGTCGGCCTGCCGAGAGCGGCGTTCGTGACGTTCGATCAGCTGCGCACCGGGCAGATGGGACTCTTCCGGCTGATCGCGCTGGTCATCCTGATGGTCGTCGTGATCGCCGCCATCGTGTTCGTCGAGCGCGGGCACAGGCGCGTCACCGTTCAGTATGCCAAGCGGGTCGTAGGCCGGAGGATGTACGGCGGGTCGAGCACGCACATCCCGCTGAAGGTGAACACCGGCGGCGTCATCCCGGTCATCTTCGCGTCGTCCATTCTGGCGTTTCCGGCGACGATCGCGCAGATGTTCAGTGAAGACAGCTTTATGCGGCGGGTGAGCGAGCAGCTGGCGTGGGGCATGCCGCTGTACAACGTGCTCTACATCACCGGCATCATCTTCTTCTGCTACTTCTACACGGCCATCATCTTCAACCCGGATGACGTCGCCGAGAACATGCGGAAGTACGGCGGGTTCATCCCGGGTATACGCCCGGGCAAGCGGACGGCGGAATACATCGACACGATCCTGACGCGGATTACGCTTGTGGGCGCGCTGTACCTGGCGGCGGTCGCGATTCTGCCGGAGTTCCTGATCAACGGCTTCAAGGTGGCGCCGATTCCGTTCATCGGCGAGCGGCTGGATGCGATCCTGCCCCGGTTCATCACGGAAGGCCTGAACGTTCAGTTCTTCTTTGGGGGCACGTCGCTGCTCATCATCGTCGGGGTCGCGATGGACACGGTGCAGCAGGTCGAGTCGCAACTCATCATGCGGCACTACGATGGCTTCATGAAGAAGACGCGGATTCGGGGCAGGCGAGGACTGTAGAGTGGGGGTGTCGCCCACTGCGCAGCCGGCGTTGAACGTCGTCATGCTCGGACCGCCGGGGGCAGGCAAGGGGACCCAGGCCGAGCGCCTCGCGGCAAGGCGGAATCTGCCGAAGATCTCGACCGGAGACATCCTGCGCAAGGCGGTGCAGGCCGGAACGGCTCTTGGCGGATCGGCCAAGCACGCAATCGACTCGGGCAATCTCGTGGGCGACGACGCGATGATCGACATCGTGCGAAAACGCCTGAGTTGCGAGGACGCCCGCGCAGGGTTCGTGCTGGATGGTTTCCCGCGGACGGTCGTCCAGGCCACGGCGCTCGACGGTCTGGTCGGCACGCGGGGGCAGCTGGTCGTGCTCGACATCGTCGTGCCGGAAGAGGTTCTGGTGCAGCGCCTGGAGACGCGTCGAATCTGCAGTCGGTGCGGCGCGAACGCGAGCGAGGACGCGCAGGAAGCCTGCACGCGATGCGGTGGATCGCTCGTCATCCGGACCGACGATGGGGCGGGAATCGTCCGCGAGCGTCTGAAGGTGTATCAGCGCCAGACCAAGCCGCTCGTGGACTACTACGCGGCGCGTCAGACGTTCCGGTCGATCGACGGGAACCAGGCGGCGGATGCGGTGACGATGGCCATCGAGACCGCGATCCTCGAGGCAGTCGCGGGCGGAGGTGCCCGATCGTGATCGTCTGCAAGTCGCCCACGGAGATCGAACGGATGCGCGCCGCGAACGTGCTCGTAGCCGACGTTCTGGCGGAGCTCGCAGCGATGGCGGCCCCTGGCGTGACGACTGCGGACCTGGACGCGAAGGCGGAGGCGCTCGTGCGGCAGGCGGGCGCAGAGCCTGCGTTCAAGGGTTACCGGGGCTATCCGGCGTCTCTCTGTGCGTCGGTGAACGATCAGGTCGTCCACGGAATCCCGTCGAATCGGCAGCTGGTCGAGGGGGATATCATCTCGCTCGACATGGGCGTGAAGCTGAACGGGTTCTACGGGGACTCTGCCGTGACTGTGGCTGTCGGCACCGTTGGCGCGGACGTGCTGAAGCTTCTGCACGTCACGCAGGAGTCGCTGGAGAAAGGGATCGCGCAGGTACGGGTCGGCGCACGCGTCTCCGACATCGGCCATGCGATTCAGAAGCACGTGGAAGCCGGAGGATTTTCCGTCGTCCGCGAGTTCGTGGGACACGGGATTGGCGTTTCGCTGCACGAGGATCCGCAGATCGCGAACTACGGGGAGCCTGGTCACGGTCCGCGGCTGGCCGAGGGGATGGTGCTCGCGATCGAGCCGATGGTGAACATGGGGAAGCCGGCGGTGCGCGTGCTGAGCGACGGATGGACCGCCGTTACGCGTGATGGCAGCCTGTCGGCGCACTTCGAGCACACGGTCGCGGTCACGAAGGCAGGACCCCTCGTGCTGACGCAGAGGACGTCCGACAGGAGACCGGCGGCGCCGGCCATCGCGCGGTAGGGTCGTGCGACGGCAGGATCATCACGACGAGTCCGAAGGCCGTGGTGGTGCGCTGAAGTCAGACGGTCCGGTGAGCGTCGAGGGAACAGTGCTCGAGGCGTTGCCACACGGGCTGTTTCGTGTGGGGATCGAGCGGCAGCGTCAGGTGACGGCCCACGTTCCCAGCGGACCGGGCCGGAACTTCATCCGCGTGCTGGTCGGGGATCGCGTGCGGCTGGATCTCTCGCCACGGGACCTGAACCGCGGGCGGATAGTCGAGAAGCTGGGGTGAGAGCGCCGGCGGCCCGAGCGAGGCGCCGGAGGGAAACGCCGCGCGGCGGCGTCGCCGAGCGAGCGCGAGCGGGGGTGGGGCCCCGCGAGCATTAAGGAATGTGATGAAGGTTCGAGCGTCGGTGAAGCGGATTTGTGACAAGTGCAAGATCGTGCGTCGCCGAGGCGTGGTGCGCGTGATCTGCACGAACCAGAAGCACAAGCAGCGACAGGGTTGAGGAGCTGTCAGCTATGAGCTCTCAGCCATCAGCCACGCTGACGGCGACAGGAGCTGATAGCTGAAGGCCGAGAGCTGATAGCTACGAGGATTAAGCATTTATGGCACGCATAGCCGGTGTTGACCTCCCACGGACCAAGCGGGTCGAAGTTGGGCTGACTTACATCTACGGGATTGGGCGGAAGCGCTCGAACGACATCCTGACGGAAGCCGAGGTCAGCCCGGACATCCGCGTGAAGGATCTCTCCGAAGAGGACGTGCGGAAGATCAGCCGCGTCATCGAGGAGCAGGGTCGCGTGGAAGGAGATCTCCGCAAGGAGATCTCGATGAACATCAAGCGGCTGATGGAGATTGGCAGCTGGCGCGGGATGCGCCACCGCCGGAATCTGCCGGTACGCGGCCAGCGGACGCGCACGAACGCGCGCACGCGGAAGGGCCCGCGCAAGGGCGCAGTGGCGAAGAAGAAGACGGTCTAGCGGTCAGCCATCAGCCGTCAGCTGTCAGCCCGTGACCGGGCTGATGACGACGACGCTGAAAGCTGAGAGCTGAAAGCTGAGAGCTAATTTATGGCCAAAAACGACCCGATTGACGCGTCCGCACCGCCTGAAGGCGGAAAGAAGCCCGCCGGAAAGCCGGCAAAGAAGAAGGCGTTCAAGAAGCGTGGTGAGAAGCGCGTCGTGCACCACGGCTACGCGCACATCCAGGCGTCGTTCAACAACACGATCGTGACGATCACCGATCCCGAGGGGAACGTGGTCGCGTGGTCGAGTGCGGGCGGCATCGGATTCAAGGGCTCGCGCAAGGGGACGCCGTTCGCCGCGACGCAGGCGGCGATTGCCGCCGGGAATGCCGCGAAGGCTTTCGGGATGCGCAGCCTCGAAGTGCGGGTCAAGGGGCCTGGCGCCGGCCGGGAGTCGGCGATTCGCGCGCTGCAGACCATTGGGATCGATGTGAAGTCGATCCGGGACGTCACGCCGATTCCGCACAACGGATGCCGGCCGCCGAAGCGGCGGAGAGTGTAAGAGAGCTTGCCCGCTGCCAAGTCCCTGCGTCCGGCTCGAGATAGCTGAGGCAGGTGAGACGGGGTTGAAGCGGGGAGCTGGAAGCGGGAAGCTGGAAGCGACAAGGATCAAAAAAGAATGGCACGTTATATCGGTCCGGTCTGCCGGCTGTGCCGGCGCGAAGGGATGAAGCTCTTCCTCAAGGGGGAGCGCTGCTACACGGAGAAGTGCGCGATCGAGAAGCGCAATCTTCCTCCGGGGCAGCACGGCAAGCTGCGGAAGGCGAAGCTGGTCGGCTACGGCCTGCAGCTGCGCGAGAAGCAGAAGGTCAAGCGCATCTACGGCGTGCTGGAGAACCAGTTCCGCCGGTACTTCGAGATGGCGGACCGCACGCGCGGCATTACAGGCGAGACGCTGCTGCAGTTGCTCGAGCGTCGGCTCGACAACGTGATCTACCGGCTCGGGCTGTCGACCTCGCGTGCGCAGGCGCGACAGTTCGTGCGCCACGGTCACTTCACCGTCAACGGACGCAAGGTGGACGTGCCGTCGTACTCGCTCAAGGCGGGCGACGTCGTCACCGTGCGCAGCACGAGCGCGCAGAACGCCGCCATCCAGCACGCGATCGAAGAAGTGAAGGGACGCGGCATTCCCGAGTGGCTCTCGTTCGACTCGGGTGCGCTGACCGGAAGAGTGACGTCGCTCCCGACCCGCGAGCAGATCAATCTGCCGGTCCAGGAGCAGCTGATCGTCGAGTTGTATAGCAAGTAGCTGTCAGCTATCAGCGATCAGCTTTCAGCTACCAGCCAGCGTACGGGCTGAGAGCTGATGGCTGACCGCTGATAGCTTCAGCGTCAGTAGCAAAGTGCTAGCTCTCCGCCCGCAGCCTTCCAGACCTGCGGCGGGAGGCGGAGAGTGAAATGGCAGGTCTGGCGGCATCCGAGGTGGGTGCCTGAAGCGAAAGGAACGTGGCAATGCTGTGGAAGGGTTTTCAGCGTCCGAAGCGTCTCGAGTTCGAGCGCGAAACACTGACGGATCGGTTCGGTCGCTTTTACGCGCAGCCATTCGAGCGCGGATTCGGGACGACGGTCGGCAACTCACTGCGTCGCGTGCTGCTGTCGTCGATTGACGGCGCGGCGGTCACGGCGGTCAAGATCGACGGCGTGCTCCACGAGTTCTCGCCCATTCCGGGCGTTGTCGAGGACGCGACGGACATCATCCTGAACTTGAAGCAGATCCCGCTCAAGATGCACGTCGACACGACCAAGACGCTGTATCTGCGCGTGGACAAGCCAGGTGAGGTGAAGGCGCGCGACATCGAGACGGACGCCGACATCGAAATCCTCGAGCCGGATGCGCACATCGCGACCGTCTCCGAGCACGGCAAGCTCCACATGGAGATGCGCGTAAAGCGCGGTCGCGGCTATGTGGCGGCGGACAAGAACTTCGACGAGGATCTTGGCATCGGTTGGATTCCGATCGACTCCGTCCACTCGCCCGTCAAGAAGGTCAACTACCTGGTCGAGGCGGCTCGACTCGGACAGACGACCGACTACGACAAGCTGACAGTCGACGTCTGGACGAACGGGTCGGTCACGCCGCGCGATGCAGTATCGCTCTCGGCAAAGCTGATTCGCGATCACCTGAACATCTTCATCAATCTCGAGGATGCGGGTGACCTTCAGCAGGATGCCTCGGCCGATCAGCCGCGCGCCGCGCTCAACGAGAACCTCGACAAGAGCGTCGAGGAGCTGGAGCTGTCGGTCCGGTCGTACAACTGCCTGAAGAACGCGAACATCAGAACGATCCGCGAGCTCGTGCAGAAGAGCGAAGGCGAGATGCTGAAGACGAAGAACTTCGGCCGCAAGTCGCTGAACGAGATCAAGGAAATCCTGACCGGCATGGGCCTGAGCCTGGGAATGCGGCTCGACCAGCCGGCGGCACAGTCGCAGGAGTAATCCAGACGGGGCTCGGGACTCGGGCGCTCGCCGCTCGGGGACACGCAGACGCCGCGACCAGCCGGGATCGCGACGGCAGCGAATCCTCTTTGCGAGCCCCGAGTCCCGGATCCCGAGTCCCGATAAGGATCGAGAGTCATGCGTCACAGAGTCAGTCACCGCAAGCTGGGGCGGGTCACCGAGCATCGGATCGCCATGCTTCGCAACCAGGCGCACGCGCTCCTGTTGCACGAGCACATCGAGACGACGGTCCCGAAGGCCAAGGAGCTTCGCCCGTTCGTCGAGCGTATCATCACGATCGCGAAGCGTGGAGTGGCCGCTGGCGCAGCGAACGGCAAGTCGCTGCACGCGCGGCGCCTGGTCCTTCGGGATATCCAGGATCGCGATGTCGTGACCAAGCTGTTCGACACGATCGCGCCCCGGTTCGAAACGCGGCCGGGCGGCTACACCCGCATCCTGCGGCTCGGTTACCGTCGCGGCGACAGCGCCGAGGTCGCGCAGATCGAGCTCGTCGGCTCGGAATACGACCCCGAGAGTGAGAACGAGAAGAAGGAAGCTGCGGAGAAGGCAAAGCCAAAGGGCGTCGGCGGAAGGCTCCGCGCCGCGGCCGAACGCCTGCGCGGCCGGAAAGCCGAGCCGGCTGAAGGCGAGTCCGCCGAGGAAGGTGCGCCGAAGAAGACCCGGCCCGCCCGGGACAAGAGCGCCAAACCAAGCCGCGCCGACACCCGCGGCAAGGGCGCGAAGACGTCGACGCCGCGGAAGGCTGGGGGATCGTAAGCTTTTCAGCTCTCAGCGGTCAGCTATCAGCCCGTTCTGCTTCAAATCGAGACAACAAGGGCCGGCTCGCGCGTTCGCGAGCCGGCCCTTTCTCTTCAAGCTGATGGCTGACTGCTGTTAGCTGTTCGCTAACAACCTACACTTCCTCCGCCGTCTCCTGACCCTTCTCCGCCTTCGCGGCTGAGATGATCTTGGCGTGCAGGTGCGAGGGCACTTCTTCGTAGTGTGAGAACTCCATGTGGTAGGAGCCGCGTCCGCCCGTCGCGGACGTGAGGTGCTGCTCGTAGGTCAGCATCTCAGACATTGGCACCTTCGCGCGGATGACCGTGGACGCCCCGCGGGTGTCCATCCCGCCGATCCGGCCACGGCGGCTGTTGAGATCGCCCATCAGGTCCCCGGCGTAATCGCTCGGCGCGTAGACCTCGACGTCCATCACCGGTTCGAGGAGCGTCGGTCGCGCACGCGTCATGCCGTCCTTGAACGCCAGCGTGGCGGCCATCTTGAACGACAATTCGTTCGAATCCACCTGGTGATAGGAACCGTCGAAGACCGTCGCCCTGAAATCCACCATCGGATAGCCTGCAAGAAAACCACGCATCCGTGCGTCCTGCAGCCCTTTTTCCACGGCCGGAATGAACTGGCGCGGGATCGATCCACCGAAGATGTCGTCGACGAACTCGAAGTCGCTGCCGCGCGCGAGCGGCTCGAACTTCACCTTGCAGTCGCCGAACTGGCCGTGCCCGCCCGTCTGCTTCTTGTGACGCCCGTGCGCCTCGGTCGACGCGGTGATCGTCTCCCGGTAGGGAATGCGCGGAAGCTTGAGGTTGACCTCGACGCCGAACCGGCGCTTCAGCTTCGCGACCGTCACCTCGATGTGCGACTGCCCCTGGCCGGCGAGCAGCAGCTCCTTGGTCTGCGGGTCCCGTGTGTAGTTGATGCTGGGGTCCTCTTCCTGGAGGCGGTGCAGCGACGTGCTGATCTTGTCCTCGTCGCCGCGGCTCTTCGGCTCGATCGCGTACGAGATCACGGGCTCCGGGAATTTGATGGGCGGAATGCGGACGGCCGCGCTCTTGTCGCCGATGAGGTCGCTGGTCTGCGTGTCCTTCAACTTCGCGACGGCGCCCAGGTCACCGGCCTTGATCTCCGGCACGTTCGTCTGCGTCTTGCCTTGAAGGAGGACGAGGTGGCCGAGACGCTCCGACGTCTCCCGCGTCATGTTCTGCACCGTGGAGTCCGACCGCAGCGTGCCCGAGACCACCCGGAACAGCGTGATGCGTCCGGCGAACGGATCGGCGACGGTCTTCCACACGAAGGCAACGGCCGGACCGCTGTCGGTTGCGGCGACGGTCACGTCCTCCTGGCCGTTCTGGTTCTTGGCGTTGAACGGACGCTCGGCGGGCGGCTGCACGTAGGAGATGATCGCGTCGAGAAGCGGCTGAATCCCGAGATTGGTGGTGGCTGACGTGCACACCACCGGGAAGATCCGGCCGGCGGCGACGCCCCGCTTGAGCCCGGACACCAGGTCCTCCTGCGTCAGCGTTCCCGCGTCGAAGAACTTCTCCATCAGCGCATCGTCGGCCTCCGCGACCATCTCGATGAGCGCCTCGCGCGCGCGCTGCGCGTCGGCCGCGAGCTCCGAGGGCACTTCACCTTCCGTCGCCTTTCCGCTCGCGTCGTTTGGATAGGTCCATGCCTTGATCGATACGAGATCGATCACGCCGCGAAAAGCCTTCTCTTCACCGATAGGAAGCTGAATAGGAATGACCGTGCGTCCGAACACCGCTCGCAATGACTCCACCGACCGCTCGAGGCTGGCGCGCTCGCGGTCCAGCCGGTTGAGGACGATGATTCGCGGCACGCCGAGCTCTTCGGCGGATGCCCACATCTTCTCCGTCGAGACCTCCGCGCCGGAGACGGCATCGACGACGACGAGCGCCGCGTCCGCGACGCGAAGCGCCGCATGCGCGTCGCTCAGGAAATTCGCGATGCCTGGCGTGTCGATGATGTTGATCTTGGTCTTGTTCCACTCGGCACAGGCGAGGCTGGACGCGAGGGTGTGCTTCCGGGCGATCGCTTCTTCGTCGTAGTCCGTCACCGACGTGCCGTCGTCCACCCGTCCCAGCCGGTTGACGGCCCCGGCATCGAACAACAACGTCGACAGCAGCTGAGTCTTGCCGGACCCGCTGTGCCCGACGAGCGCGACATTTCTGAGGCTTTGGGCGTCATAGACCTTCATAGACAGGACCTCCGGATTGCAGCTGCCAGCTACCAGCTTTCAGCCGTCAGCTTTCGGCTGTCGGCCATCAGCTTTCAGCCTGAGATCTGAGCTGAGGCGGGCTGCGAGGCCACTCAGCATGCGCTTGATTTCCGCCGTCAGTCCTGAAAGGCGGATGTACTCAGGGCCAGGCAGCAGACCAAGATCGCGGGCGAAAACCAGATGATACTCAAGTTCGCTGGCGGAACCCAAGGCGACGCGAACGAAACGCCGGAACTCCCGATCGCCCGTCCGTCCGCATCCTTCCGCGATGTTTGCAGGTACCGAGCGGGCCGCGCGAACGAGTTGGTCTCTCAGATGCAAACTGACGGCGCTCGAGCAGCGTCACAGAAAACGCATCGATTTCGAGGGCCAGACGGTGCGATTTCTGCCACACGAGCAGATTTCGGAAGTTCTGCACGCTCTTTTTCCTCCAACATCGAGGAGCGTGCAAGGGGCGTGCGAGATGAGGGAAGCCGCTAGCCGTTGAAGCTGAAAGCTGAAGGCTGAGAGCTGAAAGCTTCCCCCTACTCGTATCTGAGCGCTTCGATCGGATCCAGCCGCGACGCCTTGATTGCCGGGAACAGGCCGAAGAAAATTCCGACGCTGGCGGAGAAGCCGATGCCGAGCGCGAAGGACCACCAGGGGAGGGAGATTGGGAAGCCCGAGACCCAGTGGACGATGACGCCGATGCTGCTGCCGAGGATGATCCCGAGGACGCCACCCATGGACGTCAGGAAGGCGGCCTCGATTAGGAACTGCCAGAGAATCTCGCGGCGTCGCGCGCCGAGAGCCTTCCGGACACCGATCTCCCGAGTGCGTTCGGTCACGGAGATCATCATGATCGCCATCACGCCGATGCCGCCGACCATCAGCGCGATCGAGCTGATCACGACGAGCGCGAGGAACGTCGCCTGGCTGAACTGATCCCACACTTTGAGGATCGCGTCCTGCGTCACAAGGTCGAAGTCGTTCGGTTCATCGAGCTTCAGGTTGTGGCGGATGCGCATCACGGCTTCCGCCTCCGCCATCGCCTGCGCGCGCGTCGCGTCGTCGCGCGGCACGATCGCGATCATCGCGGAGCGGACCGCCGCCCGGCTGACGTTGCCGCCGCCGGTGTATCCTCCCTTCACGACCTTCCCGTAGAACTTCTCCTGCGCCGTGAACGGAACCACGACGAAGTCATCCGCGCCGCCGAAGCCTCCGGGGCTCGGCCGCTTGCCGAAGACGCCGATGACGGTGAACTCGTTGGCGCCGATCCGAACCTTTTTCCCGAGCGGATCGATGTTCGGAAACAGCGACTTGTACGGGTTCTGGCCGAGCACGACGACCTGGCGGCGGTGCTCGACCTCCGACGGGGTGAAGAGGCGGCCCAGCTCGAGCTTGATGAAATTGACGGCCGAGAAGTTTTCCGTGGCACCGAGAATCCCAATTTGCGTCGTCTTCTCGTGACCGTAGTAGACGCGGGTCCGGTCCTGGCCGCCGAGCCAGACATCGACGACCGCGATCGACGGTGACTCGCGCGCGACCGCGCGTGCGTCCTCCCGTGTGATGTTCGGGCGCTTCGCCACTTCCAGGAACGACTTGCCCGCCGAGAAGCTCAACGCGCTGAACTTCTGCACGAAGACCGTATTCGGCCCGAGCGCGCGGATGGAGTCGCGCAGCGACTCGTCGAACCCGCGGATGAGGGACGTCATCCCGACGATCGACGTGATGCCGATGACGACACCAAGGACCGTCAGAGCCGAGCGCATCTTGCTCGTGCGCAGCGTGTCGAACGACATCGACACGATCTCGCGAAACAGCCCGGTTCGAATCGTCGCCATGATTTCGGTTACGCCTACTCCCGTCGCAGCGCTTCGATCGGATCCAGTCTCGCGGCCCGCATCGCTGGATAGAGGCCGAAGAAGAGGCCGACAACCGCGGTTATCCCGATGCCGATGGCGACCGACCAGAATTGCACGGCGGCCGGCAGCGGCGATAGCTTGCTGATGATGATGGCGACGACGAAGCCGATGAAAGTCCCGGCGACGCCGCCCAGCACTGACAGCGTGACCGACTCCGTCAGAATCTGCCAGACGATGTCACGTCGCCGTGCGCCAAGCGCTTTGCGCAGGCCGATCTCCCGCGTGCGCTCGCTGACGACCATCAGCATGATGTTCATGATCACGATGCCGCCGACCACGAGCGACAGCGCGACCACGCCGACGAGCACCGCGAAAATCCCGTTGGTCGCCTGGTGGTACAGGTCCAGGAGCGAATCGGACGTGAGCATCCCGAAGTTGTCCGGCTTCCCGGGTCTGAGCCGCCGCTGGATGCGCATCGCTACCGTCGCTTCGTCCATGGCGACGCTGACGAGATCGGGCGACTTCGGCTTGACGAGCAGTTGCATGCCGAAGCGCGCGCCGAACATCTTCTGGAACTCTCCAAGCGGGACGATCGCGAACTCGTCCTGGGACTGCCCGAACGCCGATCCCTTCTTCTCGCTGACTCCGACCACCCTGAAGTGCTCTCCTTTGATAGTGATGACCTTGTCGATCGGGTCCGCCGGCCCGAAGAGCCGTTCAGCCGTCTGCCATCCGAGGACGGTCAGGGGCCGGCTGCGATCGATTTCCGTCGGGTTGATCAGGCGCCCGCGCTCGACGTTGAAGGTCGAGAAGAAGACGTAGTCGCGCGACACACCCTGGATCTGCACGCTGTCGAGCGACTCCTCGCCGTAGGCGACGCGGGCCGAGGAGTTCGCCTGCGCCGCCACGGCGTTGATGTTGTCGCTGAACTTGCGGACGGCCTCGCCGTCCTCGACGCTGATGCGCGGGTTGCTCCGCACGCGCTCCTCGTCTTCGGCGCTGCGGACCACCGGCGTGCGCTGAATCGTGAAGTTGTCGGCTCCGACGTTCGACACGATCGCGTCCGTCACGTACGCGTTCATCCCCTGGATGAGCGACACGACGGCGATGATCGACGTGACGGCGACGATGTTCCCGAGGACCGTCAGGAACGACCGCAGCTTGTTCGTCCAGATGGCGTTCAGCGCGATGCCGACCGCTTCGAGGAACTGGTTCATGCTTCGGTTCCCATGTAGGGCGCGGGCTGAAGCCCGCGCCCTACTTCTTGGCCGAGCCGGGCAGGGACCGCGCCGCCTGCTCGATCTTGACGGCGGCGCCGTCGTTCAGCTCACGGACCGACGCGAACGGACCGACGACCACGCTGTCGCCCTCTTTCAGCCCTCCGAGGACTTCGAAGTACTTGTCGCCGGCGATACCGGTCTTCACCGTCCCGAACTGCGCCTTGTTGTCGCGGACGACGAACACGCCCTCGAGCTCCTTGCGCGACTGTCCGGGCTTGAGCTCCGACGCCTGCACCGCGCCCGGCCGTGAGCGCTTCGACGCGTCAGGCTCGGTATTCCGGACGATGTCGCCCTTTTCGTCTACGATCATTTCGCGGACGGTCGTCGCCTGGATCGGCACGGAGACCACGTTCTTCCGCGTCGCGGTCGTGATTTCGGCGGTGCAGCTGAATCCGGGCCGGACTTCCGCAATCTCCGTGTCCAGCTGCACGGTGACCTTGAAGTTCGTCGCCTGCGAAGAGGACGCGGCCGCTCCAGTGGTCGTAATCGGACTGTTGCCGATCTCCGTCACCTTGCCGGTGAACGTCTTGTTCGGGATCGCGTCGATCGTCACCTTCGCAACCTGCCCGAACTTGACGCTCGGGATGTCGGTTTCGTCCACTTCCACTTCAGCCTCGATGATGGACATGTCTGCGACGGTGATCAGCACCGTGCCCGCGTTGTTCATCGTGCCGATGACGACCGTTTCGCCCTCTTCGATGTTCCTCTTCGTCACGATGCCTTTGATCGGGGACTCGATGCGGACTTTGCTCAGGTCGTAGCGCGCGCTCTCGAGCGTGGCGCTCTCCTGTTGCATCCGGGCCTGCTGAGTCGTGACGTTCTGCTCCTGTGAGCGGAGGTCGGCCTCGCGCATCCTGAGATCGGCCTCTGCTTTTTCGAGCGTCTCTTTCGTCGTCAGGCCGCCCTTCCACAGGTCCTGCTGACGACGGTAGGCGTCCTGCGCCTGTTTCAGCGCTACCTTCGCGCTCTCGAGCGCGAGCTTCAACTGGTCCGCCGAAGAGCGCGCGGCCAGCAGCGACGCCTCGGTGCGCTGGACCGCGGAGCGGAGGTTCCGCGGGTCGATCTGGAGGAGGAACTGCCCCTTCTCGATGCGGTCGCCTTCCTCGACGGCCAGGTTCGTCACGCGGCCCATCGTGTCCGCACTGATGTTGACGAATTTCTTCGGCTGGATCTTGCCCGACGCCGAGACCAGCGCCTCGAGGTCACGCGACTTGATCGTCTCGACGTTGACCGTGACGCCCTCAACCCGCTTGAACTTGAAGTTGGCAAAGGCAATCGCGCCAAGAATGACGACGACGCCGGCGCCGATGAGCAGTTTCTTCTTGCCCGTCATGCCCCCCCCATCCGGCTCATGATGGCGGCAACGACGACCGCAATCACGGCATACACGCTGAACAACCCGAGAGCGATCGACTGCGTCCGCCGGCGGTACAGCACTCCGAGACCGATTGCCAGCACGAACACCCACCAGACCACGAACAGATCCACCATGCCCAGGAGCCTGCCGAGGAACGATCGTTCGTCGATCATGGGCAGGAGCACCGCCAGGCTGGTGGCGCTTCCAACCGCGCCTCGAGCGAGGTTGAGCGGCGCCGTGAATATCTGGCCGAGCGACGAGATCACCGCAGCGTGCGACCACACGGCGAACAGCTGCTTGAAGCTGGCCTCGCCACCGAGGGCGGCGTTGAAGATCGCGAACAGGATGCCGGTCAGGATCACCGCGAAGATCGGTCCGAGCACGACGATGAATCCGGCCGTCGTGTACGGCGCGAATCGCATCCGCTGCCGCATCTGCTCGTACATCTGGTCGTTGACCTGCATGCCAAAGGACTGCATCTGGCTGACCTGTTTGTCGAGCGCCGCCTCTTTCCCCGCCTCGGTGAACATCGGGGCCGCCGAGCACATCGCCACGATGAACGTGGTGACGGCCAGCATGCCGAACCATCGCGGGTGCGCAACCACCGACCGGAAGGTTTCTTTCGGAGAGGTGATGATGCCGAAGAATCGGCCCACAAAGCTCTTGGGCGCGGCTTCCGCCGCCACTCCGACAGATGTGTTGGGCATAGGAGGTGTGCCTGGACGGTCGACCTTGACGTATTGCCGAGGATCGACCCGATTCTACAGCATTTCAATACGACGGATTGGCCTCCCAGGTTTCCCAAATTCAGCGGCGCAAGTCCTCTGCGGACGGCAGGTTAGGGATGTGGGTCGGGACCGGCATCCTGAGGCGTACGCTAAGCTGGCGGGATGACGCGAAACCCGCCCGGCGATCTCCGCGGGCTCGGCATCTGTCCCTACCTTATGGCTCTGGGGATCAGCCTGGGTGCCGCCACTGCCTCCGCACAGAGCTTTGACCCCGTCACCACGCGGGCGGCCGGCATGGCGGGCGCTTTCGTGGCTGTGACCGACGACGCCTCAGCGGTTTACTGGAATCCGGCGGCGTTGGCCTCGGGTGCGTTCTTCAGTCTGCTGATCGATCGGACCTCCGCCGAGGCCACACTGGACGAGCCAGCCGATTCGCGTGGCGGAAGCCGGTCCGGAACCACCCTGGCGCTCAGCACGCCGCCATTCGGCTTGTCCTACTATCGCCTCCGTTCAACCTGGATCTCGCCCAGTCCGACGCAGAACGGGATGAGCGTCAGCGAAACCTTGATTACGCACCACACGGGAGCGACCCTGGTTCATTCGCTGACTCGCGGGCTGTCGGTCGGCGCGACGTTGAAGCTGGTTCGAGGAATCGCTACCTCCACGGAGGTGCCAAGCGGCAGCATTGACGACCTCCTCGATGAGGCCAACGATCTCGTGGGGGAAGCCACGAACAAGTTCGATGCGGACGTGGGCGTTTCGGTGGTGGCCGGGACGCTGAGAGCAGGCCTGACCATGCGGAACGTCACGAGCCCCAAGTTTGACGCCGCCGGCGGCGGCCCGCCGGTTCAACTGGAGCGCCAGGCCCGGGCGGGTGTCGGGCTGACGTCCCCCTTGGGATTCCTCGTGGCCCTGGACGTCGATCTCAACACTATCCGAGGCCCGATCGGGAACGTTCGGGATCTCGCGCTCGGGACGGAAGCTCGCGTCCTGAAGAGGGCGTTCGCCCGAGGGGGCTTTCGGATGAACACGCTCGGCAGCGAACCCGGTGGACATGCGCCAACCTACAGCGTCGGCGGCAGTTTCGCCGTCCTGACATCGCTGTGGATTGATGCGCAGACCACGCTGGGCTCACAGGCCGGGAGCCGCGGGTGGGGGGTCGCGGCACGGGTCGCATTCTAGCGAACCTCATTTCACTTCCGCTTTTCCCCTTTGACAAAAAATGTCACTCGTGTAGAATTTAGGTTCCCCCCGGCAGCTGGTTCCCTGAGTCGACATTGCGGACCGTGAGCACTTTGCTCCGGCCGCTGTATTTCTGTCTACGCAGGGTCTGACACGATGGCCGTTCGTATCGGCGAGCTGCTGCTCAAAGAAAAGCGCATCACACCTGCCCAGTTGCAGGAAGCGCTGAACCATCAAAAGGCCAACGGCGGCAAGGTCGGACTGAATCTGGTCAGACTCGGCTTCGTAACCGACGAAGAAATCACCGAGCTCCTGAGCAAGCAGTACGGCGTTCCCTCCATCAATCTCTCGCAGTTCGACATCGACGCGGCCGTCATCAAGCTGATTCCGCCAGAGACCGTCCAGAAGTACCAAATCATTCCGCTCAGCCGATCCGGCGCCACGCTGACGATTGCCATCACCGATCCCACGAACGTGTTCGCCATGGACGACATCAAGTTCATGACGGGTTACAACGTGGAGCCGGTCGTTGCGTCCGAGACCGCCGTGCTCGAAGCCATTCAGCGGTACTACTCGAACGGCGGGGCAAAGAACGGCAAGAAGGACACCGCAGCTCCACCCGCAGCCGGGAACTTGAACAGCGCCGCGACCATGGAGCTCGTCTCGAAGGCGCTCGAGGATGTCGCGGTCGAAGACGACGTGGAGGTGCTCGAGGACCTCGAGCAGATCGACGTCGCGTCGCTCGAGAAACAGAGCGGCGAGGCGCCCGTCATCAGGCTCGTGAACCTCATGCTGATGTCAGCCATTCAAAAGGGGGCGAGCGACATCCACATCGAGCCGTACGAGAAGGAGTTCCGGATCCGGTTCCGCATCGACGGCATCCTCTACAACGTGATGCAGCCGCCGATGAAGTTCCGCGACGCGATCACGTCCCGCATCAAGATCATGTCCAAGCTGGACATCGCCGAGAAGCGTCTTCCGCAGGACGGCCGCATCAAGATCCGGTTTGCGGCAGAGGGCGTGACCAAGGAAATCGACTTCCGTGTGTCCTGCCTCCCGACGCTCTTCGGCGAGAAAATCGTCCTTCGTCTCCTCGACAAGGACAAGTTGATGCTGGACATGACGAAGCTCGGATTCGAGAGCGAGTCGCTGGCCAAGCTCGAAATCGCGATCTCCAAGCCTTGGGGCATGGTCCTCGTCACCGGTCCGACCGGCAGCGGCAAGACGAACACCCTGTATTCCTCCATCTCGAAGATCAACACGGCCGAAACGAACATCATGACGGCCGAGGACCCGGTCGAATTCAATCTGGTGGGGGTCAACCAGGTCCAGGTCCGGGAGAACATCGGCCTGAACTTCGCCGCGGCGCTGAGGTCCTTCCTCCGTCAGGACCCGAACATCATCCTCGTCGGCGAAATCCGCGACTTCGAGACGGCGGAAATCGCGGTCAAGGCCGCCCTCACCGGCCACCTCGTGCTGTCCACGCTTCACACGAATGATGCCCCGAGCACGATCAACCGATTGATGAACATGGGCATCGAGCCCTTTCTCGTCGCGAGCTCGGTCAACCTGATTTGCGCGCAGCGCCTGGTCCGGCGCGTCTGTTCGGTCTGCGTCCAGGATCACCCGCACGCGCCGCAGGCGCTCGTGGAGGCGGGGTTCACGCCGGAGGAAGCCAAGTCCGTCGTGCCGAAAAAGGGTGCAGGCTGCGAGCGCTGCAATCAAACGGGCTACAAGGGCCGCGTCGGCCTGTACGAAGTCATGGAAGTGACCGACGAGATCCGCGAGTTGATCCTCGTGGGCGCGTCGGGTCTCGAGTTGAAGCGCAAGGCAGTCGACGAAGGCATGATCACGCTCCGGCGATCCGGACTGCGGAAGGTGATGGACGGCGTCACGACCATCGAGGAAGTCGTGCGTGAGACGGTCCGATGACGACGACGGCCAGCAGACGGCAGGTAGGTGGGAGATAAAGGATGGCGACGCTTCCGGAGCTTCTGAAAACGGTCCTCGATCTGGACGGTTCGGATCTGCACCTGACGACGCAGACGCCGCCCCAGATCCGCGTCCACGGCAAGCTTCAGACGCTGGATCTGCCGGCGCTTGGGCCTTCCGACACCAAGGCGCTCGCGTACAGCGTATTGACCGACGCGCAGAAGAAACGCTTCGAGGAGAGCCTCGAGCTGGACTTCTCGTTCGGCATCCGCGGGCTCGCGCGCTTCCGGTGCAACGTTTTCAATCAGCGCGGCGCCGTCGCCGCGGTCTACCGGCTGATCCCCGAGCACATCAAGTCGTTCGAGGAGCTCGGGCTCCCCGATGTCATCGGCACCCTGGCCGAGCGTCCTCGCGGCCTGGTCCTCGTGACGGGCCCCACGGGCAGCGGCAAGTCCACGACGCTGGCGGCAATGATCGACAAGATCAACTGCGAGCGGCGCGAGCACATCCTCACGATCGAAGATCCGATCGAGTACATCCACCCGCACAAGGGCTGCATCGTCAACCAGCGGGAAGTGCACAGCGACACGCAGGGTTTCGCGGTGGCGCTCCGTTCCGCGCTCCGCGAGGACCCGGACATCGTCCTCATCGGCGAGCTTCGGGATCTGGAGACGATCGAATCTGCGTTGCGCATCGCCGAGACCGGCCACCTCACGCTCGCGACGCTGCACACGAATTCGACCGCGCAGACGATCAACCGCATCATCGACGTGTTTCCCGCGCATCAGCAGGGGCAGATCCGTACTCAGCTGTCGCTCGTGCTGGAGGGGATCGTCTGCCAGTCGCTGCTGCCGCGGGCTGACGGCACCGGCCGCGTCGTCTCGCTCGAGATCATGGTGCCGACGCCGGCCATCCGGAATCTGATCCGCGACGACAAGGTGCATCAGATCTACTCGACCATGCAGGCGGGCCAGGAGAAGCTCGGCATGCAGACGATGAACCAGTCGCTCGCCACGTTGACGTTGACGCGCGAGATCACACTCGAGACGGCGATGGCCGCATCCTCGATGAAGGAAGAGCTCGAGCAGATGATTAACCGTGGCACCGGCGTCGTGCCGGGCGCCGGGATGGGACGCGTACCGGCGGCGATGCCGTCGCGACGGTAGCGCTACAGAGCGGGTTGCACATACAGCAGAGACCGAATCATGCCGACATTTGCCTACTCGGGACGCACGCGAGGCGGACAGACGGTGACGGGCGAGCGCATGGCTGAATCAGCGGACGCCGCAGTTGCCGCGCTCCGGCGCGATCAGATCCTCGTGACGCGCATCGATCAATCCAAAGCGAAGGCGGAGCCGAAGCCCAAGGCCATGAAGGCCAAGGGGGTGCCCTCGAAGAACCTCGCGATCTTCACGCGGCAGTTCTCGGTGATGATCGACGCCGGCCTTCCACTGGTGCAGTGTCTGGACATCCTCGGGAAGCAGGAGCCCCACAAACATTTCTCGGCCGCGATCCTCAAGGTGCGGGAAGACGTCGAAGCGGGCGCCGCGCTCGCCGACGCGATGAAAAAGCACCCCAAGACGTTCGACGCGCTCTACTCGAACATGATTGCGGCCGGCGAGGCGGGCGGCATCCTCGACACGATCCTCAAGCGCCTGGCGGTCTACATCGAGAAGAACGTCAAGCTGAAGGGGGACGTCAAGTCCGCGATGATCTATCCGATCGCGGTCATCGTCATTGCGGCTGTCGTCGTCGGCGCCATTCTCTGGAAGGTCATCCCGACGTTCGCGACCCTCTTCGCGGGGCTCGGCGCCCAGCTTCCGCTCCCGACGCGCATCGTCATCGCCATGAGCGACGGGGTTGTCGCGTGGGGCTGGCTGGTCGTGCTGTCGATCTTCGCGTTCGGCTGGATCATCGCCCGCTACTACTCAACGCCCGGAGGCCGTCACGCAATCGACGCGCTGCTGCTGAAGACCCCCGTGCTCGGCAACATCCTTCGAAAGGTCTCCGTCGCCCGTTTCTGTCGAACACTCTCGACGCTGCTGTCGTCGGGCGTCCCGATTCTCGACGGCCTCGACATTACCGCCCGCACGTCCGGCAACGCCATCATCGAGGCCGCGATCCAAAAAACGCGCTCGGGCATCGAGCGCGGTGAAACGGTGTCCGGGCCGCTCAAGGACACGAACGTGTTCCCGTCGATGGTCGTGCAAATGATCAACGTCGGCGAGACGACGGGCGCGCTGGACGCGATGCTGTCGAAGATCGCGGACTTCTACGAGGACGAAGTCGACTCCGCCGTCGCGGGAATGTTGACGCTCCTCGAGCCCGTGATGATCGCGTTTCTGGGCGTCGTCGTCGGCGGCATCGTCATCGCGATGTATCTGCCGATCTTCGATTTGATCAGCAAGTTGAGCAATTGATCAGGAGCTAGAAGCTAGGAGCTAGGAGCTAGCAAAAGACAGAGCGCTGCTGAGAGCAGGCTGGGGCCACTGAGCAGCGGATAAGCCGTGGGGGTGGGGCCCCACGGCTGTAAGAAAGGCAGACGTCGCGCACAAGCCGGCAACGACATCATGACGAGTCTCCGATCCAAGCTCCTCTGGCTCATGACCGCCCGTGCGGTGGTCGTGACGCTGTTGCTTGGATCGGCGATTCTCGCGCAGATCAAATCTCCAGGGTCGCTCCCGATCGATCCGTTCTCGTTTCTGATCGCAGTCACGTACGGCCTGACGGTTGTCTACAGCCTGCTCCTGAAGAAGATCGAGCAGTACCCCTGGATCGTGGACGTCCAGCTGGCGTGCGATGCGCTGATCGTGTCCGCGATCGTCTACACGACCGGCGGCATCGTCAGCTACTTCTCGACGCTCTATACGCTCCCGATCATCGCGGGGAGCACGATTCGGTCGCGGCGCGGCGGGATCATGGTCGGTGCGCTGAGCGCGGGGATGTACATCGGCCTCGTGCTCGCGCAGTATGGAGGCGTCTCGCCCTCGCCGATCGTCACCGGGCTGGATCTGCTGCCGCCGTGGAGGATTGCGCTTCTCAGTGTGGGCCTCAACGTGTTCGGGTTCCTCGCCGTGGCGACGTTGAGCGGCTATCTGGCCGAAGGGCTCCGGCGCGCGGACGCGCAGCTGCAACAGGCGTCGAATCAGATCGCCGATCTCCAGGCTTTCAGCCAACACGTGATCGACAGTCTTGCGAGCGGGCTGGCGACGACGGATCTGACCGGGCGGATCATCACGTTCAATCGCGCGGCGGAAGCGATCACCGGCGTGCCGGCGGTCAGTGCCGTCGGCCAACCGGTCGCACACGTGCTGCAGTGGCCCGAGAGCCTCAACGGCTTCTTCGATCGACAGGCCGAGGAGCGCACGCTTCCACGTATCGAATTCGAGTTGACGCGGACCGACGGCCGGCGCATCGAGCTCGGGTTGAGCACGGCAATCCTGCGCACTCCGCGAGTCCCATCGATGGTCTCAGGACAAGTTCCTTCGGCGGGCTCCGGACCGGCTCATTCGGCGGGCTCGGGACAGGGCGAGACGGGGTTCGTCTTCACGTTCCGTGACGTCACCGATGCGCGGAGGGAAGAGCGGGAAGCGCGCATGCAACAGCGCCTCGCCGCCGTCGGAGAGATGGCCGCCGGCATCGCGCACGAGATCCGCAACCCGCTGGCGTCGATGTCGGGGTCGATTCAGATTCTACGGCACGAGTTGCCGCTGACCGGCGATCAGGCGCAGCTGATGGACATCGTGATCCGCGAGTCGGATCGGCTGAACGATACGATTCGCAGCTTTCTCGCCTATGCCCGGCCGCAGCGTCATGCCGCCTCGCCGGTGGACGTCCGCGGGACCGTGACCGACACCGCGGCGTTGCTGCAGAACAGCTCCGAGCGGCTGCCGTCGCACGACGTCGTGGTCGACGTACCTCGCGATCCGGTTGTGTGTCTTGCCGACGAGGCGCAGATCCGGCAGGTCATCTGGAACCTCGCGTCGAACGCGCTCCGGGCGATGCCTGACGGCGGTGTGCTCAGGATGACCGTCTCGGCTGACGACGGAGCCACCGACAATGCGCACCTCACGATCGCGGTGCGCGACGAAGGCGTCGGCATCGCGGCGGGAGATCTCGACGGGATCCTTCAGCCGTTCCGCGGCGGGTTCGCTGGCGGCACCGGCCTCGGCCTCTCGATCGTGCACCGCATCGTCAGCGACTACGGCGGCGAGCTGCAGGTCAATTCGCTGCCCGGGCAGGGGACGACCGTCTCGGTGAGGCTGCCGCTTGTCAGCTTCCAGCTCCCAGCTCCCAGCTTCCCGCGGGAGTTGGCTGGAAAGACACAAATAGCTGGAACCTGAAGGAAGGAACGGCAGGCCCGACCCTCAGGTCGGGCGCGAGCTGGAAGCTGGAAGCTGGCAGCTGAAAGCTGACGGCGAAGAAGCGACCTATGTCCACTGACGGCCAAACCGCCGACGCCGCGATTGCGGCACCCTCCCGCGTTCTCGTCGTGGACGACGAGCGATCGATGCGGGAGTTGCTGACGATCCTGCTCGCGCGGGATGGGTACGACGTGCTCGTGGCCGAGGATGGGCGCTCCGGGATCGAGATCCTGCGGAAGGAGCGGATCGACGTGCTCATCACGGACATCCGGATGCCCGAGATGAACGGCGTGGACGTCCTGCGGGAAGCCAAGCGGATCGACCCCGAGATTACCAGCATCGTCATGACGGCGTTCGCGTCCACGGATACCGCCGTGGAGGCGTTGCGGCTCGGTGCGGCCGACTACGTCAACAAGTCGCCGGGCGCGGCGAACGAGCTTCGTATGCGCGTGCGCAAAGAGCTCGAGCGGAAGCGGCTCCAGCAGGAGAACGTCCTGCTGAAGCGCGCGTTGCACAGCACGCACCAGTTCTCGAACATCATCGGGTCCAGCGGGCCGATGCTGGCGATCTTCCAGCTGATCGAGACTGTCGCCCCGACGGCGAGCACCGTGCTCATCTCGGGTGAGTCAGGAACGGGAAAGGAGCTCGTCGCCCGCGCGATTCACGTCAACTCGCCGCGGAAGGACAGGCCGTTCGTCGCGCTGAACTGCGGGGCGGTCTCGGAGACGCTGCTCGATTCGGAGCTCTTCGGGCACATGCGTGGCGCGTTCACGGGTGCGGACGTCAACAAGAAGGGCCTGATCGAAGTCGCCGAGAAGGGGACGATCTTCCTCGACGAGATTGGGGAGATGAGCCCGCAGGTCCAGGTGAAGCTGCTGCGGGTGTTGCAGGAGCGGCGGTTCCGACGTGTCGGGGGCACGGACGAAGTGGAAGCCGACATCCGCATCATCGCCGCCACCAATCGGGATCTCTCCAAGATGGTCGGGGATGGAACCTTCCGCGAAGACCTGTACTACCGTATCAACGTGATTCCGGTGCGGCTGCCGTCGCTGCGCGAGCGGGTGGACGACATCCCGCTCCTCGCGGAACACTTCGCGTCGAAATTTGCCGCCCAGATGGGAAAACCCGTCTCGGGAGTGTCGGGAGCGGCCATGGCATGTCTGCAGGCGTATCCGTGGCCCGGGAACATCCGGGAGCTCGAGAACGCAATCGAGCGGGCTGTCGCGCTCGAGCGGAGTCCCGCGATTCTGGCAGAGAGCCTGCCCGACGCCGTCCGGACGTCGTCTGCTGTCGCTGTCCCGCCCGCCGCAGCCGCGGAAGGTTTTCCGTCGCAGGGGTTCGACCTCGAGCAGCACGTCCAGCACATCGAGCGCGAGTACATCGCCGAGGCCCTGCGCCGCGCCGGAGGCGTGAAGGTCAAAGCCGCCGACCTCCTCGGAATGAGCTTCCGGTCGTTCCGCTACTACATGAAGAAATACAACTTGAAATAGGTTCGGGGTCCGGGACTCGCCGCTCGGGGCTCGGACAGTCGGCGGTCCCGTTCGAAACGAAGGCGCGACTTCAGGCCTGGCTTGCCGGTTCCCGTGCGGGCGAGGCCGGACCGGTACGGCGGCGGGGAACTATCGTCGCCATTCCGTCAACCAGGGTCGACGCGCCGTCGCCGGGCGGTTTCGCAGATTTTGCTCAGAAACTGCCAAAAAACGCCACTCGCGGTTGACACAAATTGTCGGGCGGCCGAAAATTGGCAGGAAGGCTGGCGCCATGGCGCCCCCTACAATCCGCCTAAACGGCACGTTCAAGACTACTTAGCCAGATGCTTCGTCTGAAGCGATGAGTGGCACCTGCGTTGCTCAAGGGTGACCGTCGGCCGCTGAGCTCTGAGGCCAGTCGGGCCTGACGCTGTTGTTCAAGCGGCCATCGACGTCTTCTTTGAGGAGAGATTCAATGAAAGTTCGTAACCAGAAGGGTTTCACGCTGATCGAGTTGCTGATCGTCGTGGCAATCATCGGGATCATCGCGGCGATCGCGGTGCCCGGCCTGCTGCGCGCGCGCATGTCCGGTAACGAGGCGTCTGCCATCGGTTCGCTCCGCGCGATCAACAGCGCGGAAGCGGCGTATTCGTCGGCCACGGGTGGCGGCGGCTACGCGATCACGCTTGCGGTTCTCTCGACGGCCTGCCCCGGCGGTTCGCAGGGCTTCATCTCGCCGGACCTCGCGGCTGACCCCTCGACCAAGAGCGGTTACATAGTAACCCTCGCGGACAGCACAGCGGGCACGCCTGCTGACGTGACGGACGACTGCAACACGAACAAGAGCCGCACCGGCTACTACGCGACGGCGCTTCCCGTGGGCATCGGCACGACCGGGCAGCGCGGGTTCTCGACCGCAGCGCACGGCACGCTCTACTTCGTGTCGGACGCGACCAGCGGTGCGCCGCCCGAGACCGGTGGCACGCCCCTCCAATAGACCGTCGTAGGTTCGACAAGAAAGGGATGCTCGCTTCGGCGAGCATCCCTTTTTTGTTTGTCAGGGGCAGGATGCAGGGGTGCCTGGGTGCCAGGGTGCCGGCCAGGGATGCCAGGGCCAATCCGCGTTATCCTCGAAACATGCGCGACTCGCGCGGCTTCACGCTGATCGAACTCCTGGTCGTGCTCGCGATCATCGGGGTGCTGCTGTCGATCGCAGTCGCAGGCTACCAGACAGCCCGCATTCGGGGCGACGAATCGTCGGCCGTCGTGGCGCTCGACAGCATCAATAAAGCCCAGTTCGCCTACGCCCAGACCTGCGGAAACCAGTGGTATGCGCCCACGCTCGTGAGCCTCGGCACGCCAGTGCCCGCCAGCGGCGTGTCGTTTCTCAGCCCGGACCTGGCGCAGCCCGATCCCTTGATAAAAAGCGGTTATTTCATTCGGATGGCCGCCACCGAGCCGGAAGAGGAGCAGCCCCGAAAGGGCTGTACGGACGAGATCCCCGTGCCGGCGTATCAGGTCACCGCCGATCCCGTCACCCCGGGTGTCTCGGGGCTTCGGAGTTTCGGGACGAATTCCGATCGCGTGATTTTCGACGACCAGGCGACGTTCACCGGGAATATGCCGGAGACCGGGCCTCCGGCACATGGCCGCGAGATCAAGTAGGGCGCGGGTGGGACGCACCTTGACCGTATGCGAGACGCGCGGTACAACTGACACTGGAATCTCCAAGGATTCATGAAATGACGATGGCATCGAGCCCGGCGGCGCTGATCCTGGCGGTCCTGTTCGCTGTGGGGGGTGTGACGATCAAGGAGACCTTCCCCAACGAGCAGACCGCGCAGCCAGCCGCAGCCCAGACGCCGGCGGAACTTGCGCCGCTCAGTGATCAGCAGAAGGCCGATCTCGAGAAGTGGTGGGCCGCCCAGCCCAAGGTCGACGTCCCCGTACCGGACGACGGCGTCAAAGTGCTGATGGTCAAGTTCAACGACTATCAGTGCCCGGCCTGCGGGCAGACGTATCGCGCCTACGCGGCTCTCATCGAGAAGTGGACCAAGACCGGCCAGTTCAAGTTCGTCTCGAAGCACTTTCCGCTCGATGCGAAGTGCAACGGCGGCGCCACGATTCATCCTGCCGCCTGCGAGGCAGCGGCCGCGGTCGTCCTGGCCCGCCGGAAGGGTGATGGATCGGCCGAGAAGCTGGAAGACTGGTTCTTCAACCACCAGGGACCGCCGCTCCTGACCGTGGATCAAGTCAAGGCCGCCGCGCGCGACGTCGGCGGCATTCCTGACTTCGACGCCAGGTACGCGAGCGCGATCGTGGAGGTGAAGAACGAGGCGGGAATGGGCGCGATGCTCGGCGTCAAGTCAACGCCCACCTTCTTCATCAACGGCCGCATGACGGCGGGGCAGGATCCTCGTCTCATCGACGCACTGATCGATCTGGAGATGAAGCGCGCCAGCACTGAGGCGGCGCGGAAACTGCCATGAAATCGCGCATACCACTGCTGCTGTTCTCGCTGTTCGGGCTTGGAGCGTCGCTCACCTCCACCTACGTCCACTACAATCTGCTCGTCGATCGGTCGTTCTCGAGCTTCTGCGACGTCAACGCGACCGTCAGCTGCACGCAGGCCTATCTGAGCTCGTACGGGAGCTTCCTGGGTGTTCCCGTTGCCGTCGGTGGCGTGTTCTTCTTTGCCCTCGTCCTCGCCATCGCCGCGCTGAGCGGGCGCAAGACACCGCAGGCGGGAGAGAGCGCGCCCGGCTACATCTTCGCGCTCTCGACAGTCGCGCTCGCCTTCGTGCTCTACCTCGGCTACGCGTCCTTCTTCGTTCTGCACACCGTCTGTATTCTCTGCGTCACCACCTATCTCTCGGTGATTGCGGTGTTCCTCATCTCCGGCGCCGCCACGTCATTCCCCATGGCGACGCTTCCGAAGCGGGCCGGCCGGGATGTTCGAACGCTGGTCTCGAGTCCGGTGGCGCTGGCGATCGCCGCGCTGTTCGTCGTCGGCGCTGTGAGCGTCATCGCCGCCTTTCCGAAGGAGCAGGCCGCGGACCTGGCCGCGGCTAACGCGCCCGCGGAATTCCCGCCGCTGACGCCACAACAGAAGGTCGAGCTCGAAAAGTGGTTCGACTTACAGCCCAAGGTGGAAATTCCGATTTCGCCCGAAGGCGCGAAGGTCCTGATGGTCAAGTTCAACGACTACCAGTGCCCGCCGTGCCGGCAGACCTACGAGGCGTACGGACCGCTGCTCGAGAAGTGGACCAAGACAGGCCAGTTCAAGTTCGTGCTGAAGCACTTCCCGCTCAACTCAATCTGTAATGGCGGCTCGGGCTCGGTCCATCCGGCCGCCTGCGACGCCGCTGTTGCCGTCGTCCTCGCGCGCCGAAAGAACGATGGATCGGCGGAGAAGCTCGAACACTGGCTCTTCAGTCACCAGGGGCCGCCGCTTCTGACACCTGCTGAGGTCAAGGCCGCGGCGAAGGACGTCGCGGGGATTGGCGATTACGACGCCCAGTACGCAGGCGCGCTCCTCGAGGTGAAGAACGACGCAGGCATGGGGGTGATGCTCGGGGTGAAATCAACGCCGACTTTTTTCATCAACGGTCACATGCTGCCTGGCGGTCAGGATCCGCGGGTCATCGATGCCGTCATCGATCTGGAGATGAAGCGCGCCACGAGTCCCGGAGCGAAGCCGTGAGGCTGCGGGTCAGCTAAGCGTATGCCGGCTGCCATACGCATCGACGAGCTCACCAAAGACTATTCAATCGGCTTCTGGCGCAAACGGCCCTACCGCGCCCTCGACCGCCTGTCTCTCCAAATCGAGCCGGGCGAGGTCTTCGGCTTCCTCGGTCCCAACGGCGCCGGTAAGACGACGACGCTCAAGCTGCTGATGCAGCTGATTTTCCCGTCGTCTGGCCGTGCCGAGATCCTGGGCCGGCCGATTGGCGACGTCCTGACGCGGCAGCGGATCGGCTACCTTCCCGAGAACCCTAACTTCTACGACTACCTCACGGCCGAAGAGCTCCTCACGTATTTCGCGCGGCTTTTCGGCTTTGCGCCCGTCGACCGCCGGACGCGGGTGGCGGCGCTTCTTGATCGCGTGGGTATCGGCGGCGAGCGCCGGCTCCAGCTCCGCAAGTTTTCGAAAGGCATGATCCAGCGGGTCGGCATCGCGCAGGCCCTGCTCAACGATCCGGAAGTCGTCTTTCTCGATGAGCCGATGTCCGGACTCGATCCGTTGGGCCGGCGTGACGTTCGGCAATTGATACTGGAGTTACGCGATCAGGGACGGACAGTTTTCTTCAGCTCGCACATCCTCGCAGACGCCGAGGCGCTCTGCAGCCGCGTCGCGGTCGTCGCCAAAGGACGGCTCGCCGCTTCCGGCAGCCTCACCGAAATCCTCGCCTTCGAAGTCCACGGATGGGAGCTGGTGGTATCCAATCTCGGGCCGGAGGTGCTCGCGCGCATTGCACCGTCTGTCCGGCGGACCGTCGAGATCTCGCCCGGAAGATACGCGCTGGAGCTCGCGCTCGATCCTCCCCCGGAGCGGCTGCTTGCAGACCTGATTGCGACGGGCGCGTCGCTCGTCTCGCTGAACCCTTTGCGCGATACGCTGGAAGACTTCTTCGTTCGCCGCGTGGCGGAAACCGGCGACGGTGCGCGCGCGCAGCATCCAGGCGAGGGGTCCAGTGCGCGCGGCTAGCTGGGTAGCGCTCAGCGTGTTCCGCGAGTCCGTCCGGGATCGAGTGCCGTACAACCTGGTGCTCTTCGCGGTGATGCTGATCGCCTCGTCGTTCCTCCTCGGGCAGCTCACCGCAGGGCAGGACGTCAAGATCATCAAGGACCTCGGGCTGGCGGCCATCGGCGTGTTCGGCCTGTTCATCGCGATTTTCATCGGCATCGGGTTGGTTTCGAAGGAAGTCGACCGCCGCAGCATCTACTCGCTCCTGTCGAAGCCGGTCAGCCGGCCTCAATTCATCGCCGGCAAGTACGCCGGTCTCGTGTTGACGCTTGCGGTCAACGTCGCGGTGATGACGCTCGCGCTCTACGTCGTGCTCGGCTACATGACCTTGACCGAGTCAGCCGAGTTCAAGTCGGCGTGGGATGCGCCAGGCATGGATCCTCGCCTGCTCATCGCGATTTTCCTCACCTTCGTCGAGCTGATGCTGGTGACGGCGGTCGCGCTCTTCTTCTCGACGTTCTCAACGCCGCTGCTCTCGGCGGCGCTGACCCTCGGCCTCTATATCGTCGGCCACTTCAACACCGAGTTGAGGAACTTCGATCAGGTGGTCAGAGCGAAGCCGGCCGCCTGGCTGGCTCGCGCGCTCTACCATCTGCTGCCGGACCTGTCGGCCTTCGACGTCAAGACCGAGGTCGTCCACGGACTGCCGGTGAAGGCCGGTTACGTGCTGTGGACGACCGGGTACGGTGCGGCGTACATCGCGGCATTGTTGCTGGCGGCGACGATCATCTTCTCCAGGCGGGACTTCAAGTGACCGCGCGGCACGGCAGCTGGATCGTCGGAGCGTTGCTGGCGCTCACGACGGCCGTGGCGCTGCAGGCCGGCCGCGATGCCGCGTACCCTGCGAGGCAGCGCGCCAGCGAGCGGCTGCTCTACACGCGTTCAGGCACCGCCGTAAAGCGCATGGCCCTCGAGTTCGACGCGCTGGCCTCCGACGTCTACTGGATCAGGGCCATCCAGCACTACGGCGGCGATCGCCTGGCTCCCGATGGACGCCGGGAGTACGAGCTCCTTCAGCCGCTCCTCGATCTGACGACGACGCTGGATCCGTTTTTCACGGTCGCGTACCGGTTTGGCGCGATCTTCCTGAGCGAAGCGCCGCCCGGCGGACCAGGCCGTCCTGACCAGGCGATCGCGCTCCTCGAGAAGGGGGTCGCGGTTCAACCGGAGAAGTGGCAGTACTTCCACGACATCGCGTTCGTCCACTATTGGCATTTGCACGACCCCGTGACGGCGGCGAACTGGTTTCAGCGCGCCGCCGCGCAGCCGGATGCCCCGAACTGGCTGCGTCCCCTCGCCGCGACCATGGTCAGCGCACGTGATCGGAGCGCAGCCCGGATGTTGTGGCAACAGATCCTCCAATCCGACCAGCCGTGGATGCGGCGGGTCGCGCAGCGGAGCCTGATCCAGTTGCAGGCGCTCGATCAGATCGACGATCTGCAGGGGCTCGTTCTCAGGACCGGTCTGCCCGCGGGCCGCCGGATCAGGTGGACCGATCTCGTGCGCAGCGGCATCCTGCCGGGCGTTCCCGTCGACCCGGCCGGAGCCCCCTACCAGCTCGATCCGGACACCGGCCGCGTCACTATTTCGCCAACGTCCAGCCTCAACCCGATGCCCGATCTCCTTCGTCCGTTGCGATGAGCATCGACACTCTCGTGCTTGTCTGCCTCGTGCTCCTCGGCCTGGCGGTTGGTAGCTTCCTCAACGTCTGCATCCATCGCCTGCCGTCGCGTTCGTCCGTCGTCAGTCCCGGCTCGCGCTGCCCATCGTGCGGCTACGCACTGGGCTGGGCGGACAACATCCCGGTGGTCAGCTACATCATGCTCCGCGGACGTTGTCGCTCGTGCAAGGCTCCCATTTCGCTCCGCTATCCGATCGTCGAGCTCCTGACCATGGGTGTGTTCGCGCTGAACTTCTATGTGTTTGGCACAGGCCCGATCCTCGTTCCGAAGCTGGTGCTCTCATGCGCCATGGTGGTGCTCTTCGCGATCGACCTGGAGCACCATCTGCTTCCCGACGCGATCACGCTTCCGGGGATCATCGCGGGGTTTCTTTTCTCGCTCCTGTTTCCGCCAGGCCCGCTGGCGTCGGCGATCGGGATTCTGGTCGGCGGCGGATCGCTCTGGCTCATTGGCGAGGCGTACTATCGCTACGCGGGGCAGGAAGGCATGGGCGGGGGCGACGTCAAGATGCTCGCGATGATCGGCGCGTTCCTCGGGTGGAAGCTCGTGCTCGTCACGCTGGTGTTCTCGTCGATTGCCGGCGCCGTCATCGGGCTTCTCGTCATCCTCTCGAGGCGGGGTGACCTGCGCTATGCGCTTCCATACGGGACGTTTCTCGCGCTCGCCGGCCTCATCGCGTCGCTTTACGGCGATCGCATCGTCGCCTGGTACGTCGGGTTCTATGTCGTCTGAACGCGGGACCGCTCGTGCGGAGCATGAAGGTCCGCCACAGTTCGCATGAACAGATCCGGCTATCTTCTGCTCGGACTGACCGCGTTCGTCGGCATGCTTGCCGGCGTGCTCGCATTTGCGGTCTCGAAGTTCTTCAGCGCGGCGCGATCGCTCGCCAAGGAGGCGCGTCCCGTCGGAGGGGAGACGCACCTCATGGCCTCCGCCATGGAGGACGCCTTCAGCCGCCTTCGAGAGCAGGAACGCGCGACGAAGGCGAGGGCCGAGGCCTCCGAGCGCGTGAGTGGCGAGATCATCGCGAGCATGACGTCGGGGCTGCTGGTCGTGGACGAGGAGGGCAGGGTCAGGACGTTGAATCCGGCAGCGCTCAAGATGCTCGGTATGCCCGCGACCCACCCGGAAGGCCCGTTCGGGGAAGTGTTGGCCGGCGCCGAGGCGCTCGCCGGCGTTGTCGACGAGTGCTTGCGTACCGGGAAGGCGATCGTTCGCCGCGCGGTGCCGATGACGGGCGCCGGACGCGCCTCTCACCTGGGCGTCACGGTCTCGCCGATTCGCGAGGAGGGAGGCGGCTCGCACGGCGCCATCTGTCTCTTCACCGACCTGACGGAAGTGATGGAGCTCGAAGAACAACTCCGGCTGAAAGACAGCCTGGCCCGTCTCGGCGAGCTCACCGCCGGCATCGCCCACGAGTTCCGCAACGGGTTGGCGACGATTCACGGCTACGGCCGGCTTCTGGACCTGGAGCAGCTTCCGTCCGAATACCGCCTGTATGTCGAAGGCATCAGGGGAGAGACCGAGGCCCTCGGTCAGGTCGTCACGAACTTCCTGAACTTCGCCAAGCCGACCGAGCTGGTGCTGACGCCAGTGGACATGCGGGTCATCGCCGAGCGCGCCGCCGAGGAGATCAGGACCGATGTGACGGCCCGCGGGGGAGAGGTCGTCGTGACCGGGGACTTCGCGGAGGTCGAAGGTGACGAAGTCCTGCTGCGGCAGGCGTTCAGCAACCTGACTCGCAACGCGCTCGAGGCGTGTGCGGATGCGCACGTGGTGCCAAGAGTCACCGTCGCCGGCGTGCTCGATCGCGCGCAGGGCACGCTGCGGGTCTCCGTGACCGACAACGGCCCCGGCGTGGGTGCGGCAGTAGCCTCGACGATGTTCCGCCCGTTCGTGACGACGAAGGCCCGCGGGACCGGCCTGGGGCTCGCGCTCGTGCAGAAGATCGTCGTGACCCACAACGGCCGCGTGTCGGCCGTCAACGCCGACGTCGGCGGTGCGCGGCTGACCGTGACGCTCCCGGTTTCCGCCCGCTGATCCCCTCGATCGGGGCTCTCCACGACCCGAGCGTCAAAACTGTCAGCGCGCGTCGAAAACTGCAGGTCCGGTCCGCACACGCTTTCGTCATTCCCTTTCCAAAACAGCATCTAACCCGTAGACCTCAACGCACTTAAGTCCCATGGCAGAACCATTGCTCAACTGGGTGGTGCGATGTGTTCCCGCTTCCATCTCCTGCGCGAAAGTGCCCGCGGCTTCTCGCTCATCGAGCTGATGATCGTCGTCGGCTTCGCGATAGTGATGATGGCGATCTCCGTTCCCATCCTCACTGACATCTCGCGGACGACGAAGCTCAATGACGCCGTACGGAGCGTCGAGCGGGAGCTCCAGAGCGCGCGGCTGCGTGCCGTGAACCTGAATCGTCCTTTGAGGGTTCGATTGAACTGCCCGGGGAACGGGTATCTCCGGACGGTAGAAGTCATCGGCACGGCGGAGGACGACTCCACCAACAGATGTCTCTTGAGCGCGTACCCGTATCCCGCGGCCGACACCGACCTGATGACGAAGCCGAACTACGACGGTCCGATGCGGACGCTGCCCGCAGGCGCAACGGTGACGAGCGCCGTCTTCGAGTTCGAGCCGGATGGCACGGCCAACACGGTCGTGTCCGGGACCACGCAGAGCATCCCGTCGTCGGAAACGATCACGGTCACGCGCAACGGCAAGTCCAAGTTGGTAACGGTCAATGGCGCAGGAAAAATCCAGCTTCAATAGCCGCGGCTTCAGCCTCATCGAAGTCGTCGTGGCGATGGGCCTCTTGACGATGGTGTCGCTTGGCGTCGCGCAGCTCTTCGCGGCGTCCACGCGCGTCAACATCATCGCGCGGGGCCAGACCTCGACGACGATGCTGGCCGAGCAGAAGCTCGAACAGATCCGATCGCTCACCTGGGGCTTCGACACGAACGGCGAAGGCCTCCCGGTGTCGGATACGACCTCTGACTTGACGGCCTCCCCGTCGACGCAGAACGGATCGGGACTGAATCCATCGCCGGCTGACTCTCTCGAGCACAACAGCACTGGTTTCGTCGACTTCGTCGATGCGGGCGGGGCGTGGGTCGGGACAGGCGACACGCCGCCCGGGACAGCCGTCTACATCCGCCGATGGTCGATTCAGCCACTGCCGACGAACCCGAACAACACGTTGGTGATCCAAGTGCTCGTCACGCCAATCGCAAACGAGGCGGCTCGCCTCGCGACGTCGCGTCCTCGTGTCCGGATGCCGGGCGACACGCTCCTGGTGACGGTGAAGACGAGGAAGGCGTCATGAGGGATAGCGCACCGCGCCTCGGATCGGAAGCGGGCTATTCGCTGATCGAGCTGCTCGTGTCGGCCGCCATCATGCTGACGGTGACGGGAGCGATCTTCTCCTTGATGAATCCGGCGCAGGGCTCGTCGGAGGCGCAGACGGAAATCGCCGACGTGCAGCAAAACATGCGCGTCGGATCCGACGCGATCTTCAAGGAGCTCGTGATGGCCGGAGCAGGGGTGTATCACGGATCGACCACCGGTTCGCTGATCAACTTCTTTGCGCCGATCCTTCCGCGCAGGTCCGGAGCACTGAACCCTGATCCTCCTACGATGTTCCGCCCTGACGCGATCTCGATAACGTACATCCCGAATAGCGTACTCGCAGACAACGATCTCGAGATCGATGCCCGCGCAGTCGCAAGAGCTGAAAGTCAACGACGTCGATGCGTCGAAATGCCCCAAGAAGGACCCATTGTGCGTTTTCACGGACGGCATGGTGGTGCTGATTTTCGACAGCACTGGCCATTTCGATACGTTCGAGATCACCAACGTGCAGAGCTCCGCCGCCCACCTGCAGCATCGCGGGCAGGACTTGAATTACAGCTATCAGGCAGGCGCAAGTATCACCCAGGCGGTGAGCAACACGTTTTACCGGGACAGCGCGACCAACCAGCTGATGCGCTACAACGGCGGTGCGACCGACACGCCGATTGTCGACAACCTGGTCGACATGCAAGTGAGCTACTTCGGGGATCCGAATCCGCCGAAGGTGCCCAAACCACCGCTAGGCGAAGAGAACTGTCTGTATGACACGGGCGGGAATCCGAAACTGCCCGTGCTGCCGATGACGGACGGCTCGCTCGCAGCGCTGACGCCCGCGATGCTCGTCGGTCCGGAGTTCTGTGGGAGCGGCAACACCCAGTACGACCCGGACCTGCTGCGCGTGCGCAAGGTCCGTGTGAGCCTGCGTGTCCAGGTCGCTTCGGCGGCGCTGCGCGGACTGGATCAGACGCTCTGGAAGAATCCCGGCAAGTCGCAGGGCGGCGCGAAGACCGTTCCCGACTACACCGTCACGTTCGAAGTGACGCCGCGAAACCTGAACCTGGCGCGGTGAGGCGGACATGACGAGGCTCCACACCCGGCTGGCGAACGAGGAAGGAACGGCGCTCATCATCGCCCTGATGGCGATGCTGCTGCTGACGGCCCTGGCAGCGGCCGTCGTCATGGTGAGCAGCACCGAGGTCAAGATCGCGGGCAACTACAACAACGGCCAGGAAACGCTCTACGCCGCGGACGCGGCGGTCGAGCGTGTCGTCCAGGACTTGCTGTTGATCCCACGCTGGAACGACATCCTCGCCGGTTCCGTGAAGTCGGCGCTGATCGACGGGCCCGATACAACACTGAAGTCGGTGTCTGGCGGCACCACGATCCTGCTGTGCTGCGCTGCGAACTCCGTCACGGGGCAGCTCCAGGCGCTGACCGATACAGCGAACCTGTGGGGCACGAACAACCCGAAGTGGAAGCTGTTCGCCTACGCACCGCTGAAAGACATGCTGCCAGATGTCGAGATCGACAGCGCGAGCTACATCGCCGTATGGGTTGCGGACGACCCGGCAGACAGCATCGACGGTGTGAACCCCGACGGCGACCCGCTCATCGACTCCAACGGCACGCTCACGCTTCACGCCGAAGCCTTCGGGCCGACCGGCACCCACAAGGTCATCGAGGTGACCGTCGCGCGAACGTCGGGCACCGAAATCGAGCGCGGCCAAATCGCGCAGCGCGGTCAGGAAGAGTTGAACCAGCGCTCGCGGAAGGCCGCCGTCCAGACGCCCGGGAAGAAATTGACCAACATGCGGATGAACACGTCCACGGGCAACCTGGTGGTGCAGTGATGGCAAACCCGACGCAGAACAATCGGTCGCGCGCACGACGCCGCGGCGCCTCGCGGTTCGCCACCCGCCGACGACTGGCGGGTGTCTTCGCGGCGCTGACAGTCATGGTCACCGGTTCCGCCACGCTCCTGGCGCAGCTCGATCCGCTGCTCTTCATCAAGCGCGTGCCCCCGACGATCATCATCGTCATGGACACCTCACTGCGGATGCTCGAGGACGGCACCGGCACCTTCTACGATCCGACGTTCTACAAGGTCAGCGACGATCTGACGGTCATGGGCGCCTTTCCGAACATCGACACCGTGACGACGAAGACGTACCGGAGAACGTACAGCAACCTGCAGTACGCGGCGTCGCCTGGCAAGTATTCCGCCGACTCGATCGCGGCCATCGCGGCGGCCTGGGATCCGGCGAATCCGCTGACCTCCAACAATGCGAACGACGTGGCCTATCTGGACCCCACGCGTTACAGCATCGCGAAGCGAGGTGTGGCGGCGGCCGTTGGTGAGAACGCCGGGAGCGCGTACCGCTGGGGCGTGATCCGTTTGCGTCAGAAGACCCCGGCCTGGCGCGTGTCGCCGAACTGCGACTCTCCGGTGGCGGTCGGGGCGGCGGCACAAGCTGTCTACGGCGATGTTTCACCATGCAACGCCGGCGGCGCCGGAAAATACGGTGTGTATGCGCCGAGCGTCACCGCGGCGAGCTACGCGCAGGCGACGGCGCCGGCCGGGACGGTCATGGTCACGCCAGCCGGCAACACCGCTTCGAGCATCGTGACGCTCGCCAATCGAAATCCGTGGGACAACGCCGCATTCGTGCCGGCCGGCCTCGGGGGCGTCGGGTACGACGATCGTCCGCTCACCTACGCGCTGGACGATGCGAAGGCGGCAGCGATCGCGGCAATGACGGCTGATACGTCCGTCAACCGCACGTGCCGCAACACCATAGTGGTGCTCATCACGTCGGGGAAGGACAACGGCGACAGCACGTATCTGGCCAGCCACAACGTCGCGACGACCGCGAGCTCGTTCCTGAGCGTCACGGCCAGCGGCACGACCAAGCGCGTGCCGATCGTCGTAGTCGGTGTGAAGCCTGCGGCGGCGGACGAGGCACAGCTGCAGTCGATTGCCACCAACAGCGGCGGGTTCTATCGGAAGGTCACGACCGTGAGCGAGGTCACGTCCGCGATCAACCGGGCGGTCCAGCTCGGTTTCGTGCGCGCGGCGGACTTCGACGCCGGCAAGTCCAGCGAGTTCGTCCCCGTGAGTCCGGTCATCGGGAGTGTGAACCTCGAGGGAGCGTCGTCAGCATCCGGCAGCCCGCTGGCGAACACCGACATCACTGCCACGTCCGGCGGTCAGCACCTGCCGCAGCGCAGCAACTTCATGGTCACGGCAGGCTTCTCGCTGCCGGGCTTCGATGGCGCCGTGCGCGCGTTCCGGACTTACGCGCCGGAAACCGACTCGACGAAACCGACTGGATGGAAGTTCTCGAAGGACGGCACGCGTTTGTGGCCCGATCTCGACGGCAGACCCTCTCTCGCGGGCATGGCTCGGACCGTGTCGGATCCCGACACGCGGAACATCTACACCTATCTGCCGGACGGATCGGGAGGCGGATCGGTCGTGGCGTTCAGCACGGCGAACGCGGCGTCGCTGGCAACCCATCTCGGGGTCACGGACGCGACGTCCCTGATCACGACCATCCGCGCGCAGCCGCTGGGAGCGGTGATTGGATCCACGCCCGCGCTCATGGATGCGCCGTCGCTCGATCCGCCGCCGGACAACGACTATGGTTTCCCGGATTCCATCGGGACCTTTGCGGGCGAACACAAGGACCGCCGCAGCATCCTCTTCTTTGGCGCGAACGACGGCATGATCCACGCTGTCGACGCGAGGACCGGTTTCGAGGTGTGGGCATTCATTCCCTACAACCTGCTGCCGAAGCTCAAGACGCTGCTCGACGGTCAGCCGGTGGAACAGTTCGATTTCTTCGTGGACAGCTCGCCAAAGATCGCCGAGGTCAAGTTGGGCGGCGCCTGGCGATCGCTGTTGATCATGGGGGAGGGCGCCGGCGGAACGTTCTATCAGACGTTCGACGTGACCGAAGCGGGTATGGGCGTCGCACAGGACGCGGACGGACTCTCCGCGGTCAGCGCGATGCTCGCCAAGTTCGACGCGCCGAACGAGTCGATCGCGTTCAAGTGGGCGTTCCCGAACTACTCGAGCTTCAATCCAGCCTACTCCGCGACGTTCACTGTTTCGGACGGCACGTCGGGCGGCAAGGTCAAGCTGTATGGCGACCTCAAATCGACAGCGTCGTACGCGGAGAAGACCGTCGGGTTCACATGGTCGGATCCCGCCGTCGGCACGGTGGACAGCTCGCGGACGACGACCGCCGTCATCGTCGGGTCGGGCTACTTCCCCGACATCGAGACACTGATTCCCGCGCGAGCGGCCGGACCGAAGGCGGGGAACGCCCTGTATCTGCTCAATGCCGACACGGGAGCGCCGATCGGCAACGCGTCGGGATCGACATGCCCGACGATCGCGAGCGGCAGCGGCAGCGGATCCGGCTGCGTCAATATCGGCGACGTCAGCAACGGACGGAAGAACGCGCTCCAGGCCGATCCGACGGCCGCTGGCAACAACGGCAGCTTTGTCGTCAATCGCGCGTATCTCGGCGATACCGACGGCAAGTACTGGCGCTTCACGTTCACGTCGGCAGGCAGCATGTCCGCGCTGGCCATGACGGACACGAGCCAGCCGATCTACGCATCGTCTGCACTGCTGTTCGTCGGCAGCACCGACGTCTACACCTTCTTCGCGACGGGCAGCGACCTGCTGCCGGTGACTGCCCCAGGTGGAACAGGCACCTTCAAGCTCTATGGTTTGAAGGACAACTATCCGTCAGCGGCCGCCGTGCAGTTCACGCGCAACCTTGCCACTGTAACGAGCGTGGGCGGTCTGGCCAACGGCGAACGCGCGTCCGCCGCGCCGTCCGTGGCCGGCGACATCGTCTTCTACACGACGACCGTCGAGACCGCGAGCACACCGTGCGCAGACTTCTCAGCGCAGCTGTACGCGGTGACGTACACGGGTACGGCGGCCTACGACTCGGATGGCAACGGCAAACTCGACAAGAACGAGAGTCCGGTTGCGGCGACCTTGTCCGGCAGGGCGACCGCGCCGTTCATCGTGGATCAGCATCTCTACTTCGGGACAACCGGGGCGGGGGGATCGAACCTCGAGTCGTTCGGCGATCCCACTGACTTCAATAACGGCATCGGGCAGGTTGGCGTGCGCATCCTGTCGTGGCGGGAGATTCGCTAGTGAACAGGCCATTGCCCGACGCCATTGTGTGCGGATCATGCGGCGCCAAGCTGCGGGCCGACCGAGCCATCTGCCCGCGTTGCAGAGCGGCGGTGGTCGTGGCGCGCGAGGTGCAGAAGGCACCGTCGCACGTCAGCCAGCGGACGGCGTTCGTCGCCGCGGCGGTCCTGGGCATCGCGACAATCGCCACGGCGAGCGTGTGGCTGGGCGGCCGCGGATCGGATCCGCAGGTGACCACTCCGTCAGCCTCGCGACCGGATCCGTTGGCGAGTCGGCACCCGCGCGTTCAGGAACCCGTCGAACAGCACGGGTCTCCAGAGACCGCAGCTCCGGCCTATAGCGAGCCGAAGTCGGAGGGCGCTGTCGCGTACTCCGACGGCAACTACGACACGGCGGTCGAACGATACCAGGCCGCGATCGCGAAGAATCCGGATGATGCGGAGGCCCTGAGCAACCTGGGCCAGGTCCTCGTTCGCCTTGGCAAGGTAGAGGAGGCGATCCCGTACTTCGATCGTGCGATTGCGCTGATTCCGCAGCGGTGGGCGTACCACTTCAATCGCGCGCGCGCGCTCGGCATCCTCGGGCGCATGGACGAAGCCGTTGCCGGATACCGAACAGCGCAGCAGATCTTTCCGAACGACTACGCGACTGCGTTCAACCTTGGGCTCGCGCTCCATCGGCTCGGAGACGAGGCAGGCGCGGTCGATGCCTACAACAAAGCGATCCAGCTGGATCCCAACGACGCCAGCTTCCGTCTTGCGCTCGGGACGAGCCTGGAGCGGCTCCAGCGTCCGCGGGATGCGGCGTCCGCGTACGACGAATACTTGCGCCTCGCGCCATCCGCCCCGGATGCCGAAAAGGTCCGCGCTCGAATCGCGCAGCTCACGCAGGCGCCGCCTCCGCCGACACCCGGGCAGAATCCAGGCTAGCCGCCGTACCGCAGTCGAGGCATCCGAGCGATCGCATTCTCCGGGCGATCGAGTTTTCTGCCGATCTCCCTGGCAGATCACGCTGCCCTTTCTGCGTACACCCAGCCTCGACCCGCATCTCGATCGCCAGTTTTCCTGGGAAATCAGCGCGTCCTGCGATCGGAGCGCCCGTTGCACTCGATGAACGCGGACGCTGATCGATGCAAACGCGATTGTCTTCCGGCTTCACCCTCGTTGAAGTTGTCGTCGCGCTGGCGCTGCTGGTTGTCGTCACCGTCGGCGTGGTCCGCCTGTTTGCCGTTGCGCTCAACGCCGGGCGTGCCGCCCGCGATCGCACGCTTGCGGTCGCGCTCGCAACCGGCAAGATCGAGCAGCTCCGCTCGCTCGAGTGGCGCTTCGAGCTGGATGCTTCAGCCGTCCTCACGCCGCACACGGACACCTCGTCGAACCTGAGCCTCGAGTCGGTGAGCCCCGGGGGATCGGGCCTGACCGAGTCGCCGGCCGGAACGCTCGACAGCAACGTGCCGCCGTACGTCGACTACCTGGATCGGCATGGCCGATGGGCCGGTACCGGTGCATCACCTCCAGGGAATGCCGTCTACGTCCGGCGCTGGGCTGTTCATCGGCTGCCCGCCGATCCCGATCGAGCGGTCGTGTTGCAGGTATTTGTCGCGACAGTCCAGCGCGAACGCGCGCGTCGCGGTTCCGCTCCGCACGCGTGGAACGGGGAGGACGTCCTGCTCGCCACGCTGATGATGCGGAGGGTGAGGTGAGAGCGACACGGGACGCCGGATTCTCCCTGATCGAAATGCTCGTGGCGACAGCAATTCTGGCGTCGGCGTTCGTCGTCTTGTTTCAGCTCGCGGCGAATGGGCAGCGCGTGGCCCGGGCGCAGCCGGATGCGGCGGATCTGCGCCAGCGGCTACGCGTGGCCGCGGACATGATTCAACGGGACCTGCTGATGGCGGGAGCGGGCCTCGTGCACGGCGCCGATGCCGGCCCGCTCGTCAACTACCTGCCCGCCGTGCTCCCCATGCGGACGGGCGCAAGGAAGGCCGATCCCGAGCTGTCGTTCTTCGACGATCGGGTGAGCATCCTCTACGTGGAGGCGGGCGCCGCGTCGGCGCCGTTGACGTTCAACATGCCGACCAGCGCATCGGACGTGCCGGTCGACGGTTCGGCTCGCGGTTGCCCGTCTGCCGGACTCTGCGGCTTCGAAGATGGAACCCGATCGCTGATTGTCGACATGTCAGGTCCGGGTTTTGGCTTCGACGTGTTCTCAGTCACGGGCACGGCGGCGGGATTGGCCCACGGGCCTCCGGATCCCGATCTGTCTCGCGCTTATCCGGCGGCCGGTACTCGGGTTACGCCGGTCCGGCAGCGCGTCTACTACCTGGACGCTCCCGCAAAACGCCTGATGCTGTACGACGGCTACCAGAGCGACGTTCCGCTCGTCGACAACATCGTGGCGCTCAAGTTCGAGTACTTCGTGGATCCGCGACCGTCGAGCGTGCCGCGGCCGCCCGACGGGGAGGGCAACTGCCTGTACACGGCTGCGACGCCGCCCACGCCGATTCTCACGGACCTTGGCGGACCCGCACTTTCCAGCGCCGGAGCCGCGATCCTGACCGACGGACCAGTGTGCGGTCTCGCGCCGAACCAGTTCGACGGCGACCTGCTGCGCATTCGGCGAATACGCGTCACGATTCGGGCGCAGGTAGCCGATCGCGCGCTGCGTGGATCGGGAGCGGACTTTGCCACGCCAGGCGTCTCCACCGGCGGCCCGAACGCAGTGCCAGATCTCGAGATGACGTTCGACGTGACGCCGAGAAACCTGGACACCACAAAGTAGAAGCTGGAACCGGGGGCCATCAGTGAACTCGACGGGACCATCGCACTCCGAGCGCGGCGCAGCGCTGTTGCTCGCACTGATTACCGCGGCGCTGATTGCCGCGATTGCCGCCTCGCTCATCGTGTCCACCTCCACCGACCTGATGATCACCGGCAGTTACCGGTCATCAGCCGAGGCGATGTACGGCGTCGAGGCAGGGATGGAGCGTGCGATCGGTGAGCTGGCCGCGGTACCCGACTGGAGCGTCGTCTTGTCGGCACCGTCCAGCGTTGTGGCCTCATTCGACGATGGGTCGGCTTCTGTCGCTGCACCAGACGGCCGGCGCCTGTCAGTGCCCGCGCTGACGGCGGCGCGGCAGGCGTCGAGCGACAGCGTCTATGGTCCAGCGGAGTTCGGCCCGGACGGTCCGGTCTGGCGCCTCTTTGCGCACGCGGACCTCCAGCGCGTGCTCCCTCCTGGCCTCATCTCGCAGCCCGGTTACATTCTCGTCTGGGTTGCCGACGATGGGGGAGATGGAGATGGGGATCCGTCGAAGGACTCGAATGGGCAGCTGTTGATGTACGGCGATGCCTATGGCGTTTCGGGCTCGCGGCGGGCGCTGGAGGTCGCCATCGGACGCGCCGCCCCCACGGCGATTCGCGTCCTGTCGTGGAAGGATCCGAGATGAGCCCTCTCGAATTGTGAATGCTTTGTGACAATGAACACTGCCCGTATCTGATACAATAATTGGGGGTTAAGTCACATATGTCAGTCCCGTCAATCCGGCGCGCTGTTGCCGGATCGCTCGCGACCCTTCTGCTCGGCGCCATTGTGGCGTGGGCACAGAATCCGTCGCTCGCCGAGGTCGCTCGCAAGGAAGAAGAGCGCCGCAAAACGACGAAGCCGGCGACCAGAGTCCTGACCAACAAAGATCTGCCGACGGTTTCCACTCCGGCGCCCGACGCTCAAGCCCATCCCACGCCGGCGCCCGAACCCTCCCAGCCGGAAGCGACCGCTGAGAAGCCGGACCAGGCCGACAAGGCGAACGACGCGGCCGACAAGGTCGAGAAGCCGAAAGACGAGGCCTGGTGGCGCGCGCGCATCAGCGAGCCTCGCGAGCAGCTTCATCGAGACGAAGTTCTGCTCGACGCCTTGCAGATGCGCATCAACGGCCTGACGACCGAGTTCACGGGCCGTGACGATCCGTATCAGCGGGCACGAATCGGCGAGGACCGGCAGAAGGCGATCGCCGAGCTCGAGCGCGTCAAGACGGACATCGTCGATCTGAAGAAGAAAATCGGAGACATCGAAGAAGAGGCTCGCAGAGAGAGCGTCCCGCCAGGCTGGCTCCGCTGACCTTCGTCCGAGTGACCGCACCCGCCCAGATCCTCATCGTCGAAGACAAAGACTCTCTGCGGACCATGCTGCGGCATGCTCTCGAGCGCCCGGGCCATACTGTGCTCGAGGCGCGCGATCAGCCGGAGGCGGTTCGGCTGATGCAGCAGAATCAGCCGTCCCTGGTGTTGTCCGATCTTCGCCTTCCCGAAGGCGACGGATTCGGTGTGCTCCGCGCGTCGAAGGAAATCGATCCCGACGTCCCCGTCATCGTCATGACGGCCTACGGCAGCATCGAGGACGCCGTGTCCGCCATGAAGGAGGGCGCGCTCGACTTTCTCGCGAAGCCCGTCGATCCGGACCATCTGATGCTCCTGGTGAGCCGGGCACTCGAGCAGCGCAGGCTGGTGACCGAGAACCTGCTGATGAAAGAGGAGCTCGCCATACGCCGCGGCGCGCCTCAGCTCGTTGGTGAGGATCCGTCGCTGCGGAAGCTCGTGGCCGCGCTGCAGCGGGCGGCGGCGACCGACACGACCGTGCTCATCGAAGGAGAGAGCGGCACGGGCAAAGAGTTGTTCGCGCGTTCGCTCCACGCGCTGAGTCAACGGGCGGACGCGCCGTTTGTCGCGATCAACTGCGCGGCGATCCCGGAAAACCTGCTCGAGACGGAGTTGTTCGGGTACGAGAAGGGCGCGTTCACGGGGGCCGTCGCTCGAAAGCTCGGCAAGTTCGAGATGGCGCACCGTGGGACGCTGTTCCTCGACGAGATCGGCGAGATGCCGCTGGCATTGCAGGCAAAGATTCTGCGGGCCCTCGAGGAGCGCCGGTTCGAGCGTGTCGGCGGCACGGCGCCCGTGCAGATCGACGTCCGGATCGTTGCCGCGACGAATCGTGCGCTGCGCGCCGCGATCGCGGCGCGGCGCTTCCGGGAAGATCTCTACTTCCGCCTGTCGGTCTTTCCGATCACCGTTCCGCCGCTACGCGAGCGGCCAGGAGACATCCCGCTTCTGGCGCGCTACTTCGTCGAGCGCTTCTGCCGCGACCTGAAGAAACGCGCGCTGGCGCTCTCGCCGGGAGCGATCGAGCACCTGCAGGCCTACCGCTGGCCAGGGAATGTCCGCGAGCTGCAGAACTGCATCGAGCGCGCGGTCATCCTCGCGGAGTCGGAAGCGATCCAGCCGCGGCACCTGAACCTGTCATTCGCGGCGCCGGAACCGGAGCCGCCCGCGTCACCGTGGGCCCAGATCGACTTGACGGGAAACCTTGCCGACGCCACTCGACGCGTCACCTTCGAGGTCGAGCGGATCAAGATCGAGACGGCGCTCAAGGAAGCGGACAACAACAAAGGACGCGCCTCCGAGCTGCTGCAAATCAGCTACAAGATGCTGCTCGCCAAGCTCCGGGAACACCGTCTCGAATAGCCAGAACAGCCCTACGCCCTCAGGCCGATCGCTTCGCTGGCTTGTTTCAGCTCGTCCTCTGTTACGTCCGTAACCGTTGTGGTGGCGCCGATCGAGGTGGGCAGCACGAAGTGCAGATGTCCGCCGACGACCTTCTTGTCGCGTGCCGCCGCTTCGACAGTCTCGGTGGCGGATAGATCGGCAACGGCGGGCAGCGGGCCCATCCTGGTGATGAGCTCGCGAAGCGCGTCGCGATCCGACGTCGAGAGTGCACCACGTGCTGTGGCGAGCTCGGCCGCCGCGAGCATTCCGTACGCGACGGCCTCTCCGTGCCGGAAGCGTTTGTATTTCGTGATCGCCTCGAGCGCGTGGCCTATCGTGTGGCCGAAGTTGAGCGCGCGCCGCGGGCCGGCCTCGCGCTCGTCAGCCGACACGACCTCCGCCTTGATCCGGCAGGATTCCTCGATGATGTCCGCGAGCAGCGAAGGCTCGCGTTTGAAGATCGACGGCAGGCTGGACGTGAGCCGATCGAAGAGCGGCTGGCTGGCGATCACGCCATACTTGACGACCTCGTACAAACCGGCGCGGAATTCCCGCCGGGGGAGCGTGGAGAGCAGTTCCGGATCCACCGCCACTGCCAGGGGCTGATGAAAGGCGCCGATCAGGTTCTTGCCGAGCGCGTGGTTGACACCGACCTTCCCTCCAATGGCGCTGTCCACCTGTGCCAGGAGGGTCGTTGGTACCTGAACGACGGGGACACCGCGCAGAAACGTCGCGGCCGCAAAGCCGGCGACGTCCCCGACCACCCCTCCGCCTACCGCGATGATCGTCGTGGCCCGGTCCGCCCCGGCGCGGATCAGGGCATCGTAGATCCGGCCAACGGTCGATACCTGCTTATGACGTTCGCCGTCAGGGATCAGGATCGGTTTCTCGGCGGTGAGCTCTTCGAAGACCGCGCCGTGCAGCCGCCAGATTGGCGGGCTCGACACCACGAACCTTCGCGCCGGCGCTTTGATCGAATCGAGCAGTGATTCGAGCCGCGCTGAAGAGCCCGCGCCGATCTCGACGACGTAGGTGGCGGACGGCGTATGGACAGGAATTCTCCGCGGCGGCGGAGCGGCTGGGGAGACGGTCATGGGTGCGCGCGGACAGAGTATTCGGGCACCTGCGGGAGCGGTCGGGTGACAGGCTCACGAGGTCCGGGTGGTAGGATAACAGGATCGCACTCTAGTGGGATGTAACGCCTGAATCAGTAGCAGCCGCTCCGTTGTCGCGACTGCGAAATCGGGGCCGAACCACAGGACGACACGCTACTGAATCAGTAGATACAGGCCACTAGCGAGGATCCGCCCTGCCCGACAGGGGCTTCGCCTCGCCGGGCGATACGTTGACAACGCCGCGCGGACGCGCGGACCGCCCTGACCGGAAAGACTTGACTCGCATGCACAGAACGTAATCGGTCAAGGCCTTAGCGTGGACCTTAGACAGGACTTCCTCATCATCGGAAGCGGCATCGCCGGACTGCGTGCCGCGGCAGAACTGGCACCCGTAGGCCGCGTCCTGATTTTGACCAAGGCGGAGCCGCGCGAGGGCAACACAGGGTATGCGCAGGGTGGAATCGCGGCCGCGGTAGGGCCAGGTGATTCACCCGCATTGCACGCGGCTGACACGATCGCCGCAGGGGCAGGGCTCTGCGACGAGCAGGCGGTGACCGTTCTGGTCGAAGACGGTCCCAGGTACGTCCACGAGCTCATCGAATGGGGCGCGGTTTTCGATCGCGATCCCGAAGGAAACCTCGCGCTTGCGCTCGAAGCGGCGCATGGCGTGCGCCGCGTGCTGCACGCCGCGGACGCGACCGGCCGCGAGATCAGCCGGACCCTTTGGACTCGTGTTGCGGGCCTGTCGAGCGTCACCGCCCACGACCATGCGCGCGCCGTCGATCTGATCGTCGAAGGCGGCCGCTGCGTGGGCGCGCGGTTCCTGCACGAGGACGGCACGCTCGGATCCGCGAGAGCGGACGTGGTCCTCCTGGCGACCGGCGGAGCGGGACAGGTCTACAGCGACACGACCAACCCGCTCGTCGCGACGGGCGATGGCGTGGCCATGGCGTACCGGGCAGGCGCCCGCGTCGCCGATCTCGAGTTCTTCCAGTTCCACCCGACGGCCCTCGACGTTCCGGGTCAGCCGCGGTTCCTGCTGTCGGAGGCGCTTCGCGGCGAGGGCGCGCGGCTCCTCAATTCGTACGGCGAGCCTTTCATGACCCGCTACGATCCGGCCGGCGATCTCGCGCCGCGGGACCGCGTGGCGCGCGCGATCGTGCGCGAGTCGGCCCGGACCGCCGGGAAGGTGACCTTGTCGCTCGAGCACCTCGATCACGACTTCGTTCGAACGCGGTTTCCCCGGATCGCCGCCGCCTGTCAGCTGGCAGGCCTCGACCTCGCTCGTGACCGGATCCCTGTCGGGCCCGCCGCACACTACATGATGGGCGGCGTGCAGACGGATCTCGACGGCCGCACAACCGTGGCCGGGCTCTTCGCCGCGGGCGAGGTGGCGTGCACGGGAGTGCACGGCGCCAACCGGCTGGCCAGCAACTCACTGCTGGAAGGGCTCGTGTTCGGGGCGCGCGCGGGCCGCGCGATGGCGCAGTCGAGACAGGCCAGTGGGTCTGGTCAACACGAACAGGCCGGAAGGCCGAGCGCTTCGACACCTTGGAGCCTTCCCACTGACACCTCAATCCAATCCCTGATGTGGCGGCACGTGGGGCTCTTCCGGGACCGCCAGGGTCTGGAGACGGCCCTGGCCGAGCTCGAGCCGGCGTCGCGGGCGCTCGAAGGACGGCTGCAGACGGGCGAACCGTTGGACGCCTCGCAGTGGCGCACGGCAAGTCTGCTGACGACGGCCAGGTTGATCGCCAGGGCCGCCTTGCGCCGCGAGGAGAGCCGGGGCGGCCACTACCGGTCCGATTTTCCGAAACGCGACGATATACACTGGAAACGTCGCGAAAGCGAGGAGCAGGGGTAGTTTTTTTGGCACGCAACGGGAGCATCTAACTCGATGGCGGAAAAGGTCGAAGAGCAGGCAGGCGCGAAGAAGGCGGGCCAGGTCACCGAGATCACGCCGCAATCCCAGGATTTCTCCCGCTGGTATCTCGACGTCGTTCGACGCGCCGAGCTGGCGGACTACTCGCCCGTCAAGGGCTGCATGGTCATCCGTCCGTACGGCTATGCCATCTGGGAGCTGATCCAGCAGGGCCTCGATCGGCGGTTCAAGGAAACCGGGCACGTCAACGCGTACTTCCCGCTGTTCATTCCCGAGAGTCTCCTGATGCGCGAGGCAGAGCACGTCGAAGGCTTTGCTCCGCAGGTCGCCTGGGTCACGCGCGGCGGTGACGAGGAGCTCACCGAGCGGCTCATCATCCGGCCCACTTCCGAGGTGATCATCGGGACGATGTACGCGAAGTGGATCCAGTCGTGGCGCGACCTGCCCATCCTCATCAACCAGTGGGCCAACGTCGTGCGCTGGGAGAAGGTGACGCGTCCGTTCCTCCGGACGACCGAGTTCCTCTGGCAGGAAGGGCACACCGCGCACGAAACCGAGGCCGAAGCGCAGGAGGAGACTCTCCGGATTCTGGCGCTCTACAAGGAGTTCTCCGAGAACGAGCTGGCGATGCCCGTCATGGACGGCCAGAAGAGCGAGAGCGAGAAGTTCGCCGGTGCGTCGAAGACCTATTCAATCGAGGCACTGATGGGGGACGGCCGCGCCCTGCAGGCCGGGACCTCGCACAACCTCGGGCAGAATTTCGCGAAGGCGTTCGAGATCCAGTTCCAGGCGCGCGACAAGACGCTGCAGCACGCCTGGACCACGTCGTGGGGCGTCTCCACGCGGCTGATCGGAGGCGCGATCATGACCCACGGCGACGACAGCGGGCTGATCCTTCCGCCGAGGGTCGCGCCGTACCAGGTCGTGATCGTTCCGATCCAGCGCGGCAACTGGCAGGAGACCGTCCTGCCTCGCGCTCGTGAAATCCGCGCGGAGCTCGTACGAAACGGTGTCCGCGTCATGCTCGACGATCGCGACGCTTACACGCCAGGCTGGAAGTTCTCCGAGTGGGAGCTTCGCGGCGTCCCTCTGCGCCTCGAGATTGGTCCGAAGGACATCGAGAAGTCGCAGGTCCTCCTCGCGCGCCGGGACACGCGCGAGAAAGCCTCGGTGGCGATGGACGGACTCACGGCCCGGGTCATCGAGCTGCTGACTGAAATCCAGGCGGGGCTCTTTGCCCGTGCGCTGAAGTTCCGGGACGAGCACACGACCCGCGTAACGAGCTACGAGGATTTCAAGGCGACAATGGAGGGGCGGCCTGGCTTCGTCATCGCGGGGTGGTGCGGCGCCGAGGCGTGCGAGGCGGAGATCAAAGCGGAAACGCAGGCGACGCTGCGAAACATCCCGTTCGGCAGCGAAGGGATTGCCGGCGCGTGCGTGAAGTGCGGGAAACCGTCGATTGGAGAGGCCTGGTTCGCCAAGGCGTATTAACAGGATGTTACGCCTGCGCCGGCGGCAGCCGCTTCGTTGTCGCGGGTGCGGGATCTCTGGCGAGAGAGCCATTCGCATTCAAACAGCTGTCACGGGTCACTAGTAGGATGTACCCCTGAATCAGTAGTAGCCGCTCCGTCGTCGCGGCTGCGAAATCGGGGCCGAAACACACGACGACACGCTACTGAATCAGTAGATACAGTCCACTAGGAAACAGGCCATGGGCTCCAGGCGGTCGATCCGGCAGAGCGCCTGCGGCCCGCGCGAGGGGCCGGAGGGCAGCGACGCGAAGCGTCGCCCCCGAGCGCGAGCGAGCGGGGGTGGGGCCCCGCGAGCAGTGATAAATGCCGCGCGGCGTCCATCCTTCTGGGCCTCACGCGGACCTCTCGTCGCCGGCCTCATCCTCGTCGCGATGACCCTCGGCGTCTATCTGAACGCGCTCGACAACCCATTCGTTTACGACGACTTCTTCACGGTCACGGGCAATCCGTCGATTGCGAGCGCCGCCGATCCCCGCTGGACGCTCGCGTACATGCCCTTCCGGCCCGTCATAAATTTTTCCTATGCGGCGGATCACAGGTTGTGGGGGTATCGGCCGTTCGGCTACCACGTGACGAGCGTTCTGCTGCACGCGGCCGTCTCCCTGTTGCTGTTCGCGTTCCTCCGGCGCCTGCTTGGCGGCGCACGTCGCGCCGCCGGTCGTGACCTGGACAGCACGGGCGCCGACACCTGGGCTGCCTTCGCCGGCGCCGCGCTCTTCGCGGTGCACCCTATTCAATCCGAAACCGCCGGGTACGTCTCGTCGCGGTCAGAGATTCTGTGCGGCCTCTTCATCCTGAGTTCGTTGCTCTTCGCCAGAGTGGCCAAAGGCGCCTTGCCGCCGGACAGCAACGCTGCGCCAGGTCCGAGGCGTCGAGCCTTTGCGACGGTGGCGGCGTGCGCGTGCGGAGTGCTTGCCATGCTGTCGAAAGAGGTGGCGGCGGCACTGCCGGTGCTGTACATCGCCCACGACTGGCTGCTGCTGCCGGGTGATCTCGCGCCCAAGCGAAGGCGGCTGCTGAGGGTCTTCATCCCGGTCGCTGTGATCACCCTGGTCCTGCTCGTCTACCGGGTTCGGCTGCTGGCGGGGGTTGACGCCTCGCTCGCGAAAGCGCCAGTCCTGAATGTGCTGACGCAATCGATCGTGATCTGGCGCTACCTCCTGATGATGGTCCTGCCGGCTGGCCAGGCGATCATGCACCAGACCCACACGGTCACGACCCTCGCGGATCCGCTGGGGATCCTCGCGGCGCTGGGACTCGTGGCGCTGCTCGCGGCGGCATATGCCGCGAGACGGGCGTCGCCTCTCTACCTGCTCGGCGCGATCTGGTGGTTCGCCTGCATCGCTCCGTCGTCCAGCATCATCGCGCTCCGAGAGGGAATGGCCGAACATCGCGTGTACGTGGCGAGTGCCGGAGTGGCGATGGTCATGACCGCGGCGATCGCGCAATTGATAAGACGTCCGGCGGCGTCCGCGGGCCGAGTTCCGCTGGCATGGACGACGGGCCTTGCGCTCTTGCTGGTCGTGTGTGGCACGTTGACGATTCGTCGCAACATCGTGTGGGACAGCCCGGTGAGCGTGTGGCGCGAGGCCCGCGGCGCCGCGCCGGAGATGTGGCAGGCTCGGTACGCGCTGGGTGATGCGCTTCGGGAGGCGGGAGATTGTCCCGCGGCCCTAATCGAGTATCAGGCGGTGCTGGAGAAACAGCCGCAGTTCCGCGAGGCGACAACGAATCTCGGCATTTGCCTTGGCGAGGTCGGGCGGTTGCCTGAGGCGGAGGCGGCGTTCCGGCGCGCGATCAAGATCGATCCGACATGGGCCCGCGGCTACACGAACCTGGCGGCTGTGGCGATGCTCGAGGGGGACGCGGAGCAGGCACGAGACTACTATCAACGCGCGATCGTCGTGGATCCGCGGAACATCCATGCGCGCGTCCAGCTAGGCGCGCATCTACGAGGAGGTCCTCCACGACTACGATCGCGCCGCCCGCATGTGCGAGGAGGCACGCGCGATCTCTCCCACGACCGAGGGCCTGGCGGAATGCATCGAGCGCAATCAACAGCTCGCACGCGCCGCGAGGGGCAGCGGGCTGTGACCCGGCTGCGGCTCCTCCACGCGATCCACGATTTTCTGCCGCGCCACGTGGCTGGCTCGGAGATTTACGCGTTCGAGCTGTGTCGCGAGCTGGCTCGTCGCCACGACGTGTTCGTCGTCACGGCCGAGTACGATCCGGCAGCGCGCCACGGCGCCATCCGCTGGCGTGCGTACGAGGGACTCCCTGTCATCGAGATCGTCAACAACTGGGAGGCGGATCGCTTCGAGGACACCTATGCATCCGCTCGCATGACGTCCCAGTTGACTCACGTTCTCGATGCCACGCGGCCGCAGGTCCTTCACGTCCACAACCTGCTGAATCTCTCGTTCGACTTGCCGCGAGTGGCTCGCGCGCGCGGGATTGCGACCGTTGCAACGCTGCACGACTACACGCTGGTCTGTGCGTCCGGCGGTCAGCGCGTGCACATCGCGGAGTCGCACGTCTGTCACGAGATCGACACGGATCGGTGCAGCCGGTGCTTCGGAGCGTCACACTTCCACGCGCAGGTGGTGGCGGCAGCGGTGGCCAAAGCACCCGGTGGAGACATGATCCGAAAGGCTGCCACGACTGCGCGCAGACTCCTGCCAGTGCTCGCCGATGCAGCGGCGCGGCGGCTGCCGGGCACACTCGCGTCCCCTGCTGAGATTTCCGCGCGTTTGTCGCGCGCGCGCGAAGTCTTCGATGAAATCGACCTGGCCGTGTCGCCGTCTGCTGCTCTCGCCAGGGAGTACGTCAGGCTCGGCTGGGACGAGCGACGAATCGCAGTCTCGGACTACGGCTTCACACAGCCGCCGCAGGTCCTGCGGGATCGAAAGCGCGCGCACGTCACGATAGGATTCGTCGGCACGATGGCCTGGCACAAAGGAGCACATGTTCTGCTCGAGGCCGTTCGCCGATTGCGCGGAGCGTTCGAAGTCGTCATCGCCGGGGATCCGAACGTCGGGCCGGAATACTACGCCCGTTTGAAACGCCTCGCGGCCGATCTGCCCGTGCGATTCGAGGGCACGTTCGACCGCACGACGATGCCGGCGATTTATGCTCAACTCGACGTCCTTGTCGTCCCCTCGTTGTGGCCCGAGAATTCGCCCTTGGTCATCCACGAGGCTTTCATGCACGGGGTCGCAGTTGTCGGCGCTCGGATTGGCGGGATCCCGGGGCTCGTCGAGGACGGCGTGAGCGGGTTTACCTACGAGGCGTTCTCCCCGGACGCTCTTGGCGCCGTGCTGCAGCGGTTCCTGGACGATCCCGGACTGGCCAACAGGCTGGCCTCGCGGGCACCCGGGGTGAAGACGATTACGCAGGACGCGGCCGAATGGGAGGTGCGGTACGAGGCGCTCCTCGGCTTTCACGCCGCTGTTGGCGGATGAATGCCCGGACCGACGTCGCAGTCGTTATCCCGACCCTCAATGGCGGCCGGGACCTCGCCGCACTGCTCGACGCGATTGCCGCACAGGAAGGCTCGTTTCGACCAGTCATTGTCGCCATCGATTCCGGATCGACGGACGGCATCCCTCGACGCGCTCCGCGCGCGTGGAGTGCGCATCTCGAGCGTGAGGCCAGCGGACTTCAATCACGGCGCCACGCGCAACGAGGCACTTCAGTCGGTCGACACCGAATTCGCGGTGCTCATTGTCCAAGACGCGTTGCCCGACTCCTCGCGCTGGTTCGAAGCGCTCGTGGGGCCTCTGGTCGTGGACCCGTCGCTTGCCGGGACCTGGGCGCGCCAGATGCCTCGCCAGGACGCCAGCCGGATCATCGAGTACTCGTTGTCGAACTGGCTTGGGTCCGCGAGCGCTCCGCGTACCGTTGGACCGATTAGCGCCGCCGAGCTTGCCGCCCTCACCCCAGGCGAGCGCTACGAGGCTTGCGCGTTCGACAACGTCTGTTCCTGCATCCGGATGTCGGTCTGGCGCGGGCATCCCCTTTCCGCGCACTCGCTTCGCCGAAGATCTCGAATGGGGAATACAGGTGCTACGCGCCGGCCATCGGCTGAGTTTCGTGCCCGCGGCCGTCGTCCGGCATTCACACGAGCGATCCGTCTTGTACGAACTGGAGCGCACCTACGTGGCTCACCAGCGGATCTGTTCGCTCTTCGAGCTCACGACGGTGCCGACCGCAAGAGATCTCGTGCGCGCAATCTGTTCAACGCTGCCGACGCACATCAGGATCGCAGCCGGTGAACGCTCGAGACGGGCGCGCGCTCTCGCGCACGCCGTCGGGCTCGCTTTCGCGTGGCCTCTCGGGCAGTACCTGGGCGCCAAATCCGTTCGTGACGGACGCGATCTCCTGAAAGTCAGGGGCGTGTAGATGCGGATTCTGCTGGTTGTCCACGGCTATCCTCCCCAGGCCGTTGGTGGCACAGAACTCTATACACACGATTTGGCGGTCGCCTTGTCGTCCGATCCCGCGCTGACGGTGTTCGTGCTCGCGCGGGAAGCGGATCCGCAGCGTCTTGACGGCGCGATTCGCCGCGACGTCGAGGGTCCGGTCACGACCATCTGGGTCAACAACACATTCCGATCCTGCACGTCCTTCGAGGACACCTACCGCAATCAAACGGTTCTTCGAGCTGCATCCTCGATCGTGTCCGAGGTCCGGCCTGATATCGTTCATGTCCATCACCTAACGTGTCTCTCGACCGATCTCGTTCCGTTTTTCAGGAACGAGCGGATTCCGGTCGTCCTGACGCTCCACGACTACTGGATGCTGTGCCATCGCGGACAACTGTTCAATCTTGATGGGCTGCGATGCGATGGGCCGGTCGATGGTGAGTGCCGCCGGTGCGTGCACCCGAGCGCAGCGGTCGGCGGAGCAGCCTATCGAAGCGCTCGGGTCCTGCGCGCGCTGCCGGGCTCCTCGCTCGTGCTCGGGGCGGCATCGAAGGTCCTCAATCAGGTCGCGAATCAGGTCGCGTCGCCCGATGAGACGCAGCTCACCAAAGCACGGTTCGCACACATGCGCGACGTCGTGTCGAAAACGGACGTGATCCTTGCGCCATCGGCAACGATTGCGGATCGGTTCGCTGCCTGCGGAATGCCGCTCGAGCACTTCCATCGTTGGGACCTCGGGATTCGATTCGCCTCCGTTCCTCGCGCGTCCCGCGATAAGGTGGCACCCCTTCGAGCAGGTTTCGTAGGGTCCTTCATCCCGACGAAGGCGCCGCACCTGCTCATCGAAGCCGCTCGAAAACTTCCGCGCGGCTCCGTGAGCGTCGATCTTGCGGGCGAGACAGCCAGCTACCACGCCGACGACTCGTATCGACAGCGGCTGGTGCCGATGCTCGTTGATCCGGTCGTCGGTCGTCACGGTCCCGTTCCACACCATAGGATGCCCGAGCATCTCAGCCGCGTCGACGTTCTGGTGCTGCCGTCCGTCTGGCTCGAGAACTCGCCGCTCGTGATCAAGGAGGCCTTCGCCGCGGGCGTGCCCGTAGTGACTTCCGATCTGGGCGGAATGGCAGAGCAGGTCCGCCCGGAAATCGACGGCCTCGTGTTCGAGCCGGGAAACGCCGACGCGTTGGCGTCGCAGCTACGACGGCTCCAGACGGAGCCCGGGCTGCTCGAGCGCCTGCGAGCGGGCATCCGGCCGCCGATGACCATAGAGCAGGATGCCGCCGCGCTGCGAGGCCTCTACTCGGATCTGATTTCGACCGCAAGGACGCGAGCCGTCGTGGTCCTGACTGTACCGGCTGAGGCCGATAAGGCTCAGGCCGCAAAGACCGTCACCGCCGTCGTGTTGAACTACCGCACGCCGGAGCAAACGTGGCTCGCCGTTCGCTCCCTGCAGACCTCTTTTGCGTCCGCCGGGCTCGATTCTGGTCGTGGACAACGGTTCTTCGGACGGTTCCCCGGAAGCTTTGCGACAAGCCTTGTGCGAGCCTCCGGAGAGCTCCAACGTCAGCGTGATCGAGCTCCCCGACAACGTGGGGTTTCCTGCGGGGTGCAACGTTGGGATCGCGCGCGCACTGGAGGCAGGCTCCGAGTGGGTCTCTCCTGGTCAACAGTGACGTCGTCCTCGCGCCGGATGCGCTGCCGCAGCTGCTGGCCGAGGCGCTGCTTCGTCCCTCAGCCGGGATCCTCGGACCGCTCGTCTTGTCCCGCGAGGAGCCCGATCTGATCGCGTCCGCTGGGATCTCCTATTCGGTCGGGTCCGGACGGATGATCAGCGCACTTACCGGGAAGCCTGCGTCGGCTGCGCCGCAAACGAGCTTCGCGGTTCCCGCCGTGAGTGGATGCGCAATGTTGATCCGGCGTGCCGTGCTCGAGCAGGTGGGCACTTTCGACGGCGGCGTATTTCTTTTTCTTCGAGGACGTCGATCTGTGCCTGCGCGCGCGCGCCGCCGGGTTCGAGACGCGCTGCGTGCCGGGCGCACGTGTCTATCACGAGGGTGGCCGCACGATTGGGGCGCGTTCGGCCAGGCGCGTCTACTTTGCCACGCGCAACCACTTGCGGCTGGCATCGCGACTGCAGCCGCGTCGTTTGATGCGGACGATTACAGCCGGATCGATTGTGGCTCTGAATACCGCGTACGTGCTGACGTCACCCGACGCGCCGCTGCTGTCCGGCCTCGGGGCGGTGGTCCGCGGAACCTGGCACCACCTGCTCGGACGTTATGGACCCGACACGGCTGCGTAGCTCACGCAGGTCTCGGTCCATCAGCGCGAGATCCTCGATCATCCGCTCGATCTGCTGTCGCTGGCGCGAGACGACAACCGAGAACGAAAGCGAGACGATGAACACGAAGAAGCCGAGCACCAGGATGAGAACGGCGGGAGGGTAGTAGATTCCGAGCACTCTCGCGGCGACGTGGAGACCATCGCGCCAGATCGAGAAGACGAGCAACGCCACCCCACAGAGGACCCAGAGGACGGAGTACTCCTCGGTCAGCTTGCGGCGGCGCACGAGCTCCAGCACGAGCGCGAGAAGCGCCGAGCTCACTGAGACAGCAATGATCTGAACCAGGTCCGTCATGACTCCGGTTTTCTGACCGGTACCATCATCAACGCCAGGATCGTGCGCGCGAATGCCAGCGTGGCGCGCGCAGGAGTGATCGAGGTGCGCCCGGCGCGTCGAGGCCGCATGCGAATCGGAACTTCGCCGACGCGCAGTCCGTTGCGGCAGAGAAAAAGCACGAGCTCCGGTTCCGCGTACCCGGTTGGATGGTGTCGGCCCAGGAGCCGAACGGCTCGCGGACCGAACAGCCAGAATCCTGACGTTGGATCGGTAAACCGCTGACGCGTCCACACCGTCAGGCAGCCTGCGAGCGCCGCCTGGCTCAATCGCCGGAGCGTCAGACGCCGACCAGGTCTCGGCCTCATCGTCGGAACGAATCGCGATCCGATCGACGCGTCGAGCCGGCCTCGGACCACCGGCGCGAGCATCCTGACCACGTCGCTGGCGCGGTGCTGTCCGTCACCGTCGATGCGGACCACGTACTCGTAGCCCTGCCGGACGGCGTACCGAAGTCCGGCGCGCACCGCGCCGCCTACGCCGACCCGCTGGGGGAGCGTGAGCCAGTCGATGCCCAAGGTCGGCAACAGGTCAATCGTGCCGTCCGTCGATCCGTCGTTGACGACGAGGATGTCGAGATCCGGCGCGACGCGCCGAAGCTCGCGCACGACACGAGTCAGATTGAGCTCTTCGTTGAAGGCGGGCACGAGTCGCCAGCATCCGTGCGGCGGCGGCAGCGACGACATGGCGTGCGCGGCTCGCGACGTGTCCGAGTGCCGCGGCATGCTGTTGCCGGGCGACGGACGCGCCGCGGCGCAGGTGGCGAACCGTCCACACGACGATCGCCGCGGCCCAGGCAGCGTCTCGCAGGAAGTGCGCTGCGCCGAACGCGAGCGTCGATCGGTCGCCCGATCGCCGCCATGCGGCAACGCCGGCGACCGTGCGCTCCGCTGAAGAGCAGGAGGAGCAGGCAGATCGAGATGAGCGCGATGGCACGCCAGGGAGATCCTGCCAGCGCGGCGGCCCGCCGCCACGACGAGGCCGGCAATGCCGAAACAAAGGTCAGCGGGCCGTGCGCCATCATCAGCGCGCCGGACACGTCGTCTCCGCCAACGCGGTGCGGGTGCCGGACCAGGAGATCGAGTCGGCCGTAGCCCACGCCGTACTGCTGGCGCACGTAACCGGCGACATCTTCGCGCCACCGATGCAGGCTCAGGGCGTCGCGGCAGAACACCAGGCGATGCCCGGCCGCCGTGAGGCGGTAGCTGAGGTCGTTGTCGCTGCCATAGCCGAGCGTCTCGTCGAGAAGGCCGACCTGGTGCAGCGCGCTCGCGCGATACGCGGTGTTCCCGGTGCAGACGTGATCGACTTCGTCGCCGCGGATTCGTCGGTAACGCTGCTCGAGATCGCGACCCATCATGCGGGCCCAGAAGCCGGCGTCCGGCGCGGTCCGGTAGTGCCCCTGCGCGGCGGCGACCGCCAGGATCGTCGAGCGCCTCGAGCAGGTGGGCGAGCCAGCCGGGCGCAAGGATGACGTCCTGATCGACCTGGCAGATGATCGGATGCCGCGCTTCTCTGACGCCCGCGTTGATCGCCGCGGCGATGCCGCGGCCGGGGCCGTCGATGAGCCTGACGTGTCCGGCTCGAACTGCTTCCTCCAGGATCCGCCGCGATCCGTCGCGGCTCCCGTCGTCGACGGCGATGATCTCGAACGGACGCCCGTCGCGCTGGGCCTCGATCGCGTCGAGGGCCTCACGCAGCCAGCGCCGGCCGTTGTAGACCGGCATCACGAAGCTGACGCCGATGGGTTGCGAGCTCATGCCGAGCGTCGATCCTCCGCGACGCCGCGATCGACGAGACTCGCGATAGAGCGCGTCGAGACGCTCGCAAACGCGTCGGCGAATCGAAGAGCTCGCGCACTCGATGCGCAGCCGCGCGCGCGCGCTGCCTCCAGGCCAATCCGTCGGCGAGGATCGAGTCGATCGCTCCGGCCAGCGACTCGACGTCGCCGACAGGCACGATGTGGCCGCCGCCGACGGTGCCGATGACTTCGCCGGCGCCGCTGTCGTTGCAGACGATCACGGGCGACCCGCTGAGGAGCGCTTCGACGGCACGAGGCCGAACACTTCGTGCCGTGACGGATAGATGACGACGTCAGCAGCCGCGAGGGCGTCGAGGCGGTCGCGTCCTTCGAGAAGGCCGACGTGCATCACGCGCGTTCAGGCCTACGAGGTCTGCCGGGCGCGAGTCCCGATCCCATGTCGCTGCCGGCGATCACCAATCGCGCGTCCTTGCGTCCGAGCTTTTCGAACGCGCGAAGCGCGACGTCGGCACCCTTGCGCGGTGTCAGCTTGCCGAGCAGCAGGACGACTGGTGCGTCGCCGAGCTCGTGACGTTCACGAAACCGTGCACCATCCGGGGCTGGATCGAACTCGCGCAAGTCGATCGGGTTGGGCAGGACGGCGATGCGGCTCTCGGGCAGGCCGAGAGCCCGCAACTGGGCGCGTTCGGCCTCGGAGACCGCCAGCACACGCGCGGCGTCGTCCGAGGTATCCGCGGCCGGCGGTCGCGTCGAAGATCTGCTTGGCGAGCAACCTGCGCTCGATGAGCGGCGCGGTGCCATGGGGAGAGACGACGTACGGGATTCCGCGCCCGGCTCAGGATGCGAGCGGCCGCTGCCACCGGAAGGTTGCGACAGGCGTGGAGATGGGCGACGTCGATCCTGCCCGTTAGCGACCGCACCGCGCGGCTGAGGCCGACCGGCGCGAAGAGCTGCCAATGGTAGGCCAGATCGGTTCGAGAGGTTGCGGAAGACGCGAACGTCCAGCGTTCCCGGCCCGCTGTACGGCGTGTGAACTTTCCGGGCCCGCGCTCCCTGGTTGCAGGCATCGGTCGTGCAGACCGTCACCTGGTGTCCCCGCCCGGCCAGCCCGCGCGCGAGTGCGGTCGCGACGCGGGGGATGCCACCGTAGGCCCACGCGTGCTCATAGTAGGGGACGACGTGCAGGATCCGGAGCGCGGACATGGGCGAATTGGTGCCGTATAGTATCAGGGTTCCCAGGGCTGCCCTCCTGCAACAACGATGCGCACCACCATCGGTCCAAACCCTGAGCCAGACCGCTGTCGTTCCGGATTCCCCGACAGGGCGACTACGAAACTGTTCGAGTGCTACCGAAGATGTTATTGCGGCGGGCGGCCGGACCCCGGCTCGAAACCAAGTGCCCGGCCGAATGCCAGCCGCGCGGATTGCTTCGGGCTGGGTCCGGCGGCTTCCCGGACCGCGGCAGCGAACTGGGGTTTCAGGCCGTGAAGCTTCTCAACCCCCGCGTTGCCGCAGCGCGTGGCCAGTTCCCGCGCGTCTTGCGACAGACATCGGTCGAGGGCTCCTGCCAGTGTCTCGTCGTCGAGCGCCTCGACGGTGTAGGCGATCGGCCAGCCCACCGACGAGGCCTGCCGGTAGATGCGTCCGCCACCCACCTCGGGATCGATCACGAGAACCGGAACGCCATTGCGAAGCGACAGGACGGTTCCATGCAGGCGTGTGGTGATGACGGCATCCATCCGTGCGAGGATGGATTCCACTTCCGCCGGTGTGCGAAGACCGGTTGCGTTGACGTCCAGTCGTGTGTCGATCGGGACGATCGACATCTCCTTGGAACGCACGAGTCGATCGATGTAGGCATTTGCTCGTGGAACATCGGCCTCGGCGTAGGGCTCGCAGAGGCACAGGCCAACCACGGGCACGAGACGTCGGTGGGAGAGCAGCGTGATGTCCGGCCGGGCCACCCGGTTGCTGTCGCGCTCCAGAAGAGCGTCGAACGGATTCCATTCTTCGAGTGGGAAAGGAAGGGACAGGTTGACCCCTATCAGGTAGGCGCCGGCGAACTGGGAGAGGAAGTCGGCCTCCCACGAGTTGCGCATGAATGGCCCGCACACGAAGACGACCAGTGCGTAGTCCGCCGCTCTCAATTGCCGGAGATCGACACCACCTTTCATCGACGATGCGAGCGCCACATCGCAAGGCACGCCGAGCTCGTCGAGCCACTCGCAGACAACGTCGCTGGCGAGGAGGTCGCCAGCCGTGTAGTCGGAATTCTCGTAGCTGAACCAACCGACGACGAGTGCCTTCACGCCAGTATTGTAGATGAGCGACGGTTGGGAGCTAGCCTTATAGTACGGGCATACTCGACATGACTTCCGCAGCAGTGCTCAGCGTGAGCAGTCGACGGAACAACCTCCCCGGACTCGTGTGGACGCTTATCCGCACGGACTTCACGACCAGGTATCACGGCACAATTGGTGGCTTCCTCTGGGCGCTGCTGAAGCCCCTGACGATGTTCCTCGTGCTCATGGGAGTGTTCTCGTTCGTGTTCTCGAACACCCCCCGCTACCGGATCGGTCTCATCCTTGGACTGTTCCTGTACGAGTTTTTCCAGGAGGGCACGCGGACGGGACTGGAGTCGCTGAGGTCGAAAGGGTATCTGCTCACGAAGGCCAGATTCCCGTCCTGGGTCATCGTGGTGACCTCGATCTCGAACGCTGTCATCACAGTGACGCTTTTCTCAGTGGTGCTGGTCGCATTCCTGGTCTCGACTGGTCGCCCGCCGAGCCCCATAGCAATCGCGTTGTTCCTCTGGTATTTGATCAATTTCGCCGCGATAGTGGTCGGGTTCTCTCTGGCGGCGAGCGTGCTCTTCATGCAGTATCGAGATCTCAATCAGGTGTGGGAGGTCGTGACGCACGCAGGGTTCTTCGTCGCGCCGATCATTTATCCCATCGACGTCCTGCCCGAGCGGCTGCACTTCTATCTCTATATGTGGCCGCCAACGCCAGTCATCCTTTTCTCGCGCGCGGTTTTGGTTGACGATAGTGTGCCAAGCCTGCTGGCTCACGGCCTTCTGACGGCCGAAGCGGCAGTCGTGCTGGCCTTCGGTGCCTTGATCTATTCGGCGCGCGCTCCTCGGGTGCCGGAGTATCTCTGATGAGCGGCGTCATCGAGATGGCCGACGTCTCCAAGAGCTTCACGATCCCGTCAGTGCGTCGCCAGACGGTACGTGAGCACGCACTCGACCTGTTCCGCAGGTACCCCAAGGAACGGCTCCAGGTGCTCGAAAACGTCACCTTCGAGCTTCGGCGCGGCGAAAGCCTGGGACTCATGGGCCGCAACGGCAGCGGAAAGAGCACGCTCCTGAAGATCGCCTCGGGGATCTATACACCCGACACAGGTAGGGTCGTCGTCCGGTCTCCGGTGACCTCAATCCTCGAGCTCGGCGTCGGCTGGAATCCGGATCTCGACGCTATCGACAACATAGAGCTGCTCGGCACGGTCATGGGGCTCTCCTTGAAGGAGTTGCGGGCGGCGCGCGGGGAGATTCTTGAGTTCGCAGGCCTCCAGCGTTTCGCGCACCTGGAACTGCGCCACTACTCCAGTGGCATGGGCGCCAGGCTCGCATACGCGGTGGCGTTTCGCGCCGTCCGCGAAACCTTGATCCTGGACGAGATCTTCGCCGTCGGGGATGCCGGATTCAGAGAGCGGTGCGAGGCACGCTACGAGCAACTCCACCGCGCAGGGCATTCGATGTTGCTCGTGACCCACGATCCCCACATCATCGCGAGGTTCTGCGACCGCGCTCTGCTTCTCGAAGGCGGACGGATCGTGGCCGAGGGCCGGGCTAGCGAGGTGGCTGACGCGTACCTCAGCCTGCTCACCCGCGAAGGTCAGAACGCCGCGCCGTGCGCCACGTCGGCAGGATCATGAGACCGCCGCGCATCTCGGTCCTGCTTCCGTGCTTCAACGACGGCGCCTGGATCGACGAGGCCCTCGACAGCGTGTTCGCTCAGACCTTCGCCGACTTCGAGATCGTCGTCGTCGATGATGGATCGACCGACGCGGAGACAATCCAGAAGCTTCAATCGCTGCAGAAGCCGCGAACGACGGTGTTCCGGACCGAGAACCGCGGTCTTCCGGCCGCGCGGAACTATGCGGCAGCTCGGGCGTGCGGCGAGTTGTTTTGTGCGCTGGATTCCGACGATCGTCTGGCGCCGGAGTGGTTCGAACGGGCACTGGGCGTGCTCGACACCCGTCCGGAGATCGCCTTCGTGTCGCACTGGCTCGAGACATTCGGCGACCAGCAATGGGTGTGGACGCCCGAGCGCTGTGATCTTCCTGCGCTGCTGGCGCGCAACACGATCAACGGAGCGGCGCTCGTGCGGCGCGCCGCCTTCGAGGCAGTCGACGGGTATGAAGAGTCCATGCGTGATGGGTGCGAAGACTGGGACTTCTGGCTACGCATCGTAGAGCAAGGGTTCGAGGGGGTTATCGTTCCCGAGGTCCTGTTCTATTATCGACGCCGCGCAGACTCGATGAGCCGGGTCATGACTGATGACCGAGGCTATCCGAGACCGCTGGTGACTCTTCTCCGCCGGCACGCTGATCACTACCGACAATATGTGACGGAGCTCCTGACCGAAAGCGAAGCCGAGTCGACAAGAGTGCGCGGGGAGGTCGTGAAACTGGAGCGCGACGTTCTTACTGTGCTCGCGCCGGGCCTGGCTCGGGCTCGAGAAGAACTGTCGGCGGTGACGTCGAAGGCGGCATCATACGAGCTCCTTGATCGACTGTCGGCAGAGCGAAATCTGGCGCAGGAGGCGCTCGCCGAGCTGACCGGTGTGCACCGGGACCTCGTGGCGAGCTACGGCCGCCTTCATCGGGATCATGCCGCTCTAACCGAGGTCCGCGACGCGGCCGTCGCCGCCCGCGATCGGCTCGAAACTCTAACGAGCAGGCTTTCTGGGGACGTCGGGGTTCTGCAGCGAGAGGTCGCCGCGCTTCGAGGATCGCTCAGCTGGAGAGCGACTGCCATTTTGCGCCAACTATACTCATGGTTCCAGCGAAAACCGTGACGCCCGACGGCTTCAGCGTCGTAGTCATCGCTCGCGATTCAACGCTTGCGCTGGTCCGAACTGTCGATAGCGTCGTTCGCCAGAGCGCTGCACCCCTCGAAGTCGTGCTCGCGTCGGACGCACAATCGCCGATCCAGCGAATCATCGAGACGACCGCTACTCGACTCGATGCGAAGTCGGTCGTTTCCCACAGCTGGATCGCTGCCCTCAATGCCGCGATGGCTGCAGCGGTCGGAGATCACGTGCTCGTCGTGCCCGCAGGTTTCCGTCTTGAAAAGGACTGCATCGCACGGTGCGCGGATGTTCTGGCTGAAGAGCGAAGCACTGCCGCCGTCGCCCCCCTGGTGCGAATACAGTCAGTGGATGCGGTCCACAGCAATCTGTGGAGCTCGGAGACTACGCTGAGCGGTTTGATCCTCAATCCCTCGCGAGTTCCGCCAGTCGTTGCGGTTCGCCGAAGCTGGTGGGAAACGGAAGGAGGGCTGGACGAAACGTTCGGGCTGCTCGCTTTGTACGAGTTGTGCCTGCGCCTCGCGCTGGAGGAGAGGATCAGGGTGCTGTCTGACGAGCTGGTGGCCGTAGATGCAGCCGAGACCTTCGAGAGACGCCTCCTCGACGATTCTGACTATCTCCGTATGTTGCGCCGCGTCTATGACCGGCATCGTGTCCCGCTCGAAGAGCTGAGCTCCGCGCTTCTTCTCGAGCGTCTCGTGAACGCCAGCACCCTGGCCGCACGCCACCGAGAACTCGTGGGCTACCGTGACGATGCGGCCGCCGAGCTTGATGCAATGCGTACTGAAATCGCCACGCTTCGCGCAAGACTCGCGGACCGCGGGCGAGGCGCCGTCGAATGGGGAGACTTCAGAAGGCTGAACCCGATCAGCCGTGAGTGGGGGTTCGATCGCGGAAATCCGATCGATCGGTACTACATCGAGTCCTTCCTCGCCTCGACCTCCTCCGACGTGCGCGGAGTCGTGTTGGAGGTCCAGTCGGACGACTGTACGCGTCGATTCGGAGGACCTCGAGTCCTGCGCGCCGACGTCGTCGATCTCAACGACTCGAACCGCCAGGCGACGTCAATCGCCGATCTCCGATACGCACCCCACCTGCCCAACGATGTGTACGATTGCATCATTCTCACGCAAACCCTCCACGTCATCGACGACATGCCCGCCGTGTTGAAGGAATGCCTGAGGATTCTGAAACCGGGCGGAGTGCTTCTGAGTACTCTCCCCGCCACGAGCCGCACCTGCCTCGAGTACGGGGAGCTCGGCGACTTCTGGCGAGTCACGCCGGCCGGTGCTGCTCGCCTCGTGGAGTCTGTTTTCGGCACCGGAGCCGTCGAAGCCGTGCCTTATGGGAACGTGCAGACCAACATCGCGTTCCTCCAAGGCCTTGCCACGGCGGAACTGACCAGCGAGGAATTCGATCGATATGACCCCTACTATCCCGCGCTGACCGGCGTCCGTGCGAAGAAAGCGAAGAGAGACCGGCCGCCGCGGTGTCGTTCGCGTCAGTCCCGCCCGCTAGTCCTGCTCTATCATCGCGTTTCCGAGGAAGTGGACGTGCACTCGCTGGCGGTCACGCCCGCTCATTTCAGGTCACACCTGAAGTGGCTGGCGTCCAATTGCAATGTCCTGCCCCTTGACGCATTGCTCTCGACACCACCCGACGATCTCCCTGAAGCAGCGGTAGCCTTGTCGTTCGACGACGGATACCTCGACAACCTAGAGGTCGCGGCCCCCATGCTCGCGGCCGACGCTTTGCCGGCGAGCTTCTTCCTGACAACCCGCTGGCTTCATGAGGAAGGGGAATACTGGTGGGATGCGCTCGAGCGCGCGATCCTCGGACCGGTGACGCTGCCACCTGCCCTGTCCGTTGATTTACCTGGCGGACCGGTCACGCTTCCAACCAGGTCACGCGACGATCGAATAGCGGCTCACGACCGCCTGCACCGCGAGCTGGTGAGTGCCACCCTCGACACGCGCGAGCGACTCGTCGCGTTCGTGGACCGGTGGAGTGGCGCGCCCCGGTCGCGTCGCCGGCCTGTTCTGGCCGACGAGGCGCTGTCGCTTGCCAGGTTGCCCGGCGTCACTATTGGCGCACACGGCGTAAATCATCTGGCGCTCACCCATCAGACGGACGATACGATCGCCTACGAGGCGAAAGAGAGCCGCCTGGCGCTCGAGCGCGTCAGCGGTCGTCCCGTTGGCTTATTCGCGTACCCGTACGGCGCCTCGGACGCGCGCGTAGCCGATCGCCTCCGGCTCGAATATGGCTGGTCGATGTCGTGCGGCGACGCTGCAATACCATCCATGTGGGACGCGGCCCGTGTCCCCCGAGTTGAGATCAAGGACTCCGATGCCGAGGCCTTCGAGAAGCGCGTAGCGGCGGTCTTGGACAAGTCGGACACACACCGTCGACGATGAGGCAACGATGCGCACGCTCATCGTGGAAGGTGCGGATGAGATCGAGACCGACTTCCCCGCTGCCTATGGCGGTTGCCAGGAAATCGAGCGCCCGCTTCTGACTCCTGGGGTCTGGGTCGGCTGGAGTCGAACTACCATAGCTTCGCTGCACGGCTCCAGTTGGCATCCGCGACATGATCTCACCCATTAGCGGCCGTCTCGAAGGCTACGTCGACGCCATCCAAGACGGATGGGTGCTGGGGTGGGTCTGGCTGAAGGACCGTCCCCTCTAAACAATCGAGATTCGGGTCCTTATCGACGGCGCGAGGTGGCTCGCGCGGCTGCCAGCCTGTACCGCGCGGACCTGGAGCGAGCGGGCAAGGGAAATGGCAGGCATGCCTTCGAGGTGCCGCTCCCCAAAGGCGCTGCGAACGGAGGGCCGCACATGGTGCGGCTTGTCGACGCCGAGGGATGCGACCTGACGGGCAGCCCAGCCTCGATTGGAACCACACCTGACGCCGGGCCGCCGCCGGCGGATCCGTCGGCGCCGGCGCGAGCTACACAAGCGCTTTCGGAGGACTCTGGCCCGATTTGTCGAACGCCGAGGCGGTGATCGCCGGAAAGCAGGCGCTTGGATGGATCTCGGAGGAAGAGGCCGAACGGCTTCGCGCGTGGCGATGCGATGGCTTCGTGATCCCGACGCAGGCCGTCTCCGCTGACGACATCGACCGTCTCGATGACGACGTCGAACGAATCTGGGCCGGAACGTCGAAGCATCGTTGCTTCGTGGAGTTCTGGTGCGCTCGGTCATTGCGCCACCGCTTCAACCATCTCGCGTTCTACAGCTATCCGGCGCGCGACTAGCCCACGAGCACCGGCTACTGGCTCCGGCCACCGGATCGACAGAAGTCCTATTGCTAGTAGTAGTTACCCACGGTTCGACCAAAAAATCTCGTCTATACCCAACTGGTTATAGCGTGCTATTCTGCCGCACGAGCCGGCAAGAACGGCCAATGGGAGACGGATGGTCCGAGCCGAGTATTTCAGCATCATCGGGTTCGTGGCGCTCATCGCGACATCGTGCAGCCACCCGGTGCGGGACGAGGCACTCACGACTCTTCGAGTGTATGACCTGCTGGTCGCGTTTCCGCGCGCGACGACGCACGTCCACGATTCGAGTTATGCCGGGCTGGGGGCGTTCGGCGTAAAAAAAGAGACCCGTCAGGCCCTGTATCTTCATCCCGCAGGCAGCGTCGAATTCCCCGCAGTCCATCTCTCCTCGAAGGCCGTTCTCGCCTTCAGGATCGGCATCGATCAGGCGACATGGGACCAGGCGGGAGATGGCGTTGAGTTCATGGCCTTTGTCAGCCGGGCCAACGGCGCGCGTACCAAGGTGTTCACGCGTTACATCGATCCCAAGCACAATCTCGACGATCGCGCGTGGATTGAGGCGCGGATCTCGCTGAAAGCGTTCCGTGACCAGGACGTCCAGATCATCCTCGCGACAGGTCCCGGCCCCGACGACGACTTCAGCTACGACTGGGCGCTTTGGGCTGAACCGCGCATCATCCTCACCGACGACTCGCAGCACGAGATCGATGAGTGATCCCCTCCAGACACCCCCGCCGTGCTGCCGCAGCCGCTGCCTGGGCAGCGACACTCTTGCCACCGCTCGCGATACTGGCCCTCATCGACAGACTGGCAGTCAACATTCCCTTCCAGGACGATTGGGACATGCTCCCGGTCGTCACAAAATGGCGCGCGGGAACGCTCTCCGCAGGGGACTTCTGGCAGCAGCATAGCGAGCATCGCGTCGCCGGCCTGAAAGCGTTCGTCTGGACGATCGGCAGCGTGACGGACTTCGACGTCATTGCCCAGATGTACGTCGGCTTCATCTTCGTCGCGATCACGCTGGTGTTGGTTGGCGATCTCCTTCGTATCAGTGCGAAGGACCACCAGTTTTCCTCGATGGCATTCACTCTGCCGGCGTCGTCATTGCTCCTCTTTTCGCTGGTCCAGCAGGAGAACTGGTTCTGGGCGACAGCCTCCCTTCAGCTCTCCCTGCTCAATCTCTGCACGGTGATGCTCGTATGGGTGTTCACTCGCTGGCCCGATTACTGGCGAAGCCTGACTCTTGCCGCAGGATGCGCAGTCCTGGCGATGTTCACCGAGGTATCCGGTCAGGTCCTGTGGATAATCGGCGCGCTCGCGATAAGTCTCGGCCCTCAAACCCGCCGAACGCGAACGCCACGATTGATTGTCTGGATCCTCACGGCCTTGTCGGCATTTGCCGCATATGTCTGGCATCTTCTCTGGGCCGCATCGTCGATCTCATCAGCCCTCAGGCACCCGGGTCTCGTGGCGCTCTTTGCCGGCGCCTGCGTTGGACTCCCGTTCGCTTCGTGGACGAGTCCTGACTCGTCTGCCATCGTTGGCTGGGGAGGCTTCGTAGCCTTCTGTATAGCCTCGTGGTTCACCTACAGATGCGCCCCGCCCCGCTTCCGCAGCCTGCATCCCTTTTTCTTGCTCGCGACATACGGGCTGCTCGTCTCTGTCCTCATCGCAATTGGCCGTGCCGGCGGAGACCCCCAGTCGGCGCTTACGAGCCACTACGCCTTCGCGCCGACGATGTTCTGGATGGCGCTCGTCGTCGTTCTGCCGGCTGCCGTTCAGGCCGTCTGGCCTCGACTGAGGCCGCGTACCCGCATAGGAGTACTCGCAGCCATCGTCAGTGCTACGGCTATGCTGGGGATTGGATATGTCCGCTCCAACCTTCACGGGTATCAAGAGGCCTACGCGCGGAGTCGGAATCTGCAAATGGCACTCGCGGTGTCGTCCTCAGGGGTTGCGCCGCCGCGAGAGGTGCTTCGATTTCTCTATCCTCCGGACGAGGGACGCCCTCAGAGGCTGATGACAGAGCTACGCACCCTTGGTTTGGGGCCGTTCTCGAGTCACTCGGGCCGCGAAGCTGCGCGGCTTGCCAGGCAGTTCACGCCGGTGCTTGTGAGCGGAAGCTCCGACGGATTCCACGATGGCGGTGACTGCAGCGGCACCACGGGCTGGGCGTGGGATCCTGCGCATCCGGACGCCCCGGTGGTTCTCGATGTGTGGTCAGGCGACACTCGGCTGGGAACCGTTGCGGCGAATTGGTTTCGATGGGACCTCTGGAGAGCGGGCATAGGCAACGGACAGCACGCCTTCCGCTTTCTGTTTCCAACTCAGATGGATCTCCAGACCGGACGCGTCGTCACGGTGACCTTTGCGGGCACCCTCCGGGCGCTGCGCGGCGGCCCACGGCTTGTGCAGTGTCGCGACTGACGTTTTCAATCTGAGCGTCAGGATCCGCGCTTTTCAGCTGCCGATCTTCTGCGCGAAAGCGGGGCGGTACTCACGAGCCCATGCCTCCCGACATTCCCGGCCACTTCGCCAACACCCGCTTCACCGCCGCGCTCCGCCGCGTCAGCTTCTCTCGCGTCATCACGGCCCGAAACGCCGACGCCAGCTGTTGCCGCCACCATTCCTCGGGCGTCGCAGCGTGCGCGTAAGCCTGCGCCAGCGGCTCGAGGCACGAGCTGTCGCCAACGGTGTGCACGGCCGAGAGGAACGACACCGGCAACGGCGTCCGCGCCTCCGACAGGCTCTCCTTGAGATCGTAGAGCGCGACACGACTTCCACGGACCGCGAGCGCCTGATGCACGGATCCCCGCAAGGCCCGCCACTCGGCAGCCTGGGCGACGTCGGCGCCCTCTCGTGCGCGGAGGGCGTCCACCAGCTTCTGCAATGAAGTCAGCGTCGCCTTGGCCGCGCGCGATTGCACTGCCTCGCGCAATTCCGACGGCCGCTCGGGCAGGCGGCCCTCGAGCGCGGCGCTCCATGCCGACTTGACGGCTTGCCGCGGCGACTCCATCACCGCGTCGTCGGCCAGGTCCGCGTCCGGTTCGAGCACGCCGGCGACACCGGCTCGAATGTCCTCGGGGAGATCGCGCAGCATGTCGAGAGAGGCGCGACGCAGGGCCCGCGGCGCGTCGGAATCGAGCGCGACGGAAACGAGCGCATCCAGCGCGCCAGACGCGACGCCCGGTTCGCGCGCGTCGAGCAGGCCCCGCAGGACCTGCGCGGCCGCGACGCCGACCTCGCCTCCCTCAGTCAGCGCACGCCGCGCCGGCTCGAGCGATCGCGGATCGGCAATCGGCTCCAGCACCCGCAGGATTGTGGCCCGCCCTTGCGGCGTCTCGGCCCGCTTGTAGGCCTCGAGCAGCCGCTCCACCGCGCGCGCGCCGATCACCGACAACCGCGCCGCCGCCGCATCCCGCCGCACATCGTCGGGACCCGACAGCGCGTCGACCAGCAACCGGATCTCGGATGAGGCGGATGCTTTGATGACCATCTTCCACAGTCGGCAGTCTTCGGTCGGGGGTCGTCAGTCGCAGTCGTCAGTCGCAGTCGTCAGTCGCAGTCGTCAGTCGCAGTCGCAGTCGTCAGTCGCAGTCGCAGTCGTCAGTCGTCAGTCGCAGTCGGCGGTCGCAGTCGCCAGTCAGTCGTCAGTCACGTCCGACCGCCGACCGCCGACCGCCGAGCCTGCCGACCGCATCAGTCCCCTTCGGACGACTCCGCCTTTGGCCCGACGAGCCACGCGATCCCGATGCTGACGACGTAGAGCACGATGATCGGCATCGCGAACAGCGTCTGCGTTCCCGGGTCGGCTGTCGGCGTGATCACGGCCGACACGATGAACGCGATGAGCACCGCGTATTTGACGTTTCGCAGCAGGAAGCGGGCGGTGACCATCCTCATCTTCGCGAGGAACATGACGATGGTGGGCATCTGGAAGATGAGGCCCATCGCGATCAGGAACTTCGTGTAGAGGGAGAAGACGGCGTCGAGCGACGGCAGGAACATCAGATCTGCCGAGTTGAAGCTCCCGAAGAACTTCATCATGAACGGGAACATGACGTAGTGGTTCGTGAGCGCGCCCCCGAGAAAGCCGAGCGTCGACAGCAGCACGAACGGAATCGCCATCTTTTTCTCGCGCGAGTACAAGCCCGGCGCGATGAACTTCCAGACCTGCAGCATGATGTACGGCGCCGCTACGATCACGCCGGCGATGAGCGCGATCTGGATGTGCAGGGAGAACGCTTCGCCCGGCTGGGTGTAAACCAGCTTGCTGCCGTCCGGCAGCACCCGACGGGTGGGCTCGAAGACGAAGCGGTAGATCGGATCGTGGAAGAAGAACGTGAGTCCGACGCCAACGAAGACTGCGACGACGGAGTGAATCAGCCGGTTCCGGAGCTCGTCGAGGTGCTCCAGGAACGACATGCGCGCCCCGGCGCCGTCGAGCTCGTCTTGATCGAGGTCGTCGGCATCGGTGAGCTCGATGCGCGGATCATCAGGGTCCGGCGGCGCAGGATGCGCCGAGGGGAACGGCACGAGCGCCATGGTGACGGCGATCGCCTACGCGCTGCCGGTCTGTCGCGGCACAGTCTCGCTATGCTGTTCGGCGACCTCGGTGTCCGGATGAGCAGCCGTGGTCGGCTCGGCCCGCTTGGCCGGTTCCGATACACGCTGTTCTTCCAGCCGGATCTCCTCGTCGAGAGTGTTCCGGAGCTCGTTGGAAGCGCGCTTGAACTCTCCCAGGCTCTTGCCGAGCGAGCGCCCAAGCTCCGGCAGCTTGCGGGGCCCGAAAATGATTAGCGCGATCATGAAAATAATGATCAGCTCGGGCATCCCGATGGAACCGAACATAAGACAAATCCTTGGAAAGGCGGAAGTTCTCGGAAACCCTTCGATTATAGGAACCGGACCGCACCTGGTCAAGCAGCCTGTCGTGCCCGGAAGTCATTGCGACCGCGTCACTTGGTCTGTTACGATCCCATAATGCGCTATTCCCGCTTCGTTCCCGTGACGGTTCTGGCCGTCCTGGTCTCGGCGCTCGTGGGCGGCCTGTTCGGCAGCAACGTCGCGGCGCGGCAGGATGAGGTCACGCTGCAGTATCGCGTCTTTACGTCGGCGCTTGCCGCGATCGATCGCGAGTACGTCGACGAAGTGCCGTCGGACCGCCTGGTCTACAGCGCCATCGACGGGATGCTGAAAACCCTCGATCCTCATTCCAGCTTCTTCGATCCCAAGAGCTACGCCCAGATGCGCGAGCGTCAGGAGGGCAAGTACTACGGCCTGGGGATCCAGATTTCGGTCATCGACGGCGACATCACCGTGATGTCCATCTTCGAAGGGTCGCCTGCCTACAAGAAGGGGCTCCGCCGCGGCGACGTCATCGCGCGGATCGCCGGCGCCGAAGCCAAGGGCTGGACGAGCGAGCAGGCGGTGGCCAAGCTGAAAGGTCCGAAGGGCACGACCGTCAACATCTCCCTCCGCCGGCGGGGCTACGACGGCCTGATCGATCTCGATGTGGAACGGGACGAAGTCAATATCGTGACGGTCCGCGGCGTGTTCATGGTCGACAAGGACACGGGCTACATCAAGCTCGGAGATTTTTCTGAGACGTCGGACGACGAAGTCGGCGCCGCGCTCAAGAAGCTGACAGACAGCGGGATGAAGCGCCTCGTGTTCGACCTGCGCGACAATCCCGGTGGACCGCTGGACCAGGCTATCAAGATCGCCAATCGGTTCCTTCCGAAAGGCGACATGATCGTCTACACGCGCGGCCGCATCCCGAGGTCGGACGAAGACTACCGCGCGCAGGAAGACAGCCAGTACACGCACCTGCCGATGGTCGTGCTCGTCAATCGCAACAGCGCGAGCGCGTCCGAGATCGTGACCGGCTCGCTGCAGGATCACGACCGCGCCCTGGTCGTCGGCGAAACGACGTTCGGAAAGGCGCTCGTGCAGTCCGTTTACAAGATCAGCGGCAACGCCGGCCTCGCGCTGACCACGGGCCGCTACTACACGCCGAGCGGCCGGATGATTCAGCGTCCGTGGGACGGCACCTTCGACGAGTACCTCACGTACTCGCTGCGCGATCAGAACCCCCAGCGGGAGCACTCGGCAGCACAGCTCAAGAAGACCGACGCGGGCCGCGACGTCTACAGCGGCGGCGGGATCGATCCGGACAAGTTCATGGTCGGCTCGGTCGAAGGCTTCAACCCGTCGCGGTTCGGCCGCACGCTCGTGGGCCGCGGCGCCTTCGCGAACTTCGCCGATCAGTTCACAGCCGAAGGAGATACGCGTCTCAGCGCGGCGAACAAGAACAAGAAGCCCATCGCGAAAGGGTTCCAGCTGACCGACGCGATGATGACGGAATTCCGGGACTCGTTGAAGCCGCTCAAGGTCGTCATGGACGATGCCGCCTTCTCGAAGGACGAGCAGTTCATCAGGGCCATGATTCACTACGACATCGATCAGGCGCTCTTCGGCGTGGCCGAGGCCCGGCGCAACCTGATCGGGAAGGATCCTCAGGCGCAATTCGCCCTGGCTCAGTTCCCGGACGCGGTTCGTTTAACGCAGCTGACAGCGCGCAAGCAGTAGGGCATTTGGCCCTACATTTTGGGGTTTGAGATTGATCTTGCCCCAGGTATTGGGGCTTGTTAGACTGACGCCCGTTCATTGAGCCCAGGGGCCATTTCGCCTGTCGGCGGGGTGTGGGCTTGGTTGCACGGTCCTTGTCACGTCACCTTCGATTCCAGTACAAGCAATCTTTCGAAGCGCTCCCAGCCGCTTCCGGATGCAGGTGTCCGCCTGCGCCGGTGAGCGGCTTTTTTCTATCCGGTCAGGTGTCAAGCGCGCCATCGGCGCGTAGGGGTCCGGGGGCGAAGCCCCGGATCTGAAGAGGTCCCCGTCATGCGGCTGAATCGTCTCGAGATCGCGGGCTTCAAGAGCTTTCCGGATCGATCGGAGCTCACATTCGACAACGGCGTTACGGCCATCGTCGGCCCCAACGGTTGCGGCAAGAGCAACGTGGTCGATGCCTTGACGTGGGTCCTCGGCGAGCAGAGCGCCAAGAGCCTGCGCGGCGATCGCATGGAAGACGTGATCTTCGGGGGGAGCGACGCACGAAAGCCGACCGCCGCGGCTGAAGTTCGACTGCGCCTCTCAGGAGTTGCGGCACGGGGGCCTTCGGAAAACGGCAACGGCCACAGCCGCTCGCACAGCGGCGTCCCCAGTCGAAACGGGCGTCGCCCTGCTCGCCGAAACCGGCACGGCCCTCGCCATCGAGGATGACGTTCCGCTGATCGTCCGCGACGTCGAGCTGATGCGCCGCCTCTACCGCTCCGGTGAGAGTGAATACCTGATCGACGGCGCGACCTGCAGGCTGCGGGACGTCCAGGACCTCCTGATGGATTCCGGACTCGGCGTGAAGGCCTACGCCGTCATCGAGCAGGGAAAGATCGGGCAGATTCTGAGTGCCCGCCCGACCGATCGCCGTCAGCTCATCGAAGAAGCCGCGGGCGTCACGAAGTACAAGAGCCGTCGTCGCGCCGCGGAGCTGAAGCTCGAAGCAGCGCAGCAGAATCTCACGCGCGTCGACGACATCGTGTACGAGGTGGAGAAGCAACGGGGGGCGCTGAAGCGGCAGGCGGCAAAGGCGCGCCGTTACAGACGTCTTCGGGAGGAACTGCGCCGCTGGGAGAAAGTCCAGTTTGCGCGGCGCTATCGGCTGCTCGGCGAAGCGATCGAGGCGGCGCGTGCCCGTCTGACCGACGCTCGGATCAGAGAGACGTCGGCGGCTGTCGCGCTCTCCGAGCTGGAGACGACGCTCGAGCGGCTGCGGCTCGAGCTGACGACCGCGGACGCGGCGACAACTGCCGCGAGGGAAGCGGCGCACGCCAGCGAGCTCGAGAACGGCCGCCTGCAGCAGCAGGTCGCCTTCGACCGTCATCAGATCGAACAGCTCGCGGCCGCAGCGCTCGACATCGAAGCGGAGGTCCAGGCGCTCGAGGCGCGACGCGAGCCTGCACGGCTGGAGCTCGAGTCGAGGCGCGAGGCCGCGTCGAATGCGACCACCGCCCGGCAGGAGGCCGCCGGCGCGCTGGCTGCCGAAGAGGCCGAGTATTCGGATGTTCAGCGCCACATCGAGGGGCTCGAGGGCGACGTCGAGGCGGCGCGCAGCGAAGTCTTCGCAGCCGTCAATGCAGCCACCGCGCTGCGCCACGCGATGGAGCACGCGAACGTGGCGAAGGGGCGGATCCGGGAGCAACTGGCGAAGCTGGAGGTCGAAGAAGCGGACCTGCGAGTCGAAGCGTCGCGGGCCGAGCAGGATCGACTCGCCGCGGAAGACGCAATGGCGCGGGCGCACGAGGCTCTCGAGACGCTCCGCATCGACCGCGGGAGCCGCGAGTCGGAGCTGACTGGTGCTCGCTCCGACCGTGAGGCGCGCGGAGCGGAGCTTCGCGGACTCGAGAACAGCCTTGCCGGCGTGACAGCGCGACTTCAGTCGCTCGAGGAGCTGGACGCGGCGCGCGCGGAATACGGCGAGGGCGCAAGGCTGATTCTCGCGGAAGCGCCTGCCGGCGAGATCGGCCAGCTGGGATCGGTCGCGGACTATCTCGACGTCGACAGCCAGTACGAGCGCGCGGTCGAAGCCTGCGTGGGCGAGCTCCTCCAGCACGTCGTCGTTCGCACTCACGATCAAGTGGATGCCGGCATCCGGCTGGCCGAGGCCAACCATGCGGGCCGCGTCGGCTTCGTCGTGGCCGATGCCGCCGACGGCCGCGCCGCGAGCTTCGTGATTCCGCAGGCGGATCACGCGCCGATGGAGGGAGTCCGTGCCCTGCTGGACGTCGTGCGCGTCTCGGGCCCGGCCGCGGATGCCATCCGCACCGTGCTCTTCGACTCCTGGATCGCGGATGATTTCGGCGCGGCGCTCCAGGCCGCGTGTCGTGTGAGCGGACCCATTGCGACGCCTCAGGGCGAAGTCTTCCACGGTCTCGTCAGAGTCGAAGGCGGAGCACGCGCGGAAGCGCGCGGCATCCTCACGACGAAACGGGAAATCAAAGAGCTGCGCGAGCGCGCCGAAGAACAGCGGCTTGCGTTGGAGCGGCTGCGCGACGCCGTCGCTTCTCTGGATCTCCTCATCTCTTCGACCGAGTCCGCGATCCTGGCCCTGCAGGGAGAGCAACACCGGCAGGAGAAAGCCACGGTTGGATTCGAGCTCCAGTCTGCGAACGCGTGCAACGCGACGGAGCGGGTTTCTCGAAAGCGGGAGCAGATCAGCAACGAGCGGCGGACGGCAGAAGAGGAGCTCCGCGCGCAGGATGCCCGCCAGGAAGAGGCGCAGGCATCGATCGGTCGAATTGAAATCGACCAGCGCGCCGCGGACGCGCAGCTGAACGATGCGCAGCGGCGGCTGTTCGATGCTCGCGAACGTATGCAGGCGCAGGCCACCAGGACCGCCGAGGCCAAGGCGATGCACGCCGGGCTGGTGGAACGCGCAAGCGCCCTGAGCGCCGAGGTCGGCCGGCTCGAAGAGGCGGGGCGCGATCTGGAAGCGCGTGCGGCGCGTCGCGCCGACGATCTGCTCCGCAACACGACCCGGACGCAGGAGTTGAGGGACGGCGTGGTCGAAGCCGAACGCGCGCTCGACGCGGGGCTGCGTGTGTTCGACGGACTCCGCGAACGCGTGAAGACGGCGGACGACGAGTCCGCGGCTCTTCGCGAGCAATTCAACGGGCAGGAGGTTCGCATCCGCGAGGCCCGGAAGGTCGTGGAAAGCGTAAGAGCCGAAGCCGCACAGTTCGACGTGGCACGCGCGACGGCCGAGGGCGACCTGACGCATCTCGCCGCTACCTGCGTCGAGACCGTGCAGGCGAGCCTGGACGAGGTCACCGTCGAAGTCGAAGAGCTCGAGAAGTCAGGTGCGCTCGCCAGCCCGCGCCCCGTCGATGACGCGCCCGAGCCGGCAGAAGTCGAGGACGAAGCCGATCCAGGCCCCGACAGTTCGCCGGAGAGCGCCGCAGCGTCGTCACCGGCAACCCCGGCTTCGATGACCGCCGATGAGATGGTCGCCGACCTCCGCGCGAAAATCGAGCGGATGGGGGCGGTCAACATGATGGCGATCGATCAGTTCGACGACCTCGAATCCCGGCATGCGTTCCTGACGACGCAGCGGAAGGACCTCATCGACTCGATCGCTGCGACCAACGAGGCCATCAAGAAAATCGACAAGACCACGAAGGAGCGCTTCCGGGAGGCGTTCACCGCCATCAACGAGAACTTCGGAGAGACCTTCAGGACGCTGTTCGGCGGCGGTCGCGCCGGCCTCCTCCTTCTCGACGAGAGCGATCAGCTCGAAAGCGGGATCGACATGATCGCGCAGCCCCCCGGCAAGCGGCTCCAGAGCGTGCAGCTGCTGTCTGGCGGCGAAAAAGCGCTGACCGCAATGGCCCTCATGTTCGCGATCTTCAAGTACCGTCCGAGCCCATTCTGCCTGCTCGACGAGATCGACGCGCCGCTCGACGATGCGAACATCGGGCGATTCGTCGAGATGCTGCAGGGGATGCAGGATGAGACGCAGTTCATCCTGATCACCCACAACCGCAAGACGATGGAGATCGCCGATCGGCTCTACGGGGTCACGATGGAGGAGCCCGGCGTGTCGAAGCTGATTTCAGTTCAGCTGAATTGACCCGGGATCGGCCAAGCTGCGATCAGCAGGCAGATCGAGCGATCCTCTCGCCGATCCCCGTTTACACTGACAGCCGGTGAACGAAGACAAGTCAGTCCGTTACCATCGGCTCAAGCGGCGCGCCGCGGGCTTCGCCGTGGCGCTCAACGCCGTGCTCCTGGCGCTGTTGCTCGAAAGCGGCGGGTCCGCGCGTCTCAGAGACCTCGCTGTCCGCGCGTCAGGCGCCGAGGCGGATGCGGCCGGCACGATCGCCATCTACGTCTTCCTTCTGGTATCAATTCAGGTCCTCCTCGCCCTGCCGCTGGCGTTCTACGACGGCTTTCTGCTCGAGCGTCGATACGGTCTCTCGTCGGAGTCGAGAGGGGAGTTCGTCCGCGACTACGTCAAGGCCGCTCTGGTGAACATGGTGCTGGCCCTCGCGGCAGCGGAGATCGTGTACGCGTCGATGCGCGAGTGGCCGCGCGCCTGGTGGCTCGCGTCGTCAGCCGCGTTTGCGTGCGGCATTGCACTTCTCGCGGGGCTCGCACCAATCGTTCTGCTCCCGCTCTTCTACCGCTTCAGGCCGCTGGATCGGCAGGATCTGCAGGATCGCCTGAAGACGCTGTCAGAGCGCGCCGGTGTGCGCGTGCTGGGCGTGTACGAGTGGGGCCTCGGCGCCAAAACACGACGGGCGAACGCCGCGCTTGTCGGGAGCGGCCGGACCCGGCGCGTGCTGGTGTCCGATACGCTCCTCGCAGAGTACTCGGACGACGAGATCGAGGTCATTCTGGCCCACGAGTTGGGGCATCACGCGCACCGCGACATGCTCACAGGGCTCGTCGCCGAAGCCGCGCTCATCGCGTCGGCGCTGGGATTGTCGGCGCTCGCGCTCAGCCTGCTGTGGCGTCCGCTTGCGCTCCTGGGGCCGTCTGACGTGGCCGGCCTGCCGCTGGTGGTCCTTGTTGGCGGCGCTTTGATGCTCTGTGCGATACCCGTTCTGAATCTGCTCTCACGTCACCACGAGCGGCGCGCGGATCGCTATGCGCTCGCCTTGACGGCCCGTCCTGCGGCGTTCGTGTCGGCCATGCGGCGCCTTGGCACGCAGAACCTGGCCGAGACGAATCCGTCCCGCCTCGCGCTATGGCTGTTCCACTCCCATCCGCCGGTCGAACAGCGGATCTCGGCTGCGCGGGAGTTCTCGAGGGACTCCGTCTAGTCCCGGAGCCATCTTGTGTCCCTGTAGGGCGGGGTCTTCAGACCCCGCCTTGCGGGCCTGAAAGGCCCGCCCCACGTGGGCAAACATGCGGTCTTGTCAGCTGTAGGGCGGGGTCTGCAGACCCCGCCTGGCGGGCCTGAAGGCCCGCCCCCACATGGACAACGTCGCCTACCGCGGCATCACCCCTGCCGGCGGTCCGAGCAGCCGTCGCGCCTCCTCGTCCCAGTGCAATGCCATGACAGCCGACGCGCTGGCCGTCGCGGCGCCTCCGTCGATCAGCACGCGACCGTCGGGGCTGAGTCCCAGAGGGGCAGAGGCGCGGAGGTCTGCTATCGGAGTCGGATCTCCCACGGTCAGGGTCTCGCCGCTGACCGACGCCCGCAGCAGGGAACCGCCGGAACGATAGACGATGGATGTGCCATCCAACGACCACAAGGGTCGATCGCCGCCGTTCGTGGATACGATGGCGCGCCGGCCGTCGGCGATCCTCTGGACGTAGACGTCCCACTTTCCACCCTCATCTGATTGGTAGGCCAGCAGCGATCCGTCGGTCGAGAGCGCCGGGCCTGCCTCGTCGAATCCGGAGTGCACGACCTCGCGCGCCCTCGACCAGTCCGACGGTGCAACGACCCAGATATCGCTCTTCGTGCTCTCACCGGACACAACGAACGCGAGCGTGCGGCCGTCGGCCGACACGGCTCCAGGAAACGCGTGTCGAGTCGTCTCTGGCATGAGCGCCAGATGCCCGCCGTCGCCGTCAATCGAAGCAATGCGGAACATGCCGGTGTCCCGGCGCGCGAAGTAGAGGTGCTGCCCGTCCGGCGACCACACCGGCGACGAATTGACGCCGTCATGCGTGATGCGGGCGACGGCACCCCGTTGAACATCGGCCACATGGATGTCCGTACGGACGCTCTCGACGGGTCCGGCCCACGCGATCCGCAACCCATCCCTCGAAAGAACCGGAACGCCGCCGGGCTCCTTGAAGGGCAGGGATTGAAATGGGACGCCGTCTCGCACGTGCCATCCGATTCTCGTCAGGCCGGGCGAGTCGTTGGCCGGTGGCACGTAGAACAGCGATCCGGATGCGGACACGGCGAACTGCGCTCGGCCCTCGATGCCTGCCACTGCGGCGACGAGCGTTTGCGGCGCGCCGACGAGCGCGCGTGCGACCGAATCGAACCTGACCGCCTCCAGCTCGGACCCACGCGCGAATACGATCAAGTCGTCCGCGAGGGGCCGCGCGATCCCTGCGCCGGCCACCAGCGTCGTCCAACCTGTCAAGGTGCTGCGGCCCTGCAGCGTCGCCACGGCTACTCGCGAGGGCGCATCCTCTTCGAGCGTCGTGCCGATCGAGAAGAACAGCGTGCGTCCGTCACGGGCCAGAGACGGCCAGGCATGACGCACCTCGCCGTTCTCCTGACGCGGCGCCGTCAAAGGCTCCGGGCGTCCACCGTTCTCCGAAACCTGCCACAAGCCGCCTGTCAGAGAGCTGCCGAAGATGATCCGGCCGTCGGGTGTCCACACGGCGCCCAGTGGCTGGGCGACGTCAACGACAGTGCTGGGCGTGCCGCCCGACAGAGGCACCTTCTTCAGCTTTCCGCCGGCGAAGAATCCCAGCCAGGCGCCGTCGGGCGAGAAGAACGGTGAAGCGGCATCGTCTGTTCCGGTCACGGCGACGGGATCCAGCCTGTCGAGCGGCCTCACGTAGATACGGCATCCATCTGGCGCGCAGGCGGACCACGCTGTCGTGCCACCATCCGGCGCTAGCGTGACGGCCAACCCACGAGAGTCGAAATGCTGGCCCGGCGGGAGCGAGACCGCGAAACGGCCAGCGACGGGTTGCGGCGTTTGACGATGTGTGAGTTGGTAAAGAGAGATCAGCGCAATGAGCCCACAGAGCGCCGCGGCACTCCACGGCACGAGCTGCCAGCCGATGGAGGGCGACACGACCTCCCTTTGAGCCGTGCTCGGCGGCGCCGGCGGGGTAGCCGGCTGACGTTCGCGGACCTCTACCGGTGCGACAAAGCGATACCCGCGCCGGTGGAGGGTCTGGATGTAGGTCGGGAATTGCGGGTCATCGCCCAGAAGCTGGCGCAACCCGCTGACAGCCTCGGCCAGCGAAGTGTCCGTGACGAACGCATCCTTCCAGACCCGATCGATCAAATCCTGGCGCGACACGAGATCGCCTGCGCGCTCGAGCAGGAGATCCAGGACGCCGAGCACCCTCGGCGGAGCCGCGACGTCGTCCGGACCACGGCGCAAGAGCTGATTGTCCGGCTCGAAGGTGAACGGCCCGAACGCGAGGATCGGTCGGCGAAGCCGTGGCGCCGCCGGAAGGTCTGTGGTCGCCATCCAGGAAATGCCGATGTTAGCGTGGGTTTAAGAAGTTCTTAAGGCTTTCTTGCACACGGTTGACGAGGGCTTCAAGACTTCCGCGGGGGCTTGCGACAGTGTGTTGAGCGATGTCCATCCTGGCGACAAAGACAATCGAGCAGATCAAGGACGAACAGCTCGGCGGCCCCGGGTTGAAGCGCGTGCTTGGACCGACGCAATTGATGATGCTTGGTGTGGGTGCCATCATCGGCACCGGGATCTTCGTTCTGACCGGTCAGGCGGCCGCCGCGAACGCGGGCCCGGCCATTGTGATCTCGATGCTGGTCGCCGGCCTCGTGAGCGCGCTTGCCGCGCTCTGCTACTCGGAGTTCGCCGCGAGCGTGCCGGTCGCCGGCTCCGCCTACACTTACGCCTATGCGACCCTGGGCGAATTCGTCGCCTGGGTGATCGGCTGGGACCTGATTCTGGAGTATGCGCTCGGCGCTGCGACGGTCGCCGTGGGGTGGTCGGGCAACTTCATCACTTTTCTGCACCAGCTGGGCTTGAGCTTCCCGGCTGCTCTCAGCGCCGCGCCAGGCACGATTGTGCCGGTGCCCGGCGGTGACCCGGTGACGGCGGTCTTCAACATCCCGGCTGTGCTGGTAACGATTGCGGTGACGGCGCTTCTCGTCGTCGGCGTCAGCGAGTCGGCTACGGCGAACGCTGTCGTCGTCGTGATCAAGGTCGCCGTCGTTCTGGTCGTGATCGCCTCGGGGGCGCTATTCATCGATCGGGCGAACTGGCACCCGTTCATCCCGCCGAACACCGGGACGTTCGGTGAGTACGGATGGAGCGGCATCCTTCGCGGAGCAGGAGTCATCTTTTTTGCCTACATCGGCTTCGACGCGGTCTCGACGTCCGCTCAGGAAGCGCGCAACCCCCAACGCGATCTGCCGCGCGGGATTCTCGGGTCGCTCGTCATCTGCACCGTGCTCTACGTGCTCGTGTCGGGGGTGATGGTGGGCCTGGTGCCGTACAAGGCGATGTTGAACCAGCCAGCGCCGCTCGTGCTGTCGGTGGAGGCTGCCGCCGATCGCGCCATTGGCACTCCGTGGCAGTCGATGATGGCGGTCGTGCGAGTGCTCGTGACCGTAGGCGCGCTGGCGGGCTTGAGCTCGGTCATGCTCGTGATGATGCTCGCCCAGCCGCGGATCTTCCTGGCGATGGCGCGCGACGGTCTCCTGCCCGCCTGGGCGTCGCGAATCCATCCCCGGTACCACACGCCACACATCTCCACGATCGTCACGGGCGTGGTGGTGGCGATCGCCGCGGGCTTGACGCCGATCGCCACGCTGGGGAATCTGGTCAGCATCGGTACCCTCATGGCCTTCGTGATCGTCTCGCTGGGCGTGATTGTGCTGCGGCGGACCCGGCCCGACCTGCCGCGACCCTTCCGTATGCCCTTCGTGCCGCTGTTGCCCCTGCTTTCCGCCGCCGTAAGCCTTCTATTGATGTTGGGGCTGCCGCGCTCCACGTGGGAACGCTTGATCATCTGGATGGTGATTGGAGTGGTGCTGTACTTCGCGTACGGGTATCGAAGGAGCCGGTTGCGGGCGTTTCACGTCGTCGCAGGACCGACCGTCAAGGAGTCGGTGTAGTTGAGCGTCTCGCTCGACAGGCAGCGTCTCGAGTCGATCGACCTCCTCCGCGGCGCGATCATGATCGTGATGGCCCTCGATCACACGCGGGACTTCTTCGGGATCCCGGGGCAGAACCCGACGAACCTTGCGAGCGCCAGCGCCGCCTTGTTCCTCACACGCTGGATTACGTATTACTGTGCGCCGGTCTTCTTCCTGCTGACAGGAACGGGCGCGTACCTGTCACTCAGGCGGCGAACGCCACGCGAACTGTCATGGTTCCTGCTCACTCGCGGGCTGTGGCTGATCTTTCTTGAACTCGTCGTCGTCCGGGCACTGAGCTACCAGTTCAACCTCGACTTTCGAATGACCATGCTCGTCGTCTTGTGGGCGCTGGGTTGGTCCATGATCGTGCTGGGGGCGCTCGTCCGTCTTCCGCGTAGGTGCTATCACCGCGTTCGGCGCCATCCTGATTGCCGGCCACAACCTTTTCGATTCGGTCCGATCCGCGAACCCAATCTGGTCGATCCTGCACTCACCAGGCTTCGTCCTCAACACGCCCGAGCACGTCGTGTTCGTCGCCTATCCGCTGATCCCCTGGATCGGGGTCACGGCGGTGGGGTTCGCGCTGGGGCAGGTCTACTCATGGGAGAGCGAGCGCCGGCGCGCATTCCTGCTGGGTCTCGGGTCGGCGCTGACGCTCGGCTTTCTGGTGATGCGCGGAATCAATGCCTACGGCGACGCCGCGCGGTGGGCGACGCAGAAATCAGCGCTCTTCACCGCGCTATCTTTTCTGAACACGACGAAGTACCCGCCGTCATTGCTCTTCCTGCTGATGACGCTCGGTCCGATGCTGATGGTCCTGTGGGCCGTCGATGCCGGAACGCCGCGCGCGCTCCGGCCCGCGGTGACGATCGGGAAAGTGCCGCTCTTCTACTACGTCCTGCACTTCTTCCTGATTCATCTGCTGGCTGTCCTGGTCTGCTACGCGCAAAACGGGTCGGCGCACTGGATGTTCGAATCGCCCGATCTCGCGCACTATCCGTTCAGCCCGCCTCCTGGCTGGGGCTACTCGCTGCCGGTCGTCTACCTGATATGGGGCGGCGTGGTTCTGACGATGTATCCGCTCTGCCGGTGGTTCGCGGGGGTGAAGGAGCGGAGAGGGGAGTGGTGGCTCGCTTATCTCTGACGCTGAACCGTCGGGACTCGCCGCTCGGGGCTCGCCGCTCGAAAATTTCGCAAAACTCAGCCGGCCGGGTTTGAACCCTAAGGAATTGCCACGCCAGGTGCGGCCACCATCCGCACTCTGTAGAGCCTTCGAAACGGATCTTCGAGTCTTCCCGAGTCCCGGATCCCGAGTCCCGACACGATCGCTATCGCACTACGATCTCCCCCTTCATCTGCTTGCACTTGTCGTCCTGCGTCAGGTTGCAATAGAAGGGGAAGTTGCCGGCCTGGTCGGCGCGGAACTCGAACACGACTGTCTGGCCCGCTGCGGCGCGCTTGGCGATGCGATAGGCATCGACCGTGAAGCTGTGGGCGATGTCTTTTGCGTGGAACGTGATTTTGACGAGGTCGTCTTTCTGGACCTCGATACGGGCGGGAGCGAACGTGTAGTGGTCGCCGTCGACGGTGACTTCGACCACCTTGCCCTGTTCTCGTGCGTCCGTGGCACTCCACAGCGCCGCGAGGAAGCCCAGGGAGCCGACGATCACTGCGATCGAACGACGACGGCTCGTGAGAGATGCCATGGCTGTTACCTTCCTCCGGTCGGCCTTTCAAGTTCGGGGCCCGGTTCGGCGCACATCAAGACGTGCGGCCGAGCTTGAGGCCCTGAAGTTGAGACGTCCCGACTGGAGCTTTGGTTGCCAGCCAGGCCGTCTACCGCGTTTTCTGCCCTTCCTCCGGTTGTATCAACGCTTTACGGCTGAGACGTATCTTGCCCGAGGGGTCGATGTTGATCACCTTGACCATCACCTGCTCCCCTTCTTTCAGCTCGTCCCGCACGTCCTTTACCCGGTAGTGCGCGATCTCGGACACATGCAGGAGACCGTCGAGACCAGGCATGATTTCGACGAAGGCGCCGAAATCTGTAATCCGCTGGACCTTACCCATGTAGGTCTTGTTCAGCTCGGGCGTGGCGGTCAGCTCCTGAATAATCCCGATCGCCTTCTGCGCCGACGCTTCGTCTGCCGACGCCACGTTGACCCGGCCGTCGTCTTCGACGTCGATCTTGACCCCGGTCCGCTCGATGATGCTGCGGATCATCTTGCCGCCAGGCCCGATGACGTCGCGAATCTTGTCGACTGGAATCCGGAGCGTCACGATGCGCGGGGCGTAGGTCGAGACGTCGGTCCGTGCGGTCGAGAGCGTCGCCTGCATCTTGTCGAGGATGAACAGCCGGCCCACCCGCGCCTGCTCCAGCGCCTTTCTCATGATCTCGGTCGTAATCCCCGAAACCTTGATATCCATCTGGAGGGCGGTGATCCCCGTCGCCGTTCCCGTGACCTTGAAATCCATGTCGCCGTAGTGATCCTCGGCCCCCGCGATGTCGCTGAGCACCGCGTACTTGCCCGTCTGCTCGTCCATGATGAGCCCCATCGCGACGCCGGCGACGGGAGCCGTCATCGGGACGCCGGCATCCATCATGGCCAGTGATCCGCCGCAGACCGAGGCCATGGACGATGACCCGTTGGATTCGAGGATGTCGGAGACGACGCGGACGGTGTAGGGGAACTTCTCTTCGGGAGGGACCATCGGGGTGAGCGCGCGCTCGGCGAGCGCCCCGTGACCGATCTCGCGGCGGCCAGGGCCGCGGAGGAACTGCACTTCGCCGACCGAGAAGGGCGGGAAGTTGTAGTGGAGCATGAAGCGCTTCCAGATCTCACCGTCGACCATCTCGATTTTCTGCTGGTCCTCGGCAGTCCCGAGCGTCGCGGTCACGAGCGCCTGCGTCTCACCTCTCGTGAACACCGCGGAGCCGTGCGCGCGGGGAAGGACGCCGACCTCGATCGTGATCGGACGAATCTCGTCGAACGCGCGGCCGTCCAGCCGCTTCCCGCGCTCGAGCGCCTCGTCGCGCATCACCTTTTCCTTGAGCTCCTTGAAGATCCCTTTCGCGTCCACGCGACGGTCCGGCTCGGTGTCGGGGATGCCGGCGAGCAATTCCGCAAGGACCCTGTCGACGCTCGCATAGTTCTCGAGCTTGTCCTTGATCCGCATCGCCGCGGCAAGCGGGGCGTACGCCTTGCTCTCGACCTCGTCGTAGAGCTCCTTCGATACTCCTTCCGCTTGACCTCGAGCTTCTTCTTCCCGGCGTCTCTCGCGAGGGCCTCAATGCCGGCCACGATTTCCTTGATGGCAGCGTGCGCGCGATCGAGCGCCTGGACCATCTCCTCTTCGGAGACTTCCTTCGAGCCCGCTTCGACCATCACGATGGCGTCCTTGCTGCCCGCCACAATCAGATCGAGACGGCTGCGGCGCCGCTGCTCGAACGTCGGGTTGATCAAGAACTCGCCATCGATCAGTCCGACCCGCACGCCCGCGATGCTGCGCGTAAACGGCACGCTGGCGATTGCGAGGGCCGCCGACGCTCCGGTGATGGCCAGCACGTCGCTGTCGTTCTCGACGTCGGCGGAGAGCACGAGCGCAACGATCTGTGTTTCGTGGCGCCATCCGGCGGGGAAGAGCGGTCTGATCGGGCGATCGATGAGCCGGCTCGTGAGCACTTCCTTCTCGCTCGGTTTGCCTTCGCGCTTGAAGAAACCGCCCGGAATCCGGCCGGACGCGTACGTGTACTCACGGTAGTCGACCGTCAACGGCAGGAAATCGATGCCTTCGCGCGGGTTCGCCGCGGCACAGGCGGTCACGAGGACCATGGTGTCGCCCGAGCGAACGACAACGGCGCCGTCGGCCTGCTTGGCCAGCCGGCCCGTCTCGATCGACAGCGTCTGTCGCCCGATAGTGATGTTGCGTGTATGCATGTGTCCGTCTTTCACTGAAGAGGAGGTCCCGGCGGCGCCGCCGGGCATGTCCGGATGAACCGTGCGGGCGACAGCGACGCCCCGGCGTGGGGCTGCTGATGTCCGTTCTACTTGCGGATGCCCAGGCGCCGGATCAACTCGGCATAACGGTCACTGTCCTTGCGCTTGAGGTAATCGAGGAGGCTCCGTCGCTGACCGACGAGTTTCAACAACCCCCGGCGGGAGTGGTGATCCTTCGCGTGCGTCTTGAAATGTTCCGTGAGGTAGTTGATGCGCTCGCTCAGGAGGGCGACCTGAACTTCCGGCGATCCGGTGTCCTCAGTGTGGGTCTTGTAGCTGCCGATGATGTCGGTCTTGCGGTCCTTGGTCAGTGCCAAATCAACCTCCACGCACGGCTCAGACCTCGACGATGGGCATCGTCGCACCGGGCCGCCGTTACTTACCGTTGGTTACTTCGTGTTCTTACCGTAGGAAAGGTTTTCAGGGAATTCCAAACGACTCAACATCTTACATCAGGACGATGACGGGATGCAAAAGCCCGCCGGGCTCCAGTTCGGCGATTCCCACGAGCTGCCCGGCTCCGTCCAGCAGCCGAACACGAGCCGTCAGTGGCAGACCCGACTCGTGCGCCGACGGCGGCAGGATGTTGCCATGCAGCGCACGGCGCACACCATCCTCTGTCAGCACGACAGAAGGAATGGCCGGCAGCAGCCGCTCGAGAGGAATGAGCCTCGGTGCCGCGGCGACGCCCTCGTGCTCGAGGAGGTCGAGCGGCACCGAGTCAGCAAGTGTGAACGTGCCGGCCCGCGCACGGCGCAGGCCAGCCAGATACGCTCCGCACCCCAGCCGACGCCCGAGCTCGTGCGCCAGCGTTCGCACGTAGAATCCGCTCGAACACACGACCCGGAGGCTGGCGCGCCGCTCACCCTGTTCCAGGACCTCGAGCGCCGTGACCGTGACTTGTACCGGCTTGAGCTCTGGCGACGCTCCCGATCGAGCAAGCTCGTACGCCGGCTTCCCCGAGACTTTCTTCGCGGAGAATGCAGGCGGCGTCTGGAGGTACGTGCCGCGGAACTCGCCGAGCGTGCCATCCAACCGCGAGAGATCGACCGGGGCACCTGCTTCGTGCGGCAGCTCGCTGCCGAGAGCATCGTACGTCGACGTGCTGACCCCGAACGCCACGTCGGCGACGTATTCCTTTTCGTCGGACGACAGGAACTGCGCGAGCCGCGTGGCGCGGCCGATGACGAGCGGGAGCACGCCGGTTGCGAGAGGATCGAGCGTGCCGGTGTGGCCGACGCGGCGCGTTCCAAGCGCTCGACGCACGCGGCCGACCACGTCGTGCGAGGTCGGGCCCGACGGCTTGTCGACGACGAGGACGCCGTTCATTCCGCCGGACGTGTCTCCAGCCCCTCGTCGACGGCCTTTACGAGCCGATCGACGATGCGGAGCTGAACGTCCTCGAGCTTTCCGGCGACGGTGAAGCCGGCTGCGTTCTTGTGGCCCCCGCCGCCGTACTCGCTTGCGACAACGCGCACGTCGACGTCGTACTTCGACCGCATGCTGACCCGGACCTCGCCGTTCGCCGACATCTTGAAGAAGACAACCGCCTGAATCTCGCGCGCCGTCAACGGAAGGTTGATGATCCCTTCGGTATCGTTCTGCGTGCAGCCGCACGCCGCCAGCACCGCATCGTCCATGCGAAGGACGGCCAGTCGGCCGCCGTCCACGAGCTGCATCTCGTCGAGCAGCGCGCCGATCAGCTTCAGCTTGCCGAAGCTGTTGCTGTCGTAGACGCGCCTCGCCATGATCGTTGGGTTCACGCCCGCTTCCACGGCCTGTCTGCAGATCTCGAACGTGCGCGGCGTGATGTTCGAGTGGTGGAACGAGCCCGTGTCCGTCAGGATCGCGAGATAGATGTGCGTGGCTATTTCCGGGCTGAGCGGCACACCCAGGGCCTTGATGATGTCGAACACCATCTCGCCGCAGGCCGCTGCCGACTCGTCGAACCAGTTGATCGCGCCGTACATCCGGTTGCCGGCGTGGTGGTCGATGTTGATGATGAAGTGGCCGTCGAGTCCGGCCACACCCGTGCGGGTCAGGTCGCTGCACTCCATGACGATGAGCGCGTCTGCGACCCATCCGGTCCTGGGCGCGATCTCGATCCGGTCCACTCCCGGGAACTCGAAGTAGTGTTCCGGAGCCGCGTCCGCGTTCACCAGCCGGACCTGCTTGCCGAGCGACTCGAGCGCGTACGCCATCGCCAACTGCGATCCGATCGAATCGCCGTCGGGTCTTGCGTGCGAGGTCAGGAGGAAACGCTGCCGGTGAAGGATTTCGTCGCGGATCCGGTTGACGATCGTTGCCGTCGCGCCCGCGTCGGGCGAATCACTAATCTCGGTCCTCTCGGTCATCATGAACTGCGTCCGGGTTGGGCTGCCCGTCCTCATTGTCCTCACTGGAGAGCGGGGAGGGCCGCTGCGCGCGCTCCTGCTCGATTTCTATCAAGATGCGCTCGATCCGGTCGTGCTTTTCGATGCTTTCGTCGTAGAAGAACTGTAGTTCGGGCGCACGTCGGAGGCGGAGGCGTCCGGCGAGCTGACGTCGAAGGAAAGAGGACGCGCGCTCCAGCGCCCGTGCTGACTCCCGACGGGCTTTCTCATCGCCCAGCGCCGTGTAGTAGACACGCGCGTGCTGGAGATCGGCGCTGACCTCGACGCGCGTCACGGTCAGGAAGCCGATGCCCGGGTCGTGCACCTGCCGGCTCAGCATCCCCGTAATCTCTACGCGGATCTGATCGCCGATGCGCTCCGGACGTGAGCTCGCCATAGTGCGACGCGGTCTTTCTATACAGGAGTCGCGACGCGCTCGACGACGAATGCCTCGATCACGTCGCCGACCTTCAGGTCGTTGTACTTCTCGAAGCCGATGCCGCACTCGAATCCGGACTTCACCTCGGACACGTCGTCCTTGAAGCGGCGCAGCGACCCGATCTTGCCTTCGTAGACGACGACGTTGTCGCGAAGGAGTCGCGCCTGCGCGTCGCCCGACCGCTTGATCGTGCCTTCCGTTACCATGCAGCCGGCGATCGTCCCGAATTTCGGTGTCTTGAACGTCTCGCGGACCTGCGCCACGCCGATCCGCACTTCCTTGAAGGTCGGGTCGAGCAGGCCGCTCATCGCCTTCTTCATCTCGTCGACGACGTTGTAGATGACCGAGTGAAGGCGGATTTCAACTTTCTCGCGGTCGGCTACGTCGCCGGCGTTCCGGTCGGGGCGGACGTTGAACCCGATGACGATGGCATTCGAAGCCGTCGCCAGCAGCACGTCGGACTCGTTGATCGCTCCGACTCCACTGTGGATGATGCGGACCTTGACCTTGTCGTCGCTCAACTTGGTCAGCGTGTCGCCGAGCACTTCGGCGGAGCCCTGCACGTCTGCCTTGATGATGACGGGGAGCTCCTTGACGCCACCCTCCGCAATCTGCGCCTGCAGCGACTCGAGCGTGAGGCGTGTCCCCTTGCCGCCCAGAGCCTTTTCCTTCGCCTGCGTCTGCCGGAAAAGCGCGATCTGACGCGCCTTGACGGCGTCCGCGAGCGCCTGGAATGCGTCGCCCGGCTGCGGGAGACCGCCCAGACCGAGCACTTCGACCGGCGTGGCCGGCCCGGCGTTCTTGAGCTGCCGGCCGCGATCGTCGATGAGGGCGCGAACCTTGCCGACGATCGTGCCGGCAATGACGGTGTCGCCCACGTGCAGCGTGCCGTCCTGGATGAGGATCGTGGCCACGGGGCCGCGGCCTTTGTCCAACTTCGCTTCGAGCACGGTGCCCGATGCGTTGCGCTTCGGATTCGCCTTGAGCTCGCTCAGCTCGGTGACGAGGAGGATCATCTCGAGGAGCAGGTCGAGCCCCTCCTTCTTCTTCGCCGAGACCTCGACCATGACGGTCTGTCCGCCCCATTGCTCGGGGACGAGACCGAGGTCCGCGAGCTCCTTCTTCACACGCTCGGCGTTGGCGTCCGGCTTGTCGATCTTGTTGATCGCCACGAGGATCGGCACGCCCGCTGCCTTCGCGTGGTCGATCGCCTCGCGCGTCTGTGGCATCACGCCGTCGTCGGCCGCGACGACGAGGATGACGACGTCGGTGACGCGCGCACCGCGGGCGCGCATCATCGTGAAGGCCTCGTGGCCGGGCGTATCGAGGAACACGACCTGGCGGTCGTTGACCCTGACGGAGTACGCACCGATGTGCTGCGTGATGCCGCCCGCTTCGCGCTCGGCCACACGCGCCGAACGGATCGCGTCGAGGAGCGTCGTCTTGCCGTGATCGACGTGGCCCATGACCGTGACGACGGGGGCCCGCGTGACGCGATCGGCGGGATCGATGTCTTCAGCCTCGACCTGGAGCATTTCCTCTTCGAAGGTCTGCATCTTGACGTCCGCACCGAACTCGCGGGCGATCATCGATGCCGTCTCATCGTCCAGCGTGCTGTTGATCGTCATCATCAGCCGCCGGTCCATGAGCTTCTTGAGGACGTCCTTTGCCTTCACGTCGAGCTTCGTGGCCAGGTCTGCGACCGTCATACCCTCGGCCAGCGTGATCGTACGCGTCACCGGCGGCGGCGCGGCAGGAGCTGCCACGCTGACCGGCACGCGGGGCTGGTCGCGGCGGGCGCTGCTGCCCGGGCGCTGACTGCCGGGCCGATGATGCATCGGTGGCCGATAGCCAGGCATTCCCGGCCGCGGCGGCGGGGCAGGCGGACGCACGGGCTGCGACGGCAGCGGACGCGGTCCTCCCATCGTGCCGGGGCGCGGCGGCAATCCGCCAGGCGGACGCTGCAGCGCTCTTGCAGCGGCGCCCGGAGGCATCGGTGAGCCGGGGCGGGCCGCACCAGGCTTGCTGAGATTTCCAGTTGCAGCCGCAGGTGTCTGCGGCGGCTGCACGGGCGGCCGGACGAGGACTGGTCTCCGCGGCGGCGCGGGCGGGGCCTGTCCCGTTCGGGGATCTTCCACGCGCAGGCGCAACGTTGGCGGCACGATGCGACCGGTGGGCGTGGGCATGACCGGGCGCGGCGGAATGACCGGCGGCGCCATCGCTGGCCTTGCGGGAGGAGCTTCCGTCGCGGCTGGCGCCGGCGGCCCGACTCCGGAGGCTTCCGTTGCAGATGCGGGCGCGGCGTCGAGTTCGTGAGTAACTACGGTCGGCTCCTGTGCGACGGCGGTCGCTTCGACTGATTCTGGCGCGCCGGCTGGCTCTGCCTCGACCGCGACCGGTTCGGCATCCGCCTGCGCTGCATGTTCGACGTGAATGTGGGCTGGTTCGGCTACCGGAGCCGGTACGAGCACCGCTTCGGCGGCGCCAGCGGGAGCTGCCGGTTCCTCCTGTCCTGGAGGCGGCGCTGCAGGCTTCGCGCTCTTCACGAGCCGAGGCGGCGGGAGCGCCGGCGCAACCGGCTTCGGTGGCTCGGGCTTGCCGCCTGGCTTCCGGCCCTTGACCACTGCAGCAGGTGTATCCGCGAACGACGCGTTCGAGGGTACGACGATGTTGCGCTGACGGGCCAGGCGGTCGACGAACTGCCGCGCCACGACTTCTTCGATAGTGCTCGACGCGCTCTTCACCTCGATGCCGTGATCCCGCTTGAGGAGCGCGATCACCTCCTGGCTCGACGTGTTGAGCAGTTCCGCGACTTTGTAAATCCGAACAGTGGCCATTCAGTATGTAAGAGATATCAGGCCCGGCGCACAAGCCAGGCGCAACTTCATTCCACCTTCTCAGGCGCCGATTGGCTGTCCGGCGCCGCTTCGCTCGATGGTGCCGCCTCGCTCTGCTCCGCCCCTCCCTCGCTCAGTGTCTCGGCGTCTGGCGCGCTCTCAGCCTGCGCCGTCTCCACACCGGACTCGACGTCCGCGGTCTCCACATCTTGCGCAGGCTCTGAGGCTGCGTCTTCGGGAGCCGCTTCCGGTTCCCCGATCTCGAGCGCGCCGAGCTGCGCTTCCACCTCGCGCCGCTTTTCCTCTTCGCTCTTGATGTCGATCTTCCATCCGGTCAGCTTGGCCGCCAGCCGGACGTTCTGTCCCTTCTTGCCGATCGCCAGCGAGAGTTGCTTGTCCTCGACGATCACTTCCATCACCCGCTCGCCGTCGTCCACGATCGAGACGCGCTGGACCTTCGCGGGGCTGATCGCATTGGTGACGAAGAGAATCGGATCTTCCGACCACTCGACAATGTCGATCTTTTCGCCCCGAAGCTCCCGGATGATCGACTGCACGCGAGTGCCCTTCATGCCCACGCAGGCGCCGACGGGATCGACGTCGCGCTCGCGCGAGTAAACGGCAACCTTCGCGCGATCCCCGGCCTCCCGGACCGCGCCCCTGATTACGACGGTGCCGTCGTAGATTTCCGGGACCTCCTGCTCGAACAGCTTGATCAGGAGCGCCGGATCGGTGCGGGACAGCACGATCTGCGGGCCCTTCGCGCTCCGGTTGACCCCGCGAATCACGGAACGGACGCGGTCGCCGACGGTGTAGTTCTCCGCCCGGGACTGTTCCTTCCGCGGCAGCTGCGACTCGATGCGGCCAAGCTCGATAATGATGTCGCCGTTCTCGAAGCGCTTCACCGTGCCGCTGACGACCTCGCCGACGCGCTGGCTGTATTCGGCGTAGACGTTCTCGCGCTCGGCCTCGCGGACCTTCTGGAAGATCACCTGCTTGGCTGTCTGCGCCGCGATCCGGCCGAGGTCCTCCGTCGGGCGGGGGAACTCGATCTCCATGTCGACTTCCGCCTCGTCTCCATACAGCTGCTGAGCCTCGGAGAGCGAGATCTGCGTCGAGGCGTCGGTCACTTCGTCGACGATCTTCTTGACGGCGTAGAGTTCGAGCTGTCCTGTCTCCTGATTGAACCGCGCCCTGAGCGCTTCGGTCTTATACCGTTTGCGTGCGGCGGCTTCGATGGCGTCCTGCAGAGCAGTGATGATGATGTCCGGTTCGACACCTTTCTCTTTTGCGATTGCGTCGATCTGCTGCAGCAGCGGGTTGACAGTAGCCATGTTCTCTTTTCAGCAGGCGACCCACGCCTGCTTATCGTGATCCTCGCGGTCCGCGCATCCGGCACGGGCCCCAGCCCCGCGTTAGCGGGGCGTTATCAAGCCAGCCCCGCGTCAGCGGGGCGTTATCAAGCCTGCCACGAGCGAGGCGCAGCGCCCATGGTCCGACGCGCAGCCTCGCTAGACTCAGAATTCGACCGCCAGATGCCCGCGCTTGATCTGCGCAACGGGCACCTTGTGACGCTTGCGTCCCTCTTCCAGGATCAGATCGCCCTGTTCGACGGCCAGGATGCGTCCGGAGAACGCCGACTGGCCTCCGATCGGAGCGGTCGTGACCACTTTGGCCAGACGGCCCGCAAAACGCCGATAATCCGCCTCGTGCCGGAGCGGCCGATCCAACCCCGGCGAGGACACTTCAAGGGTGTAGTTCTGTGCCAGCGCCCCGGCGGCTTCGAGTTCCTCGTCTTCGACGTCGAGGAGGGCGCTCAGGTCGTGGCTGACGCGCTGACACTCTTCGATTCCGACGGCGTCGTCGAACGTCTCGGGTACGCCACGATCGGGCCGGTCGATGATTACCCGCAACACCGTGCCGATCGCCTCGCGCCGCAGCTGGACGTCGAAGATCTCCAGCCCGTATCCGCGCGCCACCCTTTCCGCGGCTGCGCGGACGCCCGCCAACTGTTCAGCTCTATTTTGCGGTACCACAAATAGAGGCGTAAAACGCGTCCCCACAAATAGAAAAAGTGGGCACAGGCCCACTCGGGTACCCTTACTCGAAGCTGCCACCCATGAATATAACACAGGCGCGAAGATAGCTTCCGGGGTCAGCTTTCAGCTTTTCAGCTTTCAGCTAGGGCCTCCTCTCAGCGGATGTCTATCGGTGCTCAACCATCCCGGATCCTGGACAGGCAGCTGAGCAAGCTGAGCACGCTTTCAGGGACTGACCCGGCTCCCAAGCAGTCAGTCGCCGCGAACCATTCGGACCTGCTGAAAGCTGGCAGCTATTTCAGCGGCTTTGCGAGCAGGTCGTAGCTGCGGGCCCCGACAACGCGCGCGGAAACGAGATCGCCGGATCGGTACGCGGAGGGATCGCAATCGGTCAGGTACACAACCGAGTCGATATCGGGCGCCTGCGCCTCGACCCGACCCTGCAGCACGAGCCCGTGCTCTTCGGACGGACCATCGATGAGGACGTCCACCTGCGTTCCTACCCGCGCCGCCAGCCTCGACGACACGATTCGCTTCTGCCGGGCCATCAGACGGTTTCGACGACGACGCTTGACCCCCGAGGGGACGTCATCGTGGAACGCATGCGCGCGAGTGCCTTCTTCGTGGGAGTACGTGAAGACACCGACGTGATCGAAACCGGTGTCGGCCACAAAGCCTTCGAGCTCGGAGAAGTCCTGCTCCGTCTCGCCTGGGAAGCCCACTATCAGGGTTGTACGTAATGTGACGCCTGGAACCCTGTCGCGGATCCGCGACAGCAGCCGATCGTAAACCCGTCGATTCCCCGGCCGCCGCATGCGCTTGAGCACGTCCGCCGACGCATGCTGCAGCGGTAGATCGATGTATCGGCACACCTTCTCGCACTCCGCCATCGCATCGAGCACATCGTCGGTGATCGTGGTGGGGTAGAGGTAGAGCAGCCGAATCCAGGTCAGGCCCTCGACCGCGTCGAGCCGTCGCAACAGTCCAGCAAGCGCTCCGCGTTCACCGCGGTCGATGCCGAAGAAGGTGGTGTCCTGCGAGATGAGCAGCAGCTCCCGAACGCCGCGCTCGGCCAGCGATTCCGCCTCGCGGACGACGGAGTCGGCGGTCCGGCTCCGATACTTGCCGCGGAGCGTTGGAATGATGCAGAAGGCGCAGGTGTAGTCGCAACCTTCGGCGATCTTCACGTAGGCATAGTGGCGCGGCGTCGTCAGGAGGCGAGGGGTAGAGGAGTCGTAAAGGTAGGTGGGGAGAGTCGGGACTCGGGGCTCGCCGCTCGGGACTCGGGCGGAGAGGGTGGGGACTCGGACAGAGACGCTCGGGTCAGACGAGGCGATCCGGGACGCCGGATCCGGAAAATCGTTCGATCGGAACAACCGAAGCGGTTGCGACGATGATTGACTCCCGAATCCCGAGTCCCGAGCGGCGATCCCCGGCTCGATCGCATCGACTATGCCCTCGACTTCCCCCGTCCCGAGCAGCGCGTCGATCTCTGGAATCTCTTTCTTCAGCTCGTCCCGATAGCGTTCGGCGAGGCAGCCGGTGACGACGAGGCGTCTGCAACCGCCGTCGCGCTTCTGCTGCGCCATCTCGAGGATGGCGTCGATCGATTCCTGCTTGGCCGACTCGATGAAAGCGCACGTGTTCACGACGAGCACGTCCGCCGCGGAGACATCGGACGTGACCTCGTGCCCCGCATCGCGGGCGATGCCCAGCATCACCTCGCCGTCGACGAGGTTCTTGGGGCAGCCGAGTGAAAGAAAGCCAATTTTCATGGTGCTTGGGAGCTATCAGTTCTCAGCCGTCAGCTATCAGCTGAGAGCTGACAGCTAACTACGGGTATATCCGGTACAGCATCCGCGGATACGGAATCGCCTCGCGGAGGTGATCCAGCCCGCAGATCCAGCTGACGACTCTCTCGATTCCCATTCCGAAACCGCCGTGGGGGACGCTGCCGTAGCGCCGGAGGTCGAGATACCACTCGAACGCTTCCTGCGGCAGCTCGTGCTCTTTGATTCGCTGGAGGAGTAGGTCGTAGTCGTCCAGGCGCTGGCCGCCGCCGATGATCTCTCCGTAACCCTCGGGTGCAAGCATGTCGACGCAGAGCGCAAGCTCCGGACGCTGCGGGTCCGGCTTCATGTAGAACGCCTTGACCGCCGACGGATACCGGTGGACCAGGATCGGGCGGTCGTACTGCTCGGACAAAGCGGTCTCGTCGGGCGCCCCGAAGTCACCGCCCCACTCGAACGGCAGCCCTTTCTCAATGAGGATCTTCGACGCTTCGTCGTACGAGATGCGGGGGAACGGCGGCTTGACCTGTTCCAGCTTCGTCACATCACGCTCGAGCGCCTTGAGCTCCGGGCCCCGCCGTTCGAGCACGCGGGCAACGACCGATACGACGAGACCCTCGGCCAGATCCATCACGTCATCGAGCGTCGCGTACGCGACTTCCGGTTCCACCATCCAGAACTCGGTGAGGTGACGACGCGTCTTCGACTTCTCGGCGCGGAAGGTCGGACCGAAGCAGTACACGCGGCCGAGCGCCATCGCGTTCGCCTCGTTGTACAGCTGCCCGCTCTGCGTCAGGTACGCCGTTTCGTCCTCGAAGTACTGAACCGGAAAGAGCGTCGTCGTGCCCTCGCAGGCTGCCGGGGTGAAGATTGGCGTGTCCGCGAGAATGAACCCCCGGGAGTTGAAGAAGTCCCGGACCGCGTTGATGACCTCGTGACGGATGCGCAGGATTGCCTGCTGCCGCGGCGAGCGGATCCAGAGGTGTCGGCGATCGAGGAGGTATTCCGGTCCGTGTTCCTTGGGTGTGATCGGATAGTCGTGCGACCCGGACACGATCTCGAGGCTGCTGACATCGAGCTCGTATCCACCTTTGGCGCGGGCATCGGCGCGGACGGCTCCGTGCACCTCAACGGCGCTTTCCTGCGAGAGGTGGTCGGCTTTCGTGAACGCCTCTTCGCCGACCCCCTGTTTCGACATGACGCACTGGATGAACCCGGTGCCGTCGCGCACGGTCAGGAAATGGATCTTGCCGCTCGAACGACGGTTGTGGAGCCAGCCGCGGAGCGTGACGGTCTGTCCCTCGTGGCGAGCGATGTCTTCGATGTACACAGTCATGGGAGTGCGAGTGCGCGCTCGAACCGCTGTCGCGCCCGTCTGGCCTCCTCGAGCACCGCACCCGGTGTGCCGGTATTGGCCAGTTCCATCAGATACGTGCCCATGTAGCCGATCTTCTGCATCGCGATCAGCGCCGCGTTCCAGTCGATCGTGCCCAGCCCCGGCACGAGGTGAGCGTCATCCTTCCCGCGGTTGTCGTGCACGTGCGTCGCGATGATGTGCTCCGATGCGTTCTCGATGGCGTCGACCACGTCGCCCATGAGGTGAGCGTGGCCGAAATCGAAGCAGATGCCGGCGTGCCGTACGTCGATCTCGCGTTCGAGCATCGTCGCCAGGGCGGCCGCGTCCGACAGCTTGTTCGGAATGACCTCCACGGCCACGCGCACGCCGCGCGCTCCGGCCAGATTGGAGATCTCCTCGAGGCTGCGGACCGCCGACGCCCGATTATTGTCGCCCGCGACCTCTCTGGAGGTTGGGGTTCCGAGATGCACCACCAGCACATCGAACGGAATCCGCTCCGCGAGCTTCAGCGCTATATCCGTTTCCCGGACGGCCGCCTCGCGCCGCTTCCGGTCGTTCACAGCGTTCGAGTAGGTCGGCGACCACCGGTCCCCGGTTCGGAAGAGATCCGTGATCGGCGCATGGACGCTGTTGAGCGTCAGCCCGGTTTCCGCGAGCCACTGTTTCAGGAGGTCGATCGCCGCTTCGTCCCGATAGTCGAAATGACTGCGCGTGGCGAAGAGCTCGATGGCCTCGAAGCCGTAAGCAGCCACCTGCGCCAGGTGGTCCCGCTGCAGACGGCGGTCGTGATAGAGGTGTGTGGAAACGCCGAACCGCATGCCCGCTCAGTAGATTGCAGGGATGATCAAGGAACTGCTGATTGTACCACGACGGCAAATGCTGTCGGGATCAGGGGTCCGTGGTCAGGGATCCGAAATCCTCGACCGAGGTTCCGGGGGATCCGGCGCGGCCACACGAGCCGCGCCATTGAGTAAAGGACCGGATCCCGGATCCCGGACCCCTGACCACGTATCCGCCTATCTGAACTCCTCGACATGCGCTGACAGCAGCTCGCGCAGACGTCCGAATCTGGGGAGGTGCTCCAGATTGTCCCGCACGTATCGCAGTGTTCGCGGGATGTACTGGATGTAGACCGGGTTCCGCCGCGCCGTCGTCTGGTAGCCGAACGTGCCGAGCGCTTTGAGGTTCCGCTGCAGCGCCATCAGATCGAAGCGCGGGCGAAACTCCTGTTCCGTGTCTCTCGAGCCTTTCAGCGCCAGGAAGTACGCGATGAGTTCCCCGACGGTTTGCGGCGGGAGATCCACATAGGAATCGCGCAGGAGCGACACGAGGTCGTATGTGTCGGGACCCATGCGCGCGTCCTGGAAGTCAATGATGTAGAGCTGACCCTGATGGAGCATCAGGTTGCGGCTGTGGTAGTCGCGGTGGCAGAGCACGCGTGGTTCCGAGGCCAGCACCTGGATCAAACTATCGAATTCTTCCTTGAGGGCTCCACGACTGGCCGCCGGAATCGTGACACCGCGATACGCCTCGATGAAATGACGAGTGAAGAAGTCGAGCTCCCAGGTCAGCTTCTCCACATCGAACGCGATGCCGTATGGCAGATATTCGTTCGAGGCCAGCTCGGCGCCTCGTTTCTGCATCGTCGCAATGAGCGACACGGCTTGACGGTAGAGCGCGGCGTGCTCGCTCGGTGTCGCCGCGCCGAGATGCGCCTGCAACGTCACGTCGCCGAGATCCTCCTGCGCCAGCACACCCAGATCGTCCGCGTGGCCGAGAAGTGTCGGAATGGGCACCGGCATCTGGGACAGCAGCCGCGAGACATTGACGAACGACAGCGTCTCGAAGTCGAACGGCGCCGCGTAGAGCGAGAGCACGATCGACGACGCATCCTGGAGCAGGATCCGGAAGTACCGTCGATCGGAAGCGTCGCCGGTCAAGGGCACGACCCGCGGCGCGCGCGTCGCGAGCCCGCTCTGCAGCAGATATGCATCAATCCGCTGGCGTGGATCGGCAAGGGCGATTTTCTCAGTAGTCATTTGGGCCTGACAACACAGTCCTGGATGCAGATTGCAGGGCGATTCAAGAGTCGCTCCTAAATGTCCCGCACCAGCAAGTCACCCTCGATGCGGTCCCTCTGGTTCGGGACAATCCCTTCGGCTCTCACGATCGCGCTGCGAGCGTAGCGCGCGCCGGCCGGCACGCTCACGCCATCGCAGACGATGCAGTCAGTGAGGCGGGCATCCGGCCCAACCGAGACATCATCCCATAGCGCCGTTCGAATCACATCGGCGGACGGACTCACCGAGATTCTGCGGCCCTCCGTCAGGCGGGCGCCTTCGATGGCTGCCAGCCCGAGCGACGTCTCCAGATAGTCGCGCGGTGTTCCGATATCGCTGAACGACGCGCCGGAGACGAATCCTGCGACACTGCGCGCGTCCTCGGCAAGCAGGCGTGGGTAGAGCATGTTCACCGATTCGGCCGGCGTCCCGTCGTCGAGCACTGCGAACGCCCGCGCCTCCGCGACCTGCACGCCCACGAAGTGGAATGACTCGCCCGGCGCTCCGGCCCTCGTGAAACCAGTCACGTATCCGCCGTCCGACAGGCGGACGCCGCCGTACTTGTCGGGTCTGGGATTGGGAATCAGCGCCATGGTCACCTGAGCGCCCGAAACGGCGTGTGCGCGGAGCATGGCCCCCAGGTCCACGCTACTGAGCGTGTCGCCGTTGACGACGAGGAATTGCTCGCGACCGCGCTCCGTCAGCAGCGGCAGCGCGTGTCTCGGGCCGCCGGCTGACCCCAGCACAGGCTGCTCCCAGGAGTACCTGGCACGGACGCCGAGGTCGGAGCCATCTCCCACGACCGCCGCCACCGATTCCGGTCTGTGATGCAGGTTGAGGACGACGTCGCGAACGCCGTGGCCGGTCAGCCAGATCAGGATTCGCCGGACGAGCGCGTCGCCGTTGACGGGCACCGCCGGCTTCGCACGGACGTAGGTGAGGGGGCGCAACCGCGTCCCCAGACCCGCCGTCAGGAGCAGCGCAGGCGGCGCTTCGAGTTCAGACGCCGCCATCCGGACCGGCGAAGACCATGTCCGTGGCGCTCAGTCCAGACGCTCGCAGGTGCTGAACGAACAGCGCTCTGTAGGAATCGACGAGGTAATCGTCCTGCGAGCGGCCAAGCGCGTGCGCCATGGAGGCGATTCCGGATTCGCTGCCCTCGATCTCCACGAACACGCCGACCGGCGTCTCGTCGATCGCGACGATGACGTCCTCGTGCGCGAACTCCTCGCGGTACTTCTCGTAGCGGAACCACACCTTGAGCCCGAGCTCGTCGAGCACTCGCAAAACGACCTCGCCGTCGCCGACGACTGTCTCGAGCTCCTCGCGTATCTTCATGATGCCCGGCTGGACCGGCCCTTTGAATGTCAGCCGGCTCTTCCCGCACTCGACGCGAACGCGCAGGACGCAGCGCCGCTTTCGGAGCTGCTCGTCACTGGTATCGAGCAGCGAATCCTCCTGCAGCCGTCGACCCAGGAGCGGCGTTGCGCCTGTCGACATGATGGCCGCTCGCGCTTCCTCAGCCGACTCGAACCTAAGCTTGATCTCGCGTTCGACCGACGTCGCAGTGTTCATGAGATCTCCCGGTCAATGGCGTTCGCCATACCGAAGGCCGGCCCTGCGATCCTCATTCGAGCAACTCCAAGCGCCGGATTATACCGAAACGATTGCCGCGCTCCACTCGAGACTCCATCACGGCGCGATCGGCCGCCAGCAACTCGGCCGTCGTTACGTCAGGCGGCCGCCCTCGAAGCCCCGCCATGCAACCCCTTCGACCCCTTTTGTGAAGCAGATTACCTTCATCGTGCTCCCCAGCCCCCCAGGTGCAATCAGCGTTCTCCCGGCGAGCCGCCGACGGACCGCCGTCATGTCGCCGCCGGCCGGTAGACGGTCGAGCAGGCCGAGTGCGGTCAGGAAGTAGGTTTGATCCACGCATCCAGCGACTTGCAGTCCGGCTTCGGTCGCCGCCCGGAACAGGGCGGTAAGGTCGATGTGGCTCGAGATGTCCTGCTTGCCCGGTGCGTCGAGCCAGTGTGCGCCGCCCCCGACGTGGCGCGAATAGGCGAGCAGAGTGGGGGCATGTCCGGACGAGACGTAGTCGAAGCACAGGAGACATCCCTGGACGAGCGCTGAAGCCACGCGATGGATCCATTCCGGAATATCGAGGCTCAGCTCACCTCGCCAGCCCTGCGGCGGGTCATTATCAGCCACGATGGCATCCAGACGAGGATCCGACACCGGTCCGACTCGCTCGCGCAGCCCGCCATCCTCGGCGGCGATGTAGACCTCCCGAACGCCGTCGGGCGTCATCGTCAACAGGTGGACAGGAAACGCGTCCAGCAGCTCGTTCGCGATGACTACACCGTTGATGGCATAGGGAAGCTCTGACCCTATTGAGCGGACCCTGTCGGCGTGTTGGCGGAGGGTGTTGAACGCTTCCTGTCGTGCGAGGGCGCCGCGCTCGACGAGGGTCGCGCGCAAATCGTCGTAGAGGGCGGGAAAGTCCCGGGCCGCGATGTCGAGGATGTCGCACGTCAGGCGTCCATTGCCCGCGCCGGCCTCGACGAGATCGAAGTGGCCCGTCTGGCGGTCCTTCAGCCTGGTCCAGACTTCTGCAATCTGGACAGCCAGCATCTCGCCGAACAGCGGACCGACGTCGACGCTCGTAAAGAAATCGCCGGCAGCGCCCGAACGCTGCCGGCTGGTCGAGTAGTAGCCGTGAAGAGGATGGTAGAGCGCGAGCTCCGTGAACGCCGCGACCGTCATCGGTCCGCGCTCACGGACCATCGTCGTCAAGGGATTGTGCATCCCGGAGCCGACTGACGCTATCGTTTCGTCATCGGCACGAAGACCTGACCCCCGTTACGCCAGACGAGCAGGAAGACCGTGTCGCCCGAGCCCGCACGCTGCAGTTCGCGCGTGACCTGGCTCACGCTTGTCACAGCCTGACCGTTCACCTTCAGGATGACGTCGTTCGGGAAGAGGCCGGCGTTCGACGCCGGGCTGTTCCGCTCGACGCGCGTCACAATCGCGCCGCCCTGGCCGCGCGCCAGCCCGAGCTCCTGAGCGACATCGGTCGTGACCGCGTCGACCTCCATACCGAAGCCGGTAGCGGACGGTGTGCTTTGCGGCTCTTCACGCGACGCCTGCTGCCCCTGTTCGGCCGCCAGATCGAGCTCGTCGACGGTGAGGTTCAGCGCTTTCCGCTCCTTCGAGCGATAGATCGTGATGGGCACGCTGGTGCCAGGCTTCGTGGTGACGACCATTGCCACGAGCGCGTCGCTGTCCTTCACGGGACGTCCGTTGAAGTCCACGATGACGTCACCGGGCTCGAGTCCGGCCTTGGCCGCTGGTCCGCCCGGCCGCACTTTGCTCAGGAGCGCTCCATTCGTGTCCGGCAGGCCGAGGCCCTTCGCGACCTGCTTCGAGAGCGGATCGACGGCGACTTCGACGCCGATGACACCGCGCGTGATCTTTCCGATGCGAAGCTGCGGGAGCAGATCGCGAATGCCGTTGATTGGTGTCGCGAACCCGATACCGATGTTCGCCGCCCGCGCGGCGTCGGTATAGATTGCGGTATTCATCCCGACAACCTCGCCGCGGACGTTCAGGAGCGGCCCACCCGAATTCCCTGGATTGATCGCCGCGTCGGTCTGCAGCATGTTCTGCCGCCTGCCGTTGACGCCGCCGAGTGGCCTGCTGAGCGCCGAGATGACCCCCACCGTCACGGTGTGGCTCAGATTGAACGGATTCCCGATGGCTACGACCCAGTCACCCGGCTGCATCTGCTCAGAGTCCCCGAACTTGGCTTCCTGCAACGGCGTCCCGGGCATCTCGGTCAGCTGAATCAACGCGCAATCGGTCAGCGTGTCGCGCCCGACGACTTTCGCGGCGTAGCTTTCCGTCCGGCCACCGCCGAACATGCTCACCCGGATGTCTTCCGCGTCCTCGACGACGTGATTGTTGGTGAGGATGAGCCCGCTCTTGTCGATGATGAAGCCGCTGCCCGTCCCCTGCGTCACCGGGCCGTCGTCTTCATCTCTCGGCAGCTGGCGTCCGCGGGGGTTGCGGCCCTGACCCTGACCCTGGCCCTGAGGCGGAAGCTGGCCGCCGAAGAACCGCCGGAGAAGGTCGTCGCCGCCGAGATTGTCGCTCATGTCCCGGCCCGCGCAGATGGGCGGACGTCGTGATGTTCACGACCGTCGGCACCTGCGCCTTGGCGATGTTCCGGAAGGTTGCGGAATCAATGGCGCCGGAGAGAGGCGCGCTGTTCATCGCGGGCACTCCGACCGACTGGGCGGACGACGCCTGGGGAAGACCCCACTGCGACGCGATGACCATTCCGACGGCGGCCGACGCGACGGCGATGAGGATGGTATAGAAAAGTGTCGTCTTACGCGTAGACATCGTGTGCTCCACTCGGATGATGCCGGAGGTTCTCGTCAAACAAATCTACGACAGCGCTACGATGGTTTGTTGCCGAGGGCCGGTGACCCTGGCTTCGCGCTCGGACACGAACATGTTGATCTCGGTCCGGACGCCGAACTGTTCAGTATAGACGCCTGGTTCAATTGTAAAGCCGGTTCCGGCAATCAGGCGACGATCATCGTGAGTTTCGTAGTCGTCCATGTGGACGCCGTCGCCATGCACCTCACGGCCCAGGCTGTGGCCCGTCCGGTGGATGAACTGCGGGCCGAACCCGGCCCGGTCGATTACCGCCCGGCAGGCCCGGTCCACCTCGAACCCGCGGAGGTCCCGGCCCTCCCTCGTCGCCGTCTCGACCAGCTCGATGGCGGCGTCCCGTCCGGCCGCGATCGCCGCAAAGGCTGACGCAAACCTGGCCGGTACGGCGTCGCCGGTGAAGCCCACCCAGGTGATGTCAGCAAACACCGCGCCGGGGTCGGCGAGCTTGCCCCAGAGGTCGATCAGGACGAGTTCGTCCCGGCCGATGGTGCGGCTGTGTTCCCGGGTCGGGTTGTAGTGCGGGTTTCCGGCGTTTTCCTGTGCTGAGACATTCGGTGCATCGTGGCTCGTGAGCCCCTCGCTCTTGAACCACTCCACCATCTTCTCCTGCACCTCGAACTCCGTGACACGGGTTCCCGATCGCGTCCGCTCTCGAATGAGGTCGAACGCGTTGTCTTTGATCCGGTACAGCTTTTCGGACGCGGTTTTGTGCGTGGCATAGGCTGCGTCGCTCCAGACCGCCTCGAACCGCTGAATGAGGTCGCCCGAAGAGACGACCTCCACGCCCAGCGCCTTGATCGCCTCGACGGTTCCGGCATCGACGCGCGACACGTACGGGATGGCGTTGCTCGGCGAATACTCCATTGCCACGCGGCGAATACCCCGGAGGAGTTCTGTTAGTCCCGTCGTCAGCTGGTCGCGCCCTGAATATGGACGCTTGGAGCCTGGGAGCCCGTCGAGGTTGTAGCGCTCGATGGCATGCACCAGCGCGCGCGGCTCGCCGCTCGCCGGGACCAGATAGTACCAACGCCGTGTGGTCATCTTTCCCGAGGACGCAAGCCCTGACAGTCGCGTGGCGATCGGGTTCGAGCCTTGGAAATCGTAGAGAAGCCAGCCGTCGAGGTGGTCTTGCTCGAGGGCGCGCTGCACGGCAGGTATATCGAGCGGCATCAGACGAGTATAAGAGAACCTGCCGGCTCGAGGCTCTTTGTGTCTGGGGTTCGCGGTGGCTCCGGTCCATAATGAGCCATGCACCGTAGAGTTTTCGCGTCTGCCGCGCTGAGCCTGTTCGTCGTTTTCCCGTTGCTCGCTCAGCAGCCCGCCCCGCCGCCGCCACAACCGCAGGCGCCGAGCGATCAGCGGCCGTCGGTGACCTTCCGCGTCGAGGTCAACTACGTCGAGATCGATGCGATCGTCACCGACGCGCAGGGCAACTTCGTCCGCGACCTCACGAAGGACGACTTCGAGGTTGTCGAGGAAGGCAAGCCTCAGGACCTGTCGGTGCTGTCGATGGTCGACATTCCCATCGAGCGGACCGACGCGCCGCTCTACTCGCCGACCGCCATCGAGCCGGACGTGCGCAGCAACGCCAAGGAGTTCAACGGCCGCGTGTTCGTGCTGGTGCTCGACGACCTTCAGACCCACTTCGGCCGGAGCGTCAGAGTCCGGCAGGCCGCGAAGTTGTTCGTCGAGCGGTATCTCGGCGCGAACGACATCGCGGCGATTGTGCAGACCGGAGCACGCAAGGATGGGGCCCAGGAGTTCACGAGCAACCACACGCTGCTTGCTGAAGGCGATCAACACTTTCGCCGGCCAGAAGCTTCGCTCCGCCACGCTCGACAAGATCGACGACTACTACATGCAGCGCGAGACGAATCCGGGGGCGGTGCCGCGCGATTTGAGCGAGGCCGAGCGCGCCTTCAAGGCACGCAACACGCTGTCGACGCTGCGGCAGGTTGCCGACTACCTTGCGGGTGTCCGCGGGCGGCGGAAAGCCGTTGTGTACTTCAGCGAGGGCATCGACTACGACATCGACAACACGATCGGGAACCGCTACGCGTCGGACCTTCGAGACGAGATGCTGGCGGCGATTGCCGCGGCCACGCGCGCCAACGTCAGCTTCTACGGCGTCGATCCGCGGGGCCTCAGCGGCCTGAGCGACGAAGGGATCGACATCACCGCGGTTCCCAACGATCCGACGCTCGGCCTGGGCTACGCGTCGCTCAGCGACGAGCTCCGACGATCGCAGGACAGCCTGCGGACGATCTCCGAAGAGACTGGCGGATTCGCGGCCGTCAACCGGAACGACTTCCGTGAGGCCTTCGGCCACATCATCCAGGACAACAGCGGCTACTACCTGCTCGGGTACTACTCGAGCGACACCCGGCGCGATGGCCGCTTCCGGCGCGTGCAAGTCCGCGTGAAGCGTCCGGGCTTGACCGTCCGGGCTCGCAAGGGCTACACCGCGCCCAAGGGCAAGGCGCAGTCGACGACAACGCTGGCCAACACCAAGACTTCGCCGGCGCTGCGAGAGGCGCTCGACAGCCCGATTCCGATCAGCGGCCTTGCCCTGAGCGTGTTCGCGGCGCCATTCAAGGGAACTGCCCCGAACGCCTCGATTGCCGTGACGATCGAAATCGAGGGTCGCGGCCTGTCCTTCGCCGAGCAGAACGGGCTCTTCGCGGACGACGTCGAGATAAGCGTGATCGCGATCGACAGAGACGCCAAGATCAAGGACGGCGGCCGGGATGTCGTGCAGCTCAAGCTCAAGCCGCAGACCCGGGAGACCGTGTCTCGCGCAGGCATCCGGATCTCGCGCCGCCTCGAGCTGCCGCCGGGCAACTTCCAGCTCCGCGTCGGCGTGCGGGACGGCGGCACGCGGAGCTACCGGTTCGGTCCTCTACGATCTGGCGGTCCCGGACTTCCCGAAGGACCCGCTGTCGATGAGCGGGATTCTGATCGCCTCGGCAGCGGGCAATCAGATTCCGACTGCGAATCCTGACCCGGAATTCAAGACCGTGCTGCCGGCGCCCCCGACGACGATCCGCGACTTTCCACGCGGAGACACGCTGGCGCTCTTCACGGAGGTCTACGACAATCAGACGAAGGTGGCGCATCGCGTCGCGATCAAGACGTCGGTGATCGCGGACGATGGAAAAGTGGTCTACACCGCAGGTGACGAGCGGAAGAGCGACGAGCTGCAGGGCGCGAAGGGCGGGTACGGCTACTCGACCGCGATCGAAACGAAGGGCGCTGGCCCCCGGTCGCTACGTCCTGCGGGTCGAGGCGGAGACCCTCTTGACTGATGGCGGAAAAGCCAAGCGCGAGGTGGAGTTCCGAGTCCGGTGACGGGCGACATCCAGACCATCGCCCGTGGAGACGCGAGCCGCATTCTGCAGGCCCAGCGCACGATCGTTCGCAACGACGAAGAGTGGCGTGCCCTCTGGGCGGCCCACGCGGGGCCGAGCGCTGATCGCCCCTCCGGTCGACTTCGTCGCGCGGATGGTGGCCGCGGTGTTCCAGGGGCAGCGGTCGTCCGCCGGCTTCGAGACGACCATCGTCGACGCCCGCGCCGAGGGCGACGTGGTGACGGTGCAGGTCGACGAGCACCCGCCGGCCGCCGGGCGCGCTGTCGCTCACGTGCTCGTGTCCCCCTTCCATATCGTGTCGTTGCCGCGGGCCGCGGGCGAGGTGCGGTTCGAGGACGTGTACCGGCACGCGAACGAGGTCACGCCAAGCGGGGCTAACGCCAAACCGGCCGGATGTCACGACGCTGCTGCCCCAGGCGTCCTCCTCGTCTACCGGCCTCGCGCCGGAGACCGCCGGCGCCCTGGCCTACCTTGCGGGACCGCTGTCCGGCGCGCTCTTGTTGATCGTGGAGCGCACGAGTCGCTCTGTTCGCTTCCACGCCTGGCAGGCGCTGCTCGGATTGGGCGCGCTGGGTCTTGGCGCGTTTCTCTGTCTCGGGCTGGCGTTCGCGATGTTGATCGTGTCGCCTCGAGGCTTTTCAGTCCTGCGCTGGATGGCTGGCGTGGCGGCGGTGGCCTGGGTGGGATTCTGGGCGATTGGTCTGGTCCAGGCGTTCAAGGGCAGGCGTTGGAAGATGCCCATCGCCGGCGACTACGCCGACCGGTGGGCGGGAAGATAGTCTTCGAGCTGGCATTTCTCACAGCCGCTCGCTTCGCTCGCGGGCTGCTCAGCAACGACAGCCCGGTTTCAGGCGATTCCAGCTCCTAGCTCCTAGCTCCTAGCTCGTCTACCACCCGTTTCGCTGCCGCAGCGAGGTCACATGCCCCGTGTGGTGCCGGCCGTGCCAGGAATAGAGCTGGAGCAGCCAGTCGTTGCTGACCTGACCTCGGTCCGGATGCACCAACTGGCGCGCGAAGTCCGAAGCCGTCATGGACTCCAGCAGGATGACCCAGCGCCGATGCAGCGCCTCCAGCAGCATCAGTGAATCGTCGACGGGCCCCTTCGCGTCGGGAAGCCGTGCCCACTCGTTCTCGTCGTATGGCTTGATCGTCGGCGTCTCTTCGGTGAGTGCCAGCTTGAACCTGACGTAAGCGTTCAAGTGGCTGTCCGGCACGTGGTGGACGACCTGGCGCAGCGTCCATCCGTCGGGACGGTACGGCGTGTCGAGCTGAGAATCAGAGAGGCCGGAGACGGCCTGTCGCAGTTGCGCCGGCGCATCCGCGATCCATCGAATCCAGGCGCGGCGCTGTTCGGGTGACGGGTCGGAGGCGAAGGCGAACCTGCCAATCGGATAGCGGAGATCATCCATGCGCCGATTCTAGCGCGCATGGACGATCGGGCAGCCGGTCCGCAGTGCGAATGGACCTACTCGAACGCCTTGACAACCTTGGGATCCACCTTCCCGTTGGCATGCGAGAAGATGATCCGGTTGATGTCGGGGTTGCCGATGCGAGGGGCCCGCAGCTCCAATTCGATAACCTCGCCTGGCAGAAACGGCTTGCGGTACATCGCCGTGGCGGTGGTGACCAGGTTCCGCTTCTTGCCGTCTCCCTTGTCGTACCATTCCTGGTCGGCCTTCAGGAGATTGATGGAGCCGGTGGACATGTTCTTCACCTTGACCGTCGTGACGATTTCCTTGCCCACGATCTTGGCCGGTCCCTGCACTATCTGGATTGTTGCAACGCCTTTGATTGGCGGCACCCACTTCGCGGGCGCGGCAGGCGCCGGCGTGGTCGGCGCGGCGGCGACCGCCTTGGCCGGCGGAGCGGCCTGTTTGGCTTGAGCGAAGCTGGACGCGGCAGTAACGGTGCAGGAGAGGAAGGCCACGGCAGACGCGAACGCGAAACGGTTCATGACTACCTCCGGAAATCGAAGCTGTCGACCACGAGCTCTCAGCTGCCAAACGGGCGACGCGCGGCGCCATCAGGCACCGAATGCGGAAAGCTGATGGATGAGCGGCTGGATTATAGCCCTCTACATCTCTCCGTTCCAGTCTTCCGGCTCCGGGTTGGAAGATCGGAAGATCTCGAGGTGCCATTTGCCGCCGCCCCAGGGCTCGATGACCTCGGCAGCGACAACGTCCACGAGGATTTCTGCGAACGATCGTCCCTCCGGATCGCCCTCCAGATAGTATGCGGCCTCGTCCCACGCGAAGCTCGGATACAGCAGCATCGTGAGGAACAGATCGTAGCCGTCGTCCACGACGATGAGCTGACCGCAGGGGCGCTTGAGGGTGGAGTGATAGATCAGGTATTTCTCGGCGCTGTGCGCGCGGATGTAGCGCTTGAGCGCAAATTCGCGCGCGACGATCTCTTCGACCGCAATCTTCTTGTCCCAGCAGTCCCGGCAGTAGCGTTCCTCGCCGCGCGGCTCGGATACGTCCTTCGCGCCGCACAGCGCGCACCGGGTCTGGGTCATGGTCTTTCGGGACATCGAGCGGGAATTGTACTACGGGGGGGCGGCCTTCCCGGAACTCGAGGCGGCGGTCGCTGCCCTGGAACTCGACGCGGTGTGCTGATTCGAGGCGCTGGTCTGACAGGAGATCACGAGATCAGGAGGTTACGAGGGTTGGGGTTTCGATCTTCTGACCTCCTGAACTCCTGGCCTCCTGTTAGGAGACAAGTCGCAGACCACCAAGACTAGCGCGATCCGGCCCGTTCGCTCGCCCGAAGCGCCGGGCCGTACATCGCCTCCGCGTACTCACGGACCATTCGGCGGGCACTGAACCGCGGACCGACGGACAGGATCGCCTGGCGTACGGTGTCCAGCCATCTCGTGGGGATCGCCACGAGCGTCCCGCTGGTAGAAGCGCGGGACGACCTGTGTTTCGAGGAGTTGATAGAGGGACTCCGCGTCAGCGGCGTCGACGGCTGCGGGGTCGCTCGAGTCCGTCCGGCCGTCGATGAGCCATCCGTTCTGACCCGAGTACGCCTTCCGCCCACCAGCCGTCACCGATGCTGAGGTGCGGAACGCCGTTGATCGAGGCCTTCATGCCGCTCGTCCCCGAAGCCTCGAGCGGCTTGCGCGGATTGTTCATCCACACGTCGCAGCCTTGCACCAGGAAGTGCGCGACGTGCAGGTCGTAGTCGTCTACGAAAGCGATGCGTCCGCCGAACTTCGGATCGATCGCGTGGCGGTAGACCTGCTGCAGGTGGTGCTTGCCGGTCTCGTCCGCCGGGTGGGCTTTCCCGGCGAAGACGATCTGCACGGGCCGCCGGGCGGCAGTGAGAATCGCGATCAGGCGGTCCGCGTCGTGGAAGATCAGTTCGGGGCGCTTGTAGCCGGTGAAGCGCCTCGCGAAGCCGATGGTCAGTGCATTTGGATCGAGCAGCGTCCCGGCGGCGACGACCCGTGCCGCGGTGACGCGTTCTTCCTTCCACCGCTGCCTCGCGCGCTCGCGAATGAACGCGAACAGGTAGTTGCGAAGCGACGTGCGGACACGCCAGAGCTCCTCATCCGGGATGTCGAGGACGGCCTGCCAGACGGCGGGATCGTCGTGTCGCTCCAGCCATCCGGATTGGAGATGCGTGTCGAGCAGCGCTTTCACGTCCGACGACAGCCACGTCGGCACGTGGACGCCGTTGGTGATCGCGCGCACCGGCCTCGACTCGGGCTCCACGCCCGGCCAGATCGGTCCCCACATATCCCGCGTCACCTGTCCGTGGAGCTGGCTGACGCCGTTGACGAAGCTCGACGCGCGCAGCGCGAGCGCCGTCATGTTGAAGAGCGGCCCGCTGCCGTTGTCGTAGTGGCCGAGCGCGAGGAAGGCATCACGCGACGTCCCGAGCGTTCCCCACGCGCCAGCCAGATGCGTTTCCACCAGATTGAACGGGAAAGCGTCGTGGCCCGCAGGGACCGGCGTGTGGGTCGTGAAGATCGTCGTCCGCCGGACTTCCTCGAGCGCCGAGTCGAAGCTCTCACCATGCTCGATCAGGTCGCGAATGCGTTGCAGGACGACGAATGCGGCGTGCCCCTCGTTCAGATGCCAGGCCGCGGGTGACAGGCCGAGCGCCTTCAGCGCGCGAACGCCGCCGATGCCGAGGATGATCTCCTGCTGAATCCGGATTTCGCGGTCGCCGCCGTACAGGCGAGCCGACAACTCGCGATCCCATGGCGTGTTCTCTTCGAGATCGGTGTCGAGCAGGTACAGCGTCACGCGTCCGAGACGCACGCGCCAGACGGCCGCGAGTACCGAGCGGCTGCCCAGCGGCACCGCGATGACGCACGGCTTGCCGTCGGGCGTCATCGCCGGATCGACCGGGGCATCCGCCCAGCTCAGACGCTCGTAGACCTCCATCTGCCATCCCTCGGGCGAGACGGTTTGATGGAAGTAGCCTTGCGGATACATGAAGCCGACGCCGACGAGCGGCACGCCGAGGTCGCTGGCTTCCTTACAGTGGTCGCCGGCGAGCACGCCGAGGCCGCCCGCATAGATCGGCAGCGACTGATGGAGGGCGAACTCCGCCGAGAAATAGGCCAGCGGCCCGGCCGTGTCTGGAAAACGTGATGACCACCACGTCTCCCGGCCGGTTCGGAGGCTGTCCAGGGTGGCGATGGAGGTGTCGTACAGCTGCAGGAACTCAGGGTCGGCAGCGGCGGCCTCCACCATCTCCGTCGAGATGAGCCTGAGCATCAGTACAGGGTTGTGTGCCGTCTGCCGCCACAGCGGATAGTCGAGACGCCGGAAGACGCCTCTCGGCGCGCTGTTCCACGTCCACCAGAGATCGTTCGCCAGTTCCGGAAGTCGACGAAGCCGTTCGGGGATCACTGCCTGGTTCGGAGTCACCGTGTCGCCCATTCCTCTCTGATCGCCCCCTGGCATCCCGCCCTCATTCGCACGCGCCGACCAGCTGCGCGAAGCGCGCGAGATCGATGTTTCCGCCCGACACGACCGCCACGACCTTGCGGTGGCCGCGCTCGGCCATCGCCGTCGAGGTAGCCGCCGCAATCGCACACGCCGCCGCGCCCTCAGCGATCACGTGCACGCGATCCGCGACCAGCTTCATCGCCCGCGCGACGTCGTCGAGTCCGACGACGATCGAATCCGAGACGTTATCACGCAGAAGCGGCCACATTGTCTCGAGCACGGAGCGGCCGCCTGCACCGTCGACGAACGACGGCGTCCACGTCTCGAAACGGCTCGCGCGGCCGGCGGCCATCGACGCCGAAAGCGGCGCGGCCGTTGCGGGCTCGGCCGCATAGATCAATGCTTCGGGCCTGAGCTCCCGCAACCCGATCGCTATCCCGGATAGCAGCCCGCCGCCCCCCAGTGGCGCGACGACGGCATCCACATCCGGCAGATCCTCGACGATCTCGAGCGCAATCGTGCCGTTTCCGCTGATGAAGTCATCGTCGTCGAACGGGTGCACGAGATGCCCCGGCATCCTGTCCGAGCGGTGTTCCTCGACGGCTCGCCAGCACTCGTCGAACGAGGCCTTGACGATCGTCGCCCCGAGCCGCTCGATGGCGTTCAACTTGGTCTGTGGTGCGGTCTCCATGACGAGCACGGTGCAGTTGGCGCCTGCCCGCCGGGCGGCAAGAGCGACCCCCTGGGCGGCATTGCCGGCGCTCACGGTCCACACGCCGCCCGCGAGGTCCGCGGACGCCAGCCGACCGACTGCATTGCGCGCGCCCCTGATCTTGAACGATCCAATCGGCTGAAGCGTCTCGAGCTTGAGGTACACCTCGGGAGCGTCGGCTCCGGTAGGCAGCCGCACCAGGGGGGTGCGGAAGACGACGTCATAGACTCTGCCGGCCGCCTCGCGAATGGTCTCGAGAGAAATCTGTCGCGTTCGCAACCGAGCGATCCTAGTCGTCGCGTTCCGCAGTCGTCAACAAATCCGCTACACTCTCGCCGGCATCTTCAACAGGGTCCGATGAGAACGGCTTCAGGGCCCAATGTCGTGTTTCGGCTTCAATCGGGCGGAACAGCGCCGCCCGGTTCTTCTGACCCGTGGACGCCCGATCTGAAGGTCGGGCCGCTAAACCTGAGGTCTTTCATGATTCACGATCCTGACCCGTCCAAACGGATGAACCGCCGAGAGTTCGTGCTCACGGGCACCGCCGGCATTGCGGCCGCGGCGCAGGCCAGGCCGGCGGCGCAGGCCCCGGCCGTGTCCCGCGGTCGAGTCAAGCCGGTCGTCATTTCGTCCGGCAACGGCCACCAGTACAAGAATGGTGGAACGAAGACGTGTGTCGAGACTGCTTTTGGTCTCATGACCGAAGGCAAGGATGTTCTCGATGCCCTGATCGCCGGCGTCAACATCGTCGAGCTCGATCCGCTGGAAGATAGCGTCGGCTACGGCGGCGTTCCGAACGCCGACGGCGTCGTCCAGCTCGATTCCTGCTGCATGCACGGTCCGAAACGCCGCGCCGGCGGCGTGGCCTGCCTGGAGGGCGTACGCACGCCCTCACTCGTGGCGCAGAGGGTGATGGACCAGACCGACCATCATCTGATCGTCGGCCGCGATGCCCAGGCGTTCGCTCGGGGCATGGGCTTCACGATCGAAGCGGACCTGAACACCGAGCGGTCCCGCAACAAGTGGCTCGAGTGGAAGCGCCGATCCGACCCCCTACACTATCTCGATCCGATCAAGCGGGAGGCGGCGCTGCGACAGGTGAGCCTCGACATGATGGCGGAAGGCCTGATCGATCCGAAGCACTTCTACGGAACCATCAACTGTAATGGCATCAACGCCGCGGGCGACATCTGCGGCGTCACGACGACGAGCGGCCTCGCGTTCAAGATTCCCGGACGCGTGGGTGATTCGCCGATTCTGGGCGCGGGTCTCTACGTCGACGGCAGCGTCGGCGCCGCGGGATCCACCGGCCGCGGCGAGGCCAACCTGTTCAACCTCTGTTCCTTCTTCATCGTCGAGGAGATGCGCCGAGGCAAGAGTCCGAAGGACGCCGGCATGGAAGCGCTGAAGCGCATCCAATCGAACACGGTGGAGAAGCGCCTGCTGAATTCGCGCGGGCTCCCGAACTTTGGCATCAACTTCTACATGCTGAACGCGAAAGGGGAGCACGCGGGCGTGGGCATGTATGGCGAGAACGTCAAGTACGCCGTGTGCACCGAGAACGGCGCGCAGCAGATCATGTGCGACGCCCTGCTCGAGGGCAAGGCGACCGACTGACATTCAACCGGTTGGTGTGAAGCCCGTGGGGGAGAAGCGGTAGATCGTGATCGTGTCGGGATCGGGGATCAGGATCAGGGATTCGGAAAAAACCAGGACGTCGGCCGAGCGACTCTGTGTTTTCGGATCCCTGATCCCCGATCCCTGATCCCGGCTCAGCTCACCGTCACGCAGTATTGCTCGAATGTCGTCGTCTTGCCCGCGCCGTTTGGCCCGATCAGCGCGAAGATACCTTCCTCGATCGCCTCAACCCGCACGACTGACGGTTCGGGCCCAGTGGCGCCTGATGGCGCCCACGAGATCGCTCAGCGTCACGCCATCTCTCCGCGCTTCGACGACGAGCCGCTCCGCGGTCTCTTCGAGGAGAGCGCGTCGAAGGGCGCCGCTCGTCTGTCGCGCCGCGGAGACCACCGTTCCGATTCCCGGTCGAACCGCGAGCAGTCCGTCGTTTATGAGCGCCGCGACGATCCTGTAGGCCGTGTTGGGATTGATCATGAGCTCCTGGCTCAACGTACGCACGGAGGGGAATGCGTCGCCGGCGCGAAGCTGTTCGGTCACGATCGCGCGGGTGACCGCGTAGACGACCTGCTCGTAGATGGGGACGCGCGGGCGCAGCGCGATCGAGAACGGAAGCATGATCTTTAGGTGTCCCAGTAACACTAGAACAGTCCACATGCCAACGCAGGCCGCCGGGCTCAAAGAAGCGACTGTCGACTGACGACTGTGACTGACGACTGTGACTGCCGACAGTGACTGCCGACAGCAGACCGCCGACTGCCGACTGCAGTAGACTCGCACGACATCGGAGGAGCTTGGGATGGTCTCGGTGTCTCGACGACTGGTGTTTCTGACGGCTGCCGCTCTGCTGACGGCGTCCGGCATCTTCACTCTCGCCATTCAGGCAGAACGCGCGACGCAGACGGCACCGTCATCCACCATCAGCGCAGCGGTGCTCAAAGCGTTGCAGTGGCGGAGCGTCGGTCCGCCCCGCGCCGGGCGGACGATAGCCGCGAGCGGCGTCAAGGGCCGGCCGAAGGAGGCCTACACCGGTCAGACCGGGGGCGGTCTCTGGAAGACGGTCGACGGTGGCGCGACGTGGGCGCCGGTGACGGACGGGAAGATCAACAGCTCATCGGTCGGTGCGGTCGCCGTCTCGGAGTCCAGCCCCGACGTCGTCTTCATCGGCATGGGCGAGTCGTGCATCCGCGGCAACATCCAGCCGGGCGACGGCGTCTACAAGTCGACCGACGCCGGCAAGACGTGGACGCACGTCGGCTTCTCGGACTCGCAGGCGATCTCGAAGATTCGCATCCATCCGACCAATCCCGATATCGTCTACGTCGCGTCGTTCGGAAAGTACGGCGTTCCGAGCGACGAGCGCGGCATCTTCAAGAGCACCGACGGCGGCAAGAGCTGGAAGAAGACGCTGTTCCGCGACAACAAGACCGGCGGAGTCGACATCGCAATTGACCCGCACAATCCCAATGTGATCTTTGCGGCGTTGTGGGAGGCCTACCGCGTCGAGTACTCGATGTCGAGCGGCGGGCCGGGCAGCGGCCTTTTCAAGTCGACCGACGGCGGGGAGACGTGGACCGAGATCACCCGACGGCCGGGGCTGCCGACGACGGTCGTCGGGAAAATCGGCGTCGCGGTGTCGGGTGCGGACTGGAGCCGCGTCTACGCGATTGTCGAGGCCGAAAAAGGAGGCCTCTACAGCTCAGACGACGGCGGGAATACGTGGAAGCTGGTGAACGACGGCCGGAACATCCGCCAGCGGGCGTTCTACTACACGCACGTGGCCGCCGATCCGCACAACAGGGACGTCGTCTATGCGCTCAACGTCGGGACGTTTCGCTCGACCGACGGCGGCAAGACCATGGTCGCGTTCGCGGGCGGTGATTCGCATGACCTCTGGATCGATCCCGACGACTCGAATCACATCGTCCACGCGAACGACCAGGGCGCGGCCGTGTCGTTCAACGCGACAACGCCGCAGCGGACGTGGACCGAGCGCAACTATCCGACGGGTCAGTTCTACCATGTGGCGGCGACCGGACACGTGCCGTATCACGTCTGCGGTGCGCAGCAGGACAGCAGCACGATTTGCGTCCCAAGCGATACGGGCATCGGCGGTGGTGGACGCGGAGGTGGCGGTGGCCGCGGGGGGGCGCCGGCGACATACGGCGCGGGGGGCGCCGAGCCAGGGTACATCGCGCCGGATCCGAAGGACGTCGATGTCTTTTTCGCCGGAGGCAACAACGGCTCGTTTTTGACGCGTCTGAATCGCAAGACCGGTGAAACGCGGGAAGTCGGACCGTACCCGCGCATGTTCTCCGGCGAACCTTCGAGCGCGCTGGTCGAGCGATGGCAGTGGACGTTCCCGATCATCTTTTCGTACGTCGATCCCAACGTGCTCTATACGTCGTCGCAGCACGTCTGGCGGACGATCGACGCCGGACAGACATGGGAGAAGATCAGTCCGGATCTCACCCGGCACGATCCCAAAACCATGGGCGAGTCCGGCGGACCGATCACCAAAGACATGAACGCGCCGGAGGTGTACGGCACCGTCTTCGCGATTGGGCCGGGCAAGAAGGACGTCAATATCATCTGGGCCGGATCGGACGACGGGCTCGTGCATGTGACGCGTGACGGCGGGAAGAACTGGGCCAACGTCACGCCGAAAGACATGCCCGACCTCGGACGCGTCAGCCAGATCGACGGATCGACCTTCGATCCCGGCGCCGCGTACGTCGCCGTCAAGAAGCCGCTGCTCGACGATCTCGCGCCCTACATCTTCCGCACGCACGACTTCGGAAAGACCTGGACGAAGATCGTGACTGGCATCCGGCCGAACGACTACGTCCACGTGGTCCGTGAGGACCCCACGCGTCGCGGGCTGCTCTATGCGGGCACGCAGCACGGGGTCTATCTGTCCTTCGACGACGGCGATCGGTGGGAGTCGCTGTCCTTGAACCTTCCGGACACTCAGATCTCGGATCTGATCGTCGAAGCAAACTCTCTGGCGGTGGCGACGCACGGCCGCGGGTTCTACATCCTCGACGACGTCGCGCCGCTCCGCCAGTCCGGGGCGGACGTCAACAACCCGGCGGCCGAGACCTTCCTCTACAAGCCTGCCGACGCGATCCGATCCACGTCCGGGGCGACGATCGCGTATCTGCTGAAGAAGCCGGCGGAGAAGCTGACGATCGACATCCTGGATGCGCGCGGACAGATCGTGCGGACGTTCGCCGGAGCCGTAGCGACCGGCCGCGGCCGCGTCGGTCGCGGGCAGGGAACCGATGCGACCCCTTCTGCACCTGCCGCGGAGGCGCCGGCCGCCGCCGGTCAAGGCACTGCCGCGCAGCAACAAGCTGCGGCAGCCGGGCCAGAGGAGAACCCTGATGCAGCTGCCGGCGGCGGTCGCGGCCGCGGTGGCGCGCCGACCGCTCCGATGGTGGCGGGCCTGAACAGGTTCACGTGGGACCTGCGCTATGCGGCCGCAACCAGCTTTCCGGGCATGGTGCTGTGGGGAGGGTCGGTGACGGGGCCTGCCGCGCTCCCCGGCACCTACCAGGTCCGCCTGACGGTCGATGGCAAGCCGTCTACCCAACCACTCGTCGTGAAGCGGCATCCGCTGCACCCTGCCACTGACGCGGATCTGAAAGAACAGTTCGATCTCGCGATCCAGATTCGCGACCGGTTGACAGAGGCGAACGATGCCGTCGTCCAGATCCGAAGTCTCAAGGAGCAGATCAAGGACCGCCTCGGCAAGTCGTCGGATGGCTCGTTGAAATCAGGCGGCGACAAGCTGACCGCCGACCTGAGCGCCATCGAGGAACAGATCTACCAGGTGAAGAACCAGAGTAACCAGGATCCGCTGAACTTTCCGATCAAGATCAACAACCGTCTCGCGTCTCTCCTGAGCGTCGTGAACAACGGCGATGGAAAGCCGATCGGCAATGCGGCGCCGATCTTCAAGGATCTGAGCGGCGAGTTGAAGGCGGAAACCGACAAGCTGCAGCAGGTCCTCGCGTCGGAGCTCACCGCCTTCAACGGCGAGGCGAAGCGGGCCGGCGTTGCAGTCGTGACTGCGAAGTAAGGACTGATCCTCAGATCGATGAGGCTTCAACGGGCCATCACCGCGGTCGTCGTGCTGCTGGTAACGTCGGCTGGAGCCGGGGCGCAGCGTCGCGGCTTGGAACCGTCGAGTCTGGCGGCGACGGTCGCCTCGCGCGCGTTGCAGCCTGGAGAGCTCGTCGTGTTCACGATGCGTGTGGACGGCGAGCCGTCGTCTGTCGACGTCGAGTTGTTCGGCCGCCATGCGGCCGCCTTCCTCCTGGATGACGGCCGCTGGCGCGCGTTGGTCGGGATCGATCTCGATCAGAAGCCGGCGTCCTATGTCGCAACGATCGAAGCGCGCCTCCCGTCCGGAGCGCTTCGGGTGACGAGGACGATTGTCGTCAAGCCGAAGATCTTCCCCACGCGCACGCTCACGGTTTCGCCGGACTTCGTCAATCCGCCGGAGTCGGAGCGCCTGCGCATCGAGCGCGACAGCGCGTTCCTGCGCGGGATCTTTGCGGCCTCCCCGCCCAGGCGCCTCTGGACGCGGGCGTTCGTTCCACCCGTGCCCGATCCAGCAAACAGCCGATTTGGGACTCGAAGCATCTTCAACGGAGAGCGGCGGAACCCGCATGGAGGCGCGGACTTCGCCAGCCCACTCGGGCGCCCCGTCAAAGCGCCGGCCGGAGGCCGCATCGTCGGAGCCCGAGAGCTGTTCTTCACAGGGAACGTCGTCATCATCGATCACGGCCTCGGGATGTTCTCCCTGCTTGCACATCTCTCGCGGATTGACGTGAAAGAGGGAGATGAAGTGCAAGGTGGCGAGGTGGTCGGGCTCGTCGGTGCAACGGGCCGCGTGACCGGCGCCCACCTTCACTGGGCGCTGACGATCTCCGGGGCGAGAATCGACCCCGTCTCCGCGCTGGCGCTGCTGGGGAAGCCGGACTAGAAAAGAGAAGCTGCGCCCAATCCAAACTCTCCGCTTGCCCGTAGATGGATCGGGAAACGGAGATGAAAAACCTTATATCCGCACGGCTCCTCGGCACGGTTTCGCTGGCTGTTCTCCTGGTGGGCGGGGGCGCCAGGCTCCTGGCCCACGACATGTGGATCGAACCGACATCCTACCGGCCCGAGCTGGGCCGGATCATGGGGTTGCGGCTCCGCGTCGGCCAGGATTTTCTCGGCGACCCTCTTCCGCGAGTCTCGTCCCTGATTGAAAGGTTTGTCGTCACCGATGGCGACGGGGAGAAGACTGTCGTCGGGCGAGACGGCGCGGACCCGGCAGGGCTGCTGTTTCCGTCGAAGCCCGGCCTCGTGCTCGTCGGCTATCACAGCAAGCCAAGCCCGGTCGTCCTGACGGCGCAGAAGTTCAACCAGTACCTGTCGGAGGAAGGCCTCGATTCGATCGCTGCTCTCCGAGCGAAGAGAGGGCAGAGCGACGCCGAGGCACGTGAGCAGTTCGTGCGCTGCGCCAAGACGCTGGTTCTGGCCGGGCCGGCACTCGAGTCGCAGGGCGATCGCGTGCTCGGCTTTCCCCTGGAGCTTGTGGCCGAGCGCAACCCGTATCTGCTGAAGAGCGGCGAAAGCCTGCCGCTCCGCGTCATCTATCGAGGTCAGCCGATCGTTGACGTTCTCGTCATCGGTATCAACCAACGCGACCCCATGACGAAGGTGTCGGCCCGGTCGGACAAGGCGGGCCGCGTCCAGCTTCGGCTTCCGGCGACGGGAGCCTGGTTGATCAAGGCCGTGCACATGATCCCCGCCGCGGGCGCGACCGATCACGAGTGGGACAGCTTCTGGGCCTCGCTGACCTTCGAGTTGCCCGACGCCGCCGCGCGGGTCGATACAGCGAGCGGGCGATGAATCCTGCGCGCCGCTCCCGGCGGGTCCAGTTCGCCATCGCGTTTCCGTTGCTGGCGCTCACGACGATTGCCACCGTGACCGTCCGCGCTCACGAGATCGGGACGACGCGGGTGGCCGTGACGTTTCCTCGGGATGGCACCTACCGCATTGAGGTAGTTACGGATGCGATGTCGCTGCTGGAAAAGCTCGAGACCGTCGCGCAGCAGCCTCGATCGGGAGCGTCGAACCCGGCAGACGTGCAGGCTCGTCTCAGAGCCGACGTCGATTCCCTGTCGCGCCGGATCGTCGTGATGTTCGACGGCGAGCGCGTGCAGCCCGCCATCTCTGTGGACGTTGCACCGTCGACAGATGTCGGGGGCGTGCCTGGCGCCACCCTCGTTCTGACCGGCGATCGACCGCAGAAGGCGACCACCTTCACGTGGAAGTTCGGCTGGACGTTCGCCTCATACGCGCTCAAGGTCGAGGGTCGCGATGGAGGTCAGCCCACGACGCAGTGGCTGGACGGAGGCGACACGAGCGGTCCCGTTTCGCTCGACGCCCTTCCGCCTCCGATGACCCGGCTCCAGCTTGCGGCCCGATACGTGGCGCTCGGCTTCACGCACATCCTGCCCAAGGGGCTCGATCACGTCCTGTTCGTCCTCGGCGTGTTTCTCCTCAGCCGCCGGATCAGACCCATCCTGATGCAGGTGAGTGCATTCACCATCGCGCACTCCATCACACTGGGGCTCAGCATGTATGGACTCGTCTCGGTCTCTCCGTCCATCGTCGAGCCACTCATAGCGCTCTCGATCGCCTACATCGCGATCGAGAACCTGCTGCTCGCGAAGTTCCGTCCCTGGCGCGTGGCGCTGGTCTTCTCGTTCGGCCTGCTGCACGGGCTCGGGTTCGCCGGAGCGCTCAAGGAAGTCGGTCTGCCGCGATCCGAGTTCGTCACCGCGCTGATCGGATTCAACGCCGGTGTGGAGCTCGGACAGCTCGCCGTCATCACCGGTGCCTTCCTCGCGGTTGGCTACTGGTATGGCGATCGCATCTGGTACCGTCGTCGGATCGTCCTCCCTGCCTCGGCGTGCATTGCGTGCCTGGGCGTCTTCTGGACGGTCCAGAGACTGCACCTCGGATAGGAGGGACGGCTGGTTAGGGTGGTCAGAGCTCCGCTCACAGGGAGGAGAGGTGGAAGGAACGATCCATCAACCGCTCGTATGTGGCGTTTGAATGAGAGTTCCTCCCTCCTCCCTGTTGAAAGCTTTCGGCGTTCCTGATTCCCAACCTCCGGCGCATCACTCTCCCGTTCCCCAAATCCTCCCCGCGACTGCGCTCCGAGCTCGCTCGCTTCCTCCCACACAACGTGCGGCGCGGCAAGGATGATGCCCTGCGCAATGCGGTCGCCGGTTTTGATCTGCACGGTCTCCGCGGTGAAGTTGACGACGGCGATCTTCACTTCGTCCTCGGGACCGCAGTAGTCGGAGTCGACGACACCGACACCGTTGGCGACCATCAGTCCTCGTTTCAGAGGAGTGCTGCTGCGCGCGAAGATTCCGAGGAAAAATCCCTGCGGCACCTCGATCACCAGTCCCGTCGGCACGAGCCGGACAGTGCCGGGTTCGACAGTGACGCTCGCCGCCGCCGCCAGATCGAAGCCCGCCGCACCGGCGCTCTCGTAGGCGGGCAGCCGGACTTCGGGATCAAGTTTGCGAATTCGGATGTTCATGGATGAATTTTGATCGACTTCTCTGGGCGACTCCGTCATTTCAGCCGGTAGAGGGCGTCGCCGTTTCGGCCAATGGCGATCCGTTCCAGGAATGGGCTCGCCGACACTTTCTGCATCACAGTGCCCGCGTCCTGATAGAACCGCTGCGGATGCACCATGACGTGCGTGACGCCAGCTTTCCGCATTTCCTGGATGGCGAAGTCCTCCGGAAAGAACCAGAACGAGGCCGCATACGTGCGGTACGAACCGGGCACGTAACCACTGTAGCCGTTCATGAGCGGCCGCCAGTGAGCCGTAGACGCCAGGACGTACGCGGCGTTCTCGAACACGGCCTGCGGCGGGTAGAAAGGCGTTTCGGCGAGCACGACCCGTCCTGGCTCCTCGGCAAGGATTGAATAGATGCCGGGGATTCCTTCGAACCGCGTGTAAGGGAAGGGCGCACGCAGGGATTCGACATTCGCGGCAGCGACGAGCACGATGCCGACGAGCGTCGCACGATGCGCGGGCAGCCGCTTCAGCAGGTCGGCCAGGCCCAGGCCAGCAAGGCCGGCCATTCCGAGGAGGAACAGGTTGCCGAATCGCGCCGCCGCACGCAGGCCCTGCATCGGGGGGAACACGTGGAACAACCACCCGTAGACCGGCGTGCGCGTGCCGAGCGACAGGACGAATCCGGCCGCCGCGATTGCCGCCAACATCAGCACGCGTCGTGATGTGACGGGCGACGTCTCCGCCGGTTCTCGACGACGAATCGACCGCCAGAGCGCGAGCCCGGCGAGCGCCAGCACGATGACACCGGGAAAAAAAGAGTCCACGGGGTCGCGGAAGAATCCTCCGCTCCACGTCGAGAAATGGATCCGTCCCGCCGAGGCGAGATAACCCGTCAGTGTTGCCGAGTATTCCGCGACGTTGGCGAGTGACCGTACCATGCCCTGGTCGCGGGCGACGCGGCGATAGGGGATGTAAACGGGAAGCGAGACGACGGTCGCCAGCGCGGCGGAGAGCGCAAACGCGGAAAGGACGCGCGCGGGACGGCGGACCCAGTCGGCGGCGCGGGCGACGAGGACGACCGCGATCATGACGCTCCCGAACACAAGCAGGTATCCGGATGTATAGGCCATCGCCGACATCCAGACGGCGAGCCAGATCGCATCTCGCACGAGGGTTCGCGTGATGATCCGGTCCGCCGCGAGGAGCGCCAGGGGCAGCCCCCAGGTGTGAATGCCCTGGATGTGTGCGAGGCGCGTCAGCGTATGCGTATTGAACGCAAACATCGACCCGGCCAGCAGGCCGGCCGCTCGATTTGCGGTCCAGGACACGATGAGCGCCGCCATGGCCCAGGCGCTGAGCGCGAACCCCGCGATGAGCACGACGTTGAATACCAGGACGGGCGAGGCGCCGAGCCACCGCAGCGGCGCGCCCATCAGGGCGGGTACTATCAACGGCTCGGAAAAGGCGAGCGTGTCGGACGCAGGGTAGAAAATGTTGGCATTGAACAGCCGGGCCGGAGACCGCGGCAGCTGGTGGGCGACCCACGCCATTATCCATTCGTTGAGTTGCGCATCGCCGTTGTCGTTTCGCGACAAAGTTCCTGGGGCCGATGCAAGGGGCCAGGTATGCGCGATGGCGAGCAGCACACAGAGAGCTGGCGTGAGCCACCAACGTGTGCGAGGCGAGGTCATGTAGAAGCCTGACTATGCTATCGCGTCCGCAGTTGGGACGACCGCCGGGTGTGGCACGCTGGACGGCATCAAACGGAAGAAGTAGCGGCAAGCTGGTCTAAGATTGGCCGCGTTGGAGTACGTCCTCCTCGGCCTGTTTCTCCTTTCCATCCCGTTCGTCCTGCCCATCGCGGGGTGGGTGTCGGCGCGACGGACACGACGGCGCGTGGCCGCGCTGGAGAGCGTGGTCCTACGGCAGGAAGAGGAGATCGAACGTCTGGTCTCCCGCCTGCAAGTCGTGGAGCGCGCTGCGGCGAGACCGACGACCCCAACGAGCCCGGAGGCTCCAGCGGCCGTCGAGAGTGAGCCCGCTCTCGCAGAACCGCCGATTGTCGCTCCGTCGGAGCCATCACTCAGTGAGCTGCCAACTGCGCAGCCTCTGACGGCTCCAACGCCCATCGTCGAACCGATTCCTTCTGTTGCTCCGCCTGCGTTTACGCCGCCGGCCGGCGAAAGGGTCCCCGAAGAAGCCGCCTCGGTGGAACAGCCCGTCGAGGCCGAACTGGAACCAGTTCCGTCGTTGAACGGCGTGACCGCTGCCGGAAGCGTTCCGCCCCCGAAGCCACCGTTTGCCGCCCCGGCGCCCGCGCCATCCTTCGACTGGGAAAGCCTGATCGGCGTCAAGCTGTTTGCCGGGATTGCCGGCATCGCGCTCGTGCTCGCGGCAGTCTTTTTCCTGCGCTACTCCATCGATCAGGGATGGCTCCAGCCTCCCGTCCGCGTCGCTATCGGTGTTCTCGTCTCCGTCGTGCTCCTCGTGCTCTGTGAGTTGAAGGCCGCGCGCGAGTACCCCGCGACTGCCAACGCCCTGGACGGCGCGGCGATCGCGATTCTATTCGCCACGTTCTTCGCCGCGCATACGCTGTGGAATCTCATCCCAGCGGCCGCGACGTTCGTCCTTCTCGCGATTGTGACAGCGCTCGCGGTGCTGCTCTCCATCCGGCGCGAGTCGCTCTTCATCGCGGTGCTCGGGCTGTTGGGCGGCTTCGCGACGCCGGCGCTGGTGTCCACCGGGGAGAATCGTCCCATCCCGCTCTTCGCGTACCTGTTGCTCCTCAATGTGGGGCTCGCGTGGGTGGCGTATCGGAAGGTCTGGCCCGTGCTGACGTGGCTGACGCTCGGCCTCACCACGCTCTACCAGTTCGTCTGGGTCGCCCGTTTCCTCGAAGAGAGCAGCCTCTCCATCGCGATGGGCATTTTTCTCGTCTTTCCGCTGGCAGCGGCCGTCGGATTGACGATAGCCGGCCCGCGAGGTGACGGAAAGGGCGACCGAACCGAGCAAAGCTTCGAGCGGACGGCGATGCTGTCGGCCGGCGTTCCGCTGATCTTCGCGGGCTATCTCGCCTCCGTCCCTGCGTACGGCGCCCACGCGGCGTTGCTCCTCGGGTTCCTGCTGATCGTCGATGCGGGGCTTCTGGCGATCTCCATCGCGCGAGGTCAGGCGCTTCTTCACGCGGTCGGCGGTCTGACGACGCTGGTCGTGCTCGCCGTGTGGCTGGCGACGTCGTATGTGCCGGGGGAGGGCTGGACCGCGGGGCTCGTCTGCACTGCAGGATTCGTGGTGCTGTATCTCGGAGCGCTTCCGCTAGCGCGTTGGTTCGGGCGACCGTTCTCGAGTGGCCCGGTGCGACTGGGTCTTGCCGCCTCACTCGTGCTGTTCGTCTTCCCGGTCCTGGCCGCGATCGAGCCCGCGTTCACACGGCCGGTGCCGCTCTTCGGGACCCTGCTGGCGCTCGTAGTGCTCACGGCCTGGCGGGCGGCAATGGAGTCAGCCGGTACGCTGTATTACGTCGCGGCCTTTTTTGCGATTGCAGCGCAAGCGGTCTGGTCGGCCCTCTACCTCACCGAGGCCCGGCTGCGGACCGCGGTGGCGCTCTACACGATCTTCGGGATCGTCTCCATGGCTGCGCCTGTGCTCGCGCGACGGGCGGGCAGACAGTTCCTGCCCGTCTGGGGCAGCGGGATCGTCCTCCTGACCAGCTTGATCCTGCTGGCGTTCGTATCGCTTGGCCCCGTCAGTTCCGCGGCGTTGTGGGCGCTGGCGCTGCTGCTGGCAATCATGAACGCGGGGCTCTTCATCGAGAGCGCGTCCGGAGGATTGCCGAGGATCTCCCAAATCGGGTCGCTCCTGTCGTGGGGTCTCCTCGCGCTCTGGTGGCCACGCGCCGCCGGAAGCGTAGGAGTCCTGCCTTCGCTCATCGTCATGTCCGGTCTCACACTCATCACCCTCGCCGGTCATGCGTGGGCAGGCCGCCGCGCAGCTGGCGGCGACGCCCCGGCAGCGTCCGCGATGCAGTTCTCACAGGGCCTGTATCTGGCGCTCGTTGGCCATTTGTTTCTCCTACTGATTGCGGGCAACCGTGAATGGTCGCTTCCGCCGTGGCCGATATTCGGCGCGCTGGCCGTGATGACGCTCGGCACGAGCGCAGCGTCGCTCGTGACGCGAACGGCGTCGCTGCATGCGGCAGGCGTCATCGGAGCGGCGCTGGTCGTCTCCGCGTGGGCCGGCGCGGCAGGATCGCCCGAGTGGGGTTTGACGATCGTGCTGGCGACGGCGGTCGTGAGCACGGCTGCGCTCGGATGGATCCCGCTCGGGGGCCGGACCGCCGCGGTTGCCGCGGTCACGGTTCTGTTCATCGGCGAGCTGGCCGTCCTGAGCGGCACCGGCGCCGCTGCCCCGGCACCGTTTCTCGCGCAGCTCCTGATTCATGTGTTCGATCTGGCGGCGATTCTCTTCCTGACCGCGCGGTATCGCTGGCGCTTCGTGGCGCTGGCGGCCGTAGTCCCCGCGTGGATGGCCGTCGTGCAATGGCAGTCGCCTCCGACCGAGTGGCGTTTGCTCCTGGTCCTCGCGGCGGCGTTGTACGCCGTTTTCATCGCGTACCCGGTGGTCCTCGGAACGCGAGCGCGGAACGACCGCGATCCGTACCTCGCGGCAGTGTTCGCGAGTGCGATGTTCTTCTTCGGCGGTCGTCACGCACTCGAAGCGGGTGGGTTGGGATGGGCCGTGGGCGTCGTGCCCGTTGGGGTCGCCGCGGTGCTGGCCTTTCTGCTCAGGGCCCTGCTTCGGCTCGAGCCGGCGGGCCAGCGTGACATGGGCCGGCTTGCTCTCGTGGCGGGCGCCGCCCTTGCGTTCGTCACGGTTGCCATTCCTCTCCAGCTCCACCATCAGTGGATCACTATCGGATGGGCGCTCGAAGGCGCCGCAATGGCCTGGCTCTATCGCCGAATTCCGCATCGCGGACTCTTCTACGGTTCGACAGCGTTGCTGCTGGCGGTATTCGTGAGGCTCGCAGCCAATCCGGAGATCCTGATCTACGAGCCCCGCGGTGACCTGCGCATTCTGAACTGGTACCTCTACACGTATCTCGTCTGCGCGGCGGCGATGTTCGTCGCAGCCTGGTGGATGTCCGACACCTCGGACCGGCTCTTCGCCGGCCTGCCACGAGTTTCCGCGCTGCTCCCTGCCGGCGGAGTGATCCTGCTCTTCCTGCTGCTGAACATCGAGATCGCCGATTTCTACTCCACGGGTCCTACAATCGTGTTCAGGTTTGGCGCGACGGTCTCGCAGGATCTGACGTACACGATTGGCTGGCTGGCCTTCGGTCTGCTGCTCCTGGCCGCTGGCATATACACCAAGAGCGGGTCCGCCCGGATCACGGCGGTCACCCTCATCGCCGTCACGACGCTGAAGTGCTTCCTGTTCGATCTGAAGTCGCTGGAGGGACTGTATCGTGTCGCCTCGCTCACGGGCCTGGCGCTGTCACTCGTGCTGGTCTCGATGGCGTTGAAGAAGTACGTGCTCTCGAAGCCAAAGGACCCTGCATGAAGCGACGATCCCTCGTCGTGCTGGCGCTGACGATGGCGTTCGGAGGACTCGCGGCGGCGCAGGAGCCGCGTTTCACGTTCGAGCGGTCAGCACAGACGCAGGCGAGCGGCCGACAGCGGCTCGCCGTGGACGTCACGCTCCTTTCCGCGGGATCACCATTTCGAGTGATCCAGCGCGGCGAGACGATGGTCGCCGAAGGCGGCCTGAACGACCTCCGCCTGTTCGACGCGTCCGGCCGGCCGGTGCCATACCTCCTCGTGCACGCCGCGTCAGGAGCCCGGCTGGTACGACGGCCGGCTCCTGCCTGTCGCGGCGACCAAGACCACGAGCGGCTTCGAGGTGGACTTCGGGAACGCCAGCACGATCGATCGCGTGCGAGTGGCCGGCATTTCCGGGCCCTTCCTCAAACGGCTGACCCTCGAGGGCAGCGGCGACCGCGCGCATTGGACGCTCCTCCAGGCCGAAGGGACACTCTTCAATCTGCCGGACGAACGGATCTCGAACGGGGATCTGTCCTTTCAACCCGGCGCGTACCGGTACGTCCGTGTTCTGTGGAACGACGCGAACAGCGGCCGCGTTCCCCTGCCGGCGCACGTCTTCGCGCGCGCGGCGAGTGGCCTGCCGCCGATCTCCGAGACCTCCGCCGACGTTCCGTTCGAGCGACGACCAAGCGAGCCGGGCCGCAGCCGTTATCGTGTTCAGTTGCCAGGCGCGCGTCTGCCGATCGTCGCGCTGGTCCTCGACGTTGCCCCCGGCCACGTGTTTCGTGCCGCGTCCGTGTTCGAGTCCCGCTTCGCCGGCACCGAGGCTGCGCCTGTCGCTCTCGGCACCGGCACGCTCGTGCGCGTGCTTCGTGCGGGCGCGTCTGCCGAGTCCCTGCGCGTCACGATTGCGCCGCCCGCGGAAGCGGAGCTCGATCTGATCGTAGAGGACGGAAACAATCCGCCGCTCGATCTGCGGAAGGCGTCCGTCGTCTTCGCAGAGCTCCCCTGGATCTATTTCGAGGCCTCCTCTCCAGCCATCGTGGCGCGATACGGCGATCCGGCCGCTGCGGCGCCGACGTACGATCTCGAGGCCGCGCGGGCGTCAATCGATCTCTCGCGCACACCTGAGGGTCGATGGGACGCTGCGCGCCCGTTGGCCGGCGGCGGCGCTCCGAGCGGGCCCGCCCCGGCGATCAGCGCTGGTGCGACACTCGAAGGAGAGTTTCGCTATTCGAGGGCGATTGCCGCCGCGGACCATCCCGGGCTGGCGGCGCTCCCGCTCGATGCCGCAGCTCTGGGTCACAGCCAGGGGCCCACATCGCGCTTCGCCGACGTTCGGATCGCGGACGGAGCGAACAAGCAGGTCCCGTATCTGCTCGAGCGACGCGGCGAGCCGCTTGCCGTCGACCTGACGCTCGCCTCGGCCTCGTCTCAGATGCCGCCACTTCCGCCGGCGAACGGGGGCAGTCGGTCGGTGTATCGCATTGCGCTCCCCGAACGCCGCCTGCCGGCGGGGTCGCTGAGTGTCGAGACCAGCGCCCGTGTGTTCCAACGCTCGGTGCAGGTTGGCGTCGTTCGCCCGGCGGATCGGAACAGGCGGGAAGCCTCGTTCGACGCTCTGACGTCCACGACGTGGAGGCACACCGACGAGCAGGCTGTCGCTCCAGCGCTCACGCTCCAGCTCGGTCCGATGGATGCCGACCGAGTTGTGGCTGGTGGTCGACGAAGGAGACAACGCGCCGCTACCACTCAGCCGCGCGCGACTGCTGCTGCCGTCCTATCGACTGCGGTTCTTTGCGCCGGAGGGTGGGGCGCTGCGGCTTCTCTACGGCCGTGAGGACCTTCAGCCGCCGCGCTACGATCTGTCGCTGCTCGCGCCGAAACTCATGGGCGCGCCCGCGACCGAGGTGAAGGCAGGTCCAGAATCGGCGCGTGCCGACGCCGCGCCGTTCATTTCGCCGCGCTGGTTCTGGGCGCTGCTGGGTGCGGCCGTGATCGTCCTGCTCGGGCTGATCGTGAGGCTCGCGAAGCGAGCCTGAGACTCTGAGAAGACCATCACAGGAGGAGTGGAGGAGGGAGGAAATCAGGCTCTCCCCATCTTCTTCGCAACGTTCTGCACTTCGTCCATGACGCGGAGCAGGTTGCCGCTCCAGATCTTTCCGATCTGTTCCTCCGTATAGCCGCGTCGCACGAGCTCCAGCGTGACGTTGAACGTCTCGTCGGCGCCGTTCCAGCCGTCCACGCCGCCTCCTCCGTCGAAGTCCGACGAGATGCCGACGTGATCGATGCCGATCTTCTTCACGGCGTAGTCGATATGGTTCACGAAGTCCTTCACGTTGGAGCGCGTAGGTGGCGGGAACTTCTCATCGAGTGCGGCGAGCTTGGTCTGCAGCTCGGTGCGCTTCTCGTCGCTCAGTTGTGCCAGTGCATTCTGGCCGCGGCCGGTGCCTTGACGTCCGCCGGCAGCCCCGGGCGCGGCCCCGCCGCGTCGTCCACCGCGTCCGCCGAGCGGCGTGCCCGGCGGCAGGCCGAACTCCTTCGCCAGCTCCTCGAGGGCCTGATGTCGCTCGGCTGAGTCCGTCTTGACGTACGAGTTGAAGGCGACGATCTGGATCACGCCGCCGTTTTTCTTCAGCGCGAGCAGCTGTTCGTCGTCCATGTTGCGGCTGACGTCGGCCAGCGCGCGGACGGCCGAATGCGACGCGATGATCGGCGCCTTCGAGAGCGCAACGGCCTGCATCATCGATTCCTTGGAGGGATGCGAGACGTCGATCATGATGCCGACGCGGTTCATCTCGGCGATGACTTTCTTGCCGAGCGGCGACAGCCCGTTCCACTTCCAGCCTTCGCGCTCGCCGGTATTCGAATCGGAGAGCTGGCTGTGCCCGTTGTGAGCGAGAGACATGTATCGGGCCCCGCGATCGTAGAACTCCTTCACCCGGGCCAGTGCGATCTTCTCGTCGTCTCCCAGCGGATAGCCGTTCTCCACACCGATGAGCGCCACCTTCTTGCCGGCGGCGTTGATGCGGCGGACGTCAGCGGACGTCAGCGCAAGTTGAATCTTGCCGGGCGCGATCTGCTCGGTGAACCGATGGATCGCGTCGAATTTTTCGCTCGCTTGCTTGTAGGCGCTCTCGTAGCCTTCGGGAGTAAGAGGCCCCTGACCGACGTAGACGACGAAGAAGGACGCGTCGAGACCGCCCTCGACCATCTTGGGCACGTTGACCTGGGTGTCCAGCCGCTGCGTGTAGTTCCGTTCCGCGGTGAAGTCGGTCGGGCTGATGTCGTTGTGCGTGTCGAGCGCGATCACCTTGTCGTGGATTGCGTGCGCTTTCTTGACGAGGGCGTCTTCGTTGCCCTGGTCCGCGATCGCGATCGGCGCGGCCATTGGACGCTCGGCGCGCAGCGATCCGGGAACCACAACGGCCGCGAGAAGGACCGCGGCCGCTCCTCTTGTGATCCACCTGATATGCATGTGTCTCCTCCGCTGGGCATGAGCACCCCCCCGGGGAAATGATATCAGCGGACGTTGTTGAAGAGGCCTTTCGAACGAGATCCGGATCGATTGGTGGACTGTTTCAGCTGATTCACCAGCGGGCAATCGTCGGTGTTTCGCCCCGGGTTCCGAGCTGCGACAACGGAGCGGCTGCTACTGATTCAGGCGTTACTTCCTATCAGTCCCGGAGCGCAGCGATCGGATCGATGGAGGCGGCGCGGCGTGCAGGAATGTAGCCTGCGGCGAGCGCGGCGATCGCGAGGGTCGCGGCGACTCCCACGATCGTGCGGCTGTCGCTCGATGCGGACCCGACGAGGCCCGCTTCGATCAATCGCGCGAGGACGAGCGACAAACCGGCGCCGATCAGGACTCCGATCGCCGTCAGCCGCCCGGACTGCGTCACCGTCAGGCGCAGGATCTCAGCCGGCGTCGCGCCCAGCGCGATCCTGATGCCGATTTCGTGCGTCCGCTGCGTCACGAAATGCGCCATGACGCTGTAGGTGCCGATGATCGCGAGCAGCAGCGCGAGGCCGCCGAATACCGCCATCACCCCCGCGATGAATCGCAGGCCGACAGTCCGATCCCTCAACGCCTCGCGCATCGTCATCACGTCGAACACCGGTTGTGCGGGGTCGACGGCGCGGACGGCGGCACGCGCCTGCGGCGCCAGGAGCGCCGGATCGCCTCCGGTTCGAATCAGCAGCTCGAGGTTGCTCGTCGGGCTCTGCGCGTAGGGCACATACACGACCGCGCGGCTGCGCTCCAGGAACCAGTCCTGGATGACGTCACCGGAGACGCCAATCACGGTCAGCCAGGGACTGGAACCCACGCGCAGTCGTTGTCCGATCGGGTCGAGGCCGGACCAGTACCGGCGGGCGAGCGACTGGCTGACGATCGCGACCGGCTGGGAATCGTGCCGATCGGCGGACGTAAAGCCGCGCCCGCGCGCGATGGGAATGCGCAGGGCGTCGAACAGGTCGGGCGTCGCCGCGCGAAAACCTGCCTCGGGAGGTTGCGACGGATCGCCAACCGGCTGGCCTTCGATCTCGATCGGGCGCGCGACGTTTCCCACGTGCGAGGGGCGAATGTTGATCGCCGACGCGAACTCGACACCCGGAATGGTGCGCAGGCGATCGACGACCGCCTCGGTGAAGTTGCGTTTCGTGGTCTCGTCGGCATAGCGGGCGGCCGGCAGCACGGCGTCCATCGACAGGACACCCTCAGGGTCGTAGCCCTGGGGACCATTGAGAAAGCGATAGGCTCCGTTGGCGCCGAGAGCCGACGCGACGAGGAGCGGCAGCGCCAGCGCGATCTCCGCGACCACGAGCGCGCGGCGAAGCCGGTGACGGCCCTGGCCGGCGGTCGCTGAACGCCCACCTTCCTTGAGCGAATCGAGCAGTCGAGGCCGGGCAGCCTGGAGCGCCGGAATCAACCCGAAGATTGCAGAAGCAACGATCGCCAGAACGCTCGTCGCGGCAAGGGCACGCATGTCGACGGCGATCGCGTTCCAGCCCGGGAGGAACCTGATGATCTTGGCGGGCATCGCGCCGCGAATGACGTCCAGCCCGAGCCACGCGGCGAACATCGCGCCCGGCACGGCGAGCAGGCCGAGCATCGCACTCTCGAGCAGCAGCTCGCGGACGATCCGCGCGCGTCCCGCTCCCATGGCCAGCCGAATCGCAATGTCACGATGCCGCTCCGCACCCTGGGCGAGGAGCAGGCTCGCGACATTCGCGCAGGCGATCAGCAGCACGAAGGCCGCCGATGCCTGCCAGAGCGAGAGCACCGGCCCGAGTCCCTCGTCCAGCATGCCCTGCGGAAGCGCCATGACGCGAACGCCGCGATCCTTGTTCGCCTCCGGATACCGTTGTCGGAGGCGTTGTCCGACGACGGACATCTCGGCGCGGGCATCGGCGAGACGTGAGCCGTCGCGAAGGCGGCCGATGACCGTCAGAAATTGCCGTGCGCGGTTCGCAGCCTGATCGGGCTTGAAGGCGAGCGGCGCCCATACTTCGGTGCCGTTTGGAAAGTCGAATCCGAAGGGCGCGATCCCGACGACTTCGTACGGCTCGCCGTCAAGGGTGATCGTTCGACCGAGGATGTCTCGATCTCCTCCAAATCGACGCTGCCACACGCCCTGGCCCAGGACGACACGGCGATGCTGGCCCGGCACTTCCTCTTCCGGCAGGAATCCGCGCCCGAGTGCAGGCTGGACACCGAGCGCTCGAAAGAAGTCGGGTGAGACTTGGAAGCCCTGAACGCTCTCGGGTTCGTCGCGACCGATGACGCTGACGTCCCACCACTGCATCGCGACGAGGCTTTGGAGCGAGCCGGCCTGCGATCTCCAATCCAGGAAGTTCGCGGCCGACACCGACCCCTCTTTGAAGTCCGTGGTGGGCGACGTTTCCGCCACGAGGACGACGCGGTCGACGCCAGGAAATGGAAACGGATGCACGACGAGGGCGTCTATCAGTGTGAAAATCGTGGCGTTCGCCCCTAGCCCCAGGGCGAGGCTCAGCACGATGAGCGCCGTGACTCCGCGCCCCGCGAACAGCGCGCGGAACGCATACCGAGCCTCCATACCGATCGTCTGCATCATGGGATCTCCGGGGTGAAGGCTAGAGAGCTTCGTTTTCTGTCGCTGTCCGCGCACACGATCCGCAGCGTCACGCGCCGTCGCAGATGCGCTCTGGGCGGTGAACCGCGCCGAGAGGCGAAGCGAGTTGATCCAGTACCAGAGTGGGGCACGGATTGGCGCCCTTTCCACCTCACGCAGGAACTCTTCGTGAAGATCGCCGAGCACGCCTTCGCCGCGGGCGTCCACGCCGATGACGGCCGTGAGGAGCCCTTCGGCGAGCCGCGGCGGACGAGCCCCGCGACTCATGACTCGAGCTGTCCTTCGAGGCCGCTCCACAAACGGAGCAGCGTCTGCCGCGACGCTCGTATTGCGGCCATGCCCGCTGCGGTGACGGTGAAATAGCGGCGTGAGCGGCCACCACGCTCGGCCATCGGCTCGCTCATCCGCGACCGCAGGCAGCGCTTCTGCTCGAGACGGTCGAGTGCGGTGTAGAGCGCTCCGCGCGCGACGCGGCGGCCGGTCCGCGCCTGGATTTCCTCTCGGAGCGGAACAGCGTACGCGCGGTCCTGAAGGCGCAGGATCGCGAGAAGTACAATCTGCTCGAACTCTCCAAGGTAGAGGTCAGCCATCTGTTAGGCCTGCATTGTAGGCCAAATACGCCAGCCGACGGGAAAAAGTTCTGCAGACCTGATACGGAAGACGGGATCACGGCAAATGGCGACGCAAGGAGATCCACATGATCAGCCCGAAATCCGTCGCCGCCTGCGTGCTCTCGCTCCTCGTCACTCCGTTCGTCACGGTGCAGGACGCCGTCCCACCGGCGCTCCAGGCGATGGCGGACACCGAGCGGGACTTCGCGAAGACCGCAAAGACGAAGGGCATCCGCGATTCGTTCCTCGACTTCTTTGCCGAGGACTCGATCGCCTTCACCCCGGATCCGACATCGGCACGAGAGCGGCTGCTTAAGCAGACGCCGACCCCGTTCTCGCTCAACGAGCTGCTCTGGGAGCCGCGCAGCGGCGATGTGGCCGCGAGCGGGGAGATCGGATGGCTCACCGGTCCCAGCACGTTCATCGATCACTCTGCGCCTGACGCGACACCGCGATACGGCAACTATCTGTCCGTGTGGCGCAAGCAGGCTGACGGACGATGGCGCGTCTTCATCGACGTCGGAACCGGATTGCGAGCGGAGGCGACCTTCGCGCCAGGGTTCACGCGCATGCCGTTCGGCGCGCGCTACACCGGCAAGGACGGCAAGGCCGCAGGCGAAAAGAGCCTTCTCGAGGCGGATCGCGGCCTCAACGCGCGCGCCGCGCAGGACGGCGCCGCCCGAGCCTACGCCGACCAGGTCGTGTCCGGGACCCGCCTGCATCGAGCGGGTGGTCCGCCGGCCATCGGCCCGCAGGCCATTGCGAGCTGGCTCGAGGCCAATGCGGGAGGACTGACGGCGACGTCCACGGCAGCGGAGTCTTCAGCCGCGGGCGACCTTGGCTACAGCTATGGGAAGTACGACCTGAAGACGCCGCGCGTCGAGTCAGGCGCGTACATCCGGGTCTGGACGCGCGACGCGTCCGGTCGCTGGTTCGTGGTGGCGGATGTCGTACAGCCGACCGCTCCGCGGCAGTAATTCGATCAAGAGCTGCTAGACTTTCCTCAATCCTCCTTCCGCTTCGTCCATCAGGAGATTGTCAGTGAAACATCGGCTGCCGTCCGTCGTCCGCCTCGCGCTTCCGGCTGCACCGCTCGCTGTCGCCCTTGGCCTGCTACAGGTCTCGACCGCGGCGCAGGACCGGCTGAAGACGATGCCCGGATACCAGCAATACCAGAAGATGCTGCAGGCGATTCCAGGCGCAGTGAAGTTGGGATCGCTGGGCGTCACGTGGAGCCCTGACGGCAGGTCCTTCGAGTACTTCAACGACGGCAAACGCTATCGCTTCGACGTGTCGACCCGCACCGCGGCCGAGATCGGCATCGCCGAGGCACCAGCCGGACGGGAGGGGCGGGGTGGCGGGGGGCGCGGCACCGCCGGAGCTCCCGAGCGCGGAAGGCAATTCGATTCGGCGCCATCGCCAGACGGTAGGCAGAAGGCCTTCTATCGCGACCGAAACCTGTGGGTGACCGACGCCAACGGCGGCAGTGAAGTCGCTGTCACGACCGACGGGAGTGAGAGGGATCGGATCAAGTACGGCACGGCGAGCTGGGTCTACGGTGAAGAGCTCGGTCAGCGGACGGCCATGTGGTGGTCCCCCGACAGCCGCAGACTCGCCTACTACAGGTTCGACGAAAAGCAGGTACCTGACTACCACCTCCAGGTCGATCAGACGCAGATTCAGAGCAAGGACGACGTCGAGGCGTATCCGAAGGCGGGCGCGCCGAATCCCATCGTCGACCTGTTCGTGTACGACGTCGCGTTGAAGAAAAGCACAAAAGTGGACGTTCGAAATGGCAGGCCCTTCGACAACGACGTCGTCGGCCACTACGTCTATCGCATCGCGTGGTCGGCGGACGGGTCGGAGCTGCTCTTCAACCGGACCAATCGAAAGCAGAACATCCTCGAATTCACGGCGGCGAATCCCGAGACCGGGCGGACCCGCACGATCGTCCGCGAGGAATGGCCGACGGGATGGATCGAGAACAGCCCGTCGATGACGTTTCTCAAAGACGGCCGTCGCTTCATCTGGGAATCGGAGCGGAATGGCTGGAGCAACCTCTATCTTTACGATCTGAGCGGCAAGCTGATCGCGCCGCTGACCTCGCACTCCGGCTTCGAGGTCGGATCGCTCCTGAAGGTCGACGAAGCCGCAGGCGTCATCTTCTACACCGCTCGCGACGGCGACAACTACATGAAGATGCAGCTGCACCGCGTCGGTCTGGACGGCGCGAAGGACGTGCGGCTGACCGACCCCGCCTTCAACCACACCGTCGCAGGATGCATGGGAACCGCAGGCGGCGGAGGACGCGGTGGATTCGGCGCCCTTGGCGGCGGATGCGGCATCTCGCCGGACAACGGGTACTTCGTCGACATCTATCAGACTCACGATACGCCGCCCGCAACACGGCTCGTCGATGCCAGCGGGAAGGTTGTCGCGGATCTTGCGAAGAGCAACCTCACGAAGTACTCGCAGCTCGGATTCAAGCCAGCCGAGATGTTCACCTACACCGCGGCGGATGGAAAAACGAAATTGCACGGGCTGATTCAATTCCCGTCGAATTTCGACCCTGCCAGAAAATATCCGTCGCTCGTTTCCGTGTACGGTGGTCCGGCGTCCGCGAGCAACACCGCGCGCGAGACGTTCGTGACGCCGAACGCCACGGCGGAGTACGGCTTTCTCATTCTGAACCTCGACACCCGCAGCACGTCGGGTCAGGGCAAGAGGCTTCTGGACGACGTCTACCTGAAACTGGGTCAAGTTGAAGTGGACGACATGTCAGAAGGCGTGAAGGCTTTGTGGAGCCGGCCGTACCTGGACAAGTCTCGCGTGGGCATCTACGGAACGTCCTACGGCGGCTATTCAGCAGTGATGGCGATCCTCAGGCATCCCGAGGTCTTCGCCGCCGCCTCCGCATCGTCACCGGTCACGTCGTGGGTGCACTACGACTCGATCTACACCGAGCGATACATGTGGATACCGCAGGAGAACAAGGCGAACTACGAGAAGGGCAGCGCGATGAAGTACGCGAAGGATCTCAAGGGCCGGCTCCTTCTGTACTACGGCACCGCGGACAACAACGTCCACCCTTCGAACATGATGCAGCTCATTAAGGCCTTGCAGGAGGGCGGCAAGAGCTTCGACGTGCAAGTCGGGCCGGACCGCGGCCACAGCGGCGTGAATCCTGAACGGATGCTGGAGTTCTTTATCGAGAACCTGGTCGTGCGACCGACTACGGCGTCAACCACGTACTGACACGGGTACTCGCGGCGACAAAAAACGGGTTCGCGGTCGGTTGCTGCAACAGACGAGCACCAGGCACCCCCAAGGCACTCGTTGTAATGGCCATCTGCAAAGAATTCTTCGGCCAGGGGTTTGAGCATCGGCTCCCGCGAACCCGACTCGCAAATGTGCAAGTGACTGGCCAACCGCCGGTCGCCGTACCTTCTTGCGGTTTTGTTCCAGTCGTCTCGAACGGCCGTGCCTCCGCACAGCAAGAGCTCTACTGGATCGTGTAACTACTTCCGTCGTGCAACCGAACACTAACAACCGGGTCCAGACCAGGGAACCCTTGATTTTGGGGTATCTTTTCTGGCTCTTCAGGTGTCTAAATGGACGGTGCGGATACTGCAATCCAGCGGATGGTCGAGTGATCGAACAGAATTCGGGCACCTGGAGGAGATATGTCTGAAGCGCCTCTTGTGCTGATCATCGACGACGCTCCGGACAACCGTGAGGCTTACGCGGAGTACTTGCGGTTCCGTGGTTTCAGAACCGTTGAGGCCGCAACAGGGGCGGAAGCAATCGAGATGGCGCGGGCGCACGTACCCGACGTCATCCTGCTGGACCTCAGGTTGCCTGATATCGACGGCCTAGAGGTCAGCAGGTACGTCCGCGCCACCGAGTCACTGCACCATTCGAAGATCATCGCAGTCTCGGCAGCCGTCTTTCCCTCGGACGTTGCCGACGCCCTGAGCAGCGGATGCGATCTGTTCCTTCAGAAGCCGTGTCTTCCGGACGCGCTGGTCGCAGAGATGGAGCGGCTGCTCGAACAGACCGTAACGTAACGCTGGACGTATCCGGTTGCTAAACCCCCCGGGGCGAACCTTCAGAGGCTGCCAACTCACTTGACGGTCGCTGCGCTCGTCGGGGTGATCGTCACATCGCGAATCTGACCGATACGTCCCATCGGACCAAGCTCGCGTCCGTTGACGCGCCACGCGAGTGCCCCCGCATTCCCGGCTCGAATCACGATCTCCCGCTTCGCGATGATTGTCTCCGACAAGCCTGGAGCAACGGTCTTGAACAGCGCGCGACGCCCATCGGCGTCCGCCGTGACCCACGACGGACTTGTCGCCGTCAGGACGATGGTGAGTGGCGCCGCTTGGACGGGAGGAGCGGCTTGTGTCGTGGCGGTGCTGACGGGGGGGGCCACCGGTGCCGCGTCTGTCGTCTTGGCGACTGCCGGCGCCGACGTACTCGCCACGCCTGACGTTCCCACCACGTTCGCTACTCCGGCCGCCGATTCAGCCTTCGCTGCCGGCCGGCTCGCAACGACAGCGACCGCGATCGCGGTGAGCGCGCCGAGCGACGCGAGTACGAGTCGCCAGACGCGCGGCGACCGAGTGGAGCGTGAAGGCGGTTCTTTCTGGGCTTCTGGTCGCATCGGCAGTACCAACCGGAGCGAATTGCGCGAAATAGTCGCGCGTCGTCTGATCGCCGTCGAGCCCGATTTCGCGCGCGTACGCCTTGACGAACCCTCGTCCGAAGGGGCGCGGTGGAACTGCGCGGACATCGTCTCGTTCGATTGCTGCAAGGATGCGCGGTTGCACGCGGGTGGTGTGCGCCACCGCATCAATGGAGAGGCCTCGCGCCTCCCGTGAAGCACGAAGCTGTGCGCCGATACTCATGCCGGCCTCCGCCTGGATCTTCGAGCATAGCACTGCCATCGGCGCCGTCAACTGGCGACAGGGTCCAGCCTCGCCGCAGCCGGTCCTGACTTCGGAGCGCACTCGGCGGGCATCCACCGTGCAGTCTGGCGTGATACCGGCATTCTGCCGCCCTCCGGCTTACATTTCTGTGTTCGAGGTCGAGATTTGTCCTCTCGTGAACCGGCTCCGGTAGGCGCGGGCGAGCCCGTCGCCCGTGCGGCCGCTCGTTCGAGCCGCGGACGGCGTCTGGCCCTGGTCTGCCCGCCGGTGCTCTGCGCGGCGCTCGCGTACCTGAACGCGTTGCACAACCCGTTTGTCTGGGATGACTTCCATACCGTCGCGGACAATCGATCGCTCGACACGCTCTGGAACCTGCGCGCCATCATGCTGCAGGACGTGTCGCGGCCGCTCGTCAACCTGTCGTTCGCGATCGATCGCGCCATCTGGGGAACGGCGCCATTCGGGTTCCATCTCACGAGCCTCTTGCTGCACCTGTTGAACGTCGTGCTGGTGTTCGCGCTCCTGGAGGGGCTCGCCCAGGATTCACTGGCTGCCTCGGCGCCGCGATCGACGATCGCAGAGGACGTCGATCGGCGGCATCCGGCAGGTCTGCGTGGCGACGTCGTTGCGGCGGCCGCGGCCTGGATGTTTGCCGTCCACCCGATGATGACGGAAGCCGTCGGGTACATCAGCGGGCGCGCCGACGTCCTCAGCACGACGTTCCTGCTGGTTGCTTTCCTCGCGATTCGACGGTGGTCGCTCGACGGCAGCCGACGGTGGCTCTTCGCCGGAATTGCCGCGTGGGTTTGTGCTCTGACTTCGAAGGAGACGGCGCTCGTGTTTCCGTTCCTTCTGGCTGGCTACCGCGTGTGCATGGGAGCGACCATGCCTGCGGCATGCCGTCAGCGGCTCACGAGGGTCGCGCTGACACTGGCGACGGCGATGGCCATTCTCGGGGCTTTCAGACTGGCCGTTCTGGTTGCGGTCGAGAATCCGACGAACACGGGGGTTCACTGGGAACTCGTTCTCGTGAGTCTGGACGTCGTGCGGCGCTACGTCGTGCTGCTCGTGACGCCGGGCGGCCAGTCGGTCTTTCATGCGGTGGAATCCATCTCGAGCCTCTGGCAGTGGCGGGCGGTCGCCGCCGTTGCTTTCACCGCGGGTCTGTTCGGACTCGCCTGGATCTCGATGCGACGGGCGCCACTGGCGGGACTTGGAATTCTGTGGTTCCTGTTGGCTCTGGCGCCGGCCGCACTCCTCGTACTCCTCGACCTCGGTCATCCGATGGCGGAGCACAGGACCTATTTCGCCAACGCCGGCCTCTTCGCCGCCGGGGGCTACGCCGTCGCGTGGCTGCTGTCGCGCCCGCGACTCGCCTTTCCTCGGCTGCGGCGGCTGGTGACGGCCATGCTCGTTCTGGCGCCCGTTACGCTTGCCGGGCAGACCGTCGTCCGCAATGCCATGTGGGCCGACCCGCGATTGTTGTGGCTCCAGGCGGCCGAACGCGCTCCCGACGTCTGGCTGCCGCACCTGCTGCTGGGTGAGGCGCTTCGCGCCAGAGGCATGCGCGAGGAGGCGGCCGTCGCGTTTCGAAATGCCGTGCGCCTGAGGCCCGACAACGCTGACGCTTATCTGAAGCTTGGCGTGTGCCTCGCGGAACTGAATCGCTTGGATGAGGCCGAGGCGGTTTTTTCGGATCTGACTCGCGCCGTACCCGCTTCGCCGATCGGTCCGGAGGGTCTCGGCTCGATCGCCCTGCTGACCGGACGGCGCGAAGAGGCACGCGTCCACTTCAACGACGCACTCCGGGTCGATCCGGCCAACATCGCCGCCCGTCAATCGCTCGCGCTTTTGAGCGAGCAGGAATCCGACCCCGCCGAGGCCCGACGACTCTGCCGCGAGATTCAGCAAATCGCGCCGCGCACGGCGGGCGCTGCCGAGTGCATTGCCCGGAACGGCGGTTCGTAAACTCGCCGTCCGCCAACGTCAGGCCGGCCTCCACAACTCTACGGGCTACAGGACGCCTGACCATTCGCGCCAGATTGCGCTCGGTGTAGGATGTGCGTGCGGTGAGTCATGTGGGGGAGGTTCAGTGTCGGAACGTCGAGCACACCCGCGGGTCAGAGGGCCGTTCGAGGGTTTCTGGGACGGCTCCGGGACTCAGGACGGCCGCATCGTCGACCTCAGCGTCAGCGGATGCTTCATCGAGTCGATCGTTTTGCCGAAAATTGGCCAGACCGTCACGGTCTCAATCGCGATCACCGGTGGGCAGATCAACCTGCCGGCTGAAGTGGTCTATGCCGAAGCGACGCACGGGTTTGCCGTGCGCTTCGTTGACACGCCGGTAGAGGTCGCAAACGTGCTGAGGAAGGAGATCGGCAACAAGCTGCCCCGGTGACGGAGCCCCAGGATGCCCAGACTCCTCGACCCCTCCCTCCGAGACACGATCGACGATCGAGACGACATCCAGGATCTGTTTCCCGCCACGGTGACCGTCACCCGCACTTCGAAATCGGACTTCAAGTCACGCCAGCTGATTGTCTGGATCGACGGCGAGCGTGTGGCGACCCTGCTCTGGGGCGATTCGATTACCAATGAGCTGCAACCGGGCCGTCATCGCGTGCGCGTCAGCAATACGCTCGTGTGGAAGACGCTCGAGTTCGATCTCGCGCCGGGTGAGCAGGTGTTTTTCGAGGCGATTAATCGAACGGGGCCAGGAACGTTTTTGATGCTTGTGATATTCGGTGCCGGGCCCCTGTACTTGACGCTTCAGCGGATGGAGTAGTCACGAGCCAGACGTGCTATCTCTCGCTGCCCGGCGACATCGCGACGATCTCCGCCGGCTTCGCGGTGAAGTTGTAAACGAAGTTCCTCAGCGTGTCGTGGCTCACGAACCCCTTCTTGAACTGATACTGCACCATCTCGGCGAAAGCGCGGTCGGGCGTCCAGTGATCGTGTGTGATTCGGTAGACCGCCGTCATGACGCCGGTGCGATGCCTGCCGCCCTGACAGTGGACGTACACTGGCTGATTCGCGGGATCGTTGACCAGCGACAGGAACTTCTCGACGGCGGCCTCTCCCGGCGCGGCTGACGTCGTCAGCGCAATACGGACGAACTTCATCCCGGCCGATTCCACCGATTGCGCTTCCGTCTGCTGATCGTCCGAAAGGTCGATGACCGTCTTTATCCCGATAGCGGCCAGATCCTGATAGTCGCGCCCCTTTGGTTGGGCGCCACGAAAGTATCCGTCGTTGATCTGACCGAAGTTCTCGATCGAAATGCGCGAAAGGGCGTCCGACTTTTCGGCAAACGCGTTATACGGTGCAGCGATTGAGAGCGCGAGAATGAAAGCAGCCGCCTGAAATCTCGTGCGGATTGAATGCATGGTCACCCCTTTTAAGGTTGAGCCGGACCTTGTCGTTGGTGTCAGTCCTAAAGTGGCAATTGTGATGCCAGTAGCAACCCAACCATTCCCTTGTAAAACAGTTGACGAAATCGACGTGAGGGTGGTCTGTCGCAGAGCTTCCGGGTGCTCGGTTCTGCGGACGCTCCTGTCCGCAGAACGTGACCGAACCGTACCTTTAAGCTCTTGCTCACCAGCAGGGCTGTAGGCTGCGTCTGAGTTCAATTCGCCCTTCTCCGTCGTTAACTGCTCCGTGTAGTAGTTTGTGTCTCCGAAGAAAACTCGACCGAGGCGCCTCATGAGCAAACGTCCCTCGCCAAAGCCAAAAAAGACCAGTGCCCGGGCTGGCACCGCCAAACCCCGCCGCAAGACGGCGAAGCGATCCACTCAGCGAATGCCCGTGAAGATTTCGCGTGGCAGGAGGGGGAAGTCCGATCGGGAGGAGGGCCCGGCCGAGTGGTTCCTCCCTGAGATCGAATCCACCTACACACGACTCGAGAGTCCGGCTCAGGCGGCTGCCCGTGCGGTTGCGCCGCCAGGGGGAGTGACGCGGTCGGGCCACGCCTTTCGGAGCGCGCTCCAGCCCGGTGAAGGTGAAGCGGTCCTGGCGGCTCCGGATCGAGGACTCTGGATCAACAGGCTCTCGGAGTACAAGCAGCGGAAGTCCGTTGCCGCGACGACGCGGGCAGCAGCTCTGCCGGGTGCGCCGGCGATTCCTGGCGCACGGAACTGGCTGCCTCTGGGGCCGACGGTCGTGCTCGAGGGCCAGACAGTCGGCGGCGAGCCGGTCGGCGGGAGAACAGTCGGGCTCGCGGTTGCCGCGGGAGGCCAGCGGGTCTACGCCGCTTCAGCGTGCGGCGGTGTGTTCCGGTCTGACGACGGCGGCACGTCGTGGGCGTCGATGATGGATGCCTTCGACATCGACCCGACGAATTTCGCAAGCGCCAGTCTCGCCTGCGGCGCAATCGCGATCGACCCGGCGGACTCCGACCGCGTCTACGTTGGAACGGGTGAGGGGGAGACCCACGAAATCTTCGCGGCGCGAATTGTCAGCGCGCTTCCCGCCTACCGCGGCATCGGCCCCATCCGATCGGACGACGGAGGAGCGACGTGGCTATCCGAGCCGACAGCGGCGGGCGCGCCGACGTTGGCCGGCGAGGCGTTTTTCGCGCTCGCGGTGGATCCTGCCAACCGCGAGCATGTCGTCGGTGCGACGAGCGCCGGGCTCTATCATCGTGTGTCCCAGGGCGCGGCGTTCGAATGGACACGTGTTCGGCCAGGGGTTCACAGCAGCGTGGTGGTTGCAGGCGCGGGCGGATCGCGGAAGTTTTTCGCGGCGGAATGGGGCACCGGAGTCGTCGGATCTTCCGACGGTCAGACATGGACCGCCGCCGGCACGGGGTTTCCGACGAATGATGTCGGCCGAATCACGCTGGGATCGCAAGCCGGCAATGGCGCGGTCGTCTACGCGCTTGTCGCCAGGAACAGCAACGGGACACTCCACGGCGTCTACCGCCTCGATACGGCGTCGGGGAAGTGGAAAGTCGTCTCCGGTCCACCCGACGTGCTTCCGGCGCCGCAGGGCAGCAGTCAGGGTGCGTACGATCTCGCGCTGGCCGTCGATCCGGCCGATATCAATCGCTTGTACCTGGGCGGTAGCTACACGGACACGCAGCCGTTTCCCGGTTCCATCTGGCGCGCCGACGTCAAGACGAGCGGCGCCGGATTCGCGTTTGCGAACGCGAGGGCGATCGGCACGCATGCGCACGCCGACGTCCATGTCCTCGTGCACAGCCCCGCCGATCCGCAAGAGCTCTGGTGCGGCTGCGACGGCGGAGTATTCCTGAATCGCGATCCCGGCGGCACCGGCGAGTTCGCGGGCATGAATACCGGGCTCTCGTGCCTGTGCAGCAACTTCATCGCGCAGCATCCGACCGATCCCAACATCCTCTTCACCGGGCTGCAGGACAACGGCAGTGCGCGAACGCCCGGAGGGCCGATGTGGACCCACGTGAACTCCGGCGACGGCGGCTACTGCCTCATCAACTGGGCGGATCCCAAACAAGTCCTCACCTTTGCCAACGGAACGGTGTATCGCTCCGACACGGGCGGCGCCTCCGAGGACTCGTGGGCCGCGTCGTGGGATTTCCCGTGGGCCACGATGACGCAGCCCATCGTAGGAACACCGTTCAACCCGGCGCAGCCGGCTGACGCGAAAGTCGTGGCGGTGGGCGCAGGGTCGACGGTTTTTGTCTCGCGGGATTTCGCGCGGTCGTGGAAACAGAACGACTCGATGTCGCTGCCGGTGCTCTCTGGAGAAAACGTGTTCGCGCTGGCATTCGCCTCGCCCGATCGCCTCTTCATCGGCACGACGAAAGGCCGTGTGTTTCGCGCGGATCGCGCCGGCACCACGTGGACGCTCACGCAGATCGACAACGCTCCGGCTGGACCCCTCGGGCTCACGGGTCTCATCACCGATGTCGCTGTCGACTGGGCGGATGCAACGTTGGCATCGGTTTACGTGACCTTCGGCGGGATGGGGGATCGCCGCCGGGTCTGGCATTTCGACGGGACGCGGTGGGCCAGCCGGAGCGGTTCGCCCGGAAACGATCTGCTCGACGTGGAGCACAACGCGCTCGCCGTCGATCGTTCCGCGCCGCAACATGTGTATGTCGGCGCCGACATCGGCGTCTGGCACTCGCCGGATTCCGGCGCGACATGGGCTCCGCTGCAGAACGGACTGCCGGACGCGCCAGTGTTCGACCTGCAGATCCACCCGACGCAGCGGCTGTTGCGCGCCGCCACGCACGGCCGCGGAGTGTACGAGCTGGCGCTGAGCTGATGTCCGTGTCCGCTGCGCGGGGTCTTCCGCGTTCGCTGAAGCTACGGCGGACCACCCGTAGCCTTGGCGAAGGTGGTCAGACCCCGCGTGGCCGGGCCTGCCCGCCTCCGCCAGGCTCCGGCGAGGTCTCGCCGCAGCGCGCTGAACGCGTTGCGCGCGAAGGCGGAAAGGCCCGGCCCTGCATCAGGCCCACAGGCGACCGAACGGTCTCAACGACCGACCACTATCCGGAAGCGCGCGGCCGTTCCACCCAGGTCGTTCTCTTTCGCCTGCTCCGAGATGCCGCCCGAGCCGAGAATGCCCGGGATGTGGGTGTACTGAACGTCCACGGCGATTCCGATCCACCGCTGAACGCGGTACTCGACACCGCCGACTGCGAGCAGGCCCGCATGGCGCGTGGACACCTCGTCCTCAGCCGAATCGGATATCTCTCGATAATCGTACGAGCCAACGCCCGCCCCGAGATACGGGATGATGCCCTGGTGCTTTCGCAGTCTGAAGCGGTACCCTCCGGTGACCTCGACGGGGGTGATCGTTGATGTCAATGGCAGCCCTAAACGCGTGGCTTCGCCATTGAGCAGAAAAGCCCGCTCGCCCTCCTTCCGGAATCGCGAGGCGTTGACCTCGGCGTAGATGCCGCTGCGCAGCACGATCTGCGCGCCGCCGCCCCAGAACGGGCCCACAGCATTCCCGAAGATCCCATTGAAGGTTTCTTGCGCCGAGAATCCCTGCACGGTGACCAGGCCGACGGCCCGGGCCGAGAAGTCGGGTTCGCTCGCTCGGGTTGAAAGCGCGGCAGGCTGCCGATCGGCCGGTGAAGCTGCGGTCGCAGTCGTGGACTGCGCCGTGGCTGGTGTTGCGAGCAGGAGGGACAGCAGGAGCGTGCGTGCGCGCGTCATTTCGCCAGCCCCAGTCCGCGCAGCGCGGCGCGTGCGCTGATCTCGCCGAATCCAGTTTCGTCGTCTCTGCCGGCAGCTCCGCGGTCGGTCGCGAACTTCTCGAGCGCCGCTTCGATGGCCGCCGGCGACGTGAATCCCTGCTGCATGAGCATCGCCGCCAGTCCGGAGACGTGGGGCGTCGCCATCGACGTGCCGGTGAAGTAGAAGTACGCGACGGCGTCGAACCGTGGGGCAGTGAAGCGCGCCGGGCTCATCGTGTACGTCTCGACGAGATCCAGATCGAGCGTCTGCTGAAGGATGCCGCCATCACTGTCGAAACCTCGAAACGATCCGCCGGGAGCCGCGAGCTCGATGTAGTTCCCGGTGCTCGAGTAGAACGCACGGTTGTGATTCCGGTCGAGCGCCGCGACAGAGACCGCCCCCTGGATGCGATTCGCGATCTCGGCGATGACTTCGGTTGGATTCCCGTCCTCGAATTCGTTCCCGCCGGCGATCGCGACGAAGGCGCCCTTGCCCACCGCGTACTTGATGGCGTCCTCGACGACCGGCGCGGAGCCGGCAGCGCCCGTGCGGCCGAGGCTCATGTTGATGATCCTGGCGCCATTGTCCACCGCGTACCGGATGCCTCGGGCGACGCTGTCATCCGTCCCCACGTTCGGCGCTCCAAAGATCGTGTCCCACGCGGAGTCCAACACCTTGACGGGCATCAATTTCACGTTGAACGCGACGCCCGCGACACCCTGGCCATTGTTCGTTGTCTGTCCGATCGTCCCGCTGACGTGCGTGCCATGCCCGTCGAGATCGACCGGCACGTCGGTGTCCCAGATGAAATCGTGAGGCGCGACGAAGCGGCTCGACGGCCCGAGATCCGGCGCCGCGACGAAGGGCAGCGTCAATGTTCCAAGCGCTGGATAGGGCGTGCCCGGCCCGCCTCCGACGACCACGTCGCCGTCGGCATCGACGCGGAAGGCGCGCGCCTGAAACGTCCGTGTGACGTTTGTATATGCCACGCCCGTATCGAGCACCGCCACGGTGATGGACGATCCGGCGGCAGGCTGGAGATCCCACGCCCGCTCCATGTCGATGTCAGGCAGGTTCCACTGACGGAAGTACAGCGGATCGTTCGGCTTGAACGTCGGGTGGACGCGATAGTCAGGCTGCGCGTACTCGACGTCGCCGCGCGCCGCAAGCGCCCTCGCGGCTGTTTCGACGTCGTCCGACTGATCGAGGCTGACGATATCGAAATTGGCGTAGGCGCGTTGTGCCGCGGCCCTCGCGCCGCGGTTGGACAGTGCGGACACTCGGGTTGCCGAGGACGTGCCGTCGCGGAACTTGACGATCAGTTTCCCCGCGACGTAGGGCGCACCGGCGGCATCGACACGCTCCGCCGGTCCGTTCAGCGATTGAATGGACGTGCGGACCCTGGTCTCAGGGCTGTCCGGCGATCGGTAGACGCGCTGCACGAGACCGCGATCGATCGCCGGCAGCACCGCCTGGGAGAATGTCTGTTTGATGGCCGGAGCGGAGCCGAGCAACAGAAGTGCGAGAACGAGCGGATGAAACAGACGATCGGTACGACGAGAACGCATGCCTCTCCTTCGAGGCAGGCTGGCATCCCATCGTATCGCATCCGCGGCCTGAGACGGGAACCCGTTCCACGGACCTCATTTGCACGTCGCCGGCGCCGCTGCGGGCGGAAATCCTGACCAGAGAGTGAAGGCGTTGTCTTTCAGACGCTGTTCCAGCGCTGCCCGGGAACGCGCGTCGGCTCGCGCGAGCACGATGTCGGCGAAGGGCTGGAGGAAGCGGCCGTATTTCAGCATGGCGGCCGTATCGCTCGCCATGATCGCCTTCTCGAGGTTCTCCCGAGCGGCCGACGTCAGAAGCTCCATGCGGCCGACGAACGCCCGCACGATTGACGCGGGCTCGGGACGAATCTGGAGCGGAAGGATTTCATCGACCTTCGACTGGGGCATGAAGTAGAAGAGCCGCGTGCCTTCCTCGAACCACGACTCGCTCCACGTGCTCACCATCGCCGCAGCTTCTTTCCGATACAGGCCCTGTTTCACCAGGATGTCCTCGAGCGTCGCGGCGAGGCTCGCAGGCTGCTCGTCCAGGTCCGGCATGTCGAGCGTCAGTCGGCCGGTCGTTGCGTGACCCATTCGATAGCTCATGCTGCCGCCGTGATTCTCGAACAGCACGACGTCGCCGATTGGCACGCCCCCCGCCGACGTGACAGAGACGCGTCCTTGGTCGTCGAGCGTTGTCTGGATCGGCGGCGGGAACATGCCGACACCGCGATAGAAGAGGAAGCGCTCGGTCTGCGATCCGACGCGCAGGGGGGCGGCGTCGGTGTTGCGCGCCTGGTAGTAGTGGCTCGCGCCGGGCTCGGTCCGGAAGTCGGCGTTCGCGCCAGGCGTTATCGTCACGCCGGACCATGACAGCGACCCCTCGAACTCTGGCCGCCGATACGCGCCGAGCGATGCCGGAGTGTCGAGCGACGTCGGCGTCGCCTGCGCCTTCGGGTACCACTCAGTCAGGAGGCCTTGACGAAAGCGCACGCCGACGTCGACGGAGGTCGGCGCCTGTGCGTAGAAGTAAAGCACCGGCGTTTCCATCCGAACGGTGCCCGGCAGGTAGCCTTTGATCTGCAGCTGCAGCCGCTCGACGAAGCACGGCAGCTCGGAAGGTGCCTGTCGCGGCACCCATTGCACGGCCGTGCCATCGTCCCCCGCGACGGAGGTGAACGTTCCCCACTCGTGAACAATGAGCGGTGTGTTGTTCGAGCTTTGGGGAGACGGAAGCGACCCACCAGTGAGAAGCGTGGAGGCCGCCAGGAGAACGACGGTCGGAGTGACACGGTAGAGCATCTAGTCCTCCGGAATGTCGAGACAGCTCGTGCATTCTAACAGACGAGTGGGTCACGGTCCCGGTCTGTCACAGGTCCGCGATCCAGATGACGGCCCAGACGGCCTCTCCGTTAACGTAGCTGTCAGCTCACACAGCCGTCAGCTGTCAGCTGGGTTCTGTTCGCGTTGAGCTGCGAGCCGTAGCTGAGAGCTGATAGCTGTTGGAATTCACGCCCAACGCAGGTGAATTCCGGGAACTAGAGCGAGTTCAGGAACGCCAGCAGGGCTGCCTTGTCCTGAGCGTTCAACGCTCGATACGCGTCGATGACCGGCTTGGCTTGTTCCGCATGTCGCAGGATCGCTTCGTCGCGAGTGAACGACAGACCGTCGTGCATCAGACGGTTGCGGGTGCGGAGCCCCCATAGAGGCGCCGTGCGGATCTGGTTCGCGGTCGACGCATATTCGGCTGTCGGCTGGATCGGGATCCCGTCGCCCGTACCGACGTCGTGCAGCAGGAAGTCGCTATATGGATGGATCACCTTGTTGCCGACCGCGGCCCGCACGACGAGCGCGCCGCCGTTCACGGACGTTCCCTCGGGGGCGGTCGTGATCGAGGTCACGTGGCACGTTGCGCATCCGGTCTGCGAGAACACCTGGTCGCCGGCCTGCACGGCGGCCGTGATCGCTCCCCGGGCCGGAGCCTTCGTCGCGCGGATGAAGTTCGCGAACGCTCGGACGTCCTCTCCATCGTCTTCGGGATCGACGACAGGGTCGTACGACGCCGGATCGCCACCGCTCACTGTGTTCTCGAGCGGCAGCAGCGGGCTGGTCACGCCCATCTCATTGAGATATGCGTCCGCCGCAAACGACTCGAGGCTCGCGTGTTGACTCTTCCACCCGAACCGGCCCAGCCGCCCCTTTCCGTTCGCTTCCAGCACCGGCACGATGACGGTCGATCCGCGCATGTTCGCCGGCTGGCTGTCGCGGATTGCTGTAAGCGTCGAGTTCGAGATGGCCTCGACGTACCCGAGTCCCAGAGTATTGGTGGAAATCCTGAACGTGCGGACGTTGTCTTCGTCGTCGACGAGCTCGACCGCATCCGGGTGCGTGCCGCGTGATTGAATCAGCGAGCCGCCGAGCGACTCGAAGAAGGCACCTCCCGAGAGGTGTCCCGCGCGTTGTTCGGTGACCTGGCTTGCGCCGCCGGTCACGACGTTCTGGTGACACTCCCGGCAGCTCTGCGCGTTGTAGGTCGGTCCCAGACCATCGGCTGTCGTCTAGACCTCCTCGAAGACGAATCGATTGTCGTTGAAGGATCTCAGCGCAACAGTACCTGGCGGCGGTCAGCGACTCGAATGGCGAGCCCTGCAAGTCGAAGCCGTTCGTCAGGTTGTCGAAGCCCGTTGCGGCCTCGTCCGGATTGCCTTTCTTCCCGTTTCCATGCTCGTCGTCGACCGTTCCGTCGTGCGTGAAGCGCGCGCGGCGATCCTGATCTCGGTTTCCCGTACCGCGTCCCTGCCGCGCTTTGGCGATCGGCTCATCAACGGTCGTCAACACCGAGCCGAGTCCGCCGACGGTGACCGCGAGGCTGATGAACAGCCAGGCGGCGCTTCCAGTGCTCGTACCATGGATCATGGCTTGCCCTCCCGGGCAGGCTCCCGCCAGCTTCGCGCGCACGTCTCACGACGCACGTCCGGTCACATGAGCGGGCACACCTGCCTGCGCTGAGTTGTTGGAAGTGGCGCTGTTCGCTTGCGACCCCGCACTGCAATTCGCGAACCTCTCCACTGAAGCCGTGAAGAGTGGAGAGTTTTCGCCGCGTGCGTTTGGCGATCGTGTAACGAGCCGAAATTACCGTGTAAAGGAGGAGTGACGTCCTTGCGCGGATCGCGACACTAGGTCTCGGTGATCACGGGGAGCCCTGACACTTCCCGCGTCTCCGACGAGAGATCGTAGCTTGGACATGGCCGCCTCCAGCTACTTCTCGATCAGGACTTCAGGAACGGCAGGGATTCCGATGATGAGGTGACGTCCGTGAGCGTAGATCGTGCCTTCGATCGCGCTGTCCACACCTGCTGCTCCAATGACACCTCCGACGCCGAGCTGCGCCGCAACCTCGTTTGCGAATGCCTGAGTCTCTCGAACCGTCACGTTTCCGGCGATCGCGTCAGGGACTGAAATGCCTCGGATGAGGTACGAGATCGAAAGTTGTGTGGGCTTGTGCGAGCATTGGAATCGCCAGGAGGAGCATGGCCAAGACACGCACGATACGCAGGCGCAAGAAGACGGCGCCCAAGTCCGTCGGCCTCGCATCCAAGGACACGCGTCTCTCCGACAACGCGGAAACTGCTGAACTCGCCGACCAGGTCGCCGCGGACGGCGGCGAAGTCCTGGCGTCGTACCGAGAGCCGTTTGGCGGAACGCCGGTGCTGCTTGCCGCGCTTCCGATCGATCGGGTCGAGCCCACACCGTTCCAGCGCGATCCGTCTCCGGCCCACGTCAAGCGGTTGATGGATGTGATAGAAGCCCTGGGCCGCTTCCTCGATCCGATCGTCGTGGTTCGTCAGGGCGACGGGTACTGGACCCCGAACGGGAATCACCGGCTTCAGGCGCTGCGCAAGCTGGGCGCCAAGACCGTCGTGTCGCTTCTCGTTCCCGATTCCGATGTGGCCTTCAAGATCCTCGCGTTGAACACCGAGAAGGCGCACAACCTCAAAGAGAAGTCTTTGGAGACCATCCGCATGGAGCGGGCGCTCGCGGATACGGCGGCCGCGAAGACGGAGCGGGAGTTCGCGTTCGAGTTCGATCAGCCGTCGTTCCTGACGCTTGGCGCAGCCTACGAGGAGCGTCCCCGCCTGAGCGGCGGCGCGTATCACTCGTTGCTGCGTCGCATCGAGGACTTCCTCGACGAGCGGATGCCGCGCGCATTGAAGGAGCGGGAGCGTCGTGCCGCGAAGATCCTGGCCATAGACGACGAGGTGGACAGGATTGTGAAGAGTCTCAAGGCCAAAGGCTTCACGAGTCCCTATCTCCGACCTTTTGTCGTCGCTCGCATCAATCCGATCAGGTTTTCCAAATCCACCGAATTCGATTTCGACGACGTGATCGCCCGCACCTCGAAAGCCGCGGAGAAATTCAACGTGGAGAAGGTCAAGCAGGAAGACGTCGTGCGCGCCGGAGGCGGAGCCGCGCCGGACGAGGACTGAGGCCGGGTGAAGGTGTTGTCGGTCCTAAGGCGTAGCGCCGCCGCGTCCGCTCGGCTTCGGCAGCGGCTCACCAGGAACCTTCTTCCCGAGATCGAAGTCCGACGCGTGCAGTCCTTTGCGGAAACCGTCGAAGCCATAGAACGACGGCCGGTACTCGTCGACAATCATGACGTCAGCTGCCGCAGGAACTTCCATCCCGAGGCCCAAGTACACGCCATTCACGATCAGGCGGCGTAGTCCTTCGTTCTCCAGATCGGTCGCCGATCCCATCGTCGTTGCGAGTATCCGGTTGGTCGTTCCCGCGTCGTTCTTGTAGGTGCGCGCCCACACCACGGGCATCGGCGGATCGTTGACGCCCTGTTCCTGCTTGTCGGTCGAGCGCGGCTTGCGATAGTCCGCGGGGGCTGACGACGGCGTCAGATCTTTGAGCACGAGACCCCGGACGAGGATCGTCGCGTCGGCTGGCGGGTAGGCTTCGTAGACGTCCGTGTCGCCGAAGATCTCCGGCACGCCACGAAGCAGCGGATGGTTCTTCTGCGCCGGTTCCACGATCCCGCGAGTCGCTTCAATCTTGTGTCTGCCCCAGTGCGTGAGCCAGGTCTCCCCGAGCACGCGCTTTCCGAATCCTCCGTCGTTGTTGTAGTTCCACGACTCCCAGCGGCTGCCTTTCGGAAAACCGTTGAATGCGTGCGTGCTCGTCCTGAGCGCCACGATGGGTTTTCCCGCGCGCAGGAGGCGGTCGAAGCGCTCCATGGTCTCGTCGGGCCACGTGCGGAACCGCAGCAGCATGACGACCGCATCGGCCGTGTCGAGGGTGGCTGGATCGGAGAGTGACGTGGTGGCCTTCGGGTCGATCGTGCCGTCCGGATCGACGGAGAAGAGCACTGATGTCTTGAACCCGTGACGCTGGCTGAGAATCTTGGCGAGCATCGGCAGGCCTTCCTCGCCTCGGTACTCTTCGTCGCCGCTGAGGAAGACGATGTGCCGGCCTTGCCCCGGGCCAGGCTTTGGCGCGTAGGTGATGCTGGTGGGAGGGGTCTGCGCCGATCCCAGGATCAGCGGAACGATCAGCAGCGTGATCAAGGCTGAGGGCTTCATGGTCGTCGAGCTCCACCTCCCGAGAGGGCCGCGTCAGTGTAGCGGGGATTGGAGGGAAATGGAGCCGCGTTCGCACCCGCGCGCCACTAGCTCACAGCCATTTCGAGAGGATGAGCACTCCGACAGCGGTGATCGCCAGAAGGGCGCCGAAAGCCGCCAGGATCACGACGGCCAGGTGAGATGCTTTATAACGTCGGCGGTGCGATCGTGGGCGTCGGCGCGCGGGAAACATTGCCTCTGGCGCTCCGATGCCGCTGGTCCCGAAACTCATGGTTCTCCTGTCCTACTCCGTCATGGATAGACACCTAAATAGTAGCTCATCCATTGGAGAACCGCAAATGCCTCAGCTTGTCAGCCGCCAACCTCCCGCGAGCCCGCCGCTCCTCCAGGTGCCCGTCACCTGATCGATAAGCGCATGTTGTAACAAGTCTTTTAGTGTCAGTATCTTAGAATCCTTGACATCGGCGCGCCAGCTCCCCGACAGCGCTCGTCCCTGAGAGGCGCGACCCGCCGATCCCTTGCCGACTCGGGCGGCCCACGTGCCTTCCCATCCGCGGGACGATTTCTCCGCAGACCAGGTGCCTTCGAGCATCACGCGATTGCCGTCGTCGAGCAGAAGCCATCCGCCTCGGGCGGCGTTGGGCGTCGCCACATCGACCGTCGCCGACCAGCTGCCACGGAACGTTCTCGACGTGCCGACGCTCGCCGTCCAGCTCCCGCGCAGGGGCGCGGGCGGCTGCTGTGCCAGGGCGACCGCCGTGAGCGCGAGTGCCAGCACTGTCCATGCGATGGTCGGTCTCATGATCGCGCGTCAGTCGGACTCACTGCTGTGACCTCTCGGACGATCAGCCAGAACGCCAGGGGACCGACAGCGATCAGCACCGCCGCCAGCACGAAAGGTGGAGTGTAGGATCCGGTCTTCGAGATCAGAACACCCGTGATGATGGGAGACAGGATGCCGGCGATGTTCCCGACGAAGTTGTAGATGCCTGTCCAGAGCCCGATCTCGGCGCGCGGTGCGCAGTTCTGCAGGATCACGAGCAGATTGCCGGTCGCCAATCCGACGAGGCACCCGCAGATTATGAGCGCGAGGGCCGATCCTGGCGTGCTGACTCTCGCGGCAGGAATCAGCATCAGGCCCGTGAGAAACGCGAAGGTCACGATGCCCTTGCGGACCTTCGTCTCGCCGTACCCGGCGGCGATCAACCGGTCGGCGATCCATCCGCCGATCGGCTCGCTCATGCCGAAGACCAGATACGGGAGTGCCGCGTAGATTCCCGCTCGCATCATGGTCAGGCCGCGTGACGTGACCAGGTAGTCCGGCAGCCAGTTCACGAGGAAATACCAGTAGTAATCGAAGCAGAAGAACCCGAGACAGATCCCGAGCAAGTTGCGGTTTGTCACCAGCACCAGCACGCGTTGACCGAAGGAGATCGACGACGCCGGTCCGCGTGCTGACGGAGGGACTCGAAGTGCGAACGGAGTGGCCAGAAACCAGGGGATCAGCCAGATCAACGCCGCGAAGCCGACGAGAGAGAAGCTCACGCGCCAGCCGTAGTGAACGAGCATCCACGGAACGAGGATGCCTTCGGTGACGAGCCCCGTCCGTGTGCCGGCGTCGAACAGGCCGTTCGGCAGCCCGCGCTGCGCCGGCGGGAACAGGAGACTGACGATCTTCGATCCGCCGGGCAGATAGATCGCTTCACCAAAGCCCAGCAGCACCCTCAAGGCAATCAGCGAGGTCAGGCCGCTCGCGAATCCCATGAGGCCCTGCGCGAGCGACCAGAGCGTAAAGGCGCTCGCATAGAGCCAGCGCAGGTTCACTCGATCCGCGAGCACGCCCATCGGGATCTGCATCAGCGTGTACGACCAGAAGAACGCGGAGAGGAGGACACCCTTGGACTCCGGTCCGAGGTGCAGTTCGGTCGAAATGAGCGGCAGGGCGAACGAGATCGTTGCGCGGTCGAAGTAGTTGATGAGGGACGCTGTGAAAAGGAGCCCCACTATGGTCCACCGCCGCCGGGGAGTCGACGGGAGGATATGGTCCTGCGCGGAGTCCGTGGCCAGGGTCGTTGATCTGCTCATGTGGTTTGGCGGACGTTAGCCGAACTCGCGGCCCGATTGCACGAGTTTTCGGAGTCGACAGCCGTTCCGCGACCCGGCCTGTTTCGGACGGCACAGTTCTCGTTGCGGTATCTTCTGATAACTGGATCGTCCGTCAGCGGAGGGCGCATGCGTGATCTCGTTCGAGGCGTGGTGTTCATGTGGCTCGTGTGCGGGATGGCAGCCGTGGCGGGCGCGGAGACGATGATCCGGATCATGCCGCCCGAAACGGGCGTCCTCGCGACTGGGCAGCGGTTCGACATCCGCGTGGAAGCGACGTCGACCACGTCGGCGCCGCCCCGAGGGCTTCGCGTGTCGGTGAACGGCATCGATGTGACCGCCAGGAACATCCTGGATCCGGGAGTCGATGGCGAGCGGGGAGCGGGCGGTACGGGCGCCACGGCCGCGTCGCTGAAAGCGTGGGAGAAGGCCGGACCGGCGCCGCAGAACACGACGAACTTCCTCGTGCGCGGCTACAGCCTCGCCCGGCCCGGCCCACTCGTCATCGAGGCGCGCACGGAAGACGGATCCCAAGCCTCCGCGCATCTTCGTGTCGACGCCTGGACCGGCCGCGCCGGTACGGCGCGAGCGAAGAACATCATCCTCCTGCTCGGCGACGGCATGGGCGCCGCGCACCGCACCGCGGCGCGTATCGTGTCCCGCGGCGTGCAGAACGGCAAGGCGTCAGGGCACCTCGCGATGGACACCCTCGACGTGACGGGGCTGGTGATGACGTCGTCTTTGAACGCGCTCATCACGGATTCTTCGCCCGGCATGTCGGCGTACGCGACGGGCCAGAAGGCGAACAACAACCAGGAAGGCGTCTTTCCGGACAACACCAAGGACGCCTTCGACAATCCGCGCATCGAATATGTCGGCGAGCTGCTGAGGCGCACGCGTGGTCCGGGATTCCACGTGGGCATCGTGACCACAGCCGACGTGACCGATTCCACGCCGGCTGCGAATGCCGTTCATTCCTCGGACCGCTACGCGGGAGCGGGCATCGCGGATCGCTTCCTGGACGAGCGGGCGGTGAACGGCGTCAGCGTGCTGCTCGGTGGGGGCGCCCGGAACTTTGCGCCAAAAGCGAGCGGCGGCGTTCGCACGGACGAGCGCATGCTCGGCGATGAGTTCGTCGCTGCCGGCTACACCCGGATCGGGACAGGCACGGAGGTGAAGGCGCTGACCGAAGCGGGGACGCCTCCTGCTCAAATCCTTGGGCTCTTCCACAGCACCCACATGACGGTCGCGTTCGACAAGGTCGGGGCCGGGCGGTACAGCGACGAGCTGCAGCTCCCCGCCAATGCGGGCTACCGCGACATGCCGATGCTCGAGGACCTCGCCAGGCTCGCGATCCGCAGTCTGCGCGCGCACTCGCCGGCGGGGTTCTATCTGATGATCGAGGGTGCCTCGATCGACAAACGCGCGCACGCCGCGGACGCGGAGCGCACGATCTGGGAAGTGATCGAATTCGACCGGGCCGTGCAGGTGGCGCTCGACTTCGCGCGCCAGACGAACAGCGACGCGGATCCGACGAACGACACGCTCGTCATCGTCACGGCCGATCACGAGACCGGCGGCCTCGGACTGATCGGCGTCGGCAACGAGCGATACGCGCCGGCGGCGATCGGGAAGGCCGTGCGTGACTACGCGGCAGTGTTCCGCTTTCAACCGGATCAGGAGCTGAACCTGTTTCCCAACTATCAGGTCGACGAGCGGGGCTTTCCGACCGATCCGGACCCGTCGCGCAAGCTGTTGCTCGGTTGGGCCGCCGCACCCGATCGCTTCGAAAACTGGATTTCGAATCGACTGCAGCAGGAGGCGGCTGTGGCTGCCGCCGGACAGCCGAACCACAGCGTGGCCAACCCTGCGCGTGACGGCTCGGAAGGCACGACCGACAACCGCACCGTCGGCGGCCAGCCGATTCCAGGATTCCTGGTCGCCGGCACGATCGAGGATGGCTCGACAGCCTGCCCCGCGGCTGACAAGTGTCCAGGCGACACGGCGTCGGTGGGGCACACATTCTCCGGGCACACCGCCTCGGACGTCCCATTGTCGGCGAGTGGTCCCGGCGCCTGGCAGTTCACCGGAGTGTTCGAGAACAGCGACGTGTTCCTGAAGATGCTGCGCGCGAGCGTCGGCGGGTACACGTCGCCGGCTTCGCAGCGGCTCGAGAAAAGTAGTCCCGGGAGGTCCGCGCCCGCTCGGAAGGTCGAACGCCAGCGGCCTTGAGGCGCTGTCCAACAGGAGTTCAGGAGAGTCCGTGAAACGCGCCGCTCTCATCGCCGGCGGGGCGCTCGTCATCGCCGTCGCCCTCGCCTTCGCCCTCCGCCGCGGCCCGCCGCCGCCCATCCGCGTCGGCGTCCTGCAGTCGCTCTCCGGCGCGATGGCGATCAGCGCCAGGCCCGTCGCCGAGGCGACGGTAATGGCGATCGAGGAGCTGAACGCAGCCGGCGGCGTGCTCGGTCGGCCGCTCGAAGCCGTCGTTCGCGACGGCGCCTCGGATCCGGCCACCTTCGCGCGCGAGGCCGAGCGGCTGATCACCGCCGATGGTGTCGCGGCGACTTTCGGCTGCTGGACATCGTCGGGCCGCCGGCTGGTCACGCCGGTGATCGAAGCCCGCCGGCACCTCCTCTTCTATCCCGTGCAGTACGAAGGGCTCGAGAGCTCGCCCTTCACCGTCTACACCGGCGCCGCACCTAATCAATCGATCGTCCCGGCCGTGACGTGGGCGCTCGAGACGCTCGGGCGCCGCGTGTTTCTCGTTGGCTCCGACGCCGTGTTTCCGCACACGGTCAATGCCATCATCCGGCACGTCACGGGCGCGATGGGCGGCGAGGTCGTCGGCGAAGCCTACGCGCCGCTCGGCTCCCGCGACTTCGCCGCAGTCGTCGAGTCGATCGGCCGCGCCCGGCCCGACGTCATCCTCAACACCATCAGCGGCTACGGCAACGCCGCCTTCTTCCGCGCGCTGCGCCAGGCCGGCATCACGCCGAAGACGATTCCGACGGTGTCCTTCGGATTCGCCGAGCCAACGATCGCGGCGATAGGCGCGGCGGATCTGGCCGGCGACTACGGCGCGTGGAGCTACTTCCAGTCGATCGACTCACCGGAGAACCGGCGCTTCGTCGAAGGGATTCGACGGCGTCTGGGACCGAACGCGACGGTCTCGGATCCGATGGAAGCGGCCTACGTCTCGGTCCACCTGTGGGCGCGCGCCGTACGGGACGCCGAGACCACGGAGAGCACGGCGGTGCTCGCCGCGATCGGCAATCAGAGCTTCGCGGCGCCGCAGGGCGTCGTCTATGTCGATGCGGCGACGCATCACACGTGGAAGGCCGCCCGCATCGGCCGCATCCGTGCCGACGGCCAGTTCGACATCGTCTGGGAATCCGGGCGGCCGGTACGGCCGACGCCGTTTCCGGCCTACCGCACCCGCGCCGAATGGGACGACTTCCTGCGCGCGCTTTCCACGCGCTGGGGCGGCCGCTGGCTGAACGAAGAGGTCGGCACGAGCGGGGGCGCGCGATGAGGGGTGCGCGCCGGCTCTCGGGGCAGCTGATCGTCTGGTTCAGCGTGATCGCGCTGGTGCCGCTGTCGATCGTAACGATCGCCACGCATCTCGCGGCGAAGCGCGCCCTGCACGATCAGGTGACGAGCGGCCTGTTCGCGACGGCGAAACGCGAGTCGGCGCAACTGGCCGCGTATCTGCGCGAGCGCGAGCAGCATGTCGCAACGCTGGCGCTCCTGCCGGCGACTATCGACGCGCTCGCCGACTACGGACGCTCGACGGCGGCGGCCCCCTTGCCAGCTCCCGCCCTCGACAGTGCGGCGCGTCAGAACCGCGCTTTCCTCTCGTCGTATCAGGAATCGTTCGGCTACGACGAGCTCGCGCTCGTGCTGCCGGATGGCCAGGTGGCGTTCGCGGCGCGGAGTCAAGCGATCGTCGGCACGAACCTGCGTGCCGGCGCCGAGCGCGCGACGCCGATGGGCGCGGCGTTCAATCGCATCCGCCGCCTCCTCGAGCTCGACGTGTCCGACTTCGCGCCGTCCGAGAACGGCGAGGCCGCCGCCTACCTGGGCGCGCCCGTGCTCGACAAGAATCGGTTCCTCGGCGTGGTCCTGGTACGACAGAACGCCCGGGAGATCTACAGAATCCTCGCGGATCACACCGGCCTCGGCGACACCGGCGAGACGCTCCTGAGCCGCCAGATCGGCGGCAGCGCCGTGATCATTGCGCCCGTGCGGAGCGGTTCGGACCCGCCGTTCTCGCGCCGCATCACGCTCGGCAGCGCCGCCGGCATCCCCGAGCAGGAGTCGGTGCGCGGCTCCGCCGGCCAGGGCGAGACCGTCGATCACGAGACCCGGCACGTGCTGGCGGTCTGGCGCTATGTGCCGTCGCTCGCGGGGGGACTCGTCGTGAAGATCGACACCGACGAAGCCTACGCACCAATCCGATCGCTGACCTGGCTTGCGCTCGCACTCGCGGCCACCACGATGGTGCTCGTCGTCGCGGCCGCGCGGACGCTCGGACGCTCGATTGCCGGCCCCGTCGTCACGCTGACCGAGGCCACGTCACGCATCGCCGACGGCGATCTGAGCCGGCGCGTCGAAGTGACGGCGACCAACGAAATCGGCCAGCTCGCCGGATCGTTCAACCAGATGACCGAGCGGCTCGCGCGCTCGATCGAGGAGCTGACGATCACGACGGCGGCCAAGGAGCGGATTGAAAGCGAGCTGCGGGTCGCGCACGACATCCAGATGGGCATCCTGACCAAGATCTTTCCGCCGTTCCCGCACCGGCCGGAGTTCGATCTGCACGCGACGATCGTGCCGGCCAAGGAGGTCGGCGGCGACTTTTACGACTTCGTGCTCTTCGACGATCAGGAGCTGTATGTCATCATCGGCGACGTATCGGGCAAGGGAGTGCCGGCATCGCTGTTCATGGCGGTCACGTTGACGCTGTTCCGGGCGTCGGTGAGTCGCGGGATGCCGCCGGGCGCGCTGTTGACCAAGCTCAACCGCGACCTCTGCGTCGAAAACACCTCGTCGATGTTCGTCACCGTGTTCTGCGCGCGCGTCGACGTACGAACCGGGACGGTGGTCTACTCCAACGGCGGCCACAACCCGCCGTACCATGTAACCGCGGGCGGATCGGCGTCGACGCTGCCGATGCTCGGCGGGCCGGTACTCGGAATCCTCGAGCAGGATTCGTTCGGCGAGGGGACGCGGCAACTCGCGCCCGGGGATACGCTCGTGCTCTTCACCGACGGCATTACCGAAGCCTCGACCGCGTCGGACGAACTGTTCGGCGACGATCGACTGACGGCGACGCTCGAGGCACGGCGTCAGGACACGCGCGCGCAGGCCACAGTGGCCGCGATTGCCGCCGACGTCCTGCAGTTTGTCGGCAGCGCGCCCCAGTCGGACGATCAGACGCTGCTCGTGCTGCGTTACCGCGGCGCCCCGACCGACCAGCCGTGAGCCCGAAGACACTGTCCCTCACGTGCGGCAATCGCCTCGAGGAAATCGCGGGCGTCACCGAGCGCATCGAAGCGTTCGGGGCGATGCACGGGCTGCCGGCCGAGGATCTCTTCAAGCTCACGCTCGCCCTGGACGAAGTCGTGACCAACATCATTTCCTACGCCTACGACGACGCAAACGAGCATCAGATCGAGATCCGCATGGACCTCGACGGCACCACCGTGGCCGTGCGCGTCGAGGACGACGGCCGCGCCTACAATCCGCTCGACGCGCCGAAGCCGGATCTCGGCGCCGACATCGAAGACCGTTCGATCGGCGGGCTCGGGGTGCACATCGTACGATCGATGATGGACGAGCTCGAGTACCGGCGCGAGGGCGGGCGCAACATCCTGATCATGCGCAAGCGCACGCCAGGTGAAACGGGACCGACCGGCGAAGCCGAGCGATCTCGGTAACCGGGGTGGCGGAGAGGAGCCAGACGACGTGGAGATTCGGACCGCCGACGAGAGCGGCGTGACGGTGATGAGCGTGAGCGGACGCCTCGATTCGGTCACCTCCGGCGCCTTGGACACCGAGGTGAAGAACCGGATCGCGGCCGGCCAGACGCGGCTCGTGCTCGATCTGAGCGCGCTCGAATACATCAGCAGCGCCGGGCTCCGCGTGTTCCTGATCGCGGCGCGTGCGTTGCGCGACAAGGGCGCGCTCGGGCTCGCGGCGCCGCAGCCGATGGTCCGGCAGGTCCTGGAGATCGCCGGCGTGACGTCGCTGCTGAAGGTCTACGGCTCCGCCGCTGACGCGGTGGCGGCGTTGATGTCCTGAGTCCGAACGGCGGTTCCTTCAGAACTTCGAGGCGGCATTTCCCGGCCGCACGGCGCTGATCATCGCGCACCGGCTCTCGACGGTGCGGCATGCGGACCTGATTGTCGTGCTCGACCGCGGCACGATCGTCGAGCAGGGCACGCATGAGGAGCTCATCGCGAAGCAGGGGCTCTACTACTTCATCAGCACGCAGCAGTTGAACCTGTAGAGCGACGTCTACCGGAACTCGAACTCCTCGGTGATGATCCGTTCACGCGGCACGCCGAGCGCCGTGAACTGCCTGGCGAGATCCGCGACGAATGCCATCTGGCCGCAGAGCATCACGGCATAATCGTCCAGCGCCACCTGCGACGCGATCTCCGCGGCCGTGATCCGGCCACGGGTCGCGGTCGGCCACATCTCGTAGTCGATGTATGACTCCGCAGAAAGATAGGTCTCGCGGATTTCTGCGTCGTACACTGCATCCTGCTCGTTGCGAACGACATAGTAGAGCCAGATCCGCCGGAAGTCATGGTTGCTCACCTCGAACGCGAGCATGCCGAGAAATGGCGTAATCCCGATCCCTCCGCCGATGAAGACCAGCCGTCGGAACGGCGCGAACCGGTGCGAGGTGAATCCGCCGAACGGGCCAAAGACTTCCACGGCCGTTCCAGGACCGAGCGCATGCAACCGCCTGGTGAAATCGCCGACCATGCGGATGGATACCCGCAGATCCCGGTCAACTGGCGATGACGAGATCGAGAACGGGTGCAGTTCCTTCAGCAGATCGTCCTGTCCGGACGGATGGATGGCGCCGGCACCGAGCAGGTCGCGACGCGCTTCATTGAGACGATCGCGGCGCGCCCGCCGCGTGTCGTCGTCGACATGACGCAGGTGCCGTTTCTGTCGTCTATCGGCATCCGCCTGCTGCTGTCGAATGCGAAGGCTCTGAAGCAGCATGCCGGGCGGATGGTGATTGCCGGCCCGCAGCCGCTCGTCAAGGAAGTGCTCGAGATCGTGGGGATCGCGCTGCTGATCCCGGTGCACGCCGATCTCGAGAGCGCGTGTTCGGCCCTCGGCGCGCCGGACCAGGCCGTGTGAGATTCAGCCGCTCAAAAGGGAGGATCGCGTGCTTCGCATTTCGTTTCCCGAATTACCACATCGACCCACTCGTCTCGATCTTGCTGAAGCCAGTCGAGTGTTCGGTGGCTGCTCCGACCCCTGGGGACCTTGCATGAAAGACGGAGACTGCTGTCCTCGAGCACCCGATCAAGGGTGGAACGCGTACGGTTGCACTCAGGGCAGGTGTGAGAGCCGGATGTAGTTCCCGCCGGCTCCGAGGTGCGGGCTTGTTACCATCTCTTTTTCATGGTTAACATGTTCCGCCCGTCCTCCCTCCGGTATTCCACCGAGCTCATCACCGATCGCACCAGGTGGATGCCGAGCCCGCCGATCGGCCGCTCCTCGATGCTCGCGTGAAGATCGGGCGCCGGAGCTTCCAGCGGATTGAAGGCGCGGCCGTCGTCCTCCACTTCCACCGTCAGCACGCCAGGTTCGAGCGTCAGCCGGACGACGATTGGATGCTGCCGGCCGTCGTCGTGCGCGTATCGAATGATGTTCGTCACCACCTCGTCGAGCGCGAGGTTGACGCTGAAGATGGCGTCCGGTTGCAGCCCCTCCGCCCCGCCGAACGCATCGACCAGGCGGCTGAGCCTTTCGACCTCCGATCGGTCGTTGACCAGTGTCACCGACATCGCTGCCGTCACGGCGCATCCTCTCGCACGTCCAGCTGTGATCCGACGAGCCGCAGGAGGGCAGCGTCATCGAGGCGCGCCGTTCACATCTATGACGGCGAAACCGTGACGCAGCGCATCTATGCGTACATTCGCCGCAGCATTTCGGCCGCCGTCTCGTCGAGCTGCTCGGCACGCCGCACCTCCTCGAAGCGGCCGAGCAGGTCCTCGGGGCGCAAGCGTTGCTTCTCGGCGCCGCGGAAGTCGTGAATCACACGGCCACGGTGCATCATCACCAGGCGGTCGCCGAGGTTCGTCGCCTGCGCCATCGAGTGGGTCACCGTCAGGGTCGTCAGCCGGTCGCGCAACACGATCTCCTGGCTGAGGCGAATCACTTGATCGGCGCTCTTCGGGTCGAGGGCGGCGGTGTGCTCATCGAGCAGCAGCAGTTTCGGTTTCACCCACGACGCCATCAGCAGCGTGAGCGCCTGGCGCTGGCCTCCTGACAGGCTGCCGATCGGATTGTCCAAGCGATCCTCCAGGCCCATGTTGAGCCAGCGGACGCGATCGCGCAGCTCGTCGCGAGCCCGGGCCGGTAGCGCCCAGGCCAGGCCGCGCGGCTGGCCGCGCCGCGTTGCGAGCACGAGGTTTTCGGCGATCGTCATGGACGGCGCCGTGCCGCTGAAGGGGTTCTGGAAAACGCGTCCAATAAGCCCCGCCCGGCGGTGCTCGGGCCACGCCGTGATGTCCACGCCATCGACCCGAATGGTGCCCGCATCGACCCGGAAGGTCCCGGCGACCGCGTTGAGCAGCGTCGATTTGCCTGACCCGTTCGTCCCGACGACGATGACGAACGAGCCGGGATCGATCGTGAGTTCGACGCCCTGGAGAGCGCGCAGCTCGTTTGCCGTCGCGGCGTTGAACGTCTTGGAAATCTGCCGGATGTCGAGCATGATCCGCGTTGCTCCTCGGCGCTCAGGCCCGGCCGGCGGAACGGTTTCCTCGCCGCGCATCCGCCGCCTTCGACACCATCATCGGGAGGACGAGGGCCACGAATACGAAGACCGCCGTGATCAGCTTGAGGTCGTTCGGGTTGAGCCCGCCGCGCAGGGCGATCGCGACGAGCAGGCGGAAGAGAACCGACCCCATCACGGCACCCGTGATGACGAACCCGAGCTGGCGTGTCCCCACCAGCGCCTCTCCGATGATGACGCTGGCGAGTCCCCAGACCACCATACCGATCCCCATCTGAACGTCGGCGAAGCCCTGATACTGCGCGAGCAGCGCGCCGGCCAGCGCCACCATGCCGTTCGAGAGCGCCAGACCAAGGACGATCATCGCGTTCACATTGACGCCCAGAGCGCGGATCATCTGCGCGTTGTCGCCGGCGGCCTGCATGGCGGTGCCCAGATGGGTGCGAAAGAAAACGAAGAGGATCGCTCCGGCCACTGCAGCGGCGAGGAGCGCCAGGATCAGGACTGAGACGTCACGCGTGCTGATCTCCCAACCGATCACCTTGAGGCGGTCGGCGCCAAAGAGCGACGTTCCCGCCGATTCCGCCATCGTGGCCAGCGTCCGCTCCGCGAGGAGTGGCACGTTGCTCCGGCCCATGACGTGCAGGTTGACCGAATACAGCGCGGTCATCACCAGGATGCCCGAGAGCAGGCGGTTGATGCCGAAGCGCGTGTGGATCACTCCCGTCGTGGCGCCCGCAACCGCCCCCGCCACGCTGGCGATGCCCGTGGCGAGCGCCGGGTGCACATGTGCAACCAGCAGCATCGCGGCCACGGCCGCGCCCAGTGTTATTGAGCCGTCGGCGGTGATGTCGGGGAAGTCGAACACCCGAAAGCTCACGAACACGCCGAGCGCGAGGAGCGAGAGGATCGCTCCGATCGTCATCGCGCCAATCAGCAGCGACATGTCAGCTCGTCTCCCACGCGCCCGTCGGGCCGGTCCAGCACGCGCCCCGAATGAATGCACTCTGCCCGATCCCCGCCACCTCTCGCGTGTCGTTGAGGAGGTGCAGGACGCCGAGCAGGCTCTCGGTCTCGAATAAATTCGCGACGGTTTGCGCGAGTTCAACGCGGCCACGCTTCAGCGGGCCGAAGGAGAATGCCGCCGCATGAAAATGTCCGAAGAGCTCCGGTGAGGTGCCGAGCGGCCGCAGTTGCGGCTGCGCGCTCCGCGCGACAAAGCCGACGGCGAGCGTGAGGCTACGCGCGAAGGCGCGGTCGGTCGTGAACGTCAGTCGCGATCTGATTGCAGGAAACGCGAAAAGATCGGCCTCACCCGGGTGCGCAGGCGATTGGCGCAGCGCGGCCCCAACCAGACCTGCCGTTTGACCAACGATCACGACGGCGGCCGAGTCCGCGCGCGAGACCTCGAGGCAGCGGGCGGCGAGTTCGCTCAGCGCGATCGCGCCGGACTCGCCGGCGTCGAAGCGCACGAGGCGGCTGAACAACCCGTCGCCGGCCAGGCCATACAGGACTTGCAGCTTCGAACCGCGATCGTCCGATCCGACAAAGTAGTCCGGAACGCTGCTCCCGTCGGCCGGCTGATACGCGGCAGCGTGGCCGATAGCGACGAATTCCCCAAAGCGATCGCGGCAATCGGAAAAGCCTTCACCGATGGCGCCGATCCCGAAGGCGAAGCCAGACTCGGACAGTCGAAGAGAGGAGCAGTGATCCGCGGCAAAAGCGCTCGCCGCCAGCGGTGCCTCCGTGCCGATGATGCGGCACCGGATTTCTGCTGCGGGCGCCACGTCGAAGATATGGAATAAAGCTCCGTCGCGTTCGACTCGGGTGCCGTCGATGGAACCGGCCGGCACCTCAACCACCGGCTCGCCCACCTCGATCAGGAGATCCGCCAGACGCGTCATCTCCAGCACCGTCCTGACCTGCGGCGACGGCCTGGTCACAACAAGGGAACCGTCGATGCGCTGCAGTTGCTTGTGGCACCTCATCAGGACGCCGATTCCGGCCGAACTCATAAAGCTGACTCCAGACAGGTCCAGCCGAATGCGATCGTGACCCTCCCCGATCGTCTCCGTGAGACGCTGGTTCAGGTGATCGGCCCAGTAGCCATCAAGCCGTCCGCGGATCTGCAACTCCATGGCGCCGGCCGTCGGGGTTCGCGTGATCTCCATGTTTTCGCTCACCAGTCGGAGGTCGTAGGGGTCAGATCGCGGCCGTTCGACGATCAATCACGCGCTGGGCTCGGGAGGTCGGCCGGCTTGGTCGGGGATCGATCGTGGATGCCGGTTTCGTCCACGAGGACCGTCGCCGCCTGCCGGGCTGCCTGCGACACTCGCCACGGTTCCTTCAGGCCCTTCAACGCGAGCGCGTTGATGACGATCCGTTTGGGGACTTCGTCCAGGACGTCGCGTATCGGAATCGTGGACGGCTCGGTCCCGTGCAGCACGCTGGCGGCCAGCGCGCCGGCCAAACGTCCCACCTCGACGAAGTCGAGACCCACATCGATGAATGTGCCGCGATCGGGCTTCCCCGGGGAGATGCTGAACGCGGGGATGCCAGCGCGCCGTATCGTTTCCACTATGGTGGGGATGGTGGACATCATCACGTTGTCGCCGGGGATCCAGAACGCCTGGGCGCCCCTGGCGATGACCGACTGGACGGCCTGGACCACACCGGAGGTGTTGTCGACGTTCGCCTCGAGCAGCGTGATACCCAGCTTGCGACAGACCTCGCGCGCCGCCATCACGAAAGCGCGCGAGTTGGTCTCCGCCGGATTCCATGCGGTGCCCACATTGGTGAGGCCCGGCAGGGACTCCTTCATGAGCCGGAACGCCTCGTCGACCGGCAGGAATGTGCTCTGTCCCACCATGTGCTTCGGGTGTTTCATGGGATCGGCGCGATCGAGCCCGATCCCCGCGCTGAACGGGTCCGCCACGACGCCGAACACGTGGAGCACCTGGCCGTCCCGGTTGGCGTTCGCGACGGCCTGCATCGACGGCGTGCTCGACGTCATGACCAGGTCGTAATCGCCGCTCACGATCTGCCGGGCGATGGCGTTGCCAACCGCCATGTCCGCCTCGGCGTTGTACCGATCGATCACCGCGGTCGTGCCTTTCGTGAATCCGTGCTCGGCCAGTCCCTGGATCATGCCTGTAATCCCGTCATCGAGGACGGGACTCGAGACATGCTGCAGGATGGCAATTCTGGCGATCGACTGGCGGGCCGGGGTCTGGCGGCCGAGATCGGAAAGAAGCAGAACGCCCGACGTCAGGACGATGAGAGAGATGCCGAGCGCGAGGCGCTTGAAGATGAACCACATGAGGGCCCGGTTGATGGATGCCGATTCTGAGGCCCTGGCGCGAGGATGTCAATTTGCCGGAGTCCCGATCTCGACGGCGAGACTGTGAAGAGACATGCAGCTGCCGCCCGACGAAGCGTGTTGCTACTGTTGCGTCCGCCGCCGGCGCCCGGATGCAGCGTCCGCTCGAAGAACGCCCACGTCCGATTCCATGAATCGATCTGGTCCGGTGAATCGTCGCGCTCGAGTGTCTGGGGATTGACCCTCCGGCTGAACGTGTGGCCGACCGAAACCGGCCCCGGAACCGGATCGACGTAGATCACGAAACAGCACGTGGGATGTGATGAAGCCTCCGCGGCTCCAGCCCATGATGCCGACGCGCTCCGGATCCACCTCCGGCACCGTCTTGAGGTAATCGAACGCCGCGATCACGTCTTCATGCTCATCTCCTCACGACATTGCCGGCACGCATCACGAAGAGGACATCACGCAGCCTGGTGATGTCCTCGATCGGATCGCCGCGTACGGCGATGACGTCCGCCTCGTAACCGGCGTCGATGCTCCCGATCTGGCTTCCCAGCTTCATTGATTCGGCCGCCAGTGACGTCGCGCCGACGATGGCGTCCATCGACTTCTGACCGCCTTTCTGCACGCGCGCGATGATCTCACGGGCGTTGTGCCCGTGCGCGCCCGCGACCGCGTCGGTGCCCATCGGCATCTTGATGCCTGCCGCGAGCGCCTTCTTGAACACCTCGAGGGCTCTGGGGATGGCCGCCTGCATGGCGGCGAAGCTGTCCTCGTTGAAGTTGCCGGTGCCGTCGTACTCGTCACGGTGCTCGAGGTAGTTCTGCAGCACGAGTCCGATATTCGGGTCGAAGTACACATGAGCGTCCGCCATCGCCTTGATGGCAGCATCGTCGACGAACATCCCATGCTCGATTTGCGTGCAGCCCGCCTTGACCGATGCGATCACGGAGTCCGCGCTGTGTGCGTGAACGAGGGTCCTGAGTCCTTGCGCCCGGGCCTCACCGCAGACGGCATCGACCTGCGCCTGCGTAACGTTCATCCTGCCGCCGTCACGGATGCTGGCCGAGGCGAAGAACTTGATCAGATCCGCCCCGTCCGCCTTTGCTTGTCGCACCCGCTCCCGCAGTTCCTGGGGCGTGCTGCTGCCGCCCTGGAGCTGCCCGAGCGATGTCAGGATCCGGGGGCCGTTGACGACGCCGGCAGCGATGGCCTCGCGCAAAGGCTTGTCGCCAATCCACCCGACGGACTGAACGGTGGTGAAGCCCGCCATCAAGGTGGCGCGGGCGTTGTCGAGCACGGCGTCCGTCGCAAAACCGGGCAACACGCCGCGACCGCCGTACCTGCCGTCCGGCCCGAAGTACCAGTTCAGATGCACGTGCACGTCGATCAGCCCCGGGAGGAGCGTGGCGTCGCCGAGATCGTATGTCACGGGGCCGGAGCGCTGATCGACGGTGACTATTTTCGACCCCCGCACCTCGATGACCCCGTTCGCGAGCGTCCTGCCGCGGCCATCGAGCAGGCGCGCGGCGCGAATCGAGACCGTTGGACCGGCTCCGCCTCGTCCGCCTTGCTGCGCGGCAACCGTCGTCAGCAAAACGATGGTCAGGCAGGTCGCGATGATGACAAAGCCGGGACGCCGCACCATGAAGACTCCTCGTCTACGCGAACGTGATGCCCGTCCGCTCGCCAACCGAACGGATGTAGTCTCGTCCTTCGGTGTATTCCTCGGGCGTTTGCAGGTGCTCGAGCATCAAAGGCGCGTCCACCGGCAGCTGCGACAGCTGCCTGAGATACGTCGCATAGTCAATCTTTCCTCTTCCAGGAACAACTTCCCGGAATCGCATCGCATACTCGGGGATCCACTCGAGATCTTTCGCGTGGCACGAGACGATCCATTTTCCGAGCTTCGTAAAGCACTCGACGATGAATTGATCGTTTCGATAGAAGCGGGCTGGCGAGTTGATCCCGTTGCAGACGTCCATGTGCACGGCGAAGCCCGGTCTGTCCACCGCTCGGATCAGCTCGAGGTACGTGTCGGGTCCGTCCGGGAGGTTCCACCCCATCATCTCGATCGAAAACCTGGTCGCGCGAGGTTTCACGGCGTCGATCACCTTCCGGCAGTTTTCAGCAGTGGCCTCCAGGAATTCCTTTGAAAGGTTTTTCGGATCGGGCCCGTACCAAACGGTTGGATTGAAGGATCCGGCGATGTCTACGCAGCACCGGGCCTCGACGGCTTCGGCCAGCGCCAGCCGTTCGGTCACATAGCGGATGTTGTCAGCACGCTTCTGCACGTCTGGATCGAGCATGTTCCTCCAGGCGCCCACTTCCGCGATGACGACTTGTTCCGCTGCGTACGCCTTCTTGATGTCTCGGATGCGCTCGCGATCGTTCACCGTTGCCGCGGGGCAGTAAGCCGCGCTGTATCCCCACCGGCGATGTTCGCGCGCAAGTTCGGCGGGGTCGTCGGACTTCAAGAAGATCGGGCCGCCAAGACGAATTCCCCGGGCCCTGGCGGCGCGAAGCAGGGGAACGGCGCACGAAGCGGCCAGAAACTCTCGCCGGCTCGGCGCACTCGACCTGAAGGTCGGGGCTACGAAAGTCATGGTGCATGGTAAGGACCGGCAGGGGCACGGCGCAACAGCCTTGTCAAAGACGCTGGCTCGAAGAGTTTCTCCGGTTCCCGCCTGAGGAAGTTGCCAGATCGTGGCGTTGAAATCAGAATGCGAACTCGCCGGATTCCAGCGCGCAGACCTCGCGGCCGGCGATGTCACGAGCGGCGGCATCGGCGCCACGAGCGGCGGCCAGCTGCGCGCGCATCGAGAACCGCCCCCGGCGAAGGCCGTGCAACAGGATCCGGATCTTGTCCGTCGTCCGAAGGCTCGGTCGTTCGTCTCCACACAGCGCGTATCGCAGGATGCCGTGCGAGTAGGCGTGATCGTGAATCAGCCGTAAGAGGTACGGTTCACTTACGCGGCTGGCGCGCACCATGTGCGTGATGCGAAGACCGGGGAAGATTCCGAATCCCCCGCCCGCGCGCGCCGCCACCCAGGAAAACAGGTCGTCTCCGCCGCAGAAGAGGCGCGCCCCCCGTCGATCGAGGAGATGGGCGATGCGCAAGCGGGAGAGGAGCTGCACGTACGCCTGTGCGGTCTGCCGCGACACGCACAATCCGGCTCCCCACGGAATGCACTGGCTGTCCTTGGGATTGTTCGTCCAGAGTGGCCGGGGCGCGGTTCGCAATCCGAGCAGCGTGCAGAACGGCCGCCTCTCGGCGGGTGGCTCGACTTCGAATTCCGGTTCGAGCGCTCCGGCGCCGAAGACGCTCGCGTACGGATAGGCGCGGCGAATCTCCAGCGCCGTTGCCAGATAATCCGGTGCAAGGAGGTTGTCGTCGTCGACGAACACGAGCAGATCGCCGGTTGCCTCTTTGATTCCCCGCAGCCTGGCGGCTGTGAGCCCGGGCTCCGTCTCGCGAACATGCCGTTGATGCGGATGCCACGACAGGTCCCACGAGTCCGCGAGTGGATGGTCGCTGCCGTTGTCGACGAGCAACAGCTCCCATTTACTGGCCGGAAGGGTCTGGCCCTGGAGGCTGTCGAGCACACGACGGAGGTAGTCCGATCTCGGATTCAGCGAACAGATGATGACTGAGATCGGCTGCATGATCGGCGAATCGCCCAATTGAGGGCAGACAACGACCTGTCTTCCTGGGTGCGGATCGCTACCGAAAGTGGTAGCAAGGAGTGCTCCATCCTAACCAACAGTCGAGCTCGACGTCCAGTTGGCGTCGCTGCCTCGTAGAACGGCGCCAAGCTGAGCGCCCACCGTCCCGATCGAAAACGCCTGCTCCACACGGGCGCGCGCCCGCACTCCCAGCGTGCGCGCCCTCGTTTCGTCATCGATCAGGCAGCCGAGGCTCCGTGCGAGGGACTGCGAATCGCCCACGGGTACGACTATCCCCCCAAACGCATCGTCCCGGCCGAGAATGTCCGTCACTCCCGGCGCGGCTGTAGCGACGACCGGCAGACCGCAGGCCATAGCCTCCAGCGGAGCAACCGGAAAGCCTTCGTGTCTGGACGGAAGGACGTAGACGTCGGCGGCGCTCAAATAGCGACGGATTTCTGCCTTCGCGAGTATGTACTCCCGAATCCATCGGATGCGGGTTGCGCCTGTGTTTCGAATTTGGCTATCCATCGCCCTGTCGTCGGCGCCGGAACCTACCAGCAGGAGCAACAGATCGCGATCGGGTCGCTCCAGTTCGACCATCCGCCACGCGTCCAGCAGGATGTCGAGGCCCTTTCGCCGTATGTCGACCCGGCCGTGCCAGAGCGCCACACGCGTGGTGGAATGGATTCCAAGGTGACGGCGCGCGTCCGCCCTGGGAACAGGTGTCCACTCCGACAAATCCAACGGATTGAAGATGCGGCGGATGCGGTCGTCGCCGAGTCGATACTCGTTCCTGACTCGCTCCGCTTCGTCGGAGGATCCAATGATGAGTGCGGCTGAACGACGCAGTGTGTAAGAACGGACCCGGCGTTCCAGCCCGCTGCGATGCCAGTTGCCCCCCTGGAAGGTCGCGAACACGGGGATGCCGAGCATCGCGCCGATTGCGATCAAGGCGTCGAACCGAGGCGACTCGTACTCCTGACACAGGATTGCCGTGCATCCCGCCCGCCGGATCTCCCGTGTGAGCGCGAGCGTCGGTGTCGCAAGGTACGGCGCCAGATGGTGCGCGAGGCGCCAGTATCCGGTCTGCCCTCCATCCTTCTCACCAAACATCGATTGCATCGTGCAGCCGTACGGATCCTTCATACGCCGGCGGAGCCGGCGGTATATGCCCGGCGCGCGCAGGATCACGATCCGTGCTCCTGTCGGCGTGTGCACTGTGCGAACGGTGGATACCACACGGGCCGAGAAGCAGACGACCACCGTCTCGATGCCTTGCAGCCGGAGCGCCTCGATGTACCCGAACAGCCATCCGCCGGTCATCTTCGAGGAGAACTCGTCCAGCGATACGCCGATCCCGTCGAGAAAATCCTCGATCACATCGCCCCATGGGACGAGGGCAATGGTCATCCCGCGGGCGCCTTGCGCCAGGCTGACGCGGTTTCGGTTCCACGACTGGCCGGTCGGTGGAGCGCGTAGGCAATCCAGGTGACAGGGGACAGCGCGAGGCAGGCTGCCCGGCGCACGCGCCCGGGGAGGCGGGAGAACGCGACGTCGTGACAGAGGACGCTGATCGGCGAAATGAACGTCGCCGTCCGTTCGCAGGTGAGCCCGACCAACGCACCGAGGTCGTCGAGCGAGTAGCCTCGCCGGACGTGGCCCCACTCGGCAAACATCTCCTCTTCAGTCGGGCAGAACGGCTTCATGAATCCGTAGTAAGGAAACCGCCAGTGTTCGTTCGGTGTGCTGACCAGCAGGTACCCACCAGGCTTCAGGACGCGGAGCGCCTCGGCGACGGCGCGTTCGTGCTCTGGAACGTGCTCGAGCACATCGAACATGGTCACGGCGTCGAACGTGCTTTCGTCGAACTCCAGATTGGTCGCGTTCCCGCACACGAACCGCACGCCCTCCTGACGGTTGCAGGGCGCCTCTGCGAACGACCCGTCCATGTCGAGGTTCGTGACGCTGGTGGCCGGATACAGCAGCCGCGTCAGCCCGCTGCGGCCGCCCCCGACTTCCAACACGTTGGCCAACGGCCCGTCCGGTGCGATCCGGTGAATGGCCCGCATCTTCTCGCGATAGAAGAACCCGAGCGTCAGCGGCGACTCGAACGGGTTCAAGTCGAGGAAGGCGCGTAGCGGGCGTTTGTGCCTGACTGCCATCGCCACGCCTTCAACCTGCGGATATCTGCTCGCGCGTTACGCGGCTGCCGCGGTTCCCATTCGAGCGTTGCCGGCGATGCCGGAGGTAGTAGCCGTAGCCGGCCAGGGCTCCGAGGATCTGCGGCGTCACCGGCTGCGGGAGCGGCTTGGCCGCCCGTCCGTAGAGGAGCCTTCCGATTTGGCGCTTGCAGGCGTGCACCGCAATGCGGAGCAGGAACCACGGCAGCGCCACGAAGGCACGATAGAGATTCCCCCAGTGCCTGTAGCGCTCGAACTGGACGAACAGGGCGACGACATGGCCCCGCATGTAGCTGTAAAGCTGATCGGAGAGGTCCTTCCAATCGGTCCGATGGTAGTGAAAGACGACAGCCGCTGGCGAATAGCGGCACCGCTCGCGCTCTGCAAGCACGCGGTACCACAGCTCGGAGTCTTCGCTGCATCCGGAAGCGCCTGCCCCTAATCGCTCCTCGAAGAGCCCGAGGCGATCGAAGACTTCACGTCGAAAAGCCATGTTCGCGCCCGCTCCAATCCGCCAGACCGGTACGCCCACACGCTTTGTCGCCTCGAAGAACGCCTCGTCGAAATCGAGGACTCGGTATCCCCATCCCCAGCCAAGGGCGTCGCTCTGAAAGGCCTGTTGGGCCGGCGTCTTCAGTTCGGCCGGCAGCACGAGGCCCGTCAAGACCGTCACGTCTTTATTGCGGAACTCCGACCGAATCGCATCCAGCCACCCGGCGTGCACCTCCACGTCATCGTCTGTGAACGCGACGATGTCACCGGTGCAGCTGAGCACGCCTCGATTGCGAGCGATACTCAGACCTGCCCTTGGCTCAGCGACGTAGCGAACAGCCTGAAAACGGTCGGTGACCCCTCGCGTGACTCCGGACGATGGGTCGTTGTCGACCACGAGGATTTCGTGCGGCGCGGGCTCGAGCGCACAGACTGAGGCGAGGCATCTCTCGAGATGCTCAGGGCGGTTCCTCGTGCAGACGACCACGGACACAGTCGGTCCGGCGGCGGTCGAAGTCTCGCCACAGGCGGACCTCGAAAGCGAGGTCAGGGGCCGATCCAGAGCGAGGACTTCGCTCAGCAGTGGAGGTGCACGCCGAGGCTGTTTGTCCTCAGGTACGGGCAGTGGTGCATCGAAACCGCATTTCAGCAATCGTTGCCCGACAGCGGGAGCGATGATCGAAGCCACGCTCGTGAGGAGCTGATCCGAGCTGACCGGGAGAAGCGAACCGGGAAGCGAAAGCTGCCCGAGCGGGAGCCGATCCCACCAGAACACCAGCAGGAGACCGCCCACCGTCGGATCCACTTCGAGGTCCGGTAGTGGATCTCGCATCGACACATGAACGACGTTCCAGGGCAGGGGAGTCGTCATGCCGCCCGATCCGTCCGCCCAGGGCGCGGTCGAGCGAGACCCATCAGCCTCCGACGTCTGGACGGCGACATCGAGGCGATTCGAACCAGGCCCCGGAGTTGCCCGAGCCTGAAGCTGGCCTGGATGCGCAGATCTGCCGTGGTCGCGCGGCCGCCCAGCACCGCACGCGCGGTGGAACCAAGCGTCCCCACGTCCTTCATCAGCTTCAACGACGAGGTCCGGACCCATCCCGCACTCGATCCCGACCAGACCATGGCGTCGGCCAGGGCCTGGCTCACGCCGAGGCCACGGTTGATGGCCGTCAGGTACGGCAGCGAAGTCCGTTGCGGCGGGATTCGATGCCGGAGCCTGCAATCGGGGACGTACCAGAGCTCGTATCCCTCGCACGCGATTCGAAGAACGATCTCGACGTCGCCCCCCGACACCAGGCGCTTGCCAATCCGATCGGGAAGAACGGGGTCATCCGTCCAGCCGCACGACGATAAGGCAGACCGGCTCACGACGAGTCCCGCCCCGACGAGAAAGGCCGCACGCTTCTGGACGTCGCCGTGATTCTGTTCGGCAAACGAGTAGCCGTAGGCGCGTGCATACGCGGGGGTATCCGCGCAGAAATCGAGGGTGACCGTTCCGCCGAACGCTCCGACGTCCGGGTGGCTCTCTGCAAACGACAGGGCCTGTACGATCCAGTCGTTCTCCAGGATGCAGTCGTCGTCTACGAATGCGATCCACGGGGCGACCGAGCTCCGTACGCCGCACTGCCGCGACGGCGTCAATCCTTGTCGTGGTTCACGGACCACACGAAGACCCGGAATGGTTCCATCGGCGATGTGCTTTTCCACGACGCTCGCGGTCGCGTCGGTGCAGTTGTTGTCGACGACCAGGCAGCCCCAGCGACTTCCATCGGGCGGGCGCTGTCGTGCGAGCGCCGCGAGCGCATCGGCGAGCATCGGGGCGTTGTTGTAAGTGCAGATCACCACCTCGAGTGTCGGCGGGGATCCGATGTCACCCAAGAGCCTGCCTCCGCAGCCTCTCGACCCGGCGCTGGGATCGCCCGTAGCCGCCGAGCAAGCCGACAACGCCGCCCCAAAGCTCGCCGGCGAGCAGCGACGGCGGGACGTGCTCTCGATGTCGCGCGCGGTTTGCGAGATGGGCGATCAGCCCGCCCAGATGGTTGCTGAACCACCACAGCGTCAAGCGGACCAGATTGATCCGCCGCTCGGGATCGGTCTTCAGGCACTTGGTGAGGTAGCACATGAATCCGAGGCCCCAGCTGCGCTCGGTACTGTCGACGAAGCGCGGCCATGTCGCGGCGATGCTGGTGGAACACGAGGAACCGTGGCTCGTACACCAGCGCATGGCCGGCACGGATCGTCCTATAGAAAACGTCGAGATCTCCTCCGCCCGGTACGTCAGCTCCCGTGTCCAGCGCCTCGTCGAAGCCGCCAAGTGCTCGCAGGATATCGGTCGTGAACGCCATGTTTGCGCCGGCGCCAAAGTTGCCCGCGCCGCCCGGATACAGCGGGTCTCCAGGCGACACCGGGCCGTAGCGCACGCGCTCGAAACCGCGACGAAAGCCGCCGCGTTTCTCGAAAACGACTTGCGCCTCCGTCTCCAGCTCCATTGGGAGGACCTGTCCGGTGAAGGCCGCAGCATCCCGGTTCGTATTCCAGGCATCGCACAGGCCTTCGAGCCACCCCCGATCTACAACGACGTCGTCGTCCAAAAACGCGAGGATCTGTCCGCGGGCCTCGCGAAGTGCCCGGTTGCGTGCGAAGTTCAGGCCCGGCCGAGGCTCTCGAACGTATGAGACTTCCGGCCTCTCCGAAACCAGATCCCGCGTGCGATCGTCCGACGGCGCGTTGTCGACGACGAGGATCTCCATCGGGGATGGACCTGGAGCAGCGTCGGGCGAAACACTCAATCGCGAAAGCGACTCGAGGAGCCGGTGTACGCCGTCGGGCCGGTTCCTCGTGCAGATGGCGATCGTCAACGAAGGCCACGCTTTCCTGGCACGGCCGCCCATCAGCTCTTCGAGCAGCGCCTCGCGGAGGATTCGCGACGCTGCTTCGGCGGCGGCTCGTTCCGCAACGTCACCGGCCTTCACGACGCTGCTTCCGTTTCGGTTCTGCATCCAGAACGCGATCGGCACGCCCTTGCGACGCAGGGTAATTGCCGCTCCACTGTCGGTCGGACACAGAGGCAAGTCCGCGAATGGCAGGGTCACCTCGATATCGAAAAGTGCGTAGCGCATTGAATCAATCAGCCATTCGTGACAACAGAGGACCGATGCTGCAGCCGATACAGCCTGGCGAACAGTCCGTCTGCGGCCACCAGCTCGCGCAGCGTGCCGCGCTCTCTGACGGTTCCGTTCTCGAGCACGATGATCTGATCGGCCTGCTCGATGGTGGCAAGTCGATGGGCGATCACGATGACTGTCCGATTGGCTCTCATCTTCTCGAGCGTCTCCTGGATCCAGTGCTCGGAGATGCTGTCCAGCGCATTGGTCGCTTCGTCCAGCACCAGGATGCGAGGGTTGCGGACGATCGCGCGCGCAAGCGAGATCCGCTGCTGCTGTCCGCCGGAGAGCCGCATGCCATGGTGACCGAGCACGGTCTCGTACCGGTCGGGAAGTTGCTCGATGAAGTCGTGGGCATCGGCCTGCCTGGCGGCGTCGACTATTTCTTCGTCCGTGGCGCCGATCCGGCCGTACCCGATGTTCTCGCGCACGGTGGCATTGAACAGGTAGCCGTCCTGGCTCACGACAGCAATCTGATTCCGCCACGAGGTCAAGTCGAAGTCCCGGAGCGACTGCCGGTTGGTCAGGATCCGTCCGCCGGTCGGATCGTAGAAACGAAGAATCAATTTGATGACGGTGGATTTTCCGCCTCCCGAGGGGCCGACGAAGGCTGTCGTCTTGCCCGCCGGAATCGCGAACGATGCATCCAGCAGCGCAGGATTGCTGTCGGAGTCGTAGAGGAAGGACACGCCGTCGAACACGATCGCGTCGTCGAGCCCCGGGTGCATGAGGGTGCCGGATTGGACGTACGCTTTGCCGCTGCGATCGAGAATCGACACGACGGCGTCCACCGAAGCGGCCAGGGCTGCCAGGCGTACCCGGCACGCTTCGAAGTCCTTGACGCGGGGCTGGAGGCGGTAGAGCACGAAGACGAACACGAGCAGGAGCGACATGTCTGTCGCGCTACGCGCGGTGACGAAGAGAATGGCCAGGAGGAGGCCCGCAATCAGGATTTCGTGCACCGGATGGACGGCGCCCTCGATGTATCCCATGCGGAGGATTGCCTGACGCAGCCGATCCGACGCCACGTCGAACCGCCTCTGTTCGTAGGGCTCGCGTCCGTAGGCGCGGATGACGCGCATGCCGTCGATCCCCTCGACCATCCGGTGCGCCAGTTCGGAGTTGGATCGCGTGACGCTCTCGCCCAGCTCGCGGGCGCCCTTCGTGAAGAGCCGCACGACGCCCGAGACGAGGAGCATCCCGATCGCCACGACGAGTGTCAGCCGCCAGGACATCAGGAGCAGCAGCACGACGTATACGATGACCGTGCTGGTCGTGATGATCAGATGGACGAGAATCTTCAGCGCTTCGCTCGTCCGCCAGGTATCGGACGCGAGGACGTTCAGTAATCGTCCCGAGCGATCCCGTTCGATTGCGCCGAAGCCCACGGTCAGCAATTGATCGAAGATTCGGCCGCGCAATTGATGGGCGATCCGGCCGTCCACCCACGTAAAGAGAATGCCGTGCGTGTACGAAAGGGTCGCTGTGGCCAGCACGACGGCGAACAGGCAGAGCGCGATGACGGCTTGACGCTCGTCGGCCGGAACGTGCTGGAAGAGTCCGTCCATCCTGCCGACCAGCCATCCGCCTCGAGTTGGCGTCGTTCCTCCAACCAACCCGTGCAGCAGCGGGATGAACAGGCCGATCCCGAAACCTTCCGACAGCGATTGGAGGACGCCGAGCAGGACGATGGAGGGGAACGCCCACTTGTGGAGCCTGAGCATCGGCGCGAGGCTCCGGACTGTGCTCGTCTGCATCATGGTTCTCGAGTTGGCACCGACCTCTTCCGCCCCGTGCAAGCCGCTGGCCGAAAATGCCGATGAGATGGCGCTACAATGCAGTCGGCAGTCACTCAATAGTAGCCCGTCACGGTCCGGAGTCGCAGCCGGGCAGGCGTCCCATTGCTCGAGGAGCGCGAACGGAGGTTCTATGAGGCGTCGCGGGGTCTTTGTCGGTCTGTTGCTGGCTGTGCTGGCCGGGCCTGAGTGGTTGGGAGTCAGCATGCGCGCCGCGAACGATCAGCAGGCACAACCGCAGCGCACTCAGCCGCCGAGCACTGACGGCAAGCTCAATATCATTGCGTTCGGCGCCCACCCGGACGACTGTGACCAGGGCGCGGGCGGCGTTGCTGCCAAGTATGCCGCGCTCGGCCATCGTGTCCGATTCGTGTCGGTCACGAACGGGGACGCGGGTCACCAGACGGAGGGTGGCGGAGCGCTTGCCGCCCGGCGCCGCGCAGAAGCGCAAGAGGCGGGCCGTCGCATCGGCATCGAGTACGTCGTCCTCGACAACCACGACGGCGAGCTCCTCCCGACGCTGAAGCCGCGGGAGGAAATCATCCGGCAGATTCGGCAATGGAAGGCGGACCTGGTCCTCGCGCCGCGGCCGAACGACTACCATCCCGACCATCGCTACACAGGCGCGTTGGTGCAGGATGCCGCGTACATGGTCGTCGTGCCGAACGTTGCGCCGGACACGCCGGCCCTGCAGAAAAACCCGGTCTTCATGTACTTCGAGGATCGGTTCCAGAAGCCCAACCCCTTCACACCTGACGTTGCCGTGTCCCTCGATGACGTGATCGAAAAGAAGCTGGACATGCTGGATGCGCACGTCTCGCAGATGTACGAGTGGCTGCCATGGGTCGACGGCGTGCTCGCCAGCGTGCCGAAGGGCGTGGCCGAACGACGGAAGTGGCTGAAGGAAACGCGTGCGATTCAGCCGAATCCGGCGGTCAGGGCGGCACTCGTGAAGTGGTACGGACCGGAGAAAGGGAAGGCCGTGCAGTACGCGGAGGCCTTCGAGATCTGCGAGTACGGCACGCGCCCGGACGAGGCGATGATTCGAAAGCTGTTTCCGTTCCTGGGGAAGTAGGGCGGGAAGACTCGCTGTCGGATGCGGGTCCGTTTACCTCGTTGTCGAGGACTTCTCAGTAGCGGGGCAGGGCGTTCGAGCGGGCCGTCACAATTCTCCGAGGGAGGCCCGCAGGATCCGGGCGATGGCGGTCGTTTGCACTTCCCAATCCTGTGTTTCGCGCTTCAGGGTGGCGCGTCCCTGGGGCGTCAGGCTGTAGTACTTCGCCCGCCGGTTGTTCTCGGTCACCCGCCACGCCCCCGAAATCATTCCGCTGCGCTCCAGCCGCCGAAGCGCCGGGAAGAGCGAGCCGGCGTTTACCTGAAAGACGCCTTTGCTGATCTGCTCGAGGCGGACGCCGATGCCGTAGCCGTGCATCGGCTCGAGCGCCAGCGTCTTCAGGATCAGCATGTGCAGCGTTCCCTGCACCAGACCGCTTTGCTTGTCGTCACCGGGCATGCGCGTTCCTCATGTAGCCAAACTAGAGAACGAGCATACGCGCCTTGTCTAGTTTGTCAAGATGAGATGGGAGTGCTGGTAACGGAGGGGACGGAGGGAGCGGAGTTCACAAACGGAGGAACGGAGAGAACGGAGACGAAACGGAGAAGACCGTTGATTCGCTGGATTGTCGGATCGAGAGAAGGCTCGGGGTCGCAACCGCGCGTAGCGCGGGCGGGATGACGGGCGTGCCAGTGGGCACAAGCCGGTCGTGAATTGGGCGGCTTGCGCCCACAGGCACGTCCGTCATCCGAACGCCGGCCTTCGGCCGGCGTTGCGACCCCTCGTTCTTCTCCGTTTCGTCTCCGTTCTCTTCGTTTCTCCGTTTGTGAACTCCGTTTTCTCCGATCCCTCCGTCGCCTCTACCCGGTGAGCCCCCGGGCCCACTCCAGCAGGAAATCGACCGGCCAGGTGTTGATGACACGCTCGCGCGGAATGCCGGCGAGCCGGGCGTGTGCGACAGCGGTCTCCGCGAAGGCCCACTCGTGCGGCGCGTGCGCGTCGCTGTCGAGCGCGAAGATGCAGCCGGCATCGAGCGCACGGCGCGCGAGCTCGTGATCGATGTCCTGGCGGCTCGGGTCGCCATCGATCTCGATCGCAACGGTTCTCTCGGCTGCTGCCTTGAAGATTCGATCCCAGTCGGCCGCGACGCCGGGCCGCGCGCCGTACTTGCGTCCTCTCGGATGACCGAGGATGTGGACACCGGGGGAACGTACAGCGGAGAGGATCCGCCGGGTCTGGTCGGCTGACGTCCGGAGGCCGGAGTGCGGTGCGGCGACCACGAGCTCGAGCAGACGACGCTCCTCTCGCGTCATATCCACGCCGCCGTCCGCGAGGATGTTCGCTTCGATTCCCTTGATGAGCCGAAATTGTCCGGCGTGCACTTCGTTCAGCCGATCGATCTCGTGATGCTGGGACGCCAGTCGCGCCATCGAGACCCCGTGCGCGATCGGCAGCCCGTAGGAGTGATCGGTCACGGCCGAGTACTCGTACCCTCGCGACAGGCCGGTCTCGATGATGACTTCCAATGTCTGGCTGCCATCACTGTAGGTGGAGTGCATCTGCAGATCGCCGCGATAGTCCTCCAGCGACGGTCCCCCAAGCGCCTGATTCCGCAGTGCCTCGACGACCTGAGCGCGGCTCAGAAACGTACCCCGCAGTTCGCGGCTCTTCTCGACGGTCCCTGCCTTTCCGCTTTCAGCGATCGCGCGCTCGACAGTGGCCGAGGCGCCCGTTTTCAGCACTTCCAGGATCACGCGCGTCGAGGAGGGGCCGACCTGCGGAATCTTGCGGAGCGCACCGTCCGGCTGGAGGTACGACTCGAGCGGCGCAGGCAGTTCGGCGATGGCGTCGGCGGCGCGCTGGTATCCCCACTTGCTCTGCTTCGAGGCCTGTACCGCCGCGAGATCGCGCAGCAGACCAACGGCCACGCTGTTTGTGTCGATGACCGGTTTCCGCCGGGCCATTTCGCGATTATGGACCGATCCGATGCACGTCAATGACTTCACCGCCGATCGCGTTCGCTCGCGACCAGCGGTTTGGACAGCACTTCGAATGCGAGATCCGGCCGGCGCGGAAGACCGAAGCGCTCATCACCGTACGGAAAGGGCTTGCGTTGTCCGGTGCGAGTGTAGCCGTGACGTTCGTACCAGGCGATGAGCTCGACCCGCTGCACGACGACAGTCATCTGCATGGAGCGCGAGGCCCAGTGATCGATCGCCCACCGTTCGCTCGCCTCGAGCATCCGTCGGCCGAGACCAGAGCTCTGGGCTGTCGGTAGGACCGTCAGCATGCCCAGATAGCAGTCCGCATCGGTCTTTTTCAGGTGAACGCAGGCAACCAGATCGTGATCCGGCACGTGCACAAGGATGACGTGCCCCGGTGCGGAGATCATTTCGGTCACCGCTTCGAGATCGGTTCGTTGACCGTCGAGCAAATCGGCCTCGGTCGTCCATCCGGCCTTGCTGCTGTCTCCTCGAAACGCGGAATTGACGAGCGCGACCAGGGCCGGCGCGTCTTCGGCCGTTGCCAGGCGCGTGGTCAAGGCGTTCATCATGAAACGAATTGTAGATTCACCGTCGCCTCATGGTGAAGGCGCTCACGCGGGCTTCACAGAGGCTTGATTTCCACCGGGCGTCGCTCCGCGGCTTCCAATCGAACGACATTCCGGAGCGCGCGGCCGAAGCCCTCGAACCGGATCCACATCACGTCGCCGTCGACCAGCGCGATGCCGGCGCCGAAACTCAGGGAATGGGCGCCGAAGAAGTGCACGTGGACGTCGCCTGGCCTGCGATGGGCGCTGAACTTGAAGTGATGGTGCTCGATGTTGCGCAGGCTGTGGCTCATCTCGGCCTCGCCGCTGGCGATTGCGCGAGACCAGATGGATCGACCGTCGCGTTCGATGCGGACCTCGCCCTGGATTGACTCGAACTCCGCCGTCAGCCGGAGCTCTGGTCCGATAGCGGCCGTCCGCAGCTTCGAGCCAGCGAGGTTCAGGTAGTTCCGGCGCTCGAAGACATGATCCGAGAATTCGTTCCCCGTCGTGAAGCCCACGCGGCGCGGCGTCCCATCTCGATCGACGATATAGCAGCCGGCGATTTCCGCCTCTTCGCCGCCATCCTCCGCGAAGCTGGGAACCACGAGCGCGTCGCCGTGCGCGCGGAGCATCGAACCGCCACCCTTGTAAAACCACTCGGGCGGAACGCCCACGACGCCGGCCGGAGGTTTTCCGCCAGCCAGGCCGTCTCGAAACATGCGGATGCTGTCGGTCGGCGCGTTCTCGGATTGCTGCGCGTCGTGCATCGCGTCGCGGTCTTTCGCGCTTCCCAGGTGGGTCAGGCCGGTGCCCGACACCAGGCAGCGTGCCGGCTCGACGGGGTGATCGATTGGTGGCAGCAGCTTCCAGGTCGACTGCCCCTCATACACCTGGTCGTAGTCCACGACCTGGCCCGTTGCGCGATGTGCGACGAGCTCGGAGAGTGCTCGTCCCGTGTCCATGGCCGTCGATGCCAGGGCATGCGTCGACACCATGTCCTCGAGCAGTCGAAGGTGCGGTTCGTCGACGAGCGCGACGCGCCGCCGAGTCCCGTCAGTGAGCTGAACGATGCGGTTCATTGGTCATGCAAACCTGGGAACGCTGACTGCAGGAACGAGAACTGCGCGTTCGTGACGGGGACGTCCCGTTCGATCGCCTTGATGGCGACAGGCCGCGTCTGTCGGTCCAGATGGCTGATCGCGATGGCCGCGCTCACGAGAACCGCCACCGCCAGGGCATCACCACTCGACAACGATCAAGGAAACGGCCTGGCGGGGAAGCGCGACCTGCAGCGACGCCCGGCCGGCTGTGACGTCCAGGCTCGCCGGCGCACCGGCGAGCCGCGTCAGCTGACTTGCCGTCTGCAGCTGTTCGTATTGCGCCGGTGAAGGTGCCGCAGGCGATCCGAGCCGTTGCCACGCGGTGAACGCGTTGCTGTGCGCGGCATCGATGCGGAAGTGCTGGAGCTTTGCCTTCCCCTGCTTCAGCCCCAGGCCCTCGAGCGACAACGTGACGGCCGCGTCCGGCCCCGCCACGTCATCGTCGTGATAGTGCCAGGCGAGGATGGTCAGGCGGTTGGCGTCGCGGCTGGCGAGCGCCGCTACGTCAGGCTTGTCCCTCACGCCTGTCTTCATCATGGTGTCGAGATCGACGGCGCCGTCGCTCGTCGCGGCGACGCGCTGCGCGCCCATCTGGCTGAACATCCGAAACACGTTGAAGACGGGAAGGTTGATGCCGTTCGACGCGAGCACCCGGAAGCCGGCGAAGTACGGCTGGTCCTCGAACTCGAAGGCCCAGGTGAGCGCCCCCTCGAGGTTCACGCCGTGACGCTCGGCGAGGTCGTGCTTCCGTGCGAAGGCCGCGGCCGTATAACTCGAATACATCGTCGTGTTCCGGTAGCCGAGCTGCGGACCCTGGCACGCGGCGCAGCCGTCGGGATCGGACTCGCCGATCACGATCGGCTTCGGCTTGAGCTCCGGAAAGGACGCGACGATCTGGAAGCCGCCGTCGATCGTCGGCCAGCTGGTTGGCGATCCCGAGTCGGACGTGGCCGTCCACGAACTCGGGCCGGCCTTTCGCGTGGAACGACACGAAGTCGATCGGCGTGCCGGTCTTGCCGGTCGCGTAGTTGGTGCCGCGCAACTGGTGCTCGAAGAAGTCGCGGGTGAACTGGCCGCCGTTGCCGGCGGTATCCGGTCCGCCAACCTGCGCAGTCGGCAATGCGCGGCGGACGGCGTCGACGGTGTAATCGTGCAGCTTCCGGAACTCTTCGGGCGTGCCGCGCCAGTAGCCGATGTTCGCCTCGTTCCAGGTCTCCCAGTACCACTGTTCGACTTCGGCCCGACCGTACTTCTCGACGCAATGCCTGGCCCACTGCGTAAATCAGCTCGCCCCACTTCTTGTAGTCCGTCGGCGGGTAGGCCCAGCCCGTGTAGATCTCCTCGTACTTCGCCAGCGGCGTCCATGAGTGCTTGTAGGGCTGCGGCTTCGTCGAAAGCGCCTTCGGCATGAATCCGATCTGCGACGTACGGCTTCACGTTCCGCTGGAGGTACGTGTCGAAGATCCGATCGACGATCGCCCAGTCGTAGATCGGGTTGCCCTGGGCATCCTCGCGATAGGCATTCGTCGATCCCCACTTGAGCGCAGGCGTCCCGTCGCCGGTGACGAGCAGGCTGTGCGTGCGGAAATAGACGTGGTTCGGCGCGAGGTGGCCCATGTCCGCAATCAGCTTCTGCCCGTCCTTCATGTAGGCGTAGTTGGGCTCGTCTGCGCCGAAGAAGCGCCAGATCTGCTTGAGCGGGGCCGTCACCTTCGACGCGTCGACCTGGATGTGCACCGGAAAGGCTGGCGAGCTGCCCGCGGGTTGGTTGACCGACTGTGCGGTCACCCAGGCGGTCAGGGCGATCGCCATGGCCGAGAGCGACGATCCCTGGAGCCCAACTGGCACGCCGCAACGTCGATGACTGGCGGGCATGCACCACGATCTTGGACGCGATCCGGGCGCTGGCCGCCGACGCCCGTGTTGGCCCGGTCGCTCGAGATCGTCGGCGTGAACGGGCGGCCGCTGCGCCAGATGTAGATGCCCTGCACCTGCCATCCGCCGAGCACCGCCGTCGACCACGCCGCTCGGCGTTCCGCAGGCAGTCGCCGTCCGCGCCCGAACGGCAGCTCGTAGCCTGCGCTCGATCGCCAGGTTGTGCGGCACGTCGAACGCGGAGAGCGCCTTCTCCCGTCCCGTGTTGCCGCCCACCGCCGGTACGTTCTGCGTCGTGATGCTCTTGGAGCACGTGTAGGACGCCAGATAGAACAGGCCGCCGTGCGTGCGCTGCTCGATCGAGGTCTGCAGCGAGTGGTAGGTGGTCTCCAGCGTAGTCGTCGAAGTAGTTGATCTCGCCGTAGTTCGTGGATACGGCCGCCGCGCCTGGATGCCGCCGGCGGCGGGCGCGGGAATGTTGATGTTGGTCGTGCCGTTCAGGAAGCGGCCGATGTTGCCGACGTAGTTCAGCTCGAGCGACCGTGAATGGCGCGATCTCGCTGCTGCACGCCGAGGCTGAAGTGATGGTCGCGGCCCATCTTCTGCTCGAGCGCCGCTCGCGCCGATGCGATCGGCGCCGCCGAGTTCGTCAGGCTTCGTGCCGAGGAAGAAATCGGCCATCGTCCGCACCGGCGGCGACTGATCGTTGAACGCCGTCTGGTCGAGACGGAAGGGCACCATGTTGTTGTTCACGCGATCGCCGGAGCTCTCCTGCTCGTAGAAGAGGCCGTAGCCGCCGCGCACCACCGTGCTGCTCGCCGAACGGCTGCCAGGCGAAGCCGAATCGCGGCCCGAACTGCGCCTCGATCGGTCTCGGTGATCGAGAGCGGCAGTCCGGCCTGGCTGCTCGTCTGGATCGCGTTGCTGGAAGAGCGCATACGCCGACGGTCCCGCGAACTGCGAGTCGAGATCCGATACGGTCGCCTTCGCCGGCGACGATGATCGGCCGCGCGGCGCCGGGTCGGAAGGTGCCGAGCTGGCCGCGATAGCCGGAGAGCCATGGCGAGTACTCGTAGCGCAGGCCGAGCGTTGAGCGTGAGGCGGTTCGAGACCTTGAAGTCGTCCTGCGCGTAGACGTGCCAGTAGTTCGCCTGGCCGCCGAACGTGTCGGCCGGAAACGCGCGCGTGACCTGCCGCGGATAGCCGAGCAGGAAGTCGGCGAAGGCGTCGCCTGTGCCGGCGGGGCTCGCCGGATTCTGGGTGATCGATCCGTCGAAGCTCCACTGCCCCGCGTACTGCTTGCTGTCGGTGAAGAGCGGGACCCAGCGGCGGAACTTGCCGCCGAACTTCATGATGTGACGGCCCTTGATCCAGGTGAGGTTGTCGGTCAACTCCCAGACCTTCAGGTCCTGCGTCTTCGGTCGCTGATCGAACGCCGATCCGTTCATCGCCGTGTAGCCGCTCCAGCTGAAGTCCGGGAACGAGCCGCCGACGCCCGGCCGCGCCGTTTCCTCGAAGCCCGCGGACGCCGGCGCCTGGATATTGATTCTGTGCCCTGCAGGAAGGCCTCGAGATCGACGATCGCCGGCAGGTAGCTGAAGCGGACCTCGTTCAGCAGCGGCGGACGAGAGGGTGTTGGTCATGCTCAGCACGAGGTTCTGCCCGCGCGTGCCGGAGCGGTGCGCTGCCAAGCGCGGGATACTGCGTTCGGGATCCTCGAGCCGTTGATCGTGCCAGCTGTAGCGCCCGAAGATGCGCGTGCTGGTCGCTCAGCGTCTGATCGATGCGGACGCGTGACCTGATCGGCGTTCAGCTCGCGCACCGGGCGCCCACGCAGAACGTTCCGGACGCAGTGTTCGGATCGGGCAGGAAGCTGCGCGAAGTAGAGCGCCTGCGGCGGAGAGGCGGTTGGCCGGGAATCACGTTGCTCGGGAACGGCTGTCGCGTCAGCGGGTCGTAGATGGTGCGGCGTCGAGCGCGCTGAAGTCGCCGGCGCGCATCGCCGCGGTCGGCACCGTGTTGTTGAATACGAGGCCCTGCTGCTCGCGCATGCCCTCGTAGCTCGCGAAGAAGAAGGTGCGCTTGCGCAGGATCGGGCCGCCGAGCGTGCCGCCGAACTGCTGCCGCTTCAGCTCCTCGGTCTTGAGCGCGAAGAAGTTCCGCGCGTCGAAGGCGTCGTTGCGCATGAAGTCGAAGAGCGCGCCGTGCAGCTGGTCCGACGCCCGACTTGGTGGTCGCGTTCAGCGCGCCGCCCGCCTGGCTGAACTCGGCGGAGTAGGCGCTCTGCTGCACCTTGAACTCCTGCAGCGCGTCGACCGACGTCTGGATCAGCGAGCCGCCCTGGTGATGGTCGGTGACGTCGACGCCGTCGAGCATGAAGGTCGTCTGGCTGCCGCGCACGCCGCTGACCGCGGTGCCCGAGATGTAGTTCGCGCGGATGCGCAGCAGGTTGCCGCCGCCGGGCAGCAGCACCGCGCCGGGCGTGAGCCGCGCCAGCTCGTAGAAGCTGCGGCCGTTCAGCGGCAGGTTGACGATCTGGGTGTTCGTGACGACGTGCCCGAGCGACCTCCCGGACGGAGCACACTCTACACCGCTTGCGTTTCGTCATCCAGATTCGGTAAAGTGATCCTGCAGATCACGCCGATGCGACCCAACATCATCATTACCCGTCCCGGGTCGCTGCCGTCCGCACCGGATCTTCGCTAGACCGGTTCGCTCTTCCCGACAGTCAAGACCCAACTTCATCGCAGTTCCGGCAGGCGCGTGCGTCGCTGTGCCGGGCGTCGGTCCACTTTCCCGGTGAACGTCATGTCTACTCTCTCGAACCAGCCGGTTGCCGCCTCGGCCTCCGAATCCGCCGTTCCATCAGGCGTCTGGAACACGGTTCGGGAGGCAATCCGCGGCTCGCGGATCGACTACACGACCGCGCCGCTCGGGCGCGCCGTCGTCATGCTGGCGGTCCCGATGGTGATGGAGATGGCCATGGAGTCCATCTTCGCGGTCGTGGACATCTTCTGGGTCGCGCACCTGGGCGCCGATGCCGTGGCCACCGTCGGCCTGACCGAGTCGATGCTGACGATGATCTACACGGTGGCGATGGGGCTCTCGATTGGGGCAACCGCGATGGTGGCGCGGCGGACAGGCGAGCGGGACCACGAGGGCGCCGCGCGTGCGGCGGGCCAGTCGCTGCTGCTCGGCGTCATCATCGCCGGCACAATCGCGTTGGCGGCCGCGCCGTGGGCGCCCACGCTGTTGGCGTTGATGGGCGCGTCGCCGGCGGTGATCGAATCGGGCAGCGGGTTCACGCGGGTGATGCTCGGCGGCAACGTCACGATCGTCCTGCTGTTCCTGCTGAACGCCGTGTTCCGCGGGTCCGGCGATGCGGCGATCGCGATGCGCGTGCTGTGGCTCGGCAACGTGCTGAACATCGTGCTTGGTCCCTGCTTCATCTTCGGGCTCGGGCCATTCCCAAGGCTCGGTGTCGTCGGCGCTTCTGTCGCGACGAACATCGGCCGGGGGACTGCGGTGCTGTACCAGATCGTGACGCTCGTCCGCGGTCGGGGCCGGCTCCGCGTCACGCGCCACGATCTGCGGCTCGACCTGTCGATCATGCGGGCCGTACTCAAGTTATCGGGCTCCGGCACGCTGCAGATCCTCATCGGCACTGCGAGCTACGTAGGGCTCGTGAGAATCCTGTCCGTGTTCGGCAGCGCCGCGCTCGCCGGCTACACGATCGGAATCCGGATGATCATCTTTGCCTTGCTGCCGGCCTTCGGCATCAGCAACGCCGCCGCGACGATGGTGGGGCAGAATCTCGGTGCCGGCAGGCCGGATCGCGCTGAGCGCGCCGTGTGGACGGCCGCCTTGTACAACATGATCTTCCTCGGGATCGTGGGCATCGTCTTCATCTCGGCGGCAGGACCGCTCGTCAGCCTGTTCACGAGCGATCCCGAGGTGCGGGTGTTCGCCGTCGGCTGTCTCCGCACGGTCAGCTTCGGGTTCGTATTCTACGGCGCCGGCATGGTGCTTACGTCGTCGTTCAACGGCGCCGGCGATACCTGGACGCCGACAGTCATCAACCTGTTTGTGTTCTGGCTCTGGGAGATCCCTCTCGCATGGTGGCTGGCCGTCCCGGCGGGCGTCGGTCCGCGTGGCGTCTTCATCGCGCTGACGATCGCGTATTCGACCCTCGCAGTCATCAGCGCGGTGATGTTCAGGAGAGGAACGTGGAAGACAAAGAAAGTGTAGTCATCTCTGGCCTGCGTCGAGGATGACTCAGGCCCGGTTGCTCCACGCCGACAACATCGCGTCGTCGACCGTCAGACGCGGGTCGGACAACAGGCGCGTGCTGTCGGCGTGCAGGCGGACCGCTTCGAAGAAGGTCTGCGCGATATCGCCGCGCAGGAGGCGGTCGCGATTCTTGGTGAAGGTGGTCGGCGACCAGACCGGATCGTCGATTCCGAGTCCCACGAACCATCGGAACAACAGGTTGTAGTCCAGCTGTTCCATGAGTTGCCGCTCGTTGCGGATGCTGTAGAGAGCCTGCAGCAAGAGGGCCCGCAGCACCTGTTCGGGGGGCACCGAAGGGCGCCCGAAGTGCACGTACAGCGCACCGAGCTGCGGCGACAACGGCGCAAGCGCACGATCCGTAATCTGGCGGATCGATCGCAACGGGTGATCGGCGGGGACCCGCTCCTCCAGCGAGACGTAGCTGAACATCGAACCCGGGCGCTCGTCGGCTCCGCGCATCTGTTGCTCCAGTTCCCGCACGAAATGGTAGTGCGAAAATGCCTACTCGCGCAGCTCGGGCTCGAAACGCAAGCGACAGACCGCTTTACCGGGAAAAACATGGTGCCATCCTGGGGGTGAGCATGCCCGGCTTGTTTCGGCCCGGTACCTTTGATTCAGCTTCGCTTTTTTCCCCCTGACGTGCAGAATAGCGGCGAACAGGGTGGCCCTTGGTCCGCACCCGGCATCTTGCCGCACTCCACGCCGTCTTCATTGGTGTGATCGTGCTCGTCGGCTCGTCGCGCGCCCGGAGCGCCGACCGGCCGGGCACTCTCTCCGAAGTGTCCCTGCCCGGAGGGCTCCGCGCCGCGCTGTCCGCTGTTGGAGATCAAGGCACTCCCGACCGCGCGCAATTCCTCCTGGAGTTCATCCGCCGCACCTACGACATGCCCTTCCGCCAGAGGGACGATGGTCGCGAAAATGCGGTGCAGGCCCTCGTCAGTGAACTGAACGGTCCCGTTGGCAGAGCCGGATCGGCCGTCACGCTTCCGCTGCCCCTCACGCCTGACCTGTGGATCAACGCAGTGTTCGGCGGCCGTGCGACCCCCCAGACTCTAGTCGGCGCCATCGTGCAGTCTCGCAACGCCTCGCTCTTCTACGTCGGCTTGCTGTCGCTGGACGACGATACGCGGGCGTGGCTTGCAGGTCAGCCGGAGCTGATTTCCGAGCTGGCGTCTCGCCACTCGATCGCGTTTCTCGCCGCGGCTCCGGGCCTGCGCGTGACTGCCGGGGGCGTGAACGTTCCAGGTGGCCCATCCGCGGAGCCGATCTGGCAGGCGCTCGTCGAGAAGCGTTCCAATCAGCCGGCGGAATTCGTGCGCGCGCTCATGGCGTCAGGCCAGGGCCGCCTCGCACCGTTCTTTGGCGCCATCTCGCAGTTGACGCCGCAGCAACTGCGTGTCGCTCTCAACCTCGACTCGGCCGACGTTCCCACGCGGGTGGAATCCGCGCGTCGTTTGTACGCGGTCTATCAGCGGATGCTGAACGGACGCATGCTCGAGCAACGCGCCTTCACGCGACCGACGCTCGATCCCGCGATGCTCGTCGCCGGGCTCGCCGTGGACGCCGCCGGTCGGCCATCGATCCCGGGCACGCGCGGCCTTTGGAACGTCGTCTTCGACGAGACCGATGACGGCCGTCTGAAACCCATGCGCGATGACGCTCGCGTCGCGTTGGAGCGAAACGAACCGGCTGATTTCTCTTGGCTGTGCGAGCAGGTCTTCAAGGGCAGCGAAAACGATCAGCGTCGCCGGTACTCGATGGTGTTGTTCGCGTCGCGCCGGCTTGGGCGGATGACGCCCGAGACCGCCCAGGATGCCATCGATGCGATCCGTGCCGTTGCTGCCTACCCCGTGTTGACGGCGGCGCTCGAGCGCGCTCAGATTGCCGACCTCAAGGCGATCGCGAGCGCGGCGCGACGGGCGGCTGCGCTCTCGGCGATCCCCGAAGAGGGTCGCTCGCTCCGCGCGCTCACGCAATTCCAGGGCGCCGTCGCCGTCGTCACGCGAGCGGCCTTGCGCGGCAGCCTGGACGCGCCTGCAGCCACTAGACTCGTCCTCTCCCTGTCCGATGTGTCTGTCGGCCCGCACGGCGATTACGAAGGGCGGCTGGTGCGTTGGCTGACCGCCTGGATTGGTGATGCAGGCTCCCACGCCCCGGCACGAGGGCCGGCCGCGCCGGCCGTGCCCACCGAGGAGATATTCGCCGGTCTCGGCGCGACAGAACAGGCCGTGCTCGGTCTCCTGTCTGGTTCCGAGGAGGCGCAGCCCAGAGTCGTCACGTGGGAAGGCATGCGGTATCGGCTCGATCTCCCGCGCGCCGAGGCGATTCGGCTGTCGAAGGCGCTCGGAGAGGCTCCGCATTCGTACCTCTCTTCGGCGGAGTCATTCGCGGACGTCGCCGACGCCGTCGCCGAAACAGGGCTGACGCGCGACAAGCTCGTTCAGCTGGCCCAGGCCCTTCGCCCATTCGGACAGGGCGAGCCGACGGAAGGCGGAGACGATGCGCCGGCGGCGCTTCAGGAGCGCCATCGCGAAGCCGTGACCGCGTTGAAGCGTGCGGCGGGGGACGGAGACGTCCGCGCGGCGGCGCGCCTGGCACCGTCGTTGCGCCTGGTCGCAGACGATCTGCTCGCGCGTGGGCTGATGGAGCTTGCGTACGCTGCTGCCCTGGGTGACCGCGACGGTGTCTCGATCTCCGCGTCCGAAGCAGCGACGCGTCACGACTTCGGTCTGCGTTCGACGCTCGGCCGCCCGGCCGTCTGGCGCTTCCCGATCGCGGGTTCCGACGTGGGGGCGCGATGGCGAGTCAGCGGAGCCATCCTGGGGCTGGATGTCGCGCTCGCCGATTTTTCGCTCGTGTCGCTCTCGAACAAGCCGCCACCCCGGAAGCCGACGGTCGGAGACTCGGATCGCCGGACGTTCATCGAAACCGTGGCGCTCGTGGTGCCGCGCTCGTTCACGGATGCAGACCGCGACACGATCGTGGCCGCGATGGCCAAGGGGCGCGAGCGTCTCGAATCGGCGCGCACGACCGCCGACGTTGCAGCGCTCGCGGACGCGGCCGCCATCAGTGCGGCGCGTCGCGCGCTGCTCTCGTGGATGGTGGTCAACGATCCCACGCGAGTGCGTACCTTCCTGTCGCCCGTCGAGCTCTTGTGGGCCGGGCTCGAGGGGGCGCGAGTGGACGGCCTGCACGCCTGGGGATCGCCGGCCTCCTCGCGCCTGGCCTGTCTGTGCCTGCAGATGATCGAGCGCCGGCCCTGGGAGATCTTCGCAGGACGTATGAACTCGGGGATGATGGCAAGCGCGTTTCCCGACCTCAACCTTCGCCTGGCCGAGCTGCTGTCCGAGCTGCAGATGCCGGCGCCGCTGCTCGCGCCCGTGCTCGGGTCCGCGACGCTCGATTTCATCAACTCGGCGATCAGCCGGGATCAGGACGACCGTCGCGGTCTCGTCGACTTCGTTCAGGGCCTCACGACGGACCGCGTGGAGCAATATCTTGCGTTGTTGACCACCGACGGTCCGCTCGTGCCGATCGGAGAGGACTCTGCGAAGGGCTACGGAGGGCGGCGATGATCCGCGTGGGTCTCAACGCCCTGGCTTCCTTCGTTGGTTTCGCCGTGGCAACAGGCGCGGTCGTCGTAACGGCCGGAGTGATCGAGCCGAAGCAATCGCCCACGCTCCGGATTGTCTCTCCGACGCGCGATGCCGTCGTCACGGGGTCGACGCGTCTCGAGGTGGCGATCGAGCCACAGGAGGCGACCGCATCGGTGGAGTCGGTCACATTTGCGGTCGACGGCCGGCTGGCGTGTACTGTCGAGCGTCCGCCGTTCGGGTGCGACTGGGATCCCGGCGAGATCGTGCGCGGGCACCACGTGCGGGTCGTCGCGACGCTGTCGGGCGGCCGCCGGCTGACGGACAACCTGTATACGAAGGATCTCGGATTTACGGAACACGTGCGCACCGAGGCCGTCCTCGTGCCGGTGATCGTGACGCAGAACGGCCAGTTCGTCCGCGGGTTGAAGGCGCAGGATTTCGAGATTCTGGAAGACGGTGTGAAACAGAGCATCGCGAGCCTCGCGAGCGAGGACGCGCCGCTCGATCTCGTCCTCGCGATCGACGTGAGCGGAAGCATGGAGCGATCGCTCGACCAGGTAAAGGCGGCCGTGAAGCAGCTTCTCTCGAAGCTCCGCAACGGCGACGCGGCCACGCTCGTCGGGTTCAACGACACGTTGTTCCTCGCGACGGAGCGTGAGAAGGATCAGAAGGCGCGTGAGCGCGCCGTCGATCTCTTGAGCTCGTGGGGAGGAACCGCTCTTTATGACGCGACAGTGCGCGCCGTCGATCTGGTCAGCCGTGAGTGGGGCCGCAAGGGCATCGTCATCTTCTCGGATGGCGACGACCGCAGCAGCCTGACGACGCGTGAGAAAGCAACGGCCAGGGTCCAGGCGAGCGACGCGATGCTCTATACGGTCGGCTTCGGCAGCGGCGCAACGGTTCCCGAGCTGCACACCAGGCTGGAGAACTACGCGAAGGCGACGGGCGGGCGCGCGTTCTTTCCCCAGAGGACGCAGGAGCTGGACAGCGCATTCGATCAGATCGTGGCGGAGCTGGCGAACCAGTACGTGCTCTCGTACGCGTCGACGAACTTCAAGCAGGACAACGCCTGGCGGTCGATCAAGGTCCGCGTGCGCGGCGGCAAGTACGACATCAGGGCGCGGCAAGGGTATCGGGCACGCGGGCCTCAGCCAGCGGGGAGGTAACGATATATGCGCGGCATTCTCGATATGCGGGGCATTCTCGCTGGCGTTGTGACGGTGACGGTCGGGGCGGCGTTCCTGGCGATCGACGGGCCTCCGCTGTCGGCGCAGCAGGCCGCCCCCGACCAGCAGCCACCGGCCTTTCGCAGCGGGGTCGAAGTCGTCACCGTTGACGTCGGCGTGGTCGACAAACAAGGCCGGCCGATGCGTGGTCTCACGCCGGCCGATTTCATGGTCACCGTCGCCGGGCAGCCGAGACGCGTCGTGACTGCCGAATTCGTCGAGCGGGCGGCGCCGTCGCCGTCAACGACAATCGCGGCGAGCGCCAATCCGGACCAGGTGAGCACGAACGAGGGGGCCGGGGCCGGCCGGTTGTACGCGTTCATCGTCGATCAGAACACGCTCGATCTCGGAAGCGCGCGGCGCGTCGCGGGAGCTGCGGCTCCGTTCTTCGCACGCCTGACGTTTGCCGATCGGTCGGCATTGATGCTGATGCCGCTCGGACCGAACGTGTCGTTCACGTGGGCGCACGATCGCGTGCGCGAAGGACTGCAGCGCGTCACCGGCATGGGCCGCCAGACGATGGGTTGGGAGTACGGCAGCCTGGCGGACGCTCGCGACATCACGAATCGCAACCAGATGGTCCTGCGCACCCTGGGCGAGCGGGAGTGCGGCGGTTCTATTTCCGCCTCCTCGGCCTTCGGGGGAGGGGCCTCGACGTCCGGCTCCAGTGTCGCATCCCCGCCGTCAGGGCCTCCGGCGTCCGGCGGCGGAACGTCGTCCGGCGGTGACAGCGGCGGCGGCGCGGCTCCTTCGACCGGCACTTCTCCGACAGGAGGAGGTGGTGGCGGAGGAGGCGGCGGCGGTGGTGGTGGCGGGGGCGGGGGCGGCGCGCGCAACAACGGGATCGGCGGCCTCGGCTCGAGCGCGTGTTCCCGCGACATCCAGATGCAGGCCGAGGCCACCTGGCGCTCGGCGCAAATGAACTCGCTCGCCAGCATCTCGGCGCTTCGACAGTTCCTGGGGATGCTGGGACGCGTGGCCGGCGACAAGACGGTCATCCTGATTTCCGGCGGGTGGCCGCTCGACGAGCGCGACGAGATCTCGCTCGTGTCAACCGTTGCGGCGGAGGCCGCGGCCGCGCGCGCGACGGTGTTCTCGATCTTCGTTCCGACACCTGCCTTCTCGGCTGACAGGCGGACGATGACGTCGACGCCGCTGGCGGACAACTATCTGTACTCGGGCCCGCTCGAGACTCTCGCGGCTATGACGGGCGGCGGATCGTTCCGGGCCGAGGTCGCGGCCGAGGCCGCCTTCGAGAGGCTGGGGCGGGAGCTGGCGGGCTATTACCGCATCGGGATCGAGAAGGATCCAGCGGATGCGGACGCCAAGAGCCGGCGCTTGAAGGTGCAGGTGCTCCGCGCCAGTGCAACCGTGCGGGCCCGCGACATCTTTGACGTGCGTACGTACGAGGATCGCGACTGGGCGGCGCGGCTGGCGACGGCAATCGAAGGCCCGGTGATCGCGACAGACATCGGACTGCGAGTGACGAGCTACCTGTCGGCGGATCCCGAGGACTCGTCGCGGCTGCGTGTGCTGGTCTCGGGAGAAGCCATCCGCGCGCAACCAGGCGATGCGACCCTCCACCTCCAGGTGAGCGACCTCAACGGAAAGAAGATTGCCGCCGGACAGGCGCCGCTGGCGTATCCCGGAGGCGATACCCTTCCGTTCTCGACGAACATCGGCGTTCCTCCGGGAAGCTACATCGTCCGAATCGGCGTGATCGACAGCGCCGGTCGCGTGGGCTCCGTCGACCATCGTATCGACGTGCGGGATGTGACGCTCGGGTCGATGAAAGCCACGGGACCCGTGCTCGTTCGAGTGCCGGGCGGAGCCGAGGGAGAAGCCCGGCTCGCGCTGGACGGTGCGCGACAGGATGAACGGCTCGCGCTCGAGGTCGACCTCGAGGCGGACAAGAGCCGGATAGAGAGCACAGGCGTGGAGTTCGAGATCGCCGCCACGGCCGACGGACCAGCGCTCCTTCACTCGTCGGCCGTCTTGACACCCGGTCCGCGCGACGGTTCGATCCTCGCGCAGGGTGTCGCGTCGATGCGGGCATTGCCGCCTGGCTCCTACATCGTGCGGGCGAAGGTCACGTCAGGCAGGGACGGGATTGGCGAAGTGCGTCGTGCGTTCGCCGTGACAGAGACGCCGCGGGCGGTGGCCGGAACCGGCGGCGCGGCGCCGACCGTCGTTGGACGTCCGTCCGGCGTGCGCCCCGTTGCTCGACTTCCGATATCCGCAGCGCCGCCGTTCGCGCTGGACCAGGTGCTCGCCGCGCCCGTTCTGGGCGTGTTTCTGGATCGCGTTGCGGAAAGACCCGATGCTGCCGCGCCGCCCGTCCGTGAGCTCATCGATCGCGCGCGCACGAAGGGCCCTGGCGGGCTCGTCGTGACCGATGCCGAAGCCGCCGCGGCGCCCGGAGCGTTCCTCAAAGGCCTGAGCCTCCTCGCCGATCGCAAACTGGAGCCTGCGGCCGCGGCTTTCCGTGATGCCATGCGAGTCTCCGCCGATTTCTATCCGGCGATGATCTACCTCGGCGCCTGCTACGCAGCCGGTGGGCGTGACAAAGAGGCGGCCGCTGTCTGGCGGACGGCGCTCATTCGCGAGGGGGAAACGCCTGCGTTGCACGTCATGCTCGGTGACGCGCTGCTGCGGGACGGCAGAGGAGACCTCGCCATCGACGATCTTCGCGAGTCACACCTCAAGTGGCCGAACGACCTGGCCCTGAAGCGGCGGTTCGCCGTGGCCGCGCTCGTCGCCGGACAGGAGTTGGAGGGGCTGCAAGCGATGGACGAGCTCATCGAGCAGCACGCAGACGACGAGAATTCGCTGGGCTTGGCCCTGCTGGTCATGTACGAGGCGTTCGGCGACGGGCAGCCGATCGAAAGCGTGGAGCGCGATCGGGTGCGGATGCGTCGCCTGGCGGACGCCTATCGAGCTCGTGGTGGTCCCTCCACGGCGCTGATCGATGCGTGGCTCGCAGTCGCGGCAGCCAAGCACTAGCCCAGGAATTCGCTGTAGGGCGGGGCTTTCAAGCCCCGCCGGCGGCGCCACTGACCTCAAGACCTCAACAGGAGATGTGGAGGAAGGGAAGTTCCTCCTCGTCCTCTCTTCCTCCCTCCTCCTGTAAGGTCTTCCTGACAAGTGAACAGCGCCGGAAAATCGAACTGGCAGGATACGGTCGGGGTGTTCGTCAGGTCACGCGATCGTCATTGTTTCTTTTCGGTTACTTGACGCACTACGCGAAGCAGGTTGCCGCCGAGGAACTTCCTGATCCGCTGCTCGGACCATCCCCTCTTCACCATCGCGTCGGTCAGCATCGGGAGGTCGCGGATGTCCCGCATGCCGCGGGGCAACGTCGGACCGCCGTCGAAGTCCGACCCGAGCATGACGTGATCTTCCCCGACGAGCTCGATCGCACGATCCACGACGTTCAACCACTCGGATGGCGTGAACTTGATGTCGTCCGGAGCGTCGACGCCCACCATCGGAAACTGCGGCGCCGCGAGTGCGTCGAGCTGCTCGATCGACATGGCAGCTTCCTTGCGCCCGATGTCGGTCGTGTCCCAGAACGGCTTTCCTGCGTGCTGCGTCCGCCAGTCGAAGACCTTCACATTGTGAAACTCGTTGCCGATCTGAAAGCCGATCACGCCACCCTTCTCGGCGAGCTTCCGGAGCAGGTCGTCTGGCATCGTGCGGGGAATGTCGTTGAAGCTGCGGAGGCCGTGGTGCGTCGCGAGGATGGGGTCGCTGCTGACGTCGATCGCCTGCGAGATCGTCTCGTCGGAGCCGTGGGAGATGTTGATGACCATACCCAGCCGATTGGCCTCGTGTATCACGGCGCGGCCGCGATCGTTCAGGCCGTGCCATTTCGCAGGCGCGCAGCACGAATCGGCGAAGTTGTTGGCCCAGTTGTGCGCGGGCAGCTGGAACGAGCGCAGTCCGAGCCGATAGAGATTCCGAAGGACCGCCAGATCGCCGTCCAGGTCGAAGCCGCCTTCGAGGTCCATGAAGGCGGCGATCTTTCCTGATTGGGTGATGCGCTCGACGTCGGATGCGTTGAGAGCGAGCTCGATCTTGTCTTTGTTCTTCGCGAGCTGCTCGTAGGCCGCGTCGATCAGCCGGAGGGTCTGCTTCGTTTCCAGACGTGCGGGGTAGTACTGCTCGGTCACGAACAGGCTGAAGAACATCGCATCCAGTCCGCCTTCTTTCGCGCGCACCAGATCGAACTGCCCATCGTCGACGCGTTGACCCATGTCGCCGCCATGATAGAACTGACGATCGACGACGTGGACGTGGGCGTCGAAGACGAGGGCGTCGCGGTGGAGCGCGAGCGCGCGGTCGGAGACCTGGGGCAATACGGCCCCGATGCTTGCGAGGAACAAGAGGACAAATCCTGTTAAGCGAAGCTTGTGGAGGCCGTCCATGCGTTGCTCTCGTGTCACAACTCTCCTACTACGTCCTCGCGTGCTGCGACTGCTGCGGCGCTCGATACCGCACATCCAGTTGCGGCGTTTCGAGTCTTTTCTGTCCTTCGAACCTCGACGTCAGGCAGCTCTCGAGAACACCGCTGACGAGGAGCGTCCGCTCAACCGGGTAGGGCGCCTTGCCCGTCTCGAAGAGCTCCTCGATCTTGCTCACCAGGCAGGCCGAATACGTCACGTTCGGCTCCGGTGACAGGAAGAACTGCGTCGACTGCACGCCAGCGCCCTTGACGCGCGCGGCGAAGGTGAAATCCTTGACCGCGCCGTTCAGCATCAACAGCGTTGCCTTCAGGCCATCGCGATATTCGAGGAAGTACGCTGCGGGATTCTTGACCAGCTTCGGGAGCTCGCCTTTCGTCACGAGATCCTGAGTCCGTCCGTCGACGATGGTCTGCCCCTGCGGAGTGTCGCTCCTGGAGAGGGCGGAAACCAGCAGGTCTCTGGAGATCTGCCTGGCGTCCAGCGCCTTCCAGACAGCCTCTCCCTCGATCATCTGTACGGCCCTGACACCTGTCTCGCCACCCTTCCGCCGTTCGAGCATGCACTGAAGCGCCTCGAGGCCGTGGAAGTCCATGACGTCCGGGCCGCCGTACCCGACCATCACCGCGCTCTCGATCTCGGCGTTCAACGCCAGCTCGATGTCCGGGAGCCGCCACGTCACGGGCAGTGACGATCCCGCGAGCATGGGAAACTTCAATCGCTTCGACGCATCGACCATCCACCTGGCCTTTTCGAAGCTGAACGACAGGTGCTTGTCGTTGTAGAGCGGCACCGCCTGGCCGTCCTTCTCGAACACGTCGACACATTGCTTGACGAAGTCGTACCGCGGATACAGGACCTGCCCCTTGTCGTTCCTCGGATAGTCGCCGTGCTCTCCGATGACGAGGACTGCGTCGACGGCGAGGTTCGAGCCGCCGCACCGCAGCGCTTCGGGAATCGTCGGGTACACCTTGAAATCGAACTCCTTCGCCCGCGCGGCGCTCTGGTCGCCGTCCGGCTTCTGGTCGACGTAAAGCGACACGACCTTCATGTCCGGCTTGTGCCACGCGCCGTCCCTGGGGTATCCGACGAGGAACCGATCACCGATATGCTGCGCGTGCGAGAGGTAGCGATACACCGTCGCGACGATGGCGATCCTTTTCATTTAGGTTCTCCAGAAGGTCGACACCTTCGGGGCCTGATACGCGATGGCGAGGTGCGGTGTCTCGTACTTCGCCTGTTGGCGGAAGAGGCTCTCGACGCCAGCGGCGGTCAGGCCGGTCGTCAGCAGCGTGCGCTCGAGCGGGTACGTCTCCTTGCCTGTCAGATACATCTGTTCGACGTTGTTCACGAGCGGGCTGAAGAAATTGGCCAGGCTCGTCCTCGCTGGCGGCATGGGGAGGTACATCTGGGTCGAGAAGATCCCCGGCCGTCCGTCGATCCGCGCGGCGAAGTTGAAATCCTCGACGAGTCCCCCCATCAGCAGCATCGTGCACTTCAGCCCGTCCTTGTGCTGGTACGTGTACGCGGTGGGATCCTTCACGAGTGATCGCATCTCGTCCGCACCGGGGAAGACATCGTTGAAACCCTGTCGTCCGGGCTTCAGCGTGTGGCTCCGACACAGTGCGGCCTCGACGAGGTCTTTCGACCAGATCCCTTGCTGGTGTGCCTTCCAGAACGTCTCACCACGATAGGCCTGCAGCCACTCGACGCCTGTCTCGCCGCCTTGACGCCGCTCGACCATTCCCTGGAGCGTCTCGAGGCCGTGGAAGTCGTAGCTGTCGACGCCGCCGTAGCAGACGCAGACGGCTTCCCGAATCCGAGCTCCCGACGGCATCTCGATCGAGGGCGTCCTCCACGTCACGGGCAGGCTGGAGCCCGCCATCAGCGGGAACCCCATACGCCTCGACGTTTCGTACATCTCCTTCGCCCATTCCCACTTCCACGAGAGGTGCTTGTCGTTGAACACGGGCACCGATCGCCCGCTGTCCTTGAAGACCTTGACGATCTGCTGAAAGAATTCGTACCGCGGGTACATCGTCTGACCTTTTTCGTTCCGCGGATAGCGGCCGTGCTCTCCGACGAGCAGCACTCCATCGACGGCGAGCGTGCTTCCACCAAGCGTCAATGCCTCTGCTATCGACGGATAGAGCTTCATCGACGGAAACTCGCTCAGCCGCGTCTTGCTCACATCGTCGTCCCGGATCTGATCGATGAAGATCGAGACGAGGTCCATTTCCGGGTGATGGTGGGTTCCGTTCCACCCGTAGCCCTCGAGAAACCGATCGACGATGTGCTGGGCGTGGGAGTACTTGAAATACGTCGTGCAGACGGCGGCCAGTCTGGGCCGCGACGCGCGTTGGGCCTTCAGCACCAACGGAACCGCGCCCATCCCCAGGAGAAGTTCTCTGCGTGAGATGTTCATGGGTGTCCTCGCGTATCATTCGTGGCGCGGGCCTGAAGGCCCGCCCCTGCAACAGAGAACCGCCGGTTTCAACGTCCACGCCTGCAGGCGCGCGAGCTCCATGATGTGCGGCGCATGGAAGCCCTCCGGGAAAATCGGCCAGCTCCACAACTGAACGGAATCCTCGGCCACGTATCGGTCAGCCGTGAAATGGCCCTCGAGACGGGTCACGTCCCCGGTCATATTGACCGACGACGTCAGGTCCACGAAAACCCGCGAGAGCGTGGCAAGGTAGTCGGCCGGCGAGAGGCTCTCCGCGCCAATCCATATCTCGTCGGGCAGGCGGTGGAACGTCCGGGAATAGTTGGAGGTCTCGCGGATCGCCTGCGCGAAGGCGTTCCAGGTGAAGCTGGACGATCGCGCACCGCCGATGGGCGGGGCGTAAACGTGGACCGGCCCGTCGAGCGGTGCCAGCTTTGCTGGCGAGGGCCATGCTTTGCGATCGATGAACCCCGCCATCGTATCGGTGAGAAGGCCGAACACATCGGCCGCCGAGAGCGCGTAACCGTCCAGTTGTTGGAAAGTGATCTCCTTTTGCATCGCGCGTGCGGGCTGCAGAAGGTCCTGCTGGCTGAAGCTCCGCGTCGTCGACAGGTCGGCGTAGATTTCGAGGAGCTCTGTCGCCGTCACGAACCGCGTGCCCGGCTGCGCTTTGATGAACCGGACGTACTGCTCGAAGTCATGAAAGGCCTGCTCGGTCTCGCTCGCAGGCCTCGTGCCTGGCTCCTTCCACTCGGCGCGGGGCGGGTTCGCGCCGTGCCGAAAATTCACCGCATCCCAGAATTCGGTCTGCACCCATTCGTTCGGGTGGTAGTAGATGCTGATCGTCCCTCCGCCCTTCTTCTTCAGCTGTTCGTAGGACTTCGTGAACGTGGCCTTTCCCTCGGCGAGGCTGGATCCGCCGCTCAAATTCATTCGCGCGAGGTTCGAGCGCATCTTGAAAACGTTGAGCATGCCGCCGTAATAGAACGGCTGATCGTCGATGCCGACGTGGTCGGCTTCGTCCAGATACATGCGGATGCCCATTTCGCGCAAGGCAGGGTACGTTTGCGGGGCCCAGGCACTGCCGGGCTGACCGTAGGCGACGGGAGTGACTCCGAGAATCCGCGCTACATCGCGAACGCCCTCCGCTTCGCGACGGCGGAACTCGGCCCGGCCGTCCTCCCACCCGGCATTCTGCAGGTACACCGCGATCGTCGGCTGTTGGCTGTGCGTGTTCGAATGGTAGCCGATGTCGTGACGCTGGAGCGCTGCGATCACGTCGCGTCGGCCGCGCTGTTCGAGTACGCGGGCCTTCTCACCAACGACCTTGAACGTTGCCCGGACACCGAGACCCGTCAGCATCTCCGCAAGGCGCTTCGTCGCGTCGTCATCCCGGACGAGGATGTAGTCCTCGGTGTCGAACCAGAGCACGACGTAGATCGGTGGGCTGCCGTTCTGGCCCGCCGCCCGACCGACGCACGCGACTATCAGTAGCAGCGTGAGCAGGGTCTTGGTCACGGTCTTCATGCTGTTCGGTCAGGATGGTCGGAGGTCGCGCCCCGATCCTTGTTCACGGAGGTCCTTCTGTAAAGCCAAAATCGCCGCTTCGAGTAGTCTTTCCGAACATCGGCAGGTTCCAGACGTCGAACCTGGGCTTCATGGGGTGAGAGGATGACGCAGATCTCTCCGATGCTGGCTGTCAGCGACGCCAGCGCGGCGATCGAGTTCTACAAGCGTGCCTTCGGCGCGACCCTGTTATGGCACGTGGACGGGGGCGGACACGTCGTCGCCGGCCTGGCAGTGGACGATGCCCCGTTCTTCCTCGCGAGTGAGTCGCCACCTCATGGCACTCGTGGGCCTGGATCCGTCGGGTTCACGACGGTGCGGATCGAGCTGTTCGTCGACGATCCCGCGAAGGTGCACGAACGCGCCGTCGCCGCCGGAGCGTCCAGCCACAGCCCGGTCCAGGAACATGTGCACACCACGACCGGACCGAGACCGATTCGACGGATGCTTCAGGGTGCGGTCGTGGACCCGTTCGGTCACCTGTGGCTGGTCGGGAAAATCCTCGAGTAGCGTAAGGTCAGCAGTTCAATCGAACGCCCGGCGGCGGCGTGGTCACGCCTCTTGCATAGTGGTCGCTCGAGATATGTCTCTCGACGACCTTTGGTACAAGAACGCCATCATCTACTGCCTCGACGTCGAGAAGTACCAGGACGCGAACGGCGATGGAATCGGCGATTTCGAAGGGTTGATGCGCCGGCTGGACTACCTCCAGGGCCTCGGCGTGACCTGCGTGTGGCTCCAGCCGTTCTACCCGTCACCAAACCGCGACAACGGGTACGACGTTGCCGACTTCTATGGCGTCAACGACAGACATGGGTCGCTTGGCGACTTCGTCGCCTTCATGCAGCACGCCGACGGGCTCGGCATGCGCGTGCTGGTAGACCTGGTGGTCAACCACACGTCGATTGACTCGCCATGGTTCCAGCAGGCGCGCGCCAACCCGAAGTCCTTCTTCCGGGACTGGTATGTCTGGTCCGACATCCGTCCCAAGAATCACAAAGAGGGCATCGTCTTTCCAGGGCAGCAGACGACGACCTGGACGAGGGATCGGCGGGCGAAGAAGTACGACTTCCACCGCTTCTACGATCACCAGCCTGACCTGAACACCTGGCATCCGTACGTGCGCGCCGAGATCCAGAAGATCATGGGCTTCTGGCTGCAGTTGGGTGTCTCAGGGTTCCGCATGGACGCCGTTCCGTTCCTGATCGAGAAGAAGGGCGCCGGCATCGAGCACCAGGTCGACTTCAACCTGCTCAAGGAGATGCGCGACTTTCTCCAGTGGCGCTCGGGCGAAGCCATCATGCTGGCCGAGGCGAACGTGCCGCCGGACGAGAGCCTGGAATACTTCGGGAACGAAGGCGACCGTCTCCAGATGATGCTCAACTTTCCCGTGAACCAGCGCCTCTTCTACGCGATGGCGACGGGTGACATCGATCCGCTGATCAAAGCCCTCGAGGATACGCGCCGGCGGCCACGCAACGCGCAGTGGGTGCAATTCCTCCGCAGCCACGACGAGCTGGATCTGGGACGGCTCTCGGAGGATCAGCGGCAAATGGTCTTCGATGCGTTCGGTCCCGAGAAGCGGATGCAGCTCTACGATCGGGGGATCCGGCGACGACTGGCGCCGATGCTGGGAAACGATCGGCGCCGTCTCGAGCTCGCGTTCAGCCTGCTTTTCTCGCTGCCTGGCACGCCGATGATGCAATACGGCGACGAAATCGGCATCGGCGACGACCTGCGGCTGCCGGAACGGGAGTGCGCGCGGACGCCCATGCAGTGGACGGCCGGCAGGCACGGTGGATTCTCGTGCGGTCGCCGCGTCGTCCGGCCGGTCATCTCCGACAGGACCTACGGCTTCAAGAAGGTGAACGTCGCGGACCAGCGGCGCGATCCACAGTCGCTCCTGAACTGGACGGAGCGGATGATCCGCGCGCGCAAGGAATGTCCGGAGATCAGCTGGGGCGACTTCGTCATCCTCCGCACGAACATTCCCGAAGTGCTCGCGATGCGATACGACTGGCGCAACACGTCACTCGTGACGCTCCATAACTTCAGCAGCTCGAAGCAGAAAGTGAAGGTCAAGATCGGAACGCCGCGAGACGGGCTGCTGGTCGAGGTGTTCGACGGCCATCACAGCAAGGCCGCCAACGACGGCACGCATCACATGGACATGGACGGCTACGCCTGGCGGTGGTTCCGCGTCGGCGGCGCGGACAACGTCCTCGATCGATCGGACCTGGACCTCACGAACCCGATGCGGTGAGGTTGGATCGCCGAACCTGCCGAATCCCTGCCCGGCGCCTGCGACTTCCTTGAGTACGAGGCCTACGCTCGTCCTAACGATTCCTTTCAAGGAGGCGAGTGATGGGTAGCAGCTTCAGACGGCGTTTCATGGTGGCTCTCGTACTCACGGCGTTGAGTCAGCCGTCGTTCGCCCGCGGCGCCGCGGACGAGAAAGACTCCGGGCATGAGCCGAAGACAATCGTCGGCGCGTGGTTCAATACCGTTCAACCCACGCAGCGGCCGGCGTTCGTCGGTCTCGGGACCTTCAGCAGTGACGGCGGGGTCGTCAACACCACTTCTGACTCTTTGCCGTTTCCAACGGAGACACCGGGATTCGGCCGGTGGACGAAGACAGGACCCCTCACGTACGCAATAACCTTCTTCACTCTGGTCGGTGCGCCGGATGGGACTCTCGCCGCGACGGGCAAGGTCCGAGCGACCGTCACGCTGTCCCCAAGCGGAGATGAGTTCACCGGAGTGTTCCAGGTCGACCTGATCGATCCATCGGGCGTGTTGATCGTGTCGGACACCGGCACGGTGACCGGAACGCGCATCAAAGTCGAACCACTCTAGCAGGATGTAACGCCTGAATCAGTGGCAGCCGCTACGTTGTCGCGACTGCGAAATCGAGGCCGAACTACAGACGTAACGCTACTGAGTCAGCAGATACAAGCCACTGGGTTCCACTACCGCTGGACCTCGGTTCGCGTCGAGTTGCGAGCGCTCACGACGGTAAACGTCAACTCGACCGAGCCGAGGCGGATCATGTCGCCGTCGGCGAGCCGTGTGGGACCCTCGAGGAACCGGTCGGCGACGAATGTGCCGTTCTTGCTGCCGAGGTCTTCGATGGTCGCATCGTCGCCGGAAATCCGAATCAGCGCGTGGCGTCGCGACACGCTCGGCGAGTCGATGAACAGCTCGAGGTCAGGATCGCGGCCCAGCAGATGCGTGCCGTCTTTGAGCGCGGTCCGGCCATGAGCCCAACGCAGACGGAACTGGACCCCCGGATCGTGGGGCACAGTCGTGGGATTCGACACGGCGCCAGCTTCCCGAAAGGCGTAGCCAAAACGAGGGACCGTCCGCACGAATCGCGCGTGAGACGGATCGTCGCCGAGGGCGGCCCGAATCTCGGCCACGAGGTTCACGAGGTTCTTCTCGACCACGAAGGTGTCGGGCCAGAGGCGTTCCTGCAGCTCTATTTTCGACAGCGCCTTTGGGCGATTGCCGATGAGGACCTCGAGGAGCTGGTACGCCTTTGGTGAGAGCGGGACCGCATCGGATCCCCGCCGGACTTCGCGTGCGTCCGGATCCAGGACGAACTCGCCGAACGCCACGCGGACGCTCACTTGAGTCCGTCCGCAACGAACAGATCGCCGAGGCGGCGCAGGAAGGAGTAGCAATACGACTGGCCGTCGGCGGTCATGACCACTGAGCCCCGATCGATTTCGACACCCACCGGATCCAGCGGTGTCAAGGTTCTCCACGGCGTCCGGCGGCCGGAGGCGACCTCGACGCGGAAGATCTGAATAGTCGGCTGGCCGGGCCCGGTTCGTCCATCGGCGTTGTCTGCGACATAGAGTACGTCGCCGTTCTGACTCCATTGAATGGGGACGTCGGTGTCGATGATCCCCGGCACGGACTGGGGGGAGCCTCCGTTCACGGGATAGAGAAGCCAGTGACCGGCCGATCGGCCCAGCACTGTTTGCTCGTCACGTGCCGCGGCTTTAACCGCGAGCGCGACACCTTCAGCCGTGATGGCGCGAGGAATGCCGTTGGGGATCTCCTGCACGTGACCGCGAGGTTTGCCGTTGCCCGTGTCGCCTGTGAACACGATGTGCTTCGAGTCGCCCAACCAGGAAGCGCCGCCGACTTCTGCCAGATTACCCTTTGGGAGCGTCACGACAGAGCCGGCGCCAGTCGGCAGGAGCATGAGGCTGTCCTTCAGCCAGGCCAGCACCCACTTGCCGTCCGGCGACAGCGCGTTCGCGTACCCCTCGCCCAGCGGCACCGCCGGCGATCCGTCAATGTGCCGGCGATAGACGAGCCCGATGCTGGACTTGAAATCATTCCCGAGGATCTCAGTGAAGATGAGCGTTCGGCCGTCGGCAGACAATCCGCGGACCGTGGCTCCCAACCCCCAGCTGAAATCACGTTCCTTCAGTTCGCCCGGCGGCTGGCAGGCGATGTTGACCCGCACGCTATTTCGAGAGAGCAGGACTCGACCGTCCGCAGAGATGTCATGGAGCATGAGCCAGTCGGGTGCGCGCTGAACGATCCGTTCGACTCCAGCCAGTGACACCGCATGGAGCCACGGCGCTTGAGGGCCGCCGTCTGTGCCGGTGAACCAGATTTCGCCTGTCGATCTGGCCCAGGCGAGCCCGATGCCTGCCCAATGTCTGGACACCGTCGTCTTACGGCCGGACCGATCGATCACCGTCACCATCGACTCGGGCTCGGTCGAAAACAGCCCCGGTCCCTCGAAGAAGGCCACACGCGTTCCGTCGGGCGAGACACGCAGCGACCATGCGGCGCGCGCCTCATGGACGAGCGTTCCGGCCGGGAACTCTACTCTCCATGGACGGCCGCCCCCCGGGTCTCGTATCACAGCGAGATCGTTCGTTCCGGCGATCCAGTCGGCGTCCACGATCCCGTCGAGCAGATCGCGTCGCGCGCCGCCGGCCATCGGAACCCGCGCCAGCGTTCGAGCGCCAAACGCTCGCACGATGTTCTGGGGCCCGAACAGCAGCGCCATGTCGCCCGACCGCGAGATTGAGAGGATCTTTCCCGCCTCCAGCGAAAGGTCGCGCGCATCGGGGCTTCCGGAGCGCGCAAGAAAGACGTTGTACGGACGCCCTTCCCAACTCGCGCTGTACACGAAGCTCTGCCCGTCAGGCGTAAATCGTGCTGAGGAGACGGCGCCATTCCGAAAGGTCACCCGCGTGTACAGGGCGACGGCCGCACCGTGCGGCGCGAGCGCGGTTCTCCCGGCAAGGACGAGGCTTCCGATGGTTGTCGCGATGGCGAGGCTGAAGCCCACGATTCGCCAGGGTATTCGACGCGTCAGCCTCGGCGTCGCGCGCAGGCCGGGCTCGCCTGCGGCGATCCAGCGCAACTCTGCGGACAGGTCGCGAGCCGTCTGCCAGCGATCCTTCCGGTCTTTCGCGAGACAACGATCGACCGCTCTCTCGAGCGCCGGCGAAATTCCAGGGCGGGAGCTCGATGGCGGTAAGGGGTCGGCCTTGACGATGGCGGCGATCAGCGCCGAGCGCGTGCTTCCGGAAAACGGACGGCCGCCGGTGATCATTTCGTACAGGAGTACGCCGAACGAGAAGATGTCGGTCCGTGTGTCGACTTCTTCTCCCTCGATCTGTTCGGGCGCCATGTACGGCAGCGTCCCGAGCAGGTCTCCGTCGCCGGTCAGCTGAAGGCTCTTCGTTGGCTCCGTCGCGCCATCGCCGTACTCTCTGTCGCGAAGCTTCGCGAGGCCGAAATCCAGCAGTTTCACACCCGAAGGCGTGAGCATCACGTTCCCTGGCTTGAGGTCGCGATGGATCACGCCCTTGGCGTGCGCCGCGTCGAGCGCTTCGGCGATCTGCGTCGCGATGACCAGGGCCCGTTCGACGGCAAGAGAACCGGCCTCCAGCGAATCGGCGAGCGTTTCGCCTTCGAGCAACTCCATGACCAGGAAGGGGACGCCGTCCTGATCGCCGACGTCGTAGAGCGTGCAGATGGCGGGGTGATTCAGGCGCGCGATCGCGCGCGCCTCACGTGTGAAACGATCGAGATGTACTTGTTCGAGCCCCCGGGCTGCGGTCAGAACCTTGATCGCCACCAGCCGGTCGAGCCGCGAATCCCTGGCTCGAAAGACCTCACCCATCCCTCCGGAGCCGATGCTGGCCACGATTTCGTAGGGGCCGATTCGCGTGCTCACGCCCAGGGACATGTTGCGGCGATTGTAATGCCGGGCTGGATCCAATGCGCATGGCTCCTCCTGCACTGGCTGCAGAATCGATAGAAATGGCGGGGTTCGACCACGGGCTGCGGTTTTCCGGGACCTATGCGAGAATCACTGCCTCGGGGTGAGGGACACGACATGACACACATGAATCGACGACATTTCCTGATGAGCACGGCCGTGCTGGCCGGCGGCGCGGCGACTCATGGTCTGGCAAGCCCGAACGAGACGGTCCGGGTCGCGGTCGTGGGCTGCGGCGGGCGGGGAGGCAGCCATGTGGCAGGCTGGCCGAAGGTCCCCAATGTCGAAATTGTGGCCTTATGCGACGTCGATGAGGCCCACATCGCCACCAAGCTGGCGACCCTCGAGTCGAAAGGGCTGAAGAAGCCGGCCACCTATGTCGACTTCCGTAAGCTGCTCGAAGACAAGTCCATCGACGCCGTATCGCTGGCCACGCCGAATCATTGGCACACGCTGCAGACGATCTGGGCGTGCCAGGCGGGCAAGGACGTGTACGTCGAGAAGCCGTGCTCGCACAACGTCTTCGAATCGCAGCAGATCGTCGCTGCCGCGAGAAAGCACAACCGCATCGTCCAGCAGGGGAGTCAGAGCCGATCCTCACCCGCACTGCAGGAAGGCGTCGAGCGTCTGAAGTCGGGCGAGTTCGGCGAGGTCTACATGGCCCGCGGTCTCTGTTACAAGTGGCGTGACGGGATCGGCAAGTACCCCGACGGCCCGATGGCTCCCGGCGAGAAGTTCGCGCTGACCTACGGATCGACGTCCTACGAACCGACGTACGACACGCAGTACCTCTCGAAGGTCGACTACGATCTGTGGCTCGGTCCCGCGCCGAAGCGCGCGTTCAACCGCAATCGCTTCCACTACAACTGGCATTGGTACTGGGACACCGGGAACGGCGACCTCGGCAACCAGGGCATCCACGAGGTCGATATCGCGCGATGGGGACTGGGTGTGACGCATCCGACCAAGGTCAGCGCCATCGGCGGTAAGTTCATGTTCGACGACGACCAGGAGACGCCCAATACGCTGTCGGCGTCCTTCGAGTTCGACGTCGCCGGCAAGAAGAAGATGATGACCTTCGAGGTGCGGCACTGGATGTCGCCCCACGAAGCCGGCATCAACGGCGAGAAACCCGGCAACACGATCGGCAATCAGTTCTACGGCTCGAAGGGTTACCTCGTCATCGACAACTACAACAAGTACTACTCGTTCATGGGGAAGGACCAGACCCCCGGGCCGACCGCGAGCAAGGGGGACGAACACTACGCCAATTTCATCGACGCCGTTCGAAGCCGCAAGCGGCAGGACTTGAACGCGGAAGTCGAAGAAGGGGCGCTGTCCTGCAACCTGATGCACCTGGCGAACATCAGCTACCGCGTCGGACGCACCATTCACTGGGATCAGAAGACGATGACGTGCGTCGGCGACAAGGAGGCCAACGAGATGCTGACGCGCGCCTATCGCGCGCCGTTCGTCGTGCCGAAGGTCCTGACGTAGAGCCGGCCGCCTCCTGTCGTCGCGATGGATTCGTCCGGTCTCATCAAGGCCCTGTTCGGGGTTCCGCGTGCGCTCGTCGGCGTCGTTCACGTCCCGGCACTTCCGGGTACGCCGGCGAGCGATCGGACTATCGACGGGCTCGTCGAGGCCGCGGTCGCTGATGCCCTCGTGTACGCGTCAGCGGGATTCCACGGTCTCGTTCTCGAGAACACATTCGATCGCCCGTATCTCAAGGGCGATGTCGGCCCCGAGATAGTCGCCGCGCTCGCGGTGGTCGGTCTCGGGGTGCAGCGTGCCGCCAGATTGCCCCTCGGGATTCAGGTGCTCGCAGGAGCCAATCAGGCCGCCATGGCGGTCGCCCTGGCGTGCGGCGCCAGCTTCGTGCGTGTCGAGGGCTTTGTGTTCGCTCATGTGGCGGACGAGGGGCTCATCGAGTCGAGCGCAGGTCGTCTGCTTCGCTACCGCCGGGCCATCGGCGCGGACCGCATTCGCGTCTTCGCCGATATCAAGAAGAAGCATTCCGCCCACGCGCTCACGGCCGACGTCAGCCTCGTCGAAACAGCCAAGGCCGCCGAGTTCTTTCTCGTCGATGGCGTGATTGTCTCCGGTATCGCCACAGGCGAGCCGGCCGACGCGTCTGAGGTGCGATCGGTCGCGAGCTCAGTGGGCGTTCCCACACTCGTCGGTTCCGGCGTTACTCTCAGCAACGTCCACGACTACGCTGACGCCGACGCGCTCATCGTCGGATCGTCCGTCAAGCAGACGGGTGTGTGGTCCGGCCCGATCGACGAGGAGCGGGCGCGCGCCCTGGCGCGGGCGTTCACATCTGTCGGCTGACTATTCGTCCACGACGCGTTCGATCTCCGGCGGGCGATCCTTTCCGTCCGCCGCTTCGTCGTAGCCGCGATTGTGCGGCGCCCGTTGCCCGCGCCGCTCCATCTCCTGATCGCGGTCGTTGGATTTCCGGATGCGGTCGTGCTCGGCCTGGGTTTCGGACGACGGAATCGGAACCACCGTCAAGTCGTCGTCGTTGTCTGCCATGGACTCCCTCAATCTGGTCAACAGCTCACACATATGACAGAGCGGAAACACAAAGGGCCGGCGCTGTGGCCGGCCCTCCGTGTTCGAACATTGGGAGCAAGTCTTAGCGACTGCCCCCGGTGCTATGTTGCATAGATTGGCACCTCCCGGCCGCGACCGAATCGTTGTTGCTCCCAGTGACGGAAGCGTGGTCGCTGAAGCCTTTTTTTAGCGTCGCCGGTGCGCGACGATGAATTCAGGATACCACAGTCAAATGAGCTATCAGCTATCAGCTATCAGCTGAGAGCTGCCCTATCGCTGCACCGCCTCGTTTGTACGGCCATCGATCACGGTGACCTTGTCGCTCAGACGATTGGCGACATAGATCATGTTCGTCACCGGATTGACCGCCACGGCCCAGGGGCCCTTGTCGGCGGGCACTGTGGCCGCAATGGTGTTCGTCCGCCCGTCAATCACCGACACGCTGTTCGCGTGGGTGTTGACGACGTAGATCCTGTTGGTCTTCGTATTGATGGCGATCTGCTGCGGCCACAGCCCGACCTTGATCGTAGCGATCGCGCGGTTTGAGGCGCCGTCGATGACGGTGACGTCGCTGCTGCCGTAGTTCACGACGTAGATGCGGTTCGTAACGTCGTTGACCGCAGCAGCCATCGGTACGCTGCCCGTTCCGATCGTGGAGACGACATTCGTCTTCGTGTCGATGACCGTCACCGCGTCGTTGTTGGGGGTCGGAAGGTACAGCAGACCGTTCGTTTCGTTGAACGCCGAATCCCACTGGTGGAACCCGGGCACCTCGATCCGGGTTGGCTCGTTGGTGGCGCCATCGACGACCGTCAGGAAGTTGTCTTCGTAGCCGACGAAGTAGATCTTGTTGGCCTTGACATTCACGGACAGCGCATTGCCTTCCGTGCCGGCGCGGATGACCGTGGATTGCTTCGTCGCGAGATCGATGACGGTGGGATCGGTGCCGGTGCTCGCCGATACGTACAGTTTGTTGGTGACAGGATTCAACGCCGTCAGGCTGCCTCGATCGGCTTTCAGCGTGTCTACGACGGCGTCGGTGTCCGGGTCGATCACCGAAATCGTCCCCGGTCCGCGGTTCATGGCGTAGACGCGACCATCCCGCGGGTCGATCGACAGATCCTTGACGTTCGCGCCGGTCTTGAGCACGACTACGGCGCCTGTGGCGCCATTGACGATCTTGACCACCCCCAGATCTGGAAACGCCGCGTACGCCTTGCCATTGCGGACGTTCACGACGACGCCCTTCGGGCCGTCCGTGACGCCGACTTCGGCGCCGAGAGCGGCGGCCGCGGCGAGGACTGCCGCCAGCGCGGCGGTGATGCGGGATCGTGGCATTGAGAATCTCGAGGTCAGCCGGCGCAATGTACTATGTCTGCACCGGCATGAAGAAACTTTTGTACTCGATCGGCTTCCTGGTGGTCTGCGCCGTTGGCTCTCCGTGCGCCCTCGCGCAGCAGCCCGGACCGCCGCGTCCCAAGGTGCTGGCGTTCTTCACCGTTGCGGGCGAGCTCGATCATTGGCTGTTCGCGCAGCAGGCGATGCGGGCCTTCGGAGCCAGGGCCGCCGAGGGCGGCTACGTGTTCGCCGCGACGAGCGACTGGGACGCCTTGAACGACGCGAATCTCCAGGACGTGCGGGTGGTGATCTGGCTGAACGACATGCCGCATACGGCGGCACAGCGTCAGGCTTTCGAGCGGTACATGGCGGCCGGTGGCGCCTGGCTGGGGTTCCATGGCTCCGGGTTCGGCACCAACGCGTGGCCCTGGTTTACCGAATTCCTCGGCGGCAGCCGGTTCAGCGCGAGCAACTGGCCGTCGCTGCCGGCACGCGTCAACGTGGACGACATCAAGCACCCGATCGTGGAGAGTGTGCCGCAGACCTTCGTTGCGCCCACCAACGAGTGGTACTCGTGGACGCCGAGCCCCCGCGCCAATCCCGACGTGAAAGTGCTGCTGACGCTGGATGCCTCGAATTTTCCACTCGGTGTGAAGAACACGCTCAACGGCGGCGACGTTCCGGTGGCCTGGATCAACACCAAGTACAGGATGCTGTACTTGAACTACGGCCACGGCGACAAGATCTACTCGACACCGATCCTTCCAACGATGATCGACAACGGTCTGCGCTGGCTGCTCAACTCTCCGAAATAGCCGCCAATGGCCCGTCTTCAGTGTGAAGAGTCGAATCGTTCATTCGCTTCGGAAACCGCTCTACAGACCGGAAAAACGCCGCTCCGGCCACGCCTTGATTTTGATCTCCTGAGCTCTTGATCTCCTGTGAAGAGACAAGTGCTGTCGCCCCGACGAAGCGTGTTGCTGCTGCGCCGTCGTGATTCCCTGGCGCCGGGCCGCTATCTGGCCGAGGCCCACCGGATCGCGTTGAGAAAGAGCTGCGTGAACGTGGGGCTCTGGAGCAGCGCGTCCTTGTGGCCGAACTGAAAATAGACGTTGCGCGCTTTGTAGTGAGGGTTCGTCCAGATCACCGGATGGTCCCCCATCTTCACGGTGCGCATCGGCTCGTAGCTGTTTTCATCCACTGTGGCCAGGACGTGCACATCCGGGCGGGGCGATCGGTCGTACGTGTACCACTCGTCGTTCTCGATCTTGAAGGTAGCCGGCATCCCGTTGAACACGGGGTGCGCTGAATCCTCGACATGGATCGTGCCCGTCGCGAAGTCCGGGATGTAACTCTTGAACACGATGTTACCCATGAACAGATGGAAGAAAGGCGACATTTCGAAGCCATCGAACTTGCCAAGGAGCGACGCGTGATGGAATCCGACCCATCCAATGGTGCCCTGCTCCATCGCGTTCTTGAACGCGGCCTCCGCCACCGGCGTCCAACGGTACGGCGGATAGTTGACCTGGATGAACAGGTCGTGCGCCGCGAGATAGGCCTCGTCTATCGGATCGGTCGTACGGATGTAATCGATCGTGAAGCCCTCCCTGACGGACGTTTCCTGCAGCCACTTCATCGCCGCGTCAGCGAATGGCTGATGAATCGTCTGGCCTGGTTCGGCGAGCGCGATCACTCGGTGGGTCGCGGGCCGGGACGCCTGCGAAGACGGGCTCGCCTGCGATCCGTCGGTGCCGCTCGAGGACGTGTGGTCGCGCCAACCGCGGGCACCCGTGACGGCCGCGAACGCGATCGTCAGGCACACGCAGGTCGAGGCATGCCTCCAGAGAGTCATGTCGGTTTTTTTCGTGTCTCAGGCTTGCACTGTCGTGAGCGGCTACTGCGCCGCGATTTCCGCCTTGGGCTTCTTGACGAACAGCTTCTCGACCGGCAGCCTGGCGTCGAAGACCAGGTTGAAGAACCCCACCATCATTTCGTCCCAACTCTGCTCGCCCCACGCCACTTCCCTGGTGGGATCGGCGTTCTCCGGGTTGTTCGGGGAGTTGTCGAAATGCGCCGTACAGGCGATCGTCGTGCCTTTGGGCAACGCGACCGGCTCGTCCAGGTTGTACCAGTTCTGCCAGTGCCAGTCGTAGTGCGGCACCCGCAGCAGGATCTCCGTCTGGCCTGACGGAAAGACGGCCCGGTACTCGAAGTCCTTTCCGCGCCCGTGCATATGCGGATGCAGTCCGGAGAGCTTCACGTCAGCGCCGATCTCGAAGCTCGCGTCGACCTGGTAGTTCGGATGACCCGGCGGAATCTTGAACGTGCCATTGACGGCCGACAGCGTGAGTACCCGCTCCTTCGGCGGGCTCTTCGCGAAGACGATGCCGAGTCGCGAGCGATCGTGGACGGCGTGGCCGTGCGGTGTGTAGTGCACCTGAAACACGATGTCCGATCCGGCCTTGATCAGTTTCGACTGTCCTGGACGAAGGATTTCCGCAGGTTGGCCAGGCGCGTAGCCGACGAGAAAATCACTGGGCAAGGCGCTCGTATCGGGCTCCTCTTTTGTTTTCACCTGAGGCGCGATGAAGAAAACGCCCGCCGCCTGACCGCGGAACCAGTTGGATTTCGGCTCGCGGACGAACGCGATGATGTGGTGCACGACCATGCGCTCGGTCGGACGCACTTCGGCTGCCTGGATCCACCGGTCCTCCGTGAAGTTCGTCGGGACGATGACGTGCTGATAGTCGATGACACCTGTCAGGGGAACGTCGAAGGCCTGCGGCAGCTCGAACACCATGTCCGGCTTGCCGATGCCCCATCCCTCGACCCAGTCCACGGGCTTCGGCAGATCGCGTGGATCCCCCTCCGGAGCGCCGCCGTCGGCCCACCGGGAGACCGTGTCGATTTCGGCCGCGCTCAGGTTCATGGTGTTCGAGAACTTCCCGTAGTGCGGATCGGCGTACCACGGCGGCATTTTTCGCGCCAGTATCGAGGACTTGATTTCCCTTGCCCGGGGCCGCGCGTCTGCGTACGTCAGGAGCGAAAACGGCCCGGCTTCGCCAGGACGATGGCAGGTCTCGCAGTTTTTCTGGAGGATGGGGGCGACATCCTTCGCGTACGTCGGGACAGCGGCGGCTGCGGGCGAACTCGTGGTCTTCGAAGAACACGCCGACGCAAGAGCTGTCATCACGACCAGGGGGACTACCAGCACACGGTGCGATCGACCGAGCATCTCCGACACCTCCAGGGGACTACAGCCTCGGCCGTGAGTATATGCGCGATAGCCCGGCATTTTTCACTGTCACGGCGGGAGCGGCCGCCCGCGTGTCTCCACGCCGAACGGCACGAGCAGCAGGCCAAGGACGAACGGCACCGAAGTGAGCGCAACGGGAACGCCGATGCTGCCATAGCGCGAGATCCCGAGGCCGACGACGAACGTCGCTCCGGCCGCGGCGAAACGGCCGATGCAGGTCGCGAGCGCCAGCGCGCTGCCGCGACACTCCGTTCGATACTGTTCGCTCAACCACACCCAGTAGACAGAGAACGCACCGCCGCCGGTCCCGACGAAGAACAGGCAGACGAGGAACCAGCGCAGGGGATTCCGTGGAAGGTAGAACGCCACGCCGAATCCGGTCGAGATGGCAACCGCCATTACCGCGTAGAACGCCGCGAGGGCTCCGCGCCGACCGATCGCTTCGACCATCCAGGGCATGACGAGACAGGCGGCGATCGTGCCGACAGCAAGCAGCATGGTCGCCTGGGAGGCGATGCGCGCCGCCGACGGCGGCGGATAGCCTTGCCGTTGTGCGAGCTCGGTCACGGCGCTTGCCGCGTACACGGACCCTGCCCAGAGGCCGATCATCGAGATCAGGACGAAGATGCAGTTCAGGATGGTCTGCCGGCGATACTCGGGAGCGAACAGCAGCAGGAACGCGTCGCGCGCGCGCCACGGCCCGATCTGCTGCCGGCGGGTGCGCCACCGTTCAGGCTCGCGCACACCCCAACGTACGTAGGCGACGAACAGCGCGGGCAGGCCCCCAATTGCGAACATCGCTCGCCAGCCGTAGGTCGCGCCCACGGTGTAGTTGAGGACGGCGGCAATCAGGTTGCCGACGTAGAAGCCGCTGTTCATGATGCCGGCGCCGAGCACGCGGCGCGATTCCGGCATTTCCTCCGCGACGAACGTGGCGGCGCCCACGAACTCGCCTCCAATGCCGAAGCCGGCGACCAGCCGAAAGAGGGCGAGCGTCCACCACCGGTGCGCGAAGGCGCCCAGAAACGTGAACAGGGAGTAGCAGACGATCGCCAGCATCAGCATCCGCACGCGGCCGTACCGATCCGCGAGCGGTCCCCAGACGAACGCCAGCCCCCATCCGATCAGGAACGAGGCGAACAGCACGCTGCCGTACAGACCCAGATTGCCGGTCGTGGCAGCGATCCCCGAACGCGGCAGGAGGTCGCGCATCGCGGGAACCAGGACGAGCGCGTAAATGAAAGAGTCCACGCCGTCGAGGGCCACGCCGCCGAACGCGGCGAACAGCCCACGCTTCTGATTGGCACTCAAACTGGGTTGCACGGGCGTCGAGCATAACCTAGTCTCGGAATTCGCTTGAGTCGGGTGTGAATCCCATGAAGTGAGCTATCAGCTATCAGCTGAGAGCTGACAGCTACCGTGCGCGAGTGCGACGGTCAGCCGATCTTGCCGAGAAACCGGACCGTCGCGCGAATCACCTGTTCGCCCGCGACCAGCTCCGCGTCGTTGTGGTCCGCGCCTTCGATGATCACGAGCTCCTTGGTGGAAGGCGCCGCATCGGTACAAGCGCCGGCTCTGCTCGATTGGAACGATGCCGTCCCTGGTGCCCGCAATGACGAGGAGAGGGGAGCGCACCTTGGAAATCCTGTCGATTGAGGAAAAGCGATCCCGAAGCAGCCACGTCACGGGCAGCAAGGGAAAATGAATGCGCCCCATGTCGACGAACGACGTGAACGGAGACCGCAGAATCAACGCACCGGGAGCGTGCTCCGCTGCCAGCGTCGTCGCGACAGCGGATCCCAGCGATTCGCCAAAGTACACCAGGCGGTCGGGCGACACTTCGCGCCGCGTCAGGATGTAGTCACGGGCCGCGCGGGCGTCGAGCGTCAATCCGCTCTCGGTGGGCGCGCCGACGTTCTCGCCAAAGCCGCGGTAATCGAAGAGCAGGACGGAGAGACCCTGCGACCGCAGGCCCGCACCGAGGTCCGCGCGGTAGGCGCGGTTGCCGGCGTTCCCGTTGAAGACGAGAAGACCGGGCGATCGCCCCGTTCGTCCGCTCGGGAGAAACCACCCGTGCAAGGTGATGCCGTCGGCGGTTCTGAACGTCACCGCCTCGGCGTCGCTGAGCCCGACCGATGCCGCCGAAGGGACGTCGCGATCCGGAAAGTACATCAGGCGGCGCTGGCCGGCCCAGATGAGGCCGAGCAAGGCGGTGAGCGCGGCCATGGTGGCAACGATGGCCACGACCACTGTCATGAGCCGGATGCGGTGGCGGGCCATGAACGGCTTTGATGCACTGCAGCGTGAAACACCTGCCGTGTCAGTTTCCGAACCTCGACACGGAAGTCCTGCATGTATTCAGGCGGCTCTTGGCCATTCACAGCGCCTCGAGAAGGTAGAAGACTAGAATCCTAGCAACGGATGCAAGCTTGTTTCCATCAACGACGCCGCTCGTCGGGCCGTAGGGCTTGAGTCTGGTGCCCTCTTCGGGGTCGTCCGGATCAGTGAGCCGTGGGTCTGTCGGGACACAGTTCCGGAACCTCACCTGGGTGATCGTGTGGGTCGGTCTGAGCCTTGTACTCGGCCTGTGGATCCTGGCGACGCGAGGTGCCGGCGCCGCCGCCGAATACTACGCGGCCTACTTTCTCGAGAAATCGCTGTCGGTCGACAACATCTTCGTGTTCGTCATCATCTTTTCCGAGCTGCGTATTCCGCCAGAGTATCAGCGCCGCGTGCTTCGATTCGGAATTCTGGGCGCCCTCGTGTTCAGGGCGCTGCTCATCGGGGCTGGCGTCACGCTGATAGACCGGTTCGGCTGGGTCACGTATCCCTTCGCGGCCCTCATCCTGTTCGCCGCCTGGCGGATGCTCTTCGCCGTGGAACGTGAGCGGCGGGCGGTGGAGACCGCCTGCAACGTGTGCGAGACGTGGATCGCCCGCGTCGTCCGCGTGAGTCCCGTCCTGCGCGGCGGAAAGTTCTGGCGCCGCGACGGTGGCCGGCTCGTCGCGACGCCGCTCTTCGTGGCTCTCGTCGTGGTCGAAACCACGGACATCGTCTTCGCGCTCGATTCGGTCCCGGCGGTGCTGGCCGTGACGCGAAGTCCGTTCATCGTCTACACATCGAACGTGATGGCGATGCTGGGACTTCGTTCGTTGTATTTCGTGCTTGCCGACGCGCTCCCGGGGTTGCGGTATCTCCGACATGGCCTGGCACTGATTCTCCTGTTCACGGGTACGAAGATGCTGGCGAACGACTGGTTCCACGTCGGCGCAGGCACGTCTCTGATTGTCGTCGCCATCGTGCTGCTCGCCACGATCGGCGCGTCGGTGTGGCTGGACAACAGAGTTGCGCACGATTCGGAAGCCTGAGTGGTACACTCTTTCGAGATCCCTACGCGTACCTACCGCTCTCAGCACGCACTCACCGAGCCATGCCAGACATTGCACCGCCCCCGCGGAACGGACCCGGCGACAGACTGCCAGACGCGTTCAGCCTCACCAAGCCACAGGGCAACCGTGTCCTGACGGCGGTGTGCGAGCTGTGGACGCACCCGTTTGGATGGGAACTGCGGCTGATGGTCGACGGGGAAGGACTGCGTGCGTCGTCGGTCGTCCGTTCGGCGCAGGAGATACGCACGACGGCCGACATGTGGCGTTCGTCGCTGCTCGAGAAGGGCTGGAGCTGACTTCACACCTTCACGACTTCACGGCCTTCGCGCGGCAGCGTCACTTGAAATGTCGTGTGCGTGTCGGTCGACCGGAGGTCGATTCGTCCGTCGTGGCCTTGCACGATCTGCTGGACGATATAGAGTCCCAGGCCAAGCCCTTCAGTCCGGGTCGGGAGATGCTGTCCGCCACGAAACGGGTCGAACAGATGGGGCACGGCATCAGGCGGGATGACGCCCTCGTTCGTGACCGACAGCACCAGCGCGCCGTCGGGACCGCTTTCCAGGCGGACCTCGATGACGCCGTCCGGGGATCCGTGCTGAAGCGCGTTGCCCACCAGATTGGACGTTGCCTGCGCGAGCCTGTCGGGATCCCATTGGCCGATCGACTCGCTGTTCGAGAAGAACTCGATGCAGCGGTCCGGGGCACCGGCCTGGTGCTCGAGGATGACGCGGTGCACGAGCGCCGCGAAGTCCGTGCGTTCGCGCTTCAGGGGGATCCCGCCCGCGAGCCGCGCCCGCGCGAGGTCGAGCATGTCTTCAATCATCCGGCTCATCCGCTTCGCGCTGGAGAGCATCCTCGAGGACGTCTTCCTGACGACTTCGTCCTGTGAATGGTGTTCGAGCAGCAGCGCCCCGGTGAGGATGGCATTCAGCGGATTGCGCAGATCGTGTCCCAGAACCGCCGTGAACATCTCGTTGAGGCGCAGGGTTTCAGTGCGGTCGCGCAGCTCGTGCGCAATCTGCTGCTTCTGACGATACAGCTGGAAGAAGACGTCCGCCTTGTTCCGGAGGATGTGCGGTTCGATCGGCTTGTACAGGAAGTCGACGGCGCCGCTCTCGTAGCCCCTGAACGTCCGCCGCTCGTCGCGCGCGCCGGCGGTGACGAAGATGATCGGTACGTGCCGTGTGCGTTCGCTGCCTCGCATCAGCTCGGCGAGCGTGAATCCGTCCATTTCCGGCATCTGCACGTCGAGCAGTGCCAGAGCGACGTCGTGCGCCAGGAGCAGATCCAGGGCCTGCGCCCCGGAATGCGCCGTCAACACCACCACGTCCTCGCGACGCAGCAGCGCCTCGAGGACGAGCAGGTTCTCGTCGCGGTCGTCGACGATCAGGCACTTCACAGGTATTGGCATCGCGAACGTCATAGGCTGGTTGATACACCGCCGGGTGCGCCGGCATCCAATGTCTGGAACAGTGCCGCGATTTCCTCGAGCGTCAGAACGAAATCGACCGGACCCCGCTTGAGAGCTGACTCGGGCATCAGCGGGGCCTGCGCGGTGTCCGGGCGCTGGACGACGGCGCAGCCGCCAGCGAAGCGTATCGCATGGATGCCCGCGGCGCCGTCGTGGCTCGCACCGGTCAAGAGCATCGCCAGCAGCCGGTGGCCGTAAATGTCCCTCGCCGATTCGAACAGAACGTCGATGGACGGCCGTGAATAATTGACGGCTTCGTCCGCCGACAAGGCCAGCGTCGGCCCGACATCGAGCAGCAGGTGATAGTCCGGCGGCGCGAAGTATACCGTTCCCGCCTCGACCGGCAGCTTGTCTTCCGCCTCCCGGACGGGCACGGCGCACTTGCGCGAGAAGATGTCCGCCAGCCGGCTGGGCCTGTCGGGTGGCAGATGCAAGACGACGAATACCGGCAGTCGCAGTCGCGCCGGCAATGAGGGCAGGAGCACCGAAAGCGCCTCGACGCCGCCGGACGACGCGCCGATGACGATGGCGTCGACAGGCCGGCCGATCGCCAGTGGGTCACCAGACACTACAGCCCGTCCCGCTTCTGGAAGATCCGATCGTCCCGAACAACATCGACGAACGCGTCGCGCTCCGCCGAGAAGAGCAGCGATTCCTTCGCGCCCAGACCCAGATAGCCTTTGCGGCACAGGGCATCCCGGAAGAGGCCGATCGCGCGGTCCTGAAGCGCCCGGTTGAAATAGATCAGGACGTTTCGACAGGAGATGAGCTGGACTTCGGCGAAGACGCTATCGGTCGCCAGGCTATGGTCCGAGAACACGATGTTGCGCTTCAAGGACTTGTCGAAGACGGCGCGGCCGTAAGCCGCCGTGTAGTAGTCCGAGAGCGACGAGCGTGCACCGGACCGCCGGTGGCCTTCAGTGAACCCGGCAATCCGATCGATGTCGTACACACCGGCCTCGGCCTTCTGCAGGTGCTGCGGGTTGATGTCGGTCGCATAGATCAACGAACGGGTGAGAAGATCTTCCTCGTGCAGGAGAATGGCCAACGAGTACACCTCCTCGCCTGTGCTGCATCCCGCCACCCAGATCTTGAGCGATGGATACGTGCGCAGCACGGGCACGACCGCCGAACGGAGCGAGCGGAAGTACGCCGGGTCCCTGAACATCTCGCTGACCGGCACGGTGAGGAAGTCGAGCAGGATCGGAAAGGTCGCGGGCTCGTGCAGGACCCTGTCCTGGAGTTGCGACAGCGTCCTGCAGGCGAGCCGGGCCATCGCCGCGCGCAGCCGTCGCTTCAGCGATGCGAGCGCATACTCCCGGAAGTCGTAGTGATACTTCAGGAAGATTGCATCGATGAGGAGCTGGAGCTCGATGTCGAAGTTCGCGGCCGTCACGATCGCCTACTTCGGCATCCATACGCGCACGAGTGACAGCAGCTTGTCCACGTCGAGCGGCTTCGCGATGTAGTCGTTGGCCCCGGCCGCGAGACACTTCTCCTGATCGTCCTTCATGGCCTTGGCGGTGAGTGCGATGATGGGAAGCTTCTTCCATTCGGGCCGCTTGCGGATTTCCCGCATCGCGGTCAATCCGTCCATTTCGGGCATCATGATGTCCATCAGGACCAGGTCGATGGCGCCGCCTTGCCGGGTGGCACTTCGTGCGAGCGCGTCGATCGCTTCGCGTCCGTTGCGCGCGATGTCGACGGCGGCGCCCTTGGGCTCCAGGACGCTCGACAGCGCGAAGATGTTGCGCGCATCGTCTTCCACGACGAGGATGCGGCGGCCTTCGAGCGCCGTGTCCCGATCCCTTGCCGCCTGCAGCATCCGCTGACGCTCCACCGGCAGCGCCGATTCCACCTGGTGCAGGAACAGCGTGACCTCGTCCAGGAGGCGCTCGGGCGACCTCGCGTCTTTGACGATGATCGACTTCGAGAAGCGATGGAGACGCTGCTCCTCGCTCGACGACAGCGACTGGCCCGTGTAGACGATGACTGGCGGAAACGACACGCCGTCCCGGGACGACATGGTTTCGAGCAGCTCGAATCCGCTGATGTCGGGCAGATGGAGATCCATCACCATGCAATCGAAGGTCGTCGCCTGAAGTTGCTCGAGCGCTTCGGTCGCTGTCGCTACCGCCACGATGCGCACGTCGTCGATGTCCAGGAGCTCACGGATGCTGTCGCGTTGGCGTTCGTCGTCTTCCACCACGAGGATGTGGTGCAGGCGTTGTGAGAACTTCGCTTCGAGGTGCCGAAACGCCTCGACAAGCTGCTCGCGCTTGACCGGCTTCACGGCGTAGCCCACGGCCCCCAGTTCCAGGGCTTCGCGTGAAAAGTCTGCGACCGACGCCACATGCACGGGGATGTGCCGGGTAGCGGAGGTGCGCTTCAGCTGGTCGAGGAGGCCGAGGCCGGAATAGTCAGGGAGGTTGACGTCGAGCAGTATCGCGCTCGGGCGGTAACGGATGGCTGCCGCGAGACCATCGTTCGCCGACTGCGCGACGATGCACTGGAAGCCCATCTCGTGCGCCAGATCGCGCAGGATGCCCGAAAACCGGGGGTCGTCTTCCACGACCAGGATCGTTCGCGATGTCGGTGAGAGATGCTCGCGATCGTCATCGACGTCCATCGGCGTCGCCGGCGGTACCGTCCCGCGCGGCACCTGGCGTGCCTGGAGCTCGTGTGGCGGCGCGGAAACGTGAGCTCTTGGAGCCGGATCGGCCGGCGCGACGTGTGCCGTGAAGTTGACCGGGAGCGCCAGCGTGAACGTGCTGCCGACGCCGGGCTGACTCTGGACCAGGATGTCGCCGCCCAACAGACGGGCGAGGTCCCGGGAGATGGAGAGTCCGAGGCCGGTGCCGCCGTACTTGCGATGAGTGCTGCCGTCCGCCTGCCGGAACGCATTGAAGATGACGTCCAGCTGGTCCGGCGGAATGCCGATCCCCGTATCACGCACAGCGAAGGTGACCGTGCCTGCCGAAGGAGCGGACACGTGCAGCGACACAGAACCGGTGTCGGTGAATTTCAAGGCGTTCGAGAGCAGGTTCTTCAGGATCTGCCCCAGGCGCTGCTCGTCCGTCTCGATTCGTTCAGGCGCGGACGGCTCGACGACGACGTTGAAGTGCAGCTTCTTCTCCTGCGCTGTCGCCTGGAACGACTTGCCGAGCGCATCGACGGCGTGCGCGACGATCACCGGCTCGGCGTGCACTTCCATTTTGCCAGCCTCGATCTTCGACAGATCGAGGATGTCGTTGATGAGCGTGAGGAGGTCACCCCCGGCGGAGGAGATCGTCTCCGCGAACTTCACCTGCTCGTCCGTGAGGTTGCCCGTCTTGTTGTCGGCGAGGAGCCTCGCGAGGATCAGTGACGAGTTCAGCGGCGTCCGCAGCTCGTGGCTCATGTTGGCCAGGAACTCGCTCTTGTACTGGTTGGCGCGCTCGAGCTCGTCCGCCTTCTCGACGATCGCCGCCTGGGAGTGCGTCAGCTCGTCCTTCTGAGCCTCGAGCAGCTGCGATTGCTCCTCCAGCTGCGAGTTGGTCTGCTCGAGTTCCGCCTGCTGGTTCTCGAGCCGCGCTTGTGACTGTTTGAGAACGTTCGTCTGCTCCTCGAGCTCCTCGTTGCTGACGCGCAACTCCTCCTGCTGCGTCTGCAGTTCTCCGGCCTGTCGTTGCGTTTCTTCCAGCAGCTCCTCGAGCCGCGTCCGGTCTTTCGACGATCGGATGGTGATGCCGAGCGATTCGGAAATGCGCTCGAGCAGCTCCAGATCCGCCGGCAGCACTCGATGAAAGAACCCGAGCTCGAGCATCGCGTGGACGGCGCCATCCACGCTGGCCGGAGCAATGATGATTTCGAGGGGCTTCCCGTGGCCCAGGCTCGACGCGACGCCGAGGTAGCCGTCCGGCACGTCACGCACACGGACCGGCCGGTTGTCCTTGGCTGCCTGGCCGAGCAACCCGTCGCCGGGACGCACCACGTCATCGGCATTCGCCGGCGACAGCGCGTGTGAGGCGAACCGTCGAAAAGTACCCGCTCGGTCCCTGATGTAGATGGCGCCGACGAGCGCGTGCAGGTACTCAGCGAGAAACGCGAGGGCCTTCTCGCCGAGCGAATCGAGCCGCTGTTCTCCCCGGAGCCGATCGCTCAAGTCGGTCTGGCCCGCGCGGATCCACATCTCCTTTTCTCGTGCGCGATACTGGCGCGACGCCGTAACCGCGGCGCCCGCGATGAGCACGAGCAGTACAACCGATCCGCCCCATGTCACGCGGGAGGAGAAGTTCACCGCCTGCTGCCACTCTTCCTGACGGGCAGCCAGCACGGCGCGCTCGGCATCCTCCATTGCCGCGACCAGGCTTCGAATCCGGTCCATGCCGGCCTTGGCGCGATCGGATCGCGCGACGTCTGTCGCAGCCTCGGTGCTGCCGGCGCGCCGCATTGCGACGGTCTCGGCACTCAGGGCCATCCAGTCGTCGGCGAGCTGCTGCAGGGCCGCAACCCTCTGTTGCTGTTCCGCATCGGTGCTCAGTTGCGATCGAAGGGACGTGAACGCTCCCCCAAGAGCGGCACGCCCCGTCGTGTAGGGCTCGAGGTATCGCTCGTCACCCGTGAGCAGAAATCCACGCTCACCGGTCTCGGCGTCCTTGACGCTGGAGAGGAGCTCTTCGAGGCGTTGTACGGCGTCGAGCGTCTGCGTGATTCGCGTCGCAGTGATCGATCGTGTCACCAGCGAGCGGTACGTGAACAAGGCGATCAGCACGACAGCCAGGACCGCGACGAGGAAGCCAGCCAGGGTATCGGCCGGCAGGAACCCCGCGGAGCGTGTGCCGCGGCCAGACTGGCGCGACCGCAGTCCTCCAGTCATGGATGAGTCAGGGCGTGTGGTTGTCACGGTGTGCCTTCGATTCTTTCACACGGCCCCTTCCTTCGAGTGCCCCTGGGGTTGTGTTGGGGTAGCTTTCAGCTCTCAGCTTTCAGCTCTCAGCTTTCAGCTCTCAGCTGACCGCTGACGCTGACGACTGACAGCTGACAGCTGATAGCTGACAGCTGATAGCTGATAGCTGATAGCTGATAGCTGATAGCCGAGAGCGGTGCGCCTACTCGATCCGGAACGTCCTCGTGCCGACGGACTTCCCGTCGAGAAAGACCTCGGCGCTGTACTGCCCCGGCGGGAATCCCCCGGCGTTCTGAAGCGGAAAGTCGGTGGCCGCGACATCGCGGTCTGCCACGCGCTTCTTTGGCTCACCCACGACGTTTCCGCCGAACGTCCAGCGGACGCTGAGGGTTCCCGAGCCGCCCCCCACCGTCAGGACCGACAGGTAGACCGTGTCGCGCTGCCCGAAGACGGTGGTGAACTCGGCGACGGAATGGTCCGGGTTCAACGATCGACCGAGTTGAATCGCCGTGATACGAAGCGGACGCGGTCCGCATGCGGTGACGCACGCACACAGGATCGCGGCCGCCAGATGGACGTTGAGTCTAGGCATGGATGGCGCGATTGTACAGGCTTGTCGGCAGGGTGGGGGTTTCCGCCTTCTCTGAGGCAGCGCAGGGTCTACAGCCCCGCGCCACGAGACCCAGAATAATTCGGGAGCGGCTGAGCTGCGAACCTGACAGATCACCTGGCATCGCGCCAAGGATCACTGAATCATGGCTGGCCCGCGACTCATTGAAATGACGATCCAGGAGTGGGTTCGAACGTCGCGTCATCCGTGCATCCGACAGTCTGGAGGGCATCGTGATCAGGACCTGTCCGGCCGACCTCGATATCGCCACTTTGCGCGCGGAAGTGCAAAGGATGTACTCGCGGGTCGCGACGGCTCCGGAGGGCGAGTTTCACTTCCATCGCGGACCGGCCTATGCCGCGGCGGTGCTCGGCTACGACCCCACAGAGCTCGCCGCATTGCCGTCGGACGTCACGTCCTCGTTTGCCGGCATCGGCAATCCGCACGCGATTGCGAGAATCCCCGCTGGCGCCACTGTCGTCGACATCGGGTGCGGCGCCGGCACCGACCTGCTGCTGGCGGCCCGCTGCACGGGCCCGGAGGGTCGCGCGATCGGCGTGGACATGACGGTGGCGATGCGCCGACGCGCATTGGAAGGCGCCGCAGCGTGCGGACTGGGCCACGTCGATGTCAGGGGTGGCGACGCCACCAGCCTCCCGGTCGACGACAGGAGCACGGACGTCGTGATATCGAACGGCGTTCTCAACCTCGTCCCTGAAAAGGAGCGAGCCATCGCCGAGATTGCCCGCATCCTCAAACCAGGCGGACGCGTGCAACTCGCCGACATCGTCATCGGCGAACTGCTGCCCGAGAGTGCGTTGCGTGACATCGATCTCTGGACCGGTTGAATCGGAGGCGCTCTGCTGGAAGCAGAGCTTGTCGAGGCGTTCGAGTCCGGCGGATTCCGGGCCGTGGCTATCACGCGTCGATTCGATTGCTTCGGCGGGACGACCAAGGAGCGGACGGCGCGCCGCTATGGAGTCATGGGTGTGAATCTCTCGGCAACGCGTGCACCCGGGTGATCCAGGAGGCTTCGCCAGACGTAGACTAGGGGGCGTTGCGGTCACTTCGAGTACACCTTCTCATCCTGGTTTTTGGCGCCATGCTGCCAGGAACGCTGCTGACTGGTGTTCTCGTGTGGCGGGCATTCGCCAACAACCGTGCCGCCACTGAGCGCCGGCTGCTCGATTCCGCGCGTGTCGATGCCGCGGCGCTCGACCGCGAGTTCGCGACCACGGAGAGCACGCTTCAGACGCTCTCGACCTCCCCGACACTCGATCGTGACGATCTCGAGGCCTTCTATCGGGAGGGGCATCGCATTCAATCCACACAGCCTGGGTGGTACTCGGTGGTGCTGTTGTCGGCCGATGGTCAACCACGCGTGAGCACGCGACTGCCGTGGGGAACGGCGCTGGAGAGTGAAACTGAACCCGAGAGTCTGCAGCGAATGATTACGACCCGCCAGCCCACGGTCGGAGTCGTATCGCCGGTGGCCGGTGGCCCCGAGCACGTCTTCGCCGTTCGCGTCCCCGTCCTCAGGAATGGCGTGCTGAAGTACGCGCTGTCGGCAATCGTGAACCTCGAGTCGATTGCGCGAGTCGTGCCGCGGCAGCTGCCCAACTCGGAGGAATGGACGCGCACCATTCTCGACTCTGCGGGCACGATAGCCGTTCGTACCCGCGGGCCCGAGCACTACGTTGGAGCGCCTGCGACCGAGGGGTTCCGCGCGCGCATGCGTGATGCGCCCGAGTTCCTGTCGCGCGAGATCACCCGTGACGGCCTCGACGTGTACGCCTCGGCAAGCCGAAGCAGCCATGGTTGGACGGCCGTCGTCGTCGTGCCGCGAGTAGCCATCGATCGACCTCTGCGCGCGTCGATGACGGCGCTCTTGACGGGTGGCGCGCTATTGATGCTGGGCGGATTCGCGGCGGTATTCGTCGTGTCGCGGCGATTGTCGGCCGATCTCGCGGCCGCGAGCGTGGCGGCCGAGGCGGTGGCCGAAGGGCGGCCGTTTCGGCAGACCGACGGTTACGTCGCCGAAACCACTCGATTGCAGCGGTCGCTCGCCACCGCGGCGTCGCTCCTCGAGAAACGCGCGCGTGAGCGCGACGAACAGATCAGCCGCGCTGACGCCGCCAGGACCGAAGCTGAACGTGCGAACCAGACGAAGGACCAGTTCTTGGCCGTGCTGGGGCACGAGCTCCGGAATCCACTCGCGCCGGCCCTGACCGCCCTGGAGCTGATGAAAGTGCGGGACCCGCAGGCCTTCGAGCGGGAGCGCGAGGTCCTCGAGCGGCAGGTGGCTCACATGGCGCGCTTGGTCAACGACCTCCTGGACATCTCGCGTCTTGCCCGCGGCAAGATCCAGCTGGAGAGGCGTCTCTCGAGTTGCGGGAAGCTGTTGACCGCGCCGTCGACATGGCCCGACCGCTGGTCGCGCAGGAGCAGCACACGCTGGAAGTCGACGTTCCCTGTGCGGGATTGGTGATCGATGGCGACGCCGATCGAATTGTCCAGGTGTTCGCCAACCTCCTGACCAACGCCGCCAAGTACACACCTCCGGGCGGCCACATCTCGCTCGTCGCATCCGTATCAGGCGACAGGATCCGTATCGCCTGTGAAGACGACGGCCCTGGCGTGCCGGCGGAGCTCGTTCCGAGCCTGTTCGATCCCTTCGCGCAGGGCCCGCGAGCGCTCGACCGCCGCGAGGGAGGGCTGGGGCTCGGCCTCGCGCTCGCAAGAACGTTCAGCGAGCTCCATGGCGGTACGATCCACGTCGAGTCACCTGGCGAGACACCCGGAAGCCGCTTCGTGGTCGAATTGCCGCGGGCCGTTTCGCCAGCGGCGGACGTGCCGGACGCCGCGGCTTCGACTCGTGCCATGCGTCCCCAACGGATACTGGTTGTCGATGACAACGCGGACGCACGCGACCTGCTGCGATCGACTCTGGACCACGCCGGACATCTCGCCGCGACGGCCGGGAACGCCAGTGAGGCAGCGGCCGTTGCGTCCAGCTTCAAGCCTGACGTCGGCGTCCTCGACATCGGTTTGCCCGGTATCGACGGGTACGAGCTCGCGCGCCGGCTTCGTGATGCCCATCCTGGCATCAAGCTGATCGCGTTGACAGGATACGGTCAGGAGGCTGACCGCCATGCGGCCAGAGCCGCGGGCTTCGACGCGCATTGCGCGAAGCCCGTTACGACGATGGCGCTGGTCGAGCTGATCGATGGCCTGAGAAATACTGACGCGGCCTGATCCTCAGGCGAGAGCCTTTCCATAAAGTGCGAGCAAGCGGCTCCAGGCTTTCTCGGCCTGGGGCTCGTTGTACACCTGCGAATCCGGAGGGCACCAGCCGTGCGCGGCGCCCGCGTACACTTCGATTTCCGCAGGCAGGTTCGCTTTGGCGAACGTGTCCTTCAGCACGTCCTTCTCGGTGGGTGCTCGCTGGTCGTCGTTCTCGGCGATTTGGATGAGGAACTGCGCTTTGGTCTTCGCGGCTTGAAGATGTGGACTGTTGGGCATGGTCGTGACCAGCCCGCCGCCGTGGAACGAGGCGACCGCGCCAACGCGATCGGGCACCGCTGCCGCCGTGCGAAACGCAATCGGTCCCCCCATGCAGTATCCCTGCGTGCCGATCTTCCGGTTCTTGGCGACCGACGCCTGCTGGTCCAGCCACCCGATGAACGCCTTCGCATCGGTCATGTGGGTGGTCTCGTTCAGACCCTGTGCGAGAGGCCTCACCTGATCGATCGGCGTCGCGCCGCCGGCTTCCGCTGTGGGGGCTTTCTTGACGCGATAGAACGGATTGACCACGAGCACTGAATAACCAGATTCGGCGAGTCGTTTGCCCATCTGGCGGAACGCGGGTCTGAGCCCGAAGATATCCGGCCACATCAGCACGCCCGCGGCGGTGCCGGTGGCGGGGTGCACGAAGTAGCAGTCGGCGGTGCCGTCGGGCGTCGTCACGCTGACCTCAGCATCGGTAACCGCGACCGCGTTGACGGCTCGCGGCAGCATCAGGGCGATCCCTGCGCCGACGAGCACGCCGAATTGCCGCCTCGTGACAAATCCACGGGCCTCGTAGTCCTGTCGGTCCTTTTCAAACTGATCCTGCTCGCACATGATCGCTCCTTTATCGATGCCGGACTAGCCGTCTTGACTGCCGGAAGCTCATGATCTTGAGTCAAGTTTTCGGCGGTCAAGCGGCGAAACATCAAGCAATGCCACCTAGCGAGGCGGAGCCTTCTCGACGGTCTGAGGCGGAGCCTCGCTAGTACGTGCCCTTGTCGCTCGTTTGAAAGAGCAGCGGAGCGAACTCCCAGAGATCCTGGCGCCACTGTCGCCATTCGTGCCGGTACCCGGCCGGATCGAGAAATGGTGCTTGATGCCGTTCTTCGTGAGCACGTCGTCGAGGGCCTTCGATCCGTTGAGCGCGAAGTCATCGCTGCCGGCAGAGACCCACAGCAGCTTCAGGGTCTTGGCTCCTCCGGCGTTCTCTCCGAAGAACTTCGGATAGGACTGCTCGACCGTGGCGCCTGCGCCCGCGCTCATGATCACGACATAGCGGAAGAGATCGGGTCGGCTGAATGCCGTGTTGACCGTCGCCGCGCCGCCGGCCGAAAGGCCTGCAATCGCGCGCTGCTCCGGACGGTTGGACGCGCGGAAGGTCTTCTCGATCGTGGGCATCAGATCCCCGAGAAAGTCTTGCGCAAAGGCCTGGAGCGGTGCCGGGCCCGTGGGGGCGGGAGCCGCTGCGGCGCCGCCCGGTCCCGCGGCGCCACGGCCTGCGGGCGGCGCGACATTGCCGGCCGCACTGATGCCGGGCGACATGCCCGACGGCCCGAGCCCGAGGCTGCCGCCGCCGCGCGCGACGGGCATCACGACGATCATGGGTCGCGCCTTCTTCTCGGCGATCAGGTTGTCCATGATGATGTGCGCCCGGCCCGTCTGCGACCAGCCTGGATCCAGGTCGCCGCCGCCGTGCAGCAGGTAGAGCACGGGATAGCGCGTGTTCGTTGTGGTGTAGTCGGGCGGTGTATAGACGTAGGCCTGACGGGTCGCTTTGAGCGCCTTCGATTCGTACGTCACGATCTGGACGAGGCCGTGCGGCACGGGCTTCGAATCCCAGAACTGCGCGCCGTCACCCGGCACTTCGACCTGGGACGCCAGCCCGGTGCCCGAGACGAGCTTCACCCATGGGTTGCGCGGGTCCGGCGTATTCACGCCGTCCACGTTGAACGCGTACGTGTAGACGTCCGCCGGCACCGCGGGCAGCGTCGCCGTCCAGATGCCGTCATCGCCCTTGGTCATGGCGTGCGGCTGGGCGCCGTTCAGGATCTCCCCGGTGACCATGACCTCTGTTGCTTTCGGGGCGAGGAGCCGCACGGTGACGGTTCGATCCGGGTTCACGAATGGTGAAATGACCTGCGGACCCTGCTGGCCTCCACGGCCGCCGGGCGCCTGCGCGGTCGCGGGCGCCTGAGGAGCCGCCGCGCCCGGCGCCTGACCGGCGAGGGCCGATGCGGCCGCCGTGACCACGATGGCTACGATGAGAGTGCTGCCAAGATTTCGCATATATATGAGCTCCTCGGATTCGCGACCTTGCGACGGCGAGCATGCTATCAGCAATTCGACTGGCGATCATTGCGCCCGCGGGGCGTCGGCGTCGGCCCTCAGTTCCGCACCACGCGCGAACCTGGTGAACTGAGATTCCGCTCGTCAGTGGTCTACAGGGGATCCGTGATTGAGAAGAAGGTAGCTGACGGCATGGACGTGCGACGAGGACTGCGGTTCGCGGCCAAGGTTGCGGCACTCGTGCCGCCCGCATCGCGACCGCGGGGCGCTAAAGCGGATTCAACCGAGGCTCACTTCGCCATTTCTCGATGGACGCATCGAGCGCCGCGACTGCCTCGCTGGCAGTCGGACCGTAGGTATCGGCGATGTTCGGGTTCTGCAACACGAGGCACCCATCCTCGATGCGCTCGACGTTGCTGAGATGTGCACGGTACCGGCGAGCCGGCGAGCGAAAGTCACGCTCCGTCACGGAGACGTCGTAGACACAGTCTCCGCTTCGCTTGGAGTAGTAGGACGGCACTGATGTGGTGCCATGGTACATATCGATAGGCGCCCAGGAATCGGGTTTTCCCCCTTGGTCCTCGGGAAAACCCTGATTAACTCTCAGGTTAAAGCTGCGATGCGCCGGCCGGCTCACCATGCGACCGAGACATGATGATCGATGGTGACACGCTGCCTTCCGCGCGCAACATCTTCGTACCGTAGATACTTTGTAGAACCAAAGCGTCGGCACCCACGCCGGGACGACGTGTCACGCCTGTATTTCATCCGTCACAAACGATGACCGCGCACCGCGCACGCGGTGTATCCTCCCGGCCTGGCGCGGCCACGGACTTCAGCGGCAGCGCGAGCGAACGGGGGAAGTCGTGGACGATGCTCGAGCGGACCAGGTGATTGCGGCGGTGTACGCGGGATTCGAGCGGACAGAGTTTCCGGGCGGGCCTTTCCTCCAGGGGAGCTTCGACGGCTGCGAGCCGGCGGAAGAAGTCGGGCCGTTCACGACGATCGAGGACTGGCGGCTCGCCGAGCCCGCGCTCCTCGACGCTCACTATTGCGCGCTGTCGTTCTTTTCGGAAGGGGGCTTCCGATTCTTCATCCCGGCGTACATGGTCGCTGACCTCCGCGGTCAGCTCCTGACAGCCGATCCTGTGTTCCACCTGACGCACGGCTTCAGCGTCTTCAGCTACTCGACGACGGTCCACGACAAGCCGATGACGCATCGGAGCGGCGGCGACACTCTGCTCAATCCCCGCCGGTATGGTGCGATGACATGGGAAGACAGCGTCCGGCACCGGATGTCGGTGTTCACCCGGGAAGAGGTCGGCTCGATCATCGAGTACCTGACGTTCCGGCGCGCCTCGGATGACGTCCCCGAGGCGATCGACGCGGCGCTCGACCGTTTCTGGCGGCCGCGCGCCGAGTCCGCGCCGACGGCGGACATGCTCGCTGCGTTTCTTGCGAAACCCTAGCCTGCGCTCAACACGGCTTCAGTGGCACGACGCCTCTAGCACTACCTTGTCAGATTCTCCGAATGCCGGCGAAACACGGTCCGCTCCAGCAAGCTAACGCTGGCGTGGAAAAACGCGCGCTCCGCATCGCGGGCCGCGGTCCTCACTGGGTCCCCAACCCAGCGCGGCAGTCACGCTCTGCGCGCGTTTTGCTCGCTGCCGCGTATCACGCCCGCTCACGCTTGCCTACGCGGACCGTGTTCCGCCGGCAACGACCACACAGAATCTGACAAAGCAGTACTAGAGAGAGCCTGGTACAAAACCCGCGAAGCGCAATTCTCCCGCACACCGTGTAATAGTCGGCCTCCTCGTGCGTCTAGGATGGTGAGGCGGACGAGGTGCCCACAGCCATCACGCAAATCGACGAGCTGCCGATCCTAATGCCTTCAACGACGCCGGTGGCGGGGTTTGCCGAGCTGTACGAGCGCCACTACGAGGCGGTATTCCGCGCGGCCCTGCGCGTCACCGGGAATCCGGCCGACGCCGAGGACGTCCTGCAGACGGTCTTCCTGCGCGTCCTGGCCCGGGGTGGAGACGTCGAGGATGTTGCGCTGCCGGCCGCCTACTTCCGGCGCGCAGCCGTCAACGCGGCCGTCGATGTGCTGCGCCGCCGGGAGCTTCGTGCCGGAGTCGGTTTACGACGATCAGGCGCCGCACGTCGCCGTCCAGCCCCCTGTGCTGCTGAAGGAGCGGCTTCGGCGCGCCATCGCCGCCGTGGACAGCGAGGACGCCAGCCTGTTCCTGCTGCGTCACGTCGAGGGGCTGTCGATCGAAGAGCTGGCCGGGATGTTCAAGATGGAGAAGAACAACGTGACCGTCAGGCTCCACCGGATCCGGCTCCGGCTGCAGGCGGAGATGGAACGCTAAGGCGCGCCGTAGCTCCCCGGGTTGGCGAGGGAGCGTAGGCGGGCAGGCCGAAATGGAACGCTAGGTCTCGCCGTAGCGCTTCGCGCGGAGGCGGAAGCTTGGGAGTCCGAGGGGCGAAGCCCCTCGGATACGTAAGGAGGTTGGCGATGTCCGAAGACCGTCTGGAACGAGCACTACAGGAAATGAAAGAGGAAGACGTGGACTCCGGCACGCTCGAGGCCGCGCGGGTGCGCGTCTGGGAGAAGGTGACGAACGCCGGCAGCGCCACGTGTGCGGAGTTCCGGCAGGATTTCCACGCGTATCTGGCTAATGAGCTGGGCGGCAGCCGTCGCATCCTCGTGGAAGATCATCTCAGCCGCTGCCCTGGCTGTCGCGCCCGGATCGCCGAAATGAAGGGCGAGAGGCCGATCGTCGCCATGCCACGAGGCTTGCCCCGCCGTAGCCTTGACGAAGGCGGCTCCTCCTCCCGCTGGATGCGATGGGGAACCCTGGCCGCGGCGGCGGCACTGCTCTTCGCGGTCCTTTATCTCGGACGCGACGCCATCGACGGCATGATGGCTCCCGGCGGCCCGCGGGCCACGGTCGTTTCCGCCGACGGTGGGCTGTACCGCCTGCCGGTCTTGTCCGCCGACTTGTCCGCCGAAGCGCGCAGCGCGAAGGCGGAGGGCTCTCTCGAAGCAGGCGCCGCGATCGGAGAGCACGAGTCGGTCCGCACCGGCCCGGGAGCCCACGCGGTGTTGCGGCTCGCCGACGGATCGATGGTGGATGTCAACGAGCGAACGGAGCTGTTCGTGACCGCCGCCTGGAGCGGCCAGGCGATTCACCTCCAGCGCGGTGACATCATCGTCAAGGCCGCCAAACAGCGCCGGGGCCGACCTTCGAGTTCTGACCCGCGATTCCATCGCCTCGGTGAAGGGGACCGTCTTCGCGGTGTCCGCCGGCATGGGCGGCTCCGTGGTTTCGGTGGTCGAGGGATCGGTGGCGGTGAACCAGCCTGGCAGGGAGGTGGTCCTCAGCCCGGGCGAGCAGGCCGCCTCCATCCCGGCGCTCGCGAGCTCGGTCGCCGTAGCCGTCTCCTGGAGCCCCGAGGCGGAGTCCTACCTGGAGCTGCTCGGGTCGGTCGTGAAGATCGAACGCGAGCTGGCGAATTTCCCCGCCGAGCTGCGGACCAACTCGGCCCTGCTCTCGTATCTTCCTGCAGGTGCGATCGTCTACGGTGCGGTCCCGAATCCTGGCGTCACGATCGGCCGGGCCCTTTCCCTCGCCGAGGAGCAGTCGGCCCAGAACGCGACGTTCGGTGCCTGGTGGAATTCCGAGACAGGACGGCTGTTGAGACAGATGATGGACCGCGTCCAGTCGGTGAACCCGCTGCTCGGGGACGAAATCGTCTTCTGCGCCAGCGTCCCGGGGCTCCCTGGAATCGACGACGCCGTGCCGATTGTGATGGCCCGAGTGCAGCCCGGCAGGCGGGCGGAGCTCGCGAGCGCCCTGGAGGGGCTTTTCGCCGCGGCGGGCGAGTCTCCCGCATCGTATTCGGTTTCCGACGACCTGATGGTCGTCTCAAACTCGCCGTCGCACCTGGCGTGGGCCCTCACTCACCTGGGGCAGGGCGCCGGCTCTCCGTTTGCGGCAGCCATCGGTGAGCGGTATCGGCGCGGCGTGGGCTGGCTTATCGGAATGGATGCGCCGCCAGTGGTCACGATGGCGTCCAGAGACGACGCCCCTCCGGTCAAGCTCGCCGGCATGATGGGAGTCAATTACCTCTTCCTCGAGCAGCGTGCTCCTGCGGGTGCGGTAGAGAACGAGGTCACGTTCGCGTTCCAGGGCGCACGAACCGGAATGGGGTCGTGGCTGGCTGACGCCGGCTCCGGAGGCGCGGCGGAGTATCTACCGGCCGATGCCCTTCTCGCCGGCTACGTTTCGACCCGCGAGCCCTTGCAGCTGTTCGAGGAGTTCACCGCGCAGATCACCAAGTCGGAGCCGGACTTCGAACGCGGCCTGGCCAGCATGGACGAGAAGCTCGGCGTCGGTTTCGTCCAGAACCTGACCGCGGCGCTGGGGACCGAATCGGCCCTGGCGCTGACGGGACTTTCTGCCAGCGGCCCGACCTGGGTCATGGCGAGCGTGGCGAACAATCCGGTCGGTCATCGACAGCTCCCTTCAGAAGCTGGTGGAAACGTTCAACGCGGAGCTTGGCCCCGACGAGCAGGGCAAGCGGATCGTGTTGCAGCAGGAGAGCGCGGGCGGACGGACGTGGAGCACGATGAAACCGGGAGGACTTCCGCTCGGGATCACCTGGACGTACGATCGGGGCTACATGGTGGCGGCCTCCGATCGCGCCGTCGCGGAGCGTGCCATCGCGACCAGGAACGGCGGCTTCCCGCTCGTCTGGTCCCCCGCAGTTCCTCGGCCAGCTCCCCTGGTCTGCCGGACTCCATCCGTCCGCCTTCGCCTGGCTGAACGCGAAGGGGGCACTCGGAATCCTGTCGGCGCTGACCACCGAACCCGGCGCTCAGCGAGCTCGTGGCCGAGCGCGATCCGATTCTCGTCGTGTTCGATGGAACGCCGGAACAGATCCACGCCGCCAGCCGTACTCGCATCTCCGGATTGATCATGGACCTGATGCTGATCGAGAGCCTGGGCCGGGCGACCCTGGGACAGCAATCCGACGCCGTGCCCCGCCAGTGACGGCCGGCCTTCGAAGAAAGACGCGAGCGAGCGCAGCGAAGCGAGCCACGCGAACGGAGCGAGCCGACGAAGCGGCTCGCGAGCACGCGTGCGGGGAGTTCGAGGGGCGAAGCCCCTCGATTGAGAATGATCGAACTCGAGAACCTGAAAGTCAAGCTGGGACGGCGGGAGATCCTCCACGGGATCACCTGCCGTCTCGGCGTTTCGGGCACAGGAAAGGCGGTGGGGTTGCTTGGGCCCAACGGGGCGGGCAAGTCCACGCTGATCCTGACGCTGCTCGGGTTTCTCCGGCCCAGCGCCGGACGCGCCCGTATCCTGGGCATGGACTGCCGGCGCAACATGGGCGAGGCCCGGTCGAGAATCGGCTACATGCCGGAGAACGACTCGTTCGTCGGGGAGATGACGGCGGTGACCTTCCTGCGCCAGATGGCCGAGCTGTCTGGCCTCCCGCCGAAGGCGGCGCTCGAGAAAGCGCACGAGGTCCTGTTCCACGTGGGGCTCGGGGAGTCGCGCTACCGGGAGCTGCGGACCTACTCGTACGGGATGAAGCAGATGGCCAAGCTCGCCCAGGCGATCGTCCACGGGCCGGAGCTGGTCGTGCTGGACGAACCGACCAACGGGCTCGATCCTGCCGCGCGCCGGCGGATGCTCAAGCTCGTCGTCGACATGAAGGAGGAGCAGGGGATGAACGTGCTCGTCTGCTCCCACCTGCTGCGCGACATCGAGCAGGTGTGCGACGAGGCCGTGATCATGAAGGACGGCGCGATCGTGCACCACTGCAACCTCGAAGAAGAGCGGCGGTCGAACAGGAGCTTCGTCGAGCTCGAGGTGACCGGCGACGATCGGAACCTGCGGATGGCGCTGCCGGAGATCGGCGCCGAGGGCGTGTCCGAAGGCGGCGGGCGCTGGCGTATCGTCCTGCCGGCGGGGGCCGAGGTCGAAGCCATCTGGGGGCTCGCCGCGCGGCAGAACCTGCTGGTGAGAAAGCTCACGCACCGCCGGGACACGTTGGAGGAGATCTTCCTGAAAGCCATGGGCCACCTGGCGCACACGCCCGGGGGAAGGCTGCGGCGCGCGGAAGCGGGAAGCTGAGCTAATGGCAGTCTACAAGCGGGGATATCAGCGATACGCGGGACCGCTCACGGGGCGCTGGACGCGGTTCATGGTCCTTCCCCGCTACGCCTGGCGCAAGCTCTATGAGCAGCGGCTGGTTCTCCTGCTCACGATGGCGGCGTTCGTCTGGCCCCTCCTGTGCGCCGGCTTCGTCTATCTCACCAATCATGTGGAGCTGCTCCAGGGGCTCGACCCGGAGTTTCGCGCGTTCATCCAGGTTGACGGCAGGTTCTTCTCGATTTTCATGTACGTCCAAGGGGCGTGCGCAGTCTTCCTCGCGGCGCTGGCCGGGCCCGGCCTGGTTGCGCCGGACCTTGCGAACAACGCGCTTCCGCTGTACTTCAGCCGGCCCCTCACGCGCTGGAGCTACGCCCTGGCGCGGCTGACCGTGATCGTCGGCATGCTGTCGATCGTCACGTGGATCCCGGGCCTTCTCCTGTTCGGGCTGCAGGTCGGCCTGGCCGGCGGCTGGTGGTTCCTGGCGAACTGGACGCTCGGTGCCGGCGTGGTGGCCGGGTTCCTTCTCTGGCTGCTGGTCCTCGGCCTGGTGGCGATGGCCAGTTCCGCTTACGTGAAGTGGAGAGTCGTGGCCGGAGCCGTCAGCCTCGCCTTCTTCTTCATCCTGAGCGGCGTGTCCGAGATGATCGACAACGTCTTTCGCGTGACGTGGGGCCACGTCCTGGATCCGGCCTGGGCGGTCAACCGGGTGTGGTGCGCGCTGCTGGGCGTGGATCCGCCCGACGGCCCGGGGGCCGGGGCCTCCATGTTGGCGCTGGCGGCGTTCGTTCTCCTGCTCGTCCTGGTGATCGAACGCAAGCTGCGGCCGGTGGAGGTGGTCCGATGACAGGGGCAGCGCAAACGAGCGCAGCGAGTGAGCCACGCGAACGGAAGCTGCGAGCGCGAGCGGCCGCCACGGCTGCGCAAGGCGGCCACGGCGGAGCGGCGCGAGCGGTGCGCCGCCCGCCGGAGCCCGGCGAAGGCGCGAGCGAGGGTGTAGGGGAGTCCGAGGGGCGAAGCCCCTCGGTCATCTTCGAAGAGGTCTCGAAGTTCTACGGCGAGGTGCTCGGCGTGAACCGCGTCACGTTGAACATCCCGCCTGGAATCACGAGCCTGGTCGGGCCGAACGGCTCCGGCAAGACGACGCTGATGAACCTGATGACCGGCCTCATCTTCCCCGACCACGGCAGCATCCTCATGCGCGGCATCTCCCCGCGCGATCCCGAAGCGCTGATGCGGATAACGGGATACGCCACGCAGTACGACACCGCGCCGCGCTGGGCCACCGGGTTCACCTTCATCACCACCGGGCTGCTTCTTTTCGGATACGGGCGATCGGAAGCGGAGGAAAGGGCGTGGAAGGCGCTCGAGCGCCTCGGTCTGACCGAGGCGGCGAACCGCAAGGTCGCGGCGTATTCCAAGGGCATGCGGCAGCGGGTGCGGCTGGCGCAGGCCATCGCGCACGATCCCGACCTGCTGGTGCTGGACGAGCCGCTGAACGGCCTCGACCCGCTGGTTCGCGCGGAGACGATCGACCTGTTCCGCTCCTGGGCCGCCGAGGGGAAGCACGTCATCATCTCGAGCCACGTGCTCCAGGAGGTGGACCTGATCAGCGATCAGGTCGTGCTGATCGCCAACGGGATGATCGTGGCCGAGGGGAAGATCCGCAACGGTGCGCGACGAGATCCAGGAGCATCCCAGCCAGTACATCGTCCGGTGCCGCGACGGGGACGCATCCGGCGTGGCGGCGCTGCTGTTCGGTGAGGAACACGTCACCGAGATCAAGCTGAACGACGACCGGCTCGGCATGCTGGTGATGACCCGGGACCGTGAGCAGTTCGCGCGTGCGCTCGGACGGATCGCGCTCGACGGCCACAGGATCGAGAGTGTGGTGCCGGCCGACGAGAACGTTGACGCGTTGTACGAGTATCTGATCGGCGGTGAGTCGTGATCCGGCATTCCTTCGGGAGCCGGGCCCGGCAGGCGTGGACGATTGCAAAGATCGAGCTCCGGCGTGTCTTCTTCGCCAGGCGCTCTTTCTGGGTCTACGGGCTGGCGCTCCTGCCCGCGCTGATCTTCTTCGGGCACGGTCTCGACACGAAGATCCGGTAGCGAGCGGCTTGCCCGGCGCGGCGTGATTACCCCGGCCCTGATGGACAGCGTCCGGGACGGAGAATCGGCCGACGAGGTGAAGAAGCGGCTGGGAAAGCCGGCCGAGGAACGCTGGTCGACGCGGAGCCGGCGCGTCCGGCAACGCACCGGAAATGCGGGGACGACAACCCACGTGATCGAGCCGGCGGTCGAAGCCCGCTTCGTCCGCCTGAATATCATCCGTCCTTCCTACAGCGGGGAGCCGGTCGCCAGGATTTACGAGTTCGAGGTCTACGGGCCGGATGGCCGCGGTGAACCTCGCGCTCCATCGTCCCGCCACTGGAAGTGTGCCGTGCAGCCAGGATCAGGGGCCGGAGAAGGCTGTGAACGGCAGCGTCTCGGGAGGCCAGGCCGACAGGTGGTGCGCTGACAGACCGGCCCTTGTTCCTGCAGGTGGATCTGGGAGCGGTTCGTCCGGTGACGCGCTTCATCGTGAAGCACGCCAGTGCGGGAGGCGAAAACGAGGAGTCCGACACCCGCGAGTTCAACATCCAGCTGAGTAGCGAAGGAAAGACCTTCACCACGGTCGCTTCGTCCACCGGCGCCGGGTTCGTCGAGGAGCGGACCGAGTATCGCGACATCATCTACTTCGACGGGCGGCGGACCGCCCGGCTGCTATTCGAAGACGGCAAGCTGCAGCGCAGGGACATCCACCGTCTGCTCGACTTCGAAGAGGACCGGGCGATCTTCGCGGGGATCTTCCAGTACTTCTACCTGCGGGTCGCGATCTTCTTCGGCTGTCTCGGCATCTTCATGTATCTCTTCCGCGGGGAGATGAGCAACCGGACGCTGCACTTCTGGTTTCTCGCGCCGGCGCGGCGCGAGGTGCTGCTCGCGGGCAAGTATGCCGCCGGGCTGATTGCGTCTGCCGTGATCTTCGGCGGCGGTGCCCTGCTCACGCTTGCGGCCATGCTCTGGCCGCACGATGCGGTCGAAGTCCAGGCCTACTGGAATGCCGGGGGCATGGGCCACGTGTTCTGGTATGCGACGGCTGCCGCGCTCGGCTGCGTTGGCTACGGGAGCGTCTTTCTCGCGGTCGGAATGTACGTCCGCAATCCCATTATCCCGGCGGCCGTGCTGCTCATCTGGGAGGGGGCCAACGGCATCCTTCCGCACGTAATGCAGAAGATGAGCATCCTGTACTACCTGCAGTCCCTGTGTCCCGTCCCTGCGCCGATGGACAATGACGCTCCGGCGCTGATCCGGTTGCTGGCGGCGCCCGCCGCTCCCGCCTCGCGTCCAGGCGCGATTCTCGGGTTGCTGCTCCTGACCGTGTTCGTCCTGTGGATCGGCAGTGTCGCCGTCCGGCGCATGCAGATCTCCTACGGCGGCACCGAAACGTGATGTCCGGTCTCATGGACACCTTTCTGCCGACACACAACGCAATTCGATTGCCGACCTCGATTGCTCATTGAGACGGCGACGGCCATTGAACACGTGGACGCTCTTGCCCACTCACCTGGCAGGATGCAGAACGGGTCGAAGGGCTCGAAGTCACCGCGCCGTGCACAGGGCCCGTGTGGCGAGTGAATCGGCTTCCGCGACCCTGGGCGGCGAGGATCATCTCTCGGCCGTCCGCCGATGGTCACCTGGTGGCTCGTATCCGCTGAATCAGTAGCGCGTCATCGTGTGGTTATGCCCAGAATCCGCAGCCGTGACAACGGAACGGCTGCTACTGATTCAGGCGATACATCCCACTAGATCGCATCGCCGGCCAGTTCAGGAGAACAGTTATCGGGTCAGGACCGCTCGGATCGACTCGCACAGGAAGCAGAAATCGCTTGCCGTCGCGGGAGACGCTGTACGGCCGGTAGTTGTTCTGCTCGAGACTCGTCGCGAATAGCTTGACAGGCACCTTGGCATGGAAGCCGTTCATGGTGGTGTCGACCTCGGCGGCCATCATCGACGCGTCCGGAGACAGGAAGAACAGTTCCTTGCCATCGCCTCGCCACCGCGGCGCGAAACCTCCATCGAGCGAGATCTTGTGCTCCTCTTCTCCCGATGGAAACGATCGGACGTAGACCTCGTAGCGCCGGCCCGAGCTGTTGGAGCTGTATGCGACCCATCGGCCGTCCGGCGAAATGGAGGGAGCTTTCGTCTCGAACTCTCGCGTGAGAAAAGGACGCGGCTTCTGGTCGCCGCCAAGGGGTCGAATCCATAGCCCTTTCGGGCCGGTATAGAGGATTGAACCTCCGTCCGACGACCATTCAGGCGCGGACAGCGAGTCTGCTGATACCAGCAGCTCTTCGCGTCCGCCGGTCTTCGATGGACGACGCCACAAACTGTATTCGACCGAGGCGGAGTAGGACGTGAACGCGATTTGACTCCCGTCGGGCGACCATCTGGGATCGTACTCGTCCGCTGGGTTCGTCGTGAGTCGGACCCCGTCTCCATTTCTGGTCAAATCGAGGATCCAGATGTCGGAATCCAAGCTGTCCCCGAATGTCGCGGCTGCTACCCGTGTCTCGTCCGGGCTCAAGTCGAGATTCAGAAAAACGCCCCTGTCGCTTACAGTCTGTTGAACCGTCCCGCCGCGGTCCATCCACGTCAATCGAAATCCGGCGGCGATGCCGCCGCCGTGATCCGCCAACAAGCCGGTGCTGCTGACCGAGAACGTTCCAAGCCCCGCACTGGCGAGGTGCTTCGTTGGCAATCCCACCAGAAACGGCTCACCGGTCAGCCGTCGCTTCGACGCGTCGAAACTGCGGGCCATGAGCTGTCCACCGCTGAGGAACAGCAAGTGACCGTCAGCGTAGAGAGCGTTGGATTCGAACCGGCCGAGCGAGACCGTCGACGTGTCGTCGAGTGATGCGACGCGCAAGTCACCGCTGGCCTTGCCCTGCTGAGCAAGGTAGAGGAAATGTCTTCCGTCGGGCAGAAACGAAGGCCACCGGTGAGCCGTGTCGCCGGGCTGGAGTTCCGTGACCGGCGCAGGTGCGCCGCCAGACGCAGAGATTCGCTGGAGTGCGCCTGACTGCGACATGAACACGATCACGTTGTCGCTGCTCCAGGTTCCACCGGCGTCGAATCTTGATCCTACCGGCGCGTCACAAACCTCGACGGCCCCTCCGGCACCCAGTGGGACGGTCTTGAGCTTGCCGCCAGTGAAGAATCCGATCTCGCGGCCGTCCGGCTTCCAGAACACGAACGTCGCGCCATTGGTGCCATCGACGGCACGATACTCCAGAGAACCGATTGGGCGCACCCACACCTTCGGCCCGCCCGTGGACGAAGCCACGACCGCCAGGTGACGGCCGTCGGGTGAAGCGGCAAACCGGACAAACCTATCGCCGAATCTCGTACCGGGCGGCGGTCCGATCGAAAATGCCACCAGTTCGCCCGCGGGCACCGGTTTTCGGAACCGCTCAGCAAGGATCGCCACCAGCGCGACGAGACTGAGAATCGCGACCGTCGCGACAATCCAGGTGATTCGCCCGAAACTCTTTGCCTGAGCGGACGGGGGCGTTTCCGGACTGAGGTCTGCGTCTTCGATTTCGATCTGCGCATCATGAATGTCGTGGAGTCGCCTGTCGGGATCCTTGCGCAGACATCGACGAAGCAGCGTACGAACGAATTGCGGCGTGTCGCCGGGTAACGCTGACCAATCGGGCTCCTGCTCCAGAATTGCGGTCACGGTATCGACGATGCCCTTGTTGCCAAATGGCCGACGGGCAGTCAGCATCTCGAACAGCAAGCAGCCGAACGACCAGATGTCTGTCCGCTTGTCGACGGGGTCGCCTCGAGCCTGCTCCGGACTCATGTAGAAGCGCGTGCCGAGAACCCGTCCGGGTGTCGTCTTGTCGGCCAACGTCGCGAGATCGGAGTCCGGCGCCTGCTCCACATCGAGCTTGGCGATCCCGAAGTCGAGAATCCTCACACGCGGATCGCCCGAGGTCGCACCGGACCAGCCCTGGAGCACGACGTTCGATGGCTTCAGGTCGCGATGCACGATCTGTTTGCGATGAGCCGCACCGATCGCGTCCGCGATCTGGCTGGCGACCACAAGCGCCTCGCGAACGCTCAGAGGACCCCGGGCCAGACGTTCCGCGAGCGTGGGGCCCTCGATGTACTCGAGCACCAGCGCACTCTCATCCCCCATGTCTTCCAGATCGTAGATGCTGCCGATGTGGGGATGATTCAGCGTCGCCAGAAGCCGTGCTTCGCGTAAGAAGCGGGCGCGACGCTCGCGATCGCGGCATACCCGTGCGGGAAGGATTTTGATCGCCACGTCGCGATCGAGCTTGGTATCGCGGGCGCGATAGACTTCGCCCATCCCTCCGGCGCCCAGACGGGCGACGACGCGATATTGTCCGATTTGAATACCAGCGATGTCGCCACCGCCAGAAGGCGAGAATCGCATGTCGCGGTCAGGACCCATGGATACCGATGACCGGCAATTCAGCGAGCGTCAGGTCACGCGCAAGATCGGACACGTGGGTGCGGTCGGTGTCTCCGGGGCATTCTACTTCCTGTTCCACCCCTGGGTGACACGTGACGGAAACCGTCTGGATTATGACGGCCCGCGGATTCCCGTCCGGGGCGGTACCAGGGCATAAGATTAGGAGTCCGGGAACGACGTTGGGTGTCACAAAGGCGCCGCCTGCGGCGGTCGTCAAGGAGTCCGCGATTCAGAGTCTCGCCAGCAACGGCAAGGTTGGAAGCGCAGCAAACCCGTTGCGGATTGCCGTCTTCGGCGCCGGACCGGCGGGCTTTTTCGCGACCGAGGAGCTGCTCAAGCGACCGGGGTGCGGCGTCGCCGTCGATTTGTTCGACCGCCTGCCAACCCCCTACGGTCTCGTTCGCGGTGGTGTCGCCCCAGACCACGAAAAGACGAAAGGCGTCATCAAGCAGTTCGAGAAAACCGCCGCGCGACCCGGCTTTCGTTTCTTCGGGAACGTCACGTTCGGCACGGATCTCTCCTTGGCAGAGGTCCTGGCTCATTACCACCAGGTCCTGTTTGCCACCGGCGCCGAGGGTGACCGGCGTCTCGGCCTGTCGGGCGAAGATCTGCCAGGGAGCCATTCTGCAACGGCATTTGTCGGGTGGTACAACGGCCATCCGGACTACCGCGACGCACGCTTCGACCTTGGAGCCGAGCAGGTGGTGGTGGTCGGCAACGGCAATGTCGCAGTGGACGTGGCCCGCATCCTGACCCGCTCGGTCGACGATCTCGCGCGGACGGACATTGCCGAACACGCCCTCGAGGCTCTTCGTCACAGCAGAGTCAAGGAGGTGTCGCTGCTGGGGCGCCGTGGCCCTGCCCAGGCCGCGTTTTCGAACCCCGAGCTCCGTGAGCTGACGACCCTGGCCGGCGTGGATCTCGTCGTGCGTCCCGAGGACATCGAGCTGGACGCAGTGAATCGAACCTTTCTCGAACGACACGCGAGTAGACACCCGCAACGCAACCTGGAGTTTCTCGTTGCCCAGAGCGCCAGTGGGGAAGGCACGCAGCCTCGAAAGATCCGGATGCGCTTCTTCGTTTCTCCGATCGAGATATTGGGGACTCACCGGGTGGAGGGCTTGCGCGTGGAACGTACTCGGTTGGAGGAGGCGCAGGGCGGTTTCCATGCCCGAGGGACCGGCGTCTTCGAAGAGATTCGCTCACGCCTGATCTTTCGCGCTGTTGGCTACCAGGGTCACCGTCTGGCAGGGGTGCCATTTGATGACCGGCACGGCATCATTCCCAATCAGGAGGGGCGCGTCTTCGAGCCGCTGACCGGCGCGCCGCTGCCGCGCGTCTATGTCGCGGGCTGGATCAAACGTGGCCCGTCCGGCGTCATCGGGACGAACAGACCGGACGCGGTCGCGACGGTTCGGGTGATGCTCGAGGATGCGGAGCGCGATTCCGAGTTCGACACAGTCTCCACGGACACTGATGGCGTACCGGCCTTGCTGGCTCGAAAACAGATACAGACGGTCACGTTTGAAGGGTGGACGCGGATCGACGCCGCCGAGATTGCCGCCGGCGAACGACGGGGCAAGCCCAGAGAAAAATTCACGACGCTTACTCAGTTGCTGGCTGCGACAGACTGAGTATGTCGACCGGCAACACAGGAAGCTCCGGGGCTAGAACGTAAACCTCACCTGAAACTGGAACATCCGCGGCGGGTCGATGTTCGCCAGCGACGGGAGCGCGTTGGTCGCCGTCCCCGCTGCGACGACCTGCCCGAACGTTGGATTCACGGTCGTCGTGTCGCTATAGGTCGTCTGCGCCCGTCCCAGGATGTTCGCGTGGTTGAACATGTTGAATCCTTCGATTCTCAGCAGAATTGATCGGGGCCCGGTCTTGATGCGGCCCTCGACGAAGAATCCGACGTCCTGGGTGGCGGTGCCGCGGAAGGCCGACTTGGCGATGACCTTCCCGTCGACCACTGGGCGATCGTTGTTGGCGGCGTCGCCATTGTTGTCGACACCCGTGATGGCATTGAAAGGCCGGGAGGACGCGAACTGCATCAGCGTGCCGGCGGTGATGTTGTAGGGCAGCGCGTAGCTGGCGGTGATGACCGCGCGATGACGCTGATCGACGACGCTCGGGCCACGCTCCTCTTCACCAAGACGCGCGATGTTCGCATCGTTCGAGCCGATGCCGTTTCCGTCCGGTTCGGTCGTATTCGTCGCTTTCGAGAGCGTGTAGCTCAGGACCGCCTGTAGTTTCCGGCTGCCGCGATAGCTGATCTGGGTCTGCAGGCCGTCGTAGTCGGCGACGCCGAGATTCATGAGCACGTTGACGTTCCGTACACCCCCATTGACCGGCAAAATCGGCCGCGTGGCGTTCGCGGCGGCCACGCTTCGGGTCTGACCGGTAGCCGTCCGATCGAACGGTGTTGGCGCGTTCAGATCCACGGTGCGGTCGAGGTCGGCCCAGTGCTGGTGCACATAGTCGGCGCCCGCAAACAACCCGTGCACGACCTCGCGCTCCGCGCCGATTGACGTGACCTGGCTGCGCGGATTCACGAACTCGTCGGGATAGTTGGGCAGCAGGTCGAAGTTGAGACCGTAGGCCGCGAACTGCGTCTTGTAGAAGTCCCGCTGTCCCGCGCGGACGGTGATGTTACGGGCCGGCTGCTGGGACAGCGGCAGTACCCGCGGATCGAGCGGCACGGGGAGGCATGGTCCCGTCAGGCAGGTCGGAAACCCGGTCTGGCCGGGCGTAGCGGTATAGGTGACGATGCCGTCGAGACCACCGGTCAGCGCGCTGGCGAGCGCGTTGGCTCGAATCTGGGTGTAGTACATCGCGTAGCCCCCGCGAATCACCAGGCGCGCGTCGTCTCGGGGGTGCCAGGCGAAACCAAGGCGCGGCGCGAAATTCGACGTCGCATCCGTCAGCGTCTGACGGTCGTAGCGAAGACCGGCGTCAACGGTGAGCTGATTGTTCACCCGGAACCGGTCCTGCACGAACGCCACTGACATCCACTGCGACAGTTCATAGCTGGTGATGCCATAGCTGACTGGCTGCGAATACTGCTGGACGTCCGCCAGCGTCAGGGACTCGAAGGGCGCGGTCGTCGTGCTCAGAAACGTAAAGGTGCCGAGCGTGGCCTGTCCGGGTTCACTACCCGAGCCCCCGGTGGTGTGACGGATCACGCTGCCGCCGAAGCGCAGGTTGTGACTGCCCCGCGCCCACGACACAGTGTCCGCAAACTGCATTTGGTGCCCGAAGATGTCGGCTTCGCGCGATTCGCCGATCGTGAACGGGACGGATCCGGCGCGCGTGTAGGTCGTGGAAGGGTCCTGCGCCTCCCAGAGCGTCACGGGCGCGCCATCCAGATACGCGAACCGGGCCTCGTTCAGCAGGTTCGATCGCGCCACCGTCGTGTGGTTGATCCCCATCGACCGCGAGCCTCGCGTATACCGGCGTGCCACCGTTGGCGCGCTGGTGCCGACAACAGCGTCGTTCGGGTTGGTGTCGTAGAAGTGATCGTAGTTGCCGCGGACCATCAACGTTTGGGACGGCGTCAGCTTGTGATCGACCCTCCCGTTGAAGAGCGTCTGCCGATATCGCCCGACATACTCGAGGCTCCCGTCCGGCGGCAGCACGAACGGCGGCAGCGTGTTCGAGAGGAAGGTCGTGCGGTTTTGCGCGGTGTAGTCGGCGGACGCAAACGCGAACGTCCTGTCCTTCTGGATTGGTCCGCCAATCGAGGCGGAAACCTGGTTCAACTCGTCCGGCAGATCGGCGGGGTTGATCGCGACGAGCGTGCTCGGTGTCGTGCACGTGGGCACCGATGGAGCGCAGTAGCCGTCGGTCGAAAATGTTCTTGCCTGCATCCCGCCAGGGCGAGCAAGGTACAGACCTTCGCCATTGATGTTATTGGTGCCCGACTTCGTGACGATGTTCATCGCGGGACCCGAGGTCCAGCCGAACTCGGCGGAGAACGCATTCGTCAGGACGGCGACTTCCTGAACGGCGCCAATCGGCACCGTCGTCAGCATCGTCTGCCGGCCCCACCCCTCGTCGTTGCTCGCGCCGTCGAGCATGAATGTCGTCGTGCGTCGGCTCCCGGAGCCGGTGATGAAGTACGTGGCGTTGACGAAGAGGTCGCCGGTCCCCTTGCCCTGACGGAATGCCGAGTTGAGGAGCGGCAGCGTGGTGACCTTCCGGCCAAGGATGGGCGTCTCGTCGATCGTTGCGCTGTCGAGACGCTGGCCGATCTGGGCATCGGCCCTGACGCCCTCGGTCGTGCCGTAGACAGTGACCTCCGTCTTCGCCGTGCCGACGGTCAGCCTGACCTTCAAGGTCGCCGTTTCGCCAGCGCGAAGAGTGACGTCGTCAAGCCGCTCGTCGCTGAACCCCTGCTTCGACACAAGGACTCTGTAGGTGCCGGTAAGGGGCAGTGCGGTGATTGTCGCACTGCCGTCGCTGCCTGACGCGACGTCCCGCACGGCGCCCGTCTGTTTGTTCGCGACAGACACTTTTGCATCCGCGACGACGGCACCCGACTGATCGATGACGAGGACAACGATCGTCGAATTGTTCGGCGACTGGGCAAACACGGGCGCCGCGCAGAGCATCAGCGTAAGTATCGCGCCCAGGGTTTTCATTGGCTGCTCACCACGGGCGTCCGGCGCGTTCCGGGCTCAGATCGACCGATCACGTTACCCTTCTCATACGGTTTTCCAGATGAAATTGGAATGAATCGGCAGCGGGCTGACCCTGACGGAGAATCTCCCCGAAGGGTAAGAGTACAGTCGGGGCGGCGTTACTACTAGCGCTCGTAGAATTCGGTGGCGAATCATTTTGCCGTACCGGGCGAGTATCGTCCGTAACGCCATCTTCGATGGGCGTGTCGCAGAGGGTAGGGAATAGGGAGGTCATAATGAGCAGCACAGAACGGAGGTCACCATGAGCGGCACACAGATGCGCAAAGAACCCGTCACCCAAGTCCCGACCCCTGCGACGGTCGATCTGAAACTCGGGTTTCTGCTCCAGGAGATCAAGACACGGTTGCCTGGACGAGGACTGAGCAACCTCGACGTCCCGAATCTGACAGAGCTCCTGCGAGAGGCAGAGCAGCATCATGGCGAGTACGAACCGACCGCCCCAAAGCACCACTGGTCGGACTGGTACGCTGCCTACATCGTCGCGCGCGAGCAGGGAAAGGCTCCCGAGGAAGCGGCCAAGGACGGCGCGCTCCACATGGAAAGTATCCGCCGGTGAGGGCGGACATCGTCCCCGGTGCCGTCTTTCCCGACTACGAGCTCTCGGACCACCGCGGCACACACCGCACCCTCTCGGCGTTGCAGGGAGGCGATCCACTGGTGCTGGTGCTCTCTCGCGGAGGTTTCTGTCCAAGAGACCGGAGACAACACGAAGGGCTCCTGCAACTCCACCGCGAGACTGAGGTCGGCTACTGCCGTCTCGTGACCGTTTCGACTGACAACCTGCTCGAGACGAATGAGTTCCGCGCTGCCGTCGGCGCCGGCTGGACGTTTCTCTCGGACCCTGGCCGCAAGCTGCAGAAGGATCTCGACATCGCGGAATACACGGACCCGCATCACAATCCCATGATCCCGCACACGCTGGTGCTCGAGCCCGGCCTGCGTGTCTTCAAGATTTACAACGGCTACTGGTTCTTTGGCCGGCCGACGGTGGAGGAGCTGCGCCTCGACCTGCGCGCCGTGCTGCAGCGCTGCCGTCCCGATTGGGACATCAGTAGCGCCGAGCAGCGGGCAGCGTGGGCGAAAGGCGAGAAGGGATCCTTCCATCCGTACGGAAAAACGCAGGCGCAGGTGCTCGCCGAACAGGAGTAGTCCTTGGAGGACCTGAACGGCCCACTCTAAGCAGCTATCTCATAGACTGAGAGCAGGTAACAGCGCGGACAATCACGGTGCCAGTCATGTTGGGGTGAATGGCACAGTGGATTCTGGTCGTGCCAAGCCTGTTCATGGTGAACGACTGTTCGCCGCCGTTCGGCGGCAGCTCGTCGGTCTTGCTGAAATCGGTGGCGTTCGGCGAGTCGGCGACGATGACGTGCGTGAGCGTGTCCGCGTTGACCCAGCGCAGGCGCTCGCTTTTGTAAATGACGATCGGCTCGTCACCGAATGCCCAGTCGCCGAGCGAGACGGCGTCAGGCAGGATGTAGGCGCTCGCGGTCACGAGCGTCGGCGACGGGGTCGGGCTGCTCGGCGGCATCGGTCTGTCGTCATTTCCACCGCAGCCGGCCATCAACAACATGGTCGACGCGGTTACTGCAGGGAGCACATGGCGTAGAGTGGGCATGCTGCTCTATAGAGTGCAATCGCGCGAGATCGCTTTCAGACCCAACCATCTCGCCCAATGAGGAACCTGAATGTGTTGGTGTAGGGCGGCAGACCCCGCCAGTGGACGGGCCTGCCCGCCTCCGCCGGGGCTCCGGCGAGGTCTCGCCGTAGCGCGCCTGAACGCGTTGCGCGCGAAGGCGGAAAGGCCCGTCCCTACGTGAAAACACACGTGTGCTCTGGGGATAGCAGAGCTGCGATTGTTCGTGGAACATCGCAGAGCCGTAGATCGCCGATCGAATCAGAACGGGTTCGTTAGCGCGAGGCGGATCCGCTCGCCGTAGGTGCGCCCCGATTGCAGGCGCTGCCCCGACTTGAGCTCGATCACATACTGGCCGTGCGCGATCGACCACAGCTGCGCGATGCGCCGGACGTTCACGATGTGCGATCGATGGATGCGCAGGAAGCGGTCGGAATCGAGCACGGCCTCGATCGTGTTCATGGGCACGTGCAGCAGGTGGGTCGGCAGGCCCGCATGCAGTCGGACGTAGTTCTGGTAGGCTTCGATCCAGTCTACCTCCTCGACCGGCACGAAGATGGTGCGCTCGCCGGATCGAACCGCGAATCGCTCGAGCTTCCGCGGCGGATTCGCGACGGCATCGAGCATCGCGAGCACCTGTCGCGTGTCCTCCTCGTGCGGCACGCCTCGGAGCCTGCCTGCGGCTCGCTTGAACGCGAGCGCAAAGCGCTCCTCCGTGACCGGCTTGAGCAGATAGTCGATCGCCGCGATCTCGAACGCCTGGATCGCATACTGGTCGTGCGCGGTCACGAAGATCACCGGTGGCATACGCTCGGCTCCAATGGCGTGGACGACCGCAAAGCCGTCGGTTCGTGGCATCTGCACGTCGAGGAGCACCAGATCCGGCTTCTGCTCGCGAATGAGGGCCACCGCCTCTCGTCCGTTTCGCGCTTCCGAGACGGATTCGACCTGCGGTTGACGGCCGGCCAGCCGCTTCATCCCTTCGCGCGCGAGCGGCTCGTCGTCCACGACGAGAACCCTCAATCGCATCGTTCTTCCCTGGACGCTTCCGAGGTCGCGTCGGTGCCCTCGGTCGCCGTCCGGATCGGCAATGTGATCGTGACACGCACGCCCCGGCCCGCCGCCTGCTCGACGACGAGATGCGCGCCATCGCCGTACAGCCGCGCCAGGCGGGTCCTTGTATTCGTCAACCCGATTCCGGAGTGACCAGGCATGGGCGACCGAAGCCCCGGGCCGTCATCCGACACGACGAGCGCGAGCGAGCCGTTCGCGCTCGTCGCGTCCACTTCGATCGTCACCGCTTCCTCGCTCTGACCGAGGCCATAGCGCACGGCGTTCTCGACGATCGGCTGCAGCACCATGTGCGGCACGAGGATGTCGGAGAGTGCGGGAGCCGGCGTGATGCGCACCCTCAGCCGGTCCTCGAACCGGACCTGCTCGATCGAGAGGTACAGCCGCAGGAATTCCAGCTCGCGCCACAGCGGCACTTCCTGCGCCTCGACGTCTTCGAGCGTGAGGCGAAGGAGATCGCCGAGCCTCGCGACCATCGCTTCGGCCTGCGCCGTTTTCTGCTGCTGGATCAAGACGATGATGGCGCCGAGCGTGTTGAAGAGAAAGTGCGGCTGCAGCTGCATCTTGAGGGCGCTCAGCTGCGCCGTTGTGAGTTGCTGCACGAGCTCGGATGCCTGCACCCTCAGCTCGAATGCCTCGCGCTCGCGAATCTTGGCGTTCTTTTGCGACCGGTACACGGCCTGGAGCGCGATCACGGCCCAATATCGGATGACACCGCCCTGAATCCCGAACGACAGCATCACTCTGACGCCCGCGGCAATCGACGGCGGCGGCGCCGCGGCCGGGAAGACGCCGAGCAGCAGCAGCACCGGGACTTCTATCGCCGTCGCCAGGATCGAGAAGACAACGCTGAAGCAGAGATGCAATCCCGCGTAGGGGATGCGCCGCTCGACCGGCCACCGGTCGCCGATCCAGAGGAGCGCCGGCGTGAGCGCGGCGCAGACGTACATGCCGGCCATCCAGCCGACGAACACATACTTCCAGGCCACGCTCTGGCCTCGATAGAGCCGCGGCACCGAGTCCTGGGTGATGTAGAACAGCCCGGCGATAGTCCAGGCGAGCCAGACTCCTGCTATCAGCCGGATCTGCTGACGCACGCGAGGCGACATCACCGCTTCATTCTGCCGTGGGTGGCCTCAGCCGGGCCAGCTTTTGACGAAGCGGCCTGCCGCGATGACCAACCGCGCTCGCCGGAGTCTCGGTCCAGTTCGGCATGCCGGCGGAACGGTCCGTCAAAAACCCGTGTCGGTCTTTTCCGCCGCCGCGCCAGGATCCGCCATCCGAAGACGAGGACCGATTCCGAAAGGATGACGACATGACTCGATTGAGTGCGTGGACGGCTGGAGTGCTGGTGGTGATCTGTGGGTTCATGTGCGCAGCCGTGGCGCAAACACGCTCCACGGACATGAGCCAGGCGCCGGGCGTCCTTCCAAGCGGGCTTGGCGACGCCGTCGATCGCGACGTCGCGAAGGTTCGTGACGCGACGGCCAGGTTCAAGACGACCGAGGCAGCCGAAGCGGCCGGCTACAAGCGCGTCGGCGACTGCGTCGAATATCAACCGGCGGGCGCGATGGGCTACCACTTTCAGAACAACGCACTGCTCGACACGACGCTCGACGTCGACCATCCGGAGGTGCTGGTCTACGAGAAGAAGCCGGACGGCGCGTTCAAACTGAATGGCGTCGAATTCCTCGTCCCGATTCCCGCCTGGACGGCCGCCGAGCCGCCGCGCATCATGGGGCAAGCCCTCAAGAAGGCGGATCGCCTGGGCATCTGGTACCTCCACGTCTGGACGTGGGAGCCGAGTCCGAGCGGTCTTTTTGCCGACTGGAACCCCAACGTCAAGTGCGCGGGCGCCCCATCGAAGCATCACTAGTGGACTGTATCTACTGATTCAGTAGCGTGTCGTCGTCGGTTTCGGCCCCGATTTCTCAGCCGCGACGACGGAGCGGCTGCTACTGATTCAGGCGTTACGTCCTACTAGATTGCTATCATGTCGCTGAATGGCTCGAGTTTCGCCAGATGCGGCACGGCTGGGGGCCGGAGTCGGTGCCGTTGCGCTCGTCACACTCGTCTATGTGAAGTGGCTGCACGTATCGAATGCGGCGACCGTTTCGACTACGTTCCTGCTGATTGTGCTCGTGGTCGCCACTAGGTCGCGGCTGCGGGTCGCGGTTGCGACCTCCGTGATCGCTGTGCTCTTTTTCAACTTCGCTTTCCTGCCGCCAGTCGGGACGTTTACGATTGCCGACCCGCAAAACTGGGTAGCGCTGTTCGCGTTCCTGGCCGTCAGTCTCGTGGCCAGCAATCTGTCGGCCGTGGCGCGTGCGCGAGCGAGAGAAGCCGAGGGACGTCGGGGCGAGCTGGCGCGGCTCTTCGACTTGAGCCGTGACGTCCTCGTCATCACTGAGAGTCGCGACGCGATCTCGATGCTGTCGCGAGCCATTGCTCGTCGATTCGACCTGGAGTCGGTGGCCATTGCGCTTCCAAGGGCGGGCGATTGGGACCTGTTCGAGGGTGGCACGGAGTCGATCGCCATAGAGCACCGTCAACTGGCGATGGCACTTGCGACAGCCCAGACGACCCTCGAATTCGATGCGTACGCCCGGACGTATTCCGGTCACCGAACGATCGAGCTCGACGGTCACACGATTCGCCTCGTACCGCTGCGGGTCGGCACCAGGCCGATCGGCCTGTTGGCGGCGGCAGGCCGTCCCATCGAAGCGGGTACGCTCGACGCCCTCGGAGGGGTCGTCGCGATTGCGATCGAACGTGCGCAGTTTCTCGAAGAGCGCAAGGCGGGAGAGCTGACACGGCAGAGCGAGCAGTTGAAGACGGCGCTGCTGGCCTCGATTGGACACGACCTCCGGACTCCGCTCACGGCAATTCGCGTCGCGGCGACAAACGTTCAGGCGCCGTCTTTGACGGCCGAAGACAGACGGGAACAGAGTGAGCTGATCCTCTCCGAGGTCGAACGCCTGACCCGCCTGTTCCAGAACATCCTGGAGATGGCCCGAATCGATTCCGGCGCCATCGCCACTGATTCCCGCTGGGCGCATCCCTCCGAAATCATCGCCGCCGCGCGTGACCAGGTGGACCACACGCTGCGCCGGCACAAGCTCGTAGTCGAGGTCGATCCGGACGTGCCCGTCCGGCTCGACCCGCGCCTGACCGCCACGGCCCTTGCCCATCTGCTGGAGAACGCGGCTCAGTACGCGCCGGAGGGCTCGACGATCGACGTCCACGCATCGCTGACGGGCGACGGCCTGTCGATCGCGATCCGCGACCACGGCCCTGGCATCGCGCCGGCCGACCTGCCCCACCTGTTCGAGCGGTTCTACCGTGGAGACGCGGCGAAGGCGCGGGCCTCGGGCACGGGCATGGGCCTGTGGATCGCCAGGGGCCTGCTGGCCGTGCGAACAGGGCCGCGTCTGGGCGGAGAATTGCCAGGACGGCGGCGCCCAGTTCACCGTCGTCGTTCCGGCGCCGGTCAAGGAAGCGGCGCCGGCACTCTCACCGATTGCATGACGCCGCGATCGCGCATCCTGCTCGTCGACGACGAGATAGCGATTCAGCGCGCCGTTGGCCCGCTGCTGCGCTCGCGCGGGTACGAGGTCGAGATCGCCGGGACTGGCGCCGACGCGCTGAGCATGGCCGCTGCGCACCCGCCGGATCTGATCGTCCTCGATCTCGGTCTCCCTGACCTGGAAGGCACAGAGGTGTGCCGGCGCATCCGGGCAACGTCCGGAGTTCCAATTGTCGTGCTCTCGGCGCGCGGCGCCGAGGCCGACAAGGTCAACGCGCTCGATCTCGGCGCAGACGACTACGTCACGAAGCCGTTTGGTCCGGAAGAACTCCTGGCTCGCATCCGCGTGGCGCTCCGCCGCATCATCTCGACCGAGGATGCCGAGACCGGGCTCCTTCGCGCCGGTGATCTCGCGATTGACTATGACAGGCGCCGCGTGCTCAAAGACGACGCCGAGATCCGGCTGACACCCAAAGAGTTCGAGCTGCTGTCCCTGCTTGCTCGAAACCACGATCGCGTGCTGACCCACCGGACGATCCTGAAGGCCATCTGGGGAGCGAACGCCGTTGAACAGACCGAGCATCTCTGGACGCTCGTCGCCCAGTTGCGCAAGAAGGTCGAGCCCGATCCGGCGAACCCGCAGTACATCCTGAGCGAGCCATGGGTGGGCTACCGGTTTTCGACCAGCGAGCCCGATACCGCGAAATAGCCCTCTCAGGGATTCTTCAGGCACTTCTCAGCCAGAACTCAGGCCGACTTTTCTATGCTGTTCCGGAAGGGCGGCCGAATTGTCCCGGCAGAGCCAACTAATGAGGTGGCCTGTGCTCGATCTCGTATTCGTCGGTATCGCGATCCTCTTCTTTGTCGTGAGCATTGGCTACGTGGCCGCCTGCGACCGGCTGATGAAGTGAGGTGACACGTGGGTATGGATTCCGTGATCGGCCTGCTCGTCAGCGTCGCGCTGCTGGCTTACCTGATTCTCGCGATGTTGAAACCGGAGAAGTTCTGACATGACTCTCAACGGCTGGCTGCAGATTCTGTTCTTTCTGCTCGCCATCTTTCTGGTGACGCCGGTCATCGGGTGCCTACATGGCCCGCGTCTTCACGGGTCAACGCACCTGGCTGGACCCGATCCTGCGGCCAGTCGAACGCCTGACCTACCGCCTGACCGGCGTCGACGAGACCCGCGGTATGCGCTGGACGGAGTACGCCGTCGCGGTGCTGCTGTTTGGCGTCGTGTCGATGCTCGTGCTGTACGCGATGCAGCGGCTGCAGCAGGTGCTGCCGTTCAATCCGCAGGGATTCGGCGCGGTCGCGCCGGCGCTCGCGTTCAACACCGCGGCGTCGTTCACGACCAACACCAACTGGCAGGCGTACGGCGGCGAGACGACGATGAGCTATTTCACGCAGATGGCCGGCCTCGCCTATCACAACTTCGTGTCGGCTGCAGTCGGCATCTCCGTCGCCATCGCGTTCATCCGCGGCATCGCCCAGAAGGAGAAAGACACCCTCGGCAACTTCTGGGTGGACCTGACGCGCGCGTCCCTCTGGGTGCTGCTGCCGATCTCGATCGTCGGCGCCCTGTTCCTCGTCTCGCAGGGCGTCGTGCAGAACCTCAGGCCGTACGACAAGGCCGCGGTGATCGATCCGCAGACGGTCACGACCGCAGGTTCCGACGGGAAGCCGCAGACGACCGTCGTGCGCGAGCAGACGATCGCGCAGGGCCCGGTGGCGTCGCAGGAGATCATCAAGCAGTTCGGCACGAACGGCGGCGGCTTCATGAACGCGAACAGCGCGCACCCGTTCGAGAACCCGACGCCGCTCACGAACTTCCTGGAGATGTTCGGCATCTTCGCGATCTCGGCAGGCCTCACCTACACGCTCGGTTCGATGACCGGTTCGCCGCGGCACGGCTGGGCGGTCTGGGCCGCGATGGCGTTCCTCTTTCTGGCAGGCACCACGGTCGCGTACTGGGCGGAAGCGCGCGGCAACCCGCTGCTGACCGCGGCAGGCGCCGATCAGACGGTGACGGCGATGTCGTCCGGCGGCAACATGGAAGGCAAGGAGGTCCGGTTCGGCATCGCCAACTCCGCGCTCTTCGCGACGGTGACCACCGACGCGAGCTGCGGCGCGATCAACGGCTGGCACGACTCCTTCACGCCGCTCGGCGGGCTCGTGCCGCTGGCGAACATCCAGTTGAGCGAAGTGGTCTTCGGCGGTGTCGGCGCCGGCATGTACGGCGTGCTGGTCTACATCATCCTGTCGGTGTTCATCGCGGGCCTGATGGTCGGCCGAACCCCCGAGTATCTCGGCAAGAAGATTCAGGCGTTCGAGGTCCAGATGGCGATGCTGACCGTGCTCATCTTCTCGCTGCTGATTCTGACGTTCACGGCGATTTCCTCGGTGTCGCCGGGCTTCGGCACGTCGAGCATCTTCAACCCGGGCCCGCACGGGCTGTCCGAGATCCTCTACGCCTACTCGTCGGCGGCCGCCAACAACGGCTCGGCATTCGGCGGCATCTAGCGTCAACACCAATTGGTACAACACGACGCTCGGCGTGACGATGCTGTTCGGGCGGTTCTTCATGATCATCCCGCCGCTGGCGATCGCCGGCAGTCTGAGCCGCAAGAAGCTGGTTCCGGCGTCGCTCGGCACGTTCCCCGTCACGACGCCGCTCTTTTCGCGCGCTGCTGGTCGGGCGTCATCGTCATCGTCGGCGCGCTGACGTTCTTTCCCGCGCTCAGCCTCGGCCCGATCGTCGAGCACTTCATGATGAACGCGGGGCAGGTGTTCTAATGGCCACACACACACAATCGATCTGGAACCCGCAGATCGTGCAGCGCGCGATCGGCGACTCGTTCCGCAAGCTCCATCCACGCACGATGGCGAAGAATCCGGTGATGTTCGTCGTCGAAGTGGGGAGCGTGCTGACCACGCTTCGGCTCGTGTACGACGCCGCCACCGGCGGCGGCGGGCTCGGCTTCGAGCTGCAGATCACCTTCTGGCTCTGGATCACCGTGCTGTTTGCCAACTTCGCGGAGGCGATGGCCGAGGGGCGCGGCAAGGCGCAGGCGGACACGCTGCGGCGCGCGAAGACCGAGACGGTCGCCAGCCGGGAGCGTCCGGACGGGACCTACGAGGTCGTGCCGGCCCCGGAGCTCCGCAAGGGAGACATCGTCCGCGTGACGGCGGGCGAGGTGATTCCGGCCGACGGCGACATCATCGAAGGCGTCGCGTCAGTCGATGAGAGCGCCATCACCGGCGAGTCGGCGCCGGTCATCCGCGAGTCCGGCGGCGACCGCTCGGCGGTGACCGGCGGCACCAAGGTGCTGTCGGACTGGATCCGGATCCAGGTGACGGCCAATCCGGGCGAGACGTTCCTCGACCGGATGATCGCGCTCGTCGAAGGGCGCCGAGCGCCAGAAGACGCCGAACGAGATCGCGCTCAACATCCTCCTGGCCGGGCTGACGATCGTCTTCCTGATCGCCGTCGTCACCCTGCAGCCGTTTGCGATCTACTCGGGCGCGCCGCAATCGGTGTTCGTGCTGGTCTCGCTGCTCGTGTGTCTGATCCCGACGACGATCGGCGGCCTGCTGTCGGCGATCGGCATCGCCGGCATGGACCGGCTGGTGCAGCACAACGTCCTGGCGATGTCGGGGCGCGCGGTCGAAGCCGCCGGCGACGTCCACACGCTGCTGCTGGACAAGACCGGGACGATCACGCTCGGCAACCGTCAGGCGACCGAGTTCGTTCCGCTGCCAGGCATCAGCGACGCGACGGTGGCCGACGCGGCGCAACTGGCGTCCTTGCCGGACGAAACGCCGGAGGGTCGATCGATCGTCGTGCTGGCGAAGGAGAAGTACGGACTCCGTGGACGCGAGCTGTCGCCGCAGCACGCGACGTTCGTCCCGTTCACAGCGCAGACGCGGATGTCCGGCGTCGACCTGCACGTGCAGCGCGGCGCCCTCGTGATGGCGGGCTCCGCTCAGGCCGCTGACGATGGCGCAATTCGCGAGATCCGCAAGGGTGCCGCCGAGTCCATCGAACAGTGGATCGTCTCGAGGGGCGGCACGGTGCCTCGCGGAGCTCGCCGGCATCGTGAGCCGCATCGCCCGTGCCGGCGGCACGCCGCTCGTCGTCGCCGAGGGGACGCATGCGCTCGGCGTCATTCATCTGAAGGACATCGTCAAGGGGGGCATCCGCGAGCGCTTCGCGCACCTGCGCGCCATGGGGATCAAGACGGTGATGATCACCGGCGACAACCCGCTCGACGGCCGCCGCGATCGCGGCCGAAGCGGGTGTGGACGACTTCCTGGCCCAGGCCACGCCCGAGGACAAGATGGCGCTCATCAAGCGCGAGCAGGCCGACGGGAAGCTGGTGGCGATGACGGGCGACGGGACCAACGATTCCCCGGCGCTGGCGCAGGCCGACGTCGGCGTGGCCATGAACACCGGCACGCAGGCCGCCAAAGAGGCCGGCAACATGGTCGACCTCGACTCGAATCCGACGAAGCTCATCGAGATCGTGGAGATCGGCAAGCAGCTGCTGATCACCCGCGGCGCGCTGACGACATTCTCGATCGCGAACGACGTCGCGAAGTACTTCGCGATCATCCCGGCGATGTTCCTGGCGACGTTCCCGATGCTCGGCGCGCTGAACATCATGGGACTGCGCACACCGCAGTCGGCGATCCTGTCGGCCGTCATCTTCAACGCGCTCGTCATCGTGGCGCTGGTGCCGCTGGCGCTGCGCGGCATCCGGTACCGGCCTGAAGGCGCTGCGGCGCTTCTGCGGCGGAACCTTCTCATCTACGGCGTCGGCGGCGTCATCATCCCGTTCATCGGGATCAAGGCCATCGACGTCGTGATCACGGCGCTCGGGCTGGCGTAGTCATCAGCGGCGGATGCGGGCCCGCTCGGAGAACAGTCATGAACATCAATCGCAACCTCGTCACCGCCGTGCTGATGACCATCGTCACCACGGTGATCCTCGGCGTCATCTATCCACTCGCGATCACGGGCATCGCCCAGGTGGCGTTCCCGGACAAGGCCAACGGTCAGCTGATCACGAAGAACGGGAAGGTGATCGGGTCGAGAATCATCGCCCAGGGATTCTCGTCGCCGGGCTACTTTCGTCCGAGACCGTCGGCCGCCGGCACGGGCTACGACGCGGCCAATTCGGCAGGCACCCAGTTGGGCCCGACGAACAAGAAGCTGATCGACGCCGTCAAGGCGAACGTCGAGGCGGCGCGCAAGGAGAATCCGAACGCCGCCGGTGCCGATCGATCTGGTGACGACGTCGGCGTCCGGGTTCGATCCGCACATCTCGCCCGCCGCCGCCGACTTCCAGGTGCCGCGCGTGGCCCGCGAGCGCGGCATCGCGGAAGCGGACGTCCGACGCCTCGTCGACAGCCAACACCGCCGGCAGACAGCTCGGTTTCTTTGGCGAGCCTGGCGTGAACGTCCTCGAGCTCAACCTCGCGCTCGATGCGCGAGTATCCGATCAAGAAGTAGACGGGCCGGGCGCACAGGTTGTCTCAAGGCCGGCGGAACACGATGAGCCACCAGATGATCGTCGCCGGGACGATCGATGAACCGATCGTCCCGGCTGACAGTCTGGAAACCCTGCTGATGGATCTGACCGCTCGGCGCCGCGCGGCGGACATCTCGTGATCGGCAGCCGCCGGCCTGGGCTCGTCATGGTTGCGTGGCTCGCGCGGGCCGCGATCCACGACGACCAGTCTGGCGCCGGGTCGCATCGACTTGAACAGTGCCCTCAGGATCGGCTCCGGCGCAGTCAGCTCGTGATACGTGTTCGCCATCAGCACCGCATCGATCGGCCCGGACGGCAGTTCCGGATCGTCCACCTCGGCCGCGAATGACGTGCAGATTCCGGTGGCCGCCGAGCACCGCGCGGATCCACAGGAAGGCCAGCGACTGCCGGCGGAGATCGACCGCAACGACCCGTCCCTCCGGTGCCACCCGCGGCGCGATCTTCAGCGCGAAGTACCCGGCGCCCGACCCGAGATCGACGACCGTATTCCCGGCGCGGGGATCGAGCTGTCGAAGGATCTCTTCCGGGCGCTGCCACGTGTCCCGTTCGCGCTCCACGATGGCCAGTGTATCGAGCGTGCGCCTGGCCTGATCGGCGACGAACACCAGCGGCACGACGACGAAGACCACAACGAGGACGCCGACAAGGCGTTTGGTTCGCACATTCGCTCGCCGGGGTCGGATGGCGTTGTTCCTATCCACACGCTCTGACAGAAGGTGTGACGATGATCTCATGGGCCGATGGCATTCTGAATCAGAGCCGGAGGTGGTGCGCACACGGTCACCGCACAGTGCGCAGGCACGATGGTGACATCGATTCGCGGCGTCGCGAACCTCGATGCGCCGAGTGCCGTGAAGCCTGGGAAGCGGTGCACATGACGATGCCGGAACATCGACCCACAGCCGACGCACTGCTGGCGCGCATCAAGGAGCGGGAGCGTGCACGCCTGCGCATCTACATCGGCGCGGCGCCAGGTGTCGGCAAGACCTACGAGATGCTCCAGGAGGCCCACGCGCTCCGGGCCAGCGGCCTCGACGTCGTCGTCGGATTCGTCGAGACATACGACCGGCGCGATACCCAGGCGCAGGTCAAGGATCTCGAGATCGTGCCCAGGCGCAAGGTGGACTACCGAGGCACGACCATGGAGGAGATGGACGTCGAGGCGATTCTCGAACGCGCGCCGAAGGTCTGTGTCGTCGACGAGCTCGCACACACGAACGTGCCGGGGAGCCGGCACACCAAGCGGTACGAGGACGTCCTCGATCTCCTCGAGGCCGGCATCCATGTCATGACGGCCGTGAACATCCAGCACCTGGAGACGCTCAACGACGCGGTCGCCAAGGCGACCGGTGTCCGCGTGCGCGAGACGGTGCCCGATACGTTTCTCGATCGCGCGGACGAAGTCATCAACGTGGACGTGACCGTCGAGGAGCTTCGGAACCGGCTTCGAGCGGGAAAGATCTATCGCCCCGAGAAGGTCGAGCAGGCGCTCACGAACTTCTTCCGCAAGGGCAACCTGTCGACGCTTCGTGAGCTGGCGCTTGCGCGCCGTGGCCGACGAAGTCGGCGAGAAGGCCGCGAGCTATCGCGCGCGCGAGGGCCTGGAGCCCGCGCTGATTCCCGAACGGGTCATGGTGTGCATGAGCTCGAATGCGCTGGCTCCGCGGGTCATCAGGACCGGCGCCGGATCGCCGGACGGCTGGGCGCCAAATGGTACGCTGTCTACGTCCAGACGCCACGCGAGAAACCCGGCCGCATTGGGGCGCGGGACGCGGAGGCGTTGCAGGAAAACATCCGGCTCGCGGAGAGCCTCGGGGCGACGGTTGTCCGGGTCAAGGCGGACCGCCCGTCCGACGGCCTTGTCGCGTTCGCGCAGCGTGAAGGCGTCACGCACGTCATCTTCGGCCAGAGCGCCCGGTCGCGCCTGGAGCTCGTGTGGCGCGAATCGACGCTCAACAAATTCCTCAGCGCCGTTCCGGATGCGGCCGTGCAGGTGGTCCCGTTGAACGAAGGCGGCGGCTAGCTCGTGACGCTTCGGTCCCGCCTCTTGCTTGGGTTGTCCGCCTTCGTCGGCGCGCTGATTGTGCTCGGTGGCTTAAGTGCCTGGCATCTGTGGCGGATGAGCGCCTTGTCAGAGCGGATCATCGCCGAGAACTACAACTCCGTCGTGGCTGCCCAGGACATGAAGGAGAGTCTCGAGCGCCAGGATTCGGCGGGATTGTTCGTGCTGCTGGACCGCTGGGACCGGGCGCTTCCGCAGCTGCGCGAACACCGCGAGCGGTTCGACGCCGCCTACAAGCGGGCCGCCGCCAACATCACCGAGCCGGGCGAAGCGGAGGTCGTCAACGCCATCGGCCGGAACCGTGACGCCTACTACCAGAGTTTCGATCGCTTCCTTCGTGACGTCAGGGGCGATGGCTCGCCAGACCGGCATCTGCCCGGGGCGGCGGTCGAGGAGTACTTCCGGCAGCTCGAGCCCCTGTTCACCGAGCTGCGCGGGCAGTGTGACCGGCTGTTGAATGTCAACCAGGACGCGATGCGGAGGAAGGCTGCGGAAGCAGCAATCCTTGCACGCCGCTGGTTTCTGACGACACTCGGAACGGCATTGGTGCTCGTGATCAGCGGAATCGGGTTTGCCATTCTGCTGTCCAACAGTATCCTCAGTCCGATTCGGCAACTCACCGACGCCACTACCCGCGTGGCTGCCGGCCACCTGGACACCGTTGTCGACATTCACTCAGGGGGCGAGCTCGGAGTGCTCGCCGACCGATTCAACGAAATGGCGAACCGGATCCGGCAGCTTCGGCAGTCCGACCTCGGCAAGATCCTGGTGGCACAGCAGACGGCCGAAGCGGCCGTTGACTCCTTGTACGATCCCGTCATCGTGACGGACGGCGAGGGCCGCGTCCAGCGCATCAACCGCGCCGCAGAACCGCTGTTCGGCCCGGAGGCCGCGGTGCTCGGCAGGAAGATACAGGACGTGACCACGGATCCGCGGCTCTCCATGGCTGTGCTCGACGTGCTCGAGTCGCAGAGGACCGTCGCAAGCGAGGAGAGCAGTGCCACCATCCCGCTGGTCGTCGATGGCGCGGAGCGAGCGTTCCGGCAGCGAACTACTCCCATGCGGGACGCCGACGAACGCCTTGTCGGTGCGGTAATGCTGCTCGAGGACATCACGCATCTACGCGAGATCGATCGGTTGAAATCGGAATTCATTGCTGGAGCATCCCATGAGCTCCGGACGCCGCTCACGAGCGTCGAGATGGGCGTGCATCTCCTGCTCGAGGGATCCGCGGGGACGCTGTCGCCAAAGCAGTACGAGATTCTCGCGATGTGTCGAGACGACACGTTGCGGCTGGACAAGCTCGTGAAGGATCTGCTGGACCTGTCGAGGATCGAGTCAGGAAAAGTGACACCGCGCCTGGCGCCGGTCCGGATCCGCGACATGATGAACGATGCTGTGGAACCACTTAGTCGGCAGGCGGGTGCAAAGGGGGTGATCCTGCGGATCAACGTCCCGCCAGGCCTGCCCGAGATCGTGGCGGACCAGGGCCAGATTGAGCGAGTCGTCACGAACCTCGTCACGAATGCCATCCGGGCTACCGAGCGGGGCGGCGAGATCGAGGTTGCCGCCGCTCTCCGCAGTGGCTACGTCGCAATATCCGTGAGTGACACCGGCCGCGGGATTCCGCATGACTATGTCGCTCGAGTGTTCGAGCCATTCGTTCAGGTTCCCGGCGCACCCGCTGGCGGCGCAGGTCTCGGATTGTCGATCTCGCGCCGAATCGTGGAGTCACACGGGGGGCAGATGACGGTGCGATCGGAGGTCGGCAGGGGCACGACGTTCGCGTTCACGGTGCCCGTGGCTTCCCAGGCGGGTTCCTGAAGACGGAAGGGGAAAGATGCAGATTCTTGTCGTGGATGACGAAGAGCACCTGCGGCGCATGATGCGTCTGACGCTCGAAGCGGCGGGTTACGAAGTCGAGGACGCCGCCGATGGAGAAGAGGCACTGAAGCTGTTTGGTGACGGGCATCGCTACGACGCGACGCTGCTCGACCAGCGGATGCCGGGCATGGACGGCCTGGAAGTGCTCCGGCGAATGAAGAGTGTGCGCGCCGACGCATGCATCATCATGGTCACCGCGTACGCGACGATCGAGCTGGCCGTCGACGCGATGAAACTCGGGGCGACCGACTTCGTGCGGAAGCCGATGATCCCCGACACCCTCCGGAACGCTGTCGCCGCCGCGCTCGTCATGCGCGGACAGGCGCCGCCGGCGACACCGGTTTCCGATCCTCGGCCGCTCGAGTCACCGCCGCCAATTGAGATCTGGACAACGAACGGATTCTTCATCCGCCGGCTGTCGGTTGAGGACGCCTCGAGTGACCCGCAGACGGCTGAGCACCATTTCCTGGTCAGGAGGGGCAAGGCGTACGAAGGCACCGAAGTCGTAGTCGCAATCGATACAGAGGCGGTGAAGCGGGCGGCGCGCGAGACCGGAAGGGACTTCCGCCCATCCGGTACCTTCTGGCGTCAGCAGGCGGAGCGGGCACTCGTGAATCATCTCTGGACCGAGGCGGAGCTGCCGCCGATGCGGCGGCTGGTCATCACTCGTGTCACCGGAACGATGATGAACGAAGCGATGGCCTGGTCTGGGGACTAGGCAGTGATGGCCTCCTGAAGATTCTTCAGATTAACAGGAAGCGATCCGGTCATGATTCGCCCTTCAGGGGCGAGCGAGCGCCCCGTTCCCGCGTCAGCGTATCGATTGAACGACCGTACGTCTAGACCTTCTCGATATTCCGAAGGACCCAGGTTTGTCGATGAGCGGCTGGCGTTGCCTGTCGCGACGCAGGTCTCATGGGAGCCTCCGCGGCAAGCCGAACGCCTGCGCAATCTTGTCGATACTTCCCCCGGCTGCGTCCCACGCCGACTTCGCCGCAGGAGACAGCGCGCGACCCGACACAGCGCCCTGAATGGCCGCGGCGCGAGTGAGCACCGCTTGCGCCTCTCCGGACGCGGGCTTGTCGTCGCCAATCGTGGAATCCAGTTTCTCGGCGTCGTGCTCCAAGTCATCAACCTGTTTGATCGCCGCTTCGCGCGTCGCGTTGTCGATCGTCTTGTCGTTCTTGAGTGAAGAGTCGAGCTCCTTCTTGAAGCGATCCGCGCTCTTTGCAAGATCGTTGGCGGCCTTCCGGACCTCGCCGTCATTCAGACGCCGTGCCTGCTGCCCCTCCGGCAACGGGAACGCCGTGGCGTAGACCGCGGCCAGTTCGCCGAGGCTCACTGCCAGACGATTCCATTCGCTGGTGCCGTCCAAATTGGCTGGTTGGGTCGCCATGAAGCGCTGGATAGCGGAACCCTGTCGAAGGACGGTAGTGGCTTCCGCGGCGGCCGCGTACTCCGGCTTGAAACGATCTTTCAGCTTGCCGACGTTGTCCTGAAGGTCGTCCAGATACTTCTCGACATTCACCTCCCCGTTGGGACCGCGGATGATGCTGCGCTTCAACTTTCCGTCGATCTGATCTTCGAACCGATCCCGCTCGTTGTTGATCCGTTCGATGAGGTCCTTGACGTCCTTGTCGCGCGGTCGATCGGCGGCCGCCGCCGAGGCCGCCGGCGCCATGACGCCTGCCATCACGAGCGCGGCGCACACTGCCATCGAAAGACCTGTCTTTCTGGTGCTCATTCCAGCCTCCTTTACAATCCAGTTTCATGCGAATACGAACTCGTTCACGCGCGGCGTGTTCGACCATACCTGTTCCTTGAGATACTTCGGGGCCACCTTGGCCATCGACGTCGTTATGTCCCAATGATTGTCGATGGGACTCAGTGGATCGAGGCTGGCGAAGAACCACGAAATACCGTGGACCGTCGACGGTATGTTGGGACCGCCTGCGAAGACCAATGCCCTTCGCCGCAAGCTTTGTTCGCGCGAAGTGACTGACCCTGGATGAGTTCCGCGGTTCCTTCGCGCGAGTCTCCTCTTCAGTCTCAGTCATGAGAGCGCAAGTGCCGCGCCAGCGCAGAAACCGGCCTTGGAGCCAGCTGCGGAATCGTCCAGCGTGGCGAGTCGCCACGTAAACAGCAACAGATGAATGACTTATGCAGCGCTTCGGCCGTCGGAGGTGGAGGTCCGGCGCGACAGCGGGGCGATCGATTGTCGCGACCAATCCAAGCCGGCTGACCTCCCGTAGAGAGAGAGGGAGATGCGTCACACGATGCGCTTCAGGATACCAACGGTCCTTTGGGTACTGCTCCTTTGCACTAGCGTCAACGTCCACGCACAGCCGACAGGCCGCGTCAGCGGCCGCGTCCTCGATCAGACGGGCGCCGCGCTTCCAGGCGTCACAATCGATCTCGTCGTCAATTCGCGCGACCTTACGGCAGTGACAGACGACACCGGAGCCTACCGATTTGATGCGGTTCCACCGGGCAGTGCCGAGCTCACGTTCCGCCTCCTGAACTTCAGCGTGCTGCGACGATCGGTCAGCGTTACGAGCGGTGCGGCCGTCAACGCGGACGTCGTGTTGACGCTCTCGCTGAACGCCGACGTCATCGTGACGGGAGCCCGAACGTTTCGCAGCGTCGCCGACGTCGAGGACCCGGCGGCGAACCTCGTCGGCATCGCGGCATCGGCGAGCCAAGGCGCCGTGACGGCTGCACAGATCGACGAGCGTCCGATCATGCGCACTGGCGAAGTCCTCGAGACAGTGCCGGGCCTGATCGTGAGCCAGCACAGCGGCGAGGGCAAGGCGAATCAGTACTACCTGCGCGGCTTCAACCTGGATCACGGAACGGACTTCTCGACGACGGTCGCCGGAGTTCCGGTGAATACGCCTACAGGCGCGCACGCCCATGGCTATTCGGACGTGAGCTTCCTCATTCCCGAGCTCGTGAGCGGCGTGCAGTTCAAGAAGGGGCCGTACTTCGCGGACGAGGGGGATTTCTCGGCGGCGGGTGCGGCCAACATCAACTACGTCAATCAGCTCGAGCGTCCAATCGTTCGCGTAAGCGGCGGAAACGACGGATGGGGACGCCTGTTCGGTGCCGCCTCGCCGCGCGTGGGCGGAGGATATCTGCTCGGCGCACTCGAAGTGAACCACAACGAGGGACCGTGGGTACGACCGGACGATTACCGCAAAGTCAACGGTGTCCTGCGGTACAGCCGCGGCGACAATCGCAACGGGTTCTCGCTGACCGGCATGGGCTATTGGGCCGACTGGGATTCGACCGACCAGGTTCCAGAACGCGCCATCACCGAGGGGCTCATCCCGCGGTTTGGTCTCATTGATGGCAGTGATGGCGGGAGGGCGAACCGCCAGAGCCTCGCCGCGGAGTATCAGCATTCGAATGGTCCCTCGTCGCTGCGTGCGACGGGGTTCCTGTTGCACAACAGCTTGAACCTGTTCTCGGATTTCACATACTTCCTCGACGACCCCGAGCATGGCGATCAATTCGAGCAGGCCGAGCGCCGCGTCGCCGCCGGCGGTCGAGTCACGTACCGGCGGCTGGGTCATTTCTTCGAGCGGCACACCGAGAGCGCGATCGGCGTGCAACTGCGGAGTGATTGGCTCGACCCGGTGGGTCTCTATCGGACGCAGGACCGCCAGCGGCTGTCGACGACTCGCGAGGACGAGGTCGGCCAGACGATGGCGGCGGTGTATGCGCAGAGCGAGATTGAGTGGACGCGAACCTTTCGCACGACGTTTGGCCTTCGCGCCGACCGGTACCAATTCGCTGTGACCTCGGATAATCCGCTGAATTCGGGGGATGGCGCTAACGGTCTGGTGAGTCCGAAATTTGGCGCCATCCTCGGACCGTGGAACGGCACCGAGGTGTACGTGAACGCCGGCACTGGCTTTCATAGCAATGACGCGCGTGGCGCGGTGACCACCGTCGACCCGGCGAGCGGGGAACCGGTCGATCGCGTGACGCCGCTCGTTCGGGCGAAGGGTGCCGAGATCGGGCTGCGAACGATACGCGTTCGCGGGCTGCAGTCGACCGTGGCGCTGTGGTACTTAGGCATCGACTCGGAACTGCTGTTTGTGGGGGATGCCGGGACGACTGAGCCAGGCCGTCCAAGTCGCCGCGCAGGGATTGAATGGACGAATTACGCGCGGCTCGCACCGTGGATCACCGTCGACGCGGATCTGGCGTTCACGCACGCGCGTTTCACGGATGACGATCCGGCAGGCACGCAGATCCCCGGCGCGCTGGACCGCGTGATTTCGGCCGGGGTGACGGTCGAACCACGCGAGGCCGTGTTCGGCAGCCTTCGCGTTCGTCATTTCGGCCCGCGCCCGCTCATCGAAGACGGGAGCGTCAACTCGAAGAGCACGACGATCTGGAATGGCGAGGTCGGCTATCGGCTGTCGAACAAGGCCCGTTTGGTGCTGGAGGCGTTCAACATCTTCGACGCCAACGTCTCTGACATCGACTACTTCTACGCATCACGTTTGGCCGGCGAGCCTGCGGACGGCGTGGAGGACATCCACACGCATCCGGCTCTCCCGCGGTCCGCGCGGATCGGAATTCAGTTCTCGTTCTGAGAATCTGAAAAAATGCGCCAATGAAGCCCATGGGCTACGACGGGATCTTCGTCTAGAATTTCTCGTCCAAGCCGCGCGTCGTCAACCATTTGACCTCCAGGTCAGCGCCCGTGGGGAACAGATCGATCCACGAGCATCATCAAGCTTGGGTTTTCGGCGCCCAACAAAGTAATCTGCTTCCCGAGTGCACCCGAGTTCAAGAGGAGAGGTCCGATGAAAGCCACTGCATGTATGTCGGCCGCAGCGCTCGCCCTGGCCCTGCTCGTCGTGCTTCCCACGGCGATGACCGATGCCCGGCTCGAGGCCCAGAGCGCCATCCCCGCAGGGTTTACGTCTCTGTTCAACGGCAAGGACCTGACCGGCTGGAAGATCCCCGACGGCGATGGCGGCCACTGGAAAGTCGTCGACGGCGTCATCGACTACGACGCCGGCAGCCAGGCCAAAGATGACAAGAACCTCTGGACCGAGAAGTCCTTCAAAAACTTTCAGCTGCAGATCGACTGGCGGATCAAGGAGACACCCTTCATCAGCAAGAACATGAAGATCGTCATGCCCGACGGGCGGAACAAGCGCGACGCCAATGGGCGCGAGATCGATCTGACCGCGCCGGATTCCGATTCCGGATTGCTGCCGCGGGGCTCGTCCCGGGCGCAGTTCAACATCTGGTGCTGGCCGGTGGGCTCAGGCGAGATGTATGGCTACCGCACGGATCCAAAGTCTCCGCCGGCGCTCAAGGCGGCGGTGACGCCGCGAATGAACGCCGACAACGACATCGGTCAGTGGAACACCTTTGAACTGACGGTGCGCGGCAGCGACGTCACCCTGTCTCTGAATGGGAAGAACGTGATTCCCACGGTCACGCTGCCTGACCTGCCGGCCGAAGGCCCGATCGGGTTGCAGCATCACGGTGGGCGAACGCCTGACGGCGGGTACAGCGGGATTCCAGCGCTGGTGCAGTTCAGGAACATCTACATCAAGGAGCTGCCGTAGGGCGGGAGAGCGCAGAGAGTCCTGAGGACAGCTCGGAAGCCGCGCACCGTCCGCACCGGGCATTCCACCGATGACGTCAACACGCCCTCTCTGGTACTGGTGCGTTCTCGCTGCGGTCGCCATGTCGCTAGGCTGGGGGCTGCGCGGGTCGATTGGCGGCGGCTCGCTCGGCGCCATGATCCCCGGAGCGATGATCGGTCTCGTCTTGTGCGTGCTGCTCAACCGCCACTCGGATTCCGGCCTCGTCGCCGCATTCGCCGCAATCGGCGTCGGTTTTGGTGGACAGGAGACCTACGGCCAGACGGTCGGTCTCAGCCTGCAACCCGAAACGTTCTGGTGGGCCATTCTGGGGTTTGTCGTCAAGGGAGCGGCGTGGGGGCTCCTGGGCGGCGCCTTCATCGGGATCGCCCTCGACCGTGGACGCCACGCCACCGCGCAGCTCCTCGCCGGCTTCGCCATCATGGTCCTCGGCACGTGGATTGGCTGGCAGTTCCTCAACCATCCGAAGCTGGTCTACTTCTCCAACCGCTTGGACAGGCCGCGCGAAGAGCTCTGGGCCGGACTCTGGCTGGGCGGCCTGTTGTTGCTTGCATGGCTCCGCTCGCGCGTACCCTCACTTTTTGCGCTCTACGGCGCGATCGGCGGGGGGATCGGCTTTGGTGTCGGCGCGTCGCTCCAGCCTATCGGCAGGGCCGTGTGGGCTGGCATGTCGCTCGGCTGGTGGAAGGCCATGGAGCTGACATTCGGCGGACTCCTTGGACTTGCCTACGTCCTCTGCGCGTGGCGTCTGCGGCATCAGCTTGCCGGTGCAGGATCGGCGGCACTCGCGGGCCCCTCGCTCCCGCGCGCGTTTCTCGCAGCGATCGTCGCGATTGGGCTCGCCATTGTGTCGGGCCACTACGTGCCCGCCCGCTTCGACTACACGATCGCCGGAGCCGTCCTCGCGAGCCTGGTGCTCTTTTCCGAATCGCTCGCCTGGCAGACGGCCGTCACAGCGACCTTCGCGGCCTTCGGGTGGGACTTTCTCGACTACCAGACATTCGCTCCGCGCCCGCTGGTCTGGACATTCCTCGTCGTCTCGACCGCCGTTGTCGCGGTCCTCGTCGCCCGCTATTCGCAGGCACGAGCCATCCTCCTCCTGGTGACCTGGAGCGCGGTGGCCAGCGCCTTCCGCTATCTTCTGCCGCCATCCAGCGTGGGGCGTGAGGTGGTTACGATGCTCACGGTCTTCGTTGTCCTCGCGCTCGTCATGAGCGTCATGGTCCTTCGTCCGCGTCACCTGAGCGACGCCTGATCGTCACCCTGGTACGCGGGGACTTTCACGCGGGGTGCGGACTATTTCCCACGGGCACGCCGTGCCGAGCGCCTCGCCCAAGCTGCGTGAATCGGCTCCGTCAGCGAAGGAAGCCAGCCGACTGGCGATTCGATCGCCGGGCACATGCGTTGCACAAGGGTCGGCACATCGATCTGGAGGCCACCACATGAACGTCCGCCCGTCGATCCTTTGTCCGGTCGACTATTCGAATGCGTCAGCGGGAGCGCTGCGATATGCCGCGGCCATCGCTGAACACCTGGTCACACGGCTGATCGTCCTGAGCGTCGAAGACCCGCTGCTCGCGGAAGCGGTTGACCTGGGCACCGGGGGACACTGGAGTCGCGAGGACTCCGAGCGCGAGCTCGAGAAGTTCGTGAAGCGGACCTTTGGCGAGGACCACATGGCGCTCGCGATGTGCGAGTACGATGTGGGCCTCGGCAAACCGGCGCCAGAAATCCTTCGCGTCGCACGCGAACGATCCTGCTTCCTGATTGTGATGAGCGAGCGAGGGCAGACAGGAGCACGGAAGCTGTTTTTCGGCGCGACGACCGAACGTGTGCTTCGCGAGACCGCTGTGCCGGTGCTGGTGACGCCGTCGGTGGATCCGGGTCCCATCCACGTCGAGGATGCCAAGCAGTGGATCGGCCGGATCGTCGTGCCCGTCGACCTGTCAGCAACGTCACACCACCAGGCGCACGTCGCCGCGGAACTCGCACGGACGCTCGAGGTACCGCTCCTGCTCGTTCACGTGATCGAGCCCGTCAAGAGCCGCATCGCTTTCAGGCTCAATCGCCGCGGACTCGATGCCGATCGGCGTTCGGTCGCCGAAGACGGTCTCAGCGAGCTGTTGGCGACGATACCGAGGCGGCTACGGCCCGAGGCGCTCGTGGCGTATGGCGATCCCGCAGAAGAGGCCGCGAAGGTGGTGAACGATCGGCATGCCTGCCTTGTCGTGATGAATCTCCATAGCTCGCAGGCAGTGGGGCCAAGAATGGGGTCGGTAACTTACCGGATGCTCTGCCTGTCTCAGGCGCTGATGCTCGCGATCCCGCCGAAACGCGTATGGCCCAACCAGGCCGTGGCAGCGAGCGCACATCCTGAAGTGCCACGCGCGGCTAACCTGGTGATTCCTAGTCCGTCGAGGCCAGCGGAATCGTCGCCTCGGCGATCGTTCCTCCGTCCGGCCGATCCAGCAGGGCGACCGTTCCATCCTGCAGCTCCAACAGCCGCTTCACGATGGCCAGGCCCAGTCCAGTGCCGTTGGTGCGCGTCGTGAAGAAGGGCTCGAATACACGATCGCGAATCTCGGAAGGCACGCCATTACCACGGTCGCGAACGCTGATTCGACCGACCTTGCCGCTCTGGGCGAGTTGAATATCGACGTCTTCTCTGCCTGCGGCCTGACAGGCGTTCAGCAGGAGGTTGAGCATCGCCGCCCGAAGCATCTCGAGATCCGCACGGACCTTCAGCTCGTCGCCGGCAATCGGGATCGGAGTGCCGGTCCGCCCCGTGCTGATGGAAGCGCCGGTTGCCACATCGCGCATCAGTGCCTTGACGTCGACCGGTTGCAAGCGGGGCGGTTTCGGTCGCGCAAAGAGCAACAGATCTTCGAGCTTGTCGTTGAGGCCATCGATCCGCTGGATCATCGCCGCGATTGCGCTCCGATCGCGCGGTTCCGAGATCCGGCCATCGATCACCTGAAGAGACGCTCGAAGGCCCGCCAGGGGATTCCTGACTTCGTGAGCCACGACCGCAGCAAGCTGACCGAGCTGCGTCAGGGCTGCTTGTTCTCTCAGCTGCGCTTCGACGTTCTTCCGGGCGGAGATGTCGTATCGAATCGCCAGGTACTGGCGCGGTTTGCCGTCACCATTGAGGAACGGGACGATGGTGGTATCGACCCAGTAAAACGAGCCGTCCTTGGCGCGGTTGCGGATCTCGCCTCTCCAGATCCCGCCTCGGGCGATCGTCCGCCACAGCTCGCGCATGAATTCCTTGGGGTGATGAGCCGAGTTGATGATGCGATGGTCCTGCCCAATCAGCTCGTCGCGTGCGTACTGCGAAATTTCGCAGAACTTGTCGTTGACGTACGTGATGATTCCGCGGTGGTCGGTGGCTGCGACGATGGCGGCCTGATCGAGCGCGTACCGGAGCTCGTCCAGGCTTCGGAGCGAGTCGGACATCGCGCGCGTCGCGGGGTTGGAATTCATCTCAAGACCCTCGATCTGTCTGCTGGCCGCCACTGAGCTGCGCCCCCACTAGTGGGATGTATCGCCTGAATCAGTAGCAGCCGCTCCGTTGTCGCGACTGCGGAATTCGGGGCGAAACACCGCGATTGCCCGCTAGTGATTCAGCTGAACCAGTCCACTAGTACTCGATACGCCGTCCGGTCCTGGTTCGCGTTGCCGTCTGAATAAACACGCGTGCATCCGCCACACGTGCGCCCGAGTCCAGGACGATCACGGGGTTGAGGTCGAGCTCCTGAATCTCGGGAGCGACCCTGACCAGTTCCGAAACCCGAAGCAGGACGTCGCGCAGGGCCTTTTCGTCCGCCGGGGCCGAGCCGCGGTAGCCTCGCAGCAACCGCGAGCCGCGCAACTCGTCGACCATTTCGATCGCGTCGGAGCCGCTCAACGGGTGGAGGCGGAATGCCGTGTCAGCGAGAACGTCGACCAGGACGCCACCCGTTCCGCACGCGATCAGCGGTCCGAAGAGCGGATCCTGAAGCGCGCCGACGATCATCTCCACGCCGGCCGGCACCATCCGCTGAACCAGGACGGCCGTCATCTCATCGCCGAAGCGGGAGGCAAAGTCCGCGTGGGCCGCGAGCACCGCTGTGGCGTCCCGAAGATTCAGCGAGACCGCCTTCCGTTCAGTCTTGTGCAGCAGTGTCGGGCCGAGTGCCTTCAGCGCGACGGGGAAGCCAAGGTCGGCTGCCGCTCGCGCCGCAGCCTCCACATCCTTCGCGACGTGCGAGGCGGCGGAGTCGATTCCCGCGGCAGTCAGCAGCGCCAGCGCTTCGTCGGGCAAGGCCCATCCTCCGCCCTTGTGCAGGATCGCGTCGACGGTCCGGCGGATTGCCGTCGCATCGAAGCGGTCGAGGACCGGAGCCGGGATCACCCGTTTGGCGCGCCATTGCCCGTACAACGTCACCCGGGCCAGAGCGACTGCCGCGGATTCCGGGAAGGCGTACGACGGGACTGGGGACAGCGCTGCCGGTGCGTCACCAGAGCGCATGAACACGCCGAGGACGGGCTTGCCAGGCGTGCCCACTGCACCGGACGCAATCGCCGCCGCGACCTCGGTCGGATCCGTCACGAGGGGTGGGATGAAGATCGCGATCGCGCTGTCCACGCTCTCGTCGCGGAGGATCGTCGACAGGGCGCGCCGGTAATGCTCGGCCGGAGCCGACGCCAGCATGTCGACGGGGTTGTTGACGCTCGCCGCGGCGGGCAGAAACGACCGCAGCTCGAGCTTCGTCATCTCGCTGAGCGCCGGGAGCTGGAGGCCGCTGGCCTCGCAGGCATCGGCGGCCAGGATTCCGGGTCCTCCCGCATTCGTGAGGATGGCGACCCGTGGGCCCTTGGGCACCGGTTGGTGCGAGAGCAACGCGGCGACATCGAAGAGCTCTTCGAGCCTCTCGGTCCGGATCACGCCAGCCTGCCTGAACAGCGCGTCGACCACCACGTCGTTCGACGCGAGAGCCCCGGTGTGGGATGCGGCCGCCCGCGATCCTGCCGCCGATCGCCCGGATTTCACCGCGACAATCGGCTTCGTCCGCGCGACGCGTCGTGCAATCTCGCTGAACTTCTTCGGGTTTCCGAAGCTCTCGAGGTAGAGGAGAATGACCGACGTATTCGGATCCTCGGCCCAGTATTGAATGAGATCGTTGGCCGAGACGTCGGCCTTGTTCCCGACCGAGACGAAGCTCGAGATGCCGATGCCCAGCCGCCTGGCGTAATCGAGGATCGCCAGCCCCAGCGCTCCGCTCTGCGTGGACATCGCAACGCCTCCGCGAGGCGGATACACGGGCGAGAACGTGGCGTTCAACTGAACCGCCGGATCCGTGTTGAGGAGGCCCATGCAGTTCGGCCCGATCAGCCGGCAGCCGGCGCGCCGCACCTTGTCGAGGAGCATCGCCTCGCGCGCGCGACCTTCCGCGTCGCATTCGCTGAAACCGGCGCTGATGACGCAGATCGCCCGTACGTTCTTGCTGATGCAGTCGTCCACGGCCGAGAGGACCTTGTCGGCGGGTACAACGATCATCGCGAGATCGACCGGACCGGGGATGTCCGTCACTCGCGGATAGGCGGTCAGGCCGCCAATCTCCAGTGCGATCGGATGTACCGGTACGATCGCGCCGGTGAACCCGGCGGTGACGAGATTGTTCAGGATTTCCGATCCAATCTTTCCGCGTTCGCGGCTGGCGCCGACCACGGCCACGACGCCGGGCTCGAAGAATGGCCGCATCGACGCTGTCGCGGCGACTCGGGACCGCGCCGCGGCGCGGTCCAACGAATGCTCGGTGACGGGGAGCGAGAGAACCACGTGGCAGACGCCAGTTTCGACGGTCACGGTCTCTGCGAAGCCCGAATCGCGGAAGACGTCGAGCATGCGCCGGTTGTCGCCGATCACGTATGCATCGAACGTATCGATCCCTTCGTTGACGGCCGCTTTGGATAGCTGCTCGAGGAGCCGCGTGCCGATCCCGTGACCTTGAAACGCGTCCGAAACCGCGAACGCGACTTCAGCCCGGTTCAGGCAGCGCGGATCCCTGTGGTAGCCAGCGAACGCAACGATGCGCCCGCCGGATTCTGCGACGAGTGTCGCTGCCGCGCGACCGTCGAGGCCAATCAGTCCGCGGATGCTCGACTCGCTGAGCGCGGCGAGACCATGAAAGCGATAGTACAGACTCTGTGGCGAGAGCGACTCCAGGAGGTGCAGCAGCGCGGCGACGTCAACCTCCTCCGCCTGCCGCAGACACACCGTAGATCCGTCAAGGACGACGACGTCCGTCGTCGCCAGGGTAGCCGTCATACACCCTCCGGCGGGCGCAGCCATTCACTGCGTGGTCGTCAAACCGAACTTCTCGATCCGGTAGCGAATCTGATCCCGATTCAATCCGAGTAGCGTGCCGGCCTTGGTCTGGTTGCCTCCACTGCGCCGAAGCGCCTGCACGAGAAGGCTGCGTTCCAGCTTCTCGAGGTCGACGCCGGTGGGCGGCAGCTCGAATTCGTCGCCGGTGCTGACCGTCCCCGTCATGCCCGTAAAGTCCCGGGCGTCGAGTCGATCGCCATCGGACAGCAACATCGCTCGCTCGATCACATTGCGGAGCTCGCGGACGTTGCCGGGCCAGCCGTAACGCTGCAGCAGGGCGTAGGCGGCCGGTGTGGCGCCGAGCACGCGCTTCCGGAACTCCGTGTTGAACGAGTCGATGAAGTACTCGACCAGAAGCGGGATGTCGTCCGGCCGCGACCGCAGCGGTGGCATTTCGACAGGCAGGACGTTCAGACGGAAGAACAGATCGGCGCGGAACCGATGTTTGGCGACTTCCTCCTCGAGATTTCGATTCGTGGCGGCGACCACGCGAACGTCGACGCGGATGTCATGCGATCCACCCACACGCTTGAAGCTCTTTTCCTCCAGGAATCGAAGGAGCTTCGCTTGCAGGCCTGGAGTCATCTCGGCGATCTCGTCGAGGAAGACCGTGCCGCCGTCGGCAGTTTCGAGGAGGCCCTTCTTCTGGAAACGCGCGTCCGTGAACGCGCCGCGCTCGTGGCCGAACAGCTCGCTCTCGAGCAATTGCTCGGGAAGGGCAGAGCACGTGATGTTCATGAACGGCTTGGAGGACCGGTCGCTCGCGTAGTGGACGATTTTCGCGACCAGGTCCTTGCCAGTGCCACTTTCACCAGTCAGCAGGACCGTGGACGCCGGGCTGCCCGCGACCCGCGCCACCATATGACGCAGGGCAGTGATCGCTTGGGAAGAGCCGACCAGGCGTTGCAGCCCATACGGCCGCGCGGCGCTCGTGCGGTATTGCCGAACCTCACGCCGAAGCCGGGTGGTCTCCAGGGCGCGTTCGACGGTCGCGCTGATCTCGTCGAGGTTGAACGGCTTGTTGGCGAAGTGGTACGCGCCGAGCTTCATCGCCTCGACCGCCGTCTCGACGCTCGCGTAGGCCGTCAGCAGAATCACCAGGACGTCCTGGTCGAACTCCTTGACCTTGCGAAGGACGCTGACACCGTCAGTGTCAGGCAGGCGGTAATCGAGGAGGACCAGGTCGACGCCTTCGGGGAGCTTCTCCAGGGCTGCTTTCCCGGTTTCGGCTTCCAGGACGTCATAGCCTTCGGACTGCAGACGCTCCGATAACGACCAGCGGATCAGGGCTTCATCGTCGACGACGAGGATGGTTGCTTTTGGCATGTGTGTACAGGCGGTTCGAGCCGCGATCCCCGGAATTGCACCGGGGATGCCGACCGGGAGTCCTCAGATTACCCTTGTTTTCGCATGTTCGGCTGAATCGAGTGGGGAATTTTCCCCGCTGCGCGAAAAATCCCGCGTCCTGCAAGAAATGTCCGAGCTGGGCCGCCCGGCTATCTAGGCGTGTCGCTGCGGAGCAGTTCGTTCGGATCCGGCCGCCGTACGGCATCCAGTCCGGCGGCGGCGAGCGCGAGCGTGACACCCCAGGCGGCCAACGCCATGAAGGCGAGCGACAGTCGGACGCTGGGGGCTGGGCGAGTACGTGGACGTCGTGACAGGCCGGCTGTCGGGCGGCACCCGTCAACACACGGATGGACTTGGCTGACGATGCTCGTCGTGCTGTGGGCCGTCAGCGGGTTCGCGACAGGGCTCGTCGGAGCACGTCGCCGTCTCGATGCCTGAAGCACACGCTCCAGGGCGCTATGGATCGACGACCCCCGGCGCGCCGATCCATAGAGTCGACCTGAAGCGCTCCTACCGCTTAGAGAGACCTTCGCTGACTCCTGTCATGCCGACGCGGCAACCGGCGGTTCCACGACGGTAATGCGCTTCGCAAACTGCTCGCAGAACGTGCGCAGGGCTTCCCAGTCGGTGTACTCGTAGTCACGGCTGGTGTCGGTATCGCCTCCGGCTTTCGCGACGATGCGGCGCATCATCCAGCGCTTGAGCCAGTTGTAGTGAGTGTAGGGAAGCGCTCCAGCGACCGTGACCCTCATGGATGGGCGCCAGTCGCTTCCCTGAAGAAACCGGTCCACAATGCGGCGAACCTCGTGTTGAACCGTCGGATCGCGCTGCAGGACCCCGAGGCAGACCGGAACAAACGCCGAGGGCTTGGCATTCAAACGATCCGCACAGGCTTGCACCCAGCGACAAACGTTCCTCTGGAACTTGCCGCCGTGGACGGAAGCCGCCACGATCACGGCGTCGTAGTCATCCGGCCGTGGGAACGATCCCGTCGGATGGACGACAGTCGTCGAGGCGACGCCCGCCGCGGTAAGCATCTGCCCCATCCTTCCGGCAACTTTGGCCGTGTGGCCGTCCGTTGTTCCGTAAACGATGAGAACGCGAGCCATGTGTCGCCCTCCCCGTTTGCAAGTCATCGAGACTAGTGGCCTGTATTACTGATTCAGTAGCGTGTCGTCCTGTAGTTCGGCCCCAATTTCGCAGCCGCGACATCGGAGCGGCTGCTACCGATTCGGGCATGACATCCTATTAGATGCAAGAACGACGACCAATTTCAGGCGCGCAAAACGGTCACGAGTCACGTGCGATGAGAGAGATGTGCGGATAATCTCGCGTCGCCGGGAGTTTTCCGCCAGCATCGCAAACTGATCCTGGCGGACGTGATCGAACCAATCCGGACTCCGTTGACAGCGCGCCTGCACTCGGCGGCATCCAGAGCAATCGCCGGGCAGGTGCGGACGATCGTTTGAGAGTCCTTCTGGGCTCAGACGCCCCGGTCCACTCGTCGTCCGGTGAACCGGTCGGCGTCGATGCTGTACAGGACGACGTCGGGATGTTCGTAGTCGGCGACCTTCCCCGCAGCGGGCAGCCACCATTCCGGGCGTTTCTGGAGCAGCTGTCCGGCTACGCGGCGTTCTTCGGCATCTTCCGTTCTGCGCTCCAACTCGCGGTAGCGCCCGAACACGAGAATCGTGGTCCAGTGGTCTTTGTCCGGGATGTCGTCGACCTCGACACAAACAGCCGGGTTCTGGCGCATCCACTCGATCTTCTGCCCGACGCTCGAAAACGCGTAGATGCGACGGCGCTCAGGCTCGAAGGCGAAGTGGATCGGAACGATGTACGGCTGGTCCAGATGAGAGCAGGCGAGCCGGCCGAGCGACCGGTCGCGCAGGAAGTCGACACACTCTTCGCTACTCAGCGCGTGGATCCGCATTGCGCTCCCGAAACAAGGGCAGCCGTCCGCAGGACGGGGACGGTACGCTGCCGAGTGTACACAATTCGAAAGCGGCGATTCGACTCGTTGACCAGAAGTTCCCAGGTCGCAACAACCGCGGCCCGCCCCTTTGCACTCACAACCGCCGTCCGGACATTGGTGCGCTGCAGGCGTCCTACGGCCTTGTGAGCCAGGAAGTACGTGAGAAAACCTGCCCTGCAGCCAGGGCTCAGAACATCTGGCCGATTGAAAAGTGCCAGCGGACCCCGGTCTCCCCGAAGCTGCGCGGAAACCCGAGATCGATGCGGATTGGCGCCAGGGGCGTCTTGATGCGAAGCCCGAACCCGAGTCCCACACCAAGTTCGTTCAACCGGATCGGCTGCACGTTCTTGAACGTGTTCCCGGCATCGGCGAAGAGCACGCCGCTCAACCGCCAGAAAAGCGGCGTGCGGAGCTCGGCGTTACCCACTAACAGTTTCGTGCCTCCGAGTGGCGCGTCGAAGAACGAGTAGGCCGACAGCGCGTCTTGCGAATAGCCGCGCACGCTCTCCGTTCCGCCGGCATTGAAGAAGAGATCGAAAATCGTCAGCGTCGGGGGGCCCCCGCGCGGTACCAGCCGGCCCCAGCGCAGGTTGCCGGCCAGGACGACGGGGCCGAGCGGCTGGTAATAGGACCCGCGAATCAACGTGCGCAGGTAGTCGAGATCCGATCCGAACTCCCGCTGTCCCCACTGGAGGCTCGCCGATCCGAACCAGCCGCGCTTGGCGTCGAAGAAGCTGTCCCGGCGGTCAATGACCGCGGCACCGTTCAGAGACGCCAGGATGCCGTTGAAGTCCAGGGTCTCCCCTCCGGTGGCATGCGTCAACCGCGCATCGCGCCAGTCGCTGCTGTAGCCCCACGAGTACTCGATCGCGCGGCTCGCTCGCCAGCGCTGCTCGATCGACAGTTTGACCTCGTCGTCTCGCGCGGTGAGCTGCTCGTCGCGTTGTTCCTCGCCGCGTCCGTTCAGGAACAGGTTGGTTCGTATCGGGCGGCCCCGCAGCGTCGGCACCGAGAAGAGCGCCCGCGCGCTCCGCAGGTCTGGCTCGTACCGCAGACCCCCTCCGAGCGACATCCCCCGGCCGAGGAAGTTGCGATCGCGGATATCCGCCGCACCGCCCAGCGCGTTGGTGCGCTGATCGAGCGCCGACGTGTACTCCGACGACACCTCGAGCCCGTAACGCAACTGGAAGCGACGCGTCTCCTCGAGCGAGACGATCGCCTTGACCGGAAGAACCCCCTGGACCGGCCCAGGCGCAGGAGCCGGCTCGAGTCGAACTTCTGCGCGCCGGAAGGTCCCGAGGTCGTACAGCCGCTTCTCGGTTGCCGCGGCGGCGGCCGCGCCGGCTGGTTGGCCCGGCGTGAGCTGAACGGCCTTGCTGACGAGCGACGGCCTGGTCGACTGCACGCCCTCGATCTCGACGGAGCTGATCACGTGAAGCGGCCCCTCGTTCACCGCGAACGTGAGCGCCATGTCCATTGCCTGCGACGCGGCGGTCGCCGTCGTCTGCACCTGCACGTCGCGAAATCCGAGGTCGCGGTAGTACCGCTCCAGCCGGACGCGTCCGGATCGATCCGCCCCGGCGGCAAATGGCGACCCCACGGCAAGGGCGATCGCCTCGAGCGCTCCAGCCCGCCGCTCGGGCGCAACGCCCGATCAGCTGGACCGCCGTCACCTGCGCCGCCCGCCCCTCGTCGATCCGAATCGGCAACGTCGCGGTGTCGTCCGCGAACTCGATTGGCCCGATGGTGACGCGCGCCGCGAGGTAGCCCTTCGCAGCGTATGCCTCGCGAATCGCCACCGATCAACGGGGCCGGATCAGTCCACGCGTTGGCATCGAGTCGACCCGACGCTGTGAGCTCCTTCAACGTCTGGGTCGCGAGCACCTGGTTGCCTCTGAAGCGCGAGCTGGCGGGAGCCCGTGCGCGGGCCGGGGTCGATGCGGACGCGTGCGCGATCGGTGTCGCTGTCGGGTCGATCGACCTCGACCTCGATCCTGGCGCGCAGGAACCCGGCATCGATCAGATGTTCGCGGGTTGCCTTGGTGAGCCTGTCGTCCAGCAGGTCGAGCACCACGTTAGCGGACCACGTCTGCCGAAGGCGATTGAGGAGATCGTCGCCGCCGGCGTACCCCGTGACTTCGAGCACCGTCCGTCGTCCGCGCGCGATGCGGTACTGGAGATCGACGGGACGCTCCTTGCCGTTGCTCTCGGCCGCTGTGCGCATCGGAACGACGCGTGCGGTGTAGTACTCCCTGTCCCAGTAGAACCGCACGATGCGATCGCGATCCTCCAGCCATGCTCGAAACTCGAAGCGGTCGCCCTGTCGCAGCTTCGTACCCGCCAGCACCTGCTCGGCGCTGAAGCCCGGTTCGCCAGCGAGTGCCACTGAGCGGATCTTGTCCTGGACGACGGTGGCGGCGCGGGCCCGAGTGCGCGTGGGGACACCGGGGCCGAAGGTAATCTCCTGACGGAACTCGAACGCCTCCTTGGTGTTCTCCTCCGACGACAGACGGAATTCGTAACCGCTGACCGGCCGGTAGATGACGATCCAGGTGGACTCGTTCTCATCGAGGTTTTCCGACAACACGAGCTCGAACTTCGTACCCAGCCGCTTCGACACCGTCAGGCGGGTGGCCGGGTCGACGTCGCTCGACACGAGGTCGAGGTCTTCGGTGCCAACGCTCACCGTATCGAGCCCAACGAACTGTCCGGCGACTCCAAGCACGTCGCCCGAAACCGCGCCGACGGCGAAGGTCTTGCTGTCGGTCGTTCCCCTCGCCGGATCCGCAATCTGCCCGGTGACGAGCAGAGAGCGAACATCCCGCTCGCTCAGCGGGGGATCGGACGAGAAGTTCGTTTCAATCTGGTCGGCTAGTCCGACCATCCGCAGGGTGACCAGGTACGAGCTGACGTGCGTCTCGCCGATGAGGTTCAGGCGCGGCAGAAGCCCCGCCGCCGGCGAAAACTCGAGCCGACTCTCCGTCAGTCGGTACGAGCGCCCTCCCACGCGAATCCGTCCGTCGTCCTGGATCGTCACCTGCCCGTCGAGCGCCGGGCGACCAACCGTGCCCGTGACGCGCATGTCGGGAACGAGTTCGACATTCAGCACGCTCTGATCGACGACGATGGGACCGACTGAGTTGAGGCGGATGTCGAGCGCCGTGGCCGCAACCCAGGGCGCCACCGGCAGCCGTGGCGCACGGCCTGGCGCGACGGCGGAGATCGCGGACGCAAGCGCAGTGATCGGTTCCCGATAGCTGTCCGAGGCGATCGTGATCTGACCGGACAGCCGTGGCCCCGACGCGGCGTTCTCCCATGTGAGGCGCGTGTCGAGCTGACTGCGCAGGCCCTTGGGGACCTCGACGAACAGACCGCGCGCTTCGACATTCAAGGGACGCGGCGCTACGGTGCCGGCACGAATCGGAACCGCTCCTTCGATCGTGAAGTCGCCCCCGTTCAACTGTCCCCGCAGCCCGCGGGTGTCGAGGACACCGGCCTCGAGCGTCAGCGGGCCCGAGAGGCCCGCGAGTGCCAGCTGCCACTCCGGCTCGATGATGTTGACGTCGTTCAAGTCGACTTTCGCGGACGCGGCGCGCGCTCCGGGCGGCCCCGCAACACGAACCTGGAAGGTTGCCTCGCCGCCGATTCCCGGGGCCATCAGCCGGAGAAACGCCAGAGACGAGGTCCCTTCCGCTCGGAACTCTCCCTCAGTGCCCGGCAGAAGGCCGATAGCGCCCGAGGCCGTGAGGAACGAGCGAGGTCCCTTCCAGTCGAGTGCCTCGACTTCCAGCCGCCCCCGATCGAATCGCAGCCTGGTCTGTGCCTGCTGGGTCAGGCCGAGATCGTCGACCGAGACCTCGGCAGCCTCGAACGTGGCCGTGGCCACGACATCGTCGAGTCGCGGCTCGGCCGCGTGGGCTTCGATAGCGACCTTCGCGGTCCCCGACATGTTCGTGTTCTTGATGCCGAGTGCTTGAAGCGCCGGGGCGAGCCTTGCATCCGCTCGCGCCGACACTGTTGCTTCGATCGGCGAGACGTCTCCTCGAGCGGCACCGCCGGCCGCCAGCCATGCGGGGACAGCCCATGCGAGAGGCATGCGCCCCGTGGCGCTGAATGGTGCGCCGAGAACGACGCCGTCGCCGCCTGAGAATTCAATTGCACTCCCTTGGATGCGGGCCTGCAGGTGCACGCCACGTGCGAGCTCGCCTTCGGCGCGCATCAGCCTGTCAATCGTCGCGTCGCCATCGCCGGCGATCGCGAAGCGGTCCCCATCCTGGTCCAGCGAGACCTGCGCACGAACCGGTCCCTCCACCAGCCACGGCGCGATGAGCATGCCGGGTGGAAGGAAGGCGATCCCATCCTCGATGCGGCCTTCGAGTGTGACCAGGACGCCGCTCTCGCGCTCGCGGACGCGCGCGAGCCCCATCGAGAATCCCCCAAGCGTGATGCGGAGTGGCTCCTCCAGAGTTGGCCGACGCCCATCGAACCTGATTCGTCCTGGCTGGATGAGGTGCAGCGGCCTGCCCCGGAGCTGTCCCTCGATCTCGGGAACGGAAATGACTCCGGTAGATTCGAGCGGCCGATTGAGCTGGCCTTTGACGTCCGCAGACGCGGTGACCGTTGCCGAGGTGTCTGGCAGGGTAATCGTCCTCTCCAGCAGCGCCGCGAGCGATGTGAGCTGGCTCCCGCGAAGGTTCGCGCGGGCCTCGAAAGGCCACCCCGGCTCGAAACCAATGCGGCCGCTGACGTCAGCGCTCAAGGTCGGCAGCCTGAGATCGAAGCGCACTGCCCGGTCCGCGCTCCTGGCAGTCAACTCGACCGGTCCGAGGGCGCGACCGTCGACGGCGACGTCGCCAGCAACAATCGAGAACGTTCCCGTCGGCTGTCTGGGGGAGCCGGCGACATCGAATTCGACTGAGGCGTCATCGAGGTGTAGAGCCTCCGCCCCGGCCCGCGCCGCCGAAGGTGGAGAGCTGGTGCCACTCAGAGTCCGCAATGACACCGCGAGCTTCTCCCCACGTCCGGAGATCCGCATGCGCTCCAGGTGGCGATCGATCTCGGCTTCGAGCTGGAGCCATCCGTCGCCACGATTCAGGCGAAGGCCGTTCAGATTCAGGATGCCTTTCGCGAAGGTGACGTCTCCCTCGAGCGAGTCAATGGCAATCCCGTTCGCATCGAGGCCGGAGCCTGAGATTCGTGCCGTCAGCCGCGGATCGGCCGGCGATCCGTCCAGCGTCCCCGAGACGACGAGCGACCCTGATGGCCGCCACTCGGCCGGGAGCGCAGCAGCGAGGACCTCTGGCCGGTCGAGTCGCGCGTCCACGGCGAGATGGATCGGACCGTTGCCGGCCGTCGCCGTCCCGTGTACGTCGAGTCGATTGCCGGAAGCCTCGGCCGTCATCCGGGTGATCTCGACGGCTCGGCCCTCGAGGCGCACCTGCGCCTCGCCGCGGACCTGCTGCACACCTCCGAGTGTGAGCGAGTCCGCGGTGAGCCTCGCCTCGAGACGCGGCGACGCCAGCGTCCCGGTGAGCGTCGCATCCGCTGTCGCCCGCCCTCCCTGCAGCACCGCCTCGATTTCCGCCGGCAGGAGCTCTTTCCGCCGGAGATCTCGCACCGCGTCCTCCAGCTTCGCCGACCGGGCGCCGAAGCGACCATTCAGGGTCGATTGCGGCAGGCTCGCCCGATCGAGGAGCACCGACATGTCGCCGGCCAGGCTCGTGTCGCCTTCGAGCGCGCCGCGTGAGTGCACGCTCCAACGACCGCGATCACCAGTGGCCTCGGCAGTCGCAATCGTGGCGCGCGGCGCCGCGGCATTCAGGACGGCCATCTGGATGCGGCCTCTGAGTGACTCAGGGCCGGGCACCGACCCGGGCCACGTGAGGTCGGCGACAAGCGTCAGTGGCGCGGCGGGTAGCGCGGACGCCCCGGTCACCGGGGCAAGCCGGCGGGCATTCTCTACGCTCGCCTCAGCGCGCAGCGAGCTGGCGCCTTCGCCGTCACCGACAATCAGACGCGCGCTCCCATTCACAGTCGCACCCAGCGCGCGGCTCGAGGCGTTGTACCGATCGATCGTCAGATCCGTACCGGACCAGCGGCCGGCCGCCGACGCGCTGGCGTCCGTGACCTCCTGCCATTGAAGGCGTTTGACGCGGCCATCGAAGCTGGCGACGGGATGGTCAAGCGTCCCGCCGACGGTGCCTGACGCCTCGAGCTCTCCCTCGAGCGGAGGCACCTCCGTCAGCCATTTCTGGAGCTCGCCGAGCGCGACCCGCGCGTCGTACTTCACATCGAGATCGCCGCGGCTGACGTCGAGGTGCGCGGTCCCGCCGATCGCCGCCACCGGCGACTCCATCGTGATCGACGTGAGGGTCAGCGACGTTCCGGCCAGTGACACGTCCGTCCGTGCCCGATCGAAGCCGATCTCCGCCGTTCCGCGTCGGACGGACCACCCACCCGAAACGACAATCGTTCCCCGCACTGCTCCTGGTCCTTCGCCGCTAAACGACAGCGAGAGCCCGCGGACCGCGACGTGCGTGCCGTTTGGACTGACGGACGTGAGCGCGAGATCGCGCACCCGCCCGCCCTGGATGTCGAATGAGGGAACGGTGGCGGAGGACGGTGCGTGAGCCTGCCCCTCCCGGGCAGCGGCGGAGACGAACGCGGACGCACCTTGCGTTGTGGGGTCGAGCACGACTTCGGGCCTGGTGACATCGAGCCGGCGGAGCAGGAGTGTCCGCGGAGAGAATCGCAGGAGAGAAGTCGACCTCCACGCGCTCCGCGTTGAGGAACGCACGCGCCGCGGCGGGTTGCCTGATGCTGACGGCGTGCAGCGTGACGCCGAGCGAGCCGGGCCGGTAGTCGAGACCGGCGGCGCGTGCCTCGACGCCGAGTTGACTGAGAAGCGACGCGGACAGAGTGCGCAGCACGAGCGCCTTGCCCGCCGAAGAGGCGAGGAAAAGGGCACCCGCCGGCGAAGACCACCAGCAGCAGCACGACGAGAACGATCGCCAGGCGCAGCATCGCGCGGAGTCGGCGCGTGATGCTGCGGCGAGTCTGCGGTTCCGAAGAGGCCTGCACGTATCTCCCGCCGCGGGTGTGCCACGAGTTTCGGCCTGGCCGTCGGGCGAAGCCGCGTGTCTGCCCGGACCGTTCGTCATCCCGGCCAGCCCTGTCATTGTCCTCGACCGGGAAGAGCAGGTCCAGCTTGCCGCTTTGTCTCGGATCGGTCCTGTCACATCCCGAAGCCCGAAGCCGGGAGTCTGAAGCCTGGAGCCGTTTTTGTTGTGGTTCTGCCCTACGGAAGGCGCCGGTGTCTAAGGGCGAAGGCCGCACCCGGCGGGACTGGATCGAGCGCGAGAATAAAGAGGTCCTCGTCGCCGGTCAGGTCGGAGGGCGAGGTTGGCTGCGACGAAGAGAACGCGACGACGGTCCCTGTCCTGTCGAAAGCCGGACCGCGGCTCGACGCCCACCACCCGCCCGCGCCGCCTGCACTCAGCCGCCGCATGCTGCTGTTTGTCGTGTCATAGAGATAGACGTCTGCCACCAGATTGAGATCCTCGTCGCGTGGCGAACACCTGCGCCGGCACAACAGATCCGAGGCGCTCGATACGAAAGCGACGTACTGGCCGGTCGCCGACACCACCGGATGCCAGCTCGGGCCATTCGCCGCCACGCCGCGATCGTCGTGAGATATCAGCTTGACCTTCCCTGTTCGCAGATCCTGGAGCACGACATCGCTCGCGCTATTTCCATCGCGGTAACCGAGGTTCGTTGCGTCCGTGACGTATGCGATCCACGTTCCGGTGGCGTCAAGTGCGGCGCCATAGCTGGAGCCGTTCGCGGGACCACTATCAACGGCATGGCTGACGCAGACAAGCTGTCCACTATCCAGATCCTTGAGGTACACATTCTTGAACGCGATCCTCGTCCCCTTTCTGTGGGCGTGCGGCGGTGGCGGGCAGTTCAAGTCAGCGCTGGACGTGAAAGCGACCAGACGGCCATCCGCGCTCATCGTCGGATCGAAATGCGACCCTGCCGCCGGCTGCAGGCCATCGGCAGTCGTGCTCACTCGAGCCATGTGCCCGTCGGCCCGGCGATACGCATAGATGTCCAACTGCACGCCGTTGGCGTCGTCGCCATCGACGAGATTCGTCGCGCTCGACTGAAACACCAGCGTCTGGCCGGTGTCGCTGATGGCCGGTTGGCGACTCCACCCGTTGGCCTCCTCGCCTCGCTGCGAAACACTGATGCGCTCGAGAGTGCGGGTCGCCCGATCCCATAGAAACACGTCCTGCCGTGCGTTGGTATCGCCACGGACCAGGCGCGTTGCACCGGAGTCAAACGCGACGAACCGGCCGTCCGCGCTCATCCGCGGCCAGGCGCTGTTGCCATTGGCAGAGGTTCCGTCGAAGGAACGGCTGACGAGCACGACCTCTGAGGTGGCTCGATCGAGGAGGTAGATGTCCACCAGGTTGTTGCCGTCTTCCGGCACGAGCGGCGCGAGCGATTCGAACGCAATGAACCGTCCGTCGCCGCTCACGCTGACCGACACGTCCTTGGACGCGTCGGTCAAGGGCAGGCTCTGTGCGACGTACGTGAAGGCTGCGCGATGATCGGCGGACTGTGCTTGGGCGAAGACGTTGCCACACACCGCTGCCGCGATCGCCGAGAGCAGCTCCCAACGGCGGGTCACTGGCGCTCCTCGAAGGTGTGGGGATCCGGTCGACGGGTGGCCGCAGCGGACTCTCGAGCCACGATTCTTCCGACTCGCGTAGCCCTGGCCGTCTCGCTGATTCCGCCGTGATTGTCGAGCGTGACGCCGGCGGCTGTCGTGCTCGCATGCCGATCATGAACGCCGTCCAACCATTCGACGATGTGCTCGAACTCATGACCGAAGAGCTCGGCGGCACCCGGACCTGCGGTGATTCGGACGTCCGCTCGTACTCGCGGCGAGCTCACGATCGCGAACGTCGTCCAGGCTCGGGGCCCGGAGGTTTCAGCGGGCGACTTGAGGCGTACTTCCACCGCCAGACTCGGGTGAGCTCCAATCCGCGTGCACTGCCGTCGGAACGTCACCGAGTCACGACACAGGCGGCGAACGATCCCGAGCAGCATCCTGTCGTTAACCGCGATTCCATTCGGCGGACATACCCGTTCTTGTTCCCCGTTCGTCACAAACGTTGCATCGATCGCGGACAAAGCAGGCTGGCTGGTGCCGACCGATCCGGCCTGGAAAGCCGAATCGATCGAGGCCGCGACGCCGCCGACTTCTGATCTCGATAGAAGCATGCCGAAAAGACCGAGCACGGCCATTCCGTTTCGGCCGCCAAGCGCTTTGCATCTTCTGGCGTTCATCGTCGTTCTCGACCTGATGCGACAGCGTCGGAGAGACGTTGTCGCCCGCTCCAGCGCGCATCCTCGGTCAGTTGCGCACCGGGTGACCATGGATGGCGCCTTACCGGTGCGTGCCCTCTGCCTGAACGCGCAACTGGCGGCGGAAGCTCGACTTGTGTCACTGTAGGGCTCGCGAAAATCCCAAATGGGCACGACCGGCTCGCCCGCAACACTGCGATTCGGCGACTTCGAGCTCGACATGGCTGCGTACGAGCTGAGTCGCCGAGGTCGACCCGTGAAGCTCGGGCGGCAGCCGATGGATCTCCTGATCCTCCTGATCGAGCGTCGACCTCAGCTCGTCTCGCGAACCGATATCGTCGACCGGCTGTGGGGGAAAGACGTGTTCGTCGACGTCGAGACGGGCATCAACACCGCAATAAGCAAAGTCAGACAGGCGCTGCGGGATCCAGCCGACACGCCCGCGTTCGTTGAAAGAGTTGCGGGACGCGGTTATCGGTTCGTTGCGGCTGTCGAAACGATCGCCTCCACCTCAGAACCTGGAGTAAAGGTGGCGTCCGCTGCGCTTGCACCATCAGGGCTTGGGCCGAATGTCACTACCGCACTCGAGGGCAACCACTCAGCGACTCCTATCGCAGCGGTTCAATCGCCTGCGATAGTCGCGGGAGAAGACGCTGCCCCTGTTGCAACGTCAGCGTGGCGTGGACTGGTGGCGAGGCGGACGGTGTTGGCGGCTGGTGTAGTCATCGCTCTGGTGCTAGGGGGTTTCAGCTGGCGATGGTTCAGTGCGGGTGAGCCTGCGACGGAAGTGACCCTGGCCGTGTTGCCGTTCAAGTACCTCGGGCAGGATTCCAATCAGGACTACCTGGCCGATGGATTCACCGAGGAGACGAGCATAACGCTCGCGCTGATTGATCTCACGCACCTTAGCGTCAAGAGTCGCACGCAACGCTACAAGGGCACAAAGCAGACGTTCGGCGAGATAGGCCGGGAACTGTCGGTGGACTACGTCGTGGACGGCTCCGTCCGGACTGAGGGCGATCGACTGCGCGTCACCGTCACTTTGATTCGGGTACGGGATGAGAAGCACATATGGTCTCACCCCTACGAGCGTCAACTGACCAGCCTGCTCGGACTGCAGGAGGAGCTCAGCAAAGATATCGCGGAACAGATTCAGCTCCGGGTCTCGCCGGATCGCCTCAGCGCGCTCCAGCGCCGGCAGACACAGAGTGGCGACGCGCTCGACCACTATCTTAGAGCGAGATCTTTCGAGAACCGCCGGAATCCCCAGAACACCGAGAAGGCGAAGCAAGAGTACCAACATGCGATCGACATCGACCACAGCTACGCCCTCGCATGGACCGGTCTCGGCTCCACTTACGCCGCGAGTACCATCAACAGCGATGCAGATCCACGAGTAGTTGGACCACTTGCGAAAGAGGCCGTGGCGGAGGCGATCCGCCTCAATCCGAATCTCGCAGAGGCGCACAAGCTCGACGGCAACGTAAAGTGGCTAATCGGCTGGGAGTGGACGGCGGCGGAAGCGTCCTTCCGACAGGCCATCCGTCTCGATCCGAGCGACGCGACGGCGTTTCGATCGCTCGGACACGCCTTGTCGCAATCCGGTCGACACGCTGACGCAGAGACAGCCATGCGCCGCGCACGAGACCTCGACCCACTGGAGCCCATGGGGTACGCCTTGTCGTCGCAGGTCGCATTCCAGGCTGGCGACCTTCCCGCCGCGATCGATTACGCGAAGCATGCCATTCGCATCCGCCCCGACTTCTGGATCGGGTACGCGCAACTCGGACAGGCGTACCAGCAAAACGGCGAGACCAACCTCGCCCTGGAAGCACTCACCGACGCGGCACGCTACTCACAGAGCAACAGCAAGGCTATCTCGCTCAAGGGCTACCTTCTCGCGAAGATGGGAAACACCGACGGGGCCCGCGATGTGCTGAAAACCCTCGAACCGGCGCCAAACGACGGGGATGTGCCGCGGTACGTGCCGCCGTATGCGAGCGCGCTCGTCTACCTGGGCCTCGACGAGCGAGACAAGGCATTCGAGTGGCTCAACAAGGCCCTCGTTGCGCGCGACGTCCATCTGATCTATCTGCCTGTCGACCCCAAGTGGGACGAGTACAGGTCCGACCCCAGGTTTGTCGACTTACTCGCCAAGTGTGGCTTCCCGGCCAGCCGTTGATGCTGAAGGCTCTTCGGCGCCTCGCGGCCGTGGCCGGGCTGCTTACTCTCGTTACGGCGGTAGCCTGGGCGCAGCCAGTCGCACGACTGAGCGGCGTCGTGCGAGACGAAACAGGCGGCGCCCTGTCGGGTGTCAGTATCACCATCCGCGGCGACTGCGTGCAGACGCCACGAACCGTCCTCACCGACGAGCACGCTCAGTACCGAGTTTCACCCGTTGTCCCCGGGCCATTGTGAAATCGAGGCCGCGCTCAATGGCTTCGAATCACGGTTGGCCACCGTCGATATCGATGCCGGAGAAACGACGCGCGATCTGACGCTCGCTGTCGCCCCGCTGTCCGAAAGAGTTACGGTGACGACCACGAAGGCAGGCGCCGCCGACGTCCAGTCGACGCCAGTGGCGATTACGGTGCTGCCGGCCAGAACGCTCGACCAGATGGGCGTGCGCTCGGTCAAAGACCTCGCCGGCGTCGTGCCCAACGTGACGATCGCGCAGCAGAACGGGCTGGCGCAGGTCACGATACGGGGCATCGGCACGAACAGCACTGTCGTTGGCGCCGATCCCAGCTCCGCCGTCTACGTCGATGGCGTCTATCTCGGACGGCCCGCCATGGTGTTCGCCGACTTTCTGAACATCGAGCGCGTCGAAGTGCTGCGAGGTCCACAGGGAACGCTCTACGGACGGAACGCCGTCGGCGGAACGATCAACATCGTGAGCCGACAGCCCACTAACACATTCGAATCGAGCGCCCGGATCACGGCCGGCAGCTATGACGAGGTCCGCGCCGAAGCCGCCGTCAGCGGCCCGCTCTTGAGGAACAAGGTGATGGGCGGCGTCGCGTTCCTCCGCGGCTCTCGCGAAGGCTTCGTGGAGGATCTCGATCATCCGGATCATTCGCTCGGGAGCGATGACACCTGGGCCGGCCGGGGACAACTGCGTCTCGTCTTCGGCCCCAGGAGCGAGCTGTTGCTGTCTGGTGACTACGGAAGATTCGACGGAATTCCACTGACGAACGCCAAACCGATCGTGCCGAAGCCCCCCTCCAGCTTCGACAACCCGGCCAGTCTCTGGACCGTCCACGCGAGCACGCCCGCGCTCGGGAAGAACATCCAGCAAGGCGCCTCGGCGAAGCTCATCGTCCCATTGAACGGCACGACGACGGTGAGCAGCCTGACGGCGTATCGAAAGTCCGACGATCGTTTCGTCGTCGACGGCGACAGCACGGAACTCGTGGTTGGAACCACTGATGTTCCTGACCTCCAGCACCAGGTGTCGGAGGAGCTGACCGTCGCGCGGGGCACACCGAGGCTCACCTGGGTCGGCGGCGCGTTCTTCTTCCACGACCACAACGACGGACACGTCGAAATCACGAACCATTCAGCAATGACGCAGATACGCCCGTTCGCGATGATCGACACACAGGCCTGGGCGTTGTTTGGCCAGGCCACGGTCAGCGTGTCGACCCGCGTGTCAGTGAGCGGCGGTGTTCGGTATAGCGACGAGCAGAAGGATCTCGACACCACCGGCGGCGTTTACCGGCTCGGCACGCCCACCCTGATCAGTCCGGCGACGTTCTATGCCTTCGTCGAAACGGCCAACTTTGACGCGTGGACGCCCAAGGCGAGCATCCAGGTCCAGGCGGCGCGCGACACCTTCGCCTATTTCTCCGCAACGCGGGGTTTCAAGAGCGGCGGTTTCAATCCAGGCGAAGCCGCGCCCGAGAAGGCGCCGTTCGACCCCGAATTCGCCTGGAGCTATGAGGGTGGACTGAAGCGCACGATGGCCGATGGTCGGATCCGCGCGAACACAGCTGTCTTCTATACAACTTACAAGGATCTTCAGGTCCTCTCGTTCGTACGTCCCGGAGTGCCGGAGATCAGCAACGCCGGGGCTGCCACGATCAAGGGCGTTGAGATAGAGCTTGCCGCGGCCCTGGGCCGCGACGTACATCTCGCGAGCCAGGTGTCATGGCTCGACGCCACCTACGATCAGTACCTCGCGCGTGTGCCCGGCAGCCCGACGCTGCTCGACGCGGCAGGCAATCGCCTGAACAACGCTCCCGAATGGTCGGGCGGCGGGTCCGCCGTTTACGTGCACGCGGCCGGCGGACGCGGGACGGTCACACTGCGCGGCGACGTGACGTGGCAGAGCCGCGTGTTCTTCGAGCCCTTCAACGACGACATCGAAACGCAACCCAAGTATGGGCTCCTGCATCTGCGCGCAGCCTTCGAGCCGAAGAGCCGCCGTTGGGAACTGGCCTTCTTCGTGCGCAACACTGGCAACCAGGAGTACATCACCAGCGCAAGCAATGTGCCGCTGACAGCGTACGTCGGCCGCCCGGGCGATCCGCGGCACTGGGGTACCCAGTTCACCCTCCGCCGCTGACGAAACTCCGGCGGGAGTCAGACCGACCAATCGGTCATGCCGCCGCGACCCATCCAGTGCATGGGCACGGACAAGTCATCCTGTATTCATTCGACTTGCCCAACTATGGTGGAGCGCCGAACCGGTGAGTTCACCCATGCACATCAATATCTGGCAGAGGGTCGGCGTGCCCCTCGCCGTCCTCATCGCCGTGGTGTTCATCGGCGCCGGTTCGCCGCTTGGCGCACAGTCGGTTGCCACTGTCGCTCGAACGAGCATCGACACGACACTCACCAGGGCTGCACTCGACGATCTCCCATCGGGCGGGACCGTCGGCGGGCTTCTCGAAACGACCGTTCCGGAAATCATCAGCGACCGAATCGACGGCGGCGGGCTCAGCGTCGGCAGTGGTGCGCGTCTGGGCGCCAGAGGCAGCCCATGGTCGCAGTCGGCGTTTCAGCTGGGAGAACTCGATCTGACAGACACCGGCGCCTCGGGACGCTCGCTCCTGTTTCTCGACCCGTCGATGTTCGAGTCGGTGGGCCTCTCCACGGGAATGATGACCATTGACCGGTCGGCTCCCGGGCTCAGCATCCGTGCCGATCTCGTCCGTCCGGCGGGCCGCTGGGGCGGACGCGTCGACGCGCTGCTCGCCGCCACGGCGCACGCACCACATCAGGAGCCTGCAGCGCCTGTCGCGGCGTTGCGGAGCTGGGGCTCCCTCGCCGCCTTCGCCAGCGGCCCTTTGGTGCGGGATCGAGTCGGCATCGCCGCCGGCGTCGTCAGAAACGATGCCACGCGTTTCGAGCGATCCGATCCGACCACGCTCCAGAGCAGCCAGAACAGCGCCTTCATGAACTCCCTGTTGACTCTGTCTTCGACAACGGAACTATCTGCGTCGGCCATTGGCCGCGTCGGCGACGTTCCGTTCGAGGGCCGGTCGTGGTTCGGCCAGCCGGATGCGCGCGAGCGTTTGTCGGATCTCGCGATCGACTTGACCTTGCGCGGTCGGCGGCCTGGAATCGAGTGGACGGCTGCGGCCGGGTACGCACGCTCGAATGCGCAACCGGACGTCGCCAGCGTCCCCGTGGTGTACGTCGACTCCGTGCGCGACCGGCCAGTGATCTCTTCACTTGCGGGGTTCGGTGTGCACCGGCGCTGGTCGGCCGTGCTCGGTGCGAAGGGGACGCCCCTTACGGCCAATCGATGGCTTCGCGGCGGCCGCGCCGGGATGCAGTTGGACTTTGCGGGCTCGGAAGAGGAGCCGACCGGAGTGACCGACATTGCGGAGACGGTCGAAGGCGTCCCCGCGCGAATCTGGCGCGTCGACCGGCAGTCGTCCGGTCCGCGTCGGCACGCGACGACCGCCATCGTGTACGCCGCTGAGAGCTTCCCGATCGTTCCTCGGTTGACGCTCGATGCCGGCATTCGCGGAGAGGCCGTGCGCGCGAACGCGACGGGCGGCGACAACATTCGCTGGCGAAACTGGTACCCGCGCGCGTCAGTGCGATGGGACCTCTTCGAGCGAGTCTCGGTCTTTGCCGGCGTCGCCCGGTATGGGTATCGGCCCGCACTCGAGGATCTCGCGTACGGCGATCCAGCGGCGCCCCGCGCGGACGTGTTGCGGTGGGACGACCGCAACGGCGATCGACGCCAGGATCCGGGCGAGACAGGTCCGCTCGTCTCGCACGTTGGTGGCGGTCCCGAGCTATCCACGATCGATTCCGGCCTCCGCCGGCCATCTCTCGACGAGCTCGCGATCGGATTCGACGTGCAGCCCATCGAATCGTGGACGGTGCGGCTCGTCGGATTGGCGCGTGAGGAACGGCATCTTATTGCCGGCGTTGACATCGGAGCACCTCCCGGGGTGTACACCGTGACCAGCGTGCCGGATGCAGGGGCGGACGAGCTCAGCCCGTCCGACGATCAGTTGCTGCCGGTTTACAGCCGAAGGCCGGAGACCTTTGGCGCCGACCGCTACCTGCTTACGAATCCGGCGGGGTTCCACACGACATTTACGGGCATCGAGCTGAGTGTCCGCCATACCGGCGATCGCCTCTGGCTCCTGGCCGGCGCCACCGCCGGGCGATCATCAGGGCCGGCAATGGCGCGCGGATTTCAGCCGCTCGAAAACGACCGCGGAATTCCGGGGGACCTTTTCCTCGATCCGAACGCCATGACGTTTGCTCGCGGCAGGTATTTCACCGATCGGGGCTACACGATCAAAACGGCTGGCACGTTCAAGTTCGCGCATGGAGTGCGGCTCGGCGCCATTGCCCGATATCAGGACGGCCAGGCCTTCTCGCGGCTCGTCCTCGCGCCGGACCTGCCTCAAGGCGCAGAAGCCGTGCGGGGGTATCCGAACGGCCGGACCCGGTTTGCTTTCACCTTGACTGTGGACAGCCGGCTGCAGAAGCAGTTGGCGGCATGGCAAGGACGGCTGACCCTGATTCTCGATGTCTTCAACCTGCTGAACATGTCGAACGAAGTCGAGGAGGTTGTGCTCACGGGCCCTGCATTCCGGCAGACCGCTGCCGTCCAACCGCCGCGGACCCTTCATTTCGGCGCACGGATCACGTTTTGACGCCGATGGTTGGTGCGCCTCAGTGAAGATTGAGATCACCTATCCGGACGGTCCCGACCCCGCGGCTCTCACGGCGCTGACACCAAAGATCGGTAGTAGACTTCACGCGTCGCAAACAGCGCGTGCCTTCACCCGTCCACGGTTGGTGCCCAGCTTCTCGCTGCGTCTCGCGCGCCTCGATCGTGCTCGCGATCGTGTGGCTGCATGCGACAGCCGCGCCCGCCCAGTATCGGGTCGACGCCTGGACCACAGAACAGGGACTGCCGCAGAACATCGTCCGCGCCGTTCACAGCGGTCGCGACGGCTACTTGTGGCTGACCACGCTCGACGGGCTGGTCCGCTTCGACGGCTTCCGTTTCACGCTCTTCGATCGCGCCAACACTGAGGGCATCGGCAGCAACAGGTTCACGCCGTTCCTCGAGGCGCCCGATGGTGCGTTCTGGCTCGGCACCGAGAACGGTGGCATCACGCGCTACTCCCAGGGGCGCTTCACGACCTACACCACGCGCGAAGGGCTGACGTCCAATGCCGTATCCGGGACTACGGCCGACGAGCAGGGTCGAATCTGGGCGCTGAGCGGCGAGCGCATCGTCGAGTGGAACGGCCGAGGCTTCCAGCCCGCGAAAGTCCCCGCATCGCTGCGGTTCCTGACCCCGGAATGGACCACCGATGTGTTCTGGGCGATTGATGGTCCAAGGCTGGCGCGCTTTTCCCGCGGGGTGCTGACCACGCACGAGCTGCCCGGCGACTTGATCGATCGCATCGCGGACCGGGTCGAAGAGGACAGCGCCGGGACGATCTGGGCGACGCTCCTCGACGGTCGGTACGCGCACCTGGCCCGAGAGCAGACACTGCGGGTCCTCCGCATCTTCGCTGCGCCTTCGGCAACGAGCACCCACGAGCAGCTTGATCCCGAGAGCGCAACGACGTACGTCGATCGCCGCGGACAGAAGTGGCCGATCATCGTTGACGCCACACTCTGGCGGCGATTGCGCCTGCCCGGCAACGGGACGCCCATAAACATCGCCTTCGGCGCGCTGCACGAGGACGCCGATAGCAATCTCTGGCTGGGCACGGAAGGCGGCGGCCTCCAGCGTGTCCGGCCGCAGAGTGTGGCCGTCTACTCGGTTGCGCAGGGCCTCGTCGATCGCAATGCTTACGCGATCCTCGAGGATCGGTCGGGTGCAATCTGGATCGGCGGGTGGCAGCGTGGATTGTCACGGTTCGCGAACGGGCGATTCAGGAACTTCACCACCGACGACGGGCTGGTGTACCGGCTGGTCATGGCCCTCGCCGAGGATCGTTCCGGCCGTGTCTGGATCTCGACCCGCTCGCCGCGCAACGGCGGCTTGAGCGTCTTCGAGAACGGCCGGCTCACCCGCGTGCGGGAAGCCATGATTCCCGACGGCGCGGCGGTGGCGGCAATCCATCATGCCGGCGACGGCGCGATGTGGTTCGGGACCAACCACGGGCTCGTGCGCTACGCGAATGGGGCCGCCCGGACCTACACGACGGAAGACGGACTGGCCGGCGACGACGTACGCGTGATCATCGAAGATGGGCAGCAACGGTTGTGGATCGGCACGTACGGCGGCCTGTCGTTCTTCGAACGCGGTCAATTCAGGAGCTGGACCGAACGCGACGGCCTGCCCAGCAACAGCATCCGCGCGTTGTATCTCGATCGCGACAGCGTTCTGTGGATCGGGACGTACGATGGCGGCCTCGGCCGACTTCAGAACGGACGGTTGACCGCCATCACCGTCAGAAACGGCCTCTTCAACAACGGCGTGTTCCAGATTCTCGAAGACGATGCGGGGGAGTTCTGGATGACGTCGAATCGCGGGATCCACCGCGTGGCCAAGGATCAGTTGAACGCGTTCGCCGCCGGCCGGCTGTCGGCAGTGAGCGCGTCTTCGTACGGCAAGAGCGACGGCATGCTGACCGAGGAATGCAACGGCGGGATCTGGCCCGCCGGCATCCGCGCCAGAGACGGCCGGCTGTGGCTGCCCACCCAGGACGGCGTGGCGGTCATCGATCCGAAGGCGGCCGCGGCCAACACCCGGCCGCCGACTATGAGGATCGAATCGGGCGCGCTCGACGGAGCGCCGATTCCGACGGATCGCGCCGTTCAAATGCGTCCTGGCCAGGAGAACCTGGAGATCCGCTACACCGGGTTGACGTTCATCAACGCCGAACGGACCGTATTCAAGTACCAGTTGCACGGCGTGGACCGCGACTGGGTCTACGCGGGCACGCGCCGCCTCGCGCACTACGCCCACATCTCTCCCGGCAGCTACACTTTCAACGTGCTGGCCGCCAACAGCGATGGGGTCTGGACTGACGTGCCCGCTACGCTCGCCGTCGTTGTGTTTCCCCCTTACTGGCAGACCTGGACGTTCCGTGCAAGCACCGCCCCCGCAGTAATCGCACTGGCCGCTTTTGCGTATCGACGTCACATGGCCAGGCTGCATCGCGAAGCCGCACATCAGCAGGCCTTCGCTCAACAGCTCATTGCCGCGCAGGAGACGGAGCGGCAACGGATCGCCACGGAGCTGCACGATGGCCTCGGCCAGGAACTGCTGATCATGCGGAATCGCGCTTTGCTCGGCACCGTCGCGAGCCGCAATGACGACCACGAGTCCGCGGGCGAGCACCTCGACGAGATCGCCGCAACGGCGGGCGATGCGATCAACGAGGTCCGTCAGATCGCCTACAACCTCCGGCCGTATCATCTCGATCGGCTCGGCCTGCGACAGGCGATCGAGGAAATGGTCGCCCGCGTCCGTGCATCGTCGTCGCTCGAGATCGACGTCGACGTCGCCGCGCTCGAGGGAGCGGTCGCGAGCGACGCCGCCATCAACTGTTATCGCATCGTGCAGGAGTGCTTGAGCAACATCGTCAGGCACGCAGGCGCGACGACGGCGTCCATCCGCGCAGCGGCGGACGGTCACGAGGTCCGGCTCGCGATTGCCGACAACGGAACCGGATTCGATCCGCAGCGCGCCCCTGCCGGGGCCAGGACGGGAGGGCTTGGCATGGTTGGCGTGGCCGAACGGGCGAGAATGCTCGGCGGCTCGCACACCGTGGCATCGCGCCCCGGCACGGGCACGACGATTACCATCCGCTTCCCGGTGAGCGGTGGACGGAACGACGCATCATGAGCGCGCCGATGACCATCTTCGTCGCAGACGACCACCCGATCTTCCGTCAGGGACTGCGTCAGCTGCTCGAGCGGGAACCTGGGTTCTCCGTCGTTGGTGACGCCGGCGACGGCCCGTCAGCGCTCGCCGGCATCGAGCAGCTCCGGCCGCGGGTCGCCGTCCTAGACATCGACATGCCGGGCATGGACGGTCTCGCCGTGGCCGGCGCCGTCCGCGAGCGCCGTCTGCAGACGGCGATCGTCTGCCTGACGATGCACAAGGACGCCCGCTTCCTGAACGCCGCGCTGAACGCCGGCGTCATGGGATACGTCATCAAGGACGATGCGCTCCTCGAGATCGTCGAGAGCGTCAAGTCGGTCGCCGCCGGCCGGCACTACGTGAGCCCGCAGCTCACCAGTCATCTCGTCGCGCGACACGCACGCGCGGGTACCGCGGCCGCACGGGTGCCAGGAATCGAAGCGCTCACCGACACCGAACGAAGAGTGCTTCGCCTGCTCGCAGAGTTCAAGACGACCAAAGAAATCGCGGCGGCGCTGGCAATCAGTCCGCGGACGGTCGATCGGCACCGCTCGAACATGGCTGAAAAGCTCGGCTTGAACGGCACCCACGCCTTGACCAAGTTCGCCGTGGCGCACAGCTCGGATCTTCTGACCAACATCGGAGCTCACTCCGCCTCTCTCAACGAAGCTCCTCTCGTGGCTTCCACCTTTGTACCGAAGCTCACTTGAGTTGACGTCAATTGCGGGTCCTGTCGCCCGGCAGCCCCGCTCGTCCTCGGCGCCAAAGGCGCTTGTCACGCGTGAGGCGCCTGCGCGGCGGGCGGGGCGGCCCCGCCGGGCGCCACCCGCGTTGTCAACTCAAGTGAGCTTTGGGAATAGGTGGAAGGTCCGATTAGGTGGAAAGTCCACCAGGTCGCGTCGGCGCTCGCCGCGACAGCGTGGGGCGGCATGGGTAGTACTACCCAACTGCATGGGTGGCTCCGCCCAGGCAGAACGCGCACCCTCCTGTATTCCATCGCTCGGCCTCATCGGCCATCATCCAGCGCGTGACGGTGATGATCGTTGACGCGAACGCGGCGGTTCGGCGGGTAATCAAGCAGATCTTCGGCAATCTCGCAGATGTGATCCACGAGTGCGCCACGCCTGTCGCCGCCTTCGCCGCCTACTGGCAGTGCAACCCGGACGTGGTCGTGATGGATCTCGGCCAGCCCCCGTGCGACGGCATCTGGGCAACGCGTCAGATTGTCGATCGCCATCCAGAGGCAGTGGTCGTCATCGTCACCCCGTATCCAGACGTGACGTTCCGTGCGGCAGCGGAGCAGGCTGGCGCGCGCGGATTCGTCTTGAAGGACAACCTGCTCGACCTGCGGCAGTGGCTGCAGAAACCGAGCGCCTGAGTCGTTCAACGCAGGAGAAGCCCGTGAAGCCGAAGTCCATGATTGCCCCGATGGTCATTCTCTCCCTTGCGATCGGCGCCGGGGGTCGCGTTACGGCGGCAGGCGATCAGACCGCCAAGCCAGCAAAGCAAGGCGGCTACTCAGTGACGCAGCTCGATGCCGGAACGGATCTCGCCGCCAGCGTCGTGCAGCACATGAGCGACAACGGCGTCGTCGACGGCGACGCCCTTTCACCAGTGGACCAGAGCTTTGCCTGGAGCGCCCAGACCGGGCTCGTCCTGCTCACGCTGGCCGGCAGCCAGAGCATCGCGACCGCCGTCAGTCCTAACGGGATCGTGACTGGTGCGTCAGACACGACCGGTGACGCCGCAGTGCGCGGCTTCGTCTGGACCGTCGCGGGCGGCATCGCGGAGATCGGGAACCTCGGTGGCGAGTTCACGGTTCCGCAGAGCGTCAACAGCAGCGGGGTCGTCGTCGGCGACTCGATGACGAGCGATGGACGCGGCCATGCGTTCGTGTGGACCGCCGCCGGGGGCATGCTCGATCTCGATCCTGCCGGCAACGACACCAGCGCCCGCTGGGTCACTGAAAACGGCCTGGTCATCGGCACGATCTCCACGGAGATGGGCCGGAGTGTCTTCGCCTGGTCGAGCACGACAGGCCTGTCGAGTATCGGAGCGCTGTCGGGTGATATGCAGCCCGACTACATCAATCAGCACGGTGCGCTGACCGGCACCTACTACAACGGCGATGGTTCGGCAGGTACATTCTTCTGGTCGCGAGCGACCGGATTGATGGACGTCGGCACCCTCGGCGGAGACGAGATCTACCCGACGGCGATCAGCGAGAGCGGCACGATCGTCGGCTCCGGTGAAACCGCGACCGGCGAGATGCACGCGTTCGTCTGGTCGGGGCCGGGGACGCTCCGCGATCTCGGCACGCTCGGTGGCGACAGCAGCCTTGCGTACGCGGTGAATGGAAGCGGGCTCGTCGTTGGCCGCAGCACGACGGCCGGCGGCTGGGAGCATGCCTTCGCGTGGACGGCTGTCGGCGGAATGGTCGATCTCGGAACCCTGGGTGGGCCGGGTAGCGCCGCGAAGTTCGTGAACGACGCAGGAACAATCGTCGGAACCAGCGATCGCCCCGGGCATCAAGGCCAGCACGCGTTCGTGTGGACCGCCGCCGACGGAATGGTCGAGATGCCGTCGCTGGGGCGCCTCGACTCTGTGTGGACCATGAGTGCCAACGGCTCGTTCGCCGGCTTCAGTTCCGGCAAGAAGTCCGTCGAGGATCAGCATGCAGTGCTGTGGGCTCCGGCGGCACCGGGAGGTGTGCAATGAAGGGACACGATCGACGCCAACTTTCAACGAGTACACAGCCGTGGCGTCCGGATCGCCGCGACCTGCTCCGATTCGGGGCCGCTTCGATGGGCGCGGGTGTGATGGGTGGACTCCAGGCCGGGACCGTCGATGCCTCGAGCGGCGACCAGAGCCGGCGGCCGACCCGGCCGCTGCGGGCGGCGTTCTCCAACATCGGCCTTCAGGTGACGTGGTGCGCGCAGGGCAAGCAGGCGGCCGAGTTCTGGGGAAGGCTCTTCAACGTCGAGGTCACGTGGTTCGACGGCGGTTTGTCGGCCTCGGAACAAAGGGCGGCGGTCGAGAGAATGGCGTCCCGCGACTGGGACTTCGTCGCCATCCAGGCAGTGGAGATCGGCGCCCTGATCGATCCCGTCAATCGGATGATCGACGCCGGTATTCCGGTCATCGACATCGATACCTTGATCGCGCCACTCGACGAAATCGCGGTCCACACCTTTCTCGCTCCGGACAATGTCTTCATGGGCGCCGCCGTCACGCAGGCGCTCGTCGATGCCATCGGCGGAGCCGGGACGATCATCATGACGCAGGGAGCGCTCGGTCATACCGGCGCACAGGGCCGCGCGCAGGGATTCGAGTCGGTGATCGCGCAACATCCGGGCGTCGAAGTGCTGGCGACCGACGCCGCGGATTGGGATCCGGCCAGAGTGGTCCAGTTGTGGGAGTCGTACCTGGACACCTATCCTCAGATCAGCGCCGGTTTCTTCCACAACGACGACATGGCGCTCGCGGCGCTCGACGTGATGAGGGCACGGAATCGCACGGAGATCCTGGTTGGCGGTGTCGACGCCATGCCGCCCGCGATCCAGGCCGTGGTGGATGGCAGCATGTTCGCGACCGTGCGCAACTCGTCGTGCCGCATCCACGGAGGAGCGATCGTCGCCGGAGTCGAGGCCGCGCTCGCGCCGAAAAAGGCTCCGGCCACCCCACCAAGGCAGATCGTCATTGACGGACCGGTCGTCACCGCCGCGAACGCGCCCGGTCTGTTGTGGCTGGAGGATCACTTCCTGATCTGACGCCGAACGCTCTCCACCACAATCGCACACCCGTGCCACCGTAGCCTCGGCGAAGCGGGGCAGGCGGAAGTTCGCGGAAGTAGCAGCGGCGACCTGGAGCCCGTCGGTTACAATCTGAGCCGCTGTCACAAGCCAGAGACGTGGCCTCACAGCGAAAGGCAAGGTCAATGAAGGGATTCGTCCTCGGGCTTCTCGTGATGCTGCTCACGATCATGTGCAGTGTGTTCGCAGTGTCGCATTTCGGCCTGTACCCGATTGGCGCCGACAATCCTCCCGGCTCGCTCGAGCGGTCGCTGGCCAGCCGTGCGATGGACGTGTACGCGGAAAAGCACAAGCCGGCCGGAGACAATCCCGTCCAGATCACGTCCGAAAACCTGATGGAGGGCGCCAAGGAATACGAAGAGCACTGTGCCTTCTGCCATGGCGGCGCGAAGGCGAAGATCAGCCCGATGCGGGACAAGTTCAGTCCGCCCGCGCCCCAGTTGGTCAACCGCATTCCACATGACGACGACCCCTGGCTGTTCTGGGTGACCAAGCACGGCGTCCGGATGACCGGCATGCCGGCCTGGGATCGCATCCTCTCGGACGACGAGATGTGGAAAGTCATCGCGTTCGTGAAGCACAGCGACAAACTGCCCCCGGACGTGCAGTCGTACTGGCAGAGGATGGCTGGAACGCCAGGCACCATCGAAGAGCACAGCCCGGAGCAGCACGAGCATGCGGCGACCGGCAAGGGCGGCGGCCGTCCCTGACCCGCCTGGGCGCCGCCCGGACGCCTCGTTGATTGCCATGAGCCGGATTAGCGAGGCCGATGCACGTGATCAAATGGAGATGCTGCGCAGGCTCGGCGAGTCCGAAGCAACCACCGACGAAGAGACTGGCTACGGGCTCGGCGACCGGGACGATGGACCAGTGCGCCGGTGAGGTTCGTCGAGGAATTCCGTGCAAGCGCGGCGTTCGGCTTCGCGCCGGAGCGGTCGAAGAGACAGCCACCGTATTAGAGCGATGCCAGGTGAGGCTAAGGCCCAGTAACGCCGAAACAAGATTCGGCCGATCGGGCCCGTTGCCAGCGCTCGGGTTTCGGTACGAAAGGTCGACGAGTTCGGGGCGATCGGATCGGCGCGGAGCGTCCACGCGATCTTGACGAAGCCGGGTTGGCAGAACGCTGCGAATTCTTCCGGCGGAAGCGAGTGAAATGTCACATTCGGTTCCCACGGTTTCGTGACGGCTCCCACAACGATCTCGCGGCCCGGCGCCTCAGCGAGCACACCCCAGCCGAGCGACAGCATCTCCGCCAATAATTCCTGAGGCCGTGCACGATCGTCTGGTGCCGCGCCCATTGCCATTTCCCGCGCCTTGAAGATCGCCCGAACGAGCGGTAACCGCAGCAGATCCTGTTCTCGTGCGGCGGCAAGCGTCAGTGCCGCGGGGGCGGCGACGCGGATGGAATGACGCTCCACCACTTCGTAGTCCGGCATGAACCGGTCGAGGAGCTCATCACGTTCATCCGCTTCTGCACGTGGGACGTGCCCGTATCGATACCATGTGACAGTGGCGTACGCGCCATACGCGGCTGCCGCGACACCCGCACCGGCCGCCAGAACGCCCACCGTCGATCGGATCCATGATCTCGACCTCCTCGGTCGCGCGCGGTCGCCACGCCGAGTGTCGACGCCTGCGGGCCAGGTGGATTTCGCTGCGGAGATACTCACAGCGCATGCGAACGCATGATCCTTGCCGATAGCAGCCACGCCGCACGCAGTGAGATCCTGTCGGCGGCCACTATCGGAGGCGCTGAGTGTTCCCCGCCTGTGCGAGATTTTCCGCGTGCGCTTTCAATGGACAGACAAGCTCAAGGGGTTCGTCGTTGCTGGCGAGAGGATTCCTCGATCGCAGGTACTGAGTCAGGCTCGACGCAGCAGTCGTACGGCTTGACCGACCACCGCCGTCAGACTGGCGCCAGCGCCGACGACGAGCCACTCTCGGAGAGACAGCGGCGTCACCTGCAGCAGCGAGCCCAGCGACCCGACATAGAGAGGCAGGGTCTGGAGACCACAGGAAATCACAACCGCACCGATGGCGTACCGATTGGTCAACGCCGCCGCCGGGTGCAGGACATTCCGCTCGCTTCGCGCGTTGCCAAGATGGAAAACCTGCCCGAGCGAGAGCGTCATGAACACCATCGTCGTGACCGGCGCGGACTCGTGGTGAGCCCACCACATGACGGCGAACGTGCCTGCCACGAGCAGCGCAGAGTAGAACAGGACACTCGCGAAGAAACTGCCGGACAGGATCGCCTCGCGCGGGTCCCTCGCTGGTCGTTTCATGACGCCGGCATCGCCAGGTTCCATCGCGAGAGCGAGAGCGGGAAACGTGTCCGTGACCAGATTCAGCCACAGGATCTGCAACGGCAGCAGCGGCAGCGGGAGCCCCGCGAGACCTGCCCCAAGCAGAACCATGACCTCTGCGAGATTGCAGCTGAAGAGATAGAAGACGAACTTGCGGATGTTGTCCGCGATTACGCGGCCTTCCTCCACCGCCGCCGCGATGGTCTCGAAGCGATCGTCCTGCAGCACAATCGCGGCCGCCTGCCGCGCCACATCGGTCCCGCGCCGCCCCATCGCGACACCGACGTCTGCCTTTCGGAGCGCGGGCGCATCGTTGACGCCATCGCCGAGCATGGCCACTATCTCGCCGCGCGCCTGGAATGCGGTGACGATCGTGAGCTTGTCCTCGGCACTGATCCGACTGAACACTCCGACCGTCTCAACTCGCGCATGACGTTCCTCTGGGGACAGCGCACGCCACTCGCGGCTGTCGCACGCCTCATCCTCGGCCGAGAGGATGCCCAGCTCGCGTCCAATCGCTTGCGCGGTGCGACGTTGATCTCCTGTGAGCATCACGATGCGCAAACCGGCGGCGCGGAGCCTGGCGATCGTGCTCTTTACCCCCGCTGCAGGCGGATCGATCAATCCGACGAATCCAGTGAACACGAGATTGCGAAGGCCGCTCCGATCGGCTGTCTCGGTGTGCCCGCTCGCCAGGGCGAGAACCCGTAACCCGCTCGCCGCCAGGCGGTCATTCGTTTCGATCAGCTGTGTTCTCAGATCTGGAGAAAGGGGAGCTTCCCCGAGCGCCGTGGACACGTAGCCGCACATGTCGATGACAGTCTTTGGGGCGCCCTTCATGTACGCGACGAAACCATCCTGCGGGTTCCCGTGAAACGTCGCCGAATACTTCAGCTCGCTCGAGAAGGGAATCAGGCCTGCGACCGGCGTGTCGAGCAACCGGGTAGCGTCGATCCCAAGCACTCCGGCCACCGTGAGGATCGCGGCGTCGACGGGATCCTCCGATGGCGCAGACGTCGTCCGGTCCCGCCGGCGGGCGATGGGCCGGCAGGCCAGGGTAGCCACACGTATTGCCGAGAGGATGGCGTCGGTTGCCTCCCTGCCGACGGGGTCGGCATCGACGATGTGCTCGGCGCCGTGTGCCCAAATCCGCGCGACGGACATGTCTCCGCTGGTCAGCGTTCGTGTCTTGTCCGTGCAGACGACCGTTGTGGAGCCCAGTGCTTCGACGGCGCTCAGTTTCCGGACCAGAGCATGCCGATGCGCCATGCGACGCAAACCCACTGCAAGCGCAATGGTCGCGACGGCGGGAAGGCCTTCCGGGACGGCCGCCACCGCCAGCGCGATGGCCGTTTCGAGCATCAGCCACCAGGATTCGCCATGGAGCACCCCAAGCAACCCGACCACAGCTGCGACGCCGAGCGCTACGCCGACCAGTCGGCGGCCCAACGCATCGAGGCGGCGCTCGAGCGGTGTGTTCTCTTCCGGCACTGAGCGGGTGAGCATTCCGATGCGCCCCACTTCGGTGTGGTTCCCGGTACTCGTCAGAACCACTCTCCCAACTCCCGCGATCACTGTCGTGCCGCGATAGACCATGTTGGTTCTGTCTGCGAGTGCCGTGTCGTCGCCGAGGACGACCGCGGCGTCTTTGCCAACGGGCAAGGACTCTCCCGTCAGCGCGGCCTCGTTCGTGCGCAGATCGGTTTCGTTGATCACCCGGCCGTCAGCCGGAACGGTCTGGCCGGACGCCAGGTCGACGACGTCGCCCGGCACGAGTTGATCCGCATCGATCGAAGACAGGATGCCGTCGCGCACGACCGCGGCATGCGTCGCCCCGAGCTGCAGCAGCGCCTCCATTGCCCTTCGGGCACGGAGCTCCAGGACAAACCCCAGCAGCGCGTTGATGCCGATGACGGTTCCGATGGCAACCGCGTCCAGACGATCGCCCATCGCCAGCGAGACGCCGGCCGCGGCCACGAGCAACAGCGTGACAACCCCGCGGAACTGTGCGACAAGTATCTGCAGGGCCGAACGGGGTGGCGGGGGAGTGAGCCGATTGGGTCCGAACTGCGCGAGGCGCGCGGCGGCGTCGGACGAGCTGAGCCCCGCCGCACTGACTCCCAACACGTCCAGAACGTCAGCGCTGGAGCGCATATGCCAATCCGCTTTGGGGATCGCCGGGAGCTCGGGCCCGGTTGATGCCGGCGCCGTAGAGCCTTGGCGCGTTACACCCCGATCGACTGAGTTGGCCGCGTGCGCCGTAAGCATGGTCTCGATGCCCTTCGCCTTTCGCAACTCACGTACCGGTCAGGCGCCTCGCCAGTTACGAGTCGAAACATGGCTGCAGGGTTTCTAAGTCCCAGCGAGATGGGGATTAATTCGGTAAGAGGGGAATTTCCCGCGTTCGCTGGTCCAAGCGGTTCACACGCTCAGGGGTAGGAGCCTGCTATTTTTTGAGGTACGAGCGTTGCACTGTCATCAGTAATGCCCGAGGCTGTGATGACTGTTCAACCAACGATCCTCTGTCCAGTCGATTTCTCGACCGCCTCCGCGGGGGCCTTGCGCTACGCGGCGTCTGTGGCGGCACACGTCAAAACCCGCGTGATGGCCCTGGCCGTCGAGGATCCGGTGCTCACCGAGGCCCTCGATCTGGGCACCGGAATCATCTGGCGGGCCGAAGACTGCAAGCGCGAGCTGGCCAGCTTCGTCGCGAAGACCTTCGGCGACGATTCCGCCGCCAGTGACTCTGTCGAATGTGAGTCCGCCGTTGGAAAGCCCGCGGCGGAGATCCTGCGGATGTCCAGGGAGCGCCCCTGCGACTTGATTGTGATGAGCAGTCATGGCGTCACGGGGGCTCGGAAACTGTTCTTCGGATCGACCACCGAGCGGGTGCTGCGCGAGACGACCAAGCCAGTGCTCGTTACGCCGCCGGTGGACCCTGGGCCGATTCGATGGGAGGATGCCAAGCGCCTGCTCCACCGTATCCTCGTCCCGGTGGATCTGTCACCGGCATCGCTGGACCAGACGAAAACCGCCGCGGGCATCGCAGACGCGCTGGATCTCCCGGCTATCCTCGCCTATGTGATCGAGCCGATTCGAACCCCGTTAGCCGCGAGGCTGCATCTTGCCGGAATTCAGGGCGATCGCCGGGCTGTGGCCGAGGACCGGCTCAAGGATCTCCTCGCAATCGTGCCGCAACGGCTCCGCCCCGAGGCGCTGCTCGCGTACGGAGATCCCGCGGAGGAGCTCGCGAAAATCGTGAACGACCGGCAGGTCGGACTGATTGTTGTCGGTCTGCACGCATCACCGCTGTTCGGACCACGGATGGGATCGGTCACCTACCGCCTTTTGTGCCTGACGAAGACCCTCGTGCTCGCCGTCCCGCCGCAGTTCAGCGACATCCCTCATGACGATGCCGAGCATCGTGTGACGTCAGCTACTGAATCCTGACGCGAGGGACCGCCAGGGTTCCCAAGCTCAGACCGGGCGCACAACTCGATGCGCGTGCTTGACGTGCGCGCCGCCGCTTCACGCGTCTTGTTAGCGTTCCGCCGGAACACCCAGGTCGTTCGTCCATTCTTCTGGACCGTGGACAGTGGACGAAGTGTTGCTCACTCGCACTGAAAAATCTCACCTTCATGCGGAGATTCCCACGCCTGCGAAGGTGACCAGTGAGCGTTCCGAATGATTACGCTTCGTAGCGCTTTGGCACTGCGGTTGCCTATTGCAGCTGTGAGAGGTGGAACGATGGACGCCATCACTGGAACCCGAGACGATCCGAACGGCCCGCTCGAGCAGCGCTTGATCGACGAATACCTGGAATCTCGAGGGCAGACACGACGTACCGTTCGCGCCCTGCCCGAGAAGGATGCATTGTCGCTCCTCGAAGCTGCCTCGGATTACGCGAGCCTCCGGCTTGCCGAAATCATCGCAAGAGCGCACTACGTGGACGAGATCCACCGACCCGTGTGAAGCAAGCGCGAGCTTGACACTGAACGGAGGACCGAATGGAGACGATGAAGGCCGTCGTGTTCCACGGCGTGAACGACCTGCGGCTCGAGGAAGTGCCTCGGCCGCGAGCCAAAGCCGGGCAGGCGGTCATCCGCATTACTGCCACGACGATTTGCGGCACGGACGTTCACATTGTCAAGGGTGAATACCCGGTGCGAAGCGGTCTGATCCTGGGGCACGAGCCCGTGGGCGTGATCGCGGAGCTCGGCGAGGGGTTGGAGGACGAGTATTCGGTTGGTCAGAGGGTCATCGTCGGCGCGATCACACCCTGCGGGCAGTGTTTCTACTGCCTCAACGGGGTCCACTCGCAATGTCACGGTCCGATGGGCGGATGGAGGTTCGGGAACACCATCAATGGTGCGTGGGCCGAGTATCTCCTGGTGCCGGACGCGCGGGCGAACCTCACCCCGATCCCCGAGACCTTGACGGATCAGCAGGTCCTCATGGTCCCGGACATCGCGTCCACCGGCATCTCCGGGGCAGAGAGCGGCAATGTGAAGATCGGTGACAGCGTGGCGGTGTTCGCCCAGGGACCGATCGGTCTGTGTGCGACACTTGGAGCCCGGCTGCGTGGTGCGGCACTGATCGTCGGCGTGGATCCGCTGACCGAGCGTCGTGCTATCTCCCGCCAGTTCGGCGCCACGGTCACGCTCGATCCCACGGCCTGCGATGTCGTTGCGGAGATCAAACGGCTGACGGACGGCCGCGGCGTGGACGTCGCCATCGAGGCGCTGGGCCGCCAGCAGACGTTCGAGAGTGCACTTCGGTCGATTCGGCCAGGTGGAACGCTTTCGAGTCTCGGGGTGTATTCGGGCAAGCTGGTCGCACCATACGAGGCCGTGTACGCGGGCCTCGGCGATCAACGCATCGTCACGACGCTCTGTCCCGGCGGCAAGGAACGGATGCGACGATTGATGTCGATGATCGTTCAGGAGCGGATCGACTTGAGCCAGCTCGTCACGCACGAATTCACGCTCGACCAGCTGCCCGAAGCCTTCGACCTGTTCAGCCGTCAGGGCGGCGGCGTCCTCAAAGTGGGGATTTTCCCAGAGGGAATTGCCGAAGGGCATCGTCGGCCGAGTGAGACAGCGGCCATTCACGTGTGACCTCGCGGGTGCCGTCCTCGCCGAAGGCCGCAGAACATCGCGAATGCCGTCGGCGACGTCGGCGCCGGCCTCGCGATGCCGGTTACGTAGGCGCTGTGACTCCGGACAGGCGTCCGGTATCTGAGAGGATGGTGCTCTCGCACTGCCGCGCTTCCTGGTCACGGACTACGCTATCGGGAAATCGTTCGCGGCGATCCTGCCGAAAAACACGAGATGAGCAAGCTGGCGGCAGCTGCCGGACATCAAACCCCGCCGAGCAGCCATGCGACGCCCGCGCCGCTTCCATAGGCGGCGAGGCTTACGACTATGCCGAGAAGCAGCATTTCGAGGCCCGCCAGCCACCACCGGTCGATCGTCACGACCGCCCGCAACGCGCCTATGACAAACAACGTCGTGAACGTCAAGACGATCGACGCGGTCAGGCTGGGCCCGATCGATATCGTGAACGGTAGGAGCGGCACTCCGCCTGCGGCAACGAACGCCAGGAGAGTCGCGAGACCGTGCCTTGCCGGATGCGCTTCTTCCTCAGGCAGGTTCTGTGCCGCGAGCGCGCCTTCGCGGGATCGAATACTCAAGTAGTTGCCTACCGCCATTGAGAGGCCATCCGCGAAGAGATTGGCTGCGCCGATGATCAGCGTCGCTCTCGAGGAGAGAGCCCCCCCGGCGACGCCTGCGACAACGGCGAACGTAGTGATGAGCCCGTCGTTGGCGCCATAAACGAGATCGCCGACATAGTGGCGGGCGGTCGCCAGCGTGCCATGTGGCTCCCGGTGCAGCGTCGGGGGTCTCGGCACGTCACGATTTCGAGCACGGGAGGTCATCGAAAGAGAGGTCATCGTCGTTGCCGTGTGACTTTCCAGCGCCCCTTGCCGCGTCAGCACGCCGTTCTCACAGACCGACACAAGAGTGCCCTCGATGGCCGACGAAGTTATTGCGTCGGAGAAAGTCGCGACCGCCTCGCAGCCGCGACCGTCGATGTCTCGCTTGCCACTGTCTGCGACACGGCTTGGCGCATTGTGAGGACCGGACATTCGGCAGTTCGCACTACCTGCTCTGCCACACTCCCAATCGCACCAAGCGGTTTACCAGACCGGCCGTGGGTTCCCATCACGATGAGGCTGGCCTGCATCTCTTTCGCGTAACTCGCGATCGCGGCCGCCGGGCTGTCGCCGAACAGAACTGTGGCGTTTGCACCAGCTTTCCGGTCTTCCGCCGTGAGGAGTCCCTCCAGCCGACCCTGTTCATCGTCGTGGATCTGGCGTCCGACGAGCGGAAAGGCGGAGACCGATCCCTCCGTTCCCGCCGACAGCGCGAACGTGTTTTCCTGGACGTGCAAGACGTGCAGTTTGGCACCGAAGGCTTGCGCCAGGTCGCGTCCAAATGCCAGCGCCCGGTACGAAGTGGGTTCAAAGTCGACAGGAACGAGGATGTCTCTTAGCACCATCATGATCAGCTCCTGTCGCCTCCATCGCATAGAGTGTGCCTGCTGTGGATCGTTCGCCACGCTCCAGCCTGACAGCAATTCCTGCGGTCGTTGGCGTGTGACGGTGGGAACAAATTCGGGCGCGCGCGGGATTTTCCGCACCACAGGGGCCAACCGAGAGCCGGTCGCCTCGAATGTCGCAATCAACCTGCTAATCCCCGAATCCAACACCAACCGCACGCGCGGCGCGAACGAGATCGCAATCCGTCGGGACAGTGCGGATGCGGTCGACGACCCTGTCGAGTGGGACCGCGACAATTCCCGGCGGCTGGAGCGCGACCATCGTGCCCCAGCTCCGCTCGAGCGCGAGTTCCATCGCGCGTGCACCGAAACGCGTGGCAAGAAGCCGATCAGCGCTGGTTGGCGTACCGCCGCGTTGGAGGTGTCCAAGGACGACGGTGCGTGCTTCCTTGTTGGTGAGGCGTTCCAAGTCCCTCGCGATTCGCTCGCCGATTCCACCGAGGCGCTCGGCAGCCGATGCCGAACCTTGGCGGAGGACGGTGTAACTTGCTCCGACCGCTCTTGCTCCTTCGGCGGCGACCACGATGCTGAACCTGGCGCCGAGTCGTTCGCGCGCGAGGATGTGCTGTGCGACGGTTTCCAGCTTGTACGGGATCTCGGGCATGAGGATGACATCGGCACCTCCCCCGACTCCTGCGTGGAGCGCGATCCAGCCGGCATAACGCCCCATGACCTCCACGACCATCACGCGATGGTGGGATTCCGCGGTCGTATGGAGTCGATCGATCGCATCGGTGGCGAAGCTCACTGCCGTGTCAAATCCGAACGTGCTCGTGGTCTCGACGATGTCGTTGTCGATCGTCTTCGGAACGCAGACGACTGGAACCCCCCGTTTCTGGAACTGGTTGGCGATTGCGAGCGTGCCATCGCCTCCGATGACGACCAACCCATCGAGCTCGAGGTCGTGGAAGGTCTGGATGCACTGAGCCGAATAGTCGAGGACGCTGCCTGCAGGGCCTGGATATGCGAGAGGGTTTCGCCGGTTGGTGGTGCCGAGGATGGTCCCGCCGAGCCTGAGAATTCCAGTCACATCCTTCGGCGTCAGTTTCCGCCAATGCGTCGCCTCGATCAATCCGGCGAACCCGTCCTCGATCCCAATCGTCTCAGCCCCGGTATTTGCAGCGGATTTGACGACTGCCCGGATCACGGCATTGAGGCCAGGTGCGTCACCTCCGCCAGTCAAGACGCCAATGCGCATGCTTGGCCGAAGAGCAAAGACGGGACCGGTCCGGAACCCAGGCCAAACTCGACCATCCGGCACGCTCATTGCGTTTCGTCCGGTACCCACGCAGCGCTCAGCGCAACTCCATTCCAAACGCGTGGCTGGCGAGTTTGGTCGGAATCAGCTGCAGTCCGACCAGCCCCGCTGGACTGCGTGCTGGAGAACGCCGATGTCGGAACCGTTCAGAGTCGCGAAACGCAGCGCGGCGTGTGTGCTCGCAGTGTTCACCGTGTTCTGGATCGCGCCGCATTCCTCGCGCGCGCAGACCACAGCGCTGTATATCGACAGCCAGCCGGGCGATTCCATCGGGCAGGGCACTCAACGGCTCTTCACGCTGGCCGACGGTACGTTTTCCATCGGGAGAAATTCCGCGGGCGGCGTGAGTTTTTCCGTGACCGCGCCGGACTCCAGTTTCTGGTGGACTGGAGATTTTTCCGCCGCTGGAAACGCTCTGCTCGTGCCCGGGACATATGAGCCTGCAACGCGGTTTCCTCTCACGGTGTTCGCCGGCCTCGACTTCGTCGGCGGCGGAAGAAGCTGCGATCAGCTGACGGGCCGATACGTGGTGTTGGAAGCTGTCTACGCGCCAGACGGCGCAGTCCAGCGCTTTGCTGCCGACCTGGAACAGCACTGTGAGGATGCGGACCCAGGACTTTTTGCGGCAATCCGGTACAACTCCACGGTCGCCGATACAACCCCGTTCGGCGGAAACTATCCGCGCTACGAGCTTGACTTCGCGCCACCGGAGCATGGATACCTGGAAGGGTCCGGAATCTATTGCGGTGCAGGCCGGTCCACGTGTACCGCGAGCTGGGAGGCGCCGCAGTTGGCCGTGGTCACCGCGACACCGGATTCCGGATACACGTTTACGGGCTGGACGGGGGCCTGTCACGGGTTTCGCGTGTCGAACGTCCGTGTGAACTCGCCGAAGACGTGCGGCGCGACGTTCGGCCCCGTCGTTCCCACCGATCCGCGCACCCTTCTCCTGTGGTACAGCGCGCCTGGGAACTACATCGGACAAGGCCACGCGAGCGTCTACTCCCCGTCGAACAGCATCTGGTCCGTCCGGTCCACTGACAACGGCAACGGCGTCGACATTGTCATCAACAGCATGGATGACACCAGCCAGTCGACGTGGCATCTGCAGTTCATGGCGCCGGCCGGTGCGCAGCTGGCAGCGAGAGGCTACGCCGTGACGGGCCGCGCGGGCTTTCACACGGCGAATGGGGGACTGGACATCTTCGGCAACGGTCGTCACTGCCTCAACGTCCAGGGCATCTTCTTCGTCCGCGAGATCGCGTTCGAGCCGGGCACCAGCGAGATCAGCTCGCTCGCCATCGACTTCGAGCTGCGCTGCGAGCAATCGGCTGCGCCACCGCTGACCGGCAGACTCCGGTTCAATTCGACGATCGATTCTCGCCTCCCGCACGTAGAGCTCGGGGGATCGGCAGGGGCGGTGCCATACAACAGGACGGTCACCTGGAGCGCCAGCGCCACACCAGGTGGCGATGTGGAATACAGCTACTACTTCTACAGTGACCGAACGGGATGGGTACAGTGGTCGGGCTACTCGCCGGCCTCCGACATCTCCTGGACACCAACCTACGCGGACATTGGCGTCCATCACATTCAGGTCTGGGCGCGTGTATTCGGCTCGACCGAGTCCTATGAAGCGTTGGCCGGTCTCAGCGTCGAGGTCGTCGATCCGCCACACCCGACTATCAGCGAAATCGTGATCTCCGGTCCGCAGCCCGTACCTGCGGGGCAGTTGGTCAGCTTCATCGCAAAGACGTCCGGAGGCGTCGCGCCGCTGCAGTACAAATTCGTTCGATTGGACGCAGACGGATGGAAGGTGGTCCAGGATTACCTGGGATACGACAGCTACAGCTGGCTCCCGGGAATAGCCGATGTCGGTCCGCATTCGCTGCAGGTCTGGGTGCGCAATTCCGGGTCGGGGGCAGATTACGAGGCGTACGCGGGTGTGTCGTTCGAAGTCGCGCCTCCCGGACCCTTGACGATCACGTTGACGAACAGCCAGCCCGGGATCGTCAGGGCCGGTTACGTGATCGCCTGGTCGGTCCTGAGTACCGGTGGAATAAGACCGCTGCAGTGCAGGTTCGTTCGACTGGATCCGGATGGATGGCACGAGGTCCAGCCTTACGCTCCTGCCGGGTCCTGCCGCGACTACGATTGGACCCCTTCGCCGGCGGACGTTGGCGACCACGCCTTGCAGGTCTGGGTCCGCAACGCCGGGTCCGCGAGCGCCTATGACACGTGGGCGGGCACGAGTATCTTCAGGGTCGTCGTGGATCCACTTGGCACGCCGTCATTGAGCTCCGACGTCGTGTTCCCCGTGCCCGGCAACACCCCCGTCACATGGAGGGCCAGCGTTGCCGGCGGCGTGCCGCCGTGGCGATATCAGTTCTCCGTCTGGAGCAGCGGAGGAGGATGGTCGCTCCTCAAGGATTACAGCACCGTTCCGAACGTCGTCTGGACGCCTCCAGCCACCGGCACCTACGTCGTCCAACTCCTCGTGCGAAACGCCGGCACGACCACGGGATACGACGGCTACACGAACAGCGGCTACATCACCGTCGGGAACGACTCGCCAGCGCGCATCGTGACCATAGGGAGCGAACACCATCTTCCTGCTCAGGCCGGTGCCCGCATCACGTGGACCGCCGTTGCCAGCGGCGGCACGGCGGGTCCGCTGCAGTTTCAGTTCGTCCGGTTGAGCGAGCGCACTGGCGTCTGGACGATAGTTCAACCGTACTCCAGCAGCAACCAGTTCGCGTGGAATACGACGGCAGCCGATGTTGGAAGCTATGTGATTCAGGTCTGGGTCAGGAGCGCGGGATCTTCAGCAGCGTATGAAGATTGGGGAACGACCGAGTCCTTCACACTGCAGTAGCTCGGCTCGCGGGCTGTGAAGCATCTTTGCGGATGCAAATCGTTGAACCAATTGCGCGACGAGGTGTTTCAGTATCGCTCAGTGATGCTCGCCAGAATCGTTTTCCAAGGTCCCGCTTGAGGAGTGTTCCACACGTCGAGCACTTCAGCGCTGGATCGGCAGACTTGCGAACAGAACAGCCCCTCGGTTTCCAAGAAAAGCTACACGGGACTGCAACGGACCGCGCAGGCGGCGCGCCACTCCGGCGAATCCAGCCAACAGCAGGATGACACTCGCGGGTTCTCGCACGGTCGCTGCCGCGGGTGCAAACCGCAAGTTGTCGAAGGCGAAGCCAGGCACCCAACGATGTTCGATGTGGTCATCACGAAGCGGGCGGACAGCCTATCGCGATTCCTGCGGCCGTCGGTACAACATGTAGCTGAAACGGCCGTGGAGCCATGCCTCGCCCGATGCGTCGTCATGTTTGGGTTCGACCGTTTCGTCGTGGACATGCGCAAAGTGGCCGCCGAGGCGCGCGACCTCCTGCACCAGGCGGCGCTCAGCGGTGGCCATCAGTTCTCGATAGCACTGATTCCACAGCTCGTCTCGATGGGCGATCGTTCCCGGAACACGGCTGCTGTTGGCCTCGACGGTGTGCCGCGCGACGAGTTCCGCATCGAGGGGTGGTAGCTCGCGATGCCAGTACACGATCCTTGGTTCGTTGTTTTCAATTTTGGTCACATGACACCTTATGAATCGTTCGTGGGTCCAGCAGCGATTCGCCTCGATGAGGATATCAATGCTGACCCAACTTCGGTGGCTGGCGTACGTGACGAGCCAGATGGGGACAACCTTGACTGGTGATCCCGGGATGTGGCGCGCTGAGGGCTGTCCAATACGCCGCCCTTGACACTTAACTCCGTCGTCACGACCGAGTTCCGATCCCACCACATCGACAGGCTCCACTGGTCAGGGCAGGCGTCGCGCCGTTGGAGCCAGACCGTCACACAAGCGTCGCACTGGAGTGGTACAGACTTGAGGCTTATGGACGATCGCGCCGACGCCGTCGAGTACGACGAACTGATTCAGGAGTTCCTTCGAGTCCGCCAGGACCTGCTCGACCTGGTAGCGGACTCGAGCGATCTGCTCGGTCAGGTTCACCCCAGCCACTGCAAGAGTGCCGAGAACCTCCTTCACTACATTGCGCTGCGCAGTCGCGACCTGAGGCCCATGCAGATGCGCCTAGCGAAGGCCGGACTGTCCTCGCTTGGCCGGGCGGAATCGCACGTGCTGTCCGCTGTCGACGCGGTCCTGTCTGTCTTGCACCAGGCCGTGGGACGCCCTTGGCACCCGACCGAGCCGCACGGGCTTCACGTCGACCTCGAGGCGGGTCAGCAACTCCTGGCGGCACATACGCAGGCGCTGCTGGGGGCGATTCCTCCTGAGCGTGGCGTCGCCATCATGGTCACGATGCCGAGCGAGGCGGCGCAGGACTACAACCTGGTTCACCATCTGCTCGAGCACGGAATGGATTGCATGCGCGTCCACTGCGCGCACGACAGTGAGCCGGAGTGGGCCCGCATGTTCGATCACCTCCGCCGGGCGGAACGCGCCACCCATCGAACGTGTCGCGTGCTGATGGATCTCGCCGGACCCAAGCTTCGAACGGGTCCGCTCGAACCCGGTCCGGCCGTGATTAAGTTCAAGCCGATCCGCGACGCCTACGGTGGCGTGTCTCGCGGAGCGAGAGTGTGGCTGTCTCCCGGGGAAAGCCCCCGTCAGCCTCCGACGCCTGCGGACGCGGCCCTCGAGTTCTCCGGCAAGTTCTTGAGCGCGCTCCGTGTTGGGGACCATCTGTCGTTCATGGATGCGCGCGATTCCAGGCGAGCCCTGGACATCGTGGCGGTCGGCACCGATGGCTGCTGGGCGGAGTCGGTGCGCACGTGCTATGTCGTTGGCGGTCTTCGTTTCAAGGCCAGACGGCCCGAGGGGGGTACCGTGGCCGAAGCCTCGGTTGGGCCCGTGTCACCGACCGAGACTGCCATCACGCTGCTCACGGGCGACCTGCTCATCCTGACGAAGGAGCTGACGCCCGGCCGTCCCGCGACGTGTGATGGAACCGGTCACGTACTGAATCCCGCGACCATCGGCTGTACGTCAGCCCAGGTATTCGAGGACGTTCGCGCGGGAGAGCGGATCTGGTTCGACGACGGCCGGATCGGGGGCGTGATCGAGCGCACGGAACCGGATCGCCTGCATGTCCGAATTACGCACACGCGCGCGCGAGGAGGCAAACTCTCCGCCGACAAGGGCATCAACCTGCCCGACAGCCTCCTGCATCTGGAGGCGCTGACCGACAAAGATCGAGCGGATCTCTCGTTCGTCGCGCGCCACGCCGACTTGGTCGCGTTGTCATTCGTCAACACCGTCGAGGATGTCCGTGCCCTTCAGGCGCTCCTCGCGCCGTTCGGCGAGCGCCAGCCCGCCATCGTCCTCAAAATAGAGACCAAGCGTGGCTTCGAGAATCTGCCCGCGATGTTGCTGGAAGCCATGAAGACGCCCCGTTGTGGCGTGATGATCGCGCGAGGGGATCTCGCGGTGGAATGCGGTTTCGAACGGCTGGCCGAGGTGCAGGAAGAGATTCTGTGGCTCTGCGAAGCCGCTCATGTGCCGGTCATCTGGGCGACGCAAGTGCTCGAGAGCCTGGCGAAAGATGGACAGCCGTCGCGCGCCGAGATTACCGACGCGGCGATGTCGCATCGCGCCGAGTGCGTCATGCTCAACAAAGGACCGTATGTGATGGAGGCGGTCCACGTCCTCGATGACATCCTACACAGGATGCACGGTCACCAGGCCAAGAAGCGCGCGATGCTGCGGGAGCTCGATCTGGTCTCGGGATTCAGGCGAGCGAGGCGGGTCAAGTCAACCGAGACACCCCGGCCCGTTTCTCTCGCTGAATGAGGCGGCTCTGTCGATGAGCCCAACCACAATCACTCTCGGTCACGTGGTAGGTTCACAGACATGACGATGGACCGTCCGCGCTGCACGACCGTTGACATGCAGCGCCCTTTCCGTTGTCCGCTGTTGCGATGGGTTGGCTGATAACCGGGCTACGGCGTGAATGACGGCGCGTTTCACGCCGGTGGTGTTAGGCGGTGGCCGGCGCCACCGAGATGCGCCGCGTCGTGTTCTTCGAGCGGTTCGAGGTGAGTGTGGACTTCCGCGAAGGGTTGGACGCGTTTGGTGAGAGCTTCCTCGACCGCCGTGGCGGAACGGTGTGCATCCGCGATTGGCGTGGTGCTGGGGAAAAGCAAATGCACGTCGATGAGATGTCCGTCGCCGCTGTACCGGTGGCGTAGTTCGTGGAACGTGATGCCGCGTCGCGAGGTTTCCTCGGCCAGGATCGCCTCGATCTTCTTCGTCGTCTCCGGATCGGCCTCGTCGAGCAAGCCGGACACACTCTCGCGCATCAGGCCGTAGCCGGACCAAAGGATGTTCAGCGCGATCGCGATGCCGGCGATCGGGTCCACTGCCCGCCAGCCAGTCAGCATCGTCAGCCCGATGCCAACGAGCACGCCTAGGCTCGTCCAGCAGTCGGTAAGCACGTGCTTGCCGTTCGCAACGAGGATCAGCGAATTGCGGCGTCGACCGACCGCGATGAGATACGCGCCGAGCCCGCCATTGATGAGCGTGGCTGCGAGCGTGAGGAATCCGCCGGTGCCAAGATTCTCCAGGGCGTGGCCAGAGATCCAGCCGCGCACGGCCGCGATGACGATGAAGCAAGCAGCCAACGCGATCAGACCACCTTCAAAACCGGCGGAGAAGAAGCCGATCTTCGAGTGGCCGTAGGGGTGGCTCTTATCCGGCGGCTTGAATGACAGGCGCAGGCTAAACGACGCGAAAGCAACGGCAGCGACGTGCACGACTGATTCCGCCGCATCGCTCAGGATAGCCGCGGAGCCAGTGAGCCAATACGCACCCACCTTCATCACCAGCATGAGCACGCCGACGACGAGTGAAAGGTTCATGCTCCAGAGCAAGCTCTGGCGATGTTCCGGTTGGTTGCTAGAGGTGAGTTCCATCGACATCCAAAATCAACTGGCGGATGCGACGATTGCCCAGCGAGCGTTGAATGCCAGCAAGGCAGCCAGAACGACATTCACCCACAATCCAATCCGGGAATCGGGCCAACCGACCGCACACAGGGCGAACGACGCGACGGTCATGAACAGGGTCACCCGATATGCCGAAGGAACCCTCATCGTGACGAGAACGGCTGCGTTCAGGAACCCGAGACAGGCGAGCAGCCAGAGCAGGCCCACGACGCGGATTCCGGCGTCGCCGACGTCGAAGCGTTCTGCCAGTATCGTGGTCGTGTAGGGAAGTTCAGGCAGTGCCCCGACGCGCCAGGAAACAACGAATCCCGGAATGTGCGCGACTCCGTGGGCGGCCAGCATCGCTGCGAGCAGGAACCCCATGGAGTCATTCAGAGCATAAGCAATGCCAAAGAGAACCTCGATCGCCGACGTTCAGGCGACTCGCGCCGGAAGATTCGGCCTTCGAACTTCCGGACCTTACCTAGACTGGCAGACAGGCGATGGCTTCGTGGTCGCCGTTCAAACGCTCGGGCAGCCGATTGCGGATGGAGTTGGTCGCAGACGCCAGAACGGATGTCGCGGGCCCCGACGCGTCGAGCTGACACCACCTGATCACACCTTTCTCTTGGCCGCCCTGCATGCGGACGACCTGCGCGTCTGCATCCGACGCATCGTTCTTCCGCTGCTCGGTTCTGGCGATCAGCAGCGACTCGGGCGTCTCGAGCCACAGTCCGGCGAATGGCGCTGATGCCTCGCGCGCCACGCTTTCGATCGCTTCTCGATCGTTTTCACGCGCATACACCGCGTCGACGATTACGCTGTGGCCTTCGCGAAGAATCAGTGCGGCGCGCTCGGCCAGGGTCGCGTAGACACGCTCGGACATGCCCGGCGCATACCCCTCTGGGCCGAGGTGCTGCAGCAGCGCGACACCGCACAGCCGTTTCCGTGTCTCGTCGCTCCGCAGGACCACTGCACCTGGCACCGCGCCCACGACTGGCGCGAGCCCGAGAGCGAGCGTCGATTTTCCGGAGCCGGACAGGCCGCCGACCGCCAGGAGGCATGGACCGGCCGGACGCAAGAGCTCTTCGGCCATGGCCAGATACTCGCGCGCCAGGACCTGGAGCTCTGTGCGTCGCCCTGGCTCCTGCTGAAGCTGCGCCGCAGTCGCGCTCGTCTTGGCGCGAACCGCCGCGCGGCACGAGAGGAACAAAGGCAGCAGCGAAATCCCGCCGAAGTCGGCCGTCGCGGCGAGGTAGCGGTTCCATACGGCGTTGGCATGACAGGGGAGTCTTCGCCGCCAGAGATCCATCAGAAGAAACGCGAGATCGTACAGGACGTCGATACAGGAGATCTCGTCGTTGAACTCGACTCCGTCGAACAGCGTCGGCCGTCCGTCGAGCAGAACGATGTTTCGCAGATGCAGATCGCCATGGCACTGCCGGACGAAGCCCAACGTGCAGCGCCGCTCGAGCACCTCCGCACGCCGATTGAGCTCAGCCCGCGCGTTCTCGGTGAGGCGAGAGGTTGCGCGCGGCTCCAGGCAGGCTCGCCCGAACTCGGCCAGACCGGCGCCGTTTCCGTCGATGACCCATGCCATGCCCGCTCTGCCGCCGTGATCCGTGCGATGCTCGGCGGCCAGGTGGAATTCGGCGATTACCGCCGCCAGGGGTGGCATCAGCTCCAGGCCGAGGCTGTCGGTGGAGGCAAGACGGTCGAAGAGCGAGTCCTGCGAGAACCGGTTCATCTCCACGAGCCAGTCGACGGGCGTGCCGTTGCCACCGAGAGAAAAGCATCCGTCCGATTTGCGGTTGACCGAGACGAGCCCGCGGTAGAGGTCCAGGGCAGTCCGCCGGTTCAATCGCAGTTCCGCCTCACAAAACGTGCGGCGCCGTTCGCTCGTGGAGAAATCGAGATAGTCGAACCGGACGGCTCGTTTGAGCTTGTACGCACGGGCACCCGCGAGAAAGACGATGGAGGCGTGCGTGTCGATCCGCTCGACGGCCACACCGCCATGCGTGGATGGTGCCCCAAGGAAGTCGATGACGGCTGTCTGATCTTCCGTAATCATGACTTTCCCACGCTCTGCTGGCCGACTTGAGCAATTGGAGTGCCTGTGCCAGGCACGCAAGAACCGGCGGCGGCGCGCCACTACTCCCCGGGAGCTCAGTGAAATATCACCACCGAGTGCGAACTTCTCCGCGTTGACCTTCTCAGTGCATTCGCGACACGACTGCCAACTGGCTCCAGCTTGGCGTTCGCAACCTTGCTTCTTGGTGCGTTTACGCGCTCGGCGCTGAATGATGCACCAATGACGTGCAAACGAGGCACGGGGTTTGCCGGTGAAGCTGAGTGGCCGCCAATCACAGCACAGCACGCGCAGCGGCTGACCCGTTCAGAATCCGGAGGGCTTCATGTTCGTCCGTCAGGTTGCAGACCCGAAACTCGCACAGTTTGCCTATCTGATCGGCTGCCCCAGAACCGGGGAGGCCATCGTGATCGATCCCGAGCGCGATGTCGATCGTTACTTCGACCTGGCCGCCAGTCACAAGTTGCGTCTGGTCGCAGCAGCCGACACCCATATCCACGCCGACTATCTTTCCGGGTATCGTCGGATATTTCACGCCCGAGACACTGGACAGATTCGCTCGAACGACGGGCTCGCTCCGGCGTTTTCGGACGATCGAGATGCCCGAGCTCGAGAAACAGCGCATGGGCAGCGACGCGAGAGTGCTGGACGTTCGCAGTGACGCCGAATTCGAAGATGGTCACGTGCCTGGTGCGCTGCACATTCCTTACGCGCGGATCGCCGTGAGCGCCACGAAGCTGCCCGTCAACACGCCGCTGATCGTGTACTGTAACGGCGGTGCTCGGGCGGCCGCTGCGGTCTCGATGCTGACTCATCTCGGCTTCGACGCAATCAGCGTGGACGACAGCTTCGCGCGCTATCGTCCCGCCGAACACGTCGTCTAAATCGGATGCTCGGTTGAGTTCGTGTGGAGGTTTCACCGCTCTGCGCGAGACCACGTAGTCGACCGGCTCCTGACGCTTCCTGAGGCCTAGCGATGAAGCTCTCCGTCATTGCCCTGGACTATGACGGCACGATCGCAAAGAACGACGCCGTCGGTCAGCCCGTCCGCGACGCCATCGCCGCTGCCAGGGCCGCCGGGATCGTCGTCCTGCTCGTCACAGGGCGAATCCTGGGGGAGCTTCGTCGCGTCGCCGGCGACCTTCACTTCGTGGACGGCGTCATCGCCGAAAACGGTGCGCTCGTGCACTTTCCAGATAGTGGCTATACATCGGCCATATCCCCGCTCGTGCCCGACATCCTCCTCCGTGAACTCGTGCGTCGAGGGATACCGTTTCAGGCGGGTCAGTGCCTGGTCGACGCGGCCGCCAACGAGGCGCCGCGGCTGCTCGAGGCCATTCGCGCGCTCGAATTGCCGCTGGTCCTGGTCTTCAACGGCGGCCGCGTCATGGTGATGCCGCAGGGTGTCAGTAAGGCCACCGGCCTTCGCGAGGCGCTCGAGACGCTGCGGCTGTCGGCCCGCAACACACTCGCCATCGGCGACGCGGAGAACGACCACGAGCTGTTGCGCTTCGCAGAAGTGGGTGTTGCGGTCGAGTGGGGGAGCGCTCAACTGCGGTCCGCAGCTGACATCGTGCTGAGCGGCTCCGGTCCGGAGGCCGTCGCAGATTACCTCAGGAGCCTTGCCGAAACGGCTCGCCTGCCCGTGCCTCCTCGTGCGAGGCGCCGGCTCCTATTGGGCTACACGGAAGACGGGCGGGAATTCTCGCTGGCCGTCCGCGGTCGCAACGTGCTCGTCGCGGGCGACGCCAAATCCGGGAAGTCCTGGGCTGCCGGCTTGCTCTGCGAGCAGCTCATCCTTCAAGGATATTCCGTTTGTGTGCTCGATCCGGAAGGCGACTATCGGTCGCTGGAGGGTTTGCCCCACGTCACGGTGATCGGCGGCGAGGACCCTCCGCCCACACCGCGCGAGCTGCTGCGGGCGCTGCGGTATCCGGATCGGAGCGTTGTGATCGACCTCTCGCATTGCCCTCAGGACGAAAGACGCGACTACATCCGGGCGGTGCTGCCGGCCTTGAACGTCATGCGGCAACGGACCGGCCTTCCGCATCGGATTCTCGTAGACGAGGCGCACTATTTCCTGCACGATTCCGACGCGAACGATCTCCTCGACCTGGAGGCGAATGGCTATACGGTGGTGACCTACTGTGCCTCCCGGCTGCCCCGCGCCCTCCTCGCGGCGACCGAGGTCATGATCGTCACCTGCGAATCGAACCCTGCCGAGATCGAGGCGCTGCGCCAACGCTGCGCGACCTGTCAGCGCGTCAGCACGGCGCAATGGTCGATGCTTGGACACCTCCGAACGGGCCAGGCGATCGCGCTGCCGGTCACTGAGGAGGCGGAAGGGCAGCTCCGGCTGTTCACGATGGGAACGCGCCTGACGCCGCACGTGCGCCACCGTGAGAAGTACGTCGACGTGCCGGTCATTGAGCGGCAGGCATTCGTGTTCAATCCGAACGGGCACCCTTCGGTACATCGCGCTCGAACACTTCGGCAATTCGTCTTCGAGTTGGAGAGTGCTCCGTCGCGAGCCCTGGACATGTATCTGCGGCGCGGCGACTTCTCGCGCTGGATCGGCGACGTCTTCGGCGATCACGCACTGGCCGCCGAACTGCGCGGCCTGGAGGACCGGCATCGAACGAGCCCCCGGAAGGAAACGGTTCCGGAAATCGTCGGCGCCATCCGGTCGCGATACGATCTGCTGGCCGACGAACCTGGCGCGGCCGCCGCGTCGCCGAACGAGTACTAGTAGGATGTAGCGCCTGACTCAGTAGAAGCCGCTCCGTTGTCGCGGCTGCGAAATCGGGGCCGAATCACAGGACGACACGCTACTGAATCAGTAGATACACGCCACTAGAGTCGATGATCCGGCCTTGGACTTCCCCGCAACGAATTCGCCGTTCCCGAACCGTCCATGGTTGTTCTCGTGGGGAGCGGACTTCTCGCCGTCGGCTGGAGCCGATGGCGCGGCGGCAAGCGTCCAGTTTCGCGTGTCCGATAAACGTACGTATCCTCTGCCGGTCCGGGAGGTGTTCTGACGGCCTCAGGGACCGGCTCAGAAACCTTCAGAACACCATCAGAGCCACCAGCGTGCAGATCGGTCAGCGAGACGGCCTCCGAGTGCTCATCGACGTCGACCGTCACTTCACGCTGAGCGGCTCACCCCTCCACGTGTCATATGCCGCGATGGATCCCACCTCACGTACCCAAACCTGGATGTCGTAGTCGCCAGCCGCTTCGGGCGTCCACTCTACACGGTTCGACGCCCCGTACTCGCGGATGACTGTCCATCGTCCAGCGGCTCGTTCGAATTTCACGAAGCGATACTCCAGATCCCCCGTGCCGCCACCCGCGATTGCTTCGAGTGTGAGCGGCTCGCCGGCTCTCGCGCGCGCCGCATCCCATTGCAGGTCGTGGATCGTCAGTGGCACCGGAGCGACGATCAGCGTGTCGGAGTTGCGCCAACCCTCATAGGGGACCGTGCTGCCTGCGGTTCGCGCCCACACCTGCACCGCATACGATCCGATGTTCTCCATGCCCGGCATCCAGCGAAAGTCTGAATCGCTGCCCCAGTCGCGCACGAGCGTCCATGTGACGTGCTGCATGTCGTACCGAAGAAAACGGTACTCGACCGGCCCCGTGCCGCTCGACGCCGCGGCCGTCCACGTCACGACGGTTCCGGGGCCGACGATCACCGGTGTGTTCGTGACGATCGGGAACATGTTGAACAAGGGCAGCGCCGACTTGTATCGAATGGCGGCGAACAGCTCCGTGGCGTCGCTGCCGCAGCGCTGGCGGATGTCAGCGGCGAGCCGGCTCGCGGTGCCATCATTACCTTGTTCGAGCTCGAGGATCCTGAAGCTGCCGGTGATGCTCGAGGAGCAATAGTTCACGGCGAGCCCCGGGATGCCTGCGAGTGGATCGGGTTGGGCCTCGGCATGCTCATAAAGGCCCACACCCGGCGTTCCGCCGTCGGGTCGAGCCATCCATGCGCTGAACCCGATCTGTATTTGGTTGCTGGGGAGTGTCGAGATCCAGAGCCCGTTGGCCGTGCTGATTCGGATATAGCTGAAACCATACGTCTGCGTGGAGATCGCGGGAAGTCTTCCGCCGGACACTGTGCTGGCCAGCACGAATGAGTCTGGCGGCGGTGAGATGGTGAATTGCACTTCATCCATCGTTTCCGCACCACCGCCGCTGCCGCTTCTTACGAGCACGACCACAATGATCTCTCCCTCGTCGGCAGGGGTGGTGACCTGAAGCCACGTCGGATCGGTGCTCCAATCGCGAACGATCTGCCAAAGGCCTGCGGCCGCAGAATATCGGACGAACTGGTATTCCAAACGATTGGTGCCGCCGCGGCCCAGTGCTGTCCAGGTGATCGACGTTCCGGCTGGCGCGGGCAAGGGCAGATCGCTCGTCAGTGAAACAACCGGGCTGGAGAGCCCGGTCGTGAATGGACCAAACGCGCGCCATTCGTCGTACGCGTTCAGCGATCCACGAGCCCTCACCCAGACCTGCAGATAGTAGTCGTCCAGGTCACCAACGGTGGGCATCCACGACCAGACGGGCCGAAAGCTGTAGTCCTGCACGATCTGCCACGTCGCCGTCGACGACCGGTATCGGATGAATTTGAACTCCAGAGGAACGCTGGCGTCCATGGCCACGCTGAAGCGGAGCGGAGTACCCGGCGCGACGGGCGAGAGCGCGGACATGTCGACCGCCTCGATGGTGACGCCGCTCCGCGGGGACCTCAAACGAAGCTGGCCGTACAGTCCGCCGCCGGCCCCTTCGCATCTCACATCGAAATCGACATCCATCACGAGCCCGAGTGTCGTTGGATCGGGTCCAATCTGATGAAAGATGAAACTGCCGGATTGCCGGGGACACGCGAGCGCGCCTCCCCGGCTAATGGCCATGCCGGGGGATGAGAGATCCACGGGGATCCCCGCCTCGAGCCGTTTGCCCTGAATGAGGCCGCCGCTGTTGGGCAGCGTGAAGGTTATCCCCCAGCTCGGGCTGTTGTTCGTCGGTTGGATCGTCGCGCTCCAAAAGTGGCGTCCCGGGCCGCTGCTCTGGAAAGAAGTGAAGGTTGCCGTCTGCGAATCCAGATAGAGATCCGTTCCGTTTCCCACCGGATCTCCAGGGTCACTGCCGATTGCCAGGAACGTCGTCGTGGTCTGGGCGCCTGCGCCGGGGGCCAGGGCGAAACAGATCGCCCCAGCGCACACCAGAGTTGAAATCGATTTGGAAGGAAACATGACCTGCCTCGCACTCGTCGAGCGCGTCAGCGCGCGGATGAGCCAGACGCAATGACGGTGCCTGAGGCGATCGGAGATTTCTCAAGTAATTGGGGGACACGGCTATCTGAGAGGCGAACACGCGTGGGAAGGTTTTCGCGCACCCGCGGGAAATTTCCCATGGCCGGTACCGCACGACTCTCTTCTGGCGCCGATCTACGGGAACCGCTCGCGGAACATTCGTTGCGACGGGCCTTTGCACAGTGTGCTCATGTCGTAACGCAGTTCGCAGAGAGAGAGAAGCGAACATGAATCTGAAAATGGTTCATTGCCCGACCATTCAGGCGTCCGTCAGCGTTGTCACCGATCTCGAAGGCGCCGTGAGCAGAATTATCTGCCCGGAGTATCTCGACGCGACCGGAGGATGCCGCCTGAAAATGGAGAGAACATCGGGTGGTCCGCTGTCACGACTCCTGGAGCGTGTGTCCGACCACACGTTGGGAACACACTTTCGCCGATGTGAACTGCGAGGGTAGCCGCGAAGGACAGTAGACCACCAGACCCAGGTACGTCGCGCGGATGCGGATCGCGAAGTGATTGGCCGCTCAAGCACGCGCTGACCATCCGAGCTCTCTTCTGAGGAGGCCGACCATGCCCGCTCGCCTGCAGCAGCCGCTGGCCTGGACGCTCATCGCGCTCACGACGGCATTCTGGGTCTGGTTCGGGACGGCTTCCGCGATTAGCGAGAACCTCGGTGTGATCAACCTGGTTCTTCACCTCTTCCTCCCGGGTGGAGCCTTCCTGGTCATCGCCTGTATCGCGTGGCGCTGGCGCCGCCTTGGCGCAATGTTGCTCATCGTAGCGGGGTTCGCCATTGCCGTCGCCTACCCGCTCACGACCGCACGTCGGTTCCCGATATCGACGATCGTCTTGGTCATCCTGACGATGGCGGCGTCGCCGTTGGCGGCTGGCGTCCTCTTGCTCGAGGAGAAACGCCGTGTTGCCTGAGCTTGCCGCTGCGGAGCTTCGTGTAGCTGTGAATGGTGAGGGGCACACATTGCCAGTGGGGATGTCCGTCCTTGACGCCCTGCGTACGGCGGGGATCGACGTGCCGACGCTGTGCCACGACGACCGGCTCGCGCCATCGGGCGCCTGCCGGTTGTGCCTCGTCGAGATTTCCGGGGCGCCCCGGCTGATGCCTGCCTGCACGACGCCGCTGACCGATGGGATGGAAATCAGGACCCACACACCGGAGATTGAGGATTTCAGACGGTTCGTCGTGAGATCGCTGGCATCCGGCTATCCGGCCGATGCCGTCACGCGGTGTCCAGACAAACCGTTTCACCGGTATCTGAAGCAGTTCGACGTCGTCGATGCCGCCGATGGCACGACACAGTCGAGTCTCGTCGATGCGTCGCATCCTTTCATCATCGTCGATATGTCGCGGTGCATCGATTGCTATCGATGCGTGCGGATCTGCGACGAGCTTCAAGGACAGTTCGTGTGGCACGTGCAGGACCGCGGCGCGGGGACCCGAGTGCGAGTGGATGGACCCACTCTGCGCGAGAGCCCGTGTGTGAGTTGCGGCGCGTGTGTCGACACGTGTCCGACGGGAGCACTGGAGGACGCGAGCGCCGCGACGCTCGGCCCGGCTTCTGCCTGGACGCGGACGACCTGCCCGTACTGCGGCACGGGATGCGAGATGGCCGTCGGCACCAGGGATGGCCGGATCGTTTCGGTGCAGCCGGTAGCCGATGCGCCCGTGAGCAGAGGTCACCTGTGCGTCAAAGGCCGATATGCGTTCGGCTTTGTCTCGGCCGACGACCGGATCACCGAGCCCATGATCCGCACTGGATCCGAGTGGCAGCAGGTGTCCTGGGAGGAGGCGGTGGCGTTGACCGCCGACAGGCTTCGCCGAATCATCGACCGCTATGGGCCGGACAGCGTGGGCGTGTTAGGGTCTGCCCGCGCGACGAATGAAGAAGCCTACCTCGCCCAGAAGTTTGCCCGGGTACTCATCGGCACCAACAACGTCGACTGCTGCGCTCGAGTGTGTCACGCGCCGAGCGCCGCTGGATTGAAGCGGACGATGGGCGCCGGGCTTGCCACCGGCTCGTTCGACGACATCGAGCTGGCTCGCACGATCCTGGTCTGCGGGGCGAACCCGACTGAGAATCACCCCATCGTGGGCGCGCGCATCAAGCAGGCTGTTCGCCGTGGCGCCCGATTGATCGTGATCGATCCGCGACGGATCGAGTTGGCGGCCTACGCGACTCACCATCTGGCGATCCGGCCTGGCACGAACGTGGCGTTGCTGAACGCCATGGCGCAGGTGATCCTCTTCGAGGGTCTGGCCGACCGGGAGTTCCTCGGTGCCCGAACGGCCGGTCTGGACGAGTTTCGGGCGTTCGTCCAGTCATGGACTCCGGAACGCGCTGCGCTCGTCTGCGGTGTGGACGCGGGCGCGATTCGCGAGGCGGCGAGGCTCTACGCCGCAAACGGCCCCTCGTTCAGCGCGCACGGGCTGGGGCTGACGGAGCACGTACAGGGCACGGACGGCGTCATGGCCTTGGTGAATCTGGCGCTGCTGACGGGCAACGTCGGCAAGCCGGGGAGCGGGGTAAACCCGTTGCGCGGCCAGAACAACGTCCAGGGGGCGGCCCACATGGGCTGCGACCCGATGGTGCTGCCGGGGTCGACGCCGCTCGAAGGCGGCCGCTTCTCCTTCGAACGCGTGTGGCAGCACGCGGTGCCCCAGCCGGCTGGCCTTCACCTGATGCAGATGATCGATGCCGCTCAAGAAGGACGATTCAAGGCGCTGTGGGACATCGGCTACGACATCCTCCTGACCAATCCGAACGCAACGGCCACGCGCCGCGCGCTTGCCTCGATGGAGTTGGTTATCGTCCAGGATCTCTTCCTGACGGAAACGGCCCGCGAGTTCGGTTCCGTCTTTCTCCCGGCGTGCTCCTCGTTCGAGAAGGACGGCACCTTCATGAATGCGGAGCGCCGGATTCAGCGCGTGCGAAAGGCCATCGAGCCGGTCGGCCATTCCAGGGCCGACTGGGAGATCATCTGCGCGGTGGCGAACCGCATGGGTCGACGAGACGGTTTCCAGTTCAGGAGCACCGAGGAGATCTGGAACGAGGTGCGCTCGGTCTGCGACGGCGCCCGAGGCATGTCCTATGCCAGGCTCGATGTCGCAGGGCTGCAATGGCCGTGTCCGTCCGAGGATCATCCGGGCACAGCGCGGCTGCACGCCACCAGCTTTCCAGGAGGAGCCAGCGCCGCACTACGATGCATCGACTGGCGGCCGACCTCGGAGCAGCCGACGCCTCTCTTTCCGTTTCTCCTCGTGACGGGCCGATCCTTGTATCAATTCAACGCCGGCACGATGACCGGCCGCACCCGGCTCAACGATCTTCGCACGGCAGACTACCTGGATATTGCCCGTGAGGACGCCGCGAATCTTGGTCTGCACGACGACGAGCCAGTGAGGGTGGTGAGCGCACATGGGGTAGCCGTGTTGCCGGTGCGCATCAGCGCGATGGTGTCACCCGGGCAGCTGTTCGCAACGTTCCACACAAGTGCGGTGTTCCTGAACGCGGTGACCGGTCCTTATCGGGATGCAGCGGTGGGGACGCCAGAGTACAAGGTGACGGCGGTGCGCCTGGAACGACTGCCCGCGGAATCGCGTGGCGACGCTGCCTGAGCCCGGAGTTCTCCGGAGTTCACTTGCGTTCGAACTCGAGCACTGTCTCAGAGGCCTGTTTATGAAGAAACGCAGCACGGCGACAGTCCGCTCGGGACCACGCCCGAAGGCCGACCTCCGCTTTCGGCATATTCTCGTTCCCACCGATCTGACAGAACGCACCGATAAGGCGTTACAGCTGGCCGGCAGACTCTCCTCCCGCGACGGGACCCGCATCACGATGGTCCACATCATCGAGACGATTGAAGGGCTGCCGTTCGAAGACCTGAGGCCTTTCTACAGACGGATGGAACGAAAAGCGCGCACGGCGATGAAGCTCCTGACGAAACGAGCGCCCGAAGGAGCCGTCAACGTGACGCACGCGGTCGCGTGCGGGCGACGGGCCGAAGAGATCGTCCGGTTTGCGGCAGCCAACGACGTCGATCTCATCGTCCTTGCGTCGCATCGCGTCAATCCGTCCCGGGTGAACCGAGATTGGGGCACCATCAGCTATCAGGTTGGAATACTCGCGCAGTGTCCGGTCCTTCTGGTCAAATAGACGCCACACGCCCTCCCTTCAGCATGTGCGATCCGGCGTGCGAACTCCTCGCCAGTCGCGCGAGATATTCCGCACCAGGATCGCACGCACGTCGCAGTACGTCGCGAGAATCCGCGCATTATCCAGTGGCATCATCGTTGCGATATCGGCTGACGTGCGCAGGTGATCCGGGCGAATCTCCGCAGGCACGAACAGAGCCGGAATCGCCCGACACCCGGTCAACTTCATACTTGGAAGGTGGCATGTTATGACCAAATTCCTGCAAAAGACGGAAGCGGCAAATCCGTTCGCTTTCATGCGACGAGTCACCGAGGAGCTCGATCGTGCGTTCGGGCTCCGACCGGACGTCCCGGGGCTACCGGCGTTCTATCCGAAGATGTGGGCACCTGAAATCGAGGTCCTCGAGCGCGAAGGGAAGTTCGTCGTTCGAGTCGATCTCCCGGGTCTGCAGAAAGAGGACGTGAAGATCGAGGTCACTCACGACGAGCTGACGATCGAAGGTGAAAGAAAGACTGAAACGGAGGAGAAGAAAGAGCAGGGCTTCTATCGCACCGAACGTACCTACGGCAGCTTCTACCGCCGGATTGGGATTCCTGAGCACGTGAAGGCCGAGGACGCCGTCGCGGCGTTCAAGAACGGCGTGCTCGAGATCGAGATGCCGGCGATTCCGGTGCCCGAGGTGAAGAAACGCACCGTCGAAATCAAGGGCTGACGCACGTCGCAGCCACACAGCGGACCGTTAGGTTCGACAACACCGACGGTGACGTTCGAGGGGCAGCCGCGCAAGTGGCTGCCCCTCTTCGCACGTTCGCAGCCATCCCGCCCTCGTGCAAGGTTGCGCAGAGACCGTGGAGCACGCCGTGAAAAGGAAGAGGATCATGATCAGCAACCAGCGACTGGGTTTGGTGTTGGTGTGCTTACCGTTCTGGCTCGCCGCGACGCCGGCGCGCGCAGCGGGGCCCAACCAACTGCCCAACGGAGGCTTCGAGGATCCCTCCGCCAACCCGGATACGCCATATGGCTGGTCCCGTGCGGCGTTCGCGCCAGGAGCATCGCTGACCTGGGAGGCCGATGTTGCGCGAGAAGGAATAAGGAGCGTTCGCATTGCCAACCCAACACCGAACGACGCTGCGTGGACCGAGACCGTGACGCTGGAGCCGGACCACAATTACCTGCTCTCAGGCTGGATCAGAACCCAGGATGTCGCGCACACAACGGAGTTGACCGATGCGGGCGCAAATCTCTGTCTGTGGGGTACGTGGCAGCACACCCCCGCACTGACTGGCACGCATGACTGGACGTACGTCCGGATGGTGTTCAACTCGGGACCCACAGGTACCGTAACCATCTGCGCACGACTCGGCTATTGGGCTGGTATCACCACCGGCACCGCGTGGTTCGACGATCTTCGGGTCACCGAGATTCTGGCCACCGATCCGCATCCGCGCTGGAAGATCCTGGTACTGATCTACGACGGCACCGACCTGACCTACACGGATTCCGCAGGCGATCACCACCTCATTGGACACATCGATTCGGCCCAGGTCGCCGCGGCGGCCGAAAACGCCACCAGGTTCGTTGAAACGGACATTCCCGCGCTCTCCAGTGGAAACATGTTGCCCGAGCTGACGATCCGCTATCCGGGTCCACTCGGGCGGTTGACGCGCATCGGCGACGGATGGTGGCCCTCGCCGCAGGACACAGCAGAAGCACGAGATCCGGCATTCGACAGTGTCATTGTCATCTGGCAGCCCACGGTCATCGATCAGACGACGAACGAGGTGCTGTGGATCGGCACCGCTGCGGGACTTACGCCAGCAATGGGGACAACGCAGGCCTACACGACGCTGATCATCGAAGCGGCCACGTTGTACGGACACCTGAACGTGTTCAAGCACGAGTGGGGTCACTCGCTGCTCGATTACTACGATGCCGCCAGGACCGCGCCGATGCCCACCGTCACCAACCACACGGATGGAAGCCAGTACGTGAACTGTGTCACCGGGCAGATGTACGTGTGGACGGATGAAACGGACGCGAACCCAATCGCCAACTCGATTTACAACAGCGAGTCCGGCTTCACACACGACTACTATTCGGGAACGACGGCGCTCGCAAGTGACCCGTTGCGCTGCCTCGGTATCACAGCGGCGGCCTGGGCGACCGGCGGGCCGGTAAGCCTCCCGGGCGAGTTGCCGACGCTGTCGTCTGGCGAGAAGATCCAGGCGATTCAGGCGATGCTGCAGCAGCTCGTCGAGGCAGGGACGCTCCGCAGCAGCTGGAGTCGTCCACTCGAGGTGCATCTCGATCGCGCAGGTCGTGCCGTGGCGGACGGCGACACTCGCTCGGCGATGGAGATGCTGTCGGTGTTTCGCCGCAAGGTGCTGTCGCTGCAGGACAAGGGTCGGCTCCCCGCGACGGCCGCCGAGACGTTGCTCGCTCTCACCGATGCCGTGATTGAGGATTTGTAAGACTGTTATGGCACGACGGTGGGATTTCTCACCCAAACGCGAAATAGTCCGCGGATCGCTCCGTTCGAGTTGCTCTGCTGAAACCACGGAGAAGCGGTTTTGCTTCTACGAGACGGATTCGCGCTGCACCTGCGTCGCTGGCAGTCCCCTTGCTCAACGCAGCGGAGGGAGATCGTGGCCATGCAGGATGCGATGCTGAAGAACGACATCATCGCCGCACTGGAGTGGGAACCGGACATTGATCTCGGAACGGCTGGTGTGTCGGTGATCGAGGGTCTCGTGACGCTGTTCGGTCGGGTGGGCACCATGCCTCAGCGGGACGCCGTCGAGCGCGCCGTCCTGCGCGTGCGCGGCGTGGCAACGGTCACGAATGAGATCGAGGTGGCAGCCAGCCGGTCGCAGCGGGCTCCCGCACCGGCTGAGCATCGAGGTGCCTCGGGAAAAGCCGGACATCGACATCCTCTCGAGTCCGTTCCGTAACGTTCCGCCGACTGTCGTAGCGCCCGCCACAATCGTGGTCGGCGCAGTTCCTCTCCTGGTTCCTTGATGCCGATTGGCAGGGACCCATGATCACAGAAGATCAGACGGCCGTTATCGACTTTCTCGCGGCCTCGTCCACCCACGAGGGTGCGGACGTCGAGGTGATTGAGACGCACGCGTCGGTCGTGTTCCTTGCCGGTGCGCGCGCGTGGAAACTGAAGCGGGCAGTCCGCTACGACTATCTGGACTTCTCGTCGGCAAAGCGCCGCAAGACCCCGTGTAAGGCGGACGTTCGCGTGAACCGGCGCACAGCTCCAGCGCTCGTGGAGCGCTCGAGTCGCCGTCAAGCTGGCATGGTAAGGCGCGATGTTGATTCACCAGCTTCAGCTTGACGATGCCTTCGCGACGCTTCGCAGCGCTCCGGCCGGCCTTTCACTAGAAGATGCTGCCGCTCGCCGGCTCGAGTTCGGGCCCAACCGCATCGAGCGAATCCGGAAGACGCCGGTCATCTTCCGTTTCGTCGCTCAGTTCACGCACTTCTTTGCCATGCTCCTCTGGCTGGCTGCGCTCATGGCCCTGGTCGCCGACCTCCAGTTCCCGGGCCAGGGGATGGCCACGCTCGCAGTCGCGATTGTCGGCGTCATCGTCATCAACGGCGCGTTTTCGTTCTGGCAGGAGCATCGAGCCGAACAGACGATGGAGGCGCTCCAGCGACTGCTGCCGCATCAGGTCCGGGTGCAGCGGGAGCGGGGCGTCGAGGTGGTTCCCCTGGACGATGTTGTGCCTGGCGACGTCATTTTCCTGACCGCCGGTGACGACGTGCCAGCGGACTGCCGCCTCCTCGAGGCGTTTGGCGTTCGTGTGAACAACGCCACCGTCACCGGAGAGGCGCGGCCGGTGTCGCGTGACGCGCAGGCGGATAGCAATGACGACGTTCTCCAGGCGCGCAACGTCGTGCTCGCGGGGACCTCTATGACGTCGGGCGAGGCGAAGGCACTTGTGTTCGCCACCGGCATGAATACGGCGTTCGGCAAGATCGCCTGTCTGACGCAGGCAACCGTCGACGCGCCATCACCCCTCCAGAAGGAAATGGCCACTCTCAGCCGCGGGATCGCCGTTCTGGCGATCGGAATAGGGCTCGGGGTCTTCGCAATCGGCCACTTCATCGGCTTGCAGGCCCGCGTCAGTCTCGTCTTTGCGATCGGCGTCATCGTCGCCAACGTGCCCGAAGGGTTGCTGCCGACGATGACATTGGCGATGGCGATGGCCGCACGGCGGATGGCCAGGCGGCGAACGCTCGTGCGCCATCTCCCCAGCGTGGAGACGCTCGGGTCGGCGTCAGTCATCTGCACGGACAAGACCGGTACGCTCACGCAGAACCGGATGGAGGTAGGCTCGATCTATGTCTCAGGTCAGTTCGTGGACCCCGCTGCTGCGCAGAGCCCGGCTTTCGCCGCGTCGCATCGTCGATTCCTCGAATGCGCCGTCGCGTGTCATGACTTGAAGATCGCCGGGGAGGGTGGCGAAGCGCGGTGGATCGGCGATCCAATGGAGGTCGCCCTGGTTCGTCTGGCGAAGTCGGCGCTCGGAAGCGCTCCACAACTCCAACGGATCGACGAGATACCCTTCGAGGCAGATCGCAAGCGGCTCGTGACGGTACATCGTGGCTCCGGAGAGACGTTGCTCTTCGTCAAGGGTGCGCCCGAAGAACTGCTGCCTCGGGCCCGCTGGATCGACATCGACGGCCGACGCGAGCCCCTCTCTGCTGAGTGCGTTGACGTAGTTGTACAGGCTGCGACCGCGATGGCCGACCGAGGCCTCCGCGTGCTGGCATTTGCCTATCGAGTGCTTCCCACCGACTACGCCTTGGCTGAGGCAGAAGCGGACCTGGTAGTCACTGCCCTTGCCGGTTTCGAGGATCCCCCGCGACCGGAGGTGCCCGACGCCGTGCGCCGATGTCAGACGGCAGGCATCAGGATCATCATGGTAACCGGCGATCATCCACGTACCGCGCTTGCCGTTGCTCGGAAAATCGGGCTGGTCCGCAGTCCCGATCCTCGACTTCTCACAGGTGCCGATCTCGGCCGCATGTCGGATACGGAAATCCTCTTCGCGCTCGATGCGCCGGAGCTTGTCTGCGCCCGCGTCACGGCCGATCAGAAGCTTCGCGTCGTAACCCTGCTTCAACGCAAACGATACATCGTCGCGGTGACGGGCGACGGCGTGAATGACGCGCCGGCGCTGCGAGCAGCCGACATCGGGATTGCGATGGGGCGTTCGGGGACGGATGTCGCCCGGGAAGCCTCGGACATGGTCCTGCTCGACGACAACTTTGCCAGTATCGTCGAGGCGATTGAAGAGGGTCGGGCGATCTACGAGAACATCCGGAAGTTTCTCACGTACGTCCTCACGTCGAACGTGCCGGAGCTGGTCCCGTACCTGGCGTTTGCGTTTGCGCGCTTGCCACTCGCCCTGACGGTGATTCAGATTCTTGCGGTGGATCTCGGAACGGACATGCTTCCGGCTCTAGGGCTGGGTACCGAGCCCCCAGACCGGGCGGTCATGCTGCGGCCACCGCGCAATCGGGGGGATCGGCTCCTGACCCGGGGGCTACTCGTCCGGGCGTACCTGTTCCTCGGTTCGTTGGAGGCGGCTGCGGCGATGAGCGCATTCATGTTGGTCCTTGGCGGTGCTGGGTGGCATCGTGGCACTCCACTGTCCTCCGATGATCTGTTGTATCGTGAGGCGACCACCGCGTGCCTGACTGCGATCGTACTGATGCAGGTCGTGAACGTTCATCTGTGCCGGAGTCGGCGCAAGTCGATTTTCATGGGTCCGTTTCTGGGAAATCGACTGATCACCGCTGGAATCGTCGCAGAGCTGGTCCTCATTGTGCTCATCGACTACACGGCGGCCGGTCACACGCTCTTTGGAACAGCACCGATCGGGCTCGTTTCCTGGGGCCTGATTCTGCCGTTCGCGGTCGGCATGCTGATCCTCGAGGAGCTCAGGAAGGTAATCGTTCGACGGACGCAGGTTACCGGCTGACCTGTCGTGACATCCCCTCGGCACTGGTTCAGCGCGGCCTCAGCACGTACGACTACCGACTCGCGTAGCTCTCCAGCATCCTGATGTAGTTCGCGCGGACGAACGCCGTCGCATCGGGTACCGCACGCTGGCTCATGCAGCCTCTCAACTGTCCGACGGAGGCGTAGCCCTTCTCCTCGAGCCAGGCCGTCATGTCCGCCAGTGTGCGGGCGAAGAACGCCGGCCCCTGCTGCAACACGGCGGACGTGCTCATGACCACGTCGGCGCCGGCCATGAGGTACTTGAGCGCTTCGAGAGATCCGTGGACGCCCGTGGTTGCCGCCAGTGAGGAACGCACTCGCCCGTGAAGCAGCGACAGCCAGAGGAGCGGCAACCGGATCTCGGCGGGAGTGCTCAGCTCGATCGTGGGGACGACGGTGCGGGTTTCAACGTCGAAGTCCGGCTGGTAGAAGCGATTGAAGAGCACGAGCGCGTCGGCGCCTGCTTCGTCGAGCCGGTGCGCCATGTTGGCAAAGGAACTGAAATACGGCCCGACTTTCATCGCAACCGGGATCCTCACCACTTTCTTGACCGCGCCCAGGACGTTGACGTACCGCTGTTCCACTTCGATTCCGGTACGATTCGACTCCGTGGGGATGTAGTACACGTTCAATTCGATCCCGCTGGCGCCGGCCTCCTGCATATCTCTCGCGAAATCCACCCAGCCCTGTTCCGTGACGCCGTTCAGGCTGGCGATCACTGGAATGTCCACCGCATCGCGCGCCTTCCGTATCAGCTCCAGATACTGACCGGGACCGACGTCGTAGGCTCCGACCTCCGGGAGGTACGACAGCGCCTCGCCGAAGCTGTGTGTGCCGCGAGTCACGAAATACTCCAGTGCTGCCGTTTCGTGCCGGATCTGCTCTTCGAAGAGCGAAAACAGGACGACCGCCGACGCCCCGCTGTCTTCGAGTTGGCGGATGACGTCCAGGCGCTCCGAGAGCGGCGAGGCCGAGGCCACCAGCGGGTTCTTGAGGCTCAGGCCCATGTAGCGAGTGGTCAGGTCCATGAGGGCGCTCCGCTCAACCGAGGGTTCCGACCGCCGGTGCCTCCACATGGCTGCCGGTTTCCCCTTGACCTCGACGGGAGCGCGCGGGCCAGCGATCGGCGAGGCTGGTGTAGACCTGCCAGCGCTGGTCCACATCGTCCTGCGCGAGCGCAAGCAGCCGGCGCGCTTCCTCAGGCTTCGTATAGGACAGCATCTTGTAGCGAATCTCGTTGTACGCGTACGTCTTCAATGGAATGGAGGGCGCCGTCGAATCCAGGACGAATTCTGGTTCATGGCGGCCATGAGCCACCGGTCTGTACCGATAGAGCGGCCAGTGACCGCAGTCCACAGCGAGCTTCTGCTGCCGCATGCCGAACCGCATGTTGATGCCGTGCGCAATGCAGTGGCTGTAGGCGATGATGAGCGATGGGCCCGGGTGCGCCTCGGCCTCGAAGAAGGCGTCCAGTGTCTGCTGGGCCGACGCGCCCATCGCAATCTGCGCGACGTAGACGTCGCCGTAGGCGACCGCCATCAGGCCGAGATCCTTCTTGCGGCTCTGTTTGCCCCCGGCCGCGAATTTCGCCACTCCCGCGCGCGGAGTCGCTTTCGATGCCTGCCCACCGGTGTTCGAGTACACCTCGGTATCCAGGACCAGGAGATTGACGTTGCGCCCGGATGCGAGCACGTGATCGAGTCCGCCGTAGCCAATGTCGTACGCCCAGCCATCGCCGCCGACGATCCACACGCTCTTGCGTACCAGGTGCGAGGCGAGCGTGCGCAGTTGCCGGGCGCGCGGATCGGCGAGGCTTTCCAGTGCGCGCTCGAGGTCGGCGATGCGCAACCGCTGCGCATCCACGTCGTTCTGCGTCACCTGCGCCGCCTCGAGGATGTCGCGCACGCGCACGGAGCCGAGCTCCGGGGCGAGCGCGCGCAACAGCTCCTCCGCCTGCTCGCGGTGCTTGTCGAGCGACAGTCGATACCCCAGTCCGAACTCGGCGTTGTCCTCGAACAGGGAGTTGGCCCACGCCGGCCCTCGCCCCTGGGCATTGACCGACCACGGTGTCGTCGGCAGATTGCCGCCGTAGATGGACGAGCAGCCGGTTGCATTCGCGACGAGCAGGCGGTCGCCAAAGAGCTGCGTGAGGAGCCCGAGGTACGGCGTCTCCCCGCATCCGGCGCACGCGCCGGAGTACTCGAAGAGCGGTGTGAGGTATTGCACGCCGCGCACGAGCGTGGCGTCCACACCCGCAGGCTTGTTGTCCGGCAGCGTGTCGAAGAAGGCGAGGTTGCGACGCTCGCGCTCGACGAGCGGCGCCTTTGTTTCCATATTGATCGCGCGTGTACCCGCTGCCTCGAGGCTGCGCGCCGGGCAGGCTTCGACGCAGAGCTCGCAGCCGGTGCAGTCTTCGACGCCAATCTGCAGCGTGAATCGCAGGTTGGGGAAGCCGCGGCCTGCGAGCGGCGCCGACGCGAACCCGTCTGGCGCATCTGCGAGCGCCGAGCCGTCGTAGTAACGCGCTCGGATCACCGCGTGCGGACACACCATGGCGCAGTTGCCGCACTGAATGCAGATGTCCGGCTCGCCACACGGGCACGATGTCCGAGACGTTCCGTTTCTCCCACCGGGATGTCCCGGATGGATAGGTCCCGTCGACTGGCATCGCGCTGACGGGCAGGTCGTCCCCGTGCCCGGCGATCATCACCGCTGTGACGTCTTTCACGAACGCCGGAGCATCGGCAGGTACGATCGGAGCAGGCTCTCGCGTGCTCGTCGCTGTTTCGGGCAGCGCGACTTCGTGAAGGTTCTCGAGCGCACGGTCGATCGCGGCGAAGTTGCGCTCGACGAGCTCGGTGCCCTTTCGCCCGTAGGTCGCCACGACAGCGTCCTTGATTCTGGCGATGGCCTCGTCTCGAGGGAGGACGCCAGAAATCGCGAAGAAGCAGGTCTGCATGATCGTGTTGATCCGGCCCGCCATGCCAGCCTCGACCGCGACCCTGTCGCCATCGATCACGAAGAGGCGGATCTGTTTTCGAATCAGATCTTCCTGCACGCCGCGCGGCAACTGATCCCAGACCGCTTCTGGGCCGAACGGGCTGTTGACGAGCAACACCGCGCCGTCGATCGCCTCGCGCAGCAGGTCGATCCGATCGAGGAACTGAAATTGATGGCACGCAATGAACTGCGCCCGCTGCACGAGATAGGCAGAGCGAATTGGACGGGGACCGAAGCGGAGGTGCGAGGTCGTCCGCGATCCGGATTTCTTCGAGTCGTAGACGAAGAAGCCCTGTGCGTAGCCGGCTGTGTCTTCTCCGATGATCTTGATCGAATTCTTGTTGGCGCCAACCGTCCCGTCGGCTCCGAGACCGTAGAAGATGCAGCCGACGACGTCGCCGCCTTCCGTCACGAAATCGGAGTCGTACTCCAGGCTCGTGTGCGAGACGTCGTCTCGGATGCCGACGGTGAAGTGGTGTTTCGGGTCGGCTGCGGCGAGGTTGTCGAAGACCGCCTTGACCATCGCGGGCGTGAACTCCTTCGACGCGAGCCCGTAGCGGCCGCCGAGAATCCGCGGCATCGTCGTGCGGCCGGCGGCGACCGCCTCGGCGAAGCCTGTCACGACATCCTGATAGAGCGGCTCACCGGAGGCACCCGGCTCCTTCGTGCGATCGAGTACGGCGATCGCTGTCGTCGTCGATGGGATGGCGTCGATGAACTCGCGGACCGAGAACGGGCGAAACAGGCGCACCTGGAGCACGCCGAGCTTTTCGCCACGGCTGTTGAGGTGCTCGATCGTTTCACGCGCCGTCTCGGCCCCAGAGCCCATCAGCACGACCACGCGATCCGCATCAGGCGCGCCGAAGTAATCGAAGAGCCTGTAACGACGGCCGGTGAGTGCCGCGAACCGGTCCATCGCCGCCTGCAAGGTCGCCGGAAGGGCAGTGTAGAACCGGTTCACGGTCTCGCGCGCTTGAAAGTACACGTCGGGATTCTGCGCGACGCCGCGAACGGTCGGATGATCCGGGTCGAGCGCTCGTCGACGATGAGCGAACACCAGTTCGTCGTCAATCATCGCCCGCACGTCGTCGTCGGTGAGCACCTGGATCTTGCTGACCTCGTGCGAGGTCCTGAAGCCGTCGAAGAAGTGCACGAACGGAATGCGCGAGGCCAGGGTTGCGCTCTGCGCAACGAGCGCGAGGTCGTGCGCTTCCTGCACGGAGCTCGAGCACAGCATCGCCCAGCCGGTCATGCGCGCCGCCATCACGTCCGAGTGGTCGCCGAAAATCGACAACGCCTGCGTGGCCAGCGCGCGGGCCGCCACGTGGAACACCGTAGGCGTGAGCTCTCCGGCGATCTTGAACATGTTGGGGATCATGAGGAGCAGGCCCTGCGACGCCGTGAAGGTTGTCGTCAGCGCACCCGTCTGCAAGGCGCCGTGGACGGCGCCGGCCGCGCCCCCTTCGCTCTGCATCTCAACGACGTGCGGCACGTTGCCCCAGATGTTCTTCCTGCCTTCTGACGCCCACTGATCCGCCAGCTCCCCCATCGTCGAGGAGGGCGTGATCGGATAGATCGCGCAGATCTCGTTCACGCGGTACGCGATCGAGGCGGCCGCCTCGTTGCCATCGAGTGTTTTCACATTTGCGCGCGCCATTGTCGTTGCTCGCTCAATCCGTCCTTCATGGATCCTTACGATGGCGGCGTCGCCTTTGGCTCCGGCACCATGGTGATTGCGCCGCAAGGGCACTGGTCGTAGCAGATCGCGCATCCGGTGCACTTGTCCAGGTCGTACTCGTAGCGAAGGCCAGGGCCCAGCTTTCGCACGGCTTGTTCCGGGCACGCCGAGTAACACCCATCGCACTCGAAGCAGTTGCCGCACGAGAGGCAGCGCTGCGACTCGTATCGTGCCCCGTCCGCATCGAGACCGCCGACCACTTCATCGAACGTCCGTTGACGATGCGCGAGGTCGATCGCGCTCTGGCCACGTCTCTTTGCCTCGGCGTGATACCAGATGCGGAGCATGTCGAAGGACGCGATCTCGTGTCTGCCGGGCGACGTCCACGCGGCGCCGCGCAGGAACGCGTCGATGCGCCGCGCCGCTCTCTTGCCGTGCCCAATTGCTGTCGTCACCGTGCGGGTGTATGGCACCATGTCGCCCCCCGCGAACACTCCGGTGCAGCCCGTCTGCATGTCGGGTCCGATGACGACCGTGCCGTCGCTCTTGAAGGCCAGGCCCGGCACGTTCCTCAGGAACGCGGTGTCGGTGTCCTGGCCCAGCGCGAGAATGAGCGAGTCGGCCTGCAGCGTCTCGAACTCGCCGGTCGGCTGCGGGGATCGGTGCTCGTCGAGACGCATGACTTCGACCCGCAGAGTCGCCCCGTCGATTTCCTTGATCGTCCGCAGCCAGTGAATCTTCACGCCTTCTTCGACGGCTTCGTCGGCTTCGAAGGCGTGCGCCGGCATCTCACCTCGCGTGCGCCGATAGATGATCAGCGGTTCGGCTCCGAGCCGCCGGGCGGTGCGGGCGGCGTCCATCGCCGTGTTGCCCCCGCCGTAGATGGCGACGCGTCGACCGAGTCGCGGTGGCTCGCCACCGCGCTCCACGTCCTTGAGGAAGTCGAGCGCGTCGTAGATCTTCCCGGCGTCTCGCGCGGGAATCTCCTGCCGCTTGCTCAGGTGTGCGCCCACCGCCAGGAATACGGCATCGAATCGGCCGCCCGTCTTTTCAGCGACGAGATCCGTGACCTTGTGATTCAGTTCGATCTGCACGCCCATCGCGGCGATGCGCGCGACCTCGGCGTCGAGTACCTCGCGCGGCAGGCGGTACTTCGGGATTCCGAAGTGCATCATGCCGCCCGCGAGCGGTCCGGCGTCGTAGACCACGGCGGTGTGGCCGCGAAGGACCAGGTGCCAGGCGGCGGAGAGGCCGCTCGGTCCGGCGCCAACGACCAGCACGCGTTTGCCCGATGGCGGCTCGGGCGTGATGGTCCAGCCCTCCTGCAGGGCCATATCGCCCAGGAAGCGTTCGACGGCGTGAATGCTCACCGGTTCGTCGAGCTCGCCGCGGTTGCAGGCGTCCTCGCAGGGGTGGTAGCACACACGACCGTGGACCCCTGGAAGGGGGTTGTCCCTGACGATGATCTCCCACGCGTTTCGATACCGGCCGGCCTGAGCCTCGGACAGCCACGCCTGGACGTTCTCTCCGGCCGGGCAGGCATGGTTGCAGGGCGGAAGGCGGTCGACGTACAGCGGGCGCATCGTGCGGGCTGGCGGCATACAGGTTGTTGTCCGCCAGCGTCTGGAGCAACGAGCGGGCCAGCACGAATTCGCTCGACGTCAGGCCCGATCGCTGCATGAGGGCGTCGACTGCATGAGCGCGGCCTCGCGGGGGTGCGAATTCTTTCACGTCGATCGCGTATTCCTCCGCGCCTGTCCGATAGGGCGACCCTCGCGCGGTCTGGTTTGAGCCTCGAATGCCCGGACAGTGGCGCCCAACAGGAGGCACGTCTGATGCAACAGGTACTGCCGGACCGGCCGATCCCATCGTCACGAGATCGACAGATCGAGGAGGGAACATGGTCACCGCATCCGCACTCGGACACCGCACGTTCCTCCGGCGACTCGTCGGGGCGGCCTTGCTGGACCCAGCGACCTTTGAAGAGATCGAGGCCGACCGTACGGCCACGCGTCAGGCGATCGCGGTGGTTCTGCTCTCCAGCGTGTCGGCTGGACTCGGTGCGCAAGGGTTTGGCGCGCGTGGGCTGGTGACGGTTCTCTTCTTCAGTGCCGTGGCGCTGATGGCCTGGGCTGCGTGGTCGCTCGTCACGTACGAGATCGGGGTGAGGATCCTGCCGGACACGAATACGCGAGCCGATGTCGGAGAGTTGCTGCGGACGATCGGCTTCGCGACCGCGCCGGGCATCTTGCGCATATTCGGGCTCATCCCCGGCCTGGGCGTGGCGGTCTTCGTCATCAGCGCCGTGTGGATGCTCGCGGCGATGATCGTCGCGGTGCGTCAGGCGCTGGATTTCACCTCGACCCGTCGGGCCGTAGCGGTCTGCGGTCTGGGATGGTTGTTCGCCATCGGATTCGCGGTCCTGTTTGGTGTGTTCTTCGGACCGCGCGTGTACTGACGCCGACCGAATCGCCAAGGGAGGTCCGTCATGGCTCGCTTCGATCGAATTCTGTGCCCTGTCGACAAGTCCGATTTCTCCGTACGGGCGCTGCAGTACGCCGTGGCGCTCCAGCAGTCCTACCGGGCGGAGCTCACGGTCCTCACGGTTCGGCCACGTGAGATTCCGCCGGCATTGTGGACGGAGTACCCCGTTGCGCCGCCGATCAATCCGATGGACCCGGAGGTCGAAGAAGCCGAGCTGCGCGGGTTCATTCACCAGGCCGTCGGCGCCGCGCTCGCCAAAGTGAGCGTCCGCGAGGGATTCGTCTCCCAGGAAATCCTCCAGGCCGCGCGTGAGACACCTGCCGACCTGATCGTCATGGGGACTCATGGGGCCAGCGGGTTCGAACGTTGGTTGCTGGGATCGGTCGCAGAAAACGTGCTTCGGCATGCCGCGTGTCCCGCTCTGACCGTGCCTCCGAGTGCAGCCGAACCGCCCGACGCTTCCGGCCGCACCGTTCAAGACGATCCTGTGCGCGATCGACTTTTCGCGAGATTCGCAGCGCGCGCTCGTCGTTGCCCAGGACCTCGCGCGTGCCGGCGGGGGGCGTCTCGTGGTCGTACATGCGCTCGAGCACTTGGCCGGCGAGAACCCGGTGTTGACGGCGCATTTCAACGTCGCCGAGTTCCGCCGCACGCTCGAGCGGGACGCACGCCAGCGGCTCGAGGAGCTTCTGCCGCTCGCGACCCGGGCCGAGTGCAACACGAGCGTGATCCTGGCCGAGGGCAAGGCATCTCGAGAAGTACTCCGCGCGGCGACCTTCCATGAGGCCGATCTCATCGTCCTCGGCGTCCATGGCAGGAATGCGCTCGACCTCGCGTTGTTCGGGTCCACGACCCGGCACTTGCTTCATCGCGCTACCGTGCCGGTGCTGACGGTGCCGCGGGATGTGCAGGCGGCGGCTGTTGCCGCGTAGCCGGCCGTTCCGTGCAGCGTCGAACGTGTTCTTTGGTTTGCTGATATGCACGGGAGGACGTCATGACTAGCACTGCCATCCGTCGAGTTCCCTGGACGTGTCGGTGGGGACGCTTCGGCGTGGCCGTCGAGAACACTGGGTCGGCGCCACGAGTGGACGATGTGTTCTGGGCGTGCCATCAGACCGAGCTCCGGCTGACGAAACGCGGCGAGTGCGAAGAGTGCCCGCACTGGGAACCGGCACCCGTGATTCGACCCGAAGTTTAGGCAGCGCAGTTGCGCGAGAGCGCGCTCTCGGCGATTGCCACGATGCTGAAAGTCGTGCCTCGTTTGCTCGGTAGCGGATCGCCTTTGCCACCTGCTTCACGCTGTAGGGAATCTCAGGGACAGGATGCCGTCGACGTCGTAGCAAGTGCGAAAGAGCGGTAGAGTGCTCCATGCGTGGTGGCCGCGGGGCGTGGTCGCTCACTGCGATCGGCGGTTGCGCAAGGGAGGGTGTGTTGAGAGCCTCGAAATTCACGACCGGAGCGTTCATCGCCGCGGCAGCAATCTCCGCGAGCGTGTCGGCCCGCCAGCAGACCGCGGAAGTCGCCGATGGCAAGCAGAAGTACGACGTCTACTGTGCGACGTGCCACGGCCCCGAAGGCAAGGGTGACGGCACGTTGAGCAAGTCGCTTCGGAAGAAGCCCGCAGATCTCACGCAGCTGGCGAAGAAGAACAACGGCCAGTTTCCGGCAGACACGGTCGCGAAGTTCATCGACGGGCGGACCCGCGACGAAGCGCATCTCAAGTCGGACATGCCGGTGTGGGGAGATGTGTTCTCCAAGTCGCAAACCAGCAGCAGCCCGGAGGAAGTGAAAGCCAGGATTGACGCCCTCGTGAAGTATATCGAGACGCTCCAGCAGAAGCGCTGATCCGCGGGCGGCGGACCAACTGGCGTGCCTGCCGCCGACTTGTGGTGGAGAAATTCACGAGCCGGCCCCATTGCGCATACATCCCTGGGTCCAGTGATTGAGGGACGGGCCGGCAGGGGCACTCAGATGTGTTGAGGGCATTACGCGCACGCGCGGTCATCCAGCCTACTCTAGGCCGGCTGGACAGCGCCGGGTCGATCCGCTATCGTCGCGGCCAAGTCGGTGCACGTTTTCCCGCGACGAGATGGGATTCCCCAGCGGAAATCCTGGGTAAGGAGCTTCGATGGCGACAGTCAAGGTGTCGAGTCAGATAGCTGCACCGGTCGAGCGGGTCTTCCAGATGTTCACCGACATCGAGCACGGTGCCGAGCACGTCTCCGGCATCAAGAAGATCGAGACGCTCACCACAGGCCCCTTTTCCTTGGGTACGCGTTGGCAGGAGACTCGCGACGTGCTGGGGCGCCTCGATGACGCGGAGATGGAAGTCACGGCCTTCGAGCTGAACCGCACTTACACCGTCACCCACCGCAAGGCCGGGACCCGCATCGACGCGACGTTCACGTTCGAACCGCTCGACGGAGAAACCAGCGTGAGCATCGAGTTCGAGCTCGCTGCTCATGGGCTGCCGCCTGGACTGCTGTCGCCGCTGGAGTGGGCGCTGTCGGGCAAGGTCCGTGATGTGCTCAGCCGCGATTTGGCCGATTTGAAAGCCGACGATCGAGAAGGTTGCGCACTGACATGACCCGATCGTTTGCACCCGCTTCGCGGCGAGCAGGTTCTGCAGCACGCGGTCACCCTTGCGAAAAGGAGTGGCATTGAGTCAGGATGGCGATCCTTGGTTGGCAAGGAGATGTCATGGGGAGACCTGACGTGGCGCACTCTACGGCGAGCGGACGCAAGTCGGTCGGGACCATGACGCCTACGACAAGGGCCTTACTCGGTTGTGCAGGTCTCGGCCTGCTCGCGGCGTTCGCGCTCGCTCCTGTCGGCAGTGCTCAGAGGCAGCCCTGGCCGAATGCCGACGCGGATCCCACCGTCACGCCCGTCGTCGGGCCAAGCTGGTTGACTCATCTCGGCGCCGCGGTTGACAGTTCACGCCTCGGCCGAGGCGGCGCCGTCTACGGCCCTGGAGGCGACACCAAGACCGACGCGCCGCAGCAGTCCCTGGGTGTTCCACGCACGTTCACGATGACCGGCGCCGATCTGTACCGGTTGAACTGCCAGGCCTGCCATCTCGCGCAGGGGACGGGATCGCCGCCGGAAATCAGCTCACTGCTCGGGCCTGTCCAGGGCGCGTCACTCGAGGCGGTGCGAAAGCGTCTTCGAGACGAGCACCAGGCGTCTGCGGACAAGACGGCCCGCGCCGAGGCTGGCAAAGCTCGGGCGGCGATTTTTGCCCGCATTCACAAAGGCGGCCGCATGATGCCGCCGCGGGACTACATGCGGGAGGAGGATGCACAGGCGCTGTTCGCGTACCTCACACAACTGGCGGCCACTCCCGATGCGGAACGCCAATCCAGCCATGTGATGTCCTGGGCGCGCGTCGGCGAGCAGGTGATCAAAGGGACCTGTCACATCTGCCACGATGCAACCGGGCCGCGTCCTACGGACGCTGAGATGCTGCGAGGCTCCATCCCGTCGCTCGCGTCGCTGCTCGCGAGCAAGCCGATCACCGCGTTCGTCCAGAAAGTGCGCTCGGGTGCGCCCGTCGTGATGGGAGACCCGACGCTGTTGCATCGCGGCCGGATGCCGGTTTTCCACTACCTTCGGGACGAAGAGATCGCGACCGCCTACGTGTATCTCGCGACATATCTCCCGCGCGCCAACTGACGGCGCGCGACCGCGGCTCGTCGAAAAACGGAACGCCGATGGCCGCCGAGCCTCAATCTCTGCTGGGTTGCCTCGGGCGCTCGGCTTGCGCATCCCGACCAGGTAAGCAGGCCTAAAGGACGAGCGCCGCCGCTGCCCACCCCGCCGGATCTTTGTCGGACTGAATCCACCGATGCAGATCGACGACCACGGTATCGCCCTCGCGCCGGATTACGTATCGGTCGAGGTTCCGGGTGGCACGCCCGGCCGTGTGGACGCCGTCGGGCTGGTACTGCGAATCGTGTTTCGTGCATTGGAAGCGACGGTCGTTCGGCATCCACTTCACCGCGTTGTTCTGATGTGGGCACGACAGAGAGAAGACGAAGACGTGCCCCTGGAAGCGCGTCACGATCAATTGTGCGGCGTGGTCGATATTGACGCCGTCCGTGGTGGGAACCGGATACCGACGCTCGTCGCCATTCTGCTCTCCTGCGATGACTGAGACGGGTAGGCCCCAGGCCTCCGGCGAGGTCACGCCGAACAGGGCGACCAGCGTGCCGAAACAGCCGGCCGACTGGAGAAACGCGCGTCGGTTGGTCGATCCCTCGACGGCCGCGCCGCCGCGGCATTCGGAACACTCGTTTTTGTCGTGGTTCGTCTTCATGACTCCTATCCGATATTTGGGAGTGCGGCGCCGGCCAGCGTCGTCAAGAACCACAAGACGAGGCTGACCACGGCGGTCTGATGCAAGCGCGCCCACGCTCGGGCGTCGCCACGTGTCAGGCGGCGCTCGCCGCGTAAGAGCAGTGCGCCGTTCACCACCAGCAGGGCCATCAGGCACATCTTGATCCAGAAGATTCGCGAGTACCAGAAGGTCTCGACATCGGCGGTGAACAACAGCAGGCCGCTGAACGTCAGCGCGACCAGCCCGGCGACCACGATGTGATGCGTCCGGTTCAGCAGGTGCAGTTGCGTCGTGCGGGTCGCCGAGGCATCCCGCGCAGCGGTGATCGTCGCGAGATCCGCGGTGATCGCGCACCCGCCACCGGCAACGAGTCCGCCGAGGTGGAGGAATTCGACGCCGGTTCTGAGTGCCGCGTGATTGGCGTAGACAGAGGCCCACGACTCGAGCAGATGGCTGAACACGTCAGTGATTCCCGAAGAGCATGAGCAGATACCCGGCCGTTCCGACGCTGATCGATGCAATGGCGAGATTGCGGTGGGTGCTTCTGCTGCTGTCGAAGGATCCTGGACGGCGGTCGTCGCTGTCGGGCGTCGAGACACTCGACGCGACGAAGCCTACGTCCGCCGCCATCATCAGCAGGCCGTGCACGAGCCGGAGGGTATGGCCCGTCTTGTCCCTCCGGCCCTCTGCGCCAAACATGTTCCAGACGCCGGTGACGGTGTTGACCCCGAACAGCCCGACAATGCCGGCGCCGACTACGGCATGCGCGCCCTTCTTCGCATCGGTGTTGCCGGTCCCGTTGTAGAGCGACTGACCGAGTGCGAGTTGGACCCCGAAGAGGGGCAACGTCGCGAAGCTTGCGTACTTGTGGATCTTGCCGCGCGTTTCGAAGGCCTGACTGTGTTCGACCGCCGCCGGATGCAAGGCCTGAACGTCGGTTGTCTCGTGAACCGGCGACGTGAACGGCTGTAACAAGGCCCGCGACGTGGAGGCGGGTGCCTCAATGGAGGACGCCCAGTCGATGTGCCACGGCTCGTGAACTGTTCGTGCTGGGAACAGCGTCGGCGGGTCAGGCGAATCGGCCCGCGCCGAACCCACGGCCAATAACATCGCAGCCACGCCGAGAACCATCAATCGCATAAACCTCCTCAGAAGAAGCGACGTTCAGACGTGACCGACGCAGATGCCACGTGAAAAGCAACAACGCTGCCGGAGCGGTGGCGCCGAACGGGGCAGTTTCGCGGGGGCCAGGGTGTCCACTCCGGAGGAACGAGTGTCCCGGATTCATCTGCCGTTCATGTTGTGCGATGCGTGCTGCCGGGATGTGCCGGCGAGTCCGCAGCAGCCACCCCATCCGTCGGCAATCGCAACACGAAGCGACAGCCGCCGGGGGTACCTGTTCGACAGTCAGCGTTCCCCCGTGCTGCTCGGCGATCCAGCGCGCAATCGGCAGCCCGAGGCCTGCGCCCGAGGTCGCCGAGCGCGCGGGGTCGAGTCGAACGAATCGCTCGAACACCCGCTCGCGATCGGCGAGCGGAATGCCCGGCCCGGTGTCGACGACGGTGACAGTCACGGAGTCGCCGTCGCTTTCGAGTCCTACGGCGACGGCTCCGCCTCGGGGTGTGTACTGCACGGCGTTGTCGAGCAGGTTTGTCACCAATCGACGCAGCAGGTCTTCGTCGCCGTGAATCGAGACGTCGGCCTGGAGTTCGGTCGAGATTCGGATATGTCGCGTGACGGCGACGACGGTCGCCGCTCTCACACATTCCGCGACGATTTCGTCGACGTAGAGCGGGCGTCTGGTCAGTGGGTACCCTTCTGCATCGGCGCGGGCGAGGACCAGCATGTCCTCGACCATCCGGGTGAGGCGCGCACTCTGCTGCTGCACGACGGTCAACGCCTCCCGATACTCTCCTTCCTCCCGGGTGTCGCGTCCGAGCGTCACTTCCGCCGCCGTTCTGATAACGGACACTGGCGTCCGCAGCTCGTGCGACGCATCGGCCATGAACGACCGCTGCATCCGCAGAGACTGTCCGAGCCGCTCGAGCAGTTGGTTGAACGCGCGCGCGAGTTGGCCCACCTCGTCGGCCGAGGACGGCACATCGAGGCGCCAATCGGTCGATCGCGCGGTGATCTCTCCGGCCTCTCGCACGAGGATCGTGATCGGCCGGAGCGCCGAGGAAGCCACCCACCATGACAGGCCAGCCGTCATCAACACGATCAGAGGCGTCGCCACCTGCAGGACGCGCGCGAGCAGCCGGTGTTGCTGTTCGACCTGATCCAATGGCCCTCCGACCAGGATCACGTAGTCGCCGGCGGGAGACGACTCGTACCGTGTCAGCACGCGCCAGCCGTCGCGGCCATGATTCAGCGTTCTGAACAATGGTCGTCCGACCGTCGCGATGGGGAAGGCGTGGGCGTCCGCCGACAAACCGTTCCAGCGCGCGGCGATAGGCTGTCCTCGAGCATCGAGAATTGCAGTTGCGCGCCCCGGCACCTCCATCGAGAGCCGCGTTTCCTGGACGGCCCGCTGGAGGTTGCCGGTTTCGCCCAATTCTTCCTGCATGACTCTCGACAACGCGCCGGCGATGTCTGCCAGTTCCTCGTCGAACTGCGCGTGGCCCCAGCGGGCATGCAGCGAAAGCACGCCGAGGCCGAACATCGTCAGCGCCGCAGCCATGACGATGCTAAACCACAGCGTCAGGCGGAGCCGGATCGACAGCCTCATTTTGTGTCCGTCGGCAGTCCGATCAGTTGATATCCTGCTCCGCGGCGCGTTCGAATGAACGAAAGGCCGTCGCGATCCAGTTTGCGGCGCAGCCGCTGCACGTAGACGTCGATCACGTTGGAGCACGGGTCGTAGCGGCCATCCCACACGTGATCGGCGAGCTCCTCGCGGGAGATCACGGCGCCTTCCTTTCGACACAGATACTCGAGCAAGGCGTACTCGCGAGCCGTGAGCTCGACGCGCTGACCGTCCACCCAGGCCTCTTGCGTCCGGGTATTCAAGGTGAGTCGCCCGCACTCGACGCGCTCGGGCAGAATCGCGAGCGCCCGGCGGCGTCTCAATGCCCGGACGCGTGCCAGCAGCTCGCCGAAATGAAACGGCTTGGTCAGGTAGTCATCCGCGCCGGCATCGAGGCCGACGATGCGGTCGTCGACGGCGTCGCGAGCGGTGAGCATGAGGATTGGAACCGTCTCGCCCGTCGAGCGGAGTTCCCGGCACACGTCGAGGCCGCCCTTGATCGGCAACATCAGGTCGAGAATCACGACGTCGTAGGAGGCCTTCGAGACCCGCTGAACCGCGGCAACGCCATCGCCGGCGACGTCGACGGCATAGCCCTCTTCGCGCAGCCCCTTCGCGATCATGCGGGCCGCAGCGCGTTCGTCCTCGACGAGCAGAATTCGCACGTGCGTCCTACGAGGATCTGGCGCACCTGGCACAGCTCAGGCCTCGACTCAATCGAGGGCCGCACAGATGAACAGCGGATGAATTTCGATTCCTGCTGGGTACAGGTACGCTCGTTGCACAAGAGCCGCACGCCAGCCTGCCTCGGAGGTCAGCAATGAAAGACACGGACTGCAACGGGCAGACGCGCCGCGGGTTCTGCGCGCAGGCGACAGCATTGGCCATGTTCGGTGCGTTCGGCGCGATTCTTCCAGGGTGCGGCAGTCCGACGTCGCCGAGCGACGTGGCATCCCTGCCAACCGCGAACGGAACCCCAGTCAGCGGTGGGATCGCGGTGACAATTGACGCAAGCTCGCCCCTATCGGCTGTAGGGGACGCAGCTCTCGTGATGACGTCGATCGGCAGCTTTCTCGTCTTCCGCACTGCTCAAGAGTCCTTCATGGCCCTCGGAGCCATTTGCACGCACCAGGCGTGCACGATTACCGGTTTCGCCAACCAGACCTTCGTGTGTCCATGCCATGGCTCGACATTCGACACGAGCGGGCGCGTGGTGCGAGGTCCAGCCTCGGCGCCGCTTCGGCAGTACGCGACACAGTTTGCGGGCAACACTCTCACGATCACAGCCTGAACACCGGTCTCGGCGGTGTCGACGGATGGCTCTCTCGCACACGTCACCAGCCTGCAAAGGTTGGTCTAATGCAACGCGATCGTCCGGACCGGGCGCCGGTCCGCATCCTCGATCCAGATCGCCACATAGGGCCGTTTTGCCATACCGCCCGGCCGCGCCAGCTCCACGGGCACCGTCAGCTCGAACTCGGGTTCCAGGCATGCTCTGAGGCATAGACCTGAGCCATTCACTGAATGACGACGTAGCGCCACAGGCGCGCCGTTTCCTTGGCCCCGACGTACTTGCCGATCTCCTTCTCGAACTGTTCCTTGGTCTTCCATGGGCGGTATTCCTTGAACTCACGGACCATCCGAGGACCCGCGCCCGGGATGCTCAAGATGTCTTCATCGCTCGCAGTATTCAGGTTCACAGGTATGAACACGTACTGCTTCAGACGGTCGGTTTCGGCCTGGCCGACGTACTTGCCGATCTCCTTGTCGAACTGCCCCCACGTCTTCCACGGACGGTACTCGGCGAACTCCCGGACCATGCGGTTCCCCGCGCCAGGGATCAGCACGATTTCCTCTTTCGTCGCTGTGTTCAGATTCACGTGGATGAATGCTTTGCCGAACAATTCGTTGAGTTGTGCCGGGGTCAATGACTGAGTGGTCAGATACGCGTTCAGCTCCACGATGCTGGCGAACGGACGTTTCTCGATGATTCCCTTGACGATCGCCGGCGTCATGTGCGGCAGGGCCAGGAGATCCTTCTCGGCGGCCGTGTTGACATCGACAATCGAGCCTTTTCCGACCTGCGCATGCAGGATGGAACCGAAGTCCAACGCGAAGGCCAACGCAACAAGAGCAACGATGAGCGAGGAACGGTACCGATGCATGGCGCACTCCTATTCTGAAGACAACTTCTGGGAGGGGTTCTGTCCGTCGAGACGATACCCGCACGCGAGGCCGAGCAGACCGAGAAGAGCAAGCGTCCCTGGGGCGAGCGACGGAGGAGCCTTGGCCCGGATCACGCTGGAGAACAGCGCGAACCCGCTCAGCGACGGATCCATTTCCCGTTTGAACTCCATGTTGGCGCGGTAGTGGAGCACCCCGCCTATCGGAGCACCGAGCATCAACAGCACCATCGACCATCGAAACAGTCGTGTCGGTGCGGTCAGACTCGTGGGTCCCGACACGATCATCGCGACGCTGGTGAACATCGCCAGGCCAATGACGACGAGCGGAATCAACTGCCAGCCGTCTTCGTAGTGTCCCATCAGGAGCAGCTCCGTTGCGGTGCCGGTGAGACCGAACAGAAGGAGCCCCAGCAACAGGCGTCGCAGGGTGACGAGCGTGGCGACGGGTGAGCCTTCCGACATTCGGGCAGACCTTGTCAAGGCGCGATCGCTCGCGACGCCCGCGCGACAACGACGGACGAGTACGTCGCGAGCGAATTGTAATACCCCACGAACCTGCGTGACTCCGCGTCCAGGTATGGCGCCAGATTCTGCGCCCAACGATACCCGATCGGTTGGTAACGAAGCTCCACTTCCACCGCCGCCGCGCCGGTGACCGCGAGACGGTACCGTACGCGATCGCCGTCGCCCGTGAAGTCGGGGTCAGCCGACGCATCACCAAGGACCTTGATCTCGGCCGGCGCTGTCGTCTTGTCGAAACCCCTCGGGAGCAGGCGGTTGTCTTTGAGATATTGCGTCGCCTGGAGGAGGCCCGTGGTCGGTACGCCGCCCGGCGTGCCCAGGATCGACTCGTAGATCTGGACCTCGTCCGGCTTGGTGATTTGGTCGTAGTGAGGCTCGAACGTGGTGCCGCCGGCGTCACTGGCATTGCCCGCGATCAGTCCGGCATCCGTTATGCCCCCCGATTCGAAGAGCGTGCGTCCGTTTCGGTCGTTCACAGTCAGATGGAGCCACGCTCGACGCGAGGGATACCCGGTCGGAAACTTGTGGCCGGTGAGGTTCCTGACGACAACGTCCACCGCGAGTGCGCCGTCGGTCGCGACAGCGCGCTCGATCGTCACGGTCGCGGTGTCAGCTTCGAGCTGACGAACGGTCGCCCGCGCCGTGGCCTCCATTTCCGCTGGCGTCGCCTCCACGCCGAGCTCTGTCCGGTAGCGGTTCATCAATCTCACCATGAACGCGTTCCCGCCGACGAACGTATGCCGGGACAGACGTTCGCGGTAATCGCCGAGGACCGACGCGATGCGTACGGGCCCCCCGGCCGGCGGCATGTGACACGATTGGCAGGTGCGCCGCTCCACGAAGAACGCACTGTGCTGCCATTCCGGGTAGTTCATCTGCTCGGGGAGCGATCCGATGACGCGGCCATCGCCGTCGAGGGCCTCGGTGATGAGGGTGTGGCAGGTTGCGCAGAGCTCGGACTCACGAATGTGGGCGGCCTGCTCCTGTTCGAACCCTGTCACCGAGTGCATGATGCGCCGACGTCCAGTGTCAATGGCCTCCGGCCCGAAGGCGCGTCGTGTGCCGTTGGCGAGTGGAGCGGCGACGACGAAGTTCCCGTTGAAGCTCTCGCGGGTGCCGAGGCGGTCCGCGGAGATCTGGTGGCAGACCGTACACGAGACGCCGTCGCGGGCGAGGTTATCGAGCGCGGTCTCTGCGCCTGCGGCGTCGGCCGAGAGATGCGAGAAGACCTGTGCCTTTCGACCGGAGGCGTGCGCGATCTGCTTGGCCGCCGGGAGATGGCAGGATGCGCACTCGTCTTCGATATCCGCGGCACGGGACTGGTGATCGGTCGTCTCCCGCCGGACGCTGGCTTGGACGTAGGGATCGCGCGCCGAATTCGCCATCATTGTTGCGCGCCAGCTCGCACCGATCGACACGTCCTCACCTTCCGGCGTCACGAGGCTGTTATGGCATGCGAGGCAATCACTCGAGTGAGCGAACATCGAAGTGTCCGATTGCGCGTGTTTCTGGATCGATCGACTGGGGCCCGGCGCCGGAGCGGTGTCCGCCCTTGCTGTCGCGAACAGGACAGCGCACAGCCACATCGATGCCCCGAGGGTCGTGGCACGAATCAATTGTCTGAAACGGATCATTTCCAGAACTCGAAGAACCCGCCGTCGAACCAGTCCCACAGGAGGTAGACCAGGGCCTGCGCGTGCCGTTCCTCGCGTTGCGTGACCGGAATACGAGCGCCGGCGGCGACCCTGACGTGTTGGATCTTCGACAACGTCACCTGGACCTGGGGGACGACATCCCATTCGGACGCGTCGTGCTCCGGGCGGGCCCAGAGCACTTCGACTTGAGGGGACCACGCGCGCCCGAATCCTCTGTCTGCAAAGAAGGTCGTTCCGAGGGCAGTCCGGAGGTACGTCTCTTTCGCGGCCTTTGCCGAGTCGGAGGGCAGTTCCACGCCGCCGTGCATCTGGAGGAACGAGTTGTGGGGCAGCATCTGGCCCCACATCGCGAAGGGCTCGAAAACGGTGTAGCCGTTTCCAAGACCGAGCTCCTCCTTGCCCGTCGGGAGAGCGATCTCCATGCCGGCCGCGGCGATCCGTCCTGCGCGCGTGCTCGCATACACCGTACGCTTGAAGGCCACAGCGACGTCACCGAGGCCGCGATTCCAGGTTTGGGCGGGATGTTCGATTTCAGCCGCGCCGGCCGCGACTTGCTGGAAGAGGATCGGCGCGTTCACTTCGATCTGGCTTCTTGCTCCGAACCTGCGTTCGTAGATCAGTTCGTTTCCAACCGCCCGTTCGCCGCGACCCGTGAAGGTCGTGACCCACACCGCCTCGTTTTCTGGAAAGGCTTTTTCCGTGAAGAACGCCCGGGGCAGATTCAGATCGCCCCGCGGCCAGGCCGCCTTCCGGCAGAACGTCCGCACATGAGCGACAGCCAGCGCGATGTCCTGCGGCGACAGGGCGTCCCCGAACGCCGGCATGTGATGGTCGAGGCCGCGAATGCGGCCGCCTTCGTGGACGACGGCATGCCAGTCCTGATCGGATTCCGCAGTGGCGAACGCGCAGTCGGTGAAGTCCGGCAGTGCGACGGCGAAGCCGACGGTGGCCTTCGGCGAGCCCGTGCCGTCCAGGCCGTGGCAGGCCGCGCACGCCGCCTGGTAGATCTCCTTGCCCGTCCGTTCGACCGGAAGTGCGGGGCCGCTCTGAACCGCCGACGCCGCCCCGCTCTGCGCCACCAGGAGAGCTGGCGTTCCAGCAAGGAGCGCGAGAGACACAAACAGCCTCTTCGCCGAACCAGGCCGGAGTCCACGAAGGCGCACGCCATGTCTTTGTACTAGAGGAGGATGAGATGAGGATGAGAGGAGGTCGCGGGTCAGCCAGTGGCGGATGCCACACAGGGCTTCCCACCGGGTGCAACAGTAGAGGAAACTGATTGGGCTCGGAGACGCGATGAGACTCCTGCTCGTCGAGGACGATCCAACAATCAGCCGCTTCCTGCTGAAAGGCTTGCGGGAGGATCAGCACGTGGTGGACCTCGCCGAAGACGGCAGGTCGGGACTCGACCAGGCTGGTGCGGTCGACTACGATGCCGTGCTACTCGACCTGATGCTGCCCGGACTCGATGGGTTCGAGGTGTGCCGCCAGATGCGGGGCCAGCATATCGCGGCGCCGATTCTCATCATCAGCGCGCGCGATGCAGTCCGCGATCGGGTGCGCGTTCTCGATTGCGGCGCGGACGACTATCTCGTGAAGCCGTTTGCATTCGAGGAGCTGCTCGCCCGCCTGCGTGCGCTCGGCCGGCGCGGCCGGAATCGTCAGACCTCTCGCACCATCTCGTACGGTCCCATTGCGATCGACCCTGTCGACCACCGCGTCACGCTCGACAGTCATACTTTGTCTCTGACCGCAACCGAGTACCGGTTGCTCGAGTATCTCGTGCGACGCGCCGAATCAATCGTCACACGCGACCAGCTGGCCGAGTACGTCTGGGGCGGGGACTACGATCCGTTTTCCAACGTGGCGGATGTCTACGTGGGGTACGTTCGTCGCAAATTGCACGCGGCGCTACCCCGTCCTCTGATTCACACGGTGCGAGGGCTTGGTTACATGCTGAAACAAATTTCGCCTGCGCCATGACCTCGCGGATGCGGCGGATGTCGTTCAGGGCGAAGCTGACCGTGTGGTGGACGCTCGGCTTCGGCCTCCTGCTGGCTGTGGCGAATCTGGCCATCTACGGCGCCTTCCGCTCGTATCTGGAGAGCGACCTCGATCTCAAAGTCGGCACGGTCGCCGCGAGCGAACTCGCGTCATCGACCGACGGCCTCGACATTCACCTGCACGAAGTGCCTCAGGGAGCGCTCGCGGAAGGCGCCTACACCGAGAAGTTCGTGCAGATCTTGGAAGCCGACGGACGAGTGCGCCTGGAATCGGCGTCTTTGCGCGGCCAGCCGCCGCTCGCATCGCCGGCGCAGGTGCGCGCCGCGCTCGACGGGCGTCCACCGCTGATTCCTGTGACGATTGGCGGGCGTCATGGGCGCGTAACGGTTCTCAGCGCGCAAATGGGCGATCATCCGTACGCCATCCTGGTGGGCCTGTACCGCGACCAGATCGACGCGCACCTGGCGCAACTGGCGTGGCTCCTCGCGGCGGTCTGGCTCGTCGGGCTCTGCGTGACCTCGGCGCTCGGCTACTGGCTCGCGTCCGCGGCGCTGGCGCCGGTTGCTGGCATCACCCGCCGCGCCGCGCGCATCGCCAAGGGAGAATTCTCCGCAAGACTCGACCCGCCGACCAGCCAGGATGAAGTCGGCCAGATGACGCAGTCGTTCAATGAGGTGCTCGATCGTCTGAACGGCGCGCTGGAGGCCCACCGGCGTTTCGCGTCGGACGCGTCGCACGAACTCCGCGCGCCAATCACGGCGATGGCGGGCGAGATCGACGTGGCGCTCACGCGCAGCCGCAACGCCGCCGAGTACCGCGAAACTCTGCTCGTCGTTCAGGATCGGCTGTCCGCCCTCAGGGCGCTATGCGAGGACCTCATCCTTCTGGTGCACGCGCAAGAGGGGGCGCCCGGCCTCGAGCTGCGAGAGGTGCCGGTGATGCAGCACTTGCAGGACGCGGCGGCCCGGCTCGCTGTCGCCGCATCGGCCAGAGCGATCGCCATCGAAGCGCGCGACCTGCCCGACATCGTCGCGTATGCCGATCCGCGGCTGCTCGCTCGAATTTTCGACAACGTCCTCGCCAACGCCGTGCATTACAACCGCGACGGCGGCGAGGTTGTCGTCAGCGGGTCGGCGGAGGATACACTGCCGCACGAATGGAAGGCTGGTACCGCGCTGATCACGATCAGCGACACGGGAACGGGGATCCCGGCCGGCGAGGCGGAGCGCGTCTTCGACCGGTTCTATCGTCTGGATCAATCCCGCGCGCGCCGGACCGGCGGAAGCGGGCTGGGGCTGGCGATCTGTCGCGAGGTGTTGACCGCCCTTCGCGGCTCGATTCGCATCAGCGCGTCGTCGAGCGAAGGCACGACCGTCGAAATCAGAATTCCAGGGCGGGTGGCTTCGGCCCGCCGATTCTCACAGCCCCTCGCCTCCGGCATCTGGCAGGAGCACTGACCTTCGATGCCGCTCTCCCTCGAACCTGCTTCACCAGGCGCGCACGGCGATCGTGACCAGGGCCGCAATCATGGCGGCCGCCAGCGTCCCTCCGACAATCGTCCGGAACCGCGGCCCCCCGAGTACCAGCGCGACCGTCATCTTTACGAACGTGTTCGCAACCACGCCAATGGCAATTGCGAGGGCCGCTGTGTCGAGGCCCCCTTTGGGAGCGACCTCCCTGGTCATCGAAAACGTCAAGGCATCGACGTCGGTCAGGCCGAGCACGGCAGCGGTCGCGAGCGTGCCTGCGTCGCCCCACCGTGCCCGGGCTATGCCGACAATCGTGAGGACGACTTGAAACAGGATCGCCATCTGAACCGCCGCGGAGACCTGCAAAGGGTTCCGCGAGACCAGAAGGCTTGAAGCGGCGGCACCGCGATCCCGAGTACGCAGACCGGCAGCGGCGACGGCCGCCACGATCAGCGCAGGGGCGGCCAGGTAAGAGAGCACCGGGAGCACCAGCGCGGGACTGAGCACTGCAACGGCGGCGAGGACACGCGGGTAGAGCACGGCGTTCGCCGCCACGGCTCCGAACGCAAGCGCGCGCTCGAGCGGCCTCTGGTTGCGGCTGGATCGGGCGAACGTCAGCGTCACGTTCGTGGACGACACCAGCCCGCCGATGAGGCCGCTGGCCAGATATCCGCGCTCGGGCCCGACGACCCGGCGCATGACGTGCCCGATGAAGCTCAGACCCGAAAAGAAAAGGACGAAAGCCCAGAGCGCACGGGGTCTGACGCCGCCGAACGGGCCGTAGGGTCCCTCCGGGAGCAACGGCAGGATGACGAGGGCCATGACGCCGAAGCGGACTCCGCTTCGCAGGTCGACGTCGTCAACCTGCGCGGCCAGCGCGTGCAGGCGGCTCTTCTCCACCAGCAACAGCACCTCGATGGCGATGATGCCGCTCGCAAGCCTCATCGAGCCCATGCCGGCGAGGACGCCGGCCGCCATGACGATTAGAGCGGAGACCTCCGTCGTACCGTCGACGTTCTGCCGGGACGCGACGATGTACGCCGATACCGTGATTGCGACCGCACCGCCCAGGAGGATTGCCGCGAGCGCGGTCCCGCCGGTCATCCAGAGCCACCCGGCGATGCCGGCCAGCGCCCCCAGCATGGTGAAGGTCCGAATGCCGGCAAACCTGGCGGCCGGCCCATCGGCGTGGCCAGAACGTTGACGCTCCAGGCCGACGGCCGTTCCGCCAAGAGCGGCAACGATCAAGCCGATGACGTCAGAAGGGCTCATGGGTGGGGATGGAGGAGGGATCTTACGTCACATCAATCCGCATCCGGCCAGGACTCACGCCGGTTTCGCGGACGCGAGATCCGTCGCCGACAGCCGGACACCTCAGAAGGCGCGTCAGGGACGCCGCCGCCGATGCGGTGCCGCCATTGTCGCCGCCGCGATCAGCGCTCGGATTCGCACGTTCGCTTCGCTTTCGTCTCTTCAATGCGGCTTCGGCATCTCCACCCAGTACCAGCCGCGGATCTGTCCCAGAGTGAAGCCAGTCGCGCGATCCTTCGGATACCGATCCGCCAGCATCTGCCGGACCTCGGGAGTGATCCGGTCAACCGGACCATGGCAGCCGGCACACATGGGTTGCTCCACGATAGGCCGTAGCACGCCGACTTTGGTTCCGAGATCGACCGCGAAACCGTCGACATCGCGTGCAAGTCGGCCGGCGTTCGCCTGAACCAGGGGCGCGGCCCAGGCCGGGGCTGCGTTCGTGGGGTTACGGAGGCGATCGCTGGTCCGTCCGCTCGCAATGCCCTCGCTGCGTGCGAGGCGCCAGCTCACGCCGCTGGCGTTCGTGTGGCAGGATGCCAGGGCGGACCGGGGTCCCCCGCGCGCCAAGCCTTCGCCCAGCTCGCGAAGCAGAGCGTCGTGCACCGCCACGATGATGACATCCGCACGGGCGATGACCATCTGGAGATGTGGCGGCGCCTCCCGTGCGGACCAGGTCGCGTTCGAAGGAGGCGACTGTCCGGCGCCCGTCGCGATGCTGACGACCGCCGCGGCCGAGATTACCAAGAACCTGGGCAGCATACCGTCATTCCTTGCGCGACCTCGCTCGCAGAGTCTTGCGAGATTGAAATCGATCCGCCCTTGATCGAGCTTGTCCTCGAGCTCGTTCGCAACCGCTTGACGTGCATTTGACGGCGCACGATTCGCTTCGCCGCCAGCGTCAAGCTCGGGCCGAGCCCTAGCGCGTTTCTCGTGGTGTCCCGTCTATGTCCCCCGGCCGACCGTATGCCCTCCCGTCAGACGAAAGGGCACCGTCGTCGACTAATGCGTCGAGAACCCGTTCACATCGGGCGCGTTCGAGGTTGAACAGCCGTGCCGCCTGGGGCACTGTCAGCTTCAGGCCGGGCATTTCCTGGAATTCCGCCTGGACCCGCGTGTGAAGATCAGCGTCCTCATCGCTTGCCGAGAGAATTGGGGAATGCGAATCCGAGCTGTTCCGCATCTTCGGCTCCTTACATGACGGCTTAGAGCTGCGTTTGGCAAGAGGCGTACCGACTAGGAAGGTCGACATTCCTCTGGCAGTTGCGCGTTTCTCAGGACTTGTGCGCGCAGCACCTGTGGATTCTTTCCGCCCAACGGGGAAAACTTCCCCACGCCGATCCGGTCATGGATGCGCAGCGACGGCGCGATTGAACCACGCCTTTACCTCTTTCGCGGCGAGGCCGCCGTTATCCCGCGGATGGTCAGCAGCAGCCCTCCGGACAGCGTCACGAAATCCAGGAGCTCGAGTGCGACAGGAAGGGAAGCGCGGGCGTCGACGGCAGGAGCAGGACGCTCGCGTCACTTCGCTCAAGTCGTCACCTGACCGTCACCGGTGGTCCGTTGACGTACGATTCGTAGCTCGCCGTACTCCCGTGACGCCGTACCCAGAGCTGAGTGACATAGGTGCCGGGAGACGGCACCGTCCAGGTGACCGTGTTCTGCGCGGCGTACTCGCGCACGACGGTCCACTGCCCCGTCTCCTGGTGGAGGATGGCAAACCTGTACTCTACGGCGTCGAGCGCAGACGACCCGATGCCGGTGAAGGTCACGAGCGAGCCGGCGGTGGTCGCGGTCGTGGACGATGTGACACTCATCGCGTACACCAGCGGCACGTTGCTGTTGTAACGGAGGCCTCCAAAGAGGGGTGCGGTCGCGCCGTCGCACTGCTGCTCGAAGTCGATCGACAGCGCCGTGAGAACGCCGTCTGGATCGATGGCGACGTCATTGACTGTAAAACGTCCCGTGTTGCTGGTGCACGACGTGCTCGTATGGCGCACGTAGAGCGTCGGTGCGAATGACACGGCACCCACGGCCCCCTCGAACACTCCGGTGACCCACGGCGCTCGGGTCGTAGCGAACTCCCCCTGCCAACGCCCTGCATCATCGACAGCGCCCACGATCATCTTCGACGAGTACGACGTGACCTCCGAAAGAGGCACACTCAGGGATCGTCCTGCGCTGACGGGGTCGCCACCACGACCCGAGATGACCAGCAGGCGTGCGGGTCCGACCGTGAGCGGAGCGCCGCCCCACGCGTCGTAGGCTGCCGCGGATCCCGTCTCGCGTACCCACACTTGAACGGAATACTCTCCTCCCGATCCGGGTGGCGGCGTCCATTCCACGCGGTTCGAGGCCGCGTACTCGCGAATCACGGACCATCGGCTGGTCGCGTACTCGAACTCGACGAAGCGATACTCGAGCGCTCCGGATCCTCCACCCGCGACTGCCTCGAGCGTGACCGGCTGTCCGGCCTTGGCGCGCCCCGCATCCCAGAGCAAGCCGTACACCCTGGGCTGGCTGGGGATCACGACGATCGGATCGGAACTTCGCCAGTCGTCGTAGGCCACGCTGCTTCCGACGGTACGGGCCCAGACCTGAAGCAAGAAGGAACCATAGTCGCTCGTGGACGGCGTCCAGGTGAATCGACGGTCGGTACTCCAGTCGCGCACCATCGTCCATGCGTTGTCCTGCGCGTCATAGCGGAAAAAGCGATATTCGACCGGTCCCGTGCCACTCGAGGCGTCGGCCGTCCAGGTGACCGAGGTCCCCGGACCGACGGTGGATGGTGCGTTCGACGCAACTGGAAACATGTTGAAGAGCGGCCGTGTCGAGTTGAACCGTGCGGCGAGAAAGATCGCGGAGCCTTCGTCGTTGCAGGACTCTTCGATGTCCACCGCCGCGCGCGACACGGCGCCGCCTGGGCCAAATTCGAGCTCGAGGATGCGAAACCTTCCGCTCAGGGGGCTGGTGCAGGGGTCCCCGGTCGTGTTTACTTCCAGGGCTGGGATACCGGCAATGCGATCCGGGTTGCTCCGCTCCGCATTCTCGTACAGGCCGGCAACCAGCACGGCGCCGTCAGGGCTCTTCATCGCCGCGGACACGTAGCTGTCGGGGAGGGTTCGAGTCGCAGTGATGCTGAGCCCGTTGCCTGCGGATGCCTGGAGGTACCCACCAGTGTAGTCGTTGAAGAAGATCTGCCGGCCGCCTGGCAGATCTGCGGCAGGAGGCCTGGTGAACAGCACGTAGGATTCCTGCGGCGCTGCGATCACAGTGTGCGCTGCCTGGAGGGCCTCCGAACTGTCGCTTCCCCAGCTCCGGACGACGACAATGACGGTGTTCTCGCCCTCGTCCAGTGGCGTCGTCGCCTGCACCCAGACGGGATCGGGACTCCAGTCACGGACGATCTCCCAGCGGGCCCGTGCGAGCGAGTAACTGACGAATTGGTACTGGAGCCGAAGCGAGCCCCCCCGCGCAGTCGCCGTCCATGTGATCGTGGTGCCCGGTGCGATCGGGGGCGCCGCATCCGACGTCAGCGCGACGAGCGACGCCGGTGACTGGCTGATGGTGAACGGTCCGAATGCTTGCCAGCTGTCGTAGTCGTTCGTCGAGCCGCGCGCCCGCACCCAGATCTGCAGGAAATAGTCGTCGAGATCGCCAAGCGTCGGGGTCCAGGACCAGACCGGGCGGAAGCTGTAGTCCTGAATCACCGTCCAGGCACCAGTCGACATCCGATACCGGATGAACTTGAACTCGAGCGGGACGCTGGAATCGGCGTCGACCGCGAAGCGAAGCGGTGTGCCCGGCGCGACGGGCGAGAGCGCCGACATGCCAGGAGCACCCACTCGAGTCCCAGTGAGAGTCGAATAGATCCGGACCTGGCCGTACAGGCCACCGGTGGCGCCCTCGCAGCGGGCGTCGAAGTCTATCGCGACGCCAAAGCCCACGTGTGCGGGAAGTGCGAGCCGCAGCTCACGAATGATGAAAGAGCCCACGCGGCGTCCACATGACACTCCCGGAGCGCTGACGCCGATCGTCGCAGAAGAATATCCGCCCGTCTCTGTCGCATAGTGCCTGACTCCCACGAGCGCAGATGCGTACTCCGCGGTGCTGAATCCCATGGACCACGTCGGGCTGCCGTCTTTCGGTTGGATCAGGATCGTGATGAATTGCCGGTGTACCCCGCTGTTGCGGTTGACGATGAAATCCGCCGTCGTGGCATCGAAGTAAGTGTCGGCCCCATGCCCGACGACCTCGTCGAGATCGCTTCCGAGGGCGATGAACGTGGTCTCTTGCGCCGCTGCCGTCGATGGCGCTGCCGCGAGGGCCCCCGCAAGACACATCGTGATCAAGACGACTCTGGAGGCCGACATGACACCCTCTCCTTTATTTACGCTCTGAGCGACAGAACCGGGCATGTCGCCTGCCGCACGACGTGATTCACGGTGGATCCGAACGCCGGCAACCCGGCGATGCCGCTGTGCACGCCTATCACGATGAGGTCGCTTTGCTGCTCTTCGGCCACGCGCAGAATCTCCCGATAGGGCTTTCCACTCGTGACGACTTCACCGACGTGCCGATTCAGCGCCACGCGCCCAGCAAGCGCTGCGTGGAGCCGTTCCCGCGCGTCCGCCGTGCCCGGCAACCTGTGATCCTTCTCGTCAGGCAATCCGACGACGGCCGGTTCGAACGTCGGCATCAACTCGACCACGTGCATGACGGTCAATTCGGCATTGGCCCGTTCGGCGATGGAGCTGGCGTAGGAAAGCGCCTTGCGTGACGAAGCGGAGAAATCGGTCGCGCACAGAATGCGTGTGAACAATCGCTGCGGGTACACCGCGTCCGGGCCGTGCCGACGAGGCACCGTCAGCACCGGACAGCGCACTCTTCGGAGGATTCGTTCGGTCACCGATCCGAGCATCAACCGATCGAAACCGGACCGGCCGTGCGTCCCGATCACGATCATGTCGGCGGGGAGCTCCTCCGCCACCCGCACGATCTCAGTTGCCGTATTGCCCACGGCAACGATGACGTCGATTGGGGCGCCGTCGTTTTCCTGCTCGACGAACTGGCGGGTGTGCGTCCGGAACTGCTCGAGATCGTCGGGCGTGAACACGATGGGTGGGTAGAGGACTGGCAGTTCTGGCGGACGGGGGGGCACCGCCTGGGTGACGACGTGGAGCGCCGTGATGGTGCCGGAGTACTCTCCGGCCAGCGCGACCGCCCGATCGATTGCCCGACGTGAATATTCGGAAAAATCTATGGGGCAGAGAATCCGTTTGATTGTGATCGGACTGACCACGTCGGCCCCTCCTCGTTGGATCATCAACCAACAGACGACGCACCCACTCAGAGCAACGAAGCTGCCAGAGCGCGCGACCGAAAAGCGCCTCCATCTCACGGACGTATTCGACTGTTGGCGTGCGCAGCCGCGAAGAAGTTCGCATCGGCGCGGAAAAACCCGCAGTCGGGCAAAAGCCGACTAGTGACCTAGCTCTGGACAGACGGCCTGTCGTCCACAGACGCGGAACCCCCGGGACGCAGGACGCAATGATCGCTGGGGCGTTACGTGGACGTTGAAGCGCCGCCCATTGCGCCGGTACCTGGCATGGCGTTGGCTCTGTGGGCCGCCAAGTCGCTCAATCGGGAAGCAGCATCAACTCGGGTCGTCTGGCGACGACGCAGCATCGATCCGGAGGATCAAAATGACTCCGACCATCCGAAAGATTGTCGTGCCCACGGACTTCAGCCCTCGGTCTGACGCGGCGGTGGACTATGCCGTAGCGCTAGCGACGGCCTTGGGGGCTCCCGTGCACTTGGTGCACGTTGTCGAGGAGCCATTCCTGGGCGGCGAGTGGGAGATGTACATCCGCAACCCGCAGGAGATACGGGAGCAAGTGGATGCGGACGCGCGCGCGCGATTGGCGGCGACTGCCGGGCGACTGGAGACGATGAGTATTCCCGTCAGCACCGGGATCCGACATGGCTCGGCGTTCGAAGGGATCGTCCACGAGGCGAAGGCGGTCAGCGCTGACCTGATTGTCATGGGCACGCACGGCCGAAGGGGCGTGTCGCACCTGATGTTGGGAAGCGTCGCAGAGCGCGTGATCCGCGGAGCGCACTGTCCGGTTCTTGCCGTTCGCATGACAGCGGGGGCTCCGCAAGTGGCGGGCGGTGCGGAGCGCAGCGCCGCCTGACGAGGCACTGACTGGAATGAGGCTGACACCGTTGCCGTCCGTGGGATGGACTTGAACATTCGCCGCATTCTCGTGCCGAACGGTTCGGCACGCTTTCTGAGCGAACCGTCGAGTACGCGGCCAGCGTTGCTGCCACTTTCGGCGCCGCGGTCCGCGTCCTTCACGTACTGGACAACCTGCTCCAGAAAGTCAAACTGGGAGCCCTGGTGACCGTCGCGAGGGCGATTCTGGCGCTGGGTGTGGCCCCCGGTCCACGACTGGAATCGTCGTCGACGCCGCATCGGTCCACTTCACGCCTTACATGGTCGTCTCCATCGTCTACCAAGGGGGAAGCGTTTTGAAGAGGAAGTGCCGCAAGTAGGCATCGGTCGATTCCCGCAGCTCCTCCGCGCTTCCCTCGAACCAGACCCGACCCTCATTGAGGACCAGGAAGCTGACGTGCGTAGCATCCGCCCGCGTCGCGGTCTGGATCTGCACACGCTCGTTGGACCGCGCCGCTTCATGCGACGCCACGTAGAAAGCATCCCGCATCTGATGCGTCACCACGATGGACGTCACGTGTTCCAAGTCTCGCAGCTTCACGATTTGGTCGTCGACTGTCGCAGCGGTAATCGGATCCAGCCCGGACGTCGGATCGTCGAAGAGGAGAAGGCTCGGCTTTGCGGCTATCGCTCGGGCGACCGCGACACGGCGACGCTGGCCGCCGGAGAGATCTGATGGCATCGAGTCGACGTATTGCTCGAGACCGACGAATCCCAGAACCTCCTCGACCCGATTCCGTACCTGATCCAGCGGCGTGGCGGTTTCTTCGTAGAGGCGGTAGCCCACGTTTTCGGCGACCGTCAACGAATCGAACAGCGCATTGTCCTGAAACATCATCCCGATGTCGGCTCTGACTCCCATCAGTTCCCGCTCAGCCATTTTCTCGATGTGCCGATTGTTGACGACGATCGCTCCGGAGTCCGGTCGAAGCAGGCCGAGAATGAGTTTGAGCACCACGGACTTTCCAGCACCGCTCGCGCCGAGGAGGATCTTCATGCTTCCTTTGGGAACGCTGAAACTGACATCCCGGAGAACGACGTGGTCGTCGAAGGCGAAGGAAACTGTGTCGAATACGACCGCGGACGGCAACGCAACGCGGCGTGGTACGGCCGAGTCCACTGGAGATGGCGCTGGGTCGAGCACTCCAACGGAGCCTCGGTTGTGAACCATGCGGTCCCTCCTGTCCACGTGAAGCGCTCGTTTGGGGGGAGAGCAACATGCCTGCCGTGTTGGGCTGACGACCGTAGACCGCGCCACTTCGCAGGGGCGCCGGCGGTGACTTCACACCGGCCACGAAATATTCCCCACGAACAGCGAAAAGTTCCGCTCGCTATCGCTCCTTCGGCACGATTCAGGTGTGAGCACGGTCCTGGCGGCGCTTCTCGGTTCGTGGGTGGCCACACGATCCCGCGGAATATTCCTCAAAAGTGCGTGCAGTCGGGAATCGTCAATCGCCGAACGTTCACGGGAAACCTTTGGTCGATCCGTTGGCGTTCGACTTGCTGCACATCCTGATGGGCGTCCAAGGAGGCTACTATGACTGCCGGTGAATTCTGCACTCGTCAGGTCATCACGATCCATGGAGACGATACGCTCGTCGAAGCGGCCCAGCGTATACGCAAACATCACGTGGGCACGCTGATCGTCGTCGACGAGAAGGACGGTCAAAGGATGCCGGTTGGCCTCTTGACCGATCGCGACCTGGTCGTTTGTGTGCTGACAGAGAGCCGACAGCACCCCGAGGGTCTGCTGGTAGACCAGGTGATGAGCAGGCATCCGATTACGGCCAGGGAAGATGACGACCTCCTGGCTGCTCTCAACAAGATGCGCAACTTCGGCGTGCGGCGTTTGCCAATCGTGAATGACAAGGGCGGGCTCGAAGGCATTCTCACGTTCGACGATCTGATCGAGCTCGTCGCAGAAGAGGTGTCGAGTTTGAGCAGTCTCGTACTTCGGGCGCGCAAACGAGAGTGGGAGGTCAGGCCTTAACCTCAGGCTGGCGAAGACGCTTCACAGCCTTCAGCGAATAGTGAAGTCGAGCATGATCGTGACGAGTACGTCGACCGGCGCGGCGCCGAGACGTCCCGGCTCGAACCGCCATTGGGCAACAGCCGCCACGGCTTCTTCGTCGAGGCCCCCTGCGTCCAGCGAACGGACGATACGGATTTGCGACGCGCATCCGTCGGCTGCCACGATGACTTCCAGCACGACTGTGCCTTGAATGCTGTTTGCTAGCGCCTCGCTCGTGTACTTAGGCTTGACTTCCTTGATCAGGCGCGGTGCGGATACTGCCCCGCCAGGCCGGTAAATGCCACCGCCAGTTCCACCGCCGGATCCGGGACCGAATCCGGGACCACGTCCCGAGCCCGTGCCAGTCCCGCTTCCAGTGCCGACGCCGCCCCCGGACCCTGGACCGGTCGACGTGCCTGACATCACGTCCCCAGTCGGCAGTCCAATCTGATCGAACAGGCCGGAGGCCAGCGTCATCGCATCGAGCACGATCGATGGGATCGGAGGAAGGTCCTCGACGGCAGCCGTGGCAGCTGTCGTCACTGGGGCTGTTGGCGGCGGCTCTTTGCGCACTCGCAGGGTGATCGTGTCCGTGCCCACGCCCTGCGCGCGACGGATTGGATCCGGCCGTTGATTACCTCCGCCACCCCCGCCCCTCCCCGGCCGTGGCAGCTCTGGCGCGAGAAACACAAAATGCCGAACGTCAGGTCTTTGTTGGTCGGTGATCCGTTCGGCTTGGCGAACGTCGATGCCAGGTGCCGACGTGGTCCCGATCACAGCCGCGACGACGACAAGGGTCATGTGCAGCGCAGTCGACACCGCGAGTTGGGTGAGTGCGCCCAACCGCCGATGCGGCAGCCGCGGCGTCCGAGGTGCGAGCGGGTCGAGATGAAGCACGACGAGAGACTTCGCAAAGGGGATACCGAGGGAACTTGGTCCGAGGCTTCAGCCAACTCGTCGCAATCTAAAGGCGCTTTGCCCCATTCTCGCGGCCATCGCATCGCCCCGGCTCTTCGCCACCACGGGGCACGTGGGGAAATTTCCCCGAGGGTTCGCAAAATCTCACGCCGCGTCCTCCAGCCGGAGGTGGCACACGACACAGAAGAGGCGACACGGCGCCGAGTGATGCACTCTCATCATGCTCCTCACAGATCCTTCTTGCTGACGGAAGCCGTACGATCTACCTTCGGGCCATGACTACCCCTCGGACGCGCCAACTTGGATTGGACGGCCCCCGCGTCTTCCCGCTTGGTCTTGGCTGCATGGGCATGTCCGACATGTACGGCCCCGCTGACGAATCGGAAAGCATCGCGACGATTCACGCGGCGCTCGACGCCGGCGTGACACTGCTCGACACCGGCGACTACTACGGTGCCGGGCACAATGAGTTGCTCATCGGCCGAGCGTTGCGCGATCGACGTGACAAGGCGGTGCTCTCTGTCAAGTTTGGGGCCTTGCGCGGGCCGGACGGCAGTTGGATCGGTATCGATACGCAGCCGGCGTCCGTGAAGAACTTCCTCGCCTACACGCTCAGGCGACTCGGCGTTGATCACATCGACATCTACCGCCCAGGTCGTCTCGATCCTAAAGTACCGATCGAAGAGACCATCGGGGCGATTGCGGATCTCGTGAAGGCCGGATACGTCCGCGCCATTGGGTTGTCCGAGGTGGGGGCCGAAACCATTCGCCGCGCACACGCCGTCCACCCGATTGCCGACCTGCAGATCGAGTACTCACTGATGAGCCGCGCTCCTGAGGGGCGGATCTTGCCGCTGTTGTCCGAGCTCAACATCGGAATCACCGCCTACGGCGTGTTGTCACGCGGTCTGCTGAGCGGTTCGAAACCGCAGTCAACGCGCGACCTTCGCGCGCATCTCCCACGCTTCACGGGTGAAAACCGTGAGCGCAATCTGCGTCTCATCGAAGCGCTGCAGGCGGTGGCAGCGGCAAGAAAGGTCAGCGCGTCGCAACTCGCCATCGCGTGGGTTCTCGCGAAGGGTGAGACGATTGTGCCGCTGATCGGGGCGCGGACGCGCGCTCAACTCACTGAATCGCTCGGCGCCCTTCAGGTGGTGCTCACGCCGGCGGAGATCGGCCGTATCGAGGAAGCCGTACCCGCGTCCGCGGTCGCTGGCACCCGCTACGATGAACACCAGATGCGGATACTCGACAGCGAGCGCTGACGGAGTCGGGGCTGAAAACGGTGGTAATTCTTCCGGGACGAGATCGCCTCTGCCCTCCTCGTTCCGTCATCTGCTAACAGACGACGCACCCACTCAGAGGAACGAGTCTGCCAGAGCACGCGACCGAGAAGCGCCGCTAACGAACCGGTGGTGATTTGTCAGTAGGTGGCGCGATGCGGAAAATCCCGCAGTGCTGTCGAATATTCCCCTCGGCTTTGATTGAAGAATGGGCGATATCAACCTCTTGGCGGCGCGCTCGTGTTGGCGGCTCAATTGCTCTGCCAGCGAGAGAGGTATCGCATGCGGGCCAGAGCTGTTGCGGTTCTTGTCTCCATCGCTAGTCTTTCCGGAATCATCGCGGCGTGTGGGAGCAAGTCGCCTACCGAGCCGACGCCTTCCTGCACGGCCACTCTCTCCCCACTCAACCAGGCGTTCGACGCCAATGGCGGCACCGGATCGGTAACGGTCTCGGTATCGGCCGGGTGTACTTGGACCGCCACATCGAGCGGGGCATGGATCGCTGTCACGGCCGGCGGAACAGGAAACGGCGCCGGGACGGTGGCGTACTCGGTGACAGCGAATTCCAACACGCAGGGGAGAAGCGGAACGCTCACGATCGCGGGCCAGGCCCACTCGGTGACGCAACAGGGGCATGCCACGACGGCGTGCAGCTACGCGCTCTCGCCAACCACTGCCACCTACAACAAGGACGCCGCGGACGGAACGTTTGCAGTCACAGCGCCCACGGACTGCTCATGGACGGCCATCAGCAGCGCGTCCTGGGTGACGTTCACGGCCGGGGATCGTGGCGCGGGGAATGGCAACGTGACCTATCGAGTCGCCCGTAACCTGGATACGACAGAACGAGCCGCGGCGGTCAGCGTTGCCGACCAGACATTCACCGTCAGACAGGCGGGGGATACGGGTGGATGTCAGTACTCGGTCGCACCCGTCGACGTCAACCTCTGCATGGCGGGCGGCAATGTGACGACGACGGTGACGACGCAGCCGAACTGCAGCTGGACGGCGTCTCCCGACGCGTCGTGGCTCAACGTGTCGAGCGGATCATCGGGCACCGGAACTGCAGTGGTCACTGTGACCGTTCCAAGCAACTACGACGCCCCGCGTACCGCCACGATTCAGGTGCGGTGGCCAACTCCGACATTGGGGCAGAACGTTCGGATCGCGCAGGCCGGCTGCCGGTATGCCGTGAGCAAGACCGCGATCGGCTTTGCGGCGGTCGGCGGTGCCGGCACCTTCGACGTCATCCAGCAAAGCGACCCGACCGAGTGCGGTGGCGCGACACAGGACCAATGTGTATGGTCGGCGACTGCCGATGTCTCCTGGATCACGATCACGAGCATCATGCCGCGGTCGGGCGACAACCCGGTCGCGTTCACCGTGGTCGCGAATGCCGGCGCGGACGCTCGCGTCGGCACCATCAGCGTTCGCGACAAGGTGGTGCTGATCACGCAGAGCGGGAAGTGACCGGTGTTTCAGCCTCGCGCTTCGATCGCAGACACGATTGTTGGTGGTTCGAACCAATGAGGGGAGCAGTTACCATGTCTCGCATCAAGAACATCCTGATACCGGTGGACTTCAGCAACGCGTCGAAGCGCGCGCTGCGGTATGCCTGCGAGCTCGCCGACACCTTCGAGGCTACGTTGCACGTCCTGCATGTCGTCGAGCATCCGTATCTGCCGGGCGGATACATGGAGTTCTATGCACCGCCGGCACAGTTCTTCGATCAGGTGGAGCAGGAGTCCCGCGAGCAGCTTGAAACACTGCTGACTCCTGAGGATCGAGCCCGGTACGGTGCCGTACTCGTATCTCGGATCGGCGTGGCGGCACTGGAAATCCTGGACTACGTGCGCAGCGGCGGGAACATCGATCTGATCGTGATGGCGACCCATGGGCGCGGCGGTGTCGCGAGGCTCATGATGGGCAGTGTCGCCGAACAAATCGTGCGCGGTGCGCCATGCCCAGTCCTGACGCTGAGCCAGTCCGGCGAGTCGACGGCACAAGCGAGTCACGCAGCGTAGCACGCGTCCTGGAATGACGCGGCCCTTTAGCCGAAGGGAGGAGACACGCCGGATAACAGAATCGACCGTCCGACGTGGCGACCTAGGAGGAACCATGCTTGCCGTTGCATCACACGCGGTGGAGGGATACATCAGTCGTGGTTTCGAAGCGGTGCGCGAGGCGTTTGCCGAGAACTCGACCTTCTGGCCGCACCGGCGACTCCTCCTACGCGCGGGTTCTATGACGAATGCATGAGAGCCGATGGCATTCAGTTCTCGTTCGGCTTCATGAAGTCCACTCCGATGTGGCCCTTCGGCAGCGCCCGCTCCTTTGGATCCCCCGGCGCCGGTGGGTCTCTTGGCTTTGCGGATCCGGAGATCGGCCTCGGGTACGCGTACGTGACAAGCCAGATGGGGACTGCGTTGACCGGCGATCCGCGGGATGTGGCGCTTAGAGAGGCGCTTTACTCCGCTCTCCAGATTTCATGAGAAGAGGGCAGTTCGGACACAAGTAGGTCAGGTGGCGGGCTGCGGCTGGCGTGTCAGCCGCCGCTTGAGTTCCGGTTTCGAAGGTCGACAACGCGACGTCGCGTAGATCTTGCATTTCCGTTGCAGGGTTGTTACGCCAGTCCCGCATGCTGCCGGGTCTCGGAGAGCTCTGCAAGTCCGCGGACTCGAGCTAATCACTTCCCGGAGGCAAAGGAAATGCACACCAGACGCACGCTTGGTGCGATCGCCGCGGCTACGCTTGTCGCGGGCGCAGGCGTCATCGCGCAAAACGGCAACCCCCTCAACGCCAACTCGAAGAACGTCCTGACACTCGCTGTTTACGGGGACTCACCCTACGGGACGTCACCCACCGACACGCTCCAGACCGACAAGACGGCAGCATTCATTGATTCCATTAACCAGGACCCGAAGGTCGATCTGGTGCTTCATGTGGGCGACATTCACTCAGGCAGTCAATTCTGTACGGAGAGCTACGACCGCACGATTGCCGACCTGTGGCTCGGCTTCAAGAACCCCGTCGTCTATACGCCCGGCGATAACGAGTGGACGGACTGCCACAAGAAAAAACAGGGCGGACATCTCGGCGTGGACTATGCCGACGGCGATCCCCTTGCCAATCTGGATCTCATCCGCAGCATCTTCTTCGCGAACCCCGGATACGCGCTGGGGGGCCGCCACAAGCAGGTGCTCACCCAGGCGCAACAGTACGATCTCGGTCACCCGGCGGACGGCGAGTACGTCGAGAACGTGATGTGGGAACAGTCGCAAGTGCTGTTCGTCACGGTCAACGTGCCTGGAGGATCCAACAACGACGCCGATCCTTGGTTCAGCGACAGCCCTCCCGCAGAAACCCCCGCTCAAACGGCGGCCAGAACGGCAGAAACAACACGCCGGACCGCTGCCGACCTCCGCTGGCTCGATGCGGCGTTCCAGCAGGCGCAGCAGGACCACCTGCAGGGCATCGTCATCATGCTGCAAGCCGACATGTGGGATCCAGAAAAGGGATCGGCGCACGTCGCCAACTACCGACCTTTCATCGACAGTATCGCGGCGCACACGGTTGCGTTCGGTAAACCGGTGTTGCTGTTCAACGGTGACTCGCACGTCTATCGCTCGGACAACCCCCTCAAGGCCGGGGCGGCGTGCCAAATCGAATCCGGCGCCTCCAGCGTAGCGTGCTCGAATGACGCGGCGGCCACGCAGTCGCCCAACTACGTATCGCCAGACACCTATCCCGACGTGTCGAACTTTCACCGTGTCGTCGTGCATGGCAGCACGCTCCCGATGGAGTGGCTCCGATTGACGATCACGCCGGGCACGAACGCTTCAGCGAGTCCGACCGCGTTTGGCCCGTTTACGTGGCAGCGCGTACAGCCTAGCCTTCCATAGAGCGCCCGATCCCGACGACCGTGCTTCCTCCCCGGTCGTCGGGTCCCCTCAACTTCTGGCTCGCCGCTGTCGCGGTGGGACCGCCGACAGATCCGTCACCAGTAGACGGTGCCCGGTCGATCAACGCCTCGAAACGGCTCCTGCCGTACCGATTCACGTGACAGTGCCGAGCGGGAGCATTAGGTTGCGCGCACAAGTGCGGCGTACCGCGCGACACGCAAGGGTCGATCGGGACTGCCGCGTTCATAGCCGGTTCATGCAGCACTGGGTACCATGCCAGCCGATCAGCTCGATGCCCCTCGGGCGGAAACCGTCGGTCGCCGTCTTCGGCAGAGTCACAAGGCCGCGCGGATTCCGCATCAGGGACGTCTTTCTAGCAGCAGGAGAGCGCAGATGACGCGCAAGGTACTGGCGGTGGTCGTCGCAATGATCCCGGCTTTCGGAGCTGCCTACGCCGAGCAGGGAACGACCACTGCGGCCAAGGCTCCGGCGCAGAACGCCGATCAGAAGGAACAAAAGGAGGAAGGAAAGGAAGCGAAGGTCCAGTTGAAGAACCTCCCGCCGGCCGTCAGGGCCACCGTAGAGGCCGAAACGAAGAACGGGACGATCAAGGGTATCTCGAAGGAGACCGAAAAAGGGAAGACAGTCTACGAGCTCGAATCGCTCGTCAACGGTCGCACCCGCGATCTGATGATCGACTCGGCCGGGAAGGTGTACGTCGTCGAAGAGCAGCTCGACGCCGACAAGGCACCGCCACCAGTGCGGTCCGCGCTTGAGGCGAAGGGCACGATTGTAGTCCTGGAGTCGGTGCTGGAGAATGGCAAGACGACCTACGAGGGTCAGGTCAAAACGAAGGCGGGGAAGAAGCTCAGTATGGAGCTCGACGCGGACGGCAAGCCGGTCAAGAAGTAACCTCCGTTGAGCGAGTACCTTCTGGCAGCGTATTCAGTGTTCGCACCCTACATGTCCTTATGTCGGTTGTAACGTTACTCGTTCTCTCCACGTTTCTTGGTTCCCCGCGGCAGGGCGCGGTGCAGGGCGTTACCGTCACGGGGATCGTGGAGGATCAGACCGGCGCGGTGCTGACCGGCGCGACGGTCGACCTGGCTGCGAGCGGCCGTGTCGTGCGATCGGTTGCGACTGACGCCGTCGGCGCATTTCACTTCGACGGCGTCGCTCCGGGGACCTACGAACTGCGCGCGCATTTCCAGGGGTTCAAGGATCTGGCCTCGCGCGTGCGCGTCGGATCGCGAGCGCCCTCACCGCAGAAACTCGTCCTCGACCTCGCCTCGATTGCGCAGGACGTCACGGTCAGCGACGTTGCCCCCGGCGTCAATGCGAGCGCCTCGGGCAACCAGGACGCGGTGACGCTCGATCAGGAAATGCTCAGCGCGTTGCCCGTGCTCGATCGCGACCTGATCGCGACGGCGTCGCGCTTTCTCGATCCGGCGGCCCTCGGCAGCGGTGTGACGATCGTCGTCAACGGCATGGAGGTCAGTGCCCTCAACGTCAGTGCAGCGGCGGTATCGCAGATCAGGATCAATCAGGATCCGTACTCCGCCGAATATTCGCGGCCGGGCCGCGGACGCATCGAGATCCTGACCAAGCCGGGCTCGCAGCAGTATCACGGCGAGCTCAACACTCTCCTCCGCAATGGCCACCTGAGCGCGCGCAACGCATTCGCGAGCGCGAAACCGCAGGAGCAGCGGCAAAGCGTCGAAGGAGTTCTCGGCGGGCCGATCGGCCACGATGGCAAGACGATGTTCATGCTGTCGGCCAATGATGAAAACGACGCCAACCAGGCCTACATTCACGCGATCGGACTCGATGGACCGATCGATGGCCAGTTGCCCCATACGCGCGGCGAAGCGCGCATCACCGGCAGCATCACGCGCCAGGTCAGCCCCAAGAACACGTTCTCGATTCGTCCGAACTATCAGTACGAGAGCGACGAGAACCGTGACGCGGGCGGCACCACGCTGGCCAGCGCCGCGACGACGTTCAAGCATCATGAGCAGCAGGTCACTTACACGCAGCAGACAATCTTCCGGCCGACGCTCGTGAACCAGTTTCAAATGTTGTTCGGCCACGAGCGCGAGCCGACCACGAGCCTCACGCCCGATCGCGCCATCATCGTCGCCGGCGCGTTCACCGGCGGCGGCGCGCAGGTCGACCTCGTTCGGACGGAGACGCACATCAACTTGAACGAGAGCCTGTCGTGGACTCACGGCAAGCATTTCGTACAGGCGGGATTCCAACTGCCCGACTGGAGCAGGCGCGGCTTCTACGACAAAACCAACTTCGGGGGCTCGTTTTATTTCGCCAACCTCGTCGCCTACGAGACGGGTCAGCCGTACGCGTTTACCCAGCAGCGGGGAAACGGCGACCTGGCATTGCTCGAAAAGCAGGTGGGCGCCTACGTCAAGGACGATTGGCGGATCCGTCCTGGCCTCTCGATCGATTACGGGGTGCGCTACGACTGGCAGAATTATTTCGGCGACACCAATAATGTCGCTCCGCGCTTCTCGATCGCTTATGCGCCTGGCAACGGCAAGGCGAACGTGCTGCGCGCCGGCGTCGGCGTCTTCAACGATCGGAGCGGGCCCGTGGTGATTGCCGACGTGCTGCATTCGCAGCCGGGCGGGCTGACGAAGATCGTGATCACCGATCCCGGGTATCCCGATCCATTCGCGTCGGCGGCCGGCACCGTGCCGCCGCCGAGCATCGTTCAGCTCGCGCCCGATGTGAGGATCCCGCAGAGCATCCAATACAGCGTGAGCTTCGACCACCAGGTAAAGAAGACGACGACGGTGTCGATGAGCTACACCGGCGCGCGCGGCCACAGCTTGTTTCGCTCGCGTGACATCAATGCGCCGCCGCCGCCGCTGTACCTGACGCGGCCGGATCCCGCGTACGGGGTGATTCGCCAGGTCGAGTCGAACGGCCGGCAGAGCGCCGATTCATTTGGCGTGACCCTGCGCGGCCGTATGACGGCGTGGTTCAACGGCCAAATGCAGTACACGTTGAGCCGGACCTACAACGACACGGCGGGCATCAATGCGTTTCCGGCGAACGATTACGACCTGTCAGGTGAGTGGGCGCGGGCGGATGTCGATCGCCGGCATCGCTTCGTAATGGTTGGCACGGTCACCGGCGTCAAGATCGTCGATCTCGGGGTGGCGCTGACGCTCAACTCGGCCGGTCCTTACACCCAGACGATTGGCGGCGACCCTTACAACAACGGCCGCGGCCGGGCGCGGCTGCCAGGCATCGCGCGCAACACGTTGATCGCCGGCGACCTCGCGACACTCGATCTGCATGCGTCGAGGGACCTGAAGCTGGGCGCGCCAAAGAGCGGCCACGAGCTGACGCTGGGGGCTGACGGGTTCAACCTGCTGAACCGCGTCAACTACGCGTCCTACGTCGGCATCATCAGCTCGCCGCTGTTCGGGACGCCGGTCTCGGCGCGATCGGCGCGGCAGTTCCAGTTTTCAATCCGCTACAAGTTTTAGCTGTCCGACCCGATCCATTCGCCGCGTTGGCCTAACGATCGTTGAACCTGGCGGGCGATCTATGGATTGCTCGCGTCGTCATGAGGCCGCCGCGGCTCAGCGCGAAACGTTAGACCGTCAGACACTACGACGACGATGCGCAATCCGTGGCTGGATATTCCGGAAGCCGACTATGTCGGTCACATGAGCAGTCCGACCGTGGGTCAGCGGCCGGTACTCGGTCGCTTGCTGGGTGAGGTTCTTGAGACTGTTCGACCCAATGTGGTGCTGGTCCTTGGCGGCTCAACGGGCAACGGGTTGGAACATGTCAACCCCACCGTCACTTCACGTGTCGTCGTCGTCGATGTCAATCCGACGTATCTGATTCGTCTCCGCGAACGATTTCCGAATCCGGCCTTCGAACTTGATCTGTGGTGTGGCGATGTGATCGAGATCGGGCTGGGGCGACAGGTGTTCGATCTGGTCCACGCCGGACTGATATTCGAGTACGTGGAATGGCCCGTGCTATTGCCGCGTATAGCCGCAGCACTCAGGCCCGGCGGTGTTCTCAGCGTCATCCTCCAGGCGCCCTCCGCCTCGAGCCCGGCGGTTACGCCGACGCCGTTCACCAGCTTGCGGACGTTGGAGTCGCTGTTTCGCTTCGTAGAACCGACGGCACTCGTTGACGCGGCGCGTGGCGAGGGACTCAACCTGCAGCCAGGCATACTGAAGCACTGCCTGCGGGAAAGTCGTTCGACGGTTTCCGTTTCATCAAGGATGCGGTCTAACATCCGATGGAAGTGCCCGACTCACGGCGGTATCAACTATTGCTACTCTGTGCGGCGCTCCTGGCCACGACGCCAGTGATCTTCGGGTTCGTGCGGGCCATCAACACCGGCGACGACTTCCGATATCTCTGGCTCGCTGCAGCCGCCATTCTCGGCTCGCTGGTAGTCATGGTGACCGGGAACGGCGCCGCGGGTCCCGCGCGGGTCTCTGCCGGGCGTGCGGCGGGCGCGGTCGCTGCCGGAGCCGCGTGTGCCGGCGCGGCCGCCATCTTACTGGGAGCGACTGCGGGTCCGGGAGTTGCGATAGTCGCAGTAGCGTTCGGGCTCTGCACTGGAACAAGCGCGGTGCTCCTGACCCTCGCGCGACGACGGCGGACGCCGTGACGAGCATCGCCCCATCACTGCAGCCGACGAGCGGCGGGCAGAATAGTGAGACCGCGGCTGAAGCCGCGCGTTCGGCAGACCACGCGCGGCGAGCGCGAGAGCCAACGGCATGAGCACAACGGAAACCGGCTTCTTGGGCCTGCTCTTCTCGGGGACCCTTGCTCTTCTCGCCGGCATGTTCCTGACGAGACTCCACTGGCGCCCGGATATTCCGCCCTATCGCCGGCAGACGCGCTTTCTAGATGTGACGCTACATCCTGATCGGTACGTGAAGGATGCTCCGCTCCACGCCATACGGAGCCTGACCGTCGGCGGAGCGCTTCTTCTTGCAGGCGCTGCCGGCCTGGTGGCATTCGAGGTTTTTCGGGTGACCCTTTCGTCATGAGGTACTGCGCGACTTGGCTGACCCGCTTTGCCGGGTCCGAGCAACTCCTCGGCGGGCGTTGCGTGCCGATGGGAATCACGGCTCTCGGATGCTTCCAATTTGTGGGTTTGGAGATCAGGAGGTCCCCGATGGACAGCTCCGAAGCGGTCATGCTGTACGAAAAGGTCGTCGCTGCACTGGCTGGGGTCGAACGGAAGGGCGACACGATGCCCTACACGTCACTGAACGGCCACATGTTCAGCGTGGTGCACAAGGATGGTTCGGTCGCGCTTCGCCTTCCGGCGGTGGAGCGCGAGGCGTTCTTGAGAAAGTACAAGACCACGCTGTCGTCGCAGTACGGAATCGTACAGCCAGAGTACGTCGTCGTGCCAGATTCGCTCCTGGTGAAGACGAAGGAACTGCGGCGCTTCTTCGAGATCAGCCTGGCGTACGTCGGATCTCTGAAGCCAAAACCGACGACCAGGAAGAAGGTCCCGTCATCCGCGAAGCGGAAGTCGACGTAGCCCGGGCTGTGGTTCTGCGGCCTGACGATACGTACGTCAGAGCCGACCGTATGTCTTCAGCTCGTCTCAGGCACGTTGAGCCGTGCGAGCCTGGGCCAGTGCGGACTCGACCAGATGACTCGGCCGAATTGCCCGCGCCCGACGGACACACTTGAAGGGAGACGTCCAATGTTGATCAAAGGCGGGTTGCGATGGACGCTCGCGATGACAATCGTCGTTTTGGCCGCAAGGTCCGGAGCGCCGCCGACGGCGACTCAGGTGCCCGGCGTTGAACGCACGATTCTCCAGCGGCAGGACCTTGCCGGCGCACCGGGCTATGAAGTGCTCCTGATCGAGGCGACGATTCCGGTCGGCGGGCGCGAGGGGCGCCACACGCACCCGGGCACGATGATCGGCTACCTGACCCAGGGGACATACACCCTCGACAACGAGGGGACCTTCACCGACTACGCGCCGGGCGGATCCGTCATCGTGGGGCCCGGCAGCGTTCACGAGGGCATCAATCGCGGCAATACGCCGATCAAGGCACTCGTCACGTTCATCGTCGAAAAGGGCAAACCGCTCTCGACGCCAGTGAAATGAGAATCGAGTCAGCGCGCGCTGCGGAAACAGTCTTCCCCTGGAGTGTGACGATGAAGCGAACGATTGTTCTTGTCTGTTGTGCGTCCCTGCTCGTGCTCGAGGCCTCGATCCTGGCGAGACAGGTGCCGCCGTCCAAAACAACGACGGTGACCGCCACGATCGAGGCGATCGACAGCGCCACGCGGGTGGTGACGTTGAAGGGATCCTCTGGTCAGCTCGTCGACATCGCCGCGCCCGCGGAGATGCAGGGATTCAACAACCTGAGAGTCGGCGATCAGGTGACGGCGACTTATTTCGAAGCCGTCGCCGTCAGTGTCCGCAAGCCGGGAGCGCCGCCGACGTCGTCAACGCCCATGACCACGACCACGCGGAAGGACCGCACGCCTGGATCCGAAACTCGACGGCAGCAGACCTTTACGGTGACAGTCGAGGCGGTCAACACGCAGACGCCCACGCTGACGGTGAAGGATCAGAAAGGCCGGGTCGTCACGCTCGGCGTGGCGGACGCCGCGCAGCTGCAGAACATCAAGACGGGCGACTCAGTGGATGTCACCTACTACGAGTCGCTGATGATCAAGGTCGCGCGCGCACCGAAATAGGCAGCAGATGGATGCGATGGCCGTGAAGCACCGCTTAGACCAGTGCCAGGTAGAAGATGACAGACAGGATGAACGAGACGATGACGGTTCCGGGCAGCGTCGTGAACCACGTGATGGCAATCTTGCCCACGGTGTGCATGTTGACCTTCTCACCCCTGGTCCCCACGACGCTGCCGAGCACCGCCGCTGAGAGCACGTGCGTCGTACTCACAGGCATCCCGCCGAAGTTCGCGAGACCAATGCCGATGATCGCGCTCGCTTGAGCCGCCGTCCCCTGGGCGGGGTTCATGTGGGCGCTGCCCATCTTCTCGCCAAGCGTCGTCACGATCTTCTCGTAGCCGAAGGCCGTGCCGAGTCCCAGGGCAAGGGCCGACAGAAGAATCACCCAGAACGGCACGTACTCGATGAAGCTGCCCAAGACCTTGCGCGCGTCGGTCAACTGCGCGACCTGCTGCGGTGTGAGCTTGCCGGAGCTTTCCCCTTGCTTGAGGCCCCTGCTGATCGTCTGATGGAGAACGAGGAGCCCTTCCCGCATCTTCGCGCAGGCCGCGCTCTGCTGGTTCTTGGGATCGGCGCATTCGCGAGTCGAGACGAGCGCGAGCAGATTTCGCGTCTCGTCGAGCACCTTTTGCGCGCCCTTGCCAATCACGGGATCGCCCGCAAACTGCGTGGCGATCTGCTGGACCTGCTGCAGCGTGCTTGCCGCCTTTTGGATATCGGCTTCGTTCAGCCGGCTGGAGTTCAGGCCGTAGCTGAGGGGCGCCAGGGCAAAGAGGACGAGCATCATCAGGCCGATGCTCTTCTGACCGTCGTTCGAGCCGTGCAGAAAGGCCACTCCTGCTGACCCGGCGACGAGCGCGGCGCGAATTGCTGCCGGGGGACGGGTTTCCGGCTGCGACGCGTCGTCGGGTGGCCCCGGGGCGGCGACGCCCGATAGCCGGGCGGGCCGTTCGATTCTCTCGGGATTTCGAGCGAGCGCGCCAACGGCGGCGGCGACTTCCGGCGATGGGGCTCCGGCCACTTCCGTCGACGCCGGGTCTTGATCCCACTCGTCCCAGTCCGGATGGCGCTTGTGATGGTGCGCCGGGCGGTACATCTCGGGATCCTTCACAAAGAGCGCCAGCAGTTTCAGCAGGGCGACACCGAGGAGGAACCCCACGAGCGGCGACACCGCAAGCGTAATGAGGATCTTCTGTCCCTGGTGCCAGTTGATCGCCTCGATAATCGGCTGTCCCCTCACGAAGGCGTGCGCGATCCCCACTCCGATGATCGAGCCGATGTAGGTGTGCGTCGTCGAGTTCGGCATGCCCAGCCACCAGGTGCCGAAGTTCCACCCGAGGGCCGTGACGATCAGCGCCAGGAAGAGCGCGATCTTATCGATGCTGTTGACGCCGGCGATTATTTCATTGGGCAGCAGGTACACCAACCCGAACGCCACCGCAGTGCCACCCGCCAGGACGCCGAGGAAATTCATGAACGCGGCGAGCGCCACGGCGGGCCCCGCCTTCATGGCGTTGGAATAGATCACCGTCGCGACAGCGTTGGCCGTGTCGTGGAATCCGTTCACGGCCTCCTGGAACACGATCAGGAGGAAGATGAGTACCAGAATGCCGGCGGATACGGTCGGCAGACCTGCGAGGAACTCCATTGGTCAGAGGCTCCATGGTGCCGCTGCGGCCAATTTCCAGGAAGATGCTGTCCTACTGTAGCCTATCGTCATGACGACCTTCACTCGTCGTGAAATGTTCCGCCTCGCCGTCGCCCTGCCCATCACCGGCGTCTTCACGCGATTCAACCCGCTGGTTGCCGCGCAACGGAACAAAGTCAAAATAACCGATATCAAAGCGATGCAGATCAACCGCATCGCCGGCAACTGTCTCATCAAGATCGAAACCGACGCCGGCATCGTCGGGTATGGCGAAGCCGGCATGACCGGCCCCATGGCGCGCGCACGCATCGAGACAATGAAGCCGTTGCTCATCGGCAAGGACGCTCTTGCGATCGAGGTCCACTTTCAGAACATGACCTCGCTCATGCACACCTACATGGCGAGCATCCCAACCATCAGCGGTATCGACATCGCCCTTTGGGATATTGCCGGCAAAATCACCGGACTCCCGATCTCGACTCTGCTCGGCGGCCCGTTCCGCGAATCGATCCGCATGTACTCGCACGGGCGCATGAACATGCTCGACAAAGCGTCGTGCAAGGCGTTCGCGGACAGGGTCAAGCAGATGCCCGAAGGTTTCAACGCTTTCAAGAACGATATCCATCCCGTGTTGGGCATTCCATCGGGCCGCTTCACGGACACGCTCGATCAGGCGCAGTTCAAAATGGTTGCCCGCGCCTACAACAATGCGCGGGAAGCGCTTGGCGACGATATCGAGATCGCCGTGCACTGCCATAACGAGTTCAACGAACCAAGTGCGGTTGGAATCGCGAAGGCAGTCGCATCGATGAACCCGCTGTTCATGGAAGACGCCCTGAACCCGCCGTGGTCCGAGGCATGGCAGTCGCTGCGGCGTCAGTCGCCCATTCCTCTGTTGACCGGCGAGAAGCTGGAGATGCTGCGGGGATTCAAGCCGTTCATCGATAACCAGACGGTCGACATTCTCCACCCCGATCTGGCGTTTGCCGGCGGCTTTACCGGCGTCAGAAAGATCGCGGATTACGCCTACGAGAATAAGATGCCCGTAGCCCTCCATAACGTAGGGTCGCTCGTTCTGACCTTCGCGAACGCGCACTTCGGAGCAGCGATTCACAACTTCTATCGCTCCGAAAGCCAACTGGGCGAGACCGGCTATATCGAACCGATGGCAGCTTCAAATCCGCCGGAGGTTCGCAAGAGCCATCTCAAAGTCCCGACGGGACCGGGATTGGGCTTTGAAATCAATCCTGACTTCCTCAAGAAGAACCTCGTCGCCGGGGAAGAGTACTGGGGTTAGGTGCGACACCGATCATGCCTGGTTGGGCGGCGCTTTTGGGCGAGGAGCATCCTTATCTAAAGCGAGAGGTGCGTGGGAATTGTTCGTCATATCGGCATTGGGGTATTCTCCCCGCGATCCTTCGCCCCGTACAACTCGACGCTAAGGGAGTAACGACATGAAGATCGCCCTCCTCCTCGCTGCGATCGCGATCGCGGCAGCTCCGGCCGTCTCTGCTCAGACACCGGACACGAAACAGAAACCGGCCGGCACCGCGAAGGCCGCCAGCAGCGACGTCGAGCAGACGCTGATGAAGATGGAGCACGACGGGCTCGCCGCTCTTCTCAAGAAGGATGTCGCGGGCTTCGGCCGCCTCTTCGCCGACGACGCCGTGCTGAACCCGCCGGATGGTACGACGCAGACCAAGTCACAGTTGGTCGCCGACGTGAAGTCTGGTGACCTGGTGATTGAATCGTCTGAGATGTCGGACATGAAGGTCCGGGCCTACGGCGATGCCGCGGTCGTGACGTATGTGACGAACGACAAAGGGAAGTACAAGGGGCAGGACATCACCGGCCGTTATCGGTGGACCGACGTCTTCGTCCGGACTGGCGGAACGTGGCGCATCGTGGCGAGCCAAGGAACGCCCATAGTGCCGCCGGCGAAAAAATAGGAACATCGCCGTCGCCTTAGGTCGTCGCCGGGTCGATTCCCGCCAACGGACGTGCGGACACGCGCCGAGTGGAGGAGTGTGCTCATCTGCCGCCATTCCGCCGCGCGAGCCACGTGCATCCACCAAGATGTGGCCCTTGCGCTGACGCGCGCGCGAAACTGCAACACAGGCTGTTCTCGGGTCGAGCTGAGCGCGGCGACTCACGCCCTGCCCGAGCCGGGAGGCCGCGAAAAATCCCCCATCTCTGCGGAATCTTCCGATCGCCTGCTGTCCAGACCCCGGAATTATTGCTCTTTCGGGGCGTGTGCGCTGGCGGCGCAATTGCTTTGGCGACGAACGAGAGATGACATGCGCGTCAAGACACTGTTGGGATCACGATCACCAGCAGCATGCCGCGATCCGGTGACAACCCGGTGTCGTTCGTGGTGTTGTCGAATGCCAGTACCGACGCTCGAGTCGGGACGATCACGGTCCGCGACAAGGGCGTTCTGATCACCCAGGCAGGGAAATAGCCAACGGCCCGCGTGCAAATGCTCACGGTGCCCGAAAAGAGGAGCTTGTCATGACTCGCATCAAGAACATTCTGGTTCCCGTCGATTTCAGCGACGCGTCCAAGCAGGCGCTGCGGTATGCCTGTGAGCTCGCCGACACATTCGAGGCCTCACTGCACGTGCTTCACGCGGCGGAGAATCTTTTCGTGCGGAGTGGATACACGGAGTTCTATCCGCTTCCGCAAGAGTTCTTTGACCAGATAGAGCAGGAAGCGCGCAAACAGCTCGAGATGTTACTGACGACGGAGGAGCAGGCCCGGTACGGCGCCGTCCTCGTCTATCGCACAGGGGCCCCAGCTCAGGAAATACTGGACTACGTGCGAGCTGAGGGGCACATCGATCTCATCGTGATGGCGACCCACGGCCGCGGCGGCGTCGCGAGACTCATGATGGGCAGTGTCGCCGACAAGGTCGTGCGCGCTGCTCCATGCCCGGTCCTGACGCTGCGGTTGTCCGAGGAGTCGACAGGGCAGACGAGTCGTGCGGCGTGACTTCAGGTCCACGGACGCCGCTGGGTGTTCTTCCCAAGGCGTCGGCATCACGTTCGTTCGGGAGAGGTCGAGGTCCGGCGTGCACATTCACCGTTCAGCAACTTCGGCGCTGCGTGATCGAAACGCAACGCACAGAGAGGAAGCAGCCATGCAGGTCAGCCAAGCGATGTCGACTCCGGCTCGAACGTGCCGCGGCAATACCCAGCTCGGACAGGCCGCCAAGATAATGGCGGCGAACAATTGCGGGTGTCTACCGGTCGTAGACGACCGGGGCTACTTGATAGGTTTGATCACCGATCGGGATATTTCGGTGACGGTCGCCGACCGGCATCAGAACCCCTGGCAGCTCGCCGTGCGGGATGCGATGACCAGGTCGGTCGTGTCCTGTGCGCCGGACGACCCGATCGACAAAGCGCTCAAGACGTTCAGCGACCTTGGCGTGCGTCGCCTGCCCGTCGTCGATCCGGCGGGACATGTCACGGGCCTGTTGTCCATTGACGATCTGGTGCTCCGCGCCGGACAGCGGGGGTTGCCGGATGATGCAGTCTTCCAGACGATCAGAAGCATCTGCGGCGCTGAAACCGGCAAGGCGCTCCAGGGATGACGCTGACATAGCGCCGCCTGGCCGTGAAGTCGTTCCTTGAACGGCCCGGGCGTTGATCACGAGGTCTTCACATGAGGCGACGCGGCGTCATTGCGGGGTCGATGCGATCGCGGGGCCAATCCGAGCGCCAGGCTTCAGATGAGGTCCCCGCTTCGTACACGATCTTGTCAAGTTCCGCAGATACGTGATCGACACTTAGAAGGGCGCGGCAATCGAAACCGGCTCTAGCCGACCGTCGTTCCGAAAAGCGCTCCCACGCCTGCCGTAGCCACCATGGCCAAGGCGCCCCAGAAGGCGACGCGCATTGCCCCGCGCCACGCTGATCCGCCCCCGACCTGAGTGGCCAGTGCACCGAGGGCGGCAAGGCATATCAGGGATGACCCTGAAACGACGGGAACAACCCACGCCTGCGGTGGCAGCATGACCGCGAGGATCGGCAGCAGTGCTCCAACCGCGAACGTCACGGCCGATGCAAGGGCCGCCTGCAGTGGCCGTGCCGCGAGTTGGTCGGACAGTCCGAGCTCATCGCGTGCGTGAGCGCCGAGCGCATCCTGTGCCATCAACTGCTGCGCCACGGTCAGTGCGAGGGCCGGCTCGAGACCGCGCCGGACATAGATCGCCGCAAGCTCCCGCTGTTCCGCGTCTTCGTTGGCAGCCAGCTCGCTCCGCTCAAGGGCCAAGTCCGCTTGTTCAGTGTCGGCCTGAGAGCTGACCGAGACGTATTCCCCGGCCGCCATTGAAAGTGCGCCGGCAACGGCGCCGGCAACACCCGCCAGGAGGATGTCTTTTCGCAGGGCGCCCGCTGCGGCGACGCCGACCACGAGGCTGGCAGTAGACACGATTCCGTCGTTCGCGCCAAGCACCGCGGCTCGAAGCCAACCAATCCGGCCAGTTCGGTGGCCTTCACGATGTCGAAGGATCGATCTCACGCCCGCTTCCTTCGTGAGACCGTCATCATCGGCCGATGATAACGCGACTTTGGGACGTTTCGGTACAAGCGCTCGGGGCTGTGGGGCTTGGTTCTTCTCGCAGCCGTTCCACGAGGGCGTTTCGTCCCCCCGTGCGTCCGCACGGCGTCTCGACCAAGCACCCTTCTCTCCGACATCCAACGGGACTTGCTCGAAATGCGTCTGGGCTTTCTGCTTGACCCGTCGGTTTTGACCATGGAGGATCAATAGCCACGGATCGGCCGGTTGCCGCTGTATCGAGGACATGCGTGGGATGCACGTTGATCATCGGACGGGATGAAGATCTTTGCTGCCGCTTGGTGAGGGAGCACCTGGCGAGTCTTCGCAGACGAGTCGTGTACCTGCAGGAAGACAAACTGTTCCCGGGTCTCCGGTTTACCTGGGAGCTGAGGGATGGAGCGTTGTCCGGAGCTCTGGAACTCGCAGGACAAGCCGTCGAATTCGATCAGATTCAGGGCGTTCTTGCGCGGTTCTCCGGCATCGCGACCTCGCCCGAAGATTTCCAGACGAAGGACGGGCGATATCTGAGCTCCGAATGGCACGCTCTGACGCGCGGGTTCATTCAAAGCCTGTTGTGCCCCGTGGTCAATCGACCAGGTCCGGAACTTTGGTACCGATCCGCGCTTAGAGCGCCCGAGCTCGTCTCCCTCGTTCCAGACTTGACGTTTCGGCTCCCCAGAACAATGGTTGCTACGTGTTTCGAGGAGGCCCGCAGGTTCTTCGATCTCGCCGGGGGACGAATCTACTACTCTCCTCTCACCGTGCCATCCGATTACTTGATCGACACAGAGCAAGCAATGCAGAAGCTTGAACGGCTTTCAGAAGTCCTGCCCCTTCACCTCAGTGAAGTCATTGCCGGGGAGCCAGTCGACGCGTACGTGGTCGGCACACATGTCGTCTTCGACGGCGTGTCGCACACTACAGTCGGGACACATTGCCAGGCCGTTGCTGAGTCGCTAGGGCTGACGCTCTGCCATCTTCGTCTCGTCCTGACCGCTGAAGGCGAGTGGTACTGCATGAGTGTGAATGGCACGCCCACCCTCTTTGAATGTGCAGAACAGCCGCGAAACGCAATCGTCGGACACCTCGTGGAGATCCTTAGCTCGGAAACGCAAAGCGGGGCCGCATGATCCTTGTGTGCGGCGTTCTGGGCGACGCCATGATCGAGCTCATGTGTGCCCGTCTGAACGACATGGGGTTCGAGTATGTGTTCCTGGACGAGTCGAGATTCCCGGGGGAGTTCGACGTTAGTTGGAGTATTTGCGGGAAGGACCTGACGGGCTATGTTTCGTCACCGTCTGGCAAAATCAACCTGGACGACATCACTGGAATATATGTACGGTATGTCCAGTACCGGGATGGACGGAAGCGTGAGGGCATCAGCGACCACGAAGAGGAGCTCATCAAGGCCGAGCACCAGGTCTGTCTCATGCACTTGTTCGATGCCATGCGTGCTGTTGTGGTCAATCGCGTGAGGGCGTCTGTCTCGAACGACTCCAAACTATATCAGCAGCTCCAGCTCCCCTCCTTCGGTTTTCTGACGCCCCGGACGCTAGTAACTACTGACCCGGAACAAGCAGTCGCGTTTTTCCACAGCTGCCGGCGAAGGATCATTTATAAGTCATTGAGCGGCGTCCGCTCCATTGTGCGCCGTCTCGAGGACAAGGACTTGCCTCGCCTGGAGCTCGTTCGCAACTGTCCCACGCAATTTCAGGAGGTGGTGGAAGGAGTAGACATCCGCGTCCATGTCGTGGGAGAAGACGTCTTCGCGACCGAGCTGAAATCGGAGGCAAGCGACTATCGATATGCGTCCAGCACCGGTGATTCCCTGACAGCGCGGGCGATCGATATTCCACCCGATGTGTCCGCGGCGTGCGTTCGGCTCACCAGAAGTTCTGGCCTGACGCTGTCTGGAATCGATCTGCGCAAGACTGCCGACGATAAGTATTACTGCTTTGAAATGAATCCATCTCCAGGTTTCATCTTTTATGAACGCGCCACGGGACAGCCGATCAGCGAAGCTGTCGCGAAACTGTTGCTCGGCGGTCCACACTAGCCCACTTGTGAAAACGACACAGAGAGGAACAACCAATGGCAGACGAACCCTTTATCGCGAATGAAGACCGGCCGGAGTTGAGCCTGGACATGGACGGCAAGGTCGGCGATCTGACCGTTCGGGAACTCGCGACCATCCTTGGTTTCGAGCCTGCTGTAGATGTAATCAAGGAGGGTAAATCGGAAACCAAGGAACATAAAGACTCCAAAGACAACAAGGATTCGAAGGACCACCAGGAGCAGAAGCAGCAGAAGGACGCCAAGGATCAGAAAGATTCAAAGGACCACAAAGATCAGAAGGACCAGAAGGATACGAAAGACCAGAAGGAGCAAAAGGATACCAAGGATCACAAGGAGCGCAAGGACAACAAAGACCTCATATTCGAACCAAAGAACCGAATCAAAGATGCGACTGAGGGCAAGCGCTTCACACCCGAACGGGTGTTGGAGATCGATCTGGAACTAGCGAAACATTCGAGCGAACTCGATGAGCTCGTCAAACGCATCAGCGGACTCGAGCAGGTAATCGAGGAATTGAAAGACCGCAAGAAATGAGGTCAAGGCAGGTAAAAGTGGAGTGTAGCGCAAAGTTCTCAGACATCCGACAACTCCAAGAGACGATGAAATTCCACGAAAAGACTACTGAATACTCTTTCATGCTGAAACCATCTCAAATAGAAGGTGTAGGAGTATTCGCTGTACACGGGATTGCCGAAGGAACATCGTTGTATATGTTTAGAGATGCAGGGGCAACGATGAGAATAGTCCCAGCCGACTTTAAGAAGTACTGTTTAAATCTCAAGAACGGATTATTGGCGCCTTCAGACTGTGGCCAAATGGCTGTAGGATGGTTTATAAATCATAGCTTCACTCCAAATGCTTACCAGGAGCAATACCAGTATTTTGCTGCACGAGACATTGAAGCAGGGGAGGAAATCACGGTCAATTACCGAACGTTAAACGAAGTAGAAAATGAGTTTTAAGTCGGAGATTGTCGCTGACTCTATCAGTGATGTGGTCAGCGTCTAACAACGTGGCGGAGTTGGGCGGCGCACTGCCATCCGGATTCAGCCGCCCTGCCGGGCCGGGACGAAGCGGCGACGTGATATGGAGCTGGCCCAACGGTAGAAATCACTCTGTTACCCCTCGGGACTTTCGCCACGCGCCAACGCGGGAAAACCATGGCGTCGTCGCACGACCATCCATACCAGCGGCGCCACGATTGCGACGGCCAGCAGGACGAGCCCGGTGTCTCTCGTCGACACGTCGAGCAGTCTCAACGCGCTCGCAAGGAGCACGAACGCCAGTGCGCGGCGTACGAGACCCCCTGGCGCCCGGGCGGACAACTGCGCACCCACCCACACACCCGGAATGCTGCCCACCAGCAGCGAGGTCGTGAGCCCCAGCTGCAAGTCACCAAACATGATGTGCCCGAACGCTGCTGACCCGACCAACGGCACTGCCTGAACGAGATCGGTCCCCACGAGCTCGTTCGCTGTCAATCGCGGATACAGGGCCATCAGCGCGATGATGATGAGCGAGCCCGAGCCGACCGACGTCATGCCGACGACGATGCCGCCGAGGATGCCGATGATGACGAGCGGCACCGGTCGAACGTCGAGCCGGGGACGTCCTTGTGGCAACGGCGCGGCACGTCCGTCACGAACGCGAGCGTGCTCGACGAGACGCAGATAGGCCCGGACCATCAGCCCTGCCGCCGAGACCAGCAGGGCGATAGCCAGTGCCGTGCGGATTCCGCTCTGCATCTGTTCGCCTCCGCCGAGGGCGCGGGCCAACAGCACCCCGCCGAAGGCTGCCGGGACGGAGCCGATACAGAGCCACTTGACCAGGCCGAGGTGTACGGTGCCGCGACGTAGATGGACCAGCGAGCCGACCGGCTTCATCACCGCGCTCGCCACCAGGTCGGAAGACACCGCGGTGAGCGGCATGACGCCGAAGAAGAGGACGAGCACCGGCGTCATCAGCGCACCCCCGCCCATGCCGGTCAGACCGACGACGATGCCGATACCGAAGGCGGCGACCGAGAGAGGAAAGTCGAAGCTCACGCAGAGACGATGCTCGGAGTACGTGTCACTCAGGCGCTCCGCAAGACTTTACACGCTGATGTGCCATTCGGCGTCCGTTTCTGTGCGCGTCGAGCAATCGCAACATCGCTGGTCTCGAATCTGGAGTGGTGCGCGGGCGTCATGCGTCGGACACGGCTGCACGACGGCTGGGACTTCGATCACCGCAGCCCTTGTGATGGTGGTCAGCTCTGGCTGCGAACACGAGCCAAGTGCAAACCGATGACGTTTCTATCCGTCTCTTAAGGCCTTGGAGCGGGGGAATCGAGGACTTGCGGGCGTCTCGCGCGTACCAGCTGCTCCGTCGCCGTCGGGCCACCGGAGTTACCGATCCTTCGTGTTCTCCTGAAAGCGAACCTCTCCACAGAGGAAGCGATCGCGACGATCGGTCACGAGCTTCAGCACGTCATCGAGGTCAGCACCGGCGTCCCCGCTCGAGGTGGAATCGACTTCGCGGCGGGGGTCGATCCATCGGACCGCAGGTCTGACATGTACCAGTTCGAGACCGAAGCGGCCATAGCGGCCGCCGCGAGAATCCGCACGGAGCTGCGTCGAACGCGTCCGTGACTCGCGGTCTAGGTGAAACCGTTCGCCGCTCCTTGTTGCCGTCCGCGAGCAGTCAAGGGCGACCTATGCCCCGACTCTTCGTGAACCGCTCTTGCAGCTACGGCTGACTGACAGGCGCTTGGACGGGCTCCGGCACACGTCAGCCGCGCTGCTGCTGAAGTGCAGGAGTTCCGCCGCAGGTGGTTCAACAGCGCCTCGGGCACAAGCGGATCGAGATGACCCTCAGCATCTACGCGCACGTGCTGCCGTCGATGCAGCAAGACGCCGCCCGCCGCCGGGGAGCCCTGCTCCATGGCCAAAACGCACACGCCCGCCGCACCCACCAACTCTCGCTTACCTCGTTGACATCTCCTAAGCAGCTCGGGGAACAGACCAGCGGTGGTCAAGGCGTCGTTGGTCTCGAATAAGAGTTACACATCCCGCGGCGCACCTTCTGTTCCCCTGGCGATGGAGACGTGTCGACGCGGTCGATTCAGGAACTCGACGGCCACGCGAGCTGCGTCCTTCGGACGCCTCAGAGCAGAAACCCACGCACTCTCGGCGGGCCCACGGCGGGCTCAAGGCGGCCCCACGGCTTGACACCGCTGCGGCTGGTGCCATAATCGGCGGCCCACGGGAGGAGCGCCAGTCGGGGAGTGCTAATCCGCGCCGTGTCCAGGGGCTGGGGTCCGAGAGCCGGCTTCTGACGCCTCCAGGCCTCGCTAATGCTTCGTAGCATCTTTGAGCATCATGATGGCAAAGAAACAAACCAAAACTGCAGCCACGGCGACAGATTCATTCCCAAGCACTGAACTCATGCAGGCGAACCCTCTGTTCACCCGGCGTGAAATGCTGGGAATAACCGGTATAGCCGGTTTCGCGGCGTTGACCGGGAGCGCCTCCGGTGCCGTTGCGCAGACTGCGCAAAGACGGCCCCGTATCGCCTGTCTCGTCAGCTATTGGGCTGCTACGAGATCACATGCGGACTGGATCGTAACCAAGTTGTTGGACGGTTATTGGTGGCAGGGCGCCCACACTCCTTCGCGAGTGGACGTTGTGTCCGTCTACATCCATCAGCTTGAGGAGAGCCGATTGGGTCAGAAAATATGCAAATCGAAAGGTATTCCCATCTTTAACACCGTAGGTGAAGCCGTCACGCTCGGGGGGAAGGAACTTGCGGTGGATGGTGTCGTCATCGTCGGAGAACACGGGGAATATCCAACCAATCTCAAAGGGCAGTGGCTCTTGCCGCGCTGGTGGATCTACCAGCAGGTTATTCGAGTGTTCGAGCAGAGCAAGCGCTCAGTGCCAGTCTTTAACGACAAGCACCTTTCCTACAGTTGGGACGAAGCCAGGTGGATGTTTGACAAATCTCGTGAGCTGAACTTTCCCTTGACCGGCGGTTCCTCCATACCGATCTACTTCCGCAAACCGGAGATAGAACTCGATATCGACACGCCCATAAAGGCATCGGTGGTGGTTGGAGACGCTGCCGATGAGGGAGCCCTTTTCCATTGTGTCGACGTGCTTCAGGCCTTTGTAGAACGCCGCAAGGGCGGTGAGACCGGCGTCAAGGCGGTGCAGTGCATCCGAGGGCCTGAAACATGGAAGTGGACCGAACGCAATCCCTGGGCCGGCAAGCTGCTTGAATCAGTGCGGACAAGTTTTGACCTGAAGTCGGGACACTTTCAGGAGATCGGCGCACCAAACGTCTGTATTGTGGAGTATCGCGATGGGACGAAAGCGGCGGTCTATTCCGGACGAGATGTGGGGTGGACCTACGCCGGCGAAATCGAAGGGCAAAAAGCCGCAACGATTGTCTCGATGCTTGGCTGGCCAGGCCCCTTCTCGCAATACCATGCTTCGAACGCCCAACCGCACTGGATTACCGAGATGATGGTGACCGGAAAGGAACCATTCAATGCGGAGCGGCTGCTTCTGTCCACCGGGATTGTGTCTTACAACATGGAATCAAACTGGGAGAACGGCCGTTACTCTGCCATCGGTCGCCGCCTCGAGACGCCGTTCATGAACATGATCTACCGGTCGACTCGGGGACCGCAGTTTAGCAAGGGAGAGCGGCCGCCGAACATTCCCTACATTCGAGGCTTTGACACATAGGCTCTGCGCGGGAGTGTGGCTGAAGACGCATCGTGTGATTACCGGTTCAGTGCGGTGAGCGCGGGTGCAGAGCGCCGACGACACGATTCGAACGGTCGGTCGCCAAGCCGTTGAACAACATGTCGTCATCGGAATCGGGGCAGACGCCGCCGTTCCGAAACATGAGCGGGAACGGGAAGAAAGGGCGCATCGAGAACGACTAGATCGCCTTGCCCTTGATGACGAGCTGGGGTAATTCGTGCGCGAGGGCCGTTTGAATTCCATAACTTGTCGGAGGTTCTCTTGAATCGCCTGCGTTGGTATGCGGTGCTGGGACTCTCCTCGTTGTGGGTCGCTGGGTGCTCGACGCCTACGTACGACCTCGTCATCGCGAACGGCCGCATCATGGATCCCGAGAGCGGGTTCGACCGCGTGGCGCACGTCGGCATCGTCGGCAACCGCATCGAGGCGATCAGTGACCGCCCAATGCGCGGCAACCGATCGATCGATGCTGGTGGTCTCGTCGTCGCGCCCGGGTTCATCGAGTTGCACACCCACGGCGAAGACAGGCTGAACTACGAATTCCGCGCGATGGACGGCGTGACCACAATGCTCGACACGGAGCGGGGGGCGGTCGACGTCGACCAGTGGTACGCGGACCGGGGCGGCAAGGCGCTCGTGAACTACGGCATCTCGGTCGGGCACAGCGCCGCGCGCGTGCAGGTCGTTGGCGGCCAATACGAAGGATTTCATTTCTCCGGGCCCGCACGCACCAGCGCGGCGACGCCCGAACAGATTGAGCAGATCGCGTCGCTGCTCCGGCGAGGGCTCGCACGCGGCGCGCTCGGCGTCGGCTTGATGCCGTTCTATACACCGGCGGCCACCCAGGAAGAGATGAGGAGGATGTTCGCGGTTGCGGCGGAGGTACCTGGGGCCGCGGTGTACGTGCATCTGCGATACGCGGGACTCGGAGCGAATGGCCAGCCGGGCGCGGTGCAGGCGCTGGAAGAGGTGCTGGGACTCTCACGGGAAACGAAGGCGCCGCTGCATGTGTGTCACATCAGCTCGAGCGGCCTTTCGGCGACGCCAACCCTGCTCAAGATGGTCGCCGACGCAAGAGCGCAAGGGCAGGACGTCACGACGGAGCTATACCCGTACACGGCGGCGATGAGCGGTATCAAATCGACATGGTTCGATCCCGGTTGGCAGCAGACGCTTGCCATCAGCTACGACAAGCTGCAGTGGCCCAAAACCGGCGAGTTTCTGACCGAAGAGACGTTCAAGAAGTATCAGCGCGAGAACCCGGGAGACGAAGTCATCATCCACGCGATCCCACAGGACGCGTTTGTCGCCGCGCTCAGGGACCCGAACACCATGATCATCAGTGACGGCTTGGTGTTTCCGAACCTCGTCGCACATCCGCGCAGTTCCGGGACCGCGGCGCGGGTGCTCGGTCCGCTCGTGCGCGAGCAGAAATTGCTGCCGCTCATGGAGGCCCTACGCAAGATGACGCTGATGCCCGCGCAGCGCCTGGAAGCCGTCGCACCGATGATGAAGAACAAGGGCCGCGTGCGCGTCGGGGCGGACGCCGATCTCGCCATCTTCGATCCGCAGACAGTCGCCGACAGCGCGAAGTTCGGCGATCCCGCGAAGTACTCAGTCGGGGTCCGCTACGTTCTCGTGGCAGGCGTGGCGGTCGTATTTAACGGCGAACTACAGACCGGCATCGCTCCGGGACGGGCAGTGCGGGGGGCAATCAAGAACTGACGTCACTTCCAACCGCCGACCAGTCCGCACCGACCCGAGCCGTCACCGAAGGCGAGCGGAGCGCCGGGGTGATCGAACAGACCGATCGCCTTCTGCAGTGATGCGACGCGAGCTACCTGACGCGCGCCGCTGGTAGCTTGCCGCGCGCGACCGCCCGGACCAGCGCCTGGTGATCCGCTTCGTTCTGATCGGCATAGGCGCGCCCGAACCGACACATGGCATCATCCAGACGCCTCGACGATCCGACATAGCCTGCAATCATCGATGCGCCGCTCGTCCGCGCATGTCCCTTGGCCAGCAGATGACCGAGGATCCGCGCGTAGTCCGTCAGCGCTCCCGGCTGGAGCGTGTCGAACGGGATTGCACCCTTCATGTCGCGGAACTGACGGACGTAGTACGACCTGCTCTCGATCTTCGTCCACCCCAGGAGCGGATCGCTGACGGTCTGCAACGCCTGCTGGTACTCCACGACCCGCTGTCCCTGATGGGCGTGCCGCGGTATATCGCCGTGCACGTAGCGAGCCACGACTGACCTCTGCGCCTCTTTCAACTGCAGGAAGATGATGTCGTCAGGAGTGCTCCCCTCGAGCAGTGCGACGTAGTTTCGCAGGCCGACGCTGCTGACACCGACGACTTTATGCGCGATGTCGACCAGCGTGTAGCCGCCGACGACGTGGCGCCAGTGAGGCGCGAGGGTCGTCAGATAGTCGTCGATGGCAGCGGCAATCCGCTGGTACCTGGCCTTTGGAACGCGGGTGATCAGCGGTGGCTTGTCGACGATTCGTCTGTGGCCGCTGTGTTGAGTGGTGAATCGGGGCAGGGCGCGGTCGCTCGTTCGCGTGCGCGCCAGCCTGGCGGCGCGAGCGATCGTCGCGCGCAGCGGCTTGCCGGCCACGGTGCTGTGTAGGAGATCAACGTCCATGCGCTGAAACGAGCGCGACAGGAGCGGCTGATTCGCAAGCAGGCGCACCGACTGCCGGTAGGCCGCAACGCACGACATCACGGCCTCATCACACTGCGAATCCGGCGTGCCATTCTGTCGTCCGGCGACATAGATGCTGGTGACCAGCCGCCGCAGGTCCCATTCCCACGGACCGGGATGTGCCTCGTCGAAGTCGTTGAGGTCCAGGACCAGGACGCGTTCTGGCGAGGCGTAAAAGCCGAAGTTTCCGAGGTGTGCGTCCCCGCAGATGACCGGGGTAATGCCTGTCGCCGGGAGGCTCGCCAAATCCTGGGCCATCACGACGGCGGCGCCACGCAGAAACCCGTACGGTGAGGCGACCATTCGCGCGACGCGGATGGGAATGAGCGAGGCCTCTCGTCCGATATGGAGCCGCTGGATCAGGGCGATCGGGTCGGACCGGTTGTCTGCCGGCTGCCACGCACCGAGCGAGCGGCGTGAGACCTTCTGCCGCAGGTGGCGACCGAGCTCGAAGCGCTTGACCCGCGAGATCGGTCGAACGCGGACAGACTGATAGCTTCGGCCGTCCTCAGCCGGGAGCGCTGAATACGTGGTTAGCTTCCTGACAGGCACACGACACCCAAATCCGGGTCCATTGTCATGCGAACCGCTTAACGAATTCGAGCGCCTTCTCGGCGGCCTCCCGTCAGGCTTCCCACGGGGTGTACTGACTGATCAAGGGAAAGCCCCTTGTCGCCATCGTCGAGGACGATCCCGCCTCGCAAAAGACACTCGCTCGGGTGCTACGCAGGGGCGGATACGAGGGCGTAGCAGCGTTTCCCGCTATCGTCTGTCATCGACAACCAGTTCCCGGATGTGCAGGCGGCCGACGCGGAGTTCGTCGATCTCGACGACGCCGAGGCGGGCGCGTCGGATCGCCAGTCGGCCGATCAGCAGGCGGCCGAGAGCCAGCGTCCCAATCGCGACAGCTCCGACGGCCAGAGCTCCGATTGCGAGGCCGCCGATGCCCTGGGCTTTTATCGCCTGGGCGCCGATCGCCTGGGCGCCAATTGCTCGCGCGCCGATGGCTGTCCACGCCGTGCGAGTCGAAGGTAAGTGTTCTTCCATGCGTTTCTTCATCTGGCATTTGTACGCGTGAGGTGGGCGGATGTCCATGTCGCCCGGAGGCGGTCAAAAGGCGTCGTCGTGTTTGGAGATCCTCGGCGGGCGTGAACTGGTCCTCCGCCTCTGCCGCATCCTCGCTCGTTCTTGTGAATCGAGTGCTCTGCACGAGCAGGTGCAAGATGTGCCCGCCCACGTTGCCAGTCGCGCCGAGCAAGATCGCCGCTACCCGACCGTGCCCTCTCCGCCGCCGCCATGAGTCATGGGCAATATGACAAAGTCCGCTCTCACAACGTTCCACACGCGTGAGAGCACGATCCAGAGTCAACGGTCCGTCTTTGCGAGGCGCAGTCGCCGCGCCGGGTGCGACGGACCTGCAGTTGGTGCCGCAACGCCAGGATTTCGAGCTGGAGGGCGAGACGCGAAACGCGCAGATCCCCGCAGGGTCAGGAAGAAAGGGAAGAAGCACCGACAGCATCGCCCAGCAGCGTGTCCATCGGCGGCCGCAACATCAACTGCCGCAACAACAAGCGACTTTTCAGTAGGCACAGCCCGATCGTCTTCATGGGCAGAACCAGGCGCATCGGCAGGTCCGGGGAAAGTGACGAGCCCATCTTGCTCTCTGCGGTGCTGGCAATCAGGATCCAGGTTGGGCGCGAAGGCCAGCCAAACGGTTCCACAAGATCGTGAACGGAGCTGACGTGTCGGGGCCGGCAGGCATCGCAATCAGAAAACGAGATCCGTCGGAAACGACGGCCCAGTCGCCGTGTGAGCGGGGAGTCTGAAAGAGAGCACGGGGCACACCGACCGAGATTTTCGCGCCGGTGTTCACATCGGCCACCATGACGGTGCCATCCGCCGAGATGAAGTACAGCTCTTTGCCACCAGCCCCCCATCGCGGTCCCGTGCCGCCGGCTGACGAAAACACTGACGGTCTCTGGTTCGGACGTCGGTCCGTCCGAAGGCGAGGCAAATCGCCGCACGAGCACTTCGCTGCGACCGGAGTCGTTGGAGACATATGCCACCCAGCGTCCGTCCGGCGAGAACTGCCCCTGCCACTGGTCGAAATCCCGTTGAATCAGGTGAAGGTGTCTTCACGCCACCAAATACCGCCACGCGGACCGAAAGAGCGACGATCGAGAACGGAACCGGCCGATTCGCGGGAGCCACTGGCACCTTTACGATGGTGACGGCCGACACGATCGATTTTGCCGCCGGCGGCACGGCGACTGGATACGGATCCTTCGAAGGATGGATCCACCTGAATAAATGAGCGAGGGGGCCGGTGGCGATGTCGCGGCTGACTGCAACCGCCGGCCCACCTTTTAGAGAAGCCTGTATCAAAATCGCGACGGTGCACGCTGACTGCTATCGGCCGCGAGGGCGAGTCGACAGACACCCGACCGCCGATCACAGCTCCTGAGGAGGCTTTGCCGGCGACAGATCACGAAGTCGTCCCGGCGACCGACGCATCACGCTGCGGGGCGCCAAAGCTGCAGATAATGTTGGTTGCGAGCCCCCGCAACCATCACAACTTGCAGCGAGAGGTCGCCCGTTCTGGCGACCTCTTCGCATTTTGGGCGGCACCCAGCATCGCCGCCAGATCTCCTTTCAGCTCGATTTGCAGTCTTGGCTCGCCGAAGCGCGAGTGCTCGCCAGCGCGCGAAGGCGGCTCGCCCTGGTCCGGCGTCAGGACGATGGTGTCGATGGGGTCACGAAGCGCCTCAGGGGCTTCGGTGCGGGTTTCTGGATGCTCCAAGGCCTCAGCCAGTGCCGTGACCTTCTGACGGTACAGGTCGGCCATTCCAGGGTGCACAAGCGGCGGCGGCGCGTCCGCGGCGGTCAGCTTCGCCTTCAGTTCTTCGCGCCGGGCGGCGTTGGCGATCATCTCGTCCTTCACTTCGGCCGGCGGCACACCATCCATCACCATCTCGATCAGCTTCTTGCGCCGGACCTCGATCCGCTCGATCTCTCGTTCGGCGGCTGATAGGTTGGCGCGGTGCTCCATCCGCTGACGGTTCATCTCGCGGATGAATTCCTCGCAGAACTCTTCGAACAACTCCTGATTTAGCAGCTTCTCCTGCAGCGCGTTGAGTACGCGGGCTTCGACCTCGTCACGCCGGATAGTCAGGTGGTTGTCACACCGCCCCTGGTCGCGGGCGCCGAAACATCCGAGCCGGTTCTTCGACGACATGATGAATCCGGCGCCGCAGGTGCCGCATGTCGTCAGACCGGAGAACAGGTACTGCGGCCGCTGCGCCTAGCCTATGCGCTGAATCAGGTGCTTGAAGCGCGCAAACTCTCGCAGGCCGATGCCGCCAAGGTGCTTGGGGTAGCGCAGCCGAAAGTCTCTGCGCTTCGTCACTACAAGCTGGCGGGCTTCTCCGTCGAACGTCTGATGAACCTGTTGACGGCGCTCGACCAGGATGTCGAGATCGTGATCCGGCGAAAGCCCCGCTCGCGGAAGGCGGCTCGGATCAGTGTCGTCGCAGCTTAATTCCATCCCTCTCATGGCAATGAAGCCCACGCCCTCGGCTCGACGGTCCAGGTCGTTCATACTCGCGGCACGAACGTCATGGGGTGGTCTTACTATTTCCTATCGCCGGCTTGCTGTCGGCGATATCCTTGCTCCGCCCAGAGGTGCAGGCGTGACAGCTCGCTCGATCGCCCGATCGATGGTCCTTGTGTTCGTTCTGGCCTTAGTCCTGGCCGCTCGGCCGAACGCCGGCGCCCAGCGTCAGGGGCCACAGCCGGTTCCCGATCCTGCCCAGGGGGACGGCGGCGTCTCAGCCTTCTACACCTGGGACAGGCAAGTCCCCGCCACGCCTGGAAGGCTGCTGCGCCAGGAGCCGCTGCCTGAGCACCTGCTGCTGGAGAACGCTTCAAAGGGACTCCGGGTCCTATACACGTCGACCGACGGCGTGGGCGGAAAGACGCCAATCGCGGCTTCTGGTGCGGTGTTCGTGCCGAAGGGGCCGGCACCTGCGGGCGGGTGGCCGATCATCGCGTGGGCTCACGGCACAACGGGCGTTGCCGATGTGTGCGCCCCATCGTGGGCACCACGATCGAAACGCGATACCGACTATCTGAATGCCTGGCTGGCTCAGGGATACGCGGTCGTCGCAGCCGACTACCAGGGGCTTGGAACGCCAGGAGGACACCCATGGATGTCGGGGCGGTCGGAAGGCTGGAGCGTGCTCGATGGCGTGCGCGCGGCGCTCGGCGCGTTCCCGCAGCTTGCAAATACGGTGGTCATCGTGGGGCAGTCACAGGGCGCGCATGCGGCGCTGTCAGCGGCGCTGCTCGCCAAAGCCTATGCTCCTGCCATCAATGTCAAGAGCACTGTGGCAACTGGCGTGCCTGGACCGCAGTCCTTCGTTCGCCTGGCGCGCCAGGGCTCCAGCACGGTGCTACTGCTGATGCTCTACCGGGGCATGGCTGACGATCGGGCGTTTCGCCCTTCGGACTTTCTGACCGAAGCCGGCCAGCCTCTCTTCGAAGCCGCCGGCAAAACCTGTCCGCAGCCTGGGGCTCCACCTGTCGCCGTAGAGACGCTGTTCAAGAAGATGCCAGAAGACTTGATCGCGTCAGCTGTAGGCCCCTATCCAACGCTCCGCTTCGATCACCCGGTCCTGATTGGTGCGGGACTCGACGATAAGAGCGTGCTGGCTGAGGAGCAATACACCATCGCGGTGGACGCCTGTCGCGCCGGCTCAACGATCGAAACTCATTACTATGCCGGCAAGGATCACGGCGGTACGGTGAGTGCCTCTCTGGTTCATTCAGTGCCCTTCGTCAAGAAGACGCTGGCTGGAGAACCGGTGACAGGCAACTGCGCCAGCATCGGCCCACCGACCAGGAACTGACGGTTGGCGCAGGATGGTCGTCTGCAACCAGCTTAGGCGCGCTGCGTGCCGACCAGAGGTGACGTCGACGGCGTTCTTGCTTTCTCTCGAGTCACGCCGCGCCGCTCCACAGCTGCAAGTACCGCTGGTTGCGAGCCCCCGCAACCAACCGTTTTCCACATCGAACGACAGGTCTCCCAGCACGGCCGAGGTCAGACCGATTGAACGGCGCTGGACGTCGTTGACTCTACACGGAGAGATGTCCGAGTGGTTGAAGGAGCACGCTTGGAAAGCGACTCCGGCGAGGCTCGGCTCGCGCTCCAGAAAGTCGAGGCCAGCCTCACGCATTTCCTTGTCCGGCCGTCGCCCTGAGGCGGTCAAAAGGCGTCGTCGTGTTTGGAGATCCTCGGCGGGCGTGAACTGGTCCTCAGCCTCTGCCGCATCCTCCTGCTCATGGTGCGTCGCGATCGCCTGCCACGAAGAACGGCTCCATCTCCTTGTACTCGAGAATCTTTACCGCCGGAGCCGCGGCGCCTTGGCTCTGCGCGAGGGAGAAAAACGCTTGCTCCGACTGCGCGACCATGGCGCGCGCCAGCTCGTTCTTGTGAATCGAGTGCTCTGCACGAGCAGGTGCAAGATGTGCCCGCCCACGTTGCCAGTCGCGCCGAGCAAGATCGCCGCTACCCGACCGTGCCCTCTCCGCTGCCGCCGCCATGAGTCATGGGCAACATGACAAAGTCCGCTCTCACACGTTGGCGAGAGTCGCTCCAGTCTCTAGAGGCTAGACCGAAGTCGCTTATTGTTAGTTGTTTAGCTGTGGTGCGGAAGAGAGGATTTGAATATACAGCGCGCTCGAAGAGTGGCGCAAATGGCCTAAAATCGCACAATTTGAAACGCGTGAAACGCGTAAAAACCTGTGTAGAGGTACACAACAGGTACACGAAATGGGTTAAGTTTGGCTTCGCGTTCCGACATCTCGGTCCCCCATGACCAGTATCCACCGCCGTACGCTGTGGCAAGAACGCCGGCCTGTCACACCGGATGCGGGACGTCGAGCCGCGGCGAGGACCAACAGTTTTCCCCTTCACTCTTGTAGGTTGCCGAAAGCTCCGCAGCTTCAAGAGGGGATCCTCACGGCTGTCACTCACCAATCAGTCCGCTGATATCGGCAGGTCACTGGTCACCCACGCGGCTCGGCCCTCCGTGCCACGAGTGCAGAGGTCACCAACCTCCACGAGGTGCGTCCGTCCTGAGCAATCACCGCGACTTGGGACCAAATTGACTCCATCCGAGAGTCAGTCAATCTCGAGGCAAACACTCTTAGGGAAAGAGTTCATACCGCGTTCCAGCTTTTGATCGCATTCCATCGTCCAGGCTGGGCGTGGTGCCTCTGATGATCCGGTTCGCGCCGGCCGGTCGCTCCGTTGCTGTCTACAGACGGCCACTCTCGCGTCAAGCGTGGCTGAGGTATTCGCAGAACAGAAATAGACCACTGCCCAAGGGCGCCTGGTTCAATGCTGAGCCGCGGCGGCTGAAGCCGCCCCCGCGGGCCGACCTTAGTTCGTGGCCAACCATGAATCCTGCTGACGTCACCTGCCTTGCACCGCAAAATAGCTGGGGAGCAGCCTGTGGTGCAGGAGGATTCGATGAGACGCGCTGGACTGTTGTGGGTTGTGGTCGCCGCCATCGTCACCATAATCGGCGGCTGCTCGAAGACGGAAGGTACAAAGCGGCCGTCGACAGAACAGCGCCGGGCCCCTTCGGGCGCTGTCGGGACAGGCGGGGCCGGTGCGAACCTGAACGACGACGAGTTCGTGCGTGACGTCGCACTCAAGAACATGTGGGAGGTGGAGGTCAGCCGCCTCGCTCTCGAAAAAGCCAGAAACCCGGACATCAAGTCCTTCGCGCAAAGAATGGTCGACGACCATGGCGCGGCCGGGCAAAACTTGAAGACCGTGCTCCCAGCCGACCGGCTCGAATCGTCACTGCAACTGGACGACAAGCACAGGAAGACCGCCGGCGAGCTGGCGAAGAAACAGGGTCCTGATTTCGATCGCGCCTATCTCAAGGCAATGGTCGAGGGCCACCAGGACCTCACCGCGAAACTCGAGTCCCGCCTCGATGTGCAATCACTCGCAGACTGGAAAACGGCCGCGGCCGGCCGCAGTGACAGCAAAGCCCTGCCCGAGCCCAAAATGGCGATGCCCGACGTGCAAGTCCGCCCCAACAAAAGTGACAACGACGTCACCATGAAGATCAACCAATGGGCGGCCGACACGTACCCCGTCGCGCAAAAGCACCTCGATATCGCCAGGAGGCTCGAGACTGCTATGACTAAACCGTCCACGAACTGAAAAGCAGGTAGACGTCACGCCGGCCTTACATGCCGTTCACTCGCGTCGCAGATCCGACACCGAACACGTGAGCCGCGGCCGATCGGCGTCCGCCAGGTCTAGTTGATCCCACCGGACGACGTATCCATGGCGGCGGCCTGAACCAAGTATGAGGCGCACTCCAAGGCCCAGCCGTTCCAGAAGGCCGGCAGTCCCGACAATGTACTCGGCGATGATCCAACCGGTGCCTCGTCGCTCGGCTCTGAATTCCTCCAGGCGACCCACGCGGCGATTGTTCCCCGCATAAACGGTCCGGCCGACGAGGCGATCGAGACGAAGGCTGGTGCGGCTCATCGGGCCCCCGGCAGCCGCAGCACCCATGCCCGCAGGCGCTGTTCGATGGCGTCAACAGTGGTCTCGCCGATCGCGAGACGTACCTGGACCTTCGGCGCCAGGCGGTCGATCTCAGTGAAGTCGATCTGCGTGGGCCGGTTGCGATCAAGGCCGCACCACTGTTCCATTCGCCTCACAAAACGGCCCAACGAAGGCTGCAGTCGATCGGCCAGCGCAGCGGGGCCAATGACGATTGCCGCGAGACGAGCGGGCTGGTCGGGCTCGACGTCCAGCAGAATGCCGTCGACCCGGCCCATTTCGCGTCCATTCCGATCGATGACGCTCTTGTCGAGCACGTCCCGGACGACGTCCATCATCAGCCTCCGAGAATTTCCAGCGGGATGACCACGATCGCCATCAGCGCTCCGAGGACCGTGAGCGTGGCGAGGAAGCCGTTCCCAATCGGGCCGCTGGTGTGTTGCCCGGCGTATTCCTCATCGTTCATGAGGACGAGAAATGGCAGTACCACCAGCGGCATGATGACGACCGTCAACGCGACGGAAATCAACGTTACGCGGAGCGGATCGAATCCGATCGTCGCGACCAGCACGGTCAGAAGGAGCATCACGGAAAAAGCTGTGACGAATCGGGAGACGTCACGCCGCTTCTTGTCGATGCCCCATGTCCAGCCGAAAGCCTGACCGAGCACGTATCCCGCGTTGAGGGCAATCTCGACAGCAGCTCCGAAGCACCCGATGCCGAGCGCCAAGGCGAATAGTGTCACCGCCCAGCGGCCATATACCGGGACGAACATCTGTGCGGCCTGCTCGTATGTCTCGACCTTCACGTGCTCGGGCCCGAAGACGATCGCCGCTGTGACGAGACATCCCATCGCAACGGTACTTCCGAACCCCACGCCCAGCCACGCCGTCGATCGATTGATCCACAGATCCTGCTGGGTCCACTTTTCCTCGATCGCCCCCGACGAGTAGAAGTTCAGTAGATACGGACTTACGGTGGCTCCGATGATGCTGACCACCAGAAACGCGTAGCGGGTGACGTCGTGGTGAGGAACCGACGGCACAAATCCCCACATGACCTGGCCCACGTCCGGATGCAGACGCCAGGCGGCGATGACGAACGACAGTGTCACCATGCCCAGCAATCCAATGCCGTCTTCGATGACACTGAAGTTGCCGAACCACAGGACCAACCAGGCGACCAGCCCCACGGGCAGGATCCACCATTGGAAACCGATGCCCGTCAGCATCTTGACTGCAATCGCCGCACCGCCGAGTTCAGCAGTCAGCAGCAAGGCATCGATGATGAGCTCCGCTCCCAGCGGAATGATCTGAAAGTGGAACCCGAAGCGCTCCCGAACCGCCGCGGCCATCGACCGCTTGCTGACGGTGGCAACTCGCCCCGCCATCTCCACCAATGCCGCAAGGAAGAGGGCAGCCACTGCGATGGCCCATAACAGCGAGAAGCCAAACTCCGCACCGGCCTGGACGGACGTTGAGATGGAGCCGACTTCGACGAACCCGCCGATGCTCGTGACGATCCCCAGCGTCAGATTGAGGAGTTTTCTCACGGCGGTCAGTAGCCCGCCGCCTTCGCTTCGTCCCCCAGCTTTTGGCCGTTCCGCCATGTATTTGCGCAGAGCGGGTGCGCGAACGGCGACGCGCCGTCCGCGGATGTGAACACGATGTCGTCCGCGAATTCTCCCTTTTCAGGATCCAACTGCGCGAGGTGGCGGATCCGCTTGGCGATCTCGTGGTCGGCGCACGCCGTGTCGCCGCTGACGCCGAGGCCGCCGACTCGAGTTTTGCCCTTGTAGAGCGGCACGCCGCCACCGAAGGCAATCGATCCACCGCAGATCTTGCCGTTGGTGGCGTTCATGTCCGAGGGACCGACCACGCAGTCCGCTCGAAACGGGTTGGGTTCCGCTACACCCCATAACGAGTGGCCCGGTTGCGTCAGCGTGTAGAGGCGCGCCGTCGACAATGGGGCGTCGTCGGTGCTATACGCATTCGCCGTGTAGGCCTTGGCCTTCGAGATAGCCTGGCTGCCCGGCCAGGCACTGGCCGGGTCGTCGGTCGCGACCGCAGTCGCGCAAATCTCGCCGTGCCGGTTGACGATTGCGCCCCACTCCATCTTTCCTGAAAACAAGCCGCCGGCTTCTCCCTCGACGCCCGGAGCGGCGCGCAACCATTTCTTGAGATCGTTGGAGGAGGGGAGGTCATTGCACTTTGCCGGCGCAGCACCGGCCTGAGGCGGGCGGTTCAGATCGGATGCCGCCCCGGCTTGGGTTTCGGCGGGACTTGATGGTTGCGAGCACGCGATCATCAGGACCAGGGTGGCGGCGACCGTAACCGTGACCGTAATGCGCGACATACACGTGACCTCTATTCCGATGGCGGCGCCTGAGGCTCGTTCCTGGTCCGAAGCGATTTGATGTAGGCAACGAGCTTCCAAGTCTGATCGGACGTCAGACGGGTCTGCCACGACGGCATGCCGTGGGCGCGTCCCTCGGCGATCGAACTGAACAGCTGTGCGTCGTTGTTCCCGTAGATCCAGTCCACGTCGCGCAGGCTCGGGCCCATGCCGCCGCCAGCCCGTCCGCCGTGACAGCCTGAGCAATTGAAGCGAACGAAGAGCTGCCGTCCTTCCCCCATGGCGGTGCGATCGGCCGCGTAGGGGTTCGCCGGCGCGGTGGACGCAGTCTGCGGACCCGGAATCGGTCCGACGGCGGTCACGACCGGCGGCGGCGCCGCCGTCGACCCGCCGTGAGGCGGCGGACCGGAGCATGCGGCCAGGAGAACACCAAAGGCGATCGCTGACCCGCGCTTCAGGATCATTGGAGTGGTACTCCATATGAACGCAGGATGCGGCGCATGTCGTCACCGCGACGCGTGATCACCCCGTCGAGCGCTGCCCGCAGCGGCATGTCGTCCCGTCGGACGCCCATCGCGATATCGAACGTGAACCGCGACGTGGGCCCGTCGGCCGCAGCTGCGATGGGCCTGACGTCGATCGGTATGGACTCGCGCTGCGCGTAGTAGCCGGCCAACGGTCCCCAGACGACCGCAATGTCGATGCGTCCTTCGGCGACGGCATCGATGATCGGGCGCTGGGGATCGGGGCGCGAATAGTCGCCGTACACTGTAAATCCCCGTACATTCTGGACAATCTGGCGTGCGGCCAACGCCTGCGCCGCCGGCGGATTGTTGTAGTCGTCACCGCTCACCTGAATGCCGATCGTCAGTCGCTTCAGCAACGGTGCATCGAAGGAGTCGATGCGCAAATGACGATCTTGGCGGGATACGAACGCATACGCGGAACGGTAGTAGCTCCTGGTTCGCTGCAGCTGTCCATATTGCGCCGGGATCCCGATGACGACGTCGCAACGTTGGGCGTTGAGCGAATTGCGCATGAAGCCGCGGCGCTGCGGCAACCAGTAGTACTCGAGTGGACGTCGCAACTCGCGCGCCACGAGCGTCGCGATCCTGTTCTCGAAGCCGTCACCATGTGTGTTCGAGAACGGCATGTTGTTCGGGTCGGCGCAGACTCGCAGTGGCGATTGCGCCATCGGTGCCGCAGCAAAGAGCGCCCACACCATCGCGAAAGCGCCGATGAGTCTACAGACCGAAGACATAGACCGTGCTCCCCGGCGCCGTGTACTTTTTGATGTCTTTCATGGCGCCGACCACACCCAGCGCGGCGTACGGGTCGTCAGCCGAAATCTCCGGAAACGCCACCGCACCCATCCATCCACCGATCCCCGAATAGACCGCGACGTACTGCTTTCCGTCCGGTCCGAGATAGGTGATCGGGTTCGCGACGATTCCCGATGCCACGTGAAACTTCCAGAGCTCCGTTCCGGTCCTGGCGTCGACTGCCTTGAACCATCCGTCCATCGTCCCGTAGAAGACCACGTCGCCACCGGTGGCGAGCACCCCGCTGTACACCGGAAATTTGTCCTCCTTGGCGCCCCATGCCTTGCGATTGTGTGCAACGTCCCATGCGACGAGCTCACCCTGATACCCGCCCGGACCCGGATACATTTTCACGTCCGCTCCGAGGTACGGCGTCCCTGCGATGTAGTTGGCCTCGATCCCTTCGTAGTCCATGCAGGTGTTGTGGGCGGGGATGTAGAGCAGGCCCGTGCGCGGCGAAAACGCAGACGGAATGACGTCCTTGGCACCGGTCGACGAAGGACAGATCCCCTGCGTCACCGTACCGAAGTGCGTCTGCTTGGCGGGATCCTCGAGCGCCTTGCCGGTCTTCAGGTCGTAGCCGCTCGTCCAGTTCGTCGGTTGGTATGTCTCGGCCGACAGCAGCTCGCCGGTGTCGCGGTCGAGGACATAGACGAAACCGGTGCGCCCCGGATGGACGATCAGCTTGCGGGGGCGGCCGCCGTAATCCATGTCGACGAGCACGTTTTCCATGATCTCGTCGTAGTCCCACGAGTCGTGTGCGGTGACCTGGTACGCCCATCGCGCCTCGCCCGTGTCGGCGTCACGCGCAAAGATCGTCGAGGACCACTTGTTGTCGCCCGGCCGCAAATCCGGATTCCAGACGCCCGGATTCCCCGTGCCATAGAAAAAGAGGTTCGTCTCCGGGTCGTAGGAGATCCACCCCCAGACCGTGGATCCGCCGAGCTTCCATTGCTCCGATGGCCACGAGGTGACGCCGAGATCCTTCCCCTGGTCCTTGGCGTAGAAGGCATGAAACCCGGCGCCGATCTTGACGTCGGCATCCGGACCTGTGTTGAACGCGCGCCAGAGTTCCTTGCCGGTCTTGAGGTCGAGCGCCGCCACATAGCCGCGGACACCCAGCTCGGCGCCCGAGTTGCCGACGAGCACCCGATCCTTGACGACGATCGGTGCGCCCGTGAACGTCTCCCCCTTGTTGATGTCCCCGAGACGGGTCCGCCACGCCTCCTTACCTGTCTCGGTATCGACCCCTACGACAGTGGCGTCGAGCAGGCTGTAGACGATCTTGCCGTCGCCGAACGAGGCGCCGCGGTTCACGACATCGCAGCAGGCGATGCCTACCGCGCGCGGATCCGGATGCGGCTCATAGATCCACTTGACGGCCCCGCCAGGTTTCGTGAGGTCGACCGCAATCAGGTTGTTGGGAAATGGCGTGACGACGTACATCGTGTTGCCGAAGACGAGCGGCTGTCCCTCATGACCATGCGGTACGCCCGTCGAGAACGTCGTGACGACGTGGAGGTTCATGACGTTCGTCGTTTTGATGGTGTTGAGGGTGCTGTAGCGGAGATTGCCGTAGTCGCCGGCAGGCATCAGCCACTCGCCGCTGGAGACGCGGAGACACGAGTTGTAGCGACGGCGCGGCACCAGGAACGCTCGTCTGTTGCGGACCACGGCCGCCGCCAGGAAGATCGGGATCCCGTCTGCATGCCCCCGCGCCCCACAGCAGCACCAGCGTGACGCATGCGACACAAACGCGTGTGCTCATCGAATACCCGTAGACCGCACGAGCGGCGGCGATTGAAAACGTGTCATCCGGTCTGACTGTCGCAGCCACGCGGCGAACAGGAAGAGCGCACCGGCCGCGAACGCCAGCCCCGCGGGAATCCACATCACCAGCCCTGCGAGCTGTTGATCCTCGAGTGGCGTGAGGGCAGCCGGATGATGGGCCAGATATGGCGCGTACCACACTCGCGGCGAGACCGTGAGCAGCGCCCCCAGGACACCGCTGTGGACGGCAGTTACGAACAGATAGACGACCGCCGCTCCATACCCCAGACGTCCCTGACGCCCGTGCACGATGCCCCACCAGAAGAACACGGCGGTCCCGAAGAAGCAGAGGTGCTGGACGATGTGCACGGCCTCGTGTTCGAGTGCGGCGTCGTACAGCGCCGGGATGTGCCAAATCCACAGGGTGACGCCATAGAGAAAGAACGCGACGGCTGGCGGCGCAATCGTCCGCCAGATGCCGGGCAGCGGGGTGTGCTGGACTGCACCGACAACCGCGAGTCGAAGCCGCAAAGGGAAGGCCCAGAGAATCCCCACCAGCGGCGCGCCAACGGCGATGAGTGGAGCAGCGACCACCATCAGAAGCTCGTGTTGCACCATATGGGCCGCCTGCCACTGTTCGCTCCATTCGTCGAGCAGCGGCGACAGCGCGACCATCAACGCGACCCATCCCGTCAGGAACGCGAGCGCTTCCACCGGTCTGACACCGCGACCGAAGCCGGCAGTGCGCCACAACCGCACGACTCCAGCCGCGTAGACACCGAGTGACAGGACGAGACTACTGACAAGCATCGAGCACCCCATGCGGAATCGCGCACGCGAGGATCTGGAGTGTGAACAGCGCGGACGATGCGAGGCCCAGAATCGCCATGAATCGTGCCCGTTGCCGCGGCTGGCCGCCGTCAGTGGGGGCGTCGTCGACGGTGTGCCTCAATGCCGTAAATGAGATGCTTGCGCCGCCGACCACGACGGCCAGGCTCGCCAGCGTAACGAGAGGGAACACGGCGTAGTTCCTCGTCTCACACACCCAGCTCACGACGGCATAGCTCGCCATGAGGTCGCAGGCCCAGGCGATCGGGCCGGCGAGTATTCCAGTCCAGAGCGGCAGCGGCGTGAGCCACCGGACGGCGTCTTCGTTTACAGCAGCCTGGGCGCCCAATAGATCACTCCATAAATCGGCAGCCACGCGAGCACGACGAAGTACCAGTAGACGGCGTTCTCTTCGACGTCCACGAATCGATGTTCTTCAATCGGACCGGCGAACATGAGGACCGTCAGCACGCTGCTGTCGAGAAAATCAGTCACGATGTGGGTGGTGTGCAGACCGAGCAGCAGCCACACAATGGACCCGTACGCGTCGTGATCCCACATCACGTTCAAGTGTGCGAACTCGAAGATGCGGACGATGTTGAAGGCGACAGCGAACACCAGGCACACCACCATCCAGATCCGGACCCGCCCAAGGTCGACTTTCTCACCGGCCCGCCGTGCCAATTCGTTAGGAAGCAGGCTGCCTAGCAGGACGAGCGTGTTGAGCGTGCCCCAGCGCAGCTCAGGCGCCGCCACGCCGTGAGGAGGCCACGCTGGAAATCGCGAGACGAGGTAGAAGTACGCGCCGATGGCCAGGGCGAAGACGGCGCTCTCGATGGCGACGATCCCCAGCGTGCCCCAGAACGTCAGGGTTCTGGACCCGAAGGCGCCGGGCGGCAACGCGCTGACGTCGAGCGTGCGGACGTCGCTCATATGGCGCCTCCGGCTGCCGGCGCCTCATTCGGTCTCGGCAGGGTGCGGTGCGGCAACGGCCACAACGGCGTTCCGCCTTCGTGCGGACTCTTCGGCCAGAACCATCCCACCATCGTCACGAACACCGGCACGGCGCCGTAGACGACGCCCCATGGCGTGAAGATTGACCAGATGAACAGGGTGGTGGTCGCGATCGCGGTGAGGAACGGCCAGATGGACGGAGCCGGAAACACCAGGCGGTGATCGGGTTCCGCATCGAGCACGTGCGTCACCAGCGCATCGCGCGCATCGGTGCGCAGCCCCACGACCACAGGTTGGCCTGGTGCGTTTTCCCAGATCGGCTCCCGGCCCGCCACGGTTGGGGGATGTGGGAAGTTGCTGTTGGGCGGCGGCGAGCTCGTGGCCCACTCGAGTGTGCCGGCGTTCCATGGATTGGGCGCGGCCGCGTTACCCGCGACGAGTGCCCGAATCGAGTCGATGACGAAGATCACGACGGCGCAGGCCATGAGGATGGCACCGGCACTTGCGACCAGATTCAGCGTGCTCCAGCCCATTTCCGCCGGATAGGTGTAGACCCGACGCGGCATCCCGTGGAGGCCAAGGATGTGCATCGGGAAGAACGTCAGGTTGAAGCCGACGAAGAACAGGCCGAACACCCATGCGCCTGACCGCTCGGACAGCAGCCGGCCGGTGATCTTCGGGTACCAGTAATAGAAAGCGCCGAACAGCGGGAAAACGGCGCCGCCGATCAGCACGTAGTGGAAATGCGCGACGACGAAGAAGGTGTCGTGGACCTGGGTGTTCAACGGCACGGCGGCGAGCATGACCCCCGTCAGGCCGCCGGCGATGAAAATCGCGAAAAACCCCAGAATCCAGAGCATCGGCATTTTGACGCTCAGGCGCCCCGACCACATCGTGGCGATCCAGCAGAAGACCTGGGTCCCCGTCGGGATCGCGATGATGATGCTCGCGGCAGTAAAGAAACTCTCGCCCAGCTGAGGGAGCCCGGTCGCGAACATGTGGTGGACCCACAGTCCGAATCCCATGAATGCGGTTGACACGAGCGACAGGACGACCGCCAGATACCCGAACATCCGCCGCTGCGAGAACGTGGTGATGATGGTCGAGACGATGCCGGTCCCCGGAATGAAGATGATGTAGACCTCCGGATGGCCGAAGAACCAGAACATGTGCTGCCACAGCAGCGCATCGCCCCCATGCTCCACATCGAAGAAGTGCGTGCCCACGAGTCGATCGAGAATGAGCGCCGTGCTCGCGAGCATCACGGCGGGCATGGCGAAGAGCACCATGAACGAGGTGACGACCTGTGCCCACACGAAGATCGGGATCCGGTTTAGCGTCATCCCGGGCGCCCGCAGTTTGAAGGTCGTCGTGATCAGCGAGACCGCGACCGCGAGCGATCCGACTTCGGTGAACGTAATCAGCTGCGCCCAGACGTCGGCGCGTTTGCTCGGCGTGTAGAGCGATTCGGCGAGAGGCGGATACGAGAACCAGCCCACATCCGGTCCGGCACCCAGCAGAAACGAAACATAGAGAAAGATCCCGCCGAAGAGCAGCATCCAGTAGCTGAAGGCGATCAGCCGTGGGAAGGCGATGCTGCGAGCGCCGACCATCAACGGCACGAAATAGATGCCCAGGCCCTGCATCACCGGCACGGCGAAGAGGAACATCATCGTGGTCCCGTGTGTGGTGAAGATCTGGTTGTAGAGGTCTGGGCCGAGAATGGCGTTGTCCGGTCTCGACAACTGCAGACGCATCAACGCCGCCAGTACGACCGCCCATCAAGAAGAACGTAAAGGCGGTCACCAGATACCGGCGGCCAATGGACTTGTGGTTCACGTGCGTGAACCAGCCGTAGAGCCCTGCGGGATCCGCCCAGGTCTGTTCCAGCTGGTCAAGGCGTCCGCTCTCCGGAAGGTCTTCCCGTTGCGTCATCGCAGCGTTTCCAGATACGCGACGAGCGCCCGGAGGTCCTCGTCAGCGAGAGGGTTTGGCGGCATCTGATTGCCCGGTTTCGCGCGCTGCGGATCGCGGATCCAGATGGCGAGGTTCTCTGCGGTGTTCGCCAGGGTTCCGGCGCCAAGCGTGCGGCGCGCTGCGATGTGAGTCAGGTCGGGAGCGCTCTGACCGGCGGCTTCTGTGCCCCGAACCGTGTGACATACGGCACATCGGGCCTGCATGAAGACGTCGCGACCCTTGCGTGGCATCGGCTCGGAAGGGTCGTGGCCAGGCTGACGCATCCCGTCCAGCCACCCCTCAAAGTCCGGATCGGACTCGGCGACGAGGTCGAGCGCCATGTGGGCATGCTGCATTCCGCAGAACTCCGCGCACTGCCCGCGGAAAACGCCGGAGCCGTCGGCCTGGAGCCAGAAGGCTGTCGTGTACCCAGGAATGAGGTCGCGCTTGCCCTGAAGGTTGGGAACCCAAAAGCTATGGATGACGTCTCGCGACGTCACCTTCAACACGACGGGTCGGTTCGTAGGGACGTGCAGTTCGTTGGCGGTCACCACCCGCCGGCTCGGCACCGCATCTTCGTACTGGATTTCCCACCACCACTGATGCCCCGTGATCGCAATGGTGACGGCGCTCGCTGCGTGAAGAGACGCGACGCGGCGCCCGGTCCAGACGCTCGCGACGAGCAGTGCGATCAATGTCGCGACCGTCAGTCCGACGGCTACGCCGACGCTTCTGGTGAGCGTCTTGTCCGAGGTTGGCGCTGATCCTTCGTTCGCTCGACGGCGGCTGCCACGAACCAGTGCGACGAGTAGAGCTGCCACTACGGCGATGAACACGGCCGTGCAGACCGACAGCATCAACAGCCACAGCGCGTGAATAGATGAGGCTTGGATTCCAGCTGGCGAAAGGACCGATTGATTGATGGCGACGCCCGACATCGCACGTGAGGCTTAAGCAAGTCAGCCGCCAGCGAATCCGGCCCGTCTCATTGCATGCGCGCCCTTCCACCCCACCGCCGCAGGTATGCGTCGTGCTACAGCTGCGCGCAGCAACACCGGTGGCGATGAGAAAGGAGGACCCGCTGTGGCGCATGAGTTTCTGTCGGTCTATCTGAGCGATCACCTTGCCGGCGCGCAGGCGGCTTTGGAAATCCTGGCGCTGCTCCGCAAGACCGGCGACTCGGAGGTGTGGCAGGGAATTGAACTGCAGATCGCCGAGGACCGTGCCGAGCTCGAGCGGCTCATGAGCAGCACCGGCTCCGCCTCGAGCACACTGCGGCGCGCGGCGGCATGGACGTCAGAGAAACTCGCGGAACTGAAGCTGCGGGTCGACGACCCCTCTGGAACAGGACACCTTCGACGGTTGGAATTGATCGAAGCGTTGGCGATTGGAATCGACGGCAAACAGGCGCTCTGGAGAGCGCTGCAAGCGACGGCTGGTTCGACCGCGTCGCTCCGATCGCTGGACTACGTGCGGCGGAGGCACGCTGTACGACATCGGGGTGTACTGCATCAATGCGGCCCGCAATCTCTTCCGTGCCGAGCCGACACAGGTCTCCGCCATCTCCATCAACAGCGGCTTGGCGACACTTGCCGAGATCGACGAGACCACAGCTTCCATCCTGCGGTTCGGGGACGATCGAATTGCGACGTTCGTGACAAGTTTCAACGCTGCTGACGTCGCCTCGTATCGCATCGTCGGCACGAAGGGCGATCTACATGCCGATCCGGCCTACGAGTACGCCGAGGGGCTCGAATACCGATTGACCATCAATGGCAAGACGAGCCGCAAGACGACGGCAAAGCGCGACCAGTTTGCGCCAGAGCTCCTGTACTTTTCCGACTGCATCTTGAACGATCGGGAGCCGGAGCCATCCGGAGAAGAAGGTCTGCAGGACGTGCGGATCGTTCAGGCGCTCTACCAATCCGCGAAGGCGGGCAAACCGATTGCGATTCGCCCGTTTACCAAAACAATTCGGCCGACCGGACGACAGCGAATTACTCGGCCGGGAGTCGAGAAGCCGGCACTCGTCAAGGTCCAGAGCGCCAGTCGGGACTGATTCACCCTGTCGAACACCAGAACGACAAGTCCTCGGCGAGCTTGCCCGGCGACTTCGAAACTCAATCACCCCGAGTGGTCCTCGTCGTCAAATGGCGCGAGTCGATTCGTTCGAGAGCTCGTCCTGGAGAGCTGGACAGCCTGCGTCCCGGCGTATCCATCGTGTGGTGTCGCCTACTCACGTTGATGCGCGCATGACCAGTCGTTGATTCCTGCAGGATGTACAACCGCAGCCACGCCGGCCGGGTTCCTTCGTCGCTGTCGACCGATTGTTCCTGTCCGTCGCGTTCTGCAGTGAACTCTTCCTGTGCATCGAGCGGACGCGTCCTCACCGGTGGTACGCAAGATGCTCCTGTCACCAGTACCTATGAATGCCGAGGCTTTATTCGAACGATCCCCATCTGTCGGTGACGCCGAAATTGTGCTGACGCTTGGAGCAGGAGCATTCCTCCTGTTAGTTGGCGCATCGCGACGTTCCCCGGTCGGCGCGTGCCTCGCGATCTCGTCAGCGCCCCTGCTGTATCGCGGCATCACCGGCCGGTGGCCAAGCATCTTCAATGGTCACGCGGAATCGAACACGCGAGCAGCGCTTGGCGGCGAGCGCGGCATCCACGTTCGGGAATCGATCCGCGTGGAACTACCGGTCGCCGACGTCTACCGGTTCTGGCGTCGCCTCGAAAATCTCCCGCAGTTCATGTCCCACCTCAACCGGGTCGAGGAGGTCTCCGACAGGAAATCGCACTGGGTTGCTTCAGGACCCGCGAGGCTGGCGGTCGAGTGGGACGCCGAGATCATCAACGAGATCGAGAACCAGGTGTTGGCGTGGCGGTCGCTGCCAGGCTCGGACATCGTCACCGCAGGGTCGGTGAACTTCCGCGCAGTGCGCGGCGGCCGCAGCACCCAGATCAGTGTGTCTTTGCAGTACGCCCCTCCTGCCGGAAAAGCCGGAGCATTGGTCGCCTCTCTCTTTGGTCGCGAACCGTCCCAGACGGTCCGTGAGGATCTCCGACATTTCAAACAGCGGCTCGAAGCCGGCGAAGTCCCTCGAGCCAGGGCGAGCGTTTAGGAGCCATTCATGCGAGCCGTCTGTTGGGAAGGCAAAGAGAAGATTCAGGTCGAGACTGTCCCGGACCCCGTCATCCTCAACCCGCGCGACGCCATCGTCAAGGTGACGACGACAGCGATTTGTGGCTCCGACCTGCACATCTATGACGGCTACATTCCGACAATGCACAGGGGCGACGTCCTGGGCCATGAGTTCATGGGAGAAGTCGTTGAGGTGGGGAAAGACAACGATCGGCTAAAAGTCGGCGACCGCGTAGTGGTCCCGTTCACCATCGCATGCGGCCATTGTTTTTTCTGCAAGGAACAGTTGTGGTCGCTGTGTGACAACTCGAACCCAAACGCCTGGATGGCCGAGAAGCTCTACGGCTATTCCGCGTCGGGCCTTTTCGGCTACTCCCACATGTACGGCGGGTATCCCGGTGGCCAAGCCGAATACGCGCGCGTACCATTCGCGGACGTCGGGCCCCTCAAGGTCCCGGACAACCTGACCGACGAGCAGGTCCTTTTTCTCTCCGACATCTTTCCGACCGGGTACATGGCGGCCGAAAACTGCCAGATCAAGCCTGGCGACACGGTTGCGGTGTGGGGATGCGGTCCGGTTGGGCAATTTGCGATCAAGAGCGCCTACCTGCTCGGCGCGGAGCGCGTCATTGCGATCGATCGCTTCACCGAACGGCTGGCGCTGGCGTCCTCGCAAGGCCACGCGGAACCGTTGAATTACGGAGTGGTCGATGTGCTCGAGGCGCTCCGACACATGACTGGCGGACAAGGGCCTGACGCGTGCATCGATGCGGTCGGGCTCGAAGCCCATGGGACGACAGTCGACGCGTGGTACGACCGCGCCAAGACGTCGATGTTCCTCGCCACCGATCGCCCGCACGCGCTTCGTCAGGCCATCAGCGCCTGCCGCAAGGGCGGCACCGTCTCCATTCCAGGCGTCTACGGCGGATGGCTCGACAAGTTTCCACTGGGAGCGGCATTTGCGAAAGGCCTGACCCTCAAGATGGGTCAGACCCACATGCACAAGTACATGCCGATCCTGCTGGAACGCATCGAGCGCGGCGAGATCGACCCCTCATTCATCATCACGCATCGCATCGGTCTGGAAGATGCCCCGGCGATGTACCGGACGTTCCGTGACAAACAGGATGCGTGCATCAAGGTCGTCATGAAACCTGGCGCAGCCTATTCCAACAGTCAGCAATCAGCCCACTCGTAGGCAACAGCCGCCGATGACTTGATTGCCGCGATCGCCAAGCATCGGCACTTCGACAGAGAGACGGACCCGCCCCGCCTCTGACGGGGCTGACACCACCACCAACAGGAGAACACGACGATGGCCGAAGCAGCCACTCTTCACGATGCGTTCATTGACGAACTCCGCGACTCGTATGACGCGGAGAAACAACTGACGAAAGCCCTGGCGAAACTGGCTAGGGCCGCCTCGAACCCGAAGTTGCGCGAGGCGTTCGAGTCTCATCTCCAGGAGACGCAAGGCCACATCGAACGGCTCGAACAGGTGTTCGAGAGCCTCGACGAAAAGGTCCGCGGCAAGCACTGCGACGGCATTGCCGGGATCATCGAAGAAGGCAAGTCGATCATGGGCGAAGACTTCGATGACACGACGATGGATGCGTGCTTGATCGCTGCAGGGCAGCGCGCCGAGCACTACGAGATGGCCGCTTACGGAACGCTGGTCACGTGGGCTCAGGCGATGGGCCACACCGAGGCGGCGAGGCTCCTGCAGCAGACGCTGGGCGAGGAAAAGGCCGCCGACAAGAAGCTCTCCGCTCTGGCCGAGGGCGGCATCAATCAGACGGCCGCCGACGCGGCGCATCCCGACGGAGAGCTGGAGACCGTGGGCGCCGGCGCGCGCGCCGGTCGCAGGGGTGCTTCCGCGGCGAAATCCGGACGCCGATAGCCCGAGAGCGTCGCGGTGATGGTCTGGCTGCGCGTCCGCGAGCGGGCGCGCACGCCGTTTCGATCATGTCCGCGCGCTGCCAATCGATGTGCGGGACGGAGGAGATCTATGGGTAAACCATTCGCAATCGTGACCGGCGCCTCGTCGGGTATCGGACTCGAACTGGGTGCGATCTGCGCGCAGGAAGGCTTCGATCTGCTGGTCGCCGCCGATCGTCCGGAGATTCAGACGGCCGCTGACAGATTTCGTAGCCTCGGAGCCGAGGTCACCGTCGTCGAAACGGACCTGGCGACGACCGACGGCGTCGATCAACTCTGGGCCGCTGCGGCCGGCCGGCCGGTCGACGCGCTGCTCGCCAACGCCGGGCACGGGCTGGGACACGGATTTCTGGATCAGGACTTCGAGGACGCGCGGCACGTCATCGACACGAACGTCACCGGGACGATCTATCTGGTTCAACTCGTCGGCCGGGCGATGCGCAGCCGTGGCAAAGGCCGCATTCTCCTGACTGGCTCCATCGCCGGGTTCATGCCTGGCACGTATCAGGCCGTCTACAACGGCACCAAAGCGTTCGTCGATTCCTTTTCCTTTGCCTTGCGCGCCGAGCTGAAGGACACCGGCGTCACGGTCACATGCCTCATGCCAGGCGCCACCGAAACCGACTTTTTCGAGCGGGCCGACATGCTCGACACCAAAGTCGGCCAGGGCAAGAAGGACGATCCCGCCGACGTGGCGCGCGTCGGCTTCGACGCCATGATGCGCGGTGACGGCGATGTCGTCAGCGGGTGGAAGAACAAACTGCAGTCCGCGATCGCCAACCTTACTCCTGCCGGCATGCTCGCGGAGCAGCATCGAAAGATGGCCGAGCCTGGCTCCGCGCAGAAGGCCAGGAGTTAAGGCGGCATGGTGCGATGGCGCGAGCGGCAGCAGCGAGTCGCCCAACCCGACGCGATCGTGCGCAGAAGCCGATCGTCGTTCCGGTACCGGGAACCGCGCTGCTGCTGATCGACGTCATCAACGACCTCGCATTCGACGGATCCGAGGCGTTGGTCGCACAGGCCGAGCCAATGGCGCTCCGGCTGGCGGCACTGAAGCGCCGCACCAGCGCCGCGGGGATTCCCGCGATCTACATCAACGACAATTTCGGCCAATGGCGTTCCGACTTTCGAACGACGGTCGCCCACTGTTTGTCACCCTCGGCGCCGGGACGTCGCGTGTCCCGGCGTCTGAGGCCCACCTCGCGCGACTACTTCGTATTGAAGCCCAAGCACTCGGGCTTCTTTGGCACGACGCTCCATACGTTGCTCGAGACGCTCGGGATCCGTCGTGTGATTCTGACGGGCATCGCAGGTAATATTTGCGTTCTCTTCACGGCAAACGACGCTTATATGCGTGACCTCGCACTCTTCGCCCCTACGGATTGCATCGTCTCGAATACGGCAGCCGACAACGATCACGCGCTCCGCCAGATTGCGACCGTGCTCAAGGGCGACGTCACCGATTCATGGCGGTTGACCTTTCGCCGTGCGCGACGCGCCATCGCAACGGACGCACGCCGGAAACAGGTGGCGAAATAGGGGACCTATGGGTTCGGCAGCGCAAACCTTCGCGGATATCAACGCCGTCATCGGCGGGTTCCTGCGGGATTTGGCTTTTGCGCAGTCTTCGCAGCAGAAAATGTTCGGATACAAGCGCGCCGCGGCGGCGATCCTTGCGCTAGGCGTGCCCCTGACTGACCTGGTCGACTCGGGCGGCGCGTTGCCGCGGATCCCTGGTATTGGACCCGGATCGGCGCGGGTCATCCGCGAGATTCTGGAGACCGGCGGATCGTCGACCGTCGAACGCGCGATCGACGACAGCGGCCGCCGCGCAGATATCGAGGGGCGACGGCAGCTTCGGCGGCACTTTCTCAGTCGTGCGGAGGTCCAGCGGATTCTCGCGGACCCTACGTTCGCCGGTCCGACGAGACAGCAGTATCGCGGCGACTTGCAGATGCATTCCGAGTGGAGCGACGGCAATCCGACGGTCCGGGACATCGCGGATGCGTGTGTTGAACGCGGCTATCAGTACGCGGCGGTCACCGATCATTCATACGGACTGAAGATCGCCGGCGGGATGTCGATGGTCGAAGTGGCCGAGCAGCGCCGAGCCATCGAAGACGTCAATGCCGCGCACGCCGGGCACTTCACGCTGCTGCAGGGCATCGAGGCAAACATCGACACCGTGGGCAAGCTCGATCTCTCCGACGAGGAAGCCACGACCTTCGACGTCGTCCTGGCCGCGCCGCATTCACGGCTGCGAAAGGCTGAGGATCAGACCGACCGCATGCTGGCCGCCATTGCGCACCCGGCGGTCCGGATCCTTGCCCACCCTCGCGGCCGGATCACGGGATCGCGCGCGGGCGTCGTGGCCGACTGGGACGCGGTGTTCGCGTCCGCGGCGCGGCGGGGCGTCGCGGTTGAAATCGACGGCGATCCCGCCCGTCAGGATCTCGATCACATGCTAGCCGCTCGCGCCTGTGACGCGGGGTGTGTCTTTGCCCTCGACAGCGATGCGCACACCACGGCTCAGCTCTCCTACGCCGAGACTGCGATCGCCCATGCCCGGCTCGCCGCCATTCCCGCCGACAGAATCGTCAATTGCTGGCCGCTGGATCAACTCCTGTCGTGGCTGTCCGAGCCAACGTCAGCCATCCGTCGATGAGCCCGGTATCGCTCGTCAGCGATCGCGGTGGCCATAGTGGGAATGGAATGAGCTTCGGATTCCTGTCGGCACAGTGCCCTCGAACGATGACAGCGGCGGCGACGCGAGGCGATGCGTTCGTCCAGTGACGCTAAACCTGACCGATTCTGGTTCAGCGGAGTGTGCGGAACGTGATCGAGTAGCGTAGTGCTGCGACCGGCGGAATGTGGTGTTCATACGCGGTGCGCGCTGCCTGCGTCATCAGGTACGCAGATCGGCGCGTGAGGACGATCTCGTGTGTCGCGGCGCGACGAGATACCTTCGGCTCGGCAGGAGAACGGTAGGGGCGAAGCTTCATCCGGCAGGCCGACGATAGCGAGATGCCTGCGATGACATCGTACTGTGGTGCGTCACGATGCCAACCGATAGGCGTGCCCGGCCGATATTCGTTGATGAGAGCCATGGCAAATGCTTCGGCGTCGACGCCAGCCCACCGTGCAATCCTGGCGCGGCACGGGAGTAAGAAGGCTGGAAGCGGCCTGGCGACCGTCCCATCGGACGACTCGCCGAAGAACGCCACGCGCCGCCGTGCTACGACGCCGCGCATCTCAAATTCCGAAAAGGTGATGTCCGCCACAGCTCCGAGCAGCGCGTGCTCTTCGTCCGCGGTGATGAAGTTCTCTCGATAATGGAAACCGGCAGGAAGATCGTGTCCGAAGAGAGTGACCGGTTCGGGCATGCTTCAGTGTCCCATGGGACAGGAGGCGGAGTGGCAACTGCACCGTCCGCGCGCGTCGGATGCTCCGGGTGGCAATACAAGCATTGGCGCGGCGCCTTCTACCCGGCGGACCTTCCAGCGTCACAGTGGTTCGCGTACTACGCGTCTCAATTCGACACCGTCGAGATCAATAACACGTTCTACCGTCTGCCTGAGGCGTCGACTTTCGCCGCGTGGCGGAAGCAGGCGCCGCCGGGGTTTCTGTACGCCGTGAAAGCCAGTCGATTCCTGACTCACATGAAAAGACTCAAGGATCCAGTAGAGCCGCTCCATCGCTTGTTTCAGCGGGCACAGCGGCTGCAGCGGACATTCGGTCCGGTCCTGTACCAGCTTCCGCCTCATTGGACGGTCAACCTCGAACGGCTGTCTGCGTTCGTTCGCGCGCTTCCCAAGCGGCGGCAGCACGTCATCGAGTTCCGGGAACCAAGCTGGTACAACGACGAGGTCTTCGAGTTGCTCGATCGCCACGGCATTGCGCTCTGCCTCCACGATATGGCGGGATCGCGGACCGGGAAAATGGTGGTCGGCCCGTTCGTTTATGTGCGCTTTCACGGGCCGGCCAAATACACGGGTCGCTACGATGACCGTGATCTCAATTGCTGGGGCGGGTGGCTTGCGGCGCAGATGCGGGATGGACATGACGTCTTTGCTTATTTCAACAACGACGCCGCCGGTCATGCGCCACATGACGCCATCCGCCTACGGCGTGCGATCGCGTTGGCGTAAGCGTTCCGAAATCGCCGCAAGCAGCCTTCGTCGGTTGTTGTTAGCAGCCTTCGTCGCTTGCAGCCTTGGTCGGTTTGAGGGCAGCCGTTGATCGGGCGCAGAATGAAACCGTGCCGAGAGCGATCGCGGGCCTCCTCGTTCTGCTGCTCACGAACACGATCGGAGCGCCGCTGACCTGCATTGGTTGGGAGGGCTCGGCCACGAGCCGACGTAAGTGTTGCAAGCGCGCCGGCCACGAGGGTTGCCCCGACCAGCAAACCGTCGACAACTGCTGCGCGGCCCATGAGCAATCCCGTCACCTCACCCCGGCCCTCTCGTCGCTCGTCCCGGCTTCGCCATGCGCCGTCGTGGCGCTGTGTGTGGCCGCGCTCGATGCTGCAGCCCTCGACCGGACGGCTGCGCTCCTGCTGGATGTCGTTCTCTCCACGCGACTGCAGGGCCCACCCCCTCCGCTCATCAGTCCCCTCCGGATCTGATCTCCGCCGCACCTCCCTCTTAACTTTTGCGGTCGGCGTCCCGACCTTGGAGGAGAGCGATGCGCACCGAACGTGTCAGCAGCATCGTCGCATTGATGACTGTGCTGACTACGCTCGTCTGTTGAGCGTTCCCGATTGCGTTTGTGACCCTAGATCTAGGGTCCGTCATTTCGTCGGTCGTGGAAGTCGCGCGACAAACACGATTCGTGCATCAAAGTGGTCATGAAGCCCGGCATGGCGACGCCTCACCACGCAGAATCAGCATCTTCTCGGCAGATGTGACTCACACATGGAAGCACGCGAGCACGAAAACCGATGGTTCGTCGCGGCGATCGCCAAGCACAGGCAGTTCGCGAGAGAAACCGATCCGCGCGCGTGTGAGGCACGGCGGCACATACCACCACGAGGAGAGACGACATGGCTGAAGCAGGCACGCTCCACGACGCATTCATTGACGAACTGCGGGACACGTATGACGCCGAGAAGCAGCTGACGAAGGCACTGGCCAAGTTAGCAAAGGCGTCGTCGAGTCTCCAGCTGCGCCAGGCGTTCGAGAGCCACCTCCAAGAGACGCAGGGCCAGATCGCGCGCCTGGAGCAGGTGTTCGAGAGCTTGGATGAAAAGGTCCGCGACAAGCATTGCGATGGCATCGCCGGGATCATCGAAGAAGGCAAGTCGATCATGGAAGAGGACTTCGATGAGACGACGATGGATGCCTGCCTGATTGCCGCCGGCCAGCGTGCTGAACACTACGAGATGGCCGCCTACGGCACGATCGTCGCGTGGGCGCAGGCCATGGGGCACACCGAGGCCGCCACGCTCCTCCAGCAGACGCTTGACGAAGAGAAAGCCGCCGACAAGAAGCTGTCCGGACTGGCCGAAGGCGGGATCAATCAGAGTGCAGCCGATACCGCGCACCCCGAAGAGGAGGAGGAACCGGTGGCCGTCGGCAGCGGTGCCAGGAAGGGTTCGGCGAAGGCCCGTCGCCGGTAACACGGCGTGCGGCCGAGAGTGTCATCGTGCTGATTCAACTACTGTTGCCGGCCAGCGGTGCGGCAGGTAGCGACAGCCTGGCGCCCCTGCGAGACCCGCCGGGAGCTCGCGGACCGATTTAGCGGACTGACGGCGTGTCTGCGGTCACATGCCAAGGGATGGTGCACTGCCCCGGACGGCCACACGGAACAGGACGACGTCGTCATGGTGGAACTCGTGACGGCGACGTTCGACCGGGCATGGTGGCGGACGTATGTGGTCACGTTGGTCGCGCGCTTTGAGCAAGAGCGCACTCACGTTCGATCGGAAGATGGCTGAACCCGGCTCTGGGCGGAACGCCCACGACTGAGGCCCTGCGCGTGCGATGGCGAGACCAGCAGCAAGCGACCGGACGCGAGCCGGTCGAACCCAGAAGACCATCGCCGTCCCTGTCACGGGGACGGCACTCTTGCTGATCGACGTCATCAACGACCTAGCATTCGAGGGCTCGGCAGCCTTGGTGGCCCAGGCAGAGCCCATGGCGAACCGTCTCGCGGCGCTCAAGCGGCGCGCCAGCGCCGCGGGAGTGCCCGCCATCTACATCAACGACAATTTCGGGCAGTGGCGGTCGGATTTTCGCAGGACCGTCGCGCACTGCACCGCACGCTCCTCGCCTGGTCGTCGTGTGTCGCGACGTCTCAAGCCGACGTCGCGCGACTATTTCGTCCTCAAGCCCAAGCACTCGGGCTTCTTCGACACCACGCTCGACACGTTGCTCGAGACGCTCCGGATCCGTCGCGTGATTCTCACAGGCATCGCGGGCAACATCTGCGTGCTCTTCACCGCGAACGACGCCTACATGCGCGAACTCAGAATCTTCGCACCCGCCGATTGCATCGTATCGAACACCGCAGGCGATAACGACCACGCCTTGCGTCAGATCGAGAAGGTCTTAAGAGGGAACGCCACCGTCTCGACACGGCTCTCGTTTCGCAAGGGGACAGGCGCCCGGAAATCGGTTCGGTGATGACCAGGCGCCAACCACACGAACGGCGGCGCGTACGGCGACTACAAACGGTTCGACTTCTTCACGCGTCAGCTCCTCGGGGTCAATCCGCCTGACTGGAGAGACGTCGAGCGGCCGCGCAAGAGCGATAGTGCGAATCAGCGGGAAACGCCGCTGCAGGGTCGGCTTCGCCGCACACCGGAAGAAGCTGGCCTACGCCGCTGTCTCAGTGCTCTTCGCTGCTCTGGATTCTCTCGTGCGCCTCGACCGTCGAAGGCCCGATCCGTTCGCCGAGCCAGATGCGCTCGATGGCGGGATACATCGCCGCCATCGGTAGCGACACGAGCGCCCCGATCACCCCACCGAGCTCCGCCCCGATTGCAAACGAGGCGATGATCGCGAGACTCGACAGCCGGAGCTCCCGCCCATACACCTTCGGCGCGATGTAGTAGTTCTCGACGACGTTGTAGCCCGCGTGGAAGATGACGACGCCTGCGGCGACCCAGACCGATACGGTGAGGCCGAGCAGGACGGCTGGAAAGGTTGACAGAATGACGCCGAGCACCGGGATGAAATCCAGAATTCCCGCGAGCACGCCCAGGAGAAGCGCAGCGGGCACGTGCAGCAGGAGCATCGCGATGTAGGTGCAGCTGGCGGCGATGACCGACGTTGCCACGTTGCCGCGGACGTACGCCAACGCGGCAATGCGCGCTTCCGTCGCCGTCTGCCGCACTCGGGGCCGCGTGCGGGGTGGCGCGAACGCGAGCAGCCACTCATACGTGCGACGTCCATCCAAGAGAAAGTAGATCGCCAGCAGGAGCGCTACGCCTACCGAGAACAGTCCGTTGATCAGGCTAGGAACCAGCGTCAGAGCATAGGTTCCGAGTTGCAGGACCTGCCCCTTCGGCCAGAGCTCGAGCAGCTTCTGAGGAGTACGTCTGGCGATCTCCTCCCGTGCCTGCTCGAGCTGGCTCCCAAGGAGTCCAAGTTGTTCGATGAGTGACGAGCCTGCCAGATAGGCGAAACCGACGAGCAGCGCGGCCAGGAAGATGACCACCGTCGGCGCGCTGAAACGGCGATAGAACCGGCGCGCATCGAGCCACGTGACCAACGGATCCAGCCCGACGGCGATGAATGCTCCGATCACGAAAAGAAGCACCATCTGCCAGAGTCGCAGCCACAGCCAGACGGCCGCGACTGTGAGGAGGATCCGGACGAGAGTCCTGCTCGAGATCTCGATGCGCAGTGCGGAACGCATGAGGCTCCTGTTCGGCCGGACTCAGCCGGCCGCCGGAGCTCAAAGCAATCGGTCCGCCATCGGCTGGTACAAGCGGACCCGGACGGTCAGCCACAGCGGGGCGCCGAGGACGGCGCCACGACGATCAGCGCGGTGATGGTGTCAGGGAAGTAGCGAGAGACCCTGAACGCGATGCCCGCTGCGAGCTGCGGCCATCGCTCCTGCTTCTAGCCATAGAAGAACAGCACGAACCGTATGCCGCCGGGGATGAGTGAGAGGAAGGGCCAGGTAGTGTCGAACATCCGGTCCGCTCAGAAAACCTTGGGCCTGATCCCGAGCGCGCGCGCGCCCGGCGCGATCACGATCGAGCAGCGTACCACCATCGCCCTCAGTAGCGTAGCAAGGAGCTTCATGGGGAGGAGCCGCCAAAGTAAAGCGTGCTGCGGTGTCAGCTGCCGAGCCGTCCCACCCGAGTGACACTCTGACCTGACAACCATTTAGGCGACGTCGGCCTCTCCATCGTTTTTACGCGGCATTCATTCCAATTCGCTGAAAAGGCAATTGGAATGTTCCGTGCTCTCCGTGGGTCTGACGCCATGAAACATGCAACGAAGACCAACCGCCGGGTTGGTGTAGATCGGCGTGTCAAGACCCGAGCAGGTCGTCGTCTCGGAGATCCTGCACCATCGCTTCACTGTCGAACATGTGGCAGCGAGGAGATTGGCATTGTGCTTCTCAGCGCGGCAGAGCGCATGCTGCAATGCCGCAAGTGTCTCTACACTTGGTTCGTAAACAAAAACGGCAAGTAGCAGGTCCTTCCCGTCCTACTGGAGTACCTGGTGTGTCTGACGACGACGATCAAGAACGACGTGGTGTGCCGCTGGAAGCGCAGATGCCGGCGCCTTCCGCTGTGGGCTGCGAGCGGTGCCAGCAGTTAACCGTTGAGTCCTGGCTACACAGGTCCGGTCTTACGACCGGGTACCGGCTGCCTCCACTCGTGGAGCGTGGCGAGCCCGAAAAGCCTGCTGGTAGGTCAGCCGAGCAGACATCGCACCACGGGACACTCCACTCCCTGAGAACACCTCAGATGCCGGCGGTCCTTCGGCCTCGTCGGGCGGAGAGTCCGGACCGCTCGCGTGTGATGCGGCATCAGTCGGAGGCATACGGTAGGGGCCTCCGAGTTCGTCGCGCAGCGCGCCCGCCCGCGACAGTTGGCACCGCCCGTAGGCTGCACCTACCTGTTCGTGCGGAGATGAGGTCCCCGATGCAACACGACCCGGCGACAGGCCGTTCGCGTCGCTCCGCAACTCCTAGGTATCCGTATCGTCCTGAGAGGAAAGCCCCGTCTGTTCAATCAGGCCAGCGGCTTGTTTGAGCGCCGGGAGACGCTGTCGCATCTGGGCGATGGTGGCCAGCATGTCCTCGCAGCATCCCAACTGCACACTGAGTTGTTGCTCGATGGCCTCGAGGTCACCGGACAAACCCGTCAGGGTGTCGGCGCGTTCTCCGTTGGTCATTGCTTCGGAGGGTTGCCCTCCGCTCCGTGCGCGAAGAGGCTCAATTCGACGCATTAGGTGATGGACCGCTCGCAACTGCGCCTCAATCTGTGCCAGGAGGTCCAGTTGAGAAGCGGCCAAGACCTCCGCTTCGGACTCGAGTTTTCGACGTGTGGCGGGATCGACCATCGGTCGTGCAGGAAAGCAAACAGGATTCCATGTCAGCTCGGGATCTGCGGAAGTCTTCAGCCTTGCAGCCGCGCGCGGTCTCAATCGTCTCGACGTCGCTGCGGCATGTCGTCGGCGGGTCGCTTGTCCTCGACCCAGATGAACCCGCAGATCTCGCAGCGGAGGAAAACACTGGTAAAAAGATTCGCGCAAACCGTGGTCGCATTTTGATCGCACACGGGGCAGTCGTGACGCCCGGCCGCGCGACGGTCCGGTTTGGGAATCAATGGCATCCCGGTCATCCCGTTTTCCGTTCGTCAACTACCTAGGCGCACCGTGGCGACTCCCGCGTACGCGTCTCTGCGAAGCGGTCGTAGAGGCCATCGATGATCGGACGATGGCCACCGTGGCTCCCGGGGCGGCACGCCAGGGAGCGAGGACCGATGCTGCGGCGCGGAGTGCCGCGAGAGCCACCTCATGTTGGACTGGCCTACGAGCCGACGTCATCAGGGCTTTCCCTTATCAAGCCGGGGGCTACGCGCTGTGGCGGTAGGGTGTCAGGACCGGCCGCCTCAGTTCAGCACGCGTCATGCAAGAGGTGTGAACGATGGAAACGACCTTGAACGGGAACGCATCAGTCTGATCACGCGATGGGTCGCCCTCGGACGCCAACAGGACGCGCTGCGCGACGAGCCCGCCGACAGCCAGGTCCGCGCGCTGCACTTTCAGGACCTTCTCAAGCATCAAGCCGATGTGTGTCGGTACCTTGAGCAAGTTCGCACGAGAACGGGATTGGCTCAGCGACGATCAATCGAAACCTAGATCGGGCGGCCCTGGACGAGTTCAGAGGGTTTGTCACGTCTGGCGTCTTCATCACTGCCTGATCACGACGTCCGCGCGGATGGTGCCATCGACCAGTTCAACGCCTTCAACCTGGACGTCCCTGCCGGCCTTGATACTGGAACACGAACCTTTCTGGAAGTCTGTCGCAGCGGTCGTCACGACTGTTCGGCCTTTGATGACGTACGTGACGGTGGGACACTCCCCCGAACTGGACGTCACGGTGCCTGAGAGTGTGACTGCCTTCGGAGTGGGCGGGGTGGGGGTCGGTGGTACCGGAGCTGGCGGCGTTGGAGTGGGCGGCGCGGGAGTCGGTGGTGCCGGAGCTGGCGGCGTCGGAGTGGGCGGCGCGGGAGTCGGTGGCGCTGGAGCTGGCGGTGCCGGAGTGGGAGGTACCGGGGCCGGTGGCGTTGGTGTTGGGGAAGGCGTCGGTACCGGCGGAGGCGGAGGCGCTGGCGCTGGTGCCGGTGCTGGCGCGGGTGGAGGCGGCACAGGCGCGGCACCCCGTTGCGAAAATGCCAGTTGCTGGTTGGCTATCGTCGCGCGTGCCGACCGCTCGGATCCCGAATTGGGCGCGACCGCCACGCGTACGGTCTGGGTCCCTTTCCCGCTCTCGGGGCTTGGCGTCGCCCACGGGGCATCGGTGCTCGCCGTCCACGAACACGCGGCGTTCGTCCGCACGTCGATGGTCAGGGTGCCGCCCTCCGCACCCACGACGCCGGTATTCGATCCCACCGTGAACGCGCACGGCGCGGCGGCTTCCGAGAGTTCGACGGACTTGTCGTTGACGACCAGCGTTCCTTGACGAGGGATCGGGTCAGGATTCTCGCCCACCCGAAACGAGACGCTTCCGTCGCCTTGCCCAGACCCCGGCGGCATGATGGTGATCCAGCCCGCCTGCGCTGGATGCCGTCCACATACACTCTCGCGCAGCACCGACCGTTGCCGTACCCGTGCCGCCGTTCGGTCCGAACGCTGCCGTGGGCGCGGAGACGGTCGTCTCGCACCGCTGAACGACGCTCGGACTGGTTGCGGTGGACACACTGGGACTGCCGCACCTCACGAAGGTCAAGGAAAGGACCAACAGGATGACTAGTGCCGGAGACCGAGGAGGCATTGCGGCGGGCGTTGCACAACGGTGACCAATTTCGACGAACTTCGCAGCATCAGGGCACCGCATAGAAACCAGCGGGCGCGTCTATCCGCCGTCACGGGCGTGGCCCGAGTTTCGGTAACACTCTGTCGCATGACAAGCCGATTCGCCATCGGCCGAAGCAGTTCAGGTAGGGGTCTCCCTACGGATGAGGCGAGGAACGCTGATCATTTGGTCTCTTGTTTGCTCCCTAGTTTTCGGGGGATTTCTAGCTCACGGGAGGGTATCGGTGTCCTTGCTGGAGAGCCGACATGCATTTCCTTCCCAAGCCGATCCCCATGCAACCCGTTGGCTTCGTCAACACGCGCTGTCCGAAATGCCAGCGGGTCACGTCGTATCTCAGCCTTCAGGTCACGCCGCTCGTCACCTGCACGTGGAGCAACTGCGGATACACCTGGTGCGAATCCGCCGACCAATGCGTGGCTGGTCAGGACCGGTCGGACTTCCAGTAGTCTGGTACGGTCGTCGGCGTGAAGACGTCCTACAAGATACTGCTCGGTTTTGGGGTGCTCGTGCTGCTCGCGGTTCTTCTACGCGTGTGGTTCGGCTGGTCCGCGACGTGGGGTACCTGTTTGGGCTGGCGATGATGACGCTCTACCTACTTTACCTGCTGCTGGTCGCTGAAGAATGACTCACAGTGCCGAACAGGGTGCGCCATGCCAACGACCCCAGCGCCACGGACAGGAAGGACGCGCGCGACGAGGACGGCAACGCCCAGCAGCGCGAGAGGGCATCCCAGACCGTTTCCGACCGGTCGTCGCCGTTTTCTGGCCATTGACATTCGTGGCCCGACATCACTGACGTTCGGAGGGTTGCTGCTGACGCCACGTCTCGAAGCACGCCTCCAGTGCCGAACCGCCTCCGCCACCGTTGCCCCGTAGGTGTCCTGCAGGTCAACTTGGACGTGGGCGAGGCGTCCACACTCCAGGCGTTGAACGTTGCTCAGATGGGCGCGGTAGCGGTGCGAAGGCCTGACCGTTTCGTCCTTCGTCACGGTCACGTCGTAGACGTACTCGCCGTTGCGCTGCGAGTAGAACCTGGGGGCCATCGGGGATGCGCCCATACTACTCGCCGTAGCGCTCAAGGGCTCAGGGAATGCCCCAGGGATGCACGCGCGACGACTGCGCCGTCGGCTTCTGGATAGCCCAGACGTTCGCGCATTGCGCGCAACGGTAGTAGAGCGCGTACTCCGTTCGGAGAGTCGCCGTGGTTGGCGTGGACCAACACGTAGGGCACCGAGGCTCTCCTTGGCGGGTCGAAGACCGTCGCTCAAGAACATGTCGGTCCACATCGGGCAGTATCCGACTCGCCCAATGCGTCGGCCAATCGGGATGATCGGATGGAATCCATCGGGGAAATTCCCGACCGTGGCGTCAGGGTGATTGCCGATGGAACTGCCGAGGACGTGCGGGCATCATGGGCCATGCCGTCGGACGATCTGATCCCGCGTGTACGCCTCCTGATCGCCAACCTGAGGCTACAGCTCAGCCCAGATGTTCCCTCGCCGCAGGATGTCTGTCGGCACGTCGCACTCCAGCTCGGCGTTTCTGAAGCCCGCGCCGGAGACATAATCATGAAGGCGGCTTTGCAGGATGCTGAGCGGACCCACCAAGACTGACCTGACGAGCATCGCGAACTATCGCAGTCGCCGCGCCTCGCGTGACTGTCTGGACCTTGATCGTCATCGTCGCGATTACGCTCGCATCCGCATAAGAGCCGACCGTGACCAGATAAGGGCGCGAGAGGTTTGGATTCAGGAGCGTCTCGGGGAGCGCAGATACCGGCAACTAAAAATGCGCCTCAGTGGAGCGCTGCGCCTACTCGGTGAATCGTGGCACGTCCACGTGGGAGCAGATGAAGGATGCTCGACAAGGTGCCGACTCCGCGACCGCCTTTCAGCTTACCCGCACTCCCACGCCAGCCAATACACCTCAGCAGCCGGTATCCCGTTAGGTAGCTATAGGCCCGCTTCGGATTCGTCTAACTCGCGCCGCCGAGCCTCATCCTTATCGATGTCGCTTCCTTCCTCGGCGCTTTCCGCCCGGTCCTTGTTGATCTCCTTGGAAGGAGTGCCGATTGCGTCAGGCATCGGGTCGTCGGTTCGCTCGTCCAGGTCGGTTTTCGCCATTTGGCCTCCAGACCAGAAACCGAGCAATCGAAGTGCCGCTTGTGTCAGGCGCCCTGGCCGAATCCTGGCATGCCCTCAGGATCACTGTTTTCTTTTTCCTCTCTTCCCCTCTCAGTCTCATAGATGATTTCAATCTCAGGGGCCGCTGTGCCTGGCTCCTGGTTCAGCGGCAGGTCCAGCTTCTCACCGTCTACGTCCTGCGGCACCTCATTCATAACTCCCCCTGCTTGACCAACCAGCAAGCGGAGTGCCGTTCCTAAAACGCCACAAAGTCTTGGCTCTGTTCCTACCCTGAATGCTTGATTGGGCTTCCGCGCCGTGAGTGTTGGGGGCTGACGTATCGGTCGCGGCAACTGAACAACTACAAGGACTCTCGAAGCGTTGGGCCGAACGTTGGCCGCAGTACGACGTTATTGAAACCAATTCAGTGTGTCGGCTTCACGACGACGTCGTTTGCTGAGGCATCGGACAGATATGGATGGGACAAACAACGCAATCGCGCGCGAGTGCTAGAGCAGAATGGATCCTGCATTTCTGACCCTTCGATCGCAACGCGTGTCAGCGTGGCACCTGAAAGACCGCACCACATCGAAGGCACCGATACTGCTGACGTCCGGTCGAGCCGTCGATTAACGTCGTGTCATGTGGGCCGCAGGTCGGACACTGTCTGGTGAGCGTGGGGTCAATCACGTGTCCATTCACACAGACGTATGCCGCGGATGCGGCGTCATCGACATGCCAGGCGTTCTGAGTCCAGAGCATCTGGGCGCCTGTGCCGCGCGCGTTCTCATACTACCGATACATCTTTCGTCGGCTCTGTCGCCTCGATATTTCGTCGGGCGGTCGAGTCGATGTGGTAACACTTCACCGCGCGGTGGGAACCGGGCCGGAGTTGTCTTTGCGGGTCTCAGGACTTCCGAACGCTCCCACGGGTGCAGGCGCGCTTCAGGGCGTCGGCTTCAGCAAGGACCCGCACTCCGTGTGACGAAGATAGCGTCGCCAATTTTCCGGTACGAGCTGGTGGCACGAGCGCCGGTCGGCTGCGTGGTTCAGGCCGAATTCGCGGAAGGACTGTCCCTCTACGAACGACGAACTCGGCGGCGGAAATGGACGCTCTCCAAGAGCCGCACGAAACACTGCTGTTGGCAGTTTCGTTGCACCCGGTGAATACCGTGTTTGCGTCATTCGATATTCCCCTGAGTTGGGGCGAACTGCTCAAGCGGACCGCTAAAGAGACGAGCGACGACGATTGCCTCGGGCTCGCCGCTCAGCTCGCGTACTACTTCTTCCTTGCACTCTTTCCCGCGATTCTCTTTCTCATTGCTCTCGCCAGCTTCTTTCCCCTGACGAATTTCACCGACGACCTCGTACGCACGCTTCGACCAATTGCTCCTGCAGATGTGCTGACGTTTTTGGAAGACCAACTGAGGCGTATTTCGGATACTGATAGTGGTGGGATTCTCACCATAGGCATCTTGGGCGCTATTTGGAGCAGCTCGGCGGCCGTGATCGCCATCATCGGGAGTCTCAATCGCGCGTACGACATCGAAGAAGGGCGGCCGTGGTGGGAGGTGCGGTTGACGGCTATCGGGCTCACCCTCGCGCTCGCCCTGCTCGTGGTCGTCTCCTTTACGCTCATCGTGGCCGGCCCCAGCATCGGCGAGCACCTCGCGTCCACGCTCGGGTTAGGACCCGTCTTCGAATGGAGTTGGAAGATCCTCCAGTGGCCGCTCGCGTTCTTCTTGGTGAGCAGCGCGGTGGGACTCGTCTATTACTACGCACCTGACGCCGAGCAGGAGTGGGTCTGGATTACTCCAGGGGCCGTCGTCGGCACGTTGCTCTGGGTGGTGGTTTCCTTGGCTTTCAAGTTATACGTCGCGCGGTTTGCGGATTATAACGCTACGTATGGGGCGGTCGGTGGCGTGATCGTCCTTCTGCTGTGGTTCTATATCTCCGGTCTGGCCATTCTCGTCGGAGCCGAACTCAATGCGGAGATCGAGCATGCGTCGCCGTATGGCAAGGCCCCGGGGGAAAAGGTGCCTGGCCAAAAGAAAAAGATCGGCATCGCCGCGGCTCGTGCGTACAAAGCACAACTCGAAGAACGCTCACGGCTGCCAGCCTTGCAGCCAATATCGCGCCCGGTAGCGGCATTCGACACGACACCATCTGCCAATGACCAAAAACTCGGCGCCGCGGTTGGATTGCCGCTGGTGCTGACCCGGTTATGGAACCGCATGCGACGCCGTCCCGAAGAAGGAGCATAACGGTCGGCGCATGGTCAAAGGCTCAGCAGCGGATACGAGGTAAGTTACCCGAGCACAGCGATGGGAGATTCCACGGAACGCCCGCGACCACGGCGCGAATATAGAGGTTGATTTATGGCGCACGCGAACGACAATCGCACGCTTGGCGAGATGTTCGGGGAGCTCTCGCGAGAAATCCGCACGCTCGTTCACCAGGAGATCCAACTCGCCAGGACCGAGCTGACCGAAAAGATGTCGCGACTCGGTAAGGGTGTCGGGTTCGTCATTGGCGGTGGCTTGCTCGCGTATGGTGGCTTGCTGGCGATCGTGGCCGCCATCGTCCTCGCGCTGACCGCGATGGGACTGCCAGCCTGGGCCGCAGCGCTAGTCGCAGGCATCCTTGTTGCGGGGGGAGGATACCTGCTCATTCGCTCGGGCCTGGCGGCCCTTCGGCCGGATCGACTGACGCCCCAGCAGACGATTGACATGCTCAAGGAGGACGCGCAATGGCTCAAGACTCAGACGAAGTAACTCGGAACGCCAATCCGGTCACGGCAATATCTCCCGCCGCGTCCCCGCCATCCGCCTCGCCCGACGAACTCCGCGCCCGCATCCAGGAGACCCGCCTCGAGATGAGCCAGACGATCAACGCGATCCAGGACCGGCTCAGTCCAGACCACCTCGTGAGCGAAACGAAGGACGCAATCAAGGATGCAACGGTCGAGCGCGCCAAACAGATCGCGCAAGGGGCCAGTCGGGTGGCCGATATTGCCAGGGACTCCCTTGAAAATCCGGGACGGGTGGTGCAGACAGTCAGGGCGAATCGTCATGAGGAACTAATCGCATAGCGACCCGTCGATCAAACGGTTGAAGGAGAACGGCGGACTGAGGCACTTGGGCGCCCACAGCGACAAATCGAGGGGAAACTCGCCTCACTGACGAGGGCGCTACGGCCGACCATATCGGCGATGCGACGCTTCAGAGGTGTCCGCATCTACGGCATCGAAACCATCGGAGACGGCTCTCCGGTGGCGCTCTGCGTCAGCCCCATCGCACTGCGGGCACGGCGGGCTCTTTCGACGTTCTCGGCGACGCGGTTCGCTCGCCGATGAGGTGACCGGATCGGACCCGCTCCGCAGAAAATGTTTCATCGCTTTGGCTTCAGAAAGCCAGCTCGCGCACATCGTCTGCTCAATGCCACACAGACGCTGTACCTGTTTGATCGTCAGTTTCATGCTTACTGCCTCGGGTGCTCGGACGGCGGATGCGCCACCGCCAACCCCGAGACTCTGAATGGGCAAACTCGATGCAGCGTTCAGCGCACCAGCACGAGCCCACGCAAGTGAATGAGCTGAACAACACCCGGGGGGGTCACCGCCGACTCGACTCAGACGATGACTCCAGGCGAAGCACAGCAAACGGAGCGGCCGTGCATCACGTGACGCGGTAGACGACATATTCGATCCAGCCAGAATCCAGCCGACCTTCTGCCAGCCAAAGGCTCTCGTTGAGCCATCGATACGATGCCGCACCCGTGTCGAATCTGAGCGGCATTCGCATGTATTGCTCATCGAATTCCGTCGAACTGTCGCGTGCAGCGGCACGTCGGAGCAGGTCGGAATCCACTGGACACGGTTCCCATTTGTGTCGGCCGGCAAGATTGTCATGCGAAGGCCCCAGCCGATAAAGACGAACGTGTTGAGGGCGGGTGCACGACGCCAGCGAGGTGAGGGCTCGGGGTTCTTCGATTGAACAGCAAACTCAAGAGGATTGAGCGCGCTCGAGCGTCGATGTGGGATTGGCTCTGAGAAAACTGGCGGGACATGCTGTGGACGGGCGCGGCCGTGCCGGTCACCCCTGGCGCTCTGGCGTGAGGAGGCCGACGGCCGCTCAGTCCTTCCTTCCGTACACCGCGGAGTGGCGGGTCACGCGGGCCAGGCCCGAAGGCCCGGCCCCGCCCGCCCCGCCCCGACCGTTCACAACGATAGCAGCCGCTCGAAGAACGATCGATAGCGCCGCATGGCCAGACGAAGGTCCTCAGTTGAGACCTGATCGCTGCGCTCCCATTGAGACTCGAGGCGGGTACGCTCTGCGGCAAAGACTTCTGCGAGACGTTTCATCACTTCGGCAACCAGCGTATCGGCCTCTTCGACGGCCTTTCGCGGTTCGTCCACGAAGCCGGTCTGGATGGCGCTCCATCGAGTGCGGAATCCATCAGCGTCAGCGTTGTCGAATAGCGGCCCGGGCGCATCGTCGATGCCGCGCTCCCTGTCCGCACGCACCCGATCGTCCTCATGTCGAATCGGAATCGTCGCATTCCTATCGTTGGACGCGATATCGCGATCAGTGAAGGCAATATCGCTCGTCGAAAGCTTCTTCTCCCCTTGCGTCGTCATGCTCTTCTCCTCTCGGGTTCGGCCGTTTCGAGCAGATCGTCGAACAGCGCGCGGTAGTGGACCAGTGCTTGGCGAAGCTCCTCGGTCGAAGCCTCCTTCCGCGCGTGACGATCGCTGATCACTCGCGCCTCACGGTAGTGGTGGATGACACCGGCATGATCGACCGACAGATCCTCCGCCTGCCTCTCGAAGTCGGTCGTCGGATACCCACGCGTGGTCATCAACTCGGTAACGAGGGTGTCTGCTTCTCTGACCGCGGTGTCCGGATCATCCACGAACATAGCCTGCACCCGGCGCCACGTGTCTGTGAAATGACGCAGTTCCTCTGGGGTGAGCCGGCGAATCCGATACGTGCTCACCCGCTTCTCGCGCCGTTCGAGGAGGGATTCCGCCTTTCGAGGCGTGCCCGCCTCATGGACCGTGCGCTCGTATTCCGGCCCGAATCGGGCCTTCAGCAGTGTCCGCTTGCGCCGCTCGACGAAGATCCACGCAACAACAACGGCCGCGATTGCAACCACCGCAACGATCGCAATCAATGTGGTGTTGGTCATTTGAATCCTCTCGTTGAGTTCCACATCCACGATGGCTACTCGCAAACGGGGTACCACGCGGGTGCCATCTGCATGGCAGCTAGAGTTTTGCAAAGCCGACGAATGCTTCAGTCGAGGTGAAGCACGAGCCAGGGATCGACACGTGCGAGCTGGACGAATCCGTTCGTTCGGAAATCCGGGTGATGATGAACGGCGATGGACTGCGGTTGTTCTCAGCCCCGCTTCGCGTGGCTCTTGCGACCGCCCTTCCGCATCGGCTCGTGATTTTCCGCCTGACCGTAACCGCCGCCACCTGGCTTCTCGCCACCGCCGTGCACCTTATTGACGGTCGCCCAGGCACGGCGTTCGGCCTCGTCCTTTGGGAGGCCACGCTCCTCGTAGCCTGCCTCGATGTGCTCCGCCTGGCGTTTTTCCTTGTCGGTGTACTTTGACTTGTCTCCTTGCGGCATGAGGCCCTCCGGATTCGATTGAAAGCAATTGAAGCGCCGTCCCGCGTCGTTTTCTAAGCTCAGCTCACCACCCTCGAGGTCGTTTGGATTGCATTCGTACGGACCAGCAACACTGAAGGTGTGCGATGGATCGACAAGAGCAAGTAGACGGCCATCCTGAAGTGTGGAAAGGGGGCGATTGCGGACTCGCGGGCGGCTTCGTCGCGTCTTGGACAATGAATGTCTTTCACACGGCGATGTCGAGCCTGGGTGTGACCACGGCTCCTGAGGCGAAGGCGCGCGAGTCGCACGCTGGCGACGACGCGACGGTCAAGGTGGCGTCGGAGCTCTCGAAGCTCGTGGCTGACCATCCCTTGACGCCGACGGAGAAAGAGGTCGCTGGTCCGGCTGTGCACATGCATTCGGATCGGCGATGGGTTTGCTTTATGGCGCAGCCACGGAACTTGCGCCGCGGTCGGCGACCGGCTGGGCACTAACCTTTGGCGAAGCGCTCTGGTTCGGTGCGGACGAGATTGCGGGTACCAGCCGCGGGACTGTCCCAAGCAGTAAACGGACATTCCCATTTCCACACATGCGTCCGCGTTTGCCATGCATCTGGTGTACGGCGCGACAACCGAGTCAGTTCGTCGACTCGTCCGTTCGGCACTCTGATTGGCCGGACCCAGCACCTTGAACTGCGATTACTACTTGGATACTTCGGGACTTTCCCGATCGACTTAGCTGACAAAGTGCATAGTCTGACGAATCGCTCACCTTGCCGACGACCGAATGTTCGATCTCCTGACGGACGCGGGCAGACAGGGCAACCGCTCTTCGCGCCGCGACTGGCACGGCCAGGACTCGATCGTTGCGAACGAAGCCGAGCCGCACACTCGTCATCACTAAAGCGCAGAACGGAGGGGCAGGAGTCACACATGACAGCGGGTCTGATCACCTATCACCGCGGCCGGCTCACGATCGTGGACGGTGACCGACTCGAGGCCGCGTCCTGCGAATGCTACAGAACTGCGACGAACCTCCTCAGATCCGTGACAGACGGATCGGGCACGCGCTGAGAGCGTGAATGGTGCCTCCGCCTCTGGATCTCATAGATAGATTTGTCCCGGCTCGTCCAGCAAAACCAGCCGTTCGGGTGCTGCGCCGCCGCCTCACGAACGTCGCCAGTGTGCGCTGGACATCTGGGCGGTCGAGCTCACCGGCCGCGGCACGCTTTTGGCGGTGACTGCCAGATGGAGCGCCGGGAACGAGACGATACAGCTGATGGGTGAGCTTGCCTCTGACTCAGACGAGGGGGCGCTGTTCTCAAAATCTTGCCGCTCTGGGCTGAGGTCTTCTCAAGAGCTTCCCCTCGCTTGACCGGGCGATAGAACTCTCCGTCCTGGGTGTGCCCTGGGAAGGAGGCGCGAATGTATCGCGAGGTCACGATGAACGAACTGAAGGAAGTCCGCCGGCGGGCGCGCGAAGCGCAAGGACCAGGTGCTAGTGCTCGATGTCGTTCGCCGAAGGGGCTCGGGTATGCCATTCGGATGATTCAGTACTTCATCAACCCTGGCGGCCGACGTCTGTCCGCGAGGCGCCGGCGCGAGCTCGGGACAGCTTACACGCGGATCTCGGCGAGAAGAGGGTAGTGATCGGACGCCTGTTGAGCTTGAGCCGCGCGCACGACTTCGCAACGACTCACCCGGTCAGTCTGTGTGCCTGGTACGAACAGGTAATCGAGACGCACTTGCGGCGCGCCCGCAGGCAACGTCAAGCCTGGATCTGCCGGATGTAATGCCCGAAAGACATCGACGTAGCCCGCATCCTTTACCACCTGGATTGTGCGCCAGCGGATTGCGCCGCCGCTGAGCCAGACAGTGGCGCGAACCTTCTGCGGCAGCGCTCCGAAATCGAGCAGCTCGCCAGGCGTCACGGTGTTGAAATCGCCAACCAGCGCGTGGAAGCCGTGCTCGTGCCGCCTGATGCTGGCCAGCAGCGAGCGCAATTCCATGACGCGGCGGCGTTCGGTCCACGCCGCGAAGACGGCGCTCAGATGCACGCCGAAGACGCGGACGTCCAGATCGCGCGGCGCCAGCTCGAGAAACGCATGCCGCGAGAACCGCGGCTTGTGCCACTCATAATGCTCCATCGGGATGCGGCTGATGAATCCGAGTGAGAGCCGCGGATGCGCGCCCCAGTACGGCATGTCGCAGCGGGCCGACAGCGTATTGATGACCGCGGGAACCGTCGCTTCCTGGAACACGACGATGTCGGGCGCACACGGCCGGATGACGGCTTCGAGTGCAGACTCGCGGCCGGTGCCGCCCCGGCGGATGTTGTAGCTGAGAAGCCGGATCACTCGATGTCAGATTTCTCGACGAGCGTCAGGTACGGCTGGCCGAGGAGCTCACCGCGCAGGTACATGACGAAGTCGCGGGTGCCCTGGATGTTCACCGGGCGCTTCACCATGGCCATCAGCGCTTCGCGCAGCGGAATGAGATCCGGCGCGATGTCCGGGTCATCCTTGCTGATCGGCCGGGAGTGGACGCCGGGCACGAAGAAGCCGGTCACCTTGTAGTACTCCAGGATGCGCTGGCCGACGAAGGTCAGATCGAGATCGCTCGTGCCGGGACCGTCGACATCGAACGGCGAGCCGTCCTTCCACCGAAAACCCGTGACCGCGCTGCCGCGGAGGACAACGCCCGTGTTCTCGGGGATGTAGCCCTTGATCAGCTCGATGAAACGGTCGAGCTTCGCAGGATCGTCGTCGAACGCCAGCCGGACAACGTTCGCGCGCTTCTCTGGCTCGGTAAGCTCTTTCTCGTCCTTGGCGGCGGATGTCGCCTTGTCGTTCACGCACGCGTGAAGAGCAAACGCTTTGCCGCCGATTACTCGCCGCGCAGCCGCCCAGCCGTGTCGACTCTCGAGGCGTGCCGCATCGCGGCCATGCAGCCCAGCGCTGACGCGAGAAGCAGCCCGGCCGGCACACCGGCGAAGGTCCTCGGAACGCCCGCGGCGATGACACAACCGCGGCCCGAGTTTCTTAGCCGGCACGCTACGGCGGCGCCCCAAGTCCCCGGTCAATGTGCCGCAACCATCCTTCAAGCGATGCTGTAGGTTGTTGATCTTGAAACGAATAGATGCTGGAGCGGTCGATCAGGCACGCTTGGAAAGCGACTTCGGTCGCGCGTGATCAGCGCGATTCTGCCATGTGGCAGCGGCCCATAATGGACGCCAGCGAACGCGGCGTCAAAGGCCGTCCCGCTTTTACAAGTCGATCCTTTGAAAACGCCGCTCCCTGCGGTTACGCCGCGAACGTCATGTCGCGGTCGTCACCGATTGAGCGGTCGGATCTCAGGGACCGCCTCCGTGTCGGACGGACCAAGGCAGGAGCCGAATGGTCATCGTGTTTGTTCACCGGCTCGCGCTGGCCGAGGAACTCCTTTGAAGCGTTCCCATCGCGACCGTCGGGTGGTAGAAGGCGATTGATCAGCGACAGCTCTTCCTCGAACAGTTCCGGAACGATCGCGCGGGTCAAGATGGCAGGTTCGGTGATCGCGAGTTCGCATCGACGGCGAGTGTGGCTCTGATCGAAAGGAGACCAGTGCCGGCAAGACTGCCACAGGGGACGACCATCGTCACCGCGATCGGAACAGCTCGAGTTGTGAGGGACCGGCCCGGTGCCACTGGCCACGCGGCTTCATGTCGTCAAACACGGTTCGTCCGCCGAGCGATCGCGACACGGCCCGTTCGTGCGCGATCGCGACGTCGACGTCTGCATCCGGCGACAGCCGCTCCTCGACCAACCTCGCGAACGTATCAAGCCGCGCCAACCCTTGCAGCTTCTCGGTGTGACCGAGCTTTGCCGTGTCGAGCGCTCGCCTGAGAAACGTGATTGAGTCGTCGTACACCTTCAGCGGTACCGGGAACGGATGTCCGTCCTTCCCGCCGTGCGCAAACGCGAAGCGCGCCGGATCCTGGAATCGCGTCGGGGCCCCATGGACGACCTCCGCCACCAGCGCCAGCGACTGTAACGTGCGCGGCCCGAGCTGTTCCAGAAGCAGAAAGGAGGCAAAGTCGCTGACATCGCGCTCGTGGGCGAGCGCGAGCACCGCGCCCAGCCGTCGCTGGTTCACGTCCGCCTGACGCACATCGTGATGCATTGGCATCTCAAGGCGGCGCACCTCGGCGAGCGTTCTTGCCGGATCCTCTCTGGCGATGGCGAGCAGGGCACTCTGCGCCGGCTTGGCGCGGCCATCGACCAAGTTGCGGATCTCACCACGTGATTCACCGACGATGGCTGTGTGGGGGTTGTCGGTGAAGTCGCGCACGGCAGCGGAGTGCCAGTGATAGCGGCGCGCCAAGCGCATCCCTTCGTTCATCCCCTGCTGCACGATGGCCCACTCGCCCTCACGCGTCACGACGAACGAATGCAGGTAGATCTGGAAGCCGTCGGCGATCGCGTTGTTGTCGATGCGCGCCGTCAGCCGGCTCGTGCGCACGAGCGCCTCGCCGTCCACACTCGTGCGATCGGCGATGCGGCGGAGGTCGTCGGGGGTCCGACGTGACTGCTCCCCGCGCCCGCCACAGATGTAAAGGCCGAGTTCGTCGGCACGCGGATTGAGGCCGCGCTTGAGCGCACCCATCACCGACGTCGTGATACCCGAGGAATGCCAGTCCATCCCCATCACCGTGCCAAAGGCCTGAAACCAAAACGGATCGCTGAGGCGGGACAGGAACGCCCCACGCCCGTAGTGATGGATGACGCTTTCGGCGATCGCCGTGCCGAGCGTCGTCATGCGCGACGCCAGCCACGGCGGCACACGGCCGCCGTGGAGCGGGAGATCGGCAATGCCGGAGCGCTTCACCCGATCATTCTCCCATCCGAGGAGGTTCCCTGTCGCCGACGCCGTCCCCATTGGCTCTCGGCGGCTGCTGATCCCGCTTCACGCGAAACGCCAGACTGATGCGTTCGCCGATGGTCGCACTCGTCTTGGGTACACGGTGGGTATAGTGAATCTGCGTCGAGTCGTCCATGACCAAGAGGCTTCCCGTCTCCAAATCCACGTGCAGCGAACGGCGGGGTGCTGCCTTCGCCCGGATCGTCATCCGTCGCGTTGCGCCCAGTGAAAGAAGCGCGATCGAGAACCCTTCGCGAATGTCGTACAGATGGTCGTTGCGTGGCGCCACGCTGTCCCGGCCGTCACGGTACAAATTGAGCCCGACGCTGTTGAACGGCACGCCGAGATGGGCGACGACGCGCCTGGCCGCCTCCAGAATTGCTGTCGGCGTCGCGTCTGGTGCGGGATCGAGACGGAAGTGTCCGAGGAGCCGTGGCACGTCTACCTCGCGATCGTACATTTCGCGCCGCTGGGATCGCCACCTGATACCGCGATGGAGCTCTCTGAAACCAGGCTTGTGCCGTCTCCGCATCGACGAAACCAGGGATATAGGTGATCCGACCGCGCTCGTCATCCGCGAGCATGCCTTGGGACGAATCGAAGAGCTTGAGCTGTGACACCTGATTGCAGTGTCGCATCCGTGACCAATCGAGGCCATGGCCAACCGGCCAGTCCATTGTCCGCGCGGCGTTCACGCTGAGATACTTGAGCGGGCCCACTCATCGACATCATCAGCATCGTCAGCGCGGCGCTTCGTGACTTCGCCTGGATCCAGAGCTCGACCCAGAACCGCTGGGGCTACAACCGCGCGGCGGCTTCGATACGGCGACTCGAACGTTCGCTGCCCGATCTGCTCGATGCTGCGGTCCTGCCGCGCATTCACGTTATCGGTCCGGCGTCGACGCGCATCATCCTCGAATGCTCGACGACGGCTTCTCTCCCACCGTCGAGCGCAATTGTCGAACGGACAGCAGCATGAGATAGCCCGCCGTGGTGCGCTCCGCACCGCTTCCTGAGCCGGGCCGAGGTGGTCCGGCTCATCGCGCTCGATGTTCCCGGTATCGTTGACGTCAAGGACTATCGCGGCGACTAAGGTGTTTCCACCCAGCCCGGCGAGACGCGTACGATACGCACGCCTTTTGGGCTGACCTCTTTCGATAGTCCCTTGCTGTAGTTCGCCAACGCGGCTTTGGCAGCCCCGTAGGCAATGGTTGCATCGGCCAGCGGCAGACGCGACTGAATCGACGTGATGTGGACGATGACGCCGGAGCCCTGCGCCAGCATCATCGGCAACAAAGCCCGATCCATGCGGACCGTCGGAAACAAGTTCAGGTCGAGCGCACGCTGCCACTCATTGTCGTCAAGCATTGCGAAGCCGCCGGCCGGCGCTGACGATCCGCCCACGACGTGCACGACGATGTCGATGCCGCCGAGGCGATCGCGCACAGCCGCAGCGACCGCGTCGCACCCTTGAACGGACGCGACATCCGCTGCGACGAACTGAATCCCCGCTGGAAGACTCAGCGCTGTTCGGGCGGTCGCTAGAACCGTCGCGCCGTCAACGTGCAGTTGGTTCGCGACCGCATGACCGATGCCTTTACTGGCCCGGTCACCAGCGCGCGCAGACCGCGCAATCAGCGGATGCCATTAACCGATCTCCAACGACGTGATCTCTTGGCCGTTGAGTCTGAACACATGTTGGAGTTCGACCGGACTACCGGGGAACTGGCCGGACACTCTACCGATGACTACGATCGCGCCGTCCCGCTTCGTCGCGCCGAGCGGCTCGACCGTATGGTGATATTTCGCGCGGGCATCGGCGGTCCATCGCTCGATCGCAGCCCTCCCGGTGAAAGAGCCGCCCTCGTCGTGGACGACGCCGTCGCTCGCAAAGCATCGAGCAAGCGCTCCGGCGTCTCCCGCGCTCTCTGCCGCGAAGTACGCTGCGACTGGTTTCGGCAGCTCGATCGACATGTGACCGCTCCTCGATCGGAGGATAGGCACTACACTGGCAAGATGGCAAGAACGCACAAAAATGTGAGGTTCTTGTCGAAGGGTAAGCAGAAACACACCGAGGCGTCCGCGGCGAAAGGGGTCGAAGAAGTGTTACGGATCCTCGAGGGCCGCTGGAAACTGGTGATTCTGTTTCACCTGTTCGGCGGCAAGGTGCGGCGGCTTTCCGAGTTGCGCCGTGCGATTCCGGCGGTCTCCGAGAAGATGCTGATTCAACAACTGCGTCAGATGGAGCGCGACGGCGTCGTGCGGCGATTCGTCCATCATCAGGTTCCCCCGAAGGTGGAATACAGCCTGACGGATTGGGGGCAGGCGCTGTGTCCTGCCCTGGACGCCTTGCTGATGTGGGTCAATCTCCGTGACTCGTTGGTGGACCACGAGATAGCATCGGCACAATCGTTGGCGTAGTCGCCGTTCACGCACCGGCGGCGGTGCCCGCGTGGCGTCGATCCAGACCGTTGTTCGCGCTCCTCAGACGCGTAGCGTCTCGATGAGTGCGGTGAGTGCGGCTGGGTGCTGGCGCCGGCTCGGGTAGTACAAGAAGAAGCCAGGAAACGGCGGGCACCAATCCTCCAGCACCCGGACCAATGCACCGTTCGCGAGATGCGGAGCGGCTTGCTCTTCTGACATGAAGGCGAGACCAACGCCGTCGAGCGCCGCACGGGTCAGCAGCCCGATGTCATTCGTGATCAGCGGCCCATTAACCGCGACGACGACGGACTGATCTCCCTTGTCCAGTTCCCAATGGTAGACCTCTCCTGAACCATGTCGGTAGTTGATGCACGAATGCTGGAGCAAGTCGTGCGGAGAGGTCGGCTTCGGATGATCCGCGAAGTACGCCGGTGAGCCGACAATCGCGGGGCGGTGATCGGGCGAGACACGAACCGCCACCATGTCGTGTTGGATGAACTCTCCATATTGAACGCCGGCATCGAAGCCGCTCGCGACCAGGTCGAGCCTCGTTTCGTCAGTGCTGACGTCCAATACCACATCCGGGTAGTTGCGTGCGAACGCCGCCAGCTTCGGCCCCAGGACGCTCATCGCTGCGAGGCGAGGCACCAGCAGGCGCACGCGTCCGCGTGGCGTGTCACGCAATCCTCCGATCCTGTCGAGGGCGCCGCGGATGCCTGTCAACGCGGGCCGTAATTCGTCGAGCAGTTGCTCGCCCGCTTCCGTCGGCGCGACGCTGCGCGTGGTGCGCGCGAGCAGTCGTACGCCGACCTGTTCCTCGAGTCCTCGAATCGCGTGGCTGAGTGCAGACTGCGTCACGCCGAGCCGCTTGGCCGCCTTGGTGAAACTCTTCTCGTCTGCGACCGCCAAGAACGCCGACATCACGCTCAGTTCATCTCGTACCATTCGTGAACACTCCTCATAGCGGCCGGACTATCTAACGAGCATTCTGAACGGAAACGGGCGCGAAAACTCACCGAACTGGACAACGACGGCCTGGACGCGCCAAGGTTCAGCTCCATTGCGCTGCTTTTCGCGCCTAATTCTAAGCATTCCGCCGGTGCCGCCATTCATGAGCCCTGTTCATTGGCCCTAGTGCACTTCTCTAGCTAGTCGGACGGACGATAACGCCCTACGCTGGTCTTGTGATGTTCGAGCGGGAAACCGATGTGGGGCAAAGGGTCGTCTCCGCTGGAGCGTGAGGAGCATATCGATGGAGATCAAACGAGCAGGCTCACAGGCGTCGACGAGGGGATCGAGCGACTACTTCACTGGAACGGTTCGCGTCGATCCGCTGTTTCAGGCGCCCGCTCCCGCACGCGTCTCTGGCGCGGCTGTCACGTTCGAACCCGGTGCACGGACGGCGTGGCACACACCCCCGCTCGGGCAGACGCTCGTCGTGACGGCCGGTTTCGGACGCGTGCAGCGCTGGGACGGGCCTATTGAGGAAATCCGGCCAGGCGACGTCGTCTGGTTCCCGCCAAGCGAAAAGCACTGGCACGGGGCCTCACCGAACCACGGCCTTGACGCACATCGCGGTACAGGAACAGCTCGATGGCAAGAACGTGTGGATGGAGCAGGTCAGCGACGACCGGTACCGCGCTGAGCAGGCGCGAATTGAGGAACGCACCATGCCACACGTCATCGTCAAACTCTGGCCAGGAAAATCGGAGCAGCAGAAACGCCGGCTCGCCGCGGCGATCACCAAGGACGTCGCCTCGGTTTTGAACTACGGCGACGAGTCGGTGTCAGTCGCGCTGGAAGAAGTCACGGCCGCCGAGTGGGCCGAGAAGGTGTATCGCCCGGACATCCTGGAGAAAGCAGCGACGCTCTACAAGAAGCCCGGATACGAGATGTAGTCGCGGGCGACGACACTCGCCAAGGAAGGAATCGAATCATGCGAGGAGCAGTGCTCTACGGGCCGCGCGAGGTGCGCATCGACGATCGTCCGGACCCACGCATCGTCGACCCGACGGACGCCGTCATCCGGCTGTCGGCGACCTGCATCTGCGGGTCGGATCTCTGGCCCTATCGGGGTCTCAACGCTGCCAGCGAACCGGCTCCCATGGGCCACGAGTACTGCGGCATCGTTGAAGAGGTCGGCCGCGCCGTCACGTCCATCAAGCCGGGACAGTTCGTCATCGGCTCGTTCGCCGCCTCCGACAACACGTGCCCGCACTGCCGGGCGGGCTACCAGACGTCGTGCGCGCATCGGCAGTGGGTCACCGGGGCGCAGGCGCCTTTCCTCCGCGTGCCGATGGCAGACGGGACGCTGGTCGCGACGCAGGAACTTCCGTCTGCGCGTGAGGTGCCCAGCTTCTTGGCGGTGTCGGATGTGCTCGGTACCGGGTGGTTCGCGGCCGATGCGGCCAATGTGAAGCCGGGTGCGACGGTCGTCGTGGTGGGGGATGGCGCTGTCGGTCTGCTCGGCGTGCTGTCGGCGAAACAAATGGGCGCCGAGCGGATCATCGCGATGAGCCGCCACGACGCGAGGCAGCAGCTGGCGCGCGAATTTGGTGCCACCGACATCGTGATCGAGCGCGGCGACGAAGGCGTCGAGCGCGTCAAGGAACTGACCAAGGGCGTCGGAGCGGATTCGGTGCTGGAGTGTGTCGGCACGCACGAGTCGATGATGCAGGCGATCCATTCCACGCGACCGGGGGGATCGGTCAGCTATGTCGGCGTGCCGCACGGCGTCGAACTCGACGGCGCGCAGCTGTTCTACACGCACGTGCATCTGCACGGTGGCCCCGCGCCGGTGCGCCGCTACCTTCCCGCGCTCATTCAGCTGGTGCAGAACGGCACCATCAATCCCGGTAAGGTCTTCGATCTCGAGTTGCCGCTCGAGCAAGCGGCCGAGGGCTATCGAGCGATGGACGAGCGACGCGCCATCAAGACGCTGCTGCGTCCATAGGGCGTCGTCCGCACAAAGGAGAGTTGCGTGATGAGTAGGCCGCTGAGATGCACCATCGTCTTTTTCCTGATCGCCTTGGCGATCACAAGGAGCAACGTACTCTCTGCCCGCGATAGCTTCGCGGCCGCTCAGGGCGATCGCGAACGATTTGTCGGCGCGTGGCGACTTGCATGGCTCGAAGAACCCGGAGCAGATGGAAAGGTCCACCGGGCGGACTGCACGGGCCAGTTCGTGTTCACCCGCGACGGCTATGCATCAGTGCAGGTGATGTACCGCAATCCCGGTGGCGGCGCCGCCGGACCTGTCCAGTACGCGCAGGGGGGATACGAAGCGTCGTTTGGCCGATATGACATCGACGAACGCGCGCAGGCCTGGACGTTCCACGTCGAAGGGGCCCTGGTTCGCAGCCTGGTTGGTAAAGACCTGAAGCGTCGGTACGAGTTTTCGGGAAATCAACTGATCGTCACCCCGTCCAGTCCCGACGAACATTGGCGGGTGGCGTGGGAACGGTACTAACGAGGGATCTCGAATGAGGCACCAACGATGAAGCAACGCACACTTGGGAAGAGCGGCCTGAACGTGTCGGCGATGGGGCTCGGTTGCATGGGCATGAGCTGGTCCTACAGCCCGGTTCCTGACCGACACGCCATGCTGACCCTCCTCCGCGCCGCTGTCGATCGTGGGGTGACGTTTTTCGACACGGCGGAGGTGTACGGTCCTCACGCGAATGAAGAGCTCGTCGGCGAAGCCCTGGCGCCGTTCCGCGGTCAGGTCGTGATCGCCACGAAATTCGGCTGGGCGCCAGGCGCTGAGGGCGAGACCCGGTGGAGTCGTCTCAACAGCCGGCCCGAACACATCAGGCGCGTGGTTGAGGGCTCGCTCGCGCGGCTGAAGGTCGAGGCGATCGATCTGTACTACCAGCATCGCGTCGACCCAGATGTGCCGATCGAGGATGTCGCCGGAGCCGTCAAGGACCTGATCCAGCAAGGCAAAGTGAAACACTTCGGCCTGTCTGAAGCCGCCGCACACACGATCCGACGGGCGCACGCCGTCCAGCCGGTGACGGCGGTGCAGAGCGAGTACTCACTCTGGTATCGCGAGCCAGAGCGGGAGATCCTGCCGACGCTCGAGGAACTCGGCATCGGCTTCGTCCCGTTCAGTCCGCTTGGAAAGGGCTTCCTCACCGGAAAGATCGATGAGACGACGACGTTCGACAGTTCGGACTTCCGATCCACTGTTCCACGCTTCGCGGCGGAGAATCGCAAGGCTAACCAGGCACTCGTTGATCTGCTCCAGTGGATGGCGCAACGCAAGGACGCGACGGCTGGTCAGATTGCGCTGGCCTGGCTCCTCGCGCAGCAGCCGTGCATCGTGCCGATTCCCGGCACGACGAAATTGCACCGTCTGGAGGAGAACATCAAGGCCGCGGACGTCCAGCTCACGGCGGAAGACCTCGCCGACATCGAGAGCGCCGCATCGCAGATCACCATCCAGGGCGCTCGATATCCAGAGGCGATGGAGCGGATGAGCAATCGCTGACAACGGACGCGGAGGAACATCGTGACGAAGATGGCCGGAACAGTCACCGTCATCTGGCTGATCGCAGCGACGCTGATGCCTGCGAGGAACAGCGAGGCTGGCCAACCGGAGAAGTCGCAAGGAGGAACAATGCAGAGTACACAACCAAATATCCAGGGCAGAAGGCTGTCGCCCGAGGCTGTTCGCACGGTCGCACCAGCGCTCGAGGCCTACACCCAGGAACGCCTGTACGGGGACGTATGGAAGCGTCCTGATCTCACGCCGAGGGACCGCAGCCTCGTCACCGTCGCCGCGCTGATTGCTCGCGGTCAGGCGCCGGCACTGACCTACTACCTGAACCAGGCGATCGAGAACGGGGTCAAGCCACGCGAGATCTCGGAGACGATCACCCATTTGGCGTTCTACGCCGGCTGGGCCAATGCATTCGCGGCCGTGGGCGCCGCGAAAGATGTCTTCGAGAAGCGGGGCGTGGGCGCCGATCAGGTTCCGCCAGCGTCCGTGCAACTGCTGCCGCTCGACGAGGTCGCAGAGGCCGATCGTGCGAAGCGGGTCGGTGAGCAGTTCGGGACGGTCGCACCAGGCGTCGTCCAATACACCACAGACGTGCTGTTCCGGGATCTCTGGCGGCGTCCCGACCTGGCGCCTCGGGACCGGAGCCTCGTGACCGTGAGCGCCTTGGTCGCGACGGGACAGGCGGAGCAGCTGCCGTACCACTTGAACCGAGCGATGGACTGCGGACTGACGCAACCGCAAGCCGCGGAGGTACTCACGCATTTGGCGTTCTACACAGGGTGGCCCGCTGTGTTCTCGGCCTTGCCGCTGGTAAAGGACGTGTTCGAGAAACGCCGCCGATGATCGGCAAACGCGCGCGAGCAGCGACGGTGCGAGTGATGCCCGTGAACGTCCAGTAGACAGGAGATATCGTGAGCAACAAGAAGATCTGGTTCATCACAGGCGCCGGCCGCGGCATGGGTGCGGATTTCGCCAAGGCCGCCTTGGCGGCTGGTCACGCGGTGGTGGCGACGGGCCGAAACAGCGACGCGGTGTCCAACGCCTTGGGACAGTCGAGCGACCTGCTGAGCGTCACGCTGGACGTCACGCGCCGCACCGATGCCGAGGCGGCGGTGCGCGCCGCTATCAACCGGTTCGGCCGTATCGATGTGCTGGTCAACAATGCGGCCAGCTTCTACGCGGGCTACTTCGAGGAGCTGACGCCGGAACAGTTCGAGCGGCAGTTGTCGGTGAGCCTGATCGGCCCGATGAACGTTACCCGGGCAGTGCTGCCGGTGATGCGCAAGCAGCGCTCGGGTCACATCATCTCAATCTCCTCGTCGGCGGGCCTCGCCGCCGGCTTCGATTTCGTGTCCGCGTACGCCGCGTCGAAGTTCGGCCTCGAGGGTTGGATGGAGTCGCTGCACGCCGAGGTCGCACCGTTCGGTATCAGCACTACCGTCGTCAACCCCGGGTTCTTCCGCACGGAGCTCCTCACGGAGCAATCGACGAACTACGCCGAACCGTCCATCGCGGACTACGACGAGCGCCGAGGGCCGCGGCTCGAGTATTGGAAGTCACAGAACGGGAAGCAATCCGGCGACCCCGCGAAGCTCGCGCGGGCGCTCATCACTATTGCCAGCCAGGAGCCGCCGCCGCGCCGCTTCATTGCTGGCGCCGATGCGATTGCCACGGCAGAAGAGAAGATCGCTGATCTCAAGAGGCAGATCGACGCGAACCGCGCCCTCTCGAGGTCGCTCGCTTTCGACGATCAGTAGCCGAGGTCGCCAGTCGATCGCGCTACAGCGCTCTGCGGTTCGTATGTTGCCGTCGACGGGACACACGACGGCCTTGACTCCGCCAGAACTGCCGGCGAGAGCCGCTTTCAGCCGTCGGCCAAGGACCCGATTCGCTTCCAAGCGGTTCCCTCAATATGAAGGCAGCGGTTCGATAGACCTCCGCCCGTCGCTGGCCTTTCGCGCGCCAGATCCGCGCGCGCTTCGCATCTTCGATCCACGACCGACCAGAATGGTGAACGCTCGCTCATGCGACGAAATCGTTGCGCGGCAATCGGTTGCCGACATGGTTGTCAGCGAAAAGAACCGCTGCGTTCGGATCAGCGTTCCGGGTTCACGTGCGGCGCCGTTCCCCGGCCGGTTTGAGGGGCTGGCAGGGACAATTTCAGGGACAATTTGGACGAGAGCAGTGGTCCCGTAACTCAAAGCCTGTCGATACTTAGGTTTCTCGCCGCGGTGAGGTGCCCGAGTGGCTGAAGGCGATGGTTTGCTAAACGCCGATCAGCATTTCGGCCATCGCCGTTTTTCCTCGCAAATCCTTCACTCTTTTCCACTTCACAGATCGAGCGAGTTGGCTGGCGTCGGCTCGGGGCGCGCTATTTTGGCGCGTCTCAGGGACAATCGTGGGGACAGTTGCGGCGAACGCATTCGCTCTGGCACGATGGCTGTCAGTGCGCCGACCCTGTGCTCCGGCCAACTGCAGCGGAACGTTGTCAGCGGACGGCTGGAGTGGTCGCGTCATCAGTTGATGCGCCGGCGTGAAAACGGACGCGGGCCCAGGAGAATCAGTTTGTTGAGCACCGATGGCTGCCTCGCGGTGTTACGGACTCTTCGGGTACGCTTGGTGTAGCGAATGTTCTCCGGTCTTCGAGCACGGATGATGCGGCTTCGCGGCATGGTCTTCAGCGACGAGTCCCCTCGTCTCGCTGACGAGACTCGCTGGTACACCGAGCATACGGCACTCCTCATCAGCACGCTCAAATGGGCGATGCTCGGCGCCATTGCGGGGGTCTGCGTCGGTCTCGGCACGCGCGCATTTCTCTGGGCTCTCGCCCGTTCAGCTGACTGGGCGCGTGCGTTCACGCCCGATCGCGTCGCCGTGTTCATGTTTCTGCCGCTGGCGCTTCCGCTCTGTGTCTGGATCATTCGCACGTTCGCCGCCGATGCCAGAGGCCACGGTACGGAAGCGGTGATCGCCGCCGTTCACCAGCGAGCCGGTCGCGTCGACTGGCTGGTCGCGCCCGTAAAGTTGAGCGCAACGGTTGTAACCCTGGCGTTTGGCGGGTCGGTCGGCAAGGAGGGACCGGCCGCGCAAATCGGCGCCGCCTTGACCAGCCTGTTCGCCGATATTTTGCGCCTTCGCGATGAGGACCGGCGGCGGTTGGTGATTTGTGGGATCAGCGCTGGCTTCGCCGCGGTGTTCGGCACGCCTGTTTCTGGAGCCCTTTTCGGCATCGAAGTGCTCTATCTGGGCCGGATCGATTACACGGTGATCTTCCCGGCGCTGGTGTCCGGCATCGTCGCCCATCTCGTGTGCGGCGTGCGTCCGCCGTTTCCTTCGTTGCAAGCGCCCTTCGCCGATACGCGCCAAGTGAAGACCATCCTCATCATGTTGGTGTGTGGAGCGCTGTTCGGACTGATCGCACTGCTGCTGATCGAGTCGCTTCGTTTCTTCGAGCGCGCACTGCGTCGTTTCGAACGCCGGCCGTACCTGCTGTCGGCCGCGGGTGGCGTGGCCTTGGTGTTCTTGTATCTGGCGGCTGGTGATGTCTATGCCGGTCTCGGCACTGACACGATCAATGGCGTCCTGGCTGGTACGACGCCGGTGTTCGCCGGCGCCTTTCTGCTCAAGATCCTGGCGACCTCGATCACGCTCGAAACAGGCGGCAGCGGCGGCATCGTGACGCCGATTTTCTTCATCGGCGCCACCAGCGGTGCCGCCCTGGCGCCCCTGTTCGGCGTGCCGACCACGCTGCTGGGGGCCGTGGGCCTGGTGGCCATGCTCGCCGCCGCGGCGAACACGCCAATCGCCGCCGCGGTGATGGCCATGGAGCTGCTGCCAGGGCCCGAAGGCGTGTATGCCGCGTTGGCAGCGTCGACGGCCTTCCTTATGGTCGGACACCGGAGCGTCTACGCTAGCCAGAAGATTGGGCTCTCGAAATCCGCCGGCCTCGACGTGGAGCTTGGTGGGGCGATTGGCGAAGTGAGCCGCGCCTCGGTGCGGATTCGCAAAGGCAGCCTGACCGACAGGGTCCACCAATTCGGCCGGTCCTCGCGCGACGTCAAAGATACAGACGCGGACGGTTCACGTCCGCCATCAGCCGGACAGATCCCCAAGGCCGATGAGCGTTGACGTCTCGACCAGCGTCGTGATCAACCGGCCGCGCGAATTGGCGGCTCGTTACGCAGCGAACCCCGATCATGCGCCCGATTGGTACATCAACATCAAGGCGCCCCTGACGGTCGGGTCGCAGATTGCGTTCGTCGCCCACTTCCTTGGTCGTCGAATGGCCTACACCTATGAAGTCGTCGACCTCAACCAGGGGAGCGATTGGTAATGCGAACGGCTGAGGGCCCGTTTCCCATGGAGACCTCGTACACATGGGAAACGACGTCAGACGGATCGACACGGATGACGCTGCGAAATCGCGGAACGCCATCCGGATTCTCCAAATGGCTGGCCCCTTTCATGGCTGGTGCAATGCGACGGGCGAATCGCAAAGACCTCGCCGCGCTCAAGCACCGGCTCGAATCGTCCAACCTAGATTGAGACGTCCGGAAGGCGCGGACAGTGACGGCGCGCAGGTCGAGCTTTCGAGCACGCGACATTACAGCATGGCCCGATGATCGTCATCGTACGGGGCGCGAACCCGCAGCAGCCGAGACATCAGGAGTGCGATCGGCGCTGCGACGAACGACAGGAGCGCTCCCATCTTTGTCTCGGCCAGAGCGGGACCCTCAGGTAAGGCCGCGGTCGCGAAGAACAGCGAGACGGTGAACCCGATGGCTGCGACGATCCCGACCAGCAGTAGATCGCCGCGATGCAAGCCCGACGGCAGCCGGGCCCCCATCATCCGGGCGCCGGCAGAAAAGAGCACGATGCCGATACGATCACCATCCTGTGCCGGTGTCTGCAAGTGACGCCGAGTGGCTACTACGCCTGGCGACGGCGTCCGGAATCGCAGCGGACCCGGGATGACCGTCGGTTGACGGTGCTGGTCCGTGCGTCGTTCGACGCCAGCCGGCAGCGGTACGGCAGCCCGCGCATTCACGAAGACCTGCGCGACCAGCACGAGGCGATCAGCCGGAAGCGCGTCATCCGACTGATGCAGGCCGACGGGCTGCAGGCGCGGAAGCGGTACAAGATCACGACGATGAGCGAGCACGACTAGCCGGTGGCGGCCAATCTGCTAGGTCGCCAGTTCGTAGCGGCGGCGCCGAATCAGCGGTCGGTGGGCGATACCACTGAGTTCGTCATCGGCGGGAGCGGCAAGCTGTATCTCGCCGCGGTCCTGGACTTGTTCTCGCGGTTCATCGTCGGGTGAGCGCTCAGCGCGGTGAACGATCGACATTTGACGATCAAGGCCCTGGAAATGGCGCTGAAGCGCCGCGGCCCGGAGACTGGGCTCCTCCATCACTCCGATCAGGGCTGCACCTACGCGAGCGAAGACTACCAGGCGCCTGCTCGAGGCGCGCGGAATTGTCTGTAGCTTGAGCCGACGCGGCAACTGCTACGACAACGCCGTGATGGAGAGCTTCTTCTCGACCGTGAAGAGCGAGCTCGGCGAGCACTTCGAGAGCCACGGCGTGGCGAAGATGGAGGTCTTCGACTACATCGAGGTGTTCTATAACCAGCGACGCCGCCACTCGACGCTGGGTCAGATCAGTCCGGCGGCGTCCGAACGACAAGACGCCCCAATCACCGATCAGCGCTTGTACCTCACGGTGGGCTGCTCTTGTGTGGGAACGCACACTCTGTTCGCGGCCACGCACCTTCCCCGCCCGGGCACGTCGATCGTCTGCCGCTCCGACCACCCGGAAACGACTTGCCGGCAACTACGGCCTCGAGGAGAGCGGGGGCATGACCGCCCTCGTGATGGAACTCGTCGAGGGTGACGATCTGTCCCAACGTATTGCGCGCGGAGCCATTCCGGTCGATGAGGCACTCCCGATCGCGAGACAGATCGCCGACGCCGTGGAGGGGGCGCACGAGCAGGGCATCGTCCATCGCGATCTGAAGCCGGCGAATATCAAGGTCCGCGACGACGGCACGGTGAAGGTGCTGGACTTTGGACTGGCCAAAGCGCTGGAACCTGCGGGGAATGCGAGCGCGGATCTGGCGAACTCGCCAACAATCACGACACCCGCGATGACACAAGTGGGGCTCATTCTCGGGACAGCGGCCTACATGAGCCCGGAGCAGGCCAAGGGCCGACCGGCTGACAAACGCAGCGACGTGTGGGCGTTCGGGTGCGTGCTCTTCGAGATGCTGACGGGTCGGCGTGCGTTCGCGGGCGACGATGTCAGCGAGACGTTGGCGGCCATCCTGATGCGCGAGCCGGACTGGACCGCGCTGCCTTCAGGAATTCCTCAGCACATTCACTACGGCGTTCAGGCGGGGTTTATTTGGTGAGCGCATTCTTGCCAGTTGGAACCAGATGGCTGGCTGCGCACGCTTGACGGGCTCCGAGGTGCCGCGTGAGCCTGCATGACGGCGAGGGAATTCCGTAAGCTGCAGCGAAGGAGGTCGGTCATGGCAGCGCTTGACTGGTCGCAGTGCCCGGCCGTCGAGAGTATCCCGGGCAAGATCAGCGGCGCCTGGGTGTTCAGGTGAACCCGACCCGGTCTCGGTGGTCTTTGAGAATCTGGAAGACGGTGACGGTCGACGAAGCCATGGAGCCATTCCCCGTGACCCGGTAAAGCACGTTGGAAGCTGATCAAAGACAGACTCGGCCGATGTTGCCGCGGCGATCGCCGCAGCACAACGGGCAGCGTGTCCGAAGTAGACATTCCGGAAATACGACGCTGAACTTGGCGTTTTCGCTAACGAACCGTCTGCTGGTTCGCAGGCGTGCGCGCCGTGGTTCAATGGATCATGGCGCGCGTGCTCCGGACCGCCCTGATCGCCTCGCTGCTGTGTGCGCTGGCGGCGTGCCATCGTCACTCCCCCATTCTTGTGCCGGCGAGCGCTCCCGGCGACCCCGCTCTCTCAATCGCCGGCGATCCCGAGTCCGCGTCTGGGGCGACGTGGACGCTCGTCGGCACGCTGGACGGTACGACCGTCGATCTCCAGGGCATCCTGCTGAAGCCGCGCGGCCGCGGACCATTCCCCGCGGTCGTGCTCAGTCACGGCGCCGGCGGCAACGCCCAGTCGTATGGCCGCGCGCTCGGAAGCGTGATGCGCACGTGGGGGCTGGTCTGTATCGCGGTCAATTACACCCACGTTCGCGGGGCGCTCCTTGGCGCCCCGGGGACGCTGCTCCAGCAAGGTGCGAGCCCGGTGAACGCGTTTCGCGCGCACGCGGCGGTCACCGTCCTGGCGCGCCTCCGCTACGTCGACGTCCGGCGCGTCGCCGCGCACGGTCACAGCATGGGAGCCTTCGTCACCACGGCGTTCGTCGCCGCCTTTCCCGCCGACGTCCGCGTGGCGTCACACACGTCCGGTGGTGTCCTGCTGGATGCCATCCACCGCGAGGGCATGCCTTTCCCGAGCGTCGCGCAGGCCCGGCGCATCCAGGCGCCGTATCAGTGGCACCACGGTCTGCTGGATTACGCCGTCCCGTTCCTCTTCGACAAACAGCTTCGACGCCGTCCTCACCGCACCCCATGAGGGCCATCTCTATCGCCGCCTCGGTCACGACCGAGCTCGCCACCGATCCCGAGGTGCTGTCGCGCGTCCGGGCCTGGTACACCGCCCACGGAATGTTCGAGCAGCCCGTGGCGGAAAGGGCCCGACCTGTGCGCGGCCGGGCGCGGTGAGTAGCACACGGACGTCGTCGTCGTGACGTTCACGAGGGACTAATGTCGCAGCGGCCAGAGTGGAGGATCGCGGTGGTCACAGACGACGCACGAGTCGAGTCCAGTCCAGCCCGTCGCGCAGCGTTCTCCTCTGATGTGTCACGGCGTCGGGACACCGGCGTTGTCCGCCATTGTCAACGGTGGACTCACTGCGCAGGGTGACGTGTGCCGCGGGGCGATTGGCGTGTTGCCCAGAGCGTCACGGGACGGACGCGACCCAGACACGCCACATGCCCGATTGCCGGCTGTGATAGGCGACCTGGTGCCCGTCAGCCGACCAGGAGAACTCCTCTGCCGAGGGGTCGGCCAGCACGCGACGCATGGCGCCACTGGCAGCGTCGAGCACCCACGCGCCATCACGATAAAGCTGGAAGATGATGGCGCGACCATCAGGGGACACCGCCGGCGTGCGGACCAGCCGTCCACGTTTGGGCGAGCGGTAGACGCGGCGATTCCCCTTCTGGAGATCGAGGATGACAAGCTGGTCTTCATGACTGAAGGCGATCCGCTGTCCATCAGGAAACCACGATCCACCCCAGGTCTGACCATAGGTGTACGAGCTGAGACGGCGCCACTCTCCGGTGCCGAGCGTCAGATGCCACAGGTTCCAGACCCGCCGTCGGGCCCGCTCGGCCTTAATGACGAGTAGCGCGTTCGAGTCAGGCGACCAACTCGGAATGGCCGCGTAGCCCTCGCCACTGACCTTCCGCGCTTCAGCACCGTCGACGCGGGCGACGTAGACCGCGCGTTCTCCGTCCCGATCCGAATCGAAGGCGATCCGGGTGCCATCCGGCGAGGGACGTGCGTGGTAGTTGTGCGCTCCGTCGTTGACGAGACGAGTGATGCGGCCCAGGTTGCCGGACGGTGCGATGTCCGCGCTGACGAGCGTGCTGCCGCGCGCCGACGCCATATGAAAGAACATCGTGTTCCCCTTCGGGCCGAAGGCAGGAGAGTACGTGACGACATGGCCGGCGGGTTCTTTGACCAGATGCGCACTGGTGAGTGACAACGGTAGCTGCGCGCCTGCCGGCTCCTCGGCGTCGCCAGGTGCAGTGCTGGTCTGCGCCGTCGTGTGCTGGTCAAGAGCAGGCTTCGATCTTGACGGTCCATGCGAGCGGTCGTCCGCACCAGCCGGGCTGCCACTGGGCGTGTCACGCCCGGTGAGCTGTGTGTCCGAGCGTGCGAACTCTTCTAAGCGCCGCGTTGTTACGCGCCAACCGAGCCAGCCACTCGCGGCGAGAAGGACGAGTACGACGGCGGCCGCGAGCAGCGGTTGCAGGAAAGTCCTGGAGCGTTTAGTCACGGGCGCGAACGGCTGTTCCGAGAACCGATGCCCGGAATCTGTTTGTCTGCCCGGATCAGGTTCGGCTGAGAGATCGGCCGGTGGGGTTACCTCGTCTGCGGCGTCGTCTGCGAAGACGCTATGCAAGGCGACGGTATTGTCCTGATCACTATCGTCAGGCTCAGTCGCAAACGAGTCCAGACTCGAAGGCGGCGGTTCCTGCTCGCGATGCATGGGCGTGACGCTGCGAGTTTAGTGCCACGCCGCGGGCCGGCATTCAGGCACTGGGCGCTCGCGTTTCGCGTCGGTGCAGGACACCGACGGGCTATCGGAGGCGACACTGGCGCTTTGTTCCCGTCGTTCGGGCTCGAATACACATGCACGTCGTTTGCTGAGACGACCGCTCGAACTAGGTTGCCCCGCGAGGGCAGTGAAGTGTAGCGAGGAGCATCTCCGGCGACTCGTTCGACGTTACGAAGTGCGACTCAGGAGCTGTCTCCCACACAGATCGCCCGCGCCGCATGTCTCCTCCACGAAGCCCGACCGCCCAGCTTCCCGGCGATACACGTCGCCGTCTCCAACGGTTGCTTGTTTTTACGGCATGCACGACGTGTAGGCACGCGCTCCATCATCACGTTCCCCAAAATCCGCCACCGTTCTCGTCCCCGCCTCATCCCGGGCATTCGGTTCATGTCTTGGCCGACACCTGTCATCGCCTTGCCGACTTCGTCCACCATGGCGGGTCGACAGGCGGTCGCTCACCAGCCTGCAGCGGCGCCTGGTTAGACCGGCGGGGGGCTTCGTGAAGCACGCTCGCTACTATTGGCTCTTGCTGGCCGAAGGTCACCCCGGCTGTAGAATCCGCGGAATGATCGAATCGAGTTTGTGGCGCAGTTTGCGGAGGCGCTGAACGCCGCCGATAATCATCAACGTCCACGGCCGTGAGCCCCGGTCGGGACGCGTCTATCAGCCGGGCATCGGCCCGCATCCAGAGGATCGCGCCGTCGACCTGATAGTCGCCGAGTTGAAGTTCCTACGGCCAGACTGGCGTCTTGCGCTGCGGCAGTGCTATCCCGGCTCGAGGCAGACCTGCGACCTGCTCTGGGCAATCCGCCCGAGTGGCCCATCGAGATCAAGATGTTTCGCCCGAACGGCGACAACGGGAAGCCGGATGACAGGAGTCATCGAACGAGCGCAGCCGCACACAACATTCGTGCGACATCGTTGTCAGTACAGCGCGTATCGCGGGTCGATCGGGTCGGTGGACGGCTGGGGCCGGAGACGTCCGAGCCCCAGCGAGAGGGACGAGGTTACGAACGTCGGCGCCTGAAGCCGACGCCGGCCATTCCCAGAGCACCCAGCAGCAGTGACGAAGGCTCCGGAACGGTGTTGCTTGACGGGGTCGAGGCGAAGTTCAGATCACCCGTGCTCGTGCCCGCAGTAGTACGCGTCAGCGCGACTCCTATCGTGAGCGAATACGGGTCGGTTGTCGGAACGAGCGAATTGGTCGTCGTCCCGGCATACGCGGGAGCGGCGAACGATCCAGTGTTGCTCAACAGGTTCGCACCACTGAACTGCAACGCCGTGTTGGATGTGCCTCCCCAGGCCCGGCCGGTCACTGTTCCGCTGTCGCCTGAGTTGGTGCCGCCGATCGCCAGCAACTGAGACTGAGAACCGGTGAATCCGGTATCTGACGCATACAAGAAAATGGAATGCGTTCCAGAATCAGCTGTGGTGGCGGAGAACGTGAGATCCAGTTGCGGCACCGTCGCGGAACCGAGCATCGGTTTGCTCTGGGAGGTGTTCACGGCGAGCGTGAACCCGAATGCGGAGGTGGAGAAGCTGAGACCCCCCAACGCCGAGAGCATGTCACCCGCGGCGTTGTCCTGGACCATGAGATCGTCACCACCCGAGCACGCGAGGTCGTTGCAGATCGCGGCGATCAGCGCGGCGTCTGCCCGCTCGCCCGAGCCGAGGAGCCCGACAATAGCTAAGAATCCAATCAGAATCCCTGAGGTTCTCTTCCTCATGCCACCTCCGTTCTGCGATGCCGGGTTTCCGACACATCGCCGTCGCAGCGCAAGCAACACCGAGGCCACAACGAGCAATGGTGGCGCGAGATACCACTTGCGAATTTCTCTGGGAATTCCAGCGTGTCTCGAATGGCCGGGATCTGCAGCGCGGCGTCTAATGACGACCGAACTGCCGCACTCAGGAACTTTAGTCGCCGCGCCGACAGTTGAGTCAGTTATTGATCGCGCGCGCACGAAGCCGCAACGGCGAGCGACCTCTTCTACGCCGCTACTCTTGCGCTCGAATCGCTGACCACGTTCCTGTCGGTCTGCCTCAAGCACCCAGGATTCGACCCGGACCTCCGAATTACGGCCGATCTGTCAACGTTTTACAACGCCTGGCTGGGCCGCATCACGCTCGTCGACGCAAGGCGTCGCGGAGCCGTGCGAATTGAAGGCGACCGTGCACTCGAGCGGAACTTTCCCGAGCTGCTTCGTTGGAGCCCGATGGCTCGCGCGGTGCGAACAGCCGTCCTGGACGGGTTGCCGACGGCCGTGGGACTCGGCCTCGTACGGCACCACTGAAGTGTCACCATCTGACACGACGATTCCATCTCTCCCAGAAGCATCTCCAGGCCGTCGCCAGTCCGCTGGACGCGCTGACCCTCTCGGCGCCCGACACCGCGCGACGCACGCGGCTGAAGCACCGGCGGTGACACGGCCACCCTTTGAGGTGGCCGACATCGTGCGCCAACACGGCGACCGTTTTCTGGAGACGCACCGCGCCTGGGTGACCGGCCAGCATTAGCGCGTCCTCCGCGCGATCGCCCAGTGTCGAACGGCGGCACTCGGTGGACACCGCGATCGCTGTGACCAGTGTGCGCAGTCGGCCCTCTCGTACAACAGCTGTCGGGATCGCCATTGTCCCAAGTGCCTCACCGCCGCCCGCGACGCGTGGGTGGCGGCGCGGGAGCAGGAGCTGCTACCGGTGGGCTATGTGCACGTCGTCTTCACGGTACCGGAGCCGCTGGCGCGTCTCGCCCTGGCCAATAAGCGCGTGTGTCGACGAATTCCTTCGGCGCTTCCTCCTGCACGTCCTCCCGAAACGCTTCGTCCGCATCCGCTACTTTGGCCTGCTCGCGCCTCGGTGCCGCACCGCCGATCTCGGGACGTGTCGCACCGTCCTAGCCGTCGCGCCGCCACCACCTATCACCGCGCCATCGCCCGACCCCACGTGCTCGTGGCCGTGCCCGCGCTGTGGCGCGCCCATGCGGATCGTCGAACGCCTGACCGCGCGTCAACTCTTCCTCGAGGCCCTCCTCGCTGAGATCGTCTATGACAGCTCGTAAGCGGTGCCGACGTGTCGCCCTCCGCCCTCAGCCGCGCCCGCACACGCGACTGCCGGAGGTCTGTCCGCACGGTGGTCACGGTGTCCGTGCAGATCCGGACGCCACGCGCCTGCGACGTCCTGACCGTCTCCATCGGACCTCCATCGCGACGGCGCGCTCCCGAACACCTCGGACTCGTACGATTCAACGCCCATAGCCGTCTCCCGCGTCCGCCGCAAACGCCAGCGGCTTGGTCCAAACGGCTCTATCGACAGTGACCCGGCGGTCCGCGTTCGGGCTCAAGGCCTGCGTCTGCACGCCGGCTCACTCCCGCTAGAGTCCTACCGTTTATCGTGACTTAAAGGGCTTCCCCGGAACCGTCGCGGGCCGGTTCGACCCGCGCTGATTGCGCGCGGGCGCAAATCGACGCTATCGTTGCTTGCGCCTCACAAGTGGATCCTACAGCCACGGCGGGTCGTCCTGGACTTCATGGCGTCGCGACAGGCGGGTGAGGTAGGTCGACGCCGCCGCGTTGATCGCAAGTCCGCCGGCTCTGGGCTGCTCGTCGCTGATCACCGTCAGCCGCCTCCTCGATGTAAGAGAACCCCGGCTCCGGCGACTATCCTCTCCATGCATCACCCATTCAAAGGGCGACACGCTGTCTAAGCAGGACGATCTGTACGCGGATGCGGTCGCCGCTTACGGATCCGCGCTGGGACGGCTGGCCCGCGGTTACGAGGTGGACGGCGAACGGCGGCGCGATCTGCTCCAGGACATCCACTTGGCGTTGTGGCAGAGCCTGGATCGATTCGACGGCCGGTGCTCGCTGCGGACGTGGACCTACCGCGTGGCCCATAACCTCGCCATCTCGAAAGTGATTCGCCGGCGCACCCGGATGCCGACGCTGGTCGGCGTCGACGAGCTGGAGTTACGGGCGGAGGCGGGCGATCGCGAGGAGCAGTTCGATCGAGCGCGGGCCGCGGCGCGCCTGCTGGCGATCATTCACGAGCTGAAACCGCTGGATCGGCAGGTCATGCTGCTCTACCTCGAAGACCTGGACGCACTGGAGATCGCAGAGGTGACCGGCCTGTCGGCCGTCAACGTCGCCACCAAGGTCCATAGGATCAAGAAAGTTCTGGCCGCGCGTTTTTTCGAGGGAGCATACGATGTCAGGTGAGAATCCGGGCGACGTGAAGGCGCTCTGGCAACGACAGCAGGAGGAGCCACAGGACCTGGCGGTCGCCAGCGTCCGGCGCCGGGCATTAACGATCGAGGCCACCGCGCGGCGGCGCAGTTTGGTGTTCCGGCTGTCGATTGTGAACAACGTCGCGATCTGCGCCGCGCTGGCGTGGCTCCGGCCTGAGACGCGGCCGTTTGTCGCGGTGTTCTTTCTGGCGGTGTCGCTGGCGCAGATCGAAGCGTTGACCCGCAGCGCGCCGGTCACGGCGCCTGGCGACGCCGGCCTGATGACGTCGCTCGCGTTTCTGCGCACATCGCTGGAACGGGAACGAGCGTTCGCGGCCCGCGCATGGCTATGGTTCCTGCTGCCGGCCGCGATCGGCGAGCTCGCGCTATTCGCGGGCATGTGGGCGACCGGCGGACCAGGATTGCGCGTGGCGCTGCCGCTCGCCGCCAGTGTCTTGGCCATCTTCGCCTTTGTGTTGGTCAGGTCGCGACAACGCGGCCGGCTGCTGCAAAACCAACTCGACGAGCTCCGCAAAGCCTAGAACTCATCTCATAGACCGCCACGCGCCTCACAAGGTAGTTTCGGATTGCGAGCGAGGTCCTTCCTTGTCGCGAAGGGTATTTCGACCGGCCCGACCGTGAATCGAAAGCCCCTCCGGAGTTTCTTGGGACCGATGCCGAAAGCTCCCGGTTATCACTCCGGTGCTGCGGGGTCCCACAACTGCAGCGCCAGCGGCCGCCTCAGGTCGGTGTCGACATTCGCTTCTCTCCGGGGGCCCAACCATTTAGACACACGTCATCTCGATCAGGTCGCGCAGTTCACTGACGATGGCGTCCGGCACGTCCTCGCGCGTCAACAGCTCGCAGAGGGCCGGCAGGTCGGCAAGACGCGCGCGCAGAAACCAGTCGTCCGGGGCGCGCCAGCCGCCGTCGATCAATCCCCGAGAAAAGTGCGGCTCGTAGCGTGGCTTGGTCGGTCGCTCGTAGCGCAGCATGTTGCCGATGTCGCAGAGCATCGAACCAGCAAACGCGAACTCCCAGTCGAGGATCGCCGCCACGCGCCAGGACGCGCGCTCCTGCCTGACGAAGATGTTCGGCGAATTGAAGTCACCGTGGACGAGCGCGATCCCGCCGCTCGCGCCGGGACGACCGTCCCCATGGGAGCGGGCCAGGTCTCGCATGCGCGCGAGCAGTGAGGCCTCGATTCGTTGGCCGAACAGCGGTGCGGCTGCGAAGTACTCAATGACCTCGACGAGGCTGGCATCGGCGAGTGGGTCGTCAACGACGTCGAGGTCGGGCGACAGCCGGCCGGATCGCTGAAAGGAGTGTGTCGAGAGGCGAGGCAGCCATCGGCCTGCGTCATACGACGCGTCGGCGACACCTTTGCCGTCGCCGCGTCGGCGCAACTCTCTCAGCGAGATGCCGTCGATGAACTCCAGGACGCAGAACGGCGGGTAGTCGCCGATGCCGCGCACCTCGGCGTGCAGCACGCGCGGCACAGGGACATCGGCGCCGAGCCGCGCCAGGATTCGCGCCTCCTTCGCGCAGGCATCCGGCGCTCGGTCGTAGAAGCGCATCACGAATCGCTCGGGCGTGCCGGACAGCCTGATGCAGTAGTTCCAATTCATCAGGCCTCCTGTGAGCGGCTCAGCGGACACCACCCGCCTGGTCCCACGCCAAGCGTCGAGGAGTTCGTCCGCTAGCGCGAGGCGCAACGGCGGTGGAGGCGAGACCACCTTCCACGTAGCTTTGTCTGCCGGTTCGGAGTCTGTCACGCGAGAAGGATACCGGGTTCCTGACGCCCCAAAATGCCCAGGTCTCAACTCCCCGTACGTCGCCAAGGGTTTTCCGAAACTGGACCTGGCGTGCCGGAAGCCACTACGGCGTTGAGCAGGAGTAATCGGCGAATCTCGGGTCGAACCCATTGTGACTTGAGCAACGAGAGGGTTAGTCTTGCTCGGTCGCGTCGAGAATCGGGCGCCGTTGCCGCTCGCGCAAGCCCGATTCATGAAGTGGGATCCATCGAGACGCCAAGGCCTGCGGTTGCAAGAAACTATGCGCTGAGATGAAGCTGTAGAAACGCCAACACTTGCTGAACGATCCCGCGCGAGATGGCTGTGTTTTCGTCGAGATCAAAGCCATGAGTCCCGGTCGCGTGATTGATGAGCGACAGTGGCAGGTTCCGCGCAAGGGCCCGCGCAATAACCTTATCGAGTGACTCGTTGAGGCCCGGGAAATGGTCGCGTCCTGCGCGTATGAAGAGCATCGGGATCCCGTCAGGCAGATCATCCGACGACTTTCCAGCACACGCGTTCACGAATCCGGCCTGCCGGCCCATGTCGGCGACAGCTGTCGAGCCGTCCATGTCCATCGTGCAGCCGTAGAGCAGCGCTGCACAGCTCACTCGCCTGTCGCGCATCAAGGCCGACAGGGCGACCGTGACGTTCCCGGAGGCGGCGAAGAGGCCGAACTTGTCGATGTCGAGGCCCAGCGCGTCGGCGTCGGATCGGAGCTGTCGCAGCACCGCGTGAACGTCCTCATCCGGTGCCTCGGCTCCGTAGACGACTGCGGCCATGCCCGACGCCGCCATCAGCCGCGCCCAAGACGTCAGGGGGCCGTAGGAGCGAACGCGGGCCGCCGGGTCCGGATACGCCATCGGAAGAAGCACAATCGGAGGATGCTGGCTAGGCGACACGGACGGGCAGTAGACGTCCAACAGCAGTCGAGCGCCACTTGTTGAGCGATACGTCAAGTCTCGACGTACGCTGAGCATGTCCATACCCGGTATCTTGTAGACGACGTTCTTCTTTGCGATCTCGCGGAGTATCGCTTCGCGATCGGTGTGTTCGCTCATAAACAGGCCCTCCAAGACCGGGCAAGCGGTTCGTGAAGCACGCCGGCTCTTGGCACTGTTATTCCTCTTGCGGGCCTTGCGTCCAGTAGGTAGTATCGGATTCTCCTTGCGGGCAAGCCGATCGGCCTTCGTCTGCCCCCGACGTCCTCTGAGCTCTGCTCCGCCCCGGTCTTCGGTGGTAGCTGTCGTGCGTCTTCGGACGTACGTTCGGCCACGTCCGAGGCGCGGTAAATAACGATCTGTCGCCAAGTGGCGAGCGAGACATCCGCCAGCCGAGCCGGTCGCCCGGACGGATCTAACCAGGAGTCATGACAAGGACCCACATCTGGGCGGGCGGTGTCCAATACCGCGTTGGCCCCAGAAAGCGGGACTTCAATTTGACTCGGTTGATGTCGCGCGCGAGGCAATAGGAATGCGACAAACGACAAGATACTTAGCGGCGACTTCCTTGATCGAGATATCGATCGCATTTGCGTCGGCGTGTGCCCCGGCGCCCTCGGACTGCGGCACGCCGTTGTCGCACCACAGTGATGCCGGCGTCCCTTCGCCAGGCGAGTTCATCAACCTTGCCGATCGCCTGGCCTCCGGCCGGCTGCGGACCCTCAATCGCGAGGCGAGCAATACTGGCACAGCCGTGCGCGTCACGGCTGCCCAGGGCCTAGGACTGGTCTGGATCGAAGGCACCGATTTCGCCGAGGGTACCATCGAGGCGGACGTCTGCGGTCGGGACGTCGACTCTCAGAGCTTCATCGGGCTGGCATTCCACAGGAAAGATGACAAGACGTTCGAGGCGGTATACGTCCGGCCGTTTAACTTCCGAGCCAGCAATGCAGAACGCCGGCAACATGCTGTGCAGTACGTCGCGGAACCCGACTATGACTATTCGCGCTTGCGCGCGAAGTTTCCGGAGGAGTTCGAACACGCGGTCGATCCCTCGCTCGTGCCAACTGCGTGGATTCCGCTGCGCCTCGTCGTTCATGATGGGCGCGTGCGTGTGGTCGTGGGTCAAGGGAATGCCGTCGCGCTTGACGTGCGCGAACTGCGTGCTGCGGCGCGCGGCCAAGTCGGCCTGTATGTCGACAACGGCAGCGACGGCGTATTCGCGAACGTTCACATCGTCCACGGCTCCTGAGCGCCCGTGTGCTCCTTGGGCCACGCGCGGATAGGTAGCGAGTAGTCGCCCAGTATTTGCCTATCCGCCCGGGGAGCATGCTCGGATCGCGAGTCCGTCAGGGTTTTGTTACAGGATCTCAGGATCACGCGCAAGATACCTGGCGGCGGCAATCAATCACAACGCGGGGCCGACACGCAACAGATCCTGACGAGCATTCTGCGCACCCGCGCACCAGCGTGGACTCGATAGCGTCGAGGCCTCATCGCGTCACTCCGCGTGCCGGCGCCGATTGCGTCCCCGCTTCTATCCGACGAGCGTCTCCGCCGCCCGACGCGGTGAGCAGTTAGCTTTCGGCTTAGGCGTTTCGAGACCACGGCCATCCACGACTCAGCCATCCCTCCGAGTTGAAAAATCGGCCTCAACGCACTATTTCTATCGGGTATGGCCAACCGGGTTGCTGTGCTCTACGACATTCACGGAAATCTGCCGGCGCTTGAAGCGGTCCTCGAAGAAGTGCGTCGCGCAGGGGTCGACCATGTCGTCGTCGACGGTGACGTGCTTCCCGGTCCGATGGTGCGCGAAACGCTCGCGTCTCTGCAGGCACTCGACGTTCCCGTCCAGTTCATTCGGGACAATTGCGAAGTAGCCGTGCTCGCCCAGATTGTCGGACCGGAGCCCGCCTGGTATTCCTCCGTCCCAGCGGATGCCAAAGCCATCATTCGCTGGCAGTCGCAGCAGATCGACTCGGCGCTCCACCGGCTGCTGACCGGATGGCCGATGACGTGTCGAGCCGAGGTTGTCGGGCTGGGCGAGATGCTGTTTTGTCATGCGACACCGCGCCACGAAAACGAGCTGTTCACTCGGCTGACGCCCGACGATCGGCTGCTGCCGGTGTTCGATGAACTCGGTGTCCCACTCGTCGTCTGCGGTCACACCCACATGCAATTCGATCGCACAATTGGGACGACTCGTGTTGTCAACGCCGGCAGCGTGGGAATGCCGTTCGGCGAGCCGGGAGCTGATTGGCTCCTGCTTGGGCCCGATGTCGAGCTGCGGCACACGGCCTACGATCTTGCGCGAGCCGCCGAGCGCATGCGAGCCACGACCTATCCGGAAGATTTTGCCGCGCGCTATGTGCTGAACCCGCCAGCGGCGGAACAGATGCTCGACGTGTTCACCGCGGTCTCACTGAAGGAGGGCAGGGGCCGCTGGTAACCAATTATCCAGACCTCTATGCACAGCTCGCATGTACCCTCCCCCGCGACTTCTCTCTCGCAGGGTTGGGGGGCGATCCCCCATTCATGGGAGGTCTGCAGGCAGACATGAGCCAGAGCATTGTGGCGACGGACCGGCCGTCTTCATCGCGCATGACTCCGGGGGTTATCCAGGTCTCAAAGCGGACGCGCGAGCGATCCGGGCCCGAGAAGGCAAGAGCGCCCGCCTCGAGTACGTCGCGTGGCCGACATCGAACGAGACGTAGGCGCGCGCACTCCATCGTCACCGTTACCCGATCCGCCACCGTTCTCGTCCCGGCCTCATCCCGGGCATTCGGTTCATATTTGCCCGACACCTGTCATCACCTTGCCGACTTCGTCCACCATGTTCACACACGCTTGACGTGCGCGACCGAGGCTCGAACTCGAGGATGTATTGAGAACGTCGTTCACTCCGTAGCTGGGTGGACGAATTAGATTCGGCCACTATCTAACGGCCATTCGCGGATTATTTTAATTTGGATTCGGGCACTTGACTAATTTGGATTCGGGGGATTGACACGGCCCGCCTAACCGACCGATCATCCATCCACCTACCTCATACGACACGGTCCCCCGACAACGGCGCAAAGCCGAAAAAGGGAGGAACCGATGTCCGACAGAATTACTCCTGACCACATCACACTAAAGAGAGCCGCAGAGCTGCTCCCGCCGAGCGTCCGCAACATGCGGGAGCACTGCAGCCTGCCCCGAGATCACCCGTTCCATCTCAAGCATGTCAGAGGACCGGGTGGTCACATTTTCGTCCTCCCCGACGACGTGAGGGATTGGATGGGTCGGAAAGGTGAGGATTGGAAGCGCAAACGGCGCGAGAAAGATGAGTAGGCACCGTAACTGTAATTGGCTCTCAAAACTGTCAGATCGTCGGTGACATCCGCGTCGGTCTTGTGACATCTGCATCAGGCCAGACATTGCATTGTCTCGTGGCAACACCCAACGTGACGGGTCGCTCGAGGATGCCCGTCACCGCGGACGGTCCCAGGCGCGCCGTATACGGGAGCCTGCGACATCCGTCGAGGCCCGCCCCGGGGTTCGCGATTGAGCCGGGGCGTCGGATCCCTCGCTGCTACGGCGTGCTAAGGCAATTCTCTATTCCTGATCAAACAGCAGGGATATTTGAGAGGGAAATAGAAACTCCCGTAGCGCCCCGTAGACCGCCCGTTCCTCGTCAGGAAGTTCGATGGTGACGTGAAGGTGCCAGGGGCGGTAGCGGGCAGTGTGAGGGCAGCGGCCAGCATTGTGCGCGGCGAGGCGGGCGCGAGCGTCCGAGGTGAGACCGATGTAGTAGTGGTCTTTTGGATTGGCACTCTTCAGAACGTAGACGAGTCGCTTGTCTTCGGGCATCCGAAGGCGGAGGCAACGGCGGTGCCGAAACGCGGGAACGCAGAACACGCAGCAACGATGGGTACACGCCCACACCGATGGCACCCTTCGGCGATCCGACTGGCGGTGATTGCTTGCAGGATCCGCGATCCCTGGGCTATTGAGCGGAATCGTGGCCTGAACAGAAGCCTAGCTTAGGTGAAGGATGGCTTGCCGAGCCGAAGCTCGTTCAGAGGCGAAACAGGCCCGCCTCCGCTGCTTCGCAGCTACGGCGCGGCATCCTTCGCCTGTCACTCGCCTGTCACAAACTCGCTTGGTTTACCGAGCCGAAGCTCGCCGAAGGCGAGCGAAGGATTGTGGACCTGACCGGCGCCAGTTGGAACCGCGTCGTGCCGTGGATGAGGCAACTCGAGAGGCTGAGACGAGTGTGATGCGCCGCAGCTCCGGCCAGGGAACGATGCATGCGTGCGCGGCCGGTCGCCTCCGTCCGCATTCCTTCCCGTTTGACAATCCGTCGGCCAGCACCATAATCGGCGGGGCAAAGGGCTGAGTGGGGCCTGACCACCGGGCCCTGCAGGTTGCCTTGGCCAGCGGGCGTTGCCGGTGGTCGCCGAACAGGAGCGGTCTCGGCGGGTCACCCGCGTAAGTGCATTTGATATGAGTACCTCCACCGCTTCGTCGACGGACACCTCACGCAAGTCCCAAGCTTTAAACCGGCAGATTGTCTTCTGGGCCATCACGTCGGCACTGGCGGGATTCCTGTTCGGCTTTGACACGGTCGTCATTTCCGGTGCGGAACAGAAGATTCAGGCGCTCTGGGGGCTCAGCTCCGGTGTGCACGGATTCGCCATTGCCTCGGCGCTTTACGGCACTGTGCTGGGTTCGTTGTTCGGGGGCTGGCCAACGGATCATTTCGGTCGCAAGAAGACGTTGGTGTGCATCGGCGTGCTCTACGTCATCTCGGCGGTGGGCAGCGCGTTTGCCAACGGCATCGCCATGTTCATCGTCGCGCGGGTGATCGGCGGCATCGGCATCGGCATTTCCACCGTGGCGGCGCCGCTTTACATCTCGGAGATCGCCCCGCCAGCCTATCGCGGACGGCTCGCGGGCACGTTCCAGTTCAATATCGTGTTTGGCATTCTCGTCGCGTTTGCCTCGAACGCGCTGCTCGCCGGCATCGGTGAAGATGCCTGGCGTTGGATGCTGGGTGTCGCGGCGTTTCCCTCCATTGCTTACACGGTCATGTGCTTCGGGATTCCGGAAAGCCCGCGCTGGCTGATCGGACGGAAGGGCGATCGAGCGGCCGGGGTGAAAGTCTTGAAACTCATCGAGCCGGACGCCACCGCTGCCCAGGTCGAGGCGGACGCTGATGCCATTCTCGCTGCCTCATCCGAGCGCGTCACCGCCGCGACGTTTTGGACGTGGCGGTTGCGGGTGCCCATCATGCTGGCGTTCCTCATCGCCTTCTTCAATCAGCTCTCCGGCATCAATGCGATTCTTTATTTCGCACCGCGCATATTTGCCATGACGGGACTCGGCGCGAAGGCTGCCTTGCTGCAGTCGGTCGGCATCGGCATCACGAATTTGATCTTCACCTTTGTCGGGTTGTGGCTGATTGACCGGCTGGGCCGCCGCACGCTGCTGCTCATCGGCTCGTTCGGGTACATCGTGTCGCTCGGGCTGACCGCCTGGGCATTCTTCACTGAGCATTACAGCATCGTGCCGGTCTGCATTTTCGGCTTCATCGCGGCGCACGCGATCGGCCAGGGGGCGGTGATCTGGGTGTTCATCTCGGAAATCTTTCCGAACCGCCATCGTGCCGAAGGCCAGACGCTGGGGAGCTCGACCCACTGGGTGTTCGCCGCGTTACTCACGACTTTCTTTCCCAAGATGGTGTCCATGTTCTCGCCGGGCTCGGTGTTCACCTTCTTTGCCTTGATGATGGTGCTGCAATTGGTCTGGGTGACAACGATGGTTCCAGAGACCAAGGGGGTTCCCTTGGAGCAGATGCAGAGGCGGCTGGGCATTGTTGAGGGGCACATATGAGCTTTAGAGTTGTCGGCATCGGCGAGGTGCTCTGGGATCTGTTGCCGGCCGGCGCGCAACTCGGCGGCGCGCCCGCCAACGTTGCGTACCACGCGCATGCCCTGGGCGCCACGGCCTCTCTGGTGACTCGGGTCGGCAATGATGATCTTGGAAAGACCATCGTCGAGCGTTTCGAGCAGATAGAGATCGCCGACGACACCATCCAGGTAGACGACGTCGCCCCCACAGGCACGGTCACGGTCGCGCTCTCTCGCGACGGCATTCCACGCTACCGCATTCACGAAAATGTGGCTTGGGATCACCTGGCGGTGACGACGCCGGCGCTCACGGCAGTTCGCGCGGCGGATGCGGTCTGTTTTGGCAGCCTCGCACAGCGCGGCGACATTTCGCGGCATGCCATCCAGAGGCTGGTGGCCGCCGCCTCGGCGACGGCCTTGCGGGTGCTCGATATCAATGTCCGCCAGAACTATTTCTCGCGCGATGTGATTGAACGATCCCTCCGGTTGGCGAACGTGCTGAAGCTGAACGACGACGAGCTACCGATCCTGGCGCAGTTGTTTGGCCTGAGCGGTTCCATTCGGCACCAGATAGAGACCCTTACGCAGGCGTTCAGTCTCCAACTGGTTGCTCTGACACGCGGACCGGCGGGCAGCCTGCTGTTTCAGGCGGGCGAATGGTCCGACTGCCCGTCGGTTCCGACCATCGTTGTGGATACGATTGGCGCAGGTGATGCCTTTACGGCTGCCTTGGTCCTGGGCCGGCTTTGTCGCATGCCGCTCGACGTCATCAATACTCTCGCCAACGAGGTCGCGCGCCACGTGTGCTCCTGTGCTGGGGCCACACCGCGATTGCCAAAGCACCTATGCGATCGGTATGCCGCCCGCAATGGCGCGCTCGAGACCGAATCCGGTTCGGTGGCTGCGACCAAAGACCCGCAACATGACGACAACTGAAACCACAACATCACTTGTTAGGAATCGTCTCGGAAGCGCGCTGTCGCACGTGAGACGTCTCGTCCACGGCGCTAATTGGGCCTCGGCTCCTGCGGGGCTCCGACGCGACCTGCGTAGCCGCGTGAGGCCGCTTTTCCTTCTTGCCGCAGCTCTCACAACGGCGCTGGTTTCCGTGGCCGCTAGTCCACAGGGCTTTTACATGGAGCCGTTCCGGCCGCAGTATCACTTCACGCCGGAGAAGAACTGGATGAACGACCCCAATGGCATGGTCTTCTACGAGGGCGAGTATCACCTGTTCTACCAATACAATCCCGCCGGTGACAAATGGGGGCACATGAGTTGGGGGCACGCGGTCAGCCCCGACATGGTTCATTGGACGCATCTGCCGCTGGCGTTGCCCGAAGCGGACAATGTGATGATTTTTTCCGGCAGCGCGGTGGTGGATTGGAAGAACTCCAGCGGGTTTGGCAAGGACGGCAGGCCGCCGCTCGTCGCCGTCTACACAGGCTTCCGAACGACGGACCGCGTGCAGTTTCAGTGCATCGCGTACAGCAACGACAAGGGTCGCACCTGGACGAAATACTCCGGCAATCCGGTCATCGACATCAACTCCATGGATTTTCGTGATCCCAAGGTGCAATGGCACGATGCGACCCGCCGTTGGATCATGACCGTCTCGCTCTCAGCGGAGCACAAGGTGCGTTTCTATGGTTCGGATAATTTGAAGGCGTGGACACTTCTCAGCGAATTCGGCCCGGCTGGCGCGACCGGTGGCGTCTGGGAGTGTCCAGACCTGTTTGAATTGCCGCTGCCAGGCACGAATGACAAGCGCTGGGTGCTGGTGGTCAACATGAATCCCGGCAGTGTGGCTGGCGGTTCGGGTGGCCAATACTTCATCGGCCGCTTTGACGGCACACAGTTCGTTGCGGACAGAGATTCGCTGATCCCGCCCACGTCTGGGCGCTTAGCTTCCGAATCAGCGCACTGGTTTGATTACGGCCCGGATTACTACGCGGCGGTCTCGTGGAGCGACGTGCCGGCATCCGACGGCCGGCGGCTCTGGCTCGGCTGGATGAGCAACTGGGAGTACGGTGGGGACGTGCCCACATCGCCCTGGCGCAGCGCGATGTCCATCCCGCGGGAAGTCGGTCTGCGTCGAACTGCCGAAGGCATCCGGTTGGTGCAGAAACCGGCCCGGGAAATGGAGTCCTTGCGGGACCGACATTTTGCCTTCAAGAGCGGCGACCTGTCAGAGGCAAACGCCTGGCTCAAGGAGAGACATGTGCAAGGTGACCAGCTCGAGCTCATGGTCGAATTTGAACCGCGGAGCTCGGGGACTGAAGGCGTGAAAGTATTGAAGAGCGACACGGAGGCAACGGTGATTGGCGTCGATCGCCAGCGCGGACAGGCCTTCGTGGATCGCACGCAGTCAGGCAACGTGAGGTTTCACCAGAAGTTTTCCGGCGTGTATGATGCGCCGCTCCCGGTTCATGACGGCAGAGTAAAGCTGCATGTGTTCGTGGATGCCTCTTCAGTTGAGGTCTTCGTGAACGACGGTGAACGTGTGTTCACCAGTTTGGTGTATCCATCCGCAGCCAGTCGCGGCGTGGAGTTCTTTGGATCAATGACTAGCGCGAGGATCACCTCACTCAATGTGTGGACGTTGAAATCGATCTGGAAATAGCTCCGCTGGCGGCCACGCCGCTACAGTGGACATCCTTCGCCGGTGTTGAATGAGCTCGCTGGCTTGCCGGTCGGGCGCAGTGGGAACCACATCGTGGTGTGGCTGAGAGAGAGCTTGAGCGTTTGAGGCGGGCATCATGAGCAGTCTCGCTCGTGGGCCCGCCCGTGGACAAAGCGAATACATCGGACGACGTTGGCCTGGGCGATCCGAGCGCGCGCCGTGAGGCGGAATCGGCGGCTCGCTGCGGGTTCCGAGTATTCTGACCAGATCCTTTCCGGAAATTCTGACCACCTGCCGGTAGCACTACAACGTCAGAGCATCGTTGGAGATTCGGCTTCCTACGAGGAAAAGGATGATCGAGATGCTCAAACGACACGAGATTCAGGTACTGCGCCGAGCACACGTGGAGCGAGATCGCGACGCTCAGCGGCGTCTCCGGAAGACGGCCCGCCGGATCGCCGCGGAAGACCCCGTCGCCGGCGTCGATAACATCGCCGAGCGGTCGCGTCGCCAGGTGGGTCGGCCGTCGAAGGCCGAGGCCTCGGTGGACGCCCAAGGGCGGCAGAACGTAGACGCTGCCACCAGCCGTCCGGTGCACTGCCGGTGCAGGACCCTGACAAACGCCAGATTCCAGGGCAGCCAACCACGCAAACCGCGGAGAAGGCATATCTGCGTTGTGGGCCACGCTACGAAGACGACCACTGCTCGAGGGGCCATCTAGCGGCTACGAACAATCCAGGCCGCAAAGACGTGCCAAGCGGACGTGGGCGCGATCAGGATGAAGAATAGGCTACGGCGCGGCATCCTTTGGCGGATGGCTTGCCGAGCCGAAGCTCGTTCAGAGGCGAAACAGGCCCGCCTCCGCGTCGCTTCGCGACGCTACGGCGCGGCATCCTTCGCCTGCATTCATGAGCGAAGGATGGTGGCCCAGATTTGTCCCAGATGGAACCGCCTGCAGCCTTGGTTCGAACTGGTTGGAGCATTCAAGGACGCCGCCTAGTGGACTGTATTCGCTGAATCAGTAGTGATGCGATACGCCGGCGTGCTGTAGGTCCAGCGAATGGGTTTCGGGTCTTCGTTGTACCGATTGATGTACCGACGGATCTTGCGAGCGAGATCAGGGATCGACGTGAAGATGCCGCGCGCCAAGAGGTCGCGCTCGATCTTCGCAAACCAGAGCTCGACCTGGTTGAGCCACGACGAGTAGGTCGGCGTGAAATGTAACTGGACACGGGGATGGGCGTCGAGAAACGCGCGGACGCGTTTGGTTTTATGAGCCGAGAGATTGTCGACGATCACGTGGATCTCTCGCCGACGGGGTTGCGTGTCGACGATGTCCTGCAAGAATTCGATGAAGGCCTCACTGGTATGGCGAGGCACCGTCTGGCCGACGATCTCGCCGGTCTTCGTGTTGAGCGCCGCATACAGGGAGAGCGTCCCGTGCCGGTAGTACTCAAACCCATGGCGTTCGGCGCGGCCCGGCGAGAGCGGCAGCACCGGATCGAGGCGATCCAACGCCTGGATGGCGGTCTGTTCATCCACGGCGAACACCACGGCGTGCTCGGGCGGGGTCAGGTACAGCCCCAACACGTCCGCCGCCTTCTGCTCGAAGTCCGGGTCGTCGGACAGCATGTAGCGCTCGAGTCGATGCGGCTGCAGCCCCGCTCGGCGCCACACCTGCGCAATCAGCCCATGACTGACGCCGATCACCTTCGCGAGTTTGCGGGTGCTCCAGTGGGTGCTGCCGTCCGGCGGCGCTCGTCGCGTCTTGGCCAAGATGCGGGCTTCGAGCGCGGGTGTGCGCAGCGTCGGCGGCTGCCCACAATACTTCGCCCGCAGACCGGCCAGCCCTTCGCGCTCGAACCGTTGTTTCCATCGATTGATGTAATCCGGGAAGCACGCGACTGCCGCACTGATGGTGGTGAACGATGCGCCGTCGGCCAGCATCAGGATGACCGTCGCCCGTCTGGCATCTTCCGCCCGAATCTTCCGGCTTCGTCGACGGCGTTCCAGTTCATCACGGTCGTCGGTCGTCAATGTCAGCGCCATATATGCGCTGCAGTTTACCACTACTGATTCAGTGTGTACAGTCCACTAGTAGTCGGCCCGCGCAACGACTTACGCCGTTTTAGACGTTGTTGCTGTCAGTGGTGATGGGCGAAGCGGATGTTCGTGAGTAGGAACCTCATCAGCCGGTGTCTCAAACCGTATCGATGCATTGCGATGCGTCTCAGGAACCGACGGGCGGAGCTGCTTTTCTCTATTTGCCGGGCTCCATCCCCTGGGATCTCATGACGCCGATCGCCGTAGGACTCTTGAGAACTTCCATAAGCTCCTTCGCGGCATCGATCGATTGGGAGTTGGCGCTGAATCCGTGGTGATACCGAGCCTTCGTCCGTGCACGCGCAGCTTCTTCACCGAGCGCCGCTGATCTTTCCCCGCACGAGGCAACCTCCCGCCTGGAATGCGGTGGGTTGAAGTACCGGCAAGCAGCTGACTATCGGCGGACCGACTTCTTTGCGGACCTGGACTTCGCGGCCGGTCTTGACAGTGACTTCTTCGCCGGCCGTTTCCTCGTTGCGGTTTTCCTGGCGGTAGTCTTCTTTGCCGCAGTCTTCTTGACGGTGGTTTTCTTTGTGGTCTTCTTCAAGACTCCGGCTTTGGCGGTGAGCGACCTGACCGCCTTGCCGACAGGAACCCTGCTCACCTGCTTTGCGGCAGACTTCGCGGCAGCCACAGCTTCCGTTGGCACCGCGGGTTTGCCCTGCTCGACGCGATGACCCATCACGGCTCCCGCGAGACCTCCTACGATTGCGCCCGCGGGCCCGCCGATTATGCTGCCGGCGACCGCGCCAGTCACTGCACCGGCGGCTTGTTTGGTGAGTGGGACGTTAGAACTCGGGTTTGATTTCTTTGCCATGAAAGCAGTTTATATGCGATCTGCGCGTGCTTAGGCTTCGTGACCGATTTTACGGCGGAGGCTATTGCTGAGGTTGGTGGACCAGATTGTCCCCCAGATGGAACCCACTGACCAGCTGGATGCGCCAAATCGAAGACTTCCAGAGAGCCGCGTAAGGCCGTTTGCTACACGGAAATCCGAGTCTCGGACATCTTCGATTTTCCTCCTAAGCCATTCACTTTCTCCCACTCCATTTTCATGCTCTGGGATATCTGGGCAATCAGCGGATCTCGCGTCCCTGAAATCATCCCATCCGAATGGATAGCGCGTGCCGGAACACATCCCGCGGGTCCCACTGCGCTTTGATCCGCTCCAGGCGCGGGTAGTTCTCGTTGTAATACAGGGTGTGCCAGGGGACACCTGAGGTATTCAGCAGCGGATCCAGGTGATCGGTGTCGGATGATTGATGAGAGCCCCATCGTATGCGTCGCCCCCCACGGGAGCGCCCCCGCTCTCTGCGAACAGTTCACGATAGAACGCTCGCACCCATGCCAGATTCGTCGCCTCTTCCCGCGGATCCAGCCAGCCCGTGGTGCATGCGACGTCGAGAATCGAACCGCGGTGGGCGGACGCGGTCGCATGGGGCGCGACAGTATTGATTCGCCCGCCGTAGGTCGCGAGCCCGAGCATCCCCCCCATGATGTCGTGGTCGCTGCGGGTCAGGTAATCGTATGCCACGCCAATTTGGGCGTCGGTGAACCGCTTCTTGAGTAACGCGTCCTTCACCTTCAGACTGACCCCGCCTGGTGGCGTGGCAAACAGATCGGGAAACGGGTTCAGGGCGAACTCAAGCCAGGACATCCGCGGGCGTGGAGGTCGTCAACCACGATGCCGACATGCTCCATCCGTTGGATAGCCATGTGCTTGATGCTGGGCTTGATCCGATTTGGTGGACATCTTCCGAGAGGCGGATACGATGTCACCCATGCCGGACACGAAGCCGAGGCGGACTCGGCGCGGCTTCACTGACGACTTCAAGGCGGGCGCCATCCGGCTGGTGCTCGACGAGGGCCAGACCGTGGCCGCCGCCGCGCGCGACCTGGGCCTGACGGAGTCCTCGCTCCGCAACTGGGTCGAGCAGGCGCGGGGCGGATCGCACCAAGGGCAAGACGGGCTGACGACTGCCGAACGCGAGGAGTTGGCCCGCCTGCGCAAAGAGAATCGCGTCCTCCAGGAGGAGCGCGACATCCTAAAAAACCGGTCTCGGACGCTGGAGCGCCCGACGTGTGGACCAGAAACTCCTCGGGGGTGCCTTACTCGCCCAGGGCCGTGGCCGTCTGCTTTCTGGTCGTTCTCAGCCCGTTAAAAACATGGTCCTGGGGCGGCCTGCGCACATGTCAGTGGTGACGCCCTCTGGCGATCCCGTAGTGTCCAACAACTCGATCGAGGCCGCCGACACTGCACGGCCTGGCGGTCCGCGACCTGCGGCTGGGATTCTCGGGCGCGACGAGGGCCGTTCCGCGGCTCTGGTACCCTGCGGCCATGGTTCCGCTCTGGCATCCGCTTCGAGTCCTTCTGATCGCGCTGGCCGGCTGGATCAACCAGCAGCAGCGCGACGTCATCGACTATCTGCAGGAGGAGAACCGCGTGTTACGCGAGCAACTCGGACCTCGGCGGCTCCGGTTCACCAACGACCAGCGCATCCGCCTGGCCGCAAAAGCCACAACGCTCGGTCGACGCGCGCTGGCGGAGATCAGATCCATCGTGACACCGGACACCTTGCTCGCGTGGCATCGGGCGCTGATCGCCCGCAAGTACGACGGCCACTTGCGGCGCGGCCCGGGACGGCCCCGCGCCACGGTGGAGATTCGCGAGTGGGTCATCCGGATGGCCACGGAGAATCGCTCGTGGGGCTATACCCGGATTCGGGGCGCGCTCGGCAATCTGAATCACCACGTCAGCCGAGGCACCATCGCCAACATTCTGCGACAGCGCGGGATCGAACCCGCTCCGGAGCGGCAGAAGCGGACGACCTGGCAGGAGTTCCTCCGTACGCATCGAAGCGTGCTCGCGGCCGCGGACTTCTTCTCGGTCGAAGTCTGGACCGCTGGGGGGCTAACGCGCTTCGCCGTCCTGTTCGTGATCGACCTCGCGACGCGACGAGTGGAGATCGCCGGCATCCTCCCTGAGCCGGACAGTGCCTAGGTGATTCAGTGCGGTCGCCAGATCACCGATCCGGTTGACGGATGCCTGCGAGGGAAACGCTTCCTCCGGCACGATCGCGATCCACGGTTCAGCGACGCGTTCGGTGACACGTTGGCGGCGGCCGGCGTCGAGACGGTCCGCCTGCCGCCCCGTTCCCAAATCTCAATGCCTACGCGGAGCGGTTCGTGAGGACGATCAAGGAATCCTGCCTGGATCGACTGATCCTCGTCGGCGAACGCGCATTGCGCTGTGCGATGCACGAGTTCGTCGCGCACTACCATCACGAACGAAACCATCAAGGCGTGAGCAACCGATTGCTGTTCCCGGCCCCGAGGATGACTCATAGCGACAGCCCGGTTGCGTGTCGTCCGCGGTTGGGTGGACTGTTGACGTATTACCACCGACACGCGGCGTAGAGCGGACTCGCGAGGGTCCCCAACCCGCGCACACTTCGCGCGCCGGACATGACCGCTCACTCAGGGGCTCGCCGCGTCGGTCGACCACCTTCGGATAAACGCGAACTCGGGCCGACGGCAAGGGAGGACTGGAGGACCTCGAACTCGCGGGACTCGAGCCGTTGGCCAGATTGTGGCCGGAGCCGCCGATCGGGTTGTTGGACACTACGGGAACCCCGTTAATGCCCGGTATCGGGAGAAAATTGTTCTCTGATTGTTCACGACGTTCGGGGTGATGCCGCTGGATACCCAATGGTTCCTGGCGGTCGGGAGCAGATTGTTCACTGACTGTTCACCGCGATTTTGGCGCCAGTCGCCACCCAATAGGGCCATTCGGCCGGGCAGACTGCTTACGACGCGGTCGCAGACCGAGCACCCGCGTTCGTTGACAGATCGACCCGTGTGCAATAGGGGACGGTTCGACGTGCCCATCGGAAGTACGCTGACCGAATGACGCTGGATGGTCGCTGCCACGAAAGTCCCAGGCCGCGACTGCCCTTCTTGAGAGGCGTGGGCTGGGCTCACGAATATGGCGTTCAAGACAGTCGGCTCCCACCAGAAGCCTGCCGGATCCTTTTTCATGCGGTGGAGCAAACGGATGGCCTCGTCCACGATCGGAGGTCCGATGTTGAAGATGTTCACGCTCACGCTGTGTTTCGTCGCGATCGTTGGGGCTGGTCTCTCTGCACCATCATCGGCGCAGGTGAAGTGCGCCGCCACCGTCTCCGGCGATCTCCGCATCGAATCTCTCGACAGCGGCACTTATGGTGAGAAACGGAAGATCCGGATTTGGTTGCCGGCTGGCTATGACGCCGCCGAGAACACGCAGCATCGCTACCCAGTGTTGTACATGTTCGATGGGCAAACGCTCTTTGATACCTGCACCGCGTTTTCAGGCGAGGGAGAGTGGGAAATCGATGAGACTCTGACTCGGCTGATTGCAGAAACAAAGATACCACCGATGATCGTTGTCGGGATGGACAGCAATTCTCGCCGCGGCTATGAATACCAACCTTGGAAGGACGTCGTTGCTGAACCTGCCGCGCTGGAGCCCATTGGTAAGGTTCTCCCAGCGTTTGTCGTCAACGACGTGATGACGTACGTTGCAGGGCGTTATCGCGTGACGGCCGATCCAACCCGGACGGGTATCGGGGGAGCATCGCTCAGCGGGATCGCCGCCCTCTACGTCCTGCTGAACCGCCCGGACCGTTTCGGCCTAGGCCTCATCGAGAGCCCGACGCTCCCGCTCGGCAATGGACAGATGCTACGCGACACCGCCTTCCTTGCTCGCGGTCCCGATCGGGTGTCCATCGGAGTCGGGACGACTGAGCTGGCGTTCCCCGGCGGTGAAGGAGTGAAATTTGCTGCGCAGGTAAGGATGCCTCTGACCACCGCGAACGCTGGATTTGCGAGAATGGCGGAGACGCTGGCCGAGAATTTGAGAGCCGCCTACCTTAACCATCCGGACGTGACGCTGGTGGTTGAACCGAATGCCAACCATACCGTTGCCTCGTGGGCGCGCCGCTTTTCCAGAGCGGTCACAATCCTGTACGGAGAGCCACTCTCGTAAGACATCTCAAGCAGGGAGGACGGAATGGCGGTCACTTTCCAACGAAACCTAGGAATGCTACTTCTCGCGATCTGGCTGATTCTTTATGGGCTCGCTGGAATGGTTGCGCTCGCTCTGCCGGTTCCGCTGATGGCACTTCTAGCGCTACTCGCGGGAATACTGATTCTCGTCGGCCGATAGATCAGCGGAGCCGACGCAATTTTCAGCAAGGACCGTTTACGACAAGGGGACCAGAATTCTGAGGCCACAACTGAACACTACTGTCAGCGCTGTCGCGCTACTTGAGCACGTCGAGCAAACAGCGGGCAACTTGCCGATGCGATCGAGAGAGCAAACATAAAGGGAACCGCGAAAACGATTCGCTTCGTTCTACGGTTTGGAGCCGAGCACCCTGAAGTGCACCACCGCGAGCCACGGCTGAGCGTCATCCGGAACCAGCATGCCGCTCTGCGATTGCCGGACGGTGTGTTTGATGGACCGTACGACGTCGTCTCCTCTAGAGCGAGCTGCCGACGGACGCCGAGCTGAAGCCGCGACACGGACGGAGTGCGCGTTCGTGACTGACGAGACCGGCCGCTTGTTTCGGGACCTGCGACGCGTGGGGAGCACCGACCTCGCTACCGGACGCTTACCCACGACTGGTAACACTCACCACAGCGGCGCACATCGACACCGTACAACGTGGCGACGACTTCAATGTTCCGTGACGTGCACCACGGGCATTCTGTCCTCTCGTCCGGGTCAGACTCCCGGCGGCCGCTCCGCGTGTGAGTGCGGCGCGGTCGTTCTTTGCGGCGATCGGACTTCTTGCGCGGTGCCGCCGGTTCCATGGCCAGTGGCCATCCGAGCACAGGCCGTACCTCCGCAGAAGCACCGTAAATCGGCGCCCTTCAGGGCATTGTGTGTCGGACTTCTACCAGTCCACAGATTACGCATCCGGAAATCACCAGCATTCGCCCCAAAACACGGATCCCATTTTTCGGCCAGCCATGCAGAAACTTGCCAAGCAGTCCGGAAACCGGTGGCCGGGAAATCCTCCGACCGTATATACCCCCTTCGCAATTTCGCGGCTGCGGACGTGAACTTCGCGACGAGTTCGGGAACGGCCGTCGGTTTGTGTTCTGAGACCCTATGTCCTCCAGGCTGATTTATTTCGCTGACGGCGTAGACGAAAACCTGCCGAGCAGTCCGGCGCCGGCAGCCGCTACAGAACCTGACACCGTCTATGGGGGTGACCAGGTGCAGCCTGAGCGGCGCAGCGGCAAGGATCGCCGCGGCCGACCGCCGCTCAGTGACCATCCCGCGCAGGTGTCACTGAGACTGCCGACCGAATTACTCGAGTAGCTCTGTCGTGTGGCCAAGCGGCGCGACGAGACGCCGAGCGAAACGCACCGCCGACTCCTCGCGGCTGGAATCGCCGCGGAAAAGGTGCTTTGTGGTATCCCGAAATCCTGACGCCGATCGAACGCTGCTACGGTGGATGCATGGTGAATGCACCTGTAATCGACGAACGAATCAGCACGTCAGCGGCCGCGCGGTTGCTCGAAGTGAGCGAGAACTCGATCCGGCACCTGGCCGATCGCGGCGAGTTGCCGTGCGTACGGGTGGGATTGTTCCGGACGTTCTGCGTCGCCGACGTCTTGAAGTTGCGCGCCGAACGCGTGATCGGATCGGGACGATGACGGCCGATGTTCGTCTCGCCGGCGCCGTGAAATTCTTCAAGCGCGAGCAGGGGTGTGGCTTCATGTTCGACGCCGAGCCTCACGCGCCAGACGTGCTCGTGCACGTCAGCGCGATCGATGACGGTCAGCCGCTCGAGCGCGGAGAACGCGTCGCACACGAGGTCGAAGAGACTCCGGACGGTCGGCTGCGCGCGGCGCGCGTGCGGCGAGTCGAGCCGAGATGCCGTCAGCGCCTCTGAGGCCTTGCAATTCGCCCCGCTGCACCGAACTGGTGCCATCAGGTCCGGCTGCCCGGCAGGCGCGTGGTCGGTGCCCGATTCACGCGCGCGCCGTGCAGGCGGAACGGTCGAGATACTTCACCGACGTGCATGGGCGGAACCTTTACAAGTCGACGCGATGGGTGCACCTCCGGTCCGCATTCCTGGCGCGGCATCCCTTCTGCGGCGATCGAAACCCGGTCGCGCCGGAGACGAACGACAGCGCGTGCCGAGCGTCAAGGCGTCGTGGCCAGGGCCAACACGGTCGAACCACATTCAGCGCCACGGAGGCGACCCGACCCTGATGTTTCGGATCGACAACCTGCAGTCACTGTGCGGTCGCTGCCACGGGCGAAAAACTGCGAAAGAAGTTCACTTCGGTCACGTGCGATGACGAAACTCGTTTCTACGCAAGGGGATAGGTATAGGGTTTCTCGATTTGCCTTCTTGCCAGTCAGCAGACTGCTTGGCAGTCGCAGAGAGACGAAAGCCATTTCAACGATCTCCGGGATCGCACAACCTGAGGCGGGAAACCGATGACGCAGAATTGCGCGGTCTGCGGCCGGCCATTGCCCGAATTGAGCGCCGATCAGGTGCTCGGAGGGGGACGACCACGACAGACGTGCGGCACGTTGTGCAAACGCCGAAGGGACCGAAGGTTGCGCCCCCTGGCGACGCTGGCGAGCTGGCAGCAAGCGGCCGCCTCGCGTGGCAACCAAGTGCTCGCGGCCGATTTCGGTCGCCGAATCGAGAGGATTCTGTGGAACTGTACATGACGATCACGCGGTGAGGCCAATCGGCCGCTCTCGGAAGCGCCTGAGCTGCGCGGCGTTGCATGTGGTCGCCTCGACTGCTACGGTTGCTCGTCTTGTTTGCTTGCGGCCAGCGCCCCTGAGAACGGGCGGAGCACAGCATGTCCCTGAGCGCGTTCATCCGCGGTCACCACGAAGCCATCATCAGCGAATTCGCCGTCTTCGCCAAGACGCTGATGCCGCCGGGTACAGAGATGACCGAGGCCCAGCTGCGTGATCACGCCGAAGAAATCCTGACGGCGGTCGTTCAAGACATAGGCATTCCGCAGAGCCTCGACGAACAATCCCTCAAGTCGCGGGGCAGAGGCTCCGCCAAGATAATGGCAGCTTCTGGGAAGCTTCACGCGGATCATCGCATCCAGCACGGCTTCACGTTCCGGTCCGTGCTCGCAGAGTTTCGCGCGCTCCGCGCAACCGTGCTGGGACTCTATGACAACAGCGGGGAATCGGACCTCACCGAGGTGCGCCGATTCAACGAAGCGATTGACGAGGCGTTGACGGAGTCGATGGATCGCTTTGCGGCTCAGACCGACCTGTTTCGGGATCAATTCATCGGAGTCCTCGGTCACGACCTGCGCACGCCGCTCGGGGTCGTGACGACGGGGGCCGCGCTCCTCGCGGTGCCGGAGGACAATCCACAACGACGGGGGTGGGTTGTCGCGCGCATCATGAACAGCGCCCAACGCATGGAGCGGATGATCCGCGATCTTTTGGACCTGACGCGCGCCAGGTTAGGGGGATCCATGCCGCTCACCCGAAAGCCCGCGGACCTTCGGCAGGTATGCGAGGAAGCAATGCTCGAGACCCGTGCCGGCCACCCTGATGCGGTCTTGCGGTTTCAGGCCAGCGGAGACCTGCGGGGGGAGTGGGACGCCGACCGGCTCGCACAGGTCGTGTCCAACCTGGTCGGCAATGCGATACAGTACGGCGGCGGCACGCCCGTCACCGTCACCGGGCAGGAGCTACGTGACTCAGTGACGCTCGCCGTCCACAATGGGGGTCCCCCGATTCCCGCAGAGATGCTGCCGTTTGTGTTTGATCCGCTCGCTCGCGGTTACGCCAAGGGTGCGTCGGGTAGCATCGGTCTTGGCTTGTTCATCGCGCGGACCATCGTCTCGGCACACGGCGGGGACGTTGGGGTGAGTTCGTCAATCGAGGCGGGTACGACGTTCACCGTGAGGCTGCCAAAGTCTTCCTAGCGATGCCTCCCTAGGCCTTCCGGTTGCGCCGAGGTCCGGGTGTGAGGGTCGGGCTGCTCGGCCGCGGCGACGAGATCAATTGCGGGCGATTGGAACGAAAGGGCAAGGGCGCCACGATGCATTCACAGGCACGCTATCGCACGTATCGACGCGTTCGAGAGGCGCTGTGATGCCGTCCCGTACCTGCCCACGGATCCGTCTTGAGGCGCGTCAACCGCGGCGGCACCGTCAGCAGCGTCCACCGCTCCGGCCCGCCTCCTAACTCCCGCCACTCCAACGGCCGAGACCATGGCTCCCGGTCGCGCCCGCGGCGAGAACGCACAGATGGACTGTTGGTCCTGTTATTCCGCAGGTAATCGATGAGGATCCTTCGTTCGCGCCCGCCCTTCGCGAAGGTCGTCGTGTATCGCTGTGGGTCGGTACGCTCGATCGCCTCGGAAACGGCACGAGAGAATTCCAGGCACTCGGACCAGTCGCGCGCTGGCGTGATCGGCATCACGAGATGCAGTCCCCGCCCGCCTGTTGTCTTCACCCACGACTCGAGCGCCAGTGCCCTCAACACGGCGCGCACGACCTTGGCAGCGGCGACGACATCTTTCCAGGCCACCTCGGGGCCTGGGTCGAGATCCCACACGAAGCGGTTCGGCCGCTCGACGTCATCATCGGTGGGATTCCACGTGTGGTCCTCCACGATGCCCATCTGGGTCAGCGAGACCACGGCCGCGATGTTGTCCGCGACCAGGGTACTCCCCGACCTCCGCGTCCGTATCGCTCCGCCGACCCACCACAGTTCCCCACTCGTGCCCGAAGCGTTCCTAGAGGCATTCAACTTCAGAGCAGAACCGTTGGACTCATCGAGTCGTTGTCCACGCTTTGGTCTCCGGAAGTCAACCGAAAGGCGAGTGACATGGAGCTAAGTGGATGCGGTGCGATGTGGCGTCGCGTATGGCGCGCGTCGCCGCTACTTCGGTTGGAGTCGATGCCCACTCAGCCCGCCTGCGGGAACACAATTCTCAAATAGCGACCGCCGCGGCACGCATCGTGCTCTGATGCCGCGGGACACCAACCGTCACGTGCTTAAGGAGACGGCAAGCGTGGTCCCAAATTCATCTCATACGTGAGAACCGAACCACAGCGTGTCCTAGTTCTGGGAGTTTACCCGCCGGGCCAGCGTCGCGACGGATGCCACGAGCTCACCCGGATCAACCGGCTTCGCCAGATGCATCTCGAAGCCGCTTCGCAATGCTTTCGTTCGATCTTCCGAGCGCGCGAAGGCCGTCAGGGCAGCGGCCGGCAGATTTCGAATGGCGGCGTCCTTCGATCGACGAATCAAGGTAATCAGCTCGAATCCGTCCATTTCCGGCATGCCGAGATCCACGACGAGGACGTGCGGTTTGACCTCCTCGATGCGCTGGATGGCGTTCAATGGAGAGGCAACCGTCGTGACCTCCGCTCCTGCCGTCTCGAGGACCACGCGGAGCAATGTGAGTACGTCCGGTTCGTCGTCGATCGCGAAAACGCGGATGCCCTTCAGATCCCCAAGGTCTGTCAGCACAGCGCGCCGTTCGGTCTGCGGATGCTCGCGCCGGGTTTCCACGGCCACCGGATGCACGATCATCACGGGAAGCCGGACGCGAAACGTGGACCCTTGCCCTTCGCCGGGGCTGGAGGCATCGACCGTCCCGCCGTGCATTTCGACGATGTGACGGACGATGGCAAGGCCGAGTCCCAAACCGCCAGCCTTTCGCGTCGGGCCCGCATCCGCCTGACGAAACCGCTCGAACACATAGGGCAGGAAATCCGGACGAATCCCGATGCCGGTATCGCTGACGACGACCTCGACTTGGGAGTTGACGCGCTCCAGCCGCACCTGCGCGCGGCCGTTCCTCGGAGTGAATTTCACGGCGTTCGACACGAGGTTCCAGACGACCTGCTGAAGGCGCCCGGGATCGCCAGACACAGGACCCACGCGCGGGTCAACGATCGTTTGGACGTGCACACCCTTGGCGTCGGCGGCGGGTTGCATCGTCGCCACCGCATTGTCGACAATCAACGCGAGTTCCACTGGCTGCACATCGAGCCGAATCTTGCCCGACACAATCCGTGAGACATCGAGAACGTCGTCGACGATCTGCGTCAACAGCGTGGCGTTCCGTTCGAGCGTCTCGAGGGCGCGATTCGTTTTGTCCTCGGTCAGCATGTGGCCGCGTAGCAGTCGCGAGTAGCCGACGATGGCGTTCAACGGCGTGCGCAGCTCGTGGGAGAGGACGGCCAGGAACTCGTCCTTTGTCCGATTGGCCGCCTGGGCCTCCGTAAAGAGGCGCGCGTTCTCGAGCGCCACCGACGCCCATGAGGCGACGCCTAACGCGAGCCGCTCGTGCTGCTCGGTGAACACGCCGGCGCTCGAGTGGCCGAAGAACAACCCGCCCAGAACGTCTCCCGCAACGCCCTTCACCGGCAGCGCGAGATAGCTGCGGACCGGCAGGTGTCCAGGTGGCATGACGAAGTAGGGTGCGCTCTTCCCGTAGCGTGGATCGAAGCTGACATCATCCAGCCGCACGGGCCCGTCGCCTCGAAAGGTCGGCGCCAGCAGCGCCGTCAGCCGAGGATGGGGAAAATTCGCGAACGCCTCCCGAGGCGCGCCTGAGAGTGCGTACAGCAGGTACGCGTCGTTGCCGGATTCATCCGGCACGTTTTGGAAGAACGCGCCGAATTCCGCATGCGCTAATTCTGTCGCGATGTCAGTGACTTTCTGGAGGATCGTCTCGCGGTCGAGTGTTGAGGCGACAATGGCTCCCACTTCGCCCAGCTTCGCCGTGTTCGCCGCGTTTTCACGCGCCGCCGCGAGCAGGCTGGACCGCTCCGTGATGTCCCGGGCGATCTTCGAGGCGCCAACGATCTTGCCACGCTCGTTTCGGAGCGGTGAGACCGTCAGAGAGATCTTCAGCCGAGTACCATCCTTGCGCTGCCGAGTCGTTTCGTAATGGTCGACTCGCTCGCCTGCGCGAATCTTGGCGAGGACGACGTCCTCTTCGTCCTGCAGCTCCTCGGGAATCAGCATGCGGATGGATTGCCCGATGGCTTCCTTTTCGGTGTACCCGAACATACGTTCGGCGGCGGGATTCCATGAGGTGATGATGCTGTTCAGGTTCTTCGTGATGATGGCGTCATCCGAGGATTCGACGACCGCCGCCAGCCGCCTGGTGGCGACGGCGCCCTGCGCCCGCTCGGTGATGTCGCGCGCGATTTTGGAAGCGCCCATTACGCGCCCCGCATCGTCGAAAATGGGCGAGACCGTCAGGGCAATCGGGATCAGCGTGCCGTCCTTCCGCTGACGAATCGTCTCGAACTGAGTCACGGGCTGTCCAGAACGGATGCGCTCGAGGATCACTTCTTCTTCGGACTGTCGATCGGCAGGAATGATGAGGCGAATCGACGTGCCGACGACTTCCTCCGCGGTATAGCCGAACATGCGTTCGGCCGCCCGATTCCAGGAAGTGATGACGCCGTTCAGATCCTTGCTGACGATCGCATCGTCCGAGGATTCCACGACGCGCGCAAGGTGCCGAATCGCAATATCAGCAGGCAGCGGCTGCATAGGGTGAATACCGGTTCATGAAGAACACTGAATCCAAGGGTCAGGTAGACGGGTTGGAACCAGGGTTGGGATGAGGAGTCGGTGCCGGCGACGGCGCCGGGTTAGGGCCAGGTGGTGGAGAAGGAGAGGCCGGGGGCGTCCTTAGTCGTTCGGGGTTTTGAGGCATACGACTACCCTGGCCGTCGGCCGAGCAGCACGACATCAGGACGACGACGATGGCGCCGATGAAGAAGCTACCGCCATCCCGCCTTTGAAGATGCCTGACGCGGCGGCGCAGCCGCTGAAAGCGACTACGGTCAGCATCACGAGAAGCCAGCCGGTCAGTGATTAGCGCACAACGCCTCCTGAACCCGCACAACCACCGTTGCTGCCGCGACCTTTCATCGATACAAATTACGCGCCACAAAGTGGCGGCATCCGCTGACACCTGCGGGTGCCAGGAACTACGGCAATTACGTGAAACAAAAGGGCCTCCGTTCGTCGCGTGTGGAACTCAGCTCCCTAGCCGGAGGAAAGTTCGCCGTACATGACGAGCGGGGCCGCAAAGCGGGCCCCGTCGAGAGGATGGATGGGTGTCGGTCTGCCAGACTGGCGCCCGAGCGTAGCTGGATTCACCGGTGAGCAAGCGAGATGCCATGGGTCCGCCGGACGCTCCACTTGCGCGACTGCCACTATCACGAGTTCTCGCTCGCCCCGACGTACTCCTGCGTTGGTAACCGCCCACCACCGAGACAGGACAACTGCTACCGATCGCGGTTCCAGCTTGGGCGGCCCGCGGCGAGATCGATCGAGATCGGGTGCTGGGAAGCGATTGCCATTACAACCGCTGATCAGCCGTTCGCGCGCGAGGCCGCGATGGGGGGGATGGCGCAAGTCGAGCTGGGGAATCTGGGGAAGGAGGAAGGCGTGGAACGCCGACGTGAAACAGTTCGCCGATGGTATGGTCACCGACCACGGCAAGGCCAACGACGAGCTGAAGCAGTCGGCGCAGCAGACGAGGGTCACGTTTGCCGGCGGCGACCGACGCGAAGCACAAAGCGACCCGCGATCGGCTGGCAAAACTCAGGGGACGCCTTCGACAAGGCCTATATGCGCGACATGGTGATGGATGACCAGCCCGACGTGGCGGCGTTCAAGCGTGAAGCGGAATCCGCCAAGGATGCACGGTGTCCTCGCCGAGATACACCGTGCCCATACCCCCGCTCCAACGTGACTGATAATCCGATAGTGGGAGACGGTGGTGCCGATCATGCGGGGCGGAGTTTACTCCCACGTGCCTGCGGGGCGCGAACATGCTGGCAATGCCGTGACCGATTGGTGGAGTCGAGCTTTATCATCGCAAGCGAGTTGCGGCGTCATTATGGTCGGGGGTGTGCAAAACCAAACCCACGATTGTCTTAGATATACGGCTGAGGCTCGGGGACTTGCCGTGAGGCGCTGAACGCCGGATTAATTACCTCCGGCGCATCACCCAACAGGCCCGTGAAGTGAGAATGCCGACATGCCGTCGACCGCGCCGCGTACCTGGTGTCTAGTCTATGGTCGGGAAGTAGGTCTGCCGGATGACAGATTGAGCGGTCTTGAAATGATAGGTGGTGCCCCTCAGGCCCGCGTGCCCGCGTTCACGCCGCACGACCTGAGGCGCACGTTTGTCGGCGACCTCCTTGAGGCCGGTGCCGACATGGTTACCGTTCAACGACTGGCCGGTCACTCGAACGTTCAGACGACCGCTAGATACGACCGGCGCGGGGAGGAGACCAAGCGGCGCGCAGCGGAGCTGCTGCACGTACCGTTCGTCGCGTAGCTTCTCGCTGCGACCTGGAGCAGGTTGACGTCGTGTCGGCACGCCCGGCCTCATGCGCTCCCAGAGAACGCTAAACGTTTCGGAAAGTACTTGGCCCGGTGCCGCAGGCACCCTCGCGTATTTTCCGGCATTTTTGCGGGATCTGCCAGTAGCGGTCAAAGCGTTTTGCCTAAACACGTACCGTGTGCAAGATTGAACAGCCACGCCGCACAGGCGTGCTACTGTTGCGCCCCGGTTAGCAACGCAGCGTTTCCAGCAAGAGGCATCCATGAAGCACATTGCGATCACAGTCCTGATGGTCACTCTCGGGGTCGCGGGCGTCTACGCGCAACACCAGAGGCCCGTGAAGATGAGGTTTTCGGGAACGAATGTGGCGACTACAATCAATCTCCAGCCGGGTACAGTTACTGACGAAACGCAACTGGCCGGCAACGGGAACCTGGGGTCATTCACATTCCGTGAACTGCACGCTGACGGACCTTCTCCGCAGCCTCCTGCCACTTGCTCCGGCCCATCTTTCGCGGTTGTGGCCGGCGCGGGCGTATTTCGCTTCCAGAATGGAAATTTGTTGATCGTCACGGTGGTCGACGGGTCTGGTTGTGTAAATCTCGCCGCTGGGAATGCCCGTCTCACCGTGAACTATGAGATTACAGGTGGAACGGGGCGTTTCGCGGGCGCGTCCGGCAACCTCACGATGACAGCAACCCTCGTGGCCGTGTTGCGCAACGCCTCTAACGCGCCCGCCCTCTTAACAAATACGGGCGAGTTTGAAGGAAAAATTTTCGGAGCGGCAGTAGAAGACGAGGATCGCCAAGACAACCGGTGAACAGCCCACAGCGTGCTCGACCGCTGTGCTCCTCTAGGCGCGACGAGTTAAGTCGGCGGCGTTTGTCCCATCGCCGTTAGTGTGAGTCGTTGCTATAAGCCTGCAACCAACGCGTCACCATACGCGTCGGGATTTCGCGGCTGCTCCGAACATTCGGCAAGCTTGCCGTCCCGGACGTCGTAGACTTGTTCCGTGCGGTACTCACGCTGGTGACCGCCACGCATGACGCGAGTGGCGAGGCAGCACGACGGCGTGCTGATCGTTCGCGAAGACGTCCTCGCCCTCCCGGAACGAGCCGCCCGTCTCCGCCATCGCCTTGCGGGCCAGGTCATACACCCCTGTGCTCCGCGAAGCGTACCTGCGAGAGCACCACGGCCGGGAACGTTGAAGGTGAAATCCTGCGTGCAGGCACTCAGGTAGCCGTCAACATCACCTCGTCCAAACGCCGCGTACGCCTCACGGATGAACGATTCCAACGAGTGCGCCATATCAGACTCCTCACGTGAAATTCGCTCTGAACATGGCGCTGAAAGTTGGGCGCGGCGTTGGGATGTCGCTCATCGGGTTTGGGCAGATGGAAACAGTCCCGACCCGCGTCAATCGCCCGCACGACCGCCGGAGCCTCACCTATCGGATCCCGTTGATCAACGAACCAGCGTGAGCATATTGCGCGCCGGCACGAGCCTCAAAATTTCTGCGTGGCCCTCCGGTCACGCCGCCTGGATCTGGCACTGTTTGGAATGTTCACGACCTGTCCGATTGCAGAGAGTGACGCCGCGAGGATTCCAACCGCTACGTTGGGGCGTTGCGCCGGTCGAACTCCCTGCAGTTCCGAGCCTCCTTTAGGTAGGACTGTGCTATATGCTCTCCGAGTTACTTCGAGGCAAACGATAGACCGAGCGGCAGACGTGGAGGGATCGCAGGGATGACGTTGAACGGCTGGCAACGCCTCTGGCTTGTCGTCATCGCGGTGTGTGGAATCATCGTTGGCGTCTTTGTCGCCATACTCTGGCCGAGATCTATCTACCATCCTCCAAACGGCTACAGCGAGGAAGTCGTCGCCGAGATGCGGGTGAAGGACTGGAAAGGCAAGAACAACTGCTCCAGTGCGCCTCACGGACCTCGGAAGGCCTACAAGGTGACTGCGGACGACGGGCAGACACGGGAGGTTGTCAGCGATCACATGCCAACGGAGGGCGAGCTAGAAAAGCTCTTCGAGAGCAACGATGGGGTTATACCTGACATTCGCACGGTCGCTGACGCAATCAGGCAGGCATATCCGAACGCCTACGACGATCTGACTGATCAGCAACTCGAAGAAGCTGTGCGCTCGAAGGCTCGAGAGCTTGATCAGATCGTCCGGAAGATGATCGCGGCGCACGAATCTACGGAGAATATCGTGCTCGTCGTGCGCCACGCGGCCGAGTCGCATGTTAAAGGTGCCGACGTGTTCCAGCCGCTATTCGCGCGTGTTCAGGTTCATATCGAGGGCGAGAGAGACAACGCCGCGCTGCTCTGTTTCTCGGGCGAACCCAAAGACCGTGCGGAACAGATTACGGCTGACTACTCCGCTACATATTTGCGCGTGCTGAAATCAAAGCAAAGGAAGACCGTTGCGGGAGCATTGGCGTTCTGACTGGTACCGTCGGCGTTCATCTACGCGCTCGGCTGGTCCGTGGCTTGGATTAGACGTGGTTTTGGAAGGCCGTAGGTACGGGATTGATTGCGTCTAGAGGTCTTGAGAAAGTAAGAAACAGAGCGTCGCTGACGAGTTGGTTCCGCCTCGCACGCGATGCCGCACTCGGCGGAAAACGGGAGTGCCTCGCCGCAGAAGAGCGGTATTTGACGGGTCGGGGCCTCGGCGATGAGGGTCGCGATCAAGAAGCTCCAAAGCTGTTCGTCGATGTACCAGCGCGGCGATAGGCTCCGGGCATGTAGCGACTTTAGTTGGCGAGCGCTCACGAGTGGAAGCAAAGGAGATCTCCTTCATTCATTCTGGCTCGGGAACCTGTCAGAGAGCCGCGACCGCCCATCGGGTGCCGCAAGCTCCATGTCGTGCAAGTGGAAGTGCTCGCTTCGACACGTCAAGCTGCTGCGCGCTCGCGGATCTCGGCGAGAACGGAGACGATTTCATCGACTTGAGCCGCCGAGAAAGCACCCTCGGGCCCGTATGCGTCACACGCACAGACAATCGTCTGTGCGGTCACCATCTGCAAATGAATCACCGTTGAGGCGCAGACTGGGCAGGTGATCGTCATCGGACGAGCACGGTGCACCGCGAGTGCCACACACCGGCAATGCGGGCGGAATCCGAACCAGGACTGGCACGCCAGGAAGGAACGCCCTAGAAATGCAGTCGCTGCGGTTGCGCGGCCGGTTTCTCGATGGCCCAGAGGTTCCCGCAATCGGAGCAGCGGTAATAGATCGCGAACTCCGTCCGTAGGGTCACGGCCGTTGGCGTGGATCGACAGATGGGGCACCTTGGCTCAGAGGGGCGGGTAGAGGAGCGCCGCTCAGGGAGCTGTCGATCCACGTCTGAGTATCCAGCTGGGTCGGATGGCTTTCCATCGGGATTTGTCCGCGCGGAGCATCAGTGAAATTCCCGATGGCGGTATAGGGTTGCCGATTGAGTCGCGCCCGAGCGCCGGAGCATCATCGCCCGCATGGGGTCGGACGACATCCTCCGACGCGTTCGCCTGGTGATCGGCGACCTCAGACAACAGACGGTCCCCGATGCTCTTCTCCTCAGGAGGTCTGCCGCTACGTCGCGCTCCATCTCGGCATGTCCGAAGCGAGAGCCCGCGAGGTGATCATCCAAGCGGCCTTGCAGGATGCCGAGCGGACCCGGCAAGAGGATACATACAGTGCTGGCTTCGCAACCGGTTCAAGAATAGCTCAGCGGAACGGTTGCCGGACGGCTTCACGCTGACGAAGACGAACGGCGACCCTTCGCATTACGCGGTCTGCGAAGTGTGGACCCACCTCGCAGGATGTAGTACTCGACGTAGTCCGCGAGGACGCGCTGGAGCCCGGCGAGACTGAGTACGATCACGTGATCGAGGCACTCACGTCGGATCGAGCCGATGAGGCGCTCGACGTAGGCGTTCTGCCACGGCGATTCGCGAAACTGACCGAAGCGCAAAGAGCAGCGAAGCGACGACAGAGACCACGAGTCGAGGCTGTTCGACGCCGAGCGCAACTTCAAGCCACGCACCGCTTACGACGTTTCCGGTAAGTACAAGTTGAACAGTTTGGTACCGTTGCGTAATCACCATGATTCGACACAACAAGCCAGTGTCGTCGTCTATCGCGGCAATGAAAACGCTCCAGAATCTCGTTCTTCCTCGGACGTGGAGGATCTGCTAGTTTCGTGTAGTCCAAGTCGAGGGGTTTCATGGTTGATCGCAAAGCCACGACTTATCTGATTGCACTCGCCGCGACGTTCATCGCCGTGGTTTCGGTTGCGCCCCAGACGCGAGCCCTCGCAATCACCCGCGTAAACGTTATCGATGTAATCGACGGACGGATTCTTCCGAACAGCACGGTGACGATCCGCGGCAAGACGATCGCCAGCGTCGACCAGAATAGCGCTCCGCCCGGAGACGCGCAGATCGTGGACGGCCAGGGCAAGTTCGTCATCCCCGGCCTCTGGGACATGCATGCACACATGGAGATGACTGGAGAGTCGTGGCTCCAGCTCTACGTGGCAAACGGCGTCACCGGCATACGCGACATGGGCTCCGTCCTGGACTTCATTCTGAATTTGCGAGACGCGACCGCGTCGGGCCGCACACTCGGCCCGCAGATCGTCGCGGCAGGACCGATTCTCGACGACGCACCTGGCGATTGGCCGTTTAGGATGCGGGTCAGGAGCCCGGATGAGGGCAGAGCCGCGGTGCAACTCCTCAAGCGTCGCGGTGTGGATTTGATCAAGGTCCACAACTACACGCCACGAGACGTGTTCTTTGCGATTGTGGGCGAGGCACGGCAACAGACGCTTCCGGTCGCAGGACATGTGCCGTTGAAGGTGACAATCCAGGAGGGCGTTGACGCCGGAATGGTGAGCATCGAGCATTTGTCGGAGGACGGTCGCGTCTGGAAAGCGTGTTCCGGCGGGTCTGAGTATCGTCCTGATGCATGCCGGCCGTTTTTCGAAATGCTCGCGCGTCGTCGTGTGTGGCAGACACCCACCCTCCTGGCCATGGCGGAGCTCCCAGTGATAGGGACGCCTGCGTCCGCGATCAACCGCGACCAGATGGCATATGCGAACAAACGTTTCCTCGAGATGCATGCGGGCAACCAAAGCTTCTTCCTCAAGCGACCTGAAGTCCTGGGCATCCTGAAGAACCTGGCGGAGGTGGGCAAGGTCGTGACACGCGACATGGCTGCGGCCGGTGTCGGGATCCTTGCCGATGTGGCGCCCACCGTCGCTCGACTCTTCCTCACACTTCTGGAGCAACGTCCCGATCGTGCAGCCGTCCTCGGATTCCTCAACGCCCATCCGCTCGTGCTTGCCCGCGCGCTCGGCGTTAAGCCTCAGACGAGCTGCTGGTCGACCACGCTAGGCTCCGTGATTGTCGACTACGCCGGGTCGCGAGAGCAGTTCACGACGTCGGAGCTGTCGTGGCACTTCGTCCAGCTTCACCATCCGACCGACGGGCTCTTCGAGGGCGCAGTCGTTGCGCCAGCGATCGTCGCGCGTGTGAGGGAGCTGCGAAACGTGCGCCGCTGGATTGCCAGCAATCTCCGTGAGGCCCAGGCAGCGCTGCCGCGCGTGGACGTCGATTTCGAAGGCATCGTGATCGCCGGTCGGCGGGAGCAGCTGTCATCGGCCGAGCAGGCGACCCTGAGGGACTTCAACGAGGAAGTGCCTCGCATCAAGGTGCGGACGTACGATTGGCTCGTCGACGCCGCCGTCACTCTTGGCTGACGAAGGTGAACCATGCTCGACGAACAGTGGCTCAAAGACGTGCGGTTCGATCTGGGAGAAGGCTACCGTGTCGACGGCATCCGCATCGGTGGAAAGAATGCCGTCATCAAAATCATTTACCCCGACGGCCAGAAGTGGGCGATTCGGTTCCCGCGCTATGTGTTCCGGTTCGCCAGCTACATTCGGGAGCTGCCCAACTGGATCGCTCCGGTGCCGCAGTACGACGTCGACCGCCTCAATCGCAAGCTGGCGAACATCGTCGGTGAGCCGGAGATTCACCGTATCGTCCACATCTACGACACGTTCTATTACTCAATCCTGGAGTCGCTCTTCCACGCCCGGGAAGAAGATCCGTTGGCGGTGACGGCTGACTCGGACGCTGCCAGAGACGCGTGGCGATTCATCATTCAAACGCCGCCGGTGGGGCATCGACTCGAGTCCTACGCCTCGAGTCGCACGGACGGCGAGCGACGGGCCTGGGCCGAGGCATCACTGCGCCATCTGAAACAGGCCGGCGCTGGCGATCCAGCTCTGTCGCCCGAGACACTGTTCGATAACCCACTCGTCGTCTGGGGTGGGGCCGTGTCGGAAGGATTCTTCACCAAGGCTGAACTGCCCGAAGCCGTGGCTGCCGTCCGGCAGTACCCTGAATTCGTACTCCGACGAGCAAGTGCGAATCTGCCTCGTGCAGATGGCTGCACTGATCTTCATGTTCCGCGGCATCCAGGACCTTCCGGCACCGGCGAGTCTCGCTGTTTTCTGCGATGCGACCGGTTTCTTCGAGGATCAGTTTGCGACCGAGGAGGAGCGGATGGCCCCCGATCATTTCGGCGCGCTGCTCAAGGGCGTAAAGAAGTTCGATCACTCAGCCTCGATCTGACATTTTGAAGCCTGCGGGCGCGCGCCGACGGGGAGTCGTCTCGGATCGGTCCGAGATCGGCCGTCATCAAGGTCGGGGTTTGTTACAGCCTCATGAAGAGAATGAAGGGTGAGGGTGAAGACCCGCCTCCTATCTCTTCTTCCTGTATAAATATAGATTCATACTGTATTTTCAATTTACCTAGAACAAGGGTATAGCAACCCTCCTTTCACCTTCACCCTTCACTTCTCAACGGGTATCAGATAGGGCAGGTACCCGAAACCGAGGCGATTTTTTGTGCGTTCAAATAAATCTCCCGGGGGGCAGGCCGGAAATGGGGAAGTGGGGGCGGGGGGTTTTCCGGCTCCCGCCGACGGGCTCAGGGGATCCCTGGGAGGCCGTGTGGGAGACGGCGGAGATTCCCTCTACCCGCGCGCCGATTGCCTTCCTCCGCGCTACTGGGGTGGTCTTAGGTGAGACCGGGCCAGGCCCGGCCGCGGAGATGCCGGTAATCCCGGCTATCGTTCTAATCACCGCCGGGCCGGCAATGGTCGCCGCCTTCACACCGGAGCTATCCGCGACACGGCGACCCTAACCTTCGCGAGTTGGAACCAGATCGCACCGTGGCTGCGACGACTCGACGACTTTCGAGCCGGTTGAGTCATCTGCCGCTCGTGCTAATCGCAGCGGAACGCCGTCATGGGATCCACCCGGCATGCCCGCCTCGCCGGCATACTCACGGCTGCGACGGCGACAAGGAGCATCAGGAGCCCGCATGCCGTGAGGGTACCTGCGTCGATCGCGGACACGCCGACGAGGTACGACGACAAGAGCCGTGCGGCAATGAGTGCCATCACCCCGCCCACGAGACTTCCGGTCCCGACCAGCGCCAGCACTTCACGGCCGATCATCCAGAGAACGGAGGCCGGCCGGCAGCCAAGCGCCACGCGCACGCCTATTTCGCGCGTCCGTCGCGCGACCGAGTACGCGAGCACGCCGTACAGACCGACCGCGGTGAGCGCCAGCGCGACCGCGCCGAACGTCGCAGACAAGTCGGCGACCAGGCGCTCGCGCGACAGTGAGTCCTCGACGCGCGCGGCGAGGGTCCTGATGTTGAACACCGGGACTCCCTTGTCAACCGTGTCGAACTCACGGAGTACGGCCGTCGTGATCGCGGACGTGTCCGATGCGATCGTGCGGACGTGCAGCGTGGGCATGTATGGCGGGATCTGGCCCATCGCAAACCAGACCGCCGGCTGCGGCGCCGTACGAATCTCGTAGTAGTGCGTGTCGTCAACCACGCCGACGATCTCGAAGCGCCGCGCCTGGCGGTCGTCGGACCATCCAAGATGCTGGCCAATGGGGTTTCTGCCCTCGAACAACGCGACGGTGAGCGCCTGGTTCACGACGGCGACGAGCGGAGACGTCGGCCGATCCTGGCTCGAGAAATCGCGTCCGGAGAGTAGCCGCACACCGATCGTGTCGAAGAACCCGCGCGTGACCGTATCCGCGGCAGCCTCGACCGCCACGTGGCCGGGAGTCTCCACCCTTACATGGTCGGTGCGGCTACCTAAGGGGCCGTTCTCGGCGAGCGCCGCCGCCTGTACGCCTGGAATCGCGGTGACCGTCCGAATCAGCTCCGCGCTGAGCGCCGTTCGGCGCTCCGCACTGTAGATCTCCTGTTGCGGCTTCATCGTGAAAAGAAGCACGCGTTCGGGCTGCCGGTAGTCCGGCGGTCGGAGGTCGGCGAGCGTGCGGACGAAGACACCCGAGGCGATCAGGAGCACCAGCGAGAACGCCACCTGTGAGCTCACGAGCACCTTACGGAATCTCGCGGTGCCCCGTCCGCCAATCGCTGCTGGGGCATCGGACTTGATCGTGGCCGCGAGATCGCCTCGGGTCGAGTGAAGCGCAGGAACGAGTCCAAACAGTACGCTTACGACGACTGACAGTACGAACGTGAACAACAAGAGCCGGCCATCGGAGCGCAGATCGAGCAGCAGTCGGATATGTCCGTGCGGAAGGAAGCTGAGGAGCAGCTCGCCTCCCCCACGCGCAATCACGAGACCCAGGGCGCCGCCCGTCAACGAAAGCAGGATGCTCTCGGCAAGCATCTGCCGGACCAAACGCTCTCGCCCCGCGCCAATCGAGGCCCGAATCGCAAGCTCTCGAGCGCGTGCCATCCCGCGCGCGAGCAGCAGGTTGGCCACGTTCACGCACGCAATCAGGAAGACGACCCCAACGAGCGCGAGCAGCACGTACAGCGGTGCCCGAAACTGGCGCAGATCTCCGGCGTCGCCCGTGGCCGCGGACAAGACGCGCAGGTGATGAAATCCGGCATCGCGAAATCGCCCGATCGACGTCGTGCTGAGAAACGCCTGCAGTGACGCGTTGGCGCGCGTCTCGGCCTGTACGACCGTGTCGCCCGGCTTCAGACGCGCGAACGTGGGCCTACCTTTCTGCTCCGATCCCGTCAGCTCGCCGATCTCGGGGAGTTCCTGCCCGTCGGGCAGAATCGGTATCCGCAGCTCATAGTCCGACCCCCGCGTCAGGCCGAAAAACGACGGCGGCGACACCCCGACGACGGTGAAGGGACGCGTATTCAGGCGGATGACCCGGCCGACGACGTGGGGATCGGCACCAAATCGCACGCGCCAGAAGTTGTAGGACAGCACCGCCTCGGGCGCCCAACGTCCGGCTTGCACATCGGCGCTGAACCCTTGGCCGAGGATCGGCGACACGCCGAGCACCGCAAAGAAATTCGGCGAGACCATGTCGCCCACGATGCGTTCGGCGCGATCGTCGAGCGCGAAGCTGAGACCATCGGCGCTTGCGATGACGACGCCCGCGAAGACGTCGGACTCTCGAAGATGCTGAATCAGCACGCTGGGCGGGACGTCGGTCCGGCCGTCCGAGCGGGTCAGAGAGAGCTCGACCAAGCGGCCGGGATCGGCGACCGGCAGCGGCTTCCACAAGGCGGCGTCCAGCGCGCCGAAGATCGCACTCGACGCCCCGATTCCGAGACCGAGCGAGAGGACGGCGGTGAGCGTGAATCCCGGACTTCGACGGAAGGCACGCGACCCATAGCGGAGATCGGCCGCGAGGTCCTCGAGCCAGCCGAATCGCCACGCCTCACGCGATTCTTCGCGCGTGCGAATGACCGACCCGAACTCCCGGCGCGCTTGCGTCCGCGCCTCGTCGCTGGAGAGGCCGCTTCGCTGCAGCTCCTCGACTCGGGTATCGATGTGGAACCGGATCTCCACCTCAAGCTCCTGGTCGAAGCGCAAACGGCGCCCGACGTGGCGCACTCGGTTCGCCCAATTGTCCCAGAACGTCATGGGTGGCCCCCTTGAACGTGCCGTCTACGCCGTCCGCATCACCAGTTGAATGGATCGCACCATCTGGTCGAACGCTTTTGCTTCAACCTCGAGTTGCCTGCGGCCAGCGGCCGTGAGTCGATAGAATCGCGCCTTGCGGTTGTTCTCGGAAATCCCCCATTCCGCGGCGAGCCAGCCCTTCACGAGCATGCGGTTCAGCGCCGGATACAGAGAGCCGTCCTCGATCAGAAGCGCATTCGCTGATGCGTCCTTGATCCGCCGCGCAATCGCGTACCCGTGGAGCGGGCCCGCCGATAGCGTGCGCAGAACGAGCATGTACAACGTGCCAGGGAGGAGGTCGGGAGCTTCAGACGGGCGCATAGGGACACTACCTTGTCTGGACTATACATAGTCCAGACAAGGGGCGCGAGTCAAGCCCGAGAACCCACGCAGATCGTCTGGAGGCGTCTGGAGGCGTCTGCCATGAGCGCCACGGCGCGATCGCGGCGGGGGCCGCGTGAGCGGCGCCAGCGATCGATGGGCTCGCTTGCCGTCTCTATTCCTTCCAAACGACCGACGGCGCAGGGCGACCGCGCTGCCGCGTGGCTCATGGCGTCAAGCGCGCGAGCGAGCCGATGATGCCAGAGGAACGAAGGAGAGGGAAGTGAGCCCGATAGGAATCGAAACCAATCCTTCCTGGTACCGTGAACTGCAAGGGCTGCGCTCGGAGATCGAGACGGTCGACTGCGGCAGGATCTGCTCACTGTTCCGAAGAGTAGGTTCGTTCAACGCGGATCAGAGTGGTTGACGACCCGCGGGCTCGACACGTCTCCGATCAGGGGCGTCTGCATCCGCCCTTGGTGACGGTGGCGAGCGATTCTCTCGCGATCGCCAGATCCGGATTGTGCTCCAACACGCGCTCCAGCACAGCTCTCGCGCCGGCGCCATCGCCAGCTCCACACAACCCTCGGCCAAGATTGACGCCGACCTCGCTCAGATGAGGGTTCATCTCAAATGCCCGACGCCAGATCTCCAGTGATCGACTGAGTAGCCCACGGCGCGCATAGAAGACGCCGAGGTTGGCGGCGGCGATGGCGCTGTCGGGGTGCTTCGTGAAGACCTGCTCGTAATATCTCTCCGCAAGAGCGAATTCGCCGCGCGCCTGATGCAAATATCCCAGCCGAGTCAGCAACTCGGGGTCATCTGGATACTGGTTTCGCGCACTCGTCAACAGTCGAAGGGCCTCAGCTGCGGCGAACGCATCGCCGCGCAGCGCCACTTCCCCGTATGCCAGTCCGAGATCTCTCGCTTCAGGCTGCGAATTGCCGAATTGCAGGAGGCGGCCGCTCTCCTGCTCTCGGGGCTGTCCGGCCCGTGGCACGCGCACGATTCGATGATCGGTCACGACGGTATGGCGGATATCCGCGCTTTCGGTCCGCGGCATGTGACAGGCGGTGCAGTCCTGCTCGCCAGGGAAGTGGCGTGCCGCCATGGGCGTATGACAGGCGATGCACTTGGCGCGGTAGAACGCTGTTCTGTCCGTTGCACTGGGCTGCGAGTGCGGGTCGTGACACGTTATGCACGCCAGGGCTGCACCGCCAGCGCGCCTACACCGGCTGAGTGCCACGGACTCGACGTGGCTCACGGCGCGCCGCTGCCGTTGGTTTTCTTCACGAACAAAGACCGCGAGGTAATCGGAGAGAGCCTCACCCGGCGTATAGTCCGCCTGGGATCGGGCGGCTTTGACGATTCGAGCTTCTCCCTCGAGATGACACTGCATGCAGATGCTGTCCTGTTGCTCACCGGTCAGCTTTGCCGGGTTGACCATCGGCCCGGCACGATTGACGTGATCGCTCCCTGGGCCGTGACATCGCTCGCAGCCAACACCGTCTTGCAGGAACGGGACCCCTGCGAAGCGGTTGATGGTGCCCTTCATGGGTTCTTGCCGACCGCTTGCGTGACAGAAGAGGCAAGTGGCGTCCACGGGATGGCTGAGCTCCATTCGGCGGAGCTGCGCGTATCCCGGTGACATGTCCCAGATCCGCTTTTCCGCGTAGTAGTTGATGGGCGACTGGTAAAGGAAGCCGTCGATTTCGAAGAGAAAAGTGCGGCCGCGCGTGTTCGAGCCGACGTAATACTTCAGCTCTTGGGTACCAAGCAGGGCGCTGCTACCCGTGCGCTCGTAGGAAAGAACCGCGCGCTGCCCTTGGCGAAACACTCGATAGGACACCCCTGAACGGGCATGCCGGAATGATCCCTCCAGGTCGGTGCCCGCCGTACCGCTCGTACGGGCCATGGCTGTCCGCGAATAGCTCTCGTAGATGGCCTGGTGACATGGGCGGCACGCCTGATTGCCAACCTCGGTGCGCGGGGCATCCCGTTGCTCGGTCTCAGAGCCGGCTGGCGCCCGCAAGAGCGTTGCAGCGAACACGACGGCTGCGCTTGCACACAGACAGCGCACTGATGCAGACCTCACCATCAGGCCACGAGGCGTCCAGGGCCGTGCTACGACGACGGCTATGATCGTATCTGATCAGAGAGATGACAAGTGCAGCGACGAGGGAATCTCTCATTGGGCAAGCCCGAGCTGGCACTCCAAGCCGACCAGCGTTCAATGTGAGATGACCACTTCGCCTGAGCGATTTGCACATTCAGACATGTGTCGGTGATCGGATGGCACCGACCGCTGGTCGCCCCGGCGAGATTCTGTCACTTCAGTGGAGAGACGTGAGTCTCGGACGGCACGAGTTGGTGTTTCGTGCAGAAAAGTCAAAAACTCGCACTGAGCGCATCGTTCCGATTTCGACTCGACTGCTGGCAACGCTGGAGATGCGGAAGTTGGACCCCGCAGGAGAGCCGTTTGCGAAAGACGCCTACGTCTTCGGCGATGAGCTTGGCCGTAGAGTGAAATCGGTTCGGACGGCGTGGGAGAACGCCTGCGACCGGGCTGGGTTGACTGGGTTGCAGCTCCGCGACCTGCGTCACGAGGCGGGGTCGCGCTTTGAAGAGGCCGGAGTGCCAGTCACGTTGGTAAGCAAAATCCTCGGGCACACCAACTTGACCACGACGAGCCGCTACCTCAACATCCACCTCGAGGGCTTCACGCAGCGATGGAAAAGCTGGAAGCTCACCGCCCCGCCGTTGCACAGCCGTTGCACAAAGCCGACGAGGACACACAAGCCACTGTGCCCACATCCGACCCTTCAGCGCCCACCCAAAACTCTCGCCTGCAATGAATTAGCTGGTTTGCGGAAGAGAGGATTTGAACCTCCACGACCTTGCGGCCACAAGCTCCTGAGGCTTGCGCGTCTGCCAGTTCCGCCACTTCCGCACGAAGGGAGGAGGACGATCGTCTGAACTTCCAAGTATAGCCCACACGCCCACTCGCGTCGAGCCGGCGCGGAGGCCACGCCGCGCTATTTCGTCGCCACGACCGTTGGCACCGCCTCGCCGCGCCGCGACTGGAACGGCAGGCTGTCGCACCACCTCCCGGACCAGCGTCTGGAAGCCGTAGCCGGAGGCCTCGAGCACGCGTGGTGATGTCCCGGACGGTCGGCTGGTCGTAGCGCTCGAGGCCGCGGCCGAGAGCGTAAATCAGCAGCTTCTCGGTCAGCGTCCGGCGAGAACTCGGGACGACGCTCGGCTGAGGATCTGGCGCATCTCGGCGGGCGTCGAGAACTTCTTGCCGTCCGGCAGGACGCCGCTCGAATCCACCGGGAAGTCCGCCGTCCATCGTCCGCCACCTGCCGATGGCATCGTAGTTCTCGAGCGCGAAGCCGAGCGGATCCATGCGCGAGTGGCAGGACGCGCAGATGGCGTTCGACCGATGCACTCTCCATCTGCTGACGCAGCGACGCCGTGGTCCCGACGGCCTGTTCGTCGAGCGGCGGCACGTCCGGCGGAGGCGGCGGGGGAGGCGTGCCGAGGATGTTCTGCAGGATGTACTTGCCGCGAATCACGACCGACGTTCGCGTCGGATAGCTGGAGACGGCGAGCACGCTGCCCTGGCTCAGGACGCCGCCACGCTCGCTGGTCGTGAGATCGACGCGCCGGAAATCCGGGCCGGTGACGCCGTCGATGCCGTAGTGCTTCGCGAGCTGCTCGTTGAGGAACGTGTAGCGCGCGTCGATGAACTCGCCGATCGGCCGGTTCTCGCGGAGCATCGCAGTCGAAGAACATCCGCGTCTCGGTCTTCATCGCGTCGCGCAGCTCGGGCCCCCACTCCGGGAACTTCTGCGGATCGGGCTTGATGCGTGTCGAGATTGCGGATCTCCAGCCACTGCCCGGCGAAGTTCTCGGCCATTGCGAAGGCTTTCGGATCGGCGAGCATCCGCGTGACCTGCGCGTCCAGCACCTGCGGGCGCGCTGCAGTCGTCGGCGTTCGGCCAGCGACAGCAGCTCCTCGTCCGGCATCGAGTTCCACAGGAAGTAGCTCAGCCTCGACGCCAGCTCGACGTCCGAGATCCGGTGCACCCTGCGTCGGGTCGGTCGGATACAGATCGCGCTCGATGTGAAACAGGAAATGCGGAGAGACGAGCATCGCCTGGATCGCGAGGGCGATCCCCTGCTCGACGGACTGCCCGTCAGCCCGTCGCCAGCGTCACGAACCGCGTCAGCGCGGCGACTTCCGACGCCGAGTGACCGGCCGGCGGTACGCGCGACGCGCCAGCGTCGCGAGGATCCGGTCGACGCAGCGGGGCCCGGTCTTCGGATCGCAGACCAGGATCTGCTTGCGGCTCGGCTTCTCGCCCTTCGTCGCGAACGGCCCGATGACCGTCACCGAGCCGATCCACTTGTTCGACTGTGTCCTTGTAGATGTCGTCCTTCGCGAGCGTCTTGACGAAGGGATCGTCGATGAACCCGAGCCGAAGCGTGTGATCGCCTTCGGGCACGGGACGCGAATCCGCTCCTCCGAGTACGGGATTGAAGTAGACGAGTCCCGGACGGCTTCGTCTCGACCTGCGTGGTATGGGCCAGCTTGCCGTCCACCCACAGGCCCAGCGTCACCGGCGCGCGCGTCCGTCGCGCGCTGGCCGGGCAGCCCGATCTTCAGCTCGTAGTCGGCATCGAAATCGAAGCGGTGTGTCGCCTCGACGTTGCTCGGATCGAGCCGCCGGAGGTTCTTGAAGCGCAGGCTGTACTCGACTTCGATCGGCTTCGGCAGCGGCTCGGCGGCGATCGCCCGCTCGGCGATCCGCCCGGCGGCCGACAGGTACTTCTCCATCAGGACCGGAGAGACCGTCAGGATCTCGCCGATGTTGTCGAAGCCTTCGCCTGAATCGTCGGTAGGGAAGTTCTTGTCGGCGCGGAACTCGATCGCGAGCAGATCGCGGATCGTGTTGGTGTACTCGGCCCGGTTCAAGCCGTCGCGCGCGTGACGCGGCCAGGATCGGGCTTCATGCTGGCGTCGGCGCGAGCGAACTCGGTCTCGAGGAACGTCACGAGCGCCGTCGATCTGCTCGTCCGACGGCGCGATCGTCGCATCGTCTGGAGGCATCTCCCGCGACTTCAGCTTCGTCAGGATCAGCTCCCAGCGATCGCGATCGGCCGCGAGCGAGTCGACCGAGCCATAGAGCGCTGACGTCGAGACCACCGGAGAGCTCGCGTGGAGTTGTGGCACTCGCCGCAGGTGTCTGCGAACAGCGCCTTCGTCACCGCGGCGAACGCGGCGGCCGTCGGCGGCCGAGAGCCGGCCGACGCGGCCGTTCGCAGCCGCCGCGGCCGGCGTCGCGGGAGGTGCGGACCGTGGCGCGGCCGCTGAGCGCGCTCTTGCTTCGGCGCGGCGGCCAGGCGGCCGGATCTGCTCGGACGATCTGAGGTTCACCGCGAAGAGCAGAACAGGTCGATGCTACGACGACGGCAATCGCGTGCAGTCGTCATTGTCATGCGGCTCCACCGCCCGCGGCCCGGCCGTGGAGCCGGCGGCGCGGAAACCATAGCGGTATACAGCTCATGATCCGCGCTTTCTGCGTCGGGATCGACGATCGAGATACCGATGCTTGCCGTCGGCTGCCGGCGTAAACCGCGTCCGGCCGTCGTCGTGCACGCGTGATCGTTCCGGGCTCGGACAGCGTGAAGTAGCCGTCGTCGGGATGAACGGCATGAAGCACCGCGGCCAGCGCGGATGCCGGCGCGTCGTACGGCATCGGCTTGAAAGCGCGATACGCGTCGACCACCGGATGCGCCGGCGACCAGGCGAAGTCCTTCTCGATGCTCGCACCCGGGATACGGCAGCGCGTCTCCGACTTCCGATCCCGACCGCCACGATCGGCGTCGGCCACTCGGCGAAGAGCTTCCGTCGCGGCGCGCGATGTCGCTCTTGATCGAGGGCTCGGGCGGACCCGCCGGAAAGCGATCCGGCCGCAACGACCAGCTGCCTGCACTTCGCGGTGATCTGCGGCCCCGCGCGGTAGAGCCCGAGCATCCTGCGAGACACCGGTCGCAGGCCCCGCGACGACGATCGCCGCGTTGCCGTCGTGCTGGGCGAGCAGCAGATTCCGGATCAGCACCGCGCTCTCGGCGGTGTTGACGAGGCTGGTGATCGCGCTGGTGTATTCCGGCGTTCCGTCAGCCGTCTTCTTCGACAGCGTCGCGGCAAGAGCTGACGTGTCGTCGGCCGAGGGCGCCCCTTCTGGCATCCCGATCATGCCGTCGGTGATGGCGCCGACGCCGCCGCCGGGGCCCGCGGCCGGACGGCCTCTGTAGAACGCGGAGATCACGTCAGCGAGCTGCGCGGAGACCAGGCTGGGCCGCGAGACGCTGAGCGAGATGCGGCGCGCCTCGCGTCTTCGCCGCGAAGCCGTTGAGCATCGCGACGGCCAGCACCGCGTCGATTCGGTTGCCGAGATCGCCGTCGAAGGCGATGCCGATAGGTGGTCGAACCGCGCCGCGCCCGGTGGGTTGCTGCATGCGACCGACAACGACGCTACGTCAGGCTCGCCGGATCGAGGGGCCCGGACGCGTCGCCGAAGTTGCTCCATCGGCACGCCCATGCGATCCATCAGCGTCAGATGGAAGTTGCGACATCGGCGTTTCCTTGCGGTAGATCACGCGGCGGCCCGGCTTGAAGTAGTTGCCGCCGCGGCCGATCAGCAGCGTCGGGAGATCTTCGTGCAGATGGCGGTTGCCGTCCGAGAGCCCGGCGCCGTACACGATCATCGAGTTGTCGAGCAGGTTGCAGTCGCCTTCCTTGATCGACTTCAGGTTCTGCGAGCCAGCCGGCCAGCTGCTTCGTGTGGTACTCGTTGATCTGCGTCACCTTCTCCATCAGGTCGGCCTTCCCCTGATGATGGGTGCAGGGATGATGGCCGTCGGCGATCCCGATCTCGCGATACGAGCGGCTCGTGCCCTCGCGCGTCATCAGGAACGTGAGCACGCGCGTCTGATCGGCCTGGAACGCGATCGTGATCATGTCGCTCATCAGCTTGAAGTGCTCGCCGAAGTCGGGCGGCACGCCGTACGGCTTGTCCATGCCGGGATTGACGGCGATGCTCTCCTTCTCCGCCTTCTCCAGCTGTCGCTCGACTTCACGGATCGACGACAGGTACTCGTCGAGCTTCCGCTTGTCGGTCGGGCCGAGCGACGTCTGCAGCTTCTTGGTGTCCGCCGTGACGAAATCGAGGATGCTGCGGCGATAGCGAGCCCGGCGATCGGTGTCCTCCGGCGCTCAGGATCTCGCCCGTGCCGAACAGCCGCTCGAAGAGCACGCGCGGATCGAGGATCGGCGGCAGCGGCTGCGTCTCGCTCCGCCACGCCAGGTTGTTGGTGTAGGCGCACGAGTAGCCCGAGTCGCAGTCGCCGGCCTGGCGCGAGTCGTCCATGCCGAGCTCGAGCGACGCGAAGCGCGTCTCGTGCCCGATCTTGTTGGCGATGATCTGATCGCAGGAGATGCTCGCCTTGATGTCGACGGTGGTCTTCTTGCACCTGCACGCCGGTCAGGTACGACCCGGCGCAGCGTCCGTGATCGCCCGGCGCCGTCGAGCAGCGCGCGGCCGCTGTTGTTCGTCAGGTTGCCGATCTGGATCATGTCGCCGCGGAACGCCTCGAGCGGCTTCATGACCCGCGGGAGCTCGCCGGGCAGGGCGCCTTCCTGCAGCACGTTCCAGTTCTTCATGTCGATGCCGTTCGGCACGTACAGGAAGGCGAGCCGGACGGGCGGCTTCGCGGCCGCCGCAAACGCCGGGCACCATCGAATCGAGGAAGGGAAGCGCGACCGCAGCGCCCACGCCCTTGCAGAAACGTCCGCGGGGAACCGATCTTGCCCGTGACGATCATCGGATCACCGTCCTCATGAAGCGCGGCTGATCCTACTACGGAACCGGTTCCATTCGGCTTACTTTCCGGTGCTTACCTGGGGTGCCATCCATGGCCAGCAGGACGCGGCGCTGCTACCCCCCGATGGACCCGCAGGCGTGGCTGCCCGAGCCGTCCCGGACGCCACGCCGATGACCGGCTCCTCGGCCGATCCCGTGGCCCGGCCGCGACCGGCGGGCCGCCATCCATCACACGCCGGACCGTTCTGGACCATCCGTGTGTCCGCGCTCACCGTGTATCCCGACAGGTACTGCTCGCCCGCATTTCCGTAGTACTTGCCGTACTTCAGCGCCGCGTCGTGCACCTTGATGATCGCGTCCTGATAGCGCGGATCGTTCTGGCGCCAGCCGGAAAAGCTCGAGAGGTCGTTGTTCCCCAGGATGATGACGTCGACGCCGTGCGTGGCCGCGATCTCGTCGGCCATGGCCACGCCTTCCAGCGTTTCAATCATCACCGTCACGAGCATGTTGTCGTTGATCGTCGCACGGTAGTTCAGGTCTGGCCCATTCCAGAGCTCCCGGTAGCCGCCTCCCCCGGCGCTCCGGCGTCCAAAGGGCGGATACCTCGAGAAGCGGGCCGCGTCCCTCGCCTCCAGCGCATCGTCTACCGTCGGGACGATGATCCCGAGAGCGCCGAGATCGGTGGCCTTCTGGATGCTCGACTCGAACGCATCGGGCATCCGGATCATCGGCGCCGCGCCTACACGCGGGCACGCCATCAGCATGCGCCGCACTTCGTCGTAGGACATCGTGCTGTGCTGCATCTCGAACCAGATGTAGTCGAAGTGCTTACCGACCTCGCAATACAGCTCCGGGTCGAAGCTCGAAATCGTGTAGCTCGTGATCTGCTTGTCCTGTAGGAGCCGCTCTTTGGCGCGGTTGTAGAGCGGCCGCGGAGTGGCGGCGCTCATCATGGCTTTGACCTGCCATCCCCATCCGCGCTCGTCCGCCTTCGCCGGCATGAACGTGCCGCCGATCGGGCCGGCGGCGGTTCCGCCGTTGCGGCCACCGTTCTGGCGGCCCTCAGGGGCCGTCTGCGTTCCCGCCGGAGATTGGCCCACCGCCTGCGGAGACGATGGCCCACCGCCCTGCGCTGCAGGCAGGGCCATTGCGGCCAGCGCTGCCCCGCACACCGCTATCGCAAGACGCAGCCGATTCATGGGCCCCTCCGTCGCCGACTGATTTCGCTCGAGCCGGTTCCGATAAGATGGCGCAGCATACTTCCCGTCTCGAGCGGCGGCAACAACAATGGCGGCCGAAGATCGACAGTCGAGGTTCATCTGCATGCGGACACTCAACGTCTTTCGCGCAACGATGCTGTTCGGGCTGATCGCCGGGGCAGTGTTCGCTTCCACCGACGGCCAGACGCCGCCGCCGGCGCAAGCTGCCCCTTCGCCTCCTCAAGAGGGCGGACGACGAGCGCAGGGTCCGCCGCTGCTGCCGACGCCGGACGTGACGGCGCCGCCGACGCCCGACAAGGACGGAAACTTCGTGATCGGCTCGCCCTACTCGCCCGCACCTGAGCTCACTGAAAAGGAAGGCGTGCCGAAGGGGACCGTCCGTGAGTTCACGATGGACTCGAAGGACAGCAAGATCTACCCGGGAATCGCCCGCAATCAGACCGGAGTCGTCCCGTACACGCGACAGGTTGCCGTATATGTTCCGGCGCAGCATGTTGCCGGCAAGCCTGCGCCGTTCATCGTGGTCCAGGACGGTATGTCCCCGACGTACCGCAACAATCTGCCGCCCATCCTCGACAACCTGATTCACGAGAAACGGGTGCCCCCCATGGTCGCCGTCATGGTGCACAACGGCGGCGGCGATGCCCAGGGCAGCGAGCGCGGATTGGAGTACGACATGGTCTCAGGCGTATACACGGATTTCATCGAGACCGAAGTGCTGCCACGCATCACGAAAGACTTCGGCATCATCTTCACGACCGATCCCGAAGGTCGCGCAACAATGGGCGGCAGCTCCGGTGCGGCGTGCGCCTTCACCATGGCGTGGTTCCATCCGGAGTTGTACCGCCGCGTCCTTTCCTATTCGGGCACCTACGTGAATCAGCAGTCGCCTCTGAATCCGGAGTCGCCTCGCGGCGCGTGGGAATATCACGCGACATTCATCCCGAACAGTCCGCGCAAGCCAATCCGCGTCTGGATGCACGTGAGCGAGTTCGACAACCGCTATGGAGATCAGGAAGCAACGTGGCACAACTGGGTCCTGGCGAACGAGCGGATGGCGGCAGCGCTCAAGGCGAAGGGTTACCACTACCAGTACGTCTACTCCCGTGATTCGCGACACGTCGATCGCGCGGTTGTCTCACAGACGTTGCCGGAAGCGCTCGAGTGGCTCTGGAACGGTTACCCGAAGTGATCGCGGGCAGCGCTACGCGGGGTCGAGCAACGCGGGGTCTGAAGACCCCGCGCTACTTGGATCGTGGTTCGGGATCGCCGGCGAGGACCCGCCGGAGCAGTTCGCCGACCTGTGACACCGCCCACGGCTTCGGCAGCACGTCGTCGAAACCGTATTCGCGGCTGCGAGACATGACGGACGCGTCGGAGTAGCCGCTGGACGCGATGAGCTTGACGGAAGGATCCACCGACTTCAGCCTCGCAGCGGTCTCGACGCCTCCCATCCCGCAGTGCACCGTCAAATCCAGCAGGACGACGTCGAAGCCGCGTCCCGATTCCCTGGCGGCCTCAAACAGGTCGACGGCTTCGACCCCGTCGCGCGCACTGCTCACCTCGTATCCGAGCCTGCTCAGGACGTGAGTGAGCAACGTTCGGATGTTTTCCTCGTCGTCCATGACGAGGACTCTGCCTGTGCCGCTCGGCGGCAGCGCTCCCAGCGGCTCCTCTGGCGCAGCGGCCGACTGGGAGGCGGGTAGATCGATTCTGAAGACCGTCCCCTCTCCCGATTTCGATTCGACAGACAGGCGTCCGCCATGCTTCGAGACAATCGCGTACGCGGTCGTCAGGCCGAGGCCGCTGCCGGAACCTTTTGGTACTGAAATAGGGATCGAAGATGAGCGGGAGGATGTCGGCGGAAATGCCACTGCCATAGTCCCTGATCGAGATCCTCACGTGAGCCCCAGAAGTCAGGGTCTTCTCGCCGGGAGCGGGCACGTTCTCGGCGAGGACCTCCATCGTTCCGCCGCCTGCCATTGCCTGCTTCGCGTTGAGAAGGACATTGTGGAAGACCTGGGCGATCTGGCCGGCATCAACTTCCGCACACCAGAGATCCTCCGCGACATCGACGCTGATGTGGACGGCCGAGCCCGCACGTGCGAGGTCGACTGCATCCAGAATCAGCTTGGCCACCGAAGTGACACGCCGAATCGGCGACCCACCCTTGGCGAACGTGAGCAGTTGCGACGACAGGACCATCGCGCGGTGACAGGCAATCTCGGTCTGATCGAGAGTCTCAAGAAACGGCTCTCCTGGATCGAGCTCCATCCTCGCCAGGCCGATGTTTCCCAGCACGACGGTCAGGAAGTTGTTGAAGTCGTGCGCGATGCCACCAGCCAGGACTCCGAGCGATTCGAGCTTGCGCGCGCGCAGCAGTTCCTCTTCCATCTGCTCGCGTTGCCTGATCTCCGCACGGAGACGCTCGGTGGACTCCTGCAGTTCTGCCGTCCGCGCCTGCACTCGCAGTTCGAGCCGCTGATTGAGGCCTTCCGTGTGGCGTTTTGCAGTTTGCAGGTCTTCGACGAGCACCTCGTTTTCGAATCTCAGATGCAGCGACGACTCGATCGTGCGATAGATCCTCCAGGTCGTCGCCAGGGTCGCCGCCGTGAACAGCACGGTCAACGATCCCATGACGACGTGGGCTGAATCGACATCAGACAGAAGACGTACCGCGGGCAGAAGGCCGGTCGGGAGAAGGAAAGCCAGGAACGCTTCAGGCCTGGGCGCCAGGACCGACACACCGCCGAGCATCATGCCGCCCACGACGAAGACGAGCAGCACCTGATTCATCAGGCGGGCTTCGGGGTAGAGAAGGATGCCGGCTGCACCCCACCCCAGGCCGGCCAGCGCTGCGCCGACGGCGAACACGGTCCCCCATCGATTGACTTCGGTATCTGCCGGAGAAGCACGCCAATACCGGCGCGTCAGCACGAACCTGGCTGCCGATAGCACCAGGATGTACAGCAGCCAGCCGACAACGACAGGATGTTCGATGACATCCCATTGAAAGTAGCTCAGGACCGGCGCGGTGATGATGGTGACAGCGCCGCCCGTATTGGCGTTGCTGTAGAGCAGACGAACCTGCGCGGCCCGGACCTGTCGCGTCCGCTGTTGCTCGACGGCTATTGCCGCCTCGTTCGCGTACGACTCGGAGGCATGTTCCGCCACCGGGGCCCTCGAAGATACCGGCCCGATTGTATCGATCATTTCAACGGCGTGCGGCCGAAACTCCACCGGTTGCTCCGGCGGCGGTGGCCATCCGGATCATCCCGTCGCTCTTGCTCATCAGATACAGCTCTCCCGATCGATCAGTGCCGAAACGCAGGTCGACACGGCCCGACCCTGCCACCGTTGCCGTACCGGGCAGCTGTTTGCCTCCACGGGAGCGGTAGCCTGCTTCGACAATCGGGCGCAGCGTGGGATAGAGCTGCCTGCCGCGATCGGGCGAGTCCGTCGGATCGTCCCACCAGACGCGGAGCTCCCGCATCTCCGCCACCGTTCGCGCCACCCCGTCGTCGGCAGCCCGCATGTCGCTGAAGTTGGAGTACCAGAGCCGGCCAGTCGAGATGTCGCCGAAGATGAATTTTCCGGAGAGTTGCGGAACGGCGGTGCCGCGATAGACGAACCCGCCGGCGATCGCGTCCCCTCCGGCTGGCCCGTGGCCGTAGGAGAGCACCGGATACGTCGGCGTTACGGTGCCTTTGGTGAGCGAGTCGGTGACGTGAACAGGCAGCGTGTCCGGTTGTGGAAGATCGGTCATCTGATCTCCCTGGAGCATTTGCGTGCCTTCGCGGTCCGGAAACCCGTAGTTCGCGCCGCGATGGATGATATCGACGGTCTCCCACGTGTGGAACCCGATGACCGTCGCGATCAGGCTCGGGCTCGATGGACGTGCCGGATCGACGTCCCATCCCAATCGATGAGGATTGCGCAATCCGTACGCCCAGATTTCGGGCCGCGCCCCGGCGACCGACACGAACGGGTTGTCACGCGGAACGCGATAACGGCCGTTGTCGCTGACCACGCTTCGATCTTTGTGTTCCGACAGATCGGGAACGATCCGCAACACCTTGCCGACGACCGTGTCGAGGCGCTGCGGGTTGAGTCGAATAGCGGTCTTCTGGTCGCCGGATCCTCCGTCGCCGCACGCCACATAGAGCACTCGCCAGTCGGGGTCGCCTCGGCGCGCGACCGGATTGAAGCTGAGATCGCCGAGCGGGTGGATACGGCCGTTGAGCGGGATACGCATCAATTCCCGCGCCGTGCCTTCAAACGTCGCATTGTTCACGTTCGAGTCGGTCCACTCCACGATCACACCTTCATGGTCCACAGCGCCAGGGGTGGGAATCGGAGTGGTGGGCGTGTAACCGGCGACCTTCAAGCCGGGGACACTGGCGTTGTCCGGGCCGAGCGCGCCTGGCAGAGCGATTTCCTCGAGGTGAATCGTATAGAACCGTCCGTTCCGCCCGTAGTCGGGATCGAATTCAAAGCTGATGAACCCGCTTGCGAGGCCGGCGTCGGTGGGCAGTTTGTCGAACAAGCCGGTCCGGGCGCCACGACCGTTGAAATCGAGATACGTCGTCGCCTTCCTGGTCTTTCTGTCCAGGATGTACAGAGGTCCCGTCAGATCGTTCACGAAGAATCGCTGCAGTCCACCCGGCTCTTCGCGCATCACGTTGAGTCGTGCGAGCGAGCCCGCGTTGTTGCCCGCTCCGTCGGGCGACCCCGTCATCGGCAACGCGGCATAGTCGGTGATCTCCAGCGCCAGGTCCGGGAGGTTATTGGCGGTGGCGCGCGGAGGGTCCTGGACCAACGGGGCGGCGCCGAGCACGATTGTCAGCCCGACCGGGATGCAAAGGAAGACCAGTAGTGAGTTCAAGACTTGAACAATACCCGGACCCGGTCCCGGCGTCGAGGTTGGAGTTGCCCATCATCCGCCAGCGCGAGGGGTGACGAGAGCAACGACGATGGAAGCTGATGTAGGGAAGGTGGTCGGGAGGAAGGCAGAGAGCGAGTGGAATTGCCGGGCCGCGGCCCGCGCGGAGCCGATCTCCGCGCAGGCCGCCAGGCCGCGCTACTGCTTGTCGAAGATCAGCATGTTCTTGACCGTCTCGCCTTTGGCGTTGGCGCCGGATTGGACGACGGTCATCGTCTTGCCGTCGGCCGACACGGCGATGCCGTTGACGAGCGTCTGCTTTCCGGCCTTCTTGTACGTCGTCCTCGTTGAGTTCGCGTCGATACGGCGCAGGCTCACGACGTCTGCGTCGGGATTGTTCCCCGTGACCTTGACCTCTTTGCGATCGAAGCTCCCGCTGTAGCCCCACTTCACGGGTGTGCCGTCGCCAGCGACGCCGACGACCGCGACTTTCCGGCCCGGGCCATCCGCTTCGATCGTCAACGTCGACTCCTTGGGCCCCGGGCCCGGGCTGAACGTCGATTTGGCCACGTTCAGCTTCCAGGTGCCGAAGGCCGGATCCTTTGCTTGAGCCGTTGCCACACTCGCGGAGACGATCGCCACGAGAACCGCCGCGAGCCCACCCACACACCAACGCCGCATCTCTGCAGTCATCGAAACCTCCTGTGCCGGCTCGGCGGAGAGCCAGCTCAGCGCTACCGGCGGCCCACTCTAGCACAGTCCGGCACAGTCGGCGGTCGTCGGTCGGGGGTCGACAATCGCAGTCGGCGGTCGTCGGTCGGGAGTCGGCAGTCGCCTTGTTTATGCGATTGTGGGCACTTTTGCGTGAGCTGAAAGCTGAGAGCTGAAAGCTGAGAGCTGCAAATGAATTCACGTGATCAAGTGAATTCCAGATCTACGACCACTTAGGCGCCCAACCGCCTGTCGGAGGTGTCTTGAAGCGATCGAGGGTGAATCGGGGATCGGGCGTGGATTCGCCCAGCACCAGCGCGGCCAGGATTTCTCCAATGGCTGGTCCCATCTTGAAGCCGTGGCCGGAGCCGCCGCCGGCGATCCAGACGCGCGGTTCGCGAGGATGACGGTCGATGAGGAAATGCGAGTCCGGAGTGCTTTCATACTGGCAGACTTCCGAGCCCACGAGCGGCGCACCACGGAGAGCGGGGAATCGGCCGGCCAGATACCGGCTCGCGCGCTCGACGCATTCCGGCGTCGGCAGCCGCTCGTCCGACGTCGGATCGATGACGGCGCCTGGGGTATCGTCCGCGAACTTGAAGCCATGTCCGTCGTCTGCGGGCATGCCGTACGTGAATTGCTCGCCGCAGTCCAGCCAGACGGGCAGTGCGGGACTGGCGAAGCGCATGTCGCCCGCAGGGACGCCGAAGTAGTACACCTCCTGCCTCGTCGGCGTGACGAGGCTGCCGACGATGTCCGGGAAGAGTGTGCCGAGCCAGGGGCCGCAGGTGAACACGAAGAAGTCCGCGTCGAGGCTCGACCCGTCAGCCAGCCCGACGCCGCGCCCGTCGATCACGAAGGGCGACGCCGCGGCGGCCTGTCGGTAGCTCCCGCCTTCGACGACTACCCGATCTGCGACGTGTGCGCAGGCCCGACTCGCGAACAGGTAGCCGGCGTCCGGCTCGAACAACACACGCGAGATTCCGTCGAACGCGACTTGAGGGAAACGGCGCTCGGCGTCGGGCAGGCCGATCTCGTCGAGAGAGATACCCTCGTCCCCAAGCGTCTTCGCCGACGCGTCACCGAAGCTGGTGTCCGCGCCGAGCAGCCACAGAGCGCCCGTCTGCCGGAGCAATCCGGCTTTCCATCGGGCGTCGTACTCCTCCCATCGTTCCAACGCGCGAACAGCCATCCGTGTGTAGACCACATGGCTGCCGTAGGTCGCGCGAATCACCCGCGTCCGCCCGCCGGAGCTCGCCCGAGCATTGCCTGGCCCCCACGCCTCGACCAGAGTGACAACCGCGCCGCGACGTACGAGCTCGAGCGCCGTCCAGACACCGAAGGCCCCGGCACCGAAGACGGCTACTCGAGGGTTAGTCATTGCGGGAATCTTACGTGGGGTTTGAAGGATCAGCCGGGTCGATCCCATGGCCGGCATTTTTCAATGCGCGCGGGGCCCCACCCCGCGCGCCTTTGTACTCGCCGCTCGCCTCGCTCGCGGCTGGTTAGTGGCGACAACCTGCTCCGCGGGTGGTCCCGACGGGAAGTGCCGATCGCCTATCGCGATCGCACCAGCTATACTCCGGCATGCGCCGATTCGCTGTGTCCGCGACAGCTCTCGTCCTTACTATTGTTGCGACGTTCACCGTTCCCGCTCAAGAAGCGGGCGGCGCGGGCTCCAGCCTGTTCTCGGAAATGCAGTGGCGCTCGATTGGACCGTACCGCGCGAGCCGGACGCGCGCGGCCGCCGGGCACCGCAGCCTGCCGTTCACGTTCTACACTGGCGCGGTCAACGGCGGCGTGTGGAAGACCACGGATGCGGGACGCACGTGGACGCCGATCTTCGACGATCAGCCCACCGGATCGATCGGGACAGTCGTGGTCGCACCGTCGGACGCCAACACCGTGTACGTCGGCAGCGGGGAAGGACTCCACCGGCCCGATCTCTCCACCGGGGACGGCGTCTACAAGTCGACCGATGCCGGGCGAACATGGACGCACCTCGGCCTTCGCGACGCGCAGCAGATCCCGGAGATCGCGGTCGATCCGCGCAACGCGAATCGTCTCTTCGTCGCGGCGCTGGGTCACCCGTACGGTCCGAACGACGAACGGGGGATCTACCGTTCGACGGATGGCGGACGCAGCTTCCAGAAGGTCCTCTCGAAGGACGAGAACACCGGCGGCAATGATGTCGACATCGATCCTGCGAATCCAGAGGTCGTCTATGCGACGCTCTGGGAAGAGCGTCAAGGACCGTGGGAGAACGCGGTATGGGCCGGCACCAACGGCGGTATCTTCAAGTCCACCGACGGCGGCACGACCTGGAATCAACTGACGAAGGGACTGCCCAAGGTCGTCCAGGCGAACGTCGCGATCTCACCAGCAAACCCGAAGCGCCTTTACGCGATCGTCGCCGCGTACGATGAGTCGGGCACGAGCGCGAACCGTGGCGCCGGCGGCATCTACAGAAGCGACGACGCGGGCGAGAACTGGGCGCAGATCACGAACGACAGCCGGCCTGCGAGCCGAATCGGCGGCGGCGATCTTCCGGTCCCTATTCCGCACCCGAAGGAGCAGGACTCCGTCATCATCGCCAGCACTGTCTCGTGGAAGTCCACGGACGGCGGCAAGACGTGGGCGCCATTCAAGGGAGCACCGGGCGGCGAGGACTACCAGAACGGGTGGATCAATCCCGACAACCCCGACATCGTCATGCTCGCGGCGGATCAAGGCGCGGTGATTTCGCTGAACGGCGGCGAGACATGGAGCAACTGGTACAACCAGCCGACGGCGGCCCTCTATCACGTGGCCGCCGACAACGCGTTTCCGTATCGCGTGTGCAGCGGTCAGCAGGAGAGCGGGTCGGTCTGCATCGCCAGCCGCGGCAACTACGGCGCGATCTCCGATCGCGACTGGCTGCCCGTCGGCGTCGACGAGTACGGCTACGTTGCTCCGGATCCGCTCGACCCCGACATCGTCTACGGCGGAAGAACCGTGACGCGCTTCGATCGCCGGACCGGGCAGACCTCCGGCGTCGGTCCGGTTGGCGGTCGTGGCGCCGTAGGGGGCGCTCCGGGGAACTTCCGTCTGGTCCGGACGATGCCTGTCGTGTTTTCGGAGGTTGACAAACGTTCGCTGTTCTTTGCCAACAATGTGCTCTGGAAAACTGTCGACGGCGGGAAGAACTGGAGGGAGATCAGCAAGGACCTGACGAGGGCCACATACGAGGCGCCGAAGAGCATCGGCAAATACCTCGACCAGGAGACCGCACGCGCCACCCGGCGCGGCGTCATCTACACCGTGGCCCCCTCCTACAAAGACATCAATCGTATCTGGGCCGGCACCGATGACGGCCTGATCCACACGACTGCAGACGGGGGCGTGACGTGGAAGGACGTCACACCTCCGTCGTTGACGCCATGGGCGAAGGTCTCGATCATCGACGCCGGTCGATTCGATCCGCTCACGGCTTACGCCGCCATCAACACGATCCGTCTCGACGATCTGCGGCCGCACATCTTCAAAACGCACGACGCGGGGAAGTCCTGGACCGAAATCGTCGCAGGGATTCCCAACGGCGAGACCGTCAATGCCGTTCGTGAGGATCCGAAGAAGAAGGGCCTGTTGTTCGCCTCCACAGAACGGGCTGTCTATTTCTCGATAGACGATGGCGGACATTGGCAGTCGCTGCGGCTGAACATGCCGGCGACATCCGTGCGGGACATCATCGTCAAGGACGACGATCTCGTCGCAGCGACGCACGGCCGAGGGTTCTGGATCCTCGACGACATCACGCCGCTGCGCCAGATCGACGGTCGCACGCCGGACACCATGCTCTTCAAGCCGACTACAGCGTGGCGCGTGAGGTGGAACACGAGCTCTGATATGCCGTGGCCGAAGGAGGAGCCGACGGGTCAGAATCCGCCAGACGGCGCGATCATCGACTACTACCTCAAGGCCACGACATCAGATCCGGTCACGTTGACTATCAAACAGCAGGACGGGCGCGTGCTGCGGCGGTACTCGAGCGCCGATCCCGTCCCGCCGATTCCGGATCCTCCGAGCGCGCCCTGGCCGATCTACTGGTACCGTCCCGCTCACCCGCTCTCGACAGAGGCGGGCATGCATCGCTTTCTCTGGGACGTTCACCTGCAACCACTCGGGGCCGGCGCCGCGGCCGGCGGCGGCCTTGGCGTGCCGACGCAACTGCCGATTCAGGCGATTCCCTATAACTCTCCGACCGCTGCCACAACCCCCTGGGCCGCGCCGGGGACCTACACGATCGAATTGACGGTGGAGGGGAAGACGTACTCGCAACCGATCGTGGTCAGGCAGGATCCGCGTGTGAAGACCCCTGCGCTCGAGATGCAGAAGGTCTATGCGCTCACCAGCGCGCTGTATTTCGGCGCAGCGGACGCGCAGGCGGCGGCGTCGACGCTCGGCGCCATGCGGAACCAGCTCACCGCGATGTCGTCTCGGGTACAGGGTGCCACGGCGCAGGCGATCGCCGAGTTCGAGAAGAAGGCGGCAGCGCTGGAAGGGACACGACCAGCCGGTGGCGGCGGCCGGGGAGGGCGTGGCGGCCGAGGAGCGCCCGCGCCGGATCAGCCGCCGGCCGCGGGAACGGGACGCGGTCCTGCCGCGACCACCGGCGACACGTTGTGGGCGACGGTTGCCGCGCTGACCAGCGTGATGAACGGCATGCAGGCAGCGGACGTGGCGCCGACGACCAACACGCTGAATGCGATCGCCGCGGCTCAGGCCAGCGCCGCGCGCGTCATGGCGCGCTGGAACACATTGCGAACGATCGATCTGCCCGCGTTGAACGTGAAGCTGAAAGCGGCAGGGGCCGAGGCGGTCAAGTAGAATTCAGACTACTTCCGAGCACCGCCACCGTTGAACGACGGCCGGACGGACGACACGCGTTTGGCGAGGCCGAGGCTGTCGAGGCTCGACATATCTCGGCTCACGGTTCGGCACTTCCCGTAGTTGATGTCTTCGCAGACTTCCCAGGTGCCCGATTCGATCCGCAGGCTCTCTGCCTTGTCGTTGAACGATCCGAGTGCGGGAGTCGGACCGTAGATCGGCACGGCCTGTCCGCGGAAGCGTTCGTCGGCGTAGAGCACCAGCCTTGCTCTGCCCGGATTGGGAAAGCCGCCCCCGCCGGACCCACCACGGACTCTGCGCAACGACGAGATCCGATCGTTCCAGCTTCGGCGGCGGAGGTCGGACTCATTGCCCGAGAACACCTGACAAGGCGGACCATAGTTGACGCCTTGGCAGACTTCCCAGATCTCGCCCGGTGCAACCTGCAGGCTGGAGATCCGGTTGCTGAAGCCGGCCGGCCCGAGATCGGGTTGATCGTTACGAAAGGTCGCGTTCGGACCGCGGTACCCGATGTCGTCGAATACCATGATTCCGATGCCGCCCATCTGCCGGTCCTGAGGCTGCCCTTTGACCGATCCGGCCGCGACGAGGGTGATCGCCATCGCCGCCAGCAACCTCGCTGTCCATCCGAACATGAGAACCTCCTGCCCCTCGCCCGCCGCCCGCGCCCGCAGGTCAACGCAATCATGGGTCCAATTACGAAACGGCTCGGATCATGCTACAGCGGAGCTACGTCCCGCTCATATCTATACAGCGGATGACGGTTTTGTCATGGGGTGTCCCAAGGTGTTACATCGAGCCTTCCTGACCACGGTTCTTGGGGTAACGGCCGCAGCCCTGTCGGTCGGCGCCCAGGAGCAGGTGCGCGCGACGTTCCGCTCCTCGCTCGATCTCGTCTCCATCGCGGCTGTCGTTCGGGATGGTAGCGGCCGCCTGGTGACTGGCCTCGCCGCGCAGGACTTCGAGGTCGTCGATGCCGGGATCCCGCGGCCAGTGACGCACTTCGAGACCGGGCACGACGCGGACGCCCGCCTGGCTCTCCTGGTTGACAGCAGCGGCAGTATGGTTGTCGGCGCGAAGCCTGACCGAACGCGGATGGCGGCCGACTTTCTCATCGCGAAAATGCGTCCTGCGGACGCGGCGACGGTCTTCAGCTTCGATTCCGAGGTACGCCGGCTCACGCCCTACACCGGGAACTCCGAAACCCTTCGCTCCGCCGTGTCCAGCGTGGTGCCGTTCGGCAGCACGTGCCTCTTCGACGCGATTGTCGGCACAGCGCGCACCGTGCAGGAGGATGCGCCCCGGGCCCGAGCCGTGGTGCTCCTGACGGACGGCATCGACACGGCGAGCCTGAACTCTGCCGAAGACGCGGCGACGGCCGCGGCGCGATTGGATCTGCCGGTGTACGTGCTCGGCGTGGGCAGCCTGGCGGGGCAGCCGGCGGTCAGCACGCGCGAGGGCAGCCCCGCTGCCTTCAGCGTGGCGGAGCTCGCGCGCCGCACCGGTGGTCTCTCGGCCGAAGCTTCGTCCCCCGCGCAACTCAGCGTCGCGACGCAGACGATTCTCGATGAGCTGCACCATCAGTATGTGATCGCGTTCGAAGGCGGCAACCAGCCTGGCTGGCACTCGCTGCAGGTGCGGGTCCGTAAAGGGCGGGTCACCGCCCGGTCGCGCGACGGCTACTTCGTTCAATAAAGCGGCGCCTGACACCAGGGGCTATACTGCCATCGGAGGCTCCAGTGGCAGTCAGGCGCGGTGTCGTTGTCGTGATCTTCCTTATCTTCGTGGCCGTGGCCGTTTCGGCCGCCGGCCTGATCTTCACGGCGCTGCTCGTGGGCCGTGCGCCACGAATCGACCGCAACTCGACCCTCGTGCTGCGCGTCAACGGCGACCTCCAGGAGATGGAGCCTGCGGGCGTCATCGGGCAGTTCTTCGAGGGACAACCGACGGTCCGCTCGCTCGTCGACGCGCTGCGAAAGGCGAAGGTCGATTCCCGCGTCACAAGCGTCGTGATTCGACCGACGGGTACTGCGGCGTTGTGGGGGAAGGTGCAGGAGGTTCGGGACGCCATCCTGGACTTCAAGCGCTCGCGAAAGCCGATCGTCGCCTACATGGAGTTTGGCGGCGAGCAGGAATTCTTCCTCGCCAGCGCGTGCGACAAGGTCTTCCTCATGCCGACCTCGTCGCTCGACCTGACCGGGCTGGCGAGCTACGAGCTGTTCCTGCGGGGGACGCTCGACAAGATCGGCGCCTATCCTGACGCGCTCCACGTCGGCGACTACAAGACGGCGTCGAACATCTACACCGAGCACACCTACACTCCGGCGCACCGCGAGATGGCGGTGTCGCTCAACACGGATTTGTACGAGCAGCTCGTGCGCGGCCTCGCGGATGGCCGGCACAAGTCCGAGGCGGAGATTCGGACGCTCATCGATCACGGCCCGTTCCTTCCGGAAGATGCCTTACGGGCCGGTCTCGTCGACGATGTGGTCTACGAGGACGAGATCGACGACAAGGTCGATCTGTCGAACGGCGCAGCGGGGGCCAAAAAAGGGTCCGCGCACTTCCTCGAACAGGCCGACTATCGCAACGTGACGACCTCTTCCCTCGGTCTGGATCGAGGTCAGCGGATTGCGATCATCTACGCCGTCGGCCTCATCAGCTCGGGCCCGAGCAACTACGATTCGCCGCAGGGACAGGTCGCAGGCTCCGACACGCTCGTCGAGTACCTGCGCAAGGCGCGGGCTGACAGCTCCATCAAAGCGATCGTGCTCCGGATCGACAGTCCCGGCGGATCCGCCATCGCGTCCGACGTGATCTGGCGCGAGGTTCAGCTGACCCGCAAGGCGAAGCCCGTGATTGCGTCCATGTCCGACGTTGCTGCTTCGGGCGGGTACTACATCGCGATGCCTGCGAGCGCGATCGTCGCCGAGCCGGCGACCCTCACCGGTTCGATTGGCGTCGTCATGGTCAAGTTCGTGATCGACGGCACGCTCAAGAAGCTCGGGCTCAACATGGAGCACGTGCAGGAAGGGCGATACGCCGATCTCTACTCGCCCATCCGCCCGTTCTCGGCGTCGGAGCGTGCGCGGGTGGAAGAGCAAATGCAGGCGACCTACGATGCATTCGTCGAGAAGGCGGCAGCCGGACGCAACACGACGCCGGAAAAGATCGACGCGATCGGGCAGGGCCGGGTGTGGACCGGCCGGCAAGCCAAGCAACTCGGTCTGGTCGACGAGCTCGGCGGCCTCGAGCGCGCCCTGGCCCTCGCCAAAGAACGCGTCGGGATTCCGCAGGACGCAGGCGTGGAGCTCGTCGTCTACCCTCCGCGGAAGTCCATATATGAGATCGTGGCGAATCCGTTCGGCCGCGCGGATGGCGCGTCGACGCTCGGAGCACTGCTCGGTCTGAAGGATCCGCGCGGACTACAGACGCTGATGGCCCCGATGCAGGTATTCCGACGCGGCGAGCCGTTGGCGCTGATGCCCAATGTGTTCGTTCGATAGCCGAGAGCTGAACGCTGAGAGCTGAGAGCTCCAGTTTCAGCCCTCCGCCCTCGCGAGCACCCGCAACTGCCCGCCAATCGCTCCCGTCGTGACGAGCGACTTCAGTCGGATTAGGAGCGGCAGCGTCACCTCGTGTCCACGCGCGATCAGCAAGAGTCCGCTCTCGTTTCGTACGTCCTGATCCAGCACCATGCCCGATCGAAGGTCGTGAACGGTCACCCGGCGCGGAACGTACGCGACCTGCGGAATAGAGACGTCGCTCAGGGCTTCGACGAGCAGCGGATCGTATTGCCCAGGCCGCAGCCGCAGACGCGAAAGCGCGTCTGCGGGCGAGAGGCCTGCGCACATGCCGGCATCGAATTCGATCGCCACGCGCAGGATCTGCGCGCCAACCTTGACCGGATCCCGCTGCCCGATGGGCAGGCCGGCATCTTCGGCGTCATACGGATCGCGCTGGCCGCCGACCATCGCGGCGACCCGCTCGAGCCTCGGTATGTTGGCCAACAGGTCCCGAGCCGCGGCGGGGTGCATCATCTGTTGACGGCGCGCTTCGAATGATTCGACGTCGCCAGTCTGGGGCGCCGGTTCCATGCCGAGCGTGAGATAGCCGATCTGCGAGAGCAGCGACGCGAGCTCCAGCTGCCACGGATCGCGCAGGTGCAGCCTCTGGACCATGTGGCTGACGATTCGCCGGACACGCAGGGCGCGGGACGAGGCGCTCGGATTCACGAGGGAAAGGACTTCGGTCAGCACCTTGACGCTGCCGGCGAGCGTCTGGTCGAGCACCTGCCGCTCCGCCGTGACGAGAAGGTATTGGCTCAAGCCGGCGTGCAGCGCCGCAACGAGCGTCTCGGTGTCGCACGGCTTCGTGAGGAAGCGGAAGAGGGCGCCGCGATTCACACCATCGATCGCCGTTGCGATGTCGCCCTGGCCCGTCAGCATGATCCGCGCGCTTGCCGGCGCGACGGCGCGGGTTTCCTCGAGGAAGCGCACGCCGTCCATGCCCGGCATTCGCAGGTCGGAGACGATCACGGCGTACGGTCCGCGCTCCCGGATGGCTGCGAGCCCGGTCTGCCCGCCGGGCGCCGTCTCGACGATGAATTCCGGGACCGTCGGGAACTCGACCTTGAGCGAGTCGTACCGCAGCAGCCGCGTGAACGCCGACAGGATGGCCGGCTCGTCGTCGACGAACAGAATCTTCTCAGGCATCGCGCTCCTCGCGGCGTACGCAGAGCTGCACCCATCGAGGCAGTGCGTCGAGGAGCGCGAGGCTTTCCAGGTAGTCCTCGTCAGGCGGCTCGAGAGGCCTGTCAGGGTTGGCTCGGCGTTCGATTCTATGCGCGATGACGTCAGCCGCGTGCACGGCAGTGATCGCGGAGAATTCCCGTGTGCCGCTCTCGGACGGCCGGTGATGCCAGGCCGTGGCGGCAATGACCGTCGCGGGCAGTCCCCACAACCCCAGCAGGTACGCGCCGACCTCGGCATGGCTGGCGCCGAATGCCTTCTGCTCAATCTGCCAGATCGCGAGGTTTCCTCCGAACCGTTCCCGAAGGGCGGTCGTGTACTCCGTGCCGAGCGCATCCGCGAGCACGAGCTTCCCGACATCGTGCAGCATTCCTGCGGTCGCGACTTCCGACAGCATCTGAGGCGAAGCGCCATGGTCCCGTGCGATGGCGTGCGCGCACCGGCTCACGCGTGCGGAGTGCCTGGTCAGCGCATCCACGTCGTACCAGCACTGACCATCACGCTCGAATCGGAAGAAGACCTCCATCGAGAGGATCAGACCTCTGACGGTGTCCAGCCCTAGGAGCTCCACGGCGTGACGGCAGGTCGAGACGTGCTCCGCGCTTCCGAAGAAAGTCGAATTGGCCAGCTGCAGCAGCTTGGCCGTCATGCTCAGGTCACGCTCGATGACGGCAGCCACCCTCGCTGCCGAGGCGTCCGGCGAATCCAACTCCGACAGCACTTCGCGATACACCGTCGAAACGGTCGGAAGCGTCTTGAGCCTGGTGGCCAGCTCGTTCAGACGAGCGTCCGACAGCAGCGTGCTCAGCGCGAATGCCTGCGTAACTCTTGAGCGCAGCACGTCCGGCTCACACGGCTTGCTCAAATACTGATGCGCCACCGCCGCGGCGCGCATCAGCGACTCTCGTTCCGCATGCCCCGACAGCACGATCCGGACGATCCTCGGATGCCGTTCGACGAGCCGCTCGAGCAGGGCCACGCCGTCCATGCCGGGCATTCGCATGTCGGTCACGACGACGTCGACGCCTTGACGCTCGAGAAGCTCGAGCGCCGCCATGGCGCCGCCGACGAAGTGCATGTCCCATTGGTCGCGCATCGGCCGGAGCATCCGCTGCAGGCCATGAAGGACGTTGGGCTCGTCGTCGACAAACAGGATCCGCTTCATAGTTGGAACAGGTCCCTCTAATCCCCACTCCGATCGGTCGCTCGCCTGAGTCGTACGGTTACTCCGTCGCAGGTTGCTCCGCCTCGGCTACGAGCGGAAGCCGTACGAAGAATGTCGTGCCGCGGCCAATCGTCGTCTCGAACCAGATGTGCCCGCGGTGCTTCTTGACGATCACGGCGTGGGCCAGCGCCAGGCCCTGGCCCGTGCCGCGCCCGACCTCCTTGGTCGTGAAGAACGGATCAAAAATCCGCCCTTGCGCCTTCTCGGGCACTCCCGTCCCGGTGTCTTCGATGCGAATCTCTGCCCAGTCCTCGATCCGGTGCGTCGAGACCGTGATCAGGCCCTTGGCATCCGGCCGATCCCGCACGACGTCGGCGATTGCGTGCGCCGCGTTGATCAGCAGATTGAGCACGACCTGATTCACTTCGCCCGGCAGGCACGGTACGCGCGGAAGTTGAGGGTCGAGGTTCGTACGTGTCTCGGCGACGTATTTCAGCTCGTTCTGCGCCACGATCATCGTGGTCTCGATCGCCCGATTGAGATCGACGGCGACCTTTGCCTCGCTCGGGTGCGAGAACTCCTTCATGGCCCGGACGATGCGCGAGACGCGATCGATGCCTTCGAGCGACTGTGAGACGGCGAGTGGAATTTCGGTCCGGAGGAAGGCGATGTCGGCGCGGTCGGCCTCCCGCGCCAGCTCCGCGAGCGCCTGCGGACCAATTGTCTGGCCTTCGGCGACCGCCGTGCGCAGTCGCGCGACGCAGTCGAGCACGCCGCCGAGATCGCGGAAGGCGTCTTGGAGGAACCGGGCGTTGTCGCCGACGTATTGCGTCGGCGTGTTGATCTCGTGGGCAATCCCTGAGGCGAGCTGTCCGATGGCCTCGAGCTTCTGCGCCTGACGCAGCTGACCCTCGAGGATCTTGTGTTCGGTGACGTCGGCCCCAAGCACGAGGAACCCGTCACTGCCGTTGCCGCGCAGCAGCGGCGTGACAGTCAGCGTCACGAAGTGATCGCGGCCGTCGAGACCCGTGAAACGCAGATCTTCCGCGCGGTACGGCTCGTCGCGCGGCGAGATGATTTCCTCGGCGCGGCCTTGATCGGACCACCGCGCACATTCCGTAAACCGGCGGCCGACTGCGGCAAGCGAATCGATCCCGAACGTTTCCTGCGCGGCCGAGTTCCAGCGCGTGATGCGACCCTGCTGATCGATCCGAATCAGGATCGAGGAGATCGACGCGAGCAGGCGCTCGGTTTCGGCATGCGCGTCCCACAATTCCTGCTCGAACGCCTTGCGATCGGTGATGTCCGTACCGAACGCATAAAAACCTTCGTCTTCGATGGCCGTGCTGCGCCACAGGAACCACCGGTACTCGCCGTCAGCCGACACGCATCGATTCTCGAAGGAGGTCGTGCCGTCGAGCCCGAGGTTCTTGAGATGGAGAGAGGTGCTCGCCCGATCGGCGGGATGCACGAGATCGATGAGCTGCCGGCCGACCAAATCCTCGGGCGAGTGGCGCAGCAGCCGCCTCCACGCGTCGTTGACTCGCCGAATGGTGCCGTCCGTCTCGCAGACCGTGAGCAGCTGCTGCGACTCATGGAACCAGTGATCGCGCTCGGCCTCGACCGACTTCCGGTCGGTGACGTCCTCGGCGATTGCCAGGAGGCCCGTGACCTGCCCGAGCGCGTCGCGAACGACGCCAGCTGACGCGCGGACGTCGAGAAAGGACCCGTCCTTGCGAACCCGCCTGCACTCCGCGATCTGCACCGATCCTTCGGCGAGCGCCTGGTCGCAGAGCGCAGGGAAGTTCTTGACCTGAGCCGGCTGCAACAGCGGATACGGCTGCCCGACCATGTCGCCGGCCGTCCAGCCGAACATAGCCTCCGCCGCGCCGTTCCAGCTCCGGACGATGCCCTCCAGATCGAGCACCGCAATCGCCAGCGGCGACGCGTCGAGCAGTGTCGTCAGGGCTGCGCGGCCCGACGGCTCGGTGGCGAGTGAAGGCGGTGTTTTCAGGGCGGCTCCGTCCAAGGGCGCGGGCCCTCTGGACGGCTAATCGGCCGGGGGGGAAGGGGCTTGAATTAGGTCAGAATTCTGACGGGATTCAGGCAAGTATCTGCGCCACGGTCTGCTGGTTGACGTTGATCTGCATCCGCTCTCGCGCCTTCGCCATGTAGGCCGTGTAGAACTGATTGCGCCGTTCGCTCAGCAGCTCCGTGCGCACGCCCTCGCGTCCTTTCGCGAGGTCCTCATCCGTCACGCCGACGCGGTCGACAACCTTGACGACGACGGCGCCGTTGTCGGTGACGATCGGGTCGCTGACACCGCCGACAGGCAGCGTGAAGGCGACCGCGTCCACGGCAGGGCTCACGCCGACGTCAGAGATCGGGGAGCCACGCGGCACGAGCTCGGTGTTCTTCGCTTCGAGGCCTGCGGCTTTCGCGCCTGCCGCAAAGTCGCCGGTCTTCAGGTGCGCCGATACGGAAGCCGCTTTCTGCCTCGCGGTCTCGACCGCCTTCCGCTTGACGACATCTTCGCGCACCTTCGCTTTCACCTCGTCCAGCGACGGCGTCTTCGCGTCCTGCTTCCCGGTGAGCGTGAGGAATGCATAGCCCTGCGGGGACTGCACGGCCTCGCTGACTTCTTTGTCCTTCAGATCGAACGCGCGTGAGCCGACTGCGGGCGACATGCCGAGACCAGGGACCGGCTCGTTGCGTGCGAAGAACGGCGTTTCGCCGACCGTGAAGCCTCGGGGCTTCGCGACGTTGTCCAGATCTTCCGGCTTCTGCACCTTGCCAGCGAGATCCTTCACCGTTCGCTGGGCTTCCTCCTGGGCGCGCTGCGTCTTGAGCTGATCTTCGATCTGCGCGCGGACCTCGTCGAGCGTGCGCTTCGTGGCAGGCTTCTTCTCGATCACCTTGATGATGTGGTAGCCGAACTGCGACTTGACGAGGTCGCTGATCTGGCCGGGCGCCAGCGAGAAGGCGACCTTGTCGAACTCCGGGACCATCTGGCCCTGCGGGAAAAAGCCCAAATCACCACCCTTGACCTTGCTGCTGTCGTCTTCGGAAAACTTCGTCGCGAGCTCGGCGAAGTCCGCGCCGCCTTTGACCTTGGCGAGTAGATCCTCCGCCTGTTTCTTCACCGTCGCATCGTCCTTGCCTTCGGTCTTGAGAAGGATGTGACTCGCCTTGACCTGCTCGGGCGTCGTGTACTGCTGCTCGTTGTCCTCGTAGTAGCGCTGCACGTCCTGTGGCGACACGACGGTTCGGTTGCGAATCGCCTGCAGATCGAGCAGCGCGTACCGCACCTTGCGCTTCTCCGGAATGCGGTAGTCGTTCTTGTGCTGTTCGAACTGTTGCGAGATCTCGGCGTCGGTCGCAGTCGTCTCAGTCAGGAATTTGTCGGCAGGGAACGAGACGACGGCGAGCTTCACTTTCTCGTTGCGTTTCTTGTATTCCGCCGTGACCTCGGCCTCCGACACCGTCATCCAGTCCGTCAGCGCGCCCTGCAGCTTGCCGAGCGTCAGGCTTCGGCGGACTTCCTCCTCGAACTCCGAGGGCCGGCGGGGAGGATCCGACATCTGCAGCAGCTGCCGGTATCGCGTGTCGCCGATGAACTGACCGTTCTCCTGGAACGCAGGAAGGGCGAGGATCCGCGCGCGCACCTCCTCGTCGCTCGTCGAGATCCCGAGACGGTGCGCCTCTGCCAGCGCCGCCTCTTCATCGATCAGCTGCTGCAGGATGCGACGATCGATTCCCATCTGCTTGAGCAGACGATCGTCGATGTTGCCCCCGTAGGCCCGGCGGTAGGCCTGCATCTGCTGCTGGTAGATGCGCCGGAACTGACCGACCGTGATGGTCTGTCCCTCGACTGATGCGATGACGTCCCGGGTGCCCGTGGCGACGGAGCCGCCGATCCCGTTGCGCAGGAAGTTCGGGATGTAGAGCAGGACAAACGCGACCACCACGATCGCAAGGCTCCATTTCAGCCAGTTCTTGTGACGCCGCATCCGGTCGAGCATCGTCATGGGTCGACAGCCTCGTTATCGCCAGGCGCCGTTCGTGACCGGTCGCCCTGAGCGGAAAACAGTCATTTGCGAAACCGCAATTATGCCACGGAGGCCCGGCCCTGGATCTCCGACCGGACCTTCCTTTGCATCGGGCCGGGCGACGCCTCCGCTCGCTCAGGCCGCCTGTCGTCCGAGAAGGTGTCCGATCTCGCAACGGGAACGCCCGCCGGGCAGGGTGGCCCTTGTGTTAATATTTACAGCTAGAAGCACTTAGAAGGATCCGCCATTCCAAATGGGTCGCAGAGTCGATTGACGGGGACTGGTAGGCAGTCTCGCGCCGGTCGTCCGTCGCGCCGAAAGAGGGTGCCGGAGATCCGTACGGATCTGGCCGAGAGGCTCCGGCCGATTCAGCCGGCCCTGAGGCGCCGCCTGGCGCGGGCGGACCTCTTCGTCCAGATGATTCGGTCGGTCAACGCCAGCCTCGATCCCGAGCGGGTGGGTGAGGAGATCGTCTCCCTCGTGGCCGACTGGCTGCCCGTGGCCGACTGGGTGGTTCTGGTTGTCGACGATGCCGGCCGTGTGCGAGTCCCCGGCTTGAGTGGCTTGTCGCCCGCCATTGATTCGGCGGCAAGGGCCGTGGGGACCCTCGTGATCCGCTCCGGCACGGCGTGCGCGACGGCCGATTTCTCAGCGGATACAAGGTTTACCGGCACGGACGGCGCGCTGCCGGAGGTGGCGGCTCTTGGGTTGCCGCTCGGCTGTCGGGGGCGAACCGTCGGCGCGGTAGTTGGATTCGACGGCGGACGTTCCGCCAAAGAGCCGAAACTGACACCGGCAACGCTGCAGGCTCTGCTCGCCGCGCTGGAGCCTGGGGCCATCGCGCTCGATAATGCGTTACGGGTGCAGAGGGCCGAGGCGCTCTCCGTCACGGACGACCTCACTCAGCTCTACAACTCGCGGTACCTGTCGCAGGTGCTGCGGCGGGAAACGAAGCGCGCCTCCCGGAGCGGCCGGCCGCTGTCGCTGCTGTTCATCGACCTCGACGGCTTCAAGTCGGTGAACGACACCCATGGACATCTGGCCGGGAGCCGGGCGCTGGTGGAGGCGGCGGGCGTCATTCGTGTGAGCGCCCGGGAAACGGACGTCGTCGCCCGCTTCGGGGGAGACGAGTTCGCGATTGTGCTGCCGGATACGGGCGGCGACGGGGCCATGGCAGTCGGCGATCGCGTGCGCGAGCGCATCGCCGCGCACCGCTTCCTCCAGGGTGAGGGGCTGAGCATCGCGCTGACAGTATCGGTGGGCGTGGCGACGCTGCCCGATGTATCGATTTCGGCGGACGGCCTGATTCACGCTGCCGACAACGCTATGTATTGGGTCAAGGATCGCGGGAAGAACGGCATACACGTGGCCGTTTGAATCATTGGAAGGCGCGGGCTTCAGCCCGCGCCCTGGCGGGGCCTAAAGGCTCCGCCCCACGCCCACGCGCGGTTCGATCGTCCGATTTGTAAGGGAGTGTTCGTTGAGTCTTCGTTCCCTGTTTTCTCTGTTCTCGAGTGACCTGGCCATTGACCTCGGCACTGCCAACACGTGCGTCTACGCGCGTGGCAAGGGGATCGTCGTCAACGAACCGTCGATCGTCGCGATCAATAAAGTGAACGGCCGGATCGAGGCGGTCGGCAAGGACGCGAAAGACATGCTCGGGCGCACGCCCGGCAACATCGTCGCCATCAAGCCGATGAAGGACGGCGTCATCGCCGATTTCGAGGTCACCGAGAAGATGCTGACCTACTTCATCAAGAAGGCGCACAACCGAAACGTCTGGGTCCGCCCGCGTATCGTCATCGGAGTGCCGTCCGAGATCACGCAGGTCGAGAAGCGCGCGGTGAAAGACAGCGCGTACCGCGCGAAGGCCAGCGAAGTGCACCTGGTCGAAGAGGCCATGGCGGCGGCAATCGGGGCGGGCATGCCGATCACCGAGCCGTCGGGCAACATGATCGTCGACATCGGCGGCGGCACGACCGACATCGCCGTCATCTCGCTCGCGGGCATCGTCTACAGCAAGGCGGTGCGCGTCGCGGGGAACGAGATGGACGAGGCGATCATCCAGTACATCAAGAAGACGTACAACCTCCTCATCGGCGAGCGGACGGCCGAGGCGATCAAGATGGAGATCGGATCCGCCTACCCGCTCGAGGAGAGGATGACGATGGAGATCAAGGGGCGGCACTTGATCGAGGGCGTGCCCAAGACCATCACGATCACCGACGAGGAGATTCGCGAGTCGCTGGCGGAGACGGTCAACGTGATCGTCGACGCCGTGCGCGTCGCGCTCGAGCGGACGCCGCCGGAGCTCTCCGCGGACATCGTGGACCGGGGCATCGTGCTCACCGGCGGGGGCTCCCTGCTGAAGAACCTGGACAAGCGCCTGCGCGAAGAAACCGGACTGCCGCTGGCGATGGCGGAGGATCCGCTCTCGTCGGTCGTGCTCGGCGCCGGAAAGATGCTCTCGGACTTCAACCTTTTGCGGAAGATATCGATTGACTAGCTAACAGCTCTCAGCCGTCAGCTGTCAGCCAGATCCGGCTGGCACCTCCCGCGACGCTGATGGCCGATAGCTGATAGCTGATAGCTCGCAAATGCTCGACATCCAAGACACCCAGGTTCTCCGACAACGCACGGGCGTCCTGTTCGTCCTCGTTCTCGTCGGCCATCTGGTGCTGATTTCCGCACAGGTGCAGTCGCGGTCGGGCGTTCCGGTGCTCGAGTCGGTGACGTTCGGGCTCTTTTCCCGCGTGCAAGGGGCGCTGGCGGCCATCGTGGATGTCGGGCGGAACGGTTGGGGGAATTACGTCGCCCTGCGGGGCGCGAGAGCGGAAAACGAGGCGCTCAAGAGCCAGGTCGCCGAATTGGAAGTACGGCTGCAGGAGCAGCGCGCGCTTGCCGCTCGCACGGTGCAGCTGCAGGAGCTGATGGATCTGAAGACCACCACGACGCTCCCGACGGTGGCGGCCGAAATCATCGCAGGCAATCCCAATCCAGGCATCCTGAGCGTGACGGTGAACCGCGGCAGCGACGACGGCGTCCAGTCGGACATGCCCGTCATCTCTCCGAAGGGCATTGTCGGCCGCGTGATTGGCCGGCCTGCCTCGCATGCATCGAGGGTGCAGCTGCTGGTCGACCCGGCCGCCGCGGCCGGGGCGCTGGTCGAGCGGACCCGATCGGGAGGGATCGTGGTCGGCGCTGAGGGCGACCCGCCGCTGCAGTTCCAGCTCGTGTCGAACCTGGCTGACGTCGTCGTCGGAGACGTCGCGGTCACTTCCGGCACCGACGGCGTCTATCCGAAGGGGTTCCCCATCGGACGGGTCGAGAAGTCAGAACGCGGAGCAGGGCTGTATCGACAGATTTCGGTGCGACCGATGGTGGACTTCTCGAGTCTCGAGAACGTGCTCATCGTCCTCGTGCCCGCGCACCCGGCCGCGCGGCCTGAGCCGCCTGCCGCCGCCGAGCGCGAGAAATGAAGACTGCGGCGGTCATCGTGGCGCTCATCGTCGCGCTCGCCCTGCAGACGACGGTGGCCGGTCTCCGGGTCGGGAGCACGACCGCGGTCAACCTGGTGCTCGTCGTGGTGGTCTACGCCGGCCTGGCGTTCGGCCCCGCGGGTGGGCTGGTGGCTGGCACCGTCGGCGGGCTGATTCAGGACGGACTCGCCGGCGGCATCATCGGCATAGGCGGGTTCTCGAAGACGCTGGTCGGCTTCGTCGTCGGGTTCCTGGGCGCGCAGTTCATCGTCTCGCAAACGGTGCCGCGGTTCGTGATGTTCGTGGGCGCCACGGTGCTGCACGAGGCCTGCTTCCAGGCGTTGTACTCGGTGGTCGAGGCGCGGCCGTTTCGGCTGGTCTATTCGGCGGTGTTCACGCAGGCGGCGATCAACGGATTGATCGGCATCATCGCGTTCATACTCGTCGAGCGCGGGCCGGAGATGCTGCAGCGGCGAAGGGCGCGAGGCGCCAGTCTGGGACGAAGGCACTACTGACGGGGTTCCAGGGGTTCCAGAGGTTCTGGGTTCTAGGTTCTAAGGGTTCTAAAGGTTCTAGGTTCGGGGTTCCCTCGAGCGCCGAATCCCGACACGTTTGAGACGTTGGCCATGACAACCCCGATTCTTCCTGACGATCGTCGCCAAATGACCACACGGCTCACCATCCTCCAGGTGGTGGTCGCCGGCGCGTTCATCCTGCTCGCGGTGGGCTTCTGGATCTTCCAAGTGCCCGAGGGCAAGAAATTCGCCGAGATGGCGGAAAACAATCACATGCGGCGGCTCCCGCTGCCTGCGCCGCGCGGCGTGCTGTTCGACCGCAACGGGAAGGTCCTCGTCGAAAACCGCAACACCTTCAACATCGCGCTCGTTCGCGAGCAGACCAAGAACCTCGACGAGACGCTGCACGTCCTGGCGATGGCCACCGGCGTGGACGAAGCGCAGCTCCGCGAGACCGTCAACCGTCGGCGTCGCGAGCCGAGCTACAGGCCGATCGTCCTGATCGAGAACGCGACGCTGGAACAGGTGGCGGCATATCGACTGCGTCAATGGGAATTGCCCGGGATCATTCATCAGGAAGTGCCTGCCCGGAAATACCCCGAGAGCGAGCTCGCGGCCCATCTCTTCGGTTACGTCAGCGAAATCAGCGAGACCCAGCTGACGCGCGCTGAATACACGGGCGTCGAGCCGGGCACGATGATCGGACAGGCCGGCGTGGAGCAGGCCTACAACAAGCTGCTGATGGGCGCTGACGGCGACAGGTTCGTCGTCGTGAACAGCGTCGGCCGCGAGATCCGCGAGGTCCGGGAACAGCCACCCAAGGAGGGCCAGCGCCTGCAGCTGACAATCGACGCCGATGTGCAGCGGGCGATCGAGGAAGGCTTCACGGCGTCGGGCTTCAACGGCGCGGCTGTCGTGCTCGACCCCAGGACCGGCGAAGTGCTCGGATTTTCGAGCCGGCCTGCCTACGATCCCAACGCCTTCGCGGGCGGCGTCGATCGCGCCACGTGGGCGTCGCTCAACACCGACGATTTGAAGCCGCTGCAGAATCGTGCGCTCCAGGGTCGGTACTCGCCGGGCTCCACCTTCAAGATGGCAGTAGGCCTGGCGGGGCTGGAGGAGGGCATCATCACGCCGGCGTTCCGCGTGTCCTGCGCCGGCCACGCGACGTTCTATGGGAGGACGTTCGCCTGTTGGAAGAAGCCGGGGCACGGATCCCTTGACCTCCGGCAGGCGATCGCCCAGTCGTGCGACGTGTACTTCTACACGGTCGGCAACATGCTCGGTGTGGACAGAATCCACAAGTGGGCGACACTCCTCGGCCTTGGCGTCAAGAGCGGCATCGATCTGCCGAACGAGCTCCAGGGGCTTGTTCCATCGACGGAGTGGAAAGAAAAGTACACGAAAGAGAAAAAGTGGTACGCCGGCGAGACGATTTCCGTCTCCATCGGCCAGGGCCAGGTGGCGGTGACGCCGGTCTCGATGGCTGTTTATATCTCGACGCTTGCAAACGGGGGAACCCGTGTTACCCCTCATCTCGTGCGGGCGGTCGATGAAGGTGACGGCTGGAAGCCCGTGCCGGCACCCCCGCCACAATCGCAGATCGAGGTCACGCCTGAGAAGCTTCAGGCGATCCGCGACGGTCTCTGGATGGTGGTCAACGGCGGTGGAACCGGTGGCCGCGCCCGGATCGAGGGGCATGACGTCAGCGGCAAGACCGGCACGTCCCAGGTGATTTCGAACGCCGGCCGCATAGCCGCGTCCCGCAGCGGGAAAGACCTTCGCGACAACGGCTGGTTCGTCTTCTTCGCGCCGCGCGACAATCCGCAGATTGCCGGCGTCGTGTTCCTCGAGCACGGTATCCACGGCCCGAACGCCGCGTCGGTGGCGCATCACATCCTGGACGTCTTCTTCGCGAAGCAGGACGGGCGCCCGGCGCCGCCGGCGCCGACCCACGAGGATCTTCGGCTCGACTACAAGGATCCGTACGCCCGCGGTGGGAGCGGCGCGCCGGGCCAGTAACCCATGTTCGAGCGCCGCCTGTATTTCCACGTCGACTGGCTGCTGCTTACGGCCCTCCTGGTGATTGCCGGGATCGGGATCGCCATGATCTACAGCACCACGTACGTGACGATGCCGGATGGCACCGGCCATGCCGGCCCACAGGTCCGCACGCAGGTTTACGCGCTCGTCATCGGCCTGCTCGCATTCCTCGTCTTCCTGACGCTCGACTATCGCATGCTCGCGGAGCATTCCCTTTTCCTCTACGGCGGGCTCGTCATCCTCCTGGTCTTCGTCCTGGTGAAGGGCTCCACGCAGATGGGCGCGCAGCGCTGGATTCCGATCGGCCCCTTCAACCTGCAGCCCTCGGAGTTCGGGCGCGTCGTCCTCGCGCTGATCCTCGCGATGTACTTCGGCGAGAACCGGCGGGGCGCGCGCAACAGCGGCGATCTCGTCACCGGCGCCATCTTCATGGCCGTGCCACTGCTGCTGATCGCCAAGCAGCCGGACCTCGGCACGGCCGTCACGCTCATCCCCGTTTTTCTCGGTGTCGCATTTCTTGCGGGCCTGCAGCTACGACTTCTGGGTATCATCGCGCTCGCGGCCCTGTTGATGGCCCCAGTTGCCTGGAAGTTCGCGCTGAAGGACTATCAGAAGGCCCGCGTGACGACGTTCCTCAACCCGGACCAGGATCCCCGGGGTGAGGGTTACCAGCAGATTCAGGCCCGCATCACCGTAGGATCGGGCGGATTGAAGGGCAAGGGCTTCAGGGGCGGCACGCAGGGGCAGTACAAGTTCCTGCCGGTGGCGCACAACGATTTCATATTCTCGGTACTGGCCGAAGAGCAGGGCTTCATTGGCGTGCTCACGGCCCTCGGGTTGTATCTGTTCGTGATTTGGCGTTCGCTCGAAGCGGCCCGGCTCGCGAAGGACCGCCTCGGGGCGTATCTCGTGGGAGGCATCATTACGGGCTTCTCGTTCCAGGTGATTTACAACGTCGCCATGTCGGCCGGCCTCGCGCCCGTCAAAGGCATCACTTTGCCTTTGATGAGTTATGGGGGCTCCTCGCTGATCGCGGCGCTCGCGTCCTTCGGCCTGATCATCAACGTGCGGATGAGAAGGTTCACCAATTGAGTTTTCCGGCGGTTTCGCTCACATGATCCACGCGCTTCTGGCCATCGTTCGATCGCAGCTGACGGGTCTCGTGGCCCTGCTGCTGCTCGTACGGGCCGGCGGCCTGACGTGTGCTGCGGCCGCCCGACAGTGGAGTGGGTTCCATGAACAAGGAGATGATCATCTCCTCGAGCGACCAGGAAACACGGGTCGCGATCCTCGAAGACGATCAGGTCGTCGAGGTCTTCATCGAGCGCGAGCGGCAGCGTGGTGTCGTCGGCAATATCTACAAGGGGCGCGTCTCGAAGGTGCTGCCTGGCATGCAGTCCTCCTTCGTGGACATCGGCCTCGAGCGCGACGCGTTCCTATACGTCTCTGAAGTCGTCAATACCGTCGAGGAGTTCGAGCGCCTCGAGTCGGGAGACGAAGAGGACGGCGAGCCGTCAGACACGCCAGCGCCTGTCGCCGTCATCATCCCGTCGGTGGACTCGGACCCGGAGGTCAGCGTCCAGCCCGCAGCCCTGCCCCCGCAGGGCGTCGAGCGCCGCAGCCGCGAGCGGGTGAGCCCTCAGGCCCTCCCAGGCTCCGCCTCACCGGCGCCGCGCGCCGACGCCAGACCCGACCGAGACCGGGATCGCCCCCAGCCCAAAATCGAAGACCTCCTGAAGGAAGGGCAGGAAGTGCTTGTGCAGGTCGTCAAGGAGCCGCTCGGCACGAAGGGAGCACGGCTCACCTCGCACGCGACGATGCCGGGACGGTTTCTGGTGTTCATGCCGACCGTCGATCACGTCGGCGTGTCGCGGAAGATCGAATCGCGCGAGGAGCGTGCGCGCCTTCGCGGCATCGTGCGGGAGTTTCGCGAGCAGCACGGCTTCACCGGCGGCGTGATCATCCGGACCGCCGCCAGCGGACGCTCGAAGGACGACATCCTCAGCGACCTTACGTACTTCCACCAGGTCTGGACCGAGATCAGAGGGAAGATGGAAGGCCGGCGCCCGCCTGCGTTGCTCTTCCAGGAGCAGAGCCTCGTCATCAAGCTCCTCCGAGACCTGCTGACAGACGACTACACCGCCGTACGGATCGACAACGAACTGGAGTATCGCCGGGTGATTGCGCTGGTCGAGCGCATCATGCCGAACCTCGTCCCGAGAGTGAAGCTCTACACGAAAGACTTCCCGATCCTCGAGGAGTACGGCGTCCAGGCGGAAATCGACAAGGCGCTCCGCAGCAAGGTCTGGCTGAAGTCTGGCGGCTACCTGGTCATCAACCAGACGGAAGCGCTGGTCGCGATCGACGTCAACACCGGCCGCTACGTCGGCAAGCGCACCGGACGACTCGAGGACACGATCGTCAAGACGAACCTCGAGGCGGTGAAGGAAATCGTTCGTCAGCTCCGGCTGCGCGATCTCGGCGGCATCATCGTGCTCGACCTGATCGACATGGAGGAGAAGAAGAACCGCCAGAAGGTGTTCCAGGAGGTCGAGAAGGAGCTGCGAAAGGATCGCTCACCGTCCAAGGCGCTCCAGGTCTCGGACTTCGGGCTCGTCATCGTGACGCGCAAGCGGGTGAAGCAGAGCCTCGAGCGTCAGCTGACCGAGCCCTGCCCGTACTGCTCGGGTTCAGGACTGATCAAATCGAGCTCGACGATCTGCTACGAGATCCTCGCCGAGATGCAGAAGATCGTAGGCGATCTCGATGGGCAGAGCGTGATTCTGCGCGTGAACCCCGACATCGCCCGGGCACTGAAGGAAGAGGAGAGCGCGATCTTCCGCGAGCTGCAGCGAGCGGTGGGGAAGCCGATCACGCTGAAGCCGGACACGCACCTCCATCACGAGCAGTTCGACGTAATGGCAACGTAGCGGCCCTGTTCGGTGGAGGGCGGGGTCTTTAGACCCCGCCTGTGCCGGGGCTTCACGCCCTCTTATTGACCAGGCGTCGCGCCGCTCGCCGGCAGGTGAATCAGATAGTGATTCCCGCCTTTGTTGATCCACACGCGAACGTACTCATTGCCTCGCAGGACCTGGACCTTGGATCCATTGGCCGCCGGCGGGGCGTCCTTGACGACCATCTGAATCTCCGCCTGCGGAACGATGCTGACGACTTCGCGGCCCTTGACGCTTCCGCCTTGCGCGAACTCGACCCACCGCTCGAGAGTCTGCGTGGTACCGACCGCCTTCGGCGCCGCTTCCTGAGCAGTCAGCTTGACGTCGTAGTTCCCGGCCGGGAGCGGCTTGCCGTCCGCCGTCACCGCCTTTGGCAAGTGGACGCGGCCCAGCGCGAGGTCGCCCGTCGGCGCCGTGGGCGCCCCGGCGGTGTTGGGCTGCTGGTTCGGCGCCTGATGCTGCGCCAGCGCGTCTGAGGCACACAGCGAGCCCGCCAGAATTCCTACCAGGACCCAGTGCTTTTTCATTGTCCGCATCTCCTTTAACCGGGGGGCTTCGCCCCGCCGGACCCCCCATCGCCGTCGCTCGCGGGGGCCCCGTGCCCCGCTCCGCTCCGGCGGGCGCGCCGTCTGCGCGCTACCCATAGACCGGGGGGCTTCGCCCCGCCGGACCCCCCATCGCCGTCGCTCGCGGGGGCCCCGTGCCCCGCTCCGCTCCGGCGGGCGCGCCGTCTGCGCGCTACCCATAGACCGGGGGGCTTCGCCCCGCCGGACCCCCCATCGCCGTCGCTCGCGGGGGCCCCGTGCCCCGCTCCGCTCCGGCGGGCGCGCCGTCTGCGCGCTACCCATAGACCGGGGGGCTTCGCCCCGCCGGACCCCCCATCGCCGTCGCTCGCGCGGCGGCCGCCGTGCCCCGCTCCGGCGCGAGGCGCCGGCGCGCGCGTCTGCGCAGTACCCATTATGACGTCAATCGCAGTGGCCACGAACTCTCGCAGTTCCGCCACGCCACGCGGCTGTGTGGACCCGAGAGGTGGAAGACCAGTTGAGCCAGCGGGAGGACGGTTGGCTGGAGGTATGTGGAGCCGCTCCTACCGCTTCTCGATGACGATGTTGCCAGAGAAGGTGGTGAGGTGGAGGACCGCGCTGCCGTTCCCGTAGACGCCGCGGACGGCGCGCTGCCGGCGGCCGCGATCGTCACTCCCGACGCTTCCAGTCAACGGAAGATCGGAGCGGATCGAGCCGCTGAACGAGTTGGCGTCCAGCTCGAAGCCCGTGTCGCCGTTGACGATGATGCGCACGTTGCCCGAGTGCGAGCTGAAATCGTAGCGGCCGCCGGCTGAAAGGGGTCCGGCAAGCTGCACGTCGCCGCTGACAGCCTGAAGCTCGACGCGCCCGCAGTCGACGTCCTCGAGCGCTAGGTTGCCGCTGACGGTTGACAGCGTCATTCTTCGCGCCTTGGTCTTCCGCACCGTGACGGTGCCGCTGACGCTCGACGCTTCGAGCCCGCCGTCGATCTCGGTGCCCGAGACCTCTACATTCCCCGAAATCGTCTTCGCCGACGCGACCCGGCCGCCGTTTGCGATGATGACGTTGCCGCTCGTCGACTCGAGCGCGATCTCGCCTCGCAGATCGCGGGCGCTGACGTTTCCTGAGATGGAGCGGGCAGTGACGCGCGCGCCAACCGGTGCCGTCACGTTGAAGTTGACCGAGACGCTGAAGTTGCGGCGGTTCCGGGTGCGCATCTCGTCGCCGCTGGGGTATCGCGTCCGCACTTCCGCCCGGTTCCCGCGCTCGACAACGTCCACCTGCACAAGTCCGAGGAGCTCCTTGGCGTCGTCCGGGGTCTGTCCTCGGGCCGTCTTGACGATTTCGATCGTCGCTTCCTGACCGGATCCGCGCGTCAGCACGATGTCTCCCGAGATGTTGTTCAGATCCAGCTCCCCATTCGCGCCGATCCGCAGCGTTCGCGTCGTCCGATCGACCTGTTCGGAACGCTGCTGCTGCTCGCGGTTCGCACGTTCCCGGTCGCGATCCCGCTGCTGCGCGCGGAAAGCCGACGGGATCCGCTCGGGATAGACCTGCGCGGCGGCCGGCCAGGCGCTGGCGCCGAGCACGAGCAGCGTCGTCACGACGAAGGCGGGACGCGCGCAAGGGGTCTGGGGACGAAGTCCCCAGATCAGAAACTTCGTGAGTGTGCGGTTCATGTGTCCTGTATCTCTCAGCTCTTGTTGACGCCTTCCACCAGCTGCGCGGCGCCAGGGGCGTTGCCCTTGCGCATCTCGTTCATCAAGGCGATCGTGTCCTGCAGCAGCGCGACCTTGCGCTTCAAGGCGTCGAACAGGCTGTCGCGCGCTGCCATGCTCGTAGGCTCGCTCCTGACCCCGGCGCTGCTGTCCGCAATCGCCTGATCGATGACCTGCATGCTCTTCTGAATCGTGGCAGCCGTCTGCGGGTCGATGGCGTTCTCGTAGTTCTTCGTGGCCTCTTCCAGCTTGGCGATCCCGTTCTGATAGTGCTCTTGCGCAAGCCGGAACTCCTCGGCGATGTCTCCCGTGGCCGCCTGGACGTCAGGAGCTGCCGGGGCGCTGCCGGGCGCCGGCTGCGAGGTCGCCAGCTGCTGGCGCGAGCCGCGAACTGCGGGAACGAGAAGGAAGAGCGAGGCGCCGACGGCCAGCAGCAGCGATGCCGCGATCGCGGCGAGGACGTAGGGACGACGCGACGGCGTTGCGGCGGGTGCCGGCTGACGGAGCCGGCCTTCCTGCCGGAGCCGGCCAGCGACCTGCAGCCACACCCGATTCGGCACGACCGGTCGATCGAGCGACCCGGCGAGATCCCGGATGCGCTCGAGGTCCTGAAGCAGCGCGCGGCATCCCTCGCATTGATCGAGGTGGATCTGGAGCTCCGATCGACGGATCGGTCCCAGCGTGCCGTCGACCAGCTCCTGAATCGCGTCTGTGTAGCGCTCGCAGTGCATGGTTACTGACCCAACAATGTCCGCAGGCGCATACGCGCCTTGTGCACTTGGGACTTCGACGTCCCTTCAGCGATCCCGAGAACCTCGGCGACCTCCTGGTGCTCGAGGCCTTCGATGTCGTGCAGCACGAAGGCCGCCCGGCATCCCTCCGGCAACTGACCGAGCGCGCGCTCGAGATCCATCTTGCTCACCGTCCGCTCCGCCAGGCGGCGGCTGCTCGCATCCGCAATCCAGGGCTCGTCGTCCAGCGAGTCCGTGACCTGGCTGCTGCGCATCGCTCGGCTCCGTAGGTAGTCGAGGCACAGATTCGTGGCCAGTCGGTAGAGCCACGTCCCGAGCGCGGAGTCGCCCCGAAACGTATCGAGCTTCCGGTGCGCCGCCAGGAAGATGTCCTGCAGGAGATCTTCCGCATCGGCCGGGTTGCCGAGCATGCGGGAGGTCAGGCTGAACAACCTGCCGGAGTGCGCGCGATACAGCTCCTCGAACGCGCCAGGATCGCCCTGCAGGCACCGCTCCACGAGCGCCCGGTCGTCATCCCGGCCGGTCTGAGCCGTGCCCCGGCTGGCCGAGGGATGAACTGTGATCTTAGACGGTGCCATGTGGGTGTCGCGTTGCCGGCCATCCAACTCAGATCCGGGGGCTTCGCCCCCGGACCCCCTACGCCGTTCCGCCTCCGCTAAAGCTTCGGCGAGAGCTCGCCGGAGCGCCTTCGGCGCGTAGGCGGCCACTCGCGAGGACCCCGTGCACCGCTTCCGCCTTCGCTAAAGCTACGGCGAGACCTCGCCGAAGCGCCTTCGGCGCGTAGGCGGGCCGTTCCGGCGGGGGCGCGCCGGTGGCGCGCCTCATTCTGTTCAGCGTGGTTTACGACGGGCGACTGCAGGTTGTTCGACTCGGCGCCCCCCTGCGAGCTCTAGGACCCCATCGCCGATCCTCGAAGTCGCGGATACTCGAGCCGACCACGCGGATGCCCTCCGCTCTCAGCAGGCCGCGCTTGAGCTCGAGATTTCCGCCATATCCGCCCAGACGGCCCGCTGCGGCGATCACGCGATGGCACGGAACATCGTGGGCCCGGCAGTGCCGCATCACGTTCCCCACCGCCCGATGGGCGAGCGGGCTGCCGGCCGCCGCCGCGACGTCCCCGTAGGTCGCGACCCTGCCTGCGGGAATACGCCGTACCACCGACAAAACACGCGCGGCGAAAGCCGGACCGGAGTCCGCGTTCGCGCCGGAGGTCTTGCGTCCGCGCGGGCGCGCCGCCCGTGTCACCGGGAGCCCTTCGACTGGGGCACGAGCGCTTCGGTGAGCACGCGCCCGTCGGTCGGTGCGATCCGTATCCGCGCAACCGATGCCAGCGAAGGCGCGATGTCGGCCGGCGATGCGCTCTGCGTGTAGCGGCCCGGGCGCACGGACGCTCCGAAGAGGATCACGGGCACGTGCTGATCGTAGGGATGATCCGTGCCGTGCGTGGTTGCGGCGTTCGAGGTCAGCCAGTTCTCCTTCGGAGCGAGAATCAAGTCGCCACTCCTGCCCGGGTAGTAGCTCAACGCGGCCGCGCGTTCCACCGGATCCGTGGACTCTCTCGCCTCGGCCTTCGCGAGATCTGCGCCGACGAACACCTTGTCAACTGCCGGCAAGGCGACGAGCGCGTCTATCGCAGCTTTGCGGAGGGCACCATCCACCCGGAGACGGTCGGCAGCCTTGGGCGTCAGATAGATGTCGGTGTAAGCGTTTGAGACGATGTGATCGCCGACGCCGAGAACGGGTACGAGGACCTTTTCGAGCGTGTCCTTGACCTCCTTTGCGCTCAAGCGGCCACCCTTGCCGGCAATTTCGGGGATGTCCGCCACGCCGTGATCCGCCGACAGTCCGAGGACGTAGTTGTTTGCACCCACTTGCTGATCGAGGTGATCGAGGAGTCGTCCGATCGTGGCGTCGAGCCGCACCAGGATGTCCTGCACCTCGTGACTGCGCGGTCCGAACGCATGTCCCACGAGATCGAGCGACGAGAAGCTGACAGCAAGGAAATCCGTATGCGGCCCTTTGCCGAGCGCCCACTTGTCGATGGCCGTCTCGGCGAGCTTGCCGAGGTACTCGTCCGCGAACGGCGACCGCGTCCAGCGGGTGAAGAAGCTCTCCGTGCTGCCCGCCTGAGGCGGGGCGTCGAGCGCATGGGGAAATGTCCTGGTCATCCCTGCCGGCGGCCGCTCCGCCGCGACGTCGTCTTCGCCCTTGTAGGCCGATGCGTCGAGGGTTCGAGTCCAGACCTTACCCTTGTCGTCCGTCACCGGATGGCTCTGGACGAACTCCTCGATGAAATCAATGGGCTTCTTCGTGAACGCCGCCGAAGTGGACCAGCCGCCGCGATCGTCGAACCAGACGACGGCGTCGGCGCGGTGACCGACGAGCGGAATCGCGGAGCGCGGCTTGAGCGACATCGCGAGCGCGCGGCCTCCGCCGTGCTCGCGCACCTGCTCGCCGAGGGCTGGCCGCATGAGGTTGCGCGCGCTGTCGCCAGTGGCCGGAGGCAGACCGGCGTACGTGATTTCCTTGACTTTGAGATCCTCCGTGCAGCCGGGCACCTTCTTCGTCGCGCGATCGAGCCAGCCGTTGAGGATCATCCCGTGGTGATAGGGGAACGTTCCGGTACCGATCGTCGAGTGGCCGACGCACGTGACAGTGTTCAAGTACGGGTACGCGGCGTTCGTGAACCAGGCGCCGCGTTCGGTGAGGCGGTGAAACCCTTTGGTGAGCAGCGGGCCGTACCAATCCAGGTAGTCCGCCCGCATCTGATCCACTACGAGGATGACCACCAGCCGCGGCGGTCCGTCCGCCGGCGGCTGCTGGACGTGAGAGGTGGCGGTGGCGAACAGGACGAAGCCGCCGACGAGCGCCGCATGGATCCGACGACACGCGCGCGAAGAAGTCAAGTGCATCATCGTTAACCGGGGGGCTTCGCCCCGCCGGACCCCCCATCGCCGTCGCTCGCGGGGGCCCCGTGCCCCGCTCCGCTCCGGCGGGCCTGCGTGCGGCTCGCAGAAACGAGAACTGTGTCCTCGTCGCCCGCCGCGCAACCATCGAAACACCCGCGAGGAGATCAAGTGCATCATCGTCTCAAGATAGGGAGATAACAGAGCGCTCCGATATACACATCGTACACAGCACAACTGATCAGATACCATCGTGGCGCGATTCCGTCAGCGAGCGCGCCCGGCCGATGGGCGACATCGAAGAGCGCGTGCGCGGCGAACGTGAGCGCCAGAACGGTGAGCGCATGCCGCGGATCGCGCACCAGCGTGGTGGCAGCCATCACCAGGAAGCCGATCGTCAGGGCAATGTCCAGGCCGACGCCCGGCTGCGAATCGTGACCTGGCGTGACGGCGAAGCCGATATAGGCGCCAGCGATGAGCGCCAGCAGCAACGCCGCGAACTGGCTCAGTCGCAGCTCCGCGACGAGTCGATCGGGAGAGGTCGTGGGAATCGAGGCAGTGCGAAAGGCGTACCAGGTAAGACCCGCAGCAAGTCCCACGAATGCGACCGCGACAGTGCGGGCCGCTTCCGTCATGCCGCAATCCCCGCCCGATTCGAAAGAAACACAGACGGCAGTATAGTAGTTCCCTACTTTATCCCGACATGCCAAAGCAGGCTCTGCGACATTTCGCATGCGCGCTGTCGATCTGATCCGTCACAAGCGCGACGGCGGCACGCTCGAGCGTGCCGACATCGATGCATTCGTCGCAGCGGTGACGGACGAGAGCCTGCCCGACTACCAGACCGCCGCGCTCCTCATGGCCATCTGCATTCGCGGGATGACGCCCGGCGAAACCGCGGCACTGACCGACGCGATGGTCCGCTCCGGCGTGCGCGTGTCGTACCCAGCCGTGCCTGGTGTTCCGGTGGACAAGCACAGTACTGGCGGCGTCGGAGACAAGACGTCGCTGATCCTCGCGCCGCTGGCGGCGGCGTGTGGCGCCGTGGTCCCGATGATGTCGGGGCGGGGGCTCGGGCACACAGGAGGAACGCTCGACAAGCTCGAGGCGATCCCGGGATTTCGAACGGCGCTGTCGCTCGGGGAGCTGCAGCGCGCAGTCGGCACGATCGGCTGCGCGATGATCGGCCAGACTGCGGAGATCGCGCCGGCGGATCGGCGGCTCTATGCGCTCCGCGACGTGACCGGCACGGTCGAAAGCATTCCTCTCATCTCCGCGTCAATCATGAGCAAGAAGATCGCCGAAGGGATCGGCGGCCTCGTGCTCGACGTGAAGACAGGCGACGGCGCGTTCATGAAGACCGAAGAGCGATCGCGTGCCCTGGCCGACTCGCTCGTGGCGATTGGCGAAGCGTCCGGGGTTCGCACCGAGGCGCTGATCACCCGGATGGATGCGCCCCTCGGCCGCGAGATCGGGAACAGCAGCGAAGTGATCGAATCGATCGAAACGCTCAAAGGCCGCGGACCGCGCGACCTCGAGACCCTGTCGGTCCTCCTCGCTGCGCGGATGCTCGTCGTGGCGGGAGTCGAGGGCGACGACAAGTCAGCCGAAGCGAGAGTGCGCGACGCAATCCGATCGGGCGCCGGAGTGGAGAAGTTTCGTGAGGTGATAGCTCACCAGGGCGGGGACCCTCGCGTCGTAGACGACTACTCGCGGCTCCCGGCGGCGTCCGATCGCGCCGACGTGAAGGCGCCACGAGCCGGATACGTGTCGGCACTCCGCGCCGAGCTGATCGGGCGCGCCGCGGTCGCCCTGGGCGCCGGGCGAAGCCGGCTGGACGACGTCATCGATCCGGGTGTGGGCATCAGCGTGGTGGCCCGCACGGGTGAACGGGTGGCTGCCGGCGACCCGGTCCTCACCGTGCACCATCGAGCCGGCGCCGGCGTAGACGAGGCGCTCGCGCTGTTGTCGCGCGCCGTCTTCATCTCGGACGAGGCGCCGACGGAACCCCCAATCGTCGTAGCCCGCATTGCCGGAGAGCACCGATGACCGAGGTAGTGTCTACCGTCAGAGCGGGCGTGAACGGCGAGCGCGGGGCTCCGAAGAAGCTGTCGCGCGTACCCTTCGACCAGCGGGACATGATGGTGCTCGCCGGAGCGCTCGCCTTCGCGGCGATCTGTGCGGCCGTGGTCGGTCTCGGAGGCATACCCACGCTGCAGCCCCTGGTCGGGCTGACGGTGATCATGGCGTTCGCGTACGCGATGTCCACCGACCGGCGTGCCATCGACAGGCGCACGGTTGCGTGGGGGCTGTCGCTCCAGTTGATCTTCGCCCTCCTGGTGCTCAAGACCACCGTCGGCCAGCGCGTGTTCGCGACGCTCGGGGGCCTGATCAATCGGCTGCTGGGCTTCGCGTCCGTCGGATCGTCGTTCGTGTTCGGCCCGCTCGGCGACAAGGTCATCTGGCCCGAGATCATGACTAAGGTCCTCGGACCCGACGGCGCGCGCTACGGCGTCATCTTCGCGTTCCAGGTGCTGCCGACGATCATCTTCATCGCGGCGCTCTTTGCCATCCTCTATTACTTCGGCGTGATGCAGCTGGTGGTGCGGCTGTTCGCGATCCTGATGCGCCGGGTGATGAAGGCCTCCGGGGCCGAATCGCTGAATGTGGCCGCCAGCATCTTCATGGGGCAGACAGAGGCGCCGCTGACGATTCGACCGTATCTGCCGCGGATGACCGAATCGGAGCTCATGACCGTCATGACCTCCGGCATGGCGCACATCTCCGGCGGGATCATGGCCGCCTACATCCTGTTCGGGATCGAGGCCAAGCATCTCCTCACGGCCGTCATCATGACGGCGCCCGGCACGCTGATGATGGCGAAGATCTTCGTGCCCGAGACTGAGCAGCCGGAAACCATGGGAACGGTGAAGCTCGAGATCGAGCGAACCGACGTCAACGTCATCGACGCTGCGGGTCGAGGCACGAGCGAGGGGCTTCAGCTCGCGCTGAACGTGGGCGCGATGCTCATCTCGTTTCTCGCGCTCGTCGCGCTCGTCAACGCGCTCCTCGGCACGGTGGGCTTGAGCCTGCAGGAGATTTTCGGATGGGTCTTTGCGCCCGTCGCGTGGAGCATGGGCGTCCCCTGGCGTGATGCGCCGTCGATCGGAAACCTGCTCGGCACACGCATGGCGCTCAACGAGTTCGTTGCCTACTCCCAGCTCGGCCCGATGAAGGCCACTCTCGACCCTCGCTCCTTCACGATCGCCACGTTTGCGTTGTGCGGCTTCGCCAATTTCAGCTCGATCGGCATCCAGATCGGCGGCATCGGCGCGCTCGCACCCACACGGCGCCACGACCTGGCCCGCCTCGGCATCCGCGCGATGCTCGCCGGGACGCTGGCAAACTTCATCACGGCCACCATCGCGGGGTTCCTCCTGTGAGCGGGGCGGACGGATACTTCGAGGCCGTTCAACGGGCGGCCGACACGCTTCGCGGAATCAAGATTGGAACACCGGATCTCGGCATCGTGCTCGGATCGGGGCTGGGCGACTTCGCCACGAGGTTGACGGATGCCGTGTCAACGCCGTACGCCGAGATTCCGGGTTGGCCGGCCTCTGCGGTGATAGGTCATGCAGGCCGGCTCGTGGTCGGCACGCTGGCCGGCCGGCGTGTCGCGGCCCTCAGCGGCCGCGCGCACATCTACGAGGGGCACGATTTCCGGACCGTGACGTTCGCGACCCGTGTGCTCGGTCTTCTCGGCGTCCGAACGCTCGTGCTCACCAACGCCGCCGGCGGCATCAACAAGGCCTTCACGCCGGGCACGCTGATGCTGATCGAAGACCATATCAATCTGATGGGCGGGAACCCTCTGACCGGTCACAACGACGATCGATTCGGCCCGCGATTTCCGGATATGACGGACGTCTACTCGCCTCGCTTGCGTGCGAAAGCGGATGACGCCGCGCAGGCGATCGGGTTGCGGCTGGCACGCGGCGTCTACGTGGCTTTGCACGGTCCGAGCTACGAGACACCGGCGGAAATCCGATTTCTGCGGACGATTGGCGCCGACGCCGTCGGCATGTCCACGGTGCCGGAGGCGATCGCGGCGCGCCACATGGGCGTCGAGGTTCTCGGGATCTCCTGCATCACGAACGCCGCGGCCGGCGTGCTGCCGCAGCCTCTCGATCACAACGAGGTCATGGCGGTTGCGTCCCGCGTGAAGGGCGAGTTCTCAGCGCTGCTGGAGGGGATCATTGAGCGACTCTGACCGTCCGGGGAAGCCGTCGTGGCCGGTCGTCGAGCAGCGGCAGGTGGTCCGGCGGAGCGGCCGCGCCCGGCGGGTGACGCCGGACGAGAGGTCCGCGGAAGAGGAGCGCCGCAAGGCCGAACGCCGGTCGCCCGACGATCGCCGGGACGAGAGCGCGTGGGAGCCGGTGCCACTCGACGGGACACTCCCCGACGTCGGCGATACCGCGGAAGGGCTCATTGCGGTGGCCATGACCGCGCGTCAGTTCGCACAGGCGCGGTACTCACAATTCAAAGTCGGCGCGGCGCTCGAAACCGCAGAAGGAACTGTCGTCACCGGCTGCAACATCGAGAACGCGACGTACGGTCTCACGCTCTGCGCCGAGCGCGTGGCCCTGGTCAAGGCGCTCTCCGAAGGTCACTCGGTCTTCACCCGCATCGCCGTCGTCGCCGATACCGACGACCTGACGCCGCCGTGCGGTCCCTGCCGTCAACTCCTGTGGGAATACTGCGGGGATCTCGAGATCGTCCTCGCCAACCTCGCAGGCGCGACGGCGCGATACCGCCTGTCTGCCCTGCTGCCGATGCCTTTCGATGCGCGCTTGCTTAGGTGAGTGATCCCGGTTCTAGGTTCTAGGTTCTCGGGTTCTAAAGGTTCGGGGTTCTGGGGTTCTGGGGTTCGGGGTTCTGGGGTTCGGGGTTTCCCGAGCCTGCCAATCGTGCCCGCAACCACGAACCACTAGAACCTGAGAACCATAGAACCCCGAACCTTTAGAACCCGAGAACCCTAGAACCCTAGAACCCTAGAACCTTAGAACCCCGACTCTGTACAATACGCTCCTATGCTTCCGACAATTGACTGGCAGGGCGACACGATCGTCATGGTCGACCAGCGCAAGCTTCCGGTGCAGGAGCTCTACGTCAAGTGCACGAGCGCTCCGGAAGTTGCGCGCGCAATCCGCACGATGGTCATCCGCGGCGCCCCGGCCATTGGCGTCGCCACGGCAATGGGCATTGCGCTCGGGATGAAGCGCAGCACCGCGAAGGGAACCCGGCAGTTCGCCGTCGAGTTCCAGAAGATCTGCGACCTCATGGCGGGCACCCGCCCGACTGCCGTCAATCTGTTCTGGGCCATCGACCGGATGAAACGCATCTTCGCGGAAGGGGCGCAGGCCGGCCTGTCGACCGACGAGATCTCTGCCAGGCTCGAGCAGGAAGCGCGCCGCATCCATGACGAAGACGTGCGGTCGTGCAAGGCCCTCGGCGGTTTTGGCGCCGCCGTCGTGCCCGACGGCGCGCGCGTGCTGACGCACTGCAACGCCGGCGCCCTCGCCACCGCCGGGTACGGCTCTGCACTCGGCGTCGTCCGTGCCGCAGTCGAGCAGGGCAAGAAAGTCACGGTCATCGCGGACGAGACGAGGCCCTTCCTGCAGGGCGCCCGCCTGACCGCCTGGGAGCTCCTGCGCGACGGCATCAGCACGACGGTCATTACGGAAAGCATGGCGGGACCGCTCATGCGCTCCGGCGATGTCGATCTCGTCGTCGTGGGCGCGGATCGGATCGCGGCGAACGGTGACACGGCGAACAAGATCGGGACCTACACGGTGGCCGTGCTCGCGCACGAGCACAAGATCCCGTTCTACGTCGCGGCGCCCATTTCCACTATCGACCTCGCAACCCCGGACGGCAGCCATATCCCGATCGAAGAGCGTGCTGAGCGGGAGGTGACGCACATCGGGACGTCGCGCTTGACGCCTGAGGGTGCGCGGATCAGGAATCTTGCGTTCGACGTGACGCCGCATCGCTACATCACCGGCATCATCACAGAGAAGGGCATCTTCGAGCCGCCGTACTCCGAATCCCTGAAGCGCGCGATCGAGGCCGCCGCCTGAATCTGCTCGCAATCGAAACGTCGTGCGACGAGACCGCCGCGGCTCTCCTCGCGGAGACCGGCGATCCTCACCGCCCCTGGGCGATCCGCTCGAACATCGTGGCGTCACAGACGGCGATCCACCGTGAGTGGGGCGGCGTCGTGCCGGAGCTTGCCTCCAGGCAGCACGTGCGCGACATCTGCGGCGTGGTCGAAGCGGCCCTGGCCCAGGCGGACGCGTCGATGGAGGATCTCGGCGCCGTGGCGGTGACTCAGGGGCCCGGTCTCGTCGGCTCGCTGCTCGTCGGTGTCGCGTTTGCGAAGGCGTTCGCCTGGGCGCGCGGGATTCCGGTCGTGCCCGTGCATCATCTCGCAGGCCACATCGAGTCGCTCGTCCTGGCACACGGTGAGCTGCCGCTTCCGGCCGCCGTTCTCGTCGTGTCGGGCGGGCACACCAGCCTTTATCTGATCACCGAGCCCGGATCCTACCGCCTGATCGGCCGCACGCGGGACGATGCGGCGGGAGAGGCGTACGACAAGGTGGCGAAGCTGCTCGGGCTCGGGTATCCGGGAGGGCCGGTGATCGACCGGATCGCGCGCGATGGCAACGATCGGGCGTGGGACTTCCCGACGGCGCGGCTTACGCACGCGGACCGGAACGCACCCAGGCCGACAAGCGAGGGCCTGTTGCCGCCCGATGTCGCGCGCCGCGTGGATTTCAGCTTCAGCGGGCTGAAGACCGCCGTGCTGCGGCTCGTGCGCGAGCGGACCGGCATCGATCAGCACGGCCGCGCCGCGAACGCCGACGGTGCCGGCGCAGCGCTGCCGGCGTCCGAGATCGCAGACATCTGCGCCAGCTTCCAGCGCGTCGTCGTCGAGGTGCTCCTGGATCGGACGTTTGAAGCTGCGCGATGGCTCGGCGCGCGCAGCGTAGGGATCGCCGGCGGTGTTTCAGCCAACAGCCGGCTGCGATCGCGAAGCAGAAGTGCGGGCCGGCCGCGCGGGAATACCCGTCTTCGTGCCGCCGCTGTCGCTCTCGACCGACAACGCCGCCATGATCGGCGCAGCCGGTTTCCGCCGTCTCGCGCTCCGCGGCGCCGGGCCGTGGGAATTTAATGCGGACGCGTCACTGCCTCTCTGATGCTGAAGCTCACAGCTGAGAGCTGACAGCTCCCAGCTGACTGACAACATGATCTACACCGACTACCTCTGGTTCGAGACCAAAGAGCGCCAGGAGTTCATCCGCATCACCGACAACGTCGCGGCGATTGTGAAGAAGAGCGGCGTGAAGGAGGGCATGACCCTCGTGTCGGCGATGCACATCACCGCGGGGGTGTACGTCAACGATTGGGAAGATGGCCTGATCAGCGACTTCCAGACCTGGCTCGAGAAGCTCGCGCCCGCCGGGTTGCCCTATCGCCACCATCAAACGGGCGAAGACAATGCGGACGCGCACCTCAAGCGCACGATCATGGGGCACCAGGTCATGGTCCCGATCACGAACGGCAAGCTGGACCTCGGGCCGTGGGAGCAAATCTTCTACGCCGAGTTCGATGGGCAGCGGCGCAAGCGCGTGATCGTGAAGGTCATGGGTGACGGGACCGGCGCAAGCCGGCATGTATGAATAGAGACGATCGCCGATATCCCGACCGGCCGATCGTCGGCGTCGGCGCAGTGATTCTCGTTGATTCGTCACTGCCGCATCGAAGGCATTCCGGATCCCCGGCCTGCACTCTGCGGCGTCGTCCTCGTCAGGCGCCGATTCGAGCCGCTCGCCGGTCATTGGAGCCTGCCGGGCGGCGCTCTGGAAGTCGGTGAAACGCTCGAAGCCGGAGTGGCGCGCGAGATTCTCGAAGAGACCGGACTGGTCGTGGACGTGGGTAACGTGATCGAAGTGTTCGATCGAATCATGTTCGACGACGAGGCACCCGGCGAGGCCTCGGTCCAGGGCTCGGGCGGGCAGCGGGTTCGTCATCACTACGTGCTAATCGACTATCTGTGCCGGCCTTCAGGCGGGACACTGCGGGCAGGCTCCGACGTTTCGGAAGCCGTCGTCGCGGATCCTCGAGCCCTGGCGCAGTATGCGGTGACGGCGAAGGTAGAGGCAGTCATCGCGAGGGCGCTGGAAATGGGAAAATAGCTTCGAGCTTCCAGAGGTTCGTGATGCCGCTGCGAGGAGTATCCTTTCTCACGCTGTCGATTGTCTGCAACGGTGTCGCAGGTTCCTCACAGACCCAGGACGCGGCGGCGATGATCGCCGAGGTCGTTCGAGCGGGATCGGTGATCGTGCGCGGGATCGAGTTCGATCCGCGCGCCGCGACGCTGACGGCTCGATCGAAACCGGCGCTCGAAGAGGTTCGACGGATGTTGGACGAACACAGAGAGTGGACCTTCGAGGTCCAGGTGCATACCGACGACATGGGCGATCCGAACCGCGATCAGGACCTCTCGAAAGCGCGCACCACGGCCGTCGTCGATTGGCTGACGAGAAAAGGAATCGAATCAGCGCGGCTCGTTCCGCACGGCTACGGCAGTTCCAGGCTGCACGGCGGGTCAGTCGCTGAAACGGATGTCCTTGCCCATAACCGCGTCGAGCTCAAAAAACTCAACGAAGAGTGAAGGTAAGATTGGGAGATGCTGGCCGCTGGAAGCCGGCAGCTGGAAGCTGACAATGTCTTTGTCCCGGTCCGACGCGCTGGCCTTGATGATGGAGCACACGCAGAGCGAGAGCCTGCGGAAGCACATGCTCGCCGTCGAAGCGGCCGTGCGCGGCTACGCACGGCTGTGGCGCGAGGACGAGGACGACTGGGGGGCCGTCGCCCTGCTCCACGATTTCGATTACGAGCGCTGGCCGGATCAGGAGAACCATCCGTTTCGCGGCGTCGAAATCCTGAAGGCGACGGGTTACCCGGAGTGGGTGACGCGCGCGATACTGTCCCACGCCGACTACTCTGGCGTGGCGCGTGAGTCGCGTCTCGAGCACACCCTCTACGCCTGCGACGAGATGTCGGGGTTCGTGACTGCGGCGGCGCTCGTGCGACCCTCGAAAAGCGTGATGGATCTGGAGGCCTCTTCGGTCGTGAAGCGAATGAAGGACAAGGCGTTCGCGCGTGCGGTGAGCCGCGAGGATCTCAGGCGTGGCGCCGAGGAGCTCGGCCTTCCGCTCGACGTGCACATCAGCCAATGTGATCGGATTCCTCCGCGAACAGGCGGCCGCGCTAGGACTTGCCGGATCCACTGTGACCGAACTCCCGAGCGCCTGATTCCGTATTCCTCAGAGCACTTGACCACGAACACAGACGTCATCGCCACACGGGAACCCCACGCGGCAGGCCCGGATGCCCGTCCGGAGGTTGTCCAGCTCGACGACGTGACGGTCATTTATGGATCGAATCGCGCGTTGAAGGGCGTGAGTGCGCGTTTCGCCAGGGGTGCTGTCGGCCTTCTCGGTCCGAACGGCGCGGGCAAGAGCACCATGCTCAAGGCTCTGCTCGGTTTCATCAAGCCCTCAGAGGGGCGCATGAGCGTCCTCGGACTCGACGTCGCCCAGCGGCCGATGGAGATACGCGCGCGCCTCGGCTACATGCCGGAGTCGGATGCCCATATCCCGGGCATGAACGCCGTGACGTTCGTGGCGTACTGCGGTCAGCTCGCGGGTCTGCCGGCGGTCGACGCCATGCAGCGGGCGCACGAGGTCCTCTACTACGTCGGCCTGGGTGAGGCACGCTACCGCAACGTCGAGACGTATTCGACCGGGATGAAACAGCGCATCAAGCTTGCCCAGGCGCTAGTCCACGATCCCGATCTGCTGTTCCTCGACGAGCCGACAAACGGGATGGATCCGAAGGGCCGCGACGAGATGCTCGAGCTCATTCGCGACCTGGGCCACAACAAGAACGTCAACCTGATTCTCTCCTCGCACCTGCTGCCCGACGTCGAGTTCACCTGCGACCATGTCGTCGTGATGGACAAGGGACAGGTCGCGGCGCAGGGGCCGATCGCGGAGTTGAAGGGGCCCGCGGGTCGCGTCTTCGAGCTGCGGGTCAAAGGCGATCTCCGGGGGTTCCTCGAAGTCCTCCGACAGTCCGGCATGGACTGCCACTCGACGGACGAGGACGTGATGCGGGTCTTCGTGCCGGCCGGTCTGGCGGATTCGTACGGCCGCGCCGGCGATCAGCAGGCCATCTTCGTCCAGGCCGCGAAGTTCGGTGTCCAGGTCCGGCACCTTCGACCGAGCGTTCCGACCCTCGAGGACGTTTTCGCCAAGGCGGTCGGCGAGAAATAACATGCCGATTCACGACCAGAGCTATCGCCGCTACCGCGGCGGCAAGGCCACTCCCGGGCACGCCTGGCTCGTCATCGCGTCGGCGGGCATCAGGACGATGCTGCGGAAGCGCGCGTTTCTGGGCGTGCTGCTGTTTGCCTGGGGCCCGTTCATCGTCCGCGCGGTCCAGATCTACGTCACCACCAACTACAAGCAGGTGGCCGCCGCGTTCGGGGTGAACGCGCAGACCTTCCGCGACTTCCTCGCGCAGCAGGACTTCTTCGTCTTCATCGTCACGATCTACGTTGGCGCCGGCCTCATCGCCAACGATCGCCGCGCCAACGCGCTGCAGATCTATCTCTCGAAGCCGCTCATGCGGACCGAGTACATCGTGGGCAAGGCCGCGGTGCTTTTCTCGTTCCTGCTGCTGGTGACGTGGGTTCCGGCGATGCTGCTGCTGTTCCTGCAGGTCGTGCTCCAGGGCAGCTTCGAGTTCGTGAAAACGAACCTGTTCCTGTTCCCCGCGATCACCGTCGCGTCGTTCCTGCAGGCGCTGCTGGCGACGTTCACGATGCTCGCGCTCTCGTCGCTCTCGAAGAGCAGCCGTTACGTCGGCATCCTCTACGCTGGCATCATCTTCTTCTCGGCGGCGGTCTACGGCGCGTTGTACGCGATCACGGGAGATTCGTCGCTGTCGTGGCTGTCGGTGGGGCAGAGCCAGACGCAGGTCATCGACGTCATCTTCCGGCTCACACCGCGCTACGCCACGCCCTGGCAAGTCTCGCTCATCGTCGTCCTCGGACTCATCGCGTTGTCCTTCTCGGTGCTCGAGCGGCGCGTCAGGGGCGTGGAGGTGGTCACATGACTGCTCCGATCGCCGCTTCGCCGGTTGCGACCGCGACCCCGGAACCTGTTGGCCCGCAGGTCGTGAGCGCTCAACAGCTCTCGAAGTGGTACGGCCAGGTGATCGGGCTGAACGACGTCACTGTCAGCGTGCCAGCCGGGATTACAGGCTTACTCGGGCCCAACGGTGCGGGCAAGTCGACCTTCATGAAGTTGATCACCGGCCAGCTCTATCCGAGCAAGGGGACGGTGAAGGTGCTCGGCGAGCCGATCTGGAAGAACCCGCACCTCTTTTTCCAGATCGGTTTCTGCCCGGAGCAGGATGCGTTCTACGAACGCATGACGGGGCTCGAGTGGGTCACGGCGCTGGTTCGGCTCAACGGACTCGGCGAACAGGAAGCTGTCGCCGCGGCCACGCGCGCGCTGACGACCGTCGACTTGATGGAGGCGGCGAACAAGAAGATCGGCGCCTACAGCAAGGGCATGCGTCAGCGCGTCAAGCTGGCGCAGGCCATCGTCCACGATCCCGACCTGCTGATTCTCGACGAGCCGCTCTCCGGAATGGATCCGCTCGCGCGGCGCAAGAGCATCCGGCTGATTCGTGACTGGGCCCGCGCCGGCAAGAGCATCATCGTCTCGAGCCATATCCTCCACGAGATCGAGTCGATGACGTCCAACATCCTGTTGATCAACAACGGGCGGATTCTGGCAGAGGGCGACGTCCATCACATCCGCGATCTGATCGACGAGCATCCGCACACGGTCTACGTACGTGCGGAGAATCCGCGAGGCCTGGCGCGCGAGTTCCTCGCGCGAGACGATGTGCGGAGCCTGAAGTTCGAGCCGGGTGCGGTCATCGTCGAGACAGGGAAGCCGGACGCGTTTTATGCGCGGCTGACGGACATCGCGGCGAGCGGCGAGTACGGCGCGATCGACGAAGTCACGTCGCCCGACGACAACCTGCAGGCGGTGTTCCAGTATCTGGTGAAGTGAAACCAAACAGGAGTTTAGGAGTTCAGGAGTTCAATGGTTTCTTTCAAGGATCTATCTTCTGGCCTCCTGATCTTCTGATCTCCTGTGAAGCTCTTGGCAAGTGAACCGAGTTCGACGTCAATGACGCAACCCACCGACTCTCGCCCGCTTCCTCCCGCGCCGGGGTTCCTCGCGTCGAGCTTCCGGGTGTTCGATCTGTCCATCAGCGAGATGCTGTGGTCGCGCCGGACGATTTTCATGGTGCTCGTCGTCGGCGCCCCCGTCTTTATCGCATTGCTCTTGCGTGTGCTCGTCGGCCTGGGCGCGCCCTTGCTGGAAGAGGCGCGGAACGGAGGAACGTCCGTCAGGATGACGGGGCCGTCGATTTTCGGGTTGATGATCTGGGTGTTCTACCTGCGCTTCACGATTCCGATTCTCGGAGTTTTCTACGGGACGTCGCTCATGGCCGACGAGATCGAGGACAAGACGATCACTTATCTCTTCACGCGGCCGATCCGGCGAGGCGCAGTGCTGTTCGGCAAGTACCTGGCCTACCTCGCCTGCACGATTTTCGTCGTCTTGCCGTCGGTGATGCTGGTCTACCTCCTCGTGGTGCCGATGCGGGGCACGCTGGGCGGGTCCTTCATCGATCTGGTCAAGGACCTCGTGCTCCTGACGCTCGGGCTGGCGGCCTACGGGGCGCTGTTTGCATTCGTTGGCGCCAAGTTCAAGCGGCCGCTCATGATCGGGCTGATCTTCATCTTCGGCTGGGAGCAGGCCGCTCTGGCGTTTCCCGGGTATCTGAAGCGTTTTACCGTCGCCTACTACCTGCAGGGTCTGGTTCCCCACGCCATGCCGAACGACGGGGTCATCAGCATCGTCCAGGGGATCTTCAGGGAGAGTCCGTCCCTCGCCGGGAGCCTGCTGGGTTTGGTGGCCATTTTCGCTCTCTTCCTGGGCTGGGGTGCCTGGACCGTCGAACGACGCGAGTACGTGCTGGAACAGTAGGGTCAGACCTGGGTCTGACACCGGGTCTGGCCCGGAGCAGAAGTGGCTCGGGTTTCGTCCCAGTTATTTGCGCCAACCTGTTCGCCGTGTGACGTTTAGGTGACGAAAAGGGGAACTTTCGCAGGCTGAGGGCCGTTATAATCGCAGAGGGGCAACGCGCATGACCAAAAAGACCCGTTACTTCATGGCAGGTTCCGCGGCGGTCGTCGCGGCCGGGCTCTGCACCGGACTCGTCGCGTTCTACAGCGGGGGTTTCCAGGCACTTTCCGCCTCGACAGGGCCTACCGAGCTGGCCTACATCCCTGCTGATGCCCCCGTCGTCGCTTACGCCGACGTCCGGACCATCATGGACTCCCAGCTGCGTCAGCGGCTCAAGAGCGTCGTCCCGATGCCCGAGAAGGGCCAGGAAGAGTTCATGGCCCAGACCGGCATCGATATCGAGCACGATATCGACTACCTCATCGGTGCCATGGCCAATTCTGCCGCACCCGATTCCCCCAAGTCAGGTCTCATCGTTGCTCGCGGCCGTTTCGACATCGTCAGGCTCGAGGGTCTGGCGCGAGACCACGGCGGCACCGTGGAGGACTACAACGGCAAGCGGATGGTCACCGCGGTCCCTGACGCCACTTCGCATCATCCGGCCATGACGATCGCCTTCCTCGAGCCGGGCCTCGTCGCCGTCGGCGAGAGTGCCGCCGTCAAGCACGCCATCGATGCCCAGATGAGCGCGCAGAGCATTACCAGCAACAACGAAATGATGGAGCTCGTCAGCGACATCGAACGGACCAACAATGCCTGGGCCGTCGGTCGCCTCGACGTGCTCACCAGCCACGCTCAGCTGCCCGAGCAGGTTGCCTCTCAAGTCGGCGCTGTGAAGTGGTTCGCCGCTGCGGCACACATCAATGGCGGTCTTTCGGGAATGGTTCGCGCCGAGGCGCGCGACGATCAGTCGGCCGAAAACCTGCGTGACGTCGTTCGGGGCGTCCTCGCCCTCGGCCGGTTGCAGGCACAGAGCGATCCGAAATTGAGCGCCGTTGCACAGTCCCTCGAATTGTCGGGTACCGGAAAGACCGTCTCGCTCTCGTTCACGATTCCTGCCGAACTGCTCGACATGGCCATGTCGCATGCGCAGGCAGCTCCGAGACCTCACGTTCACTGACCGCACATCCCCTGCACCTCCACCTCGCAAGAAGCCGGCGGGCAACCGCCGGCTTCTCGCGTTTCAAGAGGCCGCCAGCCTCGCCACCCTGCCTTCACCGCGCTTGAGTGCTGTCTCCGGAGCGTGTACCCTCTGGCAGGCGCTCGTGGCCGATCTGGTTTTCTTCTACGGCACCCTGATGGCGGGCTTCGATCGCCGGCGACGAGCCGACATCGACAGCAAATTGACCTTCGTCGGGAGGGGCACGATTCGCGCGGCCCTGTTCGACCTGGGACTCTATCCGGCCGCAGTGCCCGCCCCCGACGGCAAAGTGCTGGGAGAGCTCTACGAGGCGATCGATCCTGACGCGGTGCTGCCGGTGTTGGACGAAATCGAGGGCTACCGGCCCGGGCATCCCGACCAGAGCCTGTATACGAGGGATCGCACAGAGGTGGGACTGACCGACGGGCGTCAGGTTGCGGCCTGGGTGTACTTCTACAACGCGCCGCTTGGCCATGCCTCGCGCATCGCGTCGGGCGACTACCTCGAACACATCAGACCCGATTCGCGCCGCTAAGTCTCGTTCCTGTCCTTCCTAGTCTGACGCCGCGGAATCCATCGTGGACGCGTGTGCGGCCTTGTCAGATGGAGCGGATTCGTCACCCGTTCCCGCCGTGTTCTTGCGCGGGGGCGACTTCAGCTTTGCCAGCGCACTCAGCAGCCGGACCTGGGTCCGTGGATCGCTCACCGGCTTGAGAAGAAAGTCGACCACGCCCAGAGTCACGATCTCCTTCACCTGGTACGCGTCGTTCTCACCGCTGAGCACGATTACCTGGAGCTCCTGGAGGCTCGGCGTCTGCCGGATCCAGCGGAGCGTGTCCTGCCCGCCCATGATCGGCATCATGAGGTCCAGGAGAAGCAGATCGAACGTCTTCTTGCGAAGGAGCGCCAGCGCTTCAACACCGTTCGGAACTTCAGCGACCTCGCAGGGCATCGCCTTTTTCAGCATGCTCTTGAGCAGCAGGCGGGTAGTCGCGTCATCTTCACAGATCAGTACGTTCATTCGAGTACGTCCAGTCGAGCAATAGAGACAGGGAGCCGGCCGCAGCTTAGGGAGCCCGGCATGCCCGCTCGACTACACAATTCAGTCTCGTAATCGGCCGCCCAAGGCGCGTCTTTAGTGAGCCTCTCGTTCGTCGGGCGCCGGTATAATCTCTCCGTTGTCGCCGGCCAAGGCGTTCATCGGAGCGAATGTCGGCCGTCGGCTTCCCTCGAGGCAAGTCGTGCGTCGATCGGTATCGCATCGAAGTGAATGTACCGATATATGACGCTGGGGTAGAGCAGCGGCGTGGTTTGGGTTGGAGCGCTACATTTTGGCGGCCGCCCGGACCGTGCTACAGTGACGGCCTTCCAGCACATATCTTGGGCCAACTGACGTTCGGAGTCGCCTATGTGATTCTGTACTTGCTGGCCGGCGCGACGCTGGACCGGAATGGTCTTGCGTTGTCGCTGTTCGGCAATGCGGCGGTCGTGTGCTCGGCCGCGCTCGTGATCCTCACGATCAACCGGCGCCGCAAGCACTGGGCCGGATGTCAGCGCCTGTTCTGGGACACGTTCGCCGCCGGCATGGCGATCTGGATTCTCGGGCACATCGGCTGGAGCTACGCCGAGATCGTCGGCCCCCGTCCCGGGTGGCTGGCATGGCATACGGTCTTCTCGCTGAGCGGGGGCGCGGCTCCGTTGCTCGCGCTGGTCGCCCGGCCGCAGCGTGGCGTGCGCCAGCACGCGACGGGCGCCGTCGGAGTCGACGTCGCCAGTTACGGGCTCCTCACCGGTTTCGTCTACGCGTACTTCGTCCTCATCCCTGACGTCACCAACGGGGCCGGCGCCACCCGCGCGCTCCTCACGAGCGTGCAGGTGTTCCGCTTCGTGCTCATGGGCGGAATGTGCACTGCCGCGTACGTCACGCGTAAGACGGCCTGGGGGCCAACGTATCGGCGTCTCGCCATAGGCGTCACGATTGGCGCGGTACTCCGGATGGCGACGAGCAGCGCGATTGCCGACGGCCGGTATCACGTCGGGACGCTCTACGATTTTGCGTGGATCGTTCCGTATCTCTTCTACGCCTGGGCCGCCAGCGAGGCACCGGCGTCGCCCGACGTCGCGGAGGCCGACGACGCCGAGGATCGTCCGTCGGGCCTCACGTTCGCCATGCTCTCTGCGATGCCGGTGCTGCTGATCCCGGCGATCGGGTACGCCGCCTCGCCGCTTGTATCCGCCGATCCGGAAGCCGCCTCGTTTCGCGCGCTCCTGACCGGGATGGCCACCGTCGGCGGGCTCGGCCTGCTCACGCTGCGCCTCGTCGTACAGCGCGGTCAGCTGAAGCGCGCGGACGCGTGGGCCCGGTTGCTGGTGGCCGCGACGGAGCAAACCGGCGATCTGATCGTGATCGCCCGCGCCGACGGTTCCGTCGAGTACGCGAACGACGCCTTCCAGCGCGCGGTGGGGTTCAACCGCCGCGAGCTCTCGTCGCTCAAGTTTCCGCAGCCGCTCGAGACTCCCCTCGTGTCGTTTCTCGACCACATTCCGCCAGAGCTCCGCGATCACGGCGTCTGGCGCGGCACGCTGCGCCGACGCCGGCGCGACGGTTCGGCGTTCGCCTCGTCGTGCACCGTCGTCGCGCTGCGCAACGGGGACGGCGCGATCACCCACTTCGTCGCGGTCGAGCGTGACGTGACCGAGGAGCTGAAGCTTCGCGATCAGCTCGTGCACAGCGAGCGTCTGTCGGCCGTGGGCGAGCTGGTCGCCGGCGTCGCGCACGAGATCAACAATCCGCTGCAGGCGATCGTCGGCTGCGTGGAACTGCTGCTCGACGACCACGCGGACCGCGCGCTCATGCGCCGCGATCTCGAGATCGTGCGGCGCGAAGCCGGCCGAGCCGGCCACATCGTCCGTAACCTGCTGTCCTTCGTCCGACGCACCGCTCCCAACCGCGTTCCCGCCGATCTCAACTACCTCGTGAAGCAGACGGCGGAGCTCCGCGAATACCACCTCCATCAGCAGAACATCAACCTGCTCGTGCAGTGCACGTCCGAGACGCTGCCCGTGCTGGTCGATCGCGAGGAAATCCAGCAGGTCGTCCTGAACCTGCTCCTCAACGCCGAACAGGCCATCGAGTCGCTCTCCGGGCACGGAATGATCATCATCCGCACCATGCACCTCGCGGACCGCCAGATCGTCGATATCCTCGACGACGGGCCAGGGATCAGGCCGGAGTTGAAGGGACGGATCTTCGAGCCGTTCTTCACGACGAAGGAAATGGGCGAGGGTACCGGACTCGGCCTGTCAATCTCGCACGGCATCGCCGCCTCGCACGGAGGCTCGCTCGAGACGTGCGACAGTGCCGTCGGCGCGTGTTTCCGTCTGACGCTGCCGGCGCATCAATTCCCGCCGGTCCCGCCGGTTCGGACGCCCACGGCCAGCACCGCGCCGACCAGGGTGCTGGTGGTCGATGACGAAGAGCCGATCCGCCGTCTGCTCGGGCGCCTCCTGGCGAGACGCGGCTACGAGGTGGCGGAAGCGACGACGGTAGAGGAGGCGCTGGCGCTGGTCGCGAGCTTCAAGCCGGGACTCGTGATCTGTGACGTGCGGATGCCGGACGGCGGCGGCGTCGCGCTCCATCGGCGCGTCCGCGCTGCGCACGCCGAAAGCTCGCCCGGCTTCATCTTCATCACCGGCGACATGGGGGCGATGCTGCCTCTCGAGGAGACGGCGCACGTGGCCTTGCTCGCGAAGCCGTTCACCGCCTCCGATCTGGATGCGCTGCTGGTGCAGATTGCGCCCGTTCGGGCGCGTTAGCGAATACCCTCGACCGCAACGCGCAGCCGACGGCCGTTGACAATGTGCACAGTGTGCACAACCTCCCGAAGACGCGGTGAGGCTCCGGGTCGCCAGCAATCCGACGGTCTCGAGCCTCTGCCGCCGGCTTCATCGACCAGCCTGATCCGTCCCGCTCGCCGTCATCGTATTCAAATCACGCGGCCAGTCTTTGAGGGGCGCCGCGACGGCGCGTGCGGCTGGAGTTCCTGGAAAGAACTGGACGACGCTGCCCAGAAGGCCTCTCGCCAGTTCCTCCCTCCCCGCGTCGCGCTCGAAGAGCGCGAGGACGACATTGATTTCCGGTTCCGATCGCCGCTCGCGGGAGAGCCCGGACAAGTAGTCCACCGCCTCCGTTCGCCTCTTGAGCATTCGAAGGCTTTCGAGAATTCGCGCATCCGCCTCGCCACCAGGACGGAGTTGACCGAGCTTTCGTGACAACGTCAGCGCAAGGTCGCCGCGCCCGACCTGCTGTGCGCGTACCACCTGATCGAGCAGCCCCTCGTCGTAGACTCCCGGGAAGCCGGGAGCATCCCGATCGGGCCAGAAGCCTCGTCCCCACATGGGCCATCCCGGTCGTGCCCGCAGTCGCGCCTCCAGATCGTTTGTTGTCGAGTTCTGGCAGCTGATGTCCGGCCGCGATTGAATCCACGGAGGCGCTCCGAGCATCTGGGTTCTCTGTTCTGCGGTTTCCCCTCGTGAAGCTCGGGCAAACCATCGAAAGACGAGGAATGGAGACGCTTGCGGCGTCGCTTCGAGGACTTGTTCCGGGGCGATGCGATACGTGCCATTCGGCTCGGTGCGTCGAGCGTACCCGGCAAGCGACTCCGCAAGAGCCGCCCCAGCCGTCGGCCACTGGCACGCGGCGACGAAGAGGGTCACGGGCGCGGCATTCTGGAGGAGCCCAGGCAAATTGACGAGCATGCTGACGACGACCACCGTGTAGCGGACCGGTGGGCGCCAGCGATCGAGGGCCACCGCCGCAGAGGCAGCCAGGGGAGGGAGCGCCGGGACGAGGAATCGCGGTCCCCATCCCCAGAGGCCATGCCATGCCCACCAGCAAGCTGCGACGACGAGGAGGACCGTGAAGATGCCAATCGACGCGATAACTGCGGATCGGGACCGACTCGACGGTCCGCGATAGCAGAATGCGAGCGCCGCAACGGCGATCGCAAGTGCCGGGAAATACAGGAGCAGGCCTCGATTCGGACCGACCAGCAGCCTCCACAATCCATCCAGGAGCGGATGCGTGAAGCCCTCGCCACCGTAGGATGCGAACAGACGTCCGAACCGCGAGAGCTCGAAATGGATCCAGCCGCCAACCGGCACGGCGAGCCCCGCGAGCGCACAGAGGATCCTGGCACGCAGCCCCACGGGCGCGTCCGCTCGCACCAGCGGCAGCAACGCGAACGGGGCGGCGACCCAGAGGCTGGATTTCGTGAGGATCGCAACGCCCGCGGCGAAGCCCGCCAGGAACGCGCAGCGCAGTGCCGCGCGCTTCGTAACGTTCGGCTGACTTGTTGCAAGCGCACACGCGACCGCGAGCGCGAGTGCGGCCGATTGGAGCGGCTCTGACAGATCGAGTGATGCGTAGGACCCAAGAGGAGAGCCGAGTCCCGTCAGCAGTACCGCGGCGGCCACGCCGCCTGCGCTGAGGCCAAGACCGAGAGCGATCCAGCCTGCAGCGGCCGCCGCTGCGCACACGCAGAGGAAGGGGACGATCAGGAACAGCGGCTGTGACGCTCCGGGGCCGAGTCGAGCCTCTATCCTGGGGGCCATCCACGCTGCGGGGAGTTGCGCGAGGCTCATGCCCATCCCGTAGCGCGATACGGCGTCACCTTGATCTCTTGGCCACGTGAAGTCGCGTCCACGCGCCTGTCCGAGCTGCCTGGTCTCCGTGATGGCGATTGCAGTCCACGCCATCTGCCGTCCGTCGGCAATTGCGCCCGGATAGCGATCATCGATGGTCAGCAAGAGCACGAGCGCAGTGATGGCGACGGTCCACCACAATGCGCGAGTCCGTTTGTCCGCGGGACTTCGGGGAAAGGGAGGACGCTCCCCGATCGAGCGGGGCTGCTGGGCCTTCGGCTGTGTCCGGCGTTGGTGCGATCTGCGGGCCATTGATCGAGAGGCACAAAAAAACGCCCCGCAAACCTCGAGGTCTGCGGGGCGTCAGAGTACTCGCTGGAGTCAGCTGACTAGAAAATCAGCTTGACCCCGAAGCGGATTTCACGCGCCGCCTGCCATGCACTGTCCTGGAGGAACCGCGGATCGATGCGGATCCCGGGAGTGTTCGCGATTCGCTGTTGAACGTCGAACCCTGCGAAGAAGGTCTCCAGAGGCACCGGGAGATTCTCCCTCGTCTGGACGCGGAACACATCAACGACACCGCTCTGATCGAACAGGTTCAACACGTTCAAGCTGAGCTGGCCTTTGACTCGGCTGCCCGGCATCGGGATGTCCTGCTGTACGCTCATGTCCGTCAGCGTCAGCCAGGGTGTGCGGCCGTCGCTCAATCGGCCGTTGTAGAAGACCGGCAGCGAGCTGATCATGTTGACCTGCCGCGTGATTGGGATGCCGCTCGCCGCCCGGAAGACGGCGGCAAGGGTTGTCTGGCTCTTGAGAACGTACACGCCATTGAGTTTGAACTGGTTCGGCCGATCCGTATTGAGGAGGCCGTACACCGGTTCTCCACCCGGCTTGAACGCCATGACCAGTCCGTCGAACAGGCGAGTGACGTTCGGCGCAACGCGCGCGATTTCGTCCGAGCTCGCGAGTCCAGGGTAGTTGCCGTACAGGCGGCTCAAGGTATAGCTGATACCGCCAGACCAGTTGTTGGCGAAGCGACGAGTGAGCTTCAATTCCATGGCGTCGTAGTCGCGTCGTATTTTTGGCAGGCCCGGGCAGGTCGGGCAATCAGTCGCATCGATCGTCGTCGCGACGCCCTCGCCCGGATTGGCTATGTAAAACACCTCTCCTAGGCCAGGGGCGACGACGCCGACGTCCTCGATCGCGCGATCGACCTGCTTGTGGACGTACCGGGCGGAGACGGCGAGTCGGTTGCCGAGCTCGTGCTCGATTCCGCCCACCAGTTCCTGCTGCTTGAACGGCTTGAGGTTTGGATCGACCGCTCCGCACTCAGGGCAGGACGGATCGTTCGACGGGATGCGGTAATCGACATCCTCGAGGAACCGGCCCGGGAACACACCGTTGACCCCAATCGTGTTCCAGTCGAGCGTATCGAGCGTGTAGTAGTGCTCGACCCATACATCGCCACCGAACGAACCGCGTGGCAGTTCCAGTTTCATGGTGTCGTAGAAAACGCCCCATGAACCATAGGCTTTCCACTTTCCGTTGCCCTTGATGTCGTACGCGAACCCAGCTCGAGGCGCAAATTTGTCTCCGAAGCTGAACTTGATCCCGGCCAGATTCGGCCGGTAAGACGGAACGTCTTCGCGCTCGGTACGAATCCCTGCATTGATGGTGAGTCGGTTATTGACGGTCCAGGCGTCCTGGAGGAAGAGACCCAGGTTGTTGACGCTCACCTTGCCGAGAGTGCCGAACGTGCGCCACGAGTAGTATCCGTACTTCCCGCGCTCGACCGCCCCTGCGAGGGTCGTGCGGGTTGTGTCCCACCCGAACGATACGTTGGGCTGCTGTTCGACGTTCGCCACGTCGTTTTCGATGCGCTCGAACTGCACGCCTCCCTTTACCGTGTGCTGTCCGGCGGCGTTCACGAAGAACGTGCTGTCGCCCGTCCAGCCGATTCGCGAGTATTTGTCCTTCGATATCAGCTGGTTCGTCAGAATGTTCGTGTAGCCGGCCGACTGAATCATGTCCGGCCTGGTCTCGTAAATGTTGTTCGACCCTGCCGCGAAGATGTAACGAATCTCGTTCGGGATGCCGTTGTCGTGCCGGTCGTACTCGAGGTAGTTGACCTTGGTATTGAAGAAGACCCGGTTCGACCCGACATAATCGAAGCTGCCGGTTGCCGTGTTGTTCGGCTGCTTGCTCGTGATGGCGAACACTGTTGCGGGATTGTTCGTGCCGTTGGGGTTCGGCAGCAGCCCGTCGCGATCGTACGGCCGGTACTGACCAGAAACACGCAGCCGCGCGGGCTGCGACATCTGCCAGGTGAGATTGCCGACGAGATTCTGTGTTGTTTCCTTGCTCTCGTACGTTCCGGTTTGCTGATTCGAGCGGAATGTCACCGTCCGGTTGGTGTCCTCCATCGTGGGCGTGTAGCCCGCCCAGAACCACATCTTGTCGGTCAGCACGGGGCCGCCGACCTGGAAGTGGGGGTCCCACCGTGAATAGTCGTCCTTCGGATACGTCACGGTCTCGGCGAGGTTCTGTCCGTTCAGCAGGAGCCGGAGCTCCCGGCGATTGTAGACGGTTCCGCCAGCATCATTGGCAGGGTTGTTCATCCTGAGGCTGCCGTTCATGGCATCGTTGTTGAGGTAAAAGCCCCCTTCGCCGCGGAACTGATTCGAACCGCTCTTCGAAATGATGCTGACCACGCCGCCGGTCGCCCCACCGAACTCCGCCGCGTAGCCGGACGACTTGACCTGGACTTCCGAGATGAAATCAGTCAGGAACGGCGTGGCGGAAACGCCTGTGCGGAGGTTGGTCGTGTCGATGCCGTCGAGGTACCACTTGTTTTCAGCCGCGGACGCACCGTCGATCGAGATGCCGCCGCTCCGGCTCTCCATGTTGGCGCCCGCCGCGAGGGTCACCAGCGACTGGAAGTCGCGGCCCTTGGGAATCCGATCGATTTCGTCGGCGCGAATGTTGGTGGCCGCGGTCGCCTGCCTGACGTCGATGGTCGGCGACTCGGCGAGCACCGAAACGGTCTCGCTCACACTCGCCACGTTCATCGCCACATCGACCTTCAAGACCTGGCCGACGAGTACCTCCACCGGCGCGCTCTTCGTCTGCATGAAGCCGGACAGCGTGACAGTGACTTGGTACTTGCCGGGATCGAGGACAGGAAAGCGGTAAACGCCATTCGTATCCGTGACGGACATCAGAGTACCGCCGGCCGCACTCTTGGCCTCGACGGTAGCCCCGGGAAGGACGGCGCCAGACGAGTCCTTCACGACTCCTTCGATCGAGCCGCGCGTTTCCTGAGCCGCCACCGGCCAGGCGAAGAACAGCGCGAAGAGCAGCACCGTGCAAGTGCGTAGACGCATAGGGGTTGATCCTCCTGAGAAAAAGAACGTGGCCGATTGCGACCACCGGACGACGAAGAAGCAAAAGTGCAAGGGCCCCAAAAGGCGGGGCGGCCCCGGCCTTAATAGCACCCGGTGTGCCTGACCGGAAGGTGGTCAAATTGCCCGGATTTTCAAGGTGTTGGACACCGAGAATCTGCAATTGGTCACGATTCTACGGCAATTTGAATCCAATGGTGTGGATTGTGTGACGAAACGAGCTCATCTGTAAGAGCCCTCGACTGAGCTCATCGTATGTGGGCAATATCAGCTCAGCTGTATGAGATCGATTACTCTCGCATCTGACCGCTTCTGCACGACGGTAAGATCAACGCGTTGCGCGCGCCTGCCGAAGGAGAGCCATGCGGATCGCCGTGATCCCGGGGGACGGGATAGGCAAAGAGGTGACGGCTGAAGCCGTGAAGGTGCTCGAGGCCGTCAATCGTCGTTCCAGCAAGCCCCTCGACCTCGAACGCCTGCCCTGGGGCGCCGACTACTACCTCGAGACAGGCGTCACGATGCCGCCGGACGGCTACGACCTGCTTCGCGGGTTCGACGCGATCTTCATCGGTGCGCTGGGCGATCCGCGCGTGCCCGACAACCGCCACGCGCGCGACATCCTGCTCGGCACGCGCTTCGAGCTCGATCTCTACGTCAACTATCGCCCGGTCACCCTTCTCCACGAGCGCCTCTGTCCACTCAAAGGCCGGCGCCCCGAAGACGTCCACTTCGTCATCTTTCGAGAGAACACCGAGGGGCTCTACGTCGGCGTCGGCGGGCGCTTCAAGGCGGGGACCGAGGACGAAGTGGCGGTCCAGGAAGAGATCAACACCTGGAAGGGCGTGCACCGCATCATCCGGCATGCCTTCGAGTTCGCGAAGGCGCGCGATCTCACGAAGGTCTGCATGGCGGACAAGAGCAACGCGATGCAGCAGGGCCACGCGCTGTGGCAGCGTGTGTTCAACGAAGTGGCGCCGCTCTATCCCGACATCGAGGCCACGCACTACTACATCGACGCGCTCGCGATGTACATGGTGCTCGACCCCGGGCAGTTCCAGGTGATCGTCACCAACAACCTTTTCGGCGACATCATCACTGATCTCGGCGCCAGCCTGCAGGGCGGACTCGGACTCGCCGCCTCCGGGAATCTGCACCCGGGCCGGACGTCGATGTTCGAGCCGGTCCACGGATCGGCGCCACGCTTCGCCGGCAGGAACGTGGCGAACCCGATCGGCGCGATCTCGTCAGCGGCCCTGATGCTCGATACACTTGGACTCGTGGACGAATCGCGTGCCGTCGACGCTGCCGTGCGTGCCGCCATTAACGCGGGCGAATGCACGGCTGACGCGGGCGGGAATTTGGGAACCCGCGAAGCTGGAGATGCGATCGTGTCACGCCTCAGATTCTAGGGCTAAGGTTCTCGGGTTCTAAGGTTTCTCGGGTTCTAATCGTTCGAGGTTCCGGCGTTCGGAATTCTTCGAACCTAGAATCGACGAACTTCAGAACCTGGAACTTTGGAACCCGGAACCTTGAGAACCCGGAACCTCTTAGAACCCGGAACCTTGAGAACCCGAGAACCCGAGAACCCTAGAACCACACATGGCTATATACATCCTGGGCGGCGCCCGCACCCCGATGGCCGAGTACAGCGGCAGGCTGAAGGACGTCTCGGCGATCGATCTCGGCGTGATTGCGTCGCGCGCGGCGATGGAACGGACAGGCGTGAAGCCGGAGATGATCGATCACGTCGTCTTCGGCAACGTCCTGCATACGAGCGCTGACGCGGTCTATGGAGCACGACACGTCGCGCTCAAGGCGGGTGTGCCCGTCGAAGTGCCCGCGCTCACGCTGAATCGGTTATGCGGCTCCGGGCTCCAGTCGGCCATCAGCGCCGGCCAGATGCTCCTCCTCGAGGAGGCCGACATCGTCCTCGCCGGCGGCATGGAGAGCATGAGTCAGGCGCCGCACGTCATACGCGGGCTGCGCAGCGGGCTTCGCCTCGGTCAAGGGCAGCTCGAGGACACGCTCTGGTCGGGCCTGCTCGACACGCACTGCGGCTGCACGATGGCTGCGACCGCTGAGAACTGCGCCGCCAAGTACGGCGTGAGCCGAGAGGAGCAGGACGCCTACGCGCTGCGCAGTCAGCAACTGGCGCACAAGGCGTGGAAGTCGGGACGGCTGGCGGAGGAAGTCGTCGCTGTCGAAGTCAAGGGCCGGAAGGGCGTGGACGTCTTTTCGCAGGACGATCACCTGCGTCCGGACACGACGGTCGAGGGTCTCGCGAAGCTGCCGCCCGCCTTCACGAAGAACGGGTGCGTCACGGCCGGCAACGCGTCGGGAATCGTCGATGGCGCGGCCGCGCTGCTGCTTGCCTCCGAGAAGGGCGTGAAGGATTACGGGCTCGAACCGCTCGGCCGCCTCACGCAGTGGGCGACGGTTGGTGTGGATCCCACGCTGATGGGAATGGGACCCGCGCCCGCCACACGCATGGTGCTCGACAAGGCCGGTCTGACACTTGACGACATCGATCTGATCGAAGTGAACGAAGCATTCGCCGCGCAGTATCTCTCAGTGGAGAAGGAGCTCGGGCTCAATCGCGACAAGGTCAACGTGAATGGCGGTGCCATTGCGCTCGGCCATCCGCTCGGTATGACAGGCACCCGCCTCCTTCTCACGCTCCTCCTGGAGCTCCAGCGTCGAGGCCTCAAGCGTGGGCTCGCCACCGCGTGCATTGGCGGCGGGCAGGGGATCGCGGCGATCGTCGAGAGCCTGTGACGAGACTCGGGACTCGGGATTCGGGGTTCGGCTGTTAATGCTTGTGGCGCTCGGGTTGAAACGTGTCAGCCGCCACAAATCAGGCCCGCACATCTCGGTGGATCACAACCGGATCCCGAGTTCCGGGTTCCCGATCCCGCGAGCGTCAGCGCACCTCCGCGAGCTTCGCCTTCGCCCTCGTCTTGAATTCCCGATCCTCCGGTCCCCAGTCAGGATCGAGTGGGGCGTCGATCACACGCTGCAGCTCCGCTCGCGCCTCGTCTCGGCGATGCTGATCGAAAAGCGTCTCTGCGAGGAAGAAATGGGAAGCGGTGCTGTCCGGGCCGTACTTCAGCGAGCGCTTGAGATGTTCTTCTGATTTCTGCTTCGAACCGCCAAACAGCCCCGGGACCTTGTAGTACCAGCGCCCGAGCGCTCGATCCGCCGAGCCTTCCTGGAACGCGGGGTCCAGATTCAGCACCGTCAACAGTTCGTCCTTGATCGTGCCGCGATACTTCAGACCCTGGCTCATTCCGAACGATTCGGCCAGCGCGCCCATGTTGGCGGCGATCCAGAAGTGGCCTTCGGCGTGATTCGGTTCGACGGCCACCGCCGCGCGGCCGGCCGCGATGCCGTCCTCGAAGAGTTGCTTGCGCTCGGCCTCGGGCGCGTGACCGCCAAGCCAGTAGCGAGCTCTCGCCAGTTTCCACGCAGAGTCGAAGTCGCGGGGATTCTGTTTCAGTCGCTCGGCCCAGATGGCCGCGGCACGCCTTGCGCTCGGCGAGATCTTCCCGCGCGGCGTAGAGCGCCTCGGGGTTCGACGGAGCGGAGGCAGCGGTGGCGAGCGGCGCAACCGCTGCCTGCGCCTGCCCGTCGACCAGCCCGACCGTGCTCAGGAGCGCGATGTACAATAACGAGATGCAGGACATCATCCGGCGGCTTCTCGCCGAGCTTGGCGAAGACCCGTCGAGGGAAGGACTGCGCGACACACCCAAGCGGGTCGAGAAGTCACTGCAGTTCCTGACGAGCGGCTATTCGGCAGACGTCGATTCAGTGCTCAACAACGCACTCTTCACTGTCGATTATAACGAGATGGTGATCGTCAAGGACATCGACTTCTACAGCCTCTGCGAGCACCATCTGTTGCCGTTCTTCGGTAAGTGTCATGTCGCGTACATTCCTCAGGGGCACGTGATCGGCTTGAGCAAGATCCCCAGGCTCGTCGACATCTTTGCGCGCCGGCTTCAAATCCAGGAACGCCTGACGAGTCAGATCGCCGATACACTGCTCGCCAAGGTTCAGCCCATGGGCGTCGCCGTCGTCATGGAAGCGTCGCATCTGTGCATGTCGATGCGAGGGGTCGAGAAGCAGAACTCGGTCGCGGTGACGAGCGCGATGCTCGGCGTATTCCGTGAGGATGCTCGCACTCGAGCCGAGTTCCTGGAGTTGATCCGGATGCCGGGTCTCGTCGATCGCGCGCCCGCCGCCACGCTGGCCGGCCTCGCGTGTGTCACCGAATGATCTGACTCCACCGGTTTCTCGGTCCTCGTCTCTCCAACCAATCACCGACACGGTCACGCCCGAGACCGCCGCGAAAAACTTTCATAGCAGTCACGGTGTTCTCGACTATTTTGCACAGCGGTTCCCAGGTCCCCGCCTGAAATTGGCAACCTCATCCACCAATAACCTCAATAAAGACAGCGATCTTTCGAATCTGTGATCCGTGGCAGCGCTCTTGCGATGCCGGGCGCCGGCCCCGGTCTCGTTGGCTGCCGGTGGCCCAGTCCCTAACTCAAATCCTGGGAGTCGTCCGCGTGCTCGAACCCGTCCGACAGAGCGGAGCTCTGTCACTTACAGCAGTCGTGTGTTTTCTCGTCGAATCTCTCGATTCGGCGTTTTCCCTAGAAATGTTCGCAGATTTTCCATCGGACCCGTCGAGGCGCGTCGCGATGGCCGTCATTCGTGGCCGGAGCTTCAAGACATGCCGTTGAGCGTCGTTCGTGCCCGGCGCGCCCGGCGCGCCCTCGCCGGACTCGCAGCGTTGAGCGCCGGTCTCGGTCTTCTGCCGCTCTCGCTGCCGTACATTCGGCCGTCCGCTCCGCTGCCCATAGTCGAGAGGCTCGAGGCCCGCGCCGCCGGACCCGTGATCAGCCTTCCTTTCAACGAAGGCTCCGGCACGACGGTCAGTGACGCCACGGGCAATGGCAACAACGGCACCCTCACCAACGGTCCGGCATGGACGACGGGGAAGACCGGCAGCGCCCTGAGCTTCGACGGTAGCAACGACTCTGTCTACGTCGCGAACTCGTCGTCTCTGAATACCGCGACGACGGGCCTGACGGTGTCGGCGTGGGTGTACCGCAACGCGAATCAGCAAGGCTTCGTATCGGTGCTCTCGCGTCAGCAGGGCACCTCGTACTACGAGCGCTTTTACCTTGGATTCGAGAACGGCAACTACCGCTGGCTCGTGAACACGACCAGCGGCTATTCCGACCTGACCGTCGGAGGCGCCGCGCCGCTCGGGCAATGGCTCCATCTCGTTGGCACGTTCGACGGGACCGACGTCAAGTTGTATGTGAACGGCGCCTTGCAGTTCTCGTCCCCCCATTCCGGGACGCTTTCGACCGACACGACCGGCCTCACCATCGGCGCGAACTACAACGACGCCGCTCACACGGCACAAGAGGTGTTCAACGGCAAGATCGACGAGGTCAATGTCTACGGGCAGGCACTGACGTCGCAGGACGTCGCAACGCTCTATCAATCGAAGTCCGGACCGATCGTGCGCCTCGCGCTGGACGAGAGCGGCGGAACGACGGCAGCTGACAGTTCAGGGAATGGCAACAGCGGTATCTTGCAGAACGGGGCCTCCTGGACGAGCGGCAGATCCGGCGGTGCGGTCAGTCTCGATGGCGTCGACGACACGGTGTTCATCAGCAACTCGGCGGGTCTGACGTCCATCACCAACGGGCTCACGGTCGCCGCCTGGGTGTACAGACCTGCGAATCAGACAGGCTTCGCCTCCGTGCTCTCGCGGGAAGTGGGAACAGGCCCCTACGAGCACTTCTATCTCGGCTTTGAAAACGGCAAGTATCGATGGTTCGTCAACACGTCAGGCGGGTATTCGAACAGCTCGCTCGGAGGGACGGCGCCCACCGGACAGTGGATCCACATGGTCGGCACGTACGACGGAACCACCGTCATCCTCTACGTCAACGGTGCGCTGCAGTTCTCGACGCCGCACTCGGGAACGTTCGGCAGCGACACCACCGGCATCGCGATCGGCGTGAATCACAACAGCGCCGCCCATCAGCCTGACGATCCGTTCAGCGGCAAGGTTGACGACGTCAACGTCTATTCGTACGCGCTGAGCGCACAAGAAGTGCTGCAGCTGTATCAGTCGGCGCCGAGCTCCTCTGGAGATTCGACGGCTCCGACTGTCAGCATGAGTGCCCCGGCCAATGCGTCGACCGTTTCAGGCGGCGCCGTCACCGTGTCGGCCACAGCGTCCGACAACGTGGGTCTCGCCGGCGTGCAGTTCAAACTGGATGGCGCGAACCTCGGGGCAGAGGATACGTCGGCGCCGTACTCCATGAGCTGGAACACGACACAGGTCAGCGGCGGATCTCACAGCCTCACGGCGGTCGCAAGGGACACGTCGAACAACACGACGACCTCATCTCCGATCGCAGTCACGGTCTCCAACCCATCGGCCTTCGATTTCAGCCTCTCGACTGGCGGCGCCAAGAGCGTCGTGCGCGGATCGTCGGTCACGAACACGATTACCGCGACGCTCGCGTCGGGGACGGCGCAGTCTGTGACCTACTCGGTGTCCGGCCTTCCGAGTGGCGCCACTTCGTCGGTGACTCCAGGATCATGCTCGCCGACGTGCAGCGCGACCGTCACCATTCAGACTGCCGCGTCGACACCACTTGCCACGTCCACGATCACCGTCACCGGAACGGCCGGCTCGGTCGTACGAACCGCCACTTTCGGCCTGACTGTCACGTCGTCATCGTCGGGCACTTCCGGTCCCATCGTGAAGCTGGCTCTCGACGAGGGGACGGGCACAACGGCGAACGACGGTTCGGGGAATGGCAACAACGGGACGCTGCAGAACGGTCCGACGTGGACCACCGGCAAATCCGGCGGGGCGTTGAACTTCGATGGCAGCAACGACACGCTGTTCATCGCGAACTCCGCGAGTCTGAATACGATCAGCACGGGAGTGACGTTCGCGGCGTGGGTCTACCGCAACAGCACCCAGTCCGGGTTCGTCTCGGTCGCCGCGCGCGAAGTCGGAACGTCGTACTACGAACACTTCTATTTCGGCTTCGAGAATGGCAGCTATCGCTGGTTCGTGAACACGACGGGTGGGTACTCGAGTGTCTCGCTGGGCGGCTCTTCGCCGACGGGACAGTGGGTGCACGTGGCCGGTACTTACGACGGCGCGACGGTCAGGCTCTATGTGAACGGCGTACAACAGTTCTCGACCCCGCACTCGGGCACGTTCGCCACCGATACGACCGGCGTCACGATAGGCGCGAGCCACAATGATTCGGGCCACGCCGCCGAAGAGGCCTTCAACGGGAAGGTTGACGACGTCGCGATCTACTCGTACGCGTTGACCGCGCAGCAGGTGCAACAGCTGTATCAGGGTGCGACGAGCTCGGGCGACACGGCGCAGCCGTCGGTCAGCATGACCGCTCCGTCCAACGGGACGACCGTTTCAGGAAGCGCCGTGACGGTCTCCGCCACCGCGTCGGACAACGTCGGCGTGGCCGGCGTGCAGTTCCAGCTCGACGGAGTGAACATTGGCGCGGAAGACACGTCGTCGCCGTATTCGACGACGTGGAATACGACGTCTGCAGGCAACGGTTCGCACACGCTGACCGCGATTGCCCGGGATACGTCAAACAACACGAAGTCGGCGTCCGTCGCGGTCACCGTGTCGAACGCAGCCGCGCCGCAGTCGGGGCTTCTGGTCCACCTGGCGCTCGACGAGGGGACCGGAACGAACGCCACGGACAGCTCGGGGAACGGGAGCAACGGTGCGTTGCAGAACGGGCCGACGTGGACGACCGGCGTGTCGGGGAGCGCGCTCAATTTCGACGGCGTCAACGACACGCTTTACGTGGGCAATTGGGGTGGTCTGACCTCGATCACCAACGCCGTGACTGTCGCCGCGTGGGTCTATCGAAACGCGAATCAGTCTGGTTTCGTGACGGTCGCATCCAGGCAGGTCGGCACGTCGTACTACGAACACTTCTATCTCGGCTTCGAGAACGGCAACTATCGCTGGCTCGTGAACACTTCGAGCGGATATTCAAACGTCGCGCTGGGCGGAGCGGCCCCCCTCGGTCAGTGGGTCCATCTGGTTGGCACCTACGACGGCTCCACCGTCAAGCTCTATGCGAATGGCGTGCAGCAGTTCTCCACACCTCACTCGGGGACGTTCGCCAGCGACACGACAGGTATCACGTTCGGCGTCAACCACAACGACGCGAGCCGCGCGCCCAGCGAAGCGTTCAACGGGAAGCTGGACGAGGCCAACGTCTACTCGTACGCGCTGACTGCGCAACAGGTCCAGCAGCTGTATCAGGGAACGGTCACCGCCGGGGGCGTGGCACAAGGCGACAGCGCGTCGTCGTCGGGGTCGCCGACGGCCATTGCGTTCACGCCGTCACCCGATCACAATTCGACCGTCCTGTCCTACGTGGTGACGGTCTTCCACCAAGGGCAGTTGGTCACGGATCTGCCGGCTGCCGTGGTCGACGTCGGGAAGCCTCAGGTCGTCAACGGCGAGATCCAGGTCGGCATCGCTTCGACGGTGTCAGTTCTCCCGTCGGGCTCGTACTACGTCGTCGTGACGGCTGTGGGCTCGGGAGGAGTCTCCTCGGGCGCGCTCTCGTCGGTGTTCTCGAAGTAGGCCCGGCGCGCGCTCGCCGGTTGCTATACTTCCGGCATGCGCGTCGCGATCCTGCTGGTTCTGTGCGCGGTGGTGTCCGGTGTGGCGGCCGACGGTGCGGCTGTACCAGAGCCGCCGGACGCCGGCGGCCCCCAAGTCGAAGCCGGCGCCGCCGCCCGCGCCGAAAACCGAGCCGGCCGAGATCAAGTGCTCGGAGCTGCTGGGCACCGGCGTCAAGACGAGCGCCAGCTTCTGCTTCGTCCTCGCCGGTCGCGATCCTGCTCAGGGCGTGGTCGTCACGATCCCGCCACACGTCGGCACCGCGACGCTCACCTTCTCCCTCCACAACCGGCACACGTATTCGGAAGAGGAGATGCGGGCCGGCCGCGGGTTCGCGAAGTACACCGCGGTCGTCGCTGTCCTCACGATGGCTGGCGACGTCCTTGGCCGCGGCGCCGTGCAAAGCGAGTTTCGGTCGGCGAAGGACTTGTACGACAGAGTGTCGGGCGGCGCCGGCCCCGGTGGCGTGAAGGCCGTCGCGCCGATCGGCAACGAGTCGGTGATAGTGACGATCCCTGCGGACGCTCAGCAGGTGAGCCTGCTGGGGGAGGTTCTCGAGTCGACGACGGCTGCGGGGCGGGAAGTGGCCGCGCCGGGACGGCCGGTGGCCATCGTCAGCAACGTGCAACTGGAGTATCGTCCGGCGCCACCGGCGCGGAAACGCTAGACGCTAGGCGCCAGGTGGACTGACCCTCCGACCTCAGTGCTGTCCCGCTCCACTCCACTTGTGGCGGGACACGATCACTTTCATCTCGAGCAGCTCGATCAGCGAGTGGCAGCGGTCGAGCAGGCCCTGACGCTCCAGCAGCGCCTGCTTCTCTACGGGTTCGAGCTCCAGGTACTGGGCGAGGGCGTTGACAAGATCCTGATCTGGCATTGACGGCGGCAGCTTCGGGTCGGCGCCGCGGCCGGATGGCTGCGGAACGAGCAGCGTCTCCAGTCGGCGGCGCGCGGTGCGCATGGATTCCCGATCGTCGGCTCCGGCGCTCTCCGGAAGGCCATCCACTCGCGCCACGCGATAGGTGTGCCCCTCGTCTTCGCTGAGGATGCGGAACTTCTCCAGTCCCTGCAGCACGATGTTGTATCGGCCGTCCGCCAGGCGCTCTGCGTTCGTGACGACGCCGGCACAGCCGATCGGGTAGACCGGCGGCCTGCCGTCGTAGTTGGCTTCCCATCCCGGCTGCAGGAGGACCATGCCGATGATCCGGTCACCGGCCAGCGCGTCCGCCACCATCTCCCGATAGCGCGGCTCGAAGATGTGAAGAGGCAGGAAGACATTGGGAAACAGGACGACGTTCGGGAGCGGAAAGATCGGAATCGCGGGAGGCAGCATGGATGAAGCGTTTCCCGCTCAGTGAATGGTGCGCGTCTTCTTGTCCATATAGTCCATGAGCACGTACTGCCCGAGCGTGCGCGGCGTGGTGAAGTACGCCTTGCCGTGGCAGATCTGCGCGACTCTGCGGACGAAGCTCACGAGGTCCGGATCCCTTGCGAGCATGAACGTATTGATCAGGATGCCCGCCTTTCGGCAGGCGGCCACCTCGGCGAACGTCTCCGAGACGATGAAGGGATCGAGCCCGAAGGCGTTGCGATAAATCCGTCCGTCGGGGCGGGTCAGCGCCGACGGCTTGCCGTCGGTGATCATGACGATCTGGCGCATGTCCTTCTGCTGACGCTCGAGAATGCGCCGCGCGAGCCTGAGGCCTTCGCGTGTGTTCGTGTAGTACGGGCCGACCCGCACGCGGGCGAGCTGCTGCAGCGGAATCTCCTCTGCGGAGTCGTGGAAGAGGACGACCTTGAGAGCGTCGCCCGGGTACTGCAGCCTGATCAGATTCGAGAGCGCCAGGGCCACGCGCTTCGCGGGCGTGAAGCGATCCTCGCCGTAGAGGATCATGCTGTGGCTGCAGTCCAGCATCACGACCGTCGCGCAGGAGCTCTGATACTCGCCCTGCACGACCATGAGGTCCTCGTAGTCGACCTCGATTCCGCCTTTGCCGACAGCCTTCTCCCGCATCACCGCGTTGAGGATCGTGCCGCTTGCGTCCAGGTTCATCGTGTCGCCGAACTCGTAGACCTTCGCGGCGCCGCTCGCCTCGATGCCGGTTGCCATCTCGCGGGTGTCGTGGCGTCCGAGGCTGCTCTTGCCGATCGATCCCAGCAGGTCGCGGAGCGCGCGATATCCGAGAAAATCGAGGCTCTTGTCGGTGATCTCGAATCGGACGGGCGCTTCGGGGCCGCGCCCACCCTGGCCGGACCGACTCGGATCCTGCATCTCCGACTGCGGCGCCGGCGCCGATGTCAGGTAGCCTTGCCGCTGGAGCTTGTCGAGAATCTGCTGAACCAGCCGTTCGATGCGCTCCTCGGCGTCGTCAGCCTGCTGCCAGTCCTTGCCGAGCAGCTTTTCGATCATCTCGTCGGAGAGCATTCCTCCGTTGAGCAGCGCTTCGAGGATGGCATCGTGCAGAGCCTCGCCCGAGTGCCCGGGCATGCCGTCGTCGTACGGGAGGCCGTAGGGGTTGTCGAAGCCGCTCGACAGCAGGAGGTCGGAGAGCTTCGAGAGCAGCTCCTCGAGATCGAGGTCGTCGAGATCCTCGCCGGTGAACCTGGAGTAGCGGTACTTCAATTGTCAGTACTTCTTCTTGTTGCCCGGCAGCGGGACCTCGCGATCGATCATCGTCTCCTGCGCCACATTCCGCGGGGCGCGCCGCGCCGGCTCGGCACCCTGGTAGTGCCACTCGTCCGAGCGCGTGATCTTCTTCTGCGCGTAGAGACCCTCGAGGATGAAGTCCACGGCGGCCGCGACGAGCGGTGGCTTCGCGGGATTCCTGACGCCGGCGTGGTGGGTCAGCTCGTGCAGGCCCTGGACATCGCAGGTGCGCCGCAGGAGCTCCGCAGCCGGGAGCGTATCGTCGATCTGCAGGCTGCCCCCGAGGTCGAACCACTCGGTTACCTGACGGAGGTCCGCAGAGGCGAAGTAGCCCGCGAAGATGTTGCTGACGGCGGCGCGGATGATGTCGCGCGCCACGTTGTCGGCCCCGCGCAGCTCGCCTTCGTACTCCAGCTCGAATTTTCCAGTGATCGCCGGAAGAGCGGCGTAGATGTCCGTCACTCGCGGCACGGTGAGGTCTTCGCCCGCAATCAGCGCGCGGCGTTCAGCATTCGAGACAACGTTCTCGAGCAGCGAGATTGGAAGTCGCTGGCTGACGCCCGACCGCTTGTCGACCTTCTTGTCCTCGCGCGCCTGAAATGCGATCTCTTCCACGATTTCCCGCACGAACTCCGGCACCTGCAGGTTGCTGCTCCGGTCGCTGACCCAGGCCTCCTGTGCCGTGATAGCCATCCCATGGTGACGCGCCGCGGGGTAGTGCGTGCGAATCTCCGAGCCGATGCGGTCCTTCAGCGGCGTGATGATCTTGCCGCGCGCGGTGTAGTCCTCCGGGTTGGCGCTGAACGCCATCATGACATCGAGCGGCAGCCGCACCGGGTAGCCTTTGATCTGGACGTCGCCTTCCTGGAGGATGTTGAAGAGGCCGACCTGAATCTTTCCCGCCAGGTCCGGCAGCTCGTTGATCGCGAAGATGCCCCTGTTCGCCCGAGGCAGCAGGCCGTAGTGCATCGTCAGCTCGTCGGAGAGCTGCAGGCCGGCCCGCGCCGCCTTGATTGGATCGAGATCGCCGATCATGTCGGCAATCGTCACGTCCGGGGTTGCCAGCTTCTCGACGTAGCGGGCATCCCGTCCGAGCCAGCCGATGGCGAGGCTGTCGCCCTCCTGCCGCACCCGCGCCCGACACATGGCGCAGAGCGGTGCGAGGGGATCGTCGTGAATCTCGCATCCCGGAACGACGGGAATCGCGTCATCGAGAAGTTCGGTCAGCGCGCGAAGGATGCGGCTCTTCGCCTGGCCGCGCAGGCCGAGGAGGATGAAGTTGTGCCGGGACAGAATCGCGTTGACGATTTGCGGGACGACGGTCTCTTCGTATCCGATGATGCCGGGAAAGAGCGTGCGTCTGCGCGCGGAGCCGTGCGATCAAGTTCTCCCGGATCTCGTCCTTCACCGGACGACGCTGGACGCGGCCCGAGGCGACGTCGCTTCGGAGCTGCCCGAGGGTTGAAGGACGATCGACCGTTGGAGAGGGCATGAAGGCATCTTATCACTCGGCTTCCAGCTGCCAGCTACCAGCTTCCAGCTGCGACACGTACGCCTGAGCTGATTCGGAGGTTCGTTCCAACAGGAGATCAGGAGTCCAGGAGATCAAGCGGTTTGGTTCTTACGTTTGGCCTCCTGACCTCCTGATCTCCTGTGTTCCAGTGTTCCAGCGTTCGCATAGTGCCTGGCGCCGCAGACTAGAATCACCCTCGTGACGTTCGTAAAGCCCGGTCGCCCGCTCGTCTACGCGCATCGAGGCGGGGCAGCCCTTAGACCAGAGAACACGTTTGCGGCGTTCGATCACGGCCTGGCGCTGGGCGCGGACGGACTGGAGCTCGACGTCCGGCTGTCGAAGGACGGCGTGGTCGTCGTGCACCATGATGCGACCCTCGAGCGGACGACCGATGGAAGAGGGCTGGTGGCCGATCACTCGTCGGACGACCTCGCGCGCCTGGATGCGGGCTACCGCTTTCAGTCATCCGACGCCACGCTCCCGTTCCGCGGTCAGGGGGTCACGATACCGACGCTAGCCGCCGTCCTCCGGCGCTATCCGGACGTGCCAATCATCATCGAGCTCAAAAGCGAGCTTCCGGGCGACGGCACAGAAGTCGCGCGGCGCACTGTCGACGTAGTGCGGCAGGCTGACGCCGTGGGCCGGGTGGCGCTCGGCTCGTTCAGCGGACGGGCGCTGCGGACAGTGCGGCTGCTCGAGCCCGCATTGCGCACGGGGGCCGCGCGCGAAGAGACGCGGTGGGCTCTGTATCGATCGTGGGTGGGCTGGCCGCTTGGCCGGCCCCGCTACCAGGAGTTCCAGGTCCCCGAACGAGCGGGCGCGACGACGGTCGTCACCCGGCGGTTCGTCGAGCACGCCCACAAATACGGACTCGCCGTGAAGGTCTGGACCGTGGACGAGGAATCGGACATGACGCGGCTCCTCGGCTGGGGCGTCGACGGGATCATCAGCGACAGGCCCGATGTCGCTGTCGCCGTTGTCAACGCGCAAGCGTTGCGGCGGTCGTGAACTTGGGCTCGATGTCCACGGGCACGCCCGTGAGGCGGTCGAGCACCTTCTGCACTTCCGGCCTGACGACGCCGAGCTTCTCGAGCATGGCTTTGGCCTTCGCGTAGCTGCCCTCTGCCTGGAGCGTCATGATCTCGCGCGTCAGCGCCGTGACGGCATCGGCGATCTTCGCGTTGTCCACGCTGAAGGTACCGTCGGGCTGCACCTTGAAGGCGCCCGCGTCGAGGAATGAGTTCAGCTGCACGGCGATACCCCGCCCGTGCGCCTCGTTGACGCCGAATCGAATCGATCGGAAAGATGACGCAAGGAACGTGGTGTACATGGTCCGCGCGATCGCGGCATCGATCTGTTTATTGTCCGCGAGCTGCTTCAGCGCCCATAGACCCGAGACGTCCGCTTTGGCCTCCTCGATGGCGCTGTAGGTCTCCTTGAGCTCCTGGCGGACGGTGGTGGCACGGCCGCCGACCGAGATGTTGTGAGGTCCGAGCCCGTGCATCAACTCGTGCATCAGGATGTGCGTGAAGAACGCGTCGAACGACACGTCCTTCTGCTGTGCGACCGGCAGCGCGACCTTGGCAATCGGGAGCAGGACCTTGTTGAACTTCGCATCCTGCATGTTCTTCAGCATCACGCGCTTGGTGCCCTTCTCGCGCACGACGCGCTCGTCGTTGGGCAGGTTGTAGGCGGCCGTCTGCACTCCGCGGTTGCCATCGCCCGCCGCGAGCACGACGTTGACGACGCGGATTGGCGCCATGGCTCCGAGTTTGCCGTTCCTGTACTTAGGGTCGATCGGAAGCGCGTTTTCGAGCTCCTGCAGATGAGACGAGAAGGACTGCAGCTTCTTCGACTCCACATCGTCTCGAACGGTGATGAATGCCTCGAACGCCGCCTTGGCGTTGAACCATTCGTCTTCGTACACTTCGTAAGGACCGATGGTCGGCTCGACCGCGGCATCGAGCTCCATCCAGGCGACGTCGCTCGAGTAGTAGTCGTTCGACACGAACGCGTCGGCGCGCGCGGTCAGGAACTTCTTGAGGGTCGGCTCGGTCGTGGCGTTCGCGGCCTCCCGAAGGTGCGACGCGGCGTCCGCGAGCTCCCCCTGGTATTCGATCGAATACGGAACCGCCGTGAAACCCTGGGGCCCCTTTCGGATCGTGGTGAAGAACCCGGTGGCGGACGCCTTCGCGTCGCCGCTGAGGCCGTCCAGCCACTTCTGGACCTGATCCTTGGTCGCTCCGGCAGGATAGAAGTTGGCGGCTTCGGGTTTGACGGGCACGCCCGGAACGAACGGCTTGTTGTGATCGAGTCGCGACCACGGACCTTTGTTGACCAGGAAGTAATGGAGGCGGGCTTCGGCGGCAGTCCGTTCCGGTCCGGCAGGCCGAGTCACGACGTCACGACTCAACTGCTGCAGCAGGGCGTCGTTACCAGCCCAGACCTGCCGCAGGAAGAGGCTGTCCATGATCCGCGCCGCCTCGACGAGATGTCCGAGCGCCTTCCGCTCGCTGTCGGCGAGCTTCGTCAGGTCGGCGCCTATGTCCGCCGGCACGAAGCGCGCGGTCATCGTGCGCAGCTCGGTCGTCGATGGAGCGGACGTCTTCTCTTGCACGGGAGCCTCTCCGGAGAAAGCCGCGCCGGCGGCGGTCAGGACCATGCATGCGATCGGAGCAAGGTATCGATGCGTCATGGTGATAGCTCGCTGTCTGGCGGCCGGACAACAGCTCTCCTCCGTTGCCCGGATTCCGTCACAGGTCTAGAATAAAAGGATTGTAGTCCGGAAAGATTCCGTCCCTGGGACCGCAGACAGGACCGAGGATTCATATCAGATGAGGAACATCGCATCCCGCGACGCCTCCGAGCTCGAGGCTCTGGAGCAACGCGAGTGGCTCGAGTCGCTCGACTACGTCATTCAGACGGGTGACCGCGGCCGCGTCCAGCGGCTGCTCGAGAGGCTCCGCGACCATGCGCGGGTGGCAGGCGCCGGCCTGCCGTTCACCGCCGTGACGCCCTACGTCAACAGCATCCGTGCTGAAGATCAGTCCCCCTTCCCGGGCAGCCAGGAAATCGAGCGTCGCATCAAGAGTCTGGTCCGCTGGAATGCCATGGCCATGGTCGTCCGCGCGAACCGCGCATCGGACGGGATCGGCGGCCACATTTCGACGTACGCCTCGGCCGCGACGCTGTACGAAGTGGGCTTCAACCACTTCTTCCGCGGCAAAGACGACGGAAGTGGTGACCAGATCTATTTTCAGGGACATGCGTCGCCCGGTATCTACGCGCGCGCGTTTCTGGAGGGCCGCCTGTCGGTCGAGAAGCTGACCAACTTCCGGCAGGAGCTGGAAAAAGGCGGCGGCCTCTCGTCGTACCCGCACCCCTGGTTGATGCCCGACTTCTGGGAGTTCCCGACTGTCTCGATGGGACTCGGGCCCATCATGTCGATCTACCAGGCGCGCTTCAATCGCTACCTCGAGGACCGCGGGCTGAAGAAGCCGTCCAACACGAAAGTGTGGGCGTTCCTCGGCGACGGTGAGACCGACGAGCCGGAAACGCTTGGCGCGATCGGGCTGGCGGCGCGCGAAAAGCTCGACAACCTGATCTTCGTCATCAACTGCAATCTGCAGCGCCTCGACGGCCCCGTTCGCGGGAACGGGCAGATCATCCAGGAACTGGAAGCGATCTTCCGCGGCGCTGGATGGAACGTCATCAAGGTCCTATGGGGCAGCGACTGGGACACGCTGCTCGCCAACGATCACGGAGACCTGCTGGCCAAGCGGATGGGAGAGATCGTCGACGGCCAGTACCAGAAGTACGCCGTCGAGGGCGGCGCGTACTTCCGCGAGCACTTCTTCGGTGTGGATCCGCGGCTGCTCGAGCTGGTCAAGCACCTTTCGGACGAGCAGCTCACGAGGCTGCGGCTCGGCGGGCACGATCCTCTCAAGGTGTACAACGCCTTCAAGGCGGCTGTCTCGCACAAGGGCCAGCCGACGGTCGTGCTCGCGCGGACGATCAAGGGCTACGGGCTCGGCGAAGCGGGTGAGGGCAAGAACATCACCCACCAGCAGAAGAAGATGAACGAAAGCGACCTGCGGACTTTCCGCACGCGCTTTGCCATCCCGATTTCCGACGAAGAGATCGCCGACGCACCGTTCTATCGTCCGCCGGACAGCAGTCCAGAGCTCGAATACCTGCGCGAACGCCGCAAGGCGCTGGGCGGCTACGTGCCGACGCGCAAGGTTCGCGTCGAGCCGCTGAAGGCCCCACTCGAGGGCGTGTTCGACGAGTTCCTCAAAGGCACGGAGTCCCGGAAAGCCTCGACGACGATGGTGTTCGTGAGGATTCTGTCGAAGCTGCTGCGCGACAAGGATATCGGCGACTTGATCGTGCCGATCGTTCCAGACGAGGCGCGCACGTTCGGGATGGAGTCGCTCTTCCGCGCGGTCGGCATCTACTCGCACGTCGGCCAGAAGTACGAGCCGGTCGACATGGATACGCTGCTGTACTACAAGGAGGCGCAGGACGGGCAGATTCTGGAAGAGGGAATCACCGAGGCAGGCTCGATGTCATCGTTCATCGCCGCCGGCAGCGCCTATGCGTCGCATGGCGTGAATACGATTCCGTTCTTCATCTACTACTCGATGTTCGGATTCCAGCGTGTCGGCGACCTGATCTGGGCCGCAGGAGACTCGCGCGTCCGCGGATTCCTGCTGGGTGGCACCGCGGGACGCACGACGCTCGCAGGCGAAGGACTCCAGCACCAGGACGGCCACACGCACGTCATCTCGTCGTCTGTTCCCAACTGCATCTCGTACGATCCGGCGTTCGCGTACGAGCTGGCGATCATCATCGAGGACGGCATCCGCCGGATGTACAGGGAGCAGGAGAGCGTCTTCTACTACCTGACTGTAATGAACGAGCAGTACGCGATGCCGGCGATGCCCGAGGGTGTGCGTGACGGCGTGCTGAAGGGGCTCTATCGATTCAAGCCGGCGGAGAACGGCAGCGCGAAGTTCAAGGCCCAGCTCCTCGGCAGTGGCGCCATCATGAACGAAGTGCTCGGCGCGCAGAAGCTGCTGGAGAAGTACAACGTCGCCGCCGACGTGTGGAGCGTGACGAGCTACCAGGAGCTCTATCGCGACGGCCACAACTGCGATCGCTGGAACATGCTGCACCCAGGAGAGCAGCCGAAGATCCCCCACGTCGCGCAGTGTTTGAAGGATGCGCCCGGCGTGATCGTCGCCGCCTCCGACTACCTGAAGATCCTGCCGGACTCGATCGCGCGCTGGCTGCCGCGTCGCGTGCGATCGCTGGGCACCGACGGCTTCGGCCGGAGCGACGATCGTGCCGGCCTGCGCGAGTTCTTCGAAGTGGACGCGCGCTTTGTCGCCCTCGCGACGCTCGCCGAGCTGGCGCAGGACGGGAAGGTGGACAACAAAGTCGTCTCGCAGGCCGTGAAGGATCTCGGCATCGATGCCGAGAAGGCGAACCCCGCCAAATCATAGAGCTATCGAGTCGAATTCGCTTCGGTTGGTGTAGCGCGGAGTCATCAGACCCCGTGCGACCGGGCCTGAAGGCCCGGCCCTACATTCCGGTACATACGAACGGCCAGGTCACAACCGCTGATGCCTACAGAATTCAAGCTCCCCGAACTCGGCGAGAACATCGCCGCGGGCGACGTCGTCCGCGTGCTGGTCAAGCCGGGAGACACCATCGAGAAAGATCAACCGGTCCTCGAGCTCGAGACCGACAAGGCCACTATCGAAGTGCCGTCGAGCGTCGCCGGTACCGTCGGTGAAGTGCGCGTCAAACCGGGCGAGAAGGTGAAGGTCGGGCAGGTCGTGCTCACCGTTGCCGATGGCGCGGCCGCCAAGAAGGCAGACACGCCGAAGGCGGGCGACAAGAAGGCGGAGCCGTCGGAGGCGGCCCAGTCCTCCGCAGCGGCTGGCGGATTGCGTCAGAAGACGTCCGCGGATGCGGAGACCGCGTCGAGCGATGAGGCCGAAGAGGAGGGCAGCGCGCAACGCGGCGCAGCGGAGCGAGGGAAGGGGGAAGTCGAGGGTCCGTCCGTGCAGGTTGCGGATCCGGCCGAAGCTCCTGCAGCCGTCGGATCCGTCGGGCCCGTCGGTACAAAGAAGCGAGGAGAGGTCGTCGAGATCAGCAGGGGTGCGCGCACGCCGCAGCCGCCGCCGGCGGAAACGGCGCCTCAGGGCCCGGCGGCGCCAGCAGCTCCATCGGTGCGGCGACTGGCGCGCGAGCTCGGCGTGGAGATTCGGTTGGTGCAAGGGACCGGGCCCGAAGGTCGCATCGGCGTGGAAGACGTGCAGCAGTTCGTGAAGACAGCGCTTGCCGGCGGCGGAGGCGCAACCGCGCCCGCTTCGCCGGATCTCCCGGACTTCACGAAGTGGGGCGAGGTCGAACGGAAGCCGATGAGCAACATCCGCCGGAAGACGGCGGATCATCTCGGCAACGCGTGGCGCGTCATCCCGCACGTCACACAGCACGACAAGGCGGACATCACGGGCATCGAGGCGCTCCGCAAACAGTTCGGGGCGCAGGCGGAACGCGCGGGCGGCAAGCTCACCGTGACCGCGATTGCGCTCAAGGTGATCGCCGCGGCCATGCGGAAGTTTCCGCAGTTCAACTCGTCGGTCGACGCCGCCCGCGGCGAGATCGTCTACAAGAAGGCCGTGCACGTCGGCGTGGCCGTGGACACACCGCGCGGACTGCTCGTCCCGGTAATCCGGGACGTCGACCAGAAGGGCATCATAGAGCTGTCCGCAGAGCTGGCGAAGGCGTCCGAAAAGGCGCGCGCAGGCAAGCTGTCGCTCGACGACATGCAGGGCGGCGGCTTCACGATCACGAACCTCGGAGGGATTGGGGGAACGTCCTTCACGCCGATCGTGAACTGGCCTGAAGTCGCGATCCTCGGCATGTCACGCGGATCGCACGAGCCCGTCTTCAACGGGCAGACGTTCGAGCCGCGGCTGATGCTTCCGCTGTCGTTGTCGTACGACCACCGCGTCATCGACGGCGCCGACGGCGCGCGCTTCCTGCGGTGGGTCGCGGAAGCCTTCGCACAGCCGTTCGTGATGGTGCTCTGACAGGGTTCCAAAGGTTCCAGGGGTTCCATGGGTTCCAGAGGTTCGAGGGGTTCCACGTTCGAGCGACTGAACCGTGAACCCTGAACCTGGAACCCGGATCCCGGAACCCTTAGAACCCTAGAACCTTAGAACCCCTTGAACCTTTCTTATGTCCACTACTCAAGTCGTCGTCATCGGTGCCGGGCCGGGCGGATATGCGGCCGCGTTCTATGCGGCGGATCTCGGCATGCAGGTGGCGCTCGTCGATCCGGAAGCCAACCCGGGCGGAGTCTGCCTGTATCGAGGGTGCATTCCTTCGAAGGCACTCCTCCACGTCGCCGCCGTCATCAACGAGGCGGAGCACGCCGCCGCCTGGGGCGTCTCGTTCGGCTCCCCGAAAATCGAAGTCGGCAAGGTCCGCGCTTTCAAAGAACAGGTCGTTTCCCAGCTGACGGGCGGCGTCGGGCAGGTCGCGCGTTTGCGGAAGATCAATTACATCCGGGGGACCGCGGCGTTTCGCGATCCGGGGTCGCTCGAGATCACGCTGACGAAAGGCGGAACCGAGACCCTGCAGTTCGAGCACGCCGTCATAGCCACCGGCTCCCGGCCGGCGGCGGTGCCGGGCCTCTCGATCGATAGCCCGCGCGTGATGGACTCCACCGCGGCGCTGGACCTTCCGGACGTGCCGAAGTCGCTGCTGGTCGTTGGCGGCGGCTATATCGGGCTCGAGCTGGGGACGGTCTATGCGGCGCTGGGGTCGAAGGTCACCGTCGTCGAAATGACCGACGGACTCCTGCCCGGAGCCGATCGCGATCTGGTGAACGTCCTCGCCAAGCGCGTCAACGCCATGTGCGAAGCGGTTCTCCTCAAAACGAAGGTCGTCTCGACGAAGGAAGCGAAGGACGGGATCGCCGTGACGTTCGAGGGGGAGCTGCCCGAGGGGGTCGCGAAAGAACAGACGTTCGATCGTGTGCTGGTATCCGTCGGCCGAAAGCCGAACTCCGCCGTGCCCGGCCTGGAGAAGACCAAAGTGAAAGTGGGCCAGCGCGGGTTCATCGAAGTAGACGAAGCCCGCCGCACCGCCGAGCCGACCATCTACGCTATCGGGGACGTCGTCGGCGAGCCGATGCTCGCGCACAAGGCGTCACACGAGGCCCGCGTCGCGATCGATTCCATTCACGGCGAGAAAGTCGCCTTCGAGCCGATGGCGATTCCCGCTGTCGTCTTCACCGACCCCGAGCTGGCGTGGTGCGGGCTCACCGAGGCAGAGGCGGCGAAACAGAGTCGTGAAGTCACGGTCACGCGCTTCCCCTGGGCGGCCTCGGGCCGCGCGATCACGCTGGACCGCACCGACGGCATGACGAAGCTCGTCATCGATCCCAAGACCGAGCGCATCCTCGGCGTCGGCATCGTCGGTCCCGGTGCAGGGGAGCTGATCTCGGAAGGCGTCCTTGCGATCGAGATGGGCGCCACGGCCGCGGATCTGAAGATGACGATCCATCCGCACCCGACGCTGTCAGAGACGCTGATGGAATCTGCGGAAGTATTCTTCGGGCAGAGTACGCACGTCTACAAGCCGAAGCGGAAGTAACAAAGCAGAATTTAGAATTCAGGAGTCAGAATTCAGAATTCTAAACTTGACTGGCGTCGCCTGGAGGCGACGCCGTGAGAAATGCATTCTGCATTCTGAATTCCCTATTCTGAATTCTGACTACGTTTCACCGATGCCGTCTCCCCCTTCTGCGCTCGCTCTTGTTCGGGAGCGCGTCATCTCCTGCAATCGTTGCCAGCGGCTTCGCGAGTACCTGCGGGCGCGTCGGCGCTGTGAAGAAGGCCGCGTACCGCGACGACATCTACTGGGCGCGGCCCGTGCCCGGCTTCGGCGATCCCAACGCGCGCGTGCTCGTGATCGGCCTTGCGCCCGCGGCCCATGGTGCCAACCGGACCGGACGTGTCTTCACGGGCGACGGCGCCCTGGGCTCCGGCGACTTCCTCATGCGCGCGATGCACGCGCACGGTTTCGCCAGTCAACCGACTTCCGAGCGCAAAGACGACGGCCTGAAACTGACGGACGCCTACATCACGATGGCAGCGCGCTGCGCGCCGCCTGACAACAAGCCGACGTCCGCCGAAATTGCCGCGTGTCACGATTACCTGGTTTCGGAATTCACGGCTCTCTCGAGGGTCAGCGTCATCGTTTGTTTAGGAAGGATTGCCTACGACGCGGCGTGGCAGCTCCTCGATTCGTGCGGCGTGCGGACCAGCCCGCGTCCGCCGTTCGGACATGGCGCAGTGCATCACTTGTCCGCCGGATATGCAGTCATCGCGTCTTATCATCCGTCGCGGCAGAACACGAACACGGGCCGGTTGACGCCCGCGATGTTGAGTGACGTGTTCAGGGAGGCGGGGACGATCGCGAGGGCGGCGTCGCCTCCAGGCGACGCCGGTACAACTCAGAATTCTGAATTCTGACTTCTAGATTCTAGATTCTTCGTCTGTTCGTGCGCGTGGTACGAACTGCGGACGAGCGGGCCCGACTCCACGTGTCCGAAGCCCAGATCCAGTCCGATCTGCTTGAGGTCGGCAAACTCGGCTGGCGTGTAGTACCGAGACATCGGCAGATTGGCCAGCGACGGCCGAAGGTATTGGCCTATCGTGACGATCTGGCAGCCGACCTGCCGCAGATCGCGCAGCGTCGACACGACCTCGTCGAGCTCTTCGCCGAGTCCCACCATGAGCCCCGACTTGGTCGGCACGCTCGGCGCATAGGTGCGCGAGCGATCGAGCAACTGCAGCGCGCGGTCGTAACGGCCTCCAGGGCGTGCTGTTCGGTACAGGCGTGGGACAGTCTCGATGTTGTGATTGAGGATGTCGGGTCCCGCATCGAGCACGGTGCGTAGCGCCTGCTCGTCGCCTTTGAAGTCTGGAATCAGCACCTCGACGCGGCACTGCGGGATGCGGGCGCGCGTCTCGGTGATGGTCTCAGCGAAATGCGAGGCGCCGCCGTCCGGAAGGTCGTCGCGATCGACCGACGTGATCACGACGTACTCGAGTGCCAGGGTCTGGATCGCGCTGGCGACGTTCACGGGTTCTCGAGTATCGGCCGGCGCGGGTGTGCCGTGCACGACGTTGCAATACCCGCACGAGCGCGTGCACGCGTCGCCGAGAATCATGAACGTCGCGGTCCCGTGGTGCCAGCACTCGCCGATGTTGGGGCAGTTCGCCTCTTCGCACACGGTGTGCAGGTTCAGCGTGCGCATCAGCCCCTTGAGCCGATGGTAGTTCTCTGAACCAGGCGCGCGGACTTTCAGCCAGGAAGGCTTGGGCTGCTTCGGAAGCGCTTCAGGACGAGCCTTGCGTCCTCGAATGAAGGGGAGTGGTGTCGTCGTCATCATGAAAGCCGCGGGGCCTCGCCTCCGCGCTGTGCGGCGCTTCTTTTCTCAATGCACGCGGGGCCCCACCCCCGCGCGCTCGCGCTGCGGCGCTCGAAGACTCGCTATCCTCGCGCGGGCCGCAGGCGCTTTCGGTCGCGGCTGGTTAGCGGCGACAGCCTGAAGACGCATGCCAGCAAGGGCGGGAGGGATCCTACCCCTCAATTATACTACCCGGATGGCGACGCTCTCGATTACGTGGCTCGGCCACTCGACCTTCATCATCACTACGCCCGGCGGCAAACGCATCGTCACGGATCCGTGGCTCGAAGGGAATCCGGCATGTCCTGCCGATCGCAAGCGGATCGACAAGGCCGATCTGATTCTCCTCTCGCACGGCCACTCGGACCACTCAGGCGACGTCGTCAGCGTGGGCCGGGCGACAGGCGCGCCGGTCGTCACGATCAACGAATTGCGTCTCTGGCTCGAGCACAAGGGTCTCCAGAACGTCCATGGTTTGAACTTCGGCGGCACGATCGCGATCGCAGGGCTCGAAGTCACGCTTGTGACCGCCGTGCACACGAGCAGCATCGTCGAAAACGACGTCAACGTGTATCTGGGCGAGCCGGCCGGCTTCGTCGTGAAGCTGGAGACCGGGCAGCGCTTCTATTTTGCCGGCGACACGGCGCTCTTTGGTGACATGCGTCTCATCGGGGAGATGTACGCGCCGGAGATCGCCTTTCTCCCGATTGGGGACTACTACACGATGGGACCGGAAGCCGCCGCCCGCGCATGCCAGATGCTGGGGATCCGCCAGGTCGTGCCGATGCACTTCGGGACATTTCCGATCCTCACCGGCACACCGGATCGGCTCCGACATCTCGTCGAACCGCTGGGCGTGGATGTTCTCGTCCTGAGGCCGGGGGAGACGGCGAGCTGAAACGGCTTCCAGCTTCCAGCTCGCGGCCGGGTTTCGGAACTGGCTGGCAGACGGTCGGCGTAAGCGCGAGCCTGGAAGCCGGGAGCGGGAAGCTGGAAGCGGGAAGCGGGGAGCTATTTGATGCGTATCGCATTCCAGGGCGCGACAGGCGCCTACAGCGAATCCGCGGCGCGGCGCGGGTGGCCCGAAAGCGAGACCGTTGCCCTCGAGCGGTTCGAGGACGTGTTCGCCGCCGTGGAGGCGGCCACGGTGACGCACGGTATCCTGCCCATCGAAAACTCCGTTGGCGGGAGCATTCATCGCAACTACGACCTGCTGCTCGAACACGAGCTGCCGATCGTCGGCGAAACGGAGCTGACGGTCGTTCACAACCTGCTCGCGCTCCCGGGGACGTCCCTGGCGAGAATCCGGCGGGTCTTCTCGCATCCGCAGGCGCTCGCGCAGTGCGAGCGGTACGTTCGCACGTTGCCGGGCGTCGAAGTCGTGGCGACGTACGACACAGCCGGCAGCGCGCGGTTGATCCGGGAGGGCGGGCTGCGGGACACCGCCGCGATCGCGTCGGCCCGTGCCGCGGAGATCTTCGGTCTGGACATCCTCAAGGCGGGCATCCAGGATTTCGAGGACAACATCACGCGCTTCATCGTGATCTCTCGCGATCCGCAGCCGCTGGGTCCTCCCGACAAGACGACGCTCGCCTTTGCGCTGCACAACGCGCCTGGAGCGCTATTCAAGGCGCTGAGCGTGTTTGCGCTGAGAGACATCGACCTCACCAAGCTGGAGTCGCGCCCCGCACGCGGGCTGCCGTGGGAGTACCTGTTCTACGCCGACGTCGGTGTGGGCCGGGAGGACGTTCGCGGAGCGCGCGCGATCGAGCACCTCTCGGAGTCTGCGCGCTGGGTCAAGACGCTTGGCTCCTACGCACGATGGACCGCCGAGCCGCCGGCCGGTCAACCCCGTTCGTGACAGTCTCATCCGAGGGGCTTCGCCCCTCGGACTCCCCGACACGCGCTCTCGCGCGCCGCTTCGCCGGCGCGCTCCGCTCGCGTGGCTGGCTCACTGTCGTTCGCTCGCTTCGTGAAACGAGCGCAGGTTCATGAGATAGCTTCTAGCCTCCGATTGCGGCGTGAACGGCGCGCTCGACGGCCTCGACGACCTTCGTGATCGGCTTCGAGCTCGTGTCGATGACGATCGAGGCGGACGCATAAAGCGGCTCACGCGCGGCCAGGAGAACGCGGAGATCGGCCATCGCCTGTGGATGATCGGTCATCGGCCGGCGGTCGCCCTGGCGGACGACGCGGTTCCAGTGGTCCTCGGGCCTGGCGCGCAGCCAGATCGTGACCGCGGAGTTTCGAAGCAGTGTAGTAGGTCTCCGGCGAGGTCACCAGGCCCCCTCCGGTGGCAAGGATGATCGGCTGCTGTTCGAGGAGCACCTGCTGCAAGACGTCGCTCTCGAGCCTGCGGTAGTAGTCCTCGCCGTGCAGCGCGAAGATCTCGGCGAGGCTCAGATCCGCCGATTCTTCAATGCGCCGATCGAGCTCGACGAACGGGCGTCCAAGCCGCCTTGCCAGGCGGCGTCCCACGGTCGTCTTGCCGGCGCCTCGAAGTCCGAGGAGGGCGACGATAGCCGGCTGTGGGGCTGTCCCGGTGGGCGCAAGGAGCGCGGCCGGCGACGTGTTCAGCGCCGCAGCAATGTCAGCCAGCCGGCGTACCGAGATGTTGCCCCGGCCGCTCTCGAGCTGAACCAGGAACCGACTGGATATCCCGGATTCGCGCGCCATGTCCCGCAGCGTCCAGCAGCGCTGGAGGCGCATCGTCCTGACCCGATCGCCCAGTGTTCGCAACAGTTCCCGGGCGTTCATGATTCCGTCTTCATCCCGTTGTACCCACCCCAGCCGTTTTGCTCGTAACCGGATGTCATGCGTGAGACTGATAGAGCCCATGCGGACGCGTGATGCGCACGCCATAAGGTCGGCGCATGCAGCCCATGCGAAACTTCTGCACGACAGGTTGCGGAAGAGATCGTAGATTGACGACCATGAGCAAGTTGGACGCGCACGAAGTGACCCGCACCTTGACGATCGTGTTGCCCGAATCGGAGTGGCAGGCGCTGCGTCACGTTGAACCTGACGCCATCGGCTGGCTGCAGGATCGGATCCGCGAGCGTCTCGGTTCGCAGGCGGAGCCTGCACCTGGCTTCGAACCGGCGGCCAGATCCAGGTCCTCGATGACAGACAGCTACTTTGGCGGCGACGAGTATTGAGATCTGCCCGCGCTCGAGAGGCTTCGGCCTCTCGAGTCCGGCCTCCTGACATCGCCCCGACCGAACTCCTCTTCGATTCGTTCGCAACCCCGGTTCTCCTGACGGCATCGTCAACAACTCCACTCTTGCTGGTGTGAAGGCGCTGCCCTCCCGCCGGTCCAGGCGTAGCCTGAAGAACTCACCCTCGTCACTCCAGTCATGTGCCCTCGTCGCGCTGTGCATTATAGTGCCCAATCGTTCGAATAGGGCACTATACTTCCTTGACAGGCCGCGAGCGCCAAAAGTACTCTGGGCGCCGTGGAGCTCGCGAGCCAGAACGCGACGGTGGCGCCTGTCGACTTCGAGCGCGATCCCTCGAGTTACGTCCACTGGAAGCTGTCGTTCGACGGCGTTGTCGCGACGCTGGCGATGGACGTCAAGGAAGACGGCGGTCTCCAGCCTGACTACCGGTTGAAGCTGAACTCGTACGATCTGGGGGTCGACATCGAGCTGGCGGATGCCGTCCAGCGGATCCGTTTCGAGCATCCCGAGGTGCGCACGGTCGTCATCACGAGCCTGAAGGAGCGCGTCTTCTGTGCGGGCGCGAACATCTTCATGCTTCGAGGCGCCTCCCACGCCTGGAAGGTCAATTTCTGCAAGTTCACGAACGAGACGCGGCTCGCGATGGAAGACGCGAGCCGCCACAGCGGGCTGAAGTTTCTAGCGGCCTTGAACGGCATCTGCGCGGGTGGCGGATACGAGCTCGCGCTGGCGTGCGACGAGATCGTCCTGGTCGATGACGGGAACTCCGCGGTCAGCCTCCCTGAGACGCCGCTGCTCGGCGTGCTCCCCGGTACTGGTGGCCTGACGCGCGTCGTGGACAAGCGAAGAGTCCGACGCGATCTGGCGGACGTCTTTGCAACCGTCGCCGAGGGCGTGAAGGGAAAGCGGGCGGTCGAGTGGCGGCTGGTCGACGCAGTCTTTCCAACGAGCCAATTCCGCGATCGCGTGGCAAAGCGGGCTGGGGAACTTGCGGCTGGTTCCGATCGGCCGGTCAGGGGTCCGGGCATCGCGCTCGGGCCGATCGCGAAACAGATCGAGCCAGGCCGCTGGCAGTACTCGTCGGTTCGAGTCGACTTCGATCGGCAGAAGCGAGTCGCCGATCTGACGATCGCGGGCCCCGATGCGCCCGAGCCGACCGATCCAGACGGCATCCTCGCTGCCGGCGACCGGTTCTGGCCGCTTCGAGCGTTTCGAGAGCTCGATGACGCGCTCCTGCGTCTGAGGATGAACGAGCCGCTGATCGGAACGGTGGTACTTCGGACGACGGGGAATGTCGATCGGGTGCTGTCGATCGATCGCACGCTGCTCGAGCATCGAGAGCATTGGCTCGTCCGCGAGATCGTCCACTTGATCAAGCGCACGTTGAAACGTCTCGATCTGACGGCGCGCAGCTTCTTCGCGCTCATCGAGCCGGGAAGCTGCTGGGCCGGGACGCTGTTCGAGCTGGCGTTGGCTGCCGATCGCGCGTATATGCTCGACGATCCCGATCGCCCGGTCGCCATCGCCCTGTCGGAGATGAACAGCGGATTGTTGACGATGAGCAACGGCCTGACCCGGCTCGAGACCCGTTTCATCGGCGACTCGGCTCACGTGGAGGAGCTGCTCGGCGAGGGGCACCCGTTCGATCCGCAGGAAGCTCTCGATGCCGGCCTGGTCTCCTTCGCCCCCGACGAGCTCGATTGGGAAGACGAGATCCGGATGGCGATCGAAGCGCGCGCAGCCCTCTCGCCTGACGCGCTGACCGGAATGGAAGCGAACTTGCGATTTGCCGGTCCGGAAACGATGGAGACGAAGATCTTCGGACGCCTCACCGCGTGGCAGAACTGGATCTTCCAGCGCCCGAACGCCGTCGGCGAGACCGGCGCGCTCACCGCGTACGGCACGCAGTCCCGGCCGGAGTTTGATTTCAGACGGACGTGAAGAAGGCTTCCAGCTGACCCAGTTGCTCCGGGCGTTCGTGCGTGCGGGGAAAGCACAGGCCGCTGGCTGAAAGCTCCGGACTGAAAACCGGGCGCCGGTCTCGGAACCGTCTGAAACCGGGTAGGCGCTGCAAACCAGGCGCGAGCGAAGCGAAACGCTGGAGTCGGAATCGCAATTCGTTCTGAAGGCGGATAGTCGTCACAAACCAGGCGCGAGCGAAGCGAAGCGCCGGAGTCAGAATCGCAAATCGTTCTGAAGGCGGATAGTCGTCACAAATCAGGCGCGAGCGAAGCGTAGCGCCGGAGTCAGAATCGCGAATCGTTCTGAAGGCGGATAGTCGTCACAAACCAGGCGCGAGCGAAGCGAAGCGCCGAATGGGCCGCGGGGGTGGGGCCCCGCGGCACTAAAAAAATGATTTCAGCCGAAAAGATCCCGAACAACGTCGGACTGTCGAGCAACAAGCGCCTTCAACGCGCGCTCGAGCACTGGCAGCCGAAGTACATCCAGTGGTGGCGCGACATGGGCCCGCAGGGATTCCAGGACTACCACCAGGTGTACGTGCGGACGGCGGTCAGCGTGGATCCCGCGGGCTGGGCGCACTTCGAGTACGTGAAGCTGCCGGAATATCGGTGGGGCATCTTCCTCGCCGATCCCGTGCACGATCGCCGGATCGGGTTCGGCGACCTTCTGGGCCAGCCCGTCTGGCAGGAGGTGCCCGGCGAGTTCCGCAATCAGCTCCGTCGTCTCGTGGTCACCCAGGGGGACACGGAGCCGGCGAGCGTCGAGCAGCAGCGGTGGCTCGGCAACCGCTGCCCGAGCCTGTACGACCTCCGCAACCTGTTCCAGGTCAACGTCGAGGAAGGCCGTCACCTGTGGGCGATGGTTTATCTGCTGCACTCGTACTTCGGACGCGACGGGCGGGACGAAGCCGAGGAACTTCTCGAGCGCCAGAGCGGCAACCGCGACAAGCCGCGAATCCTCGACGCGTTCAACGAACCGATCGACAACTGGCTCGACTTCTTCATGTTCACGATGTTCACCGATCGCGACGGGAAGTCACAGCTGCTGTCGCTGTCCGAGAGCTCGCTAGACCCGCTGTCCCGCACGACGCGCTTCATGCTCACCGAGGAAGCGCATCACATGTTCGTCGGCGAAACCGGGGTCGCCCGAATCATCGAGCGCACCTGCCAACTGATGAAACAGGCGGGGTTCTCCGAGGACGTGCGCGCGCTCGGGGGGATCGACCTGGCGACGTTGCAGCGGTTCATCAACCTCTGGTTCAGCCTCAGTCTCGATCTTCACGGTAACGAGATCTCCACGAATGCCGCGTCGTATTTCGCGAACGGCCTCAAGGGCCGCGCGCAGGAAGAGAAGTGGGACGATCACCGGGTCATCGAGCAGCTCTACGAGTTGGAAGTGGCCGCAGAGGGCCGGCTGGAGCGGCGCAGCATCGCGATGCGAACCGCGATGAATGAGGTGCTGCGCGACTGGTACGTCGGTGACTGCCAGGCGGGCGTGAACCGTTGGAACAGGATCCTGGAGCGACACGGCATCGGCGATCGCCTTGCGCTGCCCGATCGGAAGTTCAACCGGGGAATCGGGATGTTCTCGTCGCTGCACTTCGATCCACAGGGTGCGCCGCTCTCCGATCACGAGTGGAATCGTCGCCGGCACGAGTGGCTGCCGTCACCCGCCGATCGGGAGTACCTCCTCAGCATCATGGCGGAGCCGGTCTACGAGCCCGGCAAGTTCGCGAACTACATCGCCCCGCCGCTCCGGGGCATCCATCAGCTGCCGATCAACTTCGAGTACGTCCGGACGGAGTCGTGAGGCCGGCGCAGTCCGGCCCCTCCCGCTTCGGAGCAACGCCTTGTCGCTGCACGATGATCGGCGGCAAAAAGTTGCGAAGGCCCTTCGCGGCAGTGTGCGGATCGGGCACATTTCCGGCACAATAGCGACCCGATGGTCGATTCGCTCCTGCGTTGGCGTCCCGAGTTCCCCATCCTCGAGACGTGCACCTACCTCGTGAGTCACTCGCTTGGGGCGATGCCTCGCCGGACGGCTGCCTACCTCCAGGAATACGCCGATACATGGACGCGTCGCGGCGTACGCGCGTGGCACGAGGGCTGGTGGGAGATGGGTCGGGCGACTGGAGACCTGCTCGCGCCGGTATTGGGCGTGCGGCGCGGCACGATCTCGATGCACCAGAACGTCACGGTCGCGATGGGGATCATCGCCTCCTGCTTCACGTTCGACGGACCTCGCCGCAGGATTGTGATGACCGACCACGAGTTCCCGTCGAACATGTACTTGTTCGAAGGGTTTCGACGGTACGGCGCAGAGGTGGTGTACGTCCCGTCGCCCGATACCGTGCGGACGGATCTCCAGCGGCTCCTCGACGCGATAGACGAGCGGACGCTGCTGGTGCCGCTCTCGTACGTCCTCTTTCGGAGCGGCTACATTCAAAACGCGCGCGCCGTCATCGAGAAGGCACACCAGGTTGGTGCGCACGTGATCCTCGACGTGTATCAGGCCGCCGGCGCGGTCCCTCTCGACATCGACGACCTGGCGGCGGACTTCGCCGTCGGTGGCTCCGTCAAGTGGCTTTGCGGTGGTCCCGGCGCCGGGTATCTCTACGTTCGGCCCGACGTGGCGACCAGACTGACGCCTGGTTTCATCGGCTGGGCCGCACACTCGACGCCTTTTGCGTTCGAAACCGGGCCCGCGGCACTGGCGGCGCCCCCGGAACGCTTCCAGAGCGGAACGCCCAATATCCCGGCTCTCTACGCCGCCCGCGCGGGATACGAGATCATTCGTGAAATCGGCGTCGAGGCGATCCGAGTTCGGTCGTTACGGCTGACCCGTTTACTGATCGATCGAGCGCAGGCGGCAGGGTTCAGGCTCAACACGCCCCTTGACGACAGCCAGCGAGCTGGTGCCGTCGTCATTGATGTCCCCGATGGGGAGGCGGTTTCCCAGCAGCTGATCCTCCAAGGCGTCATCGTCGACTACCGGCCAGGTGCGGGCATCCGCGTAGCCCCGCATTTCTACAACACCGAACAGGAGATCGACCGCGCGATGAACATCATGGTGGAGATCACTTCGTCACGTGGCGGGAACTTGGAGAAGACTGCTCCAAAGTAGACAATAGTGTGGCTCAGCCCAGCTGTTTGCCTCAGACCTCCGATTCCGGAGGTGAGAGTCGGGCGAAATCGTGTCGGGCTGGAGTTGCAAACTACGCGTGATGAGCATTTTACAGACTGTCGTCCGGCTGACGCCGCGTGGCTGCCACCTTGCACAAGCCCGGCATTACCAAGGCCCGCTTCGCGCTGGCGCTTGGTGCGATGGTCAATAACCTGACACTCTCCCCCGCAGGCTTGGCGCTGCTCGAGATGCTCGAGCAGCAGACCGGCGTTTCTTTCGAGGTCCTTCACCTCTGGCTGGACCCCGTACGTCATTCCGCGTCGAGTGACTTCGCGCAGAGGATGGAAGAGCCGGAGGTGGCCGAGGAAGTATTGAAGGCCCTGCGGACGGGAGAAGTCCGCGCCGGGCAGATCAGGGGTGCGGCGTTCGGCGTCTTTCCGTTGAGGCGAGCGAGGGAGGTCGTCGGATGCCTGGTCGCTTCGCTGCGCGTCACCACGGATAAAACGAGCTCGGCCGCCGTAAGGACGATCGAGGAGGCCGGTGCGCTGGCGAGAGGGATCCTCGAGTCCGACCTGCAAGTGAATGCTCAACTCGCGGCAAGCCAGGCGCTGACCCGGCGCCTGCACGCCACGCTTCGGTTTCTCGGACAGTTGGGGACCTACGAGTCCGACCGCGACGTCATGCACGCGGTGCTGCACGCCGCCACTGTCTGGTTCGATCTCGAGTGCCGGATTTATTCCAGGCGGCCTGACGGTCGATTCGTCCTGTCCGGAGCATTGCCCGGCGTCGAGCAGGCTGGTCAGCCGCTCGAAGCAGAACGCGCGGCCCAACTCGTCGCGGCGAGGCGATTTCCGCCTGCCGGCGAATTGGACGATCTCGGTTTCAACGGGCGCAAAGACGAGGTTCTAGTCCTGCCCGTCGGGATCGGCGAGCCAGCCTGGTTGATTCTCCTGGCGGGCAGCCTGGACAGCAATGTTGAACTCACCTTCGGGGCCATTGCGCGGGTCCTCACCGGAGACCTGCAGGCGCGTGAGCTCGCCCGCCTCGAGCGGTGGCAGAACCGTCTCGCTCAGCTTCCCTCGGCAACTCGGGCCGTGCCGGATCACGCGTTGGCTGAGCTCCTCGAAGAGTTGGTGAGGGAAGCCGGCGCCGCGAGCGCGAAGATGTCCGTGGCAGATCGCGGAGCCAGGCGACAGCTCGCCGCCGTCGGCGACGGGACATCCTTATATGAAGGAGACAGAGCCTCCGACGATCCTGCCCAACTCTCGGTCACGATCCCTGTTTCGCCCGACACCTCGGCCGATCTGACCCTCGTCGGGACGGGGCAGCTCGGACCTGGTGCTGTGGCGCTCGTACAGACGTGGGTCAAGGCGCTCCGTCCGTGGTTGGCCGAAGTTGCGCTCGGCGGATCGAGACCCCGGGCGGTCGAAGCCGATCCGGAGACGTCGGTGTTCGAGCGGCGCATCCAGGAAGAGGTCGAGCGCGCCAAGCGATTCAATCTTGGACTGGGACTCGTCTTGATTGGTGCGGGGGAGCCGCTTTCCCACGCTCGCATGACTTTCGACACGGTTGCTGCGGCGGTCCGCCCGGAGCTGAGGGCATCTGACCTGCTTGGCAGGCTTCGAACCGGCATGATGGCCGTCGTGCTGGTCCATGCAGGAGCGGACGGCGCAGAGTCCGTCACGGAACGCTTGAGTGCCCGGCTGTCCGCATTGATGCCAGAGCTGCCAGGGGTCCAGCTCGGTCGCGCTGTGTTCACCCCGGAATGCACCTCAGCGGAAGAGTTGATCGCGCGCGCCAGACGACAATCCAGAACCATCGCGCCCATGCACTGACGCTTGAAGTCTTCCGCTGAGGGGACTTCGAAGTGCAATACCAGGGCTAAAAACGCGACCGAAACCGCCTCGGAGCGATCGCAGAATCTGTCACGATTGCTCGAAATGTGTGTCGGATGCGCCCACATGTGCCGAACAACAACCTCACTTCTGCCAATTCCTCGTCCAGCGGAAGGTTACATCTTTGTTCCGCTGACCAAAGTCGTATGAACTCAAGACTTTTGTCTTCCTCGGCCTGGCAATGCAGCATATATTGCGACTCGCGGAACCAGTTCTCGGTTTCGAGAAGCCTCCCGAATCTGCGCAAACAGCGCCGTGAAAAGGCTTTCCAGTGAATGACAAAAATCTCCACATTCATGGCGACTTTTTTGCTACGTGTTGGGCCGTCAAGGACCAGACCGCAGTTCTCACGGCGGGCCGCTCGCTGACAGGCCCATGGGCCGTCAGGCGAGGCCTGCAGGTAGAGCCCGGGGTCTGGGTTCGGGCCTTGGATTGAGCGCGTTTACCAGGGAAGGCGTCGTCGCGGGGTGGTTCGTCATCCGCGGGCGCGTGAGACCAGCAAAGGCGGCGGCACGATGAAGCGCAGAATCGGCGACCGACGCGTGAACCCTCGCTTCGAAATTGTCGGCGATCTGTGGGGCAGCGTGGATGTCAGCGCGTCCCTCGGCGTCGTCAACCTGGGGCGCGGAGGCGCGTTGCTGGAATCGCCGGTCCCCTTCGCTCCCGAGTCGGTCCACTCGGTTGTGGCGGTCACGCACGAAGAGTCGCACGAGGTGACACTGCGGGTGCGGCATTGCACCGCCGGGCATCAGCACGGTCGCCCGACATATCTGATTGGCGTGGAGTTCGTGGAAGTCTCAAAGGGGCTCGACGATTTTCTGGCGCGGCAGGTTTCACTCGGCAACGACAGCCTGTCCGTGGAGGCGTAGCGAGTTGACGAACGAGTTTCAGGAGCGACGCCGGTTTCCGCGAGTCGCTGTCGATGAGACGCACTACGAGTTTCGGATTGCCCGGCGGGTACGCGTTCGGCTGCTGGATGTGAGCGCCAGCGGCGCTCAGCTGGCATCCGACGAGCGGCTTCCGGTGGGAATTACCGCCAGGCTCCGATTGTTCCTCAGCGGCACACCGTTCGAGAGCGCCGTCGAGGTGACACGCGACGAGCCGTCGGCGCAGGGACGAGGACGCGCGGTAGGGGTGGCCATTGTGTCCATTCAGCCGGCGCAGCGAGACACCCTCGAGGAATTTTTGCGCAGGGCCGGCACGTAGGAAAGGCCGCGTTCGCCGACCGGTGACTACAGAGGAGCACCGGCCCAGACGAATGGAGAGCGCGCGGCAGGTACTCGGGCACGAGGTACAACCATGAGGAACAACGGCCACGTTCAACTGACCGGCACCAGCAGCGTGATGATCGAGCTCAAACAAGAGATCGAGCGTATCGCGCGGTCCGACGCCAAAGTGCTCGTCACCGGCGAAAGCGGCGTCGGCAAAGAGCTCGTGGCCAATGCCGTCCACACACAGAGCCCGCGCGGGCACCGGCCGTTTGTCGCCGTCAACTGCGCCGGCCTTCCCGAGACGCTGCTGGAATCGGAGTTGTTCGGCCACGTCAAAGGCAGCTTCACCGGGGCCTATCGCGACAAGCCCGGGAAGCTCGAGCTCGCAGATGAGGGGACGATTTTCCTCGACGAAATCGGCGAGATGACGATGAGGATGCAGGGACTGCTGCTCCGATTCATGGAGACCGGCGAGCTGCAGAAGGTAGGGTCCGATCACACGGGCGGGCGCGTCGATGTCCGCGTGATTGCTGCGACGAACCGCAACCTGCGCGACATGGTGGGCCAGGGCACGTTCCGCGAGGATCTCTTCTATCGCCTGAACGTCATACACCTGACCGTGCCGCCGCTGCGCGAGCGTCGCGAAGACATTCCCGAGCTCGTACGCTATTTCCTCGCACGTTTCACCAAGAACAACGGCTACGTCGTGAACGCAGTGTCGCCCGAAGCGATGAAGATGCTCACCGAGTATGCGTGGCCGGGCAACGTCCGGGAGCTCGAGAACGTGATCGAGCGATGCGTCGTGACCGGACGGAGCCAGGTCGTAGGCACCGACGATCTGCCCACCGACGTCCGGATGCAGCATTCCGTAGGGCTTAGGCCCAAGAAGGAACGGCGCCGGACGATTGCCGACGAGCTGTTCAAGAAGCTGATCGACGAGCGCGAGTCGTTCTGGAAAATTGTCTATCCCTTGTATATGCAGCGGGAGATCACGCGCGGCAACGTGCGAGACATCGTCCGGAAGGGGTTGGAAGAGGCACGCGGGAACTACAAGATCGTGGCACGGTTGTTCAATATGGAGCAGCGCGACTATAAGCGCTTTCTGAACTTCCTCCGCAAGCACGACTGCCAGTTGCCGTTCAAGGAATACCGGCAGTAGTTGGGGACCCGCGATCCCCGGCCCCTGAAATCCCGCTTGCGATCAACGCCTGTCAGCTGCCTGGCCAGGCGATGAAAGGGACTTAGTTACATGATGACTCGGTACTCCAGCGTCTTCGCGACGATCGTTTTTTGCATCTTGACCGGCGTCGAAAGACCGGCGGCACAGCAGACACCGGCTCCCCAGCCACCCGCGACACCCCCGGCGACGGCGCGGCCGGCAGGTCCCCCGTCGACGGCCCAGCCGCCGGCGACGTCCCCGACGGCGGCCCCGAAGTCGACGGACGGCGGCGTCCCGCTCCCCGCCGGTTACATCATCGGAACCGAGGACTCGTTGTCGATTAACTTCTGGCGCGAGAAGGAGATGTCTGCGGATGTCGTGGTTCGGCCGGACGGAAAGATCTCACTCCCGCTCCTGAACGATATTCAAGCTGCGGGGCTGACACCCGATCAATTGAGAGAGCAGCTCGTGAAGGCGGCGACCAAGTTCGTCGCCGACGCCAACGCGACGGTTGTCGTAAAGGAGATCAAGAGCCGGAACGTCTACATCACCGGTCAGGTGACCAAGCCCGGTGCCTACCCGATTATTGGCCAGATGAATGTCCTGCAGCTCATCGCGATGGCAGGTGGGCTCGTCGAGTACGCCGATTCGAAGAACATCGTGGTGATGAGGAACGAGAACGGAACCCCGAAGTACACGAAGTTCAACTACAAGGACGTGATGAAGGGGAAGAACACCGAGCAGAACCTCGTGCTCAAGCCCGGCGATACGGTGATCGTGCCGTAGACACAGGCAGAAGCTAGAACCATGAAACGACTACTAATTGCGCTCGGTGCGACCGCGGTGCTGATGGGCGCACCCCCCGGAGTATTTGCGCAGGGCGGATCCACCATGCCCTACCAGGGCATCTTCAGCAGCGGCGGCAACACGGACCCGAATATCCACCATCGCCTGGATTTGACTTTCTCCGTCTCCGCCGGGTACGACGACGACGTGTTGCCTGCGCTGACGGGAGGCATCGATCCCACGTCGAAACCCTTCAACGGGTACAACAACACATACACGGGAACGGCCCAGTACGCGTGGCAGGGAAGAAAGATGCAGGCCGGCCTCACGGCGACATCCGCCCTGCGCCAGTACACGGAGTTCAACGACTACACCATGACGCACGCGGTCGGCGCGGGTTTCGCGATGGAGTTTGCCCGCCGCACGACCCTCTTCGTCAACCAGAGCGCCAACTACTCTCCGCCGTATCTCTTCGGTCTGTTTCCGGAAGTCAATCCCGTCACTCCTGGAGACATCATTGCCGGCGGTCCAAATTACGTGCTCGACGACACGGAATCACTGTCCTACGAATCGATCGTGACAGTCGAGCACGGCCTCACCCGCCGGGGCACGATCTCGGTGTCGGGCGACTACCGGTACACGGATTTTCTCGACAATTCAAGGGGCCGCCCAGACGTGAGCTCGTCCGGGCTCCGGAGTCAGTACTCATACGCCTTCGGACGTAACACGGCGTTTACGGCGGGATATCACTATCGATCCGGTGAGCTCGGATTTGGCACGACGGCTGTGACTTCAGAACAGGGGCTGGACGTCGGGCTGGAGTACAGTCGAAGGCTGTCGCCGACGAGGCGGGCAACGCTCAATTTCAGCGTGGGCTCGTCGACGATGGATCTTCCCAGCGTTCCCGCCGCGGGCATTGTCGAAGGCCGACAGTCGGAGGTTTCGGCGGAAGCCGCGTTGAATTATCAGTTCAGCAGAACGTGGATGTTGCGCGGGGCGTACCGCCGGGGTGCGGAGTTCGTGGCGGAGCTGAGCTATCCAGTCTTCGTCGATGGCGTCACGGCGACGCTGACCGGAGATATGGGCCGTCGGGTTCACTACTCCTCGTCGGCGGCGTATTCGACCGGCCAGGGCCTCCAACCCGGCACGCAACAGGATCTTGTGACCTACACCGGCGATGTTCGCCTCTCGTTGGACCTCGCGCGGCGCCTGAGTTCGTTCGTCGAGTACCCTCTACTACTCTTACGATTTTTCACAGAACCCTCTGCTCACACCGGGAATTGCGAACAGAGTTGAACGTAACGGAGCCCGCGCCGGTCTCAGTGTGTGGTTCACAATGCGGAGACGCTAGCCATGCTCCCTGGCAAAACATACTCGTCGAACGAAATCGGTCGGATCATCGGCCGGCACTGGTGGCTGCTCCTTTTGCCCTTCGCGATCGGTCTGACGGCCGGCGTCGTTGTGTATAAGCAGATGCCGGTGCGGTACAAGTCCGATACGTTGATCACGGTCGTGCCTCAGCGTGTGCCTGAGGCGTACGTCAGGAACGCGATCACGACTCGAATCGAAGACCGGCTGCCGGCAATCAGCGATCAGATCCTGAGCCGTTCGAGGTTGGAACGGATCGTCACCGAGTTCGATCTCCTCAAAGAGCAGCGCGCGACCATGCCGCTCGAGGACATCGTCCAGGCAGTGCGGGCGGACGTCAAGGTGGAGCCGGTCAGCAGGGAATCGTTTCGCGTGAGCTTCGTCAGCGGCGAGGCGAAGACAGCGCAGAAAGTCACCGAGCGGCTCGCGGCCCTGGTGATTGATGAAAACACCCGCGATCGCGCGAAGTTCTCTGACACGACGAACCAGTTCCTGCAGAGCGAGCTCGAAGAGGCACGAAGGCGGCTGGCCGAGCAGGAGAAGAAGCTCGAGACCTTTCGCAAGACCTACGCGGGTCAGTTGCCGACCGAGCTCCAGGGGAACCTGCAGGGGATGCAGAACGTCCAGTCGCAGCTTCAGCAGACCAATCAGGCGGTCAATCACGCGCGTGAGCGCCGGCTGCTGATCGAGCGGGGGATCGCCGATGCCCAGACGCCGGACCCCGTTATTCCAACGGTCGCGGGAGCCCCGCTGTCTGATGACGCGCCGGCGCAGCAGAAGCTCGACGCGGCCCGTGCGCAGCTCGAGGCCTTCAAGCGTCATTACACGCCGGAACACCCGGACGTGAAGGCGCTGGAGCGCCAGATTGCGGATCTCCAGGTCAAGGCCGATCTGGAGGCGAAGATGCCGCCCCAGAAGAAACCGCTGTCGCCGAACGAGGTCGCCCGCCAGAAGCGGCTCAAAGAGCTTCAGACGGAGCTGGAGATGATCGATCGCGAGATCGCGAGCGAGCTGGCCGATATCGCGTCCTTCAAGAAGACGCTGAACGACTACGAAGGCAAGATCGCGAGCGTCCCCTCGCGCGAGACCGATCTCACTGCTCTGATGCGCGACTACGAGACGGTGAAGAAGTCATACGAAGACCTCCTCGCACGGCAGCAGGAGTCGAACATCGCCGCGAATCTGGAGCGTCGCCAGATCGGAGAGCAGTTGAGGATCGTGGATCCCGCGTCGTTCCCCGAGAGGCCGAGCAATCAGAAGGAGCGACTCGCGGCCCTGCTTGGCGGCGGGATTGGCGGATTGCTCCTCGGCGTCCTGATGGTCAGCTTCCTCGAGTATCGCGATTCGAGTTTCAAGACCGAAGACGATGTGGCTCGCGTGCTGGCGCTTCCCGTTCTTGCGCTCATCCCAGTGATGGATGCGGGCGAGCAGCCGGGCAACCGGAAAGGAAGGTCGCTGCGGCCGTAGGCTGCACGAGATCATGTATCAAGCCTTTTACGGTCTTCGAGAGCTGCCGTTCGAGCTGACGCCGAACCCGAAGTACCTGTACCTCACGCCGCGGCATCGAGAGGCGTTGAGCACGCTGCAGTACGGGCTGAGCGCGCCGAAAGCGGTGACGGTGCTCATCGGAGAGGCGGGCACGGGGAAGACAACGTTGCTGACGACGGCACTCCAGAGCGAAGCGTGCCGACACGTGAAGTGCGTCTATTTGAACAACCCCGCGCTCACACGAACCGAGTTCATCGAGATCCTGGCGACGCGGTTCGGTCTCACGGCTCACGCCAGCCGTTCGAAGGCCGGTCTTCTGGCGGAGCTCGAGGCGGTCCTGCACCAGCGCCGGGCTCAAGGGGAGATCACCGCGCTGGTGATAGACGAAGCGCAGAGTCTGAGCTCCGACATCCTCGAAGAGATCAGGCTGCTCGCCAATATCGAGACACAGACGGAAAAACTATTGCCGCTCGTGCTGGCGGGTCAGCCCGAATTGGCGCAGCGGCTCGAAGATCCGAATCTGCGTCAGTTGAAGCAGCGCGTGGCCCTTCGATGCGAGATCCGGCCGTTCGAGGTATCCGAGACGGCGGCGTACATCATGACGCGCATCCGAACAGCAGGCGGCGAGCCTTCGCGGCTGTTCACGAGGCAGGCGGTCGTCGTGATCCACGAGCACTCACGAGGCATTCCCCGAACGATCAGCGTGATGTGCGACAACGCGCTGGTTTCGGGATTTGCGCTGGGCCGGCAGCCGGTCAACCGCGAAATTCTTCTGGAGGTCGCAAGGGACTTCAACCTCGCCGCGGCGACCGGCGGACCGATGACGCCGGAGCCGGGCGGGACAAAAGTTCGGCCGGAGACGCGGACCGAAATCCGTTCAGTACCACTGGAAAGCGCGACTGCGGACGATACGACAGGAGAAGGCCCCCAAATGAATGCGTTCAGGCGGGGAATGGCGCTGTTTGGTGGAAAGCGTCGGTAATTTCGTAAACACGACTTCAGGCGCGCCGCGGGCGCGCCCGCCGGAGCGGAGCGGGGCGAAGAGGCCCCGCGAGCGACGTCGATGGGGGGGCGGCGGGGCGAAGCCCCCCGATCTGGTTTGGACACATGAGCCGAATTGACGAAGCGTTGAGACGAGCGTCGCGCCCTTCCGCCCCTCTGGAGCCGGTGGAAGGCAGCCTCTCCAAGGGAGCGCTGGAAACCTACGTTCGCGAAGCCGGAGGTTCGGATCGAGCGGACTACGACCGCGATCCGGTGGATTTGCCGCGCGAGAGCCCCCGGATTCCCGTCAACGGTGCTGATCCGGTGACGCTTCAGCCCGTTGCCGCGCCGCGGGCCGAGACCGGTCGTCACTCGTGGCGCTTCCCCGAGGCCTTCGAGGGAAAACTGGTGGTGAGCGCAAGCATCCCGCCCGTGTCGCTCGAACAGTACCGCCGTCTCGCGGGCGCGATGCACGCCCTGCAGGTCGAGCGGTCGCTGACGACCCTGATGGTGACGAGCACGGTACCGAGCGAAGGGAAGACCCTGACGGTCGCGAACCTGGCGCTCACGCTGAGCGAGTCTTACGCGCGCCGGGTGCTGCTCATCGACGCCGATCTTCGCCGGCCGACGGTCCACCAGGTGTTCGGCCTCCCGAACGTGGCAGGTCTGGCCGATGTACTGAGGATGGACCACGGGCCGATTTCCGTGTTGCAGGTGTCGCGGCTCCTGAGCGTGCTGCCGGCGGGCCGGCTGGACGCGAGCCCAATGGCGGGTCTGACGTCGGACCGCATGCGGACGCTCCTCGAGCAGTCAGCCGCGGAGTTCGATTGGGTGTTGCTCGATGCGCCCCCTGTGGCGGGAATGCCAGACGCGCAGCTCGTCGCCGGCCTGACCCGCGCCGTGTTGTTCGTCATTGAAGCGGGTATCACACAGTACGAGCTCGTCGATAAGGCGATGACGGAACTGGGGCGGGAATATGTAATCGGGACCGTACTAAATCGTGTTCAGGACCACAACATTCCCACAAGTTCGTATTTTGAGGAATATTATCCCGCTCAGCGACCACAAAGTTAGCGGCTTGTAGCAGATCTGAGTACCTGGGTTGCCCGGAAGGGCAAATTTCGGTTCGAACGGCTGACGGTTTTGTAGATTGCAGAACGGTATTTGAGTTTTACGACGGCTTTTGGCCTCAGCGGTTCTGGTTCGACTGAAGGCTGAAACGCGGCAACTAGCAGCGCGGTTTAGAGTTATACGTCGCGTTTCCCCCCGTGGGCAGGGGGGAAGGCATCTTGCTCTGGTGTATGCCGCCGGAGATGGAGACGGCGCGGTAGGGAAGCTGTTCCGAGCTTCTCCGAAAGGCGCCCTGTAACTGACAGGGCGAAGCTCTATCCACCGGGCGACTTGAGGCGTCGAGGCTGCGTAAGTCCGCGTCGCGTCTCAGTTTACGAAACACATGAATTCTTCCCGGCCGGAGACTTCTGTCGCGAAGACGCAGGATGGGTCGGGGGCAAGCGGGACTGGTTTCCAGGGGGACAATGGCAGGACTTCCGGTAAATATTGGAAAAAACAGCAGTTCCGTTCACAGTTACCCTGGGGATTCACACGACGGCCATATGGCGATCTGTTTGCACAGTGCGGCCTTGACTTCGACCCAATCACGGTCGAGGAGCACCGTATTCCGCAACGGCGCTCAGATTCTGATCACGTGCGGAACTGGAGTATCTAGCTGGTCCCCGGCGTGCCGCGATGTCTGAGGGGAGCAGCTGGCGCATGGAGGAACCGGATGCCGGGCCGTTGGGGATGGCCTTCGAGGGACGACCGTTTCAGGCCTACAACGAACACGCTTTCCGATACTTCCTTGGGATCGAGCGCAACCGCGCGGAACGATCGCAACGCTCGTCACTGCTCGTGCTGGTGAATCTGAAGAGGGAATCCGAGTTGAGCCCGCAGATCGCGCCATCGGTTGCCGCCAAAATCTTTGCCGGCTTGTCACTTTGTGTTCGCGAAGTTGACTTCGTGGGCTGGCATCGTGAGAACCGCGTGGCGGGAGCAGTGCTGGCGCAGGGATCGGACTTTCCCGATTCCGAAGGGTCCCTGCGTATCAGCCGACGGATCACCGAGGTCGTTGGCGAGCAGCTGCCGGCGCACATCGCGGAACGATTGCACGTTCGCCTGGTGCCGTTAAAACCAAGGCGGAAGAGTTAAATCATGGCCGGGGAATTTCAACAAGGTTGGGGCGCGGCGTTCTCAGCAAGCCTGCTGACTCTGCGAGATACGCTCGTGGACGTCGAGCGGCGGCCGAGCCTGCCTCCGATCGATTCGGTGCGCACGCGGTTCCGCGCGCGAATACCGCATCCTCGCCGGTCGACGCCGCGACTGCATCCGCCCGTTCCTCGCAGAATTGTCCGATCGTCGCGTCTCGAAACAAGACCCTCTCGGAAACCGATTCTGAACGAGGAGCTCTTCCGCGACGTGCTGGTCAGGGAATGGAGGAGGGCTGAGCGATTCACCGAGCCGTTCGTGCTCCTCCTGGTCGAGTTGGTTGAGGTTGAAGGCCGACCGCAGTCCGTCTCGGAGGCTCAGCCTGTCTGGACTCGCGCGATCGCAGCGCTGGCCGCATCGACCCGCCATACCGACGTCATGGGCTGGTTCGAGGGGGGCACGGTGCTGGGCGTCATCCTGACCGAGATCCCCCAGTCGGAAGCGGCGACAGCGGAACTCGCGAATCTGCTTCGCCGGCAGCTCGCCAAGCGACTCGAAGCTGATGTCCTCGACAGGTTGACGCTTCGGCTGCACGCGCACGCGCACGCGCGGCAGGAGTCCGGCGGTCCCGAGGGACCTCGGCCTGCGGATCCACTGCTCCTCGAGCTCTGTGCTCCTCGCAATCCGAGCCCGGTCCGTGAAGCCATCAAACGTGGTCTGGACATCCTCGGGAGCCTGGCGCTGCTGACGGTGCTGTCCCCGTTGTTTCTCCTGATCGCGATCCTCGTGAAGCTCAAGTCGCCTGGCCCCGTCTTCTTCCGGCAGGACCGGATCGGGCAGGGTGCCAAGCCATTCACGATGTTCAAGTTCCGGACGATGCACGTGGACGCGGACCGGTCCCTTCATCACGAGTTCGTGACGCGGTTCATCCAGTCCAGCGGCCAGTCCGCCGAGCTCGGTGAGAACGAGCTGTTCAAGATCAAGAACGATCCGCGGGTTACGCCGATCGGGCGTATCCTGCGGCGCACGAGCCTCGACGAGCTGCCGCAGTTCTGGAACGTGCTGCGCGGCGACATGTCACTCGTCGGTCCGCGTCCTCCCCTTGCCTACGAGCTCGAGCAGTATCGCTCGTGGCACTGGCGCCGCGTGCTCGACGCGAAGCCTGGCATCACCGGCCTCTGGCAGGTCGTCGGCCGAAGCCGCACAAGCTTCGACGACATGGTCCGTCTCGACCTCCGTTACGTCCGGACGTGCTCGCTCACGACGGACATCAAGATCCTCCTGGCAACGCCCCGCGCCGTGGTGTCGGGTAAGGGTGCCTGCTGAGCGATTCCTTCCCCATGTCGGGGAATCTGGTCAAAAGGGTGAACGCAGTTTGAACAAGTACGCCGAAATTGCGCCTGACGTCAGGCTCGGCCAGGACGTCCGTCTCGGAAAGTTCATCAACCTGTACGGATGCTCGGTCGGAGACGAATCCAGGATCGGGGCGTTCGTCGAGATTCAGAAGAACGCCACGATCGGCCGGCGCTGCAAGATCTCCAGCCACACGTTCATCTGCGAAGGCGTGACGATTGAGGACTACGCCTTCATCGGCCATGGCGTGATGTTCACCAACGATTCGTATCCGCGCGCGACGACCGCCGGCGGCGACCTCCAGACCGAGAAGGACTGGAAGGTCGAGCCGACGCTCGTGCGGAAGGGTGCGTCGATTGGATCGGGCTCGACGATTCTTCCCAACCTCGTGATTGGCGAGCGCGCGATCGTGGGAGCGGGCAGCGTCGTGACGCGTGACGTGCCGGCCCGGGCGATCGTCGCGGGGAACCCGGCCCGAGTGTTGCGGATGTTGCCGGATGACGATGACCAGACTGGGGCCGGTACCACAAGTGGCTGCGAGTCACGAGTGGTCCCCAGCGTTGACGAGTAATGGCGAGACGTTACAGGCAGGAGTAGTTAATGACGATAAAGGGACCCTTCGGAGGGGCGACGATCAACAGCCCGGAATTCGCCAAGCTGGGCAAGGACAGCGCCAACCTCATTCGCGTCGGCGTCATCGGGTACGGCTACTGGGGACCGAACATCGTCCGGAACGTGCAGACCCTCGAGAACGCCCAGGTCGTGGCGATTTGCGATAAGAGTTCGTCGGCGCTCCGCCGCGCGGCGCGGCTCTACCCGACTATCCATCTGACGACGGAGTTCGCGGACGTGCTCCAGTCGCCGGATATCGACGTCGTCGCCGTCGTGACGCCTGTGTGGACGCACTATGAGATTGCTCGCGCGGCCCTCGAAAACGGCAAGCACGTGTTCGTCGAGAAGCCGTTCACGTCGACCTCGCAGCAGGCGGAAGAGCTCATCGAGCTGGCCGATCGGAAGAACCTGAAGATCATGGTGGACCACACCTTCCTCTTCAGCGGTGCGGTCAAGAAGATCCACGAGATCGTCGAGCAGGGGACGCTCGGACCGCTGTACTATTTCGATTCGACCCGGGTCAACCTCGGACTCTTCCAGCACGACGTGAGCGTGGTGTGGGACCTAGCGCCCCACGATCTCTCGATCATGGACCACGTCATTCGGGAGAAGCCCGAAGCCGTCGTGGCAACCGGCGGGAACCACCTGAATGGCCACGCGGACATGGCCTTCATCACGATCTACTTCCCACGCAACATCATCGCGCACATCAACGTCAACTGGCTTTCGCCGGTGAAGGTGCGTACGACGCTCATCGGTGGACGGGACAAGATGCTGGTCTGGAACGATCTCGAGGCCGACGAGAAGATCAAGATTTACGACAAAGGCGTCGAGATAGCCAACGGGGAGGGCGTGTACGACCTGCTCGTTAGCTACCGGTCGGGCGACGTGTGGGCGCCGAAGTGCGATCAGGCTGAAGCCCTGAAGGTCGAGCTCGACTACTTCATCGAGTGCATTCTGAACGATCGGACGCCCATCAACGACGGTGCCGCAGGCCTGCGGGTCGTCACCCTGCTCGAGGCTGCCGAACAATCGCTGAAGGACAGAGGTCGAGTCATCGAGCTCTAGTCGGTTCAGCGAGACCTTACGGCCGCCGCCCCCAGCGGCCCCTCGTGGCACGTTACCCTCCCTCGTTCAGCCCGATCGGACCCCAAAAGCGCAAGATGCTCGCCTCTCCCCCATCCATTCCAGGCTCGCAATCAAGCAGCTTGCGCACGATTCCTCGACTGAACGATAGTCGATCTCGGACGCTCGCCTTCATTGGCCCGCCCGACGCTTCCGCGGGACACGCGTTTTCGGAGTATTTCCGGGCGCCCGCCGAGCTCTCCACTTTCCGTTCCGAGCCGAACGTCAACGTGCTCGCCGATCGCGCCGGGCACACCTCAACCTCTGATGGCGCCGGGTACTTCCGGTTCGGGGAAGCGGTTTGCTACGGTCGGCCACGGGGCGGTCGGGTGGCACAGGCGGCGACCGGCGTTTTGCCCGACGCGACCGAGGACGGACGCCTGGAGGGCGTGCTGCCGTTCGATCTCTCAGAGGTTGCCCGGAACCTCCGGCACGAGCGATACCGCCGGCGGGCAGGCCTTAGCGGCCTGACGTCGGAGAAGGCGGCACGCAAGATCTACTACTTCCTGCGACCCGCTCTGTCGGTCACGGTACGAAAGCAGTTGCAAAGGATCTCTCTCAGGGGATGGGACCGGATCTCGTTTCCTCACTGGCCCGTGGACGTCAGCGTAGACAGGCTGATGCGGTCGACCATGGGTCGCCTGCTTGAAAGCGGCGGGGTCGACAGGATTCCGTTCATCTGGTTCTGGCCCGACGGCGCGCCCAGCTGCCTCATGCTCACGCACGACGTCGAGGGAGCGAGCGGGCGTGCGTTCTGCCAGAAACTGATGGATCTGGACGATGGCTTCGGCATGAAGGCGTCCTTCCAGGTCGTTCCAGAGGAGCCGGGCCAGTCGTTCAATCAGACGAAAGCGCTGGTGGACGCCGTCCGCAGCAGAGGCTTCGAAGTCAATCTGCACGATCTGAATCACGATGGCCGTCTCTTCGAGGATAGACGCGAGTTCCTCGAGCGCGCTGCGCGCATCAATCGGCATGCACGCGACCTCGAGTGCCACGGATTCCGATCCGGCGCGATGTACCGCGAACAGGAGTGGTTCGAAGCATTCGGGTTTTCGTTCGACATGTCGGTGCCGAACGTCGCGCACCTCGAGCCGCAGCGCGGTGGCTGCTGCACGGTGATGCCCTACTTCGTCGGGGAGATCCTCGAGCTGCCGTTGACGACGATTCAGGACTACTCGCTCTTTCACATCCTCGCCGACTATTCCATCGATCGGTGGAAGGAGCAGATCGACCTGATTCACGCGGAGAACGGGCTCATCAGCATGATCGGGCATCCGGACTACCTCCAAGAGCGCCGCGCGCGCGCGGTCTACACGGAGTTGCTGAACTACCTTTCAGAACTGAGGGACGGCCTTTCCGTCTGGATGGCGCTCCCGACCGCCATCGACGAGTGGTGGCGGAACAGGCAGCGGATGTCTCTCGTTGCGGACGGTACATCGTGGCGGGTGGTGGGACCTGGTAGCGAGCGGGCGCGGGTGGCGTTCGCGGCGCTGGACGGTGGCAGCGTGACGTACACGGTCAGCGCACGATCGTGAGCGATCGGACGACGCTCGGACGGCACTTCGCGGCTTTTGCGGCGTACGGCCTCTGCGTGATCGCGGCAAATGCCGCTGTGCTGCGCTCGATGTTCGTCCTGTCCCGGCAGGACGCCACGGCATCGCACATCCTGCTGATTCCGGTCGTGTCGCTGGTTTTGATCGTCCAGCAGCGCCGATCGATCTTCGAGTCGGTTGGATGGGACTGGCAGGCCGGGCTCGGCGTCGTCGCCGGAGGCCTTGCGCTTTCGTGGATCGGGTTCAGATTCAGTCAGCCGTCTGGCGCGCTGAACGATGACCTCTTCATCCCGGCGCTGGCGATCGTCGTCCTGGCGATCGGTGGATTCGTAGTCGCGTTCGGGCGGACGGCGTCGCGGGAGGCACTCTTTCCGCTGCTGTTCCTGCTTTTCATGGTGCCGATTCCGGGGATCCTCTTGAGCCGCTCGGTGGACTTTCTCAAGAGAGGCTCGACGGAGATGGTGGCCGCGCTGTTTACACTGACAGGGACTGTGTACCACCGGGAAGGCTTCGTCTTCTCCCTCCCGAACGTGGTCATCGAAGTGGCCGACGAGTGCAGCGGGATCCGTTCGAGCCTCGCGCTGGTCATGACGGTGCTGTTAGCCGGCCACATGTTCCTCTCGAGCGCCTGGAAGAAAGCATTGCTCGCTCTGGCGGTGATTCCACTGACCATCGTCAAGAACGGCATTCGAATCGTCAGCCTGACGCTGCTCGCGGTGCACGTGAATCCGAGCTTTCTGACGGGCCAGCTGCACCACGAGGGAGGCATCGTGTTCTTCCTGCTGGCACTGGCGCTCCTCAGTCCGCTGTTTCGACTTCTCCAACGCTCTGAACCCGACTATCGAATCACGCGCCCCTGAACTCACGTTTCCCATATTTCGCAAAGGACGAGCATGGCCTCTTCTCAACCTGTCCCATTCCTTGATTTGGTTACTCCCCATCGCGAGCTCGAAGAGGAGCTCGTCGCGGCGTTCCGCAATGCAGTGCGATCGGCGCAGTTCATCGGCGGGGCCGAACTGGAGTCCTTCGAGCGTGAGTTCGCCGAGTACTGCGGGAGCAAGTACTGCGTCGGCGTGGCGAACGGGACCGATGCAGTGCGTTTCGCGTTGATGGGCGCAGGTGTGGGACCGGGAGACGCGGTCGTGACGGTGGCGCACACGTTCATCGCGACGGTCGAGGGCATCAGCCAGGCAGGCGCCGGGACCGAGTTCGTTGACGTCGACGAGCGGACCTACAACATGAGTCCCGAGGCGCTCGAGGCGTACCTCGCGTCCTGTTCGAAGGATCGTCAGACGGGTCGGCCGGTGGGCCGTCGTACGGGCCTGCCGATCAAGGCTGTTGTCCCGGTCCATCTGTACGGACAGGCAGCCGACGTCAGCACGATCCTCGAAATCGCTGGTCGCTACGGGCTGATGGTTGTCGAGGACGCCGCTCAGGCACAGGGGGCGGAGCATCTGTTCCGCTCGGGATCCCCGAACGACGGTGTCTGGCGGCGGGCGGGCTCAATGGGCAAGGCTGCCGCTTTCAGCTTTTACCCCGGCAAGAACCTGGGTGCGTGTGGAGAAGCAGGCGCCGTCACCACTGATGACGAAGCGGTCGCACAGAAGATTCGCATGCTCCGCGAGCACGGTCAGGTCAAGAAGTACTACCACGACCTCGAGGGATACAACGGCCGGCTGGACGCGATTCAGGCCGCATTCCTTCGCATCAAGCTGCGTCACCTGGACGACTGGAACAGCTCCCGGCGCGCGGCGGCAGTCACGTACAACGAGCTCCTGACGCCGATCTCCGAGGCAAGTGCGTCTGGGCACGGGACGTCGCCGGCCATCGTCACGCCGTTCGAGCCCGATTCGAGCGAGGCGATCTATCACCTCTACGTGATCAGGAGCCGTGATCGCGACGCGATGGCGGAACAGCTGAAGGCGAAAGGCATCCACACAGGGTTCCACTATCCGGTGCCGGTCCATCTTCAGAAGTGCTACACGTCGTGGGGCTATCGTCCGGGCAGCCTGCCCGTGACCGAACGCGTTGCTTCTGAAGTCATCTCGCTCCCGATGTTCCCGGGTCTGACCGAGGAACAGCAGGTGAGAGTGGTGGACGGCATCCGCGCATTCGTGGGAGTCGAAACGGTAGGCTGATCGCCAGCCCATTTTGGCAATATTCACCATCAGCCCCCTGAACGAGCCGAGGTGGTCAGAGCTGATCGCCCGTCACCCTCGTGCCTCCGTGTTTCATACCGCGGGCTGGCTGGAGGCGCTGCAACGGACATACGGGTACGAGCCGGCGGCGATGACGACGTCGCCGCCGGGCACGGACCTGCAGGACGCCCTGGTGTTCTGCAGGGTTCGCAGCTGGGTCACAGGACGGCGGCTCGTCTCGCTGCCGTTCTCCGATCACTGCGAGCCGCTGGTCGAGAACGCCCAAGCACTTGCGGCGTTCTGCGAGTGGTTCCGGGCCGAACAACGGGATCACGGCTGGCGCTACGTCGAGCTGCGGCCGGCCCGGCCCGTGATGCCGCAGGCCGGGTTCGACGCCTCCGAGCGGTTCTTCCTGCACCTGTTGGATCTGCGGCCCGGACCAGTCGCATTGCTGGCCGCGTGCCACAAGGACTCCGTTCAGCGGAAGATCAGGCGGGCCGAGCGCGAAGGATTGACCTGCGAGGAGGGGCGCCCTGGCAACCCTGGCAACCCTGGCAACAACGAAGAGCTGCTCCGGAGGTTCTATGGACTGCTGGTGATGACCCGTCGCCGACACCAGCTGCCTCCACAGCCTTTCAACTGGTTTCGAAATCTCGCGGCGTGTTGCCGGGAGTTGTTCAACGTGCGCGTCGCGAGCCTGCGGGGCCGCCCGATTGCCGCGATGATCACGCTGCAACTCCGGGACACGGTTGTGTACAAGTACGGCGCTTCGGATGCCGCCTTCCACGCACTCGGCGGCATGCACTTCCTGTTCTGGAAGGCGATCACGGATGCCTGCGCCGAGGGGCGGACGGCATTCGATTTCGGCCGCTCGGATCCGGATCAAACCGGCCTCTTGACGTTCAAAGATCGCTGGGGCGCCGCGCGCGTTCCGGTTTCGTACTGGCGCTGCCCGGCATCCCGGACGGCGGCCAGCCCGCTCCGCAGGTGGGTCGACGCGTGCGCGAGCCGGGCATTCTTCCACGCTCCGGACGGCATTCGCGTTGCCGCCGGCACGCTCTTGTACAAACACATCGGTTGACGACGGCAATCAGCTCGCTCTTCTTCTGCAACTCGTTTCGCGGATCGCAACCTTCCGTGAATCGCTTCTTCGGTCAGTGGGGCATCGAACGGTGAAGATCAACATCTACGGTCTGGGCTATGTGGGTTCGGTTTCTGCAGCCTGTCTCGCGGCGGACGGTCACGATGTGTGCGGCGTCGACATCGACAAGGCGAAGGTCGATTGCATCAACGGCGGGCTGAGCCCGATACGGGAGCCTGGGCTGCCCGAGCTCATCGCGACCGTCGTCGAGTCGGGCAACCTTCGCGCGGACGTGAAAGCGGAGCCCAGCGCGGACATGTCGATGGTCTGCGTGGGCACGCCGAGCAATCCGAACGGTAGTTTGTGTTTGGACCATCTGGGCCGTGCGATCGAGCAGATCGGCGACGCCCTTGCCGCGACGAAGGACTATCACGTCGTGTGCATCCGGAGCACGGTGCTTCCAGGAACGATCGAATCGCTCGTCGTCCCGAGTCTGGAGAAACGCTCGCGCAAGACAGCCGGCAAGGACTTCGGCGTCTGCATGAACCCCGAGTTCCTGCGCGAGGGGTCGTCCATCAAGGACTACCGGTGCCCGCCCTTCACGATCATCGGAGAGCTGGATGCGCGCAGCGGCGAGCTCCTCGCCGAGCTGTACTCGTCGCTCCCCGCGCCGGTCATTCGCACGAAGCTTGCGGTGGCCGAGATGGTCAAGTACGCCGGCAACGTTTTCCACGCGCTGAAGATCACGTTCGCGAACGAGATCGGCCTGATCGCCAAGCGGCTGGGCGTCGACGGCACCGAGGTCCTGAAGGTGTTCTGCGAAGACCGGAAGCTGAATGTGTCCCCGGCATATCTCCAGCCAGGCTTCGCATTCGGCGGATCGTGCCTGCCGAAGGATCTTCGGGCGCTCCTGTATCGGGCGAAGGAGCTGGACCTCGAGCCGCCCGTGCTGCGGTCGATCCTCCAGAGCAACAGGAACCAGATCGAAGAAGCCTTCCGGATGATCAAGAAGACAGGGAAGAAGCGCGTGGCGATCCTCGGTCTGTCCTTCAAGGTCGGGACGGACGACCTGCGCGAGAGCCCGACCGCCGAGCTCATCGAGATGCTGATCGGCAAGGGGTTCGACGTCGCGATCTACGACGAAGACGTCTCGCTGACGCGGCTTCATGGATCGAACCTTCGGTACATCGATCAAACCATTCCTCACATTTCCCGGCTGATGCGGGAGTCGCTGGACGACGCCATAGCCGATTCCGACGTCGTGGTCGTGGCGAAGCGGTCGTCCGAGATCGAAGAACGGCTCACGCGCGTGGGCAACGGTCACATTGTGATCGACCTCGTCAAGTCGGCGAATCCGCACGCAGTGCAGAACGGGCAGAACTATGAAGGCATCTGCTGGTAGGGTCGTCATGCTCGTCGAGAACTGCTTTCCAGCAGATTCTCGCGTTCGCAACGAAGCATTCACGCTACAGAACGAAGGGTTCCAGGTCAGCGTCATCGCGCTGCAGAAGGCTGGCGAGCCCTCCCGCGAAGTCGTCAACGGCGTCCACGTCTATCGAGTCCCCAGGCTGACCGTCTTCAAGAAGCTCCCCGAGGCGGGCTCCTCACCGCTTCGAGCGATTGTCGGCAAGCTGCAGACGGTCGCCGGGTACTTCATCGAATACGGATACTTCACGTCCGCGTGCCTGGGCATCAGCCTCTACATCGCCGTCAAGGACGGCGTGGACGCCGTGCACGCGCACAATCCACCCGACACGCTCTTCGTGGTCGGCCTTGTTCATCGCCTGCTGGGGAAGAAGTTCGTGTTCGATCATCACGATCTTTCGCCTGAGTTGTATCTCTCGCGCTACCGGAAGACCGACGGTGGGTTGGTCGCGCGCGTGCTGTACATTCTGGAAAAGTTCTCCCTGAGAATCGCGAACGTCGTGATCGCGACGAACGGAAGCTATCGGGAGATCGAAATCAAGAGACACGGCGTTCGACCGGAGCGAATCTTCATCGTCCGGAACGGCCCCGACCTGAAGCGGGTGAGGCTGGTCGAGCCCGACGCCCGGCTGCGAAGCATGGGCCGGACGATCTTCTGCTACCTGGGCGCGATGAACCCTCAGGATGGCCTCGACTATCTGTTGCGTGCGCTCGGGCACCTGCTTCACGATCTCGGTCGCACCGATTTCTACTGCGTGTTGATTGGAGACGGGGACTCGCTCGACGAGCTCAAGGCGCAGGCCGTCGACCTCGGTCTCCAGGATCATGTCTTCTTCACCGGATTCATCCCGGATGAAGACATGATGCGGTATCTCTCCAGCGCGGACGTCTGCCTGGATCCGAATCCCTCGAGCCCGCTCAACGACGTGTCGACGTGGATCAAGGTCATGGAGTACATGGCGCTCTCGAAGCCCATCGTCTCTTTCGCTCTGAAGGAGACCCAGGTCTCCGCGGCGGATGCCGCGGTCTATGCGCCGCCCAACGACGAGATGGCCTTCGCCAAGGCGGTCGCGCGCCTCATGGACGATCCGGCACTGCGTGCGCGAATGGGCGCAATCGGCCGGGGGCGCGTCGAGAACCAGCTGAATTGGAGCATTACCTCCCGGAACCTTGTGAGCGCGTACAATCACTTATTCGGCAGGGCTTCTGTACCGGCAGCCGAATCACGCTCCGCAGCGCAGGTCTCCGAAGCGGTGGCGCCGCGTCAGTAGACGGGAACGAACATGTGCGGGATATACGGCCAATACAACTTCGGCTCGCTGAAGCCCGTTCGTAGCGAGGAAGTCAAGGAAGCGACGCGAACGATCGCGCACCGCGGTCCGGACGACGAAGGTTACTTTTTCTCCGGCCCGCTGGGGCTCGGCTTCAGGCGCCTGTCGATCATCGATCTGTCGGGCGGCCACCAGCCGATGAGCGACGCCGGCGAGACAGTCTGGATCGTCTTCAACGGCGAGATCTACAACTTCGAGGAGCTTCGCGCCGAGCTCGTTGCCAAGGGACACCAGTTCCGAACGCGCTCCGATACAGAAACGATCATCCACGGCTACAAGGAGTGGGGCGAGGGCGTCTTCGATCGGCTGAACGGAATGTTCGGCCTGGCGATCTGGGACGTCCAGGAACGCAAGCTCGTCGTCGCGCGCGACGCCATGGGCATCAAGCCGGTGTACTACCGTCTCGATGCAGGCTCGTTGTTCTTTGCGTCGGAGGTCCGCGCGCTGGTGAGCTCTTCGCCGGAGTCGATCAGCCCCGATCCGGTGTCGCTCAATCTGTTCCTTCGATACCGCTACACGCCGTCACCCAAGACGTTGTTCGAGGGCGTCTCGAAACTGGCGCCCGGGACAATGCTGGTCGTCAAGGACGGCTGCGCCGAGGTGAAACGCTGGTACCGGTTCGAGCCTGAGCCCTTCGACAAGCCGAAGTCGCTCGCCGAGAGCAAGGCGGAATTGCTGCAGCTGTACAAGGAGGCTCTCGAGCGGCATTTGATTAGCGACGTTCCGGTCGGCCTGCTCCTGAGCGGAGGAATCGACTCGGCCCTGCTTCTCGCGCTCATGAATCTCTACGGCAGCCGATGGCGCACGTACACCGTGGGCTACGGCCGCAGCTTTCAGGACGATGAGCTCGAAGACGCAGAGCGCACGGCGGCGATCCTTTCGAGCGATCACACATCGCTCGAGATGTCGCGTTCGGATTTCGAGCAGTCGCTGCCCAAGGTCATCGCGAGCCTCGAGGAACCGATTGCCGCCTCGTCCATCGTCCCGATGTACATGATCTGTCAGCGGGCCAGGCAGGACGTGAAGGTCGCGTTGATCGGTCAGGGGCCCGACGAGCTGTTCGGAGGCTACACGCGACATCTCGGCGTCCGGTACGGCGCCGCCTGGAGAGCGCTGCCCGACGTCGTTCGCCAAGGACTCGCCGGCACTCTTGCCGCGCTACCGCGGAACGCCGCCTTGAAGCGAGGTCTCTACGCGCTCGACGTTCCGGATCGCTTCCGGCGATATCAGAACGTGTTCTCGATCATGCCTGGGGGCGTCATCGATGGGCTGTTTCGTGATGGGCTCCTGCCGCCCGCGGCCGGCGACACGATCCTGGACTGCTGGGCGGATCTCAAGGCGCAGACGGCGAAGACGGACGAGCTCACGGGATTCCAGTGGCTCGAGTTGCAGTCGTCGCTGCCCGACGAGCTCCTGATGTACGGCGACAAGATGTCCATGGCGCACGGCCTCGAAGTGCGCGTGCCGTATCTGGACCGCACCGTTGTGGAATACGCACAGCGTCTCGATGCGAACCTCAAGATTCGATGGGGCTCGCGGAAGTTCGTGCACCGTAAGCTGTGTCTGGACTTCCTGCCCGCGGAAGTGGTCCGCAGGAAGAAGCGGGGCTTCGCGGTCAACGTCGTGGACGAGTGGTTCCAGCGGTCTCTCAGCGGACAGATGGACTCGATTCTCCAGGAGGACAGTTCGCTGATGTACCGCTTCCTCGAGCCCGCGGCTGTTCGCCGCCTGCTCGGCGAACACAGGAGCGGCGCGGCGGATCATCACAAGATTCTGTTCAGCCTGATCGTGCTGGAGCAGTGGCTCCGAGCTTCCCGGACCAGCGCGCAGGTCGCCGCGGTCCACTAGGCCCATGCCACCTCTTCTTGCACTCACGCTCTCGCTCGGATTCTCCTGCGTGCTGCTGTTCCGGGAGGCGTATCAACAGAAGGACGTCTCGCGGGCGGTCTGGATCCCGTGCATCTGGCTCTTCATCCTGGGGTCCCGCCCGATTTCGGTCTGGCTCAGTTTCAGTGGTCCCGGCGGCGTGGATGCCATGATGGAGGGCAGCCCGGTCGATCGGATCGTCTACCTGATTCTGATGATCGCCGGCCTGGCAGTGGTCGTCTATCGACGGCTGCACTGGCGGGAGATCTTCAGGAGCAATCTCCTGTTGACCTGCTTCATCGTCTATTGCGCGATCAGCGTTGCGTGGTCGGACTTTCCGTTCATTGCATTCAAGCGGTGGTTCAAGAGTCTGGGCGATCCGCTGATGGCTCTGATCATCCTCAGCGAGGCTAGTCCCGGAGCGGCAATAGCGACGGTACTGCGGCGTTGTGCGTACGTGCTGATCCCCTTGTCCATCGTGTTCATCAAGTACTTTCCGTATCTCGGACGAGGCTACGACCCCTGGAGCGGAATTGCCTACTATACGGGCGTCACGACGAACAAGAACATGCTGGGATACCTGCTGTTGGTGTTCGGCCTGCTCTTTCTGTGCACCCTGTTCACCCGCGTCGTCGCGACCGGCGGTGAAAAGGCGGGTCGAAGGACCGACGTCGCGATCGGCCTGCTGTTCCTCGGGATGGTTGCCTGGCTGATCCGGCTCGCCAACAGCCAGACCGCCGTGATCGCGCTGCTAGTGTCGAGCGGTGTCGTCATGGCGCTTGGATCCTCCATCGTGAGGAAGTACTTCGGCGCCGTGGCGCTGTCGTCGATCGTGGTCCTTCTCACGCTGCAATTTACATTCGATATATGGACCCTTGCCCTCGAGAGCGCGGGCCGCAACGCGACGCTCACCGGTCGAACCGAAATCTGGGCGACGGTTCTCAAGTTGGCTCAGAACCCTCTGGTCGGCACGGGCTTCCAGAGCTTCTGGCTCGGCGACCGGCTCGAGAGGATGTGGGCAACGTTTCCTGTGTTCCGGCCGAACCAGGCCCACAACGGCTATCTTGAGATCTACCTCAATCTCGGATTGATCGGCCTGCTGCTGTTCGTGGGTGTGCTCATCTCGTTCTACCGTGCGATGCGCGAAAAACTCGACCGTGCGATTGCGGCGGTCCCAGTCAATCCGACCGAGCTCGCGCTGGCGAAGTTCGGGATCGGGTACCTGGCGGCCTATCTGCTCTACAACGTCACGGAAGCGATCTTCCAGCCGCTCAATTTTCTCTTCATCGTATTCCTCGTGCTGGGAATGAGATATTCGATGGGAGAACAAGCCGTCACGGCACCGGCCCTCGGGCGTCAACCGGCGCATGTGCCATCGCGCTCGCCAATGCGCGGAGTCGGGACAGTCCATGTGCGGCAGTGGCACCCTGCGAACCGGTCGTCGGAAGACAGGCCGGCGCCCTGGGCCGCAAGAGGGCAGCCGGCGGCAGGTGCGCGAGGGTCTGAGGGCCTCCGAAGTGTCGACGCCCCGGCAGCCGTCCAGAAGGGGTGGGCTCCGCGGAGGAGCGGGCTCTGGTCTCCACCACCTCAAAAGACTCAAAAAAGAGGATAAGAATTTCCTGCTCAAGCCTGCTGATCGTGCAAAAAGGTGTCGCCGCACCGCTGAAACGACGGACTCCGATTCGATCGTGACGGGTGGGCCACCAGAGAATGGCGTGTCTGGATTTCAGAAATCGAGATCTCGCAAGCAGAATCGTCAGGCCATCAGCAGATCTGTAAGTCCCATCGGGCGAAGGCAATTTCCAGGCTTCCAGCGTTGATCTGAGGTGCGTACGTTGCCCGGTGTAAGCTACTGGCCCGCAGCAGAATGCGGGGCTGACGACTGTGTGATGCGCTCGGGCACCCTCCTTGCACAGCCAGGGGTGGGACTCACGTCCCAATCCCCTAAAGTCACTGGCGAACCGAGGACGAGGTACATGAGATCTGCGAAATTCATACGGGTGTTGGCGGTGTGTGGCATAGCCGCCGTGGGCGTCGGCGCGAGTGCCGAAGGGGCCACGATCCAGGCCGGTGGCTGCAACCAGAGCCAGGTCGTATCCGCCATCAATTCCGCCAAGGACGGCGATACGGTGGTCGTACCGGCCGGCAACTGCACCTGGACGAGCACCGTAACGATAGATGGAAAATCGATCACTCTGCAGGGCGCGGGAATCGACGCGACGGTCATCACCGACGGAATCGATTCCGGTGGCGGCGCGAAGCCGGTCATGCTGCAGTGGATCACCAAGAACACGGGTCTCTCGCGGTTGACCGGCTTCACGTTCAACGGCGGATCGACCGGCGGCAAGAGCTGGACCACGATCGTCGCCTTCTACGGCAGCACCGCTTCGCTTCGGATCGACCACAACAAGATCATCCCGACACGCGTGAAGGGGATGGAGGTTTCGGGTTATCTCCGAGGCGTCATCGATCACAACTACTGGCAGCTCGATCGCGGCTGGTTCTCCCAGGGTCTCGAGATTCATCACCCGAACTGGGGCGACGTCGGAGACTTCGGCGACAACTCCTGGGCGCAGCCGACGAACTTCGGCAGTTCGCAATTCATGTTCGTGGAAGACAACCAGTTCGTGTCGTCGGGCGGCCACGTTTACGCAACTGACGGCTGGATGGGTCAGCGCGTCGTCTACCGACGAAACACGTTCACGAACTCGACGTGGGCGAATCACGGAACGGAGACCAGCGGCCGGTGGCGCAGCGCCCGGGCTTCCGAGGTGTATCAGAACACCTTCGTCGTCAACACCGACGGCGGTTCGGACTGGAGCCTAGGCGCATTCCCGAGCGCGATCGGATCGCGGGGCGGCACCAGCATCGTGTTCGACAACAACACGCAGCATAGTGGAGGCGGCAGTTTCCAGACGGTGTTCGACCTGCAGGTACTACCGGTCGTGGGATTTCTCGCGCCCGTATCCGACCTGGGACTACTGCAACGGGTCCAACTCGTGGGACAACAACTCCGCCGGGCGTTGCATCGATCAGCCCGGCAACGGCCAGGGCGGCTATATGTCGGGTTACGATGCGACCCCTCACGCATGGCCTAACCAGGCGATTGAGCCGGTCTACATCTTCAACAACCTGCGGATCGGATCGCTTGCCGCTGGCTGGTCGAACGCGAACGCGCGGAACATCGTTGCCAATCGCGATTACTACAATCAGGATCCGAACTTCAACGGTTCGTCCGGCATGGGCCGAGGGCCCCTCAGCTCACGTCCTTCGAGCTGCACTGCCGGCGTCGCCTACTGGGCGACCGACCAGGGCGAATGGGATGCCGGCCACTCCGGACCCGACGGTCAGCTCTACAAGTGCGTGAGCAACAACAACTGGTCGCTTTACTACACGCCCTACGTCTACCCGCACCCGCTCGTGTCGGGTGGGTCGGTGGCGGTGTCGACGCCAGCGCCGCAGCCGCCCTCCAATGTTCGACTGATCAAGTAGGAAGCCACGCCGCCAGGATTCCTGGCTTCCACGTTCAATTGGAAGTTCAGCGACGGTAGCGAGCTTCCGCGGGACGCGGGCAACCACGCCGAATCGACTCCGCTCAGTTTTCGCCGGGCCCATCAGCCGATGGGCCCGTTTCGTTGGGGACAGACCGTTCTTCGGTCATGACCAAGTTGCGCGTTCTCGTTCTCGCACCTGACGCACATCCGGATTCGGTCAGCACCGCGCTGGTCGGCTACGCTCACAGCGAAGCACTTGCACGGCGTCATAGCGTGACGCTGGCGGTGCGGAGCGGTGGCAATGAGGAGGCTATCCGGCGAGCCGGTGCTCCGTTCCACCGGGTCGTGGGCATTCGTGTGCCGGTGCTCGACGAGCTCTATGCCTGGAGCCTGCGGCGGATCTTCAAGTACGACTACGGCAGCCACGCGCTGACCGCCTTTAACTATCCATTCATCGTTGCGTTCGAATGGTGCGCGTGGCGCCGTATGAAGCCCGCAATTCTGGCGGGAGAGTTCGACGTAGTCCTGCGTGTGCTACCCGTCACGTCGGTGTTGCCGAGCGCCTTTGCTTTTCTGTTGAGGAAAGGGCCGGTGCCGTTCGTGTTGGGGCCGCTCAACGGCGGTTTGCCATGGCCGTCGGGTTTCGTGCAGGCCGAGAAGCAGAAGGAGTGGATCACGGGGCTCCGCAACCTGTACCAGGTCCTGCCGTTCTCGCGCTCGATGTTTCGTTATGCGACGGCGATTATCGGTGGTTCCTCGCAGACGTGCGAAGAGTTCAGCGCGTATCGAGACAAAGTGTTCTTCGTGCCTGAGAACGGCATCAATCCGACCCAGATCGGCAGCACGCACCGTGTGCCGCGGGGCGACAAGCTCCGACTGATCTTCGTTGGCCGCCTCGTGCCGTACAAGGCCTGCGACCTCGCACTTCGCGCTGTCGCACCGCTGTTGCGCAGCAGCCGCGCGACGTTCAGTATCGTTGGCGACGGAGCGGAACGACCCGCGCTCGAGCAACTCGCCGCACAGCTCGGGATCGAGAATCAGGTGTCGTTCTGCGGATGGCTTTCGCATGCGGAGACGCTCGAGCGGCTCCGGTCTGCCGACGTGCTCGTGTTCCCATCCATCCGGGAGTTCGGCGGTGGAAACATCTTCGAGGCTCTCGCGATGGGTGTGGTTCCCATCGTCGTCGCCTTCGGCGGGCCCGGAGACATCGTCAACCCGGACGTCGGCTACAGCGTAGCCCTGACGAATCCAGACGATGTGGTCGCTCAGATGGAGCGCGCGTTGAACGAGCTCGACGCCGATCCGGCGCGCCTGCAGCGCCTGGGTGCGGAAGGAATGCGATACGCCCGCGAGCAGTTGACGTGGGACGGCAAAGCACAAGCAGTGACGCGCATACTGACTTGGGCAGTCGGCACAGGTCCGAAACCGGATCTGCCACCGCCGCAGCGCAACAGGACCCAGCAGATGGCGGTGGGGCAGTACTAATCTCGGCCGGCCTTCTTCAGCCGGCGGCCAACACCTTACAGACAATTGAAACCGTGCCCGGAATAGTTGGACTGATTACAGACAATCCCGACCAGGAGGCTGCGAAACACCAGGTTTCCCAGATGGTGCAGTGCATGCTGCACGATCCGTCCTACTCGCATGGGACCTACTTCGCGCCCGAGCTGGGCTGCTATCTGGGTTGGCTCACTCACCCGGGAGCGTATGCCGACTGCAACCCGGTCGTCGACGATCGGGGTGACATCGCACTGGTGTTCTCCGGTGAACACTTCGTTCACGACGCGGATCGAGCCGGCCACTCCACACCGAGATGCTTGCTGAAGCAGTACATCGACGTGGGGCCCAGGTTCGTCGAGCAGATCAATGGGTGGTTCAGCGGTGTCATCGTCGATCGCCGGTCCCAGTCCGTGCTGCTGTTCAACGACAGGTACGGCGTCGGCCGCGTGTACTACCACCAGTCGAATGGCGCGTTCACGTTTGCCTCGGAGGCGAAGTCGCTGCTGAGCGTTCGGCCGGACTCGCGGTCGCTCGACGCCCAGGGGCTGGGACAGTTCCTGGGGTTCAGCACAGTGTTCGGCGAATGCACGCTGTTCTCGAACGTGTCCCGCCTCCCGGCCGCCTCGTGCTGGTCGGTCGATCGAACGTCGTCAGTCAAGAAGAGCCAGTACTTCCAACCGCGGACCTGGGCCGAGCAGCCGCTGCTGGAGCCAGAGGCGTTCTACACGGCGCTTCGCAGCACCGTCTCGCGAATTCTCCCGAGCTATTTCAGGGCGTCGGTGCCGGTCGGCCTCTCGCTCACTGGAGGCCTGGACACCCGGATCGTGATGGCCGGCATGCCGTCGGATGCCGGCGCTATGAAGGCCTACACCTACGGCGGGGCCTACCGGGATTGTTACGACGTGGGAGTTGCCCGCGAGGTCGCGGCGGCGTGCGGGCGGCCGCATCAAGTGATTCCTCTCGGCAAGGACTTTTTCGAGAGCTTTGGTACTCTTGCCGAACAGACCGTCTGGCTTACGGACGGATGTCTGGACATCTGCGGGACCCACGAAATTTACTACAGCCGGTCCGCCCGAGCCTTCTCGCCGATCCGGCTGACCGGCAACTACGGAAGCGAGGTTCTCCGGAGCGTCAGCACGTTCAAGTACAACGCGCCGCCCGGGCAGCTGTTCGATCCGGCGGCGGTCAGGTCGACTGAAGAAGCGGGGAAGGTGTTCGCGGAGATCCGCTCGAAACATCCGGTGACGTTCGCGGCGTTCGAGGAAATCCCGACGAACCTCTACGGCCGGCTCGCGGCCGCCCAGACGGCGCTGACGCTACGGTCGCCGTACATGGACAACGACCTGGTCGCGCTGATGTATCAGGCGCCGCCGCACACGCGCGAAACGAACGAGACGTCAAGGCGATTGATCGCGGACCTCAGCCCACGGCTGGCGGCCATTGCGACCGACATGGGGTATGGCGGCACGGCACCCGCGGCGACTGCGGTGTTCCAAAGGCTGCATCGGTACGCCCAGTTCAAAGCGGAGTGGTATTACAACGTCGGGATGCCGGACTGGGCGGCCAGACTCGACCAGGCGTTGCCGCTGAACCTGCTGGAGCCGCTGTTTCTCGGCTCGCACAAGATCGACCACTATCGCCTGTGGTTTCGCGATCAATTGAAGCCCTACATTTGTGAGGTGCTCTCGGACGACAAGTCCAGATCGCGGCCCTATTTGAATCGCCGCAGTTACGAGGATCTCGAGCGGGCGCACATGAACGGCGGACGCAATTGTCTCAACGAGATCAACAAGGTGTTGACGCTCGAATTGATCCAGCGGCTGCTCCTCGAACGTGATTATGGGAAATAGTCAGTTGACCACACCTCCGGTACCGGGTCCAAAAGGGCAGATGGTGCATCCGGCCGCCTCGCACGAAGGCGTGTCCGGCCGACTGGACATGATTGTGTCCGGCATGGCCGTCGAAGTCTCGGGATCGTTCCTGAAGACTGCCCGACTCAGTGAGGAATGGTACGAGGATCTCGAGGATCCGCAGGCGTTCGTAGCCCAGATGAAGCGTTCGGGCATCAAGGCGGACCTCTTTACGTTCTGGCAGCGTCTGCCGCGGACCGAACCACGTCATGGGTACGCAACGGAGCCCGAGACCATCGCGGTGCTCCCGGTGACGACCTACGAGCACTGGTACAAGTCGCAGATCAACAACAAGACGCGCAATCTCCTCGTCAAGGCCGGGAAGAAGGGTGTGGTGGTCCGCGAAGCTTCGTTCGACGATGCCTTTGTGGAAGGCATCACTGCAATCTTCAACGAGACACCGATCCGGCAGGAGAGACGATTCGCGCACTACGGGAAGAGTGTCGCAACCGTCAGGAGAGAATTCTCGCGATTCCTGTTTCGGGAAACTCTGCTCGGCGCCTACCTTGGCGACGAGCTGGTCGGCTTCATCATGCTGGCGGATGCCGGCCGCTACGCGACGTTGACGCAAATCATCTCGTTGGTGCGGCATCGGGACAAGTCACCCAACAATGCCCTGATCGCAAAAGCGGTTGAAGTGTGCGCCGAGCGTCAGGTGAAGCAACTCGTGTACGCGCTGTGGCCCCGTGGACCGCTGCGCGAGTTCAAACGCCACAACGGCTTCGAGCCCGTGGCGCTCCCGAGGTATTACGTACCGTTGACCTACAAAGGCCGACTCGCCCTCGACCTGAAGCTCCACCGGGGACCGTTCGAGCGGCTACCCGAGGAGACGATCACGTTCTTGAGAGACCTCCGGTCAAAGTTCTACGGGTACCGATACAAGAACGCATTTGCCGCGCTCAACAAGAAGCCCGCGTCACCCGAGCAGTCGAGTTGATGGCGATGACGGGAGATCAGGGCGTGGTTCGCTCATTACATGACGCCGGCCCGGTCCGCGAGGCTCGAGAAGAGGGGGCGGGCGCTCGTTCGCAGCCTCTGATTGACTCGAAGCTCGAAGCACGCGTGGAGTCGGCGGTTCAACGCTTCGTGGGCTGGCTGGATGAGTACGGGGAGACCTCCTACGACTTTCAGACGTTCTATGCGGGCCCATTCGGCAAGTTCGCGAAGGGGCTGTACTACAAGAGTCGGGGGCTCGGGACGTGCGCGGTGGCGCCGATCATCTTCTGCGAGGCCTTCGCTCCGGCCGCGCGCCGGCTGTTCTATATCCGCCAGCGATTTCCGATCGCCGATGCTCATTACGCGATGGGATTCGCACGGTTGTTCCAGCGAACGGGAGACGCCCGCTATCTCGATCGTGCCGTTCACTTCCTCGAAGTGCTCCTGAGCACGGCGTGTCAGACCAAGTCCGGTCTCGGGTGGGGATATCCGTTCGATTGGGTGACCATCGATGGGATCCTGCCGACCCAGACGCCGCTCATTACGACGCTCCCATACGTGTACGAGGCGTTTGCCGCGGTGCACGAGATCGACCGGCAACCGCGCTGGCTCGAGACCATGCGGTCGATCGCGGAGCACGCGGCGCATGATTTTCGGGACATCGAGACGGGCAATGGCGCCGCCACCTGCACGTACACGCCTCTGGCCAACGATCACGGTCGGGTTGTGAACGCCAGTGCCTATCGTTCCTTCCTGCTGACGAAGGCCAGCTACGATCTGAACGATGCGAAGTATCGGGTCGCCGCGGAACCCAATCTCCGCTTCGTGCTGGCCTCGCAGAACGCCGACGGATCGTGGCCGTACGCCGTCGACGGTCGACGCAACTTCGTCGATCACTTCCATACGTGCTTCGTCCTCAAGGCGCTCGTCAAAATCGATCAGTTGACCGGTGGTTCCACTTGCGAGCACGCCGTGGAGTCGGGGCTCCGCTACTACGTCGACCAGCTCTTCGACGCCGACGGGATACCGCGGCCGTTCGCCAGGGCGCCACGCCTCATTGTTTACAAGCGTGAGCTCTACGACTACGCCGAAGGCATCAACCTCGCGACGCTCGCGTTCGGACGGTCGCCGGCGGTCGCCGATCGGTTGAAGACGACTGTCGAGGATGTGCTCGGACGATGGCAGCGCGACGACGGCTCGTTTCGAAGCCGTCAGCTCATGCTGGGATGGGATGACGTTCCGATGCACCGCTGGGCGCAAGCGCAGCTCTTTCGCAGCCTCTGCGGCTTGCTGGTGCGCCCATGAAGTCAGACGCGGCCAACGTCCGAGTCGGCCTGTTGACTGGAGGACAGGATCCACACTACTCGCATGGACTGGCGATTGCGCTGTCGCAGAAAGGCGTTGGAGTGGACTTCATCGGCAGCGATGAGCTCGACTCTCCCGGACTGCGTGCCGCCCCGGGCGTCAGGTTTCTCAACCTGCGAGGAAATCAGGATCGCAAGGTCAGTCGGATGGCCAAGGTCCGTCGGGTCCTTCGTTATTACGCCCGTCTGATCCGGTACGCTGCGACCGCCGAGCCCACAGTGCTCCACATTCTCTGGCACAACAAGATCGAGGCCTTCGATCGGACTGTGCTGATGTTGTACTACCGGCTGCTCGGCAAGCGCCTCGTGTTCACCGCCCACAACGTAAACGCCGGCCGCAGGGACTCCAAAGATACGCTCCTGAATCGCCTCACGTTGAGGAGCCAGTACAAGCTCTCGAACCACGTCTTCGTCCACACCGACAAGATGAAGCGCGAGGTGGTGGAGTGTTTCGGGGTACGCGAGAACAGAGTGTCGGTGATTCCATACGGGATCAACAACGCCGTGCCGAATTCTGCGCTCACACCTCGTCAGGCGAAGCAGCACTTCGGTATCGCCGACGGCGACAAGACGATTTTGTTCTTCGGTCAGATAGCTCCCTACAAAGGGCTGGACTACCTGGTCGACGCATTCGAGACGCTCACGACGGCCGACCCCACGTACCGACTCATTGTTGCCGGAAAGCCCAAGCCGGGCGCCGACCAGGTACTGGCTCGATGTCAGGAACCGGCTGCAGCCGCACCTCGATCGTGGCCGCGCGATTCTCGATGTGCGTTACATCCCGGACGACAAGGCGGAGGTGTACTTCAAGGCGGCCGATGTCCTCGTTCTGCCCTACCGCGAAATCTTTCAGAGCGGGATCCTGTTCTTTGGGTACAGTTTCGGGCTGCCGGTAGTGGCTTCTGACGTCGGGTCGCTTCGTGATGACGTCATCGACGGCAAGACCGGATTCTTGTCCCGCCCGCAGGATCCCGAGGATCTCGCACGGACCCTGGCCACGTATTTTGGTAGCGAGCTCTTCGCGAACCTGGAAACCCGCCGGGCGGAAATTCGCGAGTTCGTTACGTCGCGACACTCCTGGGACACGGTCGCGGGGCTCACTCGGGACGTCTACGCCCGGCTGCAGCTTGGAACCACCGGCTCCTCTGAAACAGGGCTGAGCCATGCGTGACCTGGTCTCCATTCTGATTCCGGCCTACAACGCAGCGCCGTGGCTCGGGACCACGATCGAGTCGGCACTCGCCCAGACCTGGCCCCACACCGAAGTCATCGTCGTAGACGATGGATCGAAGGACGCAACGCTGACAGTAGCGAAGAAGTTCGAGAGCCGAGCGGTCAAAGTCGTCACCCAGCCGAACTCAGGTGCTCCCGCCGCACGAAACAAAGCCTTCGCGCTGGCGCAAGGGACCTACATTCAGTGGCTGGACGCCGACGACCTGCTGGACCCGAACAAGGTCAGCGCCCAGATCGAAGCGGCGTCCCAGACCGCCGATCGATACGTGTTGTTGTCGGCGCCGTTCGGGACGTTCTACTACCGACCCGCAAAGGCGGATTTCAGACCCACGTCGTTGTGGAGGGACCTGACGCCAGTCGACTACTTTCTCGCGCGATTCAACGACAACGTGTTCTTCCAGACGGCGGCCTGGCTCGTCAGCCGGGAGCTGAGCGAGGCGGCGGGCCCCTGGACCGACTACGACTCGCCCGATGACGATGGCGAGTACTTCTGCCGGGTCGCCATGAAGAGCAGGACGGTCCACTTTGTGAAGGACGCCAGGACCTACTACCGCGTCGGGAACTACGGCGCCCTGAACAAGGCGAGGTCCGAACGGGCCCAGACGGCCCTCTTCGGGTCGAAGGCGAAGTGCATTCGCTACTTGCTCTCGCTGGAGGACAGCCCGCGGACGCGCCGCGCCTGCGTGCAACTGCTCCACGACTGGCTGCCGGACTTCTATCCAAGCAGGCCGGATCTCGTGGCAGAGGCCAAGCGTCTCGCGACTGAGCTCGGCGGTGAGCTCCAGGACCCAGTCGTGAAGTGGAAGTATCGGCCGTTGGAATGGCTGTGCGGATATGGCACAGCCATGAGGGCGGCGAACCTACTTCCCAGGCTCCGGGCAGAAGCTGCACGCAACTGGGACCGATTCCTGTACCGCAGGTCTCTGGCAGTCCACGAGCGTGTCTCCACATAGCCCGCTGGTGGCGCAGACGACAGGTCCGAAACGAACCATGAACTACGTTCTCGTCACGGCGGCGCGAAACGAAGCCGCCATGATCAAAGCCACGATCGAATCGGTCGTGGCCCAGACCGTACGGCCGGTCCGGTGGGTCATCGTGGACGACGGCTCCACGGATGGAACGTCGGACATCGTCGAGGCGTACCTCTCTGATCACGAATGGATCGAGCTCCTGCGGCGTCCGCCCCGGCAGCACCGAACGTTTGCCGGCAAGGTCCACGCATTCAATGCCGGTTTCGAGCGTGTCGCGTCGCTGCAGCCTGACCTCGTCGGGAACCTCGACGCCGACATCTCGTTCTCACCCGATCATTTCGAGTTCCTGATCGGAAAGCTCGCCCAGGATCCTGCGCTCGGGGTCGTAGGCACGGCTTACACCGAAGAAGGATGGGATTCCACCCAGGACAGCTTCGAGGGTGCGACCTCCGTTCACGGGGCCTGCCAGCTGTTTCGATCGCAATGCTTCACGGAGATCGGCGGCTACGTGCCGCATCGGGGAGGCGGCATCGATTGGATAGCCGTCACGACCGCCAGGATGAAGGGCTGGAAGACCCGTAATTTCCAGGACCGATGGTTTCACCATCACCGGACCATGGGCACGGCCGAGCGGAGTCCCGTTGGTGCGATGTTCGATTATGGCAAGAAGGATTTCTTTCTTGGCGGCTCGCCGTTGTGGCAGGTATTCCGCGTCGGCTATCGCATGACGAAGAAGCCGCTCGTCGTCGGAGGCCTGGCGCTGGGATTCGGGTACTGCTGGGCGATGCTGCGTCGAATGGAGCGTCCGGTGACTCCCGAGCTGATGCGCTTCCATCGGCGGGAGCAGATGGCGAAGCTGCGCGCGATCGCTCGATCCATCGTCAGCCTCAAGCAGGTCGACAAGTTCAACCTGCCGTTGGAGGAACCAGTCGCACCGGCCGCGCAGGCCATAGGGGAACCGCGCGTAGCTCCTGCAGGGAGCGCCGGGGGATCGGCGCGAGCCAGTGGACCGCGTCTCGACGAGGAACGCCGATGGTCGAGCGGAGAGTAGACAGATCCATGAACACAACGACAGAGCTCGATATTCAGACCGTCCGGTCGTTTTGGGATGAGAAGCCTTGTCAGGCGGATCTCTCGCAGGCCGCCGACCGCCGCAGGTACTTCGAAGAGATCACCGAGAAGCGGTACGGCCGCCGCGAATGGCACATCCCGATCGTCGCCAGGTTCGACTCGTTCCGCGACAAGGACGTCGTCGAGATCGGGTGCGGGATCGCGACCGATGGCCTGGAGTTCGCGCGTCGTGGCGCGCGGTACATCGGCACAGACCTCACCCCGCAGGGCATCGAGCTGGCAAAGGAGCGGTTTGCGTTGTTCGGCGTGCCGGCACGATTCGAAGTTGCCGATGCCAGCGAGCGGCTGCCGCTCGACGACGGCAGCGTCGATCATGTCTACAGCTTTGGCGTGATCCATCATGCGCCCTCGCCGGAGAAGATCGCCCGCGAGATGCACCGCGTGCTTCGGCCGGGCGGGACGTTCACGGTCATGCTCTACAACCGGCCCTCGATCAACTACTACGTCGAGATCATGTTCCTTCGGAAGGTCTTCAGGTGGGTGCTTCTGCCGGCGTTCATGCCTGGCTTGCTGGCGTCGATTACCGGGTTCGACCGATGGAAGCTGGAGGGCCACCGGGAGCTGTTGAAGCAGCCGATGTCGAAGGAGCGGTGGGTCAGCATCAACACGGACGGCCCATTCTGTCCGCTCGCGCGCGTGTACAACCACGAAGAGGCGGCGCAGTTGTTCAGCGCGTTCAGCAACGTCAGACAGGAAGTGTGGGAGTTCAACGTCGATCACTGGCCGTTCGTCAGGTCGGTCATGCCAGACGCCATGAGCAAGTGGATCGGGCGGCGCTGGGGTTGGCATCGGATGATTTACGGAGAGAAGGCATAGATGGAAGTCGAGGAGGTTTTGCGGCCTGGCCCAGCCACGGTCGATCGTCCCGCCCAGGGAGCGCTGCACAGAATTCGCATTCAGCCGTCCTCCGGGTGGGGATCGCTGAACCTCGGTGAGCTCTGGGCGCACCGGGAGCTCGTGTACTTCCTGACCTGGCGAGATGTAAAGGTCCGCTACAAGCAGACGGCGCTCGGCGCGATCTGGGCGATCATCCAGCCGATCATGACCATGGCGGTCTTCGCGCTGTTCTTCGGCCGGTTGGCGAAGGTGCCGTCCGACGGTGTGCCGTACCCGCTCTTTGCGTTTACCGCGCTGGTGCCCTGGATGTTCTTCTCGAACGGGCTGACCCAGGCCTCCAACAGCCTGGTGCACAACGCCAATCTGCTGACGAAGGTGTATTTCCCGCGGCTGGCGATTCCGATCTCGACGGTCATGGCCGGAGCGCTGGACTTCGTGCTGTCGTTCGTCGTGCTCGTGGCGTTTGTGGCGTACTACGGGATCACGCCCACGGCGAACGTGGTCTGGCTTCCGCTCTTCGCACTGCTCGCGCTCGTCACGTCGCTGGGAGTGGGATTGTGGGCCGCGGCCATCAATGTGCAGTTCCGCGATGTTCGTTACACCATCCCGTTCCTGACACAGTTCTGGATGTTCGGCACACCGGTGGCCTATCCGAGCAGCCTGTTGCCCGAGCCGTGGCGCACCGTGTTCGGGATCAATCCGATGGTGGGCGTCGTGGAAGGCTTTCGCTGGAGCCTCGTCGGCGCGAAGACCGCGCCCGGCCCGATCATCGCGCTCTCGTCTCTCGTTGCCGTCGCCTTGCTGGTCAGCGGCGCGTACTACTTCCGACGGATGGAGCGGACGTTCGCGGACATCGTCTGAGGCCTGACAGAGAAACAATGAACTTTGGTGCCAGGAAATCGAAATGAATGACGTGGTGATCCGCGCTGAGGGCCTGGGGAAGAAATACAACCTCGGCATGCGCAAGAAGTCGTTTCGCGAGAGCATGGTCGACCTTGCCTCCGCGCCGGTCCAGCGCGCCCGAAAGCTGTTGTCCCGTCGGTCGGCGGGCGAAGAGGGCGACGACTCGATCATGTGGGCGCTGCGGGATGCGTCGTTCGAGATCCGGCAGGGGGAAGTCGTCGGGCTGATCGGCAGGAACGGCGCCGGGAAGAGCACCCTGCTGAAGATTCTCTCCCGCATCACGGAGCCGACCTGCGGGTGGGCGGACATCGACGGCCGCATCGGATCGCTCCTGGAAGTCGGCACCGGTTTTCACCCCGAGCTGAGCGGCCGCGAGAATATCTTCCTCAACGGCGCCATCCTTGGAATGCCGAAGGCCGAGATCGTTCGGAAGTTCGACGAGATCGTCGACTTCTGCCAGCTCGAGAAGTTCCTCGACACGCCCGTCAAGCACTATTCCAGCGGGATGTACGTGCGCCTCGCCTTCGCCGTCGCTGCCCATCTGGAGCCCGAGATCCTGATGGTGGACGAGGTGTTGGCGGTTGGCGATGCGCGCTTCCAGAAGAAGTGCCTGAACAAGATGGAGGACATTTCGCACAGCGGCCGGACCGTGATCTTCGTGTCGCACAACATGTCAGCCGTCACGAGAATCTGTCAGCGAGCCATTCTGCTGGAGGAAGGACGCGTCGTGGCGAGCGGAGAGTCGCATGACATCGTCAGCGCCTACCTGCGCGGCGGCGCGGGGACGACCGGCGTCCGCGAGTGGCCGGACATCTCGCGAGCGCCTGGCGGCAAGTTCTGCCGGCTGCGGAAGATCAGGGCGCGGGATCGTGACGGCCGGACGGTTGACACGATGGATATCCGGTCGGGTGTCGGAATCGAGATGGAGTTCGATCTGCTCCTCCCTGGATATCACCTCCTGCCACATTTCTATCTCTGGAACGAGGAGGGCGTTCAAATCCTGGGCGCCAACGATCTGGATCCCACCTGGCGGGGACGGCGCCGTCCGGCCGGGCGATACGTGACGACGTCCTGGATTCCCGGAAACTTCTTCGTTGCGGGCACCATTTTCGTGGACGTTGCGATCATCGCGATCGATCCGATCGAGACGCAAGTGCACGAGCAGAGCGTCGTGGCGTTCCAGGTCATCGACAGCATGGAATCCGATACTTCGCGCGGCGATTGGGCCGGCCAGGTGACCGGCGTCGTCAGGCCCGCATTCGAGTGGACCACTGACTACACGCCGGCCGGTATCGAAGTCGGGAAGGCCTGACGATGTCAGGTCAGAGTTCGAGCAATCGGGGGGCAGGGAGAGCGATGCGATGAAGGTAGTCATTCTCGCCGGCGGATTCGGCTCGCGCATGAGCGAAGAGACGCAGGTGAAGCCCAAGCCGATGGTCGAGATCGGCGGCAAGCCGATCCTCTGGCACATCATGAAGATCTACGCGGCATACGGGATGACCGAGTTCGTCATCTGCTGCGGGTACAAGGGCTACATCATCAAGGAGTACTTCGCCAATTACTTCCTCTACCAGACTGACTGCCGTTTCGATCTCAAGAGCAACAAGATGGAGATTCTGCAGGAACGGCGTCGAGCCCTGGAACGTGACCCTGATCGACACGGGCGAGAACTCGATGACGGGCGGCCGTCTCAAGCGCATCAAGCAGTACATCGCGGACGAAACGTTCTGCGTGACCTACGGCGACGGTGTGAGCGACGTGAATGTTGCCGCGTCGATCGAGCTCCATCGCCGCGAGAAAGCACTCGTCACGCTGACGGCCGCTCAGATGCCGGGACGCTTCGGCTCGTTGACGCTCGGGAAGGAACAGACGCACGTCGACGTGTTCCACGAGAAGCCTGCCGATGCGGAGGCGTGGATCAACGGCGGCTTCTTCGTCGTCGAGCCGCAGGCGCTCGATTACATCGCGGGCGATTCGACCATCTGGGAACGCGAGCCGCTCGAGAATCTCGCCAGGGACGGCAAGCTGGCGGCCTACAAGCACCAGGGGTTCTGGCAGCCCATGGACAGCCTTCGCGACAAGAATCTGCTCGAGGATCTGTGGGCATCGGGCAAGGCGCCCTGGAAGGTGTGGTAACCCATGCGAATCCTGATCACTGGCAATCTTGGCTATATCGGTCCCTGGGTGACGCGTCACCTGCGCGCGACATTTCCGGACGCGTCCCTGGTCGGTCTCGACATGGGTTTCTTCGCCCACTGTCTGACGAACGCGGTGTCGCTGCCGGAGTCGCAGCTCGACGTCCAGTACCTGGGCGACGTCCGGTCGCCGCCGGCCGAAGCGCTGGCGGGCGTGGATGCGGTCGTGCACCTCGCGGCGATTTCCAACGATCCGATGGGGAACGCCTACGAGGCGGTGACCATGGACGTGAACTACCGTGCGAGCGTGGAGCTGGCGAATCTGGCGAAGGCGGCAGGCGTGCGGTCTTTCGTCTTCGCCTCGAGCTGCAGCGTCTACGGTTCGGCCGGCGGCGGTCCGCGCACGGAGCAGGCCGACGTGAACCCTCTCACCGCGTACGCCAGATCGAAGGTCCTGACCGAGGGCGGTCTGGGGGAGCTGGCCGACGAGAACTTCACCGTCACGTGCCTGCGGTTCGCGACTGCTTGCGGCATGAGCGAGCGCCTTCGACTCGATCTCGTGCTGAACGACTTCGTGGCTTCCGCCATTTCGACCGGACGAATCACGGTGCTCAGCGACGGAACCCCGTGGCGTCCGCTCATCAACGTCCAGGATATGGCACGGGCCATCGAGTGGGGAATAGAGCGCCGGCAGGACCAGGGAGGCGCGCACCTCGTCGATCAACACCGGCAGCAACGAGTGGAACTATCAGGTGTCGGAGCTGGCGAACGCGGTGGCGGACGTGATCAAGGGCACTGAGGTGTCAATCAACAAAGAGGCGCCGCCAGACAAGCGGTCCTATCGCGTCGACTTCTCCCTCTTCCGCAGTCTCGCGCCCCGGCACGTTCCGGCGAAGGGATTGCTCGAGACGGTACAGGATTTGCGCCACGGACTCGAGGCGATGCACTTCAACACTCCGGACTTTCGCGACTCTTCCTTCATGCGGCTGCGCGTCCTTACGACGCTCCAGTCACAGGGACTTCTCACACCCGACCTGGTTTGGGCGCACAAGGCTCGCAGGGCGGCTAAGTGACCACAGCCGGCGAATACTTGGCCTGAGGATCTTTCATGAGACGGCGCTCAAGGGCGCCTTCGTGATTCGAGCGGGAGCTCAAGGAGGCCGACGCCGCGTTCGGCATCCGATGGCCGGAAGCAGGCGCGCGGATCATCGCGGACCGGGACCGGAACTGGCCGCTGCTCGAATCTTCACAGAGACTAGCGATGCAGGGTGGCACCGACAAACGTTGGCAGCTGAAAGCTTCAGGCGAAAGGGTAGTTCACGTGAATCCTACGTACAAGAACATTGAGGGGTGCCGCGCGTGCGGCGCGACGGATCTGGTTAACATTCTAGCCTTCGGAGACATGCCACTGGCGAACAGCCTTCTCTCGGAGCCGCAGCTTCGAGTGAAGGAGCCGCACTTTCCGCTGACGGTGGTGTTCTGCCCGGCATGCTCGCTGGTGCAGCTTCGCGAAACCGTCGCCGCGGAGATCCTGTTTCCGGACGACTATCCCTACTTTTCGTCCGTGTCAGATGCATGGGTGAGCCACTGCCGTGACAACGCCCTCGAATTGATCGAGACAAGACAGCTCGGGCAGTCATCGCTCGTGCTCGAGATTGCGTCGAACGACGGATACCTATTGAAGAACTACAAGGAGAGGGGCATTCCGGTCCTCGGCGTCGATCCGGCAGCAGGAGTCGCGGAGGTCGCGCGAAAGATTGGGATTCCGACCCGCGTGGAGTTCTTCGGCCGGAGGGTTGCAGAGGCTCTCGCGGCTGAAGGCGTCCGCGCAGACGTCATCCACGCGAACAACGTGCTAGCGCACATCGCGGACCTCCGAGGCGTCGTCGACGGTCTGCGCATCCTGCTCAATGACACCGGCGTGGCCGTCATCGAGGTGCCCTATCTGCGCGATTTCATCGATCACTGCGAGTTCGACACGATCTACCACGAGCACATGTGCTACTTCTCGGTAACTGCGGCCTCGCGACTGTTCGCCCGTCAGGGGCTGATGCTGACGGACGTCCGACGGCTCCCGACGCACGGCGGCTCGCTGCGGATGTTCGTGCAGCGGAGCGGCCCGCCGTCGGGCGCCGTCCGGCGGTTGCTCGCGGAAGAGGAAGCGATCGGCGTGGGTAGCGAGAGCTACTATCAGGACTTCGCTACCCGAGTCCGATCCGTTCAGACCTCGCTCGTCAGCCTGCTGGAATCGCTCAAGGCGGATGGCAAGCGGATCGTCGGCTATGCCGTGTCGGCAAAGGGCGCAATCCTCCTCAATTCTGCGGGCGTCGACGGCCGTCTCGTCGACTACCTCGTGGACCGCAGCCCGCACAAACAGGGGAAGTTCATGCCCGGAATCCATCTGCCGATCTATCACCCGGAGAAGATTCTCGAGGCGCCGATTCCCGACTACCTCGTCCTGCTCGCGTGGAACTTGAAGGACGAAATCATGCGCCAGCAGCAGGAATACCAGGATCGGGGTGGTCAGTTCATCGTGCCGATCCCATTCCCGCAGATCGTCTCCCAGACCACGGTCGCGGCGGAGCAGGCATGACCGGATCGGACGTCCGAAACGGATCTCCTGACGCGTCGGCTTGCATTCGGAGCCGCCGGGGCCCCCGGTCCATGGCGGCAGCCTTCGTTCTCATTCCTGATTCCAGGTTCCGTCAGGTCTGAGGAGTTGACCAATATGGCTGTGCAGAAGCCTGTCGATCTCGCGACGCTGAAGACGTCCCTCGACCAGGCCGCCATTGGCTCTGAGGTCCACGCGCGCATCCGTCGGCTCTACCCGATTTGCCGCAGCATTACCGGCAACGGGCTGCGCCAGACGTTGCGACTGATCGCGGAGGAGATCGATCTCCGGACCGAGGAAGTGCCGACCGGGACGGCAGTGTTCGACTGGACGGTTCCGAAGGAGTGGAACATCCGCGACGCCTACATCAAGGACCGTCAGGGCGTACGCCTCGTCGACTTCAGCGCCTCCAATCTGCACGTCGTCAACTACAGCGTGCCGGTGAATCAGCGCATGACGCTCGCCGCGCTGCGACCGCACTTGCACTCGATTCCCGAACGCCCGGACTGGATCCCCTACAAGACGTCCTACTACGCGGAGAATTGGGGCTTCTGCGTGACGCATCGCCAACTCGAGGCGCTCGCCAAGGAAGCTGGCGAGCTGGACGTCTGCATAGACTCCTCGTTGACCAACGGTCATCTGACCCTCGGCCAGTGCGTGCTGGAAGGCCGGCAATCAGACGAGGTCCTCTTCTCGTGTCACGCGTGCCATCCGTCGCTCTGCAACGACAACCTCTCCGGGATCTCCGTGGCGGTGACGCTCGCGCGGCTCCTGAAGGCCACGGACCATCGCTACACGTATCGATTTCTCTTCATTCCTGGCACGATCGGGGCAATTACGTGGCTGGCGCGTCACGAGGAGATCACGCCGCGGATCAAGCATGGAATGGTGCTCGCCTGCGTCGGCGATCGTGGCAGCGTGACGTACAAGCGAAGCCGGCGTGGTCAGGCGACCGTCGACCGCGCTGTCGTGCACGTGCTGGAGCAATCGGGCGGACGGTTCGAGATCAAGGAGTTCAGCCCGTACGGATACGACGAGCGTCAGTATTGCTCGCCGGGATTCGACCTGCCCGTCGGAGTCTGGTCCCGCACGCCGCACGGATGTTTCCCCGAGTACCACACGTCGGGCGACAACGTCGATTTCGTCGATCCCGCATCCCTCGCAGACACGGTGGCGAAGCTCGTCGACGTCCTCCAGGTCCTCGAGGGCGATGCGATCACGCTCAACCGGAATCCGAAGTGTGAGCCTCAGCTCGGCCGCCGAGGCCTCTATGCGCTGATCGGTGGGCACGGCGGCAAGCGGGAGATGGAGTTCGCGCTGCTGTGGGTGCTGAACCTCTCTGATGGCTCGCACAGCCTGCTCGATATAGCCGAACGCTCCGGTCTGTCGTTCTCACTGCTTCGAACGGCTGCCGATACGCTGATTCACCACGAGCTCCTCGAAGAAGTCCCCGCGGCGATGGCCGAGGGCCGCTCGGAGCCTCGGGCAGCTCGGATGCGTGCACTATGATCGATCGTATGGCCGTGATCCCCACTCGCGAACAAGCCAGATGGATGCTCGAGCGATTGACGCTGATTCGCGAGTTCGAGGAGCGTCTGAAGTGGCTCGTCGAAAACGGCGTGCCCGTGGGCGCCGTGCACCTCTATATCGGTCAGGAGGCTGTGGCGGTCGGGACCTGCGCCGCTCTCCGCGGCGATGACTGGATCGCATCGACCCATCGTGGTCATGGTCACTGCATTGCGAAAGGTGTCGAGGTCCGAGCGATGATGGCCGAGCTCTACGGCAAGGCGACCGGCACGAACCGCGGCAAGGGCGGTTCGATGCACATCACGGACATCACGAAGGGCGTCCTCGGCGTCAATCCCATCGTCGGCGCGGGAGCCGCTCACGCGATCGGCGCGGGGCTCTCTGCGAAGGTTCGAAAGACGGATCAGGTCTGCGCGGCGTTCTTCGGCGAGGGCGCGGCCGGCATCGGCACTCTCCACGAGGCCATGAACATGGCCGCGATCTGGAAGCTCGGGGTCGTCTTCGTCTGCGAGAACAACGGATACGCCCAGGCAACGCCCGTGGAGTATGCCCTCGCAATCCCGAACATCGCCGACCGCGCCGCCTCTTACAACATGCCTGGTGAGGTCGTGGACGGTCAGGACGTCGTGGCAGTCTACGACGCGGTTCGGCGGGCGGTCGCGCGCGCCCGCAGCGGCGCCGGCCCCAGCTTGATCGAGTGCAAGACCTATCGCTACTACGGGCACCATCAGGGTGACGATCCTCTTCGTTACCGCACCAAAGACGAGGAGCGGGCCGCCCGCGAACGGGATTGCGTGCAGCGCTTCCGTCAATACGTCCAGGCGTACGCGCTGCTCACGGCGTCGGAAATCGAAGACGTCGACGCCGGGGTCAAGGCGCTGCTGGACGATGCGGTGGAGTTCGCGGAGAAGAGTCCGGTCCCGGAACCGGACGAACTGTACCGGCACGTATACGTGGAGTCGAACCGGCTTTGATTTCTTGTGGGATGTAGCGCGGGGCCCTCAGGCTCCACGTCGGCCGGGCCTGAAGATCCGGCCCCACACCGAATCTCATACGACCACCGAAATAATGACTATAGCTTCAGTCACCACTCGAGAGCTCGCGTTCAGTCAGGCGATCAACGAAGCCATCCGCCTGGAGATGCGGCGCGACGAGCGCGTCATCATTCTGGGGGAGGATGTCGCCGGCGCCGCCGGCCGGGCGCACCTTGGGCTGGTGGATGCCTGGGGCGGTGCTCTTCGGGCAACTCGCGGGTTGGTCCAGGAGTTCGGGCCGGAGCGCGTGATTGACACGCCGATCGCCGAGATGGGATTCGTCGGCGCGGCCGTCGGGGCGGCGATGACCGGTCTCCGGCCGATCGTGGAGATCATGTTCGTCGATCTGATTGGCGTCTGCTACGACCAGATCATCAATCAAGCGGCGAAGATGCACTACATGATGGGCGGCCGGGTCAGCCTCCCGATGGTGATCCGCACGGCCTTCGGCAGCCGCGGCGACAAGCGGACTTACGGCGGCGGCGCAGCGGCGCAGCACTCTCAGACGCTGTACGCGACGCTGGCGCATGTGCCCGGATTGAAGGTCGTGGTGCCCAGCACTGCCTACAACGCGAAGGGCCTCCTCATCTCGGCGATCAGAGACGACGGGCCAGTCGTGGTGATGGAGCATAAGTTCCTGGGCTTCGCGGCGAAAGGCGACGTTCCCGCCGAGGCCTACACCTATCCGATCGGTAAGGCGGAGGTGCTTCGTAAGGGCACCGACGTGACGCTGTGCGGCATCGGCAGGATGACGCACATGTGCCTGGAAGCGGCAGACCGGCTCGCCACGGAGGGCGTCAGCGCCGAAGTCGTGGACGTGCTGTCGCTGGTTCCCCTCGACGAGGAGACCATCCTGGAATCCGTGCGACGCACGCATCGCCTCGTGGTCGTCGACGAGGACACGCCCGTTGCCTCGATGGCGCGCGACATCGCGGCGATCGCCGCCGACAAATGCTTCGATTGGCTGGACGCGCCGGTCAAGACCGTGACAGCGCCGAATACGCCGATTCCATTTGCCGCGCAGCTCGAGGCCGCGTACATCCCCAACGCCGAGAAGATCGTCGCTGCCGTCCGGGCGCAGATCGGATAAGGACAAAGTCGTGGCCCGCCCAATCGTGATGCCCAGCTTCGGTATGTACACGGCGGAAGGCACGCTCGTGTCGTGGCGCAAGCCGAGCGGGGCGGCGGTGGAGGCGGGCGAGGTGGTCCTCGAGATCGAGACGGAGAAGGCGGTCCAGGAGGTCGGCGCTCCGGTCGACGGCGTGCTGCACCACGTCCTCGCCGAGGGGGCGCAGCTGCAGGTCGAAACCCTCATCGGCTACGTGTTGGCGCCAGGCGAAGCGCCACCCGTCGATGGCAATGGGTCTGCACCGCCGAGCGTGGTGAAGGCTGCCGGCACGCCGCACGAAACGCGGGAGAGCGTTTCCGCTGACGAGGTCCGGGCCAGCCCGATTGCCCGGCGAATCGCGCGTGAGCACGGCGTCGACCTCACGAAGGTCCAGGGAACGGGACCCAGCGGCCGAATCGTCGAGTCCGACGTGCGCGCAGCTGTTGACGCACGAGGCCGATCGGCCACGACGTCAGTGATACCGGCGGCTCGGCGGGCTCCGCTGTCGATCATGCGGCGCAGCATAGGCGAACGACTGCGCCGGACGGTGGACACCGCCGTCTCGCTGACTCTGACCCGCGAGGTTCGGGTGGAGGCGCTCGTTGCGGCGCGACGAACGCTTGGCAGCGCAACCGGGCAGTCGGTGTCGTACGACGCCTTCATCGTCAAGGCGCTGGCGGCGGCACTCGAGCGGTTTCCCGACCTGAACGCGACGGTCGAAGGCACAGATCTCGTCGTGTTTTCGGAGATCAACATCGGAGTGGCGGTGGCGGTGGACGGCGGTCTCGTTGTTCCAGTTGTCCGCAATGCCGCCGCGCTGAACGTGACGAAAATCGCCGAGGCGATCCGCGATCTGAGCGGCAAAGCGTCGGCCGGTACTCTCGCGCCAGGTGATACGGCCGGCGGGACCGCCACCGTCACCAACCTTGGCGGGTACGGCGTCGATGCGTTTACGCCGGTGCTGAACCCGCCGCAGGCGCTGGTTCTTGGGGTCGGTCGGATTCAGCAGCGCCCGGTCGTCGAAAACGGCGCGCTCGTTGTCGGGACGACATCGGTGTTGAGCCTCACTTTCGATCATCGCGTCACCGACGGCGCACCAGCCGCGCGGCTCCTGGATTCGATCGCGGGCTCGTTGTCTGACGCGAAGCAGCTCGAGACCTGGGGGTAGGGAGCTTGGAATTCTGAACTGGCGTAGGGCGGGGTCTTCCGCCTTCGCTGAAGCGACGGCGGACCACCGTAGCCTTTGGCGAAGGTGGTCAGACCCCGCCGCCGCCGCAGCCTGACGCCCGCGCCCTACATCCCAAGAAGCTAGAACCGACAAGGATCATGCCGAACCTCACTATCCCGACGTCCGAGCTCGCGAGACGCATCCGCGTGCACTGCGTCAAGATGACGGGACGCGCGAATGCCTCGCACATCGGATCCGCCCTCTCGACGGCGGACATTCTCGCCGTGCTCTACGGGAAGTTCCTTCGGTTCGATCCGAAGCAGCCGGACTGGCCCGAGCGCGATCGTTTCATCCTGAGCAAAGGGCACGCCTGTACTGGTCTGTACGCGGTCCTCGCCGAGACGGGCTTTCTCTCTGTAGAAGATCTCGAGACGTTCTATCAGAACGGCTCTCCGCTTGCCGGCCACGCCACGCACAAGGGTGTACCCGGCGTGGAGATCTCCAGCGGATCGCTTGGTCACGGGCTGCCGATGTCCACGGGGATGGCCCTTGCGGCCAAACGAGACCGTGCCGATCGCCGGATCTACTGCATGCTGAGTGACGGCGAGTGCGATGAAGGATCCGTGTGGGAGGCGGCGCTGTTCGCTCCTCACCACAAGCTCGAGAACCTGGTCGTCATCGTGGACTACAACAAGATTCAGAGCTTCGGCCGCGTGGAGGACGTCATCGATCTCAAGCCGCTGCCAGAGAAGTGGCAGGCGTTCGGCTGGGGCGTCCGGGAGATCGACGGTCACGATCACGAGGCCATCGAAGCCGCGTTTGCCGCCGTGCCGTTCGCTTCCGGCAAGCCGAGCTGCATCGTGGCAAACACTGTCAAGGGCAAGGGCATCAGCTTCATGGAAGACAAGCTGGCCTGGCACTATCGCGCCCCGCGTGGCGAGCTCATGGACCAGGCGTTGGCCGAACTGGCCCCCCGACCGTAAGAAGATCGACCCCACATGCGAAACACGTTTCTCAACACGCTCTTCGATCTCGCCAAGCAGGATCCGCGCATCGTCTTCATCACGGGCGATCTCGGATTCGGCGTCGTCGAGCCGTTCATGACGGAACTGCCCGATCAGTTCGTGAATGCCGGCGTGGCGGAGCAGAACATGACGGGCATGGCCGCAGGCATGGCACTCAGCGGCCGCATCGTGTTTACGTACTCGATAGCGAACTTTCCGACCCTGCGATGCCTCGAGCACATTCGCAACGACGTGTGCTATCACCAGGCCAACGTGAAAGTCGTTTCGGTCGGCGGAGGCTTCGCGTACGGGTCGATGGGCGCCACGCACTTCGCGACCGAGGATCTGGGCGTGATGCGAATGCTTCCGGGAATGACGATCGTCGCACCCGGCGACCCCGTCGAAACACGACATGCGACACGTGCGATAGTCGAGCGACCGGGTCCCTGCTATCTTCGACTCGGCAAGGCAGGGGAGCCCGTGGTCCACACCGAGCCGATTGAGTTCGAGATCGGAAAGGCGATTCGGCTCCGAGAGGGCGGCGACGCCACGATCATCTCGACGGGTGGAATGCTGCACAACGCCGTTGCAGCCGCCGAGCTGTTGGCCGCATCAGGGATCCGCGCTCGAGTGTTGAGTATGCATACACTCAAGCCCCTCGATGATGAAGCTGTGCTCGCGGCCGCCAGAGAAACGGCAGCCGTTTTCACCCTCGAGGAACACAGCATTCTGGGTGGCCTGGGTGGCGCTGTCTCTGAATTGCTCGCCGAGGCGGATGGGGTGAGCGTACCGTTTCGGCGGCTCGGAATTCCTTCGCACTTTGCACCACGCGTCGGGTCTCAGGAGTATCTGTTGTCCGAGCACGGCCTGACGCCCCCACAGATTTGCGAGACCATCAAACAGTTCATGTGGCGGCGGGCCTTCAGACCCGCCGAGGCTGGGTCTCAAGACCCCGCCCTACAGCATTGACACGCCGTCGCTCAATCATCATGCCTCTTTTCACGGACCAATTCGCAATCGTGACAGGCGCAGGCGGGGGCATCGGCCGTGCAATCGCTCGTGCCCTCGCAGGCGGAGGCGCCACGGTGTGGGCTGTCGGTCGAACGCCCGGAACGCTTTCGGAGACAGTTGCGGACTGCGGGACTGCAGCCAAGGCGTACCGGGCTGATCTGACCGAGGATGCCGAGGTCGACAGGCTCGTCGAGGCTGCCGCCAGGGAGTTCGGGCGGGTCGACATTCTGGTGCACTCGGCGGGCACGATCGGGCACGGCGCGGTTGCGGACTCGCCCGTCGAAGGACTCGACGCGCAGTATCGCTCGAACGTGCGGCTGCCGTATCGTGTCACGCAGGCGATGCTGCCGCTCCTCCGGAAGACACCTGGTCAGATCGTGTTCGTGAATTCGAGCATCGTATCCGGCGGCGCGCGCTCGAACGTGAGCCAGTTCGCATCCACTCAACACGCGGTCCGTGCCTTTGCCGATACCCTCCGTCAGGAAGTCAACGGCGACGGTATTCGAGTGTTGTGCGTCTATCCCGGCCGAACGGCGACGTCGAGGCAGGCGCGTCTGTACGAACAGGAAGGAAAGACGTACAAACCGGAGCTCCTGCTGCAACCGGAGGACATTGCGACGATGGTCGTAACGGCGCTCGCGTTGCCGGACACAGCCGAAGTGACCGACATCAGCATTCGGCCGATGCGAAAATCATACTGAGCACTGTTGGGAATCGCATGAAGCCGCTTGTCACTCTTCTCCTACCGACGCTGAATCGAACGACCTATCTTCGAGAGGCACTGGACTCCGTCCTGGCGCAGGACTATCCGAACCTGGATATCCTGATCTCCGACAACGGTTCAAGCAACGAGACGCCCGAATTCGTTCGGTCGATCGTGAACGGTGACCCTCGTGTGCGCTTCCGCCGGAACGACCTGACGGTGCCGATTTACGATCACTTCAACCAGCTCGTACAGGAGGTCCGCGGCGAATACTTCCTCGTCGTGTGCGACGACGACGTGATTACGCCGACCTTCGTGTCCGAAGTGGTAGGCGTCGCAACCCGTCATCCCGACATCAAGGTCGTCGTTTCAGCGAACGTGACCATTGATCAGCGCGGGAACGTGCTGAGGGAGTACGGCCAACCGGAAAGCGAAGTCGTGGATGGTGTCGATTTCGTGAGCCACTGGCTGTACGAGCGCTCACCATCGTACTTCGCCTGTCTCGCGACGATGCTGCTGAAGACGGAGACCGTCCGCTACTTCGGGGGATACCCTCGATTCGCTCGCGGCCAGAGCATCGACAATATGCTCTTCCTCCAGTGCGCCCTCAGCGGGCCGGTGGGGTTTGCGCATCGAGCCGTTTTCAAGTGGCGCGTGTATGACGAAAGCTTTGGAACCACCGCCACTCCGGGGCATCTCGCACAAGCGGGACGCGAGACGATCGCTTTTGTTCGGAACGAGCCTCGTACGGTGAAGGCGCTCGCGGCGCTCCCGGCCGCGAAGCGCGCCGAAATCGAGTACGGTGTCCGTCTGCTGAGCGCGAAAGCGTTTCTGTACAACCTGGGGTTCTACAGGGACCCGCCGGCCTGTTTCAAGAAGATCTTCATCTATCCGTTCGATACCGTGTTCCTGGGCATTGTTCTTCGGCACTATGTCTGGTGGGTTCGCAATCTGATCGGGCGTCGCGATGGCTCGAAGGACGCGGCGCCACCCTCTCCGGCGGCGCTCCCTCGGGAATAACGTTCCCGCGCGCCGGGCTCTTCGCAAATCTTCAACGTTTCGTCACAGACAACAGCTCGCATGAAAACAATACTGATAACCGGCTCCAACGGCCTGATTGGCTCCGAGATGGTCAAGCACTTCCATGGGCTCGGGTGGCAGGTCCATGGGGTGGACAACAACATGCGGGCGGAGTTTCTTCGGGCCGCAGGGTGACACGCGGTGGAACCAGGCGCGGCTGACGACGGAGTATCGCAGCTTCACGCATCACGAGCTGGACATTCGGAATCGGGCTGGTGTGCTGGATCTCGTCGGCAAGCTTCGTCCGGACGCCGTGCTCCACGCGGCCGCGCAGCCGAGCCACGACCTGGCCGCGAGCCGGCCGTTCGACGACTTCGACGTCAACGCCGGCGGCACCTTGAACTTTCTCGAGGCGGTCCGACGGTTCTGCGCCGAGTCGCCCTTCGTGTACCTGTCGACGAACAAGGTCTACGGAGATGCGCCGAACCTGATTCCGCTGACGGAGTTGACGACGCGCTGGGAGTACGATGACGAGCGGTACGTCGATGGCATCGCCGAGAACTTCACCATCGATCAGTCGAAGCACTCGCTGTTTGGCGCTTCGAAGGTTGCGGCCGACGTGATGGTGCAGGAATATGGGCGTTACTTCGGCATCCCGACCTGCTGTTTCAGAGGAGGATGCTTGACGGGTCCCAGCCACTCTGGAGTGGAGTTGCACGGGTTCCTCAGCTTTCTGATCAAACAGAACCTGACGGGCGGCACCTACCAGGTCTACGGGTACAAGGGCAAGCAAGTCCGCGACAATATCCACTCGTACGACGTGGCCCGGCTCGCAGAGGAGTTCGTCGCGGCGCCCCGGAAGGCCGAGGTGTACAACGTAGGCGGCGGGCGTCAGAACTCCTGCTCGATTCTGGAGGCCTTCCAGCGGGTCGAAGCGATCACGGGCAAGCGCATGGACTACAAGTACGTCGACAAGGCGCGCGAGGGAGACCACATGTGCTACATCAGCAACCTCGCGAAGATCAAGTCGCACTATCCCAAGTGGGACATCACGAAGAGCCTCGACGACATCTTCTCGGAGATCGTCGAGGCATGGGAAGTCCGGGCTCGATGACGTCTCCTCTCGTCTCGGTCTGTCTGCCGAATCTGAATACGTACCCGTATCTCCGCGAGCGGGTCGACACGATTCTTGCGCAGACGTACGGGAACTGGGAGCTCGTCATCAGCGACAACCACTCCGAGGATGGCGCTTGGGAGTTCTTCCAGGATCTCGCCAGGCAGGATCCGCGCGTCTCGATCGCGCAGGCGCCTCGCGAGGGTCTGTATCCCAACTGGAATCAATGCGTCCGCCGCGCGCGTGGGGAGTACGTCTACATCGCGACCAGCGACGACGGGATGGCGCCCGATTGCCTGGAGAAGATGGTGTCCGCCCTGGAGCGGCATCCGGAGTGCGACGCGGCACACTGTAAGCTCGTGGTCGTCGACGAGAGCGGTGCACCACTGACGGACCAGTGGTGGCTGGAGGGCCTGTTCGGCCGGAGCCTCCCCGACCTGGTGGATCGCGCACACGTCCGGAAGGCGCCGTACGACGGGTTGCTGTGCCTCCTCGGTGAGCAGGTGTACTACTCGATCACCGAGCTGCTCTTCCGCCGCTCGCTCTTTGCGCGCATCGGTCAGTTCGAGGCGGACTGGGGGTCGGTCAGCGACTTCAACTGGTATATGAGGGTCGGCCTCGTCGCAAACATCGTGCACGTGCCGGACACCTGGGCGACCTGGCGCGTTCATTCGAAGCAGGCCACCGACTTTGCCGTCCTGAGGACGTCCGGACACCAGCAGAAGGTCGACCAGATGATTGAGGCGGCCCTGCGCGTCTGCGAGCCGCAGATGGACCCCGCGGTCGTGGAGGGCCTGCATGCTCGCTGGCTGGACCAGATGCGGGAGCTGCGAACGTACTACCGCGAGCTTGGTCGTCGGCCGGGTGCGGTCGACCGGCGCGTGTTCCAGCTCGCACAGATGATCGATGGCTCCAGCGTCCGTTCGGAGGTCGTCGGACGCCTGATGGGGAAGCCCAAATGGACGGACGCGGCTCCAGACGAGATCCGACTGTGGCTCGAGTCGCTCGAGCTCGGTCCTGTCGCGTCGCCTGACGCAGGAGAACTGCACTCCGTGCAGAGGCTCTCGACCGAATGAAGATCGTCCACCTGAGCTGGTATGACATCAACGGCGGCGCCGCCCGGGCGGCGTGGCGCGTGCACGAGTCCCTGCGTCTGGTGGATGCCAATTCGTCGATGTTCGTCGCCGCTCGCGAGAGTCACGATCCGGACGTCACGCAATACATTCCGGGGAGTGGTCCAGCAGCGCGTTTGAAGCGCCTGCTGCGGCGCGACCTCTTGAAGTGGCAGTACGACCGGTCCTCCCGCGAGCGCCCGGCCGGCTTCGACGACTTCCGCGACGATCGGACCATCTTCAGCTCGGAAACGGGCACTTCTGCCCCCGAAGCCGACGTCTACCATCTCCACCAGATCACCGACTTCGTGGACTATCGCGCTTCGCTCGGACGGCTGGCGGAGCGTGCGCCGATCGTCTGGACGCTCCACGAGATGACGCCGTTCACCGGCGGATGCCACTACACGTACGGATGCGACGGCTTCACGCGATCGTGCGGAGGCTGTCCGCAGCTCGGATCCCGTCGTCCACACGACCTCTCACATTCGGTCTGGAGTCGGAAGCAGAGCGTTTATCAGACGATCCCGCCCGAGCGGCTCCACGTCGTGGGCGCGAGCCAGTGGATCGCCGAAGAGGCAAAGCGCAGCACGCTGCTGGGCCGATTCCCGGTCTCCGTCATCCCGTACGGCCTCGACACGGACATCTTCAAGCCGATGCCGGAAGCGCGCCGGCTGCTCGAGGCGTTCGGCCTGAAGCCTTCGATGCGCATCGTGCTGTTCGTAACCGACTGGATGAGCAGCCGTCGGAAGGGATTCGAGCTGCTCGATTCCGCGCTCGGCGCGCTCCCGAAGGGCCCCGACACGGCGCTCGTGTCACTCGGTCGGGGAGATGCCCCGAAGCTGCAGTCCAGACTTCCGCACGTCCACCTGGGAAGTCTCACGGCGGATCGGATGATTGCCGCGGTATACGGCATGGCGGACCTGTTCGTCATGCCGTCGGTCCAGGACAATCTGCCCAACACGGTCATGGAGGCGATGGCCTGCGGGGCGCCGGTGGTCGGCTTCCGTGTGGGCGGCATTCCGGACATGGTGCGGCACGGCGAGAACGGACTGCTGGTTCCGACCGGTGACGTGAGGGCGCTTTCAGATGCGATTCACACGCTGCTGGCCGACGACGAACGCCGCATCTGTATGGGGAAGGCCGGGCGCGCGATTGCGGAAAGGGAGTACTCGTGCAAGCTGCAGGGCGAGCGGTACATGGATCTCTATCGCTCGATCGTGGGCAGGCCCTGATTGGGCGGGGCTCTGGATGGGTGCGCGGTCGATGTTGTGTATCATTCACTCGCTCTCGAACAGCACCGAAGTCCAGGCGGCCGCGTGGGTGCGGCGGTGCCGGTGTGCCCCCGCGTGCGTGAGACCGATAACGTGTCGATGACGGGCTTCGAGGGCAAGGCCACGAGGCCCCGCTCGCGTTCGGACGCTGGCAGGGCCCCTGACCAGGAACCATGACCAAGATCTTGATTACGGGAGGAGCGGGGTTCATCGGCAGCTCGCTGGCCGAAAAGCTGGTTGCCAATCCGCAGAACCACGTCGTCGCAGTAGACGATCTCTCCACGGGGCGAGTGGAGAATCTGCCCGGGCAGAGCTCGAACTTCCGGTTCATCAAGACCAACGTGAACGACTACGGCGACATCTCCGCCATCATGCTCGGCTTTCAGTTCGACTACGTCTTCCACTACGCCGCGTGCGTGGGTGTGCAGCGGACGCTTCGGAACCCGGTGCAGGTGCTGTGCGATATCGACGGAATCAAGAACGTGCTGGGGCTCGCCAAGAACACCGGAGTGCGAAGGGTCTTCTACTCGTCCTCCAGTGAGGTCTACGGGGAGCCGGTCGAGTTCCCGCAGAACGAAGACACCACGCCGCTCAACTCGAAGCTTCCGTACGCGGTGGTGAAGAACGTCGGCGAGTCGTTCTTGCGCTCCTACAAGCGTGAGTACGGTCTCGATTTCACGATTTTCCGGTTCTTCAACACGTACGGTCCCAAGCAGAGCGCCGATTTCGTGATGACGAAGTTCATCGAATCGGCACTGCATGGAAAGGACCTCACCATCTATGGCGATGGCTCGCAATCGCGAACGTTCTGCTACATCGGCGACAACGTCGACGCGACGGTCAACGCGCTCGTGCAGGACAGATGGGTAAACGAGGTCGTGAACATCGGGAACGAAGTGGAAGTGTCGGTGCTCGAGCTCGCGCAGCAGGTGGTGGCGGCGACTGATTCGCGGTCGCGCATCGTGCACGTGCCGCCCCTTCCGGAAGGAGACATGCGGCGGCGCAAGCCCGACATCACCAAGATGCGCGAGGTCCTTGGGCGCGAGCTGACGCCGCTCACCGACGGGATCAGAAAGACGATCGAACCGAGGACCCCTGCATGGCAAGAGTCCTAGTCACCGGGGGATCCGGCTACATCGGGAGCCATACGCTCGTAGAGCTCATCACCGACGGCTTCGAGGCCCTGTCGGTCGACAATGGCATCCGATCGCACGTCTCTGCGATCGACGGCGTGCGCGCGATCACCGGGCGGGACGTCACCAACCACGACGTCGATCTCCGCGATTTCGCGGCGACCGACGATGTGTTCGCCTCGGCGGGACCGATCGACGCGGTCATCCATTTCGCGGCGTTCAAGTCGGTTCCGGAGTCGGTTCGCGAGCCGCTGCTGTATTTCGAGAACAACATCGGATCGCTCGTCAACGTCCTCCGCGCCGTGCAGAAGCACAGCGTCCCGCATGTCGTGTTCTCCTCTTCCTGCTCGGTCTACGGCAACATCGCGAAACTCCCGGTCACCGAGGACACCGCGCTCCAGGAGCCCGAATCGCCGTACGCCCGAACCAAGCAGATGGGCGAGCAGATGCTGCAGGACATCGCGAGGGTCAGCCGGACGACGTTCATCTCTCTCCGCTACTTCAACCCGGTCGGAGCGCACGAATCCGGTCTGCTCGGGGAGATGCCCTTCGGCGGCCCGGAGAACCTCGTGCCGGCCATCACGCAAACCGGCATCGGCAGGCGCGGGCAGCTCGTGGTCTACGGCGGCGACTACGCGACCCGCGACGGGACCTGCCTCCGGGACTACGTGCACGTCAGCGACATCGCGCGGGCCCACGTGGACGCCGTCCGGTACCTGATGGACGGGCGAAACGAGCATGGCCACGAAATCTTCAACCTGGGTTCTGGAATCGGCGTGACCGTGCTGGAGGCCATCGCGGCGTTCGAGCGTGCCACGGGCGTGGCGCTCGACTACCGGATTGGCCCTCGCCGGCCCGGCGACGTCGAGGCCATTTACGCCGAGAACACCAGGGCGCGGGAGCGTTTCGGATGGCATCCCGAGCGCGACGTGAACGTGATGATGTCCACGGCCTGGGCGTGGGAGCAGAAGCTGGCAGAACGTGCTGGTGCGCACGCCAACGGCGGCCAGCTGCAGGACTGATCGCCGGTACGTATGCTGAGAACACTGGCCCGGCGCCCGAAGCGCTTTCTCAAGCGAACGGCGTCGTTCCTCATGGGAGCGGCGGTCGTTCTGCTCTATCATCGCGTCTACGACACAGACTTCGATCCGCTCCTCCTGAGCGTCTCTCCGGACAACTTCGACGCGCAGATGACCTACCTCCGGCGCCGGTACGCGCTGCTCAGCACCGATGAGCTCCGTCGGGCCCTTGGAAAGGGAAGCCTGCCGCGCGGCGCCGTGGCGATCACGTTTGACGACGGCTACGGTGACAATCTCCGGAATGCGCGGCCGATCCTCGATCGGCACCGGATTCCGGCGACGGTATTCGTGACGACGGGCTACACCGGGTCCGGACGCGAGTTCTGGTGGGACGAACTAGGCCGCACTCTCTTCTTCGCACCCCGCCTGCCTGAGCGGCTGTGCCTGAGCGTCGCCGGTACCCCGCGCGAATGGGCCATGGGGTCCGCTTCGCGGATGACGATGAAGGAGCGGCTCGCCGATCGGAGCTGGACGATCCTGCGCGACGACAATCCCACGGAGCTTCACCGCGCGTATCGGGAGATCCAGCCGATCCTCTCGCGGGTACCGTCGGCTCAGCGGGATCGGATGCTGATGGAGCTCCGGGAGCAGACCGGGAGCGGTGGATCGCCGGGCTTGCAGGACGTCGTGCCGGCGGACCCGATCTCGGACACTCTGGCCATGACGCGCGACGAGCTGTGCGCTCTGGCCGAGGGCGGTCTGATTACAATCGGCGCGCACACCGTGACTCACCCGGTCCTGTCGACGCTGTCGCCGGAGGCAGCGGCGTACGAGATCCGCCAAAGCAAGCAGGATCTCCAGCAGATCCTGGGCGGCGACGTCGTGAGCTTTGCTTATCCGTATGGCTACTGGGGCGCGTACACTCCGCAGAACGTCGCCGACGTGCGCGCCGCGGGGCTTGCCGACGCCTATTCGAACTTCGGCGGCGTCGTGCGCCCGCGCGCCAATCCGTACGAGCTGAATCGGATCCTGGTGCGCAACTGGTCTCTCGATGAGTTCGGCCGCGTGGTGCGGCAGGCCTTCGGCGACTGAAACACATGTCAGACCGCCGAAACATTCTCCAGATCAGCACCGCGGATGTGCGGGGCGGCGCTGAAAATGTCGCCCGCAATCTGCAGCGGGAGTACCGCGCGCGCGGGCATCGCTCGCAGATGGCCGTTGGATTCAAAATTACCGACGACCCGGACGTCTTCGTCATACCCAACGAGTCCGAGCGCAGCGGCTGGGAGAATTTCTGGCTCGAAGCCTCCGTCAAGCTGACCAGGAACGGAATGCGCGGAGTGCGCCGGGCCGCACGCCTCGCCGGGATCCTTGGTCAGCCGGGCCGGCAGTTCAATCAGTGGATGGGGATCGAGGATTTCCATTTCGCGGGCACCAAGCGGGTCGTCGAGCTGGCGGACAAGCCGGACATCGTCCATTGCCACAACCTGCACGGTGAGTACTTCGATCTGCACGCGCTGGAGTGGCTCAGCGCGCGCGTGCCGGTGGTGATCACGATGCACGACGCGTGGCTGCTCAGCGGCCATTGCGTTCACTCACTCGGTTGCGGGCGGTGGGAGACCGGGTGCGGCAAGTGTCCCGACTTGACTCTCTATCCCGCGATCAGGCGGGATGCGACCGCACACAACTGGAAGAGAAAGCGCAGCATTTACCGGTCTTCCCGACTCCACGTGGCGACACCATGCCGCTGGCTGATGGACAAGGTCGAGCGCTCGATCCTCTCGGAGGGCGCGTCGACCATGAAAGTGATCCCGCACGGCATCGACCTGAAGGAGTTCAAGCCTGTTCCGAAGTCGATCGCGCGCGCGCAGCTCGGCCTGCCGCCGGATGCGGACGTGCTGCTGTTTGCGGCGAATGGCATCCGCCAGAACATCTGGAAGGACTACGTCACCATGCGCGCGGCGGTCGAGATGTTGTCGTCCCGGATGACCGGGCGGAACATCGTCTTCATCGCGCTTGGAGACGTCGGTCCGAGCGATCACATCGGCAGTGCGGAGATCAGGTTTATTCCGTATCAGAGCGATCCGGTCGCGGTCGCTCGTTTCTACAGCGCTGCGGATCTGTACATCCACGGCACGCGCGCAGACACGTTTCCGAACGTCATCCTCGAAGCGCTGGCGTGCGGCACTCCGGTCGTCGGGACGGCGGTCGGCGGCATTCCCGAGCAGATCAAGGGAATCGGCAGCCTCGGCGGCCAAATCCATCCGCTCAACACGCATGGCACCGACACCGCGACCGGGATGCTGGTGCCTGCCGGCGAACCCGAGGCGATGGCCTTCGGAATCGGTGGCCTCCTGCTCGACACCGAGTTGCGTCGCACGCTCGGACGCAACGCCGTCGAGGACGCCCGGGTGCGCTTCGATCTGCAGCGTCAGGTGAGCGACTACCTGCAGTGGTACTGCGAGATCCTCGCGGACGGCCAACGGTCGAAGGGATAGTGTCCACACGATGACTCCGACGGTCAGCATCTGCATTCCCGTCTTCAACATGGCGCGCTATCTGCCGCAAGCGGTGGACAGCGCGCTCGCGCAGACGTACGAGGATTTCGAGCTCCTGATCATCGACAACGCGTCGACAGACGATACGTACGAGATCGCGATGGAGTACGCGCGGAAGGACCCACGCGTCCGCGTCGTCCGCAACGAGCGCAACATCGGGGCGAATCCAAATTTCAACCGGTGCCTCGACCTTGCGCGAGGGACGTGGGTCAAGTTTCTCTGCGCCGACGACCTGCTCGCGGCCGATTGCATCGAAAAGATGATCGCCGCCTCTCGGCCCGGACCGCTCGTCGTCAATTGCATGGAGGAGTTCATACTGCCGTCGGACATGGATCCCGCGGTCAAGGTGCTCCACGAGACGTACTGGCACGAGCACTCGCTCCGGCTGTTCCGCCGCTTCCCCGACCAGACGTTCATCAGCGCGACCGAGTTCGCGGACTTCGTGGCGGAAGACCCGACGTTCAATTGCATCAGCATCTGCTCGTCCATGCTTCACCGCGAGGGGTGGGAGCGGTTCGGGCCCTACAAACTGGATCTGATTCAACTGAACGACTGGGAGCTGTGCGCGCGCGCTGGTGTGCACACCGGCGTGATCAATGTTTCCGACGCCGTCGCCTACTATCGAGTACACGGGTCTTCGCTGGGCGACCTGCTCGTGGCGCAGCGCCCGTACAAGATGGACGTGCTGTGCCCGCTCGTCATCCGGCACGACGCCGTCTATCACGAGGACTACGCACCGGTGCGCGAGGCCGCGAAGCGGCGTGGCATCGATCTCCGGTACGAGCTGTTCGATGCATCGCGCCACGCGCGCCACGGAATCGAGTACTACGCTCGGGAGCGCAGAGATCAACACGCCGCGTCCGATTGGGACGCGATGGTGAAGCAATATCCCGGCGTCCTGACCGTGCCTCCGACCTACTATCCAATCAAGGTCTGGAGGTGGGGCATGAAGCGCCTTGGGATGTCAACGACACGAGCACACGCGATCGCGAATCTCGGATAACAGAGGGAGGCGTCGAATCCGTAGCTCTGTCTCTGAGCCCGGATACCCGCAGCAATCGGACCTATCCGTCGAGCCTGTTCCGGCTGAACTCCGAGTAACCCCACAGTGCCAAACGTTCCAGTCGTATCGATCGTCATCATCTTCCTGAACGGCGACAAGTTCCTGTCGGACGCGGTCGATAGCGTCCTGGCGCAGACTTTCGACAACTGGGAGCTCTTTCTCGTCGACGATGGATCGACGGATCGCAGCACGGCGATCGCGCACTCGTACGCTGAGCGGTTCCCTGAGAAGATTCGCTATCTGGAGCATGAGGGCCACGTCAACAAAGGCATGAGCGCGTCCCGCAACCTGGGCATCGCGCAGGCCAGGGGCGAGTTCGTCGCGCTCCTCGACGCCGACGACATCTGGTTCCCGGACAAGCTGCACACGCAGGTCGCCATCCTGACGACCCATCCGGAAGCGGCGATGGTGGCGGCGCCTGCCATGAACTGGTACGCCGACGGCGCCAAACAGATCCAGCCCATGACGGTGACGCCGGGCGTGCTCGCACCCGGCGCGTGGATCCCCAAAATCCTCGAGAAGGACGACAACACCGCGGGGCCCTCGTCGGTGCTGATCCGGACCCGCGCCTTGAGGGAAGTCGGCGGCTTCGAGGCGTCGTTCAAGGGACCGTTGATGGTTTTCGAGGACCAGGTCACGTGGTTCAAGATGACCCTTGCGTCGCCCGTGTACTTTCATCCGGAGCCGGTGATTCTCTACAGAATCCACGCCGAATCGTGCTGCGTGTCGACACCGTCGGAGTTGCAGCTGTCGGGCCGGATCGTGCTCTACGCCCGTCTGGCGGACTTCATCCGGAACTCGAACGGCCCGGCAGCCAAGCGAGGCATCCTTCTGGCGATGGTGCGTGCGCGGGTCGGCGAGCTCCTGCTGAAGACCGAGCCGAGCCACCGCAACACGGCGAGCAGCCTCGATTCGAGCGGCTCCGTGGATCGGCTGCGACTGGGCATGGCGATGTCGGCGGTGCTGATGCTCGGACGGTTGTCGAAGGGCAAGGCCATCACGCTTTTTCAGAAGATCTTCGGCGTTCTGAGCGTCGCGTATCATGATGGTCCTGTCAGCAGCGCCAAAACGTTGCCCCGCCTCGTCTTCAGCGCGACCCGGAGTGTCGTTCGTTAACCGGGGGGCTTCGCCCCGCCGGACCCCCCACCTCCACCCCAGCGCGCAGAAGACGCGCGCCGGGGACCCCGGTCGCCGTCCCGCCTCCGCCGAAGGCTACGGCGAGGGCGCGCCGGAGCGCCTTCGGCGCGTAGGCGGCCGCTCGCGGGGGCCCCATGCCCCGCTCCGCTCCGGCGGGCGTGCCCATGGCACGCTTCCAAAACCTGTGCTCGCGGCATGACTTCGCTCGCGGGGTTCCTGCGACAGACCGCGAAGTCCATCCTTCCGGACTCCGCAAGGCGAACGGTCAAGCGGGCGGCGACACTGACCCGCGCGGCGAGCGCGCGGCTGCGTCTCGGCTTCGACGTCGAGCCACTCAGCTACGTCTGGGGGTTCGATCGCGGCCAGCCTCTCCATCGCTACTACCTGGAGCAGTTCCTCGAGGAGTTCCGCGCGGATATTCGCGGACACTGCCTCGAGTTTCGAGACGACTCCTACACCCACCGGTACGGCGGGGCAGCGGTTGCGAAGTTGGACATCCTCCACCTGGACGACTCGCATCCTGCCGCCACGATCGTCGCCGACCTCACCAAGCCTAACGACGTCCCCAGCAACGCCTTCGACTGCATCCTCTGTACGCAGGTCCTCCATCTGATCTTCGAGGTAGACCGGGCCGTCTCGGAGCTGTGGCGGATTCTCAAGCCGGGCGGAGTCCTGCTCGCGACGGTGCCCCACATCAGCATGTGCGATCCCGGCTGGCACGAGGTCTGGCGATTCACGCCGGAGGGGCTCGGCGCGCTCGTCGGAAAGTCCTTCGGTACCGACGGGATCGACGTCCGGGCTTATGGCAACTCGCTGACGGCGGCTGGCGAGCTGCGCGGTCTCGTGGCGGAAGAGTTCAGCAGGGCGACGCTCGCGTATTCGGACCCGCGGTTCGCGCTCGAGGTCTGTATCCGGGCGAAGAAGGCTTCCAGCTTCCAGCTGCCAGCTAAGAGCCCTGAGCTTCTAGCTTCTAACTCCTAGCTCCTGCCAGACTTCTTCGGCCGCGTGAAGACCGTGAGCGGTCCGTGGTTCGACTCGGTCTGATAGAGGTTCCGCAGCGCAGGCCGCGCACCGGGATCGATGTCGGCACCGTCCGTGACGATGACGGCACAGTAACCAGGCAATCCGGCATCCGTTCCTGCGTGTCCTGCCGAAACAAAGTGATTGAGCTGCACCCTTCCATCCTCAGAGGCGCCAAACAGAACCCACAAGGGATACTCCCAATCGTCCAGGCCCAGCACGAGTCCGATGTTCCGGCACCCGGTCGCCTCGACGCTGGCGACGGCCGCCCGATACGGCTCGGCCAGCTCTCGCCGGTTGCGAAAGTACTGGTCGCCACGCGAGGTGTTGAAGACGGTGGGCTCCTCGGTATTCCAGAACGCCTTTCGCGTCGGTCGCTGCAACAGCGAGCGCGTCTCATTGAAGAATACCCAGGGCAGGCACGCGACGAGGATGAACGCGGTTGCCATCCTCGCGATCCTCGGTCTGAGCGCCGAGATCGTCACCGCGATGAGGGGTGCTCCGAGCACGAAAAGAGGCAGCTGCAGCCGGCTGCCCCAGGGCTGCCACTTCAACTTCGCGCAGAAGAGAACGAAGGCTGCGACGAGACAGAGGGCGTGTCCCCTCCCGCGCGCCCCGCTGAACCTCGGCAGAGTCAACGCCACCGCGACGCAGAGGATCAGCAGAACGGCGTGCAGCAGGTTCCCGGCGACATCCTCGTGGTACCTGGGCTTTCCGATGTCGAAGTTGTCCGGAGGCAGACCGCCCATATAGGACGTCCGCGGGTCGTTCATGTCGATGCCGATGACCTCGTGCAGCCGTTTGACCAGCCTGAGGTTGAAGGAGTTGAGTGGCGCGAATGGCGTCGGCAGATGCATGGCGATGTTGCGAATCGCATTCGATACCGCCGCGGCCGGCGACGTCGTCTCGTTCGAGTAGTACTCGACGCTGCCGGGGATCAAGCGGCCATCCGGAGCCAGGTTCGGGCCCGGACCGAGGATGTGGCCGAAGGTCTTCTCATTGCGCCACAGGTGAGGCGCGCTGAACGAGAGCGCGACGATACCAATCGCAGCCAGAATACCGAGCCGTCGAATCCGTTCTGCCTTCCAGGCCCAGGCAAGCAGCCAGACACCAAACGGCAACGCGAACAGGTACGTCGTCGCCTTGGTCAGGATGGCAAGCCCGAGCGAGGCTGCTGTGAACGTTCCCAACGGTGCGATCGGCCCGTCGGATGTCGAATCGTGGAGCGCCCTCGCGTAGTAGACGAAGCAGGCGACCCAGAACGCGACTGTCAGATCGGTTTGCGTGCTCGTGGATTCGAGGATTGCCACGGGAGTTGCTGCGACGACGACGGCGGCCGTGAGTTGGGCCGGCGAGGCAGCGCCGAGCTGTTTGGCGATCAGCGACGCGGCAATCGCACACGATGGCAACGCCATCCACTGCACCAGGTTCGCCCATCGATCCCCGCCCGTGAGCACCTGGAGATGCAGGATCGCGAACTCCGTCCACGGACCGAGGTACAGCTGCCGATCGATCGACGTGGGGTAGTGATCGACACTGCGATTCTGCATCCAGTGCACGACGCGGCCCATGTGGTAGACCATCGAGTCCCAGTTGTTGGGCGGCGCCAGGATGGCGAGCGTGGCCAGCAGGGCGAGGACGACGAGCAGACCGATCAGCAACGGGTCGCGTAGTGTTCCATCCTTCCACGAGCGAGCGAGGGTCGAGGATGTGCCGCCTCGAGCACCGGCACCCTGCGGGGAAGTCGAGGCTCTCCCAGCCAGGGCCAGTTGAGCGCCGAGCACGATCGCGAAAGCGGACCACGTCACCACCAGCGCACCGCGAGATATCAGGTGAGCGATGCCGAGCGCCTCGGTGAAGACGGCAACCGAAACACCCCAGCATACCGACGCGGCAAGCCACGAATCGCGCCAGTCGTGCGGATCTACACCCTTGAATCGAGAGCGTCGTTCGAAGGTGAGGAACAGCAGGACGAAGCAGAAAAGGGGCAGGATGCCGAGAAGGTTCGACATCAGCGGGCTGCACCTGGCGAGTGCATATGGCTGAAGTGTATAACCGGTCGCCGCTCTGGTCACCCGCTTCCAGCGATTCGAAGATCGTTGGTCTTGCGACGGAGCCTTCGGCACAGAATACTGACACCAGCGCTCTCGACTGAATACGTGAATGCCCGAGTCGATGAGCAGATCTGAACCATTTATGTCGCAGACGACCGCGTCGGAGTCGCAATCTCGCGCTCCGGGGATCCTGAGCCGGCGAACGCGGACGCCGCGCATCCTCTACCTGTCGCCCCATTGGCCGCACCGCGCAACGGGTGCATCCGAGCTGCGTGCGCTGAACGTCGCGCGGGCTCTGCAGGAGTTCGGCGACGTCGAGGTCGTCGTGGTGGACGGCGAAGGTCGCCCGGAGCTCGGACCGCGCGCCGACCACACGCTGAAGATTGCCTACAGCGTGCCGGTGCACCTCCGCCCATCGTCCACTGTGTGGCGCAAGCTGCGATGGGCATTCGACCCGCGCTCCATGTATCCGCACGGCTGTGGAGTGGACGACGAGGCGATGCAGCGCGTGCTCGAGAGCGCACGGCAATTCGACTTGATCTGGTTCAACAAGCTTCGCACTCCGAACATGTTTCCGCACTGGGCATGGCCGCGCTCAGTGGTGGATGTCGACGACGTGCCGAGCACGTTCGAGCACTCGATCCTCCAGAACGAGCTCCCTCTTCAGGAACGGTTCGCGACGTTCGTGCGGTTTCTCAGCTGGAGGCGCCGCGACCGGCTGCTCGGCGGGCGCTTCACGGTGCTCGGCGTCTGCAGCGAAGCCGACAAGCGATACCTCGAGTCGCTTGGTGTCACGGCGCCGCTCCACGTGATTCCGAACGGCTCCGAGCGGCCGGCGACCGTGCCTGTACGGAATCGAGCGACGCCGCCGCGCATCGGCTTCATGGGCATCTTCGACTATCAGCCGAACGCCGCCGGCGTCCACTGGTTCGTCAAGGAGTGCTGGCCGCGCATCAAGCGCGAAGTTCCCGACGCGCGGCTGCGATTGGTCGGCCGCGATACGGACGGACCATCGAAACCGGCCGGGCCCGATATCGACGCGCTGGGGTGGGTATCTGACGTCGGTCCGGAAGTGGCGACCTGGGCCGGCATGATCGTCCCGATCCGGTTTGGCGCCGGGACCCGCGGGAAGATCTCGCACGCCTTCAGTCTGAAATGTCCCGTGATCTCGACGTCCCTCGGCGCGTACGGCTACGACGCGCAAGACGGAGACGTCCTGCACCTTGCGGATTCGGCCGAGCGGTTTGCAGAAGCGTGCATACGTGTGATCCAGGACCCCGCGGGTGCCGAGGCGATGGCAGAACGGGCGTGGCGGGCGTTTCTCGATCGGTGGACCTGGGAGGCAATCCGCACTCGCATCTGGGCAGCGGCCGAGGAATGTCTCCGGATTTCGGCTGTTTCTCAGCCAGGCGTCGCCTCCAGTCCAGAGAAAAGTCTGACCAGGGCTTGACAATCCGGCCTTTGAAAGTGTTCCTCCGCGCCCAGACAGCGCCCCGCCTGGTTTACAATTTGCTTGGAAGCTGTTGAGTCCCACATGAGCATTGCTTCACCGATGGATTCCGACGCGCTGATGGCCGTGCCACGCGGGCCCGCCATGAACTTCGTCCTGGCGTTCGTGCCCAGGCGGCTGCGTCCGCTCATCATGCAGCTTCGCGAGGACTGGAAGAGTCACTACAGCGACTGGACGCTTCCCGGTTTCCGCGGAGTCGCTGTCCACAGAGTCGGCGCGTGGGTGGAGCAGGAGTCCGGACGCGGTTTGATGCGGGGACCGATCAGAATTGTTCTTCGCCGGCTGCACCTGATGATGTACCGCTACGTCCGGAATCAATACGGTATCGAGTTGCCTCACACGGTCGTCCTTGGCCGGCGCGTGGTGCTCGGCCACCAGAGCGGCATCGTGATTCACCCCTACGCGACGATTGGCGACGACTGCGTCATCCGACAGAATGTTACGATCGGAGCGTTGAACGCTGAGCGGGTGGAGGAAGCGCCAGTCATCGGGCGGGGCGTGGAGTTGGGCGCCGGCGCCGCCATACTTGGGCGCGTCACGATTGGCGACGGTTCGCGGATTGGACCGCACTCCGTCGTCATGACCGACGTGCCTCCGGGATCCACGGTCTTCGTCAACCCACCTCGCATGATTAGCTTGAGACCCGCACCAGCGAGCCCCGCGAATACCGCGCGCGAAGCCCAGACCGCGGGCGCTGCGCGCTAGTCGTGATGCTGCAAGGCGACCTCGCCGGAGTTGTACCGTCGGAGACTGCCCGCGGGCGCGCTGCGCGCGCGCGGCATTCCAACGTCGCGCTGCCGGGAATCGATCGCGACGATCAAGGCAAGCCTCGCCTTCCGCTCGACGCGGCGACCCTCTACGCGTTCGGCCACCTCATTCGGGGGACCGAGCAGCTGCTGCTCGAACTCTTCACCAAAGGCCTGCTCTCGGGCACGACGCACACCTGCGTCGGCCAGGAGCTGTGCCAGATGGCGGTCGTGCGAGCGCTCGACCATCCTGACGACGTGGTGTTGTCGAATCATCGTAACCACGGGCACTTCCTGACGTATTCGGGAGATTTCCACGGGCTCGTCGCCGAGATCATGGGCCGCGAGTCGGGCGTCTGCAAAGGCATCGGCGGCAGCCAGCACCTCGCCTACCGGAACTTCCACAGCAACGGCGTGCAGGCGGGCATGACGGGGCTCGGCGTCGGCCTCGCTCTCGCGATGAAGATGCGCGGCCAGCAATCGGTCGTCGCCTGCATCATCGGCGACGGCACGCTCGGTGAGGGGCTCACCTACGAGAGCCTGAACCTCGCGTCGATTTGGCGAGTGCCGATGCTGTTCGTCGTCGAGAACAACGGCATCGCCCAGACGACCCGGACGTCTGACACGATCGGCGGCTCGATCCTCGCTCGTGGCGCGGCGTTCGGGCTGCACACGTGGCACGTGGACGACAGCCACCCGGAGATGTTCGCGCAGGTCGAGGATGTCGTGCGCACGGTTCGATCGCTGGGACAACCGGGTTTCCTCGTCATCGACACGATGCGCCTGGGCCCCCACAGCAAGGGGGACGATCTTCGCGACGACGCGGAGATGGCCTCGATCCGCGCTCGAGATCCGTTGGCTCGCCTCGGCGTTTCGCTGGCGCCCGACGTCCGCGAGGCCATCGAGCGGCGCAACACCGAGTTCATCGGCAGCGTGCGCGACCTCGGTCAGGCCGCGAAGGAGTCACGGTTCGAGCTGCCGCCCGCGCACCTGTTCGATCACCGTTCCCCGTTCGCGCCAGCCCGCCCGCGCCCCGCATCTTCGCCGTCCGGGCCCTCCGCGAACGTGCGGTCGGCGCTCAACGCCTCGCTCCGCCGGCTGCTGGCGGATCATCCGGAGGTCATCCTCCTCGGAGAGGATCTGCACGACCCGTACGGCGGGGCGTTCAAGGTCACGACCGGTCTGTCAACGGATTTTCCCGGCCGCGTGATCTCGACGCCAATCAGCGAAGCTGGTGTCGCCGGTGCGGCCATCGGTCTCGCGCTGGCCGGTTATCGACCTATCGCGGAGGTCATGTTCGCTGACTTCCTCACGCTGGCGATGGACCAGCTGTACAACCATGCGGTGAAATTCCCCGGCATGTTCGAGGAGATGCCGGTGCCGATGGTGATTCGCACGCCGAGCGGCGGCCGCCGCGGCTACGGACCGACGCACAGTCAGAGCCCCGAGCACCTGATGACGGCCGTGCCCGGGCTCACTGTGGTCTTTCCGAGTCACCGTCACGATGTCGGGCGTCTGCTCGAGACTGCCTCGATCGATTGGGGCTTTCCCGTCGTGTTCTTCGAGCACAAGCTGCTGTACGGAGCCTCACAGGATCAAGGCGACTACGAGATCGTGCCGGCCGCGGAAGCGGATCCCGGTGCGGGCCTCTTCCCGACGCTCGTGCGACGCAAGACCGATCCGGACCTGACGATCGTCGCGTATGGCGGCATGTTGCCGACGGTCGAGGCCGTCGCGGGCGCGCTTGCAGACGAGGACCTCGCCGTCGAAATCGTTGCGCCGTCACTGCTCCAGCCACTGCCGAAGCAGACGCTCGTCGATGTGCTGCGCGACAGAGGTCGTGTCGCGATTGTCGAAGAGAGCCCGCTCGGGCCCGGGTTTGGCTCCGAGCTGGCGGCGACGCTTCTGGAACAGGGTTTCCGCGGCCGTCTCACCAGGCTCGGGCCACCGCCTGTGCCCATTCCCGCCGCCCGGAGCCTCGAATCGTCGATCCTGCCGGACGAGCGCCGGCTGTTCGATGCGCTTGTGACGTTCGTGACCGCTGACCGAGGGGCTTCGCCCCGCCGGACCCCCCAGCGCCGTCGCTCGCGGGGGCCCCATGCCCCGCTCCGCTCCGCCTTCGCTAAGCGCCGTCCGCCTCCGCGAAGCTACGGCGTAGTCCGTTAGGCGGCTCGTTGGGCGAGACAATGTTCCCGTTACGAGCCGCATAACGGACTGATGCCCACACCGCTCCACACTCCAAGAGTCAACAACAACGACGATGTTGTGCGGTTGCTGCGCGTGCTGGTGAAGCCGGGCGATCGCGTGAGCGCGGGCGACATCGTTGCCGAAGTCGAAACGGACAAGGCGAACTTCACGATCGAGGCGGAGCAGTCAGGCTTCGTCCTGGCTGTGATTCCGCAGGTGCAGGACATGATCGACGTCGGATCGGTTCTGCTCTGGGTGGGAGCTGCAGCGGACGAAGCAGTTCCGCAGGCTGCGTCCGCGCCCGAGCCTCAGACGGCGACGTCGGAACCGACGGTCAAGGCGGTTCAGCTGCTGGCGAAGTACGGCTTGCGCGCGTCTGAAGTGCCCGCGAGCGGAACCCGGCTCAGCGCGAAAGACGTCGAAGACTACGTGGCGGCGCGTGCCGCGCGCCCGGCCGAGACCGCGGCTCGAACGGCACCCGCTCCGGCTGGAGGTCCGACGGCGCCTGGAGCTTCGCAGGCGCTCTCTCCGGAAGACCGCGGAATGCTCCGGACGGTGATCTGGCAGCGAGACGAGGCGGTGCCCGCGTACGTCGAGCTGCTGTACGATGCGGCAGCCTGGGATCGGATCGCGGCGGACTACCAGAAGCGAGAGCGGCTGCTCCTGAACCCGCTGCTGGCGCTGATGGCGTATCGTCTCGTTGCGGCGGCGAAGGAGAACCGCAGGCTGGCGTCGACGATCGTCGGGGATCAGCGGCTGGCCTACGACAACGTCAATGTCGGATTCACGGTGCAGACCGATTCGTCGTTGTACCTGACTGTCGTCGAGAAGGCGGACCAGCTGACGTGTCGCGAGTTCGTGATTCGCCTGACCGAGCTGCAGCGAAGCGCGATGGCGCATCGGCTCCGCGCGAACGAGACGTCCGGCGCGACGGTGGGGTTCACCAGCATGGCCAGGTGGAATGCGACGCGGCACATCCCCGTGCTGCCGTCCTACACATCATTGATAGTGGCGCACGCTGCGCCGCTCCCCGATGGACGTGGTGTGCTCGGCGCCACCTACGATCATCGGGCGCTGACGGGCCACGAGGCGCTCGCGGCAATTGCGGCCGTGAGCCGGCCGGAGGGTCTGTCGTGACGCGATCTTTCGATTTGTCGGATGCCAGGAGAACCATTCGCGACAAGGTCATCGAGCTGGCGGGGCGGCGTGGCGTGGATGCCAGCAACCTGCAGGATACGGAGCTCATTCCCGAGAGCGGCGCGCTCGACTCCGTGGGAATTCTCGAGCTCATCACCTGGTTCGAAATGACCTTCGATATCACTATCGCCCAGACCGATCTGACCGTCGAGAATTTCGGCACGATCGAGGCGATGGCCAGCTACCTTCAGCGGCGATAACCGCGCCACGTCGCTCCCCTTTCTCCGTCCAATTCACGTTCGTCCGCCCAACGATCGATGTACCGTTGCAGGGGGAACCACTGCCTGAACTCGCCTGAGGATTGATGCCGACGACCGACCGCCGCTGGACGCGGTTCTTCTTTTATCGGAAGGAGGTCCTCAAGACCACGTGGACGCTCCGGCTGCTCGTGCTCGCCTCTGTCCTGTTGCTGCCCTGGATCACGCGCGGTCTCTGGGCGGGCGCTGTCGCCAAGGGACTACTATGCGAGGAGCAAGGCAGCGGGACCGGCGTCGATGCGATCGTCGTCGAGAACTTCGACGTGAACTACCTGGTGTTCGAGCGCGCCTCGGAATTGAAGCGGAAGGGGCCGACGGCCCGGGTCCTGGTTCCCGTCCAGGCTGCGCCGGACACCGGGGAACCGGATCTGGTGTTCGGTCAGATCGCCGAGTTGATGGGCCGGACCGCTCGAATCGCGGAACTGACGATGATCCCCGTCCGCGAGGCGGAGCCGATCTCGTTGAACACCGCCTACCGGGTGCGTGATTTCCTTCGCAAGGAGGGGATACGGTCCGTCGCGCTGGTGGCGCCGGCATTCCGGAGCCGGCGGTCGGCGATGATCTATGGAACGGTCCTGGCTCCGGCGGGGATCTCGATGCGGTGCTTCCCCGTTTTCGGCGAACAGACACCCGAAAGCTGGCTCGACACCTGGCATGGTGTCGAGCAGATCCTCGAGCAATACGTCAAGCTGGAATACTACCGTCTCTTCATCCTGCCACGCGCACGGGCCACGTCCGGTTAGGACGGTTCGTTGACGCGGCGGCCGCGTCAACGGAAGCGACCATCGCCGGATGCGCTGTCGCCACAGCAATCATCTTCCGGACTCTGGCCGGCCCGTCATACCTGACCCCGCGATACAGCACCGCACTCAGGTGGCTGTCGTTCCGCTGCATGAACTGACCGATCCCCTCGAGCGTCTGTCCGTACTGCGTGAAGTACTTGCGGAGGTCGGTCTTCTGCGCCTCGGTGTGCTGCACCGTGAAGGGCATGCCCTCGGCCAGGTAGTGATCGTGCGGGTTCGTCAGGAAATCGCCCTCCAGCAGGGACTCGAAATCGAAATGCAGCGTCAGGGTGGTCGAGTGCTCCAGGTTCGTCAGTTCTGACTTCCGGGCGACGGCCACCTGTCGGAGCTCGTGCAAATACAGCTCGATGGTCTCGTCCAGCAGCCCCTGTTCAGCGAGCTCGGCGCGCACGGCCTCCTGAGCCATCCCGGCCACGATGTCGAAGTGCCGAAGGATCGCGGTCGTTCGGGCCTTGTAGATGTGGTTGACGCCGTAGTCGCCCCGAAGGTACGCGTCCATGGTCTCGTCCCGACCGAGGAACTCTTCCAGCTCCCCGCGGTGCTCGAAGAAATTGCGTCCCTCGCCGGTTCGGAACTCGGCGTAAATATCGGCGAGCGGGCCAGTTGACCCCCTGGCGAGCCCGTGGATCCGTTCGATGATCTTGGACTTCGGGATGCCGAGCGTCTCCGCCGAGGCGGAAGAACTCCTTCAAGATGCCGCCGTTGTTGAAGATTGCGACCGTGAGGTCGAACGCGCGGCACTCGAAGTACTCGTCGCGCGGCATCGTGCTGTTCCCGAGCACGATTTCCTGGATTTCCGCGGCCCCGACGTCCTCGCCGTAGATGTCGTAGCGGCCGAAGCAGCGCGCCAGAACCCGGAACCCGGTGTCGTACTGGAAGCGCTCGCGGCTGGCCGTATTGCTGCCTTCAGTGCCCGGCAGCAGGATGAATTGGAACGACCGGATGTCCTGGATGCCGGCGTCCAGCATGTCGAAGACAGACTTGCAGTGCTTGGCCTTGGTATCGGTCGGAAGCCCTAGAATGATCTCGGTGAATGAGCCAGTTTTGCTCGCTGTGGCGTTTTTGGCCATCTTCACGATGGCATCCAGACTGATGTTCGTCCGCTTGATCTCGTGCAGAACCTCGGCGTCGGTGGACTGGATCGAGGCGCCCAGCTGCAGCAGATCGCCCAGGATCCGCGACATCTCGACGATCCGGTCCTTCTGGTTCTTGGCGGTCGCCGTCATGATGTTGCGAGGCCACCGGCTGCGGTCGCGGATCTCCGCAAGGAATTGAGCCGTCTGGAGATCGCTCGGGAAACATGCCCCAATTGAGGTCGGCCATCTGCAGCGTGGCAGTCTTGACGCGCGCCTCGATGTAGGTGAGCTCCTCTCGAACCCGCTCCTGCGAGAACGCGCGGGTCTTGCTCATGTACGTGATGCCGTCGTGGCAGAACGTGCACGAGTACGGGCACCCGCGCGCCGTCTGGATCATCGGCGTGAGCTTGTCGTCGAAGAACTCGTCCAGGAGGCCCATCGTGTAGGGCGAGGGGAGGCACTTGTCGAGCTCCAGTATCCGCGGCAGCAGCTCTCCGCGAACGAACTCGCCACCCGCCATGTAGTGCACGCTGGGGAGCTGCGTGCGGCTGGCCTTGAGTCGCGCGGCGTCGAAGTCGACTTCCTGCGAGAGCCCTGAAAAGGCCCACGAAAGCCATTTCCCCTTCGCCGTCGATGTAGAAGTCGATCTCCGGACGCTCTTCGAGGTATTGCTGCTGTTCCGGAACGTCAACGGGGTAGTTCGGCCCCCCCATGACGACGATCGTGTTCGGGTGACGCCGCTTGATTTCGCGTGCGAACGTGCAGCTCAGACGCCCGTTCCACATGTAGTTGCTGAACGCGGCGATGGTCGGTGTCTTTTTCGCCAGGAACTTCGAGAGGGTTGCGGGATACTTGAACAGCTGCGCATCGATCTCATTGCCAAGGTGGGTTTTTGCGTACGCCGCGATGTACCCGATGGCCAGCGGGATATTGTTGGCGTCCACTGCCACGCCGGTATGGGTCAATTCCGCGAAGCTGACAGTCGTCATGAGGCCGGGTCCCCCTCCGGGTATCGGATCATTAAACGCTGAGGTGTAAACCTCGAACGTTTATCCGCGTCGAAGCGGCTGCCAGCCCAACTGCATAAACGCTGCCGATTATTTATGCAAAATTCTGAGGCAGTTATCATTCTTACGGAATTGAGCAGGAGAAAGTCTGTTGGAGACGAGACTTTTGTCGAGATTTGAGCAGAGTTATTTGTCTTGAGTGGTGAATTAAAACTAGCTAAAGTATGCACACATGTCCCAGGATCCTGAGAAGGCTCTGCGCAAGCAGGAGCCAGCGGCTGAGTGCTGCGCGAAAGAGGAGCCGATGTACAGGCGTTTTCAAATGGGCGCAATCGCCGCGGCCGTCGCCGCAACGCTTGCCACCGCACCGGTGGGACACATGCCGACGAACGGCTTGCGCGAGAACAGACGATTTGCCTCGAAAGGGTCTGTCGCCAGCCGGCGCGGTCGGCCACGCAAGTTCAGCCGTCCGTCGCGAGGCGTCACGTTGACCCTGCCTGACGACGTCATCGAAGCGCTCCGGGCCGTGGATTCCGATTTGAGCGTCGCTGTAGTCCGGATGGCGCAGTCGCTGGTAACTGACGCCCCGTTTGCTCGAGCAGAGCTGATCAACTACGGCGGTCGTTCGGTGATCATCGTTCCCCGGAGCCAGGTGCTGAAGGAGCGCACGGGCGTAGAGCTCGTACCTCTCACCGATGGTCGCGCGCTCATGGCGTTCGACAATCGAATGTCGATTTCGCAGCTGGAGCTCCGGATCGGCGACGCCCTTGCCGACTCGAGAATCGAAGGCGCCGATCGCGACATGTTCGAAGCACTCGCCGAGATCTTGAAGAACGCCCGCCGCTCCGAGCGCGTGGAAGTGCGTCAGCGCAACATCATCGTGCTGCAGTCGACGAGGCCCGCGGGCGAAAACGGGTCCGTCGTGGAAGGTGATGAAGAGCCCCAGGTCGCTTCCGCGTAGGTAGCGCGTAGGTAAGTGGGCGGAGGTAAGTGCGCGTCGTAAGTGCGCGTAGTAAGTGATAGACCCGCGCTCGCGGAGGCCGTGTCTGATGACCCGAACTCCGTTCCAAACCAAGTAACTCGGTCCAATATCAAAACTGTCGGTTGACCGACAGTCGTCGCCCCCGCTACCATCTCCGGGCCATCGTATCCACGACTCGGAGTTCCCCATCATGATGTTGACTGCCGGTCGCGCGCGTCGCGCGCGCGTTGCCCTTGTGGGCTTGTGTGTCTCGGCCGCCCTCCCTCTTGCCATACTCGCCGGGGGCACGTCGTTGCACGCCAAAGCCGCAGGCGAAGAGGCCCCGTCGGCGGTCGCCGTCATCAGCCTGCCGCTCAACGAGGGCTCCGGTACGGTTGCCAGCGACGCAAGCGGCAACGGCAACACCGGCACGCTTCAGAATGGTCCGGCGTGGACGGCCGGCAAGTCGGGCAGCGCATTGAGCTTCGACGGCGTCAACGACACGGTCTACATCGCCAACTCCACATCCCTGAATGCCGTGTCTAGCGGCGTGACGGTCGCCGCCTGGGTATATCGCTCATCGACCCAGGCTGGCGGCGTCTCAGTCGTGTCACGAGAATTCGGCAACACATACTACGAGCATTACTATCTCGGCTTCGAGGACGGCAAGTACCGCTGGTTCGTGAACACCACGAGCGGGTATTCCGACTATTTGATCGGCGGGCCCTCGCCCCAAGGCCAGTGGATACACATGGTCGGCACTTATGACGGAACAGACGTCAAGCTGTATGTGAACGGCGTGCTGCAGTTCTCGACGCCGCATTCAGGAACGTTCTCCACCGACTTCACAGGTCTCACGATCGGCGCGAGCCACAACGATGGCTCGCACGCTCCGATCGAAGCGTTCAACGGCAAAGTCGACGAGGTGAACATCTTCGCGCAGGCATTGACCGCGCAGGAGGTCCTGCAGGTCTATCAGGCCACGGGAGGAACAGTTGACGCGCCGCCCTCGGTGACGTTGACCGCGCCGGCCGCAGGAGCTTCGCTCCAGCGGACCTTCACGGCCGCGGCGTCGGCGAGTGACGATGTCGCCGTCGCGGGCGTTCAATTCAACGTGGACGGTGTCCCCGCCGGCGCCGAGGACACCACGGCACCGTATTCGGCTTCAATCGACACCACGCTCTATGCCGAAGGGCAACACACCCTGACCGCGCTCGCGCGCGACAGCTCGGGCAACCTCACGTCCTCGGCCGCCGTCTCTGTCGTCTTCGACAACGTCGCGCTGATGCCACTCGGGGATTCGTACACGTACGGCTATGTGAGCTCGTCGAGCCCGAACAACGACGACGGCGGCTATCGCCGTTATCTCTGGGAGAAGCTTCGCGCGAACGGTATCACCAACGTCAATTTCGTCGGATCGCAGGTCACCGGGATCGCCGGGATGGATCGCGATCACGAGGGGCACAACGGATGGCGCATCGATGAAGTCGATGCGCAGATCGCCGGTTGGCTGTCGGCGTCGCAACCGGACGTCATCCTGATCATGCTGGGGAACAACGATCTCATCCAGGGGGCGACGCCCGCGGCCGCTTTGAGCCGCATGGGGCCGCTGCTGGACAAGATTCACGGGCTCCGCCCCAGTGCAAAACTGATCGTGTCGAATCTGCCGGGCACGCGTCCCAACAGCGACTTTCCGATGCTCACTTCGGCTGTCATCGGCGAGTACGACAGTGGGGTGGCGGCGCTCGTGAGCAATCGTGCCGGTCAGGGTTGGAACATCAGCTTCGTCGATCTGTGGGCCGGGGTCAGCCGTGCCAGCGGCTCGAGTGATTTCAGCGCCGACGGCATGCACCTCAGTCTCTCGGGTTACAGCAAGTTCGCCGATCTCTGGTATGCCGCTCTGTATCCCGGTCCAGTCGACTCGACCCCGCCAGGGACTCCCACAGGGCTCTCCGCGACGACGATCTCGCCGTCCCAGATCAACCTGTCCTGGACTGCGGCGAACGACAACGTCGGCGTGACGGGTTATCAGGTCTATCGAAACGGCGCGCCAGTCGGCAGCACGGCGGCGACGGCGTATCAAAGTGCGGGGCTTCTCTCGAGTACGACTTACACCTACACCGTCACCGCGTTCGACGCCGCCAACAACCAGTCTGCTCAGTCCCTGGGAGCGACGGCGGCCACGCAGGCGGCGCCCGCCGGCGGACCGTTCGTTCGGCTCCTCCTCGACGAAGGTGCCGGGATGAATACGGCCGATGCGTCCGGCAAAGCAAACAACGCGGCGCTCCAGAATGGAGCCGCGTGGACGTCGGGCAAGAACGGAGCGGCGGTTGGATTCGATGGCCTGGACGATGTGCTGTACGTCGGGAACTCGGCGAGCCTGAACTCCGTGAGCACGAGCGTGACGATTGCCGCCTGGGTCTATCGCGCCGCGAACCAGGCCGGCGGTGTCTCGGTGGTGTCGCGCGAGCTGAACACGACGTACTACGAACACTACTATCTCGGTTTTGTGGATGGTAACTGCCGCTGGTTCGTGAATACGTCGAGCGGGTACTCCGACACGTCTCTCGGCGCCGCCGCGCCACTCGGGCAATGGATACACGTCGTGGGGACGTACGATGGCGCGAGCGTCAAGCTGTATGTCAACGGCGCGCTGCAGTTCACGACCTCACACACGGGCACGTTCTCGAGCGACACCACGGGCATGACGATCGGCGCGAGCCATAACGACGCGTCCCATCAGGCGATCGAGGGATTCAACGGGGCGATAGACGAGGTGACGCTGTACAACCGTGCGCTGAGCGCGCAGGAGGTCCAGCAGTTGTATCAGGGGGCCACTGGCTCTCCAGACACGACGCTGCCGGACGTCTCGATCTCGGCGCCTGCCGCCGGCGCGACGGTATCGGGCGCTGCGGTGGCCGTGTCGGCAACTGCCTCAGACAACGCTGGCGTCGCCCGCGTGCAGTTCCAATTGGACGGCGTGAACCTGGGAGCGGCGATCACCTCGGCGCCGTACAGCATGACCTGGAACACGACGGGGACGGGCAACGGCTCTCACACGCTGACAGCAATCGCGGTAGACACGTCGAACAACACGCGGACCTCGACGCCGGTCGGCGTCACCGTGGCGAACGCGGCGTTCGATTTCAGCGTGTCCACTGGCGGCGCGAAGAGCGTCGCGCGAGGATCGTCGGTTACCAATGCCATCACCGCCACGCTGATCTCCGGCGGCACGCAGGCAGTGACGTATTCAGCGACGGGTCTGCCGGCGGGGGCCTCCTACACGGTCACTCCCGCGTCCTGCTCACCAGCGTGCACGGCGACATTGAATCTGCAGACCATCGCGTCGACGCCGCTCGGGACGACGACGATTACGGTCACGGGGACGGGCGGCGCCGCAGTGCGCTCGACAACGTTTGCGCTGACGGTTACGGCGCCGGTCGATACCACAGCTCCGACGGTCCCGACGAAGCTGAACGCGACCGCCGTGTCCTCGTCCCAGATCAATCTGTCGTGGACGGCTTCGACCGATGCCGTGGGCGTCGCGGGATACCGGATCTATCGCAACGGCACGCTCATCGCCTCCACGTCGTCCACCAGCTATCAGAACACCGGCCTTGCGTCGAACACGACCTACTCGTACAGAGTCTCGGCGTACGACGCCGCCGACAACGCATCCGCGCAGTCGTCTCCGGCGAGCGCGAAGACGAGGCGGTAGGATAGCTCTCAGCTCTCAGCTCTCAGCTCCAGCTCTCGGCTGTGAGCTGTAAGCTGAAAGCTGATAGCTGGAAGACTACTTCCCGAGCGTCGCGAGGACGGCCTTGGCATCCGCGGCGCCGTCGAAATCGGGCCGGATCGCCAGCGCGCGCGTGAGGTGCTCGGTCGCGCCCGCTTTGTCCCCGCTTTTCGCGAGCGCCAGGCCCAGATGGTAGTGGTAGTCCGGTTTGCTTGAATCCTTCTCGACGGTCGCCTTCAGGATCTCGATCGCCTGCGGAAGCAGATCCTTCTTGTAGTAGACGAAGCCGAGCGTGTCGCCGACTTCCGGGGAGTTGGGCAGCTTGCTGTACGCGGTCTGCGCGAGTTCGAGGGCCTTGTCCAGGTTCTCGCCGGAGCTGCCGTAGATCCACGCCAGATTGTTCGCGGCGACAGCCGCGGAGGGATCGATCTCGAGCGCCTTCTCAAAGCGCTTGCGCGCTTCGGCGGTCTTGCCCTGCGTCAGCAAAATCGTCCCCGCGAGTGTGTGAGGGGCCACTGGTTTCGGATCCTGCTTCGCCAGCGAATCGATTTCGACCAGCGCGGCGTCCAGGCGGCGCTGAGAGAGATACAGCTGGCCGAGCGCCGCGTAGGCGGCCAGGTACGTCGAGTCCTTCTGCAGGGCGCGGCGCATCAGCTGCTCGCCGGTCTGTGAATCCCCGGTGGCCACGTACGTCCTGGCGGCAAGGAGGAGCTGTTCGGGTGACGCATCCTTCGCGTCCACGAAGTCCTTGACTCGCGCGCGCGCGGCGTCCGGCTGCTTCATCGCGAGATCGAGTCCGACCGACGCCTCCAGCGCTTCGCCGGACTTGGGATCCAGCTTGAGCGCCTCGTCGAACTCCTTCCTGGCGCCCGCGAGGTCCTTCTTCCTCCCGAGCAGCATTCCATTCTGCAGGTGAACCGCCGCAGACTTCGGAAACTGCTTCGTGAGCTGCTGCAGCTCGGACTCGGCGCGCTGCAAGTCGCCCGAGGCCATCAGTCCGCGGGCCAGCGCGAGACGCGCATCCGGGTTTGCCGGGCTGCTCGTCAGCGCATCCTGCGCGAAGTTCACCGCTTCGGCCGGCCGACCGGCCTTGAGGCTCAATTGCGCGAGCGCCACGTGCGCGCCGGACGCACGAGGATTCAGTCGAATCGCTTCCTTGAATGCCGCAATCGCCGGCTCGTTTCGATTGCGCGCCATCTCTGCGCGGCCGAGCGTGAAAAAGGCCTCGGCGGAGTCCGCGTGGGCCTGAGTTGCCAGTTGCGCGGCGGCGGCCGCTTCCTCCAGCTTCTTGTCGTCGAGCAGCATCGCGCTCTTCGACAGAAGCGCGCGAAGATTCGTCTTGTCGTGAGCGAGGATGGAGTCGAGCCGCGCGTAGGCTTCCTGCGGGCGGCCTGACGTACGGTCCATCGCCGCGAGCCTGATCAGTGCGTCGGCCGAGGGTTGCTCTCCCGCAGCCAGAGGGTCGAGCACCTTGCGCGCGGAGGCCTCGTCGCGCCGCAGGATGTAGAAATCCGAGAGCGCCACGGTCGCTTCAGGCGACTTCGTGAGCTCGATGATCTTCTTGAGGTGGGCCTCGGCTTCCTCGGGCCTGTTGAGTGCCATGGCCAGCGTCGCCATCGCGCGATGTGCGGCCACGTTGTTCGGATCCAGTGCCAGCGCCGTCGAGAGCTCGCGTTCGGCCTCCGCTCTCTGCTGTCTCGCCCAGTAGAAGTTGACGAGCGCGAGGTGGGCGGCTGCCGATCGTTCGTCGAGCTCCACGCCCTTCTTCAGCGCCTTCTCCGCGGCTTCGGCGTTGCCCCGACGGGCCTCGAGCTCGCCGAGATTCGAGTACGAAGTGGCACGTGTGGGCGCGAGACGAATGGCCTCCTGGACCTCGGCGATCGCCCCGTCGATGTTCTTCAGGCCCGCGAGTGCGTTCCCGAGCAGGATGTGCGCGTCGACGTCCTCCGCCGACAACGCCAGCGCCTTCTCCGCCCGCACTTTCGCATCGTCGAAACGGCCGCCGATGAGGAGCAGCGCACCCGCCTTCAGCTGCACGTCCGCGCGATTGGTCAGCACGTCGGCCGCCCGCACGTACTCCCGCGCCGCGTTGGCCCCGTCCTTATTTTTTGAGTACGTCTCGGCCAGCTTCAATCGGGCGTCGCCGTCCAGCGGGTCCGCCTGGACCGCGTTTCGATACTGCAGGATCGCTTCGGCGAACTTGCCCTGCTGCACGTAGCTGTCGCCGCTCTTGAGGTATCCCGCCTTTCGCGCCTTGGGATCGCGTGAACAGGCAGCGCAGCAAACCAGGAGCGCGATGGCGCAGAGGTGTCGTAGTGTTCTGCGCTGCAATCGGATAGGGTCGATCGAGAGCATTCGTAGCAAGGTATCAAAAAAAAGGCCCGTCTAGACGACGGGCCCGTATTGTTCAAGGTCCTTCCGCTTTCAGGCGCGCTTGAGCAGTCGTGTAACCAGGAGCCCCGAGCCGAGCAGTACCGCGGACATCGGTTCCGGAGTCTGCGTTGGAGGTGGAGGGACTTCGCCGTCCCCACTACCGTACAGATTGGCGTGCGACAGGGTCTGCGCACCCGAGATACTCCAGGAGCCGCTCAGAACTCCGGCGGGAAGCAGGAATGCCGCCCAATCCGGATCCAATTGACCTTCACCCGATTTGAACGCAAGCACCAACGGCCCGAAACCCGCGGCGGCCGCCGAGATCGCGAACGTTCCGGACAGACCGCCACTCCCCGTAATCGAGAGGGCTCCATCCAAAACCCCCGACGTGTTGTCGTCGGATTTGTCGAGCGTCGTGTATCCAAGGGCGTTGACTGCGTCCCCATTACCATTGATGTTCCCGGTGCCTGACGTGAGGCACGAGGCGGCAACCGCCGTATCGAGCGAAAACTCCCGATCGGTAGCTGATCCCGTACCCGGACAGAACACCACGACAGCCTGCGCACTGCTTGCGGCGCCAACGACCAGCGTCGCCGCTACGAGTGCCACAGGCCATACCTTGACCATTGAGCCCTCCTCTGCAAAAGAGGATCAGACCTCTGGGCGGAATGCCGAGGCAGATATGATCCGTATTGCCGGGTTAAGTCAGCAAACAGTGGTCACTCGGCGGTGCTCAGGCAAGAAATCGCTACATCTGTCACTTACATAATTGTTCTGCGCCACAAGTCTCCGCGAGTTGAGACATCGTATCTGGGTGGGAGTAGAGGTTCAACAGGTTCAGGGGGTTCAAGGGGGTTCAAGAGGTTCAAGGGGTTCAAGAGGTTCAAAAGGTTCTCTCCAACCGTGAACCCGTGAACCCCGTGAACCCGTGAACCCGTGAACCCCGGAACCCCTGAACCCCTGAACCCCTGAACCCCTGAACCAGTGAACCCTTAGCTCTCGAAGCCCGCCTGACTCTCCTCCTCCGCCACTGGCGGCGGCGCGGTCCGCAGCGGCGGCAGCAACACGCGCGGCGTGCGCGCGGGTTCCGGCGTGCCCTGACGGAACGCCCGGTAGTCCACCTTGCATCCGTGCGTCATCAGGAAGTTGTGGAAGCGCTTGTAGTCCGTGTGCGGGATCCCGAAGAGTCGCAGCAGCGCCCGGTAGTTCCCGTGCGTCGTCCGCAGACCTCTGACGATCAGCTCGCGGACGTCGTACCTCGTGATGTCCCGCGAGAGGAAGATCGGGTGGATGTGCTCCCAGAACGAGTAGCCGCCGGAGACGAGCGCGTCGTACAGGTCGTCCGCCACCTGCCGTCGGCGTTCACGCGTTGGCAGAAGCGACTCTCCTGCGCTCCGGACGGCGCGCGGAAGGTGGCCGACGTCGATCATGTCGCGCTCCGCGAACCAGATCGCCTGCTCGACGACGTTCTGGAGCTCGCGGACGTTGCCGGGCCAGCGATAGCGCTGGAGGACCTGCATGGCTTCGTCGGAGATCGCGATCGGCCGCTTGGAGCGTTTGAGGAGGTGGTCGATCAGCACCGGGACGTCTTCGCGACGCTCGCGGAGCGGCGGAACGTGGACGTGAATGACGCGCAGCCGGTAGAGCAAGTCCTCGCGGAACTCGCCCTGGGAAACGCGCTCGGCAAGGTTGCGGTTCGTCGCCGCAATGACGCGAACGTTCGCGTGCCCAGAGGCGCCGTGCGCGCCGACCGACTGGATTTCTCCCGTCTCCAGGAAGCGGAGGAGGAGCGCCTGCATGCGCAGGCTCATCTCGCCCACTTCGTCGAGAAAGAGGGTCCCGCGGTGCGCGAGCTGCAGTTTGCCCGGCTTGTCGCGATACGCCCCGGTGAAGCTGCCTTTGACGTGGCCGAAGAGCTCCGACTCGAGGAGCGTCTCGGTCAATCCGGCACAGTTCACAGCGACGAAGGGGCCGTGCGAGCGGGTCGAGTGCACGTGGACGGTCCGCGCGATCAGATCCTTTCCGACGCCGCTCTCGCCCGTCACGAGAACCTTGGACTCTCCCACCGCCGCCCGCCGGGCCATGGCCAGCACTTCGAGCATGGCGGGACTTGCCGCAATGATGTTCGGCTCCCCGCCGGGCATTTCGTCGTGGCTGCGTTCCGTATGATTGCGTTCCGAGACGTTCAACATGACACTGGGCTCCCTGTGCGGCCCGGGGGCTTTGCCGCCAGCCATCTGTAGGGCAAGCGGAGCGCCAGCTCTGCCAGTTGACTAAGTTCTGGTATTGCAGCGACTTGCAGGAAGTAGCAGACTTGTAAGTGGTGGGCAGTGTCTAAAAATGGTGCAGCTGCGATGTTGTAATCGTAATTAAGTGACCTGGATTCTGGTGCTTAGGTAGGATTCTCAAAATAGAACGCAGTTCTGGCCGTGGATCAGAATAGAACAGCAGAGCTTGCCAATAGGCCAGACTATCTCAATTCAACAAGACTTTACCCTTCGGCGCGGGCAACGGATGGACCTCGGACGAGGCCCGACCGACGAGCGCGCTGGTCGGAGCGCACTGCGCGGTCCAGACTTCCGAGCAGTTTCCGCACTGATAGTGCAGGAACCGGCGGCCGCTGCTGACCAGGTGCACCCAGGTCGAACGGCAGAACGGACAAGGGAAGGGCGTCTCCAAGGTTTTATCCAATTGGCAGGTACTGGTGAGTAGGCCAGTCTTTGAGTCCCGGCGCCGAACGCTCGAACTTCGGAAGATTGGTTCTGCTGGAGAAACCGAGCTCCAGCTTGCTCCAGGAACTTGCTGCCATCAGGAGCGCGCCAGCGAACGCCAGCGCGAGCGAGAGTCGGTAGCGTGTCAGTTCCGTCATGGCCCCTGGAAGACCAAGAAGGGTGCCATTCATAAGTTGATGATTCTAAATTAGTTGCGGCTCGCTTTGATCCGTGGCGGCGAACTTTAGTCCGGCCGGGGCAAGATTCAGCCGGCCTGAAGCGGGAGAAAGCAAGCCAGTCCGTCCGATCCGACCCAGCAGATTCCTCACCATCACAGATGCGTTTCCTGCTACCCTAGGTCCCTTACCCCACACCATCTCGGGAGACAAGTCCCACTCAGCAGGAGTCACTGCGGCAGTGGACTTCGGGGCCTCGATAGCCGAAAAGTCGACAAATGGTAGTCGCCAAGCAGACTATGGCAGGCTGTTGACCACGAATCGCCACGGTTGCAAGTAGTAGAAGTCCTGTGGTGCCTATACGTTCTCAGGAATATATCAGGCGAGTTTCGATCTCCTCCGGAAAGGCACAGCGATTGCTCAACAACCCTCCGATCCCCGTGAATCCATCAGAGAGATTTCCGCGTACCTTGCGCGTAGCCGCCGACCATTGCGGTCTCGAGATTTGCTCGAGTCCCGCGATGAATGAAGTGCTCCGACTGGCGCGGCGCGCCGCCGTCGGCGACTCGAAGGTCCTCGTGACGGGGGAGAGCGGCGTTGGCAAGGATCTCGTGGCCCGCACGCTGCACGCCGAATCAGCGCGCAGTCGCGGTCCCTTCGTGGCGGTCAACTGCGCCGGGCTGACCGAGACGCTCCTCGAGTCCGAGCTGTTCGGCCACGTCAAGGGCAGTTTCACCGGCGCATATCGCGACAAGATCGGCAAGCTCCAGGCGGCGGACCGCGGCACCCTTTTCCTCGACGAAGTGGGGGAGATGAGCCTCCGGATGCAGGCGCTTCTTCTTCGGTTCCTCGAATCGGGTGAGCTGCAGCGGGTCGGGGCCGACGAGCGAGGGCGACGGGTTGATGTTCGCGTGGTTGCCGCAACCAATCGCAACCTCGCCGAGCGCGTAGCGGCCGGCGAGTTTCGCGAAGATCTGCTCTACCGGCTGCGCGTCATCCATATCCACGTGCCGCCGCTCCGCGAGCGGCGCGCGGACATCCGGCCCCTTGTCGCCCATTTCGCGCGGCGCCGTGATTCGCAGACCGAATTCACGCCGCAGGCGCTCGAGCTGCTCGAGCGGTACCGGTGGCCCGGCAACGTCCGCGAGCTCCAGAACATCGTCGAACACGCGATCTGGCAGTCGGACACCCACCTGATTGGCCCGGACTCGCTCCCGCAGTGCGTTCGCGTGACCGAGCCGCTCAGACAGACGAAAGAGCGCCGACGGCAGATTGCCGACGAACTGTACGATGCGCTGGTGAATGGCGGTTGTTCGTTCTGGACGCACATCCACCCGCTGTTTCTCGCTCGCGATATCACGCGTCACGACATCAGGGAACTGGTGCGCAAAGGACTCCGCACGACGCGCGGAAGCTATCGTGGTCTGCTGACGCTCTTCGGGATGAACCCGCAGGAGTATCAGCGATTCCACAATTTCCTGGCCGCGCACGAGTGCAAAGTGGACTACCGCGAGTTCCGCAGCGGAGAAGCCGAAGAGGAACCGAAGCGGAGAAGCCTTCTCCCCGAGCTCGATGCCAGGGGAGTCGCCGAAACCGCAGTGCCGGTTGCCTGATTCTGGCGGGGCCCGGGAGTTTTCTGGGCCGGTCCAGACATCCGAACGAACCTTCCCACGGACGCGAGCCATCGGCTCACTCGAACTCACTGACTGCGATAGACTTTGACTGTGGGCCGCCCTTCGGCCCCGTGGCGGGCGCTTCCGGCAGCTGATTTGCGAAAGCAGCGAGTGCCTCTCCCCCGAGGCATTCTGGTTGACAGGATCTGGCTCCCCTGGTGGGGAGCCAGACACATTTGCGATGACCGACGCCCCCGACATTTCGGCGCTCCGGCGATTTCTCCTGGCCGGCCGCAATGGCGACGGAGGATGGGGCTACTATCCTGGCAAAGCCAGCCGCCTGGAGCCGACGTGCTGGGCCCTGCTGGCGCTTCCCGATGTCGATCCCGGTGTCCTCACGACATGGCCTGCCGTTGACGGACTTCTTCACGAGCGGCGCGGGGGTGACGTCAATTTCGCCTTCCACGCCCTCGCGCTCCTGACGCTGACAGCCCGTGGAGTCGAGCACGCGTCGGGGAATGCGACGCTCGCCACGAAGCTCGAAGCCGCGAAGGGGATCAAGCTCGATCAGACGACGATCAATCGGCAGAACAATCAGTTGCAAGGCTGGTCCTGGATTGCGGGAACCTTCAGCTGGGTCGAGCCGACGGCGTGGGCTCTCCTTGCCTTGAAGAAGCGCGCGGCTGCAGGGCAGCGGATCGATTCAGCGCGGCTCAGCGAGGCGGAGGCGCTCCTCGTCGATCGGTGCTGCGAACATGGCGGCTGGAACTACGGCAACGGGAACATGCTCGGCAAGGAGCTCCGGCCTTACGTTCCGACGACGGCCGTGGCGCTGCTGGCGCTTCAGAAGACCGAACAGCCGGCCGCCGCTGTCGTCGAGAAGAGTCTGGCATATCTCGATCGCGCGGCACCATCGGAGCCGTCAGCCGTCGCCCTGTCGCTCTCGGTCATGGCGCTTCGCGCGCACGCGCACCCGGCAGACGCCGTCCGTGCGCTGCTCGCCACCCATTCGGACCGGGCAATCGATCTCGGGCACCAGCTAGGCGTCGCGATGGCGCTCTATGCCCTGCAGGCGGAAAAGGCCGATGCCTTCGCGCTCTGACCATCTCGTCTCCGGCGACGGATTGACGCGCCGCGCCTTCCTGGGCACGGCCGTACTCCCGCTGGTCGCGGCGGCAGCCTGCAATCGCCGGCCGTACGACCCGCGTAACTTTCATACTCTCGACCGTTCGCCTGTCGCTCTGCTCCCGGCCGCATCGTACGACGTCGATTTCTCCGCGCTGATTGGGCTCGGGCTCCGCGATCTCGGCGTGGACGTTCGCGGCAAGCGGGTGTTTCTGAAGCCGAACATGGTCGAGTACGAGGCGGGCACGGCGATCAACACCGATCCGCTGGTCGTGATTGGCGCGGCCGTCGCCTTTCGCCGGGCAGGCGCCGCCGCCGTCATCGTCGGCGAAGGTCCCGGCCATCGGCGCGACACCGAGTATCTGCTCGCCAGCACCGGGCTTTACGATCACCTCAAAGACGAGCGCATCCGCTTCGTCGATCTCAATCAGGACGATGTGAGGGAAGTGGCGCTGAGGAGCCGCTTCACCGGGCTCGAGAAGCTGGCGTTGCCGGTGGAGCTCCTGTCGTCCGACTTCATCGTGTCGATGCCGAAGCTGAAGACGCATCACTGGGCGGGGATGACGGCGAGCATGAAGAACTTCTTCGGCACCGTGCCGGGCGCAGTCTACGGTTGGCCGAAGAACATCCTTCACGTGCACGGGATCGACGCATCGATTCTCGACCTGAACGCAACGATCCAGCCGCACCTGGCAATCCTCGACGCGGTGACGGCCATGGAAGGCGACGGTCCGATCATGGGGAAGCCGCGGCACCTTGGATTCGTCGGAATGTCGCGCGATCTCGTCTCACTCGACGCGACAGCCGCCCGCGTGATCGGCCTGGATCCGGCGCGATTGGCCTACCTGGCCGAGGCAGGGCGGTTTCTGGGAAATCTCGACGAACGACGCATCGAGCAGCGCGGCGAACCTGTTGCCCGGTTTGCCACGACCTTCGACGTCGTCGACGCGTTCAAGTCGGCGCGATTGAGTGCGGGATGAATTCGGAAGCTGTGAGCTGACAGCTGACAGCTGTCAGCTTGGACCGGCAAAATCAGCCGAGGTCGCCGGCAGCGAAACACTTTGTCTGCCTGGAGGCAAAAGTCGTTGGAACGATTGGTAGCGCCGAGCGATTTCCCACGCATTTAGTCGTATCGGTGGGTGGTTCGGGTCGGCACCAGGATTGCGAATGTGATGTGGGCTCCAAGTGTGCGCTTCTAGCACTGTAGGAACGCGGCGAGCCCGACGATCTGAAGACCGGAGATAAAATGTACAGGGTCTCGGACATCTTGAACCCGGAGTTCGCGCGCTCGTGGCACGAGGCCGTCGCGATTGTCCAGGAAATCGTCTCCCAACTGGCTCCGGGTGCGACCATCCCGGGACCGGAAGATCTCTTGATCGACGACAACGGCAAGCTGCAACTGGGCTTCGGCCCGGACGAGGCGCAGAACCCGGTTTCAATCCTCGCAACGCTTCTGAAATCCCTGCTGAACGGTGTGGATGCTCCGGGAGGCCTGCGCGATCTTGCGGCCGAGAACGCGAAGTCCAATCCGGCGCTTTCGTCGGTGTCGGCCTTCGAGCGTGCCCTGGCGTTCTACGAACGGCCTGGCAGGGCAAGCGAGCTTCAGGCCATCGCGGCGCGTCTCCGGGGCTTCGCTCCGGCACGCCCGTGGAGCCGCCGGAGGATCCGCAGGCAGAGTTCGACCGGCTTCGCGAGAAGGTGGCCGCCAAGGCCGAAGCCGACGAACCGACCGAAGCCGGAGAAGCCGGTAAAGCGCTTCAGCCGTCGGACGATTGCCATCGCCGCCGGCGTCGAGCTCGCGATTCTGGGAGCGATCGTCGTCTACGCGCGACCGCACTATTTCAACCAGACGACCGAGCTGACGGATCGTGTCGAGCAGAAGCTGGCCGACACGATTTCCAGCGGGCTCAACAAGATGGGGTCGGCTGACGCTCCCGGGAGTCGCCACCGCGGCGGTGGCGGCGGAAGCGATGCCCGCGGGACCCCCTGAACCGGCCAAGGCGAGTCGCCCGGCGCCTGCGACCCATCCCGTCGGGACGACCCTGACCGAGAAGGCCGGAGCGCGCACGCCGATCCTCTTGCCGACCGGATCGGTGCCGTTGACGACAGGCGGCGTGGCGACGGGTCCAGCGTTCACGATGGCCCCGGCTTCGGGGCCGAGGCCATTGACATCAGGGCCGCGAGTCGATCCGGGCCTGAATACCGGCCCCATTCAGACGTATACCCCCGCCGACGCGGAAGTCGATCCACCCCGGATTACCCGACAGCAGTTGCCGCGCCAACCGGAGCCCGGCGACGACACCGGCTATTTCGACGTCATCGTCAACGAAACGGGAGACGTCGAGCGGGTCCAGCTGGTGTCGCCCATGCGCCGCTTCCAGGAGCGCATGCTCATGGCAGCCGCCAAGGCGTGGAAGTTCAGGCCGGCGCTCCTGGACGGGCAGCCCGTTCGATACCGGATGCGCATTGCCATCATCCTTTCGGATAAGCCCTGAAATCGCGTCCGATAAACCCTGAAATCGCGCCGGATAAACCCTGAGATCGCACTTTCTTCGAGCTCTGACGCGGCGCGATGCGCCGCCGCTGGTCCTTCGGAACGACCGCACGGGTCTGGTTGTCGCCGACGAAGCTCGAACCGGCCTTCGATTCTGCCTCACGCAAGCGCGGTCTGCTCGGCCGGGACGGGTTGCCTCCCGGCCACGCCCTCATCATCGCTCCCAGCAACATGGTCCACACGTTCTTCATGCGGTTTCCGATCGACATCCTCATCGCCTCGCGCGATGGGAGGGTCGTCCGGGCCGCCGAGAACGTACCTGGGCGCCGGATCGTGGGATCCTGGCGCGGTTTTGCCGTTGTGGAGATGCGCTCGGGCGCCCTGGCCGCATCGCAAACGCGGCCGGGAGACATCATTTCTCTCGTGGATCCGGCCTTACTGCAGGGCTCCGAGTCGTTGAAAGTCTCGTCCTGAGCACCCTTTTTTTTGTCCCAACCAGAGTTCCCTCGGGATCTGGTGCTCTTGCGAGTACCGCGGACTCCACAAACTTGATGCAACTCGTTTCTGCACAACAAGATAACTGTTAAGCACGACATGGCCGCGATCGCGGCATCGCGCTTGCCTCTATAGGGGGCATAACGCGGTGAACGAAACGGACTCAACGAAGTAGACGGGCGCGCTGCGCGCAACAGAGCTCGAGGCGCGCGGTGCTCGGCGAGGTGTTACGAATGGCAGGTCGGCGGTCGCATCCACGGTTCGCAGTCGCCAATCCCTGGGAAGGGGCGGTTCGTATCCTTCGCGACGTCGTCGTGGACCGGACCTCGCGGGATGAGGTCATGGCGGTCAGCCAGGCCCCTGGGGTTCTGGGCGAGACGATGACGCTGGATTTGATGGGCGGCGGCCTGACCCTGGGATTGCGGGTGAAAGTGATCGAGAGCCGGCCGGTGATCATCGCAGGCGCCGTGCGCCATCGCCTCAGGCTCGAGTTGGTCGCATCGGCAACCGAGCTCGCGGGTGGGGTGGCAGCAGCGATGACCGACAGCCAGCCGGCGGAGGCCCTGTGACCGATGCGCTCGACGCACTTCTGCGCGCCTCCGATCTGGTAGCGGTGCTCGGACGGGAAGTAGTCGTCAGGCTCATGGATATCAGCAGCGCGGGCTGCCTCCTGGAGAGCAACTGCCGGCTCGAAAAAGGCGCAACTGGGTTGCTCCGGGTCCGGTTCGAGGATGCAGAATACATGGACGACGTTCGAGTGATGCGGTGCCAGGAATCGGAGGGCGGGAGCGGGTTCTACCAGCTCGGCGCCGAGTTCCTGTGGACGACCAGCCCGCACGAGCGTTCGCTGCGACGCATCATTTCGAAGTTGCAGGGGTCGGCGGTGCGGAGCGTCACGCTCGAACGACAGATGTAAATTTGAGGTTTTCCGCCGCGTATGTCGGCGGGGGCTTTCCGGACGGGCGCACAGCCGGCCGGCAAAGATAGTCAGGGCTGTGCAAGGCGGATCGGATCGAGTCGGTGTCAAGCGCCAATTCTGGCGTCCCAAGAGCGCTCCGCGGCGCTCGGCTATGACACGCGGGCCTGATTCGAACGCATTCGCTGGCGGCGGGATGTTCCCATCGCGGCATTCAACTTAACTCGGTTAGTGGAGAGCAGAACACCATGAAGAATCTGATTGCGCGTTTCGTTCGTGAGGAAGAGGGCCAGGACATCATCGAGTACTCGCTGCTCGCGGCGTTCATCTCGATCTCGGGCTACCTGATCCTCCAGAGCATCGGCTCGAACGTGAACTCGATCTACACGAAGGTGCAGACCGCGACCGACGCGGCTGCGGGCGCCGCGGGCGGCTCGCTAGTCGCCGTCTGGTGCGAGCGAGGCCTTTCGGGGCCTCGCTCGACTCCACTCTTGAGAGCGTGTGCACATGCCACTGACGTTCGATTCTCTCAAGCGGTTCCGCCTCGCTGGCTGTCGCTACGCGTTTGCGGACTTTCTTCGCGACGATAGCGGGCAGGATCTCATTGAATACGCGTATCTGGCCGCGTTCGTCGGCGTTGCAGGCTACGTCGGCGCTGAACAACATCGGTCCCGGCGGTTGCGGCGACCTATAACGCCTGGATCGACCCGACGACCGGCACGCCGAGTCTGTGGGAGCCCGCGCCACCCGTGGACCAGTTCCGGTTCGTGAGGTACCTCAATCATGACTTTGTTTGATGTTCGGGCAATCGTCGTCCTGGCCGTCGCGCTGGTCGCGGTGGTGTTCGACGTTCGCACGCGGCGCATCCCGAACTGGCTGACGTTCGGCGCGGCCCTTGCCGCTCTGGCCTACGCGGCGTTCGACGCGGGCCTGCCGGGTGTCGGTACCGCTGCAGCCGGGTGGATCGCCGGCGCGGCGCTGTTCTTTCCGTTTTTTGCGCTCGGCGGCATGGGCGCTGGCGACGTGAAGCTGCTCGCCGCGCTCGCCGCGTGGCTTGGCCCGAGCGAGTCGGTCTGGCTGGCGATCTTCGCGGCGATGGCCGGCGGCGTGCTCGGCGTGTTCGTCGCGTTGGCGCGTGGTTACTTGCGCACGGCGCATCTCGAATCTCTGGCTGATGCTGATGCACTGGCGCACCCAGGGCCTCGGGCCGGTCCCGGGCCTCACGCTGAAGGACACGAACTCCCCACGGCTCGCATATGCGATTCCCATCACGATAGGAGTGTTGTGCACGTTATGGCGACGCTGAAAGCGGATGCAGATCGCCGTAAGGGTGAACGCGGCCAGGCGATCGTCGAGCTCGCGCTCACCCTGCCGCTGCTGCTGCTCGTCCTGCTCGGCATCTTCGACTTCGGGCTGATGTTCCAGCGCTTCGAGGTGGTGACCAACGCAGCACGCGAGGGCGCCCGGGTCGCAGTGCTTCCGGACTACACGGCCAGGCCAGGCGCGAGACCCACGCGACCGCTGTACTCTGCAGTCACGGTGGCGTGACCGGCGCGCACCGTCAGTTGCGCACCGGATACCCTCGACGCTCTCCACCGCGCCGGCCAAGACTGTCGACGTGATGCGGTGCGTCGTGACCTACACCCACCAACACGTCTTCGTCGGACAGATCATGTCGCTATTCGGCGGTTCGCTGGGCAGCACCCAATCTAAGAGCGAACAGTACGATGCGCAAGGAAAGTTAGCAAGGACGCCTGGAGGCACTGCATGAACCGCCGCAACCGTACACTGCTCGTTCTCATCGTCGCCGTCGGCCTGGCAAGCGTCGCCACGTACTTCGTCTACCGGGCCATCAGCCGAATTCCCGTTCGACAGGTGGAGGTGGCGTCGGTGTACGTGGCCGTCGCCGCTGAGAACCTCCCGACCGGCACGCGATTGACGAAGGACCACATCAAGATTGTCGGCTGGCCGTCCTCGAGCCCGGTGCAGGGCAGCTTCGCCTCGCCGGATCCGATCGTCGGGCGCGGACTGATTCAGTCAGTCCGTGCGAACGAGCCGCTGACGGAGAGCAAGCTGGCGCCGATCGAGGCGGGCGCCGGTCTTGCCGCCATCGATTCCACCGGGAATGCGTGCGCTGTCGGTGCGGGTGAACGACGTGATTGGCGTTGCCGGCTTCACCGTGCCGGGCACTCGCGTCGATGTGCTGGTGACGATCAGCCGGGCGAGAATCGAGCATGTCCCGCGCGGTCGTGAGCAACGTCCAGGTGCTGACGGCCGGGACCCTCTACGACCAGGAAGCCGTCGAAGGACGGAAAGGCCATTCCGTCGGCGGTGGTCACGTTGATGGTGACTCCGGAAGACGCCGAGCGAATCACGCTCGCGCAGCATGCGGGGTCCATCACGCTCACCCTCCGCAATCCCCTCGACGTCGTTCCGACCGACACCCGCGGAGTGCGAATGGGGAGCCTGATGGGGACCCCCGACGCGCCGCCGGTCGTGAAAGTCGAGAAGGGCCAGACACGAGTCGTCGCCAGGAAAGCCGGTTGTCGAGCCGAGCCGCGCCCGAAGCACCGAAGTTCTACTCGATCGAAGCGATCCGCGCCCAGAAACGCAGCGAAGAGGTCGTGAAGGACAAAGAAGAAGCTGTGAAGAAGGACAAGGACGACGAGAAGAAGGACAAAGAAGGGGTCATTAAGTAGATGAGAGCCACTGCAGAGTCCGTCGACGGTAAGTTCGCGGCGCTGGCGTGTGCGGTTCTGTTCGCGGCCGCCGGCGTCGCCTCCCACGCACAAGCACCGGTTCAGGGTGCGCCAACGCCGGCTGCTCCGGCGCCGGCTGCCGCGGGGCAACCACCAGTCGCGCAGCCGTCGGCGGCGAGACTGAGTGAGTTCCCCAAGGTGTCCCTGACCGCCGGCCGATCGACGGTGCTGGCGACCGATTTCAACATTACCCGTATCGCGATCACGAACCCCGCGGTCGCCGATGCGGCGGTGGTCCAGCCGCGCGAGATTCTCATCGACGGCAAGACCGCCGGCACGATCAGCCTGATCGTGTGGGGTCCCAACGGTCGTACGCAGTACGACATCGTGGTGGAACAGCCGGTCACGGCGCTGCAGCAGAACCTCGCGATGCTGTTCCCGGGTGAAGACATCCAGGTGAGCACCACCGAGGACTCGACGCTGCTCTCAGGCCAGGTCTCGAGCACGAACATCATGCTGCGCGCGGGAGAGATCGCTCAGGCGTCGTCCGCCAAGCGCGCGGTCATCAACCTGCTGCAGGTGCCTGGCGGCAGCGAGAGCCAGCAGGTGTTGCTGCAGGTCCGTTTCGCCGAAGTGAACCGGCGCGTGCTGCAGGAAGTCGGTCTGTCCATGTTCCTCGCGAAACAGAATTGGGCCGCGCGCACGACGACTCAGCAGTTCAGTGCTCCCGATTTCGACGACAATGCGGGCGGCCTGAATTTCGGGGACTTCCTGAATCTTTTCTTCTTCGATCGGCTGCACGGGTATGGCGCCCTCCTGCGCGCCCTCGAGTCGCGTGGCGCGTTTCAAAGCCTCGCGGAACCGAACCTGATCGCGTATAACGGTCAGGAGGCGAGCTTCCTGGCGGGCGGCGAGTTCCCCGTTCCGGTCGTGCAGGGCGCCACAGGAACCGTGACCGTCCAGTTCAAGGAATTCGGTATCCGACTGAACTTCAAGCCGACCATCGCTGGAGACGCGATCCGGCTCAAGGTCAAGCCCGAAGTGAGCACGCTCGACTTCGCCAACGGCGTGAGCCTGGGTGGTTTCCGGATTCCGGCGCTCACGACGCGGCAGGGCCGAGACCGACGTAGAGTTGCGCGACGGGCAGTCGTTTGCGATTGCCGGACTGCTCGACAATCTCTCGCAGGAAGATCGCTCGGCGATTCCGATCCTGAGCAAGCTGCCGATCATCGGGCCGCTCTTCAAGTCGAAGGCCGAGCGCGCCGAGCAGACCGAGTTGATGGTTCTGATCACGCCGCGCCTCGTGCGCGCGTTGGATCCGGACGAGGTTCCGCCGCTCCCGACCCGCTTCAAGCCGTTCCTGAGCAGCCCGGGCAAGGGCGGCGAAGGCGGAGACGAGTTCGAGGGCACCGGCTCGGTGGATGCCCCGGAGCCGAAGGGGCCCGAGGCCGTGAATAACGACGCCTCTCTGCAAAAAGAGGCGCAGAAAACCGCTGCTAAGAAGTCCGGCAAGCGATAGGCCGGGCGTTAGGGAGCAAGACGTGTCCGCGAATATTCTCCTCATTGGTTCGACCGATCGGCAGCTGGAGCTCGCGCTCGCCGCGTGCGGCATGACGTCGCCGTCCGTGCCGGGCTCCGAGCTCGCGGCGCTGGCCCAGCCGAACGCGAAGCAGCCAGACGTGCTCGTCCTGGATCTCCAGGAACAGACGCACCTGCCGTCCGCGCTGCCGCTGCTGAAGCGGCAGCATCCGACGACCGGCGTGATCATCGTCACGCAGCGGCTCGATCCCGCGCTGCTCCTCGAAGCGATGCGCGTGGGCGTCACGGAAGTCGTCTCCAACATCACAGAAGAGGATCTCAGAGCGGCGATCGATCGCCTGATCGCCCTGAAGCCGGTCACCACGGTGGCGGGAAGGACCTACGCCTTCGTTGGCGCAAAGGGCGGCGTCGGCACGACGACGGTGGCGGTCAACGTTGCGACGGCACTCGCGAAGTTCGACCCGAAGAGCACCCTTTTCATCGATCTCCACGTCGCCAACGGCGACGCCGCCGTGTTTCTTGGCGCCGAGCCCCGATTCTCGATCGTCGACGCGCTCGAGAACACGCATCGCCTCGACGAAGCGTTCTTCAGGAACCTCATCGCGCATACCAAGTGTGGCGTCGATCTTCTGGCGTCGTCGGATCGCGTGATGCTCACGCCAGTGGACGTCCGGCGCGTCCGGACCGTCCTCGAGTTCGCCGAACGGCATTACCGCCACGTCGTGCTGGATGTTCCCCGTTCAGATGCCACCGTGCTCGATGGGCTCGAATCAGTCTCGCGCATCGTCGTCGTCGCGAACCAGGAGCTTGCGACCGTCCGAAGCGCCAGCCGGATCGCGACAGCCATGCGGCAGCGATACGGGAAGGACAAGATCACGGTTGTCGTGAGCCGAGAGGATCGGCTGGCGGACATAGGTCACGAGGATGTAGAGCGAGCCGTTGGTACGCAGGTGAAGCACAGCTTCCCGAGCGACTACCGCCGCGCGCTGCAGGCTCTGAACAAGGGCACACCGGTCACTGTTGAAAATCACAACGAGCTCGCTGGCTCGCTTACGAAGTTCGCCCGTGCTCTTGCCGGCATCGAGAAGGCGCCGCAGGAAAAGAAGCCCGCCGGGCGTTTCAGTCTGTTCGGCACCCGCAAGGGTTCATCGGAGGAGTCCAGGTCATGACGAGCCTGTTCGGCGCGCCCACACTGCAGCAGAGCGCGGATGTTCGGTCCCGCGAATACCAGGAGCTCAAGGGACGCGTCCACAACGAGCTGCTCGGACGCCTGAATCTGGAACGGCTCTCGAAGGTGCGGCGCGAGGACGCCGAGCCGGAGATCAAGGGCCTGATTCTCGGGCTGCTCGAGCGCGAGAGCCAGACGACACCGCTGAGCCTGTTCGAGCGCGATGCGCTGATCACCGACGTCCTGCACGAGATTTTCGGCCTCGGACCGCTCGAGGCGCTGCTGAAGGATCCGGCACATCTCGGACATCCTGGTCAATCGGTACAACCAGGTGTACGTCGAGCGTGAAGGCCGTCTCGAGGAGACGGACATCGTCTTCCAGAACGATGCGCACCTCTATCGAATCATCGAGCGCATCGTCAGCCTCGTGGGCCGTCGCATCGACGAGTCGAGCCCGATGGTCGATGCGCGTCTGCAGGACGGTTCGCGCGTCAACGCGGTCATTCCGCCGCTGGCGCTCGACGGTCCGGTCCTCTCGATTCGGCGATTCCGCACCGACCGCATCGGCGCGCAGGATCTGGTCGAGCGCATGAGCCTCACGCAGCCGATGCTGGATTTCCTGAAGGGTGCAGTCGCCGCCAGGATGAACATCATCGTGTCGGGAGGCACAGGCGCGGGCAAGACGACGCTGCTGAACGCGCTCTCGAGCTTCATCTCCGAGCGCGAGCGCATCGTCACGATCGAGGACGCCGCCGAGTTGACGCTCCGCCAGCGTCACACCGTGCGGCTCGAGACGCGTCCGGCGAACATCGAAGGGCAGGGCGCTGTCCGGCAGCGGCAGCTCGTTGTCAACGCGCTCCGTATGCGGCCCGACCGCATCATCGTCGGTGAGGTCCGCGGCGAGGAAGCGCTGGACATGCTGCAGGCGATGAACACCGGTCACGACGGCAGCTTGACGACGATTCACGCGAACAGCCCGCGCGACGCGCTGTATCGCCTCGACACGATGGTGGCGATGGCGAACCTGAACATCCCGGACCGCGCCGTCCGCCAGCAGATCGCGTCGGCGGTCAACGTCCTCGTCCAGATCTCGCGCATGGCCGACGGCACGCGCAAGGTGTCGGCGATCTCCGAGATCACCGGCATGGAGCAGGACGTCATCACCATGCAGGACATCTTCCTGTTCGAGCGCACCGGACATGAACCCCGAAGGAAAGGTCATCGGCCGGTTCCGCGCGACCGGCGTCCGGCCGAAGTGCGCAGAGAAGCTCGCGACGATGGGCATCCGGCTGCCGATCGACATGTTCGAGCACGTGCAGCAGGTCGCCTGAAGGGACTGATGCCATGATTTTCGTAGTTGGCACGTTCGTCCTCGTCGTCGGGATCGTCTACGGCCTCTACTGGCTGTTCGTCGAGCGCGAGGACGCCGAGCATCAGCACGCGCTCAGGAAGCGGCTGAAGCGCCCGACCGCGAAGAGCGTAATCACGGCGGCCCTTCTGAAGGAGAAGGACCGCCTGAGCGACGTGGGTGCGTTCGAGAGCGGTGCTCGGCAGCCTGGGTCGCGTCACGGGCCCGATGCAGCGGACGATCGCGCAGTCCGGGCTCAAGGTCACGGTCAGCACGATCCTGCTCGCGTCGTTGTGCGCTCGTCGGCCTGGCGTACATCGCCGTGACGCGATTCCTGCACTGCCGCTGGTCGGTCTGTGCTGGCCGCGTATCTTCGCTGGGTTCATGCCGTACTCCTTCGTGAAGATGGCACGCAACCGCCGGATGATCAAGTTCGAGGAGCAGTTTCCCGAGGCCATCGACCTGCTGGCCCGGGCGCTGCGCGCCGGGCACGCGCTGACGACCGGCTCTGTCGATGGTTGGCAGACGAGATGGCGGAGCCAGTCGGGCCAGAGTTCCGGCTGCTGTTCGATCAGCAGAACTTCGGCATGCCGCTGCCGCAGGCGCTGAAGGCGTTTGCGGATCGCATTCCGATCCTCGACGCGCGGTTCTTCGTCACCGCGGTACTCACGCAGCGCGACGCCGGCGGCAACCTTTCGGAAGTGCTCGACAACCTGTCGTCGATCATCCGCGATCGGTTCCGCGTCAAGCGGCAGGTGCGCGTCATTTCGGCGCACGGCCGAATCACCGGCTGGATCCTGTCGGCGCTGCCGGTCAGCCTGGCACTGTTCTTCGCGTTCTCGAGCCCGGAAACGTATCGCAAGTTCTACACGGATCCGCTCGGGATCAAGATGATCGTCGTTCGCACTGTCGCTGCAGGTCGTGGGCGTGTTCGTCATTCGCAAGATCGTGCAGATCGAGTACTGAGCCGCAAGCACTTCGCAGGGCGGCCTTGACCGACGCTGGTAGCTGGAGCCAGGAAGCTGATTAGAGGCACGTATGTCCATCGATCTACCGTTCGTTCTGATCGCGGTGTTTGCGTCGGTCGCCTTGGGTGTCGGGGCGCTGGTGTCGTTCGCCTTGACCTGGAGCGCCCCCGAGCAGCGCGAGATCCGGCGGCTCTCGCAGCGTGGAGCCGACGGCGTCCTTGCGCAGCTGAACCTGCAGGAAACGCCCAGTGCCTGGGTGAAGCGGTTCCAGCAACTGGTGCCGAAATCGCCCAAGGAGATGACGCGCCCTGCGTCGCCGGCTCGCGAGAGCCGGTTACCGCGGCCTTGCGGCCGCGGTGGTCTACGGGGCGGCAGAAGTTCTTCTGCCGTTCGTCGTCGGGCGGCTTGACGCTCATGGTCGTTCGGCTTCTCGCGGTGGTACTTCGCACTGCTCGGCGCCGGCGTCGGATTCGTGCTGCCGAGCGTGTGGCTCGGGCGCGCAGACCGCGCTGCGGCAGAAGGAGATTCGGAACGGTCTTCCGGACGCGCTCGATCTGATGATCGTCTGCATCGAAGCGGGCTCCGGCATCGACCAGGCCATCATGAAGACGAGCGACGAGCTGGACATCACGTACCCAGCGCTCGCGGAGGAGATGCGGCTCGTCACGACCGAGATGCGAGCCGGCAAACCGCGTCTCGAGGCGTTCAAGAACTTCGCTTCGCGCACCAAAGTCGACGAGGTGCGTTCCCTCGTCTCGATGCTGGTCCAGACCGACCGATTCGGCACGAGCGTGGCGCAGGCACTCAGAACCCATGCGGACGTCTCGCGCACGAAGCGGCGTCAGAACGCCGAGGAGCGCGCAGGCAAGATCGGCGTCAAGCTCGTGTTTCCCGCTCGTCTTCTGCCTGTTCCCGGCCTTGTATGTGGCCATTCTGGGTCCGGCAGTCGTGCGAGTACTTCCGGCTCTTCAAACCGGATGTGGTCGAGCGCGGTCGGTAGCTTTAGGAGGACACGTCAAATGGCTATGAGCGGCACGAACATCGTATTGATCGTCATCGCGGGAGTTTTCCTGGTGCTTTATCTGCTTGCGCCGTCGGACGCGGCTGGGCCGCGACGACGATTAGCACGGCGCGCGGCGAGATGCCTTTGAGGAGGGGCATTTGATACCGATCGCGAAGTGGAAGGTGTACTCGGGTGCCGCGCAGTCTATTGCGGTACTGACGCTCATCGCAGTGTCGGGCTGCGCAGCGCGCGACGGAACGGTTCGCCTCCGGTTCGTGAAGCCTGGAGAGCCGACGGCGACGTACGACGATCCGAACGTCCGCGCCGAAACCCGACCTTGTCGGAGTACGTGCGCAAGCTTCGCGCGCTGCAGTCGAAGGCCGCACCCAAGAACAGCTTCCTGCCGACGATCGAATCGAGCAATCCCGAGCTGGCGAGAGCGCTGCTCCTGCTCGCGATGCACGAGAGCGCCGAGAACCATCGTCTGGCGGCCGTCGCCTATCGGAAGGCGGGTGTGCTCGACTTCGCCTACAGACATTTTCAGCGCGCGGTCATCCTGGAGCCCTGCGACGCCGTGCCTCTTACGACGGGATGGCGAGGCTGTGGCGCGACTGGGGCATGCCGGATCTCGCGCTGAGCGACGTGCATCGCGCGCTGAATTGCATCGAGGAAGTCGGCGGAGATCTACAACACGCTCGGTACGATTCTGGAGTCGCTCGGGCAGCCGCGAAACGCCGAGAGTGCTTATCGAACGGCGGTGGCGCTCAACCCGCGCGCCACGTTCGCGCTGAACAACCTGTGCTACGTCCAGATGCATCAGGACAACGCGGCCGCTGCGGCAGCCTCGTGCGAGGCGGCACTCGCCATCGATCCCAACTTCGCCCCTGCACGAAACAACCTCGCGCTGGTGGAGGCGAAGCGCGGGGACCTGGCGAGCGCGGAAAAGCGCCTCCGCGAGCGATCCGGGGACGGCGTCTCGCTCTACAACGTCGGCGTCCTGCGTCTGACCGAGAGGCGCTACGCAGAGGCGGCGCTCGCGTTCGACCAGGCGGCGGCGGCACAACCTTCGTTGACCATCGCGCGCCAGCGATCCGTGCAGGCGCGTCAGGCCGCGCGAGCGGCGGAGCAGGAATGATGATCACGGCAGAACGAGAAGCGTCGCTCTCGATCCCGGCACCGAAATCGCTCGAGCAGGCCGGGCTCTCAGCGCGACCTGATCACGCAGCTGGTCCTCAAGACGCTCCATTTCGCCGGCGAGCTGACCGGCACCGAGCTGGCGCGGCGTCTCGGCCTGCCGTTCCACGTCATCGAACCGGTCGTGAGCACCAGCAAGCAGCAGCATCATCTCGATATCTCGGGGGGCGCCCTCGGCAGCGCCTCGTACAGATATCGCATCACCGACGCCGGGCGCACGCGAGCGATGCTCTTCCTCGAGCACAACCACTACGTCGGCGTCGCGCCGGTGCCGCTCGTGCAGTACCGGCGCTACATGGAGACGTTCAAGGCCTCCGCGCCACACCAGGTGCACGCGACCGGAAGTGCGCAAGGCATTCTCGCACCTCGTGATCAGCCAGAAGGTGATGGATCAGCTCGGGCCCGCCGTCAACGCCGGCCACTCGATGTTCGTGTACGGGCCTCCCGGAAACGGCAAGACCGTCATCTCGCAGGCGATCCACAACCTGCTCGATGGCGACATCCTCGTGCCGCATGCGCTCGAGGTCGAGGGCAGCATCATCCGGTTCTTCGATCCCGTCAACCACGAGCCACTCCCGACGAAGCGGCGAACGAGACTCTCGATCTCGGTGATGACGCCGATCGCCGCTGGGTTCGATGCCGGCGTCCGAGGTCATGGTGGGCGGCGAGCTGTCGCTCGATCAGCTCGAGCTGAGTTACAGCCCGACGATGGGCTTCTATCGGGCACCCGTTCAGGCCGTCGCGAACGGCGGAGTGCTGGTCATCGACGACTTCGGCCGTCAGTCGTGTCTCGCCGCGCGAGCTGCTGAACCGCTGGATCGTGCCGCTCGAGAGCCGCGTCGACTTCCTCACGCTGCAGACCGGCCAGAAGTTCGATTTCCCGTTCATGACGATGATCGTCTTCGCGACGAACATCCGGCCGAACGAGCTCGTGGACGAGGCGTTCCTGCGCCGCATCCACTACAAGATCTTCGCGGAGAGCCCGACGCGCGCGGAGTTCCTCAAGATCTTCGAGAACAGCTGCCGCGACGAACGGCCTCGAGTTCAGGCCGGGCGTCGTCGACTCCCTGCTCGCGAACTACTTCAAGCCGCGTCAGATTCAGCTGCGGGGGTGCCAGCCGCGGGATCTGATCAATCAGGTGATCTCGCTCGCGGAATACCTGGGCGAGCCGCCGAGCTGTCGACCGAGCTGCTCGAGGCGGCCTGCGCAGCGTACTTCGTCGACGATCGAGAAGCGCCGGCGACCTACGCGTGAAAATAGCTTCCAGCTGCCAGCTTCCAGCTTCCCGCTCGGACCGGGTGGCTTGGAGCAGCGGGGTGCTCACAGAGCGACGGTCGACACGAGCCAGTCAGCTGGAAGCGGTTACTTGTAGCCTCTGAAATCCATGTTCTTCGGCTAGACCACGACACCGGTCTCGACGTGTCGCGAGCGGAGACTGCAAGCGGGCAGCGGGAAGCTGCAGCGACTGCGGCAGCTGGAAGCGTGGCGACGGCCGACTGGAAGCTGGCAGCTGGAAGCTGGCAGCTGGAAGCTGGTCGCTTCACGCGCTGTCTCGCCCTCTGCGCTGCCGCCCGTCCGATCGCGCGGCAGGAGCCTGCGCTCACCGTTCGCATCACGTCGCCGCTCGGCCGCACCGGTCTGCCCGGAACGGTGCGGATCGTCGCGCAGGTCCAGCATCCGCAGAACGTCCTGCCTGGGCAGGTCCGCTTCTACGTCGATTCGAAGCTGCTCGGCACGGTCACCGAGGGGCCGCCCTACGCGACCGAGTGGGTCGACGACAATCCGTTCGAGCGCCGCGAAATCTCGGTGGAAGTCGTCCGACACGCTCGGGCATGAAGCGAAGGACAAGGTCGTTCTCGAGCCGTTCGAGATCACCGAAGCGGCCGAAGTGAACAGCGTCCTCATCGAGGCGTCGGTGCAGGACAAGACCGGGCGCTTCCTCAAGGGCATCCCGCCGACGCAGTTCTCCGTCACCGAAAACGACGTTCCGCAAAAGCTCGACATCGTCCGGCAGGAAGCTGTCGGAGCGACGTTCGCGCTGATGGTCGACAGCAGCTCCAGCATGTCGCGTCGGATGGACTTCGTGCAGCGCACGGCGGCGACGCTCTCGAAATATCTCTCAGCCGCTCGACCGCATGATCATCGCGCCCTTCTCGATGGGTGTGGGGGCGGTCACCGGACCGACCAACGATCGGCCGACGATCCTGCAGGGCATCGAGGCGATCCGGCCGGCGGGCGGCACTGCGATCCTCGACTCGCTCGTGCAAGTGGCGCACAGCCTGATCGAACGCCGAGGGGCGGCGCGCGATCGTGCTGATCACCGACGGCTACGACGAGAAGAGCACGGCGCAGTACGACGACGCGCTGGCGGCCGTGCGCGCAGCAGGCGCAACGGTCTACGTCGTCGGCATCGGCGGCGTCGCCGGCATCTCCATCAAGGGCGAACGGCTGCTGCGGCATCTCGCCGTCGAAAGCGGCGGCCGCGCTTTTTCTTTCCGTCGCGAGACGAGCAGCTCGGCGAAGTGCACGACACGCTGACAGACGACGTCCAGAACCGCTATCTGATCACCTACACGCCGAAGAACCAGAAGACGGACGGGACGTGGCGGACCATCAGCGTGCACACCGGAGATCGCGACGAACATCATCCGCGCGCGTCCCGGCTATTTCGCGCCGAAGCCGTCGCCGATCAGGCCGCGTCTCGAGTTCACGGCTACCGATCAGGGCGGCGCAGTACCTCGACCTCTCGAAGGAAGACCTCGAGGTCACGAAGACGGCGAGGTCCAGTCGCTCGAGACGTTCCAGGAGGCGGTGCAGGACGTGTCCATCGTGCTCGCGCTCGACTCGAGCGGCAGCATGAAGAAGAAAGAGGCGGACGTCATCGCGAGCGCGCAGGACTTCGTGTCGGCGCTGCAGGAGAAAGACCAGCTCGCGCTGCTGACGTTCGGCGACAAGGTCGTCTTCGCGCACGACCTGTCGCGCAACCGCGACTTCAGCCGAACGGCAATCGGCGAGTACAAGGCGATCGGTGGCACGGCGCTCTACGACGCGATGACCGATGCGCTGCTTCGCGTCAAGAGCGCCGACGGCCGCCGCGTGGTCGTCGTGATGACCGACGGGCGCGACGAGGACAACGCCGGGAAGGGGCCGGGGAGCACGCACACCCTTCCGGAAGTCCTGAAGCTCGTGAAGGACAGCGGCGCCATGGTGTACGCGATCGGCCTCGGCTTGAACCCGGACAAGGCCGTCCTCCAGCAGATGGCGGATCTTTCCGGCGGCCGCGCGTTCTTCCCCGCCGACGTCCAGGATCTGCCGTCCGAGTACCGGCGCGTGATCGACGACCTTCGACGGCGATACGTCCTCGGCTACACGTCATCGCACATTCAGCACGACGGCAGCTGGCGCAAAGTGGAGATCCACATCAAGAGCGCTCCGACCGCGACGATCCGAACCAGTGGCGGATACTTCGCCCCTGCGAAGTGAGGCGCAACTGAACTATGCGAACTTCGGGAGCGCGGTGGGACGCGACGTAATGATGACGGCCGTGCCGCTCGCAATGCTGGTGGCCTTCGCGATGTTCATGGCCGGTGGCCCTGCCGCCAGCCTAGCCTGGCTTGAAGGCGTGTTGCGCTCGATGTTCGAGTGGGTCTCGAAGCTCGTTTAGAGCAACGCCCGATTCTCTCAATTGCAGTGTGTGGACTTGAAGGGTGAGAGCTTCTGATGGCCGGTGTGCGCACTCCAATCCGCTCGAGGCTCTCGCAGCCTATCGCATGGGCGGCGTTCTGTGTCGGCGTTGCCGCCGTGGTGGTGGAGACAACGCGCACGGGGATCGACATTCTGGCCCTGCTCGTTGCTTCCTTCCTGCTACTGCTCGTCGAGCGCACGCTGGGTGACTGGGTGGCTGAGAGGGTCGGCCCGGCCTGGACCGCCTTTCTCTTCGCCGTCGTGGCAGGCCTGAGCGTGGCGTACATGTTGTCAGGCTCCGGGCGCGCCCGAGCTGAAGGCCTGTTTGCGGCAGCCAACGCCAGGGGCTATCGCGCCCTGTACTTCAAAGTGCCTGTCTCCGACAGGGTTCACACGCCAGAGGTTGATGTGGCGAGTGTACCCTCGGGCCCATTCACAAGCCGGCCTGCGGCCGCCGCGGCCGCGCCGTCGTCCCCCGACATGCCCACGCCGAGTTCTCGACCTAGCGGATCGCCGTCGCCCGCGTCAGTTGCCGCGCCGTCCGTAGCCGTCGCGCAGCGCTCAGCGACGCCGAGCTCTCGACCTAGTGGATCGCCGTCGCCCGCGTCAGTTGCCGCACCGTCCGTGGATGTCGCGCAGCGCTCAGCCAAGAACCCGCGCATCGATCGACTTCTGCTGTCGCCGGAGGTTGCAGTCGTGGGTGATGCCGTCGGATTTCGTGTTCTCGTATCTTTCGATGAAGACGGTTCGCTGCCGAATGTCGAATTCAGCGTGAACGGGCGCGTAGTCGCTACAGCTGCGGTCAGCGATGGAGTCGCGACAGCCCGGTGGAAGACGGCCGTACCGGGACGGTACGCGTCGTTCGAGCGCGCCTACCGGGCGGGCTCAGCGGCGGGACGCCTGCATCAAGAACGCTTAACGGTACTTCCCGGAAAGCTGTAGCCATGCGAGATTTGCGCAACCGTCTGCGATTTGACCTCGTAGAAGTCTCACTTTTGATCTTTCTGGTGGCGCTGGTCGTTTGGAAAATAGGAGCGTCACGACCACTGGTTGTTGCTGGGTCGTGGGAGCTCAAGCCGCTGGCGGACAAGTACGGGCCGGATCGCAGCTCCCAATTCGCAGAGGAGTGGATCATTCGCGACTTCTTCGGCGACCGGCGCCGGGGGTTCTTCGTCGACGTTGGCGCGAACGATTACAAGGCGTTCAGCAATACATACTACCTGGACACGGTTCTTGGCTGGTCAGGCATCGCCGTGGAGCCGCAGCGACAGTTCGAACAGGGCTACACGCTGAACCGGCCTCGTACGAAGTTTCGACCGTTCTTCGTATCGAACGAGTCGAATACTGAGGCGAAGCTCTACGTGCAGGCTGGGAGCTCGCTGGAGACGTCAGCGAACAAACAGTTCACCGCCAGTTTTGGGACTATTACGAAAGAGCTGACTGCACCGACCATTACGCTGACCGATCTGCTCGAGAGCGAAAAGGTCGATTCGATCGACTTCCTGACGATGGACATTGAGCTCTGGGAGCCCAAGGCGCTCGCCGGGTTCGACATCGAGCGCTTCAGACCCGCGTTCGTCTGCATCGAGGCGCACCCTGTGGTACGGCAGCAGATACTCGACTATTTTTCCCTGCATGCGTACACGGTCGTCGGCAAGTACCTCCGTGCCGACGCGCAGAATCTGTACTTCATGCCACGTTCTGTTCTTCAATCCAGTAGACTCACACCTCGTCCGCCACAACTGGTCGAGGGGAACGACCATCGCAGCGTGACGCGGCGTGGACGCTGAGCGGCCTGACGGTGTCCTTTGGCACGGCGCCTCCCACCCAGACTGATCGCGACGGGTTTCGGATTGCTGCTGTGGACCCAGATGCTGTGGTGACGGCGCCGCGGTCGATGCCGCCCTACTGGCGGATCAGTCGACGAGAGGCGTACGGTCACTGCAGAGTGGCTGCGGTGTTACTGTGGACGGCGACCGTTGTCCTCTACCTCACGCCTGGTGCTCGCACGCGGTTGGATGGTCTGAAGGGCGGAGACTTCATTCAGTTCTACACGCAAGGAACCATCGTGCGAGACGGCGACACCTGGCGCTTGGCGGACGCCGAGGGGTTGTACGCACGACAGGTCGCTTTGGTCCCCGCCTCCACGCGCGAGCGATACCTGCCGGTATACCCGCCGCACACCGGGCTCTTCTTTCGGCCGTTCGCGGCCATGTCCTACGAGCAGGCCGTGGTCCTGTGGGCAGGCGTTCTGATCCTCGCGGTACTTCGGGATCGTCTGGTACGCCTCCCGGACGCTGCGCCGACAGCTGAAGGACCATCGTCTCGTGATCGCCGCGGCAGCCGCGTTCCCAGCGTTCTGGACCCTCGTGCTGCATGGGCAAACGACCGTGTTCCCGCTGTGCGCGTTCGCGGGAGCGTGGGTCGCGCTGGAAGCGCGGTGGCCGTTCGCGGCGGGCTTGTCCCTCAGCCTACTGTCGATCAAGCCTCAATTTGGGTTCCTGTTACCGGTGATCGCGCTCACTGGCCGGGACGGGGTAGTTATCGCCTTCGGCGCGGTCGTCGGGGTCGGCGTGCAAGCCCTCGTGACAGGCTGGGCTTTGGGGATGCCAACCCTCTGGGCGTACGGGGACGTCATCCAGCGCCTCGGGACGTACGGCGATCTACTCGAGCCGCGGCCGTGGCAGACCCACTCATTGCGCACTGTGACGAAGCTCTTCCCGCCGCCCGTTGCACAAGGGCTCTGGATAGGGCTTGTGGCGATGCTGTCGATGGTGTTGTGGGCCATCTGGCACAGCGACGCCCCGCCGCGGTTGAAGCTCGGCGCACTCGTCACCATCGTCGTTTTGGCGAACCCGCATCTGTTCGCGTATGACGCAACCTTGCTGGTGCTGCCCTTGATCTGGATCTGTGAGCACTATGCCGTACATCACCCGGCGAATGCTCACCGCGCCGGCACGCTGACGTACGTTGGTTTCTGCCTGTTCGTGCTGGTCCCCACGGCCGCCGTGATTGGGCTGTACATATCTCCGTTCTGTTCATGATTTGGTTACTCGCGGAACTCGTTCACGCATGCCGTCCCATAGCGCTGGTCGAGAAGAGCTGGGCGTGACGCGTTCCAGTGGACGCTCGCGCTCGCGCCGAAGCCCCGATTCCCGACCGATTAGGAGTCCCCTATGACAAGAATGCCTCGCTTTACCGCGTTCGAGGTCGTTCTGATATCCGTTTTCGTAGCACTCGTTACTTACCTCTCGACCTTCCGGCGCGATTTGCGCACCTTCGAGAGTTTCTGGACCATCGCACGCTATCCCTTGGAGGAACGTGGCCAACTTGAGAAGGCGTATGGACCTCATACGAACGCCATTGGTGTTGATGAGTGGGTGATCCGAGACTACTTCCAGGACCGTCGCGATGGCGTCTTTCTCGACGTCGGGGCAAGCCACTATCAAGAGGGCAGTAATACCTACTACCTGGAACATTATCTGGACTGGTCAGGTATCGCTATCGACGCGATGCAGGAGTTCGCAGCGGGCTACGCTCAACATCGCCCGCGTACGAGGTTTGTCGCGATGTTTGCGTCCGACCGTGCCGACGACACGGCGCAGCTGTTCGTGTCCTCGAGCAACCAGTTCCTCGCGTCGGTCTCGCAGTCGTCGGTGCAACGGGAGAGCGGCGGTGAGATGGGCGTCCCGCGTACGGTTCCGACGACGACTCTGAACCGCGTTCTCGAACAAGCCGGCGTGAATAAGATCGACTTTCTCAATATGGATATTGAGCTGTCGGAGCCAAAGGCGCTGGCCGGATTCGACGTCGGACGGTACCGGCCGCAGCTGGTGTGCATCGAGGCCCAGCCTGAAACTCGACAGCAGATTCTCGACTACTTCGACGAACACGGGTACCACTGGTGGGAAAGTACCTGCGGGTCGATCCGACGAATCTCTATTTTCGGCCTGCCACGACAACGACACCCGACAGCCTCTCCACACGTTGACGTGCCCACCGCCTTTGCATGCCGCTTCTTCTGTAGTTCCGATTCAAGGGAAGCAGCCAGCCAAGGGTGCTGCACGACTCGCGACGCGAGGCAGGTCGCGGCGGGTGGCAATGAAAGAGGTGCCTGTTTCGAGATCGACGCGATAGTCGCGGTCGATGAGCCCTGAAAGCACTGGCAAACGTCCAATTGGCAGCCAGATATAGTGCGGGCGGAGGGCGAGCATCCTGAGAACGGCCCGCTGGTCACCGCTCTCAGCAGCGCGGTTCCAGGCTCCGACATCGCCAGAATAAACGGTTTCACGGCGACCATCGATCGAGACCCTGAGCGCTGGTCCGAAATGCCAGATGGCGTACTCACCCCAGTCGAACGTTGTCCAAAGGTTTCCACTCAGTCCCCGAAGCTGCGCGGCTGCGGAGCGATCGGGGGCCCACGCGTCGTCGATTGGAAGACAGGTCAGGGCCTGAGTCAGTGGGGCTCGGACGGCGAGGAACGACACCGCAGCGGGCAGCAGCATGAGCAGCGCGGCAGGGGCCGAGGGCGCCGTGAGCGCGGCTCGTGTACCCCATGCACGGGCGATAGATGGCGCGAGGAGGGCGAGGGCTGCGGGGCACATGAGCGGTGCAACACGCGAGACACGGAGGCCTGCCGCGACGAGCAACAGAACCACGACGCATGTCTCGGCCGGCGGGCGGGTCTCACGTCGGCGAAACAGGAGGGCCATGATCGTCATCGGCACCACCACTGAGACCCACATGATGGCTGGTTCGTGCAGTCCGAACGCCGCCCATTCGGAGATGTCCGGCCGTGACGAGCGGACGGTCGCCGCGAGGAACCGCCACAACCCGACGCCGTAAGGGTTCAGAAGAGTTCCCGCGAGAGCCGCGGTCCCCAAACCGAGCCAAGCGGTCAGTTCTTTCGGCGCTCGGGCCGATCGGATCGCGACGTGTGTCGCTAGGGCCGCACCCCCAGTGATCCACCCTCCGTGAAGGTTCGCCCAAGCGGCGAATAGAGCACCACTCGAGATGATCCGTCGTAGACTCGGAGCCTCTTGGTCTAGCAACGGTACCAACAGCGCAAGACCGAGGGCCGACCAGATTTGTGGCCGTACCGTTCCGCTCAGCGGCAACGAGCCGACGATCGCAAGAGTGGTCACGACGGTGCACACGACGGGGCTGGCTCCGCGAAGCCGTCGCCAGACGACAGCCACCGCGCAGGCCATCACGAGGACCTTGAGAATCACCAACCCTGCGGTGCCGCCCACTGCGAACGCAGCGGCCATCGCAGCTTCGCTCAGCCACTCGTGGTTCACCCAAGGCCTGTCCTGCGTGAACGAGTACAGGATCGACTGATGGCAGAGTACAGGTTCCGCAGGAAATCCAGTCCGAAGCGCACGTGGCCCCAGAGATCCGGGTCGGTTCCGGTCGCCGAGAGAAGGATCAAGGCGAGCGCCGACCATGGGAGCCAGATCTGCCATCGCAACTCGACCGGCTTGTCCGATCCGCTGCTAGGGTCCGGCTGTAGGGGCCTCTGTGACGGGAGTGAGAGGGAGAGCCAGGCAGCCAAGCGATTTATCGGGTTGAAAGTCCTCGGCAATATGGATTACTAGAGTGTGCCAATGACGCTGGACCGTGTCGAAGCCCGCCGCTCCGCACGAGCGCGCGAACTGACCCTGCATGCCGCGATCCTTGCCTGCGCCGTGTGGGCCGCCGTAGGGGCCGACGTCATTTCTCCCGGTCCGCTGGGCCGATTCTCCGGATTTCAAAAAGGCAACGACTTCGTTCAATTCTATGTCGCGGGATCGCTCGCCGGCGACGGGGCTTTTGGCGACCTTGTCAACCCGGATCGGTTCCGCCAAGCCCAGGCCGCGTTCCTCCAGGGGCAGGGCGCGGTGTCATTCCCGCCGGTGTACGGTCCACAAGTTGCGCTGTTCTTTTCCCCTCTGGCCCGATTGCCCTATCTCGCCGCCTACGGGATCTGGGCCGCGCTGACGCTGTCGTTGACGTTCTGGAGTGTTTCGGCATGCCGGCGACGCTGTCCGTCCCTTGACCGATGGCGACGGCCAGTCACGGTCGCCGCGGCGGCGTACCCACCGCTTGGATATCTCGTGCTCGACGGCCAGTTGTCAGCGATCGCGCTGGCCGCCCTGACCTTGGCCATCGTCGCGTTCAGCCGGGGATCGCGCATCGCCGCCGGCGCGGCCCTCGGGCTGCTGGGCTATAAAGTGTCTCTCTTCGCTCCTGCGTTGGCGGTCTGCATCGCAGCGGGGGAGTGGAAGATTGCCGGCGTGGCGGGGATCACCGCCGTACTGCAACTGGCTGCAACTATTCCGATTGTCGGTTCGGACGTCGTGCTCGGCTTCCTCGAGAACACGGGGTCGTTCGCTCGCACTCCCGACGCGCTCGCCCGTAACCCATACCTTATGGCCTCGTTCCGAACCTTCTGGGCCGCAGTGCTGCCTGCACCTGTTGCGATGGCCGCATATGTCGTCTCTGCGGCGAGCAGCCTTGCGGTTGCCGGGTGGGGATGGCGTCGCACCTCGAGTCCACTGTGCCGAATTGGCCTGCTGGCGCTTGCCGTCACACTCGCGTCGCCGCATCTGTTCATGTACAATCTCGTGATCCCGCGCCCGCGTTCATCGCGTCCGCGGGCATTCTCGTCACCGAGCGGGCGCTGGCGCTGCGCTGGTGCACCTGGCTGGCGTACATTTGCGCCGCTGGCCGCGCCGCTGGCGGCCGTGACGCATGTCCAGCTCGTCACGCCGGTTCATGCTATGTGGCTCGTTGCCCTCGCAATCCGTCTCAAGAACGGTCCTCTCGTTGTCTGACCGGACGTGCCTTGGGCTCGTGTGGCAGCTCCTCGAATGTTTCTTCCAATCCAGGCCAGACAGTTGTCTGGGGAGCCCTAGACAAATCGTTGCGGCGCGCGTCCTGGGCGACCTGTTTTCAGGCATCAACTTTGCGAACCCCGAGCCACAATCCCCCGAGGCTGGTGGCCGGTCCTGTGACCATGCTCTCGGTTGTAGCTGCCGGTGGCCCTCGATCGCTGATGGTGTCGAACAACCGTCGCTCGCTTCGCGCGCTGGAGCAGACCTGGAATGAGCACCGCGTTCTGCTGTTGATGTCCCTCGCGTTCATTGCCGTCGGTGGCTTCATCCAGACGCGCGTGCTGCATCGTCCCTGGCCCATCCAGGTCGCGACCGGATGGTTTACCGCAATATGGGTGTGGGGGTCGACCATCTGGCTGGGTGTACATGTCATCGGGCGCTCGCGGAGATGGCGCGTCCGCTTGTCGGCCGACCAATTTGTCGGTGCGATTGTGGTCGCGAGCCTGGCTGTTCCCTTTCAGATTACCTTCCAGTCGCTCAAGCAGAGCCTCGGACGTGAGCGCGGCTTCCCCTGGGATTCTATCTGGCGGCTCTTGACAGCGTGATCCATGGCGGTCCCGCCTGGCACTGGTATGCCTTCCTGCTAGACCGGCCAGTCATGCTCAAATCAGTCGACATTTTGTACGTGGCGTGGTTCCTGGCGCTCGCAGGAGTCTTCGTCTGGCTGTGCTGGTCTCAGATGCGCCCGCTGCGCCAGCGCGCCCTGATCGCTCTGCTGATGCTGTGGATTGTCGGGGGGACTTTGGGGGCGTGGACATTCGCCAGCTCGGGCCCGTGCTACCGCGCCGCAACGGACCCCGACGCTGCCGCGCTGCTCGCGCGGCTGGATGCCTCGGGTTCCGCACTGATCGCGACGGCGAACCAGCGCCGCGTGTGGGCAGGATTCCAGTCCGACCAGTGGCTTCCATTCGGTGGGATTTCCGCGATGCCGAGCCTGCACGTCGGCCTCTCCGTGCTGATGGCGATCATCGTCTGGCAGCGAAGCCGACTGTTCGGCTTGGCTCTTTGGATGTGCGCCGCGGTCATCCAGATCGGGTCTGTCATCCTTGGCTGGCACTATGGCATTGACGGATACGCCGGCGCAGGCGCTGCCTACGTCGCCTGGGTTGTCGCCGGAGCGACGCAGGCGCACTGCGGCGGAATCTCCCCGACTGGCGCACGGTATCGAAATGCCGGCGAGCGGGACGCCACTAGAGACGGGCTGCTGCCGACGCAGCCATTCGGTCAGCTCCGGACAACGAGCCGGCGATGGGAATAGTCCACGTGATGAGCAATCGAGAGCACGGGGGCGAAGGCCATGATGTCTCGGGCAAATCGCCGGTCCGAGCGGCCATGGCGCTACTGCTGCTGGCGCTCACCGCCGTGGCCGCCGTCGCCTTCTCGCGTCAGCCCGGACCACTGGGCGCGGCTGTAGCCGAAGGCGAGAGTGACGTGTCTCTGCACTCGGCTGTCGTGGGACGATTGGAGCGGGGGGAGAGCTATTACGACGTCACCGGAGACGAACTGCGCCGGCGTGGCTATCCAACCCGCAGCGTTTTCAACTGGCGGAGTCCGCTGCTGTTCTCGGCGGTGGCTTTGGCGCCTCGTGTTGCACGGGTCGTTCTGATTGCTCTAGGCGTGGTCCTCCTCGTCCTGACGGTAACGCAACTGGCTCCGGAACCTTCAATCGTGGTGCTGGGTGGCGCCATCGCTCAGGCCGGCGCTCTTCCCATTACGCTCGTGCCTGGCGCCGTCATGCTGCATGAGGTCTGGACCGGGGTGTTCATTGCGCTGTCTGTTTGCCTCTACCTCAGACAACGCCCGGCGGCCGGCGCCGCTGCTGGAGCGCTCGCGCTCTTTGTGCGGGAGCTCGCGGCACCGTACCTGCGTCGTTGCGGCTGTTCTAGCATTTCGTGCGAGGCGGTGGCGGGAAGTTGTTGTCTGGGGGGCTGCCCTCATCGGGTACGCCTTCTACTTTGCAACTCATGTTCAGCAGGTCCTCGCACACCGCCGCCCAGACGACATATCGCACCTTGATTCGTGGCTGCAGTGGGGCGGGCTGCCATTTATCCTTTCGACGCTCCGATGGAATGGCTGGCTCGCGGTGCTGCCGTTGTGGGTAGCCGCGATCGTCTTCGTCGTCCTCGTGGCTGGAATCTTCGAGAACGGCCGGAGCGAGCACTTGCGGCTGTGCGTGGGAGTGTACCTGCTGCTATTCGCGGTGGCCGGGCACACTTTCAACAATTATTGGGGCGTGATCCCTCTGTTCACGTATCCGTTACTCTTTGGGTACGCGCTGCGCCACGTATCGAGTCTTTTCAGGGACGCAGTAGTCAGGCCACTGAAGAATCCCGCCTGACCGGACCGTGATTATTTCAACGGCTCGAAGTAGAGATTGAAGGCGTCCGCTTGCAGGTATTTCGCTTGCAGCACATAGCCGTGACGCGTGAAGTAGTCCAGGACCGCCTGTCGCGTGTCGGCCAGCGCCTCAATCACGACCACCTGGGGCTTGAACCGATCAATCGAGAACCCCGCTAAAGCTTGCGGTTCGTGCCCTTCGATGTCCATCGAGAGTAGATCGAACCGGGTGATACCTTCGCTCGCCAGAAGATCGTCCAAGGTCACAGTGGACACTGTACGTGTCGTCACCGCGCCCAGCTTCGATCGCTCGGCCCACTTCGGATCGGCACTGGCGCTCGCGCGTTGGGTGGGGACGTAGAACGGCAGGGTCGCATCGGAGCGATCGGACACGAAGAACGATCGGAAGCGCGTCTGTGGGCGATACCGGGCATAGTCCTCGGCGTACTCCGCTTGCGCATCGATAGCCATTCCAGACCACCCCAAGGCGGATTCCAAATAGAACGTGTTACTGAAAGCCCGGGCATCGCCGGCGCCGACGTCCACGAAGACGCCGTCCCTCCGATCTTGCAGCAGCTCGCGGAGGATCCATTCTTCCGCTCCCATGGAGTATTTTTTGGGGCCATAGGTTGTCTCGAGGGCTTTCCCGACTTCAGTGAAGGTGGCCCCGGAGGTAATGACGTTCAACTCCACGCCGGTCGGGCGGCTCGCCCACCAAAACAGCCCGGTCAAGGCGAGGGTGAGGACGACGACGAAGAGCCAATCGCGCTGCGGTCGAGTCATTCTCGAAAGCCTCTCGGTTAGGGGAATTTCAGGGACAGATGCCCGTTCATCAGGTCCATGACATCCGCCCGATGCCGTGCGCCACAGCCCGACCGTCGTCCACAAGACCTTGCGCTCCGTAGCCTGCAGCCAGACACCAGGAGGGCCACACCAGGAATCCCCAGTATTCGTTGAACACCTGGCCGAACGCCAGGAAAAGACCGGCATACCCGCCAGCGACGAGCCGCACGCGCCAGGGTGTGGACGGAGAGAATACGCCCGCAATCGTGAGCGTCAGCGCGATCGCGGTCGCTGCCCGTGGCATCAGCAGGATCCAACCATGCCAGTGGACCGTGGACAGTAGGAACGGAAGTCCACCCCATGCGAGCCACGATCCCGTTTGCTGCAGGTCGGTTGGAAGCTGCGCTGCCGCGACATGACTCCAGTGGATCCAATAAAAGACCCCGTAGGCCGCACAACCGATCAACCAGCCGGTCAGCTCTTGTCGACGATGGTGGTGCGCGGCGAGAAGGGCGCACAACCCGACGTACGGCGCGGCCAGTTCGCGGATGAACAACGCCGCCAGCCCACAGACGAAGGCCATCATCGGCCGGTCGCGAACGTACCCCCACAGCGACAGAGCAATCAGCGATCCGCTCCAGGCTTCCGCCATGCCGACGGCCGCTGGCGCCGACATCATCACCACAACGCCGGACGCAAGTACGAAGGTGACTGCAAGTGCGACCGGTGATCTGCCGGCGGCCATGACGCTTGCACCGAAAGCTGCGGTCGCTGCAAGCAGAACGAGCATTCCGCGCGACCATTCCCACGATGGAAACGCTGCCAGTCCAAGGTAGAGCAGCGGCGTCCGCCAATTGAAGACGCTCGCGGCCGGATAGTTGTAACGGCGCAGCATCCTGCCCATCGCGCTGTAGTAAGGCTCGCCCTTGCTCATCACGTCGACGACTGAGCGGAAGAACGCTCCATCACCGATCGCGTTGTGTCGAGTAGCTGGTGGGGACGTGCGCTCCGGAGCGATCAGCGCCAACGTCAGAACGAAAGCAGAGAGGACCAGCCGGGCAACACTTATCCGCACGTGTTCCTCACTGAAGAAACCGGACAGGCTCAAGTGAGCACGTTGCCGCGGTCAGGCGCACATTCATGGAAGTCGCCGGCGAAAGGATCCCGGCGGTAATGAGCACGAGCCTCTGCGCATGGAATCTACGACGCGCGCTCAGCCTCTTCGAAGCCTTGAACATGTCGGTAAGGATAACCCGCAGTGCAGTCCTCTCGCGAGAAGACGGCATAGAATGAAACGGCTACTCGATTGACTGTCGGCACGTACCTTCGGGCCGATCCACAGAACCGGTACTTCCAGGCGTTGAACTGAGGACAATCGCGCAGATGGTTGCCATGTCAGGTCGCCTAAGGGCCGTGCTGACGTTGAGTGTGATGCTTGCGACCTTCACCGTAAGCCTCTTCCGGCCCGAGGGCTCGCTTTCGCGTCTTCCGGACCACGGCAAGGTCTCGGATCCCGAGGTCTACGACCGAATCCTGTCTCGGCTCGGTGCGGGCGAGCCCTACTACACCATTGTTGGCGACGAGCTGCGCAGCAAATGGGTACGCGACACGGGAGGTCTTCAACTGGCGGACGCCGCTCCTGTGGCGAAGTCTGGCCCCGCTTCGGCCCCAGGTCAGACGGATTCTCCTCACTACACTCGGCGTCATGTTCGTCATCGCAGCCGTGCTTCTGACGGCGCGAACATCGATTGCCTCTGCGGTTCTGACGGCCACGATGGCTATCGGAACTGCTCTGCTGATGTCCGCGCCAGCAGCGTCGGCAATGGGGGAAGCCTGGGCCGGTGGACTCATAGGGCTGTCAGTGTGTGCGTACGCTGAAGCAGATCGTGGACTGGATTGACGCTTGGTCTGCTGGCGATGTTCGTTCGGGAGCTGGTCGCCCCCTACGCCGTGCTCGCTACGGTGATCGCAGCGACACGGCATCGTTGGCGGGAGGTCGGGGTGTGGCTCCTGGGGGGCATCGGATATGCGGCGTATATGGTATCCATGTCGCTCACGTGCTGGCGGAGCGATCAGCCGCAGATGCGCCCGGTGCGAGCTCCTGGGTGGCGTTCGCAGGGCTGACGTTTCTTCTGTCTGCAGTTCAATGGAACGCCCTGCTGTTCTTCGCGCCGTGGCCGTTCGTGTGCGCCTGTCTGGGACTGATCGTCGGCGGCGTGTTGAGTCCACGCTTTCCCCTGCATGCGCGGTGGACGACAGGCGTCTACATCCTCTTCTTCCTCCTCATCGGCCAGCACTTCGACAGATATTGGGGGTATTTGATCTGGCCCGTCTGGTCGTTGGCGTGCGGCTTCGGGTTCGATCGTGTGCTGGCGGAGTGTCGGACGCTGTTGTCGAAACAGCCCGCGATGGAGTCGGATTGAGCCGGCCCTCAGAACAGAGCAGACACGGGGGTGCGCGACCCGGCTGAGTCCACCGGTGAACCGGAACCATCGGTCCCGATGCGACCACTCGCCGTCTCCAGCCGTTGAAGGATTCTGAAGCCTCCTCTGGTATCGACCAGAGCGTAGTGAGAAGTCAGGTACTGTTCCAGCAGCTGTTCTGATGCGGGGGGATCACGGTAGCCAGGAAACCAGCGTATGAGGTTCGGTCCAGCCACGACGGTGTCCCAGAGCACGAACTTGACCCGCGACGTTTCCAGCGCGTCAATCGTCTCCTCGAACTGAGCCCGCGTGTTGATGCTGTACATCAGAATGCTGTAACGGGTCGGGTTTTGGAGATCGGCCAGGAAGTAATACATCGAATAGTACGGATAAACGAATACCCGTTCCTCTCTCGGCACGTTGTACAAGAGGAACTCCAGAGCCTCGTCTTTCGAGCGCATGTTGACCCGTCCCTGAGGGGTCTCTACGACCACGCCAGGCCGCGATGCCTCCAATGCGAGTAATGCAGCCAATACAAGAGTTCCCCACACCGTGACTCTCGCGACGGTCTGTTTCAAGAGTCTTGGGAGCCGAGGAGCAGGAGCCGCCAACGCCATCAACAGAATTGGCGATCCGTAGATGACGTGCATGAGATCCAATCGGTGCGACTCGGACGCAAACAAGGCCGCGCCAACGACCCAGTACGGAAGTGACGATTCAGCCTCGCTGCGGCGGGTGAGCCGATTCCACACCAGCTCGACGGCTTTCGCGGCAGCTATCAACGGCAGCGAGGCGACCACCAGGAGCGGCACCGAGATCAGCAAGTGAGCGAGAAGCGCCAGGCTTTCCGGAAGAAGCGCGCGCAGCAAAAACAGCCAGTACGACAACGTGGGCTCACGAAGACCGTGCATGTACGGGACGACGTTGACGTTGTGGTACTGGCTGAACGGCCAGAGCACGCTGGCGTACAGCCAGATCTCCGAGCGCGCCCTGCCAATAGAAGAACACCAGCACTGCCAGCCCGACACTCGCGAAACCGAGGAACATGAACGATGAGTGCGACAGTTTCTCGGCTCTCGAGCGGTTAGCGTCGAGGACGGTCACAACCGTCAGCGCGCCAAACGTCGCGACTCCCTTCTGCGGCTGAATGGTTGCCGTCAGCCCAGCGAGCACGCCAGTGGCGAAAGATCTCAGACGACTCCCCGGAAGGCCCACGTAGGACGCAAAGGCCAACAGCGCGCCGAAATTGCTATCGAAGTGATAATTCGCGCCTGGCCATAACGGGACGCTGAGGACCCCGTAAATGAGCGACGGTACGGCCGCAACGGTCGTGCGCGGTTGGATGCGCTTGGTTGCCACGTACATCGCGTAGGCAGTTCCCAACGAGGTCACGAGAATGGCGAGTCGGCTCGTCAGCCAACTGACGCCGAGCACCTTGAACCACAGCGCCAGCCAGTAGAACGCTCCGGGCCCCATAACCTCGAAGAAGTCTTTGAATGGAATCTGGCCCGAAGCGACGCGCTGAGCACCGTGCACGAGGGCGCCTTCGTCGCCTATCCGCCACACTGAACGCAGAAAAAGCGACAAATACAAGGCCATCAGAGCCAAGCCCAGGACAGGTACGAACCGGTCGCTTAGGGTCCCTCGACGGAGCCGCGAGTGTGAAGGGGAAGCCGCGGCAGCCGGGGCGGTTGACAGCGTTGGAAGGGTCACAGCCCACCGGAACGGGACGCTGCATGTCGCATGAGATACCAGTGCTTCTTGAGAACGGCGAAGGCCGACGACATCTTTACGGGAAAGTGTCGTATTAGCCGCTTGCGCATGCGATAGGAGGCTGGAGACACGTCCGGAACCTCTGCGCCTTCTGGAATGATGCTGGCGGACACCTGATGCGCAAACGTCTGCAGCAGGTCGCGACGAGCGAAGACGAACGTGTTGTAGCGGTACCACACCTCGATGCGATTATCCAGACGAAGACGCGGGCGAATCACATCGATCATGGCGTAGTCCCGCTCCGCGAACAGGCCCTTCCAAAACGCGTACGGCTGCTCGTTGATGTGGCTTTCACCGCCTTGCCCGGGAGGGGCGGCCGAGAACAGAACGAGCCGCGCGTGCGAGGTGAGTGTATCGACGAACGTCGCCGCACACGACTCAGGGAGATGTTCCGCCACCTCGAGGCTCTGTACCAAATCGAACGTGCGGCCGAGCGCGACGGGTCGTCGCAGGTCCGCGGGCCGGAAGCATGAGGGCGGTATCAGGAGAGATCGGGCATCGACGTAGTCCCCGTCCACCCCAACGACGTCCAAGACCCCCAATTGTCGCCACACGGCAAGCCAAGCCCCTTGCCCACAACCGAAATCGGCGATGCTGCCGATGCGAAAGGTCTCCAGGACGAGCGGAAGCACGACGCCCGCCGACCGAGTGGCTCCGGCGTAGATGTACGAGTAGTAGCTCTCGTTGTATCTCGTCATGCCGCTTGCTACGGAGAATCTGATGCTGTTGCCGCCAAACTGTTCAGGCGTCGAGGCGCAGTAACTGCCGAAGAATAATCCGTCCCGTGTGATTGCGCAGGTCTCCGTCTCGACACCCTTCGAGGGAACGCCCGGACTGACAGCGTTCGCAAAACCAGGGCCGTCGAATCTTTCTAGGCGTAGAACCTTCCGTGCCGTTCGGTCCGGGGCTCGTCTCGCCAAATGGCTGAGCCTGCGGCTTTTTGGGCCTCCCGACCACCGGCAGTATGACTATTCGATGGCCGAACCGGCAGCGGATTTGGCGCGTTCTTTGTGCTGCTGCCGCAAGACAGTTGTCTGGTGCCACCCGGAGTTCGCACGGGAAGCGGGGAACGGGTTTGAGTGTCAGGAGCGGCCCCTGGAGGCGATGTGCATGAAGGACTGGTGTTTGAGAGCGCGGCGGACCCGCGGGCGACAGGTCAGCCGATCCGTCCCGCTTGTTGCAGAGACATTCGTCTGGGTTCACGATAGCCCCCAGTTCTCACAAAAAGCCTCGCGCTGGCAGACTAAAGTCTGGTCGAGCCCAGAGACGCCGAGTTCGGTCCGTTGCTGTGGAACGACCCGGCTGGAGAGACATGCCGATGGTTGACTTGTCTGTGATCGCTCCTTGCCTCGATGAAGAGGGCAACGTGCAGGAGTTGGTGTCGCGCACGCTGCAAACCTTCGATTCGGCCGGCATAAATGGTCAACTGGTGGTGGTCGATGATGGCAGCACCGACGCGACATGGGCGCGCATTCAGGCATGCGCCGCACGTGATGTGCGCGTGATCGGGGTCCGACACCTGGGGAACCGAGGAATCGTGTCGGCCTGGTTGAGCGGCCTACAGGCTTCCTCGGGAGAGCGTGTGTGCCTGATCGACTCGGATCTGCAGAATCGTCCCGAGGACATCGCCCGAATGGCGGCGGCACACGCGAATCTGAATGATGTGGTCCAGGCGGTGCGGCATCCCAGTCGAGGCGTTCGTCGTCTGTACTACTTCAGCCGGTCGCTAAACCTTCTGCTCAACGTCACGTTTCACATGCGGCTGCGTGACAACAAGTCGGGATTCGTGCTTTGCCGGAAGGAGGTCCTCAGCGCCGTTCTGGAGCACCGGTTCGCTTACAAGTATTTCCAGTGCTTCATCGGTGCGTCGGCTGCGGCCTTGGGCCTGCACATCGTCGAGATCGATACCTCCTTCGACGACCGCCGTTCCGGACACTCGTTTCTCGGCAGGATGCCATTGGGCCCGTCCTTCAGAATTGTACGGGAAATCTTGAAGTTTCGGGTCGAGACGCTGATGCGCACTCATTCTGACAGCGCGATCGCGGTTCCGAAATCGACATGAATCAGGAGTCCATGGCTCCATGGAGACTCTTGATGCACTCGGCCGTAATCAAAGCATTCCAATACTTCCGATCGAAGCTGTGTTTTCCCTGCATCCAGAGATTTACCGGCGTCGGGAGCCCGTGCTTCACGGCGCGCGACAGCGCTAGAGTGCCGGCTGGCAACACTTTTCCGCGGCAGCCTTTACGATCCATTTTCCAATTCCCTGCCGGTACTTCAGGGAGTCGTCCAGCGTGAATGCGAATTCAACGATCCGGTGATCGAGGAACGGATTCCTCGCTTCCAGCCCATGTGCCATCGTCATCCGATCGGCCATCTGCAAGAGGGGCTGAAGGAACAGCCTGGCCTCGATGTAGCACACAGCTTGTCGACCATCGACTTCTGATCGCTCCAGAGGTTGAAAAGGAAGGACCGCAGGAGCGCCGCGCCCTGCAGGCCGGAGCGAGAGGCCATGCGGCAAAAGCGATCGAGATCCGTGCCTTCGAAACGCCGGAGCATCGACGAGGTCCTGTGCGACTCTCTCGTCCGATGGATCCAGCGTGCGGGAGAGAAGGAATTCGTTCCGCGCGTATCCGCAGAACAGCTCGTCCGATCCTTCTCCCGACAGAACCGCCTTGTAACCGTCCGTTCGTGCGGCTCTCGACAGGCAGTAGAGCGGGAAGGCACTGAATGACCCTGTTGGCATCTCCAGGTGGTAGGCGAGCTTCGGCAGGTCGCACAGGAACTCCTCCTTGGTTGGACGGACGACATGGAGAGCGACACCGAGACGGGAGGCGAGATCGCGGGCGTAGTCTTCCTCGTTGATTGTCGAGGCAAATTCGGCGAACTGGCAGGTGTAGGCATCCCGTGGCTTGGCCAGCGCGGCCAGAAGTGACGAGTCGATTCCACCAGAGAGAAAGAGCGTGACCGGAACGTCGGCCCGCATTCGGAGCCGGACGCTGTCTTCCAGCAGCTCGATGAATCGATTGACCGCACTCTGGTCGCTGGAAATCCGCTCGGTCGCGTGATGCGGGATATCCCAGTAGGAGGTGGTCTCAAGGGTACCAAGCTGCGGGACGTACTGGAGGTAGTGACCCGGTCTCAGCCCAAAGATATCTCGATAGATCGTCTGATCGTTGGGACAGAACTCGAGAAGGTCGAAAATCTCATTGCCGACGAAGGACAGATCCGAGAAGGCCTTTATCTCTGACGCAAATTCGAACCGATCTCCTCGCAGCCGGTAGAACAAAGGCTTTTTCCCCATCCGGTCGCGAGCGCAAAAGAATTGCTGGCCATCCCAGATAGCAACTGCGAACATCCCATTGAAACGCGTGAGGCATGAGGGTCCCCACTGCTGGTATGCGGCGAGAGCGACCTCAGTATCGGTCCTGGTCTCGAACGACGTTCCCAAGCGCTCGAGCTCCTTCCGGATCTCGAGCCAGTTGTAGATTTCACCGTTGAAAAGGATGGTCGCACCCTTCCGGCGAATCGGAAGACTGATATCCCGTCGATCGACAACGTTGAGTCTGGTCTGTCCGAAAGTGAGAGTACGGCTTTCATCGAGCCGCTCATGAACCAAACTGGCTTGATCTGGCCCGCGATGTCGCAGCAAGCCAACAGAAGAGCTGTCGAAACTCGTATTTACGCCGCCTACAATTCCGCACATCCTTCAGGCCTTTCGTGCTCGGCAGCTGATACCCGCCTCTTGCTCATCCCAGAAGAGAATCTCCCATCCAGAGTGAAACCACGCTCGGAATTCCTCGGGTGTGTAACGGAAGCAATAGATCGGGTGATACCAATCGGCGTTGATCACGTTGTTCGTGAAAAAGTCGAAGTCATCGTTCCAGAAGCATTTCATGACGTTCCAATGAAAAAACCGCTGGACGTCAATTCGGCCTTTCCGAATACCCAGAATTGGGATGTCCTCTTCAATGTCTACGGTCGCATTCAGTCTGGCTAATGCCCGACCGAGTTTGGTAATGCCGTCGCACACCTCGAGTGCCTCGGCGAAGCTGCCATGCTTTATGCGATCGCGAATGTAGTCATCGGTGAACTCTCGGACGACAGCCTTCTTGGCATAGACATATGTGGTGATCTCGCCACCTGGCCTGAGTTTTTTTCCGAGGTTCCGGAACGTCAGCGAGGGATCCGGAGTGTGATGGATGACCTGGTCGCAGTTGATGAAGTCGAAATAATCGTCAGGGAATGGCAATTGATTGACGTCGGCGTGTACGAGATGAACGTTCTGGAGCTCGCCGAGGCTGACCGCGTTCTCCAGAGCATGCCAGGCTGTGTCAACGCCAAAAACGAGCGCGTCACTGCTTGCATGGGATGCGAAGTTTGCGGCATCTCGTCCTGCGCCGGTGCCTGCATCGAGAATGCGCTTTTTCCCGTCGAGCAACTGGGTCAGGCCGTTCGTTGAATCGAGACCGTGCCGCTGCAGATACCAATCGGTGTAGAAGCGCGCCGTGTGCTTACGATAGTACCGGTGCAGATTCCATTTGTCGCCAAATGACCGAACCGTTTGATCGGCCTGGACCTCGATCGGTACAAAACTCGGTATTCCACTTCGGACCGGGTACTCCTTCCGCCCCTCTACCAGAGCCCCCGTCAAGATCTGTCCGTCGCGTTCTTCGATCACTTCGAGTGCCAATGGCTCGAGAGTGCCAGGACTGACAAGTTGCGCAAGGGCGAATCGATTCACAATTCCTCCAAGTCACGTCCCGCAGGAGCGGCGAAGGCTTGTCCTTTCCGAGTCCGAACCTGACAGATGGATTGACGGTACTCGGCGGAAGAGCCACCAATTATTGAGAGTGCCGACGAGTTCTACACGGTCCACGGCGGCTTTGAACAGGACTCTTCGACTGTCTTCGCGAGAACGCACGAGGAAATAGTCAAACTCTTCTCCCCAGTCGCGATCCCAGTCGAAGATGGCTGGCCTCCACTCGAAACCGTCCGGTAATGTGGGCGCTGCACCTTCGCAGTAACGGAATCGGTTCATGTGGAAACGCGCGAACGAGAAATCAGTGACCCCACCTTGTCGAACCTGATGCCACATTCCCGAATGAAGGAAGACCGGGAACGGTGAGTTGGCGCTCAAACGGTCGACTGGTAGGTATAACAGCCGCGCGCCGCGTGGAATCTGCATCAAGAGCCGGTCCAGGCCGTAACACTCACTGTTGAAGCGCCCGAAGCGAATACCAACGCACACCAATAGAATCAGCGCGAGGCCGGGTGCGATCGCGGACGACCAACTTGGATGCCTCGTCTCGGTTTGATCCGAACGCCCATCGAGAGCGAGCAGCAGCCCCGGGATGACGAACACCGCAAACCGCTGGTAGACGAAGGCGGTCCCAAAGATGAAGTGAGGCGCTCCGAAGAACAGCCCCACAGCTACCACGACCATCACCCAACGCCACGCCTCAGTCGAAAGTCTAGCGCCGGCGATGAAGGGCGACGCGAAAACAGTGAGCCCTGCGAAAACGGCGAGGGTCGCAGTCGGCTGGCCGGTGAGTGCCGTCAAGAGTAATGGGAGTCGGTACCATCCCAATTGAAAAACAGCGGGCGTTTGTGTCGCTGGCTCAGCCTGGCGAGCCGCGACGAGCCACACGACTACAACCGATGCCAATACCAGCAGGGGTACCAGGCCAACAACTGCCCTGCGGAGAGTGGACGCCCGCAGGATGATCACTGCAGTCGCCACGACAATCCCGAATCCAAATGCAATCGCGTGGATCGCAAAGAGCAATAGCGCCGTCACGAACAACAAGGCGCCGCGCGCACGCGAAGGAAGCACTGCATACTGCGCGGCCAACAACACGAGGAACACGGCGACCGGCACACCCAGACAGAAATTAATCAGCCCAAAGCCAAAAGGGAACCCGAAGCCAATCGGGAAGGTCAGGAACACCCACCACGGATTTCCGCCGACCTCCTCAACGAGGAGACGCACTGCGAATGGAAGGCCGAGGATGGCCGTGGCGATGACCATTTTCAGCGCCAATTCCACGGATACGAAATGCGCAAGCGCGAACGCGAGGGCGGTCGATACGAAAGCCGGCGGTAGCGGCGCCAGACGGTACACGTCCTGGTAACGTAGAAGTGGATCGTTCCAATCGAGCCAAATCGCGATTTGCCCCGGCGTGCTGTGGCAAATCGACCATCGGTAAGTACTCGGTACGAAGATGACGCCGACCGTCAGCACGGTGCACGCTGACCAGGCCGCCCAGTACGCTGTCTTTGCACTGAGTGTGCGCCACAGCGAAGTCATTGACGTGTGTCGCGGTCCGGAGCTACGTCCATCGTTGAGGCCTCCTTCCTCATATTATCGGTCGGGCTGCTCGGATCTTTCCGTCCGAGCCTTCTGCGGGCGCGCGGTTGGTGCTCGCCTGCGTCGAGCCGGAGTCTGGCCGGATCGCCGAACGAATACCGGAAATTGTTTCCGCAGTTGTGCGCAACGCTCTACGCCTCAGAGGCTGGGATCCCCTGAACCCGGTCGTTCGACCTCACCGCCGGAACGTCGCCCCGCAGCACGACGACCAGGCAGGGTAGGTAGCCACAATACAGTAGCCACAGTCCGCCAGCGCGCACCCATGCGAGCTGGTCCGCATACGGGCCGGTCAGGCTGTGCCCGACCAGCGCTAGAGTTGTGCCGCCCCACACGATCCAGGCATCAGTCCACGTTCGAGGAATCAAAAAGAGCGGGAGCGCCTCGTAAGCCAGCGTCGTTTGGGGCACGATGCTCAGCGCGAGCAGGAGCCGTCCTTCAGCACGACGCCAGCGGAACGCGGCTAGCAGCAGTAGTACGCCTCCCGGGAGCGCGATCGGAGAGATCGCGTTCGGAGCGTTCCGAAGAGCCGCTCGCCACTCGAACATCCAATGCGGCCATAGGAAGAGGCTCAGGGCAGCGAGCGCCGCGCTGGTTGCCGCGGCAGCGATGCTTGGCAAGGCCGCAAACAAGGCGAGACCGATGTTTGGCTTGCAGAGCAGCAGGAATCCGAGCCAGGGTGTCAGCGCGGCGCCAACCAGGAGGGGAGACCATTGGTTCAGTACCCAATGCATGGAGAAATGGCGCCGACGCGAAGACGAGGAGCTTCGGCGCATCGTCCGCATTGCGCGTGAGGCCCCAACCCAGAAGGCCCGCGCCAAGGCCGGTGAAGAGTGCTTCTGCCAGCCACGTCGGAAGGATTGCGAGGGGAGCCGCCGTGATCACCGCCGTGAATGGATACAGCAGCGGATAAGGCCACGCACCCCAGGTCCTCACGGCTTCGTAGGGATTCTCACCTGCCATCCATGCTCTTGTTCCGACCAGAACCTGCTGGAGGTCGGACAACTGCTCAGGGTGAGGGAGTCGCAGCCGCACGACATAGAGGCCTGCGAAGAGCACGATCGTGCATACCAAGGCCAGCCGCTGTTTGAGCAGCACGTGCGGCTAGTATGCCTGATGTCCGGTCGAGCCAGCCCAATAACTCCTTCTCCGGACCAGACAATTATCTGGCACCAATAGGCGTTTCGGGCCTGCGGACGCTCAACGGTCAGGGCAAACCGGGCATCACCTTTGCGAGAGCCCTCCTCGGTCGTCACAGACACAGGAGGCCGATTCGGTGAGCAAGCTGTCCGTCGTCATCCCCGTGTTCAACGAGGCGCGCACGATCCGCGAGATTGTGGCGCGGGTCCGCGCCGTCCCCCTCGACATGGAGCTGATCATCGTCGACGACTGCTCGACAGACGGCACCTCGAATGCCCTGAGGGACCTCGAGCGTCTTGCCGACGTGGTCGTCGTCCTGCACGAGCGCAACCGGGGAAAGGGCGCGGCGCTCCGGACTGGTTTTGCCGTCGCGACCGGCGACATCGTCGTGATGCAGGACGCCGATCTCGAGTACGACCCGGCCGAGTACCCGAAGCTCGTTCGGCCGATTCTCGAGGGCAAGGCGGACGTCGTCTACGGCTCGCGCTTCGTCGGCGGCGACTCGCACCGCGTGCTGTACTTCTGGCACTCGGTCGGCAACCGTGTGCTGACGCTGCTCTCGAACGTCTTCACGAACCTGAATCTCACCGACATGGAGACCTGCTACAAGGTCTTCCGTCGCGAGATCATCCAGGGCATCACGCTCGAGGAGGATCGCTTCGGCTTCGAGCCGGAGGTGACGGCGAAGATCGCCGCGCTCCCGACTGCCGGATCTACGAGGTCGGAATCTCGTATGCCGGACGGACGTACGCGGAAGGCAAGAAGATCGGCTGGCGCGACGGCGTTCGAGCGATGTGGTGCATCTGGAAGTACCGCAGCAGGCGGTCTCGCGCAGCGAAGGCCGTCGAGCCCAACAAAGTCAAACGACCTGTCCTCGCGCTGATCGTCCGGCCGACGATCACGGACCGGGGAAGCACGCGGAACCAAGGGTGCCGGCCTGCAGAGGAGTCGGTGAATCCGCACGCGAGAAAACCACGGAAATCGGCCCGGTGTAGAGGCGGTGCCACCCGGAACGATTGAGGGTGGCGGTCAAGGGCATGCTCAGTGGCAGCCATGCGTAGTCCGCGCGGAGGTCGTCCAGCAACTTCGTTGCTTTCTCGGGATCGTAATAGAGCTGCAGGTGCCGCGTAACGAACGCGTCGGAATAGACCGTTTCACGTCTGCCGTCCAGGGACACTTTGAGGCCCGGCCCGAAGTGCCAGATCGCGTATTGTCCCCAGTCGAACCACGTCAGGAGTCGCCCGGTCAGGCGGTTGGCCGCAATGAACGCCCCGGCCTCGCGTTCGGGCATCCACGGCCCGTCGAGTCGCACGCACGTGAGCGATTCGCGCTGTCGCCATCCCGCGAGCCCGAGCCCGATCGCCACTGCGAGTGCGGCGATCTGCATCGCACGGGTCCAGTTCGGCCTCGCAGTGCCACTCGTGTCCGCGTAGTTCCGTGCCCTTTTCCCTTGGCGGATCTTTGCCAGGTAGGGCGCGAGCAGCAGGACAACGCTCAATGTGAAAAAGACGTCCAGACGGTTGACGCGCACGCTGGCGGCGCCCAGTCCGATCACGATCAGCGCGTGTGCGACGGGAATTCGTCGTCTTCCTTGAACGAGAGCCGCGAGCGCCAGTACGGCGCTCAGTGCCCAGGGCAGGATGACCTGCGGTCCGGCCTCGGCCAGCGGCCGCCAGTCGCTGATGTTCGGACGATTCAGCCGCACCGTTTCCCAGAGGAACGTCCACAGGCCCGTCCCGTACGGATTGGCTAGCGTTGCCACGAGCGCAAGCCCGGCAGCGAGAGCCAGCCTCCTACGGAGAAGGCCTGGACCGAGCGGCGTCATCCCGATGGCACTCCAGACCAGCAGGGCTCCGACGCCTACGATCCAACCACCGTGCGCGTTGACCCAGAAGGCGAAGAGAAACGGCAGGCCCCACAAGCGTTCGGGCCGCCCGCGCTCCGCCGATCGGAGGATCCAGAGCAGCGCCGCGAACAGGATGATCGAGAAGAGCTGCGGCCGGACGACGAAGACGCGAGCCCAGAGTCCGAGGAGCGCCACAGCCACGGCAACATCGCGGGTTGTGGCAGGGAGCCGGTCCAGCCGCAGCGTCAGTGCGATCAGACCAAGTGTTCCGAGGATGATGGCCATCTTCAGCGCGATGAGGCCCGCGCTGCCACCGGTTGCCCATGCCCCGTACATGATGATTTCGGCGAGCCACTCGTGATTGACCCAGGGAACGTCGCTGGTGAAGGAGTACGGGTCAACGACGGTCAGGCCGTCTCGCAGGATGTCTCCGCCGAATCGGACGTGCCCCCACAGATCCGGGTCCGCCCAGGTCTTGGCGAGGCCCATCAGCAGGAGTGCGAGGACGGCGAGCCGAATCAGAAAGATGCCGGCGGCCTCGGTTGATACCCGAGGTGGTGTTTTCATCTGCTATTTCGACGATCCAGTGTCCCCACACCGAAGCGCGGGGCTTCGGTTGACCGACGGTGCATCGTCCGCGAAATGGCTCGAAACAGTTCGGAGTGGTGAGAGTATAGGTGAGGTTGTGCGATTGGCGATGAACGCCGTTGCCGGGCTCCAGCTCAGACCATCGGGAGGTTCGCCTCGCGAAACAACATGGACTCGATCGCGGCCGAGCGGTTCTTAGTGTTTCCTCTCCGCGGCGGCGATCTTGGTTGATTGCGATGCCGCATTCAGGTGGAGCGGGTCGGGAGCAAGCTCGACGACCACGGACGTCATGCTGTCAGGAGCGATGTCGAGGGACTGTTCCAGGTCGATTGCCTCCGCGCGATTCAGCAGCCGCACGTCGTGCCGCCCCGGCGCAAGTCGCACCCCGCCATTCCAGCTGGCGCCAATCACTCTCCCGTGTTCGAGAATTTCGACGGGCGACGGAGTCGAGATCGAGACCCAGCCAGGGACCTTCGGGCTCGATGGCCGAGTGGCCGGCGGGCTCGAATGAACGCTGACGAGCACCTCCGATCCGGATCCGGCCATCGTATGCCTCGAAGTACTGTCTCCGGCGCTCGCCGAGGGCCATTCGGCGTCGTCTGAGAACACTCCCGTCAGCTGTCTCGATGCTCGAACGCCGAGCCAGCTTGCCTCAGCGACTCCAGTCAGTGTCAACGCGACTGTGATAGCGACCCGCAAATTGAAGTGAGCCCGTGACCAGCGGAGCGGTGCCAGGAGCGCACCGCCCGAGACGCTGGACGCCCTGCGTCCGAACCATCCGACGATGCGACTCAGGAGCGCTGATCTGCCGACATGAGCGTCCAAACCCGCCGCCGGCAGATGCTCGGGCGGGAGGATTCGATCCTCCATCAGTGTGGCAGGGGAGGACACTGCCGTGAGATCCGGGTTGGGCCGCTGCTGTCCAGTGCCTCTCGAGAGCACGTCGTGACCGAGCTTCCGGGGGGGTGAGGGGACTACGTCAAGTTCGGCGTCGATTTCTTCCGAGCCGAAGCTATCCAGCCCGGCCAGCGGCTGGTCGAGAAGCCCGCTCAGGAAGCCAGGCTCTTCTGTGAGATCGGCGGGTCCGCTGGCGACCAGGCCGCCAAATTCGGAATCCTCCGGGACGTCATCTGAGACGCGGTTGGACAAGGGCATAGGTTCGAGCTCCCCCAGAGCTCGACAGGCCATGTTCGCGGGTCCAATCATAAACCTCAAGAGTTATAGGAACAAGCAGGAAAGCCACACGATTGTGCCCGGCGAGGGCCTCGGTTGGCCCGGATTCCCCCTGGAATCCGGAGACTAACCCCCGCCGCGGCCCTTCCGTTACACTTAGAGCGAACCGCCTCAGCCAATGTACGAATCCTTCTACGGCCTCCAGGAGCACCCGTTCGACCTGGCGCTCAACCCGCGACGCCTCCTGCTGACGCCCCAGCATCGCGAGGCCCTGGGAAATCTCGAATACGGCATCCTGTCGAAAAACGGCATCACGCTCCTCGTCGGAGAGGCCGGAACAGGCAAGACGACGCTGATTCGGACGGCCTTTGCGCGGGCGGAAGCCGAGTCCCCTGGCGGCACGGCAGCGTGGGCTTATCTGAAGAATCCGACGCTCCAGCGAGCGGAGTTCCTCGAATTCCTCGTCGCGCGCTTCGCGCTGTCGTCCCAGGCCGCAACCTCGAAGGTGCGCCTTCTCGACGAGCTCGAACGCGCGCTGCTGTCGGGGAAGAAAGCCGTCCTGATCATCGACGAAGCCCAGAGCGTACCGCTGGAGCTGCTCGAGGAAGTGCGCCTTCTCGCGAACATCGAGTCGGACTCGGCGAAGCTGTTGCCCGTCATTCTCGCCGGGCAACCGGAGCTGGCGGAACGTCTGAACGAACCTGGCCTGAGGCAGCTGAAACAGCGCGTCGCTCTTCGCTGCACACTCAAACCGTTCCAGCTGAATGAGACGGCGGCGTATATTGCTGCCAGAATCGACAGCGTGGGTGGAGTACCGTCGCACCTGTTTACGCGGGATGCGGTGCTGGCGGTTCACCAGCACTCCGGAGGTATCCCGCGGACGATTAACGTCATTTGCGAAAACGCGCTGCTCACGGGCTACGTCGAAGAGCAGCGGCCCGTCGGTCGCGACCTGATCGAAGCGGTCGTGCGCGACTTCGACCTCTGGAGCACGGCAGTCGTCGAGCCGCCCGTTGCGCCAACCTCGCGGGCTCCAATCGCAGAGGCAGTGGAGATGTCGTCGTCCGACGTGGATGTCTCCGTGAAACCCGTGGCGGAACGAAGCCGCGGTTGGGCCATCTGGCGGCGTTAGTAGTAACCGTCAATCATGAGTCGAGTAGCTGACGCGCTCCAGAAGAAACGTCAAGAACGGGGAGGTGTGCCCGATACCTCCAACGAGCTCGTTCTGCGGACGATGGCCGACGTCCCCGATGAGTGGCAACTGCAAGGTCCGGCGCCAGTCGAGCAGCCTGCCGTCACGAAGCTTGTCCCGCCTGCTCCAGCCGCGCCGCCTGAACTGCGGATCGCTCCACCACCGCCGACTCCGATTGCTTCGCGACGCCGCGAGACTTCAACGGCGCCGCCACAGGACGACGAAGTCGTCGCGCTCGCGCGCAGGGTATTTCTTGGGGACGATGGGCAGGCAGCGCGAGGACGTCGCGCACTGTTCGCGGCGGTCGGTTCGACGAGCCGCTCCGGATCGATTGCGATCGGCCTCGCTCTGACACTGGCACGTGAGACCTCCCGCGCGGTCAGCCTCGTCGATTTGAATCTGGAAGGCGCGACGCTGCACGACGCCTTACAGCTCGAGGCTAGTCCCGGGCTGTCCGACGCGGTCCTTCAAGGCATGCTCGCCGACGCCTGCACGCAGGAGATTCTCTCGGCGCCCTCACTGCGTTTCCTCGCGTCCGGGTCGGACGCTCAGGGGCTGCGGGCGTCGCTCCATGAATCTCGCTCTCGGAACAGAATCCGCGCTCTCCTCGGCACCTTCGACTACGTCGTCGCGCACGCGGCCGCGATCTCGACTGCCGACCTGGTCGCGCTCGGCGGGCTATTCGATGGTGTCGTTCTAGTGCTGGAAGCAGGGAAGGGGTCGCCCGACGACTTGAGAGCAACCGCGGCGGCGCTCAAGGAAGCCAACGTGAAAGTCCTCGGCACGGTCGTGGATAGTCGTTAGGAGATCAAAGGCGCTTGCCCCCTCACGCCTTTCGCCTCGCGTAGTCCCAACCGATCAGCGCCAGTCCTATCAGCTCCGCCACCACGACCGGTGTGACCATAAGGCTCTCAGCGTGATCGGCGACGGAAGTGAAGTAGTAGTGCGCGAAATCGCCGTAGAGCGGCCAGGTCATCGCCATCCACGTCGAGCTCCCAAGTTCGTGGCCGAAGCCGTCAAGGGCCCAGTCGAGCAGGAGGTGGGTCGCGTCGCCCAGTCCAAGAGCCAGCAGTGCACGTGAACGCACTAGATATCCGCATAGAAGCAATAGCAGGAGGAGCAGCCCGGTGTGGCCGAACGTTCGAGTGCAACTCACGTAGTCCCATAGACGGACGTAGTACAGCGGTTTGTCGATCAGGTCGGGCAGCAGCATGCCGACGACTAACGGGACGCGTGGAAGGTCGCGACTCCAGGGGCTCGCCAGCTTTCGCCCGATGCCGATATGGCCGAAGACGAACATGCGCTGAGTTCAGCACTCCAGTCGGGAGTCGGCAGTCGTCGGTCGACAGTCACAGTCGACTGTCGACTGAGCAAGACTGCCGACTGCGACTGATGACCGCCGACCGACGACTGCCGACTGTGTCAGCGTCCGCGTCGTCTCAGATCCACGCTCAGGCGCTGCGGCTTTCCGGACTTGATCGTGATGCTCGTCTTGCGCTGACCGAACTTCGGATGCGTGAAGACGACTTCATGCCGGCCTGGCGAGAGCTCGACTTTCGCGAGAGGGGTCTTGCCGATCTCGACGCCGTCGACGTCCACTGTCGCCCACGGCACGGCATTGATCTGAAGAATGCCGGGAGGGAAGACGATGCTCAGCGACGCCATCGCACCGCCGACGGCCTCGACGGACCTCGGCAGGTCGATGCCCATGCCGCGATTGACGATGCGCAGGTCGTGGGGACCTGGCGTCAGCTTCATCCCGCCGTTCCAGCTCGTGCCGATCTGCTGCCCGTGCTCGAAGATTTCCACGGGCACCGGCGCGGAGACCGCGACCCATGACGGCGCAGTGCGATCGACATGCGTCCCCGCAGGAGTGACCGATCGGAACGTCATGCGCATGCTGAGCGGCTCGCCTCCGGCTCTGTCCTGCGAGACGACGTCCTCCACGCTCTCAGTAACGACAGGCTCGGTGGAGACACCCGCACTCTCTGCAAGCGATGCGGCCGGATTCGACAACCGTTGGGTCACGGACCACAACCCGGCGAAACCAAGGAACGACAGCACCACCAGGAAGGCCAATCGCGGATCGATACGCCACCGTGGCTGCGTGAGCGTCGAGGAGAGCGACTGTGTGACGCGCGCGCCTGTCTGCCCGACCAGCGCCGCGGTCGACGCGAGGCGATCGAGACGCGTGCTGTGAATGAGACGCGGCACGACCGTCGCGATCCTTGCGCGGCCCGAGATGCCGGCGACGCTTCCGCGTGCCTGGGAAATCGCACGCGTCGCCATCGACAGCACGTTGGCTGTTGACCTGGATTGGCGCCCGGCATCGCGCTCAGAGCGTCCGCTCGGCGCCAGACGCCCAGCATTGCCGTCTGCGGTGTCTCCAGGCTCAGCGGTCGTCAGCAGCGAGCTCGGATCCGGGTCACCGTCTTCAGAAACGAAGCCGTCCAGCCCCGACTCGATGCCGAATTCCGTGGCGGCGCCATAACCAGGTTCCTCCCTCGGCACGGATGCAGACTCGTCCGACGCATCGAGCGGCATCGCGACAGGATCGCGACGGTCGCCGCTATCGGACGCGAGATTGGGCAGAGACATTTGTGTTCCCCAAACCGGGGATCTCACACGAACAGTAAAACGCCTAGGCTGGATCCACAAGCACGAACCAAGCCGTAGGCAACGCGGCCGGCCCTCGCCTGGGTCAAAGACCCCGCCCTACACCAGAAGCTCCGGACCGTCAGTCCCTATCCCGCGTCTCGACGCGGAGTTGCCCTTCCGCAAGCTCCAGGACGAGCGTCGGCGCCGTGCCGGGGACGATGTCGACGGTCTGGTGGAAGTCCACGGCCTTGGCGCGATTGACGATGTGCAGGTCGTGGGTGCCTGGTGACAGGCGGATACCTCCACCCCAACTCGTGCCGACACGCCGCCCTCCTTCGAGAATCTCGACCGGGACGAGCGTCGATATCGAGACCCAGACTGGGGCTGCGGGATTGACAGGCGGTTTCGCGAGCACCGTTGGCGGCGGGCTCGCTACCACTGGGGCCGGAGCGGACCGGAGAACCGGCTGCTGCTGGACGGTCGGTTCCGCCTGGGCAGTCGCGGCGACTCCGCTTGCTGGCGAAACCCCTGCGCTTGCGACAGGTCGCGGAGCCTTTCCAGAGACTGCTCTGGTCAGGCGCACGCCGAGCCATCCGGCTTCCAAGGCACCGCCGACGAACAGCGCGGCCACGAGCACAACCTGCGGAGAGGCTCGGGGTCGCCACCGGGTGCGGGTCCGCGGAGGAGGGGCCGGCTGCGTGTGAACCGTTTCGACTGGGGGCGCGGGAACAGCAGGCGGCCGCGTGCCTGGGCCGTGCAACCTGCGCGGGCCGGGCCGCAATGGTCGGTGTGCTCTCCCCTTTCGGCTCGATGTCTGCGATCGGAGTTGGAATGAATGCTGGCGCTGGCCGAGAGACTGCCTGAGTTCTCGCCGTCGGAGGCGCGGTGCCAGCAGCCTTCGCGCGTGCAGGCTCGATACGCGTCGCGTCATTGCCAACGGGGGCGCCAACCGGGGCGCCGTTAGACGGGCCGAACGCGGGTAACGCCTCCGCCAGACCGTCTGGAGCGGCTGGCTCCCCGTTGCGCTCCGACCTGAAAAAGTCCAGCCCCTCGTCGAGCGGGAGCTCGAAGGCGTCTGCCCGCCAATCGTCAATGTCTGGTGAAATCGTCGGCACCGCCAGGGTCACTGGTCCGTCTGCAGGAGGCGGCCCTCCGGTCCCTAGACCGGAGCTGCCGCCAACGGTCTCGGAGGAGAAACGGCTCAGGGGCATCGGGATTGTTCTTTCGGGACGAGACTGCAAACTTCGTGCGAACCCTCATGTTATCCGCGGGGGCGCCCTCAAACAAGGCGGATCGCGTTCAGCCACGCTCGTTTTCGGCTGAGAGCGGAACCACGCGGCGTGGGGCGAGGCGAAGCCGAGCGGCCCAGACCGCCGTCGGCCACACATTTAGTCTTCCGAATCCGGGTCTTCTTGTTTCCTGCTGGCTGTGGCTTCGACCCCGGGGCTAGCAAGGCAGACTCTCACCGAAGGTGGCGAAACAGGGGGCGACAGGCTTGTCAAGAGCAACGGCGATACAATTGGGCGGCGCCCGGGACCACCCGGCGCCCCCAAATACGTGAGCCTACAACCTGGCGACCTCGACGTGCCGGCGTGCGAAAAGGGGATAGGCGCCGTCATCCAGTCGCCGCAGTCGGATGCCCTCGTTCACGGTGTCCGCATAGACCCGATTGTCATCTGGCCGGACGACCGAGGCCACTTCATGGAGGTGTTGCGGGTCGGGTGCGGGCTCGCCAGCCAATATCCCGCCGACACCATTCAAGTGTCCGCGACGCTGACGAACCCTGGAGTGGTAAAGGCGTTTCACCATCATCTGCGGCAGTACGATTGCTGGACCGTCGTGAAGGGGATGCTCCAGGTTGCGCTGGTCGACCTGCGAACGGCATCACCGACGTTCGGCCGACGCAACACGATGTACGTGGGCGAGCTGCGTCCGTGGCAGATCCTGGTTCCACCAGGCGTGGCGCACGGGTACAAAGTGATCGGTCAGGATCCGGCCGTGCTCGTCTACGTCACGAGCAGGTTCTACGATCCATCCGACGAGTGCCGCCTGGCGTTCGACGACGATCGTGTCAACTATGATTGGACGACGCAGTTCAAATAGGGCGGAGTCAGAATCCAGAATAGAGTCAGAATTCAGAATGCTTTTTCACGGCGCCGGCTCGAGCCGGCGCCTGTCAAGCTTCGTATTCTGACTTCTGATTCTGAATTCTGAATTCTGACATTCTGACATGAAAGGCATCATTCTGGCAGGCGGCAAGGCAACGCGGTTGTACCCGCTGACGCTCACCATCAGCAAACAGTTGCTGCCGGTGTACGACAAGCCGACGATTTACTACCCGCTGGCCACTTTGATGCTCGCCGGCATACGGGACGTCTTGATCATCAGCACGCCGCGGGATCTCCCGATGATTCGAGGCGTGCTCGGCGACGGACTCGAGCTCGGGATTCAGCTGAGCTATCGCGAACAGCCGCAGCCCCGCGGCATCGCCGAGGCGCTCGTCATCGGAGCCGATTTCATCGGCTCTTCGCCAGTCTGCTTGATTCTCGGAGACAACATTTTCTACGGGAATGATTTGATCAGCGAGCTCGAACGATCCGCCGAGCTGCGGATCGGGGCGGAGCTGTTCACGTATCACGTGACCGATCCGGAGCGATACGGCGTCGTGGGATTCGATGAGGATGGACGCGCCACGAGCATCGAAGAAAAGCCTCGATCGCCGCGTTCCAACTGGGCCGTCACCGGCTTGTACTTCTATGACGCAACGGTGGTCGACATCGCGAAAGAGCTGACGCCCTCGGCGCGAGGGGAGCTCGAGATCACCGACGTCAACCGCGAATACCTTCGCCGGCAGCAATTGTCGGTAGTCAAACTCGGACGCGGTGTGGCCTGGCTCGACAGCGGCACGTATGATTCCCTGTTAGCCGCCTCCCAGTTCGTGCAGACGCTGGAGCTTCGTCAGGGGTTGAAAGTCGCCTGCATAGAGGAGATCGCGTACTCGAAGGGCTTCATCGACGAAGCCCAGTTGTTCCGTCTTGCAGAGAAGTATGCCGCCAGCTCATACGGGAACTATCTTCGGCAGTGCGTCCGTCCGACTCCCCGAGCAACCGCTCGGTAACTGAAGACCGACCGCTCGATGAATGAATCGGAGGATGAAAATCGCACCGCAAACGGACCTCTTGTGAGAACTCCGAAAGCCGTTTCAGTTCACACTTCGAGCACGCGAGCGTAGTAGAATTCGCCCGGTGTGAGATGACCCGAAGGACCTCGGCGCAACTCGCGACCACACTCTTCTGGCTGTGCCTGTCTGTGGCCGTTGGTGCGCAGGACGCGTTGACCAGGGCGAAATGGTTGTACGCGTCGGCCGCCTACGAGGAGGCGCTCTCAGCCCTCGACAAGGCGCCGTTCCCGGACGGTCCCGATGCCGACATCGAGCCCACGGAATACCGCATCCTTTGTCTCTTCGCGCTCAAGCGGACCGACCAGGCCCGCATCGCGATCGACACGCTCCTCTTGAGCCATCCACGATATCGCCCTGACCCTTCGTTGATGTCTCCGGGCGCGCGCGCGCAATTCGAGGCGATTCGGATCGACCTCATTCGCCGCCGGTACAATGAGGCCAAGGCAAGCTTCGATGCCGAGGAGTACCGCGCCGCACTGGTGAGGTTCGATCGCGTGATCGAGCAGCTCGCTGGGGCAGGCGATCCACCGGCGCTCAGAGACATGCGACTGCTGGCGATTGGGTTCCGCGATCTCGCGAAGGTGAACAACGCCTCTCCGACGTCTGCTTCGGAGGCGCCTCCGACGCAGCCTATCGGCACTGCCGGAATCCCCCCCGTTGGCATCCCACCAATGATGAGTGCTGCGCCGGCACCGGCGCCAAACCTGACGAGGTCTCCGCTCCCACCTGGCGTGTACGACGAGTTCTCAACGAACGTCGTGCCGCCGGTCCCGCTCCAGCCGATCCTGCCGCCGGCGTCGCCGGAGCCGCCTGTCGCGGCGCCGTCAGTCGGGCTCTTCGAGATCGTCATCAACGAACGAGGCAGGGTCGAATCGGTCGTCGTGCGGCGATCGATCAGTCCGCAATACGATGCGCTCGTGCGGAACGATTCGCGGAAGTGGCGGTACCGGCCCGCAACGCGCGACGGCAAGCCGGTCAAGTTCCGGAAGGTGATCGAGATCTTGCGCTAGCTCCAGTCGGCGGTCGTCAGTCGTCAGTCGGCGGTCGCAGTCGGCAGTCACTTTTCTCACTTTCCGTTCGAGCGCAAGTCGGTGGTGACGCGCAGCGGCGTCCCGGCGGTCACGGTGACCTTCACCCGACGCTCGCCGAACTCGGGGTGCTTGAAGACGACGTCGTGCGGGCCCGCAGCGAGCGCAAGGTTGGCCAGGGGCGTGTCGCCCACGGGGGCGCCATCGATACTGACCGAGGCCCACGGGAGCGCATTGACGTTGACGCTGCCGGGCTGTACATCGATCGCCACGGGCGCCTCGGTGTTCGCAACCACGTCCACTGTGCGGCGGGTATCGATGCCAAGCGCCTTGTTCCTGAACTGGAGATCGTGACGCCCGGCCGGCAACGTCACACGGCCGTCTCTGCTGGCCAGCTTGCGTCCCCGTTCGAAGACCTCCACCGGCGGAGACAACGGCATCGTCACCCACCCTGACCCGTTCCCCGCGGTAGCTGTTGACTCGGGCGCCGGCGTCGTGTCCTTCGCAACGGCCGGTGGCGGTGTCGCGGCCTTCGCAGGCGCAGGCCCAGACGCAGATTCCGGCGTCGGCGCCGCCATCTTCGCGTGTGCGACCGGCGGAGGAGTGCTCTTCGCGCGCGGCGCAGATCGCGCCGGAGCGGGTGGCGTCGCTATCGGCTCCACGGTCGCCGCTTGCGATGACCTCGCGCCACGATTTGCGACGAGAGAGGTCGGCGGCGGATTCGCCACTCGCCATCCGATCCATCCGACCTCTGCGAGCCCGACGATCGAAAGGGCGATCACCGCGGCTTCTCGGGCATCGATGCGCAGGGGCTTCTTCTTTGGCTTCTTCCGGCTCCGTGGCCGGGCCGGCTCCTCGAAGACCGGACGCGTGAAGTTCGATCGCGCGCTTCCGAGGTAGTCTTTCGTCCGCGATCCGAGGCCGGACGCGTAGCGCGACGCGCCACCGAGGCCTTCGCCGATCGCTGATAGCAGCGCCCGTTTGCGCGGCTCGGAGTCGTGGACCAGCACAGGCCCGGTGATCTCCTGCTGCAGATCCTCGGAGAACGGAACACGTTCGACCACCGACGGCTCCGGATCCGCCGGTGGATCCGCGTGCCGCTCGAAAGCGGAGAGCATCGCCTCGATATCGGTGGCCGCTCGATCGGGGCCCACTGCGCGTGGCGTCTCTTCTTTCGTATCCGGGGGCGGCGTGGATGGCGACGGACTGGGCTGGGGCTCATGCGTAAAGAACGCGTCGAGCCCCTTGAGCATCGAGCGTTCCCACGCCTCGTCTGGATTCGATGGACGGTCGGCCATATACCCCTCGGAATTCACTTGAGTCGGGTGTGAATTCCGCTTATCAGCTATCAGCTATCAGCTATCAGCTATCAGCTGTCAGCTGTCAGCTGTCAGCTCGCAGCTCCACGCGCCAAACAACGATCTAGCTGAAAGCTGACGGCTGAGAGCTGACAGCTACTCCACACAAGCGGAGACTAGCGACCTACCTTCTGAAGTCAACTTTCACGGAGACCGACGTCCCCGCCGCGATCGTGACCGAGAGCCTCCGCTCGCCCAGCTCTCTCTGCCTCGCCACGATGTCGTGCTGACCGGCAGTCAGCGGACGATTGACGATTGGCGCCGTGCCGGCCGTCTCGCCATCGATCTGAATCTCGGCGGCCGCCGACGACGAGATGGAGACCAGGCCGGAAGGAACCGCGAGATCGATCGCTGCCGTCTTGCCTGCGGCGACGTCCACGGTTCGCCGCAGTCGTACGCCGAGCGATTGGTTGATGAATTCGATTTCGTGCGAACCAGCCTCCAGCTGCCAGGGGCCCGCACGACTCGTACCGACCAATCGTCCTTTTTCGTACGCCTGAAGCTCCACGGGCATCGAGACCGCCAGCCAACCATGACCCTCCGTGGGCTCCGCTGAAAGGGCCTCGAGCTCGAGGTTCAGATACGATGCGCCGCCCGACTCCAGCATCACGTCGCGTTGAAGGAACTGCGAGCCGCGCTCGACGCGGACCGCGTGCTGCCCTGGATTGAGTCCGGTGATGGTCACCGGCGATCGCCCGCGGACTCGTCCATCCACCAGCACGCGTGCGCCTCCGGGTTTCGACTCCACACGCACACTGGCGGGGGCCGTGCCGACGGGCAAATCGAAAAAGCGCGAGACGTCGCGGCCCTTGTCGATGCGAAGCGCCATCACCTGCGTGGGACCGCCCGAGCGAATCTCCAGCGCGTGCAGGCCCTCGGGGACCCTGACCGTCGCCGGCGTCACGCCGACCGGCTCACCATCGACGAGAAACTGCGCGCCGGCGGGCTTCGACGTCACGGTCAGAGCGCCCGAGTCTGCTTCGGATGGCCGCGCCACCATGCGCCAGCCGATCGTGACGATCTCCGCGAGCCCGACGAGCACGAGGGCTGCGATTGCGGCTTGCCCCCAGCCCACGCGGCGGCGTCGTGACACCGGGGCCGTAGGCTTCTGGCGGGGCTCTCGAACCGCGCGCACGGAAGGCGGTCGCTCGACGGCCGTCTGGCTTGGCTCTTCGACGACGGCGGTTCCGAAGCGCGCAGACACGTCTTCGGCGCGCAACAGCGGATGGCCGGGGGCTTCTAGGCTTTCGTCGCTTCCGTCGCGAACTGATGCGGTTTCGGCGCTGCTCCCGGACGTGCGAGGCAAGGCTCGAAGCGTCGGGCGTTCCTCCGTCGCGGGGCGCGATGGAGAAGGAAATGCCCGGACTGCATCGGAAAAGAAGCGGTCGAGCGCATCGGGTGACGCCTCGAAATTCGAGGCGCTCTCCTTCGCCGGTTCGTTCCGCTGGGGCGTACTTTCGCCTCCCCAATCAAACCGAGTGGCCATCGCTGCAGCCTGAGCCACCAATAGTAGGTCGGCTGACCCGCGGGAACAAGCTTCTTATGTGACTGACGGCGATTCCTGTAATCGCGTGTAGCGTCTGGACACGGTCCGATAAAAGTAAGGGGCCAGCCAGACTACGGCCGAGCTAGAAGCGACGATCGGCCACTTTGCCAGTATTTCGATGAAAAACCCTTGGCTGAGCTATTGCCAAACAGTCTGGGCGTATGGCTCATCTCCCGCCCTCTCGACACTCGCGCCGGCGCCGAGGCGCCCGCCCCCAGACGGTCGTTGCCGGGGCGGTGCTCGCAATTCTGGTACTCGCGGGGACGGTCTTCCGCCTGGCGCGGTCTGCGGGCCTGGAGTTCCACGACCCCTCGCCGCAGCCGATTGCTTCGCTTGCGCTCGACACCGAGCCGGTGGACCTCGCGGACGCGTCTGTCCGGGTCGAGGAGGATCGCCCGGTATTTCCGTACTCGATCATCCCCGGCGGCGCGCGCTCGAGAGAGGCGCTCGAACGATCGATCGAAACCGATCCCGTCGTTCGCGCCCACTACGCGAACTTCGACGTCGCATCGACCCGGGTCGTCCGGCTGACGCAGCCACGCCTGGCGTATGTCTCTTATCGCGTGGGCAGCGATGTTTACTGGACTCGCCGTCCGCTGGTGCTGCATGCCGGCGAAACCGTCCTGACCGATGGCAGGCACTACGCGCGCACGCGCTGCGGCAACCAGCTCGCGTCGGCCCCGCCGGTCGTGTCGGAAGACGAGCCATCCCTCGAAATCTTGAATACGCCGCTGCCACTGTTGCATCGGGCGCTCTGGCTGCCCAAGCTCCCCGGCCTTGGCGGAATCCCCGCTCCGGCAAACCACTTCGCCATGGACTTCGGCTGGCCGTCACAAGGGATCGCGAGTATCCCAGGGCTCATCGCGACGGCAGGCGTCCCCGATCTGCGGCGGCCGTCGCTCGAAGGAGATTCATCCCCGTTCCCGTATGCGACGCAGGAGCCGCCGGACAGCCCGCCAACGGATCCGCTTCCCCCCGTGACGCTGCCACCGGGCTCGACGCCTCCGGACGATCCGCTGCCGCCGACGCTGGTGCCGCCGGACGATCCGACTCCGCCGGACATGCCGAATCCGCCGACGGATCCGCCGAACGATCCTCCGAACGATCCGCCGAGCGATCCACCGAACGATCCACCGACGGATCCGCCGAACGATCCGCCAAGCGATCCGCCGGTGTCCGTGCCCGAGCCCGCGACGCTCCTGCTGCTCATCGCCGGCGCCGGCGGACTGACTCTTCGTCGCCGGCAGTAGTCATGGCATTCCGGGGCATGAGGGGGTTTGTAGAGACATGTCTGTTGACGGCTGGCGATGGGTCGAGTCAAAGTCGGTGGTTCCATGAGCGAGTCCTGGTTCGCAGTCCGAACGCGGTCCCGAGCTGAGAAGTCTGTGCAAGAGCAGTTGCAGCGCAAAGGCATTGAGGTTTTCCTTCCGACGGCCACTCGATGGAGCCGGTGGAAAGACAGGAAAAAGGCTGTCGACTGGCCGGTGTTTCCGGGCTATTGCTTCGCCCGGTTCGATCCGGCAAGTCACCTCACGATCCTCAAGTGTTTCGGGGTGGCGTCGATCGTCGCGTTCGGAAACGAGTTCGCACCGATTCCAGAGGTCGAAATCGAGAGTCTGCGAACGCTCGTCAGCAGCACGCTGAAGTACGACCCTGTTCCGTTCATCAAGGAAGGAGAGATGGTGCGGGTCACCCATGGCCCGCTGGCAGGGGTCGTCGGACGTCTCGTCCGGAAGGGCGCCAAGGCGCGGCTCGTTCTATCGGTTGATCTGATTGGCCAGGCGGTCAGCGTCGAGGTCGATGCGGGCGATGTGGCGGCGTACTGAGCAGAAGTGCAGCAGGTGCTCCCAGCTCCTTCGGGCGTCCTGCTAGATCTTGTGCCTGGCGCAGGTTGGTTGCCCTACAACCTGCGAGGCATAGCTCTTGAGGGTTGCGGCTATGGCTTCACCATGATGTGCGAGCCGATATCGAACGCATCGCCCCCGTAAGGGCCATCAGCCGCGGGATGGCTGTGTTGAAACACCTGGTCGCCGCTTGTCTCGATTCGCACGGTGTAGGCGATGGGCAACTGGTCCAGGAGCGAGCCCACGGCCCGCAGCAAGGCTGGTGCGAAATTGGCCTCGTCTTCGGCGGTCAAAGTCGAGACAAAGCGAATGTTCATGCGCGAGGCTCCGATCTTGGCGACAGTCCGACTGAAAACCCGAGAGGGACATGAGACAAAAGTGCAACTTGTGTTCCTCCGTCGTTTGGACCGCGTATTATCTAGGTTCCGCGCAATCCCAAGTAATGAAATGGCCCGAAACGCCACTTTGTGCATTTCGAGGAAAGGTCAGGAAGTCTCTGCTTCGGAAGAATAAAGGCACCAAAACACATGGATGATGTCTGGGCTCGCGTTGCCGCGAGACTGAATCACCTCACGGGCCGCAGCTCGGTGATCCGCGTGCCGCACAACGGTGAATGGCGCGTGGTCACTGGTGCGGACAGGTGGCCTTCCGAGGTCCTCGACGGGGCGCTTCGCATCCCCGTGGACGGCGGTTGCGATCTCCAGGCGGAGGTCGTCCTGCCGCGCGAAAGGACGAAGGGGCCCGACACGCTGGCCTCGTCCGCGTGCCGCAGCTTGATCGGCGAAGTTGCGGAATCGACCGCGCAATTCGAGGTCGCCAACAAGAGGCTCGGGATCGCGCTGGCACGCGAGCGTCAGCTCGACGCCTTCGTGCGGGCGCTCGTCCACTGCCCCGACGCGGCGTCGCTGCACTCGTTGATCATCCAGACCATGGCGCGTGCGGTGGGTGCGGACATCGGAGCGATCGCGCTGCCGATGGCTGGTGAGTCGCTGCTCGGTGTCACTGCCACCTACGGCTATCCGTCGGTCGTCGTCGAGCACGTGCGACAGGCGCCGGGCGAGGGCATTCTGGGTCGTGTGTTCTCAACAGGCCAGGCGATCGTTATACGTGACGTGGCAGAGCAGCCCGATCACGCCCGGCGGCGGCGATATCGGAGTAGTTCCTACCTCGCGTTTCCGCTCACGGGCCCGGCCGGTGTGCAGGCGGTCATCGCCGTCACCGACAGGGCCAATGGAGAACCATTCGACGAGCGGGATCTCGCGATCCTGATGTCGTTCGGCGCGCCCGCGTCGCTCGCGCTGGGACGCGAGGAGTTGCGCGAGCGCACGCGCGATCTCGCGCACCAGGCGACGATCGACGCGCTGACCAGCCTCTTCAACCGACGCTACTTCGAGACGCGGCTCGAGCAGGAGATTCAACGGCAGCGGCGGCAGTTCGACGAGCTCTCGCTCCTGATGGTGGATCTGGACAACTTCAAAGACCTCAACGATACGCAGGGGCACCTGGTGGGTGACCGCGTACTGCGCGAAGTGGCCGACATCCTGCGGCGCGCGGTGCGCATCTTCGACGTCTGCGCCCGGTACGGCGGGGAGGAGTTCGTCATCCTCATGCCGGGCGCCAATGCTTCGACGGCGCTTCGTATTGCGGAACGCATCCGGCGGCAGGTGGAGCAGCACTTCGCGAGCGGTCTGCGTTCGGGGTCACCCGTGTCCCCGACGGTCAGCGTTGGCGTCTCCAGCGCGCAGCCATCGACAACGAGGGAGACCCTGATCGCGCAGGCGGATTCGGCCCTTTTCCAGGCGAAAGGCGCAGGCAAAAACGTGGTCTGCGTGTATCCTTGACAAGGCTGGGAGCATCGCCTATAACTCGGGTCATCCTAAGAGGTCTATATCACCGGATATGTACGAAGCCTTCAAACTGATTGGTGAGAGTGTCGCCGTGCAGCGGCTCCGCGAGGATGTGAGGGCCGCGGCACGTACCGACGCGAAGGTTCTCATCACCGGGGAGAGTGGCGTCGGCAAGGAAATCGTTTCGCGGCTCGTGCACGCGGCCGGCGCGCGCGCCGCCTTTCCGCTCGTCACCGTCAACTGCGCCGCCATCACCGAAACGCTCCTCGAAAGCGAGCTGTTCGGTCATTCGCGCGGCAGCTTCACCGGTGCCTACAAGGACCGCGCGGGAGTCCTCGAGATGGCGCACCGCGGCACCGTCTTCATGGACGAAATCGGGGAGACGAGCCCGCGCATGCAGAGCCTGCTGCTGCGGTTCCTCGAGAACGGCGAGATCCAGCGCATCGGCACGACCAAGGCGAACGCGCGGGTGGACGTCCGCGTCATTGCCGCGACCAATCGCGACCTGCTGCAGGGCGTCCTCTCGAAGACGTTCCGCGAGGATCTCTACTACCGGCTGAACGTGATCCACATGCGCGTCCCGCCGCTGCGCGAGCGGGTCGAGGACATTCCGCTGCTGCTGGATTATTTCACGGCGATGTTCGCGGGCGACTACTCCTCGCCACGTCTGACGTTCACGCCGGAAGCGCGCGTGCTCCTGATGCGCCACGAGTGGCCTGGTAACGTGCGCGAGCTGAAGAACCTGGTGGAGCGCCTGACGGTCCGGCAGTCGGGCGAAGCGCCGATCGGGCCCGGCGAGCTCCCGCAGGAGATTCGGCGCTTCGTGGAGGACTCGACGCCTTCGGCGGCACCGCGCGTGAACCCGGCGGAGACGCTGTTCCACCAGATCGTGGACGACCATCAGTCTTTCTGGACGGTCGTGTACACGCCCTTCATGTCGCGGGATTTGACGCGGGAGACCCTCCGGGCGCTAGTGGGGTTCGGACTGCAGCACACGTCGGGCAGCTACAGGGACCTCGTCGAGCTCTTCCATATGACGCCGTCGGACTACAAGCGCTTCCTGAACTTCCTCCGGAAGCACCAGTGCCACATGCCGTTCCAGCAGTTCCGTGGCGGCGCCACCCGTCAAGAGTCGGCATCCACCACAGAGACCCCGCCCCAGCGTCCGCCGCTCGTCGCCAGCAGCCCGTGGTAGATCAGTCGGGAGTCGGGGGTCGGCAGTCGACAGTCGCAGTCGACAGTCGGAGTCGACAGTCGCAGTCCACAGTCGCAGTCGACAGTCGACAGTCTGTACGGGCCAAAAGGCCCGTCCCTACATGACAGGCGGGCCTGAAGGCCCGTCCCCACGGACAACACGAGTCAACCCCTGGCTTAGGGGAGGCCCACGCTCAGCTCGTTGACGAGTTCCTGTCCTGAGACAGGTTTGACCAGGTAGGCCGCGCCAATTCGGCGTGCCTCTTCCTTCAACACCGGATCGTCGAATCCCGAGAACACGACGACCCGCGCGTCGGGGCGCACGGCGCGGGCGAGGATTGCGAGCTGAAGTCCGTTGAAGGCGCCGAGGCGCACGTCGGTAATCACGACGTCCGGGCAGGCAGTGGAAATGTGCTGTTTGGCGTCCTCGAAGACGCTGCTCGAAGCGACACGGAACCCCGAATCGGCGAGATATCGGCTGAGCGCGGACAGCAGCGAGACGTCATCGTCGACGATCAGCAGGGAAGTCACGGCCGCGTTCATAGTAAGGGCTCGCGGGAAATTGGCAAACGGAAAACTGAAGAGGCCGACCTGACTACCGGATGACGACGGACCCGGTCCACCGGCTGCCTGCGGGCGGAGGATCGTCGTGATCGTGGAATCCGCACGTACGGACCGTGTTCATGTTTCCCGTCTCGCGGCTCTGAGTCGGAGAAAGCAGACCGACAACGTTGATCTCGGGGCACTGGTCGTGCTCGGGGTGGGGATCGGAGGTCATGTTGTGCGATCGCGTGTCGTTGTTGACGAACAGCACGCGCGTGCCCGGCGCGATCGTCAGCGACGTGGGACTGGCGCCAGTCGCGGTGATCGTGATCGTGCGGTTGGCCGCCGATGGATCCGAGGGAGTTGACGGCGATCCGGATCCGCCGCAGGAGGCGCACAGAGTCGCTGCTAGGACGACGCCACCACGCTGCACACCGGCATTATGACATCTCCGCCGGGAGCCCCACGCGAAGCGAAGCCGACTCCCAATCCCGGCGCGAGCGCGAAACTATCGGATGACGATCGTTCCCTGCAGACTGGCCGTGCCGCTGTTCAGATGATCGTGATAGCCGCACGTGCCGGCGTTGGCGAACCCCTGCGTCAGTTTGGTCTGGCCGACGGCGAGCGTGCCGATGCCCTGCTCGATGCCGGGGCAGCTGCCGTGTGTGGGATGCGGGTCGGACGCCATCTCGTGGGGACGCGTGTCGTTGTTCACGAACGTGACGCTCTGGCCGATGGTGATGGAGACCTGCTGCGTGCTCACGCCATTCGCAGTGATCGTGATCGTGGCGCCGCTCGGGCCCGCGGAGCCCGTTGACGCGGAGATAACGGTAGTACCTCCAGTCGGAGAGCTACTGCTGCCGCCGCACGAAACGAGGGCGGCAGTTGCCAGCCCCGCCAGAACCAACGTGAGTACTCGGGACGCAGGACGCATCAGAAGAACTTCCTCGAGATGTTGAAGCCCAGATACCAGTTGTCGTTGGTCACGCCGCCGCGTGCGACCTGTGCGAACGTCGTGCCGAAGCTGTTCGAGAAGTTCAACTGAAACGAGTGCCCGCCGGCCCGCTTCTCAATGGCGAAGCTCACGTGCGCGACGTCTGGTGTGTAGCCGAACCGCGGCGCCGCTTCGGCAACCAGGTACACGGTCGGCCGCACACGCAGCCGAGTGCCCACGCCGACGATGAAGGTGCTGTTGTCGTCCACGAGCTCGCTCGGCAGCTGGTTGGTGTTGTTGATCCAGATCGGCTGGGCGTAGATCGCTCCGTGGCGCCCGAGCGAGCGGGAAATCGCTGCGCCGACGGAAGGCGAGTACTTGTCGGTGAAGTTGTCCGTTCCCTCGACTGCCACCAGCGCATCGATCGTGACCGGCAGGCCGTGTCCCTGCCTGACCACTTGATGCTGCCCGAACAACTGGATCGTCCGATCGCTCGTCCGGTGAAAGCCGATCTGCGTGCCGCTCATGATCCCGAACCGGTACTCGAGTCCGATTTGCGCACCATTGTCGAGGCCGAATGCATCGGACAACAGGTCGCCGAAATCACCCTGGGCCAGCGGACGCGTGAAGCGGTGCGTCACCCGGAACGAGCTCGCGAACCGAGGCATCCGCAGCGTGGTAGGCAGCGCCACGAGCGTGAAGTCGGGCTGCGAGGGATCGACCGCGCGGTCGGCGTCCCGCTGGTCGGGCGCCGCGGCGGGCTGCGCGCTTCCGGCGGCCGGATCGGGGGCCGATTGCGCGAACGCCGGTTGCAGGTGAACCGCGAGCAGGAGCGCAACGGCCGTGAAACTTCGTTTGATGATGGTCATGAGCGATATGCGGTCAATTGTTGGGTGCTCCGAGCTCGATCCAGCGGCGAATCACCAGGATCTGCCCGGACGTGAGATAGGGCGGCCCGTTCTGCGGCATGCGCACGCCGCTGATGTCGCGGCCTTCCAGCTTGCGGATCAGATAACTGGATTCGGGATCCCCCGGGACCACGAGCAACGCCCCCTGCCTGCCGCGGCTCGGGGCGTTCACGAGGGCGGTGAACGGATCGCTCCGTAGATTCAGACCGCTGGCCGGGTTCCGCCCCTGATTGGTGTGACACGTCACGCACGATGTACGCCCTGCAAGATCCGTGGTCTCGAAAACCTCTGTATTGATGCTGCTGAATGTCGGTTGCAGGTTGGGGCTGGGACCAGCCACGTCCTTGAGGGGTTCGTCGCATGCGGATGCGGCGCACGCGGCTGCTACCAGCAGCCCCGCCGCCACGCGGCGAATGGCCGCAAATGTTGACTCGGTCATGCGCGCCCAATTTGGCAAGGGCAGTGCCATCGCGCGCCCTCAAAACCGCCAAATTCGTCATCGGAATCATTCGAAAACCGCCCGCAGAGGTCTGACGGGCTTGAAACGGACGGGTTACGTGCATCGCCGCGCGATTACGCACGACGTAATCACTCGACGCGGTGCTTGGCCAGGTAGTAACTCAGTGCGCGCTGGCTGATTCCCATCGCTTCGGCGGCATCCTTCTTGACCCCCGCCGAGCTCTCGATCGCGCGGCGCACTGTCTCCCGCTCGGTCCAATCGATGTTCTGCCGGAGGTTCAGCGACGGCAGTCCCGGCGGCGGCGTGTGGCCGGCGTCGAGAATCCGCACGACGTCAGGCCCGATCAACGGCCCCGGCGAGAGCACCACGGCCCGCTCGATCGTGTTCTCCAGCTCACGAACGTTGCCCGGCCACTCGGAGCCTTGCAGCGTCGCGATGACGCCCGGCTGCAACCCGTCGATGCGCCTGCCGGCGCGCTGAGCGTGCTTCGAGATGAAGTGATCGACGAGCACCGGGATATCGTCGCGCCGCTCGCGCAGCGGCGGGATGTGAATCGGAATCACGTTGAGACGATAGAACAGATCCTCCTGGAAACGTTCGTCCGTGACCATCTGGCGCAGATCGCGATTGGTCGCCGCAATCACCCGGACGTCGATCTTCTGCGTGCGCTCGGAACCCAGCGGCTCGAACTCGCGCTCCTGCAGCACGCGCAGCAGCTTCGCCTGTAGCGCGGGGCTCATCGTGCCGATCTCGTCCAGGAAGATCGTTCCCCCGTCGGCGAGCGCGAATTTCCCCTTCTTGCCGTTCGTCGCCCCGGTGAACGCGCCACGCACGTGACCGAACAGCTCGCTCTCGAGCAGCGTCTCGGGGATCGCGGCACAGTTCACTTTGATCAGCGGCATCTCGCGCTGCGCGCTGTGATAGTGAATCGCGCGCGCGACCATCTCCTTGCCGGTGCCGGTTTCTCCCGTGATGAGGATGGTGCTCTTCGATTTCGCGACGACCTCCGCCGTCCTGATCACTTCCTGCATCCGCCGGCTTCGTCCGACGATGCCGTAGTGATTGAACTCGGCGTCGCGTTCGCTGATCAGATAGCGATGCTGGAACTGCAGGCGCTGGTGTTCGACGGCGCGATTGGCGACGACGAGCAGCTCGTCCACCTCGAAGGGCTTCTGCAGGTAGTCGAAGGCGCCGAGTTTCATCGCCTCGATCGCGCTCTCGACGGTCGCGTGCGCCGTCATCATGATGATCTGCGGGCGCTCGGACGCCGGCTGGGTCGAAAGCTCGCGAATCAGATCGAGCCCCGTCAGCTCCGGCATCAGGTTGTCGACAACGACCAGGTCGAACATGCGCTGGGCGAGGAGGCGCTGCGCTTCGCGCGGGCAGGCCGTCGCGACCACTTCGTGCCCCTCGCTCCGCAGCGCCTGCGCCAGCGCCGCCAGAATCTTCGCTTCGTCGTCTACGAGAAGAATGGATGCGGTTTGGTTCATTCTGACTTCTCAGCTCCTAGCTCCTGGCTCCTGCTCCGTGGGCAGCTCGATCCGGACGTCCGTGCCCTCGCCCTTCCGGCTCGCGACGGCAATACTTCCCCCCAGCCCCTCGATGATGTGACGCGAGATCGCGAGGCCAAGTCCCGTGCCGGTCCGGCGTGTCGTGAAGTAGGGGTCGAAGACCCTCGGCAGATCTTCTGCAGCAATGCCGATGCCGCGATCCCGGATCTCGATGGCGACCCGCTCAGAGCCCAGTCTGAGGGTCTTCAGGCGGATTGGTTCGGGTGGGGGCGCGTCCGACCTGGCCATGACGGCGTGTCGGGCGTTCATCAGGATGTTGACCAGGGCCAGCCGCAGCCGTTCAGGGTCGGTGCTGACCGGGCGCAGGGACCCGTCCAAATCCCGCGTCACCGCCAGCGTCGTATCCACGCTCACCGCCTTGGCGGCATCGTCGCAGAGGGCGTTGAGATCGGCGGTCGCCATGTCGAACTTGATAGGTTTGGCGAAGTCGAGCACCTCGGACACGATGCGGTTGAGCCGGGTGATTTCCTCGTCGATGTCCGCCACTGCCGTCCGGAGCGCCTCCGGGGCCACGCTCGGCCCCCGGAGGCCGCGGAGGGCCGTCTTGATGATCATGAGCGGGTTGCGGATCTCGTGCGCGACGACCGTCGACAGCCGGCCGAGCGACGACAGCCGCTCGCGGTGGCCGGCCTCGCGCTGAAACCGCGCGATCGAGTCGGTCATCGTATTGAAGGTCGTCGCGAGGAGCTGGGCGTCTTCGTCCTCCCATCGCCCCCGCACAGGCACCCGGATTCGTCTCGTCAGGTCGCCCGTCGCGGCCATCTCGCGCATCGTCGCGGTGATCGTTCCCAGGGGCCGTGTCACCGTGCGCGCGATGCCGTAGCTGACGAGCGTGGCCGCGAGCACGGCGACGATGGTCGTGAAGAAGATTTCCCTGTGAACCGCGCTCAGGAAGCGCAGCCGGTCTGTCCGGGACCGTAAGATGATCGCGGTCGGGAAGTCCTTGGTCGCGACGGTGGCACCCTCGCCGGTCGGTGTCAGAGCCAGCGTCCGGCTGACCGCGACGTAGTCGGAGTCGCCAATCTCCACGCGACGGACGCCTTGAATCCCCGCGAGGCTTGCCAGGGTGCCGAACGCCTCCTTCGGAAGCGTAGACGCCTGGACCGTGCCTGCCACGATGAACGCCACCTCGCTGTTGGTCAGCGCTTTGAACTGCTGCGCCGATTGCTCGTCGAGGCTGAAGCCCACGCTGAGCGTACCCACCACCTCTATCTCGCCGTTGTCCTTGTTGACGATCAGGCTGGGCACGGACACCACCTGGATGATGCCGGCGGGATGCGGCCACAAGTCGACGACCTCGTGCCCTTTGGTCGCACCCACCACGGCGTCGTGCGCCGCCGGCACATCCGGCATGCGCAGGCGGCCCGCCTGGGCGAGCAGCCGTCCCGTCGGGTCGGTGACGACAAGCAGGTCGGAGCCGATCTTGCGCTGATATTCGGCGGCGATCGGTTCAACCGTCGCGGGATCCCCCGTGTCGATGGCTGCCTTGAGATTCGACAGGTCCGCGATGAGCCGCGCTTCGCGCGAGAAGTGGGCGAAGAGCGTCTCGCGGTTCTCGACGAGCAGTGTCCCGGCCTCTTCGAGGCCGCGCCTCAATTCGTTCTCCGCCTGGGCGGTGACGGCGACGTTGAACCGGTAGACAGCTACGGAGATCGTGAGAACTGCCAGAGCGGCGCTGCCGAGGAAGATGCGGTTCGTGAGCGATGAGAGGATCCTCATCGCTTCTCGAAAAGGAACGAGAGCTCGATATCCCCGCCGCCTTCAGGGATCGCCGCGCGGCGCGAGTCGAGCGCCATGGCCTCGTTCCATGCCACCACGTTGTACGACCCAGGCGGCACGTTGTCGATGTGGTACCGGCCTTCCTCATCCGTCACGGCGAAGTAGCGGTGGGCGAACACGAGGATGAACGCGCTCATGTGCGAATGGATGTCGCAGAAGACGCGGACGATGCCGGGGCGGTCGAAGAGGATGGCTTTCGAGTGGCCTGCGGCATAGCGGCCGAGATCGAAGCTGCGCGTCTTTGAGAGCGAGAAGACGTTGTGATAGGTGCGGTCGTTGTTCGGGAAGTCCACCGTGGTCCCGGCGACAATCGCCAGCACGTGCGGCACGAAGCTCTCGTCGCGCTGATCGAGGCGCGCGTGCGGTTCCTCGCGGGCGTCGAAGGCGCCGCGCGGCGCCGGGTCCAGGTAGATTACGCTGCGGCGGCGATCGCCGCTGTCGCGCGCCGGCGACATGCCGAGCTCGGCGGGGTTGACGCGACGCTCGCGCTCGACTGGCGGCACCTTGAAGTCCACGTTGCCTCGAATCGTGCCGGTAGCCGCGCGCCGCGCCGGCATGGGCGGCCGCTGATCGGGATGCGCGGAGGGCGCGACGAGCGCCATCATCGAGAGCGCAGCGGCCAGCCAGACGCGGAGCAGACGCGTTGCAGCCATCAGAACCAGTACGCCAGCTGCGCTGCCAGGTAGGTGCGGCCGTGGACGCGGCCAGCGTCCCGGTCGTTCCGCTGCACGCCAATCCTGGCCGTGAGGTTTCGTTGGATAGAGTACCCGATGGCTGCCTCGACGCGATTGACGGGCGCCTCCCACGTGAGGAGCTCGGTGCTCGTCTGAATTTTCGAGAAGCCCAGGTGATCCAGCCGAAAGCCGGCGAAGAGCCGTGGCGTCAGTTTGTAGCGTCCTTCGGCCCAGATCGCCAGAGCGTCGATGTCAATGCCCTGCGGTGCTGACGCCGCCAGCGGCGTGCGCCACCGGCTCCAGACCATCTCACTTCGCACGAGCCAGTGGTCGCGGGAGTACTCGGCATCCGCGCCCCAGGCGGTCTGCGTGTAGTCGTTCCCCTCGGCTCCGCTGGTCAGCAATTGCGTCACGTCCTTCGACAGCCACGCCCCTCGTGCCGCCGACACGCCCAGGATCAGCCCCGTCGAAGGTTCCACACTGAATCGTCCGGAAACCTGGGGCGCAGCATTGTTGTCGTTCGCGTGCGGATCGGAGAGTGTTCCTGCGGTCACGGCCCCGGTGGCGTCGATGATGCCGGCTTTCCAGTGGGCCTGCACGCCGGTGTCCCATCGGAAAGCGCTGACGAGCGGGACCCCGGGGCCAGGTGTGCGATTGCCGACGGGAAATGTCGAGAGCCAGCCGCGCGCCCGCATGCGGATCAGATCCTCCGCGAGTGCGGGCACCGCGTCCGTGTGTATCGAGGTCAGATATTGATAGGCAAGCGGGTACCCGATCACGGGGTTGTCGGTCGTGTAGGCGCGCCGGCTGAACACGCCGAACGACGGCGGGATCCGGCCGGCTTGAATGTCCAGCCCTTTGTCGATCCAGGGCCTGAAGCGAATGTAGGCGGCGTACGCCTCAGGGCGATCGAGATCCTCCGTCCGCAGCTCGCCGACGAAGGCGAGCCGGCGGACCGGCTGCCACGCGCCGGACAGTGAGAACCGGAACAGCCGAAGCGCGTTGTGCTCGTAGTCGGTGTAGTTGAAGAACGCGATGTTGTCGGTGTCGCTCATCGTGGCGACGACCTCCCCGCTGACCAGGAGCCGGCCGTCGATCGCGCGGATGGGGCCAGACGGCAGGGTCTGCGCGGTGGCCGGCGACGGAACGCAGAGCACGGCCGCGACGAGAATCGTCGCAGCCAGGTGGATCCTCTGGCGTGGCAAGGGCCCTGGGCCTGCGGCTTCAGGCTTCGGACGAGGGCGACGGCGGAGGCCCGACTTGCAGAACAACAGGGGTGCCTTTCCAGCTGGTTGCTTTCCGTCCAAATCCTCGGCCGCGGGATCGAAGCCTGCACCCGGGCTCACACCCTGTGAGGCCTGGTCCCCCTAAGCCCGATTATAATCATCGGATGACGACGACGGCGGGCCGCGGGATCTTCTCGTTGAACCAGGCACGGGAGCTACTGCCGCAGGTCAAGCACCTGACAGCGGACGCCGTGCGTCAGGCCGAGGCGCTGGCGATGCAGCTCCACGGGCTTGCCGAGGACGATCCCGAGCACGTCAGCCTGTCGGCTGCGTTGAAGGCCGTCGTGGATGGCTGGGCCGGGGAGGTCCAATCGCTCGGCCTCGAGGCGAAAGGACTCTGGCTCGTCGACTTCGACAACGGCGAGGGGTACTACTGCTGGTGCTATCCCGAAGAGACCGTCGCTCACTATCACACCTATGACGATGGATTCAAAGGCCGGATGAGGATCCAATAGCAGTCAGCGGTCGGCGGTCGTCAGTCGCAGTCGTCAGTCGCAGTCGCTGTACAACGGTAGCTCGGAGGCGCCGTCAGATCCGGCAGCTGGCGGCTGGCACGCTGGAGCGGAGCGGGCTGGGCCCGCGAGCGACGCTGGAAGCTGACAAGCAATCATCTATTCATGAGGAGCGTCGTTGGCGTACATCATCTGCGAACCGTGCATTGGGACGAAAGACTCGGCCTGCGTTGACGTGTGCCCGGTGGACTGCATCCACCCGCGCAAGGACGAACCGGAATTCGAGAAGGTCGAGATGCTCTACATCCACCCCGACGAGTGCATCGACTGCGGCGCGTGCGTACCGGCCTGTCCGGTCGAAGCGATCTTCGCGCTCGACGAGACGCCCGAGAAGTGGAAGCAGTTCATCCCGGTGAATGCGGAGTATTTTCAAAAATAGCTATCAGCTCTCAGCTGTCAGCGCTCAGCTGATAGCTGTTAGCTGATAGCTGGGAGCTTTATTGAACGTCATCACCCCTCGCCCCGAGGACAACTTCATCACCACGAACCTCGATAGCGTGATGAATCGGGCCCGCGAGTCCTCGCTCTGGCCCATGGCCTTCGGCCTGGCCTGCTGCGGGACCGAGATGATGGCGGCTTCCGCATCGCGGTACGACAGTTCGCGCTTTGGCGCGGATGTCTTTCGCGCGTCTCCCCGCCAGGCCGATCTCCTCATCGTCGCCGGCACGGTGACGAAGAAGATGGCGCCGGTGCTGCGTCGGGTTTACGACCAGATGCCCGAGCCGAAGCGGGTCATCTCGATGGGGGCCTGCTCCAACGCGGGCGGGCCCTTCCCGACCTACAGTGTGCTCCAGGGCATCGACAAGATCGTGCCGGTGGACGTCTACGTCTCGGGCTGTCCACCCCGGCCCGAGGCGCTCCTGTACGGCCTGATGCGTCTCCAGGACAAGATCCGCCGGGAGGGCACCGTTCTACGGAAGCCGCGTGTCCCCTGGACGATCCCGGACTCGAGCGCGCCGGACCCTATCGGGCACGTTCCGGGCGCCTGACCATGCCGGCGTTCACCTTCCAGTACCCGGCCGAGCGTCGCCCCGTTTCCCCTCGCTTCCGCGGGATTCTGCGCCTGCAAGTCGCTCCCGACACCGGCGCGCCCACGTGCATCGTCTGCGACCAGTGTGCGCGAGTGTGCCCCGACGACCTGATCGAGCTCGGCGGGCACCGTGAGCCCGGGCAGAAGGTGAAAATCCTCGATTACTTCGACTTCAACCTGGCGCGCTGCAGTTTCTGCGGTCTATGCGCGGAGGTCTGCCCCACGCGTCCGATCAGGGCGCTCGTCATGAGCGAGGACTACGAGCTGGGCACGTACAGCCGCGACGCCCAGGTCCTCCGAATCGACGAGATGTACGACGGGGTTGCTATTGAGGAGTATTCTCGGTAAACACTCCCAGTCGGCATATCAGTCGACGGTCGGCAGTCGGGGGTCTTCAGTCGCAGTCGTCAGTCGCAGTCGCAGTGCAGTCGCAGTCGGCAGGTCAGTCGTCGGTCGTTAGTCACGTCGTCAACACATTGCCCGAGGTCCTCATGCATCTGCGACATTTCGCGCGTGCCGCCGGTTTCCTCGGGATTCCGCTGGGTATTGCCGTTCTCGCGGCGCAGCAGCCGCAGGTGCTCACGCCAGCGGGCGGGGAGGTCCAGGTCCAGTTCGCGGATCTGCTTTTCGCTGACGGCCGGTATCGGGAGTCCCGTGAGGCCTACGAGCGCGCGACAACCGTTCCGGATGCCGCCCTCGCAGCACGGGCGTCCGCGGGTGTGGTGCTGTCGCGGCTGCGCGTTGGAGAGTTTCGCTCGGCGCTTCTGGACGCGGAAGCGCTCATGAAGACGCACGTCGAAGACTCGTTGCTCCTTGCCGTCCAGGGCGATGCGTTGTGGGCGTGCGGGATGTTCCAGGAAGCCGAAGCGGCGTACGATCGCTCGCTCGCCATCGACCCGTCGCAGGCCCGCGGGCGGAACGGTCACGCGCGGTCGCTGTCGGCAAGGAACCAGCTGGGTGCGGCGATGACGGAAGCGCAGGAGGCCGTGCGGCTGGCGCCACGCGAAGGCGAGTTCCACAACACCGTCGGCACCATCTACCAGCGCATGCACCGCTTCAAGGACGCGGCCGCCTCCTTCGTCAACTACGTCAATCTGCTGCCGGACCGCGATCGCGGGGAGCGCGCCGTGTGGGCCCGCGAGTCGATCAAGTTTCTCGAATCCTTCAACAATCGCGCGCCCCTCGATTTTGGTGAGGAGCCTCTCGAACAGGTCTGGACGGTGCCGGTGCGTCTGCTTGGCGACAAGGTGCTTCTTCGCGCCAAAGTCAACGGCGCGAACCAGGAGTTCGTCCTCGACACCGGGGCCGAGCAGACCGTCATCTCTCGCGAGCTCGCGCGGCGGAGCGGCGTGGCGCCCATCACGTACACCGAGAGCGCCGGCGTAGGCGACGTCGGTTTCCGGGGATTACAGATCGGCCGGATCGACATGCTCCAGATCGGTCAGATGAGAGTGCGCAACGTGCCCGCCCTGATCAAGAACCCGCCGCTCGGCGGGCTCCCGGGCCGCGAGCCGGAGAGCTTTTCTCCTCTGGCGCTCGGCCTCTCCATGCGGATCGACTACGGCCAGCGCGTCCTGACGATGAGCCGAAAGCTGCCGGCAGCCGCGTACGCGACGGAGCTGCCACTGCGGATGCACCGGCTCGCGACGGTCAGAGGTACGGTCAACGGATCGCTGCCCGCGTCGTTCGTCGTCGATACCGGCGGAGAAGTGATCTCCATCAGCGGAGCCACCGCCGATCTGATGTCCCCTCCCAATCCGTATCGGCGGATTCCGTTGAAGGTGTATGGAACTTCCGGATGGGACAAGGAGGCGTTCCTGATGCCGTTCGTGGATCTCGAGTTCAACTCGATCCACTTCAGCGGCATTCCGGTCGTCGTCCTGAATCTTCGAGCGCCGAGCGCCCTCCTCGGCTACCAGCTCGGAGGGATCGTCGGGCACAAGTTCCTGAGCAGGTACCGGGTGACCGTCGATCTGGACCGAAGCATCCTCGGGCTCGACGCGCGCTAGCGCGTCATCGAGAAAAGACGCGCGCTAGCGCGTCGTGGAGAAAGACGCGCGCTAGCGCGTCGTGGAGAAAAGACGCGCGCTAGCGCGTCGTGGAGAGAAGACGCGCGTTGCACGCCCGACTGGAACTGGATATCACCAGCTAACTCGATACGCCGAAGACCATCACAGGAGGAGGGGAGGAAGGAGGATCTTCCTTCTTTCTGTCCTGTGCTGCTCGCGCGCCCGCCGCAGGCGGGCGTCGGAGTGAGCGCGAGGGGCGCGGAGACGAACACGCGCGCGACCAAGGCGTGCTCGTCTCCGCGCCCCTCGCACTCACTCAGCCGCGCTACGCGCGGCGCGAGCAGCTCACACGGCAAGAAAGCTCCTCTCCGTCCTCCCTTCCTCTTGTCCTCCTGTAAAGGTTTTCGTGACAAGTAGAAGGTGCCGCTAACGAAGCTCCAGCGCTCGACGCGCCTCGAGGCGCTGCGCGCGCCTGATTTCGGCTTCCGCGGCGCGCTGACGCTCTTCTTCCGTTTCGAGGATCAGTCCGGGGATCCTGCTGCGGCGCCCGTCGCGATCGGTCGTGACGAACGTGAGGTAGGCGCGGCTGGTCAGGCGGCGGTTTCCCGTGAGCGTCTCTTCCGAGAACACCTCCACTTCCACTTCGAGCGACGTGCTCCACACGGCAGTGACGCAGGCCTCCAGGATGATCAGATCGCCGACCTTGATCGGATGAAGAAACTGCAGGCCGTCGACGGCCGCGGTCACGAGCAGGCTGCGCGTATGCCGGATGGCCGCGATCGCGCCCGCCATGTCGATGAGGTGCATGACGGTTCCACCCAGGATGTACCCGAGAGGATTGGCATCATTCGGGAGGACCGCCTGGACCATGCGGGTCGCGCTTTCCGCGCCGCGCTTCGCGTCGGTCAATTCCGGCAGTTCCTCGTGAAGAACGCCTTCAGCTTGCAGCGGAGCTCTGACGGGAGATCTTCGTCGCGGATCGAGTGGAGGAGTGAGACCGTCGACTCGTAGGTCTTCAGCTGCGCGAGGCAGCGCGGGCACCGCGCGAGGTGGCGTTCGAGCTCCTCGTGGACGTCGGACGGCAGCTGGTGCTCGACGTAGTCCGCGAGGAGCCCGACGAGGTCTGTGCAGCGCCGTTTCGGCCCCGGGGTATCGGCGCTCATGATGGTAACTCGCGAAGCTCTCAGCTCTCAGCCATCAGCTCTCAACGCCCGTGCTGAGAGCTGACAGCCGATGGCTGAGAGCCAAGAATCAGAAATCGTACCCGATCCAGACGCTGAACTTCGCCTTGCGCAGCCATTGGCTGCCAGTCGTCCCCTCGGAGATGCCCTGGTAGGAGAACACGTAGTCCTCCCAGTCCTTGTTGAAGAGGGTCCGCCAGGACCAGTCGAAGTGGATCGGGAATCCGAGCGCGAAGGTTTCGAGGCCAAAGCCATACGACGCGCGGCCGTCCACGAGCCGGAACCCGTTGATAGTGCGCGGCTGTCCGAAAACGGGAGCCGCCAGGCTTGGCGACGTTGGATCGAACGTGTATCCGAGCAGCGGGCTGACCGTGGTGGACTTTGACGTCGCAACTGTCATCGCCTGGCCCTCGTAGCCCGAGGAGCCGAGGCCGACGAAGAAGACGCCGCGCAGACCGCCGACGACGCCGATGGGAGTCAGCGCCGCTTCGATCACCGGGAACCGCAATTCGGCGTTGGCGAAGAACCCCTTGTTGCCGAGGAACGACAGGTAATCGTATCCGCGCAGCTCCGAGTTGCCGCCGAAGTAGATGTATCCGGGGAACTCGCCCCAGCTCTTGTAGCCCCTTCCGCGGAAAGCGAGGACGCCGTTGGTGCCGAGCCGCAGGTAGTAGCGCGCATCACCATCGAACGTCTGTCGCGAGAGCAGGCTGCCCACGCCAGGGGCGTACTCCAACCCGAGCGACATCGTGTCGCCCGACAGCGGACCGTACTCGCGGAAGATTGTCGTCTCGCGCACGTAGTTCACGCCAAGCGGCAGGAACGTGCCGTCCACGAACAGCGTCCGCCCGTACTGATCGATCTGATATTGATCGGCGACGCTCTGCAGGCCAGGCTCGTTGTACTCCTGCTTGAACTGCAGAAGCCCACCGGTCAGCTCGAACCGTGCATACCGGTTCAGCGGGTAGATTGCCGAAGCCGACCCGCCGCGAGCCGTCTGCGTGGCGATTGCCGTGTCGCGATCGATGAAGCCGTACTCGAGGCCGTAGAGGGTCGCAGGATCGTAGCCGTAGAAGAACTGCGTCTGCGAGTACGCCTGCAATGCGTACTGCAGGCGGTGCGACAAGTTGATGAACGAGAACGACATTGTCCGGTACTGCGACACCGACGCGGCGAAGATGTTGAACTGCTTGTCGCCCAGGACGTCGGTGAACGTCACCTGCGTGCCGCCGAACAAGTCGCCACCGCTCGTGACGCCGACAGCCAACGGCGGCCGGCCTTCGAGGAACAGCTTCTCGAACGCTCCCTTGCGGCGGATGTTCTGCTTGACCAGCGTGTGGCTCAGCGGCGGGGTGAAGTCGATGATCGGCCCGGGTGCGCCGAAGTCCGCCGTTGCCACGGTGTGCAGCGGCTCGTCCCGAGCCAGCGTGTGGATGCCGTACTCGCCTTTGTAGTACGTCACGAACGCGAGTTTCGCGGGCTTCGAGTCGCGGAGGACGACAGGCGAGACGTTGCCCCCCAGGGTATCCGTGAACTGCCGGAGCTCGCCCGACTTCAGGTTGAGCGTCCAGACGTTGTAGATGTTCCCGTTCCGCGCGACCTCGGCGTCGAGCGGCTGGTTGGGATCCGTGGCGGTCGACGGGAAGACGATCGTGTCGTCGTCCATGAACTGCGCGCCGCCGTCGTCATGAGTGCCGAACGTGATCTGAGTCTTTTTGTTCGTAGCGAAGTCCCACCGGAACAACTTGTCGTTTCCGCTGACGCGCGACAGATAGATCAGCGATTTGCCGTCGGGAGCGTACGTCGGGGCATAGTCGCCGAATGCGTCGTTCGTCAGGTTGCGGATCAGACCCGACTCGAGGTTCGCGATGAAGATGTCGCCCGTCGCATTCTGGAGAGCGGCGAACGCGACCTCCTTTCCGTCCGGGCTGATGTCCGGAGATTCCGGCATGTCGACGGTCTTCAGCTCTATCCTGCGCTCGATCTTCGTCGTGACGACGTTCTGGAGGATCAGCGTTTTCTGTTTCTCGGTGCGCGCGAAGTAGGCGATGCGGTCGCCCGCCGGGGCCCAGGACATCCACGGCACGGCGTTGTTGCGGAAGCCGCCTGGCGTCGCGATGTACTCGTAACCGTGATTCTGGTTGAAGCCGCCTGTCAGGTTGCGAATGACCTTGCCGTCCTTCGTCGAGAGCAGGACGATGTCGAGCTCCTGATCCTTGCGGTTGCCGGCTGCGACCGCCATGAGGTCGCCGGATGGAGAGGGTTCGATCGAGACGACCGCGACGTAGGGCGTCTTGTCGCGCTTGGGCGCGAGGTCCTTGCCGTAGTCGGCCGGGCGTTCCTTGTCGCGGAACGGCTTGAAGCGATCCTTCAGGTACTTGTCGAACTGCTCGTCGAACTCCTCGGGCTTCAGCCTGAAGGCTTCCTCGTAAGCGCTGTCGCCCCCGCCGATCACGTTCTTGCGAAGCGCGAAGAGGAACTGGCGGAGACCTTCCTTGCCCCACTTCGATTCGATGAACTCGAACGCCGCGTGACCGAGGTTGTAGGGGAGCCGGCCGTCCGCGAACTGGACGCCCTCGAAATCGCTCATCTTCGGAACGATGTCGGCGATGGCGGCGTCGCGGACCGTCATGATGTCGAACGGGTTCCAGTAGCCGGTCTCGAAATCCGACAGACCTTCGTCGACCCAGAGCGGAAGGCCTCGGCGGAGCAGCGAACGCGGAATGATGTCGAACTCGAAGATGTGCGTGAGCTCGTGAGTGATCAGGCGATACAGAGCGTCCGAAGGTTCGTCGATCGGCAGCACCATGCGATCGCGGTACGGCTCGGCGAAGGCGAGGACGCCTTCGGGCACCTCGCCCGGCTCGATGTTCTGCTGCTGGAATTCCGCCTGGGTCTTATAAAGAACGAGGGGAACTTTGAAGGCCAGGTCGTGCTTCAGATCGGAGCTGACTTGCTGGTAGGCGCTCTCGGCGTAGCTCGTGACGCGCTCGAGATGCTGCTCAATCTCCGGGTAGTAGTAGATCTCGAAGTGATCGGTCGTGTAGATGGTCCACTTGAAGTTGTCGTACCGGATTCGGTTCTTGCCGTAGTACGGCACGTAGCCGGTCTGCGCGAATGCATCGGCGACTGAGCCTGTGACGAAGAGGACGGCGAGAGCCACCGTCGCCAACACCGGCACCAGTCCGCGCGATCCAAAAAGGAGCGCGGGCGTTCCACGCGGGGTGCGCGCATTGCGCATAGTTCACCTCGGAAGCGGCAGCCTGGGGCGCGGCTGCGCGAACGCGGCGACGTTGGGACGTCGGCCTTTCAGTCGCCGATGTTACTGTAGCTAAGACGGTTGTCGCAATGCTCCGGTCCCAGCTCCGGGGCGTGAAGCAGCGTCCTGATCCCTGCGACACGCGCGTCCGACCGAACCCTCGCTCCGGCGGACGACCGCTTCCATGCGGCGCAGCAAGCCCGGTACCTCACTCGTCCGCCGGAAACGTTGGCAAATCTGCTCGGGTCCGCCCTGCGGCTGTCCTCACGCGCGAACGGCGCCGTCACCCTTTTCGGGCACTGCACACCCGATGGGGTCAGACCTGGGTCTGACCCATCTTCCGCGTCCGGACGTGCTCGATCGCGGGTTGGGCATCGGCCGGTACGCGCCGTCGAGGCGCGGAAGAGTACAATTTCGAGGAATAAAGACGCTGCCTCCCGGTGTTTCCCCCAGAGGCGGGCGTTCTGACAGCTACCCTGATGGTCTTTCGACGACGCCCGTTCTCTGCCGCGACCGATGCCCCCTCACCGGTGGGGTCGGGGAATACTGCGGCCGGTGTATCGGCGTGGCGTGGAAGGGGAGCTGGGGAGGCGGAACCGAGACGCGCCGACCCCGAGTCATTACCAGGGAGAGCCGGAGGCGAGTCGGCAGCTAGGCGAGACGGAGCCGAGTCGGCACCTAGGCGAGGTGGAGGCGAGCCGGCACCTAGGCGAGACGGAGGCGAGCCGATCAACGAAGACGTTTTTGCCGCCGAAGCGCTCGCCTACGTGGACAGCCTGTACGGCACCGCGCTCCGGTTGACGCGGCGTCCGCAGGATGCAGAGGATCTCGTGCAGGAGACATATTTGAAGGCCTTTCGTGCGTCCGCGCAATTCGAGCGCGGCACGAACCTCAAAGCGTGGCTCTTCACGATCCTCCACAATACGTTCCGGAACATGCGGCGGCACGACGTGCGCAATCCGGTGGACGTGAACAGCGAAACCGTGGAACAGGCGGTCGACCGAGCTGGCGAGGACCAGTCGCCGGAGCAGTTGCTGACCCGGGCGACCCTCGATGCGGATTTGCAGGCCGCGCTCGACGACCTCCCCGATAATTTCCGCCAGGCGGTCTGGCTGCGAGACGTCGAGGAGTTTTCGTACGCCGACATCGCGAGGATGCTCGAGGTGCCGATCGGCACGGTGATGTCACGGATTTCTCGTGGACGCCGGCTGCTCTACGACCGGCTGGCAGAAGCGCGGGCGACGACGCGGTAGTCGGTGGCGCGGGGCGGGCCGTCAGGCAAGCCCTGGGGATTGGGGGTCCGGCGGGGCGAAGCCCCCCGGTCTGCTTTTAGATGACGAAATGAGCATGGTGCCAGGCATGTCCGAGTGCAGCGAGGTCGAGCCGCTGCTCGCCGCCTACGTCGACAACGAAGTCGCACCCGGGGATCTGGGGCGGCTTCAGGCGCACCTGGCGGCGTGCCCGGGCTGCCGGCGCCGGGTCGCGGGGGAAGGGGCGGCGCGGGAACTGCTCCACGCGCGGCGGCATGAGCTCGTGAGGCAGGCGCCTCCGCACCTCCACAAGCGCTGCGCGGCCTGCGTATGCGGGCCGGCCTCGCGCCGCACGTTCGCACCCACCCGATGGGTCGTCTCTCACCGGTGGCTCCCGCTTTCGTTTGCTGCTACCGTCGTCCTCGCGATCGCCGCGGTGTTCTTCACGACGCTGAATGGCAGCGTCGAGGCGCTGGCGACGCAGCTCGCGCTCGATCACGTCAAGTGCTTCCAGTTCGCGCCGGCACACGCCGAGGTCGATCCCATCGTCGCGAGCAGCCTCTGGAAGAAGACGTACGGGTGGCTGATCAGCGTGCCAACGAGCGCGCCCGTCGAGCAGCTCGAGCTCCTCGACGTGCGGCGGTGCATGTCGACGCATGGCGCGTCGGCGCACATCATGTACCGGTGGCGAGGGCAGCCGTTGTCGGTCTACGTGCTGAACAGCGCGGGGGGGTTCGATCCGCATGACGAGCGGCTCGTCTCGCGCCTGGGGCAGAAAGCGGTGATCTGGTCCGACGCCGGGCGCACATACGCGGTCGTGGGGCGTGCACCGCCGAACGATTTGGAACACATCGCGCACTATCTGCGCGCGTCTGCCAGATGAACGCGCGAAATCAGGAGCAGAAGCGCGTGGGGGTGAGGCCCCACGTGCAGGTAACGAAAATATGAACAAGCGTTGGATTCTCGTCTTGACCGCCGCCGTGGGCATCGGGCTCCTGGCTGTTCCCTTGTTCGTCAAACGGAGCGCGCCGCCGCCGGCAGTGGCGGAGGAGACCGCCTCTGCGGAGCCGCCGTCGCTTTCGTCGAAGGCCTCGCCGGCGTGCAAGCCGAGCAGCCGGGCCAAGCTCGATTTCGTGCTGAAGGACAAGAACGGCGTCGACGTCCACCTGACGGACTACAAGGGGAAGGTGGTCCTCCTCAACTTCTGGGCGACATGGTGCGGCCCGTGCAAAGTCGAGATCCCTGAATTCGTCGAGCTGTACTCGCAATACAAGGATCGCGGGTTCGTGATCCTTGGTGTGCTTTCGCAGGACACGCCGACGAAGGATCAGCTCCAGGCGTTTCTGACAGAGAACAAGATGGAGTATCCGATTCTCTATTCGAGCGAGAAGCTCGAGTCGGCGTTCGACGACCTCTGGGCACTGCCCACGACGTTCCTCATCAGCCGGGACGGGGCCATGTGCGCCAAGCAGCTGGGGCCGGCGTCGAAGGAAGACGTGGAGCGGTCGCTCAAGGCCCTCCTGTAGTATGATCGCGGAACGATGTTGAAGGGTTTCACGCACGCGCGCCTGGCCTGCGGTTGCCGCATCGGCTTCCGAGAGGGCGTCGAGGGCAGCCCGGTTACGGTCGTGGTCGACGAGAAGGGGCCCGGGTGCCCGCTCACGTTGCACGTTCGCGATCTGCCGCTCTTCGACTATCGCGAGGCGCTGCGTCCTTCGACGCGGCCGCTTCCTCCGAACGAAGAAGAGTACGAAGAGTCCTAGCGCTTCCCGGCAGGAGGCGTTCGCCTCTCCTTCGACCTGCCGGCTTCTCCCAGCGCCTTTCTGAGCAGGAATTCGATCTGGCCGTTCAGGCTGCGCAGGTCATCGTCTGCCCAGCGCTGAACGGCGTCGAGCACATCCTTGTCGATTCGAAGCAGGAATGGTTTGCGATCCGCCACGACGCCTATTGATAGATCGTTCCCGTGTTGATGACCGGCTGCGTCGCGCGCTCGCCGCAGAGCACCACGAGCAGGTTGCTGACCATCGCGGCCTTCCGTTCGTTGTCGAACTCGAGAATCTCACGCTTCGATAGCAGGTCCAGCGCCATCTCGACCATCCCCACCGCGCCCTCGACGATGCGCTGACGCGCGGCGATGATCGCGCCGGCCTGCTGGCGCTGCAGCATCGCCTGGGCGATCTCCGGCGCGTACGCCAGATGGCTGATGCGCGCCTCGATGACCTCCACGCCGGCCGTCGCGAGCCGTTCCTGAATCTCTTTCTTCATGTGCTCCGCGACTTCGGCCGTGTTGCCGCGCAGCGACATGTCGCCTTCGAGATGAGCGTCGTAGGTATAGCTCGTGGCAAGGTTCCGAACGGCCGCCTCCGTCTGCACCTTCACGAAGTTCTGGTAGTCGTCCACGTGGAAGACCGCTTCCGCCGTATCGACGACCCTCCACACCGCGACAGCTGCAATCTCGATTGGATTGCCGTCGCGGTCGTTCACCTTCAACCGGGCGCTCTCGAAATTCCGGACGCGCTGCGAGATGCGCCGCTTGGTGTAGAGGGGGTTCGCCCATCGCAGCCCCGGCCTCTTCACCGTGCCCACGTAGTCGCCGAACAGCTGCAGCACACGTCCTTCGTTGGGATTGACCACGAAGAGACCCATGAAGAGCAGCACGTCCAGCAGGATCGCGATGCTCAGCGCGACGATCCGGACGACCGAGCCCTCCGCCGCGCTCATGATGAGCGCGTACACGAGTCCGCAAAGCACGACGAAGAACAGGAGCGCCATGGGCAGGCCCGGGAGCGCGCCCAGTTCACGTTCGCGAATCATAGGTGTGCGACCTCCTCGCATCTGATGTCAAAGTGATATCACTTTGACATCGCTGGTGTCAAGGATGAGGTCAACTCAGTCGGCGGTCGGCGGTCGGCGGTCGGCGGCTCGGCGCTCCGGGGACTCGGGATTCGGGACTCGGGATTCGGGACTCGGCTAAGAAGCTGAGTCGGTCGACGTCGATCGTTCCGACGATCGGCGCTGAAAGCGGGCTGTCGCAACTAACCAGGCGCGAGCGAAGCGAGCGCCGAGTACAGGCGCGCGTGGGGGTGGGGCCCCACGCGCATCAAGAAAATGACGTCAGCGTCAGCCCCTCTAGAACCCGATTCGCAGGTCCGCCACCAGCGGCAGATGATCCGACGCCATCAAGGCGAGGCGAGTGCGCGGCATGCGCAGGCTGCGCACCTCCACCTGGCCTTCGTAGTAGATGTGATCGAGGTGCAGAACGGGGAAGATGCCGGGGTAGGTGCGACGCCGGCGGAGGTGGGCGCGGATGTCGATGCTCTCGAAGAGCGAGTTGAGTGTCCGTGTAGCGAGGCCGCGCATCCACTCGTTGAAGTCGCCGAGGATGATTTTTGGCCCCGTGACGCGGCGGTCGTGGACGTACGATGCCAGCCGCGGCGCCTGATAGCGGCGCTCCAGGACGGCCGTTCCGAGGTGCACGTTGTACACGTGCAGCGTGCGGCCGGGGTTGATCTCGAGATCCACGCGTTGGCACGCGCGGGGCTCGCACGTGCGCCACGAGAGGTCGTATTGGCTGTGGTGAGTCACGCAGCAGCGGCTCAGGACCACGTTGCCGAAGAGATGGTTTCGCAGGCGACGCACTGACGTCATCACCCAGCCCATGCCGAGCCCCGCGCCGATCTCTTCGGCCTGACCCGCGCCTGCCGGGCCCGCGCCGATGACCTCCTGCAGCGCGATGACATCCGCGTCCACTTCGCGCAGCACCTCGATGATGCGGGCTGGCATCACCCGGCGGTCCATTCCCCGGCAGCGGTGAATGTTGTACGTCGCGATCCGGAGGTCGACCGTTGGCTTCGTGTGCTTGATTTCGGTCACGACGCTCGCCTGGAGACGACGGGCGCGCTGGCCTTCAGACGAGCGCCTGACTTGAGACGATCGAGGAGGGAGGCACTACTGGACTGTATTGTTGAAAACCATAGTGGCCGCTCCGTTGTCGCGGCGGGAAACGCGCCTGGAGAACGAGGTTGCTCCTCGAGACATGATTGATACGGTCCACTAGTTGTTTGCGCCTCGCCGCGGCGCCTCGACCACATGGGGCTATCATATCCGGATGGGCAGCACCCGGCGACGGACGTGGTTCGTGTGGGCTGGCCTGCTGCTGGCGTACTTCCATTCGAGCGCGTGCTCGCCGGCGCGGCCGCCAATCGCACTCAGCGAAGGCACCGTGATCGTCCAGAATCAGACGAAGCAGGAATGGGTGAAGGTGGTGGTCACCGTGAACGATCATTTCCGCGCAGGGGCCGCCTCGCTGGCGCCTGGCGGACGGCTCCTCGCGCCGCTCAATCAGTTCCAGACGGCGTTCGGTCAGCACTTCGATCGAGGAACGCAGAGCGTCGCGAAGATCGAGCTGGCGGCAACGGACGGAGACGGCAAGCCGGTGTCCCTGTCGTGGGACGGCGCCCGATCGAAGTAGGAGGCGCCGCTCCGGCGTCGGGGATCAGATCCGGAAAGCTCGCGATCTCGGTCGAACGGTTTCGAGCGGCACGCATTAAGCTGGTAGCCGGAAGCTGGAAGCTGGAAGCTATTTACGAGGTCCCATCATGAAGCTCGACTCCGAGTTCGAAGCGATCTGCCCCTGCTGCCACTCGACGTTGGTGATCGACGTAAACCTGCGACGCGTCGTGCGGCACGAAGAGGTCCCGCGCGCCGATCGACCCGAGTTGTCGAACGCACAGGGGATCCTCGCAGAGGAAGCCGCGCGTCGCGAATCGATCTTCCAGAAGTCTGTCGCCGCCGAACGCACCCGCGGCGATGCCCTCTCGAAGCGCTTCGAGGAGGCGCTGAAGCAGGCGAGGGAGGAGCCGGTCTCCAAGCCAATGAGGGATTTCGATTTCGACTAGGAGGGGCTTTTTCTTCGGACAGCTTCACTGGCAAAAACCCTTACAAGAGGATGGGAGGAGGGAGGATCCTTTTGTTTTGAAACCAAGAGAGATCCTCCTTCCTCCCGTCCTCTTGTAAAGGTTTTAGCGGTTTTGAAGAAGTCGTCGCCGTTCTGCGCACCTCCCGCTCCACGTCTTTCCACTCCGGCGGCAATGCGGTCCACCGTTCGCGACGCTCGTAGTACACGGGCTTGAGATCCGGGAACGCCTTCTTGAACGCCCTGTAGCGCGCGCGAAGACGACGGAAGCGCGCGTTGGAGCTCCGGATGGGGCGGTGCGGGTAGTCGAGGAGCATCCGCTCGACCTTCCAGACGTTCCGACTCGACAGCCTCCAGTCGTACGTGCCCATGACTCGCAGGTCTACGACGGCGTAAGCGGTCACGCGTCCCGAGAGATCGACGTAAGGGTCGACGTAACTCAGGGCGAGCGCGCGCGGCGAACCGAAGACGGCTCGTCGTCCGTGCAGACCGGGATCTCTGGACCGCGCGACCGATCCCCAGTGCCCGCGCGACTGATACACGTAGATCACGTGGTCCAGCCCGTCGATGGACTCGAAGCTCAGAACCAGCGGCGGCCGGCCGTGCTGCTCCATGATGACGGCGGCGGCGAGTGCCGCCTCGAGGCAGTGCGCGGCGCCGTGCCGGATCACGCCGCGGAAGCTGCGAAGCGTCTCGCCTTGCGCCGGAGGCTCATGGTTGTAGGGCAGGGCGTTGAGGAAACGTTGAACCGCCAGGGGCGTTCGGCAGCGATCGATCGCCCGCCGCTCGGCCGGGGTGAACGCGGACCGGTCCGGGGCCTCACTCGTTCCCGACGGCACGCCGCAACTCCTTCAGGAGGTCGGCAGCGCTCCAGTCGTTTCCGCCGAAAATCGTGGTGAGGCGGCCGTCGCGGTCGAGAACCGCCGTTCTCAGGTTGTGAATGACCTCCGCCCCTGACGGATCGTTGCGCATCACCGAGACGCCGAACCGTGACCCGAACCGATCCAGATCCTCAGCGGTGCCGGTGGCAAAAGTCCATGCCTTCGGGTCAGCGCCGAGCTGCCGCGCGTGCGCCAGAAGCACCGGGGGCGTATCGAACGACGGGTCCAGCGTGATCGAGAGCAGGTGCAATCGGTCCCGCAATTGCGGGTCCGCCGACGCTTCGCGCTGGGCGGCCAGGAACTGCCGATCCATCAAAGGGCAGAAGTCCGGCAGCGGACAGCGCGTGTATATGAACGTGACGGCCAACACGCGTCCGCGCCATTCGGACAGGTGCCGCTCCGTTCCATCCTGATCGACGAGGCGTACGTCAGGCACTTGCTGGCCCGGAGGCAGGACGTCGATCGCCGACCGGGATGGGGGCGGTTCGGTCAGCGGCGCACGACCCGTAACGTCGACCCTCGTCAGATACCCGAACGTGTCCTCGACGACGAGCGTGGCTCGAACCAGGTCCCCCGGCTCCTTTCCCGTCAACGCGCCCGCGTCCTTCACCTTGAACGCCATCGTCATGCCCGGCATGAAGCCTTTGATGTCGCCGTGTTTGACCGTGATCTCCTGACGCGCGGGATCGATGGCAACTATCTGGCCGACAACTTCGTAGGACGGCTTGCGAGAGCACGCGATGACACCGAAGAGTAGTGTCAGGGACAGAATTGCTCGTACGCGACCCATCACTTGCACTCTAGCTGGCCGTTCGCGCGCCGTAAAGGCCCCGCCTTCGCGGCTGCGCCGCTTCGGCGAGGCAGGCCGTCAGCCTCCGGGCGACGGCATGCATTCTGCTATACTCCGGCCGAAGTGGGAGCCCCGCCCCTTGCCCTGCGCAGGCCGTTGACCTTTCCGCATAGCAATCCGCGAGCGCTTTCCGACGACGGCCCCGCATCGTGCGCGTGGGCGGGCCGCCCTGGCACAATTGCGCGCCTTCTTGGCAGGAGTAAGTGACAGCATGGGCAGGAGACTCTACGTCGGCAATCTTCCGTACTCGGCGACGGAGGATCAGCTCACCGAGCTGTTCGGTCGCGCCGGCAAGGTCGACAACGTGCGGGTAATGCGGGACATGGCCACAGGACGGGCGCGCGGGTTTGCCTTCGTCGAAATGGCCTCTGACGAAGATGCTCAAAAGGCCATCAGCGAGTTCCACGAGCATCAGATGGAGGGCCGGGCCCTTGTCGTCAACGAAGCGCGTCCCAAGCCTGAGGGCGGGTTTGGTGGCGCTGGCGGCGGCCGAGGACGTGGTGGTTACGGCGGTGGAGGCGGTGGCCGCAGCTACGACGATGGTGACTTCTCAGGAGGTCGTCGCAAGGAGCCGCGCTGGTAGGGCGACTGTTCAAGATGCAGGAACGATGAAGTCGGGGGAAGGGTTCTGCACCCTCCCCCCTTTTTCTTTGGCGTCAGACTTCTCGATTCCGGATCCCACTGAAGTAGCTGTCAGCTCTCGGCTTTCAGCTTCCAGCCAGATCCTCCTCCGGGACGTAGCTGACAGCTGAGAGCTGATAGCTTCATGGAATTCACACTCGATCAGGTGAATTCCGAAACTACGCGTCCACGACCCAACCGTCACGCAGCTGAATGATCCGGCTTCCGTATGCCGCGTTCGCCTCCGAGTGGGTCACCTGAATGATCGTCGTCCCCGTCTCGTTCAGCTTTCGGAAGAGCTCCATGATCTCCCGGCCCTGACTCGTGTGCAGGTTGCCTGTTGGCTCGTCGGCCAGAATCACTTTCGGGTTCGAGATGACGGCGCGCGCGACAGCCACCAGCTGCTGCTGACCGCCTGACAGCTGATTCGGATACAAGTCCTTCTTCCCGACGATCGCGAACTTGTCGAGGATGTCGCAGACCATGCTTTCCCGTTCGGACTTCTTGATGTCGCGATAGGAAAGGGGGATGTCGAGGTTCTCGTATACCGTCAGGTGATCCAGGAGGTGGTAGCTCTGGAAGACGAAGCCGATGTACTGCTTGTGGAGCTTCGCGCGATCCTTGGCCGCCAGCTTGTGGACCGGCTGGTCGAGGAAGTAGTAGTCGCCCGTCCACGCGCTGTCGTGCATCCCGATGATGTGGAGCAGCGTCGACTTGCCGGCGCCCGAGGGCCCCATGATCGAGATGAACTCGCCCTCCTTGACGTCGACGTTGATGCGCCGGAGAACGTAGGTCCGGCTCGTCCCGTGCGCGTAGGATTTTTCGAGATTCCGCAATCCGATGAGGGCGTTCGGCGCGAGGGCCGTCTCGGCCGGGATGCTGTCGGTCTGCGGAGCGGGCTGACGTGAGAAAAACGACATGGTGGACCTCAGGTTAGACGAACCGGCCACGGCCAATGGTTCAATCGATTATACGGCGCACGGGAGCAGTCCGAACGGCGAGCGCCGAGCGCCGAGCGCTGAACGTCGAACGCCGAACGCCGAACGCCGAACGCCGAACGCCGAACGCCGAACGTCGAACGCCGAACGCCGAACGCCGAACGTCGAACGTCGAACGTCGAACGCCGAACGCTCGAACGCCGAACGCCGAACGCCGAACGCCGAACGCCGAACGCCGAACGCCGAACGCCGATCGCGACTACTCACTCCGTAACGCCACCAGCGGATCCACTCGCGTCGCACGACGCGCCGGGAGGACGGTGGCCGCCAGCGCTGCGGCCAGCGACACCGCGACGGTCGCGGCGAACGTCAAAGGGTCGCCAGGCGTGACCGCGTAAAGGAGCGTCGCCAGACTTCGTCCCATGAGGACCGCGGCGGTCGCGCCGATGGCGATGCCGGCCCCGGCGAGCAACAGTCCATCCCGCGCCACGAGTCCGAACACGTCCTGAGGGGTCGCTCCGAGTGCCATCCGCACTCCGATCTCCGCGGTTCGCTGCGCAACGGAGTAGGACATCGTCCCGTAGATGCCGATCGCCGCCAGCGTCATCGCGAGCGCGGCGAACACGGACACCAGCACCGCCAGCAATCGGGGTTGTGCGATCGAGTTCTCGACGATGCGCTTCATGGGTGCGATGTTCGACACCGGCATGTCGGGGTCAATCGATTTGACGGCGGCACGGAGGCTCGACGTGAGCGATTCCACGGAGTCCGGGCCTGTGCTGGACCTGAGCACGATATTGGTGCCCGGCTCCGGGAATTGCCAGTAGGGCAGGTACATCTCGGCGCGAGCTTCGCCGCGCGCACCACGCATGCTGACGTCCCCGGCGACGCCGACGACCGTGAACGACGGACGAGTCTCGCTGCCGAAGCGGACGCGTCTACCGACCGGATCCTGGCCGGGCCAGAACCGGCGCGCCGCCGTTTCGTTGACGATGACCGACAACGTCGGCTCGTGTGGGACGAAGCCGCGGCCCCGCCGCAGCGCGATCCCCATCACCTTCAAGTAGTCCGCACTGACCAGCCGATACCACGTCGTGGTCTCCCGGCCTGGCGGGGGCGGGGGCTGGCCTTCGATGGCGACGTCCATGTCGTTGTCGCCGCCGAGAGGGACGATGGACGTGAGTGCCGCCGCGCGGACGCCGGGGAGTACCGGCGACGCGCTCGAGCAGGCGATCGTACAAAGCGATGAGGGCTTCGCCGTTCGGATATCTCGCCTGCGGCGTGATCACCGATCCGATCAGCACGTCCGCCGGTTCGAAGCCAAGCTTCGCCGATTGAAGCCGCAGGAACGTTCGAAGCAGCAGGCCGCTCCCTACCATCACCACGAGCGCGATCGCGATCTGTGCGACGACGAGCGTGCGCCTTGCCCGCTGGGCGTGCCGCTCTCCGGAACTCCGCGCGCCGTCCTTGAGTCCTTGCCCAAGCGGATGGCGAGACGCCTGAAGGGACGGCATCAGGCCGAACAGGACGCCGGTTCCGAGGGTGACCGCGGCGGCGAACGCCAGAACGTGACGATCGATCTGGGCCCATCGGATCGCGGGCAGATTGGACGGCAGCATGGCCGAGAGCGCGTCGAGGCTCCAGGTTCCGACGAGGAGCCCGAGTACGCCGCCGCACACCGCAAGCAGCAGACTCTCGGTGAGCAGCTGTCGAACCACTCGCGTGCGGCGTGCGCCGAGGGCCAGTCGAACGGCGATCTCCCGCCGGCGGCTGGACCCGCGCGCAAGCAGCAGGTTCGCGACGTTGGCGCAGGCGATGAGGAGCACGAAGCCGACCGCGGCCAGCAGCACCAGCAGCGACGGGCGGATGTCGCCGACGATCTGCTCGTGGAGCGGTACTACTGCGAACGTCACGCCCTGATCGGCATCTGGATGTGCCAGCTGCTGCCGGCCCGCGATCGCGCGCGCAGCGACGCGCGCGCGTTCGAGGTCGAGGCCGGGCCCGAGTCGCGCGATCGTGCGCAGGATGACCATGCCGCGCGATGGCGCCGCGCGGTTCAGCCGTCCGGGCCGCCAGATCTCCGCATTCGGGACGACCGCCGGCCTGAAGGAGTCCGGCATGACACCGACAATCTCGTGGGGCTCGCCGCCGAGCGTCACCTGACGTCCGAGAACTCCCGGGTCAGCGCCGAAGCGTCGTATCCAGAGTCCGTGCGAGATGATCGCAATCCGCGCCGAACCAGGACCGTCGTCCTCGAGCGTGAAATCGCGCCCGCGTGCGGGCGCGATGCCCAGAACGGTGAAGTACTCGAAGGAGACCTGCTCCCCGACGAGCGGTTCTGGATCGCCAAGTCCCGTGATCGTCGGCTGCCAGCCTCTGACGGCGGCCACACTTTCGAACGTTCCGTGCTCGCCGGCCAGATCCACGAAGTTCCCGGGGGTGGTGAATTCGCGCGCGGGGCCGCCGCGGGCCGTCATGTCCTGCCAGACCATCGCGATTCTGTCAGGATCCCGGTATGGCAGGGGCCGGAGCAGCAGGGAATACACCACGCTGAAGATGGCCGTGTTGGCGCCGATCCCGAGCGCGAGGGTCACGGCCACCACAGCCGTGAACCCGGGAGCTCTGGCGACCATTCGGAGCGCATACTTCAGGTCCTGCAGAAGCCCGTGCATCCAAAATCCTCCTGTTTCGTTCGAATTGGCAGAAGCACACCCAGCGAGCCGCATGCCGTTCCCTGGGTCGCAGAATCCGTCATAATGTATGGAGGATTCTGATGGCCACGTGTCAGGACCTGTTCAGGCCTGGACAGCCGAGTCCCAGTGACGGACACGAGGCATCTTTCTTGAAGCCATTATCGGCGAGCGCTCGTCCTAGGTAGTGGGCCGAATCGATGATGTTACCGTCCGTTGCCGTAGTCCTCGTATTGACCCTCGGGACCCCGCAGAGCCCGGCGGCCTCGCCAGCGGCCGCTCCCGATGAGGCCACGACGCAGCAGGCACAGGCGCCAACCCCCACAGTGGATCCTGACTCGATCGGTGTGTCTCTCGAGCGCATCCAGAAAGGGGTTACGAAGCCCCAGGGTATCAAGCTCACCGAGAACCGGCAGATATATCGCGTCGAGATCTTTGGTGCGAAGCCAACCATTGAAGACATTCTTGGTCCCGAGTTCTGGCGGGGTCCGGCGCCGTACGGCGGAATGACACATCAGGAGTTCCTGGATCTCGTCACTCCGAAAGACGTCCAGGGTTACGCGGCGTTCTCGAACGCACAGGGAATGGTGGTGGCCGCCACGTCGATCGGGCTGCAGTGGGCGCTTCAAAAGGCGCTCGACAAGTTCAAGGACGCGAAGAACGAGCGCGCGAAGGAAGCGGCGCAGAAAGAGGTGCAGGACGCGCTGGACGCGCTTCGCAAGGCGCGCCGGGAAGCGGGCCTGCCCGACAAGTAGCCCCGACAGCTCGACTTCCCCCTCCCTGACCCTTTTTCTCCCGGTTTATTCCCTCTTCCGAATTCCGAAGCAACGCTCGGGCCTGCGACGTGAAAGGCCGCCGTTTACCGCCCACCTGGCGTATTTCGCCGGAAAGGACGAAATGGACCGTGCCGGGCGTCGTATCGTCGATGCATGGACATCAGCGGTGGCCCCGGCCGGCGTGGACAGAACAGGGGGCAAATCGTTGTCGGGCTGATCATCCTGGGCATGGGGATGGTTCTGCTGGCGGACAGGTATCTCGACACGGACGTGCGGCTCGTGCGCTCCTGGTGGCCGCTGATCCTGGTGATCATGGGCATTGGCCGGCTGGCGAGTCTGCCCGACGCACCGCAACGCCGTGCTGGCTGCAGGCGGTCGGGTGTCTGGTTCCTCATCCTCGGCGTATGGGCGTTCCTCAGCGATTCACACATCTTCGGGTTCACGTTCGGCACGTCCTGGCCGTTGCTCCTCATCGGCTCGGGCGTGCTGCTGGTCTGGCGGTCGCTCGAGACGGGCACCCGGCCACCTCTCCGCCGGGAGCCATAGGCGCATGGTCGACATCGAAGCTCCGGGGCAGGACCGACGGCGCGCGCCGGCTCTGTCCCAGCTGCTCATAGGCGTCCTCATCATCGCCGCCGGACTCCTTTTCACGCTGGACAACCTGGGTGTAGCCCATGCGGCAGACTATCTGCGGTACTGGCCCGCCGGCCTCATCGCGATCGGTCTGGTGAAGCTGTGGGATTCGCGCGAAGGATACGGCGGCGGCTTTGGCGGGCTCCTGATCACCCTCATCGGCCTCTGGCTCCTCCTCGAATCGCTCGTCGACATCCGTATCAGCTTTGGCGACATGTGGCCGATGCTGCTGGTGTTCGTCGGGGGATATCTGGTGTGGCGCGGACTGACCGGTCATCGGCGCCTGCCGCCCGGCGACGACCATGCGATCGTCTCGGCGATGGCGATCCTGAGCGGCGTCAACCGCGGCAACAACTCACGAACGTTCCGCGGCGGCGACCTCACGGCAATCATGGGCGGCTGCGACATCGATTTGCGTCAGGCGGCCATCAACGGCGACGCGGTGATCGACGTGTTCGCCGTCTGGGGCGGCATCGAGATCCGCGTGCCGGAAGACTGGGCGGTGGCGTTCAACGTGACACCACTCCTGGGCGGCGTCGAGGACAAGACGCGGCCGTCGCTTGGCTCGTCGCAGCATCGCCTCACCGTTCGCGGCCTCGTCGTCATGGGATCGGTCGAGGTCAAGAACTAGACTCGGAATTCACTTGAGCCGGGTGTGAATTCCATGAAGCTGCCAGCTCTCAGCCCTCGGTTTTCAGCTCACGCCCCAAAAAGCTGAGAGCTGAGAGCTGAGAGCTGATAGCTGAGAGCTACCTAACACAAGCGATCCATGCATCCCATCCTCGCGCGGGGCGGACGGCTGGCGTTGTACCTTGGGCTCTGGGCGGCAGTCGGTGTGCTGCTCGGCGTGCTGTTGGCCGCGCAGATCGGCCTCGGATGGAGACAGGCCGGTCTCGTCGCGCTGCCGCTGGCGTTTCTCTACGCGTTCGTGTGCCTCTCGGCGTGGTACGTGTCGAGGGGGATGCCGCTCGCGGCGACCGGCGCCCTCCGTATCGTCGCGACTGCCGTGACAGCTTCGGCGATCTCGAGCGCCATGTGGCTGCTCGCGGCTCGCACGTGGGTGGACTGGCTCGCGCGAAGGGGCTTCGTTCCGGCGTTCGGCGCCACCACCGGCCTCTACGCACTGTTCGCGGCGTTCGGCGTGCTGCTGTATCTGCTGGCGCTCGCGATCAGCTACCTGATCGCGGTTGTCGAGCATACGCGGGCCGCGGAGCGACAGGCGCTGCAGGTGCAGGTCCTTGCGCGCGAAGCCGAGTTGCGGATGCTGCGCGCGCAGATCGATCCACACTTCCTCTTCAACAGCCTGCACTCCATCAGCGCGCTCACCGGGTCGGATGCGGCATCGGCGCGACGCATGTGCGTGCTGCTCGCGGAATTCCTTCGGGAAAGCCTCGCGCTCGGTGGGGAGAGCCGCATCACGCTCGCGCGCGAGCTCGGGCTCGTCGCACGCTTCCTGGCCGTGGAGCGTGTTCGGTACGGAGATCGGCTGCGTGACGAGATCGTCGTCTCCGACGAGGCCGATAAGAGCCTCGTGCCGCCGCTTCTGCTGCTGCCGCTCGTGGAGAATGCGGTGACGCACGGGATTGCTCATGTCCTCTCAGGCGGCACGGTCACCGTGACCGCGGGTCGAATCGGAGGCCGGCTGCACGTCGTCGTCGAGAATCCGTGCGATCCTGACCGGCCGCGCCGCGCCGGCGCCGGCGTCGGCCTCGCCAACGTACGTGCGCGTCTGACGACACTCCACGGCAACGAGGCGCGCTTTGCGGCAGGGGAGGCGGATGGCGTGTGGCGCGTGGAGCTGACGCTGCCGGGGGAAGTAGAAGCTAGGAGCTAGGAGCTAGGAGACAGAGTCGTGCTGACAGCAGGCTGTCGCCAATGAGCAGCCTGCGAGCGCAAGCGAGCAGCGGATTAGCCGTGGGGGTGGGGCCCCACGGCAGTGAGAAATGCGGACACTGTTGATCTGAAAGCGGCTGTCGCTGCTAACAAAGAAACCCCACGGATCCCGGATCCCTGATCCCGGATCCCGATAGCGAAGACTCCCTATGTCCGACCCTCTCCGTATAGTCATCGTTGACGACGAGCCGCTGGCCCGGGCTGTCGTACGGGAGTATCTGGGCGCGCACCCGGGCGTCGAGGTCGTCGCGGAATGCGGAAACGGGTTCGAGGCCGTCAAGGCGGTCACCGAGCTCTCGCCCGACCTTCTATTCTTAGACGTGCAGATGCCGAAGTTGAGCGGCTTCGAGGTGCTCGAGCTGCTCGGGCGGGACGTGGCGGTCATCTTCACGACTGCCTACGATCAATACGCGCTGCGCGCGTTCGAAGTGCACGCGGTCGACTACCTCCTCAAGCCGTTCGGCGAGGAGCGTTTTGCCGAGGCGTTGTCGAGAGCGCGGGAGCGTCTGCGCGCGAAGGCCCAGGGCGGTCCGGATGTACAGATGGATGCCCTGACGGACACCGTGCGATCCAAGGGGCCGCTCGAGCGCGTGTTAATCCGGGACGGCGCGCAGGTCCACGTCCTCCCGGTCGACCGGATCGACTACGTCGAGGCGCAAGACGACTACGTGTGCTTCGTCGCGGACGGCCGGCAATATCTGAAGGACCAGACGCTTGCGGCGGTCGAGGGCCTTCTCGATCCCGCGCGGTTCGTCCGCATCCATCGGTCGTACCTCCTCAACATCGAGCGGATTGCCCGCGTCGAGCTGTACGCGAAGGACAGTCGGGTCGCGATCCTGCGCGACGGCCGCCGGCTGCCGGTCAGCCGCGCCGGCTACGCGAGGCTCGCGAAGCTGCTGTAGCGGCACGACTCGCCTCCCATTTGACCCGTGCTCCGAAACGCGCTACAAGTGTGGGTGTGGCGGTACTAACTAAACAGTTAGTCAATAAAAGAACCTTGCCGGGCCGAAGCCGCGCGAGGCTCGCGGGAGCGGAAGGGTCTCGTGCGCGCCTCTTCGCCGCGGCCGCCGCCGAGTTCGCGGCCCATGGCTTCGCCGGCGCCAGCGTCGACCGGATCGCCAGTGCCGCCCGCCTCAACAAGGCGATGATTTACTACCACTTCCGCAGCAAGGCGGCGCTCTACCGCGAGATCCTGCACGACATGTTTCAGGCCGTCGGGCGTGGAGCCCAGGCGGCGGCGGACGCGGCCGTCCCGCCGGAAGCGAAGATCGGCCTCTTCGTCGAGGCCATCGCTGCCGAGGCAGAGGCCCGACCGCACTTTCCGCCAATCTGGTTTCGCGAAGTCGCCGAGGGCGGTTCCCATCTCAACGCGGCGATCGTTCGCGACCTCACCGCCGTGCTCCAGGCTCTCCAGTCCATCATCGACGAAGGTGCGCGGGCAGGAAGGTTTCGTCGGGTCAACCCACTGGTCGTCCACACGGGGATCGTGGCCCCGATGTTGATGTATTTCGCGAGCGTGCGGTTCAGAGAGCGTCTGCGACAGGCCGGAATCAAGGGCGCAGCGATGTTCGATCGCGCGCACCTCGTGGACCACCTCCGACAGGTGGCGCTTGCGGTCCTCGAAGGAAGAATTTGAGCGAATGCGATGACGAAGAGACAGCAGCGCTGGAGGACGACGGGCTTCGTAACCCTGGTGGTCGCGCTGGGCGCGGCCGGATGCGGACGCGGGGGAGAAGACAAACGGCTTCGCGCCACCGGCTACGTCGAGGCGACAGAGGTCCGTGTCGCGCCGGAGGTCGGCGGCCGTGTGCTCGAGATGCGCGTCGCAGAGGGAGACCACGTATCGGCAGGCGATCTCATCGCGCGCCTCGACACTGCCGACGCGAAGCTCACCGAGCGCCGGCTCGAGGCCGAGCGCGACCAGGCCGACGCGCAGCTGCGGCTGCTGCTGGCCGGTTCACGAGCCGAAGATGTGCGACAGGCCCTCGCGCAGGCGGAATCGACAGATGCGGATGTGAAGGCTGCCGTCGCCGAGCTGGCAGCCGCCGAGGCCGATCTCCAGCGATTCGAGGCGCTGCTTCGTTCGAACTCCGGCTCGCGCAAGCAGCGGGACGATGCCCTCACCCGGCGGGATGTGGCCGCGGCACGTGTGACCGCTGCCCGTGAGCACGCTCGAGCGGCGGGCGAAACGGTTGCGCGGTTGCGCGCAGGGTCGCGGCCTCAAGAAATTGCCGGGGCGCGCGCCCGTGTCGCAGCCGTCGACGCGCAGATTGCATCGTTGCAGAAGACCATCGCCGACGCCGAGGTCATATCGCCAGTCGGAGGCATCGTGACGTCGAAGCTGATCGACGCCGGCGAGACGGTTTCTCCTCGGACAGCCCTGGTCGTCATCACCGATCTCGCTCACGCCTGGGCCAACCTCTACGTGGACGAACCGGTGGTTCCGCAACTCAAACTCGGGCAGCAGCTCGCCATCCTGACCGACGCCGGCCAGAGCCTGAACGGCACGATCACGTTCATTTCTCCGCGTGCGGAGTTCACGCCGCGGAACGTCCAGACGGCCGAAGAGCGCTCGAAGCTGGTGTACCGGATCAAAGTGACGACCGACAACCGCGATGGCGTGTTGAAGACCGGGATGCCGGTCGAAGGAAGGTTCTAGTTCTCGACGATGGCTGCGATTCAGTTCGAGGACGTCACGAAGAAGTACGGCGCAACGGTCGCGCTCGACCGGATCTCGTTCGCCGTTGAGGCAGGCGAGATGTTCGGGGTGATCGGGCCGGACGGCGCGGGGAAGACCACCGCGATCAGATCGGCGTGCGGGCTGATCGGGCTGGACGGAGGCCGCATCGAAGTGCTGGGGAAGGATCCGACGCGCGAGCATCGGGCCATCACCGCGGTCCTCGGCTACCTGTCACAGCGCTTCAGTCTCTACGGCGATCTGACGATCGACGAGAACATCGCGTTCTTCGCAGAGATTCATGGCATGGCCCGCTATCAGCCGGCCCGCGATCGGCTGCTGGAGATGACGCAGCTGACGCCATTCCGTGCCCGCCGTGCCGACCGGCTCTCCGGCGGGATGAAGCAGAAGCTGGCGCTCGCGTGCACGCTCGTCCACGAGCCCAAGATCCTGATGCTCGACGAGCCGACGACCGGCGTCGACCCTGTCTCGCGCCGTGAGTTCTGGAAGCTCCTCTCCGAATTTCTCTCGAGCGGTCTGACGATCGTGATGGCGACGCCATATCTGGACGAGGCCGAGCGCTGCGCGCGCGTCGCGCTCCTGCACGACGGACATCTGCTCGCCGTCGACGCCCCGACGACGCTCCGGCAGCGGTTCGGCGGGCAGATGGTGGAGGTCGTGACGGATACTTCGCGTCCTCCGATCGAGGCGCTCGCCGCGCTGCCCGGCGTCGAAGATGTTCAGGCTTTCGGGGAGCGAGCCCACGTTCGAGTTTCCGGCAGCGGCGCCGAACGAGCGGCGTCGATTCGGTCCGGCCTCGAGCAGCGGGGTATCCAGGTGACGTCGGTCCGGCCGGTCGCCGCCTCGCTCGAGGACGTCTTCATCGATCTCATTACGCCGAAGGAGGCCGCACGGAAGTGAGTCCATCCATGCCAACAAGAAGGGGCACCCTGCAAGGCCTGACCCCGATTCTGGTCGGATTGGTGCTCGGACTGCATCCGGCCGGAGCGGGGGCGCAAACAACAGCGACGCTCACCCTGGAGGACGCCATTGCCAGAGGATTGGCGAACAGCCAACGCATTGCGGAGCTCGAGGCGCGGTCGGAGGCCGCCACGGCAAGCGAGGACCGACGCGCGGCGGACCGTCTTCCTGTCTTGTCCTTGAACGGAGGCTACACGCGCACCAACCACGTTACACCGTTCTCGATCGCGCAGCCGGGCGCGCCTCAGGTCATTTATCCCGACATTCCCGACAACTATCGGAGCCGTCTCGACGTCCAGTGGCCCATCTACACCGCAGGCCGGGTTGACGCGATGGAGCGCGCCGCGCGTGCCGAGCGGGAAGCCGCTGGAGAAGACCTCGCCGCTGCGCGGGCCGATCTCCGGCTGGAGATCACCAGAGCGTTCTGGGCGCTCGTGACGGCGACGGAATCCGATCGGGTCGTCAGGCGATCGCTCGAGAGCATCGACGCCCACGTCCGCGATCTGCGTTCGCGTCTCGAGCAGGGTCTCATCCCGCCCAACGATCTTCTGTCCGCCGAGGCTCAACAGTCGCGCGAACGCCTGCTTGCCATCGAAACATCCAACCAGCGCGGCGTATCCGAAGCAGACCTTCAGCGTCTGCTCGGCACCGACTCCCAGGCTCGCATCGATCCCGCAGCCACCCTCGAGCCGCCAGCGCCTGCATCGATCGGCACAGCGGATGCGCTCGTGGCGCAGGCACAGGGCCAACGGCCAGAGCGCCGCGCGCTGGAAGATCGCGCCGGAGCCGCGCGAGAGCGCATCGCCGCTGCGAGGGCCGAGTCCCTCCCTCAGGTGTCGATCGCCGGCGGGTACGACTATGCAAGCCCGAACACGCGGATCTTCCCGCGCTCCTCGCTATGGGAGGACTCCTGGGACATCGCGGTCAATGCGACCTGGGCGATCTGGGACGGCGGCCGCAGCCGGGCGGATCGGGCCGAGGCCGCCGCGACGGCCCGCGCCGCCGAATCGCGCGTGCTCGATTTCGATCGCCAGGTCGCCTTCGAGGTCCGCCAGCGCCGGCTCGAGGTGGATTCAAGCCTCGCCGCCATCGTCGCGGCCGCCGACGGCGTTCGTTCGGCTCAGGAGGCATTCCGTGTCGTCGGCGAACGCTTCGGCGTGGGTGTTGCGACCAATACGGAAGTGCTCGATGCGCAGACCGCCCTGCTGCAGGCGCAGCTCGATCAGACAAGGGCGCTCGCGAATGCGCGACTCGCCGACGCACGGCTTGCGAGAGCGGTGGGACAGTGATGATCACACCCTCCGCCATTTCGGTCCAGCACTTGACCCGCCGCTTCGGCGACTTCGTCGCCGTCAACGATCTGTCGTTCGACGTGCGCGGCGGCGAGATCTTTGGCTTTCTCGGCAGCAACGGCGCTGGCAAGTCCACCACGATCCGCATGCTGTGCGGACTGCTGCGGCCGACATCCGGAACGGCGACGGTGGACGGCGTTGATGTGTCGAGAGATCCGGAAGGCGTGAAACAGCGCATCGGATACATGTCACAGCGCTTCTCGCTGTACGAGCTCCTCACGGTCGATCAGAACATCCGATTCTTTGGCGGCATCTACGGGCTGGATGCGAACCGCCTGAGCGAGCGGCGCCGGTTCGTGATCGAGATGGCCGGCCTGACCGGCCGGGAGCATACAGTCGCGCGCGATCTCGCCGGCGGCTGGCGCCAGCGTCTGGCGCTTGGCTGCGCGATTCTCCACGAGCCGAGGATTCTCTTTCTCGACGAGCCCACCGGCGGCGTGGACCCGCTTTCCCGTCGCCAGTTCTGGCGGCTCATCGACACGCTGTCGGGCGAAGGCGTCACCGTGCTGGTGACGACGCACTACCTGGACGAAGCCGAGCGGTGCCACAGAGTGGCCCTCATCCACGCCGGCCGGCTCGCGGCGCTCGGATCGACGACCGAAGTGAAGGGTATTTTCAAGGGACGACCGATAGTGGAGTTGCGCGCCGACAATCCGGTCGAAGCCATGCGCATCCTGGACGGCACTCCAGAGGTCGAGAAGACCAGCCTGTTTGGCACATCGGTGCATGCCGTGCTCCGGAACGACAACGTCAACGTCGACGAGTTGCGCGCGCGCTTGTCCAGGGACGGCGTCGTCGTAGAGTCGATAGAGCCTGTCGTGCCTTCGCTCGAGGATGTCTTCCTCGACGTCGTGGACCGCGCCGGAGGCGCCGCGGCGTGAAGAAGGCCCTTGCCGTCGGCCGCAAGGAGCTGCGCCAGATCGTCCGCGATCGGCGCACGCTGCTGATCCTGGTGTTCGTCCCGGCGTTCTTCCTGCTCCTGTACGGCTATGCCCTGAACTTCGACATCCGCCACGTCCAGCTCGGCGTGGAAGATCGTGACGGCACTCCGGAGAGCCGGGCGATCGTGTCGGCCTTCGTCAACTCGGGCTACTTCGACCTTGCGTCTGTCGTCTTCGATCCCGAGGAGGCCGAGCGGTTGCTCGATCTCAATACAGCGCGCGCCGTTCTGGTGATTCCCGAGGGCTTCGGCAGAGACGTCGGCGCCGGTCATGAGGCCACGGTGCAGGTGATCATCAGCGGCGACAACGCGAACACCGCCACAACGGTGATGGGCTATGCCGGCAGCATCCTTCGCACTGTTGGTCCGCAGCTGGCACCAGGCAGCGTCCAGGTTCAGACGCCGATCACCGTCGAACCCCGCATCTGGTACAACCCCGAGCTGCGGAGCACACTCTTTCTGGTGCCAGGGCTCATCGCGTACATCGCAATGATCACGGCGGTGACCTCGACTGCACTCTCAATCGTGCGTGAAAAGGAGTTCGGCACGATGGAGCAGGTCCGCATGGCACCGCTCGACACGTTATCTTTCGTCGTTGGCAAGACGATTCCGTATTTCGTGATTTCTCTCGTTTCCGCGGCGCTCATCATCCTCGCGTCGATGGTGCTCTTCGGGCTTCCGATGCGCGGCAACTGGCTGTCGCTGGTGGTCGCGCTGTCGCTGTTTCTCGTCGGAGCACTCGGTACCGGACTGCTGATCTCGACTGTCGCGGAGACGCAGCAGATTGCGTTTCAGCTGGCGCTCCTGATTTCACTGCTGCCGACGATCATGCTGTCCGGGTTCATTTTTCCCATCTCCAGCATGCCAACGGCCCTCCAGTTGATCACGTACGTTGTCCCTGCGCGCTACTTTCTCACGGCTCTTCGAGGCATCGTTCTCAAGGGATCGTCAATCGCGCACCTGATCGCGCCGCTGGCCGCACTTGGCGCCTACGCGCTGGCGATGCTGTCGCTCGCGTCGGCCCGGCTCGCGCGGGAGCGTGCCTGAATGCAGCGCCTCCGGTTCCTCGTCTGGAAGGAGTTCCTGGAGCTGCGGATGAACCCGCGGCTCTTCGGTGTCCTGATCGTCGCGCCCATCCTCCAGTTGACGATGCTCGGATATGCGGCAACGACGGATGTGAAGGACGTGCCGGTCGTTGTGGCAGACGGCGATCGGTCCTCAGCCAGCCGCGAGCTGATTGCGCGGTTCGATGCCTCGCGGAACTTCACCATCATCGATGCCGTCTCGACGGTCTCGCAGATCGAGCCGTATCTCGAGCGCGGAAGTGCGTGGCTGGCGTTGTCGATTCCCTCGGGGTACGGTCGGGATCTGGCCGCAGGGAAGGCGGTGACCATCCAGGTCGTGGCGGATGGAACGGATTCGAACTCGACCACTGTAGCGCTGGGCTACTCGACGAGCCTCGTCGGTGACTACGCCCAGGAATTGATCCAACGGCAGCCGGCGGTCCCGACGACGAATATCGACACCCGGATTCGCGTCTGGTTCAACCCGCAGCTCGAGAGCCGGCATTTCATGATCCCCGGCGTGCTCGCTCTCATCCTGCTCGTCGTGACCGCGAACCTCGCAGCGATGGGCATCGTGCGCGAGAAGGAGCTCGGAACGCTCGAGCAATTGAACGTGACGCCGCTCCGCCGCTGGGAGCTCATCGTCGGCAAGCTGCTCCCGTACGGCGTCATCGCGCTCGTCGACGTTCTGCTGGTGGTGGCGGTGGCCGTTTACTGGTTCGAAGTGCCGCTCCGGGGGAGCATGCTCCTGCTGTTCGCCATGAGCATCGTGTACGTGTTCTGCACGCTCGCGCTGGGCCTCTTCATCTCGACGGTCTCCGACACGCAGCAGCAGGCGATGATGACGGCCACGTTCTTCTTCCTGATGCCGATGATCTACCTCTCGGGCTTCATTTTCCCGATCGAGAACATGCCGCGAGTGATTCAGGTGGTCACGTATGCGATTCCGCTGCGATATTTCCTCGTCATCGTCCGGGGCATCTTCCTCAAGGGCATTGGCCTGAAGTTGTTGTGGCCGCAGGCCGTGGCGCTCGCATCGTGGGGTACGGCGATGCTGATGCTGGCGGTTGTTCGCAGCACGAAGCGCGCGTCATGACGGCGACCGAGACGAGGTCCGTGGTCGGGGAGATGTAGGGCGGGCCTGCCTGCCTCCGCCAAGGCTCCGGCGAGGTCTCGCCGAAGCGCGCCCGAATTCGTTCGCGCGAAGGCGGAAAGGCCCGCCTCCACGGTGCCAACCTGTGTGTATTATTCGCGGAATTAGTCTTCTCGCAACGCCGTTACCGGCTCCACGCGGATGGCGCGCCGCGCCGGTATCCAGCTCGCGAGTGCCGCGGTGAAGAGCAGAATCCCGCCGACGCTCGCGTACGTGATCGGATCGCGCGCGGTCACGCCGAAGAGCAGACTGGACGTCCACTGCATCAGCACGACAGCGCCGGCCAGGCCGAGCGCCACTCCGATGGCACCGAGTAGCAGACCTTCGCCGACGACCAGCTGCAGCACGTCGCCCACTCGGGCGCCGAGCGCGCGCCGGATGCCAATCTCACGCGTGCGCTGGGCGACCGTGTATGAGATGACGCCGTAAATCCCGACTGCAGCCAACGCCAGCGCGAGCAGGCCGAAGGATCCCGTGATCAGCATCGTGAGACGCGGCTCGGCCACCGCATCGGTCAGAACGTCACGCATGGGTCGCAAGTTCGTCGCGCTGTTCCGTGGCGCGACGGCAGGAACTGCTGCTCGGATCGAGGCAGTGACCAGAGAGGGATTGCCGGTCGTGCGGACCATCACGTACGACCACATGAAAGGCGTCTGCGCGAAGGGCGTGTAAATCGCCGGTTGTGGTTCGCCCGCGGCGCCCTGGTAGTAGAGGTCGCCGACGACGCCGACAATCTCCCGCCAGTCCCCGGGGTACTCGGGGTTGACCAGTTTGATCCGGCGTCCGATCGGATCGCTGCCGGCAAAGATCGTGTTGGCGAACTGACGGTTCACGATGACGACGGGCGGAGCAGCCGCCACATCTGTTTTCGTAAAGGCGCGGCCCTGCAGAGCCGGCGCACCGAGCGCGCGGAAGTAGTCGGGTGTCGCCGCCATCAAGTACGCGCTGTCCTGCTCGCCCGTCAGCGTCCGTCCCTCAGCCGCAAAGCGCGTCCCTCGCTGGGCGGTGACGACCGGAAATCCGGAGGAACCGCCGACCGCTTCAACCCCGGGGATCTGCCCGACGCGCTCGATGATCGCTTCGAGTACGCGATTCCTGGCGGCATCGTCCGGTTCGAGGATCATCTGGGTGTTGAATGTCAGCAGCCGCGACGGCTCGAATCCCGGATTGCGGGAGGTCAGGGCCGCGAAGCTGCGAAGCATGAGGCCGGCGCCGATGACTACGACCACCGCGAGCGCTGTTTCCGCGACGACGATGACTCTGCGCAGGCGCCTGGACCCGGCGGACGCCGACGCCGACCTCGTGCTGTCCTGGAGGGCCGCGGCGGTGCCGGAGGCCGCCTGCAGTGCGGGCGCCACACCGAAGAAGAAAGCTGTCAGGAGCGTCGCACCCAGCGTGTAGAGAAGCACCAAGGAATCGATGTGGATCCCATCGCCGCTGGGCAGGCGCGCTTCCAACGCGGACGGCAACAGGTCCACGCCCCAGAAAGCGACGAGGACGCCGACAGCGGTGCCGCATGTCGCGAGCACGAGGCTCTCGATGGCCAGTTGACGCGCGAGCCGGGCGCGGCCGGCTCCGAGCGCGACACGAATGGACATCTCGCGCCGACGCGCCGTCGTTCTGGCGAGCATGAGATTGGCCACGTTGGCACACGCGATCAGCAGCAGCAACCCGACGGCGCCGAGAAGAATCAGCAGCGAGCGCTGGATGTCACCCACGAGGCGGCTGCGCAGCGACGTCAGATCGATCCGGACGTTCCGATTGGTCTGTGGAAAGTCCTCTGCCAGCCGCCCGGCGATGGAGGCCACGTCCGCTTGCGCCTGATCGATGGTGACGTCAGCCTTCAGCCGCGCGAGCATGTTGAAGATCCGCAGAGACCTGTTTTTCGACTGGGAGGGCACTTTCGCTTCGGCGCCGCCCAGGGTCGTCCACAGGGCGTACTCGGAGGATGGAAATCTGAACCAGGGCGGCGCTACCCCTACGACAGTGAACGAGGAGCCTGACAGGCTGATCGTCCTCCCGAGCACTTTCGGATCTGAGCCGAACGCGGATTGCCAGAGCCCGTATCCGAGAATCACGTTGTCGGTGTGGTCGTCCTCGCGGGTGAAGGCCCTGCCGAGCAGCGGCGTCACACCGAGGAGCGGGAGGACTTCGGGCGAGATCACGGCGCCTCGCACCTGCCGGCTCTCGCCGCTCAGGTCGAGGTTGTACAGATTGCTCGCCCAGATCCCGAATCCCACCAGCGTGTGGTTTTGAGCGCCGACGTCGCGAAGGTCGAGCAAAGAGCCGCGGGTGACGACGAGCTGCTGCGGCTCCACGAATGGCAATGGACGGAGCAACACGGCATTGACCAGGCTGAAGATCGCTGTCGTTGCCCCGATGCCGAGCGCAAGCGTGAGAACGGCAACGATCGTGAAGCCCGGAACTCTCGCGAACGCGCGGACGGCGAATCGAAAATCACTCATGATCGCTACCTCACTCCGCGCGGGGCGCGGCAACCGGATCGACGCGGAGCGCGCGGAGCGATGGCACGTAGCTGGCCGCGAGCGCGCCACCGAGAAGGAGAGAAAGCAGGCCGGAGAAGCGGGAAGCCTGCCAATTCGTGCGGAGACGCTAAGTCGCGCGGATGGAATGTGATAAGTGGATCGAGGCTGATCGTCAGGTAGGTGGTCTCCGTCCGCCTGTGGGACGCGGAGTCCGCTGAAGGACACTCATGCCGTCAGCTATCAGCTCTCAACCATCAGCCTCGCGCCCGACATCGACACATGTCAACTCCGATCAGATCGCGCGAACCGCCTCCGGAAGCCGCTCGATGAAGCGCCGCGCGAATTCCGGACCCAGCCCCTGCTCCTCGTGCTTGAAGTAGACGTACGCGTCTGTGAGATTCTGCAGGCCGCCGACGACGTCGGCCCAACGCTCGAGGTCGGATTGCTGATAGCCCTCGTCCCGGAGCCGGAAGTACGCGTAATTCGCCGTCAGCTCGAGCGGCGCGCTCATCTTCTCGCTGTCGGCAACGCAGAGCGCGAGATTGCGCGAGCGAAGAATCTCGTAGATATCCCCGTCGAACCATGACGCGTGACGGAACTCGAACGCGGCGCGCGTCCCGTCGGGGATGAGCTCGGTGAAGGCGCGCAGGACCTCCGCATCCTTCTTGAAGGTGGGCGGGAGCTGAAAGAGCAGCGTCGCGAGCTTCGGCCCGAGCGTAGCGGCAATCGTGCAGAACGAATGGAGCAGCTCCTCGCAGTGCTGGAGCTTTGTGTCGTGGGTGATCCGCCGCGGCGCCTTCAAGGTGAACGAAAAGCCCTCCGGCGTTCCGGCTGCCCACCCGGACAGCAGCTTCTCGTTCGGCATGCGGTAGAACGTGTAGTTGATCTCGACGGTCCGGAAGCGCTCGGCGTAGTACGCGAGCATCTTGTCCGTGCTGAATTTCTCGGGGTAGAAGCTGCCTCGCCATTCGGGATAGTTGTAACCGGAGGTTCCGACGAAGACCTGCATTGCTGGAGTGTACATTGCGGCTGTGAGCTGATAGCTGAGAGCTGAGAGCTGAGAGCTAGTTTTGGGCCCGTCGACGCGGGGCCTAAAGGCCCCGCGCTACATTTGTTGCGCGCCGCACAGTTGTTCCGCCATCTTCACGATCTGCGTTTCCGCCCAGTAACCGTCGTCTTCACCCGACGGCTCGGTGACAAACCCACAATGACCGCCGTGGCGCGTGATCGTCACGTGGACGCAGGGATTCGACGCGATCGCAGGGTCGCGAAACGCGCCTGGCGGCACGAACGGATCGTTCTCGGCCGTGATGACCAGCGCGGGCACCCGGATCCGGTCGACGACCCGGAGCGCGCTCGCCCGGTGATAGTAGTCGGTGGCGCTCTCGAAGCCGAAATGCGGGGCGGTGTACACCTCGTCGAACTCGCGGACGCTCCAGACCCGCGAGAGGCGGTCGATCGCGTATCGTCCGGGATACCACTCGGCCTTCCGTCGCATGCGTCCCCGAAGCCCGCGCACGAAGTTCAGGTGATAGACGATGTTCCGACGCCGCTCGAGGGCAGCGACGCAGGCGGCGAGGTCCATCACGGGCGACACCGCCGCCACTCCTCGCAGCTGCGGCGGGGGGGCATCGCCATACTCACCGGCCAGCTTGAGGGCCAGATTGCCTCCGAGGGAGTAGCCCGCTACGACGACGCGATCGATTCCGTGTCTGTCGAATAGCTCGCCAAGCACGACCCGGGCGTCAGAAGTCAGGCCGGAGTGATAGAGCCCAGGGCCATATTGCTCGGTTCCTCCACAGTTCCGCTGGTTCAACAGGACGACGTTGAAGCCTGCGCGAAAGGCCTTGTCGGCAATCCCCCGCATGTAGTGCGCGCTGCTCGAGCCTTCGAGGCCGTGGAGTGCTACGAGCGCCGGACGAGCGCTGCGGTCCGATTGCCAGTGGCAGTGGGCCATGACCCGCGTCTCCGGCGTGACCTCGAAGAAGAGCGCCTCGGGCGCGGGGAGCTCCGGAAACTCGCGCCGGCGCCCCCACGCATAGACCGTCATCAGGTGGCCGTTGCGAAGTCCGCGCTTCGGGACGAAATCGCCGAGAGTTGGCAGGACCTTCACGCGGTTGCAGGGTTTTTCACAGGGAAGTGCACGCCTCGCCAAAGCTGATTCGGCTGTTCTCAGGAGACTGAACAACGGTTTTTGACGCGCGAACTGCGCGTTTCAATAAAGCTGACTGGAAAAGTGTACCGCACCGACCGATAGACAGACCGTCGAAAGGAGGATCAGGTGACTCACGAAACGCTGAGGACTGCGCGGGAGAAGAGAGGATGGAGCATCGAGGAGCTGTCCCGGCGGGCCGGGATCAGGCTCAAAGCCGCCGAGCACATCGAGCAGGGAGAGTTCGCGGAGCTGCCCGCCGGTCTGTATTGCCGCGCGACCGTTCGGAGCTATGCCGCCGCTGTCGGCCTGAATCCTCAGCAGGTACTCGAGGAACTCGGTCCCGCCCTGCCTGCTGGAGAAGATCCCCTGGACGGCCTTGCGAGACGATTTGGGCACTCGCGCAAGGCTGAGGCAAAGCCAGCAGATGCGCCAGCGGCTCGGGTCGAGGTAGAGAAGGCGCCGGCACCGCCAGCACTGCCGAATCTCGCCGACGTTGTTTTCCGGCATGCCGCCCCGTCGTTCGAGAATGCGGACGCGACGCCTGCAGGCGACAGCCGCTCGAATCCGGATGCTTTCAGCGCGTGGTGGCGTCCCGTCGCGGCGTCGACTATCGACGGCCTGCTGCTGGCAGCGATGGGAGGTCTGCTGGTGTGGCTGACTGCGATCGCCTGCGGCACGTCCGTTTCCGCGACGCTTCGCGCCGGGGCACCAGGGATCGCGCTGGTCTTCGCGCTCATCGTGGCGCTCTACTTCGTGCTCTTCGGCGGCGTCGGCATCGCGACGCCGGGCCTCAGCGTGATGCACCTGGAAGATCGAACGCCGCGCCGTACCGTCCTTCAGGCGAGGGACGTCGTCGGCCGCGCGTGCCGATCGATCTTCCGCGACGGTTCAGTGCTGGCCGAGTAGCGCGCAATCCCGGAGCTCACATGATGCTGTTGATGGTAGGGCGGGGTCAGACCCCGCCCTGGCCAACCGAACTGAATCGCGGTGTGATGTCAGCGCAACCGGTAGATCGTCAGCTTGCCGGAGGCGAACGCCACGGGCAGCTCCAGCCGTTCTTCCGTCACCAGAAAATCGACGTCGTACCGGGCCGACAGCGCACGCGCGCGCTCGGGCGTGAGCGTCTTGAAGTCCCCGATCGCCATTACTCGATCCCTGGTGCGCATCGCGATCTCGCGGTCGTACATCCCGATGGCGTCGTCTTTGACAGCCTCGACCACGACGTCGCGCTCGCCTGCCACCCGCAGGCTCGTGCCGTACCAGATGGCGTGCATCGGGTCGGCGAGCCAGTGGCTGGTGGGAGACGACTGCCGCGTCCACGCCATGGCACGCCCCCAGTCGTTGTCGGTCAGGCTCGGCGCGAACATCGGCCGGTCGGGGAAGGCCACGAGGGCAACGTAGGCGCCGCGGGTGACAGTCAGCGCGCAGACGCTGAGGGCGACGAGCCGCGCCCGGCGCGCGCTCGCATCTCCTGCCTCCATCAGCGCCCACACAACGTAGATCGTGGCGAGAAAGTCGAGCATCCAGAACACTCTCGCCGGCTGGAGCTGAACGGCGAGCTGGAAGCGTGCGGCGTTGAACCCGAGAGAAAGCACGAAGAGAGCGAAGAGCGAAAGGCTGCCGACCATGACGGCCGTCTCGCGTCTCGAGACCAGTCCAGCCGCTCGCCGCTTCTCGTACAACCAGACGATCAGCACGGGATACGACAGGTTGATCAGCCACACCGTCCACGGCCACTCGAGAGGGAAGAGGTAGTCCTTCGACAGAAGGGTCGCCAGCCACTCCGGATCCATCCTGTGCAACCTGCCGGCGAGTGGCCCCGCCGTCAGCGCCCAACCGGCAATTGCGCAGCCCACGAGGGCTGTGACGACGGCCGGCGCGACCAGCCGGCGATTGACGACAACGAACGCTACCGCCAGCCAGACCGCGTACCAGAGCGCGGTTGTGGGATGGACGAGTCCTGCGGCGACGATGAAGAGCGTCGCACGGACGTCGCGGCCGCGGAGAAAACTGACGACGGCCCATGCGCCCAGCGCGAATGCCAGCTGTCGGGGGTGAAAGTACCCTTCGAGCGTATTTGTGCCGGTCCTCGCGATCGCGTGTCTCATCGTCAGACCCGCGAACAGCGTGAGCGTCGCCAGATGCGTGCGGAAGTAGATTCGGCCGAGCGCGATCGCCGCGAATGCGAGCAGCACGAGCGAGCCCGCGTAGAGCACAACGAAGAGGGCAGGCAGCGAGGCCCGGGTGACGCGAGCGATCGAGGCGATGGCCTCGTCTGCCACCGTCAAGCGCGCCTGGGAATCGATGAGCGGAGCGTCGCGCGGGTAGTACTCAGGGTGCAGGTGCCGGATCACTGCGGGGACGTAGAACGCCTGATCCGATGCGCCGTACCGGTAGCCCGCGGAGTTCAGCGTTGCGAGGACGACGAACAGGACGAGGCCGGCCGCCAGGCCCGTCGAGCGTGCCATCAGGGTTCATCGGCGGTTGGACCGTAGATCGAGGGCAGCGGCACGTCCTTCAACCTCAGGTACACGCTCAGCTGACCGCGATGATGGATCGTATGGTTCAGCACGAAGCTGCGGATCGCGCTGATGCGCGGCATCGTGAAGACCTCGTGCGTGCCGCTCTTGAGCGTCCACGACGCCAGGAGCTCGGCGTCCGTCTTGGAGACGAGCTCCGCGCGAGCCGCCGCCACTTTCTCGTCGAACCTCGCGAGCATCGCATTGCGGGACGCGGGGATCTTCGGCTTCCGATCCTCGCCGACGCTGGCGATGTCGAAGGTCGTGGACGTCGCGATGAGGTTCGCCCAGCCCGTCAGGTTCGAGAGGTGGTCGGCCAGCTGCCCGAGCGACATCGACTTCTCGTGCGGCTTCCATTCGAAGGCGGCTTCCGGGACGCGTTCGAGCAGACGCCGGGTCGTCCCCATCTCGTGATCGAACTCGGGCAGCAGGGTCGAGGCGATGGACATAACAAGGTTCCAGGGGTTCCAGGGGTTCCAAGGGTTCCAGAGGTTCGCTTACTGTTGCATGAACGTTGAGTCGGGTTCGACGACGACCGTCTTCTGTCCGATGACTTTGTCACCGACCGTGAGTTTGACCAGGTAGCTGCCCGCGGGGACGGGCGCTGGCTGACCTCCTCGGCCGCCGCCGCCACCGCCACCGCCAGCACCACCGCCGCCCCCCGGACCGCGTCCACCGCGTCCGGCAGGTGCGGTCGGCGCCAGGTTCCACTGGACGCGATTCATTCCGGCGTTCTTCGTGCCGTCGATGCTGCGGATCTCGCGACCGGTGACGTCGGTGATCGCGATCTTCACGTCACCGGCGGGTGCAGCCTTCAGCCAGTAGCTGATCGCCGAGCCGCGCGCCGGATTCTGCGCTCTGAACGCCTTGGCGCCCTCGACGAGAACCGCCTTCTGCACGTCGTTGACCCACGCGGTCGCGGGCCGGATGTCGAAGAGCGTCGCATCGGTCGCCTGCGTCTCGCTCGTCAACTGCTGCAGTGCCGTGATGTCATCGATGATCCAGATGCTGCGCCCGTGCGTGCCGACGATCAGATCGTTGTCCCGCGGGTGCACGAGGATGTCGTCGACTCTGACGGTCGGCAGCCCGTTCATGAACCGCTTCCACTCCTTGCCACCGTTCAACGAGATGTAAAAGCCGTACTCGTTCCCCAGGTACAGCAGGTCACGGTTCTTGGGATCCTCGCGAATGACGTTGACGTTCGCCGCCGGCAGGTTGCCGGAGATCGACGTCCACGTCTCACCGAAGTCCTTCGTGATGAAGACGTAGGCCTTGTGATCGTCGGTGCGATGGCCGTCGAAAGTCACGTAGGCTGTGCCGGCGTCGAAGTGCGACGGTTCGACGCGCGAGACGTGCGTTTCCTTCGGCACGCCCGGCACCTTGTCTACGACGTTCTTCCAGGTGACGCCGCCGTCGCGGCTCAATTGGACGTTGCCGTCGTTGGTGCCCACCCAGATCACACCCGGCAGGACGTACGACTCACCGATCGTGATGATGTTGCTGTAGGACGCCGCCCCGTCGTGCTTGGAGGCCATCGGCGCCTTGCCCTCGACGCCCATGATCGGGCGATCGTTTCTGCCGATGTTGTTCGTGAGGTCGGGCGATGCCATCCACGTTTCGCCGCGGTTGTACGAGCGGAACAGCCGTTCCGCACCCAGATAGACGGTGCTCGGGTTGTGCGGCGAGAGGATGAACGGCGTGTTCCAGTAGAACCGGAAGTTCGTGCCGGTCGGAGGCGGTGGCACGATATTGCCGTTCGGGTTGCCGCCGCGGCCACCGAACTGCGCGGCAGGCGGCTGTTCGGGATCTGCGCTCTCAGGAGCCGGCTGGTTGCCGCGCTGACCTGCCGCCTGAGGTCCCGCCGGCCGGATGCTGCCCGATCGGCGGCCCCGCAGGTCGTACGCGGCTTGTCGCGCCATCCTGCGACTCCGAGTAGAGAATCGTCCAGTCCGTGGGATCGTTCGCGGTGTAGAAGCCGTCGCCGCCGCCGACGCGGAACCAGTCGGAGTTCAGGATGCCGTTGGCGCTGCGCGTCGCGCTCGGGCCGCACCAGCTCCCGTTGTCCTGCAAGCCGCCGCAGACGTAGTAGGGCCGCCGCATGTCGGCGCTGATCGCGTAGAACTGGCCGACGGGGACGGTGTTGACGTACTCCCACGTCTCCGCCTGGTCGTACGTCACGTCGAGGCCGCCGTCGTTGCCGAGCAGGATGTGGTTGGCGTTCTTTGGATCGATCCAGATCGCGTGATGGTCGCTGTGCGGGATCCCCTGGACCTGCCGCCACGTCTTGCCGCCATCGACAGTCTTGAAAAACGGCGCGCCGCCCTGGTACGCGATCTCGGGATTTGTGGGATCGATGCGTATCTGGCTGTAGTACATCCAGCGATCGCCATCGTTCGACACGAAACGCCACGTCTTGCCGGCGTCGTCGGATCGCCAGACGCCGCTCTTCTTGGGGTCGGGCGGAGGTTTTGGAGCGTTCGGGTGCCGCGTCCGCCACCGCCTCCGCGGCCCTGGCCCGGCGGCATCAACGAGCCGTCGTCGTCGACGCCGGCGCCTGTGCCACCGCTCGCTCCGACTTCGAACGACGCATAGATCGTGGCCGGCCTGGACGCGCGCGATGTCGATCCCGATCCGCCCGATTATCGGATTGTCGGGAAGGCCGTTGCCCGTGAGCTTCGTCCACTTCTTGCCGCCGTCGACTGTCTTCCACAGGGCACTGCCTGGTCCGGCGCCGTTGAAGCCCCACGGAACGCGCCGGCGCTGGTACGAGGCGGCGTAGAGCACGTTCGGATTCGAGGGGTCCATCACGACATCGGTGAAGCCCGTGTCGTTGTCGATGAAGTTCGTGTTGGTCCAGGTCTTCCCGCCGTCGATCGTCTTGAACAGTCCTCGCTCGGCGTTCGGCCCGAACAGATGTCCGAGGGCGGCGACGTACACGATGTTCGGGTCTTTCGGGTGGACGACGACGCGGCCGATGCTCTGTGTTTCCTTCAGCCCGACGTACTCGAACGTCTTGCCGGCGTTGACCGACTTGAAGATCGCCGGCGCCGAACGAAGAGCTCTGGCGGTTGTTCGGCTCGCCGGTGCCGACGTAGATGACGTCAGGATTGGAGGGCGCGATCGCGATGTCGCCGATCGAGGAGACAGGATACTCGTCGAAGATCGGCGTCCACGTGGTGCCGTTGTTCGTCGTCTTCCAAATCCCGCCAGTCGCGTACCCGACGTAGATGATCGAGGGGTCGCTCTCGACGACCGCGATGTCGTCCACTCGCCCGCCCATGTTCGCCGGACCGATGGAACGCCACACGAAGGGATCGAGGATGGGATCGTTCGTGGGATTGATCGGTTTGGGCAACGCCGGTGCCGGCTGCGCGGCCTGCGCCGGCTGCCGGTGCCTGCGCCAGCAGGCCGCGGCCTCCGACTGCGCACAGACCAATGCCCACGAGCCACGTCAACAGACGCAGCCGAAGAAATCCTCGGATCACGCAACGCTCCTTGAACGGACGATTATCTCCCGAAATTCACCTTCGGGACGGCTTGCGCTTCCGGCGGCGCGGTGAAGTACGGGTATTCCTTGAAGCCGAACACCTTCGCCGTCATGTTCGACGGGAAGCGCCGGCGCTGCGTGTTGAACTCCTGGATGCGCTCGTTGTAGCGCATGCGCTCTGTCGCGAGCCGGTTCTCGGTGCCCGAGAGCTCGTCCATCAATCGATTGAACTGCTCGTTGGCTTTCAGGTTCGGGTAGTTCTCGGCAACCGCGAGCAGACGTCCGAGCGCGCTCGACTGCTGGTTGGACGCCGCGATGGTTTCTTCCGGCGTCTTCGCCGCGAGCAGCCGCGATCGGGAATCGGCGATCTCCTTGAACACCGATTCCTCGTGCGTGGCGTAGCCCTTCACCGTCTCGACGAGGTTGGGGATCAGATCATTCCGGCGCTGGATCTGGTTCTGCACCTGCGCCCACTGCGCCTTGATGGCTTCTTCCTGCGTCGTGAACTTGTTGTACGAGCAGCCGGAAACCCCCACCGCCGATCGCGACCAAAAGCGTCATCCGCATGACGTTGTGCAGCACTGTTCTCATTGCGTCCTCATCAATCCGCACCATCCGAACCTCCGGAACCTTAGAACCCGGAACCCTTAGAACCCGGAACCCTTGGAACCCCTGGAACCCCTGGAACCTCTGGAACCCCCAGTCACCACCCCCCCGACGCTCCACCACCGCCGCTCCGGCCTCCACCGAATCCGCCGAAGCCACCGCCACCACCACCGCCGCCGCCACCACCAAATCCTCCGAAGCCGCCACCGAAGCCTCCACCGAACGGCCCGACGCCGCTATTCCAGCCGCTCCACGGTCCGCCCCAAGTACCGTCGTCGGCGCCTGCGGCCCCGGGTGCGACATCAGGATGATGAACAAGATGAAGATGATGGTCCCGATCGGAATGTGGAATTGTGGCTGCTGTCGCGGCGCGTCGCGAGGAACGTCCTGCAGGTTCACGCCGCGGGCATCCGCGATCCGGTTGATGATCCGTGTTGTGCCAGCGACGAGTCCGCGGCCGTAGTTGCCGCTGCGGAACTCGGGCAGGATCGCCTCCCGGATCGTCTGACCCGCGAAGCCGTCGGTGATGTACTCCTCGAGGGCGTAGCCGACCTCGATTCCGACTTTCCGATCCTCGACGGCGACAACGACGAGCACGCCATTGTCCTTGCCGCGCGCCCCGATGCCCTTCCCGCCGTTCTCGAACATCTTGACCGCATATTCCTTGATGTCCCCGTACGGCTGGAAAGTGCGGAACCGTAGCCACGACGACCACGTCCCCGGTCGCCTTCTCCAGTGCCCGGACGCGGCGATCGATCTCCTGTGCGCTCGAAGGGTCGATGACATGCGCGAAGTCGTTGACCGGGGCCGTCAGCTGCGGCGGCAGCGGTTGCGCAAGCGCGGGTGGGCACTGGGAAAGGGCCAGGCAGAAGATTGCCCAGCCGAACCCGAGGCGCGACGTCATCGGCGGTTCCATCCGTCCACGTATTCCCAGATCCGCTCTGTCGCCGCCACGTAGCGGCTGAGGAGCCCGCTGGGATCCGCAATCGTCCCCGCCGTCGGCTTGAAGCCGAGCACCTCGAGCACCACCGACTCGGGCACGCCTATCGTGTGCTCGGCGAACGCGGCAAGCGCACGGTCACCGGACTCAGGTGCGCCCGGTCTGACCGGCCCGCGATCGAGGCGGACGATGTTGCCGAGCAGCGCTCTGAACCCGTGCGAGGACGATGCGATCAGGTAGACGGTTTCGTTGCGGGTCCCCGCCGGCCTCCAGAAAACCCTCGCGCAAGTGAATCAGATGGCTCTTCGCCTGCAGCTCGCACGACCGGCGCAGGTCGGCCTCCGCGATGCGCGCGCCGGCAAATGGATCGTGTCCGATGATGGTGATGTGGTTGGCGACGATTTCGCCGTACTCGACGGGGAAGACGTCGAGCGATCGCTCGAACTCGTTCCGCGCGAGGAGCAGCGGGACGGCGAGGCCGGCGCGGCGCCATCGATGGACCGATGGCGCGCAGGCCGTGAGATCGGCAAATCTGACCTCGTCCACGAGCGCGAGCGTGTGAAGCAACTGATCGGGTCCGGCGAGGCCGTACGCGACCAGCGCGTGGAGGCGTTGACCGAACACACGTTGCAGATCGGCTGCGAGCGCGCTGGCCGCCGACTGCTGGGCTGCGCTCATCGGATACGAAGCGTCCATCCCTTCATTATCACTCCCCGGACGGAGTTGACGGAGAGAGCGGAGAAGATTCACACGAAGAAACGGAGTCAACGGAGGCGAAACGGAGAAGAAAGCGGGCTCGCGCCGCGCAACGCGCGGCGGCGTGGGAGTGACCGGGCCACAGACACGAACACCCCATGGAGGCGCGTGGTGCTCGTGTCTGTGGCCCGGTCACTCCCCCGCGGTCCCGACCCACGGTCGGGACCCGAGCCCCAGCGTCCCTGCGACCCGGGATGATTAACCGTCTTCTCCGTTTCGTCTCCGTTGCCTCCGTTTCTCCGTTTGTGAACTCCGAGTCCTCCGTCCCCTCCACGGACTGATCCGAATTGACATTCCTCGGTCGGGCCAGTGGAATGGACGGCCATGCAGCTGCGCAGACTCAACATCGGGTGCTTCGGCGGGGGCACCGGTCTGCCCAGCCTGCTGGGCGGTCTCAAGAGCAATCCGTGGCTGCAGGTTCACGCTGTCGTCACGATGTTCGACAGCGGAGGGAGCTCCGGTCAGCTGCGAGACGAGTTGGGCGTGCTGCCGCCAGGGGACGTCCTGAAGTGCGCGCTCGCGCTCGCTCGGAACGAGCGCGAGGCGCGGCGCGTCCTGCTCTCCAGGTTGCCGATGCCAGGGCACGAGCGGCTGCGCGGGCACACCGGCGGCAACCTGCTCCTCTCGATGATGGAGCAGTACAGCGGCGATTTCCTGGCGGCCGTCGACGGCTTGCGGTCCCTGCTCGGATGCGCAGGACGTGTGTGGCCCGTGAGCACAGAACAGGCCAGCATCTGTGCCGAGTACGGGGACGGGACGTCCACGCGGGGCGAGGTGGAAGTCGACGCGGGGCAAAGCAGCGGCCACGCGATCGCGCGGTTGTGGCTCGAGCCTCCTGCCCAAATCCACCGGGCAACCGCCGCCGCCATCAGCGGCTTCGACGGCGTCGTCATCGGGCCCGGCAGCTTCTACACCAGCCTCATGCCGATCTTCCTCGTTCGCGGGGCGCCGGAGACCATCCGATCGGTGCAAGGGCCACTCGTGCTCGTCACGAACCTGCTGACCGAGGGTCGCGGGATGTGGGAATTCACGGCGGGTGATGCCGTCCGGCTGCTCAGCGAAACGATCGGGCGTCAGATCGACGTGGCGCTGATCAACACCGCGAGGCCGTCAGCGGAAGTCCTCGAACGCTATCGTGCCGAGCACAAGGCCCCGCTGGAGATCGGCCAGGTTCCGGACTATTGCGAGGTGGTGACGGGCGACTTCTGGTGCCGCGACATCGCGCGCCACGATCGGCGGCGGCTGGCGCAGGCCGTCTGGGCGGTGCTGGCCAGGCGGTCTGATGTGACTGAGAGCTACTTGAGCTCACAGCCTGAGAGCTCGCAGGGCTCGATCCGCAGCCATGCGCCCTTGAGCGTCTTCTGATTCGCTCCGCTCGATTCTCATGTCTCTCCTCACCCTGCAGAACCTATCCATCGCCTTCGGTCACCTGCCGCTGCTGGATGGCGCCGATCTCCGGATCGAATCTGGCGAACGCATCTGTCTCATCGGGCGGAACGGAACCGGCAAGTCGACACTGCTGCGGGTGATCTCGGGAGAGGTCGAACCGGACCGTGGATCAATCTGGCGCGCACCAGGCCTTCGGGTCGCGCGGCTCGAGCAGGATGTTCCTGGCGAAGGCGATCGAACCGTGTTCGACGAAGTGGCCGATGGCCTTGGCGAGCTGGGAACGCTGGTAACCGCTATCACCGGGCGGCGCTGGCCGCCGACACGGGTCCCGCGGCACTCGAGCGGCTCGGCAGGCTCCAGCACGAGCTCGAGGAGCGCGACGGCTGGCGGCTGGAACAGAAGGTGGAGCTCGTCGTGTCTCGCCTCGATCTGCCTGCCGACCGTCGCATGAGTGAGTTGTCCGGAGGGTGGCGGCGCCGCGCCCTTCTCGGCAAGGCCCTCGTCTCCGCTCCGGATCTGCTCCTGCTCGACGAGCCGACCAATCACCTGGACATCGATGCGATCCGCTGGCTCGAAGCCTATCTGCGTGAATACGATGGCACGCTGCTCTTCGTGACGCACGATCGCGCATTCCTGGACGCGCTCGCGACCCGCATCATCGAGCTGGATCGCGGACGCCTGACGTCATGGCCCGGCAGCTATGCGAGTTACGTCGAACGCAAGGGCGCCGCGCTCGACAACGAGGCGCGGGAGCTCGAGCGGCTCGACAAGAAGCTTGCGCAGGAAGAGACGTGGCTGCGGCAGGGCGTGAAGGCGCGGCGCACGCGGAACGAAGGGCGCGTAAAGGCGCTGATGGCGCTGCGGCAGGAGCGTGCGTCGCAGCGCGCACGGATCGGCCAGGTGCGCATGGCGATCGACGCCAGTCAGGCATCCGGAAAGCTCGTGTTCGAAGCGGAAGACGTCAGCAAGGCGCTCGGCGGAACGCCGGTCATCCGGAACTACTCTCAGCGCATCCTTCGCGGCGATCGCGTAGGCCTCATCGGCCCGAACGGATCTGGCAAGACGACCCTGCTCCGGTTGCTGATCGGTGACCTCGAGCCGGACAGCGGAACGGTGCGGCGGGGCGCGCGGCTGCAGATCGCCTACTACGATCAACAGCGCGAGCAGCTCGATCCCGATCGCACCGTCGCCGACATCGTCGGCGAGGGCAACGACACGGTGATCGTCAACGGCGAGCCGCGTCACATCGTCGGATATCTCGCGGACTTCCTTTTTCCGCGCGAGCGTGCCCTCTCGCCTGTACGGGCGCTGTCCGGAGGCGAGCGCAACCGGCTGCTGCTGGCGCGGCTGTTCGCACGGCCGGCCAACGTGCTCGTTCTGGACGAACCGACCAACGATCTCGACATCGAGACGCTCGAGCTCCTCGAGGAGCTCGTCGGCGATTTCGGCGGGACGGTGCTGCTCGTCAGCCACGATCGGATCTTCCTCGACCATGTCGTCACGAGCACGCTGGCGTTCGAAGGCGAGGGGCGAGTGACGGAATACGTCGGCGGGTGGGAGGACTACCTGCGGCAGGCGGGCGGGAAGCAGTCCGCATCGCCGCGAGGTGAGCCCTCGTCGGTGTCCGAGGGACGTCGTTCGACGCCAAGTCTGGACTCCAGTGCGGTAGCGCTCAAAAGGAAGCTGACCTACAACGAACAAAGGGAGTACGAGTCGCTGCCGGTGCGTATCGAAGCACTCGAGGAAGAGCAGCAGCAGTTGCGTGTCGAATCGGAGTCCGCAGCGTTTTATCGCGAGCCCGCCGATCGGATCCGCGAAGTGCTCGCTCGCCTGGAGGCTCTTGGCCCGGAGCTCGAGTCAGCGCTCGAGCGCTGGATGGAGCTGGACGAACGCGCGTAGTTTTCGCCGATACATAGCGCCACGAGCTCAAGGTCGGGCCAGAGCGAGCAGGCAATGGCGGTTCGGCGCATAATAGAATCCACTCCAACGACCGTTCACGTCGCCTGAACGTGAGCGGCAGCGACGGCGGCCACTTCAGACCGTCGCCGCTCCTCGCAGGTCCTCCAAGGGGGCGCGCATGGGAGCGATCGTCGTTTGCGTAGTCCTGGGCTCGAGCCTGGCCGTTACCGGCTTGTTACTCGCTCGAGCATTTCCTCACAGTGTCTGGTGGGCTCACGACCTGATGGTCGCGAGTGGCCTCGCGTTCGTGGCCGTCGGCCTTGCCATGTGGATGCTGCCCCGCGTCTGGAGCGACGCCCCGCAGGGAGGGCTCGTCTTCATCTGGGGCACCGCCACGGTCGCCGTCACCCTGGTGCTTCTCGTCGTCATTGCCTTCTTCGACGAGCCAACACACCCGATTGAAGGCCACCGGATTCGATGGAACCCGGGAGGCGGGCGTCAATCAAAGTAGACAGATCAGCGCGGAGGAAAGTTCACCCCGGAAGTGGCCGCGGCGCGAACGAAAAAGAGACCCATTCCGACGCTCGGGCCGGCGTCATCAACTATTCGAACGACTTTGTGAAAAGGTCCTCGATCGCGCGCTTGCCGTTGTCGTGGATGCCGCGGGTGCCCGTGCCGGTGAAGTGCGGGTGAGTGATGACGGGCGTGTCCGTCCGGGCCTTCCAGTCTTCACCCTTCCATTCGAACCAGGCGTTCTTGTCCTGGTCGAACACGAACAGCGGCTTGTTGCACAGCTTTGCGAACTCGGCGCCCCAACCTGTGCCCCCGCGGACGGTCCCGTCCTCCAGGATCACGCCAACGACGTAGATCTCCTGCCCGTTGTTGACCTGATACCAGAGCGACTGGAGCACCTTTCGAATCATCGGGCTGTCCGTGTATCGCCGGTGCATGAGGCGCGAGACGTATTCGAGGCTGACGTCTCCCGCCTGCAGTTCCTCGTGGTTCAGGACGCGCACGCCGCGTCGCCGCGCCTCCGTGTGGCCGTCGAAGGTGAAGTTCACCTCCTCAATGCCGTGCCGCTCGGCGCAGGCGCCGAACTCCGCCTCGGCGCCCGGTGCGCCCCCGCTGAAGAGAATGAAGTCGCTCTTGTTCATGATGCTTTTCAGGAGTTAGGAGCAGGACGCCAGCCAGGAGCCAGGCGTCACGCTCGTTTCGTTCGCGCGACGGATTTGCTCGCCGCGGGCTTTCTTGCCTTGGGCGCCGGCGGCCGAGCTGTCTTTTTGGCGACACGTTTCTTCGACTCGGCCTCGACAGGTTCGGCCTTCTTGGGCGCCCCTTTCGTCGTTCCGGAAGGAGCGCGACCCGCCTTGAGGGCCGCGGCCTTCTCGATGATCGCCTCGAGCATATCTCCGGCTTCGCCACCCTTTGCCGGACGATTCGATTTCCACACATCCGGCTTGTCGGCCGCCAGGATATCCTCGAAGTCCCCTTCGCTCTTGACGCTCCTGGGCGCGAACTCGGTGATGTCCAGTTCCCCCGCCCAATCGTCACGATGCTTGATCAGCAGCCAGCTCCGCCCGTCGCCGCCTCCGCCCCGCGAGCCCCATCCGCCCGTTCGCACGAGCACCCACGAGCCTTTGAGCTTGTAGCCGTCGAGCGTGAACTTGAGGTCTCCCTTCTTCAGCGCTGCGTCGACATCGTCGCTCTCCGGCTTCCACGTGCCCTGGTCCCACAACATCACGATGCCCGCGCCGTAGCCCTCGGGGATGACGCCTTCGAACGTGCCGTACTCGAACGGGTGATCCTCGACGTGCATGGCGAGCCTTTTCGTCTTCGGATCGAGCGACGGGCCCTTCGGGACAGCCCACGACAGCAGGACTCCCTTGTGCTCGAGCCGGAAGTCATAGTGCAGGTGACTCGCAAGGTGTTTCTGCACGCAGAAGAAGAGCGACTCCGACTCTTTCTGCTTTCCTGCCCGCTGCTCTGCGACGGTGAGGTCGCCGGACGGCTCCGGCGTCGATGCGAAGTTGCGCTTCTGTTTGTATTTTTCAAGAACCATGGTGCATGGACCCTATCGCGTGTCGCCCATCAGACGCCGGCTTGGCTTGATCAACGCGAGCATCACCGCGGCCCCGCCGATCAGGACCACCGTGACAATGGTGAAGAGTGTGTTGAGCGGCATCGTGCTGAAGAAGCTCGCGGCCCAGCCCGCGAGCTTGTTGCCGAACGAGTTCGAGAGAAACCAGACCCCCATCATGAGGCCGACGATCCGGACAGGCGCGAGCTTGGTGACGGCGCTCAGGCCGACAGGGCTGAGGCACAACTCGCCCAGCTCCGAGACGAAGTAGGACACCACCAGCCACATCGGGCTCACCCGCGCACCGGCACCGCTCTGAGCCATCGCCCCGGCGGGCACGAGGACGAGGAACGAGAGCGCCATGAACAGGAGGCTGAGCGCGAATTTCGCCGGCACCGACGGGTCGCGCGGACCGAGGCGAAGCCACAGCCACGCGAACAGGGGCGAGAGAACGATCACGAATATTGGCTGCACGGACTGGAACCAGGACGACGGGAACGCGAAGCCGAACGCCTCCAGTCTCGTGTAGCGATCCGCGAACAGGTTGAGGGTCGATCCCGCCTGCTCGTAGGCGCCCCAGAACAGCACAGCGGCCAGGAAGAAAATGACAATAGCGCCGATCCGCTTCCACTCGCCTGCGGTAAAGCCGCCGCTCGCGCTCGTCGCCGGCGTCGCGCCGGCGGCGCTGCCGGTCGTGTCGGCGACGCCCTTCCGGATCGGATCGCGCTGGAGACGCGCCATCGCATCCTGCAGCCGCTTTCGCCCGAGGACGTACTGCGTCAAGCCGAACAGCATGCCGATGCCGGCCGACGCGAAGCCGAGATGCCAGTCGACGCGCTGCGCCAGATATCCGGCGACGAGAGGACCAATGAACGCGCCGAGGTTGATTCCCATGTAGAACAGGGAGAACCCGGCGTCGCGGCGCGTGTCTCCCTGCCGGTAGAGCGAACCGACGAGCGTGCTTACGTTCGGCTTCAGCAGGCCGGTGCCGATGACGATGAGGCCCAGGCCTGTGTAGAAGAAAGGAAGCGACTTGAACGCGAGCGTGAAGTGGCCCGCAGCGATGATGATCCCGCCGACGAGTACGCTTCGATACTGGCCGAGCACGCGGTCCGCCACGAGACCGCCGAGTATCGCGGCCCCCCAGACGCTGCCCGTGTACGTCCCGTAGATCGACGCCGCGTCCGCATCCGCGAAGCCCAATCCGCCCGCGCTCGCTGGCGCGGTCATGTACAGAATGAGGAACGCACGCATCCCGTAGTAGCTGAAACGCTCCCACATCTCCGTGAAGAAGAGCGTCGAGAGTCCGCGCGGGTGGCCGAAGAAGTCCCGATCCAGCGGCGCTACGGCGTCGGACATGGGTTAGAGCATACGACAGTCGGCAGTCGTCAGTCGGGAGTCGGCAGTCTCGGTCGGCAGTCTCGGTCGGCAGTCTCTCGGTCGGCGGTCTCAGTCGGCGGTCTCAGTCGGCGGTCACCTCTCTGGAGGCGAGCGCCGAAGTATGATCTGTTCGTGCGCGCACTTCTGATTTCGACCTACGACCTCGGGCGTCAGCCGTTCGGGTTGGCCTCGGCCGCGGCGGCGCTCAAGTCGGCGGGCGTGGAGGTGCGCTGCGCCGACGTGTCCCGCGATCGGCTCGTGCAAGACGATGTCGCCGAGGCGACGCTGATTGGGTTCTTCCTGCCCATGCACACGGCGACACGACTCGCTGTCCCCGTTATCCGTCGCGTGCGCGAGATCAATCCGTCCGCCAGCCTCTGCGCGTTCGGACTCTACTCGCCGCTCAACGCAAGGCTGCTGACGGGCCTTGGCGTCACCAATGTCCTGGGTGCCGAATTCGAGGACGATCTCCGCCGGCTCGCGCTCGGCGAAGCTGCCCCCGCCGCTCCGATCGACATACCAGACGGCACGCGACCCGGCCTGGCGGTGCCTCGCGTCGAGTTCCGTGTCCCCGATCGCACGGCCTTACCGCCGCTCGCCCGCTACGCCAAGCTGCGTGTGGGTGACGTCGTGCGGATTACGGGGTCGACCGAAGCGAGCCGCGGCTGCAAGCACCGTTGCCGTCACTGCCCGATTGTGCCCGTCTACGACGGGCGCTTCCGGATAGTGCCCGCGGAGATCGTCATGGCGGACGTCCGAGGGCAGGTCGCCGCGGGCGCCCGACACATCACGTTCGGCGACCCGGACTTCTTCAACGGCATCCGCCACGCCGTTGCCGTCGCGCGCGCGTTCCATGCGGAGTTTCCGGAGATCTCGTACGACGTCACGATCAAGATCGAGCATCTGCTCGCCCACGCTGACACGCTGCCCATTCTGCGCGACACGGGCTGCGCGTTCGTGACGAGCGCCGTCGAGTCCATAGACGATGACGTGCTGGACAAGCTCGAGAAGGGGCACACGCGAGCGGGATTCGAGCGCGCGGTGGCGCTGTGCCGCGAGGCCGGCTTGACCCTCGCGCCGACATTCGTCGCCTTCACTCCATGGACCACCCTCGAGGCGTACTGCTCGCTGCTCCAGGCCATCGATCGACTCGGACTCGTCGAGCACGTCGCGCCGATCCAGCTCGCGATCCGTCTGCTGATTACTGAAGGCTCCAGGCTGCTCGAGCTGCCGGAGATTCGCGCGATGGCCGACACCTTCGATCCGGCCACGATGACGTACCCCTGGCGGCACGCCGATCCCCGCGTCGACCTGCTGCAGGCGCAGCTCGCGTCGCTCGTCGGGTCGAGGTCGGAGGCCTCGAGGACCGAGACGTTCGGCGAGCTCTGGACAATCGCGCACGCCGCCGCCGCTCGCGAAGCGCCCGATCGCCAGCCGGAGATCCTCCCGAAGCCGACGATCCCGCATTTGAACGAGCCTTGGTACTGCTGTGCGGAGCCCACGACCGGGCAGGCTGCGCTGATCTGAATGAGGACGGGATCGGGGATCAGGGATCGGGGATCGGGGATCCGAAAATTCTAGCGACCGAGCTCAGGAAGCGTCTCCCTGATCCCACATCCCTGATCACGACGACGATGTCTCGTATCCTCCTCTTTTCCACGACGACCGGCTATCAGCTGCGGTCGTTCAACGACGCCGCGGCGCGTCTCGGGATTGATCTCGTCTTCGCGACCGATCGGTGCCACACCCTCGACGATCCCTGGCAGGATGCCGCTCTTCCGGTGCGATTTCATGAAGAAGACGACTCGCTCGACGTCATCGTCTCGGCCGCTCGCGAGCGGCCGTTCGACGGCGTCCTGGCAGTTGGCGATCGTCCGGCGATGCTGGCGGCGCGGGCGGCGCGGGCACTGAAGCTGCCCGGGAATTCCCCGGAGGCCGTCCTGGCGGCGTCCAGCAAGCTCGGGTCGCGCGAGCGTTTTGCCGCGGCGGGCTTGAAGACGCCGTGGTTCCTCGCGGTGCCGGAGCACGCGCGCGCCCACGTCTTCGCACAGGATGCCCGCCTCCGCTACCCCTGCGTCGTCAAGCCGACGAGCCTTTCAGGCAGCCGCGGTGTCATTCGAGCCGACGGTCCGCAGCAGTGCGCCGCGGCGATAGACCGCATCCGCGCGTTGCTCGCCCGGCCCGCGGTTCGGGCCCTTCGACATCCGGGTGGGCAGCAGATCATCGTCGAAGGCTTCATCGAAGGCCGCGAGTATGCCCTTGAAGGCGTGCTCTCCGGAGGCAGAGTTCGATCGTTGGCGATCTTCGACAAACCCGATCCGCTCGATGGTCCGTTTTTCGAAGAGACCATATACGTCACACCGCCGCCGCTCGGTGAGGCGGAAAAGCAGGTGATCGTCGCGACCGTTCAGCAAGCCGCGGAGGCGCTGGGACTGCACCATGGAGCCGTACACGCCGAGTGCCGTGTCAACGGTCGCGATGTCGTGATGCTCGAGATTGCGCCGCGGCCCATTGGCGGCCTCTGCTCGCGCGTCCTGCGGTTCGCGCGCGACGGAACCCCCGACGACCGAATCTCTCTCGAGGAGCTCTTGCTGCGACACTCGCGTGGCGAGGATCTCTCCGGATGGGAACGGGAGCGGGACGCCGCGGCCGTGATGATGATCCCCATTCCTCGTCGCGGCCTGCTCAAGGACGTGGCGGGAGAGCAATCCGCTCGCGCCGTCCGGTACGTCGAAGACGTGCGCATCACGGCCAAGCGCGATCAGGTGCTGGAACCGCTGCCTGAGGCAGGCAGCTATCTCGGGTTCATCTTTGCGAGGGCGCCTCTGGCCCGCCAGGCCGAGGAGGCTGTTCGACAGGCCCACCGCTGCCTGGCGTTCGCGATCGATCCGGCGATCGCGGTGACGCGGGTCTGAGGGAAGCCCGCGCCGTCAGCCTTTTGCCTGCTCGGGAACGTATCCGGGGGGGAGCGCGGCGCCTTCGCCGAAGAAGAAGTCCTCCATGTGCTTCGCGACCAGCTGCTGCGCCTCTTTCTGCCACGGCATCAGCCGATACTCATTGAGGATCATCTTCATCCGCTCTTCCCAGAGCTTCCAGGCATCCGCCGACACGTTGGCGAAAATGCGTTCCCCGAGCTCGCCGGGCCACGGTTGCCTGTCGAGACCCGGTAGCTCTTTCTGGAACTTCACGCAGAACACCTTCCGGCCGCTGGTGTTGGTCGCGGGCGTCTGAGGTGCGGGGGGATCACACGTTGCCATTGGCCGATATTAGCAGAGAGGTGCCGAGAGGCTGCCTCACATAGTCGAGGCGCCTGCTGCGTCGGGCGTCTTCGTGGTTGGACCTGCTAAGGGCAGCCGTTCGTGGCCGAGGCATTTCGACACCGGCGGTGCTGGTTCCCCGGCAGCCGGCGGGACGCACTACGAGGTTGGAACGGCCGCCGGGTCTGGCCCGCAAGCGAGCCTGGAGACCGGGCTTCGAGTGACCAAATGACGGACGCCAACGAGCGCGAGTGGGTCATTCAAGGTGTAGCAATTCACTGCAAGCGGGACAGAAAGTTTGACGGTGAACCTTTTATCCCGGCGTTTTTCAGAGGTTTATGGGCCGACTCGACCGTCTCGAGCGCATCAGCCGTGGCACAGCGTTTGATAGAGGGGGGACGAAGTAGAAGCTGTCCACTCGGGGGAGTTGACTGATGGCGATCGACGACATCATGCGCATCACGGAGGGGGATCAGCCAGAGACTCCAGACGCGCCAGAAACCCCGACGGACGAACCGAAACCTGTCCCTGTCCAGGACCCCCCGACGGAGCCGGATCCACCGCCTTACGTCGTGCGGGGCCGAACGACTGCAGGGGCCTTCCTCAGCGAGAGTCCAACAATGAACGATTCAGAACAGGCACGCAACGCGGGTGAGCGCAGAGAGCGTCGTGGTTTTGCCTCGATGTCCCCCGAGAAGCAGCGGGAGATTGCCAGCAAGGGCGGGCGTGCGGCCCACCAGAAGGGCACCGCCCACGAATGGACGTCCGAGGAGGCCCGCTCCGCCGGCCGGAAGGGCGGGCAGATCAGCCGCGGCGGCCGTGGGCGACTTGCCGACGGATCTGGTGCGGAAGTCTCTGACTCTCCCTACAGAGCAGAGTACAATACTCCCGTGAATCCGGAGCGGTTCGGGGAGTAGCGGTTCACGGGAGGCGTGTGCGTATGGCGAAACGGGTAGGCGTGGCGATGGTAGTGGCGCTGGCGTGCGCCACTTTGGCGTCCGCTCAGGGGGGAAGCAGCGGGCAGACGCCTTCGGCGCCATCGGGCTCGGCGGCCTCGCAGTCGGCCCAGACAAGCTCGGCGCCGGCGGGCGATACGCGCCCGGCGACGACGACCTTCATGGGAGATACCGGGCTCTGGTTCGTGCCTACCGGTGAGGTACTCCCGGCCCGCAAGTGGTCGGGGAGTGCATACCGTGTCAACTACGACTACGACCAGGGCTTCACGGACGTCAGCAACTGGCCGCTGACGTTCGCGTTCGGTCTTGCCAATCGGGCGGAGGTGTTCGGTGCGTGGACGGTCGTCCGTCGCATCGATCGCGACGTCCGCCCGATCTTCTTGCCGGGGCAGCCCGAGGCCGGTGGAGTCGTCAACGACTACCCGTTCGTCCGACAGGGATGGTCGGACAATCAGCTCGGCGACTTTTGGCTGGGCACCAAAATCAACCTGCTGTCCCAGTACCACGACCAGCATCCGTTCGCGTTGGCTGTTCGTGGGATGGTCAAGCTGCCGAGCGCCAAGGATCACGACGAGGGCGTCGGCACTGGAAAGACGGACTTCGCCCTCGACCTCATTCTGAGCAAGGAAATCAATCAGCGTGTCGAGCTCTCCGGCTACGGCGGCGCAATGTTCCGCGGTGATCCGGACAACTTCAACTTGTCGGACGGATTCCGGTGGGGCATCGGCGCGGGCGTGCCAACGCGCGGGCATCTGCGGTTCACCGGCGAACTGCACGGCGAAAAGTACTTCGACAACAGCGTCACCTACTCAGGCGTGGGGCTCATTGGCGACGACGGATCTGTTCCCCCGACCGTTACGCCGCTCACGTCGCCCGTCAACGCCGTGATCGGTCTGACGTATATCGCGAACAACGGTTTCTTCGCCGGCGCCGGCATCGGCTGGAACTTCAACATGGACGGCCGGGACAAGTTCGGCTCGTTCGAGAATCGGACGGGTGACGCCGCCGGCTACCAGTTCCGCATCGGGTACCACCCTGGTGTGCGGATCTACAATCCGCCTCCGCCGCCGCCACCAACGCCAGCGCCGCCCGCAGCGCCGGCGAACCGTCCGCCCACGGTAGTCGCGCGCTGCGAGCCGTGCACGGTGGAAGTCGGCAAGGCATCGACCGTCACAGCGGATGCGAACGATCCCGATGGCGACACGCTGAGCTACAAGTGGAGCGCGCCAACGGGCTCACTTACCAACGCGACTGCGCGTCAGACGCCATGGACCTGCCCGGCTCAGGAAGGGCCTGTGCAGCTGACCGTCCAGGTCAGCGACGGGAAGGGCGGCACCGCCAGCGCGAACGTGACGATTCAGTGTATTCGTCCGGCGGTGAAGGAGGTCGTCTTCGAAGACGTGCACTTCGACTTCGACCGGTACTCGCTGCGTCCTGAAGCGACGCGAGCGCTCGACGAAGCTGTCAAGTCGCTGCAGGACAATCCGCAGCTCCGGATCGAAGTGGAAGGCCACACCTGCAACATCGGCACGGCCGAATACAACCTGGCGCTCGGCGAGCGCAGGGCCAATGCCGTGAAGGACTACCTCACGAGCCGCGGTATTGGAGCCGACAGGCTTCGAACGGTGAGCTACGGCGAGGAGCGGCCGAAGCACGACAACGCGCGTGAGGAAACGCGCCGTCTCAACCGTCGCGCCGCGCTCGTGGTGCGCGTCGTGCAATAGCGTCCTCCAACGCGCTCGCGCACGAGGCAGACGCTTCGCAACTCGGGAATCCAGGCTGGTCGTGCCGCCGTCGCTGAATCGACGGCGGCTCTCAGCTACGCGGACTCAACTCCGCGGCACGGCCACAAGTGGACTGTCACGATAAGAGGAGAGAGAAGAAAAGCAGGCACCGCGCGGGCGCGAAGAACAGAGAGGGAGACGATGCGGTTCGTGCATCTGTATCTGATCGGGTACTTCATCCTCCTGGTCGGCGCGCTGGCGGCTCTGTGGTATGGCGGTGTTCTTCGCCACCTCTCGGGAGTCTGGATCTTGATCGGCCTCGTTATCGCGGTGGGGCTCGGCGTGATGCTGGCAATCACCGCGGGGAAGCCAGAGATCACTCGAGAGTGACCGCGCTCATCGACGGATGACGACCGGCCGGGTGTTGAAAGTCGATGCCCGGCCGTTCGTGTTTTCAGAGCGATTCGCTCATCATCTCCGAAGTCGCCAGATGGGCTCCTGGCATGCGATGTGATTGCTCACCGGCGAAAGCCTGCGCTCATGTGTCGATCAGCATCGCTTGTCAGCCTCGCCCTCGCTCTGACGGTCCTTGCAGCCTCCGCGGCCTGCAAGGAAGAGAGCGGAGTGAAGGTCACTTCCTTCAAGTTCACTGGCGTCAAAGCAGTTACCGACGGCCAGCTCAGGTCCGTGCTGGCGACGATTCCAAGCTCGAGTTTGCCCTGGGGCGACAAGCACTACTTCAACCGCGAGCAGTTCAATGCGGATCTGAAACGCATCGAAGCCTTCTACAAGGACCGCGGCTTTCCGGACGCGCGCGTGTCCTCCTACGATGTCCAGCCCAACAAGGATCAGACGGCTGTCAAGATCACGGTCACTGTTTCGGAAGGGAATCCAATCGTCGTTGAGCGAATCGTCTTCCAGGGGCTCGAGCCCCTCCCCGAGCAGCATCGGCATTCGCTCGAAGCAGACCTTCCCCTGAAGCAGGGGCAACCGCTGGACCTCGCGTTCTTGCAGGCCAGCCGCGAAGCGACGCTCGACGAGCTGAAGGATCACGGATTTCCGTACGCGAGCGTCCGCCTGGCGGAGGATCCCGGATCGTCGGACCGCCAGCGAGTCATCACGCTTCACGCCGAGCCCGGAGGGCTCGCCCGATTCGGTCCGCTCGACATCGAAGGCAACTCCAGCGTGAGCGACCGCATCATCCGCCGGCAGCTCACCTTCCGCCCCGGTCAGATCTACCAACAGAGCAAGGTGCTGGACAGTCAGCGCAGGCTGTACAACCTCGAACTGTTCCAGTTCGCGAGCGTCAAGTCCGACACGCTGGAGCAGGCCGCCGAGATTCCGACGAAGGTCACGGTCAAGGAAGGCAAGCACAGGAAGGTGAACTTCTCGCTGGGGTATGGCAGCGAGGAGCGCGCGCGGGCGGAGATCGACTGGCGGCATGTGAACTTCTTCGGCGGCGCGCGCACGGCCGACGTCGTGGCGCGGTATTCGGGACTGGATCGAGGCGTCAAGTTGAACCTCACAGAACCGTATTTTTTCAGCCGCAACTATTCCATCAACCTATCGGGCCAGGCGTGGCACTCGGACGAGCCGGAGTACGACCTCGATACCACGGGCGGCCGCGCCACAGTGACTCGGAGGTTCGGCCGCGCGACAGGCCCTGGGTTGATTGCGAGCCGGAACCCCGCGACGAGCCTGTCCGTCACCTACGCGAACGAGTACGAGAGCTCGGTGATAACGGCGGAGGCGCTCGCCGATCTGTCGTTCCGAGACGAGTTGATTGCGCTCGGCCTCAATCCCACGTGCATCGGTCAGATTGACTGCGGCGTAACGAAGGGGTTGCGGTCCGCAGTCTTCCTCGACGCGGGCCGCAATACCACCGGTAATCTGGCCGATGCGCGCAGGGGCTACGTCGCCACGGTCCACGTCGAGCAGGCGGGCGGCTGGCTGCGCGGCGACTATGACTACTACGAGGCCACGCTCGAGGGCCGCTCCTACGTGGCGCTGGGCACGCGCGCCGTGCTCGCCTTTCGTGCGCGAGGCGGCTCGATCGATAGCTTGCGCCCAGGACTGGAATCACCCGTGCCGTTCTTCAAGCGGTACTTCCTGGGCGGCGCGACCAACCTGCGCGGCTGGGGGCGCTTCGACGTCTCGCCGCTGAGCGGATCGGGACTGCCGATCGGCGGGCAGACGACGATGAATTTCTCCGCGGAAGCGCGGATACCGCTGGTCGGAAACCTGGGGGGCGTGGTGTTTCTCGACGGCGGCAACGTCTGGGTCGCTCCCTGGGACTTCAACCTCAACGATCTCCGGTACGACGTGGGTCTCGGGCTCCGATACAACACGCGCGTCGGCCCATTCCGCATCGATTTCGGCAACCAGCTCAATCCGATTCCGGGGCTGCTGGTGAACGGAAAGCCGGAGCCGCGGCATTTCCGCGTGCACTTCAGTATTGGACAGGCGTTCTGACTTGCTGACGATCCGCCGCGCCCTTCAAGTCGTCGCCCTCGTCGGCACTCTGATGATCGGCATCGTCGCCCTGACGCTGATCGTCTCGCAGACTCCCTGGTTCCGCGATTGGCTGCGGCAGTACATCGTTCGCGAATCCAAGCAGTATCTGAACGGGGAGCTGTCGATCGGCGGCTTGAGCGGCAACCTGCTGTTTGGTGTGGGGCTGTCCGATGTGGCGGTCGATCTGTCGGGGCAGCGGGTGGTGGCAGTGAAGGCGCTGCAGGTCGACTACAGCGTCTTTCGGATTCTCTCGAATGGCATCGTCATCGACGACGTGAAGTTGACGGCGCCGGCGATCCACATCGAGCGGGATGCGTCGGGATGGAACCTGGGCCGCCTCGTCAGGAAGCAGGCGCAGGAAGCGAACCGCAAGGGTCCGGGACGCCCGATCTCATTTCCCTCCATCGAGGTGAGTGACGGCACGATCGCGATCGATGACAGGATCGGGTCCGCCAGTTACCGCCTGCCGTCGCAGGTCGACCGCCTTCACATCAAAGGCAGCTTTCTGTACGAACCTGTGCACTTCAGCGTGACGCTCGAGGACGTCCGCTTCCAGGGGACGTCGCCGGCCTTGACACTGCAGCACCTGGCAGGCGGATTGTCCGTTCGTGACGACAACCTGTATCTGGAACAGGTGCGCATTCGTACTGCTGAAAGCAACGTGGCTGTCGGGGGCGTGATCGAGCGATACCTGCAGAAGCCGGTGCTCCAGATCTCCTCGGCCGGCACGGCGGCTTTGGCGGAGATCGGGCGAGTCGTTCCCGCCCTCGATGGATACCCGCTCACGCCGACCTTCGACGTCAAGGGTGTCGGCCCGATCGACCGCCTGGCGCTCGACGTGAACGTGCAGTCGCAGACCGGCAACGCGAGCGGCAAACTGACGGCGGATTTCCAGTCGCCCGATCTCGGCTTCAACGGGGAGCTCGATCTCGATCGGCTGAACGCCGGCCCCATCCTGAAGGCGCCGGCGCAACGAACGGAGCTGACGGGTCACGCGAAGTTCGATCTGACGCTCGCCTCCGCTCCCGCAGGCGCCCGTGCCCTGGATCGCTTGCGCGGCACGTTCGCCTTTACGGGGCCGCGCGCCTTTGCGGTTGGATACCAGGCCGCCGACGTTCACGTCGCAGGTTCGCTCGCGGGCTCGAAGGTGACGTTCGATGGCCGCGCTGCGGCCTACGGAGGAACCGGCACGGCAATCGGCTTCGTCGTGATTCCCGCCCCCGGTCGGCTGGTGGCGTTCGATCTTCACGGGCGTGCGGCCGGGGTCAATCTCACGCGCCTGCCCGCCATCACGGGGGTGCCAAAGCTCGCCAGTGATATCACGGCGTCCGAATACGAGGTACGCGGCGCGGCCGGACGGGTCGAGGGTTCCGCGGTGCTGGACACGTCACAGCTCGAAGGGGCGACCATCGCTCACGGCACCGTCGCCCGATTCGAGACCGCAAACGGCGCCGTGTCGTATGCGTCGACGGGTCAGATTTCGAACGTCAACCTGCAGCGAGTCGGTCGGGCGTTTCACATCGCCGCGCTCGACACGCCAGAGTACGACAACCGGCTCAGTAGCACGTACGACGTCCAGGGCAGCGGCAGGACGTTCGACCAGATGAAGCTGGATGCGACGGGCACGCTGACCGATTCCGAGGCCTGGGGCGCACGGTTCCCTCGGCTGGGCTACGAAACGCACTTGAACGCCGGGACGCTGGATGCGCGAGCGAAGGGCCGATTCGAGCAGCTCGATCCTTCGCGCGTCACCGGAAGCGCCGTGTTGAAGGGGCTCTTGACCGGGACCGCTGACGTCCATACGAAGATCGCCGAGGTCGGGAGCCCGATCACGCTCGACGCGTTCGCCGTTGACGGCACGGTCAGCCTCGAGCACTCGACACTGGGCGATCTCCAGGTTGAGAGTGCGGAGGTGGACGGGAAATATGCGTCCAGAGTGGGGGACCTGTCGAAGCTCACGCTCACAGGCCCGGACGTCAAGGTGCAGGCGTCAGGACGCGTTGCGCTGGACACCACGTCCACCTCGAACCTGACGTACCACCTCGAGGCCACCAAACTCGAGGCGCTCGCACGGCTCGCGGGTCAGGAATCGGTCGAAGGGTCAACGGTTCTCGACGGCACGCTCACTGGCAACGCCGCGTCACTCCAGACGACCGGGAAGATGAACGGCAGCGGTCTTGGCTGGAAGGACATCAGCGCGCTCGACGCGAACTCGCAGTACACCGTGACCGTACCGGATCTGGATGTTGCGAAGGCACGCGTGCAGTCGACTGCGTCGGCGACATTCGTGAAGGTCGGAGCGCTCGAGCTGAACGAGGTCACGGCGACGACCACGTACCAGAATACGCAGCTCGACTTCGATGCCACGGCAAAACAACAGGATCGGGAGGTTGTCGCGCGCGGCGACGTCATCTTCCACCCGGACCATCAGGAGGTTCATCTCCCTTCTCTCGCGGTGCGCACCCAAGGGATCGAGTGGCGAACGGCGCCTGGCAGCGCTGCCGCGGTACGCTACGGCAACGATCGCATCGAGGTGCAGAACCTGATGCTCGTGAGCGGGGACCAGACGATCGATGCGAGCGGCGCGTTCGCCCTGACGTCGTCGCAGCCGGAGACGGCGCTGACCGTCAACGCCCGCAACGTCGACATCTCGCAGATCGAACGGCTGGCGCTGCAGAATCGCGGCTTCACGGGCCGGGTCGACGGAACCGCAAGAATCCAGGGGCCGCCCGACACGCCGCTCGTCAGCGGCAACGTGACGGTCACCAACGGCGGGTTCAAGAGCTACAAGTACGAATCGCTGACCGCGAAGGTCGATTACAACCCGTCGGCTATCGGGCTGGATGCCACGTTGCGGCAGTCCCCGACGGCAGCGATCACGGCACAGGGCACCGTTCCCATGACGCTGTTCCGACGCGCCGACGCGGGGCACGTCGCAGCGAAGACGGGTGACGCGATCGACCTCCGTATCACCTCCAGTCCTCTCGACCTCGGTATCGTCCAGGGGTTCACGACGGCCGTCACGAACGTGACGGGCGTACTGCGTGTCGATCTCCGGCTGACGGGCGCAGGCGAGGACCCGCACGCGGAAGGGATCGTCGATATCCAGGGCGGTGGCTTCGCTGTAGCGGCGACGGGGGTGTCCTACTCGGGGCTCCAGACGAGCGTCGCCGTCAGCCCGGACGGTCTCACGATCCCCAACCTCCAGATTGTCGACGAGGAGGGGGAGAAGATGACGATCACGGGGTCTCTCGGCGTGCACGCACGCGAGGTGGGCGCTGTCGACCTCACGATCACTTCGAGCAACTTCGAGCTGCTCGACAACGAGCTCGGAAAGGGCGGCGTCGAGTCGAACCTCAAGGTCACGGGCGAGTTGCGCCGGCCGAAGATCGAAGGGGAGCTCAAGCTCCAGGCGCCGCGGCTGGAGGTCGACAAGATACTCGCGCTCTTCTACGACCCGTACTCCGTGAGCGCGATGGCGGACGTCGTGTCGGCCGATCAGGCGACGCAGAACAGCCGGGGCGCGGAGGATGCGACCAGTCGTGCACTGTCGAACGCGCAAGGCGGGGCTGCCGGCAACCAGCAGGGAGCTGAGGCCGCCGCACCTGCCCCGACGTCGCCGTTCGCGCCGGTGCAGCTGCAGGTCCACGTTCGCATCCCGGAGGACCTCGTGTTGCGTGGCAAGAGCCTTCGTCCCGGGGGACCGACTCGTGCCGCTATCGGCGACGTAAACATCACCGTCGGAGGAGATGTCGACATCACCAAAGAGCCCGACGGTCCGATCATTCTTCTCGGCGCGGTTGATGCGGTGCGTGGGACCTACCAGTTCCAGGGGCGCCGGTTCGATCTCGTCAGGGGCGGCACCGTCAAGTTCACGGGGGAACCGGAGATCAACCCGTTGCTCGACATCACGGCGACGCGCGAGATTCCGAACACCGGCGTCGAAGCGCGCGTGCACATCAAGGGGTCAGTGAGGTCGCCGGAGCTCGAGCTCACCAGCACGCCTCCTCTGGACGAGTCCGACATTCTCTCGCTCATCGTCTTCAACCGGCCCGTGAACGAGCTGGGATCAGGCGAGCGAGCGTCGCTCGCGGCGACTGCCGGCGGAATCGCCACGGGCTTCATCGCGGCTCCGCTTGGCGAGTCAATCGGACGGGCGCTCGACCTCGATCTGTTCGAGATCAATACGTCCACGGATTCAGGGGATCTTGGTGCGGGCTTCACCGTGGGGCAACAGGTCGGCGAGCGCATGTTCCTCCGGCTGCGCCAGCAGTTCGGCGAGCGGACCACGAGCGAGTTCATGCTCGAATACAAGCTGGCCGACTTCCTCCGCATGCAGGGGAATGCCGCACCTGAAACAAGCGGTACCGCAAACCGGATTGGCCAGCGTCGAATCGAGCGGGCAGGGATCGATCTGATCTTCTTCTTCAGTTATTAGATAGCTCACAGCTCACAGGCTCACAGCTCACGGCCAGAGCTCGCGACGAGTCGAGAGCTGACAGCCGAGAGCTGACAGCTGCCTAATGCCGTCCCAGCAGCGCCACCTGCACACGTGCGTCATTGAAGCACGCGCCGTCGCCCAGATCGGTCAATGAGTCGGGCGCGAGAGCGTTCGCGGTCGAGCCGTTGTACGTGCTTCGGCGCCAGAGCCCCTTCGGCAACGACACGGTCCCTGGCTTGATATCGGCGTTCACCGCCACAGGGCACTGGACCTCGCCGAGATCGTTGAAGACGCGGACCGGATCTCCAGTCGAGAGGTGTCGCGCGGAGGCGTCGGTCGGGTGCATCTGCAGCATCGCGGCCCGCTCGCGAAGCTCCCCAAGCGTAGACGACACCGTTTTCTCGCTGGCGGGCGAGATGAGCGCCAGCGGGTACTGATCGGTCTCGGGATCCGGCTGGTACACGTACAGCCGGTCACGCGTATGCTCGACGAGCGCGGCCGGATACAAATCAATCTTCTTGTCGGGGGTTCGCGGGAAGACATCCACGAACTGCACTGGCACACCGCCGTACGGCGGCTGGACGATGCCCTGCTCCAGCAGGTCGGTCCCGAGTCCGTTTGGGAAACGGCCGACAACGCGGAAGAGCGTATCGGTTTCCAGCTCCGGTTCGCCGACACCAAGGCGGCCGGCAAGCTCCGAGAAGACTTCCGCGTTCGGCCGCGCCTCTCCCGAGGGCTCCACGACCGGCCGCACCAGCTGCAGGCTGATCGGCCCATAGCCCTTCGCGATGTCGTAGTTCTCGAGAAACGTCGTCGCCGGCAGCACTACATCAGCGTAGCGGCAGGTGTCGGTGAACACCTGCTCGTAGACGACGGTGAAGAGGTTCTCGCGTTGCAAGCCCCGCAGGACGCGATTCTGATCCGGCATCGTCGCCAGAGGATTGCAGTTGTAGACGAAGAGCATCTGCACGGGCGGGTCATCGTAGTCGAGGAGCGCCCGGCCCAGGTGATTCATGTTGACGAGGCGGGTGGCAGGTTCGGGTGTGTCGTCCATCCAGGCCGCCGATTTGATCCCCAGGGCCGCGGAGTTGCTCATCGAGAAGCCGCCGCCGCGGACGCCGAATTTCCCTGCGATCGCGGGGAGCGCCATGACCGCCGCAGCGGCGCTGCCGCCGTTCCGGTTCCGCTCGAGTCCCCACCCGCATCGGATGACGGCAGGAGAAGACGATGCGTAGAGCGAAGCAAAGCGATCCAGGTCGGCGGCGTCGATTTCGCACGTCTTCGCCGCACGTGGGATGGACCATTCCTCGGCGCGAGCACGAAGGCCTTCGACGCCGCGCGCATGCTCGTCGAGGAACGCGGCTGCCGCGAGCCCGCGATCGAACAGGTATTTGTGAATCGACAAGGCAAGGGGTAGATCGGTGCCGGGCCTTGGAGCGAGGTGCAGGTCCGCCTGTCGCGCCAGGGACGTCGCGCGCGGATCGATGACCACGAGCATCGCGCCACGGCTTCGCGCTTCCTTGATGAACGGGACGAGGTGGATGCCGGAAGCCGAAGGGTTGACGCCCCACAGCACGATCAACCGTGCGTGGAGGTAGTCCTCGTACGTCACCCCCGGCATCTTGCCGTAGAGCGCCCCGTTGGCTGCGCCTGTGGGCGCGGCGCAGACCGTTCGCGCAAGGCGGGACGTGCCGAACGCCCGAAACAACTGCGCATCGGTCGTGTCCTGCGTCAAAAGGCCGTTCGATCCGCCATAGCAGAATGGGAGAATGCCCTCGGCCCCGATGGTGTCGCGGATGGCGATCATCCGCTGCGCGATCGCCTCGAGCGCTTCGCTCCAGGTCACGCGGACAAACGTTCCGCTTCCCTTGGCTCCTTTGCGGATCGCCGGATAGAGAAGACGGTCCTCCCCGTATAAGCGCTCTCCGAAGCGGCGAACCTTCGCGCAGATGAACTTGCGAGTCGACGGGTTTGCGTCCGCGCCGTCGATTTTGACGACGCGCCCGCGTTCGACCGTCACGTCGAGCGAGCAGGAGTCGGGGCAATCCAACGGGCAGGCAGTGCGTACCGTCGAGTGTCCCCACGATTCAGTCTGGGACGGGCGAGCCATAGCCATAGGGATACGAGTGTAGCGCCCTTAGGCCAGGAATTCACCCGAGCCGGGTGTGAATTCCGTCGCTAGCTCGCAGCTTTCAGCTCTCAGTTGGAGCGCTGTCTGGAGCTTGAGCTGAAAGCTGACAGCTGTTAGCTGAGAGCTAACCGGGCGTCCGACTGAACGCGCCTTCCTCGTCACCGCTCCGGATGCGCTCGCGTCGCCTCGCTGCTGATTCGGGATCGTGCGCGGGAAAGGGATCCCCGGGTGACTTCGGTACGACCGCATCCGCTAATCCAGGAATATCGCCCGCGCGTCCCTTGGGGCTTGTGGGCGACTCACCCTCACGAAGGCTGGGGTCGAACTCATCGCTGCGATCCATGTGTATGACCTCCATGAATCCTGGAGCAAAGCCAGTACCATGGCCTGAACCTCAGCACCCGGCATCGTGACGAGTGGCAAAACCTGCCGAGGGCCCAATTAGCTCGTCTTTGTTACACTGTGCCCGCCGGCACGGCCGCCGGTACTGGAGGCGTGGATGGCGAGCTTTGGCGAGCGCGTAGTCGGAGCAATGCGTCTGGACGCGAACACGTTCGAAGAGATCGAGCGCGATCCGACGGCGATGGGGCAGGCTGCGGGCGTAATTGCTCTGTCCGCGGTCTCGATCGGGCTGGGCAATCTGTACTACGGAGGCGTCTCAGGACTTGTCTGGCAGGTGATCATCGCCCTCATCGGGTACGTCGTCTGGTCGGTGCTCGTATGGATTATTGGCACGAAGGTCATGCCCGACCCGGAAACGAAGGCTGACTTCGCCGAAACCTTCAGGGTCCTCGGTTTCGCCGCGGCGCCTGGCGTGTTCGGCATCGTCACGATCATCCCGATCCTCGGCTGGCTCGTGCTGTTCGTGATCTGGATCTGGCAGCTGGTGGCAATGGTGATTGCCGTGAAGGCGGTACTGGACTACAACAACATCGGAAAGGCCGTCATCGTCGTCGTGATCGGGTTCCTGGTGAACCTGTGCGTGACGGCGCTCCTGACGGCGATGTTCATCGGCAGCGCGATCATGAGGGGCGCGCTTTCCTGACGGTCAATCGCGCGCAGCGTCGTTGAGGGGAACCGGCCTCAGAGGCTGGTGTCTAAGTCGGAAGAGCGGCCGCCGAGAGGAGCCTTCCGATGCCTCAGGAACTTCTGCGCGATGTCCTTCGTACGGACGACGCGGCGGGCCGCTCGCGTCGTCGCTGGGTTCTGTTTCCGACGTCCGTGGCAGTGCACGCTGTCGCGGCCGTCGCGTACTTCATCATTCCGCTCGCCGCGGACGTCACGATGCCGACGCCGGCATCCCTCCTTGCCAATCGTCGGTCGGTGATGCCGGTAGCGCCGACCACACCAAGCCCGCCGGCGCTGCAGCGCCCTCGGACACTCTCGACTAGCGGTGCGCCAACAGAGGCGCCGTCGAAGCTTGCGCCGGAGGTGCCGCCCGTCGCGGAGATCCCGGCGCCGGGCGCACTGGAAGGACCACCGGGCGTCAGCGTCGGCGTGCCTGATGCGTCTGGAATTGGAGAGCCCGAGGTCAAGCCTCCTGCGCCGGCCGACCCGCCAGTCGATCGCAAGCCGCTCAAGGTTGGCGGCTCGATCCGCGCACCGAAACGAATCGTGGCCTCCGCGCCCGTCTATCCAGCGTTTGCGATCAGCGCGAAGGTCGAAGGCGAAGTGCTGCTGGAGGCACTCATCGACGAGCAGGGTCGGGTGAGCGGCGTGCGGGTGCTGAGGTCCGTGCCGCTCCTCGACGCTGCGGCGGTGGACGCCGTTCGCACGTGGCGGTATACGCCCACACTGCTGAACGGCGTTCCCGTCTCGGTACTGATGACGGTGAAAGTAACCTTCAGCCTGCAGCGGTGATCGGTCAGCGCCTGTAGGGCCTGAAGGCCCGTCCCCACGGTTGGAGGGCCTGAGGCCGTTCGTGCTACCGTCGGGCATCCGGGAGCAAGGACGTGATGAGAGAGTGTGCGGAGTACGGACGGCGGTTGCTGTCCGCTGCGATGGTCGTGACGATTGGCTGGAGCACCCTGAATGCAGCGCAGGAACCTTCCGTCAATCAGCTCGCGGCACGCGTCGACCCGTACACCGAGCGCCAGCGCGTCGTTGTGATGACCGACATCGCGAACGAACCGGACGACCAGATGTCCATGGTCCGGTTCCTCGTGTACGCCAATCGATTCGATGTCGAAGGCCTCGTCGCGACGACGTCCACGTGGATGAAGAACAAGGTCCGGCCGGATGTCATCCGGACGCTCGTCGATACGTACGCGCAGGTTCGACCGAACCTGCTGAAGCATCAGGCAGGCTTCCCGCCGGCGGAGGCGCTTCGGGAAGTTGTCGTCGCGGGCCAGCCGTCATACGGTATGGCCGGCGTGGGTCCGGGCAAGATGTCGGCCGGGGCCGAGCTGATTCTGCGCGCGGCTGACAAGAACGACCCACGCCCGCTGTGGGTGCTCGGATGGGGCGGGACCAGCACGCTCGCTCAGGCTTTACTCCAGGCAAGGCAGACGCGGACCTCCGCCCAACTCGGCGCGCTCGTGTCGAAGCTTCGCGTGTACACGATCTCCGATCAGGACGACGCAGGACCGTGGATCCGACGGGAGTTTCCATCGCTGCACTACATCTCGATGCCGACGACGCCGGACGGGGATGAGTACTACCTGGCGACCTGGACGGGAATCAGCGGCGATCGGTTTTACAAGAACGCGCCTGGCGCGGACTTCACGACGTTCACTGACGCGTGGGTCGATGCCAACATCCGCAGCAAGGGCCCCCTCGGCAAGCTCTATCCAGTCCCATGTTGCATCCACGAAGGCGATACTCCGTCGTTTCTGGGGTTGATCGACAACGGCCTCGCGAGCGCGATGAGCCCGACCTTCGGCGGCTGGGGTGGCCGCTACGTATGGCGGCAGTTCTCCGGCGAGTCCCGTCCGTTCTGGACGCAGGGCGGCGACTCATACCCGGGCCGCGACAATTCGCGAGACACGGTCGTCGGAGAGGATGGCAAAACCTACACGTCGGATCAGGCGACGATCTGGCGGTGGAGGGAGGCGTTCCAACACGACTTCGCGGCGCGGATGGACTGGACGATCAAGGATCCGCCAGAGGCCAATCACAACCCCGAGGTCGTTGTGAACGGCCGGACTGGCAAGGCGCCGATTCAAGTCGACGCTGTCGTTGGAACGCCGCTGACACTAGACGCGACCGGAACCCGCGATGCCGACGGCAACGCCCTGACATATCGCTGGTTCTTCTATCGAGAGGCTGGGACCGGCATTCCCGGTCAGCCTGTCGTTGCTGCAGGTCTCGCGCCGATCGGTGGTGGCGGCGCCGGAGAGGGGGGGATTCCATCCGGGCCTGAAGGCGGTCCGCGTGAGCCTGCGCCCCGCGTCACGCTCGAGAACGCCAGCACCGCGCGCGTGACGGTGCAGCCGCGAGTCGCCGGCACCGCGCACATCATCCTCGCCGTGGAAGACAACGGAAGCCCGACGCTGACGTCGTATCGGCGGATCATCGTGACGATCAAGCCGGCGGCGTAAACGGCGAACGACGTTCACCCGTCACGAAGACCATCACAGGAGGAAAAGAGGAAGGAGGGTCACAGATCCTGTCCAGCAGGTTCCGTGGCTGCTCGCGTCGCGCGAAGCGCGACTTGGTCAGTCCGAGAGTCGAAGTGACGAGCACGGGACCGAATTCAAGCCGTGTTCGTCACTTCGACTCTCGGACTGACCGAAGCGGCCCGCCTGCGGCGGGCCCGCGAGCAGCCACGACATCTGCCGAAAGAAATCTGTGATCCTCCCTCCTCCCATCCTCGTGTGAAGGTCTTACTGACAAGCGAGGAACGTCCGAAGAAGCTCGATCTCCGCTTCCAGCCCTCTCCTGAAGGCCCGTTCGCGTGGAGCCGTCCCGACGTACCCGAATTCAGCTCGAAGTTGCCCCTCGCGCGTTGTGAGATTGGCCCAGCCGATCACGCGATCACGCCACAGCATCGGCAGCGCGTAGTACCCAAGCTTTCGCTTCTCCAGGGGTGTGTAAGCCTCGAATCGATAGGCCCATCCCCAGAGCAGCTCGAAGCGCCGTCGATCCCAGACGACGGGATCGAACGGTGCCAGGAGGCGGACCACATCGTCGGGCGCATCGCGGGAGGGCCGTTCTCCCGTCGGCCAGTACCAGTCCGCGTCTCCGACGCGGATACGTTCGAGCCGGTCGAACGCACGAGCGAGGGCTGACTTCAGGTCGCGGTGCCACTGCGGGACGGCCCACCGGAGGCCGCGCACGACGGCCGAGAGACTCTGGGCTGGCAGTGGTGCGTAGGTTCGCACGGCGACGTCGATCACCGCGTCGAGTCGCGATCGCTTCATCTCTCGATCCGCTGGCGCCGGCAGGTGTTCGTACGCGGCGTAGATGCGTATTCCACCCTCCCGCCGAGCCACGCGGAGCAGGCCACGGTAGTGCATCGCTTCGAGGAGGTGAGTGGTGGCAGTCGACGTGCCGCCCCAATAGTTCGTGACGGTTCCGTGCGAGAAGAACGCGTCTACTTCGCGCGGATGGACCGTGCCGCGCTTCTGTATGAAGGCCAGCAGCGCCTGGGCCTGCTTCCGGCGCGTCCTCGACCAGGGCTCCATCCCGCTCCGCGGATGCATGAGAGCCTGGACACTCCGAGGAAGGAAGCCGTAGTTGAGGAAATAGTCTTCCTCGACGTCGAGCGTTGGGAACGCCCGTTCCAGATCGCCGGCGCGATAGTTCCGCACGCGATGGCGCAGCGTCAGATCCTGCGCGCGCGCGGGCGCGCGAATCGGATCGGCCTGGACGAAGCCGAACCTGTCGAGCGCGCCTTGGAGAGTCGTGGGTGCGAAAAGGCTCCGCGCGACGGCGAAGCGGCGCAGATCGTCGATCGTAACGACGGGTTCCCGTTTCGATCGCGCCACTACACCATGACGCCGGTTACGCCGCCTCTTTGTAACCGAGAAAGATCGTGTGATGCGGGCCCCCTTTTCGCAGGCGCGCACGCACATGTTCGACCTGCACGGTGAATCTGCTGTAGCGAAGGCGCTGCTCGAACTTGCGATCGTCCCACGCGGACCAGACAGCGAAGACGCCGCCCGGCGCGAGGGCCGCGCGCGCCGCGGAGACCCCTTCGTTGCTGTAGAGACCTGCGTTGCGCGACGACGTGAACGCGGCAGGACCGTTGTCGACGTCGAGGATCACCGCGTCGAACCGCCCGGGGTTTGCGCGCAGCGTCACCGCGACGTCTCCAGCTTCGACGCTGACGCGAGGATCCTTCAACGGGTAGCCGGCAAGCTCGCCCAGGTGCCCACGGTTCCAGTCCACGACCGCAGGAATGAGCTCGGCGACAACCACGGTTGCGGAGAATGGCAACACGTCGAGGGCGGCACGCAGCGTGAAGCCCATGCCCAGACCGCCCACGAGCACACAGGGCTCGTCCAGGCTGCGCGCGCGACGGCAGGCAAACGTCGCGAGCGCCTCTTCTGATCCGTGCATCCGGCTCGACATCAGACTCTTGCCGTTGGCGAAGATCACGTACTCGCCGTCGCGGCGCATCAAAGTCAGATCGTCATCCGCCGGGGTTGTCGCGCGTCCGAGCAGCTCCCACGGCTTCACGCGTCGACCCTACTTGCTCGTGATGCCTGGGGCGACCGACAAATACAATCCGTTGAAGAACAGCTTGTAGCTGCCGTGCGGCTGCGAGCGGAACAGCACTTCGGGCGCCATCAGGAACAGCCGGCCCTTGCCGACGCTCGTCTCGACGATCGCGACGCCCTTGTCGAGATACTGCTGGCCCCAGGCCCAGCCGCTGCGGAGCGGCGCGGCGTCCGCGAACCAGGCGACGCGGCGCAGGCCCTTGCGCCGCGGCGTCCGGCGCCAGCGTGAAGACCGGGTCGTTGTCGAAGAACACGTCGAGCTCCTTGCCCGAGCCCGTGCGCGAGCGGATTGGTGTCGTCGACCGACACGCGCAGCACCGCGCCGGGCACGTAGAACTTCTCGCGCGGCAGCGGCGCTGTCGTTCTCGACCAGATGATTCGTGACCGGCAGGCCGAACTGCTGGACGGCGCCCATCGCCGAGGCGCCAATCGCGATGACCGTGCCGCCGTCCTGCACGAACTGCTTCATCTGCGTGAGCGTCTGCGCCGAGACCTGTCCCTGACGTCGCGCGAACTCCTCGGGGATCGGCTGCGGCGTGAAGCCGGCGCGGCCGCCGCCCGCACCTTGACCGCTTCGTCCGCCACCACCGCCGCCGCGTCCGCCGCCGGCGGCGTTCGCCGCTCCGCCCTGGGTATCGCCGCCGGGCGCGCCAGCTGGCTGGGTATCTCCGGCTGCACCAGCTCCGCGTCCGCCGCGACCTCCGACGCCGCCCGTCTGAAGGCCGGCACCGTTGAAGACGATCACGTCGTACTTCTCGTGCAGCCCGCCCTTGTCGAGGTCCGGCGGGAAACACGCGCTCGTACGGGAACTCGAAGTTCTCGAGGATCAGGCGCGTCCAGCCGGACGGCATGTTGCCGTTGCCGTAGGTGATCGAACAGGCCGATGCGCAGCTTCCGCAGCTTCGAGCGCCGTGCCGGATCGGCGCCGTCGGCGCGGCTTCGAAGCTGACGCCGAGGTCGGTCGCGGCCTTCTGCAGAATCGCGCGGGTCGTCGGCTTCGCGGCCACGTAGAACGTGCCGCGGCCCATCGGCCCGTTCGGCAGCCACGAGACGTCTTCGCCCGGCCGCCAGCAGCCGGTTGACGACGATGAAGCTGTCGTTGGCTTGGTGGCGTGAAGTAGTAGCCGGCGGGCGCTGGCCGCGCCGGTGATCGTGCCGGCCGGCACCTTCGCGAAGTCCGTCAGCTTCTGCGAACGGCCCGTTGAAGTCGTCGAGGATCGCGATCGAACTGCACGCCCATCTGGAACGCGAGCGTGTAGCCGGTCGCGTCGTACGGCGGCGTCGGCGGGCCGCCCGGATACGGAATGTCGTCCGGATGATCCTGCGGCTCGAACATGTCCATCACGTGCGGCCGGAATGCCTGCGCGGTCTTCACGACGTACGAATTGGCCGGATACGCTCTTGCCGGCCACCGTGAACGGCGCCGTCGCGCGCTGAATCGTGATGCCGGTCTTGATCAGCGTGTTGACGAACTTCGTCGCCGTGCCGAAGTCCGGCTGATCGGACGGGATGATGAAGCCGCGCGGATCGCGCAGCTCCGGCGCCGTCAGCGCCGCGTAGAGCGGGCTGTCGCCGCGTCCGCCGCCGCCGCCGCGCCGCCGCCGCCACCGCCGCCGCGTCCGCCGCGGCCGCCGCCGCGCTGACGTCGACGCCGCGCCCGGAATCTCGCCGGCGCGTGATCGTCGCCGCGCGCGACGAGCCCCTCCTGCACGCGCGCCATCTCGTGCGGCGTGAACGTCCAGTGATCCTCGCTGCCCCACTGAATCTCGTCGCGGCCCATCCGGTAGATGTCGTAGAGCACCTTCTCGCGATACCGCGACGCGTAGTCGAGAATCGCGCGGTTGGCCGTGATCGAGTACTCGATCGACTGCCGCATGTGCCACGTCGGCCTGCGGCTTGATCGGCCACCAGAGGTTCGAGTCGCCGATCTGCTTGCGCGTGACGAACGGAATGCTGATCGGATCGGGGCTGCCGATCGTCTCGGTCAGGATGCCGATCATGTTGTGGAAGTGCGCCGTCGTCCGGAGGCCGCCGTTGAACCACGTCGAGTACGGCGCGCCCTGGCGCTGCGTCACGCCGGGCTTGCCCTCCATCAGGAAGCGCTCCAGCATCATCGCGCCGACGACGTCGATGCCGGCGATCGCGTAGGGATGCTGGTAGTAGTTGAACGGATCGCGGAACGGCGGCGCGAACATCACCGTGCCCTGCGGGCCCGGTCTGGTGATGGTTGTACATGATCTGCGGAAACCACTCGCGATACATGACGCGGTCGATGTTCGTCGACTCGGCGAGCGCCGCCATGTAGAAGTCGCGGTTGTCGTCGTGGCCGGCGTACTTGTTGTAGAGCACGGGGATGTTCATGTTGCCGTGCTTCATGTACCAGTCGGACACGAGATCCATGCCGTCCGGATTCACGAGCACGCACAGCTGGATCACGTCGTCCAGGAACCGCATCGTCTCGTCGTCGGTGCGGCTGACCATCTGCCAGACGTGCTCGAGCAGCTGCTGCGCGCCGAGCGTCTCGGTCGCGTGCAGGCCGCCGTCGATCCAGACGACCGCCTTGCCCTCCTTCGCGAGCGCGCGCGCCTGTGTCGTCGGTCAGCCCTTCGGCGTTGGCGAGCCGGCGCGAGATCGTCTTGTAGCGCGCGAGCTTCGGGTAGTTGGCCGGCGACGTGATGATCGCCATCAGCATCGGCCGGCCCTCGGAGCGTCTTGCCGATGTCGACGACGTGCAGGCGCGGCGATTCCTTCTCGAGCTTCTTCCAGTACGCGATGAGCTGCTGGTAGTTGGCGAGGAAGTAGTCGTCGCCGATGTTGTGCCCCCACTCGGCCATCGGCGTGGTCAGACGCGGCGGAGTCCGGCGCGGCGCGGCGGCAGGAGACGGAGCGGTGGAGACCTGCGCGCGTGGAGAACCCTCGAAGACCGCGACGGCAAGGAGCACAGATGCAACAGCAGCGAGTCGTCGGGACGTGACCATCGAGCGAGCCTCCAAAATCCCTCCGGTGGTGTCTAACGTGTGTTGCATTCTATCAACACGCTGCAGAGTCCCTGTGCGTGCTGGAAGTGGTTTCAAAACCCCAGCTGGATCGTGCCTGTGAGCAGCACATTTCTCCGCCCTCTCCCACCATCGCCTGTCGTTGCTGCCCTGGCGGCCATCATCACGTTTGGCAGCGGATCATTCCTGGCTCAGCAGATCACGGCGCCCTTTCCTTCGCACCAGGTAGAGATCGAGCCCGAGCTCGATGCCGCGGTGCACAGGTATTTCGAGACGCAGGAAAAGGAGGACGTTGCCGGCTACATGGATATGTGGAGCAGCGCCGCGCAGCGACCGTCGCCGGCGATGCTGAAGTTCATCTTCGACGCCGGCGACGATCAGTATCCGGAGGTTGCCATTCTCCGCGCGGCTCGCACGGCTGACGGCGCACGCGTTCGGGTTGGAGCCCTGCGCGTTCGCACGACCACCAATCAGCAAGGCGTCGTGTCGACGAGCCGCTCGCGACTGGTCATGAGTCTTGTGTACGTGAAGGAGGCCGGAAGCTGGAAGCTGCTCAAGGAGGGCCCGGCGGTAGACGATCTCGCTGCAGCGATCATGGAAGCGACGTCCGAGGAGGCTCGCGAGCAGCTTCTCGAGGCGGACAAAGATCTGGTGGACAGCCGTCTCGTGGAAGCCCTGTCCAGGCGCGGAACCGATCTTGTCAGGGGCCGACAGTACGCCGGTGCGCAGGCCGTGTACGAACGTGCGGTGGAGATCGCGCGGCGCGTCGGAGATCGCAAGTCGGAAGGGGAGGCGCTGCAGAACCTGGCAAACGCTTTCTACTATCAGCGTAACTTTCCCCGCGCGCTCGAGTCGTACGAGCAACGGCTGGCGATCGAGCGTGAACGTCAGGACCGCGAGGCAATCGCGTCGGCGCTCCTCGGCGTCGCTATCATCCGCTACAGCTACGCCGAATACGGAGTGGCGCTGTCCAGATATCGCGAAGCGCTCGCGCTTCAGGAAGACCAACCGGACCGGTCAGCCGTCGCGACGACCCTCATCAGCACAGGGAACGTGCTCTATCTGCTGGGAGATTTTCCTGCATCGATCGCCGACTACCGCCGGAGTCGAGAGCTCTACCGGGGCGTGACGGACACGGCCGGCGAGGCGAAAGCGCTCACCGGCCTGGCCCGTGTGTACGTTGCGCAGGGGGATCTCGCGGCAGCGCTCGACGCACTGGCTGGCGTGCTGGCAGAAGGCCGGGCAGCGAACAGCCGCTTCGCACAGGGCGCCGCGCTCATGAGCATCGGTGAAGTCCACGTTCGCCTGGGGAATCTGGCCACCGCCCGCTCCACGTTCGAAGAGAGCCGCGGCCACTTCGAGGCTGTAAAGGATTCAGCGAATGCCGGCCGTGTCTGGCAGGACCTCGCGCTCGTCGATCTCCTGGGAGGCGCCTTTGCCGCAGCGGAGCGCGGATACAAACAGAGCGCCGAAGCATGTGCAAGCGTCGACGACCGCGAGTGCGTCGCGGGCGCCACGGTCGGCCTTGGCTTCGCCCAGACGTCGCAGGACAAGTTCGCGGAGGCTGCCGTGTCTTACCGGCGTGCCATCGATGCCTTCACGGCGTCCAACGCGCACGAGCAGGCGGCGCGTGCCCGCATCGGCCTCGCGCAGGCGCTCACCGGTCTGGAGAAATACGACGACGCGATCGCCGCTGCGAGAGACGCGCGGCAGGGAGAGATTGGTCTCTCGGTTCCTGACGTGTTCTGGCGCGCGCTTCTGGCAGAAGCGCGGGCGCGTGCCAAGAGCGGCAACCTCGAGGCAGCGCTCGGATCCGCACGTGCGTCCATCTACGCCGTAGACGAGATGCGCGAGGCCGCGCGCGTGCGGCCGGGGAGCCCTCTTCCCCGCGACACTACGACCGCATTCGCGACGCTCGTTCGGCTCCAGGCGGAGAGCGGCGACGCCTCCGCCGCATTCGACACCTCCGAGCGGATGCGGGTGCACGATCTCCGGGCGACGCTGACAGCCAACGAGCGCGAGATTGCCCGCGGAATGACGCAGGCCGAGCGGGACGACGAGCGTTCCGCCGCTTCAGCCGTCGTGTCGTTGCGGGCACAATTGACGCGCGAACGCGGGTTGCCGCGGCCGGATCAGGCACGGCTGCTGGAGCTCGAGCAAAAGCTCGGTGACGCCGTCGCAAGGCGAACGGAGCAGCAGGAGCGGTTGTTCGCGCGGTTGCCAGACCTGCGGCTCTGGCGCGGCCTGTTCGAGCCCTCGCGGAGCCAGGACCTCACGAAGATCCTGGAGCCGGACGCGCTCCTGCTCGACTTCGTCGTGGACGAGGACGGCCTGGTCGCGATCGCCGCATGGCTCGAAGACGGCCAGGTGAAAATCGTGTCGAAGGTGTCGCCGCTGCCGAGACGTGCGCTCGCCGGGCTCGTCGTGCAGCTGTCGAACCCTGTCACGCTCAAGGATCCCGCGGCCTGGAAGAAAACATCGACGCCTTTCGTCGACGCTCTTCCGGCGGGAGTGCTCGAGCGAGCTGCCCGGGCGCGTCGAGTGCTGGTCATCCCGCATGAGATGTTGTGGCGTCTGCCCTTCGAGGCGCTGCCCGCCGGCACCGGATATCTTGGGGCAACGGCCGCTTTCATCTACACGCCGTCCGTATCGTCGCGTCTGGCAACAGGTCCTCCACCCGCCGCACCGTCAGATACCGGAAGTCCGACCCAGCTTCTTACGATTGCTGCGCCAACGCTGCCCGCTGCACTCACCACTCAATTGGCACTAACGGCCCCCGACTGGATCATCCGCGCGCCCGAGGCGGCCGAGCGCGAGGCGAGAGTGGCTGGTGCGGATCGAGAGCCGCCGGCGGCAGTCGTCCTCAATGGCTCGGCCGCAACCAAGGCCGGAGTACTCGAAGGATTGACGCGAGCGGGTGTCATTCACGTCGCGGCGCCGTTTCGAGTAAACGGCGCCAGCGCGCTGTTCTCGCCGATGCTCCTTGCGGCACCGGCACCGGCACCGGCATCTACACCGGCCGCCGGCAGCGTGGCGGACGCGATGCTGGAGTTGCGGGAGGTGTTCAATCTCGACCTGCACGCGCGCCTGACCGTCTTGTCTGACGGCGCGGCCCTGTCGATGCGTGACGCCGCGTCCGAGCTCGGCATCGTCCAATGGGCGTGGCGGGCCGCCGGTGTGCCCTGGATTGTGCTTTCTCGATGGCCGTCTGATGACGATGATCGAGAGGCTATCGTACGTGAGCTGCAGAGACAGCTGCGGAACGGTAAGAGTCCCGACGAAGCACTTCTGGCGACACGGCAAGCAGTTCATCGGAAGCCAGCGTGGAGGGCGCCGTTTTACTGGACCGGGTGGATCGCGGTTGGGGGGGAGTCGAAGTTTCAATGAAGCTGTCAGCTATCAGCCATCAGCTCACAGCTGGAGGCTCAGAGCTGTTGAGCGAGTGAGAGCTGAAAGCCGAGAGCTGATAGCTTTCAACCTCGTCGACGATCTGGGATGAAGTCCCGTCCGCGCGCCAGCTCAGCGACGTTCTTGGCGGCGCCGACAAACGGCACGGCGTTCAGCCCTGCGTCCAGCACGCCCCCGACTACACCCTTCCGTTTCATCGTTGTGGCCACCGTCAGCAGCCCGACGGCAACTCCGACCCACGGCAGCGATCGTCCAAGCCGACGGGAAAGTCGTGCGCTGCCCCACCGGACAAGATGATTGGAAATCGTCATGTCACACAAACGTGCAAGCGTCAGGCCAAAACTCGGCCGTGAAAGCGCAGGCCAGACACGAGGTGGAAAAACGCGGGCTGGAATCTGGACGCAGGAAGCTGGAAACTAACTGTGAAGCTGAAAGCTGGAAAAACATGCCCGATCCTCACGTGGTAATCATCGGCGGTGGCTTCGGAGGCCTTTATGCCGCGCGGGCGCTCCGGCGGACGCCCGTGCGGATCACAGTCGTCGATCGCCGGAACCATCACGTCTTCCAGCCGTTGTTGTATCAGGTAGCGACAGCGGCGTTGTCGCCTGGTGACATCGCGTCGCCGATCCGCTGGATCCTTCGTCGCCAGCGCAACACCGAGGTGCTTCTCGCAGATGTGGTCACGATCGATCCGTCGGTCAAGCGAATCACACTCGCCGATGGTTCGTTGAGCTACGATTTTCTCATCGTCGCGGCCGGGGCGACTCACGCGTACTTCGGTCACGACGAGTGGCGCACGACCGCGCCCGGCCTCAAAACGCTCGAAGACGCGCTCGACATCCGCCGGCGCGTGCTGATGGCCTTCGAACGGGCGGAGCGTGAGCCGAACGCGGAGCGCCGGAAAGCGCTGCTGACGTTCGTCGTGGTTGGCGGCGGGCCGACCGGCGTCGAGCTCGCCGGCGCGCTGGCGGAGATCTCGCGACTGTCGCTCGCACGGGACTTCCGGCATTTCGACCCGAGCTCGGCCCGGATCCTCCTCATCGAGGCGGGTCCCGCGATACTCGCGACGTTCCCGGAGCCCCTCCGCGAGGCCGCGAGGCAGGACCTCGTGCGGCTTGGCGTAGTCGTGCGAACGGGCCATCCCGTCACGAGCGTGATGCCTGGGGCCGTGCAGATTGCGGGCGAGACCGTCGCCGCGGAGACGGTGCTCTGGGCGGCTGGCGTCGCGGCGTCACCCCTGGGCAAATCGCTCGGGCTTCCGACCGATCGCGCCGGGCGCGTCAGAATCGAGCCGGACTTGACCCTTCCCGGTCACCCGGATGTGTTCGTCATCGGGGATCTCGCGTCGCTGAACGGCGCCGACGGCAAGCCGCTACCCGGTGTCGCACAAGTCGCGATCCAGATGGGCGAGCACTCTGCCAGGAACATCGAGCGGGCCATCGAGCATCAGCCCCTGGCCCGGTTTCAGTACCACGATCTTGGCAACCTGGCGACGATCGGCCGCGGGTCGGCCGTTGCCGACCTGGGCCGGCTGCAGCTGAAGGGATTCCTCGGCTGGCTCGTGTGGGCCTTTGTCCACATCTTCAACCTGATCGGGTTCAGGAACCGGATCGTCGTTTTCGTCGAGTGGGGATGGGCGTATTTCACCTTCCAACGGTCGGTGCGCTTGATCCTGAACGAGGCGCCCGAGGCGACGAAGGCGAATGTCGCGCGGCGGGCGTAGGGTCGCCCTGGGAAAGGCATCGGCGGCGCTCTGCATCGTCCTTGGGCTCCTGGGATTGGTTGCACCGCTTCCAGCGACCCTCGTCGAGCGCTGGTATTCTCAAGCCTTCTACATTCACTTCCAGCGTATCCTCACGCCCGTTTCGAACCTGATCTCGATAGCCCTTCTCGACCTCACAGCGATCGCCGCCCTCGTCGCGTGGTTCCTCTACATCCGCAAGGTCCGGCGAACGGCGACGTGGGTTTCCGTCCTCAAGGTGGCAATCGGCAGGCTCATTGTGTTCGCCGCCGCTACCTACGTGATCTTCCTTGCCTGTTGGGGATTGAACTACCGTCGGTTGCCGCTCGAAAAAAAGCTGGAGTTCGACGAGGCGCTGATTACCAGTGAGGCGACGATCGCGCTGGGGCGGGAAGCTGTCGGCCACGTCAACGAGACCTACACGGGAGCCCATGAGGCCCAATCCGAACTGACATCGCTGTCCGCGCCTTTCGCCGAAGCGCAGAGGCTCCTCGGCGCTCGAGTGATCGCGCAGACAGGTGAGCCGAAGCGATCGCTCCTCGGTCTCTACTTTCGCTGGGCCGCGATCGACGGCATGACGGATCCTTTCTTTCTCGAGATCATCGTCAATCCCGACGTGCTGCCCGTCGAACGGCCGTTCGTCGTCGCGCACGAGTGGGCGCACCTGGCCGGCTACGCGGAGGAGTCCGAGGCGAACTTCGTGGCGTGGCTGACGTGCGCGCACGGCGATTCGCGCGCGAGATACAGTGGATGGCTTGCGCTCTACGCCCACCTGAGCAACGCGTTGCCGCGCGCGGAGCGGCGCGCGCTGGCCGATCTGCTGGCTCCGGGCCCGCGACAGGATCTCGTCGCGATCAACGCACGTCTCCTGCGATCGGCGCCAGTGGTGCGCCGGGCGGCGCGCGACGTCTATGACTCCTACCTCAAAGCGAATCGCGTCGAGCTCGGCATCGCGAGCTACGACGCGGTGGTCCGGCTCGCGCTGGGGGTTCGATTCGACCCCGGGTGGAAGCCCAGAACAAAGGCCTTCTGAACCGACCAGGTCGGTATCCGGATGCGCTTTTTGAACCTGGACATTACAAAAGTGGTACATCCCGCTGGGCAGTTACGGGCAGGAAACTGCCTTTTGGCGCCGGTCCCCGATTTGCAGCTGGCGGGCAGCATGAGGGCGACGGCTCAGCTCAGAGTGGGAATGCTTCCCAAATCGTGGCGGCCGGCGTCCTATCGTGGCGTGAAGAGAGTACCCGTGCGCACGGCAACGCGCACCGCCCCGATTGACTCAGCGCGTGCAGCGGGTCTTCGCTACACGACTGATGCTGTTCCAGGGATCACACGGCGACGATCCGGAAGCGGATTCACTTACTTCACAGCCTCAGGCCGTGTCCTCAAAGACCCTGCAGAGCTGCACCGAATCAGGTCACTCGTCATTCCGCCAGCCTGGGAAGACGTCTGGATCTGTTCCGATTCGCGAGGTCATCTTCAGGCAACGGGCCGCGACGCGCGCGGAAGGAAGCAGTATCGATATCATCACCGCTGGCGCGAAGTTCGCGACGAGACGAAGTACTACCGTCTGATCGGCTTCGCACAGATCCTTCCAGCGGTAAGGCGACGCACCGACGCGGATCTCCGACGTCAGGGTCTGCCGAAAGAGAAAGTGCTCGCCGCGGTCGTTCAGCTGTTGGAGAAGACGCTCATCAGGGTGGGCAACGACGAGTACGCACGCCACAATCGATCGTTCGGCCTCACGACGCTCCGGGATGGCCACGTGGAGGTGAGCGGCGCACGCCTGACGTTTGCCTTTCGAGGCAAGAGCGGAGTCGAGCACGAAGTCGACCTCGACGATCGTCGTCTCGCGCGCGTGGTCAAAGCCTGCCGGGACCTTCCGGGCTACGAACTCTTTCAGTACCTGGACGAGGAAGGAAAGCGGCAGAGCATCGAGTCGTCCGACGTGAACGAGTACCTGCGCGACATCACTGGCGAGGATTTCACGTCGAAGGACTTTCGTACATGGGCGGGCACCGTGCTTGCGGCGCAGCTCCTCAAGGACTTCGAAGCCTTCGAATCGGACGCCCAGGCCAAGCGGAACATCGTTGAGGCCGTCGAAGCGGTGGCAAAGCGGCTTGGAAATACGAAGGCGGTCTGCCGGAAGTGCTACATCCACCCGGCGATATTGGAAACCTACTTTGACGGCTCGCTGGTCCAGACGGTGTCGCAGCGGGCCCGACGAATGGCGCAGGGCGCCGGCGCGCTCTCGGAGGGAGAAGCGGCCGTTCTCGGACTGCTGCAGCGACGGCTCGCCAGAGAGACCCGCCGCCGCGCGAGCTGACCTCAGCTCGTTGATTCAAATCGGTGACGTCAGCGCGCGGCGAGCTTGATCCCGCCGTTCGTGCCTTCGATCTTGATCATCGGTCCGCCGCCGTTCAGGCGCGCCTCGAGACTCCTGCGGCTCGAGTCCGTCGTTTCGAGCTTCAGCCCGTCGGCGTCGATGCCACCATTTGCCACGCTGGCCGAGATTGTCGCCGCAGCCTCTGACGGCAGCCGAAGCTTGATTCCTCCGTTGACGCACTCGAGCTTGACGCCTCCGCTGGCCACCTGCGTCAGCTCGACTTCGACGCCGCCGTTCGTAGTCGACGCCTGGATGGCGCCTCCAACCTCTCGGGCAACGATCCCGCCATTGGTGGTTTCCACGTCGATCTTGCCGGTGAGCCGTGACAGATCGATGCCGCCGTTGACCGTCGTGAGCTTGACGTCCGCGCCAGAGGGGACCCGAACCGAGTAGCTGACCTCCGCCGATCCTCGAAACATGCCGCTCGTCTGCGGCATCTTGGTCTCGATGCGGATCGACGAGCTCGAGACCGTCTCCTTGATCTCGATGCGATCGGCGGCCTCTTTTGCTGCGTCCTCCGAGATGCCCCTCGCTTTCTTCTGCGCCACGATCTCGACCTGGTTGCCCTGGGACGCCTCGACCTGAATCCTGCCGTTGACGTTGCTCACTTCGAGACGTCCGCCCGGTTCAAGCGTGTAGCTTTTGCGCCATTCGGACGTCGCAGCATGTCTGAGGTCGGCGGTGACGATGTCGCAGCCTGTCGTCGCGATGGAGGCAAGGACGCCGAGAACGAGAACCCGGAGCGAAAATGCCGCGGTACGTTGCGAGGTCGGAAGCATGGTGCATCTTTCTCCTGAGGCGGTTATACGCCAACCTGGCCGATTCCGTTCCCTGGGGGAGGGGACGGAGGGGACGCTCCGTAACACTCCAAAAGAGGATCGCCGCTATAATCGGGGCGCGATCTCCGCACCCTTCCTTGCGGGAGCACCATGTCCGAACGTAAGTATCGGCAGCGCGGCTACCAGGACGAGCCCCGCGCGCCCAAGTTCCAACAGAAGCCGCCGGAGAAGAAAGAATACGCTCCGCGCGGCCAGCCGCCTATCGCTCCGAAGACCTTCAACATGCCGGGCTTCCGCGAGGCGATCCGGTGCGCGCGGTGTGGCAACGAGTTGTCCACGGCGACGTCGTGGGCTGACGATGCGCGCTGTTCCAGGTGCGGAGCCGATCTGCATTCGTGCGCGCAGTGCCTCAACTTCGACACCGGCGCATCGCTCGAGTGCCTGAAGCCGGTGCCCGCGCGAGTGTCGCCGAAAGACGCCCGAAACGGCTGTACCTTCTTCGAGCCGCGCACGACTGTCGAGCGGGAAACGAAGTCGACCCCTCCGGCGAGCGCACGGCAGGCATTCGACGATCTCTTCAAGTAGGGCGTTCTCGACGTGAAGCGGGACGTCTTCGTCACAGGCGGGACGGGCTATCTGGGTCGTCCGCTCATCGAAGCGCTGCTGGCGCGCGGGCATACGGTTCGGGCGCTCACACGCGAGGCCTCGACCGGATCGCTGCCTGGTGGTTGCGTCATCATCAAGGGCAGTGCGCTCGACCCCGCCGGGTGGATGGGGCAGGTGGCTCCTGCCGACACCTTCGTGCATCTGGTCGGCACGCCACATCCCAATCCTGCGAAGGCGGCCCAGTTCCAGGCGGTGGATCTGACATCCATCCGCGCTGCCGTGCAGGCTGCGACGAGCGCGAGCGTCCGCCACTTCGTTTACGTGAGCGTCGCGCACCCTGCGCCGGTCATGCACGCGTTCATCGAAGTGCGAAAGCAGGGGGAGGCACTCATCAAGGCCAGCGGGATTGGCGCGACGATTCTGCGTCCCTGGTACATCCTGGGCCCAGGGCATCGATGGGCGCACCTGCTGCAGCCTCTCTACGCGGTGGCGCGCCTGATTCCGTCGATGCGCGCGAGCGCCGAGCGTCTTGCGCTGCTGCCCCGACAGGCTGTCATCGATACGCTCGTTCGAAGCGTGGAGTCGCCGCCGGACGGTGTCAGGGTGATCGAGGCGCGGGAGATTCAGCGAAGCTGAGTGCGGTCGTTACGTTCGCGACAGCACCCGGCGCAGGCTGACGAGCGTTCTCTCGAGCGATTCACGCGCGACGCCCTCGACGACGCCGGAGATGAACGGTCGAAGCAGCGTGGGAATGCTCCGACTGAGGCTCACTGACTCGCATTCGATCAACACGCCGTCATTCGATTGCTCGTAGCGCCAGTACGCATTCAGCCGCCATAGATAGCCGCTGTCCGTTCCCGCAGCCTTCTCGTGCTCCGCAGCCGTACCCGCATCGTCGAGCTCCGCGATGCGCGTGGCGACGCTTCGACTCGAAGCGCGTTGTCCCCCAAGACGCCGGAACTCGACGTTGTGCTCGGTGTTGTACGTCGCCGTGATCACCTTCGTCCGGCGCAGCTTCAGGAAGACGCGCAGATGGTCGCCGTCCCTGGCGATCAGCCGGGAAGCGATCACGTCATCGTACGAACCGGATTCCTGCCCGGCATTTGCCACGAGATACTTGACGACCTGGTCTACCGTCGTGCCCGGCACGAAGATCGCCCCGACCCAATGATGGATGCGGCCGTCTGGCACATCCGGTTCGGCCGCGCCAGGAACCGGGGAGCGCAGCTGGATCATCGGCGTCCCGCCGGCCGCGGCATCCCTGCGCCACCCTGGCGATCGGCCGAAGGCATCCCCGGCAAAAAACGCGTTGGCCGCCGCACGCTGGTAGCGCTCGTCCACCTGACGTTCGTAGCTTTGCCAGGCGGAGAGCGTCGTTGGCTGTAAGACGGGGGAGGCGCTCTCGCCTGCGGCGCTCAGCGGCACGATCGAGGCGCCTGCTGCAACGGCGATCGCGCCGATTCTGCGCAATGCCCGCGGCCGACTGGCGGCGAAGACCAGCGCATGGCTGCCGGCAAAGTTGAGAAGTGAGCAAGCGACGATCGAGAGGATGTTCGCTGCGATTGGATCGAGGCCGGCCCGGCCGCTGAAGAGCGACATCAGCGCGAGATTCCCGCATAAGGAGACCGAGCCGTTCAATAGCTGAAAGCGGGCAAGACGTGCGGCGGACGCACCCGCCGAAGCGGTCGGCCGATCTCGCCACGTCCATCGCTGGTGCCAGACGAAGTTGTGCAGCACCGTCGCTTCGACGGCAAGTGCTGTCGCCGGAAGGTAGTGCACGCCCATCCTGATCATTGCGGCCATGAGGGTGAGCTGCAGTCCCATTCCCAGCAGACCGACGCCGTTGAAAGTGAGCCAGCGTTCCCAGGCGGATAAATTCGGATCGGCCCTCATGATTCGGAAGGCGTCAACTGTCGCCCAATCAGCTCACTCCTGGCTGAACCGCTCACGACGGGCTTCCAGCTCGTCGAGGGTTCGAGGCCAGTCATCTTTGAGCAGCCGGGACATGGCCCTGTCCGACAACAGCCGCCCCCCCGTCTGACACCGGGTGCAATAGTTGGCCTCGTTGCGCGCATAGACGATGCGCTGAACGGGAGAGCCGCAAACCGGACAGGGCTTGCCATACCGGCCGTGCACCGCCATCCCTTCCCGGAATGCCGTGACTTTTTCGGGAAAGGCCACCCTGGCCTCGTCCCGGAGCCTCTCCATCCAATCCCCGAGCGTTCGCCGCGTGGCCTCGAACAGCCGCTGCACCTCTTCCCGCGACAAGCTGCTCGTCAGCTTCATGGGGGAGAGCTGCGCCGCGTGCAGGATCTCGTCCGAGTAGGCATTGCCAATCCCGCTGAAGATGTGAGGGTCGGTCAGGGCTCGCTTGAGTGTGTGGTTGTGCCGTATCAGCCGCCCGAAGAATTGATCGAAATCCGCCTGCATGACCTCCAGACCCCCCGGATCGAACGTCCTGACGGCCTCTTCCCCCTCGACCAGGTGGATGGAGGCCTGACGCCTGAAGCCGGCTTCGGTGAGGAGCAGAGTTCCGCTGGGGAAGTCGAAGGCCGCCAGGCCGACCTTTCCCGGGATAGCGGCTCCGCGATCGCGCCAGCGGAACCGCCCGGCAATCATGAGGTGGACGATCGCGAAGAGATCGGAATCGAACGCGAAGACAATCCGCTTGCCGATCCGGTCGAGGCGGAGTACCAGATGACCCGCCAGATCGCCCGGCTCCGGCCGGATCGTGCGCACTATGAAAGGGTTGCCGATGCGAAGCCGTTCGAGTGGCTGGCCGAGCACGCGTGGTGCCAGGGCGTCGAGGTACGCCGCGATATCGGGAAGCTCGGGCATGGGTGGGCAGCGGTCGTCCGGGTCGGCGCGGCCGCCTCGCCGCGCATGATATCTTCCCAGTTTACGCGTGAAGACGGTCGTTTCCCTCCTTCTCGTGTCGGCACTGATCGGAGCGTTTGCGGCGCTGGCCGCCACGGCGATCTGCAGTCTGACGTCAGCCACTCTCACACCAGTCGGCGGCGGCTTGCTGGGGGTCGGCTTCGGGCTGACTGCCGGCAACCTGACGGCGTCACGTGCGTCGAGCCCTCATCGTGTCGGCGCCGCGATAGCCCGCGGCCTGGTCGCGGGCGGGACCGCGGCGATGGTCATCGAGCTGATCCAGCGGTGAACAGCCGCTGAAACTCCAGTCGTTTCATCCGTTTCCGAGCGCACGGCCACAGGTATAATTGCCGGCTCAACCACTGCGGCAGCGATGCCGCTAACCAGCCGATCCACGCAACATGACCACCCCCGTCCCAAGCCGCCTCGTACTGCTCGGGAGCATCGGGACGGTTGCGGTCGTGTACTTCCTCGCGGGCCGGCTTGGTCTGAGTCTCGCCTACGTGAACGCGAGCGCGTCGGCTGTGTGGCCGCCCACCGGGATCGCGGTGGCGGCGTTGATCCTGTTCGGGCGTCAGTTGTGGCCCGGCGTTGCGATTGGCGCCTTCCTGGTCAACATCACGACGTCCGGGTCGCTCACCGCCTCGGTTTTCATCGCCATCGGGAACTCTCTGGAGGCCGTCATCGCCGAGGCGATGGTCACGCGGTACGCGCGCGCGCGCGTGTTCGATCGCGTTCGTGACGTGTTCGTGTTCGCCGGCGCCGCCGGTGTGGTCGCGCCCATCGCTAGCGCGACCCTCGGCGGTCTCGCACTCGTGGCATCCGGCCTCGCCGGGTTGAGTGAGTTCCGCACCGTTTGGATCACCTGGTGGCTGGGGGACGCGTTGGGCGCCGTGCTCTATGCGCCGGCGTTGATACTGCTCTGGAGCGATCGTCGCCCGCGGACGCCCGTTCAGCTGGCTGAGGCGGTGGTCGTGAACGTCGCGTTGATTGCCGTCGCGGCTGCGGTGTTCCACGGCGGAAGCGTCGGCCAGGGCAACTACCCGCTCGGCTTCCTGTGCATCCCGCTGGCTCTCTGGCCGGCGTTCAGGCTCGGGCAGCGTGAGACGGCCGTTGCCGCCGCATCGCTCTCCATCGTCGCCGTGTGGGGCACCCTTACGAGGTTGGGCCCGTACGGCGTCGAGGCGCCGAACCACGGTTTGCTGCTCGCGCAGACGTTCTCGGCTGTCGTCGCTCTGACGACAGCTGCCATGGCGGCGCTCGTAGCCGAGCGTCAACGTCTGTACGAGCAACTGGAACGGCGTGTGTCCATAAGGACGGACCAGTTGAAATTGACGAACGACGAGCTGCACGTCGAGATCGCGGCACGCGAGCGCGTACAGGGCGCGCTGCGATCGAGCGAGAGCCGGCTCCTCGAAGCCCAGGCGCTCGCGCACGTCGGCAGCTGGGAATGGGATCTCGACACCAACGCGATCCGCTGGTCGGACGAGGTCTATCGCATCTATGGCGTCGAGCCCGGACGCTTCGAGGTCACCTACGAGAGCTTCATCGCGATGGTCCATCCCGACGATCGCGATCGTCTCGAGGACTCCGTGCGGACGGCACTGGCCGCCGGCGGTTTTTTCGAGGTGGAGCACCGGATCGTCCAGCCCGATGGCGTGCAGCGCACGGTCGCCGGCCGGGGCCGGACCGTCTGCGACGCCGACGGCCGTCCGGTGCGGATGGTGGGCACCGAGCTCGACGTCACCGATCGGAAGCGGGCGGAAGAGCAGCGGCGAGAGCTCGCTGACGCACAGTCCGCACGTCGGCAGGCCGAAGCGGCCAGCCGGATGAAGGACGAGTTCCTGGCGGTCGTGTCCCATGAGCTCCGAACGCCGCTGAATGCGATCATCGGCTGGGCGCACATGCTCGGCGCCTCTCAGCTCGACGAAGCCGGCACCGTCAAGGCGCTGCAGATCATCGAGCGGAACGCGCTGATGCAGGCGAGGCTCATCGACGACCTCCTGGATGTGTCGAGGTTTGCCGCGGGTCAGGCCGTGGTGCAGACGGCGCCAATCGCGATCGCTGGAATCGTGACCACCGCGGTCGAGACGATCGAGCCGTCCGCCGCTGCACGCCGAATCGCCGTGCAGCTGACGGTCTCCGATCGAGATGTCGTTGTCGAAGGGGATGCGTCGCGGCTCCTGCAGATCATGTCGAACCTGCTCTCGAACGCCGTGAAGTTCACGCCAGAAGGCGGGTTCGTTCAGGTAGACGTCGACGCCGATCCGGCAGCGGTGCGGATTGCGGTCATGGACACCGGCCGCGGGATCGCTCCGGCTGACCTGGCGCATGTCTTCGAGGCGTTCTGGCAGGTGGACACGACGCTGACCCGAACCGAGAGCGGCCTAGGTCTGGGCCTGGCGATCGTGCGGTCGCTCGTCGAGGCGCACCGCGGCACGGTACGCGCGGAAAGTGGGGGGCTGGGTCACGGAGCGCGCTTCATCGTCGAACTTCCCCGGAGCCGGCACGCGCAGACCTCGGATTTTGGAGTGGGGCTGAGAGCTGAAAGCTGAAAGCCGACAGCCGACAGATCTCAGCCTTCAGCTCTCAGCTAGATCCCCCCCGCCGGCTTCGCCCGCAGCACTCCAACCTGGATGAGCAGACCGGTGAAATCGAGGATCCGGCGTTCGTGCGCGATGAGGGGACCCTCGAAGCGGTAGAAGAAGCCGCAGGCCACATCGATCCGGCGGCCCGTGGCAGGCATGCCGAAGAATTCACCGGAATGCTTGCCGGTGACGCGTCCAAGCAGTGCGACGCGTTCGCCTTCGACGATGAGGTCTTCCACGGTGAAGGCGAAATCGGCGAAGGCAGTGAACCAGACGCGGTAGATCCGCTCGATGTCGTCGCGTCCCTCGAGGACGCCGCCGGTAGGGCTGATGACGACGCCGTTAGGGGCGTGGTCGTGCGCAAGGGCAGCGGCGTCCCTCGATCGCCAGTGCCCCTCTCGCCGATCGAACAAGGCGACGATTTCCTCGCGCGTCATGACCCGCCTCCAGACGGCGCTCGAAGCCGAAGCGTGGGCCGGCCCGATTATAGCTCGGCTGGACCGGTGGTTTTTCGCTTTCGCGACACGCGGCGTTTCCCGTAACATCCCGCCGAGAGCGATATGAACATCCTCCTGCTCTCGATGCCCGATTCCTTCGAGCACACGTCCGTCATCACGATGCGGATGCCGAATGGTGCGCTCGGATCGCTGGCCGGCAATCTCGACCCTCACCACAACGTGTCGATTGGGGATCTGATCCTCGCCCACGGGCGCATTCGGGCCACCGTGGAGCGGCTGGTCCGCACGCTCGAGCCGGACGTCGTCGGGCTGTCGATCATGACATTTCAGCGCCGCACCGCGCAGCGTATCGCCACCCTGGTCCGCCGGCTGCGTCCGGAGGCCACGATCGTCGTCGGCGGGTACGACCCGAGCCTGGCGCTGGAGGTCTACGAGGATCCCGCGTGGGGAGCGGACGTCATCGTCAGGGGCGAAGGCGACATCACGTTCAGAGAGGTGATTCGCGCTCTTGAATCCCGGGCGCCGCTCTCGGATATTGCGGGTCTGTCGTTTCGCGAGGGCGATACGTTCCGCCGAACTTCGCCTCGCCCGGTGAGCTCGCTGACGGGCGAGGAGGTGCGCCTGCCGAACCGCGCTGCCCGTGTGCTCAGCGGGTACACGTTGATGGGCCGCCCTGTCGACGTCGTCGAGACCTCGCGCGGCTGCACCTTCGATTGCAGCTTCTGCTCGATCATCGAGATGCGGGGACGCAACTTTCACACGTGGTCGATCGAACGCGTGCTGCGGGACATCATCGATGCGCGCGCGCGGGGCGCCCGCGCGATCTTCATCGTCGACGACAACATCACGCTGAACGTCGCGCGATTCGAGGCGCTGTGCCGGGCGATCGTGGACGCGGGCGTGAACGACATCGACTACATCGTTCAGGCGATGACGTCATCGATCGCGTCGGCCGGCGAGACGCTCGCGCCGCTGATGCACAAGGCCGGATTCCGGTACGTGTTCCTCGGCATCGAGAACATCCTGGACGACGATCTGGCATTCCTGCGGGCAGGAGCCAAGAACGCCGCGCGCCAGAACGGCCGGCGGGTCGGGAATGCCACGGAAGCCGCGATCGAGGTCCTCCATCGTCACAAGATGTTCGTCGTGGGCGGGCTGATCGTCGGCAACCCGAAGGACACGCGAGAGTCGATTGAAGCAAACCTCGACTTCGCGCGCGAACGCGTCGACTGGCCCTACATCCAGCATCCGACGCCGTATCCGGGCACGCCGATGACGAAGGACTTCCGGGACCGCGGCCTGATCGTCAACGACCGCCTGGAGGAGTACGACGGCACGACGGCGGTCGTGCGGACGGAGCACCTGCCGGCCGAAGAGATCGAGTTCATGCGATGGCGGGCCGAACGCTGGATGAAGCTGCGTCATTTCTGGCCGACCCTCACACACAGCCCGTTGTTCGTCCTCCGTCACGGTCCGCAGATGTTGCGCTTTACCTTCAGGGGAAGCTCCTGGCGTTCCCTTCTCGGCCTGGAAACCGAGCGCGAGGTCTTCGCGCGATATCAATCGATCAGACGGCAGGAACGCGACAGCTACATTTGACGATCGTGACCGCGAGTGTCGACTGTGACCGTCGACTGTCGACTGCGACTGTCGACTGCGACTGCCGACTGCGACTGTCGACTGCGACTGCCGACTGCGACTGTCGACTGCGACTGCCGACCGCGACTGTCGACTGCGACTGCCGACCACCGACCGCCGACCGTAGACTGAGTTAGTCCTGGCGGAGGGCGACAGCGGCCTCGATGCGGGTCGCGCGTCGTGCCGCCCCGAGCGTGGCCATTCCGACGACGGTGGCGAGGACGACGATCACGCTGGCGATGGTGAATGGGTCGGTAAAACTCGCGCCGAACAGCATCGTCGCGATCAGCCGTGACAGCGCTGCGGCGCCGGTAATGCCGAGAAGGATGCCGAGCAGCGTGAGCCGCGCGGCCTGGCCGAGCACGAGCCCTACCACGCGCAACGCGGTCGCGCCGAGCGCGACGCGAATGCCTATCTCGCGTGTGCGCTGGCGTACGCCGTACGCGATCACGCCGTGGAGCCCGAAGGCTGCGAGGAACAACGCCGCACCCGCGAACACGTTGATCAGACGAGTTGCGAACAGCCGTTGTGACAACTGCGCTGCGACAAGCTGGTTGCCGCTCCGTACTGCGTAAATCGGCAGACCGGGATCGGCGTCCAGTACCGCCGCCTGCACCAGGCTGAGAGGCGGTGTTGTATTTCGGCCGCGGACCACCAGTCCAAGTCCCAGAGTCGAGCCCTGCCAGAGCGACTGATAGATCTGTGGCCGGACGGGCGCGTCCAGGCCATCTTCCGTGACGTCGTGAACGACGCCGACGATTGTGATCCAGGGAGCCTGCGCGGGGACCTGTCCGCGCCGCCCGACGAAATGGAAGCGCCGGCCGACCGGGGTGTCCCCGTCCAGGTAGGTGCGTACGAACGTTTCGTTCACCACCACCGCCCGGTCCGCGTGAGTGTCGTCGGAATCCTGCAGCAGTCGCCCGGCGACGAGCCGGACTCCCAGTGCACGGAAGTAACCGGGCGTCACCGATACCGGTGTGGCAGCCGCGAGATCCCGACGGTCCGGCGTCCAGCCCTCGAGAGCGAACGACGCCGTACCGCTGTCGTTCGTCGCGGGCAGCGCCGTCGTGATGCCTGCCGCATCGATATCCCCGGATCGTGTCAGATGGTCCAGGATGGTTCGCATCAGAACGACGCGTTTGCCGTGGTCGGCGTACGGGCCCGACGCGGGATCGTTCGGCTGCGGCAGCCACAGACGGGTAGTCAGGAGCCTGTCGATTCGCATGCCGGTGTCCACGGACTCCACGTTCCAGAGGCTGCGGACGAGAAGCGCGGCTGCGGACAGCAGGATGAAGGCGACGGCGACCTGGAGAACGACCAGCGCATTGCGGACCCGCGCGCGAACGCCTCCTTCGACGCTGCGGCCGGCCGCTTTCAACCGTTCGATGACGTCCGCGCGGGCGGACTGCAGTGCCGGTGCCAGGCCGACGAGAAGCCCGGCGACGAGCGAAGTCACGAGCGCGAACAGAAAGACGCGGCGATCGATGCCGATGTCGGTCGCGCGCGGCAGTCGGTCTGGCACGAGCCGAAGGAGCAGGTCGACGCCCCAGAGGCTCGCAAGGAAGCCGGCCGCGCCGCCGACGAATGCCAGGACGCCTCCTTCGACGAGCAGGCTCGCGATCACGCGCGCCCGTGATGCGCCGAGCGCGCGTTGAATCGCAACCTCACGCTCGCGCTCTACGGCACGCACGAGCAGCAGGTTCGAGATGTTGGAGACCGCGATGAGGAGGACGCACACGATGGCGGCCATCAGGAGCAGCAGCGCGGGCCGGACGTTGGCGACGAGGTCCGCCGCAAGCGGGCGCACTTTCGGCGTCCATCCGAGTCGTGCCGGGTAGTCGTCCGGATGTTCGCTGGCGAGGCTCTTCGCAAGGCGTTCGAGACGCGCACCGCCATCCTGGGCCGTCACTCCTGGCGCGAGGCGACCGATCGCCGACGCGACGAAGCGCGCGCTGTAGCCCGGCGGCGGGAAGGGCAACGCCTTCCAGCCCGCCGGCGCCCACACCTCCACGTCGGTTTCAAGCGTGACGCTGGGATGCCGGAACGTCGGCGGCATCACCCCTATGACCTCGTATACGTCCTCGTCGATTCGGAGCGTCCGGCCGACGATCCGCGGATCGGCCCCGAATCCTCGACGCCAGAGGCCGTCGCTGATGACCGCGACGGTTGCGATGCCTGGGATCTCGTCTCCCGTCGAGAAGGTCCGGCCGACGGCGGCCCGTGCTCCGAGGATGTCGAAGTAGTTCGAGCCGGTGAGGAGCACTTCGACGCGCTCCGGACGCTCCGAGCCGGTCAGATTCGCGCTGATCGGCCAGATGCCGGCAATCGATTCGAACACGCCGGCGCGCCGGAAGTCATCGAGCTCCGGCTGCGACAGCCCGATGTCACGCATCCCGAGCGCCTGGTAGTCGGACGTGACGCGCACGAGCGACGTGGCATCGGGAAAGGGCAGCGGCTTCAGCAGCACGCCGTCCACGACGGAGTAGATGGACGTCGTCGCAGCGACGCCGACGGCGAGCGTGCCCGCGGCGGAAATCGCAAACAGGGGGTTCCGGCGCATCCGCCGCAACGCGAGCCGCACGTCTTGCAGCATCTGACACTCCTCCGTCCCGCGAGCGGGTGCAGCGCGTATGCCAGTGTCTCGGTTCGCAAATCGGCCGAATTCGCAGCGAACCCGCGGCGCACCGTCCGGATCCGGGACGGCCTGCCCGAAGGCGGTCAGCAGGTCGAGCCGTCACCGGTTGATCGTGGCCATCCCTCCTTCGGTGTATCGCGTGCCCGCGGCCGCCCCGTGCGGCGCGGCGGCCGAGAGCTCCTCGACCTCGTCTGCCGTCAGCACGATGTCGACTGCGGCGGCGTTCTCCTCGAGACGCGACCGAACCTTGGAGCCGGGGATCGGAACGATGTCCTTGCCTTGCGCGAGCAGCCACGCGAGCGCGAGCTGCGCGGCCGTGCAGTGCTTGCGCGCGGCGAGCTCCTGGACGCGACGCACGATCGCCAGATTCGCGTAGAAGTTCTCGCCCTGGAAACGGGGATTGTTGCGCCGCCAATCGCCTTCGGGCAGATCTTCCGGTGACGCGAACCGCCCGGTCAGGAACCCGCGCCCCAGCGGACTGTACGGGTACGAACCCGATGTTCAGTTCGCGGCACGTGGCAAGCAGTCCTTCCTCGGGCTCACGCGACCACAGCGAGTATTCCGTCTGCAGCGCCGTGATGGGATGCACGGCGTGCGCGCGTCGAACGGTTGCGGGCGCCGCTTCCGACAACCCGAGGTAGCGGACCTTCCCGGCCTTGACGAGATCGGCCATCGCGCCGACGGTGTCCTCGATCGGCACCGCGAGATCGACGCGGTGCTGATAGTACAGATCGATCGTGTCAACCTTCAGCCGCTGGAGCGAGGCGTCGCACGCCCGTCGCACGTACTCGGGTGATCCGTCGATGCCGTGATATGCACCATCCTCGGTCCTGACGTTTCCGAACTTCGTCGCAACGATGACCGCGTCGCGACGGCCTTGGATCGCGCGTCCGACGAGCCGCTCGTTCGTGAAGGGGCCGTAAATGTCCGCGGTGTCGAGGAAATTGATCCCGAGCTCCAGCGCCCGATGGATCGTGGCGATGGATTCCTTCTCGTCGCGATCGGCGTAGAAGTCGGACATTCCCATGCAGCCAAGTCCGACGGCCGATACTTCCAGGGCAGAACCGAGGTGTCGAGTTTTCATGAGAGCGTGCCTTTCTCAACGAGTGGGAGCGGTCTCCACAGCAGCGTGCAGACTATTGTGAATCTTCGACGTAAGTGTTCCGTCGAGCCTGGCAAACGCGCCAGCGGAGCAGCGCAAGAATGTGCTCTAGCATAGCGGTGTTCGTGCGACTACTTCTTCGGCATTGCAGTGGCACAGATGAAGCCCTGCTTTAGTGCACGAGCTGCAAGCTGAAAGCTGAAAGCTGAGAGCTGAAAGCTGAGAGCTATTTGATGTAATTCACACCAGAGTCCGCTCAGCTGTTCCCGCGAGCGACTACTTATTACAGTCAGCAATAGAGGTTTGTGTGAGATTGCTACTCGGCCGCTGATGCCCAATGCGTAAAACGCCCGAAGAAACCTCAGAAACCTAGACGGCCCCACGCTTGCACTGCGATACAGAGCACGCACCCGAGGGAGAGCTCAGGTGTGCGAATGAAATCACCAATGACTGAAAATCGGGAGGGCATGTAGATGAAGAGAAACATTCTGTTTGGATCAGTTCTCGCCGCCGCTCTGAGTGTCGGCCTCGCGGCGCAGGCTCCCACGGGCGCGCCTCAGGATCCCGCGGCTCCGCCGTCGAGCCCGCGGCCGGCTCCGTCCGCTCAGGCTCCGAGCGCCAAGGACGACAGCAGCAGCAAGGGCGTGACGGTAACCGGCTGTCTGCAGGCCGACTCGGCAGCGGCAACAGGCACGAGCGGCACCGCAGCTCCGGCGGGTGGTGGCGCAGCGGGCGGCGGCGCGACATCTTCGTCGAAGTCCGAGAGCTTCATCCTGGCGAACGCGAGCACGGGTTCCGGAGCGAGCGGCGCGGCCGGCGCGGCGGGAACCGCGGGTTCGGCCTCGGGCTCCTCGGCCAGCCAGTACAAGCTGATGGGCGGAAGCAAGTCTGACCTCACCAAGTATGTGAACAGCAAGGTCGAAATCAAGGGCAAGTTGGACAGCGCGGGTGGCGCGATGTCGAGCTCGAGCTCTGGTCCGACGCTGCACGTTGACTCGGTGAAGCAGATTTCGCCCAGCTGCACCCAGTAGTTCCGGGGCAGCCGAGCGTGTGGGCGGAGCCGGCCTTGGTGCCGGCTCCCCACCTTTTTAATAGCGCCGGGGTCTCCCTGCGCGCATTCGGCGCTTCGCTTCGCTCGCGCCTGGTTAGCTGCGACAATCTGCTCTCAGTACGGTTCTGTCGCCGTTCCTCCACCCGCTACTTTCCCACCAACACTTCTCGCTCGTTCGCATAGATCGCGGTGACGCGATCGCCAACGATCTCCAAGGCCGACGCGCGCCCGCCTTTGAAGAACGTCGACAACATGCCGGTGTCGATCGGAAAGACGCGGTTGTCGAACCGCGGCAGGATGCGGCCTGGAAGGCGAGGCGTGTGCCCGACGACCATCCGCGTGATGCCAAGGCGATTGAACAGTGCCGTCACTTGAGCGTCGGTTTCCTCGGTGGGCAGCTCGGAGAGACCCCTGAACCAGAGAGGACCGCGTGCGGCCAGCAGGGGTGATTCTCCGATGCCGACCACACCCTGCAGCTGGTCGACGTACTCGCGCGTGACGTAGGCTTCGACGGGCTTGCCGGCTCCGAGAGCCTCCGAGATGCGTTTGAGATCAGCCACGGCGGCCGCAACGGTCTCCTTCAGCGTGTAGTACGGTGTGATGAGTCCCTCCCGTACGAGCGTACTGGTCGCATCGTCGTACGCCTTGATTGCGCGGGCTGCGTCCCGGTTGACGTCGTCGATGCCGCCTTGTGCATCGGGCGCAATCCCGGCGTGCATGAACGCGGTGCTGTCGACCTGGACGACGACCTTGTGCGCGCGCAGCCATTTGCCGTATCGACCCTGTGGGCCCATCGCATCGAAGTACTCGACATACCCCGCCGGGTGTGTCGACATCCACGAGTCCCGCGGACCGGGATCGGCGGCGCCACCGGCGCGCTTCGCGCTCTTGGCCTGTGCCTCGTACGCCTTCCTCCGCCGATCTTCGGACTTTGAATCCGCAAAGCTGGCGTACGCTTCCGGCGAGACGTCGGTCATCTCGCGGAGCATGTTCATCATCTCGTGATTTCCCAGGAGGACCTCGACCCGTCCGCCGGCGCTCTTGGCCTGGTCTTCGAGGCTCATGAGGAGGTCGAGGATCTGCCGAACCGCGCCACCCCGGTCGAGATAGTCTCCGGTCTGGACGAACGTGGCCGTCCCGCCGCTCCATTTCCTTTCGGCGTCGATGAGATTGGCGGCCTGAAGAATCCCGACGAAGGCATCCCCTGCGCCGTGCACGTCGCCGATCGCGACGGTTCGACTCGGGGAGGACTGGCCGAGGAGTAGGGCCCGTGCCGTGAGCGTCGGCGTGACCATGAGAAAGGTGCAGGCGAGCGCAGTCAGAGGTGCCAAGCGTTGATGAGCCATGGCGCATCATACCGCCGTCTGCGTTGGATCTCCGGCACACGTGATAGCATCACCTGATCCATTTCTCGAAAGGTGTCTTGATGACGTCGCGCCGGTATCTGCCTGCGCTGCTGCTGCTGTTCGTTGGCAGCGGCTGCGCCGCCCTCGTCTACGAAATCGTCTGGTTCCAGCTCCTCCAGCTCGTGATCGGGTCGTCGGCTGTCTCGCTCGGTGTCCTGCTCGGTACCTTCATGGGCGGCATGTGTCTCGGCAGCCTGCTGCTGCCACGTTTCGTCTCCAGCATTCATCATCCGCTCCGGGTTTATGCGTGGCTCGAGATCGCCATCGGAATCATCGGCGTTGCCGTTCTGCTCGGAATGCCGCTGGTATCCGGTCTCTACACCGCATGGGCGGGCACCGGCATCGTGAGCATCCTGCTCCGCGGAGTGGCTGCCGGAATCTGCCTTCTCCCGCCGACCATGCTCATGGGCGCGACGCTGCCGGCTGTGGCGCGTTGGGTCCGCACGACTCCTGATGGTGTGTCGTGGCTCGGGTTCTTCTATGGCGGCAACACGTGCGGTGCCGTCATCGGAAGCCTCCTCGCCGGGTTCTACCTCCTGCGGGTGCACGACACGGCCTTCGCGACTTTCGTCGCGGTGGGCCTGAACATGGCGGTGGCAGCGGTCGCGCTTCTTCTGGCGCGCGTCACTCCGTACGACGACGTGGATGCGGGAGCCGGCGCTCGTCCAACCGTTGCTGTCTCGGGTGCCTGGGCGGTGTACGCGACCATCGCCCTCTCGGGGATGACCGCGCTGTCGGCGGAGGTGATCTGGACGCGCATGCTGTCGCTCCTCATCGGCGCGACTGTCTACACCTTTTCCCTGATCCTTGCGGTGTTCCTGTTCGGGATCGGGATCGGCAGCAGCATCGGATCCGCGATGGCGCGCGGAATGGCCCGGCCTCGTCTCGGCCTCGGCTGGTGTCAGATGCTTCTCTGCGGAGCCATTTTCTGGGCGGCGTACATGTGCACCCAGTCGCTCCCGTGGTGGCCCGTCAATCCGTCGTTGACGTCGAATCCCTGGTTCAACTTCCAGCTCGATCTCGTCCGCGCGATGTGGGCCGTGCTGCCGGCGGCGATCCTGTGGGGCGCCAGCTTTCCGCTGGCTCTCGCGTCCGTGGCTTCCGACGGTCAGGATCCCGCCCGCCTCGTGAGTGGGATTTACGCTGCGAACACGGTCGGTGCCATCGTCGGCGCGCTGACGTCGAGCCTGATCCTGGTCTCGTGGCTTGGCAGCCAGCGCTCCGAGCAGATTCTCATCATCGTCTCCGGGCTCTCGGCGCTTCTGGTTCTGGAGGCGGTCCCCACGACTCAGGACGGACGGCCGCGTTCGCAGTTCGCCGGCACCATCCCGATCGTCGCGGCTGCCGTATGTGCCGCCCTGCTGGCGCGAAACGTGCCGCCCATTCCACCGCTGCTCATCGCGTACGGTCGATACGCGGTGACGCGGATCGGCCAGGCCGAGATCATCTACTGGGGTGAAGGATGGAATGCCTCGGTTGCCGTGTCGCGGCTCCCGGGCGGCGTGCTGAACTATCACAACGCCGGGAAAGTCCAGGCGTCGAGCGAGCCCCAGGACATGCGGCTCCAGCGGATGCTCGGCCACATGACGACGCTCATCCCCACCAACCCGAAGCACGTGCTCGTCATCGGATGCGGCGCCGGAGTGACGGCGGGCGCAGCGTCAATCGATCCGAGAGTGGAGCAGCTCACGATCGCGGAGATCGAGCCGCTGGTGCCCCGCGTGGTCTCCACGTACTTCGCCGAACACAACTTCAACGTCGTCAAGAACCCCAAGACGCGCGTGCACCTCGACGACGCGCGGAACTATCTGCAGACGACGGACGAAAAGTTCGACGCGATTACGTCGGATCCGCTCGACCCGTGGGTGAAGGGCGCCGCGATGCTCTACACGCGGGAATTCTTCGAGCTCGCAAAGCGTCACCTGAATGCGGGAGGGGTCGTCACGCTGTTCGTGCAGTTGTACGAGAGCAACACGGAAGCGGTGAAGAGCGAGATCGCCACCTTCATGGAAGCGTTTCCAAACGGCGTCGTCTGGGGCAACACGCAGGAGGGGCGAGGCTACGACCTCGTGCTGCTCGGTCAGCTCTCCCCGAATCAGATCAACGTCGACGAGATCGAGCAGCGGCTGCAGCGTCCCGAGTACGCGCAGGTGCGACTCTCGCTCAGCCAGATCGGCATGAACTCCGCGGTGGACCTGTTCTCGACCTACGCGGGCACGGCGACCGAGCTTCAACCGTGGCTGAAGAACGCGAGCATCAACCGCGATCGCAACCTGCGACTTCAGTACCTGGCCGGGCTCGGGTTGAACCTGTATCAGAGCGAGTCGATCTACGCCGATATGCTGACCTACGCGAGCGGATATCCGAATAATCTGTTCCTGGCGTCCGATGCGACGACGACAGCGCTCAAGGCAGGGATTCGGAGGGAGCAGGGGAGGTAGCGCTCGGCTGGAGGCTTCCAGCGTCACTCCACCGGAGTGTCGACGATCCTGCCATCGAAAAGATACACGTGCCGCTGCGCTCTGGCGACGTAATCGGGGTTGTGGGTCGCGAGGCAGACGGTGGCGCCGTCCGCGTGCAGCTCGCCGAGCATCTGCATGAGCGCGTCCCCGCTCTTCGAGTCGAGATTGCCCGTCGGCTCGTCTGCGAGCAGGATCGGTGGACGTCCCGCGATCGCGCGCGCGATGGCGACCAGTTGCTGGTGACCTCCTGACAGCTGTCCGGGCCGCTGCTTCGCTCGTCCGGTGAGTCCGACGCGGTCCAGGGCCGTTCGGACTCTTTCCTTGCGTTCCTTGTCGGTCGCCCCCCGCAGCGTGAGCGGGTACTCGACGTTTTCCTCGACCGTCATGTCGCCGATCAGGTTGAAGCTCTGAAAGACGAGCCCCACATCGATGTTGCGCACGCGGGCGCGCTCGGCCTGCTGCAGCCGATCGACCGCGCGGCCGTTGAGCCAATACCGCCCCGTCGTCGGGGTCTCGAGCAGACCAAGAATCGCCAGGAACGTCGATTTGCCGCAACCGGATGGCCCGGAGACTGAAACGTACTCGCCGCGGCCGATGTCGATCGTCACGTCCCTGAGGGCATGGGTCTCCTCGTCCGCCTCTCCTCTGAACGTCTTCCCGACATCCTCCAGGCGAATGAGCGGGAGTGAAGCGTCTACCGCTGTTTCGCGAGATTTGTCAGTCTGCCGTCGCCACCACATGAGTGAGTGTCTCCTTGGTCATGCACGTCAGACGATCACAAGGGTCGGTTGGTTGCGTGAATGCGCTCGTTTTAGCTCAACTGTCTCAGCTTCCAGCTTCCAGCTCACACTCTGACAGGGGATCTGGCTGAGAGCTGAAGGCTGACAGCTGAGAGCTTGGACCTGCACATTCAGCGCGGAAGTTTAGCGTAAGCTAGCGAGGCGAACCCTCTGTTATGCACACTTCAGGAATCGTCTCTCTTGCAGCTTTCGTGTCCGTGCTGGCTGCCGGCGTCCCCGACGTCGCCTCACAAGGATCCGCGATGTCCCCAAGCGAACGCGCCATCGTCGAGCACGTCCGGGCGCAGACGACCGAGGCACTGGCGTTGCTCGAGCGAGCCGTGAACATCAATAGCGGCACGATGCATCTTGCCGGAGTGCGCGAGGTGGGACGGCTGTTCGGCGCGGAGCTCGAGTCGCTCGGGTTCAAAACGCGATGGGTGGACGGCGCCGCCTTCAAGCGCGCCGGTCACCTCGTCGCGGAGCATCCAGCGGCCGGTCCGCGCATCCTCCTGATCGGGCACCTCGACACCGTGTTCGAGCCGGACAGCCCGTTCCAGAAGTTCGAGCGCGTCGGCTCCACGTCGGCAAGAGGTCCGGGGGTGCTCGACATGAAAGGCGGCGACGTCATCATGATTCAGGCGCTGCGCGCGCTCGAGGCGGCAGGCGCGCTCAAGGCGATGAACGTCACGGTCGTGATGACAGGCGACGAAGAGTCATCCGGCGATCCGCAGTCCGTCGCGCGCGAGGCCCTCGTGGCGGCTGCCAAAGGTGCTCACGCGGCGATCGGCTTCGAGGATGGTGACGGGGACCCGCAGCACGCCGTCATCGGCCGGCGGGGCACCGCGAGCTGGACGCTGAACGTCACCGGCACACCGGCGCACTCCTCTCAGATTTTCCGGGACGACATCGGCTTCGGCGCGGTGTTCGAGGCGGCTCGCATATTGAACGCGTTTCGCGAGAAGCTGGCAGGGCAGGAGCATCTCACGTTCAACCCTGGGCTCGTCCTCGGCGGGACGCAGATGACGTACGAGGCGCCTCAGTCGCGCGGATCTGCGTTCGGAAAGGAGAACGTCATCCCGGAGCGGGCGCTCGTCACCGGCGACATTCGCGCGCTCTCGAAGGAGCAGTTCGCCGACGCGCGGAAAGTCATGACGTCAATCGTGGCGGAATCGCTCCCGCACACGAAGGCGGAGATCGCCTTCGAGGAAGGCTATCCACCCATGGCGCCAACCGACGGCAATCGCCGGCTCCTCGCGCTCTACGATCAAGCGAGCCGCGACATCGGCGCCGGCCCCGTCACCGCCGTCAGTCCCGACAGAGCGGGGGCCGCCGACGTATCGTTCGTCGCGGGCGAGGTGCCGATGATCATCGACGGCATCGGTATGCGCGGCGACGGCGGACACACGGTGAACGAGACCGCTGATATCAGCATGCTGCCGACCCAGATCAGCCGCGCTGCCGTCATGCTCTATCGATTGAGCGCCGCGCCGACGCCGTAGTTGTCAGGTCGGGACGGGCCTTTCCGCCTTCGCGCGCACAGCGTTCAGGCGCGCTACCAACACGGTGAATTCCGAGGCTAGTTCGTTCCGATCTTGACGGGCGTCAATCCCATGTTCTGCATGATGAACGCGTAGATGTCGGCCGTTGTCTCCAGTTGCTTCATCAGGTTGCTCGAGCCGTGCCCGGAGACGGTCTCGATCCGGATCAGAACCGGCTTGTCCGTTCTGGCCAATTCCTGAAGTGTCGCGGCGTATTTGAAGGAGTGCGCCGGCACCACGCGGTCGTCGTGATCGGCCGTCGTGATCAACGTCGCCGGGTACTTGCCGTCCTTGCGGATGTTGTGGAGCGGCGAGTACGCACGAAGGGCCTTGAATTCCTCCGCGTTGTCGCTCGATCCATAGTCCGCAATCCAGTTCCAGCCGATGGTGAACTTCTGGAATCGGAGCATGTCCATGACGCCGACCTGCGGAATCGCCACGCCGAACAGCTCCGGACGTTGATTCAACACGGCGCCGATCAGCAGACCACCGTTCGATCCTCCCTGGATCGCGAGCCTGGGCGTCGACGTGTACTTGTTCGCGATCAGCCACTCCGCCGCGGCGATGAAGTCGTCGAACACGTTTTGTTTGTTGAGCTTCATGCCCGCGTGGTGCCACTTCTCGCCATATTCACCGCCGCCGCGGATGTTCGCGTTCGCGAAGACGAAGCCTTGCTCGAGCAGCGCGAGCCGCGAGGCACTGAACGTCGGCGCCTGGACGATGTTGAAGCCGCCGTAGGCGTAGAGGAGCGTGGGGTTGTTGCCATCGAGCTTCAGGCCCTTCTTGTGCACGAGGAACAGGGGCACTCGTGTGCCGTCCTTGCTGGAATAGAAGACCTGCTTCGTCTCGAACTGCGTTGGGTCGTAGCCCGGCACTTTTGGCCGGCGGAATACCGATGTCTTCGTCGTGGCGATCTCGTACTGAAAGATCGTGGGCGGCGTGTTCAGCGAGTTGAACGTGTAGAAGACGACGGCATCATCGTGATTGCCGCCAAATCCGCTGGCCACTCCCGGCCCGGGCAGCTGGACTTCGTTTTCGAGCTTGCCGTCGACGCTGTAGACATAGGCCTTCGTCGAGACGTCCTTGAGGTACGTTGCGAACAGCTTCCCTCCGGCGGTGCCTGCGCCCTGCAGCGGTTCCGGCTTTTCCGGAAGGATGGTCTTCCAGTTCGCCTCCGCCGGCTGCTTCGGATCGACGAGGATGACCCGCTCGTTCGGCGCCTTGTGGTTGGTTTCGATGAGCAGCTTGTCGCCGACGTTGTCGAGGACGTTGAAGGTGTCGTCGCCTATCTCGGGAAGAACCGGCGTGAAGCTCGTCTCGCTCTTCGACAGGTCGCGGACGAAGACCGCGTTTCCGTCCTTGCCCTTGCCGCGCTCGGAGATCGTCAGGATCGCGAAGCGCTCGTCCTCGGTCGTATCGAGAATGTGAAACCGCTGCGCATTGGCCTTGTCCTCGTACGTGAGCGCGTCCTGTGTTTGCGGGGTGCCGACTTTGTGGAAATAGACCTGATGGCCCTCGTTGATCGCGGCCTTTTCCTTCCCTTTGTCCGGTGCCGGATATCGGCTGTAGTAGAAGCCGTCGCCCTGCCAGCCGACGCTCGACACCTTGACCCACTCGAGGGAGTCGGTCAGCGTCTTTCTCGTGGCGAGCTCCATGATCTTGAATTCCTCCCAGTCGGAGCCGCTCTTCGAAACTCCATAGACCGCATACTTCGCGTCCCGGGACGGCACGAAGATCGTCAGCCGGGTCGTCCCATCTTCCGACCACGTGTTGGGATCGATCAGGACCTCCGGCGCTCCCTGCATGCCCTTCTGGACGTAGAGGACGCTCTGCTTCTGCAGCCCCTCGTTCCTCCTGAAGAACACGTACGGGCCCTTCCGCGACGGCGCCGACACCTTCTCGTAGTTGTTGAGGGCGACCACCCGGTCGGTGAGCGGTTTTCTGAAGGGAATCTTGTCGAGGTACCCGAACGTCAACTTGTTTTCCGCCTCGACCCAGGCCGCGGTGTCGGCAGCGTTGTCGTCCTCCATCCACCGGTACGGATCGGCGACAGCGATGCCGTGATACGTGTCGACCTGGTCGACTTTCCGCGCTTTCGGGTACTCGAACTGTTGTGCGAGCGTGGCCGCCGACGCGGCGAAGGCGACGATTGATGTGGTGACGAGTCTGATCATGCGGTTGGGCATAGGTGCTCCGGAACGGACGGGATCCTATCCCGCCCCCACATGCCACCTCAAGTGAATCCGGCATCGAGGTTCAGCGGGGTTTCGAGACGGGCGTGCCGACGTAGCCGTTCCGGGCGCGGACGCGCATGCTCGGGTCGCGCATCGACACGCGGATGCTGTGGAACTTACCGTCGGCGCTCTTCGGTGAGGAATAGCCCAGGACGTACTGATTGTTCAGCTCCTCGGCGATGTGCGCCGTCGCGGCCAGAAGGCCGTCCGCGTCGTGCACCACCTCCGTCCGGCCGCCGCTCTGACCAGTGATCTCGCTCAGGGCGGAAGGGTTGACGCGCGCGTTGATTGGATAGCCGCCGGGAGAATCGATCGCGATCGCGTACACGAACGCGTCGCTCCGGAGGAGCGCCCCGCGCACGTCGCGAAGGTTCGCATCGCTCGCCGTGTCGGCGCCATCGGAGATGATGAGCAGTGCGGCGCGCTGCCGGTTCCGGCGAGTGATCTGCGGCATCGCGCTGATCACGGCATCGTAGATTGCAGTACCACCCGAAGGCCGGATCGAGTTCAACGCGTCGCTGATCACCGACGGCGTCGAGGTCCAGGGCGTCAACGTTCGCGGCGCATGGTTGAACGCGGTGACGAAGAACTCGTCCGCGGGGTTCAGAAGGGTGAAGAGGAAGCGCTCGACGGCGGTGCGCGCGTCCACGATCCGCTGACCGAACATGCTGTCGCTCACATCGAGCAGGACGCCCAGGCCTACGGGCACGCGCTCGTTGGTGAAGACCGAGATCTGCTGCTCGGCGCCGTCTTCCCAGATCCCGAACGCTTCCCGCGAGAGTCCCGGGACCAGATGCCCTTCCGCGTCGAGGACCGTCGCCGTGACCATGACGATGTCGACTCCGGACTCCAGCCGCCGCGGATCTCGGACGATTTGCGACTCCACTCCTGACACGACCAGGAAGGCGGCGATGGCAGTCAGGGCCGGCATCAGCAGCGTGTGCCGCGGGATCATCAGTCCTATCGTAGCGGCCGGTGCCTGCCGTGTGTAAAGTGACTTTCCAGCGGCACTGCCAGGATCGTCAGCGCGGTTGCAAATCAGTAACCGCACACGCTTCCGAGATCGCGGGTTTTCGCCTGTTTTTGGCTGTCCCGCCAATTGCAGTCCCGAAAACGCATGCGGCGACTTGGTCCATTCGTCTTCCTTTTCTGTATGGCGGCGTGCGGCGGCAGTTCACCGACGACAGCTTCTTCACCCGGATCGACGTCCCAGAACGTCAAAGGTCAGACGGTCGACGCCATCACCGGCGCGCCGGCCGGCGACCTGACGGTCTCTGTGGGCAGCTACCGGTCGGTCACGACCGACGCGAACGGCATGTTCATATTCGACGGTGCTCATTCCGGCACGTTTCCGGCGACGCTTCGCGGCTCCTCGATCGTCGAGCGCGAGACGAGCATCAGCGCGTCGTTCGACGTGACGCGAATGTCCGTCATCCCCGCGAGCTTCGACCTCACGGCATTCGATGAGATGTTCAGATTCGAGAATGCCCGCCTTCAACGATGGACGTCGCGACCTGCTCTCGTCGTGGTCGCTTCGACAATGGCATTGACCTCGGCGTCTGCCGAGACGTTCCAGGCCTCTGCCGAGCAGATGACCGAAGACGAGGTCTCGCAGATGGTCGCGCACATGACCGAGGGGCTCTCGATGCTGACCGGCAGCAACTATACGAGCTTCCAGTCGGTGGAAATCGAGCGGCCGGCCGCGGGCGACCGGGTCACGGCGATGCGCACAGGAAAAATCGTCGTCGGCCGCTACACGGGGATTGTCACGCTGGCCAACACGATTGGTTACGGCCGCTGGTCCACGCTCAACGACGGGACCGTCGTCGGCGGCGCCATGTTCCTGGATCGGGATTTCGACAAGAACGACAGCCGGCGCCGGCTGCTCCGGATTCATGAGCTCGGTCACGCGCTGGGATATCAGCACGTGAAGTCACGGACGTCCATCATGAACCCGGCGATTGGTCCGGATGCCACCGACTTCGACCGCGCCGGCGCGACCGTCGCCTTCCAGCGTCAGCCCGGGAACCGTTCGCCCGATGTCGACCCGGCCGGTGGGTTCAGGCTGTCGAGCACCGCCGAAGGCGGGCATTGGTCCGAGCCGACTGTGTGTCGGTAAGGGCCACAGTCCTGATCAGCGCCGTCTCGCGAGCCATCGCCTGACGAACACCGATGCGGCCACGACCATCGTGACTGGCCAGTACAGCACCGCCAGCATTCCCATGGCTCCGGCCGCGCCGACGTTGCGGCTTGCGAGCATCGAGAGTCCGAGGGTCGAGAACGGATTGTCGCTCACGAGGTAGGTCCAGGTGGACGACGATCCGGCCGGGCCGACCGCCGACAGATCGATGGCCGCGTCGACCAGCCGCAGGCGCTCGAACCGCTCCGCTGTCTGTTCGCGCACGTCGGCCATCAGAGTCCCGAACCCCTCGACAATCTGCCGGTGGAATTCCATCACCGGCTCGCGCCCGCCGTAACGCTGAAGGTGGATGCCTTCCCGGACGTCTTCGATCAGAGCAAGATGATCGGCCCAACGGTCATCGAGCACGCGGACGACAATAGCCTGCTCGGCGTGGCGCACGGCGTCGGCGCCCGCCGCCTTCGCGAGCATTGCGTAGTGGCCGGCACGGCTCTCCACGCAGATTCCAGGATCCGCTTCATCCGCCACAAGCGACTGCCGCCAGTCGTAGACGATGTGTCGTTGCTCTTCGACGAGCGCGGAGTACTTCCACAGTGTTCGACGAATCTCGAAATTCTGACCCTCCACGATTCGCTGCGCGCGCGCAATCTCGCGCGACACGATGGGATCCTCGACGGGGCCCGACTGCGGCGTCGGTCTGTGGCCCGCGGGGATCAGCGACATGACGCCATAACGGTGGATCAAGTCATCTTCGAGGCAGATGAAGAAGCGGGAGGATCCTGGATCGCCCTGCCGCCCGGCGCGCCCTCGGAGCTGATCGTCGATTCGCCGACTCTCGTGGCGATTGGTGCCCAGAACGAACAGGCCGCCGAGCGCCGCCACCTTGTCCCGTTCTTCGATGTCCCCGCCGCCAAGGACGATGTCGGTGCCCCGCCCCGCCATGTTCGTCGAGATGGTGACGGCTCCCATGCGGCCGGCGCGGGCGATGATGCTCGCTTCGAGCGCGTCCTGCTTCGCGTTCAAAACCTCACACGGGATCGCGCGGGCTGCCAGCGCCGAGCCGAGCTCCTCGGATTCGCGGACGGTGGTCGTGCCGACGAGAACCGGTCTGCCCGTGCGATGGACGCGCGAGACTTCGCTGACGATCGCGGCATGCTTGGCCTGGCGGGTGACGAACACCAGATCCGGCTCGTCGACGCGGCGGCACGGTCGATGCGGAGGAAAGACAGTCGTTTCGAGTCCGAAGAACGCGGCAAACTCGGCGGCCGCAGCTTCGGCCGTCGCGGTCATGCCGGAGAGGCGCGAGTAGAGCCGCACGAAGTGCTGCATCGGGATCGCGCCGAGCACGCGGCCTTCGGCGCGCACCGAAACAGCTTCCTTGGCCTCGACCGCCGGTTGAATGCCGTGGGGCCATCGCCTGTTCTCGGCGACCCTTCCCGTCCACTCGTCGACGATTTCGATCCGTCCGTCGCGCACGACATAGTCCCGATCGCGGCGGAGGAGCACCTCGGCGTGCAGGGCGACGTGGACGGCGCTGAGCAGCAGGTGATTCGCCGGATCGTCGAGAGCGACGCCGAGGAGCGCACCGGCGTGGGCGAAGCCAGGCTCGGTCATGACTACGGTGCGGGCATACTCGTCGGAAGTGTAGTCGACGCCGAACCTCAGCGTGCGCGCGACCGAGGAGAGGCGCGACGCGTCCAGGCCGAGAGGCGGTGCGTCGCCGGCAATGACCAGCGGAACACGCGCTTCGTCGATCAGGATGCAGTCGGCCTCGTCCACGATCGCGGCGTGATGGCCGCGGTGCACCACGTCGGCAGGATCGAGGGCCGTGTGATCGCGCAAGTAGTCGAAGCCGGCCTCTTTCGCCGTCACGTAGGTGACGTCGGCATCGTATGCCCCGCGCCGGGCTTCGCGCGGCATGCCTTCAATCACCGCGGCGCTCTCGAGGCCGAAGGCCCGGTAGAGCGGCCCCATCCATGCCGCATCGCGCGCAGCGAGATAGTCGTTCGCCGTGAAGATGTGTACGCCCTTGCCTGTCAGGGCCTGGAGGATTGCCGGCGCCACCGCGGCGAGCGTCTTGCCCTCGCCTGTGGCGAGCTGCACGAGGCGGCCCCTGGCCAGCGCCACGCCAGCGGCCATCTGGACGTCGAACGGCCGCAGGCCGAGAGTGTGCTGCGAGATCTCGCGCGCGACGGCGAAGACGGATGGCAGGAGCCCGTCGAGCGGTTCGTGTTCGGCCCGCGCTCGAAGGTCCCGGGCCCGCTCGATCAGGGCCGGCAGGGCCAGGCCGGTGAGGTCTATGGCGGATACGTCTGCGATCGCCGCGAAATAGGATCGAACGTCGTGCTCGACGGCATCGCCTGCCGCACGACGGTAGCGCTCGCGCCATTCGTCGGCGCGCGACCAGTGAGCAGCGTCGGTCATCCGGTACGAGTGTAACTTGGGAGCTCTCAGCTCTCAGCTTTCAGCTCTCGGCTCTCAGCTCACTGTTAGCTGATAGCTGATGGCTGATAGCTGATAGCTCACTATCAGCTGACAGCTTCATGGAATTCACACCCGACTCGAGTGAATTCCGGTCCTACGTAACCGTTTGGCCGGCGGTGGGGATCGGCGGCTGTTCGACGGGACCACCGAGCAGATCGAGGTGAAGCGGCGGCGGCTCCAGCTCGATGAGGTACTCGAACTGCTTCCGGAAGTCCTGAAGCGACAGGCCAGCCGTCGCCGCGAACTTCGCGAGCTCCTTGGGATCCTCGAAGTCGTCTCGACGCAACCGGATCATGTAGCGCCGCGCGATCGCGTAGCGCGTGGAGTTGATGTTGACGAGGCGCACGCGCGTCCGGCCCGTCTGACTGTCGATCATCTCGCTGAACGGAATCGGCACGAAATGGCCGCCCTGCATCGAGATCATCGCGGCGTTGCCGCCTTCAAGGAGGTACTTGGCGGCGCAGTAGCCCAGGTCGCGGGTGTATTCGAGATCCATCGGCACCGGATCCGCGCAGCGCAGCTCGTACCCGATGTTCTTCGCCGCAATCGTCGTCTTTACCCCGAAGTCGTGGAGTCGAGACTGCACTCCGGCCTTCAGGATTTCTCCGATGTTCACTTCGGCGAGTCGCACGTGGCCGTGCGCGTCGCGCTCGACGTCGTGCAGTTGGGCGAGATCCTCGGGATCCAGATCGAGCACGAGCCCTTCGGCAATGACGGCGACGCCGTCGCGGCGGCCATTGCTCAGACGCTTGAGAATCGCGCCGACGAGCGTGTCGACGATGGTCTTGACCTTGATCTGCCGCCCTGCGAATTCCTCCGGGATGAGCGTCAACGTGGCCCCGGCCGCCTTGCCCATGCCAAGGGCGAGGTGGCCGGCCTTGCGGCCCATCGCGATTACGAAGTACCAACGCGTCGTGGTCTTCGCGTCCACCATCAGGTTCTTGATTATCTCGACGCCGTAGTGCCGCGCGGTCTGGAAGCCGAACGTGTCGACATCCGGAGGGAGGTCGAGGTCGTTGTCGATCGTTTTTGGCACATGGACGACGCGGAGTCGGCCCTCGGCTTTCTCTTCGAGCTTCATCGCCGAAAACGCGGTGTCGTCGCCGCCGATCGTGATAAGCATCGAGACGTTCGACCGTAGCAACGAGATGACGGCGGTCTCGAGCAGCTTCGGATCCTGCGTGGGGTTGGCGCGGGCGATGCCGATGTGCGAGCCGCCCCTGAAATGGATGCGGCTGACCTGTTCGATCTCGAGTGGAAGGATCTTTTCGACGTTGCCCTTCATGATCCACTCGAAGCCGTCCCGGACGCCGACGACTTCGACGCCTTCCAGGCGTCCGCGGATGGTTGCCGCGCTGATCACGCTGTTGATGCCGGGAGCAGGGCCCCCGCCGACGAGAATGGCGAGCCTTTGAGTCACGCCACAATGGTAGCGCAACCGGAAGGTCGAGGTCACGAGTGAGCCAGCTGCCAGCGTTCGCCGACTGTGGCAGAATGGCCGGCATGCTGCTGCTCCTCGCGCTCACGCTCCTCGGATCTCAAGCGCAAACGCCTCCCGCGCCAGCCGATGTGGCTTCCATCCGCAGCTTCATGCGGGTGACGACGGAGTTCTGCACCGGTGGCCAGCCGCGGCTGGAGCACTTCGCACAGCTGAAAGCGGAAGGCGTTCGCGCCGTCCTCAACCTGCGGACGCCGGGTGAGCATCGCGCGGCCGAGGAGCAGGACGCCGTTCAGAAGGCCGGCCTGAAGTACTTCAATATTCCCGTCGAGTACCAGCATCCTGTTCCAGAACAGGTCGACGAGTTTCTGAAGATCACGGACGATCCGGCGAATCGGCCGATGTTCATCCACTGCACGGCCGCGATCCGCGTCGGCGCGTTCTGGATGATCCGGCGCGTCCTCCGCGACGGCTTCACTCAGGAGGCGGCGTTGGAAGAGGCGCGAAAAGTCGGGCTCGTGCCCACGCCTCATCTCGAAGAGTTCGCACGCACCTATATCGAGGCGCACAAGCCCAAGGCACCTGGTGATCCTCTCCTTCGACAGCCTCGATAAAAGCTACGGCCAGACCGTCGCGCTGCGCGGCGTGACGTTCGACGTCCCGGCAGGCGAGATCTTCGGGTTGCTCGGCCCGAACGGCGCCGGCAAGAGCACGCTCATCCGCGTACTCATGGACATCATCCGTCCCGATGCGGGGACGGTTCGCGTCTTCGGGGAGCCAAGGCGTCGCGAGCACCTCGACCGGCTTGGCTATCTGCCAGAGGAGCGCGGGCTCTACACCAAGCTGCGCGTGATCGATGTGCTCACGTACTTCGGCGCGCTCAAGGGGCTCGCGCGGACCGACGCCCGCCGGCGGGCGCTCGAGTGGCTGGAGCGCGTCGAACTTGCGCACGTCTCAACCTGGAAGGTCGATCGCTTGAGCAAGGGCATGTCCCAGAAGGTGCAGATAGCCGGCGCCCTGCTCTCCGACCCCGAGCTCTGCGTACTCGACGAGCCTACGACCGGTCTGGATCCGGTGAATGTTCGCCTCATACAGGACCTGCTGGTGGAACGCCGCCGGAACGGCCGCAGTACGATCCTCTCGACGCACCATATGAATCAGGTCGAGGCGCTCTGCGATCGCGTGGCACTCATCAACAAGGGGCAGCTGATGGTGTACGGCGCCGTCGACGAAGTCCGGCGGCGATACTCGCTGCCCGAGGTCCGGATCCACGCCCGCGACCCGCTGCCCGCCGTGCCTCACGCCGCCTCGATCGTACGCGAGTCGGACACGGTCTCGCGCGTCATGCTGGCGAACGGCACCGAGCCGTCGGCGCTGCTGGCCGCGCTCGTCGCCGCCGGCGCGCGCATCGACCGCTTCGAGCCGACGCTCGCGCCGATGGAAGACATCTTCCTGCACGTCGTCCGGGAGGGCCGCGCATGATCCGCTGGGACAAGGTCCGGACCGTTGCGATCTTCGAGCTCACGTCGGCGATCCGGCGCACCGGGTTTCTCGTCGTGACGTTCGGGATGCCGATCTTCATGGCGGCGTATGGGGCGATTGTCGCGGTCCCCGCGTACTACGCCGGCAAACGGGATCGCGCGCGTCCGTCGGTCTTCGGCGTCGTGGACCGGCCCCAGCTCCTGCACCTGCAGGCCGACACGAGCCCGCCGAAGGGCGAGATCGACAGCGATGCACAGCGCCTGCTGGCGCAGACGGGACAGTCCGGCGGGGTCGACCGGATGCTGCCGCGATCGAGCTTCGTGTTCCGCCCGTTTGCTGGCGAGGCCGAGGCGCGCGCGTCGCTCGCCAGGCGCGACCTTCGCGGCTACTTCGTCCTCACCGACGGCTACCTGCAGACGGGCATCGTCGAGGCCTATGCCACCGACGGTTTCAACGTGTCGCAGTCGGACGCGCGAAACGCCTTCGGCGTGCTGGTCCGCCAGGAGTTGCTCCGGGGACAGGTCGCTCCCGGAATCGCCGCCCGGGTGACCACGCCGCTGCCGGACGTCCGACGATTCGCGGTGAGCCGCAACGGGGAGCTGAAGGACGGCGGGGAAGCCGCCTCGGTGGTCCGCTTCGCCCTGCCGCTGGCGTTCACGGTGCTGTTCCTGATGTCCGTCCTGATGACGTCCGGCTACCTGCTGCAGGGCACGGCGACCGAGAAGGAGAACAAGGTCGTGGAGGTGCTGCTCGCGTCGGCCAATCCCGACGAGATCCTCGCCGGCAAGCTCGCGGGCCTCTGCGCGACTGGCCTCGTGCAGGTCGCCGTCTGGATCTCGATGCTGTTCCTCACCGGCTTCGGCGCCGTGCCCTTCCTGTTCGCCGCGCACGTGGACCTTCCGTGGCGGGCCCTGCTTGTCGCGCTGCCGTTTTTCATCGTGGCGTTCCTGTTCTTCGGCAGCCTGATGCTGGGGTCGGGGTCGATTGGGTCGAACATGCGCGAGGCGCAGCAGCTGTCGATGGTGTGGTCGCTGACGGCCGCGCTGCCGCTGATGCTCCTGAGCGTGTTGATCCGCGAGCCCCACGGCCTCGTCGCCCGCATTCTCACGTGGCTGCCGCTCACGGCCGGACCCGTGGTCGTGATGCGCGCCAGCCTGGACGCCGACTCTCTTGCGTGGTGGGAGATGGTTGGTCCGCTGCTCGTGCTCCTGGGTGCGACGTGGATCGCGATTCGCATTGGCGCGAGGCTCTTCAGGGTCGGGCTTCTGAGTTCCGGGGCGAGGCCGAGTCTGCGCGAGGTTATGCGGCAGGCGAGGCTGGCGGATCGGTGAATCGTGACGGCCCTCGGGGCTCGGCGCTCGAAAAACCTCAGAGCTCAATTCGGATTCCACTTCGTCAGCAGCCGTCACGCTCGTCGGATGGGGCCCGGGATTTACGAAAGGCCCTCGATCCAGATCGCGCGGCTTTCGAACGCCGAACGCCGGACCAGCGCCCTATTTCATCAGGGGCGCATGCCGGTGATGCGTGGCCTGCTCGTAGGCATACGCAAGGCCAATCAACGTTGACTCGTCCCACGCACGGCCGAAGATGGTCATGCCAGCCGGGAGTGTTCCTCGCGTGTAGCCCATCGGAACGGTGATGGCGGGAAACCCGGTCGTTGGCGAGAAGAACTGGCTGTTGTCGCCGTGCGGAGTGTTGAGATCTCCGATGAGCCGCGGAGGGTTGCTCCAGGTCGGATAAACGAAGGCATCTAGCTTCTCGGCCTCCATCGTCTTCAATACGGCGGCGCGCACCTGCTCGCGATAAACCGATTCGGCCTTGCACGCTGCCGTGTCGGGACCGTTCTCGGATCCGTCCTGTGCCTGCTGGAGGCGAGGCTGCACCGAGGGATGGAAACGTCTCGACTTGATGATTTCCTCCAGGCTGTGGACCGGCACCCGGTCACCCTGTGCCGCCAGGTACCGGTTGATGTCGTACTTGAAACCACCGCACGTTCCTGCGCCCTGGTCCCGGCGAATTTGATCGATGTCGACGCGCACTGGGTCCACGACCGTGGCGCCGGCGCGCTTCATGTCTTCGAGCGCCGCCGTGAACACCTTGACGATCTCGGCATCGGTCGTGTCGCGCTCGTATGCCTGACGCAGGACACCGACCCGGGCGCCTTTGAGGGCGTCTTTGTTCAGCGCGCGCGAGTAGTCGGGCAAGGTTCCGGTCGGGCGTCCACCGGGGCTGAAGTCCCTGGCGATCGGCGAGTCGGCGACAGTCACCGGATCGGCTGGATCAGGTCCGGCGATCACACCAAATACAGCGACAGCGTCCTCGACGGTACGGGTAATCGGTCCTGCGATATCGGCCAGCAGGTTGAGCGGAGCGACCCCGCTCCTGCTGGTCAGCCCCATCGTCGAGCGGATTCCCACGAGCGACTGGTGGGATGACGGGCCGCGGATCGAATTGCCCGTGTCGCTGCCGAGGCCGATCAAGCCGAAGTTCGCCGCGATCGCCGCCGCCGTGCCGCCGCTCGATCCCGCTGTGACCCGATCGAGCGCATATGGGTTCTTCGTGTAGCCCGGAAGAATCGAGCTGACGGTCTCGTACGGCGTGAACGCGAACTCCGCCATGTTCGACTTGGCCAGGACGATGGCGCCGGCGGCCTTGATCTTCCCGACCAGGAAGGCGTCCCGGTTCGAGACGAACCCTTCGAGCGCGAGCGACCCGTCAGCGCTCTGCAAGCCGGTGGTCTCGAAGTTGTCTTTGACAATGGCGGGGACGCAGTGGAGAGGCCCGACCGGGCCTGTGGCCTTGAAGCGGCGATCCAGATCGTCGGCCTCGGCCAATGCACCCGGGTTGATGACCACGATCGAGTTGATGGCCGGCCCGCGCTTGTCGTAGGCCTCGATTCGACGGAGGTACTGCTGGACGAGCGAATGGCAGGTGAGGCGTCGGGCTCGCATCGCGGCGTGCGCCTGAGCGATGGTGATTTCGTCTATTGAGGGGCCCGGTCCCCGCCCGTTCGATTGCCCCGGTGTTCGAGGGGCCGGTCGAGATGTCGACCGGCCCTGACCCGGGACGACTGCTGACAGGCAGATGAGCGCAGCGAACGTGGCGGCCGTCAGCCGTCGCACGGGCTACTTCTTCAGCTCCGCGTAGATCTTGGGGACGTTGTCCTTCACGCCGTTCATGCCGTAGTCCTTGAATTTTTCCGGCATCTTGAACTGGGCCACGGCGTCCTCGACGCTCTTGCCGTCCTTGAAAGCGGCTTTCGTCGCGTCGAGGAATGCGAGGTTGAATTCGCCGTACTCGCCCAGGTCGCTCCATGGCAGCACGAGATCGTGGCCTGTAATGACCTGATCCACATCCTTGATCCCGAACGCCTTCTTCAGGGTTTCCGGATACGCGACTCCACTCCCTCCATTGTTGACGTCGATGAGAGGCGTTGCTTTGCGTGCGAACAGATCGCCTGCGTGTGCGACGCGAAGCGTCGGGAAGACGACGATGCTGTCGCCGTTGGTGTGACCGGCGCCGAAGTAGTAGAGGTCGATCCGATCGTTACCCGAATTGAGCGTGAGCTTGTCCTTGTACGTCTTGTCTGGGAGGAACTGCGCCTTCTCACCCTTGAAGGCGTCCATTTTCTCCATGTTGGTCTTCGTGTTCTCCTGGGCAACGACTTCGACTGACGCCGGAAAGAACTCGTTGCTGCCGGTGTGATCGCCGTGCGTGTGCGTGTTGATAATCGTCGTCACGGGTTTGTCCGTGACGGAGCGGACCTGGTCCATGATGCGCTGGCCCCAGCCGGGGAGCTTCGTGTCGACGAGGACGACGCCCTGCGCCGTTACAAATACCGCGGTATTGCCGGCGCCTCCGCCCTTGATCACGAACAGGTTGTCGCGTATTTTTTCAGTGGTCAGGGGTGGCGCTGGCGGCGCCGTTCCCTGAGCAGGCGCTGTAGCCTGCTTTGCCGCCATCCCGATAGTGCCCACGACGATCAGCACCCCAAGCAGAATCGCACGTCTCATCTCTCCTCCTACGTCAGCTTCCCGCTGCCCGCTTCCAGCGCTCACATTACTCTTTCCACGAACCAGAATGCGCCCGCCAGCAGCACGCAGACCGAGCCGGCGGTCGCGACGCGCGCCGCGAGCACCGCATTGTGTCCCCGAAGGGCTCGCAACGCTGCGGAAACTGCGACGACAATCGCAGCCTGACCGATCTCGACTCCGAGATTGAACGAGAACAGCGAGAGCCCGAGCGCCCGTGGCGGGAGTCCTGTCTCCCGCAGCACACTCGCGAAGCCGAAGCCGTGCACGAGACCGAAGAAGAGCGCCACCCAGGGTCTGACGTCCCGGCCTCGCTGACCGACGAGCAGGTTGTCCGCCCCGACATAGACGATGCTGAGTGCGATGGCCGGTTCGATCAACCGCGCCGACGGCTCGACAATCTGCAGCGTCGCCAGCGCCAGCGTCAGGCTGTGACCGAGCGTAAAGGCGGTAACGATCGCCAGGAGGCGCCGAATCGAACCTCCAAGGAGCAGCAGGCCGACGATGAAAAGGATGTGATCGGGACCGATTGCGATGTGATGGATACCTGATGCCGTGAAGGCCGTGAACACGGCCCAGAGGCCTTGCCTCGTGCCGGTGTACAGCACGAGCGACGATCGATCGCGATTGAGGACCTCCTGACGGACGAGGGACGTGCCCTCGTACACGTTCAGGAAGGTCTGGTGGTTCGGATCGTACGGAAAGATCTCCGCCTTCACGTCGATCCGTCCGGGAACGATCTGGGCGCCCTGCCATGCGACCTCGATCGAGCTCCGGTCGGGCAGCGCCCGAACGCCGGTCACCTGCCAGGCAGCGATTCGGCCATCGGCCGTCAGCATGAACCGTGGCGAAATCAAGCGCGCGATGGCTTCGCCGTGCTCGCGAACTCCGGCGTCCGTTGCCAGGGCATCAGCGGAGGGAAGGCCGAGATCGTGTGCGACGTCCAGATCGTGGAGCACGATGCGGCCGTGCATCGGTCCATCCCCGATCCGAACGTCTATGTAGCTGAAGGGCGCCGGATGAGCGTCGGCGATCCGCGGCGGCGCCACCAGCACGAGGATGGCAAGACAGAGGCCGAAGGCGACGCGCCCGGGGCGCTCGACCGGCATGCTGTTTTTGCGTCGCACGGCGGGATCTTGACAGCGGCGACGGTAACGCCGCAAGTCCCAACGTGCGCGGGTCGAATGTCTTTGACGCCGCAGTGGGGGCTCGCTACACTCGGAGGTTGTCCCGTCGCGCGGGGTCGCGCTGTCAGCGGTCCGCTCGCACTCCGCGGGTATGTGGGCAGTAGAAGTCGATCGGCGTTTTGACGGTCCTGGAGGCGTAGCCGATGAAAATGTACGGTGCAAAGCAGCTGGCGGATTCGTTTCGCGGCGTTCGGGCCAATACGATCACGATCGCCGAGGAGATCCCTGAGGATCAATACGGTTTCAGACCGGTGCCCGGTGTGAAGAGCGTCGCCGAGCAGCTCTCGCACATCGCGGTGGCGACCGGATGGCAGATCGAAGTGCACACCGCAGAAGTCGGTCACATCGACTTCGCGATGTTCGGGGCGTCGCTCGCGCGCGGCGCCGCGGAGGAACAGGCGCTGGCGTCGAAGTCAGCCATCGTTGCCGCCCTCAAGGAGCGCGGAGCGCAGTTCGCGTCGTTTCTGGAAGGGCTGGGGGAAGCGCAGCTCGAGCAGAAGGTTACCTTCCCGCCGCCGGTGCAGCCGTCCGAGAAGACGCGCTTCGAGATGCTGCTTTCGGCGAAGGAGCACGAGATGCACCATCGCGCGCAGCTGATGGTGTACGAGCGGATGCTCGGAATCGTCCCGCATCTGACCCGCCGGCGGGCCGCCAATGTGCCGACCGCTACGGCTGGGGCCGCGGCGCCTGCTCGTAGCTGATCATTATCACCAGATCATCCGGTCCGGCCTGCTTCAACCCATGCGAGCTGCCGGGCCGGGTGAGCACTGCGGTGCCGGGCGTGACCTCGAAGTTCTTGTCGTCGATCGTCATCACGCCGCGGCCGCTCAGCACGTAGTAGATCTCGTCCTCCTTCTGCTCGTGGTAACCGATGCCCGAGCCGGGCTTGAGCGCCCGCTTCCGGAAGACCATCTTCAAATTGGGTGTCTTGGCGAAGAACGAGTAGCCCACCGTCTCGCCGCCGCCGCTGTGCGTGCCGGGCTCGGTCTTCGCGACTTCCGAGTCGCGCTCGAGCACGTAGCCCCCCTTGGCGGGCGGTTGAGCGGCATGAGAAATGGCCGCACCGAGTGCAAGGCCGAGGGAGAGGGTGAGCATCGTGCGGGCGCGATCGGATACAGCCATAGGTCCCCTCCAAGACAGCCGAGCAACAAGCTGGAGTTGCCGCGACGGCAAACACAAGAGATCAGAAGCTCAGGAGTTCAACTGGCCGTTCCCCGAACTTGGGCTTCGACCTCCTGCACTCCTGGTCTCTTGTTCAAGAGCGTTACTACAAATCAACCGGCTGCTGTGTCTTCGCCGACTTGTAGATCGCCTCGACGAGCGCGACGCTTCGGCGTCCTTCGCGGCCATCGCAGATGGGCGTGCCGCCGGTTTCGATGGCTTTGACGAAATCGCGGATGATGCGCTGATGCCCGCGGGTGTCCGACACGGTCGGTGACGAGGCGCTGGCGTTGGCGTCGCCCTCCGACGTCGAGACCACTCCCGGCCCGCCCGACCGCATGTCGGATCGGATGATCCGATCGTGCTCGATGACGAGGGTGCCTTCCGTACCGGTCAACTCGACGCGCCTCGGGTAACCGGGGTACACGGAGGTCGTCGCTTCGAGCGAGCCGGCCGCGCCACTCGCGAACTCCAGCACTGCGACCGCCGTATCCTCGACTTCAATCGAATGAAGACGTGTGGACGCCTGCGCGTACACCCTGGCGACAGGTCCGAAAATCCACAACAGCAGATCGACCGTGTGAATCGCCTGGTTCATCACGGCGCCGCCGCCATCGAGTGCCGCGATTCCGCGCCAGCGTGAGCCGCTGTAGTACTCGGGTGGGCGATACCACTTCACATGCCCAGACGCGAGCACCGGCTTGCCAAGGCGGCCAGCGTCGACGAACGCCTTCGCCGCATTGATGTCCGGGTGCAGTCGATCCTGAAAGCACACCCCGAGCCTGACGCCGGCGCGGTCCACTTCTTCGAGCATCGCATCGACGCGAGCGGTCGTGACGTCGATCGGTTTCTCGACGAGCACGTGCAGCCCCTTGCGTGCCGCAGCGATACCCTGTTCCGCGTGGCATCCCGAGGGGCTGCCGATGATCACGAGATCCAGGCCGTGCGCCAGGAACCGCCCGAAGTCGTCGTACGGAGTCGCGCCGACTTTTGCCGCGAGCGAGGCCGACCGTGCGGCGTTGGCGCCGAAGACGGCGTCGACCGTCAGCCCCTCGATGGCTTGTGCGGCGCGCGCGTGGGTGTCGCTGATGTTTCCGCCGCCGATGATTCCAACTCGCATTCATTACACCGGGGGGCTTCGCCCCGCCGGACCCCCCATCGCCGTCGCTCGCGGGGACCCCATGTCCCCGCTCCGCTTCCGGCGGGGCGCGCCCGTGGCGCGCCTAGTGTTACACCGGGGGGCTTCGCCCCGCCGGATCCCCCATCGCCGTCGCTCGCGGGGACCCCATGTCCCCGCTCCGCTTCCGGCGGGGCGCGCCCGTGGCGCGCCTATACCGAGACTCATTCGTGTTGGCCCTACATCTACGAACCCGTGAAGGCGCGGTACTGCCGCTCGACCGCGTCGGCTGGGACCTGGCCGCTCAGGATCAGGATGCGATGGCGGAACTCGATCGACTTGCCCGGCTCGATCGTGACGTTGAGCTCCTTCTTGCCTTCCGTGAAGACCTTCTCGCCCATCGGATTCGCGGCGAAGAGACCGTAGCCGCGCGCATGCCAGTACGTGGGGAAACCGGGATTCGACGGATGGTCGAGCATGACGAGCGTAACGGCCTCCGATTCGACGGTCCCGGTCAGCATGGTCCAACGGCCGCGTGTGCCCCAGACGGCGTCTCCCTTGAGTCCCTCACTGCTGGTGTACTGCCCCGTGACCCCTGTGTTGTCCAGCACTTTGGTGGCCGAGGCCTTCCCGCTGGCATCGGTGAACACATCGGGCTGGGTGGCCGGCTGCTCGAGCGCGCGCGTCACGCGCATGCCGATCACGCCTTCCTTGTTGTCGTTGAACACGACGCGCTCGCCGAGCGCCGTCAACGTCGTGATGCGATCGATCGAGCGCGACGTGCCGTCCGCGCGGAACACGAAGCGTGTGCGTTCTCTGAGCAGCGTCGAGCCGTCCGGCTTGTGCCATTCGCTCTCGACCGTCAACTCACCCTGGCCTGCGCCGCTCTTCGCGTCGACGATCTTCTGATGGACGATCGTGCCCATCTTGTCTGTGCGATCGGCAGGGATCGCGTCCGAGTTGTTCCAGAAGTCGAGGCCATTCACGTCGCCGTGGTTGAACCACAATCCGACGTGGTGCGGATGATCCACGCGCTCGCCCTTTCTGGGCTCGAGCGGGTATCCGCGGGTAACGAGCGTCCCGGTGGCGGTCCGTATCGGGTAGAGCACCGGCTTCTTCAACGTCGTCGGCCAGATGTAGGACGTGAACGGCTTTCCGTCGACCGTGACGTCCACGCGCTGGGCTGTTTCGTTGGGCACGACTTGCACGCCCGATTGCGCTGATACGCCGCCCGCGCTGATGACGAGCAGCGGCAACGTCAGAACGAGAGCGCCGTATTTCGCTCGAGCTGGCATTGGATTGAAGCCTCCGATTAGCGGTTGCCTGGAGGGCGGGATCTCGAGACCCCGCCAGAAGCCCGGTTCAATGGGTTCCTGCCGCGAGCGGCCGGATCTTGATCGATCGGTACCAAACCTCATCGCCGTGGTCTTGCACCAGGATGTGGCCCTTCTGCAGCGTGCCGAACCGCGCGACGTCCTTGAACTTGCTTTCCGCGACGGCCGCCTTCAGTGCCGGCGATCCGAGCTCGTAGGACAGCACCTTGGTGCCATTCAGCCAGTGCTCGACTGTCATGCCCCTGACGCTCACGCGACTCAGATTCCATTCGCCGGCCGGCTTCAGCGGCCGATTCGAGGCGGCGAGCACGTCGTACAACGCGGACGTTTGCCGCTTGGGTCCCACCTTGGCATCCGGGTGGCGCTCGTCGTCGATCATCTGGTACTCGTGGCCGATGGCAGAATCCATGTCCTCCAACACGAAGTACTTCATCCCGCTGTTGCCGCCGAGCGCGATACGCCATTCCCAGGCGAGCTCGAAATGATCGAACGTCTCGGTCGAGATCAGATCGCGCGAACCGTGCGTGTCCTTGCCGTCGTTCTTTGCGAGCGTCAAGACGCCGTCCTGGACGCTCCAGCGCGTTCCGGCCGAATCCGACTTCTTGTACCCGCGCCAGCCGTCGAGCGACTTGCCGTCGAAGAGCATCTTCCAGCCGGCGCGAGTCTCTTCGGCCGTCAACCCGGCTTTCGCGGGTCCGGCCGGCGCTGCCGTCGGAACGTCCCGGCGTTCGGGTTTTTGAGCAAGGAGCGAAGGCACGAGCAGCGCTCCAAGGAGGCCGAACGCGAGTACGGAAGATGAACGTGGAATCATGATGTTGCCTTTCTGGTTGACACGTGCGTTCAAAGCGGCAGGTGGAGCTCTCGCTCGGCGTAATCGCGGTTGATCGCGGCGCAGTCTTTCGGCGTGCGCGACTTATCCGGCACCGCGTCGAGCTCGATGATGCCCCAACCCTGATAGTTGATTTGATCCAGCGCCGACACTACAGCTTTGAGGTTGACGGTACCCCGCCCAAGCTCGACGAACTGGTACGGCCGCGGCGGCGCCCCTTCAACGGAGGGCGCGGGGGTGACGACGTCCTTGAAATGAACGATCTGAATCCGATCCTTGTACTGCGCGACTGCCTTGACCGGGTCTCCGCCTCCCTGCTGGTAGTGCGCGACATCCAGCAATAGCCGGACATATCGAGGATCGGTCGCTTCCATTATGGCCGCCGTGCCCTCCGGCGGCTGGCTCATGCTGTTCATGTGGTTGTGGTACACGAGCGGGATGCCGGCGTCAGCCGTTCGCTTGCCGAGCTCGGTCAACAGCCGTCCCATGCGCTTGTAGTCGTCGGTGCCCAGGGTTTTTCCCTTGGGCGGCTCGTCCAGGATCTGAATGTAGGTCCCACCGATCGCTTGCACGAACCCGGCGTTCTTCGAATGCTTCGCCAGGTCTTCTGCCTCGAAGGCGGGATCCAGTCGAAGATTCCCGCTCGACAGCACGGCCATCGTGAGGTGCTGCTGCTGAAGAAGGGCCTTCAGCTCCGCCGGCTTGTCGGCGAAGCGATCCACGGCCGAGGATCGAAGCTGGATGCCTTTGAAACCGAGAGAGGAGACGTCCTCGATGGCCTGGACGTCATTTCCGCCCCAGGTAATGGCGGCGTAGCCAAGGGTAATCCGTGCGGATGCGCGAAGGGTCGTCGCGGCCGCGGCGGCGCACGCCGTCAGCAGGAGGTCCCGTCGAGTCATTCCTTCGGCCATGGAGCCTGACTTTACCCGCAAAATCCTGAACCCTCAAGCGCCGGGACGCAGGTCTTCCGAGGCCACATTCCGTGCGGTCCGACCTTGCTCGCGGTCGGGCCACGAAAATTGGCTGTACAAGACCTGACCCCGGTATCATGACGCGTGATGCCGCTCAGCCGTCGCAGCCTCTTCGCGCTCAACTTCTCCGGCCGATCGCGGGCCGCCGGTGCATGGCTGCGTGTGCATCGGACGTCGATGGCGTGTCGCTTCGAGATCAGCCTTCCGGTGACCGATACCGCGCACGTCGACGCGGCGCGCAAGGCGCTCGAGGAATCGGACCGCGTCGAAACGATGCTCGGCACCCGTGGCGAGACGAGCGAAGCCGGCCGTCTGAATCGGCACGTTGGCCGCGTACCCATTCCGACGTCGCCGGACTTCTTCGCGCTCCTGCAATACTGCGCGCAGCTGCACGACGAGACTGGTGGAGCCTTTGACATCACGATGGGCCCCATCGGGCGGTGTCGCGCTGCGGCCCAGCGCGAGGGGCGTCAGCCGACGCCAGCCGAGATAGCTGCCGCACGCATCCTGGTGGGTCTTGATCGCGTCAAGCTGGATGCCTCAGCTGGGACCGTCACCTTCCTCACCGACGGCGCCATCGTGAGCTTCGGGGCGGTGGGGAAGGGGTATGCCGTCGACAGAATGGGGCAGGTCCTGAGGGCACGCGAAGTCTCCCATGCGCTCGTGTCGGCCGGCGGCAGCAGCGTGCTCGCGATTGGCGGCCGCGACAAGGGCTGGTCGGTCACTGTTCGATCGGAACGACCGGAGAAGCCGCTGCGCCTCTGGCTTCGCGATGGAGCGTTGGGAACGAGCGGATCCGGCGGTCAGTTCGTCCTGCTCGACGGCCGTCGTCACGGGCGGGTGGTGGATCCCCGCACGGGGCACGAGCCGCGATCGGTGCGCGCCGCGACCGTCATCACATCCGACGCCACTACGGCTGATGCCTTGTCGACGGCTTTCGTCGTCGCCGGGCCGGAGCTCGCGCGATCGTACTGCGACCATCACTCCGGCACCCTGGCCATCCTGACGATGAACGACGCGGCAGGGAGCACCCGGGTCTTTGGTGGATACGCCGGTGCGCACCTCGCAGGCTGGTGAAAGAGGCCTTCACTCAGTGACCCAGGCAATCCCGCGCATCGCTGCTCTCAAGAACTCCGACGCATTCCGCACGCACCTGACCAAGAGCGGAATCGCGCTCGAGTTCGACGACGTGCTGGCCGGACCCGCGGACTCGCCGCTTGGGCGCCCGATCGCGATCGACGGTCGACGGGTCGGCAATCGTTTCTGCATCCTGCCGATGGAAGGCTGGGACGGCACGACGACCGGTGAGCCGAGCGAGCTGACCGCGAGACGGTGGCGGCATTTCGGCATCAGCGGCGCCAAGTTGATGTGGGGATGCGAGGCCGTGGCCGTCCGGCACGACGGCCGCGCGAATCCCAATCAGCTGATGATGACGCCCGAGACGCAGGGCTCCATCGCCGGCCTTCGAGAGGGGCTCGTCGCCGCGCACCGCGAACGGTTCGGCGCGTCTGCGGACGCCGACCTTCTCGTCGGTTTGCAGCTCACCCACTCGGGGCGGTTCTCGCGCCCCGACGTACACGATCGTCCTGCGCCGTTGACGGCCAGCGTCCATCCGATTCTGGATCGTCGCTTTCCATCGGGAGTCCGGCTGCTCGAAGACGACGATCTCGAACAGTTGATCGCGGACTTCGTGCGGGCAGCGAAACTCGCGCACGGGGCAGGGTTCACCTTCGTCGACATCAAACACTGCCACGGCTATCTCGGTCACGAGCTCCTGGGCTCCCGGTCGCGTGCTGGACGATTCGGCGGCCCGGTCGAGAACCGCACTCGCTTCATGCGCGAGATCATCGAGGGCATTCACGCGGAAGTGCCAGGCCTGATGATCGTCGTTCGGCTCTCCGTCTTCGACACCGTGCCGTACCGGCGCGGACCGCACGGAACGGGTGAGCCCGACCCCGGCGACACGAGCGGCTTCGGATTCGGCGTGCTCGGCACCGACGGCATGGACGCCGCGCTCGACGACGCCCGCGGAGTGATTCGAATGCTGACCGGGCTGGGTGTGCGCGCGATCTGCGTCACAGCCGGCACGCCGTACTACAACCCGCACGTGCAGCGGCCGGCGCTGTTCCCGCCCGTCGACGGGTACGATCCGCCGGAGGATCCCCTGCGAGGCGTTGCGCGCCAGATCGACGCGACGGCGCGGCTCAAGGCGGATTTCCCCGAGGTCGTATTCGTCGGGTCTGCGTACAGCTACCTTCAGGAGTGGCTACCCAACGTCGGCCAGAATGCCGTCCGCCGCGGCCTCACGGACCTGGTGGGCCTCGGGAGGATCGCTCTCTCGTATCCGGAGCTGCCGGCCGACGTGCTGCAGGGCACACCGCTGCGCCGCAAATTCATCTGCCGGACGTTCAGCGACTGCACGACAGGGCCGCGAATGGGCCTCGTATCCGGGTGCTATCCGCTGGATCCGCATTACGCCGCCACACCCGAAGCCCCACGCATCCTTGCCGTGCGCACGGCGAAGGGGGCGGGGGCGCCCCAGATCTAGGCACCATGCGCATCGCCGACGCGAAGGTCATCGTCTGCGCGCCCGGCCGCAACTTCGTGACCCTCAAGCTGGTAACCGAAGACGGCGTCTCGGGTCTGGGGGACGCGACGCTGAACGGCCGTGAACTCTCGGTTGCCGCGTACTTGTCGGAGCACCTCGCGCCGCTGCTCGTCGGGCGCGATGCCAGGCGGATCGAAGACACCTGGCAGTACCTCTACAAGGGCGCTTACTGGCGTCGGGGTCCGGTGACCATGGCGGCGATAGGCGCCGTGGACATGGCGCTGTGGGACATCCGAGGCAAGACGCTGAACGCGCCCGTGTACGAGTTGCTCGGTGGCGCCTCGCGCGAGTCGGTGACCGTGTATTGCCACGCCAACGGAGCCACGCTCGACGAGACCGTGGCGTCTGTGGCCAAGCACATCGAGGAAGGTTTCACTGCCGTACGCGCCCAGTGCGGCGTGCCAGGCGTCGAACACGCGTACGGAATTCCTCGCGACGGCAAACCGTACGAGCCGGCCGAAAAGGGACTGCCGCTCGAAACTGTCTGGAGTAGTGAACGCTACCTCGATTTCGCGCCGACGGTGTTCGAGCGGCTGCGGCGCGAGTTCGGCTTTCAGGTCGATCTGCTGCACGACGTCCACCATCGGCTGACGCCGATCGAAGCCGCCCGCCTCGGACGAAGTCTCGAGCCGTCTCGATTGTTCTGGATGGAAGATCCGGTTCCGGCCGAGGTCCAGGGGGCGTTTCGCATCATCCGGCAGCACACGACGACGCCGATCGCGGTTGGAGAGGTCTTCAACACGATCTACGATTGCCACACGCTGATCGAGGAGGAATTGATCGACTACATCAGGACGTCGGTCACGCACGCGGGCGGGCTGTCGCACCTGCGCAAGATCGCGGCGCTTGCCGAGGTGCACCACGTGCGCACCGGCTGCCATGGAGCCACGGACCTGAGTCCTGTCGCCATGGCCGCCGCCCTCCACTTCGATTTGAGCGTGCACAACTTCGGCATCCAGGAGCTGATGCCGCATACGGCCGACACCGACCGCGTCTTCCCGCACGCGTATACGTTCGAATCAGGCTTCATGCATCCCGGCCAGAAGCCCGGCCTCGGCGTCGAGATAGACGAAGCGCTCGCCGCAACCTTCCCATACGAGTCAGCCTACCTGCCCGTCGCGCGAAAGCCCGATGGCACGCTCCACAGCTGGTAGGACAGTCGACGGTCATCAGTCGTCGGTCTTCAGTCGCAGTCGGCAGTCGCAGTCGGCAGTCGCAGTCGGCAGTCGCAGTCGGCAGTCACTATCACTTCTAGCTCGACCCGCACGGAGCGAGGTTGTGGGGCGCGACCTCCACTGCGCTCACGATCACGACTGCGACTCGCGACGGCCGACTGATCTGCCGACTGCGACTGAAGACTGACGACCGCCGACTGACGACTGCGACTCACGACGGCCGACTGATCTGCCGACTGCGACTGAAGACTGACGACCGCCGACTGACGACTGCGACTCACGACGGCCGACTGATCTGCCGACTGCGACTGAAGACTGACGACCGCCGACTGACGACTGCCAGGGAATACAATCATCGGAATCGAGTTCGCCGTCCGCCTATGTCGAAAAACCTGCTCACACTCGTCATTGGGGTGGCTTGGCTCGCCGGCCAGTCCACCACGACGCCGGCCGTCCGCGTCGATGCCGCTCAGATCTTTCACGACGTCGAGACGCTGGCCGCCGACGACATGGAAGGTCGCCTCGCCGGGAGCCCCGGCGGCGAGAAAGCTCGAGCGTACGTGCTCAGGCGATTGAAAGAGGCGGGCGTGGCTCCGCTGAGCGAGGGATTCGAGCGTCCGTTCACCTTCGCATCGCGGACGCAGGGTGAGCGGAAGGGGGCGAATCTCGTTGGAGTCATTCGCGGCTCCCGCGATCCCGATCGCTACATCGTCCTGACCGCGCACTACGACCACATCGGCGTGCGAAACGGCCAGGTGTTCAACGGCGCGGACGACAACGCGTCCGGGGTCGCGGCGCTGCTTGCCGTCGCCGCGCACTTTTCGAAGGCGAAGCCGGAGCACTCGCTGCTGATAGCCGCGCTCGACGCCGAAGAAGCGGGTCTCCAAGGCGCGAGAGCCCTGATGCGCGATCCGCCGGTTCCAGTGAGCGCCATGATCGTCGACGTGAACATGGACATGGTCGGCCGCGATCCCAACAACAAGCTCTTCGCGACGGGTGTCTACCACTATCCGTTCCTCAAGCCATACCTGGAGAAATCCGCACAGCCCCCCGTCGTGCTGGCCTTTGGACACGACGTTCCCGGGCAGGAGGAAGACTGGACGAGGGACTCCGACCACTACGTGTTTCACGAAGCCGGCATTCCGTGGATCTACTTCGGCGTCGAGGACTTCGACCAGCACCACAAGGCCACCGATGATTCGGCGACGATCGGGCGCACATTCCTGGCAGGGGCGGCCGCGACAGTGATTGCCGCCGTCCACGAATTCGACTCGCATCTGGAGGAGATCGCGGCGTACCGCGCGAAGAAGTGAGTCGGTGTCCGGCGGTAAGGTCCCTCTTGACCTGATTGTACCAATGAACTAGTGTAATAACTCAAGTGGGCATCGTCTCCGTCGACCCGAACGACCCGACGCCAATCTACGCGCAGCTCGAGCGCGGACTGCGCGCGGCGATCGCCACCAGCCGACTGAAGCCGGGCGATCAGCTTCCGACCGTGCGGCAACTGGCCGTGGAACTTCGTGTCAACGCCAACACCGTTGCTCGCGTGTACGCCGAACTCGAGCGGGCCGGCGTTCTGGAGACCCGGCGCGGCGTCGGGTCGTTCATCAGCGCTACACCGTCTCAGGCCCACCCGCCCCGCGAACACGAACGCCGCCTTCGCACGTTCGTCACGCGCGTGCTGGCCGAAGCCGACGCCGCGGGACTGACGATCGACGATCTGTTCGAAGCGCTGGAGGAAAGAAGGAAGCAAGGAGCTAGGAGCTAGCCGACAGAACCGTTGTGAAACCGGGCTGTCGCCGCTGAGCAGCCCGCGAGCGGAGCGAGCGGCGGATAAGCCGCGGGGGTGGGGCCCCGCGGCTGTAAGTAAGCTGTCGCCGCTGAGCGGCAGATAGGCCACGAGGGCAGGGCCCCGCGGCTGTGAGATTAAAGAGGGACAGACCATGAACCGCGTCTTTGGTTGGAGCTCGGATGAGACCCCAGGGTCCTTCCGGGTCAACGTCATCGCGATCGCCATCCTCCTCGCTTCGATTGCGCTCGGGGTGGTGGCCGGTGGGACGAAGGACAACTCCGTTCCGCTGATCGTCGCCCTCGCCGTCGGTCTCGTCCTGATGCAGTCGCCCCGTGTGGCGCAGCAGTGGGAACGCGCCATCGTGCTGCGCCTTGGACGATTCGTCGGGTTGCGCGGCCCCGGAATCTTCTGGGTGATTCCGCTGATCGACAAAGTCTCCTCATGGATCGACCAGCGCACGATTACGACGACGTTCGCGGCGGAGCAGACGTTGACGTCGGACACGGTGCCGGTGAACGTCGATGCGGTGCTGTTCTGGATGGTGCACGACGCGCAGAAGGCGGCGCTCGAAGTACAGGACTACACGCAAGCCGTGAGCTGGGCCGCGCAGACGGCGCTGCGCGACATCATCGGCCGCACGGCGCTCACGGAGCTCCTCCGCGGTCGGGAGCAGATCGAGTCGGAGCTTCAACAGCTCATCGATCTCCGATCGAATCCGTGGGGCGTCACCGTCTCCTCCGTCGAGATGCGCGACGTGGTCATCCCGGTGGCGCTACAGGACGCGATGTCGCGCGAGGCGCAGGCGGCGCGGGAGAAGCAGGCGCGGATCATCCTCGGCCAGGCGGAGGTCGAGATCGCGCACTCGTTCCAGGAGGCGGCGAGGTCGTATCACGAGAATCCAACGGCGCTGCACCTCCGCGCGATGAACATGCTCTACGAGGGCTTGAAGGAGAAGGGCGCGCTGATGCTGATCCCGAGCAGCGCCGTGGAATCGATGGGAATGGGCGGGCTGATGGGCGCTGCGGCGCTGCGCCAGCAGACGCTGACGGGGACAACGCCGACGGGTACGCCGACCGACTAGCGTGAGCCTGACGAAAGTCGATACGACACGGATGGGAGGGCGATATGAGTCTGACAGCACCGGATCGACTGAATTCCAAGGTGTGGCTGCTGCTCGCGCTGCTGGGGGCGCTTCTGTGCCTGATCGGGTGGTATCGAGCGGTCACCTAGCGGAAGGTTGATCCAGCAGTTTCTTGACGGTTTCGAGCGTGTCGGCCTCGGCCGCCGGCTTGTCCTTCCTCCAGCGAAGCATCCGCGGGAACCGCACCGCGATGCCGGATCGGTGTCGGGTCGAGCGCGCGATTCCCTCGAACCCGAGCTCGAAGACGTGGACCGGCTCGACGTGGCGGACCGGGCCGAAACGTTCGCGGGTGTGCCGCCGGATCCACCGATCGAGCTCGTCGATCTCTTCGTTGGACAACCCTGAATAGGCCTTGGCGAACGGCACCAGCTCGCCTTCATGCCAGACGCCGAACGTGTAGTCGGTGAGGAGGCTCGCGCGACGGCCGCTGCCAGGCTGTGCGTAGATCAACACGGCGTCTATGCTGAACGGATCGATCTTCCACTTCCACCAGTCACCGCGCTTTCGACCCACGCCGTACTGCGAGTCGAGCCGCTTGATCATCATTCCCTCGACGCCTCTTGCCCGCGAGCCCTCGCGCAGCTTCGCCAGATCCTCCCACGAGGCTGCGCTGACTGTGGGTGATACGCCAAGGACTCCACCGGTCTGTGTGTCGTCGCCGCCCCGAGGTGGGCCGAGGAGCGCCTCGAGCATCACACGTCGCTCGGACAGCGGGCGTGGTCGCACATCCTCGCCAGCGAGCTCGAGGACGTCGTACGACATGAACACGACCGGGACTGCTCGCGCCAGCTGCGCGACCTGCTTCTGACGGCCGATCCGCTGCTGCAGCGCGGAAAACGGCATCGGTCGTCCCTCGCGAAAGGCCAGCACCTCGCCGTCGAGGACTGAACCATCCGGCAAGTGCGATGCCGCAGCCGCGATCTCGGGAAAGCGGTGCGTGATCAACTCCTCTCCGCGCGACCAGAGATGGACCGCGCCGGCCCGGCGAATGAGCTGCGCGCGGATGCCGTCCCATTTCCACTCGATCAGCCATGCCGAAGGGTCGCCGAGCAACGGGGGTCCGTCTTCGAGTGGCGCGGCGAGGAAGAACGGGTATGGGCGTGACCGGTCGTCATCCGACCGATCCGACGACAGGACGGATTCGAACCACGCGGCGGTCGGAGTCCACTCGCCCATGAGGCGCGCGGCGATGACCGTCGTCTCCAGCGAAGCGGCTTCGGCAAGCGCGCGAACGACGAGGGTCTGTGAGACACCGACGCGAAGCTCGCCGGTGAGAAGCTTGAGCAGGATGAAGCGTTGCAGCCGATCCAGCTCCCGAAACCAGGTCGTCGCATGAGCCTGCTGCGCTGCCGGATCGAGAGTTCGAAGAGCCAGCACACGCTCTTCCAGCCACTGGCTCAGTGACAGCGTTTCCGCAGGCGTGGAGGGCAGTTGATCCAGGATGAGGGCGGCCGTCTCGGCGCCGTCCCCCACGACGGAATAGCATTCGCCCAGCATCCATTCAGCGAGGCCGGTCGCGGCAAGGGTCCAGTCGCGGATCGCTGCCGAGGGCAAGAGGCGCTTCAGGCGGCGGCCGGTCAGAAAGAAGACCGCCCACGCCGCGTCGGCTGGCGGCGCGCTGCCGAAATAGGCCCGCATCGCCGCGACTTTGGCCTTCGTCGAGGTCGTTCGGTCGATTTCGTCGAAGAGCCGTGCGAACTGTTGCATCCCTATTCACCCTCTCCCATCTCGCCCTCCCACGCGGTTCGGATGACGCCGGTCTCGAGACCAGATTCCGACAGATGCCGCGCGAGCGGCGCGGCGTGACCGTGCGTGGTGAGGATTCGAGGAGCGCCGGTCTCGGCGATCGTCGCGAGCAGTGCGGGCCAATCGGCGTGATCGGAGAGGACGAACCCGCGATCGTACGCGCGCTGACGACGAACGCCGCGGACGCGCATGAGGCCGGAGGCAAAGGCGTCGGAGAGATCCCCGAGCCGCCGCATCCAGGGTGTGCCGCGGGCGGACAGCGGTGCCAGCACCAGCTCTCCCGCGAACGACGTGCCGCGTGGCCGCTCGGTGACGACCTTCACGGGCAGCATCGGTATTCCGGCGGTTCGATAGACCTCGATCATGCCGGCCATCATGCCGTGCACGAGCACCGGCCGATCGGTGACGCGCGCCAGTTCCGACAGGAGTCGCTGCGCCTTGCCAATCGTGTAGCAGAAGAGCACCGAGGTCTTGCCGCTCTCGCCGCTGCGCCGCCACCAGTCCACGATGTCGGCGATGACGGCTCCGGTGGCGTCCCAGCGATAGATCGGGAGACCGAACGTCGATTCCGTGATGAACACGTCGCAGCGGACCGGCTCGAAAGGTTCGCAAGTCGGGTCCGGAACGCGTTTGTAGTCCCCGGCGACCACCCACACGCCTTGCGGACCGGCGATTCGTATCTGGGCCGATCCGAGCACGTGGCCCGCTGGATGAAAGCTGAGCTCGATCGATCCGACGCGGCGGCTCTCTCCGTAACGAAGCGTGTCGATCGTCGCATCCGGCCCGAACCGGCGACGAAGCAGTGGCGCGCAGGGCTCGGCGCAGAGATAGCTCCCGTTGCCCGGACGCGCGTGGTCGCCGTGAGCGTGTGTGACCACCGCGCGATCGACCGTTCCCCACGGATCGATATGGAACCCTCCGGCCTCGCAGAAGAGGCCCGAGGCTGTTTCGATCAGCACTGGATGTAATGGTATCGGGATCGGGGCGTGGTCAGGGATCAGGGATCAGGGACTTGACGTGAGGCTCTACGGATCCCAGATCCCAGATCCCTGATAACGACCCTGACCACCGATAACGACCCCGACCACCGAAAACGACCCCCCTCATCGTTTCGGCGGGCTGTCCCATACAATGTCGGCCATGCACATCGCGCTCACGAGGGCTGTGCCTCCGACGATCGCGGATTGCGTGCTGACGCACTGCCCACGGGAGCCCATCGACCTCGATCGCGCGATCGCGCAGCACGTCGAGTACGAGGCGATGCTCGGCGCTCTCGGCGCGCGCGTCGAGCGCGTCGAGGCGGCACCCGATCTGCCGGATTCGGTGTTCATCGAAGACACGGCTGTCGTGGTGGACGAAGTCGCGATTCTGATGCGTCCGGGTGCTTCCTCGCGACGCCCGGAAGTCGATGCCGTGGCGGCCGCGCTCGGTCGGTATCGTCCGCTCCAATCGATCGTAGCTCCCGGTACAATGGATGGCGGCGATGTGCTGCGAGCGGGTCGACGCGTGTTCGTCGGCCTGTCGCTTCGGACGAACCACGACGCGCTGCGGCAGCTGCAGGCGATCCTCGTGCCCCTCGGTTATGCAGTCGACGACATCCCGGTCGAACGGTGTCTGCACTTGAAGTCAGCGGCGACTGCGGCCGCCGACGATCTGCTCGTCCTGAATCCTGCCTGGGTCGACCCCGCACGCTTTGGCGGCATCGAGTGGGTGGCCATCGATCCCGGGGAGCCCTCGGGCGCCAACGTGGTGCGAGTGCGCGATACGGTTGTGTGCCCGACCTCCGCGCCACGGACGCGCGAGCGGCTCGAGGCCCGCGGGCTGACGGTGCGCGCGGTGGACGCATCGGAGCTCGCCAAGGCAGAAGGCGCGCTGACGTGCGCGAGCCTGATCTTCAGCCAGAGCGCGGTCACGCGATGATCCGTCACATCACCGCGTCCCGGCGGATCGACGCGCTCCCGGCCTCGATTTACTGCGTGATTGCCGACTACCACGACGGCCATCGCCGAATCGTGCCGCCGAGGGCGTTCAGCTGGCTCGCGGTCGACAAGGGCGGCATCGGCGCCGGCACCGAGATCCGATTCGGCATGCGCATGTTCGGATCGATGAGGACCGGCCGCGGAGTGGTCACCGAACCGGAGCCCGGGCGCGTGCTCGTCGAGTCTTACCCGGACACCGGCGACGTCACCACTTTCATCGTGGAGGCCGCGGCCGATTCGGGTGCATCCATCGTGACCATCACCACGGACCTCCACGTCAGCGACGGGTTCTCCGGGCGCATTCAAGCCTTCATGGCGGAGCGGTTCCTGCGGCCCTTGTACCTCGAGGAGCTGCAGCGCCTCGCCGATCTGGCCGAGGGCCACCTGCGGCACGAACCCGTGCCACAGCAGCCACAGGCCTGAGCGCTCGTGATGACAACCGTGCTCGATTCGTCGGCGGGGGATCTTCAACAAATCCTCGAGCGATACTGGGGCTACACGAGCTTTCGTCCACTCCAGCGCGAAGCCATGTCCGCCATCGTCGGCGGCCGCGATTCCCTCGTCGTCATGCCGACGGGGGCGGGCAAGTCGTTGTGCTTCCAGGCGCCGGCCGTGCTGGCCAACGGGTTGGCGGTCGTCGTGTCTCCACTCATCTCGTTGATGAAGGATCAGGTCGATACGCTCCTCGGCAACGGCGTGCCGGCAGCGTGCTACAACAGCGCACTCCCCTCGGATCGAAAGGCGTCGGTCGCAGCCGGCCTCAGAGAGGGACGGTATCGGCTGCTCTACGTGTCGCCGGAGCGGCTGGCGGGGGAAGGCAGCGACGGCTTTCTCGCAATGCTCGGCCGCTGCCAGATCTCCTTCATGGCCGTGGACGAAGCGCATTGCATCAGCCAGTGGGGTCACGACTTCCGTCCTGAATACCGCCAGCTCGGACGGCTGCGGAACCTGTTCGCCGACGTCAGTCTTCACGCCTACACAGCGACGGCAACCGCACGGGTCCGTCGTGATATCGCCACGCAGCTCGGATTGCGCAATCACGTCGAGCTCGTCGGATCGTTCGACCGCCCGAACCTGGTGTACCGCGTTCTGGCGCGCGCGGATTTCAAGCGGCAGCTGACGGAGATTCTGGCCAGGCACTCACGCCAGGCCGGAATCGTCTACTGCACGTCACGGAAGGAAGTCGACGCACTCGCCGCGTGGCTCGTCGAGTCCGGGGTGCGTGCGCGCGGCTACCACGCCGGGATGTCCGACTCGGATCGAAGCAGGAATCAGGATGCGTTCCTCGACGAGCACGCGGACGTCGTCGTCGCAACGGTCGCGTTCGGCATGGGGATCGATCGGTCCGACGTCCGGTTCGTCGTGCATGCCGGCGCGCCGCAGTCTCTCGAGCACTACCAGCAGGAATCGGGGAGAGCGGGTCGTGACGGTCTCGAGGCCGAGTGCGTGCTGGTTTACTCGACGGCGGACTTTCTCAAGTGGCGCGTCATGCTCGAGCGGAACGGCGAGCTGACGGATGCGCGTCGAACGCTCCTGCGCGATATGGAGCGGTACGCCGCGAGCGTCGGATGTCGTCATCGCCATCTCGTCGGCTATTTCGGCGAAACACTGACCAAGACGGATTGCGGCGCGTGTGACGTCTGCCTCGCCGAGCTCGAGGCACTGCCTGATCCGGTGACGCTCGCGCGGAAGATACTCTCGTGCGTGGCGCGCGTGGGGCAGCGGTTCGGCGCCGCGCACATTACGAACGTGCTGCGGGGCAAGGCGGGCGACACGGTGACATCACGCGGTCACGAGACGTTGAGCACGTTCGGCTTGCTGGCTGATGCGAGCGTCGCTGAGGTCCGTGGGTACATCGAGCAGCTCACCGGGCAGGCGTTTCTCAAGCAGGCGGGCGATGAGTTCCCCATTCTGGTGTTGACCGATCGCGGCGTCGCGCTGCTGAAGGATGCCAACAGCGCTCCCGACCTTGCGCTCGCCCGTCAGCGAAGGCCGGTGAAGGGTCGATCGATGCCGCGGGCGCGAGTCGAAGTGGAATCGTGGCAGGGCGTCGATCACGACCTGTTCGAGCGCCTTCGGGCCCTGCGCCTCGAAATCGCGCGCAGCCGAGGCGTGCCGCCCTACGTCATCTTCCACGACTCGACGCTGCGCGACATGGCCCGCCTCAAGCCCACGACGCCAGACGCGCTGCGCCACGTCTACGGCGTCGGCGAACGCAAGGCCGCCGACCTGGGGGAGACGTTTCTGTCCGTCATCCGAGGAGACTCTCCGCAGTAGGGCGCGGCCTTCAGGCCGCGCCGCGTAGGCGGGGCCAACGTCCCTCCCCTACAACCCCCCACCAAGCGCTACTGCCCCCCCGTCCGCGACGGAACCGGGGCGGGCATCTCGGTCGTCGAGAAGCGCGGCAGCATCTCGTCGCGCATCACGAGCTGGTACAGCACCGTCGCAACCGTGACCGCCGAGGCCTTCACGTCCTCCTCGATGACGCGCTCGTAGGTATCGAGATTGGTGTGGTGCGTGTGGGTGTTGTATTCGATCGCGTCCTGCGCGAAGCCGACGCCTGGCAGGCCGGCATTGTTGAACGAAGTGCTGTCGGTGCCGGCTACCGTTCGGCTCGACGTCGCCGACGCGCCGCCGACGCCGAGGTCCTTGACCGGAGCCAGCGCTTCGCGAAGGATGCGCGCCGCGTCAGGCGGACCGAACACGGAGGCTCCGCGCACCCTGCCGGTGCCGGTATCGACGTTCAGATAGCCGCCGAACCTGGTGAACTCGGGCTTCGGGCTCTCCGCGGATCCGAAGTGCTGTTTGACGTACGCGAGCGAGCCGAGCAGCCCTTCTTCCTCGCCGCTCCACAGGGCGACGCGAATCGTCCTCCGCGGCTTGACGCCGATCGTTTTCAGGATGCGCGCCGCTTCCATCATGATCGCGCAGCCGATCGCGTTATCGGTCGCGCCTGTCGCGGAGTGCCACGAGTCGAGGTGACCACCGAGCATCACCACTTCGTCCGCTTTGTCGCGTGCCGGCGATCTCCGCGATCGTGTTGTAGGAAGTCTTGCCTTCCGGGTACGTCTTGTTGACGATTTCCGCCTGGATTTCGACCGGCGTCCCGTCGTCAAGCGTGCGCGCTATGCGACCGTAGTCCTCGTTTCGCATCACGACTGTCGGTACAGTCGTCGACGAATCGTAGCCCCGGGCGTTGAAGGCAATGATCTGACCGTGCGGCCTGCCGGCGTCGTTGATACGTAACGCGGCTTTGTTGTCGAGGAGGAACTTGTTGAGTTGGTCTGCCACTTGCGCTGTCGTGAGGCGGCCGTCAGGCGGCGCCTGACCGCGTCCCTGGCCTCCTCCCCGCTGACCGAACCCGCTCCGTGCCGACGCGCATTCCGGAGCGTTGGCCATCTCCGGATCGTAACGGCACCGCACCTGCTCGTCGGTCAGCCGCCCGGCGGGCGGCTGAAGGTTGACCGGCACGAATGTCGGCCGGCCCACGAGAACTGCTGCACCGGCGACCTTCGCTTTGACGCTGTCCAGATACGCCGTCAATTCCTCTTGTGTCGGGCCGAGACGCGCCGGGCCGCGTCCGCCGCGCGCACCCTGTGCTGCGTTGGGGTTCGGCGCCGTCTCGGGTCCCTCGGGCACCACGAGATTGAAGGCCTTGGCCGTGACGCGACCGGGCGTGCTCGGCGTCCACCCCAGGGCCTCGACGACCAGCGCATCCTTGTAGGGCGCTGTGACGTGAACCGCCAGATACTCGTTCAGCCAGCCCTCGTGGCCGAAGTCCCATGGCTCGAGATGCCCGTTCGTCATGCCCCATTCGGTCATCTGCTTGATCGCCCACTCGGCGGCCGCCTTGTGGTTGGGCGATCCCGTGAGGCGCGGGCCGTAAATGTCTGAGAAGTAATGCAGCGTCCGCATGATCTGCGAATGACTCATGCCCTCCTGCCGGATCTTCGCGTTGATCCCGTCGTCGGCGGCGCGCTCCCTGGCCGCGAAAGGCAAGGCAGCCACGGCCACCATGCCAGTTGCGACGACGAAGGCTCTTACATGCATTCCATTCCTCCGCGAATGAAAGGCGTGATTATATCGGCAAACGAACGGCCGACCCGGGAGGTCGTGGTACATTGCGGCCATGCACAAGCGGAGCTTGATCGTCTCGACAGTGCTGCTCGGCATCGCCGTCTCGCTGGTGGCTCGTGCAGAACAGGCGCAGCCCCGCCCGGCCACCGCACCTGCATCGACGTATCGAATCGTCAAGATCTATCCGCACGATCGCGGCGCCTTTACACAGGGGCTCGTGTACCTCGACGGAGTCTTGTACGAAGGGACCGGGCAGAACGGGAGCTCGTCGATTCGAAAGGTACGGTTGGAGAACGGTGAGGTCCTGCAGCAGCAATCGCTCGATCAGAAGTACTTCGGCGAAGGGATCGCGATCTGGAAGAAGTCTCTGATTCAGCTGACGTACACGACCGAGATTGGATTCGTCTACGACCTTGCCACGTTCCAGCGTGTAAAGACCTTCAACTACACGGGCGAGGGTTGGGGTCTGACGCACGACGACACCCGTATCATCATGAGCGACGGTTCGTCCTCTTTGCGGTTCCTCGACCCGGAGACGCTCCGCGAAACCGGGCGCCTGGCGGTGAAGGATGCTGGAACGCCGGTCAAGGACCTCAACGAGCTGGAGTATGTCAAAGGGGAGATCCTGGCCAATATCTGGAAGACGGAACGCATCGCGCGGATCTCGCCCAAGACAGGCCAGGTGACCGGCTGGATCGATCTGTCCGGCCTGCTGGATCCGCACGACAAGGCGGGAACGGACGTGATGAATGGCATCGCGTACGACGCCGCCGGCGATCGTCTGTTCGTCACCGGAAAGCTGTGGCCGAAGTTGTTCGAGGTTCGAATCGTGCCGGCGGCTGCAGCACGATAGGAGACAGGCAGAGGTGGCAAATGGCTCTCCATTCGCCACCTCCGATCAACCTGCGCTACGCGTGCTTCAGTGCTGGGAGGGCTTGGCGGGTTCGACTTTCAGCTCTCCGAGTTTGGCGGCCATGTCCTCGGCGGAAGTCGGAGGATTGACCTTCTTTTCGATCGCCATGATCTTTCCGTCCTTGCCGATGTAGAACGTCCACCGGCTCGCCACGGGTCGGCCGTTCAAGACGCCATAGGCCTCGGCGGTCTTCTTGTCAGGATCGCTGAGTAGCGGGAAGTCGGCGTTGTGCGCCGCCGCGAAGGCCTTGTTGCCCTGCTCGCCCTCGATCGGGTCCACGCTCGCCATGAAGTACTTCACGTTGTACTTCTTGATCATGTCGCCGTGTTCCGCGAGCGATTTGCACTCGATCGTGCAACCCTGGGTAAACGCCTTCGGGAACCACGCCAGCACGACAGCCTGCTTGCCCTTGAAGTCCGAAAGCTTGTAAGTCTTGCCGTCGCTCGCCTGAAGGCTGAAGTCTGGGGCCTGGTCGCCGACCTTCAGCTCCGGAGCGGGAGTCTGAGCCCCGCCTGCTGCCGTCATCATCAACATTGCTGCCACCACCATTGCACTGCGCATTCAACTCCTCCGTGTCCGCGCATGTTATCGCGGGACATATATTGGACGCGAGTCGAGGCGGAGGGATCCCAAGTGAGGAGCTAGGAGCTAGAAGCTAGGCAGGACTAGAAGATCGACTTAACTGAGCCGTTGGCAGTGCCGGATTCATTGCGCGCCAGCGATGTGGCCTGCGGCCACCGCAACTGGCCAGAGCGCAAACAGGAGCAGGCCAGCACCTGCCGGCCGGGGGATGGGCAATGGCGCAATCATCGCGGTTCCCGTGGAAACGAGTGCCAGCGTCAGGGCGTTGGGGTTGGACGTGAAGCACAGCGTCGACGACCAGATCAATGCGGCCACCGGCACAGGTATGCCGACGAATCCCGGCAGGGCGTCGTGGGTGACGTTGTAGAACGCGAGGCGGGTCAAGGCTGCCATCAGGTAGAAGAACCCGGCGACCCAGATCAGAACGCCACCGTGCGCATGGACGGCGAGGACGGCGGTGCAGATGACCGGCGCCATGCCGAACGTGCACGCATCGCACAGGCTGTCGAGCTCGACGCCGATCGCCGGCTCGAGACCGCGGGTCGGGAACAGACGTGCGAAACGGCCATCGAACGTATCGGCGATGACGGCCAGCGCGACGAGTGCGCCGGCCGCGCCGATGTGGCCCAGGAGCGCCGCCGAACCCGTCCCGCATCCAAGGAGAAGCCCGGCATACGTCAGGATGTTCCGAGCATGAAATGCACGCGCGGGCGACCTCATGGCGCGACTGACTCGGAATAGGCGTGGATGCGCCGCCAGGTGGCCAGGACTCGCGGCAGGAATGACTGGCGGCGCACGCGGTGCACGAGCGCATACATGGCCAGGCGGTTCACGAGCAGCTCGTTCAACGCGGCGTGAAACCCGCGCTGCCACTGCCGGCGGTCGATCGACACGCCCGCGGAACGTGCGAGCGCTGCACGATGCCGCTCGATCCAGTGGTCAATCGCTGCGTCCGGCGTTGTATCCGGTAGGACGAAGCAGAGCAGCTCCGCCAGGTCCCGCTGCGGCGCGCCGAGTGTCGCGAGCTCCCAGTCGTATGCGCACAACGATAAGGAGCCGGCCCGATCGCGAAGGCAGATGTTCCGCGGGTTGAAGTCGTTGTGGATGAGGGCCTGCGGGGTCTCATCGAGTATCTGCTGCCACCGCTCCACCGAGCCGACAAGCTTCCTGTGGAGGTCCGGCATGTCGCTTCCAGACCAGGCCGCGAATGCCGGCGCCGCGTGGTCGGCGAGCGCTCGCCACAGATCGGACATCTCAGTCATCGATGCGGCCGTTTGAACGCAGCCGATCCACGGGAGTGCGCGAAGATGTGCAGTGTTGCCGAAAGACGAGGCGTGAATGCCGGCAAGATCCCGAATGACGATGTCGATGTGTTCCGGGTTCCAGGAGGGTGTTCGATCGACGGAGTCGATCAGCGTCGAGCCGCTCATATCTTCCATCACGAGGGCGCAGCTGCCTCGCGCGTCCATCTCCGATACGCCGAGCAGTTCGGGCATGCACTGCGTGAGCCGATCGTTCGGAGACTCATAGAGGGCGCGTTCCCGCAGGTGTGAGTCGGCAATGCCTGTCCGGCCTCCCCATTGCGCGAATGCCTCTCCCACCCGCGCGTCGCACAATCGAGCCAGCGCCTCGCCAACGGCGATGACATCGTCGGCGTGCGGTTTGAGCTTGAGTATGACGTTCGTGGTGTCGGGGCCGCGATCCGTTTCGATGTTCAGCGAGTATCGAAAGAGTCCGGATGGCTGGCACGAGCGCCAGGCAGTCAACTCGCTGATGATGCTGTGCTCGGACCCGCTGTCGGTACGGGCAGCCGATCGCACTGTGACATGTCGTCCGCGGCCCGCCAGCGCGGTCTCGAAGAAAGTCTCGTCCAGCGCCGGAACCTGTGAGGGCGGCGATCTGTGAGCTCCGCGGGAGGTCGTGGACGGAAGGTAGCCCGCCTCGTAGTACGCGGTGAAGTATCTGTCGAGCAGTGAGGCGTCGAGCCCAGGCCGCTCGAGATGCTGAAGCCGGAGGTTCGTGCGGACGCTCGATGCCCGCGTTCGGCGGCGATCCTCGTAGAGCTCAGGCAGCGTCAGCCCTCGCGCAGGACGGCTCAGGAAAAACGTTCGAAGCGATCGGAGCGGATGATCCGGACAGGCCGCAATCGCGGCGTCCAGATGCTCGAGCCACTCCTGGTAGGGCACGAGTCGAACATCGTGCCCTGTCACCCGCATCCAGAGCAGGCACTCGCGCCAGTGTCGCGGTCGCACATGAGCCAGGTGCGTCGTCTCCTCGGCCTGGCTGGAGAGCCCGAGGATGCCGGCAGATACGATATCGACCGGCTCGCAATCCAGCCTCCAGTCGAGATCGGGCGCAAGACCCATGCGGATGCAGCCGCGGATCACCAACGACAGGAGGTCGTCCGGGTTGAACGCGCCGGTTCCGCTGTGTCCGGAAATGAGGCTGGGCCGATAGATCTTGATCGGGAGGCCGCGTCGACCGGCCTCGCGCACCAGCGCTTCGGCGACCACTTTGGTCTGCGCGTAGCCTAGATGAACGTTCCGAAGATGTGGAAGTGGATCGTAACTCTCGTCCACCTCGAGTGGCCCGTCCACTGCGTAGCAGACTGACAGGCTCGAGACGAAGTGAAACGGAATCGGAACCGGCCCGCAAGCCAGACGCAGGAGCTCGAGCGTACTCTGGACGTTCGAGGCGCGGAGGGCCGCGTAGGGCGCGATCCAGTTCACGCTGGCGCCGACGTGCAGGACGCGATCGATCGTGGCTGCGAGACGCTCCCGACTTGCTGCGTCGAGCCCGAGGTGTGGACGTGCGAGGTCCGCCTCGATCGTGCTCACCCGGCTCGAAACGGTGAAGGCGTCGGCTCCGTTCTCGATCAAGCGGCGCCGCAGCCGCTTCTCAGGAGCTTCGGCGCCCGGGCGCACGATGCAATGCAGCCTCGCCGTCGATCGTTCGAGCAGGTCCGCGGCGAGTCGCGCTCCGAGAAAACCGGTTGCGCCCGTGAGAAGAATATTCCTGCCCTCCAGGAGGCCGACTCCCGTTTGCCCGATTCCCGGGCGCACATCGTCGGGTAGGACAGCGTCCGCGAACATCTGTTCGAAGGGATCCGATTGGACCGCCTGCGTTGACGATCGCGCAGCCGAGCCGTCTATCCACGCGGCAAGCTCCCGAATCGTGATGGATTCGTGCGCGAGGTCCGGCGGGACGTCGACTCCGAGGGCATCCTCGACCGCGGCTGTCAGCTCGATGACACCCAACGAATCCGCGCCCAGGAGTGCCAGGGGCGCGACGACATCATCAACACGCAGGCGCCGTCGGAATGTGGCGGATGCCGACGACAGGAGAACGGACTCGGTCTCTGACAGTCGAGCGGTGTTGGACGCCGGACCGGCGGACATCATGCCGTCCTCTCCAGCGGCCACGCCGCGCCGGAAACATCCCACCGTGCAATCGTGGGGAGCGATCCGGATCGCACACCTTCTCGGCAGGCATACCGCTGGATCTTTCCGCTGGTGGTCTTGGGCAGGGTCCCGGGCGCGAGAAACACGATTGTCGATAGTTGGATGCCGTGCGCCGCGGCAACGGCGGCCCTGATGCTCTCTACCAGCGCCGATTGCACCCGGGCGTCAGCCTCACGCGTATCGACCTCCGCGGCGACCGCGACCGCTTCGGTCTCGACGTCGAGACTGAAGGCCGCAACGGCTCCCAGGCGGACTGCGGGAGCAGCAGCTTCGACGGTCAGTTCGACGTCGTGGGGATCGTGTTTCAGGCCGCGCACGATCATGACGTCCTTGATCCGTCCTGTGACGAAGAGCTCGCCGTCCTGAAGAAAGCCGAGATCGCCGGTTCGGAGGAAGGGACCCTCGAAAGTGTCCGCAAGGTAAGCCCGAAAGCTGGTGCGAGTCTCGTCCGGACGACGCCAGTACCCGCGGGCGACGCTCTCACCCGCGATCCAGATCTCACCGACTTCGCTGTGCCCGCTGGGGAGCCCTGTTGCCGGATCGACGATCTCGATGCGGGTCGTGGCTTCGGCCGACCCGCAGCCCACGATGGCCGCGATCGCTGCCGAGTCTTGGGTTGCGCGCACCACGCGCCCCTGACGAAGTGCGGCGCGATCGAGCGTCAGGGTCCTCGGTTCTTCATTCGGCGCCGTGCTCGTGACGAGCAGCGTTGACTCGGCCAGGCCGTACGCCGGACGGAACGCGTCCCGCCGGAAGCCGCTGGACATGAACGTCCGGCCAAAGGCGTCGATAGTGGACTGCCGGACCGGCTCCGAGCCGCTGAAGGCGACTCGCCACGCCGTGAGGTCCAGCGCCGCTCGATCGAGATCGGAAACACGGCGAACGCAGAGATCGTAGGCGAAGTTCGGTCCTCCGCTGTGGGTGGCGCGGAGCGTCGAGAGGGCCTGGAGCCATCGCGCTGGTCGTTGGAGGAACGCGACGGGAGACATCAGCCAGGCGGGGAACCCGCTGAACACGGGCTGAAGGACGCCCTGGATCAGACCCATGTCGTGATTCACCGGAAGCCACGAGACCGAGATCGAACGGGCATCGTGCAGCCCGAGTCGCGCGCTGTGGGTGAGGTTGTGCAGGAGGTTGGCGTGCGTCACCATCACGCCGCGCGGCGCCGACGTCGATCCCGACGTGTACTGCAGGAACGCGATGTCGTCCACGCTCGCAACGTCCTCGACCACTGGTGCCGGCGCCGAGAAGTCCACGTCGTCGACGTTGAGCCATTCGAGAGACAGGAGCCCAGGCACCAGGACGGACAAGGCTTCCGCCTTGGCGCTCACGGTTGTCGTCGTGAGGACGAGCTCGACTCCCGCGTCGGCGACCATCCCACGCAGCCTGGCGGCGACCCGATCGCTTCGTGTGCCCGAGGGTGGATAGGCGGGCACGGCAATCACGCGCGCGCGGAACGCACCAAAGAGTGCGGAGACAAAGTCGAGACCGGGAGGAAAGAGGAGAAGCACGCGAGCGCCGGGCTCGACGCGGTCGCGAATCGCAGTGGCGAGCAGCCGGCTTCGACGATCGAGCTCGAACCACGTGATTCGATCGACCTCTTGCTCTCCGGATTCCAGGAACGTGTAGGCGCGATTGGCGCCTTGTTCTACCGCACGCAACGCGAGCAGATCGGACAGGGACGCAATGGAGGACGCTACGGGGCGCATGAGAGCTCCTGATGGGCGCGCGTCATGGCACGTCTGACGCTCGTGATGTTGTCGGACAGTTCTGCCATCGTCCATTCGCACGTCTCGATGGCTGGCAGAAAAAAGACGTCCACTAGTCCTGGCCGTGCGTCGAAGCCGAGCCGCGGGTCGACTGCCGCAGGAATTCGTATGTAGAAGGGAACGATCGGCGCCTGGAGGTTCATTGCGAGGTGGAACGCCCCTTTGTTGAAGCGGCCGATCTCGCCTGTCGTCACGCGGCCGCCTTCGGGACTGAGGTACACCGATTCTCCGGTCCGCCGCAGCACTCGTGCTGCCCGCTGAAAGATCTGCACGCGCTCATGCGGACGATCCTGTGGCACGGTGAAGAACGTGCCGAGCATCCAGCTGATGATGCCGAGGGGAACCAGCTTTCTCAGGAATCCGCTCAGGAAGAACCGGCTGTTCGGCAAACCAAGTGCGACGAGCACGAAAAGGTCCAGCGACGAGGTGTGATTCGAGACGAAGACAGTCTGGACAGCAGGCAACGTCTCGGCCCGATGCACGCGGATTCGGATGCCGTACAGACGAAGGATGAAGAGACTCAGACCTCGCGCCATTCCGCGATATAGCCGGCGCGCGCGGAAGAACGTCAGGGCGCCGGCGATCAGCATCACGATCGACCCGAGGCAGATCGTGATGCCACTCACCAGCAGAAGCGTCCACGCCCGGACCTGCCGTGGTTCGCGCTCCACTCGCGCCGGTGATGGGAGGAACACTGACTGCGCGGGAGCGAGGTCTGTCATTCTCCCCTCCGGCAGACGATCGTCTGCATCGCAAGGTTCAGGCGCGTCTCGAACAGCAACAGCGGCGAGAGGAGCAGTTGACCGATGAAGTAGGGAATCATCGAGGCTCGGAGGTTCAGGCCTCGGCCTCGGAGCAGGTGGAACGCGACGCCGGTGAACAAGTAGAAGTAGGCGGGAAAGGCGCCATACGGCAGGTAGTCGACGACCTCGAGGCCGGCCGCGTGCACCATCGACTCGAGGTGCGCCCGATCGAAGAGCACCGTGTGCTGTGGCGCCTGCAGCCCGGGCCATCGATCTCCGAACCAGGAGAACGTGCGGCTGTCGAGCCGCGGGACCTCGACGATCAATCGACCGCCGGGTCGCAGCAGGTCCCGCGCCGTGCGGAGGCTGCGAAGCGGATCGTAGTCGTGCTCGAGGAAGTGCCACATCGTCACGACGTCGAACCGGGCGCTCCGGAAGTCGGCGTCGTAGAAGAGACCGTGGTGGAACTCGGCTCCCTGGAGGAACGGGCTCGACGACAGGTCCTTGAAATCCAGACCGGTCGCTTGAACGCCGTAGTGGTGGCGCAGCCGATGAAGGAAGGAACCGGATCCGCATCCGACGTCGAGGACCGCCGTCACTTGTGTCAGCGGGCAGTAGCGCGCCACGAGACGGTCCTTGGCGAGGTCGAGCTTCCCCATCGCGCGGTTGAAGATCGGCGTCAGGAGGCCCCAATCGCGTCTCTTCCGGTGCGCAATGTAGCTGTCGTCGTAGAACTCGGCCACGGACTCGAGAGTGAGGCGTGGATTCTGATACGCCAGCCCGCACCGCGCACATGTCACGAACCGGAACCGTCCGGACCTGCCGGTGAGGTCGTCTTCCGCGAGGAGCAGCTCGGTGCGCTCCGAGCTGCCGCACAAGTAGCAGTTGACCGTTTCCGTAAACCTGGGTGTCAACTCGACCGATGCCGGGGTAGACGTCCTCTTGAGGTCGTTTGCCACGTCCGTCGGCGAAGCCAGGGCTGTTGCGGTCTTCATACGAATCCTCGTATCGAGAGCGCCGCGAGCGTGACCGCGAGCAGCAGGCCCTCGCCGACAAGGAGCGCGGGGCGGGCCGTTGCTGGACTTCGGTCATCGTGGAGCGCCTCGTAGACACAGGCGGCGAGATACACCGCGACCATCGACAAGACGAGCTGCGGAGTGGCCGGAGCACGTCCCGGCGCCGGCAACGTCACGCGCGATGTCGCGACAATCCAGACGAAAGCCGGATATTTCGTGAGCAGCAGGTGATCCCCGACGAGGGTGCGCTCGCCTCGGAGGCTGTACCACGAGGAGAGGAGGGCGATCAGGGCCAGGTAGGCGCCGATCGCGCTCGGCCGGGCGGCTGACGCCACGGCCGAATCGAGCCGTACGGCTGTGCGCAGGAGAAGGATGCCTACTGTTGCCGCGGCGAGAATGAGTCCGGAGATGACAATCGGTCGCACGGTGTGCGTGCGCACCAGCACGCGCTCTGGATGTATGCGCGCGTCGCGCGGCCGATCGGCCAGATCGTCGAAGATTCTGAATTGGGCGAACAGCAGGGAAACCAGCAGGACGTCCACCAGGAAGGTCGTCGGATTGCTACGCGCGCCAGCCTGCGCGCAGACCGCGAGCAGCAGCGGCACGATTGACGTCACGGTCCAGGGGAGGCGCTCCGCTCGATAGCGTCGAAGCAACCCGCTCATGACGCGGCGCTCCTGAGCTGCGCGGTTGGGGAGTTGTGGAGGATCCTGACCGAGCCACGATCGCCGTCGACCGTGACGACATCCCCCTCAAGGATTCGTCGCGTCGCGTCTTTTACTCCGACGACTGACGGAATGCCGAATTCACGCGCGATGATCGCGCCGTGCGAGAGCATCCCGCCGCGCTCGACGACGAGCCCGGAAATGAGCGGAAACACCGGTCCCCAGCCGGGATCGGTCTGTCGCGTGACGAGCACGTCGCCCGCGCGCAGTCGCGTCGATTCCTTGACGTCAGCGAGGACGGCCGCCGGCGCCGTTACGACGCCTCCACACGCACCAACTCCGCCGAGCGCAGAGAGAGCGTCAGCGGAGGCCACGGTCGACGGCTCGGTCGCGCAGAAATACTCGCCTTCTCGAAGCGTGAAGCTGTCGGGCGGGACGACTCTCGCAACGGCTGTGTGTTGCTCGCGTCGCAACTCGACGAGGGCGCGCGCGCCGTTTGGAAACATCGCGCTTCCCGCCACCAGCACCTGGATCTCGTCCGCCGTCAGGAAGAAGATGTCATCCGTGAGTCCGAGTCGCCCATCGGCGACCAGGCGCCTGCCCATCTCGAGGACGATTCGGCGGAGGCGACTGTAAAGGAGGGCCTGCTTGAGCCGGGCACGCTCCCGCAGGCAGATGCAGGTCTGCGTCCATCCGAGGACGCGGGTAACGATCGCGCGTTGCAGCATTCGAGGAACGAGCGGCAACACGCGCCTAACGGAAAGCTCGCGCCGGACGCGAGCCGTATCAGCGACGCGTTGCTCGGCCTGACGTCGAAGGACCTGGAGCGGGGACTCGCCGGCGGCCAACAGGTAGTTTCGAATCAGCCCCACGAGCGGCGCCGCATCCTCCTGAAAGCTCGGGACCGTCAGCATGAGCTCGCCGGAGCACCGGAAACCCCACTGCTCCAGAAATCGCGTCATCGCGACTTTGAATTCGGAGAATCGTTCGTCGTGGGCGACCGCATCCAAGACAGCCAACGGGTCTGCCCAGACGAAGAGCTGCGACAACGCGTGATTCGATCGGACCTGCTCCGACAGTGTCCAAAGCTCGATGGCTGGCTGCCCGCTCACCAGGCCGGGCAGAGCCTTGAGGAGTGAATTGTGCAGAGCCTGCTGATCCTCTTCCGGAAAGGCCCGGGCGAGCAGACGCTGCAGTACGCCGTAGCAGACCATCGACCCGGCATCCGCGAGGGCGGCATCGTTCCACTGTCGACAACGGATCTGGAGAAATGCTCTGAAGTCCTCGAGCAGATCCTGGAGCATTCGGTGCCGAAGCGCTTCGGGATGTGTGTGAGTGGCGAACGCGTCGATGCGGCGCTCGAACCGCTCCACCCGACGTTCTACCGAGGCGTACTGCCAGATCGTCTGGAACACCACGCGCGTGACTTCCGCTGCCTGCCTGGCGCGATTCGCGGCGCGCTGAGCCAGAGGCACGGCGGCGGCCGTATCCGTAGCATCGGACCCGACGAACTGATTGAACGAGGAGGTCAGGAGCTCTCCACAGGGCGCCGAACGCAACACCGCGTGGATGCTGGTCAGGTTGTAGTACATCCGGCCGCCGTGGACACCGATGATGTGCCGCAACGGCTGCTCCATCGCCTCCAGTCGGCTTCTGGAGATGCCGAAGGACTCGCCCAGGTTGCGGAAGTAGTGGTAGTAGCCGGCGCTCGCGATCGAGTAGAGAAGTGGGCTGATGGGATCGGGAAAATTCTCGTTCACGTTTGCGTTCGACCATTGGACGCGCCGGGTCGCCGTCTCACGAGACGACATGCGCCCGACGCTCGCGTCGCCGGTCGGGCGTTTCGCGACTGCCGTGATCGGGCGAGACTGGACGATCCAGAGCCGGGCGTCGGCATCGATCGTCCACTCGATGTCCTGGGGTCGATCGAAGTGACCCTCGATCGCGAGGGCTGTCGATCGGAGGGCGGAGAGATCGCGCTCGTTGACGAGCGACACGAGAGGTAAGCGGCAGTCCTCCGGCTCTGCCTCGAGGACGAATCGAAAGTCGTCCCGTGCGATGGCGAGCCGTCCGGGATTGTTGCGGCCGGACACGAGGGCGTCGCCCATCCCGCTGCAGAACTCCACGAGCATCTGCGTAGGGTCGTCGGGCGCCTTCGAGAAGAGGACGCCGGACCACCGTGAGGCCACCTGGAGCTGGATCACGACGCCCATTCCATCGAGGACCGCGTCCTTGGCGATTCCATAGCCGATCGCGCGATGCGACCACCGCGACGCCCAGACCCTCACGAGGGCTTCGATCAGCTGATCCTCAGGGACGTCTGCGATTGAGTCGAGCTGTCCGGCGAACGACGACGCATCGGAGTCCTCGCCACGCGCGGAGCTGCGTACGATGAACGGTCCTCGTCCGAGAGCTTGCGCCGCTTCGTCTATCGCCGACCGCAGCAGGTGACATGGCCTGGCCGCGACGATCAACGCTTGGATGGCATCCGCGACGCTCGCCAGGTCGAGCGAGCTCTTCGATCTGAGATCCCGACAGATTTCGGCAATCGGACCGCGCAGGGCTCCCTCGTCAAGGAAGGCTTCGAGGGCGGCGTTGGTGACGACGATCCCGGGCGGAACGGAGACGCCGAGATTCAGCAGGCGAGCGAGGTTGGCTGCCTTGTTTCCGCACTCAGCAACATCACAGGCCTCACCGAGCGGAACCACGAACGAGTACGGGGACGTCGCGGGCGCGGAGTCAATCGAGAGGAGATCTGTACCCATGTCTCTCACGCCGGCCTGGGTTTGATGCCAAGGTGGAACATCAGGACACTGAAGCTCCAATGGAAGATCGGTCCGATGGAAAGCACGATCGCCCACGTCGTCCAGGGAACGTGGACGACGAGGCTGGCAGCGAGAAGGAGACCGATGCCGGAGTCGAGACGATCGGCCACCAGTTGCCACACGAGACCGCGTCCGGTGCTGGCAGCACCTGGTGCGATGTCGAGTTGGCGCTTGAGAAAGGAGTTTGGAAGCTCTCCCAGCATGAACCCGAGCGCGCACCATGCCCCCATAACGGCGTAGCCCTCCATCGTCAGCGGCCATAGACCCGGGGGCGACGGAAGGATGTGAGAGAACACGAATGCGGTGATCGGCAGGGCCAGTGCGCCAGCAGGCACGATCACGATCAGTCCACGAAGTGTCTTGTTGTCTCCAAACAGTCGTCTCCCACGGAACGTCAGCCCTCCGTCGAGCGGTACAGCGAACGCCTGGGATCCTGTCCACGCAAACCACGTCGTCTGCGCGAACCCTGCAAGGATGAAGGCGACGACCAGGAGCGCGGCACAGGCAGGAGGGCTTAGAGGCGGTGGCATCAGAGATCCCATCCCGATTCCTCACGGTTTTGAAACAGGAGGACCTCTCCACTGAGCCGCTTTGCGCCTCGGACCCATTGCCACCACCCGATCTCGTGCTGCGGCTGATAACCGATCGCGCGCAGGTGATATCCGGGCACGAACGGATACATGTGATGGAGCTCGTGCGCATCGAAGTTGAGCAGCCATAGCGAAGCCCACGATGGAAGGCGAAGCGACCGTGTGAAGACTTGCTGTTCCGGCGCCGGATACGGACGCACGCGCGCGCCGTGGCTGACGTGCTGCGGCACGTGCGCGTGCTGACTGAGAAGGAGCACGTCCTCGGCGACAAAGCTGAGTAGGACGGCCAGGCCGGCGATGCGGATGGACGTTGCGGGGCCGAGCACCACTATCGTGGCGGCGTAGGTCGCCAACAGGGTAAGAAAGCTCTTCCCGATCGCGCGTTGCTCCTGCGGAGATGGGAAGAGGCGCATCAGCCGGGGAAGGTTCCAGTAGTTCTCGACGCGGTAGACGCACGAGAAGAGCGGAATCCACAATCGCCAGCACACGTTGACGATTGCCCGCGACGCTCTCGATCGCTCCCTGGGTACGAGCGCTGCTGCGGTGGGGTCGAGGTCTTGCCAACCGGTCCACTTGTGATGTCTGGCGTGCACCCGCGTCCACGACGCGAACGGAATCAGCGACAGCCCGCCTGCGACGGGACCGACGACGCGATGCCAGCGGCGCGAGCGAAACAGCGTTTCGTGACCGCACTCGTGCAGAAGGACGAACCAGTGGAGCAGCGCCGCTGCAGTGAGGCCCTGTCCGGCGGCCCAGGCCGCGGCGCCCGGCCGAAGCGAAAGCCAGACGCCGGTGGCCGTCAGTGCAACGCAGACAAGGACGAGAGCGGCGCCGCGGGCGTTTTGAGGCCGAAGATGCCTGAGCTCAGCTGGAACCGGTGGCCGTTCGGGTCGTTCGTTCCCATGATGGCGTTGCACACCGCCACGATACGGGTGCGCCGGTCGGGGAGTCGTGAACGTCCCCTGAAGAAGGATGAAGAAGGCTGAGCCTATTTCGCCCGGACCAGGGCGCCGGCGGCCACGGCGCCCGGCGCCATGAACATGATCGCTGCGACCTGCGACCAGCTCTCGGTGTTGGAGCCACTCATGGCGAGCGAGAGGATCGCGCCCACCGCGATGACGAGCCCGACCGCCGCTGCATGCCGCCGGGGATGCCGTGGGGCGAGCCGCGCGGAGATGTACCCCGCGATCACCGCAAACACGAACCCGTAGACCACGGACGTCAAAATGAACATCGGGTCCGCAGCCTCGTGAGGCCGCTGTCCCGTCAACTGGAACAGCGCTAACGCCGACAGCGCAAAGATTAGATACCCCACGACGATCGCGATGACGCTCTTCATCTGCGGCCAGACTGTACCATGGCTCTGCGGCTACAATCTCTCTCATGTTCCGCGCGTTCCGGGCGCTTTTCATCATGGTTTTCGCTGCCGGTCTGCAGGCCCAGACAACGGCGGCGCGAACGCACCGGCTCGAGGCGACGCCCCAGACAGTTGCGTATGGCTACTACTGGGCGGAGGCCAAGCCCGTGCTGCGAATCGCGTCAGGCGACATCATCGACGTCGATACGCTCCTGACGAACACACCGCGCGGGCTCGAAGCGGCTGGCGTGAAGCCCGAAGACGTTCAGGCATCTCTTCGCGCGATCGTCGAGACCGTCACCGACAAAGGCCCCGGCGGGCACATCCTGACCGGTCCCGTGTTCGTCGAGGGCGCGGAGCCGGGCGACGCACTCGAAGTCCGCATCCTGTCCATCGATCTGCCGATCGCGTACGGCTACAACGGCTGCAGCGGATTCATCCGCGAGAACTGCAACGCCACCGGCAGAACGATCATCCTGCCGCTCGATCGCGAGCGCATGACGGCGACCTTCGCGCCGGGCATCGTCATCCCGCTGAAACCGTTCTTCGGCAGCATGGGCGTCGCGCCGCCGCCCGAGGCCGGCCGCGTGAGCAGCAATCCGCCCGGCACGCACGCAGGAAATCTCGACAACCGCGAGCTCGTCGCCGGCACGACGCTGCTGATCCCGGTTCACGTTGCGGGTGCGCTTTTCGAGGTCGGCGACGGACACGCTGCGCAAGGTGATGGCGAAGTCGATCAGACGGCGATCGAGACGTCGCTGAGGGGCCGCCTTCAGCTCACCGTCCGCAAGGACATGAAGCTCGCGTGGCCGCGCGCGGAGACGCGCGACCGACTACATCAGCATGGGCACCGACGAAGATCTGACAAAGGCCACCCGGACGGCGATCCAGGAGATGGTCGATTTCCTCGTCGCAGACACGCGGCATGGATCAACAGGCCGCCTATCAGCTGACGAGCATCGCCGGCAACGTGGCGGTGACGCAGCTCGTGGACGGGAAGGTCGGCGTCCACGTGAAGATGCCCAAAAGCATCTTCACCGGGTTCTAGGTTCTACGGTTCTCGGGTTCTAAAGGTTCGGGGTTCCAAGGGTTCAAAGGTTCAGGGTTTACGGGTCGCGGGCTGCAACCGTCGCCAGTAAGCGCCCCGGGTCACCGGGGCGTATCCCAGTACATCCGTCGTTTTTGTACCTACTTGCACGTCTTTCTGGAGGATTCGGTATCCATGCGATTCGCGGCGCTTCCTGGTCCCCTGCTTTGTCTTCATCCTGGCCGTGGCCCTTGGCGCCCAGCCGGCGTCGAAGGGCGGCGTCAACTCCATCCAGCCGGAGCCGCTGAAGGAATGGCTCGAGCTACATCGCGTCCGACGAGCTTCAGGGCCGTCAAATCTACACCGAGGGGCTGGGGCTCGCGGCAGCCTACATCGCCGATCACCTCAAGGAATGGGGCGTCAAGCCGGGCGGCGAACACGGGACCTATTTCCAGACCGTAAAGGTCGTGGGCGTGAGGACGACAAGTCACGCGAGCGTGACCGTCGAAGTCGAACGGCCAGAGCCGGACCTTCAAGGACGGCGAGGGGGTCGTGTTCGCGAAGAACATGGGCGGCAAGCAGACGATCACCGGCGACCAGATCGAGTTCGTCGGCTACGGCCTGCAGATCCCGACGCGCGAACATCGACGACTACGCGAAAGTCGATCCGAAGGGAAAGATGGTCGTCTGGCTCGGCGCCAACGGACCGAGCACCGTTGGGACCCGAGTCGCGGCGCCTGCTGACGGCGCGCAGCCGGGCCGCGATCGACAAGGGTGCGACCGCCGTCTTCGCGCCGGCGTCCGGTTTTGCATTTGGCCGCGGCGCAGGCGCCGGAGCAGCTGCGCCGCCGCCAGCGCCGGCGCCAGCGCAGCCGGCGGCCGGGAGATCCGGCGAATCCGGAACTGCGGCGGAGTCCGAGGCCGGTCAACGCGGCGCGCAGGCGCAGGCCGCGGGGCGCGGCCAGGGTGGCGGAGGCGGTGGGCGTGGAGGGCAGGTCGACACCGGCGACTTCACGACCGTGCAGCGCTACGACCAGCCGGTGACGCCCGCCGTCACGGCGCAGGACGAGTTCTTCGAGTTCCTCTTCAGCGGGTCCGACACGAAGTATGCGGCGCTGAAGGAGGCGGCCTCGAAGCGTGAGCCGCTCCCGCCCTTCGCGCTCAAGAACGTCAAGATCACCGTCAACGTCGACGCCGACTACGCCGTCGTCGAGCACTCGGCTGACGCGCAACGTCGTCGGCATCGTCGAGGGAACCGATCGCGAAGCTGAAGGACACCTACGTGCTCTTCGGTGCCCACTACGATCACATCGGCTACTCGGCCAACACGCCTGGCGCCGGACGCGGCGGCGCGGGCGTCGGCGGCGGCGCCGGTGGCGCGGGCGGATGCGTGGGGCAGACGCGCGACACTCCGAGGCCGGGCGACGTCATCAACAACGGGGCGGACGACGATGGATCCGGGACGGTGGCGAGTGATGGCGGTGGCGCGTGCCTTCGCGCTGGGACCGAAGCCGAAGCGATCGGTGATGTTCGTATGGCACTCCGGCGAGGAAGTCGGGGCTCTACGGCTCGCGCTACATGGCGGACTACCCGATCGTACCGCTCGACAAGGTGGCGGCGCAGCTGAACATCGACATGATCGGCCGCAACCGCTGCGACGAGCCGTCAGAGTCGAACACGGTATACCTCGTCGGATCCGATCGCATCAGCACCGAGCTGCACAACCTGAACGAGGACACGAACAAGGCACTGTCCACGCCGCTCAAGCTGGATTACGAGATGCAACGATCCGGCGGACCAGGAGTCGATCTACACGCGCAGCGATCACTACAGCTATGCGTCGAAGGGCATCCCGATCATTTTCTACACGACCGGACTGCACAAGGACTACCACTACGTGACCGACGAGGTCAGCAAGATCGAGTTCCCGAAGATGGCGCACATCACGCAGCTGGTCTACGAGACGGGACTCAATCTCGCCAATCTCGATCACTTCCCCGCGCGGGACAACAAGGGACCGAGGGTGGGGAAGGAGTCAGACGGGGAAGATCAAGTAAGTCGGGGGTCGGCAGTCTTCGGTCGGCAGTCGCGGTCGGCAGTCGCAGTCGGCAGTCGCAGTCGGCAGTCGGCAGTCGATCGTCGACGGTCCGAATCAGCGGTCGGCGGTCTTCAGGTGGCGGGTAGGACTGAAATGCGAAAGGGCCGGAGCAGTTGCCTGCGCCGGCCCTTTGGTTTCTGTGTTCGAGCTCAGTACCGAGCTTATTGCTTTACGAGCTGGCCGCGGACGGCGCCGCCCGGGTTTATTCCACTGTGCATGTTGAAATAGAAGCCAGCGGGATTGTTCACGATGTTCGTGGCGTCCCCTTGGCTGATCGAAATGTTGTTGACCGTCAAGGTTCCGTTGCCGCTGCCGTCCAAGAGGAGAGGACTCCCTGCGGATAGGTTCGTGTTGATGAGCACAGGGCCGGGGACGCCGGACCCGCCGGTGTGGATGTGCGCCAGATTGATGGGGGTTCCGCCGGGGAAGTTGGAGACCTGCGCGGAGAAGTTCACCGTGCCGCCGCCATTGACTCCTCCGGTCGCTGGATCCCGCGACACATTGAATGTGATCGTGGCGGTTCCGCGCGCGTTCGCGTCGGCGTTCGTGATCGGTGGCGTTTCGTTCTGGGCGCTGAGCTGTGCCGTGAACACGATGGGACCCGTGTTGTTCGTCGGGGTCGTCGGGCTGTCGCTGCCGCAGGCCGCCGCGAGCATCAGTGCCGTTCCAATTGCTGCAAATCGTTTCATTGGTCCTCCTCCGAGGGTTATTGTCGTTGCGAATGCCGTCGGGATCCGGGACCCGGGGCTCGGGGTCCGGAAAGCCTCATGCTCAGGATCGACGGTCTCCGATCCCTGGTCGTCAAATCGCCGCCGTTGCACTCCAGTCGTTTCGCCGCGTCGTGCGTCCCGATGCCCGAGTCCCGAGCGGCGAGCCTCGAGTCCCGGGTCGATTCAGGTCTAGAACCTCCTCACCAGATTGAACCCGAGATAGATATCGTGCGTGCTGCCGCCGCGCGCGATCTGGCCGAACGTCGTGCCGAACGCGTTGGTGAAGTTCAGTTGCATCGTGTGGCCCGCCGTCTGTTTTTCGATGGCGAATCCCCATGCGCCGCGCCCGGGATCGTGGCCCTGCACGCGCGGTGAGTACTCCGACGAGACGAAGACCGTCGGCCGGATGCGGACGCGCGTCCCCATGCCGATGAAGGTGGTTCCGTCGTGATGCGAGTGGTCGTCGTCTGCCGTCTCCGGCAGATCGTGGTCGTGACCTTCGTGGCCACTGATCGTGTCCACCGCGCGTGTGTGCGCGACGAAGGTCGGAACGGCATACACGCTCAGCCAGCTGCCAACCGCACGTGAGATGACCGCACCGACGCCAGGTTGGTAGTTCTGGTGGAAGTTCGCGAGCCCTTCAACCGAGCCGAGCAGCGAGATGGATACCGGAAGCGACTCACTCTGGCGCCAGCCATCGTAGCGTCCGAAGAACTGGATCGTCTTGCTCAAACTCGCGCGGTGCACGCCCGCTTGCAGCCGGCTCGTCACTCCGAAGCGATACTCGAGGCCGATCACCGCGCCGTTGTCGAGGCTGAAGAAGTCTTCGGCGAGGGAGCCGAAGTCGCCGCGCCGCAAGTCTCGTGCGAAGCGGTGGGTCAGGCGAAAGTAGCTCTGATGGTTATTGAGCGACGTCGTTGTCGGCAGGTTGATGAGATTCAACTCGGCCGCGAGCGGAGGCGCCGGCGCATCCTGCGCCATGGCGGCAGTCGGCATGGCCAGGAGCGCCGCGAGCGCAAGGGCCCTTCGCAGAACGCGGGCGCTTACAGATCGGTGTGTGACGGACATCTCAGGTGCTGCCGCAGTGGCAAGGGCCGTGCCCCATCGAGCAAACCCCCTTCGGTGACAAAATGGGCTCGCCGGCGGCTTCCCGCCGACTGGAGCTTACCTTTTGAGTAAAAGGGTTTCGGCTCGTGTAACGTAGGGCACGCATGGACGACCACTCGGATCCTCGAGCAGCGCCACGATCCTCCGAGTCCGATCAAGGGCAAGGGGCCACTACACCAGTGGGCTCGGGACTGTCCCCGGCTCCCTCGTCCGGCAACGTTCATGCCGTCGGCGGCTGGCGCCGGGCGTCGACGACCGTCAGCCTTCCTGAAGTGCACGGGACGATCGCGGTTCCGGATACGGGCAGCTTCTGGAAGAAGCTGCTCGCGTTCGCCGGCCCCGGTTACCTGGTTGCGGTCGGTTACATGGATCCCGGCAACTGGGCGACCGACCTCGCGGGAGGATCGCGATACGGCTACACGCTCCTCAGCGTGATCATGCTGTCGAACCTGATGGCGATCCTGCTGCAGGCGCTCGCCCTGCGGCTCGGCATCGCCAGCGGGCGGGATCTCGCTCAGGCGTGCCGCGATCACTATTCGCGGCCGACGACGATCGTCCTGTGGCTGCTCTGCGAGCTCGCGATCGCGGCCTGCGATCTCGCGGAGGTGATCGGCTCGGCCATCGCCCTCAATCTGCTTTTCGGGCTGCCTCTGATGTGGGGGGTGTGCCTGACGGCATCCGACGTCCTGCTGGTGCTCTATCTCCAGCAGTTCCAGTTCCGGTATATCGAAGTCCTCGTCGTCTTGCTGATTCTGGGGATTGCCGGGTCCTTCGCCATCGAGCTCGCAGCTCGCCCGGCCGGACCTTGCCGGCGTGGCGGCGGGCCTGTTCCCTTCGGCGCAGATCATGTCGAATCCGGAGATGCTCTACATCGCTGTCGGCATCCTGGGCGCGACCGTGATGCCGCACAACCTGTACCTGCACTCGTCGATCATCCAGACGCGCAGGTACGGGGACTCCACCAGCAGCCGGCGACAAGCGGTACGCTTCGCCTCAATCGATTCGACAGTCGCGCTGATGTTCGCGCTCTTCCTCAACGGCGCGATTCTCGTCATGGCGGCCGCCACGTTCCATGGGACGGGGCACGAGGGCGTCGCGGACATCTCCGACGCGTACCTGTTGCTCGCACCGCTCCTCGGCACGCAGCTCGCCAGCACGCTCTTTGCGGTCGCCCTCCTCTTCTCGGGTCAGAACGCGACGCTGACGGGCACACTGGCCGGCCAGATCGTCATGGAGGGCTTCCTCAATATCCGGCTGAGGCCCTGGCTCCGACGTCTGATCACACGGCTCATCGCCATCATCCCGGCGCTCATCACCGTCGGGTTGTACGGCGAGCGGGGCAGCGGCGCATTGCTGATTCTGAGCCAGGTCATTTTGAGCCTGCAGTTGCCGTTTGCCGTGTTCCCGCTGGTCCTCTTCACGAGCGATCGTCGCAAGATGGGAGATCTCGTCGCACCGAAGTGGATGGTCTACCTTGCCTGGCCGGTGGCGGTGCTGATTGCCGCCCTCAACGTCTGGCTGCTCTGGCAGACGTTTGCGTGAGCTTATGTACACTCGCATTCTCGTTGCGATCGAACACTCGGGCGCCGACCGCGCGGTGCTGACGCATATCGAGCAGCTGGCCGGGCTGACGCGGGCCCGCCTCCTGCTCGTGCACGTGGCCGACGGGTGGGCCGCCAGGCATTTCGAGGATCTCAAGCTCCGGGAGTCCGAGGAGATTCGCGACGATCGCGCGTACCTCGAACAGCTTTGCCGGGAGCTGAGCGAGCGCGGCTTCGACGTGCAGGGCCGCCTCGCGCTCGGCGATCCGGCGACCGAGCTGATCAAAGTCGCGCAGGAAGAACAGGTCGACCTCATCGCCATGTCCACGCACGGCCACCGTTTCCTGAACGACCTGATTCGCGGCAGCACCGCCGATCGGGTCCGGCACAGGGTGAGGATGCCGGTCTTGATGGTGAGGGCCTAGGGTTCTCCAGGGGTTCTAGAGGTTCTAAAGGTTCTAAGGGTTCTAAGGGTTCGTTTGAACGCCGCCCGCCGAGCGCCGGCAGTGCGAAGCATCAGGACAGATCGAGCTCGCCGCGTGACCCGAGCCGGTGCCCGTTCGAAAGAAGTCATAATTGCGGGATGGGCGTCCACGCGCGCGCGAGCTGGTGGCGGCGATGGCTGTCGCATCTGGCGCCGCGCGATCGGAGCGAGCTCGCGGTGCTGCTCGGCGCCGTAGGGATTCTGGTGCTGCTGCTCGCGTTCGCCCTCCTGGCCGCTGAAGTCTTCGAGGGGGACACGCAGGCGTTCGACAACCGGGTCCTGATGGCGCTCCGCCGCGCCGACAACCGGTCGATCCCCATCGGTCCTCCGTGGCTGCGCGCGGGAGCGCTGGACATCACCGCCCTCGGCAGCCCCACGGTCCTCAGCCTCGCAACGCTGGCGGTTTGCGGCTTCCTGCTGCTCCAGCGGATGGCCCGGACGGCGACTTTTGTCTTCATTGCAACGATCGGCGGCTGGTTCCTGAACGAAACCCTCAAAGAGGTCTTCCAGCGCGCTCGTCCGGCGATCGTTCCGCACCTCCAAAATGTAATGACCCTCAGCTTCCCGAGCGGTCACGCCATGAATTCGGCGGCGGTCTACCTCACGCTCGGCGCGTTGACGATGCGCCTCGCGGATCGCCGGGTGACGAAGTTGTATTGCATGGCCGCGGCGATGCTCCTGACGTTTCTGGTAGGCACGAGCCGTATCTTCCTCGGGGTTCACTATCCGACGGACGTCCTCGCCGGGTGGCTGCTCGGGATGACCTGGGCGCTGGCCTGTTGGACTGTCGAACGGCGCATCGAACAGAGCGCGGGCCTGCAGCGCGAACGAGCCGCAGGCTCACGGCCGTGAGGCGGAATCGCTCACGTTGTGATCCGAAGCCGCACACGGAAGAGGCGCATGCGTCTCACCGCGAAATGCCGTTGTCCGGTTCTTCGAGATTGGCTGACATGTTGCACCTGAGCCGCGGAACGCATGACAAAAAGCGGATCGACGCCGGGGGAAACCATCCTCGTCGTCGAAGACGAGCCGGCGGTACGACAGCTGGTAGCGGTGGCTCTTGAACGGGCGGGGTACCGCGTGTTCGAGGCTCGCGACGGCGAGAAAGCCCTGGCGCTGTTCGAGGCCAACCAGGCGGCCATCGACCTTCTCCTGACGGATTTGCGGATGCCCCAGATGGACGGAACCGAGCTGGTTCGGCTGCTCCGCGCCCGCGCGCCGAATCTCAAGGTGATTTGCGTGTCCGGATATCCGGGCACCGGCGCCGACCTGAGCCTCACGGAACACTTCCTCGCCAAGCCATTCTCGAAGACCGACCTGCTGAACAAGGTTCGAGAAGTCCTCGACGCTCCCGCGTAGCTGGACCTGCGTCCGGGTCACGGGATCCCTGGTCAGGCATCCGCCAACCCCTGAACTTCGTCGCACGTGTCTTGGACCACTGACCACCGACCGTTGATCTCGGCCCCTCGTGACTGCGGCCGAATCCCGACCGCACCCGCCAAGTTGCGAGCCGATTTCCAACCCGATACATTTATCGCTGTTACATGACCTTCGCGCGGCGAATCGCATGAGGTTAGCAGTCCTGGCGGCGGTGTGCGTGCTCGCTCTTTCGGCCGGACGTGTGCAGCAGGGTGCACCGGCACCCGCGGCGTCCACTCAGGAACCTCACGCGCGCCCCGCCACGGACCGCGCCGTGCTCGCTGTCATGCGGCGCGACGGCCTGCTGGTGCCGTTTGCTGCCTACAAAGGATCGCGCTGGACGGCGCCATGGCCCGTACGGGCCCGCAACCTCGAGATCCCGATCACCATGGAGGCGATCCCTGAGGGCTGGTGGGGTGGAGAGGTCCCTGACGGGTGGCAACTGCATCTTCCGGGCGGCGCTACGCGTCCCATCGCCCTGACGAGACCTCGCCTCTATCGCGCGTTCTGCGACATGCGTATCGGCCTCGTGACCGACTACCACTCGACCGAACCGCTGCCGATGCCGCCGACCGATCCCTATCCGAAGGACGGTCTCGTGAGCTCCACGAATCTGGACCTGGTTCCGATCGAGAGCGTGGACCGCACCGCGCGGGAGGTGGGGCAGCTGGCGCAGACCCTGATCCCCGATTTCGACAAAGCCGAGGAGAAGACCCTCAAGCTGATTCGAAATCGGGACGGGTGGAACCATCCCGCGAGCCCCGCTACGCGCAGGGCGACCCCCGTCACCATCGAGGCCTGGTATCGGGCAGCGATGGACGAGCCCGGATGGATCGCCTCCTATATCGAAGCGGTTCGCGCGTACCCTCCAGGTCCGAAAGACGAAGGCTGCGGTCTGCAGACGGTTTTCACCGGCTGGATGCACGCCAATGCCGACGATCCGAAGAAGACGCGTACGCAGCTCACGGCCCGCGTGACCTACTGCGATCGCCGAGGGGTCAAGTACATGCTGCCGTTCGGGCGGTTTCACATCGGTCCGCAGCAGTATTGGGTGTACCAGTTCTCCGGCTTCGACCAGGAGTGGTACGAAGTCGCTCGCATGACGCCGCTGAAAATGGGATTCGTCGTCGAAGCCTATGGCGGCGGACGCGAGGGGTGCGGTTTTCCAGAGGGTCCCTTACAAATGTCAAGACGGGATCCGTGGTCAGGGATCCGGGATCCGCAAAAACCTCATGATGTCTTCGCAGGCCTGGGCAGGAACGGGATCCTGATCCCTGATCCCTGATCCCGACAACGGATCATTTCAGTACGACACGGGCCCAATCCCATCCTTCCAGACCCTTCGCATTGACAGCCTTCACCGAGATGATGGTCCCTGCCTGCACGTTCGAGAGCGACACCGCAGGCTTGACGGCCTTCGTCTGTTGCGCCTCGGGCTTGTCGGGCGCCCCGTATGCGACGACGTAGCCGGTGACGCCCTTTTCGACGCTCGGCTTCCACGACAGAGTCGCCGTCCCGCCGGCGAAACGCTCGACGTTCAGCCCGGTCAGGCGCGAGGGGCTCGACGCGAGCAGCATCAGCGTGGCCACCGTCGTTTTTGCAACTTCGGTCACGAGCTGGTGGTTGATCGTCTCGAGAAAATCGTGCGGCTGGTGGTAGTGGGGATTTCCGAGCACCGGATACGACCCGATGCCTCCGACGATGTCGCCGTAGGCCTCGTAGTAGGACGCGGCATCGGTGCCCTTGTAGTAGAGCGCGTCGTAAGTAATCAGGTTCGTGAACTGCATGGCCGCGGCGTGCTGGACATCCCTGATACCCGGATTGGAGTAGCGGATGGTGTTGTCCAATCGGTAGTCGTTCGCCCAGCCGACCATGTCGTTGTTGAGCGCGCCGACGACCTGCTTCCTGTCCGCGACTGCCCGCCGAACGAACTCGCGGCTTCCGAGGAGCCCGGCCTCTTCGCCCGTGAAGGACGCGAAGATGATCGTCGCCGGTTGCGGATGCCCCGCCAGGAGTCGGGCCGTTTCGAGCAGCGCGGACGTACCGGTGCTGTCGTCGTCCGCGCCAGGTCCCGCTGCCACGGAGTCGTAGTGGCTGCTGACGACGTAGATCAGCTCCGGATTTACTGTTCCCTCGAGCGTCGCGATCACGTTCGCGGTTCGCCCGTCGACTGCGGTACGTTGATCGAACCACTGCAGTTCCGGCTCGTAGCCGAAGGATTTGTACGTCTCGAAGAGATAGTTCGAGGCCAGCTTGTTTCCGGGTTTGGTGATGTGCTTCGAATCGAAATCGAACAACGCCTTTTCGTAGCCATACACCCTCGCGACAGAGGCGTCAGCGAGGACGGCTCGGACGTCACTCGCAATCGGCGCATAGATGCGGCGCGCCTTGGCCTGAAGAGCGCGCTCCGCCGCCAGATCGGCCGCGACCCGCGCACGAAGATTCTCCCGCGTGACCTTATGGACGAGATCCATGACGTAAACGCCGCGCTCCGGCGACACTGTGTCGCCGTCCCGCTCCGCGCTGATCAGGAGCTTCGTGCCGTCGGCTGTCGGCGTCCACGAGTATTCCGGGGCGATCGTGCGTACGGTGTTGTTGTGGAAAAGGCGTGTGCGGCTTCCCGTGGCCAGGTCGTACATGTACGAGCGGCGATGCCGTGGTTCGCCGATCACGGACAACAAACGGTCGGCCCCGAGGAACTGCGGCAACAGGTCGTGCTGGATCTCCCGTGTCAACCGCCTCTCGCCGCTGCCGTCACGCGCGGACGTATAGATCTCCCAATCGTCGCGCGTCATCATCTGGTAGGCCACGCGCGTTCCGTCGAGCGAGAGGGCAGTCGCTTCGAGCCGCTCTGGACCACTCCGCACGGCCGAAAGTTTCCCAGGGCTCGACGCCGGGCCGACCATCAGCTTGTAGGCGTCTCCATCGCGCATCACAAACGCCATCGTCTTGCCGTCGCCGGAGAATGAGGGGCGATCCGTCGTATTCAGTGGCGTCACCTTGCCGTCGCTGACTGTGAGCACGCTGTAGCTTCCGCTCCCGCGGCCGCCGCCTCCGCGGCCGCCGGCGGCCATTCGTGTCGTGAGGGCCACAGCGTCGCCCGTCGAGTTCGCGAACGCCGGCGTCATGTCGCCCGGCCCTGCCGTTACCGGTGCTGCCGGCCGGCCTTCGGCAATTGTGTAGACCTGCTGTGGGGACCCGCCAGACAGCCTTGCGCCGGCGAAGAAAATCACGTCAGCCGATCCGAAGACCAGCGAGCTCTTGACCATCTCGTCGGTCTTCAGTTCCTCCTCACGGCCGGTCGCCAAATCACGAACGGTGATGATGGCCTCGAGCCCGGATTGTGCGTTCACAAGGGACTGTCGAAGGTTTCGCTCTACTTGTGGCGCGCGATCGAGCTCTGCGAACGCGGCCTTGAGCGCCGGAGATGGAGAGAGCTTCAGGTAGGCCAGCTTCGAGCCGTCGAGCGAGAAGACTGCTCCGAAGCCCTGGAGCTCGGCGATCTGCGCGACCGTGACGCCGCCCGCGACGGTGCCGGCGCGCGCTGAGGGAGACGTCAACGAGACGAGGCGCGTGACGCGAGTGGCCCCGGCCCCGGTCTCATAGGTTGCGTACTTTCCGTCGGACGAAATCCCCGGATTGCTGCCGTCAGTCGTGAGCTCGGTTGTCTGATAGAGCTCGCCAGTCTGCAGGGCGATCGAGTCCAGCACACCATCGGCATCCGGACCGGCGAGCAATTCCTGGTATGTCGTGAGTGCCGATGTGTAGTCGCCGCGTTCCCATGCGGCGGCAGCATTCTGCAGGGCAATGGCAGTTGAGTTCCCCGCTCCGGCGGCGGGCAGCAGGCAGATCGTCGCGAGAAGGGCGACGACGCCGGCAAATCGTGTCATGGAGTGATCCTCGACCTGAGCCGGAGCATAGCAGACGATTTCATCAAACAAAAAAAGGCAAGGACCAGGGATTCAATCCCCGGCCCTTGCCCTGTGCATTCACTCCGCGATCGATCGACGGTCTACTTGCCTGCCGAGCCGCCCGCGGCTTTCTCGAACTCCTTCAAGTGCGTTCGGAATTCGCCGAGCTTCGCCTTGATGCCCGGATCCAGACTACCTGTCGTCGTGCCGGACGTGCCGACCGCACCCGCCGTCGACGGCGTGGTGGACGACGGAGGCGCCGTGGGTGACGGCGGGGCAGTCGCCGGCGCCGGAGCCGGTGCTGCCGATTCGTCAGGTCCCTGCGAGCCGAGCAGGGCGTTGAGGTTTGCCTCCACCTTGGCGTAGGAGGCCTTCCACTCGCTGCTCGTCGTGATCAGCTCGTTGAAGTTCGAGATGAGCTGTGAAACCTGGGTGCGCGGTTCGCCAGTCAGCGCTTGTGCCGCCGGCAACTGTGTCATCTGCGCCAGCGAGTCGCGTGCGGCTGTCAACGCCTGCTTGGCCGCATCCGGATTGACGTTCGCCTTCGCGGTCGGCTCCGCCGGTGACTGAGTCGTGCTCGCCGGAGGCTGCGCCGGGCTCGTCGGCTCGGTTGGCGGCGTCGCCGGCTGCTGCGAAGGTGTCGCTGGAGGCTGGGTCGACGGCGTGGGCTCGGCCGGGGGCGTCGACGGCGTTGCGGGCTGCTGCGCCGGCGTGGCGGCCGGCTGTTGCGCGGCTGGCGTTGCCGGGGACGCCGATGACGCTTCCGGCGACGATGGCCTGGATGATTCCGTCGATGCTGCGGCAGAAGGCTCGGGCGACGCCGCACTCGTGGGCGACGCAGCCGCTGCCGGCGACGTCGTGGCCGCTGCCGCCGGCGCCGTTCCGCTCATCGCGGCGGCGAACGCCGTGAGGCTCGCGCGAGCCGCGGCGAGCTTGGATTTCGTCTCTTCATCCAACGCCGCACTATTGGCATTGGCGCTGGCCTTCGGAGCTGTCGTTCCCGACGTGCCGGTTGGCTTCGGTTCGGCTGTCACGCTCGCCGCTGCATCGCCTGTCGCGGGTGTGGCGGACAGCAGTTCACCGAAAATCTTGTCAGCCGCGGCAGCTTCGGTGCTCCATTTCGCAGCGGACGTTGCATTCGCCGAAGCATCAGCCGACGTGCTCGCCGTCATCTTCTGAAGTGAGTTCACGTGCTTCTTCAAGTCGGCGATCTGTGACTTGGCTTTCCCGCTGACGGCAGTCGGCGAGATGCTGTTCAACGCGGCATCAGCCTCCTGCAGGTGCTCCTGCGGTGTGCCCTGTGCGGACTTGTCCTGCGCGGTCGCGCTGGAAGTCGCGGACGGAGCCGCTGCCGGTGAAGTCTGTGCCAGGCCGATACCTGGTACCGCGAGGAACCCGACAACCAGCATCGCGGTCCATGTTGATGTCCAACGTTTCATCGTCTCGCCCTCCTGATTCCTATGTTCCACTTCCTCTCGCTCTCGGCAGCCGAAACAGCAAGCGAGGTGCCACGATGACCTCTACAGATGACGAGCCGCGCTGCCACTACTGCAAAAACTTCGCAGTCCGCTATCGGTTGAGATGGAACAAGGAAAAAAGTTCGCACATGCGGCTGAGGCTGTGCCCCAATCGTGAACAGCTCGACTGGTCGATATTCAGAAGCTGATAGCTCACAGCTGAGAGCTGACAGCTATCACTCCGGTATCAAAAAAAATGCGAGCGCAAGGATCAAGTAGACGCCGAGGAGCTGGAGTCCCTCGAGCCAGTTGCTTTCGCCGTCGAGCGACACGATGGCAATCGCCAGAACGGACAGCCCGATAGCCGTGATCTCGAAGGCGTTGAAGACGAGCGACATCGGGTGGCCGAAGGCATAGGAGAGGAGGACCAGCACTGGCGCGACCATCAGCGCAATCTGTGCGCTGCTGCCCACGGAGATCTCGAGCGCGAGCGTCATCTTGTTGTCGCGCGCGGCGCTGATTGCGCTGTAGTGCTCGGCGGCATTGCCGACGAGAGCCACGATGATCACGCCAGCGAAGAGCTCCGTCATGCCGAGCGCCTTGAGTGCGGGCGCCAGGGTGAAGATGAGGACCTCCGCTTGCACCGTCGTGAGCAGGGTTCCAATCGCGAGCACGGCGAGGGAGGCCGCAATGGTGGCGTGTTTTCCCTTCGATGGCGCGATGCCGGCACGAAGCGGGTCGCGGTTGTAGCGGAAGCTGAAAACCAGGCCGGCGACGTACACCATCAGCAGAACGATCGACGTCCAGAAGCTCAAACGATCGATCTCTTCAGGGTGGGCCTGAAGCGATCCAAAGCTCACGAGGTCGAGGACCGCTGGCATCACGAGCGCCACGACTGCGAGAAACAGCATGACCGTCGCCGTTCCGGCCGACGTGCGATTGAACTTCTGCGATCCGTGCGAGAAGCCGCCCACGACGCAAGAGAGTCCGAAGACGAGGAGAAGATTGCCGATGATGCTGCCGGTAATCGACGCCTTGACGACCGCCGTGTGGTGCGCGCGGAGCGCCGTGATGGCGATGATCAGCTCGGCGGCGTTTCCGAATGTGGCATTCAGGAAGCCGCCGAGAGTTGGGCCGGCGCGCTCCGCCAGCTGATCGGTCGCCGCACCGATCAGGCCCGCTGCCGGAACGAGTGAGAGCGCCGCCACTACGAAAAGCCACCTGGGGCTGTCGTGGCTCCACGCCAGCCACCAGCTCACCGGCGCGGCGATGAGCAGAACGTTCAGCCAGCTCGAAGTAAACGTGTGGCGGATCTGGGCGGCCGTGGACACGGCGCCAATCGTAGCCTGTATTTCGATGATTCACGCGGGTCGGTGAACACGCGCGCCGAGTGCGGAGGCCTTCGGCCCGGCCCCGCGCGCCATCGAAAGAGGTCGCCCGACGACAACCCGCACGAACGAGTGTGGGCGCCGGCCATCAGGCAGGCGCGAGCAGCGAGTTGAGATCCAGAGGCATCGTGGGCAACAGGGTCTCGACGACGTGACGGTGGTACTCGCCCGCCTGATCGCGCTCGCTCGTGTCCACTTCTCCGGGCAGACGGTCGTATCCCGGAGTGAGCATCGCGATGACCGGATGCAGCGGCTCCCCCTGGTTCACGCGGATCACGATCCCGGTCTCCTCGCGGTTCGTCCGGACGACCGATCCGACCGGGAAGAAGCTGATCGCGTTCACGAACGCTTTGACCAGTGCCGTATTCAGCTTGGTGCCCGCGAGCCGCGCAAGCACCAGGCAGGCTTGTTCGGGCGCTGCGGGCTGCTGGTACGATCGCGCTCCGGTGATCGCCTCGTAGATATCCGCGACCGAGACGATCTGACTGAGGAAGTGCGGGGCGATTCGATCGCCGAGGTCGGGATACCCTCCGCTGCCATCGACGGCACGATGATGCTCGAGTGCAACGGTCGGTGTGAGCGGCCTGAGGCCTTCCACTTCGACCAGGATCTCCGCTCCGAGGGTCGTGTGCGCTTCCATCATCCGTCGTTCGCGACGATCGAGAGCCCCCGGCTTCTTCAGGATCTCGATGGGAATCCGCGTCTTTCCGATGTCGTGCAGGAGCGCCGCTTCCCCGAGCGCAGCGGTCGCGTCATCGTCGAACCCGAGCTGCTTGCCTATCAGGAGGCTGAGCGTGGCCACGTTGACCGAATGGCAGTAGGTCAGGTTCTCGTACAGCTTGACCGAGAGAATCTGTCCGAGCGCGGCGCTGCTCCCGGCGACTTTCTGAATGAGCAGCTGGACGATGTCCCGGACGGTGACGACGTTCATGCCCTTACCGCCGGCGACGTCGTCGAACGTCCGCTCGGTGAGTGCCAGCGACTCGGCGTAGTCCGGATCCATCGGACCGACCGGCGCGTCCGGCCACATGGCCGCGTGCCAGCGGGTGTCGAGGGGAACCAGGCGGCCGAGGCTGACATTCCTGACGCCGCGTCGCGCGAGCTCGACGTCAATGGCACCTGTTGCCGACGGCGTGTCTCGGAGCTGCCAGAGGAACTCCGCGAGCGCATGGAGCTCCTGCTTCGAGACGCCAGGGCCGATGTGGATGCTGTCGATTCCGAGCTCGGTGAGCTCGTCGAGGATATGAGCCTGGGTTTCGCTCTCGCTCCTGAACGAGACGCCGTCAAGGTGTGCCGTGCGGTGGATGACATCGAGTTTCAGGGTCGGAGAATCCTGGAGATGCTGCTGGACGGCGCCGTCGATCTCTCCGAGCTTCTGCTCGATCGCCGGATGGCCGGCGGGATACATGCCGGTCAGGCGACGGAGGCTGACGAGGCCTTTGAGCAGCGTCAGTGGATCCGTCGGCGACAGCTCGGTCGGTGTACGGCTGGTTGGCATCGCGGCTCTTACTGCTGAAGGAGGACGTGGGCGCGGCGACCGACGCGCGCGAGCGCGGGGCTCCAGACCCGGTACCGGAGCGGGACGAGCGTCGTGAGAACCGTCTGGAGACCGTGGGCGCCGCCTTGTACAACACGATCGAGGAGTCGGCCTGCGACTTCCGGGCTGCGCTGGACGAAATCACGCTGAGACAGCAGCTCGAGGACCTGACGTCGCGCCTCGGCGGCCGGAAAGTGCCACAGTGTTTCGGCTGCGGCGCCGGACAACCACTGTGTTGGCTGATTGACGGCGCTCCGCACGCAGACCGCCGCCCGCGGCGTGCCGATCCGCGCCAGGCTGCGGAGTGCTTCGCGGACGGTCTGCTCATCGCTGCTCTGGAGCTGGCTGGCGATCGGCGCTTCGTAGCCGGCGCCGGCGATCCCTAGAACGCGCACCAGCGCTCTCGCGGCGGTTGCGTCCGCGGTGGTCAGCGCGGTGACGACAGATGGCGCGACGAGCGCGGCGTGGTCGCACAGGAGTTGCTGGGCGACTCGCGCTGCCGCCTCGCGTCCTTCCCCGCGGGCGCTCGCTGACGCGGCCAGCGCCGGCCCGATGCCGGAACCGAGCGCGAGGATGATGGTGTCCGCCGCGGCGCGGCCTTCGGCCCCCCGGCCGGCAAGATCGACAATCCGCCTGGCCCGATCGACGGTGCTGAACTCCGCGAGGCTCGTAGTGATGACGTTGCTCACGTCCGGCCTGGTTTCGCGCAGTGCCGCCGCGAGCTCACCGAAGCGAGAAAGCCAGAACGCGAAGTAAGGCCAGCGGCCTTCGGCGTCCAGACGGCCGATGGCAGGCGCCACACGCAGCATGAAGCGCTGAACGACTTCGGGGTTGGCTTCCAGCCGTACGAGATTCCAGAGACAGGCGAGCTGATCGCTGCTCACATCGGTTGTGGCGATGCCCTGGCGGATTCGGACCAGCGTGTCGAGCGCCTGCTCGTCGAGCGCAAGATCGAAAGCTGCGAACTCCGCAAAGCTCTTGGACTGACTCCCGTCGAGTGTGACCAGCTTGCGGGCGTGGGCGTCGATGCTCGTCTCGCGCGCGGCGCCGGCGCGCGCCTGCAAGCGCTCCCGAATGAGCGGGAGCATGGCGCTCTGGCGCTCGGGCGCAAGGTCGAGCCTCGCCAGCGCGCTGGTCACGACTTCCGGCGCGGCGGTCTCGAGGTCGAGCAGGAGGCAGAGCGAGTCCGCCAGATCGAGGTCGGGGAAGTCCTTCAGGACCTCGCCTTCTACCCGCCCGTCGAGCAGGCCCGGCAGGATGGTACGGCGCAGGAGCATTTGCCGGCGTTCTGGATTCAGCTCCAGCACCGCGGTTGCGAGGCGCGAGAACATCACGCGGGCGACGCGAGGATCGAGGGCGCCGAACAGCGTCGCCACGTCACTGAACTTCTGCGCGAGCGCCTCTGCCGGCGACTGCGTGTCGGCCTCGTCGTCGGTCAGGCGTAAGAGCATCGAGGCGAGCGACGATCGGATCGTCGACGAGCAGCGCGAGATCGACAAGGGAAACCGACGAGAACCTCGTCGCGGGGTCCAGCCTGACCCAGCCCTTGTCTGGAGGGTAGAGGTGATTCACCGGTCCGCCGCGCGAGAACATTTCTTCGCGGCGGGCCCGCTGATCGTCGACGAGCGCCGCGACGGGGCTGGTCGGTGTGTCAACGCCGAGAACTTCGGGGCGGTACGCCTGCCGCAGCGCGATGCGACTGACGCCGTGCTCGGCGAGCATCTCCGTGAGGTTCAGGCGCTCCTGACGACGATCGGTGCACGCGAGCAGGTCGAGCGAAAGGTGCGTCAGCTCGCGGGTCGAGGCTGCGCGCTCGATCGTGACCTGTGCGATGCCGGCGCAGTGGAACCGGCGCGCGAGCTCGCCTTCGATCAGTCCGCCCCGGCCCACCGGCACTTCGTCGATGGTCAGCTCGTGCGGCGAAACGCGGAAGTCCAGGTGATCGCGCTGCTCGAGTTGCGACAGCACGCGGTGCCACGCCTCGATTGCCTGCTGGCAGAGGGGGCTGGTGGTCGGGTACGTGTGAAGCTGCTGAACGGCGCGCGCGAAGAGCTGCAGGCACTCTTCGGCGCGTCCACTCTCGGCGCTTCGGGCAACTGCACCCTCCGCGCTTCGCGCGCCTGTACGGGGCGCGCGAGCTAGCGTGGTGCCCGGGCTGGACTCATTCAAGTTCGTCACGGTCGCGTCAAAGTTGTAAGTGACGATGTTCCTGTCTGTCGGCCGGATCCGGGCCCCAATCGCGACCGGACGTCCCAAGAGCCTGCAGAGCGAGACATTTACCCGCTGCGGAGGCGTCCGTGAGCGTCGTCTCGCAAAGCGGACCGAATCCGACGTCGTCTGGTGGGGGCAAGAAGTGCGCCGCACGCGGTCGAGCGGCCGCTAGAGGTCTTGACCCGTAGAACTTGCACGAAATGAGTCAAGTTTTTCCGTCAAGACCGTCCGCGCGTCAGCGCGGCGTAATCAAGCTTATGGTCTAGCGAGGCGGAGCGGCTTTTGTCAGACAATGCCGGTCTGAGGCGCAGCCTCGCTAGAGTTTCGCCGAGTGCGTTCAGGCCGGATCTGCGGGCGCGGGCCGTAGCCCGCGCCTGGTAGGCAGTCAGCGCAGGCGTCGCAGGGCGCTGCCGAGTGATGTCGGGCGAGGGTGGTTCCCGATCCAGACGTTGCGATAGATCGCGCCCGGCACCGACGCGGATTCGGCTCCGCTTCGGCCCGTCGGCGCGCCGAGGTAGGCGTAGTGCGGGCTCGGCGCATAGACCCCCTTCGGCGTCGGCACGCCGACGTTGTAGATCGTTTTCGTCCCGTTGATACCGTCCTCTTTGACGCTCACCCGGACTTCCGTGCCGGTGCCCCACGTGAACTTCCAGAAATACGGAATCGAGGGATTGAGCGCGTACACGGATCGGAAGCGCGTGTCGGTGTCAGGCTCGTACTTGCAGCACGGGTCGTCCCCATAGAGCACGCGGTACGTGATCGAGTTCGGAGGGAACCCCTGCTGGCCGCGGTACTGGATGTCGACCCGGTACCGGTTGGTGATGTAGTCGTCCTGGCCTTCCTGCATTCCGAACAGTTTGGTCTTGTCGCCGGGGAAATCCGGATGGAGCCCTTCGATCTCCATCGAGAACTCTCCGTTGCTGATCGTCGCCGGCAAGAGGTACCGCACGTAGCTCGTGTTCGAGTTGACGCGAATGCCTTTGCCAGGGATGAAATCGGTGGACCCAATGCGATCTCCGACAGTTTCGCCGTGGATCAGCGGATCGTAGAGCTCGCCGGCGCGGTTGTAGCCAACGAGCTTCGTCTTGAAGGTCGACACCGCCGACCAGTCTGATTGCCCGGTGCCCTGCACGACTCTCGCGCGCCAGTAGTAGCGCGTTGTCGGCTGGAGGTCCTGATCCGGCTGGAACGAGGTCCTGCCGGCGGCGTTTTCGGGGACGCCTGTCTTTCCCACCATGACGGCGAATCCAGAGGGGCTGGAGCTGAAGGCGGTCACGGCGCTGTTGAACGTGCCGGTGTCGGACACCTGGAACTCGTAGGTCCGCGCCCCGGTCGCCTGATCGGACGTGCCATTCTTGACCGTGAGCATCGGCCTCAGCGTATCGAGCTGTTCGTCGGCGGAGGGTGTTTCGCCGACCGGCGCCGTCAAGCGGGCCGCGGTCGTCGTGGTGGGCGCGCTCGGGGCCTTGTCCCCGCCGCACGCGCTCGCCATCGAGAGGGCGAGCACACCTGCGAGAAGCGGCAGTCGATTCCACTGCAACGTTGCGATCTCCTGTGCGTTCGGTTTGTTTCGAATTAAGTTGCGAGGATGGCCGCTACCGGCGACGCCGGCGTGTCGGGCGCGGCACGCGCCGGCGCTCACCGCGGCTCGACTCGAGCACGATGACGTGGCGTTGACAGAGTGTGACGGTTCGCGAGCGACGCGCGGTCTTCAGGATGTCTGCGATCGCGGCGAAGACGCGGCGGTCTTCCGCGATGAGCCCGCGATCTTCGAGCACGTCCCGGATTGTCAGCTCCAGACGGGCCGTCGTCATCGCCGGGTCGAAGGAGATCAGCGCGCGCCCGTCCGACAGGGGAATCAGCATCACGCCGGTGCGATCCTCGAGCGTGCGTGTCGGATTGACGACGATGACGGCGCTGCGGCCGAAGGTGGCGAGCTCCGCGGGCGCGTGCGGTTTGCGGGCCAGCTGCGGCTGCGCGAGACGCACGACGACGCGGCTCAAATCACGATCGATCTCCGACAGCGCGTCGATGACCTGCTCGGGGAGGGTGAGCGTCACGGCCCGGGACGGGCCCAGGAATTTGCGGGGCCTGCCGCGGCGGGGCGCGACCTCGCGAATCTCCGATGCCATTTCTATTAGGTTAAAGCATGGCTGAGGTAATTTCCAATATTATTTATTCGCCCTCACGGAACGGTGCGCCTTCGAGAGCGGTCTGGGGACGTGCCGTATACTTGAGGAGCACACCAGGCCGGGCCGGAGTGGTGAAACTGGCAGACGCGCGGGACTCAAAATCCCGTGACCTTCGGGTCGTGAGGGTTCGACCCCCTCCTCCGGCACCATTTAGAATCAGTCGTTTACGCTGACTGACTCACTGCAGCCGTTTTGAAAAACGGCTCGATCTGTTGGGGCGGACGCTGAAGTCTGCCGTCGTACTGGTTCCATGCGGCGGTAACCTGAGTCGTGATCTCTGGCACTCGCGCAGTTCACTCGCGAGAACACATGAGCGTTTCTGAATTCGAGGCAGTACCCTCGGTGGTCATCAGCGTACTTCGCCCACATCGCGGTGTTGTCCCAACTCAAGGAATAGAGTAGATGCTGGACTCAGTCCAACGTGGCGATAATGCGGGCGAGGGCGGCATGCGTATCGGCCAGTGCCCGGAGGATCGTTGTTTCTGAGGCAGACGAGAGCGTGAGAGGGGAACGAAGATCCCATTCCAACTCGGCAATCAGACGGAGGAGATTGAGCGCCTGGCGTCGCGCCGCGTCGCTGGGGTTCACCTACCGGCAGCGTAGCAGGTCCACCTGACTCCAGGTGTCGCGTTCGGCACAGGTGAACGCTAGGCGGATTTGGCGGCATCCCCACGCCGCCACGCATCGAACGACGCATCGAGCGCCCGCATGGCTTCACTGACCGTCGAGCCGTACGTGTCTGGAATGTCGACCTGGACGAACGCGAGCCGTCCATCCTCGATGCGTTCGGCGTTACTCAGGTGGGCGCGGTAGCGGCGTGACAGCCGCAGCGTGTCGTCCTTCGTCAAGGTCACGTCGTACACGTAATCGCCGTTCCGCTTGGGGTAGAAGTACGGCATCTGGCTCAGTCGTCGGCGGCGGAGAGCGCGGCGATCAGCGCCTCTCGGAGTTGATCCACCGGGGCGTTATCGAATCGCTCTGGAGGAACGCCGCGCAGCCGTCCGAACGCTTCCCGGTTGGTTGTCTTAGCCCGAAACAGCACGCCGATGGTGTAGTGCTCGCGGTTGGCACAGCCCCAAGCAAACAGGGCCTGCCAGTCTTCGCCATCGTGCGTGAAGGTTTTTACAGGGCGCGCCATTGCCAGCCCTTCTCGAAGATCGCTCGCCACTCCCGAGATCAGCGTAGCGAACTGCCCGCGATCTCCGGATAACCGGGCGGGCCAGATTCGGCTCCTTCTGGCGCGAAAGGTCACTGGTGGGAGTGTCGCGAGGCACCACTTGGCACACCCTTATCCTCGGAGCGATGCAGTCTATTCAGTTGGAAAAGAGCGCGAGTGGCTTACTCGAACGGTACCCTGAACAGTTCGTCATGGAGCAGTCCCGGCAACACCGGCCGATCGGCCCTCGCCTCGAACGCTGCCATCCGGCACGACGCTCGTGATCCAGCTGGAACTACACCTCTGCCGCCGACGATGATACTGTTCAGCTCCCGGGGTTTCAGGGAGCAACCGCATGAGCGCCGACCGTGACAAGATACGGGCGCGAGAGGCCTGGATTCAGGAGCGCCTCGGTGAGCGCAAATACCGCCAACTGCGGATGCACCTGACCGGCGCATTGCGGCTGTTGAACGAACTTGGCGTGGATGGGACGTCCTCGACGCAAGCGACCAGCGCCGGCTCGCAGCAAGTCGCGGAACCGACCACGAAAGCTGTCGCCGATCTCACCCAGCGACTGCAAGAGCTATCACCAAGACGACCGCTTCGCATCCGCAATCTGAAGTCACTCAACCCCGGCGCCGAGAGGGCAGCAAGGCTCGGTAACTCGCCGTCAGGCCAATCCGAGTTCCCTACGCCCGACTCTCACGCAAAGGGAATTGTGACCTAGCGCCCAAGCTCAACAGGCAAGTCACCGGGGCAACAATCCTCTTCCCTGACGTGATACCCTCGCCGAGCCAGTCCCCCAGGAGGCGCGTCAATGAAGACGAAGAAGATCGTCGCGATCGTTGTCGCCTTGGTAGGTGTTCTTTCGGCAGGCGCCGCGGAGACCCTTGCCGCCCCCCTTGTCGTCGAGCAGGGTTTGTTCTTCAATTCCTTTTTTTTCGCCGATGGCACGAATGACGGTTTTTTCTCCGGCGACGACTTTGCGGTCTCCATCTTCTCCGTCGGTACAGGCGTGGGCTTTGAGCAAGTGTTCACCACCGGTATCTGGGACGTGGCGTTCGAGAGGGGTTCAGGTCTCCTTGGAGGGACCATACAGGTCGGCGATGTTTCTTGCCAGAGCCACCCTGATCCCCCGATCCCGCCGGCCCAGCCTGTAGTGGCACTCTGAGATTCATCAACCAGCCGCTTCCAGCTGTACCTGAATTTCCTCCTGTTCCTCACGAGGCGCCGTTCACGATGACGGGCCAGTTGGTCCTTGGCCGGTTGGGACTACCGGACCTGATTGTCGAGATCGAGGGGAGCGGCATCCTCACCGGGGTGGTCGAGACCGGGGTGGTCCCTGGCACTTTCCCCCCGATAACCGCGACCGCCCACAGAGCAGAGTATCGATTCGCCGTTCCCGAACCGTCCACCGTCGTGCTCGTGCTGAGCGGACTTGTCGCCGTCGGCTGGAGTCGGCGGCGCGGCAAGCATCTTCCCCTCTATCCCGACGCCGAGCCCCTTCGCGTCGCATAGCGTCAGTCCCAGGAGGCGCGTGATGAAGATGAAGAAGATCGGCGCGATTGTTGTCGCCTTGGTAGGCGTTCTTTCGGCAGGCGCCGCGGAGACCCTTGCTGCCCCCCTTGTCGTCGAGCAGGGTGGGTTCTTCAATTCCTTTTTTGTCGACAGTGGCCAGAATGGCGGTGCTTTCTCCGGCGACAACTTTGCGGTCTCCATCTTCGCCGTAGGCACAGGCGTGGGCTTTGAGCAAGTGTTCACCACCGGTATCTATGACGTGGCGTTCGAGAGGGGTTCACTTTACCTTGGAGGGACCATACAGGTCGGCGATGTTTCTTGCCAGAGCCACCCTGATCCCGCCGGACCAGCCTGTAGTGGCACTCTGAGATTCATCAGCCAGCCGCTTACCCTTATACCTGACATTGTTCACGAGGCGCCGTTCACGATGACGGGCCAGTTGGTCCTTGGCCGGTTGGGACTTCCGGACCTGATTGTCGAGATCGAGGGGAGCGGCATCGTCAGCGGATCGGTCCACACCGGGGTGCTTGTTCCCCCTTTCCCCCCGAGAACCGCGACCGGCTACACCGCAGTGTATTCATTCGGTGTTCCCGAACCGTCCACAGTCGTGCTCGTGTTGAGCGGACTTGTCGCCGTCGGTTGGAGCCGGCGGCGCCGCGGCAAACGTCCGGTTTTCCGTCGCCGCAATACAGAAAGCTTGGTCACGGCTCTGTAATCCGAACCGCCGCCGGCATTTGTCTCAGGATTACGTCTATTCAACTGTCAAAGAGCGCGAGCCGTCACTTACTCGAAGGGCACTCCGAACCGATCGTCCACGGGCCGATCGGCCCTCGCCTTAAACGCCGCGATCCGGCACGACGGCCGGCAGTGCCTCTGGTGCGGGCGCGTCGGTTAGAACATCAGGCCGCAGTGATAGCAGGGACGCCTGAGAACCTTGCTCACCGCTGCCATAACGCCCGCCCGAACCGCGTACCCAACGTCGGCCGGATACGCGCACGCGCTACGATCCAGCCTTCCTCGAAGGGCACTCGGATCAACTCGTCATCGAGCCGGAACCATTCATTGGCATTCGCGCGTCTGCCACTCAGAACCCGATGCGTTACGGCCGGGTGTGGATCTCTCGCTTGCGAGACATCAACTCCCGCTTCACGGCTAGCGCGTGATCCGTCTGCCGTCCGCACAAACGTGCTCGATTCTCTAGCGCAACATAGCCAAGGCCAGCTGAACCGCGTTGACGCCCGCTGCGGCCAAGAGAGCGCCACCGAGAGATAGCAACAGTTTGGGTCTGCGAACGAGTTCATGCCTCGCGACCGCGTATAGGGGTCTCTCTAGGAGGTGCCACGCTGCCCTGTGACAGAGCATTGTCCCCGCCAGAAGTCCAAAACACCAAGAAGCCAATCCTGCCGGTAGATTCGAGAAGCCTGTTGCTACCAAGACCTTCTGCAACGCCTCCGCGTTGCTCCAAGAACCCGGTTCAGTCGGTACGAACTGAGCCGCTAACATCGGGATGGCAAGGGCGCCAAAACCAACGGCGAACGCTCCGCCGATCAGGGTCACGATTGCGCGGCCCGTACTGGCGCGCGCCGCTCGCCGAAGAAGTGTGCGTGCGGTGGCCAAGGCAAGGAGGTCTGACGCAACGCCGAAGGGCACGACTCCAACCACTGCCACCATCTCGGGCTGTAGCGGTTCGAACGCCAGGAAGTAGGGAGTTACAGAGTAATCCACGATACGCCAGAGCCGCCACTCCCACATCGAGTTAAACTTGAGCAAGGCAAGCGACGCCGCGTGGATGAAAGTCAGCGGTTGCGGCCAAAGGCCAACAGGATGCACAAGAAGGCACAAATGACTATCGTCAAAGCGTTGTATGTCTCCATTGCCGTTCGGACTCGGCGTCCGCCGGAGACGGTCGTCGCAACCGTGCTGGCCCTTGCGATCCTCGTACTTGCGCCAACGGCCATCGCGAGTGATCGGCATGACGATGGCCAGCGGGAACAGTGGGTCGGGACCTGGGGCAACGCATTGCACCAGCCGGACCTCGGCGTTCCCGGATTGAACAACCCTGGCTTCAACGATCAAACTCTCCGCCAAATCGTGCACGTCAGCGGCGGAGGCGCTCGAGTGCGCGTGCGGCTATCGACTTTCGGAGCGACTGGCTTGGTGATTGGAGCGGCGAGTATCGCGCTGAGCGCTACGGGAGCATCGACAGTACCAGGGTCTGACAGGACGTTGACCTTCGGCGGTGATCCATCCATCACCATCCCACCCGGCGCGCTCGTAGTGAGCGACCCCGTGGAGCTCGAGGTGCCGGACCGAGGCGACTTAGCCGTCAGCATTTTCGTGCCCGAAAATACAGGACCGGCGACGTGGCATTTCCAGGGGCGGCAGACCTCCTTCATCTCTCCGCCCGGAGATTTCACAGCGAGCGCCGTGATGCCGATCAGCTCGACGACACAGGCACGGTTCTGGCTGGCGGGAGTGGACGTAACGGCGTCCGAGCACACTGGGGTGATCGTCGCCATTGGCGAGTCGATCACTGATGGTACGCAGTCAACCGTAGACGCCAACGCCCGATGGACCGACCAACTCGCCCGGCGGCTGCTGGCGCAACCCGGTCATCGGGCCATGGGCGTGCTGAACGAAGGACTGGCCGGCAACAGGCTCCTTCACGATTCCCTCGGTCCCAACGCGTTAGCCCGATTTGACCGCGACGTGCTGGCCCAGACCGGGGTGACCCACGTCATCGTTCAAGCGGGGGGGAACGACATCTTCACCCTGAATCCCGTTGAGGAGGTGACCGTTGAGCAGGTCATCCAGGGCCACAGGCAACTCATCGAGCGTGCCCATTCGAAGGGACTGAGAATCTTCGGATGCACTCTGACCCCCGTGGAAGGGTTCCTCCAGCCGGGAACGCCATTCCCGGTTTTTACACCCGAGAAGGAGGTCAAGCGTCAGGCCGTCAATGCGTGGATCCGCACTAGCGGAGAATATGACGGTGTGATCGACTTTGATCGTGTGCTACGTGATCCCACTTCCCCGACCAAGATCCGTACTTTCTATGACAGCGGAGACCACGGCCACCCAAACGACCTGGGATACAACGCACTGGCGAATGCCATCGACTTGAGGCTGTTTAGAAACGACCAGGGGCAACACTAAACCCGCAAGGACATCGCGCGATTCTCGTCGATTGTGGGCGCACCCAGCAGGCGTTGCCCGCGCGCACGCCGGTCGATCAATCGCGCCTAGACCGGGGCTTCACTTGTGTCGATGTACGGTGGGGCCTTCAGGCCCCGCCCGGCGCGGGTTGAAGCCCGCGCCCTACATGTGAACTGCGGAATCCACAGGTTTACCGACCAAGCTCGTCCATCTTCCTCGTGAAACCAGTTGCCCTTCGCCCCGGGCATCGACATGATCTCAGCATGACTTTTTCTTCGATCCGCACGGGTGCCGTGGGGACGCTCTCGCTTTCCGCCGTAATTGTTGGCGCCGTGGCCATTTATGTCGCACGGGCGGATGGTCAGGACGCGCCGGCCGCAGCGCCACCGTTCTCCGACTACCGAGGCGAGAAGCCTGGGGTGATGCATCGCATCACCGTCGCCGATCTGCCGAGGCCGTTCGCGACGGAGGCCGCGAACAACGGACCGAAGGTCGTGCCGCGTCCAGAGGGTGCGATGCCGCAGGCTTTGCCGGGCTATACGGTGAAGCTGTACGCCGAGGGACTCGAGAATCCGCGCCTGATGCGCACGGCCCCGAACGGCGACCTCTTCGTTGCCGAAACCGGTCCCGGACGAATCAGAGTGCTGCGGGGGCACGACGGGTCAGGCAAGCCGCAGGAGATGGAGGTCTTCGCGGCCGAGTTGAACAAGCCCTTCGGCATCGCGTTCTACCCGTCGGGCCCGAATCCGCAGTTCGTTTACGTCGCGAACACCGACTCCATCGTTCGCTTTCCCTATCAGGTTGGCGACCTCAAGGCCCGCGCGGCCAAGGAAACGGTCGTCGCCGACGCGTTCCCCGGCGGAGGCCATTCGACCCGCGACCTCGTGTTCTCGCCGGACGGCAAGAAGATGTGGGTCGGGGTCGGCTCACGGTCCAACGTGGACGATCCGGACACCACGCCAGCCGAGAAGGATCGGGCGACGGTGCTCGAGTTCGATATCGACGGCTCCGGCCGACGCGTCTACGCCAGCGGCATCAGGAACGCGACGGGGCTCGCGATCAATCCGGCGAGCGGTCAGCTGTGGGTCTGCACGAACGAGCGTGACAATCTCGGGGACAACCTGGTCCCCGACTACATCACCCACGTCGAAGAGGGCGGCTTCTACGGATGGCCCTGGTACTACCTTGGGGGCAATCAGGATCCGCGCCTCGAGGGTAAACATCCGGAGCTCAAGGCGACCGTCAAAGTGCCGGACGTGCTCCTGCAGCCGCACAGCGCTCCGCTCAACTTCGTCTTCTACAACGGTCAGCAGTTCGCGCCCGACCACCGCTCCAGCGTCTTCCTGACGGCTCACGGTTCGTGGAACAAGGCGATGCGTACTGGCTACAAAGTCGTGCGCGTGCCGCTCAAGAACGGCGCGGCCACTGGCGAGTACGAAGATTTCGTCACCGGATTCGTGACAGCCGACGGGCAGGTCTGGGGCCGTCCGGTGGGCGTCGCCGTCGCGGACGACGGTTCGCTCATGGTCAGCGACGACGGATCGAACTCCATCTGGCAGGTGAGCTACTCCGGCAAGAAATAGCGGATGTACTCATTGCGCGAGACGTCCCCGCCGCCGCTCTGGGTTCGCGGAGCCGACGTCGTCTCGATTGTTCTGTTGCTCCTTGCCCTGACGGTATGGTGGACCGGCGGCTTCGTGGTGCGTCCGGCTGGCATCCGCGTGTCGTTCCGTGAGGAGTGGCGGATACTCGCCTGGGCGATCGGACTCCTCATCGTCCGCCACACGTTCTACCGTCGCCCGGCGATCCACCACCGCATCGCGTCCGGCATGCGCGCGGCGGCCCGTACGCAGAGAGCGCTCCCGATCGACGATGTTCCGGCCCGGCCAGCCGTTCCACCTGTCCCATCCTCGCGCGGCACGATTGTTCTTAAAGCGCTCGGCGTCATCCTCCTCTTCTGGGGTTTGACGTTCGTGATGACGTACCCGCAGGTCAAGGGGCTCGATGGGTTCGTGAGCGTCGACACGGGCGACCCGCTGCTTTCGACGTGGCGGTTGTCCTGGATCGCACACCAGCTTCCCCGAGACCCCTTGCATCTGTTCGACGGGAACATCTTCTATCCGGAGAAGAACACGCTCGCTTTCTCGGATGCGATGATCGTCCCGTCGCTGACGGTGGCGCCTCTCCTGTGGTTGGGCGTCCATCAGATTCTCGCCTACAACCTTCTGCTGCTCTCCGGATTTGCGCTGTCGGGCGCGGCGATGTTCCTGCTGGTCCGCTCGCTGACGCAGCACACCGCGGCGGCGCTCGTCGCGGGATTCGTGTTCGCGTTCCTGCCGTACCGCTACATGCACTACGCGCATCTCGAGCTGCAGATGGCGCAGTGGATGCCGCTCTGCCTGTGGGCGTTCCACCGGACGATCACGTCCGGACGCCTTCGAGACGGCCTGCTCACAGGCCTCTTTCTGGCGCTCCAGACGCTATCGTCGTTCTACTACGGCATCTTCTTCGCGACATACCTGGTCCCGGTCGGGATCGCGCTCTTGATCGGGGCGCGACGCGCCGAATTCTGGCCCGTCGTGCGCGCGCTGGCCTGCGGCGCCGTGGTTGCGGTCGTCCTCATCGTGCCCTTCACGCGGCCCTATTTCGAGGCGCGGCGGTCCGTGGGCGAACGTCCGCTCAGCGAGGTCGAGTTCTACAGCGCGAAGCCGGACGACTATCTCGTCGCGCATCCGCGCAATACCGTCTTCGGCCCATACTCGAAGGGGATGGGCTCGCAGGAGCGTGAGTTGTTCGAGGGATTCGCAGTACCGGTTCTCGCCGCGTCGGCCCTCTGGCCGCCGATTTCGGCGGCGCGAATGGGCTACGGCATTGGCCTCGCGCTGGCATTCGAGCTCTCGCTCGGCACCAATGGACTCGTATATCCATGGTTGCGCGAGCACGTCACGCCATTCCGAGGCCTGCGCGTGCCGGCGCGAATGGCGATCGTCGTCGGCCTGTCGCTGGCTATTCTCGTCGGCTACGCCGTCGCCAGGATTTCGCGGGCGGGGAGCACACCCGCCGCCCGCTATACGGCGATTGTCGTGATCGCGCTGGCCATTGCCGTCGAGTACCACTCCACCCTCGTCCTGGCGTTCGTGTGGCGCAGGCCGCCCCCCGTCTACGAAGCGCTCGCCGGCAGGAATGACGCGGTGATCGTTGAGCTTCCGATGATCGCGCCGGACATCGCGCGCGAGCCGACGTACATGTATTTCTCGACGTTCCACTGGCACCGTCTGGTGAACGGCTACAGCGGGTTCAGCCCCAAGTGGTATTCGGAGCTCATCCAGGCGATGGCCGACTTCCCGGACGACGACACGCTGGAGGATCTCCGGCGCCGAGGAGTCGACTACGTCGTCGTGCACGGTGCGTTCCTGCCGCCGAAAGAGTATCAACGCCTCGTCACGCTCATGGACGAGCGACAGGACCTGCACCTCGAGGGCGTGACCCGGTGGGAGCTCAAGGAGACGAGGCTGTATCGGGTGGTCAAGTGAAGTGACGGGACTCGGGATCCGGGACTCGGGACTCGAAAGAATCGTTGCAGCAAGCAGGCTGTCGTTGCTAACCACGAGCGAGCGGCGAGCCCCGAGCGGCGAGTCCCAGCTGCGAAGCTCCAATCACCGTCTGTCCGCCACCATCACCCCGATATCGATGCGGTCAGTGCCTCGCAGCACGCCGAGGATCACCCGCTGGCCGATGCGCTCCTCGGTCAACAGCCGGTGGACGTCGTCGAGGCTCGTGACGGCCTGCGTGTCCAGCGAGACGAGGATGTCGCCTTCCTGCAGGCCGGCTGACCGGGCCGGGCCGTCGGATTCCACGGAGATTACGAGCACGCCTGCACCCTGGGTGAGCTTGTGGAACCGCGAGACGCGTCGCAGAAGCGGCACGTCCTGACCCGCCACACCGAGGTAGCCGCGGCGAACGCGGCCATCGCGCAGAAGGGCCGGCAGCACCGTTTCTACGGTGCGGATTGGAACTGAGAAGCTCAAACCTTGACCGCCCGCGATGATGGCGGTGTTCACGCCGACGACCCTGCCGGTGCTGTCCACGAGCGGTCCACCCGAGTTGCCGGGATTGAGCGCCGCGTCCGTCTGGATGACGTGCTCGATCAAGCGCCCGGACTTCGCGCGAAGCGAGCGGCCGAGCGCGCTGACGACGCCGGACGACACGGAATGCTGGAATCCGTATGGATTGCCGATCGCAATCACGAGCTGCCCCGCGCGAAGCGCACGCGAGTCACCAAACTCCACGACCGAAAGATCCGGCGCAGTGATGCGGACCACCGCGACATCTGTGTCGGGATCCTGGCCGATCAGGTCGGCCGTGCACTCCCGCCCATCGGGAAGCGTCACCGAGATGTCGTCCGCGTGCTCGACGACGTGGCTGTTGGTGAGGAGGAGGCCGTCGTTTGCGAAGACGAAACCTGAGCCGGTGCCGGCCTGCGCGCGTGATCGCCTGGCCTTCGAACCGCGCTGACGGACGTCGATGCTGACGACGGCCGGCGCAACCCGCTCCACGGCGGACACCACCGCACGCGAGTACGCATCGAACAACCCATCGTCTGGCAGGTGGTTGATTGAAGAGGGGAGACCCATCGATTGACCCGCTTTCTGCTGGAGCCCGCTGTGGAATATGACGCCCGGTTGCGTCTCGCGGGTTCAGGTCCATCGGGCGGTTGGTTATTGCTCGATGTCAGCTGTCAGCTATTAGCTTTCAGCCCGATTGCTGGCCGATTGCCGATGGCCGAGAGCTGAGAGCTGGCAGCCGATAGCTGATAGCATCACCCCACAAGTGTTCCAGGCGCTCAAACATCGAAACTTCCGCCTTCTCTGGGTCGGCCTCCTCATTTCGTTCTCGGGCAGTTACATGCAGACGGCGGCGATCCTGTGGCACGTGTCGCTGCTGGTTCCTGACGACCGCCGCCCGATCGCGCTCGGCATGGTCGGCCTGGTGCGCGTGGTGCCGATCGTTGTGTTCTCGCTCATCAGCGGAGTCGCGGCAGACGCACTCGATCGTCGGAAGCTCATGCTGGCGACGCAGTCCATCATGGCCGTGCTCGCGATGATTCTGTTCCTGGTGACGTATCACGGACTGTCGGTGACGTGGCCGATCTATGTGCTGGCAGGAATGAGCTCCGCGGCCGGTGCATTCGATTTGCCGGCGCGGCAGTCGCTCCTGCCGAACCTGGTGCCACGCGAAGATCTTCCCAACGCGATCAGCCTGAACACGTCGATGGTGCAGGTGGCGTCGGTCATCGGGCCCGCAGCTGGCGGCGTGGTGATTGCCGAGGCGGGCGTAGCGTGGGCGTACGCAGGCAATGCGGTGTCGTACCTCGTCGTGATCGGCGCGCTCCTGGCGATGCGCGTCGAGAACCGGCGCGAACAGATGCCGACGGAGCACGCGTCGATCCCTCCGCGACGCCGGAGCGACTTCAGCGTGGCCGCGGCGCTCGAAGGGCTGCGCTTCGTGTTTCGGTCGCCGCTCATCCGATCGACGATGCTGCTCGATTTCTTCGCGACGTTCTTCTCGTCGGCCACAGCGCTCCTGCCGATCTTCGCGCAGGACGTCCTTCACGTCGGAGCGCGCGGATACGGCTGGCTCTACTCGGCGCCGGCCGTAGGCGCCGTGCTCGCCGGCGTGGCGATGGTGCGAGTCGTCGATTCGATCGAACGTCGCGGCATCGTGCTGATTGCCAGCATCGCGATCTATGGCCTCGCGACGATTGCGTTCGGCCTCTCCACCTCATTCTGGTTGACGTTTGGGTGTCTGGCCGCCACCGGTGCCGCGGACACCGTGAGCGCGGTGTTTCGCAATCTGATCCGGCAGCTCGAAACGCCGGATGGCCTCCGCGGCCGGATGACCGGCGTCAACATGGCCTTCTTCATCGGCGGCCCGCAACTCGGCGAGTTCGAGGCCGGACTGCTCGCGCAGTGGGTCGGCCCGATCGTCTCTGTCGTGAGCGGCGGCATCGGCTGTCTCGTCGCAACGGGGTGGGTCGTCTCGGTGACGCCGGCGCTGCGATGCGTACCAGACGCTCCGCGCAGCCACTCGTGCCGGTGGAAGACGATCGCCGCGAAGCGCAGAGCGGTCAGCTATAATCCACACACTTTGGGCAAACTGAAAGTTGCCGTCCTGTACGATCGATGGGAGGAGCCGGAAGAGGCGAGCGCCTCCGCCGACAAGGCGCCGCTGACACGTACGCTCGACAAGAAAGAAGTCGAGCACGAGGTGGTCGAAGCGCTCGGCAAGCTGGGGCACGACGCCGAGCTCTATCTCCTCGATGGATCGATGAAAGGCCTGCACGGCATCGCGAAGCTCGATGGAGATCTGATTTTCAATCTGGTCGAATCGTTCGCCGGGCAACGACACGGCGGACTACTGCATCGCGGCCTACCTCGAACTGCTCGACAAGCGCTTCACAGGGTCCGGATCCCACGGTCTGCTCTACGCGCAGGACAAAGCGGTCGCGAAGAAAATCCTCGAGTTCCACGGAATCCACACGCCTGTCTTCGCGCGCTCGTTCCGCGGGCGGCTCGATTTCTCGCACGACCTCGCGTTTCCAGTCATCGTCAAGCCCGCCCGCGAAGACGGCTCGATCGGCATCGAGTTCAACGCCGTCGTCACATCGATCCGCGAGTTGATGGAGCGCATCGACTGGCTTCACGCGAACTTCGACTCTCCGGTACTCATCGAGGAGTATGTCGAGGGGCGCGAGCTCTACGTGGGGGTCATCGGGAACGACAATGCGACGGCGCTCCCGCCGATCGAGCTCGATCTGTCCAAGCTTCCCGAGGGAACGCCCCGGATCGCCGGCGCGGAGGTGAAGTGGGGGAAGGGGACCGGAGCCTACAGGGACACGAAGTCCGCCGTTGCGGAGGATCTTCCCGAGGAGACCGTCAACCTGCTGCAGACGACGGCCCTGGGTGTCTATCAGGCGCTCGAGCTTCGGGACTACGCTCGAATCGACATGCGCCTGCGGCCAGACGGCCGGGTCGCCGTCATCGAGGCCAATCCAAACCCCTGGCTGGCTTCTAAAGCTGAGTTTGCGATGGCCGCTCGCAAATCCGGACGGACGTACTCCCAGCTCATCGGGGAGATCGTCGACCTGGCGATGGCTCGTTACAGCGTGGCCTGAAACTCCTCTCCCGGAACGCCTCCATCTGAAAGAGACTTGGTCATTCGGCCGCAACCCGTTGCAGTCGATGCGGTTACCCTTCCGGAACCTTGAAGCGGAGGGGTTCCGGGCTGCCGCCGGTCACGCGACGGTGACGACTTTCCGTGTACCCAATCAGATGTGCCAGGACACGAAAGTGCGAAAAAGTGGCCGATTTTCGCGAGTTTTCGTTGATCTGCGTACTGTCTTCCGCTATACTTTATTCACTGCTCGTCTGGCGCACACCTAACCTACTCACCTTACTCAGTGGGGGACACGTGACATTTCAGGTTGGTGACAAGGTCATCTACCCAAACCACGGACTCGGCGTCGTGCAGGGCATCGAAACCAAGACAATCCTCGGCACCACCTGCGGGTTCTATCATCTCCGGATGGTCGCGAACGAGACGACAGTGCTCGTTCCAGTCGACAACGTCGACGGCGTCGGCCTGAGGCGCGCGATCAGCGACGAAGAGATCGAACGGCTCTTCTCACTCCTCGGCGACGGCAAGATCGACAACCATCAGAACTGGAAGGGCCGCTTCAAGGACAATTCGGATCGGATGCGCACGGGCTCGATCTACGACGTGGTCGAAGTGCTCAAGAGCCTGACGTTCCTGGCGCGTTCGAAGAATCTCTCGTTCCGCGAGAAGCGCATGCTCGACCGCGCGAAGTTTCTCGTCGTGTCCGAGATCTCCGAGGTGTCTCACGAGATCACGGCCGCCATCGAAGAGAAGGTCGACCGGGCGCTCGAGCGTTGCTTCACCATGAAGAATCGCTCGATTGCTCGTGCCAAAGCTGCCAAGGCCGCGACGACGACGCGCGTCACCGCGCGCCGGACGGCCAAGGCATCGTAGGCGCTGCCGCTTCGAACTCGCACTCCCTGGCCGGAAGCTCAAAGGCTTCCGGCCATTTTTTTGCCCGATGACTCCTCCACGACTGTGCGGTGTCCGTTGCCGGTGATCGCGCTGCTGCGGTCGATCGCCACCTATACGGCCGTTTCGCTCTACGTCCTCCTCGTCGGGTCCCCGTTCGTCATCATCGCCCTCCTCATCCGCAATCCGACTGATCCTCTACAAGGTCGGTCTCGTAGGGGTTCGACTGGGTCAGCGGCTCAGCGGCATCCGGGTGCGGGTCCACGGCGGCGAACGACATCCAGCGGGATCGCGCCGCTGTCTACGCCGTCAATCACACGAGCAACGTCGAGCCGCCCATTCTCTACAGCGTCCTGAGCGAGCTCTTTCCGCGCCTGCGGATTGTCTACAAGGCGGAGCTTCGGAAGTTGCCGGTGCTCACGCAGGCGTTCGACCTCGCAGGATTCGTCCCACTCCAGCGCGGTAACCCCGAGCAGAGCCTGCCGGCGATCGAGAAGGCCGGGGAGGCGCTGCGGGACGGAAACTCGTTCCTGATCTTTCCGGAAGGCACCCGGAGCCGGACCGGCGCGCTGCTGCCCTTCAAGAAGGGCGGGTTCATCATGGCCATCAAAGGCCATGCACCGGTCGTCCCTGTGGCGATCAAGGGCGCCCGAGATGCCATGCACAAGGGCAGCCTGGTGATCAATCCGGTCGTGATCGACGTCATATTTGGAGAGCCCGTGGAAACGGCGGATCTGACGCTGGCCGACCGCGACAACCTGATTGCCGAGGTTCGGAGACGGGTGCAGGCTCTTCTGGAGTTGCCGGCATAAGCCGCTTCGGCCTCTCTTCGCCGCAAACAGCCGAGAGCTGAGAGCTGCGCTACGCAACTGAACTTCAGAGTAGACTCCGCCGTCGGGAGGTGGTTGTCGGTGCTCGAGATACTGATTGTGCTGGCCGCTCAGACCGCCGCCCAACATGTACGTCATCGACGTCAACAAGGACGGGCGGATTGACATCCTATCGGAGAGCCTGCTCAGATCCAGAGAGTCGTGCTCGTGCACGGGGGGCGAGGTGACGATGCCCGAGATGCTGACAACGGTGGCGCGAACGATGGGCTTTTCGTTCGCGGCGGGAATCAACCTGTATGCGACCGTAGCGATACTCGGGCTGGCCCAACACTTCGGATGGGTTGTGCTTCCCGAGCAGTTTCGCGTATTCGACAACAACGTCGTGATCGGCGCGGCGCTGGTCCTGTTCGTGATCGAGTTCTTCGCCGACAAGATGCCCTGGCTGGACTCACTCTGGGATGCCGTTCACACGCTGATTCGGCCCGTGGGTGGCGCCCTCATCGCGGTTGCCGCGATGGGTCACGCGAGCCCGACCGTCGAGGGTCTCGTCGCCCTTCTCGGTGGAACACTGGCGGCCGGTACCCACTTCACGAAGGCCAGCACACGCGCCGTCGCCAACACCAGCCCCGAGCCGTTCTCGAACTGGGCGCTCAGCCTGGCCGAAGACGCGTTCGTCATCGGCCTCTCGACCCTGGCGCTGAAGTACCCGCTGGCCGCGGCCGTCGTGGTGATCGTCGGAGTCGTGGTGATGGTGTGGTTCGCGACCTGGATCGTCCGCGGAGTGCGCCGACGGTGGCAGAGACCGGCGGTGGCAGGAGCGAGGGGCTGAGGCTTCCAGCTTCCGGCTTCCAGCTTCCCGCGCGTATTACTGGCTTGCGGCGCCCACTCTCAGGATGGCTTCACTGAGGGGGGCGTTCCCGCTGAACCGGTGAAAGATTGCCTCTGAGAACGGGCTGGCCTACGAGGTCAGCCATACGCGGAAGCGGGAAGCGGGAAGCTATTTCGCCCCGATCGAGAACGTCATCGACCACGGCGCGAGCGGCTGGCCGTCGACGGCGGTGATCCCATCGAGCAACTCGACCTTCACCGTCTGGAAGCGCTCGAACGGTCGGGCGAACTTGAGCTCGAGTGCCCGGTTGGCCTCATTATACGTGGTCGAGCGGCGCGGGAAGTGAGGTGGCGGCGGCGCCGCGGGGTTCGTGACGACATAGGACGCCCTGACGTGGCCTCGGAAAGTCCTACCGTCCATGTCGCGCGAGAACTGCACGCGGACGGTCGCATCCGTCGTGACGTCCACGTCCTCCGTGATCGGCGCGGTGAAGATCACCGTCGGCGCCGGCTCCTTGATGACCGGCGTCGGTGTTGGCTCGGAATCGGAGTCGGTCGGGCGGCTTTGCCAGGTGGAGTGACTCGCCGTCAATCCACACCCTGCTGCCCTCGATGTGCACCGTGCCCGACACTTCGAGCCAACTTCCCGTGTCGACCTTGGCGCCAGGATCGAGCTCGAAGCCAGTGCCTCTCGGACGCAGGGCGCTGACCCAGATCGCCGCGTCCGCCGACTGCACGACGAAGTCCCACCGCGATCGGTTCAATGCCGTTGCCAGGTCGCCGAAGAGATTGCGACCGCTGAATCGGCCGGTCACGGTGACGCCGCGGTCCGCGAACTTCGAGCGTTGGAGCACGATCGCGCGAACGCTGGGGCCAGACGGCTCCGGCGCGTCGATCACCGTCGCGCCAACGATGACGAAGACCTCGTCCCGATTCGGCCACCGGCCGCCAGTCACGGCTTCCAACACCGGGCGGAAGTCGTAGCTGGTAAACCGCGAGTCGTCTTCGCGCAGACTGCCGAGGTCGAAGAACTCCCCGCGGATTTCGCCGTCGCTCCGCGAGGGTGTCTGTTGCCAGAAGACGAAGACCGGATGCAGCTTCGGTTTGTCCCCGGCGGCAGAGTTGCCGACGACGACCCTCGTGTCGGAGCGGTCCTGGATGGTCGCCGCACGAATCGCAATCTGACGTCCGTGAAAGAACACCGGCTCGGCGAGGGCGGCCTCGATGGTCGTGGCGACGCGGCCTGGTGTCTGCCCGTGCACCGGCGAGGCGATGCAGACGGCGAGCGCGAGCTCGAGGGCGAAGCTCCTGGCCAGCCTGGATGACGCGTCGCCGACACGCGGACGGTCCCGATCCGGAAGGCGTGACTCATTCATGCAGGATCCTGAGGTCCGGGGCCTCTACTCAAGCTTACGCTGACCCATCCGCGACAGCACCACGGCGAGCAGCAAGAACAGCAGCCCGCCGGCAACGAGGCCTGCGGTCCCTCCATGAAGCGACGGAATCAGGCCGGGCGCTCCTTCAGCATCGTGAACGATGCCGTTGCCATACAGGATCGCATAGAGAATGCCCGCCAGTGATCCTCCGGCAATCAGCCCCGAGCTGAAGAGCGTGCCCGGAGCCGACCTCCGATTCCTCGGCGCGTCCGGTCTTGCTCTCGACGTACGACGCGCACCAGACCGCCGGCGAAGATCGGTGCGGTCGTCGCAATCGGCAGGTACGAGCCGACCGCGAACGACAGCGAGTGGATGCCGCACAGCTCGAGCGTCACCGAGATGAATACGCCGACCAGGACGAGGCCCCACGGCAGGTTCCGGCTGAACAATCCCTTGATGATCGTGCTCATCAGCGTGGCCTGCGGCGCCGGCAGCGCGTCGGATCCGACGATCATGACCTTGTGCAGGTACAACGTCGTGTAGCCGACGATCAACGCCGACACGACGACGCCGATGATCAGGCCGTACTGCTGGGACTTCGGCGTCGCGCCGACGATGTAGCCCGTCTTCAGATCTTGAGACGTCGCGCCGGCATTCGCGGCCGCGATGCACACGACGGCGCCGACGCAGAGTGCCACGGGGGAGTACCAGTCACCGGTCCAGCCGAGCGCCACGAAAATCGTGCAGGTCAGGATCAACGTCGCGATGGTCATTCCGGAGACGGGGTTCGAAGACGATCCGATCAGGCCGACGATGCGCGACGAGACCGTCACGAAGAAGAAGCCGAAGACGACCACCAGGATCGATGCGACGAAGTTGCCTTGTGTGGGCATCCGAGGCGCGACGACGAGGAAGAGCGCCAGCAAGACGGTCCCGGCAAGAACGACTGTCAACGGAATGTCGCGCTCGGTCCGGGCGCGGGACGCGGCGCCGCCCTTGGCCGAGAAATCCTTCACGCTCTCGCGGAAGGACGACACGATGGTCGGGATCGTTCGCGCGAGCGTGATGAGGCCGGCCGCGAGCACCGCGCCGGCGCCCGTGTATCGGATGTAGGCGCTCCACAACTGACCCGGAGACATCTGATCGATCCGGAGGCCGCTTGCCGGCACAGGCGGGAACGGCACTGTCAGGTAGTTGCCCATGATGCTGAGGAGAGGCAGCAGCACGAGCCAGGAGAGGACGCCTCCTGCGAACATCACCCCGGCGATGCGCGGGCCGATCACGTAGCCGACACCCATGTACTCGGGTGAGATGTCCACGTTGAGCGTGGCGTTCGGCAGGACGCCCGTCCGCGCGATCGACCGTCCCACGGCGGTCGGAACAACCTGGACGATCCAGGAGAGACTCTTCCAGAGCGCGCCCGTGCCCAGGCCCAAGAAGACCGTGCGCGCGAGCTCTCCGCCACGTTCTCCGGCGATGAGCACGTCCGCGCACGCAGTGCCTTCGGGGTACGGGAGTATGCCGTGTTCCTTGACGATGAGGGCGCGACGGAGAGGCACCATCATCAGCACGCCGAGGATGCCCCCGGCAAGCGCGAGGACGGTGATCTGGAAGTAGTTGAAGAACGACTGGCCGCGTTCGCCGAAGAAGATCAGCGCCGGGACGGTGAAGACGACGCCGGCGGCCACCGACTCGCCCGCGGAGCCGATCGTCTGCACGATGTTGTTCTCGAGAATCGTGGATCCGCCCAGACGCTTGAGCACGGAGATCGCGAGGACGGCGATCGGAATCGAGGCACTGACGGTCAATCCGGCACGCAGGCCGAGATAGACGGTCGACGCGCCAAAGAGCAGGCCGAAGAAGGCGCCCAGGACGATGGCTCTGGCGTGAACTCCGCCGGCGCCTGACTCGCTGGAACGTACGGCTGAAAGGCGGCGCGCGTGGCAGGATCGGAGGCTGCCATCTGGCGGGTCTGGGCCATAAGGGCGTGATATTAGCAGATCGGCCGAGGTCTCTCGTCCGCTCCGGACGCTCTGCTACAATCGCTGGCTTGTGAAGAAGGCGAACAAAGTTGCTCCTCCCGTCCGCGAGATCGTCGATTCGGTCTCCGAACTGACGACCAACCGCCTGTCGGTGTACCTCCGCTGCCTGACCACTCTCGAAGCTTCCGGCGTGCGCAGCGTCTCGTCTCAGGCGCTGGCGGAGCAGTTCCATCTGAACGCCGCGCAGATTCGAAAGGACCTCGCCCACTTCGGAGAGTTCGGCGTCCGCGGTGTCGGGTACTACGTCAAGGATCTCCGCCGGCACCTCCGGCAGATCCTCGGGCTCGATCGCCGGGTGCGCGTCGCCATCATGGGGGCCGGGAATCTCGGGCTGGCGCTCGCGGACTATGCCGGCTTTCGCGGCGAAGGTTTCGAGATCGCGGCACTCTTCGACAGCGTGCGGGAGAAAGTCGGCCGGCGATCGAAGTCCGGCGTCCCCATCCATGACGCCCGGGACTTCAAGCGCGTGGCTCGGCGCGAGGGCATCGGAATCGCCGTCATTGCCGTCCCGGCCGAATCTGCTCAGGCCGTCGTCAACAGCGTGGTCGCCGCCGGCATGAAAGCGATTCTCAACTTCTCGCCGGGCGCGCTCAACGTGCCGGCCGACGTCAAGCTGAAGAGCGTCGACTTGACCGTTTCGCTCGAGAGCCTGTCGTTCTTTCTCGCGCAGAATGAGGTCGGACAATGAGGGCTCCCCGCGCTCGCGTGCCGGGCGTTCGGCAACGCGCCGCGCCCGCGACGCTGTCGCACGTGGACGGGACGGGCCGCGTGCGGATGGTCGACGTATCGGCGAAGGCGGTCACGCTGCGCGAGGCCGTGGCCCGCGGCCGCATTCGCATGTCGGCCTCGGCGCTTCGCCAGATACGCGCAGGCAACGTGAAGAAGGGCGATCCGCTGCAGACCGCGCGTCTGGCGGGGATCATGGCGGCGAAACAGACATCGGCGCTCATTCCGCTGTGCCATCCGCTGCCGCTGTCGCATGTCGACGTGACGATTACGCCGCGGCGCGATGGATACGTCATCGAGAGCCGCGCGCGAACCACAGCGCAGACCGGCGTCGAGATGGAAGCGCTGACGGCCGTGGCTGTCGCGGCGCTCACCGTTTACGACATGGTCAAGGCCATCGACAAGGCGATGATCATCGACGACATCCACCTCGCCGAAAAACGTGGCGGAAAGAGCGGAGAGTACATCGCGCGCGCCAGACGATAGAACGAATGGAACCTGACATTCGTACGCTCGCCGACCTGCCGTTCCACGTCATGGGACGGTTCCAGAACGCGACGGTCGTCGGCAGCGCGAGAGGCGGCACCGTTCGGAGCGTCACCGGCAAGGAATTCTTCGAGGGCGTGCGCGACCTCTCGCTCGGGCTCTCAGCGCTCGGGATGGAGGCTGGCGAACGCGTCGCGATTATCGCCGAGAGCCGGCCCGAGTGGCTTTCCATCGATCTTGCGATCCTGGCCGCGGGAGCGGTTTCAGTTCCTGTCTATCCCACCCTGGCCGCCGCCCAGGTCCGTTACATCCTGCAGGACTCCGCTGCTGCAATTGCCGTCGTCTCCACGCGGCTCCAGCTCGAGAAGATTCAGGCGATCCGTCATCAGCTGCCGGCGCTTCAGGCGATCGTCGTGATGGACGCCACCGCGGCGGGCAACTCCCCGTCGGTCCTGTCGCTTGCTGCGGCGACCGAGCGCGGCCACGCGCGAATGGTCGGTGAGTGGGGCGTCGCGAAACAGTTCCGCGATGTCGCGCGCGCGATCCGCCCGGACCAGCTCGCGACGATCGTCTACACATCCGGCACGACGGGCGAACCGAAGGGGGTGATGTTGACGCATGGAGCACTCGTGTCCAACGTCTTCGCCGCCGGCTCAGGTGTTCGGGTTGTCGGAGAGCGACGTCAGCCTCTCATTTCTTCCGCTGAGCCATACGTTCGAGCGCGTGGTCTCATGGATATACCTGGTCTCCGGCGTTCACGTGGTGTTCGCCGAATCGTTCGACACGGTCGGACGGGATATCGGGCTCGCACGGCCGACAGTCGTCACAGGTGTGCCGCGTGTGTACGAAAAGTTGTATGCCCGCATCATGGAAAACGGTGCGAGCGCACCAGGGATGCAGAGCACGCTCTTTCGTTGGGCCGTGGGCGCTGGCATCAAGAAGTCCCGCGCGACGCTGCGCGGACGATCGGCGGGTCCGCTCGATCGCCTTCAGGCCCGGTTGGCGGACGCTCTCGTTCTGCAGAAGGTGCGAGAGCGGCTTGGTGGCCGCATGCGGTACCTCGTTTCCGGAAGCGCTCCTCTGGGAACCGACATCGCCGAGTTCTTCGGCGCACTCGGCTTACCAATCATCGAAGGGTATGGCCTGACCGAGACCCCCGCCGCTCTCACGGTGAACCAGCCCGACGCGCCACGCGTCGGCACTGTGGGCAAGGCACTTCCGGGCATCGAATTGCGGATCGCGGAGGACGGAGAGATTCTCGCGCGCGGGCCCAACGTGATGTCGGGTTACTACAACAAGCCGGAAGCGACCGCTGACGTGCTCAAGGACGGCTGGTTCCACACTGGCGACATCGGTACGATCGATTCCGAGGGCTACCTTTCGATCACCGATCGAAAGAAAGACCTTCTGGTGACGTCGGGCGGCAAGAAGATCGCCCCGCAGCCGATCGAAGCGACGCTCAAGCGCAGTCCCCTGGTCGCCGAGGCCATCCTGCTCGGCGAGCGCCGGAAGTTCGCGGCGGCGCTGCTCATCCCGGATTTTCCAGCGCTCGAGCGGCGCTTGCAGGCGCTGGGCCGTCCGCCCGGCGCACGGGAGGAGCTCGTGGCGCGCGCCGACGTCGTCTCGCTGTATCAGGAGGTCGTCGACGCGCTGAACCGCGAGCTCTCCCAATTCGAGCGGATCAAGCGGATTGCCATTCTGCCCGCCGAGTTCACCATCGAGTCCGGCGAGCTCACGCCGACGTTGAAGGTGAAGAGGAAAGTGGTCGAAGAGCGCTGGCGCGACGCGATCGAAGCGCTCTACAAGGAAGGGTAGTCCCGGATTGAGGCAGCCGCTTCGGTGTCGCTTCCGCGGAATTCTGGCGGACCGACCAACCATGGCTCGCTGCTGCAGCCAGAATCGCGGTCCTTTTGCAGGGAAGGGTAGTCCAACGAATGCCGACCAGACTCGTACGCGCGGGACTGCTGACAGCAATCACGGACGGCCTCTTCTCGAGCGTTCTGAGCGTGGCGTTCTACCACTCGACCGTGCAGCGGCTGTTTCAGGGCGTCGCCAGCACGCTGCTCGGCCCGGAGGCGATGAACGGCGCGTGGCCTACCGCTCTCGTCGGGATCGGCATGCACGTGGCGGTCGCATTCGGATGGTCTGCGGTGTTCTTGCTGCTCGTGATTCGACTGCGCCGGGTTCGCGAAGCGCTCGACTCGCCGTATGGCGTGGTCAAAGTGGCGGCGGTCTACGGACCGTTCGTCTGGATGGTGATGTCGTTCGCGGTCATCCCGGTGCTGCTGCACCGGCCGCCATCGGTCGGGTTCCGATGGTGGGTGCAGTTGGTCGGGCATTTCCCCTTCGTCGGCCTGCCGATTGTGGCCATGAGCGCATGGGGATCCGAGGATGCCGGATCGAGCGCGTAAGTCCCGGGAGCATGAGGCGGTCGTGGCCTCGATTGCCGGCGGGGTCTGAAGACCCCGCCCTACATGAACTGTGACCGCCGACTGCGACTGCCGACTGCGACTGGCGACTGTCTGCCGACTGCCGACTGCGACTGCCGACTGCGACCGCCGACCGCCGACCGCCGACTGCCGACTGCGACTCCCGACTACCGACCGCCGACCGTAGACTGGATCTCCGACGGCGGCGGCTCGAGGTGAATGATCGCGTCCGCGATCTGCGGGTAGGCCTGCATCAAACGATCCTTGACGATGTGCGAAAGCCGGTGGGCTTCGACGAGCGGCGTGCTCCCGCGGAACCAGACGTGCAGATCCACGAACGCATAGTCGGCGGATCCGCGCGATCTGATCTGATGGCACCCGACGACGTCCGGGACGCTCATGACGACGCGGCGGATGCCTTCTTCGTCCAACACGACGCGGTCGGCCAGGATCGGCGACGTCTCGCGGGCGATCTCCAGGCCCGTCCGCGCGATGAAGACCGCGACGAGCAACGCGCCGATCGGATCCAGGAGGGGATACCCGAGACGGATTGCGGCGAGGGAGACGAGTACCGCGCAGGACGTCAGCACGTCGCTCTTCGTGTGCATCGCGTCGGCCATCAGGAGCTCGCTACGAAGCGCGCGCCCGCGCGCTGATTCGTATCGCACGACCAGCACGTTGATGCCGAGCGTCGCCAGCATCACCACGAAGCTCAGGCTCGTGACGCGAGCGGGCGCTTCACCCGACAGCCGCGAGATTGCGGAACGCAGGACTTCGACAACGACGAACAGCAGGAAGACGAAGATGCCGGCGGCTGCGAGCGTCTCGTACTTGCGGTGACCGTAAGGGTGGTCCTCGTCGGGCGGCTTGCGGGCCGCGCGCAGACCGACGAGGCCCATGATGTTCGACGCGGAATCGGTGAGGGAGTGGAATCCGTCCGAGATGACGCTGACCGCGCCGGTCGAGTACCCCAGCACGAGCTTCGCTCCGGCGACGGCGAGGTTGAACCCGAGGACGCGAAGGAGCACGAGGCCGACCTCGCGCTGGCGTGCGGCGGATGCGCTCGCGTTGGACTCCGCCACCGTTCGGAGCTTTCAGAACCTCGGGAATCTCTGATTGAGGAGCCGAGGCGGGGCCTCGACACCCCGCTCGGCAGCAACGTTGTAGATGCGCGCTCTAGAACACGCGGGCGTGCGGCAACGGCCACCACCGCAGCTGCACCTTGCCGATGATGTACTTCTTCGGGACGAATCCCCAGTGACGGCTGTCGGAGCTGTTGTTCCGGTGATCGCCCATCACGAAGTAGTAGCCCTCCGGCACCACCTGCGGTCCCCAGTCGTCGTGGCTGCGGTACTCGCTCGGGACGAAGGCATCGTCCATCGGCACGTCGTTGCGGAACACGCGGCCGTCGACCACGCGGACCTGATCTCCTTCTTCCGCGATCACGCGCTTGACGAACGACTTCTCCGGGTTGAGCGGGTAGTACAGCATCACGATGTCGCCGATGTGCGGCTCGCCGATGCGATACGCCAGCTTGTTCACAATCAGGCGGTCCTGATCGGCCAGGGTGGGCGCCATGCTCAGACCCTCTACCCTGGCGACCTGGAAGCCGAAGGTCACGATGAGCGTCGCGTAGACCGCCGCGGACGCGAGCGTCTTCAACCAGGCGACAACTTCCTCGACGACCCGGCCCACACCAAAGGACGACGTCTCGGCCGGGACCCTGATATCCGGCGGTACGCTCGAGAGTCCGCCCGCCATCAGGGGGAACGGCTCGGACGCCACCATCGGCTCCGGCGCGGGGAAGACCTCGGTAGCAGGCGGGATCGGTTCCGGGATGGCGTAGCTCTCCTCCAGGACGGGTGGGGGAGGCGGCGCGTAGGGGTCGTATTTCGTCTCGCTCATAGCGTCAGAGCCTCAAATACTCGCGGAGCCGCTTGGTCTGTGACCGGCTCACAGGGATTTCGCTCCCTTTGGCGTCGCGCATTTTCAACAGGAAATTGCGGCTGAACCAGGGCACGATCTCCTTGATCTTGTTGATGTTCACCAGGTGCGACCGATGCACGCGCCAGAAGACCGTCGGATCGAGATGCGCCTGCAGTTCATCCAGTGTCCGATAGTTGGACGTTCCTGACAAGCTGTTCGTTTCGACGGTGATGACGTCGTCCTCCACGGAGGCGTGAACTACCTCATCCGACTGAATGAGCAGGAATCGGTCTCCGACCTTGAGCGCCAGCTGCTCGCGCAGGTCCTGACGGTCCCCCAGCAGGTGCAGAACCTTGTCGAGCTCGGCCGCCGGCCGGGCCCCCGGCCGTTCCGAATGGATTCGCCGCCTGACGCGATCGACCGTCGTTTCCAGCCGACTCGGTTCGACCGGCTTGAGCAGGTAATCGACGGCGTTCACTTCGAATGCCTCGATCGCGTACTGGTCGTAGGCCGTCACGAACACGATTTGGGCGTCGCCGCCGCCGCGGAGCAGCCGCCGGGCCACCTCGAACCCGGTCAGCCCGGGCATCTGCACGTCGAGCATCACCAGATCCGGCGCTTCCTCCTCGATCATGCGGAGTGCCTCGAGGCCGTTCGAGGCCTGCGCCACGACCTCGATGGCCCCGATCTGTCCCAGGAGAAAGCACAGTTCCTCACGCGCCAGCTGCTCGTCGTCGACGACAACTGCCCGGATCGGCTCCTGCGGTTCCATATCAGGCGGTGATTCTTGCCGGCTCCAACAGCTCCGGAATCACGATACGCGCGCAGGTGCCTTCGCCCGGCACACTGTCGAGCTGGAGCTGGTAGTTCGCGCCGTAAATGACCTTCAGCCGCTCGTTGACATTGCGCAACCCGATGCCGCCCGACTGGACGCGGTCGGCGGTCGCAGGGTTGACCCCGACGCCATCGTCGATGACGTCGATGATGGCGTGGCCGTTCTGCAGCACGCTCCTGATGGTGATCCGGCCCTCGCCCACCTTCGGGGACAGGCCGTGCTTGATCGAATTCTCGACCAGCGGCTGGAGCAGCATGCTCGGGATCACGATATCGAGGCTGTCCGGCTCGATCGACTTCTCGATCCGCAGCTTGGAACCGAAGCGCACCGCCTCGATGTCCAGGTACTCGTCGATCGCCTCGAGCTCCTGTCGCAGCGTGACGAAATGCTCCTGGCTGCGCAGCAGCCGTCTCAGGAGGCCTGACAGCTTCACGATCAGCATGCGGGCCGTTTCCGGCTGCGATCGGATCAGCGAGGAGATCGACGTCAGCGTGTTGAACAGAAAGTGCGGGTTGATCTGGCTGGCGAGCGCTTCGACGCGCGCCGCCATGAGCAGCTTCTCCTGCTCCTGCAGCCGGTGCTCGATTCTCGCGCTGTTCCAGATCTTGATCGGGATGGCCACGCACAGCACGGTCGTGAGGATGACGAGCCCGTACAACCACAAGGTCGGCGGAGCGAGGTAGAACACGCGCGTCAGGTTGAGATTCGGGTGGTTGAAGCGGGCGCCGAGGAACTGCCGCAGAATCTCGAGCGCGATTGGCGCTGCCAGCAGGATGACGATCCACTCGATCTGGAACCGGCTCACGAGCCGCCACACCTTCCGATGCAAGTCGGTGAAGAAGAGCGGCGAGAAGTGCCAGATCGCTTCCTTCGGACAGATTTCGCGCAGGCCGCCGCCGGCAAAGCCGCACCCGACCGCAAAGGGCAGCGCGATCCATTCGCCGCCGATCGTCGCCGGAATGCCGACCATTGCGCCCACGATCGCGCCGGCGTAGGGACCGGCGAGAAGACCCGCGAGAAACGAGCCCGCCAGGGTGAGGTCGGCGGCCTTGTAGTCGAGCAGCAGACGCGCGACCACGCCCGCCGTCAACGGGATGCCGAGGCTGGCGGCGAAGATGAGCCGCTCCGGCCAGTCACGCTTCTCCGTCAGCAGGATTCGGCGAAACCACGGAAACCGCACCAGCATCGTCGCGAGAATCGCGACGACCGCCAGCTTCACCATCAGTGTCGTCAGAAGATACTGATCGGCCGACAGCAGCTTTGTTTCGTGCGGCATGGGTCAGAGTTGGAGGCGCGGAACTCCGTAAGTATAGCATTTAGCGTGAGTTGTGCGAGCGGTCGCGTGTCGGTCTCGGCGCGGCCGCAAGCCGCGCCTGTTGAATAACGCCCGGATCCCGACGGCGCCAGTTGCAGACCGGATCCCGGCAGCGTCAGTGCCCGTTTGCTATGATGTCTGGATGATCCGTCCGTTCATCATCGGCTTCGCGACGACGCTGAAGCACATTTTCAAGCGGCCCATCACGGTCAACTACCCTGAGCAGAAAGTGCCGGTGTTCCCGAAGTACCGGGGCAAGCAGGTGCTGATGCGCGACGAGAACGGGCTCGAGAAGTGCGTCGCTTGCGGGTTGTGTGCCGTCGCCTGCCCGGCGGACGCCATCTATCTGGAGGCGGCCGAGAACGACGGGTCCGTGCAGGCGGGTCCACGTTACGCCAAGACCTACCAGATCCACAAAACGCGGTGCATCTTCTGCGGCTACTGCGAGGAAGCCTGCCCTGTCTCGGCGATCTTCATGGGCAAGGACTACGAGCTCGCGGTGTACAGCAACAAGGACTTCATCTGGGACAAAGCCGACCTCCTCGTCCCGGCAGCCACGACGAAGTCGTAAGTGAAGCGCCGGAGGCGCGATGGGGGGCCGGCGGGGCGAAGCCCCCCGGTAGATGAAGTGCTGGGCGCACTCGGCGACATCCACGGAGATTTCGAGAGCGTCCGGCGTATCCAGGCCCGTCATACGGAAGTCGCCTGCTGGCTCTGCGTGGGTGACGTCGCCGACGATGGCGGAGCATACGAACCGTTCGCGTCTCCTGTGTATTTCATCAAGGGCAACAACGACGGTTACGACGCCATTGCCGATGGCCGGCTGCCGGCCAACGTGCACTTCCTCGAGAACGGGCGAGTGTACGAGATCTGTGGCGTTCGCGTAGCGGGCCTGGGCGGAACCTTCGCGCCGAGCTGGTACGAGACGCCGGCAGCGGACCTTCCTCATCCCCGGAAAGGCACGCCGCGCGCGACCGCGCAGGCGGACAAGCGCAGGCACTTCGTGCGTGAAGAGGTCATCGCCTGCCAGGGACTCGAGCGCGTCGACGTGTTCCTCTCGCACGAGGCCCCAAGGCCGTACTTCGTGGGAGGTCGATCTGGTGAGCGGGGAATGGACGCCGGCAAGACCCCGATCAACGAAGTCCTCGCGACGATGAAGCCGCGACTGCACCTGTTCGGACATCACCATCGGTTCTCCGAGCAGGATCGTCAGGGCGTGCGATCGGTGGGGCTGGACCTGGTCTCGCAGTCGTATCTGGTGATTGACGGGGAGAGCCTGAGCTATCAGGTCGTTTCGTCGCCCCACGCGCACTGACAAATAACTCATGCACAAGCCGTCATTTCTCGAGGAACTCGATCGCCGGGTGCTCGTCTGCGACGGGGCGATGGGGACGATGCTCTATGCGCGGGGCGTCTTCCTGAATCGCTCGTTCGACGAGCTCAACCTGACCCAGCCGGATCTCGTCACCGAAGTGCACCACGCGTACGTGCGAGCGGGCGCCGACGTCATCGAGACCAACACCTTCGGTGCGAATCGAATCAAGCTCTCGACCTTCGGTCTGGCGGATCGGACGGCGGAAATCAACACCGAGGGAGCCAGGCTGGCGCGGCGGGCGGCCCACGATCAGGCGTTCGTCGCTGGCGCGATCGGGCCTCTCGGCGTGCGTATCGAACCCTGGGGAAAGACGGGCATCGACGAAGCAGAGACGTACTTCCGCGAGCAGGGGGCGGCGCTCCTCGAAGGCGGCGTCGACCTGTTCGTGCTCGAGACTTTCCGCGATCTGAACGAGATCGGTGCCGCCATCCGTGCGGTGCGCAGCCTGTCGTCGCTCCCGATAGTCGCGCAGGTGACGACGGAAGAGGATGGCAACACCCTGGACGGCGCGGCCCCCGAGCTTTTCATTCAGCAGCTCGAAGAACAAGGCGCCACCGTCGTCGGCCTGAACTGCAGCGTCGGGCCGGCCGCGATGCTCGAGACGATCGAGCGCATCGCGCGCGTAGCGAAGGTCCCTCTCTCCGCGCAACCGAACGCAGGACGGCCGCGCGAAGTGGAAGGGCGCCACATCTATCTCTGTTCCCCCGAGTACATGGCGTCGTACGCGCGGCGCTTCATCAACAACGGCGTCCGGCTCGTTGGCGGTTGCTGCGGCACGACGCCCGATCACATTCGTCAGATACGCGTCGCGGTTCGGGCAGCCGCGGCAGCCAAGGTGCCTCGCTCCGTCGATCCGATCGCGGCGGACGCCGCGCCAACGGCACCAGTGGCTGCAGTCGCGAAGGCCGAACGGTCGCGGATGGCGCACGCGCTTGCGCGTGGGACGTTCGTCGTCAGCCTGGAGCTGCTGCCGCCGCGCGGACATCGGACCGACGAGCTGCTCGAGTCGGCGCGGCAGCTGCGCATCCGCGGGATCGATCTGGTGAACATCCCGGACGGTCCGCGCGCGAGCGGCCGCATGAGCGCGCTGGCGACGGCGCTGCTGATCCAGCAGGCGGGGCTCGAGACCATCCTCCACTACGCGTGTCGGGACAGAAACCTGCTCGCGATGCAGTCGGACCTGCTCGGGGCCCAGTCGATGGGCATTCGGAACCTCCTGATCGTCACCGGTGACCCACCGCGGATCGGCGACTATCCTGACGCGACGGCCGTGCTCGATGCCGATTCGATCGGCCTGACGAACGTGGTCGAGCGGCTCAACCGGGGAATTGATATCGGAGGCCAGCCGATTGGCCAGCCCACCTCGTTTCACATCGGCGTGGCGGCGAATCAAGGCGCGCTGAACGTGGAGGAGGAGGTCCGCCGGTTCCGGTACAAGGTCGGGGCCGGCGCGGAGTTCGCAATCACCCAACCGGTGTTCGAGGTCGACGAGCTGGCTCTGTTCCTCGAGCGGATTGCGGACGTTCGCATTCCGATTCTCGCTGGCATAATGCCCCTCGGCAGCCTGCGCCACGCCGAATTCATGGCCAACGAAGTCCCGGGCGTCAGCGTTCCGGACGCCGTGCTCGAACGGATGCGGGAGGCGGACGCAGCGGGTCGCGCGGCCGAGGAAGGGATCGCAATCGCGCGCGAAGTCGTGTCCGGGATTCGCTCGATGGTGCAGGGCATTCAGATCACCACGGCTGCCGGAGCCATCGAGGCGGCCCTCGACGTCGTCGAAACTGTAGAAGCTTAACGATTTTTCGTCCCTTCGGCTTGCTCCCGCCGGGACACACGCGCTATAGTCGCTCGGCTGGAACTGGTCCGTTCGTTGGCACCTTCATTGCGCTACGGCGAGGCAATCGGGTGCTGTGCCATGACTGCGACCGGAGACGATATCTGATGCCTTTATTCGAAAGGAAAGCCGAACAGGACGAGGAGCTGGTCGGGGGGGCGGATGTCGCAACCCGAGCACTCTCGGCCACGGTAGTCGAGAACGATTTCGTCGAAGGTGTCTACGACAAACTCGCCAAAGTCTACGACCTGTTCTTCGGACCGACGCTCCACCCCGGACGTCTGAAGGCCATCCAACGGATGAGCATCCAGCCGGACGAGCGCGTCCTGGAAGTCGGCGTCGGTACCGGGATCAATCTGTCGCTCTATCCGCGCGACTGCGCGATCACCGGCATCGATTTCTCCGGCTCGATGCTGGAGAAGGCGCGGGAGCGTCTGGCCCGGAAGGAACTGCAGAACATCCGTCTACTGCAGATGGACGCCGCCGATCTCAAGTTCGCCGACAATGCATTCGACATCGTCTATGCGCCGTACCTGATCAGCGTGGTGCCCGACCCGCTGCAAGTCGCGCGTGAGATGCGGCGGGTGTGCAGGCCGGGCGGGCGAATCATTTTCCTGAACCACTTCCTCAGTCCGAACCCGCTGCTCTCGCGCACCGAGCGCCTGATTTCTCCCTTTACGATTCACATAGGCTTCAAGGCGGATCTCGACATGCCGGCGTTTCTGGCGCAGGCGGATCTTCAACCGATCTCGATAGAGAAGGTGAACATCCCTCGCATCTGGTCGCTCGTCACGTGCGTCAAGGACTGAGCCGGCCCTTCTGGCTGGCTCTGGTCATCGCTGCGTTCTGCCTGCCGCTCTTCATCGGTCTCGGGCGCACGGATCTGGAGAACGACGAAGCGATTTACTCATTTGCCGTCGACGAGATTCTCGCGAACGGGGACTGGCTGAACCCGAGGCTCAGTCCCGACGTCAACAACGTCTTCCTCGAAAAGCCGCCGCTGAAGTTCTGGATCGTCGCCGCGCCGATCCGGCTGGGCCTCCTCCCGCACGACGAGTTCGGCCTGCGTTTCTGGGACGCGCTCTTCGGCTCCGTCGCGTTCCTCTACGTCTTCGCGCTCGGCCGACGGCTCGGCGGTCCCGTCTGTGGCGCCATCGCCGTGATGGTGCTCTTCGTCTACGGACCGCTCCTCTTTCAGCACGGTCTCCGGGGCAACAACATGGAGGCCCCGCTGATGCTCTGTTACTGCGGCGCCGTCTTCCACTACGTGGCCTGGGCCGAGGCGACGTCGGTCCGTACACGACGCTGGCAGATCGTAGCCGTGGCCCTGTATTTTCTACTCGGCTTCATGACGAAGTTCGTGGCGGCGCTCTTCTTGCCGGTCTTTCTCGGCGTTGCGGCGCTGTCGCTCGCCGAGACCCGCTCGCGGCTGCGGCAGGACTTCTTCGTCTGGGTCGGCGCCGCACTCCTGTTCCTCGCGCTCGCTGCTCCATGGTTCGTGTACGAGTACCTGCGCGAAGGAGAAGGATTCTGGCGGGTGATCCTGAAGGAGCACGTGTACACCCGGTTCACGACCGCGCTCGACCCGTCGCACGTGCAGCCGTGGGACTTCTACTACCGGACGGTGTTCAACGAGCTCCAGCACATGGGCATGCTGTGGCTGGTCGCCGTCGGCGCCGTGCTGCTGTGCGTCGCGGCGTTCAAGCGGTCTCGGGTCCTGACCGTTACCGTCATCGCGTGGTTCGTGGTGCCGATGGCCCTGATGACGATCGGCACGTCGAAGCTTCACCACTACGCGTATCCGTTCCTGCCGCCGCTCGCGCTCGCGGCCGGGTACGCCCCGGCGTGGCTGCTGCGCGAAGCGCGCAGCCGGGTAGACGCCATGATGCAGGCGCTGCAGGAGAAGCTGACCGCGCCGCGACGCTGGAGCAATTCTGTCCGCAACACGTTCGCAGTCCTCGCGTGCCTGGCGCTGGCGCTCGCCGTGCTGACATTCGTACTGGGCGGGGTGACATGGAAGGTCGGCGGCGTCACGATCTTTCGTAACGCTCACATCGCCCGTCCCCTGCTGGTCGCGCTGATCCTCGGGACTCTGGCGGGCAGGGGGGTGGTCGCCGCCCGGCTGGTCCTGCCTGTCGCGATCCTGCTGTTGCTGCTGCCGGCGAATGCCTTCGAGGACACCTGGCGGCAGACGCGCGAGCGCAATCAGCCGCTGCACGTCGCACGCGATTGCCTGATGCGCGTGCACGCCGCAGAGGCTGAGGCCGGGAGGCGCCCGCTCGCTCTGTACGCCGTCGGCGAGCACAAGTGGTTCCTGCACTCGTACTACTACTACCTGCGGCACTTGGGTTGGGAACGCGCGGTATCGTTGGATTCGAATGTCGTGCAGGACGGCCTGTTCGTGCAGGGCCACCAGAGGCCGGTGCTCCTGGGCGAGAGCGACTACCGCGCCTTCAAGGCTCAGCACGTGTCCGAGGTGCAGTCGGTACCGGCGCTTCCGCTCCGCGAGTCGCTGCTGCTGATGCCAGGACCATACGCCGTGTGCGCGCCGCGGAAGCCAAACCTCTCTCCGTTCAACTGACCGATGGACCCGGAGCCCCTCAGCCTGTCGGTGGTCATTCCGGCCTACAACGAGGAATCACGGCTCGGTACGACGCTCGCCGAAGTTCAGGAGTATCTCAGCACGACGCCCTGGTCCTGGGAAATCCGAGTCGTGGACGATGGTTCCTCCGATCGGACCTGCGCTGTCGTCGAGGAGTATGCGGTCCGGTACCCACGTATCGCGCTGCAACGCGAGCCGCATCGCGGCAAAGGCGGGGCAGTCAGGGCGGGAGTGCTCGGGGCGCGGAGCGACTATCGGTTCATCTGCGACGCGGACCTGTCGATGCCAATCGCGGAGATCGCGCGATTCCTGCCGCCGCGGCTGACGGAGTTCGATGTTGCGATTGGCAGCCGCGAAGGGCAGGGCGCGCGGCGGATAGGCGAGCCCGCCGTTCGTCACCTCGCAGGCCGCGGCTTCAACTACCTGGTTCAGAACCTGATGGTTCCAGGCATCGAGGACACGCAATGCGGGTTCAAGATGTTCACGGCGCGCGCCGCCGATGCCATTTTCCCTCGCGTCACGGTCGATGGGTGGGCGTTCGACATCGAGGTCCTGCACATCGCCCGCGCGCGCGGCCTGCGCATCGTGGAGGTGCCGATCGAGTGGCACTATCGGCGGGAATCGAGGCTGAGCCTGACGCGAGACGGCGCGGCGATGTTCCGGGAGCTGCTCGGGATACGGAGGCGCGCACGCAGAGGCGGATATGGAGGCTGACAGGCCGGCGTCCGCCCGCGAGCGTAGTCGGGTGGGAGGCCCCCTTCGCATCGCCGCCGTCCTCGGCCTGTATCTGGCCCTGGCGTGTGCCTACACCTGGCCGCTGCTGCCGAACCGCGCCGATCACATTGCGAGCGATCCGTACGACCCCATCCTGAACACGTCGATCCTCTGGTGGAATGCGAAGACGATTCCGTTCAGCCCGACGTGGTGGAATCCGCCGTACTTCTATCCCACTCGCGACGTCAGCGCGCTCACCGAAAACCTGCAGGGCCTCACGCCGATCTCGACCCCTATCTACTGGATCACGGGCAATCCACTCACGACCTACAACCTCGTTTTCTTCCTGACGTGGCCGCTCTCTGCGTTCACGGCATTTCTCTTCGTCCGGTTCATCACGCGTCGAGACGATGCGGCGATCCTTGCGGGCGCAGCGTACGGATTCACGCCGTATCGGCTGGCGGAGCTCGGCCATCTCCAGATGGTAGCCACGTGCTGGGTCCCGCTGGTCCTGCTCGGCCTCCACGGCTATCTGGAGCGGCGCACAGTGGGGTGGCTGGCGCTCTTCGGCGTGGCCTGGCTGCTCCAGTCGCTGGCGAACGGTTACATGATGCTGTTCGGCGGCGTTCTCGTCACGCTGTGGCTCGCGTACTTCTGCTCGACACGCCGTACCTGGCGGGCCGGGGCGGCGATCGTTGTCGCCTGGACGGTTGCCAGCCTGCCGCTTCTTCCGGTCTTCCTGAAGTACAAGGCGGTCCACGAGTACAACGGTCTTCGCCGCAATCTGTATGACGCCATCGGGGTGAGTGCGCCGCTGAGCGCCTGGCTCGAGGTCTCACCACTGTCAACCATCTGGCGGCACATCCTCCCCGGCTACAACGACGACCTGTTTCCGGGAATCACCGCCGCGGCGCTCGTCCTGTGCGCGGCCGTCGCGCTGACGAGACGTTCGGGCACTGAGTGGCGGTCGTACGGCGGTCGCGGACTCCGCCGGACGGTGGAATTCCTCCTCGCCGGCGCGATCGCGCTCATCCTCGTCACCTCGCTGGTCGGACCATGGCGTGTCGAAGTGGCGGGCATCGTCATCAGGATGAGCCGGCTGGGGCGGCCGTTGGTCATCCTCGTGGTGTTCGGCATTGTCTGGGTTGTCAGGTCGACGACCTGGCGGCTCGCGTGGCAGCGTCGCAGTCCGCTGCTGTTCTACGGGGTCGCGACGGTCGTGATGGCGATCTTCGCAGCGGGGAAGGTGCTGCGCATCGGGGAGCGGATTCTCGTGGAGCCGGCGCCGTACGCCTGGCTCCTCTACCTGCCCGGGTTCACGGGCCTGCGCGTGCCCATGCGCTTCTGGATGCTAGGAGTGCTCTGCCTCGCGACAGCGGCGGGACTCGCCTTCGCGCGGTTGGCGACGGGGGGACGCGACCGTCGGAGACTCCTGTTCGGGTTGGTCGCGATCGGCCTCGTCGTGGACGGCTGGATCGGGCCGATGCCGATGTCGAACGCGCCCGGGATGCGGCCTCGGGTCGAGCGACGCGATTCGAAGATTCCCGTGCTCGAGATGCCGCTCGGGCCGGCGTACGATGCCGCTGCGACGATCCGATCGATCTGGCACGGCCGCCCGACCTTCAACGGTGTCAGCGGCTACGATCCGTCGCACTACGCCCCGCTGCAGTCGGGGCTCGACGCCCACGACCCTGCGATGCTCGCCGCACTGGTGTCGCTCGGGCCCCTCGACGTCGTCATCGACGGCGCCGAGGACCACGATGGCGCGTGGACGCGGTACGTCTCCGGCTTTCCTGGCGCGGAGCGGATCGCCTCGGACGGTCTCCGTACGACCTACCGACTCCCTGCGGGTCCCAACCCGGATGCTGTGGTCGGGCCCATCGTTCCGATTGTCGGGATCTCCGCATTCAGGCACGATGCCGCTGTGATCGTCGACGGCCGGATCGAAACGGAATGGGGTGACGATCCGCAGCGGCCGGAGCAGTGGATATCCGCCGATCTCGGCGCGCCGCACGAAGTCGGTGGCATCACCCACGCGATGGGCGAGTACGCGCGCGATTTTCCCCGTCACCTCGTCATCGACACGTCACTCGACGGCACGACGTGGGAAGCCGGATGGGAGGGATCGACCGCCGGCCTTGCGTTCCTGGCCGCCGTTCGCGGACCGCGCGAGGCTGCGATGCACATCGCCTTCGCCCCACGCCAGGCCAGATTCGTGCGCCTGCGTCAGCTCGCGCGTCACAAGAACATGTGGCGGATTGCGGAGCTCACAGTCCATGAAAAATAGTCAAGAATTCTGAATTCTGACTCCTGAATTCTAGATTCTGACTTCTATCTTCTTCACTCACTTCTCAATACCGCGACTGGATCCACTCGAGTCGCCCGGCGAGCGGGAGCGATCCATGCAGCAGCGGAGGCCGCAGCGACGAGCAGCGGGACGAGGCTATACACCATCGCGTCGTAGGCGCCCATCTCGAAAAGAAGGCTGGCAACCAGGCCTGCGGTCGAGGCGCTGACGAGCACACCGAGCGCGAGCCCCGCGACTGTGAGCGCGGCACCTTCGACCATCACCCTTCGAACGATCTCTGCCGGCCCTGCTCCCAGAGCGGATCGGATGGCCAGTTCCCGTCGGCGGCGCTCGACGGAGGTCGTGAGGACGCCGTACACACCGACCAGCGCGAGGAAGACGGCCACCAGCGCGGCGCCAGAGGAGATGAGCGCCGAGGTCCGCGGCACGGCGAGCGCGTCGGCCACCTGATCGTCGAGCGTCCGAACGCCAGACACGGCGACGTTGGCGTCGAGCGACCGAACAGCATTCCTGATGATGGCCTCCGCGTGAGGGGAACGCGTCCGGACGTAGAGGTGCAGATCGGGTCGGTACGCCTGCGTCAGCGGCAGGTAGACGAAGGGCAGAGACGACTCGGTGATCGCGTTGTACTTGATATCCCGAGCGACGCCGACAACGCGCCGCGGGGTCTTCTCGTTCGAGAGCTTGATCGTCTGGCCGATGGCGTCGCCGGTGAAGCGATTCGCCATCGTTTCATTCACGACGGCCACCGGCTCGCCGGTAGGCGTGTCTCGAGCCTCGAACTCGCGGCCGCCGCGCATCGCGATCCGCAGCGTCTTGAAGTAGCCGGCCGAGACGACGTCGTAGCGTGCCTGGATCGCCGGGGAGCCACTTGGCAGCGAGAACGTGGAGGTTACGCGGATGGGCGCCAGCGGCAGGTGCCATCCGAGAGTGGCAGCTTCGGTCTCGGGATTAGTGATGAGGGCATTTTGAAGCCTGTCGTAGAAAGCGGTGCCGGTCGCCGCCGAATAGCCCTGATCGTCCAGTTGCACTGTGCCGATCACGCCTGCGGCCGGTTCGAAGCCGATGTCGACCTTCGCGACCTTCACGGCGCTCTTCGACAGGAGGCCGCCGAGGATCAGCAGGCTGCAGCTGAGCGCCACCTGGACGACCACGAGCGCTCGCTGGGTGCGGACGCTTCCGGCCGACGTTCCGGCAGACACGGCAAGCACCTGGCGCAGGCTCGATCGAAGTCCGTTGATCGAGGACAGGGAAGTGAACAGCAAGGAAGCGATCAGTGAGAGACCTGCCGCGATGCCGCCGAGCCGGGCATCAATCGAAACTGTGAGTGGCGCCGGCACGGGTAACGGGACGCGCTCGATGAACGAGGCTGCCCAGAACGCGATCGAGAAGCCGAGAACGCCGCCGGCGATCGCCAGGATCAGGCTCTCGGCAGAGAGGCGCCGAAAGAGCTGTACCCGGGACGCGCCCAACGCCTGACGGACGGCGAGCTCGCGCCGGCGCTCGTCTGCACGCGCAATGAGGAGTGCCGCAAGATTGGCGGTTGCGATGAGCAGGACGCAGATCGCCAGCAGCACGAACACGCCAAGGAAGCGTGCAATGGCCGCGCGGTACGCAGGCCAGAACTTGAGATAGTCCGCCGGGAAAGTGGTGACCTGCCATCCGTCGCCGGAGGCATACGTGGTGAGAGTTCGCACACGTGCGTCGATCTGCGCGGCCGTGACGTCGTCGCGAAGCCGGGCGACGGTCTGCAACAGCGGTACGTCGGCGCGCGGGAGGTAGTCGCCGCCAAGGATCGAGGTCGACATGGCAAGCGGCACCCAGACGTCCGTTTGGTAGGCGGGACCGTGGAACCCGGGTGCAGCGATGCCCAGGACGGTGTATGTGTCGCGTCCCAACCGAATCGGCCTGCCGACAACAGTGGGATCGGAGGCGAATCGTCTGCGCCAGAGATCGTGGCTGAGAATGACCACCGGTGCAGTGGACGTACGGGCGTCACCGGTTTTGAGGAGCTCGCCTGCGAATGGCTTTGCGGCGAGCACGTCGAAGTAGTTGTCCGACACGAGCTCGCCGCGGGCCCTGACCGGCGCGTCGTCGCGACGATCGCTCGCCGGGCCGCCGAGCGTCTGTTCGATGCGGACGAAAGCCGCCAGATCGAGGCCGTCCCGAAGACGATCGCGCAGCGCCGAGTAGTCGGGGTACGACAACACCTGGAATCCAGGCGCCGCCGGGCGGCTGTTGTAGACGGTGACCAGCGCCTCTTGACGGTCGAACGCGAGCGGCCGCCAGAACGCCTGATCGACGAGGCCGAATGCGATCGTGCACACAGCCACGGCCACGCCGAGCGTCAGCACCGCGACGGCGGTCGCGGTGCGGCGCTTCAGGAGGAAGCGCCAGGCGACGCGGATATCCTGATACATGCGTTGGGTCCCATTGGCGTTGTGCCCGCGCGGCCTTTGAGGGCTGTCGTGGCGCGGGCTGAAGCCCGCGCCCTACCTGTCGCCGCTCACTGCGCCCTACCTGTCACCCTGTGACCGCGCGAGGCGGCACCGCGCCCAGCCCCGATCCGGTCAGCTGTCCCGTGTTCATGGCGCCGTCGCGGATCGTGAACAGACCGGGGAACCGCGCCTCCCACGGCTTGTTCGCGATCGGAACGAACTGCCGGGCATTGGCCTCGATGCCGGCGTTGCCGGGGACGCGCGCGGCGATGCCTGCCGAATGAATCAGCGATGCACCTGGGCAGGTGAGGTCCTGCACGCACAGGAACATGCCGAACTTCTGCGCGGCAGCCGCCATGAGCATTGCCTGGCTCTGCCCCTTGCAGGCCTTGAGCGCGACCCCGGTGTAGCCCATCTCGCGCGCCAGCAGGAGCGTCTCGAGATCGGTCAGGGACTCGTCGATCACCACCGGCCGGAGCCGCGCCGCTTCGTGCATCACGTTCGCGCGATCTTTCTGCAGATCGCGTGCGGTCGGTTGCTCGATGTAGAGGATTCGATCGAATCCCTGCGGCGTGGCCTCGCGGACTCTTCGGAGGAATTCCAGCAGATACGCGACGTTCGGGCAGCCCTCGTTGAAATCGAGCGAGTACTTCCAATCCGGGACGCGACGAGCGGACTGTACCCGCGAGACGATGCGATCGATGCGGACGACGCGCTCGAAATCCGCATCGAGATTGCCTCCGTTCAGTTTGATCTTGAACCGCACCAGTCCGTCATGCGGGATCCATTCCTCCAGCGTGTTCGGGAGCCCGTCTTCGATGCGCGTGCGGACGTCCGACGAGTCGAGGGGATCGCTCGCGCCGACCGAATGGAAAACAAGCGTGCTGGCGCGCGGCTTGGAGGGCACGTAGCGGTCGAGATATTCACCTTTGAACGCCGGTCCGAGATCGTGCGACAGGTCGCGGCTCATGAATGCGGAGCCATACGTTTCGTAGCAGCTCCTCCCGAACGCTTTTCCGTACGCGTCGTGGAGAGCGGCGTCGAACGCGCTGGCCACGACCAGCGTGCACAACTTCGGGATCGGTACTGCCAGTCCCCGGGTTCGCGAGAGATCGGTGGCTGCGCGGAGATAGGACGGTTCGAGAGTGCGGAACAAGTCGACCGGATGTCCCTGCTCGTCGCACGCTGCGGTCACCGAAGCGCATGAATCGGCGAGCGCGCGCATCGCGCCGAGCCCCGTGTCCTGGTCGGCTGCGGGGAAGGCCCACGCGTTCCCGAGCGTCATCGACCCGAATCCCCACGCCTCGCGTCCGGAACCGGTCCGGACCCGGCAATCGACGTTCAGGATCGTGACGCGATCGACGGATCGTCCGCCGAACTGATACGGCGCCCGATACTGGAACTCCTCGAACCGATGCTGAACATCGACAATGTGGATGTCGTTCGGCCGAGGCGCAGCGACGTACGGACTTTTCCAGAGCGGGATCGTGACCGCGGCTCGCAGGAGGGCGCGTCGCGAGAGGGTGTTGGGGGCGGGCCTGCTCACAGGGCCAATTATGCCCGAGCAACGGGTCAGTACTTATCAGCTACCGCAGATTCACAATCATCGCCGCAATCATGTCTGCCCCGTCCGTCGGCGGGCGCTCGGGAGGCGCGGGCGCTGACAGGACTCGGTCAAGCGCGGACACCCAGCGTCCGGCGAACAGATCCTGCTGATCGATGAATCCACACCGGAGGTAGCGTGGCATCTCCCGCACGAGTACCTCGTACTCCGCGAACCGCCCGCGCGACGTGTAGAGGATGGCCGTACCGTTGGCGACGCATTCGGAGATGATTCCGTAGCCCGGCTTGGTCATCACGACATCGACGGCAGCGACCGAGATCCTCGTATCGCAGGCCCGCCTCGTAGAGGTCCGGTTCGGCGAGGAGTGCAACTCCCCGCGGTACGCGTGACTCGAACGTCCCGTCATGCGTCAGCACCACGAGGTAGTGGTCCAGGCAGTCGAGTCTGGCGAGGTCGATGTCGTTCGCCCCGTAGCCGCCGAACGACACCAGCGCCACGCGCCTGTCGTGCGGGAGACGGCACATCTCGCGAACGTCGGCCCGCCGATGCCGCGCGTGGCGCGCTACGAAGGGCACGTCGATCACGCGAGCGATGCTCTCGAATCCGCCGTGCATCGGCAGGCGCCATGCAGCCGTCGCCAGTTGGTAGGCCTCGCGCAGCGCACCGGGAAGCCACGCCGCCTGTTCGATTTCCGGCCTGTAGGCCTGGTAGATCCAGTCCCACGTGAAGTTCGAGACCACGACCGATTTCACGCCGGCGACTGAAGCCGCCGCACAGGCAAGCGGTGGGGCGTCCGCGATGACCAGCCTCACACCGTGCTGGCGAAGAAACGCCGCTTCGAGCAGCCCCCGGTCGCGCACCGACTGGTGGAACTCCGCCGCGCGCCGGATGGTTTCGTCCGCGTCGAGGTGCAGGCTGTCCCGCTGGACGACGCCGGTGTCGCAGTCGCCGGCGACGAGCTCAGCCGGCACCCGCAGCGTTCGATCGAAGAGCCAACGAGGAGCCGATGTCCGGATCAGGAGGTGCGTCGAGGGGCTGATCGCGCCGAGCGCGTTGATGATCTCGATCTGCCGGGACGCATGACCGAGCCCGTGGCCGGAAATGTAGAAGCAGACTGCGCTCACGGGTTCCTCACGCCGAGGCCGGCAGCGCCACCCGGAGCACGTCCTCGAGCGTATGGGCCGGAACGAACGTCATCTCGCTGCGCACCTCTGGCGGGAGCTCGGCGAGGTCCGGCTCGTTCATCTGCGGAAGGACGAAGGTTTTGATGCCGTGCCGCCGGGCGGCCATTGCCTTCTCCCGGATACCGCCGACGGGCAGCACGAGCCCGGAGAGCGTGATTTCTCCGGTCATGGCCACGTCCGACCGCACGGGAACTCCGCGGGCTGCCGACACGATCGCCGTAGCCATCGTCACACCGGCCGATGGACCGTCTTTCGGGATCGCGCCGGCGGGGACGTGAATGTGCAGATCCTGTTTGCTCAGAAACTCCGCGGGGATGCCGAGCGAGTTGGCGTTCTGCCGGATGTGGGACAGCGCCGCACGGGCCGATTCCTGCATCACCGCGCCGAGCTGACCCGTGAGCGTGATCTGCCCGCCGCCGCCCGGAAGCAGCGCGGCTTCGATGTAGAGGACGTCGCCCCCGGTCTCCGTCCACGCGACGCCGGTCGCGACTCCTGGCCGCGACGTGCGGAATTCGTTCTCCGAACGGATGCGCGGCGGCCCGAGGTACTCGACGACGTCGGGTCTGTCCACCCGCGCGCGCTGAATCGAACCGGTCGCGACCCGCGCCGCGACCTTTCGTGCGATGGTTCCGATCTGGCGCTCCAGGCTGCGAACGCCCGCCTCGCGCGTGTACTCCCCGATTGCGCGCATGAGCGCCCCGTCCGTGATCTCGATCTGGTCGGCCGTGAGGCCGTGTTCTTCGAGCTGACGCGGCACGAGATACATCCGCGCGATGTGAACCTTCTCCTCGTCCGTGTAGCCGCTCAGCGTGATGATTTCCATCCGATCGAGGAGCGCCGGGTGAATCGTGCCGAGCTGATTCGCTGTCGCGATGAAAAGCACCCGCGAGAGATCGAGAGTGATCTCCATGTAGTTGTCGCGGAACGAGTGGTTCTGCGCAGGGTCCAGCACCTCGAGGAGCGCGGCCGCAGGATCGCCCTGTACGCCGACAGAGATCTTGTCGATCTCGTCGAGCATCAATACCGGATTCGATACCCCGGCGGTCTTCAGCGCCTGTACGATGCGTCCCGGCAGGGAGCCGATGTACGTGCGCCGGTGCCCGCGGATCTCCGCTTCGTCCCGCACTCCGCCCAGCGAGATCCGTACGAACTTCCGGTTCATCGACCGCGCGATCGACTGCCCGAGCGAGGTCTTCCCGACGCCCGGCGGGCCGACGAAGCACAGGATCGGCCCTTTCATGCCAATGGCGCTCGAGGCTCTGGTGGTGCTTGGCGCCGTTGCCGTCGCCGCAGCCGCTCCCGACGCGGCCGTGCGAGAGGCCGATTCACCGCCGGACTCCTCGGTCCGACGCTGCCGCAGCTTCTGCACGGCAAGGTATTCGACGATGCGTTCTTTGACCTTGTCGAGATCGTAGTGATCCTGGTCGAGGACGCGCCGCGCTTCGACGGGATCGAGGCGATCCTCCCCGGCCTTCTCCCATGGGACATCCAGCAGCCAGTCCAGGTAGGTGCGGATCATCTGGTATTCCGGAGACGCCGGCGTCATCCTCTCCAGGCGGTCGACTTCGCGGAGCGCCACCGCTTCGATCCGCTCCGGCAGATGGGCCTCCGTGACGCGCGCCCGCAACTCCTGGCTCTCGCTGTCGCCGCCCTCACCAAGCTCGGTCTGGATGGCTTTCATCTGCTGCCGCAGCAGGTACTGCCGCTGCGCATCGCTCATCTCCTTCTCGGCGCGGGACTCGATCTTGCCCTTCAGCTCGAGGACTTCGATCTCGCGCGACAGCGCCATCGAGACCGCCGTCAGCTTGACGAGGACGCTGTTTTCCTCGAGCAGTTTCTGTTTGTCCTCGGCTTTCATGTCGATCAGGCTGGCCAGCAGGTAGGCGAGCCGGAGCGGATCGTCGAGACTCGACACGAGCGCCTTGATATCGGGAGAGAGGCCAGTGGCCAGCGACAGAGCGCGGTCGACCAGTTCCTGGAGCCGGCGGACGTGCGCATCGATTTCGATCGAGCGCTCGGCCGATTCGGGCATCGGCCTGATGTGCGCCTGCATCAGGCCGCCTTCGGTCTTCAGTTGCTCGGCGCTCACGCGAGCGATGCCCTCGACGAGCACTCGCATGCCGTTCTGTGCCATCGCCATCTGGCGCACGATTGCGACCGTGCCAACCATGTGCAGATCGTCGGGGCTCGGATCGTCGGCCTCGGTGCGCTGGAGCAGCAACAGCACCATCCGATCGCCGGCGAGCGCACGGTTGATGGCTTCGACCGACATCGGGCGACTGACGCCGAGCGGCGCAATCGTCAATGGCAGCACCACCGCGCCACGGATCGGCACCACGGGAAGGTCGGAAGGCAGCTGAGGCGTGTCAGGCATTCTCGATCGCAGTGTAATCGAAAAAAACGGCGCCAAGCGTCTGCTGCGGGGCAAGCGTAGTAGCCGAGAGCTGTCAGCTGAGAGCTGAGAGCTTTACTGAATTCATGCTGGACCCAGGTGAATTCCGAAAAACCGCCAGACGGTCCCAGTCCTGTTACCCGAGGCATGCAGCCCCAGGCGAACATCCGGCCAGCGTACCTGCCGGCAGTAGGCCTCGTAGTCCCGCCCGAAAATCTGCACGAGGCTGCGCTCCTCCCACGGGATCGCGATCGCCAGATACAGCGTGGTGACGATCGCGAACGTCGCCCGTGTGGCGGTCATGTCCGGGGCCGCGAAGACCATCAGGGCCCAGGCGAAGTAGAGGGGGTGCCGGACGAAGCCGTAGAGTCCTGTGGTCTCGAGGCCGACGTGACGGGGTGGTGTTCCCAGGCTGGCGCGCTGCACCTGCCGCACGCCAGCCAGATCGAGAACGTCCAGCGCGGCGGAGCTTCGGATCGTCAGGACAAGGCCGGCGAGCTGCACGACGTACCCGAGCGCGCGCCAGAAACCGTGCAGCACATACAGCGTCCCGGGAACCGCCCGCCAGACGCTACACACGAGGATGAAGAGCAGGCTGGCCGCCCAGGTGTAGACCGATCGCTCCAGCTCCGCGGGCACCCACCGCACGACCAGCCGCTTCGCGCCGGACCGCGCCAGTAAGCTGTGGTGAAGCGCGAAAAGTGAAAACAGCAGGACATCGAAGGTAACCGCCACTGCCGGTGTATGGTTCGCCGTGCGTGTGTCGAAGCCGATCAGGTATTCGTAAATGGACCAGAGGAGAGAGAAGAGGAACACCGTGGCGCCGGTCCAGGCAATGCGCGCCGAGCGAGTCAGCCGAGAGGTACCGGCGGTCGGCATGAAACTCGCAGCATATTATAGGGAGATGACGCCGATCGCCTCGCCTCGCGTGGCTATATCCGGCATCGGTGTCGTGTCTCCATATGGCGTCGGGCGCGACCAGTTCTGGCGCCACGTCAGCCGTGGGTGCAGCGCTACTCGCACGATCGTCGATTTCGACGCCTCTCCATTCCCGTGCACCGTTGCGGCGCCCGTTCCACCGGTCTCCATAGACGAGGCGGTCGTGATCACGGATCGCGCGCCGCAGGCGCGCGCGGAGCGCAACCATCGACAGGATCCCCGGAGATACTCCAAAGCCTCGCTCATTGCCGTGATTGCCGCGAGCGAAGCCTGGCAGGATGCCGGCTTGCGACTCGGCGAGCCGGGCGCCGGTGTGCTGGTTGGTTCAGGCGCCGGCGGGATCGACGTCGCGGAGCATCAGTACTCCGAATTCTTCAGTGCCGATCCGCATGGCTGGAAGCGCGTGACTCCGTACGCCATTCCCGTCTCGATCGTCGGGATGATCTCGAGTGAGATCTCGATCGCGCTCGAATTGCATGGCATCAGCCACGTGATCTCGACTGGGTGCACGAGCTCCACCGACGCGATCTCGTATGCGGCGTCGCTGATCCGATCGGGCGAAGCGGACATCCTGATCAGCGGCGGCTCCGATGCCTGTGTGACACCCGGCATGATCTTCGGCTTCTCGAGGATGCGCGCGGTGTCGACGCACTACAACGACCAGCCGGCGGTCGCCTCGCGTCCGTTCGACGCCGGCAGGGACGGCTTCGTCCTCGGGGAAGGCGCGTGGATGATGGTCCTCGAGCGCGAGGACCGCGCGCGCGCCCGTGGCGCGAGGGTCTACGCGACGATCGATGGGTACGGATCGACGTGCGATGCGTACCACCGGGTCCAGATGGATCCGGACGGCGCGCAGATCGTCCGGGCGATGGCGCTCGCCGTCGAGCGGTCCGGACACGCGCTCGACGAAATCGGCTACGTCAACTTTCACGGCACGTCCACGCAGCTCAACGACGCGGTCGAGTCACGCTGTGTACGCCAGTTGTTCGGGAGTCGCGCGGACCGCGTGCCGGGGTCCGCCACGAAGTCGATGATCGGTCACCCTCAGGGCGCCAGCGGTGCCGCCGGGATTGTGACCGCAGCGCTCGCATTACGTGAAGGCTTCCTCCCGCCCACGATCAATCAGGAGAAGTCCGATCCGGACTGCGACCTGGACGTCATCCCGAACTGCGGTCGCCATGCGACAGTCGAGGCGGCATTGTGCAACTGCCTCGGGTTCGGATCGAAGAACAGCGCGGTCGTGGTGGGGAGGGGGGAAGCTAGGGGTTCCAGAGGTTCCAGAGGTTCCGGAGTTCCAGAGGTTCGAAGGGGTTCCAGGGGTTCGACGGGTTCTGGCGGGAGCACGATGACGGACGTTCTGATCTGTGGCGCGGGTCCCGCGGGGGCGATTGCGGCGCTGGTGCTCGCGCGGGCGGGCGCGCGGGTGCGCTTGATCGATCGGGCACGGTTTCCCCGTGAGAAGCTCTGTGGCGATACGCTCAACCCGGGCGCGCTCGGCATTCTCAGGAGGCTGGGGATCGGCGCGGTGGCGGACGGCGGAGTGCCTGTGGCCGGCATGATCGTCACCGGCGAGACCGGCATCCGGGTGGTCGGCCGCTATGGCAACCGTGTCTTCGGGCGGGCGCTTCGGCGCTCGGTACTCGACTCCGCGCTCCTGGGCGTAGTTTCGGCCGCAGGCGTCGAGATCGACGAAGGCGTCCTCGTTCGAGGTCCGGTCCATGACGGTACCCGAGTGGTTGGCGTGCGGGTTGCCGGCCGCGACGGCCTGGCGCTCCGGCTGGATGCACCGCTCACGATTGCCGCCGACGGCGCGCATTCGAGGCTCGCGCGCTCGCTGGGTCTTGCCCGCCACGCGCCGCGCCCGCGGCGGTGGGCGGTCGGTGCGTATTTCGAGCAAGTGGAGGGCATGTCGGAGTTCGGCGAGATGCACGTGCGACCTGACTCCTACATCGGGGTCGCGCCGCTCCCGGATCGACTGGCGAACGCCTGTGTCGTCTCCGCAGATGTGCGGGCCCTCGCGCGACCGGACCTGCTGCTGGATCAAAGGCTGCGCACGGATCCGGTACTCAGCGGCCGCTTCGCCCATGCGCAACGAGTCACACGGCCGCAATGTCTCGGGCCGCTCGCGGTCGAGTCCTCGGCCTGCGGCTTGCCCGGCCTGCTCCTGGCCGGGGATGCCGCCGGCTTCATCGATCCCATGACGGGTGACGGCCTGCGGTTTGCGCTGCGCGGCGGGGAGCTCGCTGCGCTCGAAGCCCTTCGAGCGCTGGAGCACGGCGGCGCCGATGCACACGTCCGGCTCGCATCCGCCCGCCGCCAGGAGTTCGCCAACAAGTGGCGGTTCAACCGCGCGCTTCGATCGCTGGTCGGCTCGCCGCGCGCGGTGCGTATGGCCGCGATCGGCGCGAGATGGGCGCCGCTCTGGCTCCACCACACGATCCGGTACGCGGGCGACCTGCGCGCCGCCTGATGCTCCCCATCGTCCTGCTCGCGATCGCATTCGTCCCGATGGTGTTCGAGGCGCAACGGTCGAAGCGTCACGAGCGGGCGCTAAGGGCGGCGAGCGCCATCGAGCCGGACGGTGATGTCTACGCCGTCATGCAGATTGCGTATCCGCTGTGCTTCCTCGCTCCGATCGTCGAGGGTCTTGTTCGGGGCAGCGAACTGTCCGCGTTCGTGATCGGCGGCGGCGCCGTGTTCGCGCTCGCCAAGGCGCTCAAGTACTGGGCAATCGCGACGCTCGGACCTCGCTGGACATTTCGCGTCCTCGTGCCGCCGTCCTCTCGACGAACGGTGAGCGGTCCCTATCGTTTTCTCCGTCACCCAAACTACGTTGCGGTGTTGGGCGAGCTTGCGGGCATCGCACTGATGGCCCAGGCGCCGGTCACGGGTCCGCTCGCGCTGACCTTCTTCGCGGCGCTCATGCTGCTTCGAATCCGCGTCGAGGAACGGGCGCTCGGCGTCCGGAGAGGATAGAATCCGCTCACGTGTCTCTCGACAACCGACCGAGAGTCCGGCTTCCGCTCGTGCTGGACTGGCTCGTCCTGGTTCTTGCGAGCCTCTCGCTCTACATCGCCTTCACCGGCGGTTCCTACGTCGTCCTCGCTGGCATCCGCCTGTCGGCGAGGAACGCTGTGCGTCCCGGAGTCATCGCGCTGGTTCTGGCAGTGGTGCGTCTGGCGCTTGCGCCGCGCGTCCCGTTCCTCGCGAGCACTCGGGCTGACTGGCGCCGTCGTGTCGATCGGCTGTACGACCCGGCGGCAGACGACGTCACGGGGCGGATCACGTGGCGGAGGAGCCTGGCGACAGCCGGAGGCCTGGGTGTCGTCTGTGCTGTGTTGCTCTTTCCGCAGGTCCGGCACATGGATTCGGTGCCGGACTTCGGCGATCCATTTCTTTCGATGTGGCGCGCCGGATGGGTGCTCCAGCAGCTTCGCGGGGATCCGCGCGGCCTCTTCGACGCGAACATCTTCTATCCGGAGCCGTTGACCCTCACGTATTCGGACTCGATGCTGCTGCCCGGCCTGAGCGCTGCGCCACTGCTCGCCGCTGGTCTGCATCCGGTGACCACGTACAACCTGGTGTTGATGTCCGGGTTCGTGCTCTCGGGGATTGCGGCGGCGCTGCTGGTGGAGCGGCTCACCGGATCGTGGCGAGCCGGGTTCGTGTCGGGGATCGTCTTCGGTTTCTACCCGTATCACTTCGAGCACTACAGCCACCTCGAGCTGCAGATGATGCAGTGGATGCCGCTCGCGCTTCTCGCGCTCCATCGGTTTCTCGAGACCAGGCGGCTGCGCTATGCGATCGGCGCTGCGCTGTGTGTGGCCGCGCAGCTCTATTCCTCGATGTACTACGGCGTGTTCTTCACAATCTACGGCGTCGCTGTCGTCGGGACGCTCGTCCTGACGCGGCGGCCCCCTGTTCGACAGCTAATCGCGCCTGCGGCGATCGCGGCCGTGATCGCGGTGCTGCTCGCCGTCCCGCTCATCCGGCCTTACTCGGAGGCAACCAGGACCAAAGGAGAGCGCGGCCGGGACGAAGTGATGATCTTCAGTGCCACGCCGTCCGACTACCTGAGAGCCCATTTTCGGAGCGCGCTGTACGGCACGCGGATGCTGCCCGGGCGTCAGCCAGAGCGGGCGCTCTTCCCAGGCGTCGTTCCGATCGGCCTGGCTGCGGCCGGTCTCGCGCCGCCGCTCGGCGCGGTGCGCCTGGCATACATCGCGGGCCTGCTGGTGGCGTTCGACGGCTCCCTCGGGTTCAACGGCCTGACCTATCCCTATCTCTACAGCTGGTTTTCGCCAATCCGAGGGCTGCGCGTGCCCGCGCGGTTCAGCGTTCTGTTTGCTTTGAGCCTGGCCGTGCTGGCTGGATTCGGCGTTCGCCGGCTGCTCGCATCGGTGCGCCAGACACGGACCGCCTCGCTGGCTTTTGGTGCCGCCGTGATCGCGAGCGTCGTCAACGTCTGGCCCGTTCTCCCGCTCCGTCCCGTCTGGTCGGATCCACCGCCTGTCTACGGCGCCCTGTCGGGAGCGCGCGATGTCGTGCTCGCGGAGTTTCCCGTCGCGAACGACTACGTTTTCAACACCCAGTACATGTACTTCGCGCTCTGGCACTGGGCGCCGATGATCAACGGCTACAGCGGCTTCATGCCCAAGAGCTACGAAGCGTTCCAGCTTGGGGTCGCCGACTTTCCAGGTCCGGCAGCGCTGGCGACGCTCAGGATGCGGGGCGTGACACACGTGACGGTCAACTGCGCGCTCTATCGTGGCGGCTGCGACGCATTGCTCGACCGCATCGACGGGATGACTGACTTCCGAAAAATAGCCGAGGGACGCTGGCAGGGGCAGCGCGTCAGGCTCTACGAGATGGTGCGATGACCAGTTCGCCGGAGGGCCCGGGTCGGGTCGCATCGGCGATGGACGTCGCGACTGCAGTCTTCGCAGCGCTCGGGCTGATCCTCGTCTGCACCGGGCCCTACCGCGACGTCTTCGATATCGGTAGAGGCGGCGTGATCTCGATCGGCTGGATGCACGCGGCATTCGCCGCGGCGGCGCTTGCAGCCGTTCGACACGCGGCCCTGCCGCGCCCGACGCTGCTGGCCAGCGTTCGACAATGGCGCGGTGACTTGCAGCGGCGGCCGGCGTTCGCGGACGCGCTGCTCGCGTTCTGGCTGACGCGCCCGACGGTTCTATTCGTTGGTCTGCTTGCGACGGCCACGATTGGCGTTGCGCCTGCAGCGAAGGATGCGCTGCTGGTCGCCCGGGAGCCGCTGCGGGGGCTGCCGGCGCGGTGGGACGCGCAGTGGTACGCCGGGCTGGCGGTGCACGGGTACGAATGGCAGCGGAGCTTCGATCCGCAGCAGAATCTCGCCTTCTTTCCTGCCTATCCGCTCCTGATCCGAAGCCTCGGTGTCGCGACAGGCGCGTTTCGGGCGGGTGTGCCGCCGGAGCATCAAATCGCGCGCCTGACGTGGTGCGGGCTGTCGATCTCGCTCTTCGCTTTCTTCTGGGCGGCCCGGTACTTCGGGAAGCTCGCTCGCGAAATGATGGAGGAGTCGCGCGCGCGCGCCGCGCTGCTGTTGCTGTCGGCGTATCCGTTTGCCTTGTTCTTCAGCGCCGCCTACACCGAGTCGCTGTTCCTGCTCACCGCGCTCGCTGCCTGGTTTCACTTCCGGCGCGGGGAGCACTTGGCAGCCGGCGGGTGGGGACTTCTCGCAGGCCTGACCCGGCCGAACGGCTGCTTTCTCAGCATTCCGCTCGGATTGCTGGCGCTCGGCATGCGCGACGCTCCCGGCAACGGGACCATCGAAGGCGGCCTGTGGCGCCGGCTTACCGTGGCGGCGATGCCGGGCATCGGCATGCTCATCTTCACGGCGTATCTCTATCAGATGACGGGCATCTGGTTCGCATGGTCGAAGACGCATGCGGCCTGGGGCCGCGTTCTCGGCGGTGAGACGCCGCTCGCCGGCCTCACCGGTCTCGGTTCCGATGGCCTGCTCGGTTTCGCCTCTGACCATCCCTACGACCTCCTCAACGGCCTGGGGCTGCTGCTGGCGCTGCTGCCGGTCCGCGCGATCTGGCGACTCAGCCCGGCATGGACGATGTTCGTCCTCGTCAATGTTCTGGTGCCGCTCGCGGCCGGCGGACTGCTCTCGATGGGCCGCTTGACCTCGACGCTGTTCCCTGTGTTCCTGGCGTGCGGGATGTCGATGTCGCCGCGCCTCGCGACCGCGGCCACTGTCGGGTTCGCCGTAGTGCAGGGACTACTCGCCGCCCTGTTCTACACGTGGAGGGGGGTTTACTAGGGTAGCCCTCAGCTCTTAGCTTTCAGCTCTCAGCTCGGTTCCGCACTCTTGCAACGTCCTTCGGCATCTCGGCGACTCCTCAGATGGGTGCTTTTGAAGTTGTGACACCGCTCGTCCCCCAGCTCGAAGGTCTGAACTGAAAGCTGAGAGCTGGCAGCTGGCAGCAGTTAGCTTCTATAATCGCCCTCAGGTCCATGACGCACTCATCCGCGCACAAGCCGCTCGTGTTTTTCGTGCGACGTCTCGCGCTCCTGGCCGTGTCGCTGACCGCGGTGATGCAGAGCTCGTCGGTCAACGGCGCGCAGAACGCGCCGGCCAACGAGCCGTTTCCGCGTGCGGCGCGTCGCGCGATCGCGCACGGCCATGCGACGGAAGCGGAAGCCCTCGCCAAGGCGCGTCCGGCGAACGATCCGGCTGCGGTGGCGGTCCTGGGACGGCTCGCGATCGCGCGCGGCGCGTACGACGAGGCCGTGAAGATTCTCGAGCCGGCGGCGGCGGCCAATCCGCAGAGCGATGCGGCGCTCGAACTTGGCTTGCTGCATCAGCGGCTCGGTCACCTCGATCAGGCGTCGCGGCTGTTGAATGGCGTCTTCCGACAGGGAAGCAGCGCGTCTGATACCGAGTCGTTGCTGCGCTCCGGGCGCGCCGCGCACGCGCTGAACAAGCCGCACGATGCGGACGCGCTCTATCGCGCCGCCTTGAAGAGTGGACCCGATGCGGCGGTTGCCACCGCCTGGGGGAATCAGCTTCTCGACATCTTTCTGCCAGCCGATGCTCTGAACGCTTTCAAGACTGCACTGCAGGCGGATGCCGAATGGGCGCCTGCGCACGCAGGCATCGCACGCACGCTTGCGGACGAGAATCCAACGGCTGCCGCAGAGGCCGCGAACAAGGCGCTGGAGATCGACCCGACCCTCGTCGACGCGCATTTGACCCTGGCACAGCTCGATCTGGACAACGCCCGCTTCGATGCTGCCCGGGAGCGGATCGACGAGGCCCTCAAGAGCAACGAGTCGGATCTCGATGCCCTGTCGCTGCTGGCGGCGATCGCGTACGTGCGCACGGGCCGGCAGGCGTTCGACACCGAAGCGCGGCGGGTCCTTGCCATCAACCCGGCGTTCGGCGAGGTTTACCGCGTGGCAGCCGATCTGGCTGCGCGGAACTACCGGTTCGACGAGGCGGTAGCGCTGTCGCGGGAAGCCGTGGCCCTTGACGCGAGCAACTCGCGCGCCTTCGCGGACCTCGGCCTGCAGCTGATGCGCACAGGCGACGAGCCGGATGCCCGCAAGGCGCTCGACCGGGCCTTCCAGGCCAACGGCTTCGACAGGGTGACGCTGAACCTCCTGAACCTGCTCGACAAGCTCGAGAAGTTCGACGTGGTTCAGGATGCGGACCTGACCTTCAAGTTCCAGCCGGACGAGACGGCGGTCCTGAAGGAATATGCGATTCCCCTCGCGCACGACGCGCTCAAGACCTTGTCGGCGAAGTATCAGTTCACCCCAAAAGGACCCATTCTGATCGAAGTGTTTCCCGTCCACGACGACTTTGCCGTGCGCAACCTCGGGCTCCCCGGTCTCATTGGTGCGCTGGGCGCGTGCTTCGGCCGCGTGGTCAGCATCGACTCGCCGCACGCGCGCCAGCCCGGCACCTTCTCGTGGCAGGCGACACTGTGGCACGAGCTCGCGCACGTCATCACCCTGCAGATGTCCAACCAGCGCGTGCCACGCTGGCTGACGGAAGGCATCTCGGTCTACGAAGAGGGACGCGCGCGGCCCGAGTGGGGCCGCGACATGGAGGTTCCCTTCGCGATGGCGATGGAGCAGGGGAAGGTGCTCAAGCTCAAGGATCTGAATTCAGGGTTCACCAAGCCCGACACGATCGCGCTCGCGTACTTCGAGGCCTCTCTGCTCGTCGATCACATTGTCGCGACGCGTGGCGAGGCCGCGCTGCGGCAGCTCCTCCTGACGTATGGAGCAGGTGGCGAAGGGGATGCCGCCATCCAGAAGGGGCTTGGGGTCACGATCGACGACCTGCAGGCGATCGTTCGACAAGGCGCTCGACGCGCGCTTCTCCTCGATTCGCGCGGCGCTGCACGACCAGCCCCAATCCGCTGGCGGAGAGGACGCAGCCGCGCTGCGCGTGGCGGCGGGAGCGAAACCCGGCAGCTACCGCGCCCAGATGGCCTTCGGGCTGGCGCTCGCGGAACAAGGCGACAAGGCGGCGTACGAGCCACTCGAGAAGGCGTCCGCGCTCATTCCGGTCGCAATCGGCGAACAGAGTCCTCACGCCGTCATGGCGCGACTTGCCGAGAAACTCGGCGATTCAACGCGGGCGATTGCCGAGTATCGCGCGCTGCTGGCTCACGATCACACGGCCGTCGACCCCGCACGGCGGCTCGCGCAGCTTGGCGAGAAAGCCGGAGACGAGGCGGCGGCGGCTCTCGGTCATGAGCGCGTCGTGTCGCTCGATCCCTTCGATCCACAGGCGCATTCGGGCCTCGGCAAGATCGCGCTGAAGCGCAAGGACGCTGCGTCCGCCACGCGCGAGTTCAGGTCCGCGCTCGCGACGGGGGCGGCAGACAAAGCGACCGCGCACTGCGATCTGGCCGACGCCTACCTGCTCGGCGGCAAATCTGCGGAGGCGAAGAAGGAAGCGCTCGCGGCGCTCGAGATCGCTCCGAGTTTCGAGCGCGCGCAGGACATCCTGCTGAAGGCCGTCGAAAGCAAAGAAGGGAAGGACGCCAAGGACGCCAAAGGAGACGCCGAGGGCCGGCGATGATCGGACGCGCCTTCCGGCGCAACATTGTTTCGACGGTTTCGACGCTTTCGACGGTTCCAACGGCTTCGACCGCAACCGCAGTCGCTCGGGGGATTGTCACCTGTGCCGTCGGTGGCACGTTCGCCATCCTGGCGGCGGTCGGCGCTCTTTCTCCTGGCGCGTCCGCGCAAAACGTCCAGCCTCCGGATCCGCGTTTCGCCAGCCTCGAGTGGACCTTCGCGCGCGTGCGCTACGATGCCTGGACGCTGCCTCCGGGACGCCGCTATGACATTTTCGACGAGCCCTGGACGATAGACTTTCCCGCCGCGGACCAGAATCTCTCCCGCCGCGTGAAGACTGTCACATCCATCCAGGTCCACGATCCCGTCGTCATCACGATCGAGGATCCCAACCTCTGGAACTATCCCTGGATCTACATCGTCGAGCCGGGCAATCTTCGGCTCAAGGAAGCGGAGGTGCCGATCCTTCGGGAGTTCCTCCTGCGCGGCGGCACGCTGACTTTCGACGATTTTCACGGTCCGATCGAGTGGCTGAATCTCGAACGCGAGTTGAAGCGGGTGTTTCCCGATCGCAAGATCATCGATCTTCCGCCGGAGCACCCGATCTTTCATTGCTTCTACGACTTCTCGTCGTTCCCGCAAACGCCAGGACTCGGCTCGTTCCTGCAGGGCCGCACCTGGGAAAAAGGGGGCTACACCGCCCACCTCCGTGGAATAGAGGATGATGCTGGGCGGGCGATGGTCTTGATCAACTGGAACACGGACATGGGCGACGGCTGGGAGTGGTCCAATGCGTCCGAGTTCCCAGGGTATGTGAAGTACACGGCGCAGGCCTACCGGATGCAGATCAACGAGATCATCTATGCGCTGACGCATTGAACCCGTTCTGGATCCTCCGGCGGGTCCGGAGACCCGCGCCGACGATCACAGTGGAATTTGACGGAAGCTCGCAGCTGGAACCTCATTCATGAACCCAACTTCAGAACCTGACATCGCCGAGGTCGCCGATCGCGTCGCAGCGGGCCGCACGCGAATCCTCGCGGAGATCCGGAAGGTCATCGTCGGCCAGGACGACGTGATCGATCAGGTCCTGATGGCGCTGTTCACCGGCGGTCACTGTTTGATTACAGGCGTGCCGGGTCTTGCCAAGACACTCCTCATCAAGACCGTCGCGCAGATTCTGGACCTGTCCTTCAAGCGCATCCAGTTCACTCCCGACTTGATGCCGGCGGACATCACGGGTACGGAGGTCCTCGACGAAGAGGCGGGCCATCGCGTGTTGCGCTTCGTCGCCGGACCGATCTTCGCGCAGATGATTCTTGCGGACGAGATCAACCGCACGCCACCGAAGACCCAGGCGGCCCTGCTGGAGGCCATGCAGGAGTATCACGTCACGGCCGCGGGCCGGACGTATCCTCTCGATCGGCCGTTCTTCGTTCTCGCCACGCAGAACCCGATCGAGCTCGAAGGCACCTATCCACTTCCCGAGGCCCAGCTCGATCGATTCATGTTCAACATCGTGATGACCTACCTCCCCGAGGACGAAGAAGTCAGGGTCGTCACCCGTACGACGGGCGCTCCGATGGAGCAGCCCTCCCGTGTGCTGTCGGGCGCAGACATCGTGGAGATCCAGCAGCTCGTGCGGCAGGTGGCGGTGGCGGAAGAAATAGCACGCTACGCCGTGCGCCTGGTGGACTCCTCGCGCCCGGGGCGCCAGAGCGATCACGCGTTCGTGCGCGACTGGGTCAAGTGGGGCGCGGGCCTCCGCGCCTCTCAAGCGCTGATCCTGGCTGGCAAGGCGCGCGCCCTGCTGCACGGCCGTTACAACGTGTCGGTCGGCGACATCCAGGCGCTAGCCCAGGCGGTGCTCCGGCATCGCATCATCCCCAACTTCTACGCTGAGTCCGAGCGCGTCACGCCCGATCACATCGTCGAGCGTCTGCTCGAATCGGTGCCGGTGCCGCGCAGCGGCATGTGACGATGGCCTCGACCTCGGAATCGCGGGATCTCAGGTTTCTCGATCCAGCCGTGTTGGCGCGGCTCGGGACGATGGAGCTGAAGGCGCGGACGGTGGTCGAAGGATTTCTGGCGGGTCTGCACCGCAGCCCGTTCAAGGGCTTCAGCGTCGAGTTCGCCGAGTACCGGCAGTACCTTCCGGGCGACGATCTCTCGCGCCTCGACTGGAAGGTCTACGCGCGCAGCGACCGCCACTACGTCAAGAAGTTCGAAGAAGAGACCAACCTCGATTGCCATCTGCTGCTCGACGTCAGCGCCTCGATGGCCTATCGCGGCGGCGCGCCGATGAGCAAGATGGAGTACGCATCGGTGCTCGCGGCGTCACTGGCGTTCCTGATGAATCGACAGCGGGACGCGACAGGTCTGATGGCGTTCGATCACAGGATCGTGTCGCGGCTCCCTCCGGGCGCCCGGCCGGGCCACCTTCATGCGCTGCTGCTGGCGCTCGAAGCGCTGCGGCCCGGCGAGCGATCCGATCTCGGGCGGCCGCTGCGGCAGCTGGCCACGGCCGTGCTGAAGCGCAGCCTCGTCGTCTTCATTTCCGACCTGCTGCACGATCCTGAACCCGTGATCAGCGGACTGCGTCATCTGAAGGCCCGACGCTGCGACGTCATCGTCTTTCAGGTCCTCGACCCGAACGAGCTGACGTTTCCCTTCAAGGGGCCGTCGCGATTCAAGGATCTCGAGAGCGCGACGGAAATCACCGCCGACGCTCAATCAATCCGGGCCGCCTACCTGCGTCAGCTCGCGGGCCTGACGCTCCGGTACGATCGGGAGCTTCGCGGCAACGGCATCGACTACGTGCAGGTCGATACCTCCCAGCCACTCGATTTCGCGCTGCTCACGTACCTCGCGGCGCGGAGCCGCCGCAAGTGAGCGACGGCACTCCATGTCGTTCCTGTTCCCCGCGTTCCTAGCCGGCAGCGTCGCGATCGCAATTCCGATCGTGCTGCACCTCCTGCGGCGGGACGTCGCGCCGGAAGTGCCTTTCACGGCAGTACACCTGCTTCTCCGTTCGCCTATCGAGCGATCGAAGCGGCGGCGTCTGCGGGACCTGCTCCTGCTCCTGGCCCGAGTCGTCGCGTTGCTGCTGCTGGCCGCGGCCTTCGCCCGGCCGTACCGCGCCGGCGCGGCCCCGGTCGCTCCTGTCGTGATCATCGCGATCGACCGATCGTTCAGCATGGGGGCGCCTGGCGTTTTCGATCGTGCGCGGCAGATGGCCGCCACTGCCATGGAGAACGCTGGCGCCGCGCGCGTCGCGCTCGTGGCCTTCGATGAACGTGCCGACGTGATTGCACCGCCGGGAAGTGCCGCAGATGCGCGCCACGCGCTGGATCGGGTCACCGCCGGGTTTGGCGCCACACGATACGGGCCGGTCATCGCTCGCGCGGTCGAAGTCGCCGATGGCGACTCCGGGCAAGTCGTCGTGATCACCGACCTCCAGCGCGCAGGCTGGGAAGACGAGTCCCAGGCCGTCCTTCCGGCTGGCCTGAAGCTGGACGTCAGGGACGTCGGTGCGCCTGCCGGCAACGTTGCGGTCGTCGGCGTCCGCGTGCAGCCGTCAACCGTAGTCGCATCGATCCGAAACAGCGGCCCGTCGCCGTTCTCCGGCCAGATGCACCTCGAAGTCGGTGGCGCGACGGCCGCATCCACGCCACTCAAGGTGCCGGCGGACTCGACCGTTGACGTTCCGGTCAATTACCACGCGCCATCGTCGGGCGCCTTGACCGTCACCGTGGACGACAGCGTGGGCTATGTGGCGGACAACCGTCGCGTCGTCCTGCTGGACCCGCGCCTCAAGCCACGCGTGCTGGTGGTTGCCAGCGCTATCGCCGGCGGAGGCGGCGCATTGCCCAACGCGTCCGGCTTCTACCTCGCACGCGTTCTCGATGCTTCTTCGGAAGAGGAGAACGGGTTCGAGCCTGCCGTGATCGACGGCGCGGCCCTGGGCAGGCTCGAGCCGCAGGAGATCCGCAAGTACGCCGTCGTCGCGTTGCTCTCGACGCGGGGCCTCGATCGGCGAGCCCGCGAAGCGCTGATTGGCTTCGTCGGGAGCGGCGGAGGACTGGTGCTCGCGGCCGGGCCCGAGCTGGACGCCAGCCTGCTGGCCGGCGTCCTCGGCGCGCAGCCGCCGCACGGGACCGCGATGCCGGACTCCCGGCCCCGAGTGCTGGCGGTGACCGACCTGCGTCACCCGATCTTCCGGCCTTTCGGACCCTTGACGGCCAATCTCGGCCAGGTTCGCTTCGACCGTGCGTGGAGGATGTCGCCGGAAGGCTGGAACGTCGCGGCAACGTTCACTGACGCGACGCCGGCCCTCCTCGAGCGGCAGGAAGGCGCCGGCCGTGTGCTCCTGTTCACATCGGACCTGGATCGCCGCTGGAACGATTTTCCGCTGCACCCGGCGTTCGTCCCGTTCGTACTCGAGTCGGTGCGTTTTGCCGCGGGAACTAGAGGGGCCGGACGGGAGCTTTCGATTGGCCAGGCGCCAGCCGGCATCGAGCAGACGCCCGGTGTGCACGCTCTTCCAGACGGCCGTCAGGTCGTTCTCAACGTCGATACGAGAGAGTCGTCTCTGTCGAGGGTCTCCGCCCGTGAGTTTGCGGATATGCTCCAGAGAGTGGACTCGACTCCGCGGAGGGCCGCGGCCCTCCGTGCGCAGCAGACGGAGGCACGCCAGAGCTACTGGCAGTACGGCCTCGTCCTGATGCTGCTGGCACTGGTGGGGGAGTCGGTGGTGGGGAGGGTGGGGTAGAGGGGTTCCAGGGGTTCCAAAGGTTCTAGGGTTCTAAAGGTTCTAAAGGTTCGGGGTTCCGGGTTCGGTGCTCAAACTGGGCGGAACAGCGGAACCGCGAACCCAAGAACCAAGAACCCTTAGAACCCGAGAGCTTTTACGCCAACCGCGACGCGCATGGAAGCACACAAAGAGCTGAGCGTGTTCATCGCCAGCGTCAGGCGACGATGGTTCGCCAGTGTGGTGCTGCGTACGGCCGGAGTCGCCGCAATGGCGGGGACGGTACCGCTGGCGCTCGCGCTCGCGGTGGATCGGTTCACCCAGCCCCAGGGGCGGGCCCTCGTTCTCATGGCCGCTGGGAGTCTGGCCCTGTCGCTCATCGTCGTCGGCTGGATCCTGTATCGGATACAGCGGCGTCCGGACGATCGTCGGGTTGCGCGATTCATCGAAGAGCGTGCCGCGCTCGAGCCCGGCGTCGAGCCGCTGGATGATGCCGTCGTCACGGCGGTCGCCGTTGCCTCGACTCCCGCCGAGCGGCCGCCCGCGCTGCGCGCGCTTCTCGTGTCGGCCGCGAATCGCAAGCTGAGTACGCTGACGCCGTCCGTCATCGTGCCCGTGTCGGTCCTGCGCCGCTCGGCCCTGATTGCAGTGCTCGGGCTGCTGATTCTCGGAGTCGTGACGTGGCGGGCGATCCCGCCGATGGTCGCGGCTGCCGAGAGCGCGTGGCTGATGTGGTCGCCGCAGTCGATTCAGATAGAGGTCCTGCCCGGCGATACGCGTGTGCCGGCGGGTGGGCCGGTGCGCATCCATGCGGTCGTTCGAGTGGGCGGGCGCGTGCTCACGCGGCTCGAGCCGTCCTTGACGGTGTCGGCGTCGGGCAGCCAGCGAACCGTGCCCATGCCGCGGCACGGCAACGAATTCGAATTCGCGTTCGAGTCGGTCGATCGCACCTTCACCTACCGCGTCTCGGCCGGCTCGCGTGCGTCGCGCGACTTCACCGTCTCGGCGCTGTTCCCACCAAAAGTCCGCCGCATCGACGCGCACTATGAATATCCGTCGTTCACGGGTCTGTCGCCGCGGGACGAAGAGGACGGCGGCGATCTTTACGCACCGGAGGGGACCCGCGTCCGCCTGAGGATCCACACTGACAAGCCCGTCGAATCCGGGACGATGTCAATTTCGGACGGTGCGAAAACGGCTCCGTTCCGGAAGACCGGGGCGACGGAGCTCCAGGCCGACCTCCTGCTGACGAAGAACGAGGCGTATCGCGTGCAACTGACGGACGCCGACGGGTTACGCGGCGGCGGCGAGACGGAGTACTTCATCCGGCTGATGGACGATCGTCCACCCGACGTCCGGATCCTGCGTCCGAACGGCGACCAGCAGGTCACGCCCCTCGAGGAAGTGGCGATTGAGGCGCGGGCCGACGACGACTACGGAATCGCGGAATTCGATCTCGTCTACTCCGTTGCCGGCCGGCCCGAGCGGACGGCGACATTCAGTCGGGTGGCGGGGACGAACGTGGCGAAGATCGGCGCGGAACTGCTGTCGGTCGAGGATCTGCGCGTGCAGCCGGGCGACGTGATCACGTACTACGCACGGGCGCGCGACATCGGCAGGGGCAAGCGGCCCACCGAAACGAAAAGCGACATGTTCTTCCTCGAAGTCCGTCCGTTCAACGAGGAGTTCGTTTCCGCTCAGAGTCAGGCGATGTCGGCCTCGGGGGACCCGCAGCTCGAGAGCCTGATCTCGGCACAGAAGGAAGTCATCAACGCGACCTGGAACATCGAACGTCGTTCGGCCGCGGGCCGATCGACGACCGACGTGAAAGCCGTGTCGCAGGCGCAGCAGGAGCTTCGGACGAAGGCGGAGCAGATGACGCGCGGGTCCCGAGGCCCGGCCGTGTTCCAGGTGCCGCAGCAAATCGGTCAACCCGGCCGGATGCGCACGCGCTCTGCCGGCGCCGACGCGGTTGCGTCCGCCGTGAAAGCGATGGGGCTGGCGGTGCAGGAGCTGGACGGTGACAAGACGAAAGAGGCGATCCCTCACGAGATGGCGGCGCTTCAGGGTCTCCTCCAGGCGCAGGCCGAGGTCCGTCGACGTCAAGTCTCGCAGCAGGCCAACGGCGCGTCTGGGAACGGCTACGGACGTCAGGGACAGGATCTGTCCGCGCTCTTCGACAAGGAGCTGCAGCGCCAGCAGCGGACGAACTACGAGACGCGCTCGCAGATCGAAGAGCGTCCCGACCATCAGGAAGAGGACAGCGCTCTCGACCGGATTCGCGACCTCGCGCGACGGCAGGAGGACTTGAGCAGCCGCGAGCGTGAGCTGGCGCAATCGCAGGTCTCGCCGGAAGAGAAAAAACGCCAGCTCGAGAGGCTGACGCGGGAACAGCAGGAGCTGCGCGAACGAGCGGAGAGCCTCGGGCGACAGCTCGAGGCCTCGAATCAGCCTCGCGGGAGCGCGTCCTCGCCGCCGAGCGGCCAGAGCGCTCGGGAGGCAGACGGCCAGCGCGGTCAGGGTCGCGGATCGCCGAGCCCGGGGACAGGCGAGATGCGGGACGCGGCCGATCAGATGCGGAATGCTGCGAGCGAGTTGCAGCGTGAGGACCCGTCCGCCGCAGCCGCTCGCGCCGAGCGGGCGGCCGAACAGCTTCGACAGATGGAACGGCGCCTGCAAACCGGCACAGCTGCCGGGACTCAGCGCGCGAACGGCGACCTCCGGCTCGAGGCGCAGCAACTGGTGGATGCGCAGCGGCGCATTGCAGACGAGTCCGCGCGGCTCGAAAAAGGCGAAACCGGGAACGGTGGCGATGCCGGTCGCGGCGGTCAGAGCGCTGGCGACGCGAATCGTCGTCTTGCGAGCGAGAAGAACAGCCTTGCCGACCGTGTCGACGCGCTCGAGCGCGCGGCACGCGCGATGGCGCAAGGCAAGGGCGCGCCCGACGAAGCGATCCGGGCAGCGCGGGAGACCGCGGCTGACTTGAACCGGCAGAAGATCGGCGAGCGCATGCGGGCGTCGGCGACCGACATGCGAGAGGGCCGGGGCACCGCCCGCGCGCGCGCCGAAGCCGAACGCCAGATTGCCCGCGCGCTCGATCAGGCCGTCTCGCGGCTCGGTGGCGGCACGAGTGCGGATGCCCGCAACCTCTCGCAGCAGCTCGACGAGAGTCGGGCCATGCGCGAGCGGCTCGATCGGCTCGAAGAACAGATACGTCAAGCGGAGGCGCAGGCGCGCGCCGGCCAGCAAGGTTCGTCGCCGTCTTCCGGCCAGAACCGGAGCAACGGCCAGGGGAGCGGCGGCCGTCAGGACGGCGCGAACGGCCAGGCGACCGGTGGCCGCTCGTTGCAGCAACTTCGCGAGGACTACGCGCGCGAGCTTGCGCGTGCGCGTGAAGCGCTCGGCAAGCTGACGGAGGGTCAGCCGCGTGACGGTCTCGGCGGCGCGACGCCCGAGGAACAGGTCTTCAGCCAGTCCGCGCCGGGCAACGAGGCCTTCAAGCAGGATTTCTCCAAGTGGGAGTCGCTCCGGAAGGGCGTCGACCTCGCGCTCGAGCGGTATGAGTCGTCCGTGTCTCGTCGCCTCGCAAAGAAACTCGCGGAGGATCGATTGAGTGCCGGCGGAAGCGAGCGTGGGCCGGATGCGTACGACCGGTTGATCGCCCGCTACTACGAGTCGCTGGCCCGGACCAAGAAGTAGTCGTGTGACCTTTGCGAACCCGCTTCCCTGGTGGGTGCTCGCGCTCGTCGTCTCGGGCGCCGCGGCAATCTCCTGGCAGACCTACCGGCGCATGGCGGCCTCGCGCACGAGGCGCGGGACGCTCGGGCTCCTTCGCTTCCTGACGCTGCTGGCCATCGTCCTGTTCCTCATGCGCCCGGTGTCGCACACGATCGACGTGAACAGCCGCGATGCCGTCGTGCCTGTTCTCGTGGACTCGTCCAGGAGCATGGCGATCCAGGACGCCGGGCAGGTCCGGCGTATCGATCGCGCGCGTCAGATCCTGAACGAGCGTCTGTTGCCGGATCTCGGGTCGAAGTTTCGCGTCGAGGTGCTGGGCTTTGGTGAACGTCTGGAGACGAAGTCCGCCGAAGAGCTTACCGCGACCGCCCGGCGGAGTGATCTGGGAGCGGCGCTCGAGGGCCTTCGCGAGCGGTACCGCGGGCAGGTGATGGCCGGCGCCGTGCTGTTGTCGGACGGCGGGGACACGAGCGCGGCAGGAGAGCACGCAGCGAGCGACGCAGGAACGGCGGTTTACCCCGTGGGTATTGGCGCCTCTGTTGTTCCAGGGGATCGAGAGGTGCTGAGCGTCACGGCCGCCGATGCAGTGTTGGACGACTCCCGGCTCGATCTCGGCGTGACGGCCATCGCGCACGACGAGAACAGTGCGCCGATCGACCTGCGGCTCCTGGAGAACGGTCGGGCGATTCAGGTCGCGCGCCTCACGCCGGCCGCGGCGAACACGCCGGTGCATCACGTCTTTCACGCGTCACCTCAGCGAGGCGTGGCCACGGTCTACACCGTCGACACGCCTGTCCTGCCTGGTGAGCCCGTTCCCGAGAACAACACGCGCAGCGTGCTGGTGCAGAGGCCCTCGCGGCCAAGGCGGATCCTCCTGGTCGAGGGTGCGCCCGGATTCGAGCACAGTTTCCTCAAGCGTGCCTGGGCTGGCGACCAGGGACTGGAAGTGGACGCCGTCGTCCGAAAAGGCAAGGACGAGCGGGGCGCCAACACGTTCTACGTGCAGGCGGCGCACTCGCGGAGCGACGCGCTGGTCACCGGCTATCCGCAGACAGTCGAAGCGCTCTCGGCGTACGATGCGATCGTGCTCGCCAATGTCGACGCCGCGATGCTCACTGGCGCCCAGCTCGAGGCGACGCGCACGTTCGTATCCCGCCGCGGCGGAGGCCTTCTCGTGCTTGGCTCCACGTCCTTCGCGCGGCAAGGACTGCTCGGGACGCCAGTCGAAGACGCGCTGCCGCTCCAGCTGAGTGGCCGCGACGGAGGTACGCTGCCACCGGCGACCGGCGTCGGCACCAACCGCGTGTCGCTCACGTCCGAAGGCGCGACGCACCCCATCATGCAGATAGCTGATGACACGGACGCGACGCGCAAGCGGTGGGAAGGCGTGCCGCCGCTTGCCACGGTCGCGCAGCTCGGTGGGCCGAGACCAGGAGCCAGCGTCCTGGCCGTTGCTGGCAGCGCCGGTGGCACTGCGCGCGCGCTGGTCGCCGTACAGCGGTATGGGCTTGGACGCGCGATGGTGTTCACGGGCGAGGCATCGTGGCGCTGGCGCATGCACCTGCCAGCCGCCGACCGCACGTACGAGACCTTCTGGCGCCAGGCCGTCCGATGGTTGGCGCTGCCCGCCGGTGATCCTGTTCAGTTGACTCTTCCGGCAGCGTCCACACCCGGCGATACGCTCCCGCTCCGGATTGTTGTTCGCAACGCTTCTTTCGAGCCGGTCGGCGACGCGGCGGTCGATGTGCGAGTGTCGGCGCCGGACGGCCGGATGGAACAGCTGCGGGCGGCGGCCGTACGCGGAGCCTCCGATGGCACATTCGAAACCGCTTATCGCCCTGCCGACCCGGGTGTCTATCGCGTCACCGCTGTGGTGCGTCGTGGCGACTCTGCTTTCGGGTCCGCGACCGCTTCCATGCTCGTGGGCGGGGCCGATTTCGAGATGACCGACCCCCGGCTCAACACGCAGCTCCTCCAGCGGATTGCCATAGCCTCTGGAGGACGCATGGTCGCCGCCGACGACATCTCTACGCTCGCCGACAGTCTGCGCGCGCGGCTGCCCGCCGCCGCGCTGGCGGCGAGCCGCGATCTCTGGAACACGTCATGGTCCTTCCTGGGGATCGTCACGCTGCTGTCTGCGGAGTGGCTCCTGCGGCGCCGGTGGGGACTTCGATGAGGAGGTGTCTGTCCCGGACGCTGGTCGCGTCCCTCCTCGTGCTCGCGTCGAGTATTTCCGCGTCTGCCGGTGAGCGCTACGCGTTGATCGTGTCCGGCGCGAGCGGCGGTCCGCCGTACCTCGAACAGTACTCGCGATGGGCCAATGAGCTCTCGCGCGTGCTGCGCGAGCGTATGAAGTTCGTGCCGGGCAACGTTGTGGTGCTCGAAGAGGCGGGACAGGGGGCCACCGGTGCAACCGCGGCCAACGTGCGCCGCGCCATGAGCGCGTTCCGGCCGCGCATGACGTCGAACGATCTCCTCCTGGTCGTCTTGATCGGTCACGGCACGTTCGACGGTGCCGACGCCAAGTTCAACCTGGTTGGTCCGGATCTCGAGTCAGCGGAGTGGGCCGCTCTGTTCAACGGGCTGGCGTCTCGTCTCATCGTTGTCAACACCGCGTCCGCGGCGTTCCCGTTCCTGGAGCGTCTCGCGGGGCCGCGGAGAGTCGTGATTTCGGCGACCGACGGCGCCGCGCAGCGCTTCGACACCGTCTTCCCGGAGTTCTTCATTCACGCGCTCGAGGATTCGGCTGCCGACATCGACAAGAACGGCCGCGTCTCCATCTGGGAAGCGTTCGCGGCCACGACCGCGTCCGTCCGCCGCTACTACCAGCAGCAAGGCACGCTCGCGACCGAGAGGGGACTGCTCGACGACAACGGCGATGGCGTGGGTCACGAGTCCGTAGGATCGAGCGACGATGGGAAGGCGGCGAGCTCGATCTATCTGGACGAGCCCACGCCCGGTGCGCCACCGACGGACGAAGTGCTCGTGCAGCTCCTTCAGCAGAAGTCGGCGCTCGCAACGGAAGCGGAGGAGTTGAAGATCCGGCGGCAGTTCCTTCCGCCGGCCGACTATCAAAAAGAGTTCGAGCGGATCATGGTCGCGCTTGCGCGGGTGGAGCGGGACATTCGCGTGCGGAAGGGCGGGTCGAACTGAGACTGCTATCAAAACCTGCTATCAAAACCTTTACAGGAGGACGGGAGGAGGAGAGGAATAGGAGGAACACAAACCTCAAAGCCGATCGTCGGCTGCTCGCGCCGCGCGACGCGCGGCCCGGTCAGGACGAGGCTGCGAAGTAGCGAGCACATTCGATCTCTGGTGTGTTCGCTACTTCGCAGCCTCGTCCTGACCGGAGCGCCTGCCTGCGGCAGGCGCGCGAGCAGCCGACGATCAGTTCTTAGGATTTGTGTTCCTCCTACCTTCCTCCCCTCCTCCCTTCCTCCTGTGATGGTCTTACTCGCACCTCTTCACCAGTATTGCGGACGCGTCGAGTCCCTCCACCTCTGAAAAAGCCCCACCGTCAGGCCCGTCAGAAACCCCGCGATGTGCGCCCAGAACGCCACGCCGCCGCCGGCGGAGGAGGCGCCAATGGATCCGACACCGCTGAAAAGCTGCATGAAAAACCAGATCCCGAGGAAGAAGATAGCGGGAATCTCCACGAGATCGAGAAAGAACAGGATGAAGACCGCCGTCAGCACGCGCGAGTGCGGATACAGGACGAAGTAAGCGCCCATCACTCCGGCGATCGCGCCGCTCGCGCCGATCATCGGCACCAGCGAGTTGGGGTTCATTGCGACCTGCCCGAAGACTGCGATCGCCCCGCAGAACAGATAGAAGGCGAGGAACCAGCCGTGGCCGAGGCGATCCTCGACATTGTCCCCGAAAATCCAGAGGTACAGCATGTTTCCCCCGAAGTGCAGCCATCCGCTGTGCAGGAACATGCTGGTCAGGATCGACGGAAGGGAGAGGTAGGCGGGTACGGCGCCGTATTCCAGGAGAAACAGCTGAAGCTCCCGGTCGCTCATCTGCCATTCGAAGAGGAACGCGAAGGTGTTGAGCAGGATGATGCCGATGGTGACGTAGGGAGTGGTGCGCGACGGGATGACGTCGCTCACGGGGAACATTCGGGCAGTATAGCGTCAGCTCGATTACCCGGCCGTTTGACCCTGCCGTCCAGCCGTCCCTATAATGAGTTGAGTGAGTAAATCGAGGCAGCGTGTTCGCGGCGCGCCGCGGGGCTTCATCAGAGTCATCCTCGGTCTGTACATCGCGGCAGCCGCGCTGCTGCCGCTCGCGCACCACGACATCGCCTGCCACTTCAAGTCTTCCACACACTGCACGAGTTGCATCATCGGGTCGGCGGGAGATCTCGCGTCCGATGCGACCGCTGTCGGCCACGGCGCGATGAACGGCGCCGGCCGTCCCGTCCCATTCCCCGTCGAGCGTATCGATTCGCTGTCGCTGCCCGCTACCTCTGGCCGCGCGCCGCCTGCCATCTCCTGACGCGTTTCAATCAACCGGTGGTCAGGTTGTGATCCCTCGGGCGCAGGCCTTGTACTGACGGTTCCGCAAGGCTTGACCTCACCGGGTCGCATCGATGCTCGCGCAAGACCTGACCCCCATCCATCAGGAGGAGGGGTCCCGTGTCCGATACGTCGGTACTGTGGCGTGGCGTGCGTGTGGCGGCATCCGCCACCGCGATCGTTCTCGCCGCACATGCAGTCCAGGCGCAAACCGCCATCGCTCCAGTCGCTCAGCCAGGTGCTGCGGCGAGTCAGGACGCGACGGCCCAGCAGATTCGCGAAGAACTCGACCGGCTCAGACGCGAGTTCGAGTCGGTCCGTGACACATACGGCGCGCGGCTGACGGCGCTCGAAGCCAGGCTCGCGCAGTTCCAGGGCACGCCCGCTCCGCCCGCACCGCCGGCGGGGCAACCGCCCGCGGAGGCACCAGGTCCTCCGGCAACGGGTGCGCCTCCAGCCGCCCCACCGACGGAGGCCGGAGCGCCGACAGCCGCCGTCCCGCAGGGCGCCGCCGGCGCCGGAGGTCCCGAGGGAGCGCTGCCGGTGTACGGGAACACGGCGGGATCGTCAAAGGTCTTCAACCCTGACATGGCCGTGATCGGCAACTTCACGGGCGCCGCCGGAAAGAACCAGATCGACACGCGCGCGCCGCTCGAGATGTCGGAATCGGAAGCGAGCTTCCAGGCCGTCGTCGACCCGTACGCGCGCGCGGACTTCTTCTTCTCGTTCGCGCCAGAGGGTGTCGAAGTCGAGGAAGGATTCATCACGTTCACATCGCTGCCCGGCGGGCTGCTGGCGAAGGTCGGGAAGTTCCGCGAGCAGATCGGCAAGGTGAACACGATGCACGCCCACGTGCTGCCATGGGTCGACGAGCCGCTCGTGTTGAAAAACCTGCTCGGAGCCGAGGAAGGTATTTCGGACTCCGGGATTTCAGTCTCGAAGCTCATACTCAACCCGTGGTTCTTCCTCGAGGCCACCGGCGAGGTGTACCAAGGCAATGCCGGGCTGTTTCAGTCGCACGAGCGGAGCGACGTGAGCTGGGTCGGCAGAGTGCGCGGGTACCGTGACGTCACGGAGTCGACGAATATAGACGTCGGTGGCTCGTTCGCGCACGGCCACAACGATGCAGGCCCGGATTTCACCACGCAACTGTTCTCGCTCGATGGGACGGTGCGGTACCGGCCGCTGCGCCGCGCGATCTACCACCGAATCATCGGACGCACGGAGTTGTTCTGGAGCAAGCGCCAGCAGGACTTCGGCGATGCCTCGGCGTTCGGAATGTACGCCAGCGGTGAGTATCAGCTCGGGCGGCGATGGTTTGCCGGCGGGCGGTACGACTGGTCGGAACGTGCGATCAATCCGTTACTGAAGGACAAATCCGGGTCGGCGATCCTGACGTACTGGCCGAGCGAGTTCAGTCAAATCCGTGCTCAGTATCGGTACACAGACTACGCGGAGGGCGTTACGGCCAACGAGCTGCTGTTCCAGTTCCTGTTTTCAATCGGCGCCCACGGCGCTCACGTGTTCTGAGGATGTTGCTTCCTCCACGTTCGAAGCAGGCGCTGTTGCGACTGGATGATCTCGAGTTCATGGGTAAGGGCATGTGGCACCTCGATCCGTTCGCTGCGTTATTGCCAGCTCGGGATTCTGGCGAAGGCCACGATGGCGCGACGAAACCAAGCGCCGCTGAAGGGGAGCATCGATCATGCGTGTGTTGATTCGCGGGTTCGCCGTTGCCGTGTTGATAATGGCGGCGCTGACTCGTTCTCAGGCGTTCGCTGCCGTCAAGGTCGTGACGACGACAGAAGACCTCGCGTCGCTGGCGCGCGAGGTTGGCGGAGACAAGGTACAGGTCGATGCGCTCGCCAAGGGCTACCAGGACCCGCACTTCGTGGACCCGAAACCGAGCTTCATTCTCCAGGTGAGCCGCGCCGACCTCTTGATCGCTGTCGGACGGGAGCTCGAGATCGGATGGCTTCCGCCCCTCATCTCGAGCGGCCGGAACGCCAAGATTCAACCGGGCGCGGCCGGATACCTGGATGCATCGCAGAACGTCAAGATTCTCGAGATTCCGACCGGGCAGATCACCCGCGCGATGGGCGACGTGCATCCCAGCGGCAACCCTCACTACTGGCTCGATCCGGACAACGGCCGGAAGATAGCGCAGTCGATCCGCGACAAGCTGAGTGAGCTCTCGCCAAACGACAAGGCGTACTTCGCGCAGCGCTACGCCGATTTCGACAAGCGTCTCGCGGAGGCGCAGAAGAAATGGGACGCGACGATGGCGCCTTACAAAGGGACCAAACTCGTCACCTACCATCGATCCTGGCCGAACTTCATGGAGCGGTTCGGATTGAACGTCATCGGCTACGTCGAGCCGAAGCCGGGTATCCCGCCGTCCCCGTCCCACACGCTCGATCTCATCGGTGAGATGAAGAACCAGGATGTGAAGCTCATCGTCGTGGAGCCGTACTTCGATCTGAAAACGCCGCAGGCTATTGCGAATCAAGTCGGTGGGAAGGTCCTGATTCTCGCGCCATCGGTCGGCGGCACCAAGGAAGCCTCCGACTACATCCAGTTGTTCGAGTACGACGTCAACCTGCTTGCGTCGACGCTCAAGCAGCTCACCGCAAAGTAGCGCCGCATGGACTGGACCATTCTTCAATTCCTCGTACCGCCGATAGTCGCGAGCCTGATCATCGCCGGCATTCACGCCTATCTCGGGCTCCACGTCGTCGAGCGCGGGGTGATTTTCGTGGACCTGTCGCTTGCACAGATCGCCTCTCTCGGCGCGGCGATCGCGGTCTGGGTCGGGTACGACGCCGGCGCGCCTGCGATCTACTGGATGAGCCTCGCGTTCACGCTGCTGGGTGCGCTCATCTTCGCGATGATCAAGGGGCAGGATGCTCACATCCCCCAGGAGGCGATCATCGGGATCTCCTACGCGGTCGCATCCGCGGCGGTGATCCTGACGATGAGCAAGACGAGCGGCGAGGCCGAGCACCTGAAGGACATGCTCGTGGGCAACATCCTGTCGGTGCAATGGCCCGAGGTGTGGCTCACGGGCGGAATCTACCTGGCGATCGGCATCTTCCACTGGGTGTTCCGGAAGCGATTCCTCGAGATTTCCATCGACGCCAAGGCGGTTGCCGCGCGCGGAATCTCGGTGCGGTTCTGGGACTTCCTCTTCTACGCCTCTTTCGGCTTCGTCGTCACGCGATCAGTGGCGATCGCGGGTGTGCTGCTCGTCTTCTGTTACCTGATCGTCCCGTCCGTCGGCGCAATGCTTTGGGCGACCCGGATAGGGTCCCGGCTGGCGATTGGCTGGGTGATGGGCGTGCTCGTTTCGATCCTGGGGATGTACTTCTCGGTGGTGTTCGACCTGCCGACCGGCGCAACCATCGTGTGCACGTTCGGGCTGGCGTTGATCCTGATGGCAGGGCTGCGGCCGATAATCGTTCGCAGGGCAGGGTAGGTGTGCACCTGATCCTATAATCACCTGATGCAGTGTCGGAACTGCGGCACAGAGATCGCCGACAAGGCGATCGTCTGCTTCCGTTGTGGGGCGGCGACGACCGATCCGGTGCGCCGGCCGGCGAAGGTCACTCCCAGGCGTTCGCCCCTGGTTTACACCGTGTTGACGGTCGTGCTCGCAGTTCTCGCGATGTATCTGGTCCAGCTGTCACGAACCGCAGCCGACCCCGAAATCTACCAGCTCGCCGCAGGAATCTGCGCCGGCGGCGCGCTGGCCGTCCTCCTCGTCCGGATCCTCCGGCGCTGAGCCGTCTTTGCAATCCTCAGGTCCTCCATTAGACTTTCGCCATGCCAGACGCCCGACTCGAAGTGACCGACGCCCTCGGACGGCGCATCGTCCCGATCGCCAAGGGCCAGTTCGAGATCGGGCGACGCGAGACGAACGATCTGCGGCTGGCCGGGAGCGAGGTGTCACGGGACCACGCCGAAATCGCGCTCCAGGACAACCATTTCGTGCTCCGCGATCGGAACTCGCGGTACGGCACGTATGTCAACGGTGAGCAGGTCGCCGAACGCACCCTGGCGCACGGCGATCGGATCCGTCTCGGCCGAACGGGCGGCGCGGAGATGGTCTTCCTCCTGGCCGATTCGCCGCCGCCCGTCGAGCGGGCAACGACGACCGCAATCGGCGACCTCCGGCAGATTGCCGTCCTGCTCGAGGGGTTGCGGGCCCTGGGCTCCGGCCGAGTACTGGATGACGTCCTCTCGCTCGTGCTGGACTCGGGCATCGAGGTGAGCGGGGCCGAGCGCGGCTTCATCATGCTGGCGGCGCCGACCGGCGAGCTCGAGTTCAAGATGGCTCGGGGGAAGGGGCGGACGACGCTCCCCGGGAGCAGCTTCGCGACCAGCCGCAAGATCCCGGAAGAAGTCTTCCGCACGGGCGAGCCACGAATCGTCGCCGACCTGCTCGACGGCGAGCTCGCCAACATGCACACCGGCACCGTGGCGCTGGGGATCCGCCACGTGCTCTGCGTGCCGCTGCGTCTGGTCCGGTATCTCGATCGAGCCGAGGCTGTTGGAGAGGAGCGGCGCATCGGCGTGCTGTACCTCGACAACCGGGAGAAAGGGACGCTGCTCTCGAACTCCACCCGCGCGGCGCTCGAGACGCTCGCGACCGAGGCCGCTGTCGCAATCGAGAACGCGCGGCTCTATCGCGAGACGATGGAGAAGGCGCGGATGGAGCAGGAGATGCGGATCGCGGCGGAGATCCAGCAGGCGCTGCTCCCGAAGTCCGGCCGAAGTGGCGTGTTCTTCAAGGCGGCCGCGGCATCGCTGCCGTGTCGATCCATCGGCGGTGACTTCTACGACTACGTCGATTTTTCGAACGGCTCGCTGGGATTCGCCCTCGGCGACGTCGCGGGCAAGGGACCGCCCGCGGCGCTCTTGAGCGCGATGATGCAGGGGATCTTCGCCGCGCAGGCGTCGTCGAGCGACTCGCCGTCGCAAACCGTCGGCCGCGTGAACCTGGCCCTCTATCGCCGGGGAATCGAGTCGCGGTTCGTGACCTTGATGTACGGCGCGCTCTATCCGGACGGGCGGCTGCAATACTGCAACGCCGGCCACAATCCTCCGCTGGTGGTCGGGCCGACGGACTTCAGGCGGCTCGAGTGCGGCGGGCCGATCGTCGGGCTGTTCGAAGGTGCGTCCTACGAGGAGGAGACCGTCACGCTCACGATCGGCGACTGGCTGATCGTCTACAGCGACGGCGTGTCCGAGGCGCTGTCGGCGGACGGCGAGGAGTACGGCGAGTCCCGCATCCTCACCTGCGTGCGCAAGAACCTGGACATGGAACCGCAGGCGCTGCTCGATTCACTGTTCGCGGACGTGCGAGATTTCGCTCGCGGCGCCGCGCAGAGCGACGACATCACGGCGATGGTCTTGAGGTTCCGCTGATGCCTCGCACGCCGCGGGAGCGACTCGCGCTCGCGCTCTGGATGCTGCTCGCGATCTTCGTCGGCAACGGCATCTACGACGTGCTCGTGGCGCGCGGCATCAAGGAATTCCTGTTCCGGCACGCGCTGAGCGAAGCGGGCGCCGGACCCGTCGTCCCGCTCGCTCCCCTGATGCACACGACCGTCGTCCGCGCCACCGGCGTCGGCATCCTGTGGGCAGCTCTCGTGCTCCTCGTCGGCTTCGTGACGATTCGACTCGTTCGTCCCGTAGGCGAATAGTTGTCGGGATCCGGGATCCGTGGTTCGGGATCCGGAAGACCCTCTGATCTCAATCGGCGCTTTTCGGATCTCGGATCCGACCCCGGATCCCGGACCCCGGATCCCGTCTTCGAGACATCTATGCACCCACTCATCCACGACTGGAATGGCGGTCCAGCAACTCCAGCGCAGCCCGTGACTCTGGACGACGAGACCCTCAGGGACGGCCTGCAGTCTCCATCCGTTCGCTGCCCGACGATCGACGAGAAGCTTCGCATCCTCCATCTGATCGACCGACTCGGGATAGAGAGCGCAGACATCGGACTTCCCGGCGCGGGGCCACACGTCGTCGGTGACGTCGAGCGCCTGGCGAAAGAGATTGTGGACGCGCGCCTCCGCGTGCGGCCGAACTGCGCTGCCCGGACGCTCGTCTCGGACATCGAGCCGATCGCGGAAATCTCTCAACGGGTCGGACTGTCAATCGAGTGCGGCGCCTTCATCGGCTCGAGCCCGCTTCGACAGTACGTCGAAGGCTGGAGTCTCGATCGGCTGCTGCGCATGACGGAAGAGGCGATCCGCTTCGCGGTGGGCGAAGGGTTGACGGTGATGTACGTCACCGAAGACACGACGCGCGCCGACCCCGACACGCTTCGTCAGCTGTACTCGACGGCGATTCGCGCCGGCGCCAGGCGCGTCTGCATCTCGGACACGGTCGGTCACGCGACGCCGGCGGGCGCTGCCGCCGTGACCCGCTTCATCGGTCAGGTGGTGGAAGAGTGCGGCGGCGGGATCGGGATCGACTGGCACGGGCATCGCGATCGCGACCTCGCCGTCATCAACTCGATCGCCGCGATTGACGCGGGAGCGACGCGCGTGCACGGAGCGGCAATCGGGATCGGCGAGCGCGTGGGCAACACGCCGATGGACACGCTGATCGTGAATCTCGTTCTGATGGGCTATATCAAGCGCGATCTGTCGGCTCTGGTTGAATACTGCCAGTACGTGTCCGAGGTAACCGGCGTGCCCGTTCCGCCGAACTATCCGGTCGTCGGCCGCGATGCGTTCCGGACCGCCACGGGCGTTCATGCGGCCGCCGTGATCAAAGCGATCCGGAAACAGGATCACGAGCTCGTCGATGCCGTCTATTCAGGGGTCCCCGCCAGCCTGATCGGTCGCGAGCAGGAGATCGAAATCGGACCGATGTCAGGCAAGTCCAACGTCGTGTTCTGGCTCGAGAAGCGTGGATACCCGGTGACCGAGGACGGCGTGGATCGGATCTTCGCGAAGGCGAAAGCGTCCGCGTCGGTTCTGCTGGAAGACGAGATCCTGCATGAGCTGAAATCAGAATCCAGAATCTAGAATTCTGAATTCTCACTTCCTCATTCTGGATTCCGACTCTATCGCTTGCGGCCCCTCGCCGCGATGTCCGCGAGCGCCGCTACGACGACGTCTCCAACGCTTTGAAGCGACGCGGCGGACAGCTTGTCCAGCGTGTCGTCGGCGCGGTGCCAGGCTGGGTAGTCGAGGTCGATGATGTCGACCGCGGGTACGCCTTCCTCGAGGAACTCGAGGTGATCGTCCTCTATCGTCGTCGTTTCGCCGACGAACTCCCGGCGGCCGAGCCTGGAGGCCGCGCCCCACACTGACTCGGTGAGCCAGGGCGTCGAGTTCGCCTCCTTCATGATCCGCAAATCCTTGTCGCCGATCATGTCGACGAGGACGAGCGCGCCGATGGTCTTGAGCGTCCCGGCCTTCTTCGCGGCCTGGACGTAATAGCGGCTGCCGTATGTGTGGTCGCTGCCTTGCCATTCGCCGACCGCTTCCTCTCCGTCGAGGAAGAGCAGCTCTACATCCATCGGCAGGGTGCGGGGCTTGAGGGCGCGCGCCAGCTCGATGAGCAGCGCGGCGCTCGATCCGCCGTCGTTCGCGCCGACGAACGTGAACTCCTTGAACTGCTTCGTGTCGTAGTGGCCCGCGACGATGATCCGCTGAACCGGGACCTGCGAGGGCGCCTCGGGCGGAGGGATGCCCGGGATGACGGCCAGCAGGTTGATCATGTGGACCGATCCGCGGGGTGTGGACGCGTCGAAGGCCTGCTCCTGAACGGCAAGTCCAGCGGCCTTCAGCTGCTCCGTGATGTAATCGCGGGCTTTGGCCGCGCCGGGAGTTCCGGCGACGCGGGGACCGATGGCGACGAGCTTGCGGACGTCCGCCAGGGCACGTGTGCCGCTGAAGCCGGAGTCGCCCTTGGAGGGCTGCGCCGCGCACGACGCCGCCACCATGGCGGCAAGGAGGCCGGCGACTCCGATCCGCGTGAGCGTCCTTTGGGTCCGCGATGGGCGTCTTGCGGCCATGACCTACGCGCGTGCCTCCGTCGGAACGTAGTCCCGGCGCCCCGAGCCAACGTAGAGCTGACGGGGCCGAGCGATCTTCTGCTCAGGATCCGTGAGCATTTCTTCCCATTGAGCCAGCCATCCGGCCGTCCGCGGGATCGCGAACAGGACCGGGAACATGTCCACCGGGAATCCCATGGCCTGGTAGATCAGACCCGAGTAGAAGTCGACGTTCGGATACAGCTTGCGCTTGACGAAGTAGTCGTCTTCGAGCGCGATCCGCTCGAGCTCCAGCGCGATGTCCAGCAGCGGGTTCTTGCCCGTGACCTCGAACACTTCGTCTGCGACGCGCTTGATGATCTTGGCCCTCGGGTCGTACGACTTGTAGACGCGGTGACCGAATCCCATCAGGCGGCCTTCGCCGCCCTTGACCCGCTTGATGAACTCCGGGATGTGCTGCAGGGAGCCGATCTCCTTCAGCATCCGCAGCACGGCCTCGTTGGCGCCGCCATGGAGCGGTCCGTAGAGGGCGGCCGCCGCACCCGCGAGTGCGGAGTACGGATCCACCTGGGAGCTGCCGATCCCGCGCATCGCGTGGGTGCTGCAGTTCTGCTCGTGGTCCGCGTGCAGGATGAAGAGCACTTCGAGCGCCCGCTCCAGGACCGGGTTCGGCTTGTACTGGAGCTCGGTCGTCTTGAACAGCATGTTCAGGAAGTTGCCGGTGAAGGTGAGCGCGCTGTCAGGAAGCACGAGGCCGCTGCTCGTGGTGTGCCGACGCGCGTAGGCCGCAATCGTCGGCGTCTTCGCGATCAGGCGGATGCTCTCCAGCCGGCGCGTGGCGGGATCGCTGATGTCCTTCGCTTCGGGATAGAACGTGCCGAGCGCGCCGACGGTGCTGAGGAACATGCCCATCGGGTGCGCGTCGTGACGGAAGCCCTCGATGGTCTTCTTGAGGCCCTCGGGCACCACCATGTGGTTGCCGACTTCCTTGATCCACTTGTCGAGCTGCGCCTTGTCCGGAAGCTCTCCGAAGAGCACCAGATAGGCCGTTTCGAGGTACGTGCTGTGCTCGGCGAGCTGCTCGATGGGGTAGCCGCGGTACATGCAGGACGCCCTTGTCCCCGTCGATGAACGTAATGCGGCTGCGGCACGCGGCCGTGTTCGTGAAGGCCGGGTCATACGTCATCATGCCGAAATCGTCCGGCCGCACTTTGATCTGTCGCAGATCCATCGCGCGAATGGTGCCGTCCTGAATCGGAATCTCGTATTGCTTGCCGGTGCGGTTGTCGGTGATGGTCAGAGTGTCGGCCATGCAAACGTATCGCAGCGTTGACGGGTTAGGACTCTCCGGGCTCTTCAGGATCGCCCGGCGGCGGCTCGTGATCGGGCACCCGGTACTCTTCGCCGAGCCAGCGCCCGAGATCCGCCAGCTTGCACCGCTCGCTGCAGAACGGCCGCCACTCCGGGGCCTCCGGAAGGCGACGGCAGTACACACACAGGGTCTCGGGCCGCGGCAAATCCCAGTCATTGTATCAAGCTGAGAGCAAGTCGGCAGTCGGGGGTCGTCGGTTGACAGTCGCAGTCGTCAGTGGAGTCGGCAGTCGCAGCCAGCAGTCGCATGCTTGAACCGGCTGTCGCCGGCTGCGAGCGAAGCGATCGGTTTTGAGGGGCCGCTTGGCGGAGTCGCTGTGAACACGGGCTGTCGCCGCTGAGCAGCCCGCGAGCGAAGCGAGCCGCGGCTGTGAGAAAAGCCAGCTGGAAGCTGGAAGCTGGAAGCTGGAAGCTGAGAGCTGAGAGCTGAAAGCTGAGAGCTCCCTAGCTCGCCCCCACCTCGCCAGCGTGATGCCGGACGTCCCTGGCGGACACCATGAAGATCACGTCCTCTGCGATGTTCGTCGCGTGGTCGCCGATGCGCTCCAGGTGGCGGGAGATCAGAATGAGATCGAGCCCGGGCTCGATCGTGCTCGGATCCTGCAGCATGTACGTCAACAGGTCACGGAAGACCTGCGTCTTCAGGGCATCGAGCTCGTCGTCCTGGTTGAGGACGCTCTGGGCCAGCGCGATGTCGCGGCGGACGTACGAGTCGAGCGAGTCGCGCAGCATCGACTGGGCAATCTCCGCCATGCGGGGGATGTCGATCAGCTCCTTGACGGGCGGATGTCGCATGTAGCGCCGCACCGCCTCCGCGATGTTGATGGCGAGATCCCCCACCCGTTCGAGGTCCGTATTGATCTTGACCGCCGAGACGATCGCCCTGAGATCCACCGCCATCGGCTGGTGCAATGCGAGCAGCTTGAAGCAGCGGCTGTCGATCTCGATATGGAGCTGGTTGATCGGCACGTCGCCGCCGAGCACCCGGTCGACCAGTTGGCTGTCGCGCTCGACCAGGCCATCGAGCGCCGAGCGAACCCGATCCTCTGCGAGCCCGCCCATCTCGAGCAGTCGCGTCTTGAGCTGTTCCAGCTCCTCTTGGAAGTGCGGTACGAGACGATCGGGCATTGGGCTTCCTAATTTTGACCGGGGGGCTTCACCCCGCCGGATTCCCTATCGCCGTCGCTCGCGGGGGGCCCCATGCCCCGCGCCGCTCCGGCGGGGCGCGCCTTTGGCGCGCGCCTCTAGTGATTGACGACCTACGACTGAGAGTGACGACTGTTCTATCCAAATCTGCCGGTGACGTAGTCCTCGGTCAGTTTTTCGGTCGGGTTCGTGAAAATGCGATCGGTCGGGCCGTATTCCACGAGACGGCCAAGCCAGAAGAACGCCGTGTGATCCGACACGCGCGCGGCCTGCTGCATGTTGTGGGTCACGATGACGATCGTGTATTCCGACTTCAGCTGATAGATCAACTCCTCGATCCGCTGCGTGGCGATTGGATCGAGCGCCGATGCGGGCTCGTCCATCAGGATGATCTGCGGTTTGACGGCAAGCGCGCGCGCGATGCACAGCCGCTGCTGCTGACCGCCGGACATGGCAAGCGCCGACTCGTGGAGGCGATCCTTTACTTCGTCCCAGATCGCCGCTGCCTTGAGGCTCTCCTCGACCCGTGCGTGCAGCTCGGATCGCGACGACGCGAGCCCGTTCAGCCTGATCCCGTACGCGATGTTTTCGAAAATGGACTTCGGAAATGGATTCGACTTCTGAAAGACCATTCCGACGCGCCGCCGGAGGGCCACTACGTCCGTCCGCGGACCGTAGGCATCGTCGCCGTCGATGAGGACACGGCCTTCCACGCGCGTGCCCGCGATGATGTCGTTCATGCGGTTCAGCGTGCGCAGGAACGTGCTCTTGCCGCAGCCCGATGGTCCGATGAACGCGGTGACCAGATTGCGCTGGATGCCGATGGAGATGTTTTCCAGCGCTCGCTTGGTCCCGTAGTAGAAATTCAGGGAGTGGACGTCAATCGAGACCGGATGCTCGGGCGTGGGGGTCGATCTCGGCTGAACCGTAACGGTGAGAGCCGGCGGCGTCTTGGTCTGCACGGATGGCATCGTAGAACACAACAGTACCGCGACCCAGTTTCCAACCAGTTTCGGGTGGGTAAATTCTATGTAAACCCGGCGGCCTCGGCCCGAGCGGCCGGCATCTCGGCGTCCGCCAGAAAGGATCCAATCTGCCGCCGCAGCTCGTCCTGGATCACGTCGACCTTGCGTCGCGCGTCGAGTACCCGGAAGCCGAACTCGTCGGACATAGACGCGTACTCGCGGAGCAGCGCGCGCTGGTACGCGCGGAAGCTCTCGTAGATGTCGTCTCCGAGCTTCAGGTCCATTCCCGATTCCCAGTAGTCCATGCCGCGCGACTGGAGCACGCGCCGGATCAGGGTCTTCTCGTCGATCTTCAGATAAAACACGAGGTGCGGCGCGATGCCGAAGCCGTACAGCTGGCGGATCCACTGCCGGTCGACGCCACGAACGCCCGCCCGCGCCATCGCCGTGAAGATATAGCGATCGGACAGCACGATGAAGCCGGCCTTGAGGGCCGGAATGATCTCCTTCTCGAGTCGATCGGCGAAATCGGTTGCGTACAGGAGCACGAACGTCAGCTTGTTCAGCGTGTTGCTCTGCTTCGCGAGATCGATCGTGGGCGACATCAGCTCCGATCGCGTCCATCCGGTTTCGATGACACCGTAGCCCTGAACCTCGAGCCATTCTCGCAACAGCGCAATCTGCGTCGAGCGGCCGACGCCGTCTGTCCCTTCGACGGCAATGATCTTCCCCGGGTACCCCTGGATCGGCAGGTACGGAATGCCGTGGCCGTAGTAGGTGCCAGGAGTGACGCCGGCGGAGGCGCCATCTTCGACGCTCATGCCATCTCCTCGACTTCCTCGACCGTCTTCTGCATCTGCAGGTGCTCCGAGATCAGCTTTCTGAATGTGCGCTGCTGCTCGGTGATGCTGCCGCTCGCGTTGACCACGCTCAAGCCGAACTCTTCGACGATCCGGTCGTATTCATCGAGAACCTTGCCTTGAAAGATTCTGAAGCTTTCGATCACATTGCTGCTCCAGCCCATGTCCATTCCAGCCTCGTAGAACTTCAGCTTCACGCGGCGCGCCAGCAGCCGGTCCGCAGAAACCTCTATCGGCACGCGGAAGTACACGGCGAGATCTGGCCGGACGGCAAAGCTGTACAGCTCACGCACCCAGCTGCGATCGACGCCGCGAGCCGAGTCGCGTGCGAACGCGGTGTAGGCGTAGCGATCGGCCAGGACCGTCATGCCGGCTTTGAGGGGCGGGATGATGTTGTAGAGGAGCCGGTCGGCGAAATCGGTGGCGTGCAGCAGGCTGAACGTCATCGGCGTCAGCGAGTTCTGTTTTTTCCCGGTCTTCGACGCCGCCTTCACGAGCGCCGATGAATTCCATTCCGTCATGAAGACGGGATGTCCGGCCGCCTTAAGCCATTTTGCCAGCAGCGCCAGCTGCGTCGTCTTTCCCGACCCGTCGATGCCCTCCACTACGAACAGCTTCCCCGGGTACTCGTGCGGCGTTGTCAGCTTGTTCAACATGTGCAGCGCGGTCCTTGTAGTCGCTGCCGGCGACCTCGAATCGAATGGGCTTGCCGAGCAGCTCTTCGAGCGGGCCCACGTGCCGGTGCGCGGCCCACAGCTCGAGCTCGGCGTCCCCGTTGGCACGGAGACGTGCGAGGTAGTCGTCGCCGCGCGGATAGAGGTCCAGCCCCGTGACTGCCTGGGCGTGACTCCGGTCCAGCCCCTCCGCGAGACGGACCATCGACGACAGCGCTTTGACGGTCTTCCGAAAAGATCCCCCGAGATCCCCGTAGCCCTCGTGCGATTTCTTCGGCGTGGCCTGCCGGTGATATCGCGCGATGAGGGCCATCACCTCGATCTCCTGCGGTGAGAAGCCGCGAAGGTCGCCGTTCTTGATCAGATAGTACGAATGCCGGTGGTGGCGCTCGTAGCTGATGTGCACCCCCACATCGTGCAGCAGCGCAGCGTACTCGAGCCACTCGCGCTCGGTGTCGGTCAGTCCATGGACGCTGCGCGTCTGGTCGAAGATGTTCAGCGCGATCCGCGCGACCTGCTGCGCATGCTCCGACCAGTAGCCGCACCGCTCGCCGAGCTCCATCACGCTGCGACGACGCACGTCCGGGTACCGCTCCACCTTGCGGATCCGCGCGCTGTTGCGGTGGATGTAGTCGAGCACCAATCCCTCGCGCAGCGCGAGGTCGCAGAGTGTGAACTCGTCCGCGCCAAGCCGGCGGACGATCGTGTCGAAGAGCACGGACCCGGCCACTGACAGATCTGCGCGGCGCGGATCCATCCCCGGAACCCGCAGGCGTTCGGAGATGTCCGCTTCCACGAGGCGCTTGCGGAGCCGCCGGAGCGCTTTCGCAGATACGCGCACGTTGCGAATATCCTCCGGCGCGGTTCCACTCGCATCCGCGACCGCCATCGTCCCGAGGCTGAGGATCGTTCCGGAGGTGCCAATCAGCCTGTCGAAACCGCGCCCCGCGAGCTGATCGAGAAACACTCCCATTTCGCGGTCGACGAATCTCACGAGCCGCCGCTGATCGTGCCTGGCGAGCGGATCGGTTTTCACGAAGCGCTCTGTGAGCCTGATGACGCCGGCCTTGAAGCTCTTTCCGAGGGTGAGGCTTTTCGCCGTTCCGAGGGTCACCTCGACGCTGCCGCCACCGATGTCGACGACCACCGCCGCCGATGAGCCGACGTCGACGCCGTAAGCCGCCGCCATGTGGATGAGCCGCGCCTCCTCGGTTCCGGAAATGACCTTGATGCGGATCCCGGTCTCGCGATCGACCTGGGCGATGAAGTCGCCCCCGTTTTCCGCCTCGCGCGTGGCACTGGTCGCTGCGGCAATGATCTCGTCGACCTTGTGCGACTCTGCCAGCCTCTTGAACTTTGCCAGGGTATGAAGCGCCGAGGTCATGGCGGTCGGCGTCAGGCTTCGGCCGTCCAGACCGCCCGCTCCGAGCCGCACCATGTCCTTTTCCCGATCCACGACGTCGAAAGACAGATCCTGCCGGACCTGGACCACGATCATGTGGATCGAGTTGGTGCCGATGTCGATGGCGGCTATGCGCATGCGGAAGGTGGGCAGGGCCTACCGGGCAGCGGCTTGTGCCGTTACACGGTCGTTATATACTGGCCGGGCAGGCCGACCGTTCCTCAAAAACCCTTGCCAGCTGGGCAAATCCTACCATGAACCGTGCGCCGTCCCGTTTGACCCGATTGCTGCTCGAGAGGCGAGCTCGAGCGCTCAAGCGCCACTTGCCGGCGGCGATAGGTGGGGACGGGATCGGCGTCCACCAGGCCCGCGTGGCCTCGCGTCGCCTGCGGGAGGCCGTGCCGGTGCTCGCTCGCGACGTGAAGCCTGGCAAGGCGAAAAAAGCCCACGGCAAGGTGCGCAAGCTGACGAGGGCCCTTGGGACGGTCCGAGAGCTCGATGTCACGTTGACGGTGCTCAACGAACTCGCCGAGCGCGGCACCCTGCCGACGCTCGCGCTCGAGGAAGTCCGAGCCCACGTGGTAGAGGAGCGGGAGCATCGCCGGGCGACGATGTTGAAGCGGTTGGAGAAGGTGAAGGTCGACAAGCTCGATCGGCGGCTGGCGTCGGTAGCCGAGGGGCTTCAGGAAGCGGAGTCCGAGAAGTGGCGGGACGCGCTGGCGGCGCGACTGGCGAAGCGGTCGAAGGCGCTCGCGGCAGCTATCGCTGATGCGGGGCAGATGTACAACCCGGAGAGCCTGCATCGTGTCCGGATTGCCACCAAGAAGCTGCGATACGGTCTGGAGATCGCAGCCGAAGGTGGGTTTCCGGTCGCCGCGCCACTCGTTCGTCAGCTGAAGAAAGTGCAGGACACGCTTGGCCGCCTGCACGACCTGCAGGTCCTGCTGACGCACGTTGCGGCTGTGCAGGCGATGCCGCTGGGCCGCGAGCTTCCCGAAGGCAGCCTCGACGTGCTCGCGCGGGCGCTCGAAGACGAGTGTCGGCATCTCCACGGCCGCTACATGTCTCTCTCGCCCGCCCTGGGCACCACTCTGGCGGGAATCCGGGGCGTCGTCGCCCTGCTGCTGCGGCCGGCTGGCCGCATTCGCAGTCTCAAGATGGCACTGACGCCACGAACACGCCGGACCGCGCCCGCCGACCAGGCGGCAACCGCCGGCCGACAGCGACACTGACGCATGCCGACATTCTCGTTGTATCTGATTCGCCACGGAGTGGCCGAGGAGCGCGGCGAGGAATATCCGGACGACTCGAAGCGCCCGCTCACGGCACAGGGCATTTCGCGGCTCCGCAAGGAGGCGCAGGCGCTCGATGAGTTGGGCGTCACGATCGATCAGATCATCACGAGTCCCCTCCTCCGTACCCGTCAGACTGCAGACGTGATCGCGGAGTCGCTGAAAGGCAAGCCCGCGGTGGTGACGTCCGACGCGCTGTCGCCCGCCGGTACGCCCGGGGCTGTGATGCAGGATCTCGCCAAGCACGCCAAGAAGGGAAGCGTCGCCCTCGTGGGCCACGAGCCGAACCTCGGAGAGCTGGCGGCGAGACTGATTGGCGCGCGCACCGCGCTGGAGTTCAAGAAGGGCGGCGTCTGCCGCATCGACTTCGAGACATTGCCACCCAAGGCCAACGGCAGGCTCCGCTGGTTCGTCACCCCGCGGATGCTGCGCAAGCTCGGTTGACGCTCAGAGCCTGCCCCGCACGAATTCCTATCCCGCCAGCTCGCTCCTGACGCGCCGTCCCGTGTTCTGTGCGGCTCGCGTATCGTACGAGTGGACTTGCCCTCCTGGCTCGCCGATTCGTTGATACAGCTCCATCAGCCCTTTCTGATCCCTGACTTCCGGTGCCGCCGCGACTTCGAGAGCATGCCGAAGCTCGTGACCGATCAGCGCGATCGTGTCTTCAGGTGAGAGGTGATTGATGATCTGGATGCGCACGTAACGCTGTTCGTGCGGCACCGGCACGATCACCAGTTGACCGGCGATCGTGGGTGCGAGCTGATTGACTCGCTGGATGTAGACGATCACGTCGCTTGCGTTTACTGCGGCCACGAGATCGGCGAAGGTGACCGAGCGCTTCAAGCCTTGGCGCATCAGCCCGATGATCTGCGGGTCGAGGGAGCGAACGCGGCGAAGCGGCTCGTTCAGCGCCGCTCCGTAAGGTACCGAGGCGTCGGACACGTCCGTGCCCGAAGTGGCCGGCGAGAGAGACAGAACGCCGCTCAGGAACACGGGCAGCCACGCGATCATGATGAGCCTCCATGCCGAAGGAAGCCCGCTCATCCTGCCGCAGCGTCATTGTTGCCGCAGCGAGCTGTCACCCCCTCCAGGGTGGCAACTCGAGCCGTTAGACGAGTGTCCGAGTACAGAGGTTTGCGACTATCGAGGGCGCGCGAATAGTTGCTGTGATGGGGCCAGGGACGAACGGCAAGGCTGACGAAACCGTCAGGGGGGTGTCCGTGAAGCTCTCAGCTGTCAGCTCTCAGCCTTCAGCATCAGTTTGGAGCCTTCAGCTCGCGTCATAGCAGAATGAGCTGAAGGCTGAGAGCTGATAGCTGACAGCTTAAAGAGTGAACCCCGCTGGTACCTGCGCTCCCTTCGGCACGATGATGATGCCGCCGCGGATGTAGTAGTTGGCCGCATCCGCATGGTCGACGCCTGCCGAGTTCACCAGCCGGACGCTGTCGCCAATCCGCGCGTTCTTGTCCACGACCACTCTGTCGAGGACGGCCTCGCGTCCTATGCCCAACGGAATGCTGCTGGCGCTGGTTTCCTCTTCGTACGAATCGGCGCCCAGAAGAACGGAGCGAGAGATGGTCGCGTTGGGTCCCACGTGCGTCCGGATGCCGACGACGGAGTCCTCGATCGTGCACTGATCGAGATAGCAGCCTTCGGCGACGATCGAGGATCGCAGGGTGCTGGCGTACGCGCGCGTGGCCGGCAGGAATCGCGGATGCGTATAGATGGGCCAGCGCGGATGAAAGAAATTGAACGGCGCACCACGCTGCGTCAGCCTGATGTTCGCATCGTAGAAGGCTTCGATCGTCCCGACGTCGGCCCAGTAGCCGCGGAAGATGTACGAGTGCACGCGATGCGTCGCGAGCGCCTTCGGAAGGATCTCTTTGCCGAAGTCCACGCCAGGCTGCTCGAGGATCTCGAGCAGGACGTCGCGCGAGAACACGTAGATGCCCATCGAGGCGACGAAGGGCTTGTCGGCGTTCGTGCCTCCCGCGGTGGAGCGGCGGGGGATGCTGCTGCCGATCTCGGTCAGCCGCGCGTCGTTCGGCTTCTCCTCGAACGCGACGATCTGTCCCTCGTCGTCGAACCGGAAGATACCCATCTCGGTGGCGTCGGCGCGTGTCACGGGTTGAGCGGCGATCGTGATGTCGGCGCGGCTTTCGATGTGCGACTCGATCAGCTCGCAGAAGTCCATGCGATAGAGATGATCGCCCGCGAGAATCAGGAAGTAGTCGGCGTCGTATCCTGTGAAGTGTCGTGCGGCCTGCCGGACGGCGTCGGCCGTACCCTGGAACCAGTCCGAGCTCTCCGGGGTCTGCTCCGCGGCCAGCACCTCGACGAAGCCATTCGAGAAGAGGTCCAGGCGGTAGGTCTGTGCGATGTGCCGATTGAGCGACGCCGAGTTGAACTGCGTCAGGACGAAGATCCGCTTCAGCCCCGCGTGAAGGGCGTTGCTGATCGGGATGTCGATCAGCCGGTATTTGCCGCCGATCGGCACGGCAGGTTTCGACCGCATGTGCGTCAGCGGATACAGCCGGGCTCCTCGCCCGCCACCCAGGATCAGGGTCAGGACGTCGTTCATGGTTCCATCTTACCTGCGCCGGCGCTTCGCCTCAGGCCGAGAGCCTGATGAGCTGTAACTAGCTGCTAAAAATGGACTTAGGGTTCGTTACGAGTGTTTACACGATGTTTACACACGTCCTGGGTGGCCCTGAGGTACAAAGAATGGGCATCGGATTCGGTTCGACTGACGAGACTCAAATGCAGATGTTCGAGAAAAAGCTCACCAACCACGGTCACACCACGAAGTTCAGCGTCACAGAAGGTGGCGAGGGCTGGGAAGTGCGCGTGGAGGAAGACAGCCGCCTGGTTCGGCGCGCCACGTACACCGACTGGCATCGCGTCGAGCGCGCAGTATCGAAGATGACGTCGGAAGCATCCGAGCTCGAACGCAGCGGCTGGCGCGAGAACGCCGACCGGTAGGGCTCAACGATTCCATTCCGGCGTTCTGCCGGACACTCCATCAACCCGCGTCGTTTTCCAGTGTCGAACGGATCTGGCGGCGCTTCAGCTATTCCACGAAGCGATAGCCGAGGCCCACGACCGTCTCGATCTGCTGGCCGGCCGTGCCCAGCTTGGCGCGGAGCCGGCCGACGTGTACGTCCACGGAGCGCGTCTCGATGTACCGGTCGTAGCCCCACACGCGCTCGAGGAGACGGTCGCGCGAGATGACCCGGTTGCGATTCTCGACCAGGAATCGCAGCAGCTCGAACTCTCGCCGCGTGAGGCGGACGGCCGTGCCGTCCACGGTGATGGCGACGGCGTCGAAGTCCGCCGTGAGGTGGACGCCCTTGAAGATCCGGGCAGCTGGCGCGCCGGTCTGGCGGCGCCGAAGAACCGCTCGGACGCGCGCGGCGAGCTCGCGCAGGCTGAACGGTTTGGTGACGTAGTCGTCGGCCCCGAGGTCCAGCCCCGTGACGCGATCGGCCTCGGTCGTCCGCGCCGTCAGCATGATGATCGGGATGTTGGCGGTAGCGGGCCGGCTCCGTACGATACGGCAGACCTCCGTCCCGCTCAGGACCGGCAGGTTCAGGTCCAGGATGATGACGTCGGGCGGCTGCTCCGTGATCGCGCGGAGCGCGGCGTCTCCGCTCGAAACGATTTGAACTTGTCCGTCCCCTGCCCGCTCCAGCGCGTGTTTGATGAGCCCGGCAATATCGTGCTCGTCCTCGACGACGAGGACGCGAGGCGACCGGTTCACCATCGCCTTCGATCCGTCGGAGGCCGGAGTGCGGGCGCTTGCGGTGTCACGTGGCGTGATGTCCATGCAATGCCGGTAAGCCTATCGCCGCGAAGTTTCCGTGCCGTGACGTTGCGGTTAATTGTGGGTTACGCGGAGATTTGGGTAACGTCCTCCCGGCGTTCGGGCGTTCGGCCGTTCGGCGTTCGGCGTTCGGCGTTCGGCGTTCGGCGTTCGGCGTTCGGCGTTCGGCGTTCGGCGTTCGGCGTTCGGCACCCGCGCAGCTCAGCCGAAGTGTAGAAGTGACTGCCGACCGAGACTGTCGACCCCCGACTGCCGACTGCCGACTGTGCTAGCTTCCTTGCCTCATTCTTTCCATCCGCGTCGTCGCCGCCCGCGCCAGCAGCGAGCAAGTGAGCACGATGGCCACGAGGACGAGCGCTCCGGCCCACGCCTGCCGATGCCAGTCGTCGTACGGCGAGCTCGCGTACGTGTAGACCTGCACAGTCAACGTCGAAATGGGCTGGCGGAGATCGGTTGAGAAGTACTGATTGTTGAAGGCCGTGAAGAGCAGCGGAGCCGTCTCGCCGGAGATGCGCGCCAGTGCGAGCAGGATCCCGGTCATGATGCCCGGCAGCGCCGCCGGCAGCACGACGGTGAACACGGCGCGTGCGCGCGTCGCGCCCGAGCGCCAGCGCGCCCTCCTTCAGGCTCTGCGGTACGAGCCGCAGCAGCTCCTCGGTCGTCCGCATGATGAGCGGGATCATCATGATGCCCAGCGCGACGCCGCCGGCCAGCGCCGAGAACTGCTGGAACGGCAGCACGGCGATGCCGTACGCGAACACGCCGATCACGATCGACGGAACGCCGTTGAGCGTGTCGGCGGAGAAGCGGACGGCCTCGGCGAACTTCGTTCCGGCATATTCCGCCGCGTAGACGCCGCTCAGGATGCCGATCGGGATCGCGAATGCGGCGCCGATGCGACCACGACCACCGACCCGACGATGGCGTTGGCCATCCCGCCGCCCGGTTCGCCGACCGGCTTCGGCATGTCGACGATGAACGACCAGTTCAGCGACGTGATCCCCTGGGTGAGCACGTAGAAGAGAATCAGCGCCAGCGGCACGAGCGCGATCAGCACCGACAGGCCGCACAGGCCCATCACGACGTGCGAGAGCATCCGGCGAAAGGTGTCTCGCATCAAGCCGCCGCCTTCAGCGCGGGTTTTGCCGGACGCCGGTTTTCGCTGACGCCCCATCGACCAGATGAACGCCCGCGAGATGACGTTGATGATGAGTGTGATGACGAAGAGCACCAGGCCGATCTCGATGAGCGCGTGCAGATATAGCGGCGTGCTGGCCTCGGTGAACTCGTTGGCGATGACGGCCGACATCGTGTGCTGCGGTGCGAACAGCGACCAGCTGATCTTCGGGTTGTTGCCGATGACCATCGTCACGGCCATCGTCTCGCCCAGCGCGCGGCCGAACCCGAGCATCACGGCGCCGACGATACCGGTGCGCGCGTAGAAGAGCGCCATGCGAATCGCCTCCCAGCGGGTCGCGCCGAGCGCGTAGGCGCCCTTCGCGCTGCGCCTGCGGCACCGCTTTGCAGCACCTCCCGCGCGATCGAAGAGCTGAACGGGATGATCATGATCGCCAGTATCAGGGCGGCCGAGAGCATCCCGATTCCGAGCGGCGGCCCGCTGAACAAGCGGGACGCTCTTCAGCCATGGCGGTGTGGCTATCTCGAGCTGGCGCACGAAGGGCACGAGCACGAAGACACCCCAGAGTCCGTAGACGATGGACGGGATCGCGGCGAGCAGCTCCGTGAGGAAGACCAGCGGCGCTCGCGACCACGACGGCGCGAGCTCGGAGATGTAGATGGCGATCCCGAGGGCGATCGGCGTCGAGATCAGGATCGCGAGGACCGACGAATAGAGCGTGCCCCAGATGAACGGGCGGGCGCCAAACTGGCCGGCGATCGGATCCCACGTGTCCGTCTGCCAGAACTGCCAGCCGAACTCGTGCAGCGATAGCCTCGACTGGCGGTACAGCTCGAAGCCGATCGCCAGGACGCCAATGACGAGCACGAGCGCGAACGCACCCGTCCCGGCGCGGAACATCACTTCGTCGGGACGGACGTGCTCGGACGACTTTTGGCCATCTACTGGGTCTTGATCGTCGCCAACGACTTGAGCTCGAGATCGACTACCGCTTTCGGCAGCGGCGCGTATCCCATATCCGGAGCGAACTTCTGTCCGTCCTGGAGGGCCCACTTCACGAATTCCACCATTGCTTTCGACTGCGCCTTGTCCTTCGGGTCCTGGTAGAGGAGCAGCCACGTAAACGAAGAGAGGGGGTAGACGGCATCGCCGTCAGCGTTGGCAATGGACACCCGGAAATCCGCAGGCATCTTGCCCGCTGCGGCCGCGGCTGCTGCGCTGACCGACTCGGGACTCGCCTTCACGAACTTGCCGGCGCGATTCTGCGACCGAACCGAAGCTGATCTTGTTCGTCAGTGCGTAGGTGAGCTCGGTGTAGCCAATCGCGCCGGGTGTCTGCTTGACCTGTCCCGTGACGCGCGTCGCTGCCCTTGGCGCCAATGCCCGCCGGCCAGCTCGGGTTGGCGCCGACGCCGACCTTGCTCTTCCACTCTGGCGAGACCTTCGCGAGGAAGTCCGTGAGGATGTACGTCGTGCCGGAGCCTTCCGACCGGTGAACGACCACGATGTCGGTGTTGGGGAGCGTGACGCCTTCGTTCGCTTTCGCGATCGCCGGGTCGTTCCACTTCGTGATCTTCCCGAGGAAGATGTCTGCGAGGGCCGCGCCCGTGAACTTCAGTTCGGCATTCACTCCGGGGATGTTGTAGATCGGCACCACCCCGCCGAGGACAGTCGGAAAGTGGAGGAGTTTCCCTTTCGCCGCCTGCAATTGTTCATCCGTCATCGCTGCGTCGGTGGCGCCGAAGAACACTGTTCCCGCGCTGACCTGCTGAATGCCACCGCCGGAGCCGACCGGCTGATAGTTGATCCGGACGTCCGAGTGCAGCTTGTTGTACTCGGAAAACCACTTCTGGTAGATCGGGTTCGGGAACGTGGCGCCCGCGCCATTGATGATCGCCTGAGCGCCGAGTGTCGCGCCGGCAAGGAGCACCGCGCCGGCTGCGAGCGTGGTGTGTGTCCAGAGCTTCATCGCCTTTATCCTCCAGAAAAATGCTGTCGACAGTGTCAGAAACTGATTAGCGCGTGAACCGCGTAGCGTCGTTCGTCGGATCGAGGCGGTGTGAAGTCGTTGTTCCCTACGTTTTCGAAGTCGAGCAACAACGCTGAAGTGACGGTCCCCTGGTGCGGGAACCAGTAGGCGCCACCCACGATGAAGCGCGAGCGTGTTGGATCCAGGTCCTTGTTTGGCTCGATCCAGTCGACGCGAAACAGTCCTTCCCACCCATTCGACGCTCGTGGCGTTGCCCAGAACGACACGCCCTTCGATTTCAATTTCGCCGTCTTCGTGCTGGTCTGATCCGTCGTCTGGACGTACTCGACCGCAGTATTCAGATGCGGATGCTCGAACGTCACCGCAACGATGCCGCGTTCCCGGTCGGCGTTCTTCACGTAAGCGTCGTGATCGTAGAAGCCCGTCACTCGAAGGCCTCGCAGGACTCCACTCTGCGGCAACGGCCGGAGCGTGCCGCGAATCTGGAACGCCTTCTGATCATTCGCCTCGAAGTGGTTGTAGTTCTCTCCGTTGTAGACGCCACCATGGATCTCGCCGTAGTTGTGCTTGAAGTTGTAGTGCATCGTCGCCCCAACATCGGACGACGACATGAAGCCCTCGCGCTCCGCGTAGACGGTCCCCTGGAATCGATACCTGTAGATGCCCTCTTCGAAGTCGATCCACGGCGTCTGCTGCATGCCCAGCCGGACCCAGGAGCCGCGCGGCATCCAATCATCCAGGTTGAACTGCGCGTAGGCATACTTCAAGCGGTAGGTGTAGCTGCCGTTGAGCGAGCTGCCGGTGCCGGTCTCGCGGGTGATGTCGGGTGTAATCCGGAACGCAACGATGTGCGAGATGTTGCCGGTGATGTTCAGGTACGCCCGTCCGACGTTGAAGGAGTTGGGCGTGAACTCGTTGCCGTCGGCATCCGTGCCCTTCGGCTTCTCGGTGACGGTGTAGTCGGTGTAGATGACGGCGCCGATGCGTATCACGGCGTGTTGTCCGGCGGCGTGTAGCCTGCCGCCGGGGTGACCTGCGCTGCGCAGGGGAGAGCGAGCGTGGCGCAGATCGCGGTCAAGCCCGCCAGCCGGGCGAAACGAACTGCCAATGCAACCTCCTCGAAGACGATGCTTGTTGGGGTTCGGAGATGATTCCTGTTAGGCGCAGCGTATGTGGGCCGGGTTATGGGTGGGTAACGCCCAGGTTTCGTCGGTGTTAAATGTCGCCGGTACTCGATGCCCGTGCTGGTTTGGGCTGCTTCCGTACCAAACGCCTCAGGCCCAACGCCGAAACGTCGAAGACCGAACGCCGAACGCCGAACGCCCAGCGCCGCCCTGTGTCGGCGGAGTTGACTCTGTCGCGCGGCGACGCCCCGAAGGTGGACGTCAGGGTGCCGGTGATGTAAAGAAACCAAAACGGCAACGTTACGAATGCGTTAAATCTGAGGCTCATCTGCTAAGATCGCGCGGCGAAGCTTGGAGGTGGTGTGGCGTTTCGGTTTCGATTGATTCCGCGCGAAACGCGGTTCTACGACGATTTCGTGGCGATGGCGGAACAGATCCGCCGCGGTGCCGACGCTGCTCGACGACATGTTGGCACCAGAGAGGCCAATCTGGGACAAGGCGGACGAGATCAAGGAAGTCGAGCACCAATGCGACAACCTGACGCACCAGATCATCCAGCGCCTGCACCGCACGTTCGTCACGCCGCTCGATCGCGAGGACATCTTCGAGCTGGCGCGCTCGCTGGACGACGTCATGGATGCCATCGACGCGACGGCCGCCCTCGTCCGGCTCTACCAGATCGAGCACGTGCGACCGGACGCACGCGTGCTGGCGCGGATCATCAGCGCACTCCGTCGACCAGCTCGTCATGGCGCTGAAGGCGCTCGAGAAAAAGGTCGGGAGTCGCTGAACCGGCCGTCGAGATCAACCGGCTCGAGAACGAGGCCGACCGGGCGCACCAGGCCGCCGTGCGGCGCCTGTTCGAGGAGGAGCGCGACCCGATCGCGATCATCAAGTGGAAGGAGATCCTGGATTTTCTCGAGGATGCGACCGACCGCTGCGAGGACGTTGCCAACGTGCTCGAAGGTGTCGTCGTGAAGCACGCCTGATCGCGGGATGGATTCCAACCTCCTCGCCGTCGGCGCGCTGATCTTCGTCGCGCTCGTCTTCGACTACATCAACGGTTTTCACGACGCGGCCAATTCGATTGCCACGGTCGTCTCGACCCGTGTGCTGTCGCCCGGCAAGGCGGTCATCTGGGCGGCGTTCTTCAACTTCGTGGCCGCCTTCACCTTCGGCACGGCGGTCGCCAAGACCGTCGGCTCCGGTCTCGTCGATATCAACATCGTCACGTTCTCGGTGATCTTCGCTGGGCTCATCGGCGCGATCGTCTGGGACCTCATCACATGGTACTTCGGGCTGCCGACCAGTTCCTCGCACGCGCTCATCGGAGGCTACGCCGGAGCGGCTGTGGCCAAGGCGGGGTTTCGCGCGGTGATCATCCGTCGGGCTGGACGAAGACGCTCATCTTCATCGTGCTGGCACCGCTCATCGGGCTGGTCCTTGCGTTCGTGATCATGGTCGCGATCCTGTGGATCTTCCAGGGAATCTCGCCAGGCCGCGTGGACAAGTGGTTCAGACGTCTGCAGCTCCTTTCGGCGGCGGCGTACAGCCTCGGCCACGGCGGTAACGACGCGCAGAAGACGATGGGGATCATCGCCGGCGCGCTGGTGGCCGGCGGCTACCTGAATCTGGTGAACGGAGCGCTGCCGATTCCCTTGTGGGTCATTCTGTCTGCGCACGCGGCAATCGCGTTGGGCACGCTCTCGGGCGGATGGCGGATCATCCACACGATGGGCTCGAAGATCACCAAGCTGCACGCCGGTTGGCGGCTTCGCCGCGGAGACCGCTGGCGCCATTTCGCTCTTCACCGCGACCTACCTCGGCGTGCCCGTGAGCACGACGCACACGATCACCGGCGCAATCATCGGCGTCGGGTCGATCAAACGCCTGTCGGCCGTGCGCTGGGGTGTGGCCGGGCCGCATCGTGTGGGCCTGGATCCTGACGATTCCTGCGGCCGCGTTGATCGCGGCCGTGACGTATTGGATCGTTGCGTCGCTCGTGGCGCCGCTAGAGGACCGGGAGCCGGCTGCTGCGAGCAGGCTGTCGTTGCTAACCACGGCCGCTCGCTTCGCTCGCGGGCTGCTCAGCGGCGACAGCCCTCTATCCGGGCAACTCGATCGTAAAAACGGCCCCACCGCCCTTGCGGTTCGCCGCCGCGACTGTACCGCCGTGCAGCTCGATCAGGTGCTTCACGATCGCCAGGCCGAGACCCGTGCCCCCGGGATCGCGCTCGCCCCGCGACCGGGCCTTGTCGGCCCGGTAGAAACGCTCGAAAATCCGCGGCAGGTCCGCCTCTGGCACGCCCGGACCCTCGTCGCTGACGCACAGGAGGAAGCGGTCGTCTCGACGTGCGGCACTCATCACGATCCGCCCCGACGTCGGCGAGTAGTTCGACGCGTTCTCGAGCAGGTTGCGCAGCGCGTCGTGGAGCTTCGCCGGGTCGCCGCTCACGGTCTCGGCGTCCGGCGCGATCTGGTGCTCGACTACCTGTTCGCGGCCTTCGAGCGCGTCGGTCAACTCCGTTTCCACGCCGCTGAAGAGCGACTCCACCGAGCAGCGGACGTGTTCGAGCGGCTCCTGTCCGGCATCGAGCCGGGCGAGCCGCAGGAGATCGCGGACCAGCCGCTCCATCCGCAGCGTGTGGCGGCCGATGATCTCCAGGAATCGCCGCGCGTCGGGCGTCTCGGTCCCGCCGTCGAGGAGCGCTTCGACGTAGCCGCGAACGGCCGTCAGCGGCGTGCGCAGCTCGTGTGAGACGTTGGCGACGAAATCGCGGCGCACGCGGTCCGCCTTGCGAAGCTCGGTGATGTCGTGGAGCACGAGCACCGCTCCGCGCGCGGCCGGCGTAAGGACCGGCGCGCTCCGGGCGATGATGCTGCGGTCCGATTCGCGCGGCAGCGCCAGCTCGAGTCCTTCGGTGGTGTCGCCGCGAAGCGTGGCGCCGAGCCGTTCGGCGATGTCCGGCTGCCGAACGATTTCGAGATAGTGACGGCCTTCGGAGCCGTCCTGCAGCCGGAGCATCCGTCGCGCGGCCGTGTTCACGAGCTGCACCCGGCCCTGCTCGTTGACGACGAGCACGCCTTCGATCATGCCGCCGAGGATCGCTTCCATCCGGGCCCGATCGGACTCGAGATCCGCGGCCCGCTGGCCGATCTCGCGGACCGAGTCGTCCAGGGCCCGCGCGACGGTCCCGATCTCGTCGTTGCCGTAGTCGCGGACCGGCAGCGAGAAATCACCTCGCGGCGTACCGCTCGGCCACTCCCGCGATGGCACGAACGCGACGGCTCAGGATGGCCGATGTTCCCCAGGCGAGCGCGAGCGCAGCGAGGAGGCCGGCGCCGAAGGCGACGAGCGCAATCTGCCGCACGGCTGCGAGCTGGGTGCTGATGCTGGTCAGCGGCAACGCCAACCGGACTTCCGCGAGCAGCGGCGCGTCGGCGTTGCGCCACCGGAACGGCGACGTAGAGCATGTCGGTAGTGAGCGTGGCGCTGTACCGACGCGCGATGCCGAGACCCTGGCTGCGCGACTGCTGGATCTCGGGACGGCCGGCGTGGTTCTCGAGCGGTGCGGAGCTCTTCGGCACTGAGCTCCGAATCGCCGACCACCGTCTCCGTCGGGCGCGACGAACGTGACGCGCGCGCCGATCTGGTGACCGAGCGCGTCCGCTTCGGCGTCGAGCTCTTCGCGGCGTCGCGGCGCGCCGGTGCGACAGCGTCTCCGCCGCCAGTCGCGCCTCGTTGACGAGCGATCGCTGGATCAGCGCGTCCATCCTCTGCCGCACCGACCACGACACGAGCGTTGTCGACACCATGAGCGTCATGGCGGTCGCGGCGAGCGACGTGGCGAAGAGGCGCGTGCGGAAGGTCACGGACGGTCCGCGAGCTTGTAGCCGAACTGCTTGATCGTCTCGATCGCGTCGGCGAGAACCGGCAGCTTCTCACGCAGCCGCCGGACGTGCACGTCGACCGTGCGTGTCCCGCCCGTGTAGTGGTAGCCCCAGACGTCGCTCAGCAGGAGATCGCGCGACAGCACGCGACCGCGGTGCTGCACGAGGTATTGCAGCAGCAGGAATTCCTTGGCCGTGAGCCGAACGTCTTCGCCGTCGAGCGTGACCTGATGCCGGTCCGGATCGATCGTGATCGGGCCGTAGCGCGCGAGGGCCGTGGCGGGACGCGTCAGCCGGCGCAGCAGCGCGTTGACCCGCGCCGTGAGCTCCTTCGGGCTGAACGGCTTGGTGACGTAGTCGTCTGCACCCTGTTCGAGACCTGAGATGCGATCGGCTTCTTCACCGCGCGCGGTCAGCATGATGACCGGAATCGCCGCTGTCGCCGGATCGGCCCGCATCGCGTCGCAGACCCGCAGCCCATCGAGCCCGGGCAGCATGATGTCGAGGATGACGAGATCGACCGGCTCGCGCCGCAGCCGCGGCAGCACGTCGCGGCCCGAGGTCAAACGCTCGACTGTGTGGCCCGCGCCCGTCAGGTAGTGGGCAATGAGCTCTGCGATGTCGGTGTCGTCTTCGACGACGAGAATGCGCGGCATGGGCTGAACGATGATAACTGACGGGGTCAGGAGGCTCCGACTGCTGTCCCTTCCACCATCTCGTTGCTCGCTGTTGCCATTTCCGCTCCCAAGTCCGCAGCCGACGCGAAGCGTCTCGAAGGCACACGGCGCGCCGGAATGCGCAGATGGACCGTCGCGCCCCCGAACGGATCCGGCGTCACGGTCAGCACGTTTCCCGTGAGCACGACGCGATGGCCGCCGTACTCGAGCGGATCGGGCCAGGCGTTGCAGAACACGAGCGACATCAGATCCGCCATGCGGACGAATCGATAGTCTTCCTCGATCCTGGCCGCGACCTCCGGGTTGCACTGTGCCAGCAGGGTATTCCGGCGAGCGGTCATGGCGTCGAAGTACGCCTGCCACTCCGGCTTCCCCCGGTGGTCCTTGAAGATCGTGAGTGAGTGCTGGGCGACGAGCGCGGCGACATGCGGCCAGTGGGCTCCGAGGCGATCGACGCATCGGGGCCAGACGCGCGTCTTCACCTCGAACGGTACCGCGATGAAATCCACGGGCGTTCCATCTTCGCTGACCGTCATCTCGTCGTCTTCCTCGATCCAGCCGTCGTCGTGCGAACGGATCGCGCTGAGGATGCTGTCGCGCCGAGGGTTGCCCGGAAGTCCATCAAGAGTCCATGCCGCCATCAGTTCCGCGGCCGCCGCCGCATGGTCGGGTTGACGGATGAACACGAGGTCGCTGTCTTCTGTGCGAATGATCAAAATCGTGCTCCCGCCCTGTCACGGTGCCTGAGGTTGTCCTGCCGCACCGTGCAGACTGTGGCCTGTAAAGGACACCACAGCTCGCCTCGACCGCAGAACGGGCCGGATTTCGCACCAATTCCGCGCAAGCCCGTGGCATCTCCCTTGGAATACCCACTCCGACAGCATACGCGGAGGTGAAGGATGAGGGCGATGCACACGACAAGACGTTGGGGGCGCGCGGCGGTCGCTCTGGGAAGTCTCGGGACCCTGCTGCTTGCGATTGGCTGCAGTGGCGTTCCGAATGGGGCCGCACCGCAGGCGCCGGAACCACAGGCGACCGCGAGCGCCGGCCAGGCAGGAGTGCCGATCGTTGTCAGCTGCGAACCGGGTCAGCGCACCATCGTGAAGCCGACGATCGTGAACGGCGTGGCGATGTCGCAAGTGGAGTGCGTGGCTGCCGAGATCGCGCAGCCGGCCTTTTCCCCGCAGCCGGTCGCCTACGCGCAGCCGGTCGCATACGCACAGCCCCTCGTGCAGTCGTCGCCGAGTCTGATTGCGACGCCGGCGGTCGTCCGGACGACGACACCCCGGCAGGTTGTTCGTGAGGTGGCTGACACCGAGGTCGTGCCGGTCTCCAGGCCTTCGGTGGTGCGCCCCGTGAGTACGCGACAAGCCGTCTACGACGAGCCGCGGGTTCAGGGCCGCACAGTGAAGAAGAGCGCGATCATCATCGGTTCATCATCTGGTGTCGGTGCCGGTGTCGGTGCGGCGGTGGGCGGCAAGAAAGGCGCGCTCATCGGTGCGGTGATCGGTGGCGGTGGCGCAGCCCTCTGGGATCAGGTCACACGACGTAAGAATTGATCCCTCGCAAGTCGGCCCGAATGGCGCGTCAGGTTCCTCCTCCTGACGCGCCATTTTTGTCGCTGCGGGCCGTGAACCATCCCATTTTGTTCCTTCTCTTTTCAGCCCTCTGGAAGGCGATGGTTCCCGAGCTCGAGCAGCGTCTCGCGTTGTATCGTTCACATCGCCCGTTCAGGCAGCAGCCGTAGTAGACAATCATGGAGGGTGCAGGTTTCAGCCCGCGCGACGTGCGCGGGGTCGGAGCCCTGCCCCAAAACCGACGGATAGCCGCGACCAGCCATGCATTCAGTCCTGTCCCTCGCTCTCGTCACCGCAGCCGTTACGCTGGCTCAGACCGGCGCGTCGGCGCCGAAACGTTCGACGACCGACACGCTGCACCTCACCGTCACGACCTCCACCAGCGGGGCCATCGTTGCGCCTGGCGGCCGCGTCTCGCTCATCGTGGACGTCGCCCTCAAACCGAAGATGCACGTCTACGCGCCCGAGGAGAAAGTGAACATGCCGATCTCGCTTCAAGTGGATCGGACATCCAGTGTCGCTGTACGGCCGCCGATCTTTCCGAAAGGCGAGTCGTTCCTTTTTGCGCCGACTGGTGAAACGCAGATCGTCTACAGCCGGCCATTTCGTATCGAGGTCCCTGTGACGATGGCCAGAACCCAGAAGGCTGGCGTGTTCGTGTTGAACGGCACGTTCCGATATCAGGCGTGCGACGACCAGGTCTGTTACATCGCGAAATCAGTGCGGCTCACGTGGGACGTGACGATCCGCTGATTCCATCCCGATCGCGAGTCAACGAATCTACAATGGACGAGTGCTGCTTCTTGCTTCCGCCCTGGTCCTGGGTTTTCTTCATGGTCTCGGCGCCGATCACCTCATGGCGATCGCCGTGTTGTCGATTGGCGCGACCGGGGAAGCGCCGGCGCTACGGCGTGCGCGCGCGATGGGCGTGGCCGTCCGTTTCGCCATCGGGCACGCGCTGCTTCTGGCTCTCGGCGCGGGCGGCCTGATCGTTCTGGGCTGGTCCCTCCCGCTCGTCGTCGAGCGCAGCGGCGAGATGCTCGGCGGAATCCTGCTGATCGTCTTCGGTGTGGTCGGTCTCTGGAGCGTCGCCGCCGGTCGTGTCTACGGCCACACGCACGTTCACGGGCGCGAGCAGGCGCCGCACTTCCATCTGCACGTCGGCCGCCCTGACCATCACCCGGCGCCGTCAGCGCACTCGCACCTGCCTACGATTGTCGGCGCGGCGTTCGCCGTCAGCAGCCTGCGCGCGCTGACGCTGCTCGCGCCCTTCGGCGGCCGGGTCGAGAGGGCCTCGCTCTCGATGCTCCTGATCCTGATCGCGGTGTTCGCGGTAGGGATCCTGCTCTCGATGTCGCTCTTCGGAGTGGCGTTCGCGAGACTCATGTCCGCGGGCGCCGTCCAGAGGCTCGGGCGCGCCGCAGGAGTCGTAATGGCCGCCGCGTCGATCGCGCTGGGGGTTTTCTGGGTGGTGGGAGCGTAGGAGGGTCGGAGGTCGGGAGAAAACCGTCAACAGGAGGAGGGGAGGAGGGAGGATCACACCGGGAGGAGCTCCAAAACTTAAAGACTCTTGTTGGTTCGAGGGTATGGGCCAGCCAGAGTTCAGTGACCCGCTACGCTAGCCGCGTCGCTGGAGTCTGTTCGTTTGCCAAGTCTCCCGCGGTTCCGGACGACAAACGATTGAGTTGTGCGAGGCAAGAATGGTTTGGTTTTTTAAAATTGAAGTTCCTCCCGGTGTGATCCTCCTTCCTCCCCTCCTCCTGTTGAAGATTTTCTCCCTGCCTCTATTTCCTACTCATAACCTCCTGACCCCATGACTTCGGATCAAGAAGTAAATCGCCACGAGTGAGACGAGCCCGCCGTTCAGCGCGAGGACGTATGACGCCGACGTCAGGCTCGCGGCGTAGCCGCTCGCGAGGCTGCCGAGCGGCATCCCGCCGCGGAACGCGACCATGTAGATGCTCATGACGCGTCCGCGCAGGTGATCCGGAACGATCAGCTGCACGAGTGAGGCTGTCATCGAGAACACGCACAGCAGACACGCGCCCGCGCCGAAGAGCAGCAGGTTGCTCACCCAGAACGTGCGCGACAGCGCGAAGCTCGCGATGAGCGCCCCGAAGACGACCTGGACGAGCAGCAGCGTCAACCCCATGTGCCGGAACCGTCCGAGCCACGCGACCACCAGCGCACCGATGACGGCGCCGGCCCCTGAGAACGCCATCATCCGGCTGTAAGTGCCGACGTCGCCGTGGAAGACGTCCCGCGCGAAGATGGGCAGGAACGTCAGCAGCGGCAATCCCAGGAACGTCGTCATCGACGCGAGCACCGTGAGCGCGGTGATCGTCGGCTCGCTGCGGGCGTAGGCGAAGCCGCCCTTCATCTCCTCCATCATCGGCTTGCGCTCGGCCGGCGGCAGATGCTTCACCGTGAGCGACATCAGCGCGACGATCACCACCAGGAACGACAGGCCGTTCAGTCCGAAGCAGGCGGCCGCGCCGAAGGCGGCCATCGTCGTGCTGGAGAGCAGCGGTCCGAATACCCGCGCGAGATTGAACTGGATCGAATTGAGCGCGATCGCGTTCGGCAGATCTTTTTTGTGGACGAGCGACGGCACCAGGGATTGGTATGCCGGTCCGCCGAACGCCTGCGCGAAGCCGGCGGTGAACGACAGCGCCAGGATGTGCCAGATCTGGACGTGATGGGTGAGGACGAGCAGGGCCAGGGTGAACGCCGTCGCCATCTGGATGTACTGCGATCCCAACAGCAGCTGCCGGCGATCGTGCCGATCCGCGATGACGCCGCCGACGATCGTGAAGAGCAGGATCGGCAGCTGGCCGAGGAAGTCGTCCAATCCCAGGTAGAGCGAGGACTTCGTCAGCTCGAAGACGAGCCAGCTCTGAGCCACCTTCTGCATCCACGTACCGACAGTGGAGGCGAAGGCGCCGAACCAGAGCACCTTGAAGTCGCGATAAGTGAATGCCGCGAAGGCCCGGTGCAAAAAGGCGGAACGAAGGGGCGGAGGCGTCGGTGGATCGAGGGCTGACGCCTTCGTTTCGAGCGGCGTAGACACGGAATCCTTATCTTAACATCCATCCTTCCAACACTTACACGGATGGGACGACTGGCGCTTGATCCCTGGACGGCGGCCGCTTATACTGCTCGCCGTTGGCGAAAAAAAAGCGAAACTCCAGCCTTCGTCATGACTGCTCTCGCCCATCTCGAAACGTTGCTGCGCGCCCGGAAACTCGATGTCACGCTGACGACCTCGGCGCTGTGGCGGCAGGCACGCGAAGAGCGGGCACAGACGGGCGTGCCGGCGATCGATGCCGCGCTCGGCGGAGGTTTGTCGCGCGGCCATCTCTCGGAGGTCGTCGGGCCGCGCTCGGCCGGCCGGACGACGATCCTGTGCCATGCGATGGCCGCCGCAGTCGAACGTGGAGAGGCTGTCGCGTTGATCGATCCGTGCGATCGATTTGATCCGGAATCAGCTTCCGGACTTGGCCTCGATCTCCGGCGATTGTTGTGGGTCTGCGGAGCCGGTGGCGGGTCCTGCGGCCTGACAGCGCTCAAGGCGACGAACCTCGTCCTCCAGGCCGGTAACTTCGGGCTGGTCGCGCTCGATCTCTCAGATCTGCGCGCTGCGTCCATGCGCGCGTTCCCGTTCACCACCTGGTTCCGCATGTCGCGCGTAATCGAGGGCAGCCAGACGGTAGCTCTGCTCGTGGGGGAAGACCATGTCGCGCGGAGCGCGGGCGGCGTCACCATCGCGCTCGATCGTCCTTCGGATCACGCTCACATCACGTGGCGCGGCGACTCGCATCGCGCCCGATTCCTGGGCGCCATCGAGATCCACCCGCGCATCATCACCGCGCGCGGCGCGAACCCTACAACCTCCGAACCCTTAGAACCATTGGAACCCCTAGAACCTTAGAACCCCTAGAACCCTTAGAACCCTAGAACCTTAGAACCCTAGAACCTCGAGATGCCCCCCCTCTTCGCCTGCCTTCGTTCCTCTCGCGCTACGAGCGCGATCGTCGACGTCGCGCGCGACTTCTCGCCTCGGCTCCAGCGCCAGGGACCTGCCTGCGTCGTCTTCGATGTGTCGGGGCTTGGCTGTCTGCTCGGCGATCCGACGTCGATTGGCGAAGAGCTCGCGCGATCCGCGGCTGCGCACGATGGGCCGATCGGAGTTGCGGTTGCGCCCACCATGACTGCGGCCATGCTGCTGACGCTGGCGCAGACCGGGTTGACGGTCGTGGTCGTGGACGATGTTGCATCTGCGTTGTCGGACCTCTCGATCGTTCATCTGAAGCAACTCGTTGCGGACCTGCAGGGCACCACTTTTCTTCGCGCATCATCGACGGCGAGCGGGAAGGAAGCGGCACGCCAGCGGTACGAGCGGGCGTTCGACATGGCGCGGCGATGGGGATTGACGACCATCGGCGAGCTGGCGGCGCTCGATCCCGGCGAGCTGTCAGCGCGCATGGGGCAGGACGGCGTGCGGATTCGGCAGCTCGCGCTGGGGCTGGATCCGGGGCCGCTCGTGCCTGATCCGGACGTTCCGCGCTTCGTTGAGCGGATGGCGCTCGAGTGGCCGATCGACACGCTGGAGCCGCTGTCGTTCGTTCTGGCACGGCTGCTCGATCCGCTGTCGGCGTCGCTCGAGCGAGCGGATCGCGGCGCGGCGGCGCTGCGGCTGGATCTCCGGCTCGTCGATCGCACCGTGCACGGGCGTGTATTGCAGCTCCCGGCCGCCATGCGCGATGCGCGCGTGCTGCGCACGCTCCTGATGCTGGATCTCGAATCGCATCCGCCTGGAGCCGCCGTCGACATCGTCACGATCGAGATCGATCCAGCGCCGGGGCGGGTGATTCAGTATTCGCTGCTGGAGCGGGCGCTGCCCTCAGCGGAAACCGTGGCAACGCTGACGGCCCGACTCGGCGCGCTCGTCGGAGAGACCCGATGCGGATCGGCCGTACTGCTCGACACGCATCGGCCGGATGGCTTCGAAATGCGCCGGTTCGTCCTAGACCGGGAGACTTCGTCCCCCGGACCCCCTATCGCCGTCGCTCGCGGGGCCCCTTCGCCCCACTCCGCTCCGGCGGGGCGCGCCTTCGGCGCGCCGGCCTCCTCGAGTCCGTCGATCGGGTCGCTTCCTCCGATGCTCCGGCGGTTCCGGCCGCCCGTTGCGGTGCGCGTGACCGTCGAACGCGGCCGTCCCGTGCAGCTGGCCATCGACCGCCGCGGCATGCCCGGAGGCCGGATCGATCGAAGCGCCGGCCCCTGGCGAACGTCGGGCGCCTGGTGGACCGACGCAAGAGGCCGTTGGGATCGCGATGAGTGGGACGTCGCACTCGGCGACGGCACGATCTGCCGGTTGTTCCAGCAGCGAGAGACGGGGACGTGGTTTCTGGAAGGCGTTCTGGACTGATGGAGACGGGGCTCGGGACTCGGGACTCGCCGCTCGGGATCCGGCGTTCGGCGCTCGGAAGTCCGACCCATGGACTCAGGACAGAAGCGCCTGCGGCCCGAGCGAGGCGACGGAGTGAAGCCGGCCGAAGGCCGGCCGCCGAGCGAGAGCGCATGGGGGTGGGGCCCCATGCGCATTGATAAACGTGTACATCGAACTTCACGCCTCCTCCGCATTCTCCTTTCTCGACGGGGCGTCGTTGCCCGAGGCGCTCGTCGCACGCGCGTCGGAGCTCGGGTACTCCTCCATAGCGTTGCTCGATCGCGATGGTGTCTACGGCCTCCCACGATTTCATCTTGCAGCCACGCGTGCAGGGCTGAAGCCGATCGTCGGGGCGGAGATCACGGTCGTTGTCGGCGCTCGTTTCTCCCAGGCCTCCGGCGTGGCGATTGGTGCGGACTTCGACCGCCGAGCGCCGGACCCCGAGCGCCGGCTTTTCGCGCTTCCGCTCCTTGTCTCGTCCCGTCAGGGCTATCGCAACCTGTGCAGGCTCATCACGCGGATGAAGCTGCGCGCGCCGAAAGGCGAGGGCGCCCTCACGCTCGACGATCTGGATGGCCACGTGGGCGGGCTGGTGGCGCTCGTCGGGCGGGCAGCGATCAACGGCCGCCGCTTTGGCGTCGGCGGCCTCGTCGATCGACTCGTGGGAGTGTTCGGCGCCGGCGGAGTCGCGATCGAGCTGCAGCGTCACCTGCTCAGGGACGAAGAGTCCGACAATCATGCCCTCGTCGATCTTGCGTCGGCGTTCCATCTGCCGGTCGTCGCCACCAACGGCGTTCGCTTTGCCGAGCCGGTCGATCGGCCGTTGTACGACGTCCTCACCTGCATCCGTCATAAGACCACGCTCGCGAATGCAGGACGTCGGCTGACGTGGAATGCGGAGCGCTATCTCAAGGCGCCCGATGCGATGGCGCGGCTGTTCAGCGATTTGCCTGAGGCGATCGCCGGTACCCGCGCGCTCGCCGAACGGCTCGAATACACCATGGCGGATCTCGGCTACCGCTTTCCGGATTACCCGGTTCCTGCCGGCGAGACGATGGCGTCGTTCCTGCGGAAGATGACGCAGGCGGGCGCGCGCGAGCGATATCGGCCGTATCACGATCGTGCGCGACGCCAGGTCGAGCGCGAGCTCGATCTGATCGAGAGGCTCGATCTCGCCGGGTACTTCCTCATCGTCTGGGACATCGTCAACTACTGCCGTCAGGAAGACATCCTGGTGCAGGGGCGTGGATCGGCAGCGAATAGCGCGGTGTGCTACAGCCTCGGGATCACGGCCGTCGATCCGGTCGGCATGGACCTGTTGTTCGAGCGGTTCCTCTCCGAAGAGCGCGGCGAGTGGCCCGACATCGATCTCGATCTGCCGAGCGGGGATCGGCGCGAGCGGGTGATTCAACACATTTATGACAAGTACGGCACGGTCCGGTCGGAAACGACGCTCGGGGCTCGGCGCCCGGCGCTCGGCAACCCAGCGGATGACTGTCAGGCAGCCGTTCGGGCCGAGTCTTTCGGATCATCGAGCAGTCGTTCGAGCGCCGAACGCCGAGCGCCGAACGCCGAGTCGGAGAAGCGGAGCGGAGCCCCGGAAGGGCCAAGAGTAGCCCCCGAAGGGCCGAGAGTAGCCCCCGAAGGGCCAAGAGTGGCCCCCGAAGGGCCAAGAGTGGCCCCCGAAGGGCCAAGAGTGGCAATGACCGCCAACGTCATCACGTATCGCGGCCGCAGCGCCGCGCGCGAAGTTGGCAAAGTGCTCTCGCTCCAGCCCGAGCAAGTCGATCGGCTGGCGAAGGTCATGAATCACTTCGAGTGGATCGATCCCAAGGAAACGCTCGAGCGAAACCTGCGCGAGGTCGGTCTCGACTACCACGATCCGACGATTCAGCTCTTTGGAACGCTGTGGCAGCAGATCCAGGACCTGCCGCGGCATCTCGGCCAGCACTCCGGCGGGATGGTGATGTGCCACGGCCGCCTCGACGACATCGTCCCCCTCGAGAACGCGAGCATGCCGGATCGCGTCGTCGTCCAGTGGGACAAGGACGACTGCGCCGACATGGGACTCGTCAAAGTCGATTTGCTCGGACTCGGGATGATGGCGGTGCTGCAAGACGCGCTGCACTTGGTCAATGTGCAGCGCGTGCCGGGACTCGGGACTCGGGACTCGGGATCCGGGGAATCGGATTTGAGCACCGGCCCGCAATTCCTAGGCCTCGAACCCACAAACGAAGACGCGCCAGCGCTGGGTTCCGACTCCCGGGCGGCGAATCCCGAGTCCCGAGCCCCGGCGCTCCTCGACCTCGCCCACATCCCCCCCGACGATCCCGCCGTCTACAAGATGCTGCAGGAGGCCGACACGGTCGGGATCTTCCAGGTCGAGTCGCGGGCCCAGATGGCGACGCTTCCCCGACTTCGTCCGCAGCGGTTCTACGACATCGTCGTCGAAGTCGCGATCATCCGGCCTGGCCCCATCGTCGGACAGATGGTGCATCCGTATCTGAAGCGGCGGCAGGGCGTCGAGCCCGTGACGTATCCCCATCCATCGCTCGAGCCGATTCTCGCGCGGACCCTTGGCGTGCCGCTCTTCCAGGAGCAGCTGCTGCGCATGGCGATGGTTGCGGCAGGCTTCACCGGTGGAGAAGCGGAAGAACTGCGGCGAGCATTCGGCTTCAAGCGTTCCGAGAAGCGCATGCAGCAGATCGAAGGCAAGCTCCGCACGGGAATCGAGCGTCAGGGGATTACCGGTGAAGCGGCGGAAGAGATCATCCGATCGATAACGTCGTTCGCGCTCTATGGATTTCCGGAGTCGCATGCCGCCAGCTTCGCGCTGCTCGTGTATGCGAGCGCGTACCTGAAGGTGCACTATCCGGCGGCGTTCTTCACGGCGATGCTGAACAACCAGCCGATGGGCTTTTATCATCCGGCAACTCTCGTGAAGGATGCGCAGCGGCACGGTGTCCGGTTCGCGCCGATCGACGTGCAGATCTCAGACTGGGAATGCCGGGTCGAGCCGGACGGCCGCGTCAGGCTCGGACTCATGTACGTGAATGGGCTGCGGCAGGCAACCGGGCGTGCGATTGCCGCCGGTCCTCAGGATCGCGGAGGGCCTGCGCCTGATCTGGGAGCGGGTATGCCGGTCGGGTCGGAGCCGAAGCGATGTCCGAAGTGCGGCTGTGACGATGAGTCGATGCTGGAAGAGACGCCGGAGCAGACGTGGTTCTGCAACATCTGCGCGCACGAGTGGGGACGTCCGAATACGGATGCTGCCAGCAGGCCAGATGCGGCGGCCGATCGTCATCCTGCGGACGACGGCCCGCGATATGGCTCGGTCGAAGCGCTCATCTCCGCAAGCGGTGTCCGGCGCGACGAACTGGCGACCCTCGCAGAAATCGGAGCGCTCAACTCTATCCCCGGCCCTTCGGGAGCCTCCGGCCACCATCGCCGCAGCGCGCTGTGGCAGATCGAGCGTGCCGTGCGTCCGTCAGGAGAGTTGTTCAAGGAGGAGCACGAGACCGCTGACCGCCAACCGCCGACTGTCGACTCTGCTGTCGACCCCGGACTGCGACTGCCGACCGCCGACCCCGGACTGCAACTGCCGACTGTCGACCCCGGACGGCGACTGCCGACCGCCGACCCCGGACGGCGACTGCCGACTGTCGACCCCGGACGGCGACTGCCGACTGTCGACCCCGGACGGCGACTGCCGACTGTCGACCCCGGACGGCGACTGCCGACCGCCGACCCCGGACTGCGACTGCCGACCGCGACTGCCGACCGGAGACCGCCGACCGTCGACTGTAGCGGTCCTCTGAAATCCATGACCGCGCCCGAGCGTCTCCTGGCCGACTATGCAGGCACGAGTCTGACGATCGGGCCGCATCCAATGGCGCTGCGACGTGCGGAATTGGCGCTGCGCGGCGTCCTGCGCGCGCGAGACCTGCCGCAGGGTCGCCAGGGCCGCCGCGTGCGCGTGGCGGGCGCCGTGATCACCCGTCAGCGCCCGGGCACGGCCAAGGGATTTGTGTTCCTGACTCTCGAAGATGAGACGGGAATTGCCAACATCATCGTGCGCCCGGACCTGTTCACCGAGCAGCGCGCTGCCATCATCGGCGCGCCCTATCTGCTCGTCGAAGGGACGCTGCAACTCCAGGAAGGCGTCACCTCCATCAAGGCCGAACGGGTGCTTCCGTTGACAGGAGATTCACCTGAACCGCAATCCCACGATTTCCGGTAGAGTCAGTATCGGATAATGGGGCAGCCTGATGAGCTGTGGCCCGTCGCTTGCACTGAATGGCCCTGAGGGCTGACCATCTCATGCGCTTCCGATTCCGCAGGCGGGTCCCGATCTGGGCCGCGTGTTTCTCGCTCCTGTTCACTTTAGGCATCCCCCGCCGCGTCACCGCTCAGGCGCCAACGCCTCAGGAGTTGCAGCCACAGGACGAACAGCGAACCGGCCGGTCGGACGATCATCCCCCCCATCCTCTGCATCAGATCGACGATGCGATGGTGCGGCTGCCGCTTGCGGCGGCGCTTGGCGCCGCGCTGGCGCTTCGCCCGAAGCGCCGCGGCACTCCGCCGCGCAGTCCCGCCGTCGTGCAGACGCAGATCGTCCTCGCCGTCGTCGGAGCCGTCGTCATGCTCATTGTCGGCGCCAGTCTGGCGCGTGCGTTCGGCATCGTCGGCGCCGCCAACCTCGTCCGTTATCGATCGAAAATCGACGATCCCAAAGACGCCGCCGTGATGCTCTGTGCGCTGTCGGTCGGCCTCGCGTCGGGCGTCGGCTTGTATGCCCTGACGATTTTCTCCACCGGCTTCATGGTGGCGGCGCTCTGGGTCATCGAGTCCTTCGAGCCGCACTCCCACAAGCACTTCATGCTGAAGATCAAGTCCGAGAAGGACACCGACGCCATGCGCGATCGGTTCGAGAAGATTCTCGGCACATACCAGCTACCGTTCGAGCTGAGGAGCGCTTCCGATAATGAAGTCTGCTACGACATCCAGGTGCCGATCGAGATCCAGACAGACGACCTGTCGAACCGGATCTTGCAGCTGGATCCGGAGGGGCACCTCGCCGTCGAGTGGGAAGAGAAGAAAAACAAGAAGTAGTATCGAACCGTGAAGCTGATCATCCAGCCGGACGACGGGCTCATGCCGCTGTTGAAGGCCGTACGTCGAGCCCGGAAAACCATAGACATTGTGATCTTCAGGTTCGACCGCCCCGAGCTCGAGAAGGCGCTCGAGACGGCCGTTAACCGCGGTGTGGTCGTCCGCGCCCTGATCGCGCACACGAACAGGGGCGGCGAGAAGAGCCTGCGCAGGCTCGAGCTCAGGCTGTTGACTGCCGGAGTGACCGTGGCCCGCACTGCCGACGACCTGCCCAGGTATCACGGCAAATTGCTGATTGTGGACGACGTGCTCTACGTATTCGGCTTCAACTACACGAAGATGGACATCGAGAAGAGCCGGAGCTTCGGCATCATGACGCGCGACAAGCGCCTGGTGAAGGAGGCGTGCTCGCTCTTCGAGGCCGACAGAACCCGGCAGCCCTATTCGCCGAATCACGATCGTTTCGTGGTCAGCCCCGAGACCTCCCGGGAGCTGCTGACCGCATTCATACGGCAGGCGAAGAAACAGCTCCTGATCTACGACGTTCAGGTCAGCGACAACCTGATTCAGCGCGTGCTCCTGGACCGCATCAGGGCGGGCGTGGAGGTTCGCGTCATCGGCAAGATCGAGAAGATCTCCGGCGGCGTCGAGTGCCGCAAGCTGCTCGATCTGCGTCTGCACGTGCGCGCGATCGTACGCGATGGGACCGCGTGCTTCCTGGGCAGTCAGAGTCTGCGGAAGCTGGAGCTCGACGGGCGTCGCGAAGTCGGTTTGATCATCACGGACTCGCGGATTGCGAAAAAGGTTCAGGCTGTCTTCGAGGCGGACTGGGCCCAGACGGCTCCGGCCCCGAAGTCCGGAAAGGAAAAAGAGAGGGAGAAGGACGCTACTCCTGTTTCCGTCGCCGGATGACGCCGGAATCGATCACCGCACCGGTGCGGGAAATCGCGTTGAAGAAGAGCTCGTCGCGGTCGATCTCCGCCATCAGAAATGCCTGATCGGTGTCGAACCCTTTCGAGGTGAGGCCGGTACCTCGATCGATATTGCCTTTCCGGAGCTGCCCGCCAGAGCCCGTCACAAAGTACACGATGTCTTTCTGGGGCTTGGTCCGCTCGTAGAAGTGATCGTGGCCCGAGAAGACGACCGACACGCCGTACTTCACGAACAGGGGTTCCCAGACCGTGCTGAGCGTCGGCGTCGACCCGTGGCGCTCGCCCGATGAATAAAGCGGGTGGTGGAAGTAGGGGATCTTCCAGCCTTCGTTGGAGCCATCGAGCTCTTTTTCGAGCCATGCGCGCTCTGCCGGATCGGGATAGGTGCTGTCGAGGGCGAAAAACCGCACGTTCTGTTTCGGCGCCTTGAACGAGTAGTACAGCTTCCCGTCCATGTTGAACAGCTTGTAGTTCCGCTGGACTTCGCGCTCGTCGTGGTTGCCCAGCGACGCGTAGAACTTCACGCCTGCGGAGAGGAGCGCCTTGTACGGCTCCTCGAACTTGGTCTGGAAGTCGCGCGGCCCCTGCGATCCATAGAGATTGTCGCCGACGGTGATCACCAGCTCGAAGGGGAAGCGCTCGTGGGCCTTGGCCATCTGGGCGCCCATGTCGTACTGGGGCCGCTTGCCCGTTCCAAAATCTCCGAGCACGCCGAACTTCAACGATCCCTCGCGATTCGGGAGATCGACGGGCGACTCGCCCGCGGGCTGCGCGGCCGCCTGCCGAGCCGGCGCGGACGCGGCAATCGTCCCGGACGCTGCAGGCAGCGAGAGGAACGCAGCGAGCAGTCCGGCGATACCGATGGCGACGGTGCGGCGCATGATCCGGTAGCGAGTCTACTTCGGGAAGGCGTTCTCGATCACGTCGACAATCGTGTCGGCGTGGATGTCGTGGAGGACAAGTCGATCGGCGATGAATCGATACTCGAGATCCTCGGGGAGCTTGGGCAACGTCTGCAGCACTTGCGTCGGGACGGTCGAAACGGGAACGGATTCCGGGTACCGGGCGTTCACGTGCAGCTGGAGCCTGCCCGGGTTCTCGTCCATGATGACGGCCTTCAGCTTGGCGCCCTCGGGACCGACGAACACGCGCGCGAGGTACCGTCTGAACAGCGCGCGCGTCTCCTTGGTGAAGATGTCCCCGAACTGAGCCCCCGACCGGGCGTGGGCGATCAGTTGAGCGAGCGCCAGCTGGTGCTCGTTGATCTGCGTCGGCGTCGTCTCCTTCGGCAGGTTCGGGAGAGTGGCTTCGAGCTTCCGGTGAAGATCGGAGTAGGCCTTGACCCGCGCCTCGAAGTCAGCCATCACCCTGGCGTCGGCGTTGACCTTCTGACCGCCGGCCGGCGCAGCGCCTTGAGCCGTTCCGATTGTCGGCGCCAGTAGAAGGATGTTCACGGCGAGCGCGAATAAGGTTCCCGCCATGGATGCCTCCTGTGTCCGCTCAGCCGCGGTAATTCCCGAACTGCAGCGCCACGCCGAAATCGTGTTCCCGGAGCACGCGGATGGCCTCCTGCAGGTCGTCTTTCGAGGCCGAGGAGACGCGGACCTGATCTGCCTGGATCGCCGCCTGCACCTTCTTCAACTTCCGATCCTTCAGGAACTTGACGATCTCTTTCGCGGCTTCGGTCGGAATCCCCTGCTGGAGCGTCACGATGCGACGGACCGTGTCGTTGGCGGCGCGCTCGATTTCTCCCGACGTGAGGTTCTTGGTCGGGACGCCGCGCCGGACGAGACGTCCCTGCAGAATCTCCCACAGTGCGTTCATCTTGAAGTCGTCGTCCGCGACGAGCGTCAGCGTGTTCTCTTCGCGATTGAGATCGATGGACGCGCGCGATCCCTTGAAGTCATACCGCTGCGCCACTTCCTTCCGCGCCTGGTTGACAGCGTTGTCGACTTCCTGGATGTCGACGCCTGACGTGATATCGAAGGAAACGGGGTTGGCCATGCCTGAATCAGGACGCCTCGCTGACGGAGCCCTGCGGAACGGCCGGCTCCTGCTTCTGCGGCTTCCTCCAGAAGTCCATGCGGGAGACGCGGTGGACGCAGCCAATCGTGCAGAGCGGCGCGCACCACTTCGGTGCGAGGAGCTCGCGACGGATGTCCTCGACCGAGTAGCCGGCCAGCGGCACGCCCGGGAACCCGCGCTGCTGAGAGCACCAGTGCACGAGGCCGTTTTCGCAGATGTACAGATATCGTGCGCCGGCGCGGCAGTTCCAGTCGTTCGGCTTGCCGTCGGCCAGGTTGCTCTGGAAGTTGCGGATCCCCGAATACAGGTTCTTGAAGACCTGACGTCGTCCGTTGATGAGACGCATGACGTCGTCGAACACCGCGCGTTCGGCGCTGCCGAGCGGCTTCAGGATGCCGGAGCCGTCGTGGATGATGCCGATCGATGTCGAGAACCCGAGCTCGCGTGCCCGGCGATTGATCGTTCGCGCGTCTTCGGGATTCTTGATACCGCCGCCCACGACAGAGTTGATGTTGATGTCGAAGTGCGCGTGCTCCGCGAGCCACTGCAGCTTCGTATCGAGCAGGCGCAGGCTCTTCTTCGACACTTCATCGGGCTCGACGTTGTCGATGCTGATCTGCAGATAGTCGAGCCCCGCGTCGTTCAGCGCCTGGATTCGCTTCGGAGAGAGCAGGTAGCCGTTGGTGATCAATCCGGCGATCATGCCGTGCAACCGGATCCGGCGGATCAGGACGTCGAGATCCGGATGGAGCATCGGCTCGCCGCCGCTGAATGCGACGACCGACGTTCCCAGGTCGGCCAGCTTGTCGATCCGCGCGAGCATCGCCTCGGCCGGTACCGGCTTGGACACCTTGTCGTACTCGTTGCAGTAGCCGCAGTCGATGTTGCAGCGGCGGATGGGCACGAGATGGACGAGCAGCGGATGATCGGTACCGGCGAGACCGCGCCCGAACTCGCGGACGGACCTCAGCGTTCGGCTCGCCTTCCGGAAAGTACGCATCAAACTCTGAAGTATATCAGGAGCAGCGTCCCGACTCAGCCAGTCGTTTCATCAGCCGCCGAACGCGCCCCGGCCTCGTCAGCCCTCGGGCCACGTCCCACGCCTCTCCGCGGTGGGCTGGAGGCGTGATACGCCGCGCCCGAATCATGTGACGAGTCACTGGGACGGAGCGCTCATCCCGGTCCGCATGCGCCTTACTGAGCGGCCGATGCGCAGAGAGTGCTCGAAGATGGCCCCCACGCGGATTCCGCCCGGCAGTCTGTGGCGCGCGATCGCGTCGAGCCCCGCCGACGCGATGCAGCCGCAGTTCGAGCAATCCGGATTGCCGCCGAACTGGCAGGGGGAGATGTGACGCTTGAAGTCCGCCGACACGCACGTGGTCGTTTGCGCGAACGTGCACTGCTCCGGGCTCCTGCGGCGGCGTCGCGTAGACCCTGATCATCCCCTCGGGCATCCGGAGCTTCGGGAAAGACCGTCGCAGGTGCATCAGCGCAGCCACGACCCGTTCGCGATCCGCAGGCAGCAGGCGTTCCTCCGAAACCTCTCCGACCTGCGGCGTGTAGAGGCTGACCCAGATCTGGCTGACGTCCGGGTTCTCCGACCAGATCCGCACGAACTCGTCGAGATAGCCGTCCCGGCGGACTTGTTGCCGGGTCACGGTGCAGTGCACGGTGACGCCGTGTCCCTTGATGTGCTTCACGATGCGATCGTAGGTGGCCGGTTTTCGCCGTGCGTCGTGCTCCGGCTGCAGGCCGTCGATTGAGACGACGATCTGAAGCCGCCGTAGCTGCGCCCATTCGGCGGGCACCGGACGCACGGCGCTCGTGACGAGCTGTGTGTAGATCCCGCGATCCGCGAGACGGGGGAGGATGGTGTTCAGCTCTCGAAAACGAACCAGCGGCTCGCCTCCGACGATGGACACGTGAAGGGGCCGATGTTCGGCGATCAGTTCGAAGAACCGGTCGATCAGCTCCTGACCCTTGAAGTCGCTGACCTGGCGGAGCGTGACGTTGCCGCCCAGATGTTCGTCGCCGTATGCATAACAGCCGGGGCACCGCAGCGGGCACTCGCGCGTAATCTCGACCGACAGCGAAGGACGGTCGCCGGCGAGGATGCGGCCCCAGGCCGTGAAAATTCCTTCCATCTCGCGACTATATCATCGGATCTGCGGCACCTTTCGTGAGGACACTTTCGATCTGCAGTCAGCGCCGGCGAAGACGAACGCTTCCGTTGACCGTCTGGAGATCCAGCTGGCGGCCGCCGCTCCCGATCGTGCCGGCTACATGGCGATGGCTGACGCGTCCGGTGATCGTCATCGGAAAGTCGGTCGAGATTTCGCCGTTCACCGTGGTCGCGCGCACGTCCGCGCTGAGGTCCGGCGGCAGATCGAGCGTGATGCTGCCGTTGACAGTATGGAAAGCGAGTCCCTGGCTCCAGCCCGACGCTCCCAGAATCCCGCGAATCGATCCGTTCACCGTGGAGGCTTCGCCGTACGACGCGGTCGCGAAAGTCGTTGAGCCATTCACCGTGGCGAGCGCAACCGGGCCGTTCAGCCCCTGAGCGTCTACGTCGCCATTGACCGTACGCCCGACGAACCGCACGCCTGCGGGAACGTGTACCACGAACCGCACGCTGACGTCGTTGTTCTGGACGTTCATCCGCCCCTGTGTTCCCGGACGGCATTCGTTCGGCTGGTTCGCGTCCTTGCTCGGGTATACCGCGCAGATCGTCACCCCGTCGGCGTGCTCGACGACCTCGAGGCGGACGTCCTCCGGATTGTTGCGCCGCGCTTTCCGCTCCGCCGTCACTTCGACGTCAGGACCGGATGCGGGCACCGCCGTCACGTCGCCGTTCACGCCCTTGACTTCAATCGTCCCGCCGGGTCGCACGTTGCCGCGCCACTGAAAATCGTCGGCGCTCCGCCGTACCATGCGTGGCAGGTTGATGACCCCGCGGGTGGCGCGCGCGATCGCTTCTGTTCCCACGACCCCATACGAAAAGAGGAGCACGAGGGAAACGATGACCGCTGAGCCGGCGACGGGATTGCGACGCATGCGGATCCTCCTCAGGCTGCAGTACCCTGCAGCCTTTCTCCTGACGGAACGAGATTCGACCGTTTGACGGACTTCCGCTTCAGAAGGTTGCGAGCGACGTGACGGGCAGCAAGCTTATGTCCGGAAACGCAAGGAGCACAAGCGACACCGAGGGCCACGGATCGACGCAGACAAAACCATCAGCACCGGGTAAAATCTCGACCTCGGACCTGCCGCGCTGCAGCCGAATCACCTGATTCCCTGACCTGTAAGGACGACCATCCTTTTTCTCCACTCATGATCCAGAAGCGACGCTCAAAGATTGAAGGCTGGGGGGTCTTTGCTACCCAGCCAATCCCCAAGAACAAGCGCATCGTCGACTATGCCGGGGAAAAAATTACGAACCGGGAGAGTCTGAAGCGCGAGATCCGATACTTGAAGAACGGTCACATCTGGTGCTTCAAGCTCAATCGGCTGTACGTCCGGGACGCCGCCGTCGGCGGCAACGTCGCGCGCTACATCAATCACGCGTGCAAACCGAACTGCTACACCGAAGTCGTAGGCCAGACGATCTGGGTCCGCGCGGCGCGCAATATCCGGAAGGGTGAAGAGTTGACCTACGACTATTCGACCGACGGAGCGAAGACGATCCCGTGCCGATGTCGCCCAGGTTGCCCGAGCAAGCTCTGAGCTCATGCATCTGATCTACCTCCATGGCTTTGCCTCTTCCGCCAGGTCGTCGAAGGCGGCCTACTTTCGTGCACGGGCTGCCGCGCGCGGTGTCGAGCTGCTGACGCCGGACTTCAACGAGCCGGACTTCGAAGGGCTCACCATCACGCGGATGGTCGATCAGGTGTCAAAGCTGATGGCCCGGCTGGCCCCCGGTCCGGTGGCCATCATCGGGTCGAGCCTCGGGGCCTTCATCGCCGTGCAGGTGGCGCTCCGGCAGCCGCGCGTCGATCGACTCGTGCTGCTCGCGCCGGCGCTGGATTTTTCAGGGAACCGTCTGCGGGATCTTGGCGATCGCGGTCTGGAAGAATGGCGAACGCACCGATACGCTCAACGTCTTTCACTACGGTTTCGGCCGCATGATGCCGGTCCGTTTCGGTCTGTACGAGGATGCCGCGCGATATGACGCCCTGCAGGCGCGGCTCGACATCCCCATTCAGATCTTCCAGGGCTCGCGCGACGTCGCCGTCAGCCCCGAGACCGTGGAGCGCTGGGCCGCCGTCCGGCCGAACGTCGAGCTGCACCTCCTCGACGACGACCATCAATTGATCGCAAGCCTCGATACGGTCTGGGAAGGGATGGCGGGATTTCTACGGCTGCCGAACCCCGGGACCTAAGAACCCTTCAACCAGCCTGTGTGAACGCGTTCTGAGTCTCCGGACGCGGCGCTCCGAGTCTGAAGACGTTCGGCGCGGAGAACTTGATCGCGTTTCGTGTGTCGACGACGATGTCGGCCCGCTCCACCATGGCCCGGTAGTCGAAGTCCTTGTGATCGGTCACGATCACGATGCAGTCGTACTGGCCGAATGTCTCGTCGGTTGCGGGCACGCTTCTGAGCGCGTACTGTCCCGACCAGCTCCGCGCGTCGACCTCAGGGATGTGCGGATCGGTATACGACACGCGCGCTCCTTTGGCATGGAGAAGTCCCATCACGTCCAGCGCGGGGGACTCGCGCAGGTCGTCGATGTCGCGCTTGTAGGCAACCCCGACGATCAGCACGTTCGAGCCGTTCACCGCTTTGCGTCTCGAGTTGAGCGCCTCGGCGACCTTCTCGACCACGTAGTGAGGCATCGCTCCATTGATGTGTCCGGCCAGCTCGATGAATCTCGGATCGAAGCCGCTCTGCTTCGCCTTCCAGGAGAGGTAGACGGGATCGATCGGGATGCAATGGCCTCCGAGGCCAGGACCAGGGTAGAAGGCCATGAACCCGAACGGCTTCGTGCGCGCCGCCTCGACCACTTCCCACACGTCGATGTTCATCCGATCGCACATCAACGCGAGCTCGTTGACGAGACCGATATTGACCGCCCGAAACGTGTTTTCGAGCAGCTTCACCATCTCTGCGACTCGGGTCGAGCTCACCGGCACGATTGTCTTGATGGCCGTTCCGTAGAGCGCGGCGGCGAGCTCCGAGCACGCAGGCGTGAGGCCGCCCACGACCTTCGGGACGTTGTGGGTCTGGAAGGTTGGGTTCCCCGGGTCGACACGCTCGGGCGAAAACGCGAGAAAGAAGTCGCGGCCGGCGCGCAGCCCGTTCGCCTCGAGGAGTGGCTGCACGACCTCCTCCGTCGTGCCGGGATAGGTCGTCGATTCGAGCACCACGAGCATGCCAGGATGAAGGTGGCTCGCAATCGATTCGGCTGCCGACACGATGTACGACATGTCGGGATCCTTCGTCTTTCGGAGCGGCGTGGGCACGCAGATATTGATGGTGTCCAGTTCGCTCACGACAGCGAAGTCGGTGGTCGCGTCGAGAAGGCCGGCGCTGCGGAAACGAGCCACGTCCTCCGTGGCCACATCGGGAATGTAGGATCGGCCGGCATTGATCGCGTCGATCTTGCGTTCGTCCAGATCGATGCCGGTCGTGTGAAAGCCGCTTCGGGTGAATTCGACCGCGAGTGGCAGGCCGACGTATCCGAGACCGACGACGCCCGTGCGTGCGCTGCGTGACGCAATCTTGTCGGCGAGCTCCCTGGCGAGTGCAGACATCAGGGGGAAATTCTCCGGGTTCCAAGGTTTTGGGCTACTAACGGTTGCGGGTTCCAGGATGCGCGCCTCGATGGCGCGAGGCCCTGCAGGCGTTCACGCTCGCGAGGCCCCGGGTTCCACAGCTCGTGTGTTCGTGAGGGTACCACAGAGGACGTCCGCACGGCTTCAGGAGAGTCCCGATCCCTCACGCCCTTCACGAAGGTCAGTGGCGCGCCGCAAGGACTCCACGTCCGTTCCGTGGGTCGGACAGCACGCGGCGCCGATCTCGATGCCGATCGGAGCGCTGAACTCGTAATGCCGGAAACGGGACATCAGCCGGTCGACCACAGACATGGAATTGCGCAAGTCGGTGTCCAGCAGGAGCACCCACACGCGTCCGTTCTCGCCTTCCGCCACGAGATCGGTTTCACGCAGGTCGCCGCCGACGAGCCGCGCGAGCTGCCGAATCACGCCCGCGCGCTCGTGTTTTGCCAATGGCGTGGTCTCGAGCTGGAGCAGTGTGAGGAAGTTCTGGGCGCGCACTGCGCGTTTCAGCTCATTCCTGAAGACGAAATCGAAGGCTTCGAGCGTGACTACGCGCGAGCTGTCGTCGAGGAACGGATCGTTGGCCATCAAGGCACCCTGTCCAGTTCCGCGCGCTTGATCTTGTACAGCAGCGCTTTGTAGCTGACCCCGAGCATCTGGGCAGCCTCACGGCGGTTCCACCGTGTTCGCTGGAGCGTGCGGAAAATGAGCTCCCGCTCCGCCCCATCGGCCGCTTCGCGCGCAATTTTCTTCAGCGGCATCGCGGCCGTGGATGATTCGGCCGGTGCCGGCGAGTCACTCGTGTCGGGCGCGCGAGCGGACTTCTCCTTGGGCGCCCGATCGAGAGGTCCCTCTTCGCCCGTACTCTCTGGATGTCGCATCGCCCGAACCAGTTCCTGGCACACCATGGCTTCGTTCTCGAGCATGACGATGCGCTTGATGGCCGCTTCGAGCTCTTGAAGGTTCGCCGGCCACGGATACTCTGCAAACAGCAGGAGCGTTTCCTGGGAGAGGGCCATTTCCGGCTTGTTGTAGTGCATCGCGTACTGCCGCACGAAGAATTCGACCAGCTCCGGCAGCTCATTGCGCCGCTGTCGAAGTGGCGGCAGCGTCAGGCAAACCACGTTCAGCCGGAAGAACAGGGCCTCGCGGAATCTTCCTTCTGCCACCGCGCGCTCGAGGTCCCGCTCCGACGAGGCAATGACCCGCACGTCAACGCGGACGGCGTCGCGCGAGCCGAGACGCGCGAAGCCACCGTCCTCCAGGACGCGCTGGAGTCGCAGCTGAAGGCCAGGCGGCAACTCGCTGACCCGGTCCAGGAACAGCGTTCCGTTGTGTGCGAACTCGAGCCGACCGGGCTTGTGCTGCCCGGCGCCGGCAACGGCGCCGCGCTCACAGCCGAACAGCTCGGCCTCGAGCACCTGGGGAAGAGACGCGCAATCAACCTTGACGAACGGACGATCGCGTCGGACGGACGCGCTGTGAATAGCGCGCGCGACGAGCTCCTTGCCGGTCCCCCGTTCGCCGCGGAGCAGAACCGTGACGTCAGTCTCGGCTACGCGACTGATGAGGTCCGCGACCGGCCCAAAGGACGCCCGATGCCTTGCGGTGCGGATGTCATGCACGACCCGCAACGGTGGAGAGCTCGTGGCGGCGCCAATGGGCCTTCGGTCGCTCTCAGTCATGGGTTCGCCGCCGCGGCGCCAGCGAAGATCGCTCGTCGCGCCATTCACGCTGAAGACAGCAAGGGGGGTGCCACGAGAGGTCACGCGCGACTGATGCCGGACTCCTTGATCTTGTTCAGCAGTGTCTTGTAGCTCACCCCGAGGATTTGGGAGGCTTTGCGGCGGTTCCAGTGGACCTGCCGCAGCGTCTGTTCGATCGCTACGCGCTCAGCTTTCATCGCAGCCGCCTTCGCAACCGCAGCCAATGATCCGCCCCCGGCAGAAGGCTCTGCGTCGTCATATGGCTCGGCCGTTTGTGGCTCGAAAGGCTGGCTAGCCGGCACTGCCATGATGGGGATTCCTCCCGCGCCAACCGCTGCGACGGCTGCTGAGCCGATTGGAATCCCGGCCGCAGCGCCGACCATCACCGGGAGCGGCGGGGCGACCTGCTGCATGGCTGCCTCAGCCTTCCGGACGTTTTGCTCGATTTCCGCGACCACCAGCTGCTCGTCCTGGAGCACGACGATCCGCTTGATCATGTTCTCGAGCTCGCGGATGTTTCCGGGCCAGTCGTAAGTGAGAAAAAGTCCGCGGAGCTGGTCCGAGAGCAGTTTGACCGGCCGGTTGTACTTTCGCGAGTAGCGGGCGATGAAGAAGTCCGTCAGCGTCGGGATTTCATCTCGCCGCTCCCGAAGGGATGGGACGGTCAGCTCGATGACCTTGAGCCGGTAGTAGAGGTCTTCGCGGAAATCGCCGCTCACCATCATCTTCTCGAGGTCGCGGTTCGTGGCCGCCACAACACGCACGTCCACCTGGATGCGCTTGTTGCTCCCCAGCTTGGTGAACTCGGCGTCCTGCAGCACGTGGAGCAGCTTCGCCTGCAGCGCCGGCTTCATTTCCCCGATCTCGTCGAGCATGAGGGTGCCGCCGTCCGCCTGCTCGAATTTTCCGATGCGGGTCGTCGCGGCACCGGTGAAGGCGCCCCGCTCGTGGCCGAAGAGCTCGCTCTCGAGGAGGTCCGCAGGGAGCGCCGCGCAGTTGACCTTCACGAAGGGGCGATTCCGGCGCGTGGAGCGCTGATGGATCGCGCGGCAGACGAGCTCCTTGCCGACCCCGCTCTCGCCTCGGATGAGGACGGTGACGTCGCTGTCGGCCACCTGCTCGATCACCGTCCCGATCCCGCGCATCTTCTCGCTCTGTCCCCACACGGCGCGATCCTCGTCGTCGCTGAGCTGCTGCCGAAGCTCGGTGAGCTCCGAGACGAGGCGGGTTTTCTCGATCGCGTTCTTGATGGCAACGTCGAGTGCGATTTCGCCCGAGTCCCTCGGGGTCGTCGGGCTTGACGACGTAGTCGGCGGCGCCGAGTCGGACAGCCTCGACGATGGTCGGCACCTGAGTTCCGCCAGACAGCATGATGACTTGCGTTTCGGCACGGCTCGTTTTGATGGCGCGGAGTGTGGCCAGGCCATCGAGGCCGGGCATCATGACGTCGAGCAGCACCACATCGGGGGGCTCGCTCTGCTTCATCGACGCGAGCAGCTCGTCGCCCCGGGTGTAATACCTCGCCTCGTAGCCACGCAGCGACAGGAAGGTCCTGAGATAGGCAGCGAATGCCGAGTCATCATCAACGATGGCGACATAAGGTTTTTTCATTTATCGAAAATCCGGGTGCCAGATCGTCTGGGCGTGGTTCAGGAGGTTAGTACTTATTGCGTCAAGGTTCCGTTTCAATGCCTGAGCTTCGTGAATGGACAGTAAGTCGTGGCCAGATCTGGGTAATGCGATTCACTACGGTCGGTGAAATGTTACACGACACGACCCTCCAGAAAAACCGCCTCGAGCGGCGTTTAGAGGTGGGGAAGGGCAATAACCGCGCCGGCCTTGGCGTCAGCCGACCGGCGACCAGATGCCGCCGCCATGGGCCTCGAATACGCGTCGGGCGACGCCGAGACTGAGGCCGGAGCCCCCACGCCACTCGTCGAAGGCCGCGAGGCTCGCGTCGTCGGCCTTGGCGACAGGCTCGATCTGGCCGGGATCCGCAATCGCAATCCAGGAAACCGTCCGCCCGGCGACCTGGCGAACCGTCTCACGCACCGCCAACGTCGTACTCGCTGACGAGCTCCCGCCGGAGCGCCATCAGGACGGCTGTGAAGGCCCCGCGCAGGCGAACGGGGTCACCCTGGACCAGGGCTGGTCCTGATTCGACCTTCAGATCGACGTCGATCGTGCGGTCTGGCACTTCCGGCAGGGCCGAGACGGACTCGGAAAGTGCCGCCCGGATGTCGATTGGGACGCGGTTGAAGGTGGCAGTACCCGCTTCGAGGCCCGAGAGGTCGCTCATTTCGCTGAGGAGCCCCGAGAGGCGGCTGCAGGATTTCTCGGCCTCTTCGAGCAGGCGGCGCTGCGGTTCGGTCAGGGGGCCGGCACGATCCTTCAGCAGCATCCGGATGTACCCGGCCACGACGGTCATCGGCGTGCGGAACTCGTGAACTGCCAGCGAAAGAACCTTCGGCCAGCGCGCGTCCACGGGCGATTGCGCCATGAGGGCATTCTAATATGCCGGGGTGCAGCCTCAGTCACAGGAGGCGGCCAACCACGGGCTCCGAGCCCAACGCCGCAGGAATTGGCGCTGGGAATGGAACCGCGGCGCACGATCCGGCATCTCATTCACAGGATGATCCTGAAACGCGGCCAAGACCTTCGGAGCTCCGAAATCACCGACGAACGGCACTACGTCCATCGTCGGGAGTTCATGCGACTGACCTGTGCGGCGTCGGTGGCTGCCGCAACCGCCCCGCTGATACAGGCGTGCGGCCGACGCAACACACCTTCTGGATCCGAGCGGACTACCTTGCCGGACGGCCCGTTCGCGGCTGGCGGGCTGCCACTAGCCGATGTCAAGCCGAAGGTGGTGTCGACCGACGAGAAATGGAACACGTTCGATCAGATCACCGGCTACAACAATTTCTACGAGTTCGGCACCGGCAAGGGCGATCCGAGCCGGTATGCCGGCCGGCTCAGGACCAACCCGTGGACGGTGACGATCGACGGCCTGTGCGACAGACCGGCCGACTACGTCGCTCGAGGATCTCGATGAAGCCGCAGGCCCTCGAAGAGCGGGTCTACCGCCTGCGTTGCGTCGAGGGATGGTCGATGGTCATCCCCTGGATCGGCGTGCCGCTCGCCGGAATCCTCACAGAGGGCTCGAGCCGAAGTCAAAGGCCACGTTCGTCGAGTTCACGACGCTTCTGAGGCCGCAGCAGATGCCGGGCCAGTCCCAGCCGATCCTCCAGTGGCCCTACACCGAAGGACTGCGACTGGACGAGGCGATGCATCCGCTCACGATCGTGGCGGTGGGGCTGTACGGGAAGACGCTCCTCAACCAGAACGGCGCGCCGCTCCGCCTCGTGGTGCCGTGGAAGTACGGCTTCAAGAGCATCAAGTCGATCGTCCGGATCCGCTTCGTGTCCGCGCAGCCCCGTACGGCGTGGAACACCGCGAATGCCGGCGAGTACGGCTTCTACGCGAACGTGAACCCCGAGGTGGATCATCCGCGCTGGAGTCAGGCACGCGAGCGGCGCCTGCCGGAGATCTTCGGCCGTCGCCCGACACTGATGTTCAACGGCTACGGAGATCAGGTGGCGTCGATGTATTCGGGAATGGATCTGGCGCGGAACTTCTGAGCGCGATGCCGAGGATGCGATTTCACCACCAGGCCGTCGTTGTTCTAGCGGTTGCCCCCGCCGTCTGGCTCGCCTATCGCGCGCTGAACGGGATGCTCGGCGTGAATCCGGTGGAGGACTTGCTCCTGACCACCGGTCTCTGGGCGTTCAGGTTCCTGCTGCTTTCGCTCGCTGTGACGCCGCTGCGGCAGATGACCGGCTGGCACAGCGTGATCCGCTTCCGGAGGACGCTCGGGCTCTTCGCATTCTTCTACGCCTGCCTGCACCTCGGCGACCTACGTGGTTCTCGATCAAGGCGCTGGAGCTCCGATTCATCCTGGCGGATGTGGCCAAGCGGCCGTTCATCACGGCCGGGATGACCGCGTTCCTGCTGATGTTCCCGTTGGCGGCGACGTCCACTCGGGGGGCCATCCGGCGTCTTGGGCGGCGCTGGCAGGTGCTTCACCGGCTGGTGTATATCAGCGCCGCAGCCGCGGCGCTGCATTTCATCTGGAAGGTCAAGGTGGTCGCGGGAGAGCCGATCTACTATGGCGTCGCTTTGATTCTCCTCCTGACGTTCCGGATGCTCAGGAAGGCCCGGCGGAGTCAGCCGTCCGTCGCCAACCCGCTCAGGCATAACGTATTAGCGGCGACAGGATCCTTGACAGGCGGGTTGCCTCCCGCTGCCAGTATCGCCAGTTCACCCCCCGCTCCTGCCCGTTTGGCAGATTTTGGGTGAGGCCCGGTTACCAGATTCGTTATTGTCAGCCCATGCACAAGCCGATCAAGTACGTCGAAAAAGGTCTGACCCTGGTCGCCAGAGGTGCCTGGGCCGCATTCGATTCGATCAACGGCCTGAAGCCCAATGGCTCCTTCACGCCGAAGTGGTCCGATCTGCCGCTCCAGAAGTCCTGGCAGAAGGTCAAGCCGCCGCTCGGGTGGCCGCGCGAAACCGATTCGCTCTGCCCGGTGTGCGTGCGCGAGGCCCGTCAGGAGATCGTCGACGGCAAGCGTGACTACAAGATTCTTCTCAACGAGAAGATCGGCGAGATCAAGGCCACCATCCTGGAGCGCGACGGCAAGATCCTGATGGTGAAGGACTGTCCGATTCACGGTCACTTCGAAGACGTGATGGCGATGGACCCGGCCTTCTTCAAGCATCTCGAGGAAGCCTTTCCCGGCAGCGACATCCGCGCGCACAACGACGAGAAGCTCCACAACCATGGCAGCAGCACGATCAAGTACGGTCGCGGCTCGGTCCTGACGATCGACCTGACGAATCGCTGCAACATGATGTGCGACCCGTGCTTCATGGACGCGAACCAGGTCGGCTTCGTCCACGAGCTCTCGTGGGAAGACATCAAGACGATGCTGGACAACGCGATCTCGATCAAACCGCGCCGGCAGATGTCGGTGCAGTTCTCGGGCGGCGAGCCGACGATGTCGCCGTACTTCCTCGATGCGGTGAAGTACGCGAAGAAGGTCGGCTACAACAGCGTGCAGGCGGCGACCAACGGCATCGAGTTCGCGAAGAGCCCGGAGTTTGCAAAGGCGGCCTTCGAGGCTGGACTCCGCTACGCGTATCTGCAGTTCGACGGCATCGGCAACGCCGCCAACTCGCACCGGCTGGTCGGCAACCTGTTCGACGTCAAGCTCCGCGCGATCGAGAACCTGTGGACCGCCGGCGTCGACATCGTGCCCGTCGTGACGATCGTCAACGGCGTCAACAACGAGCAGGTCGGCCGCATCATCCAGTTCGCCCTCGACAACCCGCGCAAGATCAACTTCCTCTCGTTCCAGCCGGTGTCGTTCACGGGACGCGACGAGGAGGTCACGCCGGAGCGGCGCGCGGCGCAGCGCTACACGCTGTCGCACCTTGCGCACGACGTAAAGAACCAGATGAACATCGGCGAGCCGGTCCGCGACTGGTTCCCGATCTCGTTCATGGGCACGTTCACCGACTGGGCTGACCTGGTCCACGGACCGAGCGCGGAGTGGGGCAACCTGACGTGCGGATGCCACCCGAACTGCGGCATCGGGATGGCCGTGATGATCGACAAGGAAACGAAGGAAGCCGTGCCGGTCACGGCGTTCCTCAAGTGCGACGTGCTCGCGAAGGATCTCCAGAAGGTCAACGACGCGGCGCGGGGCCGGTTCCTGTCGGTCGTCGGCATGGCGCTGGCGCTGATGAAGAACTACGACCCCTTCCAGGCGCCGACGCATTTCAAGCTCGCGGACTTGATGAAGAAGTTCGACAAGACCTTCGGCGCGAGCGGCCACAACTACGGCAAGGTCACGGCAGACCGGACGTCGGCCGACATCGAGAAGCGCCGCGGCGACCGCTGGAACTTCCTGTTCATCGCAGGCATGTGGTTCCAGGATCTCTTCAACTACGACTTCCGCCGGACCGAGCGCTGCATCATCCCGTATGCCACGCAGGAAGGGGAGATTTCCTTCTGCGCCTACAACACCGGCATCGGCTGGCGCAACATCATCGAGAAGATGCACATGACGGCAACCCTCACGAAGTGGTACGAGGAGCATGGCCGTCACGAGATCTTCGCCGGCGGGAAGAAAGTGGAGCTCGCGACGACCGAGCATCGCCTCGTGCTCGATCCGGTCGCGGTCGCGGCGGGCAAGCAGACGGACCTCGACGACAAGGGCATCGCGAAGAACGCACGCGAAGAGAAGCTGCGCGCACGGGCCGAGGCGAAGAAGAACAGCGCCGAGGACGAACGGATGGCCGCGCTCTATCGGCAGCACGTGCTCAAGGAAGCAGCGCCCGAGCCGGTGATTCAGATCCGCGGGCTGGGTGGGCCGAAGAAGTCTCCTGGGTCGAGCACGACCGTGAGCAACGTCCAGGAAGTCCTCCACAAGCCGGTCGAGTAGCGCACAGCAGTCGCAGTCTCACACGAAGCTCACGGCCGCGTTGCTCACGGGCGCGCGGCCGTTCTTTTTTCGCCTCACCTTCGGCCTCCCGATGTCCGAATCTTCAGCACGTCTCCCTCGCGCCGTCCTGTGGGACCTCGACGGGACGCTCGCCGACTCGCGCGATCAGCACTGGCGCGCGTGGCGCGACGCAATGGCAGCAGCCGGCCGGACCCTGACAGCCGAGCAGTTTGCCGCGACCTTCGGACAGCGTAACGACCGGTTTCTGCGCAGCTGGCTCGGTGACGATCAGTCGGAGGAGCAGCTGGCGCGGTTCGGTGACGAGAAGGAAGCCCGGTATCGCAGCCTGATCGAGGCAGAGGGTCTGGAGCCGTTGCCAGGCGCGGCGTCATGGGTCCGCCGTCTGAACGTCGCAGGCTGGCGTCAGGCCGTCGCGTCCTCCGCCCCGCGGCAGAATATCCAGGCCATGCTTCGGGTGATCGGCCTCGCCGATCTGCTCGACGTGTTCGTCGGCGCCGAGGACGTGGCGAACGGAAAGCCAGACCCGGAGATCTTTCTCGCAGCCGCAGCCAGGCTCGCCGTCGCACCATCCCGCTGCATCGTCGTCGAGGACGCGGCGGTCGGGATCGAGGCCGCGAAGCGGGCCGGCATGGCGGCGATAGGCGTGGGCCTTGGTCCCGGCGTCGCTGCGGATGTTGTCGTGCCGACGCTGGCCGATCTGACGGATGATGCGTTCGAGAAGTTGGGAGCTACACTGCGATTCACTTCGGTTGACGTAGCGCGCGGTCTTCAGACCCCGCGGCTGTGAGAAAGACCAGAATCATGTACTTCGCATTCGTCCGACGACTTGCCGCCTCCTGTCTTGCGGCCTCATTGGCTGCTGCGTCACCGGCGTTCGCCCAAGGCGCCGCGTCAACGGCGCCCGCGCGTGGACTCGCCGGCCTCGCCGATCTCTCGCGCTCGCTGGAGCAGCTCGTCGAGAAGATCAGCCCGAGCGTGGTGCAGATCTTCGTGACGGGCTACGTACCTCCGGACGAAGAGGATCAGGCGGCCACCGGCGAGCCTTCGCTCGAGCGGAGCAGCGGGTCCGGTGTCATCCTCGATCCGGACGGCTACATCATCACCAACGCGCACGTCGTCGAGTACGCGACGAGGCTGGAAGTCGAGCTGCCGTTTACGGCGACCGGTGGCGCGCCGGGACGATCGATCGTTCGTAGACGTGGACGGAATGTGGGCGCTCAGGTCGTCGCAATCGATCACGAAACCGATCTGGCTGTAGTCAAGGTCGAGGCGAAGGGGTTGCCGGCACTCACGATCGGCGACTCGGATACGTTGAGGCCCGGCGAGCTGGTCCTGGCCTTCGGGAGTCCGCTGGGGCTCGATTCCTCCGTGACGATGGGCGTCGTCAGCGCGGTGGCGCGTCAGCTTACGCCCGACGATCCGATGATCTACGTGCAGACCGACGCCCCGATCAATCCAGGCAGCAGCGGCGGCGCGCTGGTGGACACCGAGGGGCGTCTCGTCGGCATCAACACCATGATCTACAGCCAGTCCGGCGGGAGCGAGGGGATCGGCTTCGCGGCGCCGAGCAACATCGTACGCAACGTGTTCACGCAGATCCGAAAGACAGGGCGCGTCCGGCGTGGCGAGATCGGCGTTTACCCGCAGACGGTCACGCCTTTGATGGCGGAAGCACTGAAGCTCGGGCCCGAAGCCGGGGTGATTCTGTCGGACGTCACGCCTGGCGGCCCGGGCGCTCGCGCCGGGCTGCAGCCGGGCGACGTGGTCCTGACGCTCGACGGCAAGCGGATGGAGAACGGACGGCAGTTTCGAATCAATCTCTACACCCGCAGCATCGGCGATCAGGTGGCGATTGAAGTGCAGCGGGCGGATCGCCAGCTCACCGCGCGCGTGAGCGTCGCCGAGAGGGACAGCGACATGGGGCGGCTCGCGGATCTTGTCACGCCGCAGAATGCGATTCACGAGATCGGCGTCCTGGGAGTCGACCTTACCCCGGCGATCCGCGACACTTTGCAGGATCTGCGTGGAGACAAAGGCATCGTTGTCGCGCTCGTCGCCGCAGGCACACCGTTTTCTCAACAAGGGCGCCTGGCTCCGGGGGATGTGATCTACGCGATCAACGGCAAGCCCGTGGACGGCGTCGAGCGGCTGAAATCGGCGCTCGCGGCACTGCCTCAGAACGCCCCGTTCGTTCTGCATGTCGAAAGAGAGGGAACCCTCCTGTACCTGTCTTTCAAGGTCGAAAGATGAAAGCGGATATCAGGAATGCAAGCCGAAACATCATGTTCCACGCGCGAAACGGTGCAGAGTGAGCGTTTTCGACCGGCGGTGAGGGGCGGGATGTGCGCACCCTGACCAGCCAACCGGCTGCCGGCCTCTCCTTCGAATGAAGTCGCTACGGATTTTGTCATCGTTATCAAAATTCTGTTACTGGCGCGCTTGTTGCTGACTCAGTCCCCGACACCGCTCCCCGGCAGTGCTCACGACCCCCTTTGTTATCCGGATCGTGGACACCATGCACCGAGCGAGTTTCATACGAACAGCCCTGCGCCTGTTCCTTGCGGCGTTCATCGTTTCCCAGGCGCAGAGCGCGCTTGCGCAAGCGGTTTCAGACCCAGGAAACGTGGAGTTCGACCCTTCGCCTGACCACTCGCGACAGGCGACCGACGGGACACCCTACCTGACCGAGTACCGGATGTCCCTGTATGTGGTGGGGCAGTCCTCCCCATTCACCCAGGTAAGTCTCGGCAAGCCCGATCCACAGTCGGACGGGAAGATCAGAGTGAATTTTTTGCCTTTGATCTCTCCGTTGAGCGCGGGAGTGATGTACGAGGCACGGGTGGCAGCCTCAGGGCCCGGCGGCACGGGCACAAGCCTCGCCTCGAACCAGTTCCAGTACCTCCGCCGCCTGCACGACAGCCCTATCTGCGAACACACAGTCCGCTGGATCGAATGCAGGCAGCGGCAGCGTCAACGTCACGAGTCCGGCAGGCTGCACGTGGAGCGCATCGAGTAGCGCGTCCTGGCTGACGATCACCAGCGGCGCAAGCTACAGTGGCTCCGCGTCGGTCGCCTACAGCATCGCCGCCAACACCGCGCAGTCCGCCCGCACAGGGACGATGACGATCGCCGGCGGAACGTTCACCGTGACGCAGGCCGCACAATCGTGCACGACGACGCTTTCTGCGAACACCCAGTCCGCTGGATCGACTGCAGGCAGCGGCAGCGTCAACGTCACGAGTCCGGCCGGCTGCACGTGGAGCGCCTCGAGCAACGCGTCCTGGCTCACGCTCAACGGCGCCAGCTACAGCGGCTCCGCCTCGGTCGGCTTCAACATCGCCGCGAACACGACTCAGTCGGCCCGCACCGGGACGATGACGATCGCTGGCGGGACGTTCACCGTGACGCAGGCCGGACAATCGTGCACGACGGCCCTTTCTGCGACCACGCAATCCGCTGGATCCGCCGCGAGCACCGGGAGCGTCGACGTGACGAGTCCGGCCGGCTGCACGTGGACCACCTCGAGCAACGCGTCGTGGCTCACGCTCAACGGCGCAAATTACAGTGGTGCCGCCTCGGTCGGCTTCAACATCGCCGCGAACACGACTCAGTCGGCCCGCACCGGGACGATGACGATCGCTGGACAAAATTTCACGGTGTCTCAGGCTGGAGTGAGTTGTTCCTACACGATCGCTCCGAACAGCCAGGCGCTGGCAACAGCGGGCGGACCCGGATCGGTGAACGTGACAGCTCCGACCGGCTGCGCATGGGGGGCAAGCAGCAGCGCAGGCTGGCTGACCATCACGTCCGGAGCGAGCGGCAGCGGGAACGGAACCGTCTGGTACAATGTGGCAGTCAACGCGACGACCAGCGCGCGGGTTGCGACGGTGTCGGTTGGCGGGCAGTCATCCACCGTGGGGAGCGCCACCGTGACGAGCGTTCCCGTGGCTGACGACTTCAATCGAGCGGATGGCAGTCTGGGCCCGGCGTGGACCGCGCAGAGCGCGAACACGCTGTTGCTCACGAGCGCTGGCGTCCGCGGGCCAAACGACGACTTCGTGTGCGCGAGCCGAAGCCTTGCCTCGACGACCTTCAGCAACGACCAGAGCTCGCAGGTCACCGTTGCGCGACTCGACCGCGCCGATTCGATTGGCGTCACGGTTCGCTCGAGCGGCTCGCTGACGGCAGGCACGTTCTCTGGCTACCTCTTGACCGCGGACGGCTCGACGTTCTCGACCCTCGACAAGATCGTCTCGGGTGTCGGGTCCCAGATCCTCGATCTCTCCTCGGTTACGTGGAGCGCCGGCGACGTCCTCAAGCTCGCCGTGGCGGGTCGGACGTTGACGGCCTACAGGAACGGAGTCGTGATCGGGACGATCACGGATCCCGACGTCGCTTCGGGTCAGCCGGGCGCGTGCATCTTCGAGTCATCCGCGGACGGGAATGGCACGTCCTTCGACGACTGGGTCGGCGAGACGAACGCGACGTCGGCGACTTCGTCTGCCGCATCGACGGCAACCTCGTCAACGCAGTCGAGCGGTCAGGCGCTCACCGTGACGCAGGCCGGTGTGAGCTGCGCCTATGCGCTCTCCGCAGCCAGCCAGGCCTTTACGGCAGCTGGCGGAGCGGGTTCGGTGAATGTGTCCGGGCAGGGCGGGTGCGGCTGGACTGCCAGCAGCAGCGCGCCATGGCTGACAGTAACCGGAGGTGCGAGTGGAACTGCCGCGGGAACGGTGGCGTTCAGCGCGTCGGCCAACACCAGTACCACTCCGCGGACCGCGACGCTCACGATTGCAGGCCAGACCTTCACTGTCACCCAGGCGGCTCAGAGCTGCTCGACTACGGTGTCCGCAACGAGTCAATCTTTCGCCGCGGCGGGCGGCGCGGGATCGATTGCCGTCACGGCTCCTGCGGGCTGTGCCTGGTCGGCCAGCAGCAGCGCGTCCTGGCTGCCGATCGGGTCAGGCACGAGCGGAACCGGCGCGGGCCAGGTGACCTTCAGCGCCACGGCGAATACGACCACGAGTTCCAGAGTCGCCACCCTGACGGTGGCGGGCAGCCCGATTACGGTAACGCAGGCGGCCGCGTCGTGCACGTATGCCGTGTCGCCCGCCAGCCAGGCCGTGCCGAGCGCAGGCGGCACCGGCACCATCGCTGTCCTCTCGTCGACTGGATGCGCATGGACCGCGTTGAGCGGCGCGCCATGGATCACCCTGACCACGTCTGCCAGCGGATCCGGCGATGGCGCGGTCGCCTTCAAGGCGGCGGCGAACACGAGCACGACCCCACGCACAGCCAGTCTGACGATCGGCGGCCAGCCGTTCACGGTCACGCAGGCGGGCACGTCGTGCACTTATGTGGTGTCGCCACTCACGCAGTCGATGTCAGCGAGTGGCGGCTCCTCCAGCGTGGGTGTCACGGCAGGGACCGGTTGCGCCTGGTCCGTGTCGAGCAGCGCCGCCTGGCTGACTCCCGGTGTCGGTTCCGGCGGGATCGGTGCGGGCTCCGTCGCGTTTACCGCGACGAGCAACACCACGTCAGCGAGCCGCACGGGAACGCTCACAGTAGCCGGTCAGTCGGTGACGGTTACGCAGAGCGGCACGAGCTCCTGCAACATCACGCTGAACCCGACGACTCGTACCGATCAACTCGAAGGCGAACACCGGAACGATTGGCGTGACGGCCGCCGCAGGATGCTCCTGGACCGCCACGTCGTCGGCGAGCTGGATTACGGTGACCAGCGCGGTCGTGAGCAAGGGAACGATCACTTACAGCGTCGCCGCGAATCCGACCGGCGCGGACCGGACCGGAACGATCACTGTGGGCGGTGTGACATTCACGCTGACGCAGCGGGGTGACTCGTCACCCAACCCGCCATCGCGCCTGCGCGTCGTGTCGAGCGGGGACTAGGGGTCCGGGTCAGGGGTTCTAGAGGTTCCAGGGTTCTAAAGGTTCTAAAGGTTCGAGGTTCTGGGTTCTCGGTACGACCGGAACCCGCAACCCTAGAACCCCTAGAACCCCTAGAACCCCTAGAACCCCTAGAACCCCTAGAACCCCTAGAACCTCTGGAACCCTTAGAACCCTAGAACCTCTGGAACCTTGGAAACCCTATCCCCCCCTCGTATGCATCTCGAGGTGTGCGTCCTTCTTGAGGGCTGCTACTGGTATCAGCGTCACGCGTCGTTCGGTCGCCAGCCGCTCTTCGGCTCCGCGGTCGGCGCGGGATTGCCACACGGTCGAGATCAACCGCTTGAGTTCGTCTCTTGTCGCCCCTGCACGCAGCGGCCGTCGGAGATCGGTTCCCGCGGACGCGTAGAGACACATCAACCACACCCCATCCGCCGTCAGCCGTGCGCGATCGCAAGATGCGCAGAACGGCTCGGTCGTCGAGGCGATGATCCCGAAGGTCAGACCGTCTGGCAGGCTGAAGCGCTCCGCCGGCGCCGATGACGGCTCGCCGATCGGACGAATCGGTCCGTAGTGCGTTTCGAGGTGCGCAAGTATCTCGCGCTTCGAAACGACAGCCTCGGGCGACCAGCGCGTTGCCCCGCCCACGTCCATGTATTCGATGAATCGCAGCTCCGCGCCGTGCCGGCGACTGTACTCGAGCAACGGCACGAGTTCGTCGTCATTGATTCCGCGCATGACCACCGTGTCGAGCTTCAACGTGCCGAATTCCGCGGCCGCGGCCTCGATCGCGTCGAGCACCGCCGCGTGCTCGTCGAACCGCGTCAAGGCCTCGAAGCGAGCCGGCTTCAGGGTATCGAGGCTCACCGTGATGCGCTGCAGGCCCGACTGCTTCAGCGCAACAACATGTCGAGCCAGCAGCACGCCGTTCGTCGTCATCGCGAGATCCTGAATGGCAGGACGCGCGGCCAGTCGTTCGACCAGCAGCGGCAGGTCGCGGCGGAGGAGTGGTTCTCCACCCGTGATGCGGACCCGGTCCACACCGGCGTCGGTGAAGACATCCACGAGCGTGGCGATCTCCTCGAAGCTCAGCACCTCCTCTCGCGGCAGCCAGACGTAGTCGTTTTCGGGCATGCAGTACTGACAGCGCAGATTGCAACGGTCAGTCACCGAGACCCGGAGGCTCCGCAGGGGCCGCCCGAATCGATCCGGGGTCATCATCAAACCAATTATCCATGAATCTTTGCTATCCTCGGGCGCACCGGTTCGAAACGAGGAGGAAACCCGAGATGAGTCGACGGCACTGGATCAGCGTGCTCGTGACGACAGCCGTGCTGACGGCCGCGCCACTTGCGCAGAATCAATCGTCCCGGAAGGCTTCGGGTGCGAGCTCACCCGAGGCGGCGAAAGAGGACGCTCGCACCCAGAAACTGAAGGCCGAGGCGGTTTCTGCCGTCGATGGGATGCAGACTTTCACCCAGCAGATGGTCGACCAGATCTTCAGTTTTGCCGAGTTGGGCTTCCAGGAGACCGAGACCAACCGCTACCTGATCGACATCCTGGAAAAGAACGGCTTCACCGTGCAAAAAGGCGTCGCGGGCATTCCGACCGCGTTCGTGGCGAGCTGGGGATCGGGAAAGCCCGTGCTCGCGCTCGGCTCTGATATCGACTGCATTCCGCAGGCGTCACAGAAGCCTGGTGTCGCCTACCACGCGCCCATGATCGAAGGCGCGCCCGGTCACGGCGAAGGGCACAACTCCGGAGAGGCGCTCAACGTCACGGCCGCCCTTGCCGTGAAGAAGATCATGGAGCGCGAGAAGCTGCCAGGCACGATCCGGATCTGGACCGGCACGGCAGAGGAGCTCGTCGGCACGAAGGCGTACTTCGTTCGGGCCGGGCTCTTCAAGGACGTCGACGTCGCGCTGTTCACGCACGTCGGCAACGAGCTTGGCGTCTCCTGGGGCGACCGCGATGGCACTGGCCTCGTGTCGGTGCAGTACTCGTTCCGCGGCGAGACGGCCCACGCGGCAGGCGCGCCGTGGCGCGGCCGCAGCGCGCTCGACGCTGTGGAGCTGATGGACGTCGGCTGGAACTTCCGTCGCGAGCATCTGCCGCTCGAGCAGCGCTCGCACTATGTCATCACCGACGGCGGTGACCAGCCAAACGTCGTCCCGCGGACCGCGTCGGTCTGGTATTACTTCCGCCAGACCACGTATCCGAAGATTAAAGAGCTATGGAAGATCGGCGACGACATGGCCAAGGGCGCGGCGATGATGACAGGAACCGAGCTCTTGCCATCGAAGGTGCTGGGGAGCGCCTGGCCGCAGCACTTCAACAAGACGATCGCCGAGACGACGTTCGCCAACATCCAGAAAGTTGGCATGCCCGTCTGGAGTGAGGCCGACCAGACGCTCGCCAAAGCGCTGCAGAAGGAGCTCGGAAGCAAGGAGCAGGGGCTCAGTTCGAAGGTCCCTGAGAAGCTTCAAGGGCCGGTAGAAGACAACCGCGGCGGCGGATCCGACGACATCGGCGACATCTCCTGGAACGTACCGACGGTGACGCTCAGATTCCCGTCGAACATTCCGGGCCTGCCGGGTCACAACTGGGCCAATGCGATCTCGATGGCCACACCGATCGCACACAAGGGCGCCACCGCGGGGGCCAAGGTCCAGGCGATGACGATGCTGGACCTGGTGCTGAAGCCGGCGCTCGTCGATCAGGCGTGGGCGTACTTCCGCGACGTGCAGACCAAGACAGTGAAGTACGAGCCACTGATCCGTGCGGAGGATACCCCGGCGATCGACCTGAACAAGGCCACGATGGAGAAGTACCGGCCTGAGCTGCGCAAGTACTACTACGACCCCTCGCGCTACAAGACCTACCTCGAACAGCTGGGGATCACGTACCCCACAGTCAGACAGTGATCGGAGGCTGACCTATAATTCACGGAGCTGATGGCCGACCAGACACGTCCCGCGCGCGGGATGCGCGATTTCCTTCCCGACGACGTGCGGCGGCGCGAGTACGTTGTCGGCGTCATCGAGCGGACCTACCGGCGATACGGGTTCGAACCGCTCGAGACGCCTGCGCTCGAGAATATCGAGACGCTCACCGGTAAGTACGGCGAGGAAGGCAACAAGCTCATATTCAAGGTGCTGCGGAGAGGTGAGCACGAGGCGTCGGGCGAGGCCGATCTCGCCCTTCGGTACGACCTCACCGTCCCGCTCGCGCGCGTCGTGGCGGAACATCGTGGGAAGCTTCCGAGGTTCTTCAAGCGATATCAGATTCAGCCGGTGTGGCGGGCGGATCGACCCGCAAGAGGGCGGTTTCGCGAGTTCTACCAGTGCGACGTCGACGCGATCGGGTCGACGTCGCCGATTGTCGAGGCAGAGGTCTGCTCGGCGGTCAGTGATGTGCTGCGCGAGCTCGGGTTCCGCGATTTCGTCATTCGCGTGAACCATCGTGGGCTGCTGAAAGGGATGCTGGAGATGTTCGGCGTTCCTGTCAACCTCCACGATCCGGCGCTCGTTGCCGTCGACAAGCTGGATAAGATCGGCAGGGACGGCGTTTCTGGCGAGCTTGCGGGGCGCGGGATTCCCGCCAGCGCGGCCGAGAAGCTGCTGGCGGCGTTCGATCATCCGCTGGTGCGGTCGCCCTCGCCGGAGCCATCCGCGCACGAGGCGATGATCGCCTGGGCGCGCGAGCAGGTTGGATCGCATCCAGAGGGGTCCGCGGCCGTGACGAATCTCGACGAGATCCTCCGGCTGTGTCGAGCGACCAGTGCCGGCGCGCACGTCGTGCTCGACCCGTCGCTGGCGCGCGGCCTGTCGTACTACACGGGCGCGATCATGGAGACGGCGGTGCCCGATCTCGGGGGCAGCCTCGGTGGCGGCGGCCGCTACGACGGACTGATAGGCATGTTCAGCGGCGAGAGAATCCCGGCGTGCGGGTTCTCCCTGGGCCTCGAGCGAATCCTGGTCGTGATGGGGGAGCGCCAGATGTTTCCGCCAGGGCTGCAAGGCGCCGCCGCGGACGTCATGGTCACGCTGTTCGAGGGCGAGCCCGTCGAGGATGGTCTCCGGCTGGCCGCCGATCTCCGGAGCAACGGTCTGCGCGTAGAGGTGTATCCAGAGCCCGAGAAGCTCGCGAAGCAGTTCAAGTACGCCTCCGCGCGACGGATTCGATTCGTGACGGTCGTGGGCGGCGATGAGCGCGCGGCCGGGCAGGTGACGATCAAGGATATGGAACAAGGGAAGCAGTCAGCCGCCTCACGCGCGGAGGTTGCCCAAGTGTTGACGGCAATGCTGCAGTAGGCGGGGCGGTCAGCCCCGCCATGCGGCCGGGCCTGCCCGCCTACGCGAAGCGCTCCGGCGAGGTCTCGCCGAAGCGCGCGCAGGTTGTTATCCTGCGCGCGAAGGCGGAAAGGCCCGGCCCTACACCAGGTATTGGTAACGATGATTCAACCGCTCGGTCAACTCACGCGCACGCACACCTGCGGCGCGCTCACGCGCCAGGATGTGGGCGCGGACGTCGTGCTCCTCGGATGGGTGCACCGTGTGCGCGACCTCGGGTCGCTCGTGTTCCTCGACGTCCGCGACCGTCATGGCCTCACGCAGGTCATTGCACGAGATGACGAACAGGTCCTGGCCGACGCGAAGCGGGTGCGGCCGGAGTACGTCGTCGCCGTCCTCGGGCAGGTGGAGCTTCGGTCGCCGGAGTCGGTGAATCCGAAGGTACCGACCGGCGAGATCGAGGTGGCCGTCCGCGAGATCCGGCTGCTGAACGACGCGAAGACGCCGCCCTTTCCAATCGCGGATGAATCCGGCGTCGCCGAAGACACGCGGCTGAAGTACCGGTACCTCGACCTCCGGCGCGCGCGGATGCAGCACAACATCACGCTGCGGCATCGCGCTACGATGGAGATCAGGAAGTACTTCGACTCGCAGGGCTTCCTCGAAATCGAGACGCCGATGCTGACGAAGTCGACGCCGGAAGGGGCGCGCGACTATCTCGTCCCGAGCCGTGTGCATCCGGGCGAGTTCTACGCCCTGCCGCAATCGCCGCAGATCTTCAAGCAGATCCTGATGATCGCGGGCATGGACCGCTACTTCCAGATCGTCAAGTGTTTTCGAGACGAGGATCTCCGCGCGGATCGGCAGCCGGAGTTCACGCAGGTCGACCTGGAGATTTCATTCGCGACCGAGGATCTCGTGTTCTCGACCGTGGAGCCGTGCATCGAACGGCTGCTGGCATTGATCGGCCGGCCGGCGCCGCGGCCATTTCGGCGCCTCCCATACGCCGAGGCGATCGCCAGGTACGGGTCCGACAAGCCGGACCTGCGCTGCGGGATGGAGATCGGGGATCTCTCGGCGGCGTTCAGTGAGAGCTCGTTCGCCTTGTTCCGCGATGCAATCGCGGCTGGCGGCGAAGTGCGTGGGTTCGTGGTTCCGGGCGCCGCGAAGTACTCGCGACGCGAGCTCGACGATCTCGTCGAGCAGGGCCGCCAGCTCGGGACCTCAGGTCTCGTCTGGGCGCGGTCACCCGAGGGAACCGTCCAGAGCCCCGCCGTCAAGGCGGCTGGGGAAGAAGCGATCCGGAAGGCGCTCGAAATCGCCGGAGCGGGGCCAGCGGACCTCCTCTTGATGGCAGCGGGCAAGCCCGATCCGACGTCCCGTCTGCTCGGCTCGCTCCGACTGCAAATCGCGAAAAAGGAGAATCTGCTCGACCCGACGAAGTTCGAGCTGCTCTGGGTGGTCGACTTTCCGATGTTCGAATGGTTCGAGGACGAGCAGCGATGGGAGTTCATGCACCATCCGTTCACGGCTCCGCTCGAGAGCGACGCCGGGATGCTCGAGAGCGATCCCGGCCGGACACGGGCGCGCGCCTACGACCTCGTCCTGAACGGCAGCGAGATCGCCGGCGGCAGCATTCGAATCCACGATCAAACGCTGCAGCGCCTCATCTTCAAGCTCCTGCAGATCTCGGACGACGAGGCCAGGCTCCGGTTCGGCTTCTTTCTCGATGCGCTGGAGTACGGGACCCCGCCGCATGGCGGCATCGCGCTGGGGCTCGACCGCATCATCGCCGTCCTGTGCGGCGAGAATTCCATCCGGGACGTCATCGCCTTTCCCAAAACGGCGCAGGCCGTGGACCTGATGGCCGGAGCGCCCTCGACCGTCAACCAGAAGCAGATGAAGGAGTTGCGCATCCGCTTCGAGGGATCGTGAGCGCGCCCGGGCGCGTGTAGTACACTGGCTCCGCCGGACGCGTCCGGCCAGGAGCTGCGCCATACCTTCCGCCACTGTCGTCCGAAAGGTCACCGTTCCGGACGAGGACGTCGAATCGCTGTTCGGCAGCTACGACGAAAACCTCAAGCACCTCGAGACCCAGTTTGGTGTCCGCATCCGCACCAACGGGCACGAGCTCATCGTGGAAGGCGAAGCCGGGGACGTTGCACGGGCGGAGCGGGTGCTGGACCAGCTCGCCGGGCTGATGCGAGGCGGCTACAAGCTGGCCAAGGGTGATGTGCGGACGGCGTCGCAGCTCGTCGCGCAGGACGACAGCGTCGAGCTCTCCGACTACTTCCTGCGAGGCACGACCCGCACGCCCGGCAAGCGTCAGGTCACGCCCAAGAGCGTCAACCAGCGCCGTTACCTCGAGGCCATCGACAAGTTCGACATTGTTTTTGGAATCGGGCCGGCCGGGACGGGCAAGACGTACCTCGCGATGGCCCAGGCGGTTTCGTTCCTGCTGGCGAAGCGGGTAAGCCGCATCATCCTCGCGCGGCCCGCGGTGGAAGCCGGAGAGAAGCTCGGCTTCCTGCCTGGCGATCTTCAGGAGAAAGTGAATCCGTACCTGCGGCCGTTGTACGACGCGCTCTACGACATGCTCGACATCGAACGTGCCGAACGGCTGCTCGAACGCGGCACGATCGAGGTGGCGCCGATCGCGTTCATGCGCGGGCGTACGCTGAATGACGCCTTCGTGATCCTCGATGAGGCTCAGAACACGACGTCCGAGCAGATGAAAATGTTTCTGACGCGGCTTGGCTTCGGGTCCAAGGCGGTCATCACCGGGGACGTGACGCAGATAGATCTGCCGGTCGGACGCGCGTCCGGCCTCGTCGAAGCGGTGAAGATCGTCGGTAAGATCGAAGGGATCGCCTTCGTGCATTTCGACGAAAAGGACGTTGTGCGCCATCAACTCGTGCAGCAGATCGTGAAGGCGTACGAAGCGTACGGTGGATCCCGACAGTAGGCGGCTGCTCATCGCGGTGACGGACAGCCGAGGCCGTCCGGCACGCGCGCCTGGGCTGCGCCAATGGCTCGCGTCCGTAGCGCCCGCGCGGGCGCGCGGCACGGTCGTGATCGCCCTCGCCAGCGACGCCGAGGTCCGTGCGCTCAACCTGCGATACCGCCGGAAGGACCAGACGACTGACGTCCTGTCGTTTCCCGTCGAGCGCGGGCGTGCGGCCCATGACCCGGAGCCCGGACCCGGTCTTCTCGGCGATCTCGTCATCGCGACCGGCGTTGCCCGGCGTCAGGCCGCGCAGGCTCACCACTCGTACGCGACCGAGCTCAAGGTCCTCGCCCTGCACGGCCTGCTTCACCTCCTCGGCTACGATCATCACGCGTTGGACGACAACGGCCGGATGGCTCGCGTCGAAGCACGGCTCCGGCGGCGGGGCGGGCTCTCCGCCGGTTTGATCGAACGAGCGGGCGAATGATGTTCACCCCCCTTCTCCTCCTGCTGCTGGCCGTCTGTGCGGTCTATGTGGGCACCATCGAGACGGCGTTCAGTGCGCTGATGCGGTTGTCGCTCCGTCTGATCGCGGAGCGTGGGGGCCGGAACGACCGGCTCGGCTTCTACCTCGAAGATCCGATCCAGCTCTTCGTCCCGGCGCGGCTGATGCTGGGACTGATTTTTTCTCTCGCGACGGTCGTGATCGCGGTGCTGACGGGGCGCACGGGCTTTCAATCGATCGGAATGCTCCTCGTCTTCGTCGCGGTGTTCATCCTCGTGTTCGAGCACGTGCTGCCGATGCTGATCATGCGCCGCAATCCGGAGCGCGTGCTGGAGTTCCTCCTGCCGCCTTTCGACTACGCGGCGCGATTCCTCCATCCGTTGACCGGCACACTTGTGCGTCTGCTCGTCGAAGGCCGCCGCGATCGCGAGCGGCAGGTGACGCAGACACTGACCGCCGCCGCCGAGGAAGAAGCCGGTGAGGCGGCGCACGCATACCTGGAAGCAGGCGAAGAGCAGGGCCTCATCGAACGCGACGAGCGGCGGCTCCTCCAGTCCATCGTGGACTTCGGCGATGCGCTGGTCCGCGAGGTCATGACACCGCGACCTGATATCGTCGCCATCCAGGCGGACGCGACGCTTGACGAGCTGCGCTCCCTCTTCCGTGAGCAGGAGTATTCCCGTATCCCGGTCTACAAGGAAAACCTGGACAACATTCTGGGCATCGTGTTCGTCAAGGACCTGATCCAGCTCACGGGCGCCCCCGGCGAGACGCACGCGATTGCGGGTCTGGTACGACCGGCGGCGTTCGTACCGGAGACCAAGCGGGTCCCCGAGATGCTCAAGGAATTCCAGCGCAAGCAGGTCCAGATGGCAATCGTCGTCGACGAGTACGGCGGCACCGCGGGCCTGGTGACGCTCGAAGATCTGCTCGAGGAGATCGTCGGCGAGATTCGCGACGAGTACGACGTCGAGACGGAGCCCGTCATCGAGGAAGCCAACGGCTCATACGTCTTCAGCGCCAAGGTCAACATCGACGAAGTGCGTGAGCGGCTCGACGTCGAGATCGAGGCGGACGGGTTTGAAACCGTCGGAGGCTACGTCCTCGCCCGTGCCGGGCGCGTCCCGTCGGTCGGCGAGACGTTCGAGCTCGACGGCTTGATCGTCGAAGTGCTCGAAGCCGAGCGCCGTCGAATCCATCGCGTCCGCTTCCGGAAGGCGGCGCAAACGCCGGTAGAGAGCCGGTAGCCCCGACGATCATTGCCATGCCTCACGCCGGGTTTGTCTCCCTCATCGGCCGCCCCAACGCGGGGAAATCCACGCTCCTCAACCGCGTCGTCGGCGCAAAGGTCGCGATCGTCTCGGACAAGCCTCAGACGACGAGAACGCGCATCGTCGGCGTGAAGAACTACGACGACGGCCAGGCCGTCTTCGTCGACACGCCTGGTATCCACAGACCGCTCCATCGATTGAACGTCAGAATGGTCGATGCCGCAGTCGAGACCCTGCGAGAGGTCGATGTCGTCGTCCTCGTGTTCGATGCGTCGAGTCGGCCTGGGCACGGCGACGAGTTCGTGTCGGGGCTGCTGCGGGACGTGAAGGTGCCCGTGGTCCTTGCGTTGAACAAGGTTGACCTCGTGTCGAAGCCGCGGCTTCTGCCGCTCATGGCGGCGGCGCAGTCATGGCACGCGTTCTCCGCAATCGTGCCGGTGTCGGCGGCGACCGGAGACGGAGTCGAGCACCTCGAGCGCGTGCTGCTCGAGAAGCTGCCGGAGGCGGCGCCGATCTACCCGGACGACTACCTCACGGACCAGCCCGAGCGTGTCCTCGTGGCGGAGATCGTTCGCGAAAAAGTGCTCCAGTACACGCGCGCCGAGTTACCGTTCGCGACGGCGGTGGTCATCGATCAGTTCGACGAAAGCGAGCGGGAACAGATTCTGCGGTTGTACTGCACGATCCTGGTGGAGACCGAGTCGCAGAAGCCGATCGTGATCGGACGCGGCGGAGACATGATCAAGCGGATCGGCACCGACGCGCGGCACGACCTGGAAGCATTCTTCGAGACGAAGGTCTTTCTGGATCTGCGCGTCAAGGTCGATCCGGACTGGCGGAACAACGAGCGATCGCTGGACGAAATCGGTGTGCCTCGGACGGCGCGGAGGCCGTCCAAGCGCAAGCGGTGAGGCTCGAGGTCCGCGACCGTTCCCGGTGGACGGCGTTCTACTTGCTTCCGGCGGCGCGCTGCTTCTCCAACTCCGCCAGAAATGCCTTCTCGGATCGGTCGATCGCGGCCCGGCACCCCTGTGGGTCGACGAACACCGCGTCTCCTTTGCCCGCGGCCGCTGCTGCGGACTTCCCCGGTCCGCCGAATGCCGACGCATGCGCGGCGAGGAATACCTCGCACGGCAGGGCCTTCTCGACTTCGAACGCGTGCTTGTAGTCCGCTTCGATCGCTGGATACTTTTCGTTCTTCACCAGCTTCGTTCCCGGATTCACCGTCGTGCTGCCGAGGAACACCACTTTGCGCTCCTGTCCGGCGGAGTCCTTCACCGTCATCGTCCAGCTCGTCGTTCCCTTCGTGTGGCCCGGCGTCAGGTGTGAGGTGAGGGCGATCGGTCCGACTCTTACGACCTCTCCATCTGTCACGGTGGCGTCCACCTTCGTCGGTGGGAAGTGATACTCGGGTCCGAAGAGGTAATCGCCCTCGCCCCCGGCGGACACGAGAGGCGCGTCAAAGGCCGACACGAGGACTCTGGCCCCCGATTCCTTCTTGAGGCGTGCATGCGCCCCGACATGGTCGTAGTGCGCCTGCGTCGTCAGGATGACGCGGATGTCCTTTACGTCGAACCCAAGCGCGCGGATATTGTCCAGCACGGCGTCCGCGTTTTCCTCGACGCCAGTGTCGATCAGCACATGGCCCTGAGGCGACGTGACGAGGAAGGACGACAGGTCGACAGTGCCGACGTAGTAGATGTTCGCCATCACGCGGTACGGCTTCATCCGTTCGGTCCAGTTCGGCGGAACCGATCTGCCCTGCGTCGTCCCGGATCGCACAGACGTCGCCGGCGCGAAGGCGGACTTGTCGCGCCGAAGCCGCGGAGCGGCGCCGGCGGACAGCCGCCCCGCCGGCGTGCCTAGTGCCGCCACCAGGCCTATGCAGAGGGGAAGGAATCGTCGCAGCATGGGGAGCCTCCGAGGAGTGTCGATTCGTGGAACTTTCCCGACGGTCCAACTGAATATGAGAAGCAGACGTCGAACACGTTAGCACATGACCACACGGCTACCGCGCGATCAGAATGAGGATCCGGAACCCGATCGGGACTCCGACGAGGATCTGCTCGCGCGGACCGCAAAAGGCGACGCTCAGGCCTTCGGGCTTCTGTTTCGACGCCGGCACGGGCAGGTCTACCGGTTCGCGCTCCACATGACGGGAACGCCGGGCGCCGCCGACGATGTCACGCAGGATGTGTTCATGGTTGTCATGCGAGAGGCTGCGCGTTACGAGCCCGGTCGTTCGAGGGTCACCGCATGGTTGTGTGGCATCGCGCGAAATTGCGCCCGGCAGCGTCTCGATCGCGACCGTCCCTTTCAGCCGCTGGACGAAGAAGACGACGCGCGTCGTGACGCCGCTCTGCAGCCGGACCCCCTTGGCGACCTGACACGGGCTGAAGGGATCGAGCGGGTGCGAAAGGCCGTCCTCAACCTCCCGATCCGATATCGCGAGGTCGTCGTGCTTTGCGATCTCCAGGAGATGAGCTACGCGGAGGCCGCCGATGTTCTGGCGTGCGCCGTCGGAACGGTTCGATCGCGTCTCCACCGAGGCCGCCAGTTGTTGGCGACCAAGCTGTCAGCTGCCGATCCATCGCGTGCGGCGTCCCAGGCGGGAACAAAACAGGGGGGGGCGGCGGTGACGCAGGAGGCTGCGAAACAGCCAGGGCCGAACCTTCGAAGTTCCAGGAGCTGCGCATGACGTGCCGGGAATGCCAGGATCTGATGCTCGAGGTCGCGCGAGATCGCGCGGCGCCGTTCGTCCGGCAGACCGTGCTGGCGCACACGGAGTTCTGCTCCGCTTGCGGCACATGCCTCGATCGGGAGAGGGCCTTGACCGCCGGGCTGCGGGCGGTCGCACTCGAGGGTGCGAGCTCGAGCCCGTCGGCCGATCTGGAATCGCGTCTGCTGAAGGCGTTCGAGTCTCACCACGGCGATCGGGGGCCGATGCAGTACATGGATGCGCCTGGCACCCGAACCCTGCCAAGGCGTTGGCTGCCCGTGGCGGCCGCGGTCGCACTCTGCGCGGCCGGGTTGACGTGGTGGCTCACGCGTTCCGAGGACGTTCCTGCTCCTCCACCCGTGATCGCCGCGGTACAGAAGCTGGCGCAGCCGATCCAGGTGCCGGCGCCGCCGACCCAGGTAGTAGACGTCGTGCGTCCGGATCGGATGGCCGCCGGGCACAGCGCGCGGCCGGCGCGTCACGCATCCCGGCCGGCTGTCAGCCCCCCGATTCAGCCGGTTGGCTTCGTTCCCATCCCATCGGCTGCAGGCCTGCCGGAGTTCGAGAGCGGCCAGATCGTGCGGCTCGGAATTCCTGTGACGGCTCTTCCGAACTACGGCGTCGAAATACCTCCCGGCAGCGTCTCGGCGATTCAGGCGGATCTGCTCGTAGGACAGGACGGTCAGCCTCGAGCGATTCGGCTCGTGAATGCAAATGCCCAGGACTCACACCATCGACAGTGAAATCCGGGTTCAAACAATTGAGAGCTCCAGCGATGGAAAGGATCGGACGATGCGAAAGATTGTGACGATGGCGATGCTGTGCACGGTGGCGACCGTCGGGTCCGCGGCGCAGGAGCCGGCTGCCGTAGAGAAGCAGGCGGCGGAGGCGAACGCGATCCGGGCGAAGCTTCAGGTGGCGCGCGTCGGGGTCGAGAGCCGGCTCACGAAGAATGCGCCGTACTCTGCGGAAGCCGTGACGGAGTCGGTCCAGCTCCTCGCCGACGGCAACCGCATCGTGACGAAGAACACGACCCATATTTTCCGTGACAGCGAGGGACGGACGCGCCGTGAACAACTGAACGCCGCAGGTACGGACGTCGTGAGCGTGAACATCACCGATCCATCGTCCGGGACCACGTATGTCCTCGACCCCGCGTCGCGCACGGCCTACCGGAACGGCATGTTCGTCGCAACGTGGAACGCCATGGCCAGCACGTCGCTCGCGCCGGTTGGGAGGGGCATCGACGTGACCCAGACTCCAGACGGCGCCGTCGTGGTCACCTCGCGGGAACTGGAGCGGAAAGCGGCGGCCGAAGGGCAGGCGGCCACGGAGGCCAAGGCCACTGCTGAAATCAAGGCGCGGACGGCCGCCCCGTCCGGAGGCGGGCGAGCGATGAGCGGGAGTTTCGCGACGTTCGATGGAGGCGGATTCCTTCCGGCCAGAATTGCGGAAGCGGGCGGAAAGACGACGCAAGAGGACCTCGGTCAGCAGACGATCGAAGGCGTCTCGGCCACAGGCACACGGACGACAACGGAGATTCCCGCCGGAGCGATTGGGAACGAACAGCCGATCAGGATCGTGTCGGAACAGTGGTTCTCGCCGGAGCTGCAGGTCCTCGTTCTGACGAAGCACTCCGATCCCCGCACAGGCGAAACGACGTATCGCCTGACCGGCGTCGTTCGCGCCGAACAGGCGCGGTCGCTCTTCGATCTCCCGCCCGACTACACGCTGCAGGAGTCGGTCATTCGGCGGCAGCAGCAGTAGGCGGGCCTGAAGGCCCGCCGCCACGTGGCACCGATATAGGGCGGGCTTCAGACCCCGATGCGTCGTGAGTTCGCCACCACGTGGCAATGATGTAGGGCGGGGTCTTCAGACCCCGCCGATTCGTCGTGGCGCCGTGCTACATTGAGCAGTTCGCGCTCTCGCGATCGGACTGCCAATGCCTCAGCGCAAGCTCGATGTCGTGCTCGATTCGGTGAAGCGCCTCCAGCGCATGGGGGCGACCGCGAATCTCGTGAACCTGCTGCAGAAGCAGCATCCCGCCGATCTCGCGCAGCTCTTCTCCGAACTTCCCGACAAGGACCGTCACTCCGCGTTCTCGCTTCTCGTCGAGCGCAACAGCCGTCTCGCAATGGAGGGTCTGAGCGAGCTCGGACCCGAGGCCGGCGCCAGCCTGCTCGCCGATCGGTCCGCTGACGAGATCGTCAAGTTCGTCCAGGACCTGCCGTCGGACGATGCCGCCGCGATCATCGACTACCTGCCCGAGGAGTTGTCTGCCGCCGTCCTCGAGCTGATGCAGAAGCGGCCCGCCGGCGGCGACGTAGGCGAGCTGCTCGAGTACGCCGAGCAGACGGCCGGCCGCATCATGAACCCGAAGGTCTTCGCGCTGGCCGAAGACATGACGGCGGGTGAGGCCATCACCGCGCTGCAGAGTTCGCGTGACGTCGAGGTCGTCTTCTATCTCTACGTCATCGACGCGCGGCGTCATCTCGTCGGGGTCGTCTCGTTGCGGCGTCTCCTGCTCGTCTCGCCAGCCACGCCTCTCAAACGGATCATGACCACGGACATCATCAGCGTCCGGGTGGACATGGATCAGGAGGAGGTGGCGCGGCTCGTGGCTTCCTACAACCTGCTCGCGATCCCCGTCGTGGACGAGGAGAACAAGCTGGTTGGTGTGATCACGGTTGACGACGTCATCGACGTCATCAAGGACGAAGCAACCGAGGACGTGTATCGCCTCGCCGGGCTGACCGGGGACGACCGCGTGTTCTCGCGTCCGTCCGAGTCCCTGCGCAAGCGGTTGCCCTGGCTGATCGTCAACCTTGCGACCGCATTTCTCGCTGCCTCGGTCGTCGCCCTCTTCCAGAACACCATCAGCATCGTCACGGCGCTGGCGGTGTTCATGCCGGTTGTCGCCGGCATGGGAGGGAACGCGGCGACGCAGACGCTGACGGTCATCGTGAGGGGGATCGCGCTCGGGGAGCTGACGTGGACGAACAGCCGCAAGGCGCTTCTCAAGGAAACGCTGGTCGGGCTCGGAAACGGGCTGGCGTGCGGGCTCGTAGGCGCGCTCGTGGTGTTTCTGGTCAAGGGTGACGCCTGGCTCGGGACCATCCTCGCGATGGCCATGGTCATCAACATGTTCGTGGCGGCGACTGCCGGCACGCTGATTCCGCTCGCGCTGCGGGCGTTGAAGGTCGACCCGGCGCTGGCCTCGTCCGTATTCATCACGACGCTGACCGATGTGTTCGGCTTCCTGTCCTTCCTCGGCCTTGGCACGTTGTTCATCAAGTACTTGCACGTTGCGGGGTAGAATGAGCGGATATCGGGCAGACTTGCGAGGGGTTCTAAGGTTCTATGGTTCTAAGGTTCTGATGGTTCGGGGTTCCGCGTCGGCCTTCGTTGGGGAACCGGCGAACCCCGGAACCTTGGAACCCGGAACCTTGGAACCTTGGAACCAGAACCTTGGAACCTTGGAACCAGAACCTTTAGAACCTTAGAACCTAGAACCTAGAACCCTTAGAAACCCCGACACCGATGCCTGTCTACACGTCGGAGGCGCTGATCCTTCGCACGTACAAGCTCGGGGAAGCCGACCGCATCGTCGTCTTCCTGACGCGGGACCGGGGGAAGAAGCGAGGCGTGGCGAAAGGGGCCCGGCGGCCGCGGTCGCGCTATATGGGCGCGCTCGAGCCGATGACGCGAGCGGGAGTGGCCTACTACGAGCGCGAGCAGCGGGATCTGGTTCGGATCAACTACGTGGAACCGCAGAGGTCTCCCTTGTCCGGGATGTCGGGGGCTTCCTCGGGGGCGCTCGGGCACGTTGGGTATTTCGCGGAGTTGATTGACGAGTGGGCACCCGAGGCGCAAGTCGACGAGCGCCTCTATCGGCTGGGGTCGTCGGCCGTGGACGCGCTGGCGAATGGCGTGCCTGTGGAGGCCCTGGCTCGGTACTTCGAGTACTGGATCCTGCGATTGCAGGGGGTCTATCCGTCGTTTGAGTGCGCGTCGTGTGGCGCCGGGTTGATGCGGAGGGCCTCCAACGAGGCGGTCTCCCCGGAGTCAGATCGAAGCGCCGGCGCGACGATGCCGCCGGGGGATCACGTTCTGCTGTGCCGCGACTGTGCGCCGTCCGGCGGATCTTCGCTGTCGCCGTCAGCCATGCATTTTCTGGCCGCCGCAGGCAGGATGGCGCCTGACCGGCTGGAGGCGTTTGGCTTGAGCGATCGCGCTTCGCGAGAGCTCGAAACGGTGCACCGGCGGTTGTTGAACCTGCACCTCGAGAAAGAGCTGAAGTCTGTACGGGTTCTCCGTGAAATGCGGCACACCCGGTAAGATTGAGGCCCGCCTTCGCGCCGAAGGCGCTCCGGCGAGCTCTCGCCGTAGCTTTCAGCGGAGGCCGCGAGCGACGGCGCTGGGGGGTTCGGCGGGGCGAAGCCCCCCGGTAAGATTGGAGGCGCGCCGCAGGCGCGCCACGCCGGAGCGGAGCGGGGCGTGGGGCCCCCGCGAGCGACGGCGCTGGGGGGTTCGGCGGGGCGAAGCCCCCCGGTTAATAATGGTCACGCTGCAACAACTCATCTTCAGGCTCTCGGAGTTCTGGTCCTCTCGCGGCTGCCTGCTGCACCAGCCACTCGACATCGAGATGGGCGCGGGGACGATGCATCCCGAGACGTTCCTGCGGGTGCTGGGGCAGGAACCCTGGAATGTCGCGTACGTCCAGCCTTCGCGTCGGCCCGCCGACGGCCGCTTCGGTGAGAACCCGTACCGGCTGTTCAAGCACCAGCAATTCCAGGTCATTCTGAAGCCGGCGCCGGACGAAGTTCAGCAGCTCTACCTGCAGAGCCTCGAAGCCGCCGGGATCGATCTGCGGGCGCACGACGTGCGGTTCGAAGAAGACAACTGGGAATCGCCCACGCTCGGGGCGTGGGGCATCGGCTGGCAGGTGCTGTTCGACGGGCAGGAGATCACGCAGTTCACCTACTTTCAGCAGGCGGGCGGGATCGATCTCTCGCCGATCTCGGTCGAGTTGACGTACGGGATCGAGCGCTTCGCGATGGCCCTCCAGGACGTCGAGAACGTGTACGACGTGGAGTGGGGGAACGGAGTCAAGTACCGCCAGGTGCGGCATCGGGACGAGGTCGAGCAGTCGAAATATGCCTTCGGGCAAATCGACATGCCGCCCGCGGAGCTCCACGCGCTGCACCGCAATCTGTTCGACGAGTACTACAGACTCGCCGAAACGCTGCTGCGCTCTGGACTCGTGCTCCCTGCGCTGGACTATTGCCTGAAGTGCTCGCACATGTTCAACCTGCTCGATTCCAGCGGCGGCATCGGCGTGACGGAGCGCATGGCGTTCATCCTGCGCGTGCGGCAGCTCGCGGTCGCGATCGCGAAGGCGTGGGTGGAGAGCAGTCGGTAGTCGACGGTCGGCAGTCGACAGTCACAGTCGACAGTCACAGTCGACGGTCGCAGTCGACGGTCGCAGTCGACGGTCACAGTCGACAGGGCAGTCGTCGGTCGTCAGTCTGGCCCCCGAAGTCGCAGTGAAAGCAGGCTGTCGCGAGTAACCAGCCGACGAGGGTGGGCCCCGAAGTCGCAGTGAAAGCAGGCTGCCGCGAGTAACCAGCGGCGAGGGTGGGCCCTGAGGTCGCCGTGAAAGCAGGCTGTCGCGAGTAACCAGCGACGAGGGTGGGCCCTGAAGTCGCAGTGAAAGCAGGCTGTCGCGAGTAACCAGCGGCGAGGCGAAGCCGAAGCCGCGAGTACAAGAGCGCATGGGGGTGGGGCCCCATGCGCAAGTGATTAATGGACCGAGAGCTTCTCATCGAAATCGGCGTCGAAGAACTGCCTGCGGCATGGCTGCCCGACTTGAACCGTCAGCTGGCGGCTCGCGTGACGGCGCGTCTCGCCGAGCTGCGGATCGCGCCCGGCGCGCCGGTCGAGACGTTCAGCACTCCGCGACGCCTCGCGGTCCGGCTCGCGCGCATCGCCGAGCGGCAGGAGGACCTGGACGAGACGATCACCGGTCCGCCCGTGTCCGCGGCGGTCGGCGCCGACGGGCAGCCGGCACCATCTGCACTGGGATTCGCCAAGAAGCAGGGCGTACGGTTCGAGGACCTCACTCGCGTGCAGACGCCCAAGGGCGAGTACCTCGCGTATCAGAAGCATGTCCGGGGACGAAGTGCCGTCGACACGTTGCCGAGCCTGCTGACCGGCATCCTGAGAGACCTGGCGTTTCCCAAACAGATGCACTGGGACGCCATGCTGGACGACGGGCGTGGTGAGCTGCTGTTCGGCCGCCCCATCCGCTGGCTGCTCTTTCTGTACGGCGGCCGCGTCGTCCCCTTCACGATCGGGAGGGCCGCGAATGCAGCGAGCTCATTGGTCCAGGACGTGGAGTCCGGCGCTCTGACCTACGGTCACCGCTTTCTGGCCACGAGCGGCCGCGCGGGCCGTTCGATCAAGGTCCGCAGCTTCGAGGAATACCAGGCGAGGCTGGCCGAACATTTCGTCGTGCTCGAGCATGCCGAACGTCGCGACCGCATTACCCGTGACCTGGACCTGCACGCGCGGCGACTGGGCGGGCGGGTTCCACTGAAGGACCACCACCCGCTCGTGGAGGAAGTGGCCGATCTGGTGGAGTTCCCCGGAGTCGTCGCGGGCTTCTACCCGGCGACGTTCCTCGAGCTGCCGCACGAGGTATTGTCGACGACGCTCGTCCACCATCAGCACTATTTTCCGGTGCTCGACGAGAGTGGAAAGTTGAAGGAAGCGTTCCTCGCCGTCGTGAACACGCGGCCGGGCGACGAGCGGCTCATCGCGAAGAACGCCGAGCGCGTCGTCGTCGGCCGGCTCAGGGACGCGAAGTTCTTCTGGGACGCCGACCGGAAGGTGACCCTGGAATCGCGGCTCGAGCGCCTCCACACGCTCACGTTCCACAAGAAGCTCGGAAGCTATCGCGACAAGGCGGAGCGCATCGAGCAGCTCGCACGATGGATTGCCGAGAGCGTGTTCCAGCGGCCCGATGCCGCCGGGCATGCCGCGACCGCCGCGCGCCTGTCGAAGGCCGATCTCGCCACCGAGATGGTCTTCGAGTTCCCGGAGCTGCAGGGGACGATGGGCGGGATCTACGCGCGCGAGGAAGGCCAGCCGGTGCCCGTGTGGAAGGCCATCTACCATCACTACCTGCCGATCGCGGTGGAAGCGGATGCGGCGCCATCTCACAGTCAGCTCGGCGAAGCGGCGGTCACGTGGGCGGCGGCGTCGCTGGCCGACAAGCTCGATACGGTTGCGGGTCTGACGATTGCCGGAGAACGCGCGACTGGATCGCGCGATCCGTTCGGGCTGCGACGCCAGATGCACGGCATCGTCCGGATCCTGATGGATTTGCCGGAGCTCGTCGGCGTCAATCTGGAAATCGGATTGCGCGATCTAGCCGATCGCGCGGCGCGCGGGATTCCTCCGGCCACCGGCGTGTGGGACGCGAGCGTCGTCGAGTCCTTCGCGCAGGAGCGCGTACGCTTCGTCCTCGAGCACCGCGGGCTTCCCGGGGACGTCGTGCGCGGCGCGTTGGCCGGTTCCGGCGATGTCATTCCGCTGCGCGCGCGGCGCGTGGCGGAAGCGCTGCAAGCGCTTCGGGCGTCAGCGGACTTCCAGGCGCTCGCGGTGCTCTTCAAGCGCGTCAAGAACATCGCGCGGGAGCTCGAGTCCCGGGCTGCGCTCGATCGCTCCGCGTTGACCGAGCCGGCAGAACAGGCGCTGCTCGAGGCGCTCGACGCCCGCCGCCCGCGGATCGAAGAGGCGGCGGCGCGCGCGGACTACCGGCGCGCTCTGACGGAGGTTGCCGGTCTCAGGCCGGCGGTGGATCGGTTCTTTACTGAAGTCTTCGTCATGGCCGACGACGCGCGGCTCAGGACCGCGCGGCTGACGCTGATGGCGGAGCTTCGAGACTTGATTCTTTCGCTCGCGGACATTTCGGAAATCGTTTCTCAGACGGAGTAGACGTCATCGATGGCAAAGAAGATCGCACGCACGAAGACCACCGCAAAGCCAGCCGCCCTCAAGACAAAGGCAGCCAGCAAGGCGGGCCCGAAGGCGGCGCCGATGCAGGCGGCCGCAAAGAAGCAGCAGGCGGCGGCGAAGAAAACGACTGCGAAGACGGGGAAGTATGTCTACTTCTTCGGCCGCAAGACGGATGGCAACGGATCGATGAAACCGCTGCTCGGCGGCAAGGGCGCGAACCTCGCCGAGATGTGCCGCATCGGGCTGCCGGTGCCCCCAGGCTTCACGATCACTACCGAAGTGTGCACCTACTACTACGCCAACAAGCGCTCGTACCCGCCGGCGCTCCGCAACCAGATGGAAGAGGGCGTTGCGGCCCTCGAGAAGCAGACGGGCAAGACGTTCGGTGATCTGAAGAACCCGCTTCTGGTCTCGGTCCGGTCCGGCGCGCGCGACTCGATGCCCGGCATGATGGACACGATCCTCAACCTCGGACTGAACGACCAGACCGTGGAGGCGCTCGCGACGAAGACCGGCAACGCGCGCTTTGCGTGGGACTGCTACCGGCGCTTCGTCCAGATGTACGGCGACGTCGTGCTCGGCGTGCAGAAACGTGCCGACGAGGACCACGACCCGTTCGAGACGGTGATTCACGGCCTGAAGCACGACCGCCACCATCAGGACATCGAAGACACCAAGCTGACCGTCGACGACCTGAAGGAACTGGTCGTCCGCTTCAAGGCGCTGGTCACGGAGCGCGTCGGCAAGCAGTTCCCCGAGTCGCCCTGGGATCAGCTGCTCGGCGCCGTCGGGGCCGTGTTCGGGTCCTGGATGAACGATCGCGCGATCGTGTATCGCCGGAAGTACAACATCCCGACCGAGTGGGGCACCGCGGTCAACGTGCAGGCGATGGTCTACGGCAACACGGGCGACGAGTCCGGATCGGGCGTCGCGTTCACGCGCAACCCGGCGAACGGCGCCAAGGAGTTCTACGGCGAGTTCCTGATCAACGCCCAGGGCGAGGACGTCGTCGCCGGCGTCCGCACGCCGGAGCCCGTCGCCGAGCTGAAGAAGCAGATGCCGAAGGCGTTCGCCGAGCTCGAGCGCATCCGCCAGACGCTCGAGAAACACTTCAAGGACGTCCAGGACTTCGAGTTCACGATCGAAGACGGCGTCGTCTACATGTTGCAGACGCGCAACGGCAAGCGGACCGCCATGGCGGCGCTCAAGTTCTCGATCGACATGCAGAAAGAAAAGCTGATCGACTGGAAGACGGCCATCATGCGGAACCCGGCTGACCAGCTCGAGCAGCTCCTGGCGCCGGTGTTCGATACCGCCGAGGTCGCCAAGGCCAAGGCAATCGCGACGGGGCTGCCGGCGGGCCCAGGAGCGGCCTCCGGGCAGATCTATCTCAATGCGGAACGTGCCGTTGCTGCCGCAGACAAGGGCGAGAAGGTACTGCTCGTCCGGATCGAAACGTCGCCCGAAGATCTGCGCGGCATGATCGCGGCTGAAGGCATCCTGACCGCGCGCGGCGGCGTGTCGTCACACGCGGCGCTCGTTGCCCGGCAGATGGGCAAGGTCTGCGTCTGTGGCGCCGCGGCAGTCGAGGTCGACTACCAGGCGCGCAAAGTAACGGTTGACGGCCAGACGTTCAAGGAAGGCGACTGGATGTCGATCGACGGGACGGCCGGCAAGGTGTACGCGGGACAGGTCAACACCGCGCCGTCGGAGATCGTCGCGGGCCTCATCCACGGCGACGAAGCGGCCAAAAAGACGGAGAAGTTCCGCAACTTCCAGCAGCTGATGAAGTGGTGCGCGGATGCGACCCGTATGAGCGTCCGCACCAACGCGGACACGCCGGAACAGACGGAGAACGCGATGGCGTTCGGCGCGGTCGGCATCGGGCTGACCCGCACCGAGCACATGTTCTTCGAGGGGGACCGCATCGACGCGATGCGGGAGATGATCCTCGCCGAGACGCTGGAGGAGCGGAAGGCGGCGCTCGCCAAGTTGCTCCCGTACCAGCGCGAGGACTTCGCCGGCATCTTCCGGGCGCTCAAGGGCTACCCGGCGACGATCCGCTTCCTGGATCCGCCGCTGCACGAGTTCCTGCCGCACACCAAGCAGCAGCAGGAGGAGCTGGCGAAGAAGATCGGGGTTTCGGCTTCCCGTATTCACCAGCGCGTCGAGGGGCTGCACGAGTTCAACCCGATGCTGGGCTTCCGCGGCTGCCGCCTGGGCATCGGCTATCCCGAGATCTCGGCGATGCAGGCGCGCGCCGTGTTCGAGGCGGCCGCGATCGTCCAGAAGGAAGGGATCAAGGTCCGTCCCGAGATCATGATCCCGCTCGTGGCCTTCAAGAGGGAGCTGGACCTCCAGATCGAGGTCGTCCACCAGGCGGCGCGCGAGGTGCAGGCCGAGCAGAAGGTGAAGCTGAGCTACCTGGTCGGCACGATGATCGAGATCCCGCGAGGAGCACTCACCGCCGACGAGATCGCGCAATCGGCCGAGTTCTTCAGCTTTGGTACCAACGACCTCACGCAGACCGGCCTCGGCATGTCGCGTGACGACTCCGGTTCGTTCCTGCCGCAGTATCAGGAGCTCGAAATCGTCACGAAGAATCCGTTCGCGACGATCGACGTGACCGGCGTGGGCCAGCTGGTTCAGATTGCGACGACCAAGGGCCGCTCCACTCGCTCGAACATCAAGCTCGGGATCTGCGGCGAGCACGGCGGCGACCCGGCATCGATCCGGTTCTTCGAGAAGGTAGGGCTCGACTACGTGAGCTGCTCGCCCTTCCGCGTGCCGGTCGCGCGCCTGGCCGCCGCCCAGGCGGCGCTCCAGGTGAAGGCCGGAGACTGATCGGTCCGTTATGCGGCCTGTAGCGACAATTTCGTACTCGTTGCGCGAGCCGCAGAACGGACCACGCGCGCCAAAGTCGCGCCCGCCGGCGCGGAGCGGGGCACGGGCCGGCCACCACCCCAGCGCGCACAATACGCGCGCCGGGGACCCCGGCCGCGAGCCACGGCGTAAGGGGGTCCGGGGGGCGGCAGCCCCCGGATCTAGATAGCGATTGCTCACAATCTACAGGCACGAGAACAACGAAACCACGCTGGTCGATGCGATCGATCCGGCCTGGCTGAAGCCGGACAGCAAAGTCTCGGTGTGGGTCGATCTCAATCATCCAGATCCCGAAGAGTCGCAAATCCTGCGAAGCGTCTTCCACTTTCACGAGCTGGCGGTGGAAGACGCTCTGGCGGCGCTGCACCATCCGAAAATCGAGTCATACGGCGACTATCTGTATCTGATTCTCCACGGGATCGACTTCAGCGCGCGGGAGCACGAGTTCAAGACGCAGGACGTCGACTTCTTCCTCGGGGAGCGCTACCTGGTCACCGTGCACCCCGGCGTGTCGCGGTCGATCGGCAAAGTCGGCGAGGTCTGCGTCCGCAACGCCCGCGTCCTCGGCGAGGGGCCGGTCGCCCTAATGCACCGCATCATCGACACGATGGTCGACAGCTACCGGCCGGAGATCGAGAAGCTCCAGGACCGGCTCGACCAGCTGGAGAAAGAGGTCTTCGAACGATCCAGACCTCAGCTCGCGCGGCGCATCCTCGAGATCAAGCGCGACGTCTCCTCGCTGCGCCGCGTCGTCCAGCCCCAGCGAGACGTGGTCGGACGGCTCGCCCGCCGCGAGTTCCCGATCATCACGGAGACGTTGTCCTATCGCTTCCGCGACGTCTACGATCACCTCGTGCAGTTGACCGACGAGTCGCTGTTTTTCGCGGATCGCATCACGAGCCTGCTCGATGCGCACCTATCGACCGTGTCGAATCAGCTGAACGGGATCATGAAGATCCTGACGGTCATCGCCACGATCTTCATGCCCCTCACGTTCATCACGGGCCTGTACGGAATGAACGTCGATTTGCCGCACTTCGGACTCGGCGCGACGGCATTCTTCTGGGTCCTGCTGTTCGTCATGGCCGCCGTATCGTTCGGGATGCTCATCTTCTTCAGGATGAGAAAGTGGATATGACAGTCGACGGTCGGCAGTCGTCAGTCGGCAGTCGCGGTCGGCAGTCGCTTTTATCACTGCGCTGTGGATATTCGCGCGGTCTGGACGATGCGACCGACGACTGCGACCTCCGACTGGCGACTGTGCTGATGACTGCGACTGGCGACTGCCGACCGCCGACTGAAGACTGATGTCGATCATCCACCGCCTTCCCGTACACCTGGCCAACCAGATCGCCGCCGGGGAAGTGATCGAGCGCCCGGCATCGGTGGTCAAGGAGCTCGTCGAGAACGCGCTCGATGCGGGGGCTCGTCGAATCACCATCGCAGTGGAGCTGGGCGGGAAGAAGCTGATTCGCGTTGAAGACGACGGCGTCGGTATGGAGCCGGAGGATGCACGGCTGGCGATCGAGCGGCACGCTACGAGCAAGATCGCGAGTCAGGACGACCTTGCTGCGATTCGCACGCTGGGGTTCCGGGGCGAGGCGCTGCCCAGCATCGCGTCGGTTTCACGTTTCCAGCTTCGTACGCGCCTCCGCGGCAGCGAGAGTGGCACCGAGGTCCGTGTAGAGGCGGGGGCGATTGTGTCGGTGCGCGAGGTCGGCGCACCGGAAGGCACGTGCATCGACGTCGCCGACATATTCTTCAACCTGCCTGCCAGACGGAAATTCCTCAAGTCGGATCAGGCGGAGTCATCGCAGATCTCACGGCTCGTGACGCAGATGGCGCTCGGCTATCCGGAGGTCGGCTTCGTGCTGACGAGCGGCGGCCGTCGGCTTCTCGAGTGTCCGCCTTCGGCCGGAGTGCCCGAACGGTTCTTTCAGTTGTTCGGCGACCGCCCCGATCTCATCGAGATCCACAAGGAAGCGGGCGGCCTGACGGTGCACGGATTCGTTGCGGCGCTTGGCGACCAGGGCCCAGTCCGCGGTCAGCAGAACGTGTTCGTCAATCGCCGGATCGTCAAGGACCGGACGATCGCGCACGCGATTACGGAGGCGTACAGCGTCGCGACCATCAAGGAGCGCAGCCCCGAGGTCCACCTCTTCATCCAGATTCCGCCGGACCGCGTCGACGTCAACGTCCATCCGACGAAGGCCGAGGTGCGATTCCTGGAACAATCGCTCGTCCACGAGGTCCTGCGGCGTGGTCTCGGCGATGCGCTGGGGCAGGGGCGCGCACCGGAGCTCCAACTGACGGCCATCGGTGGACCGGGAGCAGAGCCGCGGCCGATGACGATTCCAGGCGTCCTGGCTGGCGCAGCGATCGGAAACCGCTGGAGTCCGGAACACGACGCCGCGCTGCGCGCGTTTGTGCCACCCGGGACGTCTCCGGAGGCCCGGCAGGAGTGGCGGCCGGCAGCGGGGGCCCCTGGCCAGACAGGGGTCGGACCTGACGACGTCCGGCCCATGATTCCGCTCGGCCAGTTCCGCGACACCTTCATCATCGCCGTCGACGACGAGGGGGTCGCGATTATCGACCAGCACGTGGCGCACGAGCGGGTGTTGTTCGAGCAGATCTCCGAGAAGCTGACCGCAGGACGGCTCGAGAGCCAGCGGTTGCTGACCCCGCTCCTGATCGACCTGTCGCCCGCGCAGCGCCAGGCGCTCGCCGCGCATCGGGACACCCTCGACCGGTTCGGCATGGAGGTCGAGGAGTTCGGCGGCGACAGCCTGCGCCTCTCAGCCGTTCCGACGCTTCTCGACGCATCCGCCTGCGAGGCGACTGTGCGGGCGCTGGCAGAGGACCTCGAGGGGTTCGACCGGGGGTCGCCTGCCGAGGAAGCCCTTCGCCGCATCGCCGCGACGATGTCCTGTCACGCGGCGGTCAAGGCGAACTACCCTTTGACGATTACTCAAATGAGATTCATTCTCGACGAGCTCCGGCGGACGGCGTATTCGAGCGTCTGCCCTCACGGCAGGCCAGTAGTGCTCCGATTGTCGAGACGGGAGATCGAGAAGAATTTTCATCGTATTTGAGTCCAAAAGAGGGTGAAAAGCGTATGATCTGTACGGAGATAAGTCAGACGAGCACAGCCATAAGGCGCTGATTGCGTAAGATTTGCTCTTGACAGGTTGGATAGCGCGGATTACAATTTTTTCATCCCAGTAACTCGGCTCTGAACAGTTTTCCAAGCGAAAAGGCAACCCCTGAATTCGGGGTGCGCAAAGCTGTAAGCCCCGCTCACGCGAGGTGGTTTAGCTGCCGAACTTGGAGTAGTTATGTCGAACCGTCGCGTGTTTCCTGCAGTCCTCGCGTCCGTTTTTGCCCTGCTGTTCTTCGGCCTCGGCAACTACCTCGGTGCCCGTCAAACGGCAGACAGCGACGTTCGGCTCGCTGAGCTGCGTGCCGAAGTCGACCTCCTCCGCAAGCGTCCCGTCGAAACGGCCGGCACGACCGGAATGTCTCGAGCCAATGTTTCCGCCATGATGGACGACGCGAGTCGGGCGTCGCTCATTTCGGACGTCAAGCGCCAGCTGACGGACGAGATGGGGCTGCTGCCGCTCACGTTGCTGCGCGAGCGTCGCGAGAGCTTCGTCGAGCTCTACTCTTACGACGACAAGGGTTCGAGCAGCTACGGCACGGCTGGCTACATCGGCAACGGCTACTTCATCACCGTCAAGCACGGAGTCATCGCGCTCGGCCAGGAAGGCGCGGCCGACACGCGCAAGATCACCTCAATCAAGCTGATGTACAAAGGCCGGCCGCTCGCGGCACGGATCGTCGATTCCGGTGACGCGAAGGTCGAGGTCGATTCGGGCGACTGGGCGATCGTCAAGGTCAAGGAGCAGATCGATCTGCCGGCGCTGAACGTGAATCTGGCTTACTCGTTCGACTTCGCCGACCCGATCTTCCGGCTCGGGAACGACTACTCGAAGGGGATCATCCTGGCGACGGGCTATGTCGGGCAGCGCACGGAAAAGAACCTGGTGACGTGCTTGACGGACGGACACCCTGGTGTATCTGGTGGCGGCGTGTTGAATCGCAACGGCGAGCTCGTCGGCATCCCGATCGGCCGGATGCAGGGCGACTTCCGCTTCTCGTTCATCCTCCCGCTGCGGCAGGAGATGTTCAAGAAGATCCCGCATTTCAACGATTAGACCGGGGGGCTTCGCCCAGCCGGACCCCCCATCGCCGTCGCTCGCGGGGGCCCCATGCCCCGCTCCGCTCCGGCGGGTGCGCCTGCGGCGCACCTGACAACTAACCGGGCCTGAGGCGAGGGCTACATCGACGGTTCGTGGGGCGGGGCCTTCAGGCCCCGCCGCCATGTGTCTTCCGCAGTTCTTCCAGCCTCTTCTTCACCTCGGCTTCAAACCCTCGCTCCGTCGGCTTGTAGAACTGCCGGCCTTTGTGCGCCGGGGGCAGGCACTGCATTTCCGACACTCCGTCAGCCTCGTCGTGCGCGTATTTGTAACCCTTCCCGTAGTCCAGAGCCTTCATGAAGCGCGTCGGCGCGTTGCGCAGGTGCAGAGGCACGGGTTCGGCTACGTCGGTAGTGGCCGCTTCGGCGGCCTCGGAGTACGCGCGCAGGACGGCATTGCTCTTCGGCGCTATCGCCATGTAAATCGCAGCCTGCGCCAGCGCGGTGTTGCCTTCGGGCAGTCCGATGAAGTGCACAGCCTCCTTGGCGGCCATCGCGATGGCGAGGGCCTGCGGATCCGCGTTCCCGATGTCTTCCGATGCGAAGCGCACCAGCCGTCGCGCGACGTAGAGCGGGTCCTCGCCCGACTCGATCATGCGGGCCAGCCAATAGACCGACGCGTCCGGATCGCTGTTCCGCAGCGATTTGTGGAGGGCGGAGATCAGGTTGTAGTGCTCTTCACCCGTCTTGTCGTAGAGCAGGGACCGGTTCTGCGCGAGGTCGGCGACCATCGCCGCGTCGATGTGCCGGCTGTCAGCAGCAACCGCGGCCGCGAGCTCGAGCATGTTCAGGGCTATTCTCGCGTCCCCGTTTGCGTACCGGGCGATGCCGTGCAGCGCATCGCTGTCTGCCGTCAACCCAAAATCGCCGAGGCCGCGGTCTCCGTCTTCCAGGGCGCGCCGCAGAATCGTGACGACGGTCGACGGCTCGAGCGGCTTGAGGACGTGAACTTTCGAGCGCGAGAGGAGCGCTGAGTTCACCTCGAAGGACGGGTTCTCGGTTGTCGCGCCGATGAGGACGATGTCACCTGCCTCCACCCGCGGAAGGAAGGCGTCCTGCTGCGCCTTGTTGAAGCGATGAATCTCGTCGACGAAAAGAATGGTCCGGCGCCCGCGAAGGCGCCGGGCTTCTTCCGCCTCGGTCATCACCGCACGGATCTCCTTGATCCCCGAGAGGACGGCGCTGAACGACACGAACCGCGCGCGAGTGAGACCCGCTATCAGCCTGGCCAGCGTCGTCTTGCCCGTCCCGGGCGGACCCCAGAGGATGATCGAGCGCAGGCGGTCGTGCTCGATGGCTTCGCGGAGCGGACGGCCTGGCCCGGTGAGCGCATCCTGCCCGACGAACTCGTCGAGCGTGCGCGGTCGCATGCGCTCGGCAAGAGGCGCCGTACGATCGGCGTCAGGTGCTTCCTGCGCTTCCGGGTCGTCGAACAAGGACATCAGTGGCGGCCTCGCTGGCGAGAGGCTTCGAACAGAATCAACGCGGCCGCGATCGAGACGTTGAGCGATTCGACAGGCGCTCGCATGGGAATCGTGAGCAGCGTGTCCGCCGATGCAGCCAGATCGGGTGGCAGCCCGGCACCCTCGCCGCCGAGAATGAGGGCTGCCGGACCGCGAAGATCGGCCGCATCGAGGGACGCTCCACCCCGAGGGATTGTTGCAATCACAGCGATTCCTCGCGACCGAAGCTCTCCTAAGATGGCGTTCATCGGCTGATGCACGGCGATCGGCATCCGGAAAGTACTGCCCATGGCGCCTCGCAGCGCCTTCCAGCCAAACGGGTCGGCGGTGCCGTCGGTAGTGATGACGCCAGTGGCGCCGCACGCTTCCGCAGTCCGCACGATGGCGCCGACGTTCCCCGCGTCCTGGACGCCGGTCAGAATTGGAACGAGAGCAGGCTGACGGTCGAGCGCCTGTGCGAGCGTGCCGGACGGGCAGCGGGCGATGGAGACGATACCGGACGGCTGGCGAACCGGGCTCATCGCGGCGAGCACCTGGTCGGCGACGCGCAGCACGCGGGCTCCGGTCCGCTGTGCCTCTTCGGCAAGCCTCTCTCCCTCGGGGGACGTGCCGCGATCGGCAATCGCGACGATGTCGATGGGCACGTCTGACCGCAGCGCTTCCTGCAGGAGGTGCGCACCATCGAGCAGCGCCGCGCCGCTCGAGTCCGTCGCGCGCGCGAGCTCCCGGAAGCGGCGCACCATCGGATTCTGGCGGCTCGCGATGCGTTCCATCCCGGTGGTGATTGTACCTGCAGTCTGCTACCATCACTGACGCGTCGGCGACGCCGCCAACTCACATTGGACAACATGAAAGCGCGGATTCTAAAGAAGTTCGAAGACGAGATTCAGCAGCTCGACCGCGAGTTGAAGACGGAGCTGCCGAGAGAGATCAAGCGCGCGCGGGAGCTCGGCGATCTCCGTGAGAACGCCGAGTACCAAGCGGCCAAGGAGCGCCAGCGCCTCGTCGAAGCTCGCATCAGCATGCTGCAGAAGCGTGTCAGCGAGATCTCCCTGATGAACCTGGACAGGATCCCTCGCGATCGTGTCGGGTTCGGGTCGACCGTGCACCTCAAGGACGCGACGGGGGCGCTGACGATCTATCAGCTCGTCATGCCCGAGGACGCGGATGCGGAGCACGGGATGATCTCGACGGCCTCGCCCATCGGCCGCGCCCTTCTCAACAAAGAGGAAGGGGATGAGGCGCTCGTCACGACTCCCAACGGGAGCCGTCGATTCGAAGTCGTGAAGCTGGTGACGATCCACGACGAGGCCGAAGCAACCGATCGACCATCAATGTGATCACTCCCGATACCCCGGACCGCGTCTATTCCACACGGCTGCGAACCGCGCTCGTGTTGACGGGTTCGGGAACCAGCGCCGCGTATCACGCCGGCGTCCTCCGCGCGCTGCACGAGGCAGGCGTCAAACTGGATCTCGTCGCCGGCCGCGGGATTGGCGTCGTCGGGGCGCTCTTCGCCGCGGTCGACGGCAGCGCGAGACTCTGGGAAGCGGACGGGATCTGGAAGTCGGGCGGTGCGAGCCAGTTCTACGGCTGGCGGGAGCCGCTCCGCGTCGCCGGGTGGGCGCTGGCGGTTGCCGCCGCCGATCCTCGCCATCCCGCTGGTTCTGCTGGCTCTCGCCGTCGTTCTCGCCATCATTGGTCTTTTGCTGACTCTCGTCGGGTTGTCCGGAGCGGCGACGGCGGTGACGTCAGGGTATGCGCACTGGATCGAGACCTTGTTCTCGCCGACCGCGTTGCCGACTGTCATCCCTCGGCTCGCGTTGTTCGCGGGCCTCGTCGCGCTCGGTACTCTCGCGGTGGGAGCGCTCGGAGGCGTCGGTTCGAGGCGGATCCGTCGCCGGTCCCGACAGGGAATCGCCGGCCGCGCGCTTCAGGGCCCGATCTCTCCCACGACCGTGGCCAACCGGTGCGCGGCCGAGTTGTGGAACCTGATTCGCGGCGCCGCGCCGATTCCGACCCCGCCCACCGGCGAGCTCGCGAAGAGGTATCTCGAGCTGCTCGTCGAGAACCTCGGGCAGCCGGGATTCCGGGAGCTGCTCGTCACGGTCCACGATGTTGACGCGCGTCGCGACCTCGTGTTCGCGCTCCTCCAGCCGCGCTTCCGCCAGCGCTTCTTCGCGCGTGTCTCGGTTGCCGCGGGCGTGCGCCAGGCGGAGGCATCGCTCGCGGGGCGGGCGAGTGTGGACCAGATTGACTCAGGGAGCCGCCAGCTCGAGGCATTCGATCTGGCGGGCGCAGCGCGCGGCCACGTGCTCGACGCGATGGAAGGCGCGCTCGCGCTGCCGCTGGCTGTCGATCCGCACCTCCTGACGTTCGCGCCGGAAGGGCCCTGGCGTGGTGAAACGCATCGAGTGTGCGATCGTCCGGGGAGCCTGGTGCGTCTGCTCGAGGAAGTGGGTGCGGCGGGTGCGGAACAGGTGATCCTCGTGACGGCGTCTCCTCCCGCGTCGAATGCTCACGAGCTGAGCGCGAGCCGGGGAGATCTCCGAGGCCATGCGGGCGAGCAGCTGGCCGCCTTCGAAGTCGCAACGCTGCGCGACGGCCTGGAACAGTTCACTGGCCGCTTCGCTGGCCTGTTCGTCATTCGTCCGGCGCACAATCCGCTTGGGCCGCTCGATTTCGCCGGCGTCTACGACGAACGGTCCGATCGCACGCACACGCTGGGCGAGCTGCTCGATCGCGGCTACGAGGATGCCTACCGCCAGTTCATCGAGCCGGTCGTCGGCGCGAGCGGCGAGAGGATCGCGACAGTCCAACCATGACTTGGAGCTCCTGACCGAGGGCTGGTGGCTCGAATCTGGGACCTGGAAGCGAGAAGGATCGGAATCCATGAAACTCGAAACCGAGATGATCCACACCGACACGGACGGACCGGCGTCGGTCGCCTCTCTGACGACCCCGATCTACGAGACGACGACCTTCGTCTTCGACACCGCCGAACAGGTCCGCGAGTACGCCGAGGGAAAGTCGAAGAAGTTCCTCTACTCGCGATACGCGAACCCGACGGTCCAGGCTGTCGAGCGCACGATTGCCGCGTTGGAAGGCGCCGAGTCGGCGCTCGTCCTGTCCAGCGGTCAGGCGGCGACGACGACAGCGTTGCTGGCGTTGCTCCGAGCTGGAGACGAAGTGATCTGCAGTTCCGCCATCTACGGCGGCACGCTGCACCTTCTCTCGGATCTGTTGCCGAAGTTCGGGATCGTCCCGCGCTTCGCGACGCTCGACGAGCTCGCGTCGATCGATCGCGTGTTCTCTGGCGCGACGAAGCTGGTGTGGTTCGAATCACCCATCAACCCGACGCTTCGGTGCGTGGACGTCGCTGCGATCGCTGCCGCCTGTCGCGCCCGTGGCGTGATTTCCGTCATCGACAACACCTTCGCGACCCCAGTCAACCAGCGGCCGATCTCACTGGGTGTCGATATCGTGATGCACAGCGCGACGAAGTACCTCAACGGCCACAGCGACGTCACCGCGGGCGCGCTCGCGGGGCCGGACAGGCTCATCGAGCCGATCGAGAAGGCGAGGCGCCTCGTGGGCGGCGTGCTCGATCCGTACGCCGCCTATGCGCTCGGCCGCGGCCTGAAGACGCTCGACGTCCGCATGCAGCGCCACAACGAGAACGCGATGGCCGTCGCACGCTGGCTCGCGCGCGACAGCCGCGTCGAGCAGGTCTACTATCCGGGCCTCGAATCGCATCCCGACCACGCACTCGCGCGCAAGCAGATGCGCGCGTTCGGCGGCATGGTGTGCCTGGACCTCGGGGGAAGCTTCGAACGTGCGACGCATTTCTTCGATCGGCTCGGTCTCATAAAACGGGCGGCCAGCCTTGGCGGAGTCGAAAGCCTCTGCAGCCTCCCCGTTCTGACGTCGCAGTGGGGCCACACGCCCGAGGAACTCGAGCGCGCCGGCGTGACGCGCGGAATGGCGCGGATCTCGATCGGCCTCGAAGACCCGAACGACTTGATCGCGGATCTGGATCAGGCGCTGGGTTGATACTGTCCAGTTGATTGTGTTTTGGCCTGATTGGTTCTCTGATCAATCGGGAGGTGGTACTTGGCGTCAATTCTAGTTACCGGAGCGAGCCGCGGCATTGGACGGGCGGCGTGCATTCATCATCGAAAATGGCTCGTCACAACTCCGTTACCCAGGAGCGGATGCAGCGCCATTTCTCGCGTGGCGCGCGGCCATGACCGACGAGCAGTGGGTGGATTGGGGCGCTGCCGACGACGCGACATGGTATGCGTCTGTCGAGCGGGATTTTGGACTCGACGCTCGCAGGGCCGAGGCGCCGTCAAAGAGTTAGCTGCCTCCAGGCGCCAAGGGTCGTATAGCGAGCTGTTGCAGCAAGAGGGGAGCGCGGCCTACTTCAGGACGGGCTCTTTCTTCTTCTCGGTCGCCGGCTCGTGGAGGAACTGCTCGGCCATTTCGGCGATTCGCGCCGTCAGCTCCGTGCCCGACAGATCGCCGAACTTCTGACGGAACCGATCGACCGGCACCACTGCCTTCGCCATTGCCCGATGGCCGCCGGCGCTGCCGATGTCTCCGAACCATCGCTTGACGAACTCCCCCGCATTCCGTGAGTAGCCCAGGTTCCTCACGCTCACGATGAACGAGCTGCCCACGATGCCGGCGACGATGGTCCACTTGACGTCTTCGAGCTGCAGGAAGAAGTCGGCGGTGTACGGGATGAAGTCCTCGCGCGGCGCCTCGCCGAGAAACGCGCTGAAGACCTGCTCGCGCAGGGTGCCGGACTGGCTCGCACGCGTGACGTACTTGAGCCGCTCGAGGGTGATTTCCGCCCCTTCCATCTTCCTGATGAGCGCGGCGTCGGCGAGCGGGTAGAGAAACGTGAAGGCCTCGAGATCGACTCGGTTCGTGTGACGCGCGAAGAAGAGTGTGTCGGACTTGATCGCGTACAGCATCGCCGTCGCGGTCCGCTCCGAGATGTTCACGTCGACCGCTCGGAGGTGCTCGGTGAGGATCGTCGACGTCGATCCGTAGTCCGCCCGGATGTCTTTGAAGACGGCGCTGTAGCCCGGTTGCTCGGGATGATGATCGATGACGAGGTCGGCCCGGTTCAGCAGGCCGCCGAAGTAGTGTGGCTGCACGTCCACCGTCGCGATCCGCTCGAATTCCTGGAGACTGCCGGCGGTGACCTGCTCGACGTGGATGTCGAGCATGTTCGCCATCCGGAGGTTCTCCGGACGGGTCACACCCTGGATTGCGCCGATGATCGCCGTTGTCTTCGTGCGGCGGAGCAGATTGCGCAGGGCCAGACCGCTCGCCAGCGCGTCAGGGTCCGGATCGTTGTGGAGCAGGATCAGGACGCGATCGGCGTCGGCGAAGTAGCGCTGGTACTGCTGCACGCGGGCGCGCGTCATCGACCGGCTCAGCTCCGTCACGAGCGTCGGCCGCACCAGCTCCGCGAGCTCGAGATGCGTGACGTCGTTGACTGCAGTCCGGGCCGTCTCGGCGCTCCGGCCGTTCCGCGATCCGGTATGCAGCAGGTAGATCAGCGTGCCGCCCGAATCGCGCACCGCCGAGACGATCTTCTTCACGCTTCGCCGGGCGTTGTCTTCGATGATGAAGCAGGTGCTCGGGGAGATATCGGCTTTGAGGTATGTGTCGACCCGCCGCGGATCGCCGGTGATGACCTGAACGCCGGCGTCGTGAAGCCGCCGGGCGAGCGGGCGGCTATCGACGAGGAAATCGACCTCGAAGCTGGGAAGCAGGACGGCATCCAGAGACCGGATGAGCAGTTCGTCCTGGCAGATGGCTAGCACGCGCACGTCAGGCAACCCTCACGCGCGCCGACCGCCCAGTGGGACACAAAGGATGCCCTTCACGAAACTCTCATTATACGCCGTGGTACGATCCGTCGACAGGTGCGACCCGCAATCCGGTTTGTCCTGCGCTTCCTGACCGTGGCGGCAGTGTCCACTGGTCCGACCTTCCCGGCAGCCGGCTCTCAGGTTGCCGACAACCCCGCTCCTCCGCCCTGCGCGACCTGCATCGTCGTTTCAATGAAACCGGGCCAGATCCCGGTGCTGCCGGCAGTCTTGCACGGCCTGGAAGTCGCCGTTGAAGTCGGCGAGTCGTCGGACATCCCCGGACTGCTCGACGAGGTCACGAGTCGTGGCGGGCACGCCGCCGTTCTACTGCGAGGGTTTCCACCGGATGCGCTTCTTCCGAACCTGGCGCGCGCGCCGACGATCGTGCTGGACGTGCGCACGTCCACACTGCCCTTGGAGGCGCTCGTCTTCGAGCTACGAACGCGTTTGACCCTGCTCCGGGCGAGCGCTCGAGGTCCCGTCCGGCTCGTGGTTGAACCGCCGGAAGCCCTTGCCCCCGCGCTGCTGGACCAGCCATCTGCCGGATACTGGGACGCCCTCGTAGTACCCGACGCTGGCCGCGCGGCTTCGAGCTGGCTGCGAAGCGGCAGTCTCGAGAGCGCCGGTCGAGTGCTGGACCTGACGCGCACAGCGAAGGCGGATCGCTGGCTCGTGCAACTGCCGGACGACGCCGGGATGGCGCGACGTGCAATGGGGGATTTGTCCAGTGCGGCGCAGCTGCTCGGGCCGGGCCTCGTCGTCGGCGGTGCTGGGGTCACGCGGGTCTCCTGCAACGGCCGGCTTGGTGAGGTCTATCTCAATCCGAATACGCTGGACCGGGTCGCGCTCCTTCGCTCGTGCCCTGAAGGAGCGCCAGTGACGATTGAACCACCGTCTCGAGCCGAGCGGGTCGAACTCGGGTCTGGCGACGCTCTGGTCCGTGTGACCGATGCTGCCTCCGATCGCTTTGCGATCGACACCAGTGTTGCCGCTCGACGACGGCTGACCGTGGAGGAGATCGTCGCCCGGCATCAGGCGGCGGCTGTCAGGCAGGCGGCCAGCGTCCGGACCCTCATCTCCAGCGGCACGTTGACGATCACGTTCGAGGCGCCGGGATTTCCCGCACCGGTGACTGTGTCCAGCGAGACGACGATTTTCAAGGACGCGACGCGCACCGACCTCGAGCAACGCGAGATCAGGGTGAATGGCATCGCCTTTCGGTCGCAAGGGATCCCGCGGCTGCCGATCATCGAGCCCGAACGCGTCTCGGCTCCGCCGCTGGCGATCACGCTCGGAGACAAGTATCGCTACAGACTGGTTGGGGACGAACCGATCGCCGGCGTCCGCTCGTACGTCGTCGCCTTCGAGCCGCTCTCGGGAGGCGAGCCGCTGTTTCGTGGCCGCGCGTGGATTTCGGCGGAGGACTTCGGGATCGTCCGCGTGGAAGCCTCCGAGACCGCCCTGCGAGGCGCCGTCGTGTCGTCGGAGCAGGTGGACGAGTTCACGCGTACCGGAGAGGGCGCCTGGGTGCTCGCGCGGTCGGATGTCCGGCAGCTCTATCAAGGCGCCGCATACCGGACGCCGATCAGGCGCGTCCTCGCGCTGCCGACCCACGATGTCAACGCGCCTGACTTCGATATGCGCCGGCAGACCGCGTACTCTTCCGAGCACACGATCCTGCGCGACACGTCAGGTGGATATCGTTACCTCGAGGGAGAGACACGTCGGGCCGCGGCGACCGGGATATCGAGCTCGCCAGCGGCAAGGAGCGCTACTGGCACGGCCTCGCGCGTGCGGACGCTTGCGTTCGGCGTCATCGTCGATCCGAACATCTCTCGTCCGCTGCCGTTCGCGGGCCTCAGCTATCTCGACTTCAACCTGTTCGGCACGGGAGCGCAGCTCAACGGCTTCTTCGGCGGCACGTACGGGCAGATGGCCTTCTCGGTCCCGTCGTTGCGCGGCAGCCGCTGGCAGCTCGCGGCCCGCGCGTTCGGCATCGCCTCGTCCTACAACGATCGGGACTTCGAGGCTGGCCGGGAACAATACGATCGGAACGTACGTCAGCGCCCGGCATTCGCGTCCGTGTGGCTGTTGCGTCCGCTGACACCTCGACTGAGCTTTCGCGCCGGCTACGACCTCGACTACACGCACTTCGCGCGTAGCGATGTGACCGCGTCCGATTTCGCGGCACCGGCGGATCAGATCGCGCACGGGGTTCGGGTCGGGCTCGAGGGCCAGCGCGCCGGCTGGGACGGCACCATCTGGTGGAGCGGCATGCGCCGGAGCGGCTGGCGGCCCTGGGGCTGGTCCGAGTCGGGCGAGTATCGGCTCAGCCAACGCGACTTCCAGCGCTACGGCGGGTCAATCGCGCGATCGGTCATCTTTTCTCCCATGCTGCTCGCGCGTGGAGAGGTCACGCTGACCGGCGGGCACGATCTCGACCGGTTCAGTCAGTATTCGTTCGGCACCTTCGACAATCGTCTTCACGGTTACCCGTCGGCCCTGATCCGCTATGATCGCGGCGCCACACTTCGTTCGTCGCTCGCGTGGTCGCCAGGGCGGCTGTTTCGTCTCGACGGCTTCGCCGACGCCGCGTTCGTCCGCGACACCGGCTTTGCGCGCGGCGTGAGCCGATTCGCGGGTATCGGCGCAGCGATCGAGGCACCGGCACCGTTCGGGACGCTGGTCGCGGCGGAGTGGGGGTACGGGTTCCAGGGGATCAACTCGGACGGCCGGCGGGGGACGCACGTCGTCCGCGTCACGGGGTACAAGGTGTTTTGAAAGACGGGTTGCTGCACTGGGGGACCAGCCATGCGTGCACCAGTTATCGTCGCACTCGCCACGCTCACGGCAGCCTTCGCACCGCAGCAGACCTTCCGCGCTGGCGTCGATCTCGTTCACTTCAGCGTCGTGGTCGCCGACAAGCAAGGGTCGCCGATCACAGGGTTGAAGGCGGATGATTTCGAGGTCATCGAAGAGGGCAATGCTCAGTCGATCACGTATTTCGCGGAGGGGTTCCCGGAGTCCGGGGATCTCGGGCGCGTGTTGCCCTTACATCTCGGGCTGGCCCTCGACACGAGCGGCAGCATGGAGTCCGACATCAACGACGTGCGGACCGGCATGATCAAGTTCGTCAATGCGAACGAGCATGCCGTCGACACGACGCTCGTGGACTTCGATACGGAGGTCCGCCTGGCTCGCTATGGCGGCTCCGACTACGCGCGGTTGATCGAGCGCATCCGCATGCGGAAGCCGGACGGCTGGACGGCGTTCTACGACGCGGTCGGCGTGTACCTCAACGGGGCCGCGGAACAGGATGGCGAGAAGATTCTCCTGATCTACACCGATGGCGGCGACACGCGCAGCTCGTTGACCTTCCGCGACCTCCTCAATCTCCTGAAGGCGTCGGACGTCACGACCTACGTGATCGGGTATCTCGAGCATCAGCCGCAGTCGGCCCGGAACGAGCAGCGGATGCAGCTCCAGCGCATGGCGGAGCTCACCGGCGGGGACGCCTTCTTCCCGGGAAGCGTCAAAGAGCTCGAGAAGATCTACGGGAAAATCGAGAAGACGATCGCGGCCCGCTACAGCCTGGGCTACGTCTCGACGGACACCCGGATGAACGGGACGTGGCGAAAGGTGCAGATCCGACTGAAGCGTGCGGACCTGAAGGGTGCGAAACTGCGCACCCGCGAGGGCTACTACGCGCCCTACAAGGACGCGCCGACCCGCTGATCGCCCAGTCTCGCGGGCAGTCTGCGTCGGCCGCCTTCCTTTGCCAGTCCTCACCGATCCATCCGCTGTGGTACGATGAGCGTTTCGCGCTCTCTTCGCGAGGCGCCACTGTACCGCCACGCTATGGCTTCCAAGTACGATCGCTTCAAACTCGTCACGGACTTCGAGCTTCGCGGCGATCAACGCCGTGCGATCGACGAGCTCGTCGAGGGCCTGGAGCGGGGCGACTCGTCCCAGGTCCTGCTCGGCGTCACCGGCTCCGGGAAAACGTTCACCATGGCGCAGTGCATCGCCCGGGTGAACCGGCCCGCGCTGGTGATGGCCCACAACAAGACGCTCGCCGCCCAGCTCTATCAGGAGTTCCGCCGCTTCTTCCCCGAGAATGCCGTCGAGTACTTCGTCAGCTACTACGACTACTACCAGCCGGAAGCCTACGTTCCCACCACCGATTCGTATATCGAGAAGGAAGCGACGATCAATGACGAGATCGACCGCATGCGGCTCTCCGCCACGAGGTCGCTCTTCGAGCGGCGCGACGTCATCATCGTCGCCAGCGTCTCGTGCATCTACGGTCTGGGATCGCCGGAGGCCTATTACGGCATGATGCTGCCGCTCGAGCGCGGCCAGCGCATCGACCGGGAACAGATCCTCCGCAAGCTCGTCGAAATCCAATACGAGCGGAACGACGCCGACTTCAACCGTGGCGTCTTCCGCGTGCGCGGCGACATCGTCGAGGTGTACCCCTCATACGAGGATCAGGCAATCCGGGTCGGCCTCTTCGGCGACGAAGTCGACGAGCTCGTGACGTTCGATCCGCTGACGGGCAAGCTGCTGCGGCGGCACGACAAGATTGCCATCTATCCCAAGACACACTTCGTCACGTCGCGCGATCGGACGAAGCGGGCCGTCGAGAGCATCAAGGCGGAGCTCGGGTGGTACCGCGGCCAGCTCGAATCGGAAGGCAAGGTCCTGGAGGCGCATCGGTTGCACCAGCGCACGATGTTCGACCTCGAGATGATCAAGGAGATCGGGTACTGCCACGGCATCGAGAACTATGCCAGGCACCTGACGGGACGCCAGCCGGGCGAGCCTCCGCCTACGCTGCTCGACTACCTGCCTCCCGACGCCTTGACGATCGTCGACGAGAGCCATCAAACGGTTCCGCAGATCAGAGGGATGTACCACGGGGACCGCTCGCGGAAGGAAGTGCTCGTAGCGTACGGATTCCGTCTTCCCTCGGCGCTCGACAACCGTCCCCTGAATTTCGAGGAATGGGAAGCACGCGTCGGGCAGCGGCTGTACGTGTCGGCCACACCGGGTCCCTACGAACTGCGGCATGCCGGCGGTGTTGTCGTCGAGCAAATCATCCGGCCCACCGGGCTCCTGGATCCGGTCATCGAGGTGCGGCCGGTTCGCGGACAGGTCGACGATCTTCTCGCGGAGATCCGCGACCGGGCGGCCCGGCACGAGCGAGTGCTCGTGACGACCCTCACCAAGCGCATGGCCGAAGACCTGACCCAGTACTACCAGGAGCTCGGGGTGAAGGTCCGCTACCTGCACTCCGACATCGAAACGCTCGAACGGATCCAGATTCTGCGCGACCTGCGCCGCGGCGAGTTCGACGTCCTCGTCGGCATCAACCTGCTGCGCGAAGGTCTGGATCTTCCGGAAGTGTCGCTCGTGGCGATTCTCGACGCTGACAAGGAAGGGTTTCTGCGGTCCGGCGGATCCCTCATCCAGACGGTAGGCCGCGCGGCGCGCAACATCAATGGCCGCTCGATCATGTACGCGGATCGCGTCACCGACTCGATGCGTCAGGCGTTGTCGGAGACCGAGCGGCGCCGGAAGATTCAGGAAGCCTACAACGTGGAGAACGGCATCACACCCGCATCCATCGTCAAGAGCATAGACGACGTGCTGTCGAGCATCTACGAGCGTGACTACGTGACCGTCGCGACCGACGCCGACGAGTTCCGAACGCATGGCGAGCTCGAGGCACATGTGACGACGCTGCAGATGCAGATGAAAGCGGCGGCCGCCAACCTCGAGTTCGAGAAGGCTGCAACGCTGCGGGATCGCATCAAGCAGCTGCGCAGCCGCGAGCTCGGGCTTGTAAGGGCGGGACGCTAAGCGTGGCCGCCGGGCTCGTCGACTTCACGAAGGCGGCCCTCCTGGAGGTGCAGGAGTACGTCCGGATGCTTGGAAAGGTGGGCCGTGGCCTGACCTCCGGGCCGTACTACTACCGCGACATCATCGAGCAGTTCGAGGCGATTGGGGTCGGGTCGCTCACCGTCGTGCTGCTGACGGGCATGTTCACCGGAATGGTGCTGGCGCTGCAGTCAGGCTTCACGCTCGATCAGTTCGGCGCGAGGTCGATGGTTGGCCGCCTCGTAAGCGCCTCGATCGTGAAGGAGCTTGGTCCAGTGCTGACGGGGCTGATGGTGGCCGGGCGCGTCGGGTCGGGAATCGCCGCCGAGATTGGCTCGATGATGGTGACCGATCAGATTTCGGCGCTGCGCGCCCTCGGAACCGATCCCATCCGCAAGCTGATCATTCCGCGTGTGCTCGCGGGCCTGGTGATGGTGCCGCTGCTGACGGTGATTGCAAGCGGCGTCGGCATGGTTGGCGGCTGGATCGTCACGTCGACACTGCTTCGCGTAGCGTCGTCCATCTACTGGAACGCGGTGGTGCAGGGCCTCTACATCCAGGACGTCTGGATGGGCCTCATCAAGCCGTTCTTTCTCGGCTTCACGATCGTCAGCATCGGGTGCCATGTCGGGATGAGAACGTCGGGAGGCACGCAGGGCGTCGGGCGGGCGACGACCAACGCGGTGGTTGCGAGCTCGGTCGCCGTCATCGCCGTCGACTACCTCGTGACGCAATTGCTCATCGTCTTGATGTACTGATGGCGACCGACCCCGCGCGTCGCTCGCCCCTGGCCGAAGAGGCCCTCGGTTTCGGGGGACCGATTGTCGTGTTCGACGGCGTGCACCTCGCCTTCGACGACAAAGTCATCCTGCGGGACGTGAGCTTCACTCTGCAGACGGGCCACACGAAGGTCTTCCTCGGCGCAAGCGGAGCAGGCAAGTCCACGATCCTGCGATTGGCCCTGGGCCTCCTGAAGCCGGACGCCGGCCAGATCTTCGTCAATGGAGAGCGCGTGGATAACATGGACGAAGACGCGCTCATGGCCGTGCGTGCCGACCTCGGCATGGTGTTTCAGGAAGGCGCGCTGTTCGATTCGCTCACCGTGCGCGAGAACGTCGGCTACAAGCTCTTCGAAGAATTGAACTGGCCGCTCGACAAGGCCAACGCACGCGTCGAAGAAGTGCTCGGCTTCATCGGTCTCGGCGAGTTCATCGATCGAATGCCCTCCGAGTTGTCGGGCGGGCAGCGCCGCCGCGTCGCCATCGCGAGAGCGATGGCCGCCAAGCCTCGAATCCTGCTGTACGACGAGCCGACCACCGGGCTCGATCCGATCACGGCGCTGACCGTGGACGAAGAGATCGTCAAGCTGCGCGACCTCGAGGGGGTCAGCTCGATCCTGGTCACTCATCAGCTCCGCGATGCGTTCTTCGTGGCCGAGCACCGCGCGGCCAGGCAAGGGAAGGATGTCGTGTTCGCGAAGGCGGAAGGACGGAAAGCGGACGAAGCGGAGTTCATCATGCTGAAGGACGGCAGGATCGCGTTCGAAGGCAACGCCTCCGAGCTGCGCGAGATGTCCGGGGCGGACCCGTACATCCATGCATTCCTGAATTGAGCTGAGACTGGACGCTGACAGCTCTTAGCTTTTAGCGCTTAGCTGGAAGCGGGAAGCGGGAAGCGGGAAGCGGGTAGCCGGAAGCTGGGAGCTGGTAGCTGAAATGCCTCGAACACGATCGCTCGCCTGGTCTGAGCTCAAAATCGGCATCGTCTCTGTGACGGCGATCATCCTCGCCGTTCTCTTCATCTTTGCCGTCGGCGGCCAGGCAGGATTCTTCTGGCAGCAGTACCACCTGAAGACTCACTTCGCCGACGTCCAGGGGCTCAAGGCCGGCGCCGTGATTCGTGTCGCCGGCGTCGAGGTGGGCAAGGTGGACGAGATTGCCTTCTCCGGCTCGGAAGTCGAGGTCAAGCTCGCGGTGAAGAAGGAGATGCAACAGCGGATTACCACCGAGTCGCGCGCGTCGATCGGCTCGCTGAGCCTCCTGGGCGAGCCTGTCATCGACATCAGCCCCGCATCCTCCGGCACTCCGCTGAAGGACGGCGACACTCTGCCGTCGGTGCGCCCCAAGGGTCAGTTGTCGGACGTCGCCGAGAGCGCGACGCAGTCGCTCGGGCAGATCAACGAGATGCTCAAGGACATCCGCGCCGGCAAGGGAACCATCGGCAAAGTGTTCACCGACGACGACCTCTACAAGGAGATCAACCAGTTCGTGAGCTCGGCGCAGGTCGTCGCGGCGGGTCTCCGCGACGGCAAGGGCACGCTGGGCCTGATGATCAAAGATCCCAAGGCGTACAACTCGCTCAACTCAGCGCTCGACAACCTGAACGAGATGACGGCCCGCATCAATGCGGGCGAGGGCAGCCTCGGGCGGCTGCTGAAGGACGACGCACTCGCGAAATCGCTGACGTCGGCTTCCGGGAACTTCGATCAGATCAGCTCGAAGCTGAATCGGGGCGAGGGAACGTTCGGGAAGCTGCTGACCGACAAGGAGCTCTACGACCGCTTCAATTCGCTGGCCGCACGGGTAGACCGGCTCACGGGAGACCTGGAAAAAGGCGAGGGTTCCCTGGGTCAGTTTCTCCACGACAAGCAGTTGTATGACAATATGAATGCGGCCGCGAACGAGCTGCGCTCGCTCATCGGCGACATCCGGAAGGACCCGAAGAAGTATCTCAACGTGCGGGTCAGTATCTTTTAGTCAGACGCGGCGATGGGCACCGGCGGGGCGCAGCCCCCCGGCATAAGGAGCGACCCATGAGGGACGATGGGGGAGGGGCAGGCACCGTCATCGTGGCGTTCGTACTTGGCGCGATCACCGGGGCCGCTGTCGCATTGCTGACGACGCCGACGTCAGGCGACGAGATGCGGCGGATCCTGGCAGAGAAGGCGAAGGACGGACGCGATCGCGCGAACGAGGCGGCGCGTCAGGGTCGGGAGTTCCTGAACCGGCAGCGGGAGAACCTCAGCTCGGCCGTCGAGCGTGGCCGCGAGGCATACGAGCAGGCCCGGAGCGGAACAGGACCGATCCCCGGCGCGGAAACCCAGAAGGACGGTTTGTGAGCCTGAGCGAGGTCTTTCTCGGGATCATCGCCCTTGCCACGTTGGTGATGGCGGTCATCCAGATCGGCGCCATCGCGGCTGTCGCCCGCTTCGCGCGGGACGCGCAGAAGACGCTCGCGTCAGTTCAGGAAGACGTGAAGCCGCTGGTCGCCAAGGTGTCGGCTCTCGCCGACGAGGCGACCAAGACCGCGACGATCGCCACGGCGCAGGCAGAAAAAATCGATCAGCTGGTGACCGATCTGACTCGGCGCATCGACGAGACATCGACGGTCGTCCAGCAGGCAGTGATCACTCCCGCGCGCGAAGGACTCGCGATCATGGCGGCGATCAGAGCCGGGTTGGCCGCCCTCCGTGGTTTCCGGGACATGCGCGCCAATCAGGCCCGCCACGCGGAAGAAGAAGATCCCCTCTTCATCGGGTAGACGGCCGGCGGAATCGCGATTCTTTCTACGCTCGACAGAACGCTCCGGTGCGCGTCCGTGTGAGGAAGAGCGATTCCGTCAATCGCGTGAGCACCGCCACTGCGACGTCGGCGTCGCAACTCCAGAGTCGCGCGGCCTGCGCTTCCGTGAGCTTGAGTCCGGGCATCTCCAGGAACTCCGCTTCGGCCCGGCGTACCGCGGCCTCGAATCCCTGAAACGTAATGGTCGTGCTGTGTGAGTCCGTCGCGGTTGGTGTCCTGCACAGTGAGCCCTCCTGATTAACCGGGGGGCTTCGCCCCGCCGGACTCCCCAACGCCGTCGGCCTACTAATCCTTCGCACACGCGCATCTCGCAGGTTCGACGAGGGCGTAAACAGCTGGTATCGAAGAATCACCGGGGGCCTGGCGGGACAAGACCTCCCGGTGATAGATGTTGGAACAAGCGCGCCAAAGGCGCGCCCGCCGGCCGCCTTCACGCCGGAGGCGTTTCGGCGAGCCTCGCCGTGGCCTTGGCGGAGGCGGGAGCGGAGCGGGGCGATGGGGCCCCGCGAGCGACGGCGATGGGGGGTCCGGCGGGGCGAAGCCCCCCGGTTGATAAATGGATGCCTTGACTAACAGAGTGGCGCTCGTGACGGGCGCGTCACGGGGCATCGGCCGGGCTATCGCAACTTCACTGGCGGCGGCCGGAGCGAAGATCGCGGTCAACTATCACACGGCCTCGGCGCAAGCCGACGAGGTCGTCGCGGAGATTACGGCCGCGGGCGGCACGGCCCTCGCGTTTCAGGCCGACGTCTCGGACGCGAATGCGGCGGCCACGCTGGTGCGCGAGACAGAGGCACGGCTGGGGCCGATCGAAATCCTCGTCAACAATGCCGGCGTCATCGCCCGAAGGCCCGTAGACGAGGTCGGGCCCGACTACTGGGACGAGACGATTCGCATCAATCTGTCGTCGGCGTTCTACGTGACTCACGCCGCGCTGCCTGGAATGCGGGTCCGTCGATGGGGCCGGATCATCTTTCTGTCCTCGATTGCGGCGCAGACCGGTGGCGTCATCGGTCCGCACTACGCCGCGAGCAAGGCCGGACTCCACGGGCTGGCCCACAGCTACGCGAGCCTGTTCGCGAAGGAAGGCATCACGGCCAATGCGATCGCGCCCGCCCTGATCGATACCGACATGGTGCGTGGAAACCCGGCGGCCAAGCCGGACCTCATTCCGGTCAAGCGTTTTGGAATGCCGGACGAAGTCGCTGCCGTCGCCGTGTTGCTGGCGTCGAACGGCTACATCACCGGTCAGACAGTCTCGGTCAACGGCGGCTGGTACATGACGTAGCCTCGTCACAAAGAAAGAGCGGGGAGGGGACGTATCGATTTGTCGGACGAGGGCGGCCGCTCGGGGAGCGTCGTCACGCCCCGAGAGCCGGGGCTCGTCTGAATTGACGCGGGAGTACGAAGGTGGTAGAAGGGAGCACCTGCAAAAGCTGAGGTGGCTCATGCGCACGTCCCCGACCCGCGTAGGCGCTGTCCGTGTCCCAGCGATCCTGTTACTCGTGCTGTCGTCTTCCTCGTCTCTGTTCGCGCAACCTTCCAAGTCCGCAGACGTCGCCAAACAGCTCGGCGCCGCGCTCGATGCCGCGAAGCTCGAGGCGATTGCGGCGGCCGATCCAGCGGATCCGACCCAGTTTGTTGCCGCCTTGTACTTCCAGGGCGGCCAGCTTCTGGTCGTCGCCGCGAAGTACTCCGCGCCGACGCTCCTCGTCCAGAAGATCAAGGAGAAGAACTACCGCGACGTGTACATCGACCTGAGCTCCGCGTCGGTGGCCGGTTCGAAGGTGTTCGTGATCGACACGGGCGTCGACGGTCTCTCGGCCAAGCCTGGTGATGGCGGCGCCGACTCGTACGAGCAGGGTTCCAAGCAGTTTCTCTTCGACGGCGACTGGAAGAAAGCGAAGCTGTCGGAAGAGGAGTACATGAAGGCCTTCGCGGATGCAGACGAGCGCTACGCGAAGATGCTGTCGCTGCTCGCCGCGCAGGCCAAGTTGGCGAAGGGAACGGGACTCTGATTTGTAGGGCGGGACTTTCAAGCCCCGCCGACGCGGCGGCTGAAGTGAATCGCGGCGGTAGGGGGTCCGGCGGGGCGAAGCCCCCCGGTCAATATTGGAGGTGGGTGTGTTCATAGTCGTTCAGCATCAGGTCAGCGATCGGTCGGCGTTCTGGGCCGGCGCACAGCAGGGGATGGGCGCATTGCCATCGAATCTCAAGCTCCATCAGACGCTGTCGGCTCCCGACGGCTCCCGCGCCGTCTGCGTCTGGGAGGCGGAGTCCATCGACGCCGTCAGGTCGTTCCTGGATTCGGCCATCAAGGGGGCGACGAACGACTACTTCGAAGTGGTCAACAAAGAAGGAGTCGCGCTGCCAACCGCATTGGCCGCGAAGGCCGGCGCGTAGATGGGGGCGGCGGGTCTCGATTCTCGGGACCCGCCAGCACGATCGAGTGCCACACGCCCGGCGGTGAGTATCGCCGCACCCAATCCAGGCTTGCCAAGCGGGAGGCAGCGTAGGGTATTCTTGAAGGTCAGTTGGGCGCTTGGCTCAGCGGTAGAGCACCGCCTTCACACGGCGATCTCGCGCGGATAGTCGGACTGTTCGATGACTCGGATCAGGGCTGCTCGGCCGTCGAACTGGAGCATCGGGAGCGTAGGCAAGGGCACGCCAGCAGCGTAATACAGCCGGCGCTGTTTGGGCATCCGGTGGCCGAGCCCAACTCTCCAACGTCTTCACGCTCAGGAACCTTGATCGGGCGTGGCGCGTGCTGCCGGGATGGCAATGGTCGGCCACCGCACGGAGCCGATCTACCGCCGATACAGCATTGTGGACGAGGCGATGCTCGACATCGGCACGGCGAGGCTCAACGAGCTGCACAAGGGTCTGAACGACGTCAAGAAGGCGTCGTGGCTCTCGTCATGGTGCCGACGAGCGCGGGCGTACGAGGCACAGTTGACCGCCCTCGCGGCGTTGGGCGCCGTCCCGGCACACTCGCGTACGGCGCTGTCAAGCGCGCGATGCTGATCGCGATCGATGCACAACGCCGCCGCGAGAAGTTGCAGCCGCCGATGTCACTGCAAGCCAGTTGAGCGCCGCAGTAGCACCGCATGGTCGCAAGGCCGAAGAGCGTCAGGGTCGCGGGCTCGGGAACGGCATGGGGCGCCGCGGTCGAGAAGCGCAGGTTGTCGAATGCCCACGCATCGCTCTGGATGAACGTCACGTCAGCGCGCAGGAACGGAATGTCGCTGGCCACGCCCAGGAATCCACCCGAAAAGAGCGGATCCGGGCTGGCGTCTCCCGAAAGCGAGCCGACCAAATTGTTCGCGGCGTCGAACAGCGACACCGTCGTGGCGTTCGGAAGGAACCCGTTTGAAAGAATCGCATACCCGTAACCCATCCGCGTCTGGAGCCCCGGAAAGGTCATCGACAGGAGGGCACCGTCGGGCCCAGTCCCGAAGTTGTTGCCGACGGTCGGGAAGGTGATGTTGTTGGTGCTTACGGGCCCGCCATCACCGACGGCGGCGACGTTCGAGTGGACGCCGGCGATCGTGAAGCCGAACGTCACACCATCCACCGTCAGACCATCAACCGGGACCAATGGCGGAACCACGCTGAAGTCGATGAGTGTCGCTGCCTCGAGATCGGCCGGCGTGAGAGGAATGGTGCTGGCGCGAGTCTCGGTCGCGACGGCGAGCACGACGAGAGATGCCAGCCCGATTCGACGCGTGAGGAAGGTCGCACATCTCATATCAACCTCCTGCAACTGGAAACAGACAAAGAGACAGTACCCTGTGCCCGCCGCAACCAGCAACGAAAACCTGATCGCCCGTTGCAAATGCGACGCGGCGGCGGGCCGCACCGCTGGTACTCAGACTATTCAACTTGCAAGGCTTCAGCGCCCGGAACAGGGAGTCGGATTCCAACCGGCCGGAGCCCGGAGGCAAGAGACAGAGGTAATTCTCCAGAAGCGGCGGTTCATCGGTGGGCCGAAGGGCTACGTGTTCGGCAACGCGACAGGCGGGTCGAAGCCGATCTCGCGCAAGGTGTGGGAGAACGTCGTACTCCTCGCGCACGACCGCGTCGTGGAACGCCCCCGACAACGAAAAGGCGCGCTGTCCGAGACCAGCAATGCCGCCTTCGCCGAGGTAGACCTGCACTGGCACGACTTCAGGCGCGAATGCGCGAGCCGGTGGCTGGAAGAGGGTGTCGATCTGCGCGAGATTCAGTACCCGCTCGGCCACGCGTCGGTCACAACCACCGAGCGGTACCTCCATCTGCGCCCAGGTCGCGTGGCGGAGTCGCTGCGAGAAGTGTGGCGTCGGCGGGCCGGCGTGCGCCGTTCGGCTGCGAAAGTCACGCAGATCTCACGCACGAAACCCAGACTTGCCAAACGGGAGGCTGTGTAAGGTATTCTAGATGTTCAAGTTGGGCGCTTGGCTCAGCGGTAGAGCACCGCCTTCACACGGCGGGGGTCAGTGGTTCGAATCCACTAGCGCCCACCAACTAACTCACACAATCTACGGCACTTAGCGACACGGCCCCGCGAGGGGCCGTTG